>NZ_JALBUO010000001.1:0-2598250 GCF_022669095.1 Enterobacter sp. I4 | reverse complement strand
TCTGATCGTTTTCCCCTCGCGTCGACCGGAGGGGAAACGGTTTATTAATTTCTTAGCGATAAAAGCGTTCTTGTTTTGTTTGCGGAATATTCCTGGATAATTGCTTTATTATTAAACGCCACTTCGCTATACTTCTCCATAATCTCTTTAAAATCATCTTGTTGAATATTTTACTTTCATCTCTCCATTATTTTTCCTTAATTTCTCCACAATTGGCGAAAAAGTGTTTTTTATACTTTCATTGTTTTACCGTTGCTCTGATTAATTGACGCTAAACCCCGTAAAGTTAATCTCGTCAACACGGCATAGCGCCGAAGAATAACTGAAAGTAAGGAAAGACATTATGCGTAAATTAACTGCACTGTTTGTTGCCTCTACCCTGGCTCTGGGCGCAACCAGCACCGCGTTCGCCGCCGATACCGCGACCACCGCCGCCGCGCCAGCTGAAGGCAAAATGATGATGCATCATAAAGGCAAGCCGGGTATGCACCATGAAATGATGATGTTTAAAGATCTGAACCTGACCGACGCGCAGAAACAGCAGATCCGCGACATCAGGAAAAGCCAGCGTGACCAGATGAAGCGTCCTCCGCTGGAAGAGCGCCGCGCGATGCACGACATCATTGCCAGCGACAGCTTCGATAAGGCAAAAGCCGAAGCGCAGATCGACAAGATGGCTGAGCAGCATAAGGCCCGCATGCTGGCCCATATGGAAACCCAGAACAAGATTTACAACATTCTGACGCCGGAACAGAAAAAACAGTTTAATGCCAATTTTGAGAAGCGTCTGACAGAACGTGCCGCGCCGGAAGGTAAAATGCCAGCACCAGCCGAATAATCGGCTCACACTCTTAAGACCGCCGGGCTCCTGTCTACAAAAGCGAAAACGCTGTGGACAGGACCGGCGGTTTTTCTTTTATTCCATGCCTAAGGTCTGGCCTTACCGCTGCCGATAATACCCCTGTGAAAATGCCCATACGCACGGTGCGTCCTTCAGGAGTGGTAATGGAATTCTTTGATATCCGTAAAATGCCGGTCAGCCTCTGGCGTAACGGCGCGGGTGAGACGCGTGAGATTTGCTGTTTCCCTCCCGCGACGCGGGAGTTTTTCTGGCGGGCCAGCATTGCCTCCATCGCCAGCAACGGCGAATTCTCCGCTTTCCCGGGCGTTGACCGGGTGATTACGCTGCTGGAAGGCGGCGAGGTGACCCTGGATGCGGGCAGCGCGTTTTGCCATACCCTGAAGCACCATCAGCCTTACGCCTTTGCGGGGGATCTGGCGGTGAAGGCCGTGCTCACGGAGGGGAAGATGTCGATGGACTTCAACATCATGACCCGGCGGGACCGCTGTCAGGCTAAGGTGCGCGTCGCTAATCGTACGTTCACCACCTTCGCGTCACGTGGCGGCGTGGCGTTCGTGTTAAGCGGTGCCTGGCAGCTGGGAGATAAATTGCTGACCGCCGATCAGGGAGCCAGCTGGGAAGAGGGCACGCATACCCTTCGTTTACTGGCATCGAAAGGCACGCTGCTGTTCAGTGAAATCACCTGGCTGCCGGGTCATTAAGCACGATAATCTCATACTTTCCGGTTAACAGCGGCTTACACAGAATTTTATAGCCGTCCTGATCGAACCCCGCAGGGGTGCGCAGCAGAGCGGCTGCGTCATTCAGGTTTTCGACGGCGCCAAGCCAGAGCCAGTTGCGGATAATGTGATAGTGCGTCATGCCATCGCGGGTTTCCTTCAACGCCACGGCGCCTTCCCACGGCCAGCAGTTGACGCTGATGGAGGCCAGGCCCGCCATAAAGCGGGCATGATGCTCTTCAACGCTCTCCTTTCCGCAGCACGCTCCGGCGCAGCGCTTCAGTGCGGAGCGAAAACAGGCGCGCCCGCGGGTGGTGGCTTCCAGCCCCAACAGGCCATAACAAAGCTGTAATTCATCTGCCAGCGTTTGCAGGGTTTGCAGCGCGGCACGCTTGTTGGCAAACAGGCCGTAGAGATTCGGTTCATGCGAAAAATCGACTTCACGCGCGTAGACGACCTGCGGTTTTCCGGCGTTGACCTGCAGGGAACAAAGCTGGCGGTTGCGGCGCAGGCGTTTATTAAACAGCGGCTGCTGCTCCTTGATAAGCCTGGCTTCGAGCAGAAGCGCGCCCAGCTCGCCTGCCGTCTCTATCCAGGTGATGCGCCGCGACTGCCTGAGCATTGAGGCTTCGTCCGGCGTTCGCAGGTGCGACATTACCCGGCTGCGGATATTGACGCTTTTGCCGATATAAAGCGGCATGGTGTCACTGTCGCCGTGAAAGAAGTAGACGCCAGGCTGTTTAGGCAGCGCCTCAAGCCAGGGGCGAAGATGCTCGGGATATTCGTAGATAGCCGCCGCTTCAAACTCAAGACGCGGGGCGGATTGACGCCTGCTCACATACTGCTCCATATACTGTTCAGGCATACAGTGTAGCAGGAGTTGGGTGGTTAAAAAAGAGCCGGGCGGCGGTACCTCACCCGGCCTGCAAAACTGAGTTACCGTTCTGCTTTTACTTTTTCCAGAAGTCGTCAAACACCGTGATCGGTGGACGGCGCTTGTGCTCGGTTTTCAGATACCAGCCTTCGATAATCTTAGCGGTAGCGTCGTCGAGCGTTTTGCCTTCCAGATAATCGTCAATGTTGTCATAAGTCACGCCCAGCGCCGCTTCATCCGGCAGGGAAGGGCGATCGTCTTCGAGATCGGCCGTTGGCGCTTTCTTGTAGAGATGCTCCGGGCAGCCCAGCGCAGCCAGCAGCTGCTTGCCCTGACGCTTGTTCAGGCGGAAGAGCGGGTTGATGTCCGTGCCGCCATCGCCGTATTTAGTGAAGAAACCGGTAATGGCTTCCGCCGCATGGTCGGTCCCCACCACAACCCCTTTGGTCATCCCGGCGATACTGTACTGCGCCTTCATGCGCTCGCGGGCTTTCTCATTGCCCCGGACAAAATCGCTCAGTTCAATACCGGCTTCGCGCAGCGCCTGCTCGCTTGCCAGCACCGAACCCTTAATGTTCACGGTGAGCACCCGGTCCGGCTGGATAAAGGCGATAGCATCCTGGCAGTCCTGCTCGTCGGCCTGAACGCCGTACGGCAGGCGTACGGCGATAAACTGCAGCGCGGCGTCACCGGTCTCTTCGCGCAGCTCGGAGATGGCCATCTGGCTAAGCTTACCGGCCAGCGTGGAGTCCTGCCCGCCGCTGATGCCCAGCACCAGCGTCTTCAGGAAGGGATGTGCTGACAGATAAGCTTTCAAAAAATCAACGCTACGACGGATCTCTTCATTTGCATCAATCGCAGGTTTCGCGCCCAGCGCCTGAATAATCTCTTGTTGCAGAGCCATTACGCCCTCCCTATGCAGAACCAAACAGAAAGTGATCTGTTAAAACTAACCCTTTGTCGGGAAAACGACAAGGATCACAGTTTTGAGTGTATCGTTTTACAGCGATTTAGCAGCTTATCGTTGTTTTATTAGAATTTTCCGAAATTCGTCTGGCGTAACTCGCAAAGTTGAACAATCGTAATTTTTATCCCATGCTTAGTTAACACGCTGATAAACAAGAGGACGGAATATGAACAAGAACGTAGCAGGAATTTTAAGCGCAGCGGCGGTACTGACTATGCTGGCAGGGTGTACGGCTTACGATCGCACCGCGGATCAGTTCACACAGCCAGTGGTTAAAGACGTCAAGAAAGGCATGACGCGTTCGCAGGTTGCGGCTATTGCCGGTAAACCTTCTTCTGAGGTCACCATGATCCACGCGCGCGGTACCTGCCAGACCTATATTCTGGGTCAACGTGATGGTAAGGCAGAGACGTACTTTGTTGCCCTGGACGATACCGGTCACGTGATCAATTCTGGTTACCAGACCTGTGCTGAATACGACACCGACCCACAGGCACCTAAGGCGCAGTAACCGCGCTTGCCTGAGAGCGTTAAAAAACCGGCCTGAAGGCCGGTTTTTTTATACCTGCGTAAATCTTAATTCTTGCCGCGAATTATTTGCCTGAAATGTGAAGGTAGTCAACAAGCCAGGTCAATGAGAGACAATTTCAGCCTATCCAGAATTATCCCCTCCCTGTACCATTGCGTATACTCACTTCAACGACAAACAATGTTCAGCACACTGTCCGTCAGCCAGGAGAGCGAGTCGAGTGATAGCGCGACGGCGGTCAGACAAACAAGAGGGAAGTTATCATGGAAAAGAAACATATCTACCTGTTCTGCTCTGCGGGCATGTCAACCTCACTGCTGGTTTCAAAGATGCGCGCGCAGGCTGAAAAATATGAAGTCCCCGTGGTGATTGAAGCGTTTCCGGAAACGCTGGCGGGTGAAAAGGGCCAGATGGCGGACGTTATTTTGCTGGGTCCGCAAATTGCGTATATGTTGCCAGAAATTCAGCGTCTGCTGCCGAATAAGCCGGTCGAAGTGATCGATTCTGGCCTGTACGGCAAAATTGATGGTTTAGGTGTATTAAAAGCTGCTGTTGCGGCGATTAAAAAAGCTGCTAATTAATTTTTTATTTTTCCCGTCAAAGAGTAATTTCACACACAATACGCCGTAACCCGCGTTGCGGCATTTAAGGGTATTTTCCTATGAGTAAAGTTATCGCTTCACTTGAAAAGGTACTCCTTCCTTTTGCTGTTAAAATAGGAAAGCAGCCTCACGTTAACGCCATTAAAAACGGTTTTATTAAATTAATGCCGTTGACGTTAGCAGGGGCAATGTTCGTTTTAATTAACAACGTTTTTCTGAGCTTTGGTGAAGGTTCCTTTTTTTATTCATTAGGAATTAGGTTAGACGCATCCACTATTGAAACCCTTAACGGCCTGAAAGCCATTGGCGGCAACGTATACAACGGTACGTTGGGTATTATGTCGCTGATGGCGCCTTTCTTTATAGGAATGGCGCTGGCGGAAGAGCGTAAGGTGGATCCGCTGGCGGCGGGCTTACTGTCTATTGCCGCGTTTATGACCGTCACACCGTACAGCGTGGGCGATGCCTATGCGGTTGGCGCTAACTGGCTGGGCGGGGCAAATATCATTTCCGGTATTATCATCGGGCTGGTGGTGGCCGAAATGTTCACCTTTATCATTCGCCGCAACTGGGTTATCCGCCTGCCGGATAGCGTACCGGCCTCCGTTTCTCGTTCATTTTCCGCGCTGATTCCGGGCTTCATTATTCTCTCCATCATGGGGATTATTGCCTGGGCGCTCTCTCACTGGGGGACTAACTTCCACCAGATCATCATGGACTCTATCTCAACGCCGCTGGCGTCGATGGGTAGCGTGGTCGGTTGGGCGTATGTCATCTTTACCTCCCTGCTGTGGTTCTTCGGCGTGCATGGTTCACTGGCACTGGCGGCGCTGGACAGCGGCATTATGACCCCGTGGGCACTGGAAAACGTTGCGCTTTACCAGCAGTACGGCTCCGTTGACGCGGCGCTGGCAGCCGGTAAAACCTTCCATGTGTGGGCGAAGCCGATGCTTGACTCCTATATCTTCCTGGGGGGGACCGGGGCGACGCTGGGTCTTATCATCGCGGTCTTTATTGTCTCTCGCCGCGCTGACCATCGTCAGGTTGCGAAGCTGGCCCTGCCGTCAGGTATCTTCCAGATCAACGAGCCAATCCTGTTTGGTCTGCCAATTATCATGAACCCGGTGATGTTCATTCCATTTATCCTGGTTCAGCCGCTGCTGGCTGCAATTACGCTGACGGCGTACTACCTGGGCATTATCCCGCCGGTGACCAACATTGCACCGTGGACGATGCCGGCCGGTCTGGGCGCGTTCTTCAACACCAACGGTAGCGTAGCCGCCTTCCTGCTGGCGATATTCAACCTCGGAATCGCAACCCTGCTCTACATGCCGTTCGTTGCGATTGCCAACAAAGCCGCAACGGTTATCGATGAAGAAGAGAGCGAAGAGGATATCGCCCTCGCACTGAAATTCTAAAAATTGCACGGCGCGGGGCAACCCGCGCCGGCTAAAAGGAGCTAAAAGATGTTAGATTTGGATAGTATCGTTGCCGAAGAGGCCGCAGAGAACGATCTGGAAGAAGTGGTGATGGGCCTTATCATCAACTCCGGGCAGGCGCGCAGCCTGGCGTATGCCGCGCTCAAGCAGGCCAAGCAGGGCGATTTCGTCGCCGCGAAAACCATGATGGATCAGTCCCGCACCGCGTTAAACGAAGCGCACCTGGTGCAGACGAAGCTCATTGAAGGCGATCAGGGCGAAGGGAAGATGAAGGTGAGCCTGGTGCTGGTTCATGCGCAGGATCACCTGATGACCTCCATGCTGGCGCGCGAGCTGGTGGCAGAGCTCATCGAGCTTCACGAGAAGATGCAGTAAGTCCGAACAGGCATCAGGAGGTCAGCACGATGGAAATCAAAACCGCACATGAGCAGCAGCTGTTTAATGGCAAAAATTTTCACGTGGTTATTTACAACAAAACGGAGAGCGCCAGTGGTCTGCACCAGCATGACTACTACGAGTTCACGATTGTTCTGACCGGCCGATACTACCAGGAGATCAACGGTAAGCGCGTCCTGCTTGAGCGCGGCGATTTCGTCTTTCTGCCGATGGGCTCTTATCACCAGAGCTTTTATGAATTTGGTGCTACGCGTATCCTGAACGTGGGGGTGAGCCGGCGCTTCTTCGAAAAGCACTATCTGCCGCTGGTGCCGTTCTGCTTCGTGGCGTCACAGGTGTATCGCGTCAAAAACGAGTTTATGACCTGGATTGAAACGGTTATAGCCTCGCTGAACTTCCGCGACAGTGAATTTGATGAATTTATTGAAACCGTGACGTTCTACGTGATGAACCGTCTTCGCCATCACCGTGAAGAACAGCAGGTGGTTGATGATATTCCGCAGTGGCTGCGCAGTACCGTGGAGCTGATGCACGACAAAGGGCAGTTCAGCGATAACGCGCTTGAAAATATGGTGGCGCTGTCGGGTAAATCTCAGGAATATTTAACGCGCGCCACGCAGCGTTATTACCGCAAAACCCCGGTGCAAATTATTAATGAAATCCGCATTAATTTTGCCAAAAAACAGCTGGAAATTACTAACTACTCGGTCACCGATATTGCTTACGAATCCGGTTACAGTAGCCCCAGCCTGTTTATTAAAACCTTTAAAAAGTTTACTTCATTCACACCGAACAGTTACCGCAAAAATTTAACGGTAATAAATTAACCTTCCGCGGATTATCCGCGACGAACATTGACGTAATTGCTTGCCCAAATAGCGGGAAGAGAACGCTATACCTTGCAGGCGGTTAACCTGATACGCTAAGGGAGATATTATGCAACAGAAATTAAAAGTCGTGACCATCGGCGGCGGCAGCAGCTATACCCCGGAATTACTTGAAGGTTTCCTGAAACGTTATCATGAATTACCGGTCAGCGAGTTATGGCTGGTGGATGTGGAAGAAGGCCAAGAAAAGCTGAATATTATTTTCGACCTGTGCAAACGCATGGTTGAAAAAGCCGGTGTGCCGTTAACCGTGCATAAAACGCTGGATCGCCGCCTGGCGCTGAAGGATGCTGACTTCGTAACCACGCAGCTGCGCGTTGGTCAGCTTAAGGCGCGCGAGCTTGACGAGCGTATTCCGCTGAGCCACGGTTATCTGGGCCAGGAAACTAACGGCGCAGGCGGCCTGTTTAAAGGTCTGCGTACCATTCCGGTGGTTTTTGACATCATTAAAGACGTGGAAGAGATTTGCCCGAACGCCTGGGTCATAAACTTCACCAATCCGGCCGGGATGGTGACCGAGGCAGTCTATCGCCACACCGGCTTCAAACGCTTTATCGGCGTCTGCAACATTCCGATCGGCATGAAAATGTTCATTCGCGACGTGCTGGAACTGACCGACAGCGATGAACTCTCCATTGACCTGTTCGGCCTCAACCACATGGTATTCATCAAGGACGTGATGGTGAACGGGCAGTCGCGCTTTGCGGAGCTGCTCGACGGCGTCGCCTCCGGTCGCCTGACCGCGGCCTCGGTGAAAAACATCTTCGATCTGCCGTTCAGCGAAGGGCTGATCCGCTCCCTGAATCTGCTGCCGTGCTCGTATCTTCTCTACTACTTCAAGCAGAAAGAGATGCTGGCGATTGAAATGGGCGAGTACTACAAAGGCGGCGCGCGTGCGCAGGTTGTGCAGAAAGTGGAGAAGCAGCTTTTTGATTTGTATAAAGATCCGAACCTCAACGTGAAGCCGAAAGAGCTGGAGCAGCGCGGCGGGGCGTACTATTCCGATGCAGCGTGTGAGGTGATCAACGCCATTTACAATGACAAGCAGGCCGAGCACTATGTGAACGTTCCGCATCATGGGCACATCGACAATATTCCGGCAGACTGGGCCGTTGAGATGACCTGTATCCTTGGGCGCGAGGGGGCAAAACCGCATCCGCGCATTACCCACTTCGACGATAAGGTGATGGGCCTCATTCATACCATCAAGGGCTTTGAAGTGGCCGCAAGCAACGCGGCGCTGAGCGGCGAGCTGAATGACGTGCTGCTGGCGCTGAACCTGAGCCCGCTGGTGCATTCTGACCGTGATGCCGAAAAACTCGCGAGCGAAATGATCCTGGCGCATGAAAAATGGCTGCCAAACTTTGCCGCCACGGTTGAGAAGCTCAAACACCGTTAAGAGGAGGCGCGATGGAAAACCTGCTGATCGTAAATGCCGATGATTTTGGCCTGTCGAAAGGGCAGAACTACGGCATTATTGAGGCCTGTCGCCGGGGCGTCGTGACCTCCACAACAGCGCTTATCAACGGCGAGGCGGCGGAACACGCGGCTCAGCTGAGCCGTGAGGTACCAGAGCTGGGCGTGGGTATGCACTTTGTGCTGACGCTTGGGCTACCGCTGTCGCCAATGCCGGGCCTGACGCGCGACGGGCAGCTGGGTAAATGGATTTGGGAACTGGCGGAGCAGAACGCGCTGCCGCTCGATGAGATTGCCCGCGAGCTGGACTGCCAGTTTAATCGCTTTGTCGACGCGTTTGGCCGTGAGCCAACGCATATTGACAGTCACCATCATGTGCATATGATCCCGGCGATTTTCCCGATAGTGGCAGAGTTTGCCCAGCGCAAAGGCGTGGCGATGCGCGTGGATCGTGACGTGCGCGGGTTGCCGGAGGTCGCCGTAACGGCAACGGACGGGTTCAGCAGCGCATTTTACGGCGACGCGATCGACGAAGCGCTGTTCCTCAGGGTGCTGGACGATTCTGCCGCAAAAGGGGAGCGCTCGCTTGAGGTGATGGCGCACCCGGCGTTTATCGACCAGACCGTGCGTAAGAGCGCCTACTGCTGGCCGCGCCTGGATGAACTGGATGTCCTGACATCGGCGTCTCTGAAGCACGCGATTGCCGAACGTGGGTATCGTCTGGGGACGTTCCGGGATCTTTAAAAAGTGCCGGTGTCGCGATAAAAGCAAAACGGTAACCCCTGGGTTACCGTTTTAATTATTGATTCCCTCTCCCGTGGGAGAGGGGCGCGGGCATCAGGCCGCACAACCGGGTATGGTTTGCTTACGCCGGGATCTCGTCGGTTTTACTGCTGCGCGACCACACGCGGTGCGCGGCGAGCAGATCAAACAGCCGGGTCATGAACGCATCGTCAACGCTATCCCCCTCAACAATGCCTTCTTCCCCCTGGTCCGGCACCTTCAGCAGGGTTTTAAACTTCCGCGCATCGCCTGCCAGGGCTATCGGCTTCAGGTGCTTATAGGCTTCCAGAAGATAATAGGCGGCATCACCGTTGCCGAGAAGGCTCTCTACGTCACCGCACGGCATAATCACCGCATCAACCGTCAGCGACGGTGCGCCCGCAAAGGTGGCGGCAATCGGCAGGACAGAGCCGTCATCGGCCGTTACTTCGCCCATGCGTGAGTAAAGCAGCTTGGCATGCACTCCCTGGGTTTTCAGCGCCTTCATGATCCCCAGCACGTCGCTGGCGCGGGTTTTATCGTTCAGCAGGATCGCCACCACGCGGCCCTTAATTGACCCGCCGGGTACCGCATACAGGCTCAGGGACGGATCCTTTTTCAGCCCGTTCACGTCTTTCGGCGGTGCGGCATGGCACTGCTCGTCGGTGAGCGTAATTCCGAGGTTGTTCGCCACGCCCTGGGCAAGCTGAATATCAATATGCGCCAGATGATCGACCACGCGCTCGCGAATGTACGTGCGCACCACCTTGCTCAGCTCAAAGCTGAAGCCGCCGATAATATGCTGCTGTTCAATCGGGGTCTGGCTGTTCCAGAACAGGCGAGGATGGGCGTAGTATTCGCCGAAGGACGGGCTGCGCTCGCGAATTTTCGTTCCATCAACGCGCTCCTGATACGACTCAAACCCGCCGCGCTTCGGTGCCGGCGGCGTTTCACGCGGCCAGTTATCGTTAATGGAGTTCGGTTCGTAGTTCGCCGGGTTGGTGTCAATATCCTGGCGGTGCATCCCGTCACGCTGGAAGTTGTGGTACGGGCAGGTTGGACGGTTGATCGGAATTTCGTGGAAGTTAGGCCCGCCGAGTCGGCTGATCTGCGTATCGGTGTAGGAAAAGAGGCGGCCCTGAAGCAGCGGATCGTTGGTGAAATCCAGCCCCGGCACGATGTGGCCCGGGTGGAACGCCGCCTGCTCATTCTCGGCAAAGAAATTGTCCGGGTTGCGGTTAAGCACCATTTTGCCCACCAGCTGAACCGGCACCAGCTCTTCGGGAATAAGCTTGGTCGGATCGAGCAGGTCGAAGTCGAATTTGAACTCGTCCTCTTCCGGAATCAGCTGTAACCCCAGCTCGTATTCCGGGAAATCTCCGGCTTCAATGGATTCCCACAGTTCTCGGCGGTGGAAGTCCGGATCGCGACCGGTGAGCTTCTGCGCTTCATCCCATACCAGGGACGCTTTCCCCGCGACCGGCTTCCAGTGGAAACGTACAAACGTTGCCTTACCTTCGGCATTGATCAGACGGAAGGTATGAATACCAAACCCTTCCATGGTGCGGTAGCTGCGCGGGATCCCGCGGTCAGACATCGCCCACATCACGTTGTGCAGGGTTTCCGGCTGCAGCGAGACATAGTCCCAGAAGGTGTCATGTGCGCTTTGTCCCTGCGGTATGGCCCAGTGAGGCTCTGGTTTTACCGCATGGACAAAGTCAGGAAACTTATGCGCATCCTGAATGAAGAAAACCGGGGTGTTATTGCCGACGAGGTCGAAAATACCTTCTTCGGTGTAGAATTTGGTGGCGAAGCCGCGAATATCACGCACCGTGTCGGCCGAGCCTGCGCCGCCCTGTACGGTGGAGAAGCGCACGAACACCGGGGTGATTTTATTCGGGTCGGACAAGAAATCCGCTTTGGTTACCTCTTTCAGGCTCTTATACGGCTGGAAATAGCCGTGCGCTGCGGAGCCACGCGCGTGAACGATACGCTCAGGAATACGCTCATGGTCGAAATGGGTGATCTTTTCCCGCAGGATGAAATCTTCCAGCAGCGTCGGGCCGCGCGTTCCGGCACGCAGGGAGTTCTGGTCATCGGCGATACGCACGCCCTGATTGGTGGTCAGCGCATAGCCTTCGCCCCCTTTGCGGTGCGGATCGAGGGATTTTAACTTCTCGTTTTCCGCATCGGGGGACTTCATGCTTCCCGGTGCGGTAGGCTGTTCCCCCGGTGCGGAAGGGCCCGGGGATGGTTTATGAGAGCCGTCAGCAGGGGCGAGTGAATCCATTCCCGGTTGAGATTCTTCGGTGCCATGAATGGGTGACTGATGTGGTTTATCATTGTTCGACATTGCACGCTTCTCCTTTGTTCATTCCTAAAAACCCTATTAAGGATAGAACAATGTTATGAATTAGCAGGCGAACTAAGAGTTTTCAGAGCGATTGATTAGCGAAAGGAGCCATCTGCCACACGCCGGGCGCGACGGGCGGGGTGAGGATCGGCTATGATAGAAATTTCCTGCTTTAAGAATTTGCTTTAGTGAACCAGTCGCTTATGAAACCTCTTCGTCAACAAAACCGCCAGGTTATTAGCTATGTGCCCCGCGTTGAACCCGCGCCGCCAGACCACGCCCAGAAAGTGGATGGTTTTCGCGATGTCTGGATGTTGCGGGGTAAATACGTGGCCTTTGTGCTGATCGGCGAGCACTTCCGTCGGTCTCCCGCATTTACGGTGCCGGAGTCGGCGCAGCGTTGGGCGGTACAGGTTCGCCAGGATGAAGAGGTTGAAGAGTAGCAGACAAAAAAAACCGCCATCAGGCGGTTTTTTTACAGTCGTTAATTAACGGTGCGCCAGCTCGGCGTCGTCTTCGCTTTCCAGAACCGCTTTGTCGGTCTGCTTCAGCCACTGGCTGGTCAGCGTACCGGCGGTCATCGAGCCGCTGACGTTAAGCGCGGTACGACCCATATCGATTAACGGCTCTACGGAAATCAGCAGGGCAACCAGCGTCACCGGCAGGCCCAGCGCAGGCAGAACAATCAGCGCGGCGAACGTCGCCCCGCCACCCACGCCCGCCACGCCCGCGGAGCTGATGGTTACGATACCCACCAGCGTCGCAATCCAGACCGGATCCAGCGGGTTGATGCCCACCGTCGGCGCTACCATCACGGCCAGCATTGCCGGGTAGAGGCCCGCACAGCCGTTCTGTCCAATGGTGGCACCAAATGAGGCGGAGAAGCTGGCGATAGACTCCGGCACGCCCAGACGACGGGTCTGCGCTTCCACGTTCAGCGGGATAGAGGCCGCGCTGGAACGGCTGGTGAAGGCGAAGGTCAGCACCGGCCAGACCTTACGGAAGTATTTCAGCGGGCTAACGCCGTTCACGCCAAGCAGGATGCCGTGCACAATAAACATAATGCCCAGACCCAGGTATGAGGCAATCACAAAGCTACCCAGCTTAATGATGTCCTGCAGGTTCGAGCCTGCCACTACCTTGGTCATCAGCGCCAGCACGCCGTACGGCGTCAGCTGCATCACCAGACGTACCAGCTTCATCACCCAGCTTTGCAGGGTATCGATGGCCGTCAGAACGCGCTCGCCCTTAGGCGCATCGTCCTTCAGCAGCTTCAGCGCAGCCACGCCCAGAAACGCGGCGAAGATAACCACGCTGATAATGGAGGTTGGGCTTGCACCGGTCAGATCGGCAAACGGGTTCTTCGGAATGAAGGAGAGCACCATCTGCGGAACGGTGAGATCGGCCACTTTACCCGCGTAGTTGGTCTGGATCGCCGTCAGACGCGCGGTTTCAGCGCTGCCCTGAACCAGGCCCTCTGCGGTCAGGCCGAACAGGTTAGTCACCAGCACACCCACCAGCGCCGCAATCAGCGTGGTGAAGAGCAGGGTGCCGATGGTCAGGAAGCTGATTTTACCCAGCTGCGTCGCGTTGTGCAGACGGGCAACGGCGCTCAGAATAGACGCGAACACCAGCGGCATGACGATCATTTGCAGCAGCTGCACATAGCCGTTGCCGACAATGTTGAACCACTGGATGGACTCTTTCAGTACCGGGCTATCGGAGCCGTAGACGGCGTGCAGGGCCAGCCCAAACACGACACCCATCACCAGACCGACCAGCACCTTTTTCGCCAGGCTCCACTGTTTGTGGCGCGCCTGGGCAAGAAGCAATAGCAATACGACGAACACAACGATGTTCGCTATGAGTGGAAAATTCATCCCCGTTCTCCTGATTTATTATACGGTCGATTTTTACCGAACCTGTTGGCGCAAGGTTAGCAGAAGTGTGATGTGGCGCTTATATCCATATGGAATGGTTTATGACAAATGTGATTATTTTGTCGGTTTAATGTTCAATCTGGTGATTAATGAAACGATTGAACTGATATTGCAGCGAATTGATCATCTGCGACGACCAGCGCACTGCACCATTTTCGGGCAACGTCTGCGGCATCCAGACGGCATACGCAAACAGCGCCATGCACAGGACGCGCTCCAGCTGGTTGCCTTTTTGCGGAACGAGGATCGGCAGACGAAAGCGCCAGCGGCACGGCCAGAGCAGCGGAACGCCGGCCGGCGTCAGCATGTCGGCAAGAATATGGCTCAGATAGCCGAGCACCATGCCCTGAATGGCATCCGCCGGGACTATCCAGCTGTCGGGCACTTTTAAGTAGAAGAGCGTCAGCAGGCCAAACACGGCCAGCAGGCTGTGGGTGAACCCGCGGTGGCCAAAGGCTCTGGCGATGGGCTTTGAGATCCACTTCAGCCGCTGGCCGAGGAATGATTTGGGATGATCGATGTCGGGCAGCAGGCAGGTCAGCACGGCAGAAGGGACAATATGCCACCAGTCCCCCTGTGCCAGCACAGGGGTTAGCTCAGCGTTTTTGGCAAACACTGCACAGGCAAGAGAAAAAAGCAGGTGGCCTTCCGCCGTCATGATAAAACCCGGTAAACTGTCGATTCATACAGTATAGGGTTTTTATACAGTGTGCGAAAGAGGTGACGGTGTAACTCTTTGTCACAAACGCCCGGCTAGCGTGCCAGCCAGCCCCCGTCGACGGCAAGGGTATGGCCGTTAACGTAATCAGACGCCTTCGAGGCGAGAAAGACCACCGGGCCCTGCAAATCTTCCGGCAGCCCCCAGCGGCCCGCGGGGATACGGTCGAGGATCGCCTGGCTTCGCTGCTCGTCATCGCGAAGCTGTTGGGTGTTATTTGTTGCCATATAGCCCGGCGCGATGGCGTTCACGTTGATGCCGAGCGGTGCCCATTCGTTTGCCAGCAGGCGGGTCAGCCCCAGCACGCCGCTTTTGGATGCCGTATAAGAGGGCACGCGGATGCCGCCCTGGAAGGAGAGCATGGAGGCGATATTTATGATCTTTCCGCCCTGACCCTGAGCAATAAACCGTTTCGCTACCGCCTGGGAAAGGAAAAAGACCGATTTAAGATTGAGGTCGATCACCTCGTCCCAGTCCTTCTCGCTGAATTCAAGGGCGTCGGCGCGGCGAATGGTTCCGGCATTGTTAACCAGAATATCGATACGTCCCATCCCGGCGACCGCGCTGTCCACCACGCTCTGAATATTTTCCTGCCTGCCGAGATCGGCACGGATCGCGATAAAGCGTCGCCCGAGCGCGGTGACACGCGCTGCCGTTTCATCAGGCGCCTTGCGGTTTACGCCCACGATGTCGCATCCCGCCCCGGCGAGTGCAACGGCCATGCCTTGCCCCAGACCCGTATCGCACCCGGTCACCATCGCCACTTTTCCCGCCAGAGTAAAAGCATCCATTATCATACGCGCCTCAGAAGTCAGGTTATTGTCATTCTGCACGTAAGAATAGGAGCCTGGAATGAGAAAAGCAAATAAACTAAAACGTTGTTTTAATTCTTTGATGCAGGCAGCCGAAGCTGCCTGAAAAGCGGATCACTACCCGCGCAGATGGCGGGCAGTCAGTTCTTCAAGAGACGTCAGCCTGACGTCCGCGAGGGCAAAGCGGGGATCGTGTCGACCTTCTTCAGCCGGCACGACGATGGAGCGCATACGTGCGGCTTTTGAGGCCACCATTCCGTTAACGGAATCTTCCAGCGCCACGCAGGTGAGCGGGTCAAGCCCCAGCTTAGCGGCGCAGTCCAGATAGACCTGCGGATGCGGCTTGCTGTAGGGAAGCTTTTCGGCCGACGCCAGCGCGTCGAAGCTGTCGCGCAGCCCGAACATGATGAGCACTTTTTCCAGCATGTGCAGCGGCGAGGCGGAAGCCAGGCCCACCTTCAGCCCTTGCGCCTTGCACAGCGCGATAGCCTCGCGGACTCCCGGCAATAAAGGCTTATGCTCTTCAACCAGCGAGATGGCGCGGTTGATGATGCGCGCCGTAACCTCTTCGCGGTCGGGGCCAACCCACGGCTGGTGGGCATACCAAAGGTCAACCACCATATCGATGCGCAGCCCCAGGGTGTCGGGAAGCTCGCTACGACGACTGATATCGACGCCGAGGCTGGCCATCACGTCCAGTTCAGCCCGATCCCACAGCGGTTCGGAATCAATCAGTAATCCATCCATGTCAAAAATAGCGGCAAGTATCTGGCGCGGTGTCGACATTACAACATCTCCTTATCATAGGGGGTAAGACGAACGGTGCTAAGCACAGGCAATTTAGCATATTGCATTCAAAGATCGGGCGAAAATGACCGACAGCAGGTAGACTTAGGCACAAATAACGCGTCTTTATGAAGAGGAACTAATGACGTATCAACAGGCTGGACGCATCGCGGTCTTAAAACGTATCGCTGGTTGGGTTATTTTCATTCCCGCCCTGATTTCAACGCTGATTTCCGTACTCAAATTTATGTACGAACGCAGCGAAAAACAGCCGGGCATCAATGCCGTCATGCTTGATTTTGCTCACGTAATGATTGAGATGATGCGGTTCAACACGCCGTTCCTGAATTTCTTCTGGCATAACTCGCCCACGCCGAATTTTCACGAGCAGCTCAACGTGGGGTTCTGGATTATCTTTGCGCTAATTTTTATCGCGATGGCGCTTCAGGCTTCCGGCGCACGAATGAGTCGCCAGACCCGCTTTTTACGTGAAGGGGTGGAAGATCGGCTGATCCTTGAGAAGGCGAAAGGGCCGGAAGGGATGACCCGCGAGCAGATTGAATCGCGGATTGTTGTACCGCGCCACACCATTTTTGTGCAGTTTTTCCCGCTCTATATACTGCCGGTCATTATCATTGTGGCCGGGTATTTCTTCTTTACCCTGCTCGGCTTCCTGTAGGCGCAAAGCGGGTGGCGCGTTGCCACCCGTTCAGCCGCTATGCCGCCAGAATGCGATCCAGCGCGCGCTGGGCATTCACAAGGTGGCCCCCTCCAAACAAAATGGCCCGGTTCAGCAGGGTGTAAAGCTGGTAGACCGGCTGACGCTCAAGGAAATCCGGCGGCAGCGGCGATACCGACTGATAGCCATCGTAAATTTGCGGCGGCTGTTCAGGATGCAGCGGCAGCATCGCAAGATCGCACTCTCTGTCGCCCCAGTAGCAGGCCGGGTCGTAAATATACGGACCATCAGGCCCAAGCGCGCAGTTATCCGACCACAAATCACCGTGTAAAAGGGAAGGCTGAGGCTGATGCGAGGCCAGTCGCTGCTGGACGTGTTCGACGATGGCGTCGATATTGCCGAACGCTAATCCTTTTTCAGCGGCCAGCTCCAGCTGCCAGCCGATGCGCTGTTCGGCAAAGAATGTCGACCAGCGGCGCTGCCAGGCGTTTGGCTGCGGGGTTGTGGAGAGGTCGTTATCGAAATCCAGCCCGAACTGCGGCTGATCGCTCCACTGGTGCAGCCGGGCAATCTGCTGTCCGAGAATAAAGGCATTGTGCGCATCCAGGGGGCGAGGGGGAAGATAGTTCATCACCAGAAAGCTGTAGTCGCGATCGCTGCCGACGGCTAATACCTGCGGAACGGTGACCGTTTTACTGCGCGACAGCAGTTCAAGCTGATCGGCCTCGGCCGTAAAAATGGGGAGCAGTTCGCGCTCGTCACATTTAACGAAAAGATCGCGCCCGGCGTATCGTAAATGCCACGCGGCGTGGATCTCTCCGCCTGGCAGTTCGTTACGCAGTTCAATTTCACCTTCACCCAGTTGCTCGCTTAAAAGATGACTGATAGCCTGCCACATGATGTCTCTCCCATGTTGTCTGCCAGATCATAAAGTTAGCGCAAAATCGCTGTAAAAAAACAGGAACTAACGCACAACTGAGCGGTTTAATTTTAAACAGGGCACTTATTGCTCTTTTTTATGCCAGTTGTCCCAGGTATCCACGTCAATTTCCGTGCTTTTGTCGGTGACGCTTTCCACCAGGGTACTGGCCAGCGCCTGCACCTCTTCCTGGCTCAGCGGGCTTATCAGGCCAAACGCCAGCGAGCCGAGGTCGTGTATATTGCCTTCATCGTCCGTCAGCGTAAGCTGAAAATTGGCGCGCGTGAACGCATTGTTGAGTTCATTCAGTTCGGTCAGCGACGCCTCATGAATATTCACGGTTACGACGTAGCGGGTGATATCACCACTGCTCATAATTCACCTCGTTGTTATCCTGAAAGTTTTCTTAGCATAGTCGATATGCCCTGTTTAGCGACTTCCCCCTCTGCCGGAAGGGGGAAGATCGTTCAGCTTCTTGACAGGTAATCGACGATTTTCTGGGTATCCGCGAGTGAACACAGCCGCGTGCCCTGATTGATGGTGGCTGCACTCCCCGCCGCGACGCCATAGCGCGTCATTTCAAGCAGCGACGCGCCCTGCGCCAGCTTCAGCGCCATCGCGCCGACCATGCTGTCACCTGCGCCTACGGTGCTCTGGCTCTTCATTGGCGGCGGGACGACCTGCACGAAACCCGTTTTATCGACGGCCAGCGCCCCCTGTGGTCCAAGAGAGACCACAACGCGGTGCGCTTTGCCGGTGCGTACCAGCTCTTCTGCGGCGGTACGCACGTCATCAGGCTGGTTCAGTTCGCGATTAACAAGCGCGCTCAGCTCTTTCTGGTTGGGCTTAACGAGTTCCAGCTGTCCGGGTTCTAACGCGGCCCGCAGGGCGTCGCCTGAGCTATCGACAATGCAGCGAATGCCGCGCTGGAGTACCGCCTTAATCAGCGCCGTCAGCTTTTCAGTTTTCACGCCCGGCGGCAGGCTACCGCTGATGACCAGCAGCGAGCCGCTCTCAATGGTCAGCACTTTCTCTTCCAGTTGACGAAACTCATCGTCGCTCAGCTTTGCGCCCGGCATCACGAAACGATACTGCTCGCCGCTGGATTCAACGTGAACATGCAGGTTTTGCCGGGTCCAGTCGTGGGCGTCTACGGTATCCACCGCAACCTGCTCATCCGCCAGCAGCGCCACCAGATGCTCGCCCGTCGCCCCGCCGGCGGGGAAGATGGCGGTCGCTTTCCCGCCGAGATGCGTAATGGCGCGCGCCACGTTAATGCCGCCACCGCCCGGTTCAAACACCGGTGCGCTACAGCGGAGCTTACCTTCCGGGTATATTTGCGGCGTCATGGTCGCGGAGTCGAGGGAAGGGGAGAGTGTCAGCGTATAAATTGAAGCCATCATTACCTCCTTTTAGCATGGGTTCTTTTAAGCCTGGCACCGATCGCCAGGAAGGCAACGTAAATAACAGTATGATTTTAAATATGAATGCTGACAAAAACCCTGCGGCAGATATATAAAATAAAACGCGTTTTGAGATCGTTCTTATTCAAAAAATGAAATAAGAAAACATTGCTATGTTATTTGCGGCTTTTTATAATTTGTTACCTTTCTCTGGACGCCTTGTCATTGATCCTCAAGAAAGTTTCCGAGACCGTGATGGTCTCTTTTTTTGTTGTACGGACTCCTTAAATAAAATGAAGCTTTTGAAGACAGTACCCGCAGCACTGATGCTGGCGGGTGGCGTGTTTGCGTCACTGAATGCAGCCGCCGATGATACCGTTTTTACTGTCATGGACGATCCTTCCACCGCCAAAAAACCCTTTGAAGGTAACCTTAATGCGGGCTATCTGGCGCAATCCGGTAACACGAAAAGCTCCTCCCTTACCGCAGACAGCACCCTGACCTGGTACGGCAACACCACCGCCTGGTCGCTGTGGGGGAACGCCAGCAACACCTCCTCCAACGACGAGCGTTCATCTGAAAAATATGCGGTGGGCGGACGTAGCCGTTACAACATGACCGATTATGACTACCTGTTCGGACAGGCGAGTTGGCTGACTGACCGCTTCAACGGCTATCGCCAGCGTGATGTCGCGACCGCGGGTTATGGTCGTCAGTTCCTGAACGGGCCAGTGCACAGCTTCCGTTTTGAATTCGGTCCGGGCGTACGTTACGACGAGTACACCAATGGCGAAGATGAAACGCAGCCGCTGGGCTACGCATCGGGCACCTACGCATGGCAGATGACCGACAACGCTAAATTCACCCAGGGCGTGTCGGTATTCGGTGCTGAAGATACGACGCTAAACTCTGAAAGTGCTTTAAATGTGGCCATTAACGAACACTTTGGCCTCAAGGTGGCGTACAACGTGACCTGGAACTCTGCACCGCCTGATTCTGCGCCGGAACATACCGATCGCAGAACCACGCTTTCTCTCGGCTATAAAATGTAATTCCGACGGGCCGGACTATCCCGGCCCGTTTTTTATTTTCAGTAACTGTGCTGTTTTATAATAAACGGCGTTTTAAATTAACTGGTCCTTTTTCATTTTTATTATTTCTCCATAATGCGCTTGAGGCCTTATTCAGTTTATTTGACACGAATTGATAAATAATTTGACTAGGAAAAAGTGTGATCCAGATCTACACTGAAAGCACAGGCAAAAGCTCGCCTCAAGCCTTTCAGCATTAATTAGTATGAGAATTATCATTATGAAAAAAATCAAAACCGCTACAGCAGCGATGGTGCTTTCCGCACTTTCATTTGGCGTATTTGCTGCTGATAATATGACGCAACCTGCCAGCAGCCAAACCGGTATTGTCAAAGCTTCGGATGTTGAAGCAGGCTCAAACATGGCTCCAGGCTCTCAGTCTACCGGCCAGTCCATGAACGATGCGTTTGATGTACATAAGCTGGTGGCGGGTGAGTGGTCCTGATCCCTGTTAACTGCCAGACTGTTGTTGAATATTCATCAATATTACAGCCTGTGTAAAACCGGATGAAGACGTACCGGTTTTTACACGCGGGAATAACCTAAAGACAGTTACAATATATACAGGAAATTCACCACCTGTTTACGTTTCGCTTTACGATAACCGTATACGCTTCTTCTCTGCTGGCTATATCAGCCCCAGATCATCGCGGCCCAGCGCAGCAGCAGCATCGCGCCGCAAATAGCAATTAATACCACGACCATTTTCCAGTGCTTAACGGCAAATCGTTTAGTTGGCATAACCTAATCCTTGTCAGTTGAGACCCTTAGTCTACCAAATTAAGCGCCAAAATGCGCTTTACCCTGGACAGCAGGCTATGCCAGATCACCGGTCTGATTCAGAACCAGTGAAATCTGTCGGCCAGGATCAATACCAGACCGGCAGCGGAAAGAAGATTTAATATCACAACGGTTCTGCTGGATACATTCATGTCATCACCCCTGGATGTTTAAGGACATGTTCAAGGATAGCTCAGCACTTTCGGAATGCGAGCATCTGGCAGCGAAAGTTCCCCCGCTCATACAGAAGGTTGAGAGGTTCAAAACGGTCGCAGAAGGTGCATTCGCCTTGTCAATAGTGTTACCATTACGCTGCGTGCCGTAAATCCGCATTATTCTGAAATCGGCAGGTGCAGGATGACGAACCAATTTGACGATTGTTGGTCAGATGGTTTCGTAATCTACTGTTTAATCACGATTATTTTCTTTGTATATGCTCTTATGTGTGGGGCATCACTGCAAATAAGGATATAAAATGCCTGTAATTACTCTTCCTGATGGCAGCCAACGCCATTTCGATCGCGCTGTAAGCCCAATGGATGTTGCCCTGGACATCGGTCCCGGTCTCGCGAAAGCGACCATTGCTGGCCGCGTGAATGGTGAGCTGGTTGACGCGTCCGATCTGATTGAAAGCGATGCGACGCTCGCAATCATCACTGCGAAAGACGAAGAAGGTCTGGAGATCATTCGTCACTCCTGCGCGCACCTGTTAGGTCATGCTATCAAGCAGCTGTGGCCAAACACCAAAATGGCGATCGGCCCGGTTATCGACAACGGTTTCTACTACGACGTTGACCTTGACCATACCCTGACCCAGGAAGACATCGACGCGCTCGAAAAACGTATGCACGAGCTCGCCGAAACGAACTATGACGTCATCAAGAAGAAAGTCAGCTGGCACGAAGCGCGTGAAACCTTCGTGAAGCGTGGCGAGAGCTATAAAGTCTCTATTCTCGATGAGAACATCGCTCATGATGACAAGCCTGGCTTGTACCATCATCAGGAATACGTCGACATGTGCCGTGGACCGCACGTGCCGAATATGCGCTTCTGCCATCACTTTAAGCTGATGAAGATCGCAGGCGCTTACTGGCGTGGCGACAGCAACAACAAAATGTTGCAGCGTATCTATGGTACCGCGTGGGCTGATAAGAAAGCCCTGAACGCGTACCTGCAGCGCCTGGAAGAGGCGGCTAAGCGTGACCACCGTAAAATCGGTAAGCAGCTTGACCTGTATCACATGCAGGAAGAAGCGCCGGGTATGGTGTTCTGGCATAACGACGGCTGGACTATCTTCCGTGAACTGGAAACCTTCGTGCGCTCTAAGCTGAAAGAGTACCAGTATCAGGAAGTAAAAGGGCCGTTCATGATGGACCGTGTGCTGTGGGAAAAAACCGGCCACTGGGACAACTACAAAGATGCGATGTTCACCACCTCGTCTGAGAACCGTGAATACTGCATCAAGCCAATGAACTGCCCGGGCCACGTTCAGATCTTTAACCAGGGTCTGAAATCCTACCGCGATCTGCCGCTGCGTATGGCGGAGTTCGGTAGCTGCCACCGTAACGAGCCATCAGGTGCGCTGCACGGTCTGATGCGCGTTCGTGGCTTTACTCAGGATGATGCGCATATCTTCTGTACTGAAGATCAGGTACGTGATGAAGTTAACGCCTGTATTCGTATGGTCTACGATATGTACAGCACCTTTGGCTTCGAGAAAATCGTCGTCAAACTCTCAACGCGCCCGGAAAAACGTATCGGTAGCGATGAGACATGGGATCGCGCAGAAGCGGATCTCGCCGTAGCGCTGGAAGAGAACGGAATTCCGTTTGAATACCAGCTGGGTGAGGGCGCATTCTACGGTCCGAAAATTGAATTTACCCTGTATGACTGCCTCGATCGCGCATGGCAGTGCGGAACGGTACAGCTGGACTTCTCTCTGCCGCAGCGTTTAAGCGCCTCTTATGTGGGCGAAGACAACGAGCGTCAGGTGCCGGTTATGATTCACCGTGCAATCCTCGGTTCACTGGAGCGCTTCATTGGCATCCTGACCGAAGAGTTCGCCGGCTTCTTCCCAACCTGGCTTGCGCCAGTGCAGGTAGTCGTGATGAACATTACCGATTCTCAGGCGGATTACGTTAAAGAATTGACGCAGAAACTACAAAATGCGGGCATTCGCGTAAAAGCAGACTTGAGAAATGAGAAGATTGGCTTTAAAATCCGCGAGCACACTTTACGTCGTGTCCCGTATATGTTGGTCTGTGGTGATAAAGAGGTGGAAGCAGGCAAAGTTGCCGTTCGCACCCGCCGTGGTAAAGACCTGGGGAGCCTGGACGTAAGTGAAGTGATTGAGAAGCTGCAACAAGAGATTCGCAGCCGCAGTCTTCAACAACTGGAGGAATAAGGTATTAAAGGCGGAAAACGAGTTCAAACGGCACGTCCGAATCGTATCAATGGCGAGATTCGCGCCCAGGAAGTTCGCTTAACAGGTCTGGAAGGCGAGCAGCTGGGGATTGTGAGTCTGAGAGAAGCGATCGAAAAGGCTGAAGAAGCTGGAGTAGATTTAGTTGAAATCAGCCCTAACGCCGAACCGCCAGTTTGTCGTATCATGGACTACGGCAAGTTCCTTTATGAAAAGAGTAAGTCTTCTAAGGAACAGAAGAAGAAGCAAAAAGTTATCCAGGTTAAGGAAATCAAATTCCGTCCTGGTACCGACGATGGCGATTATCAGGTAAAACTCCGCAGCCTGATTCGCTTTCTGGAAGATGGCGATAAGGCCAAGATCACGCTGCGTTTCCGCGGTCGTGAGATGGCCCACCAACAGATTGGTATGGAAGTGCTTAACCGCGTCCGTGACGATCTGAGTGAACTGGCAGTAGTCGAATCCTTCCCTACGAAGATCGAAGGCCGCCAGATGATCATGGTGCTCGCTCCTAAGAAGAAACAGTAAGGCCTTCAAGCAGCAAAATCTGTGGAGCCTTAGGGCCCCATAGGTTTTGTTCGCCTATGTTTCGTTTATTTAACAATGCGAAGTGGAAGTTATTAAAATGCCAAAAATTAAGACCGTACGCGGTGCTGCTAAGCGCTTCAAAAAAACCGGTAAAGGTGGTTTTAAGCACAAGCACGCTAACCTGCGTCACATTCTGACTAAGAAAGCTACCAAGCGTAAACGTCACCTGCGTCCAAAAGCCATGGTTTCTAAAGGCGATCTGGGCCTGGTCATCGCGTGCCTGCCGTACGCATAAGTCGTTAACGTTTAACTTTTTTAACTTAGAATAGATACAGGAGAGCACACATGGCTCGCGTAAAACGTGGTGTAATTGCACGTGCACGTCACAAGAAAATTTTGAAACAAGCTAAAGGCTACTACGGTGCGCGTTCACGCGTATACCGCGTTGCCTTCCAGGCTGTTATCAAAGCTGGTCAGTACGCTTACCGTGACCGTCGTCAGCGTAAGCGTCAGTTCCGTCAACTGTGGATTGCGCGTATCAACGCAGCAGCACGTCAGAACGGTATTTCTTACAGCAAATTCATCAACGGCCTGAAAAAAGCCTCTGTTGAAATCGACCGTAAGATCCTGGCTGACATCGCAGTATTCGACAAAGTAGCGTTCACCGCTCTGGTCGAAAAAGCGAAAGCAGCACTGGCATAAGCCAGTTGAAAGAGGGGGCTTTGCTCCCTCTTTTCATATACCCGATCAGAAGATTGACATTTACCCGTCCAGGCTTTTCAATAAGGTCTTTACGGTTTTTACCACACAAGGTAACGCAAGCATGAATGCTGCTATTTTCCGCTTCTTCTTTTACTTTAGCACCTGACTTCAGGAGGCTAGCGCGTGAAAGATGAAACGAAAAACAGCGCCAGATAAGCCTCCCGATGGAGGCTTTTTTTGTGCCTGAATTTGAGAGAATACGTCCAACAATTCGGTGTCTGCACCGACATAATGAGGAAAACCATGTCACATCTCGCAGAGCTGGTTGCCAGTGCAACGGCCGCCATTAACCAGGCCTCAGATGTTGCCGCGTTAGACAATGTCCGCGTCGAATATCTGGGCAAGAAAGGGCATCTGACCCTTCAGATGACAACCCTGCGTGAGCTGCCGGCAGAGGAGCGCCCGGCAGCAGGTGCAGTGATTAACGAAGCCAAAGAGCAGGTACAGCAGGCGCTGAACGCCCGTAAAGCCGAGCTGGAAAGCGCGGTACTCAATGCGCGCCTGGCGGCAGAAACGATCGACGTTTCTCTGCCGGGGCGTCGTATTGAAAACGGCGGCCTGCATCCGGTGACGCGTACTATCGATCGTATTGAAAGTTTCTTCGGTGAGCTCGGCTTTACCGTGGCGACTGGCCCGGAAATTGAAGATGATTACCATAACTTCGATGCCCTGAACATCCCTGGCCATCATCCGGCACGTGCTGACCACGACACTTTCTGGTTTGACGCTACCCGTCTGCTGCGCACCCAGACCTCCGGCGTTCAGATCCGTACCATGAAGGATCAGGAACCGCCAATTCGCATCATCGCGCCGGGCCGCGTGTATCGTAACGACTACGATCAGACGCACACCCCAATGTTCCACCAGATGGAAGGTCTGATTGTTGATAAAAACATCAGCTTCACCAACCTGAAGGGCACGCTGCACGATTTCCTGAACAACTTCTTTGAGGAAGATTTGCAGGTTCGCTTCCGTCCGTCCTACTTCCCGTTCACTGAGCCCTCTGCGGAAGTTGACGTCATGGGTAAAAACGGTAAGTGGCTGGAGGTGCTGGGCTGCGGCATGGTGCATCCAAACGTGCTGCGCAACGTGGGTATCGATCCGGAAGTTTACTCCGGCTTTGCGTTCGGTATGGGCATGGAGCGTCTGACCATGCTGCGCTACGGCGTGACCGATTTACGTGCATTCTTCGAAAACGATCTGCGTTTCCTCAAACAGTTTAAATAAGGGCAGGACAGAACAATGAAATTCAGTGAACTGTGGTTACGCGAATGGGTTAATACCACGCTGGACAGCGAAGCGCTCTCCAACCAGATCACCATGGCGGGTCTGGAAGTTGACGGTGTCGATCCGGTTTCTGGCGCCTTCACCGGCGTAGTCGTGGGTGAAGTGGTTGAGTGCGGCCAGCACCCTAACGCCGACAAGCTGCGCGTCACCAAAGTAAATGTGGGTGGCGATCGCCTGCTGGATATCGTCTGCGGCGCGCCAAACTGCCGTCAGGGCCTGAAGGTGGCCGTGGCGACCGTCGGCGCCGTGCTGCCTGGCGATTTCAAAATCAAAGCGGCGAAGCTGCGCGGCGAGCCGTCTGAGGGCATGCTGTGCTCCTTCTCCGAGCTGGGGATTTCCGACGATCACAACGGCATTATTGAGCTGCCGCTGGATGCGCCGATCGGCACCGATATTCGTGAGTACCTGAAGCTTGATGACAACACCATCGAAATCAGCGTTACGCCAAACCGTGCCGACTGCTTAGGCATTATCGGCGTGGCGCGCGACGTTGCCGTGCTGAACCAGACCGAGCTGAACGTGCCGGAGATCGCTCCGGTTGCGGCCACCATCAGCGACACGCTGCCAATTCAGGTCGACGCCGTTGATGCCTGCCCGCGCTATCTCGGTCGCGTGGTGAAAGGCATTAACGTTAAGGCACCAACCCCGCTGTGGATGAAAGAAAAGCTGCGTCGCTGCGGTATCCGCTCTATCGACGCCGTCGTTGACGTGACCAACTACGTTCTGCTGGAGCTGGGTCAGCCAATGCACGCGTTCGATAAGGATCGTATCGAAGGCGGTATTGTTGTTCGCATGGCGAAAGAGGGCGAAACCCTGGTGCTGCTGGACGGCAGCGAAGCGAAACTGAGCGCCGATACGCTGGTTATTGCTGACCACAACAAAGCGCTGGCGATGGGCGGTATCTTCGGTGGCGAGCACTCTGGCGTCAACGACGAGACGCAAAACGTCCTGCTGGAATGCGCGTTCTTCAGCCCGCTCTCCATCACCGGCCGCGCGCGTCGTCATGGCCTGCACACGGATGCCTCTCACCGCTACGAGCGTGGCGTTGACCCGGCGCTGCAATATAAAGCGATGGAGCGAGCGACTCGCCTGCTGATCGACATCTGCGGCGGTGAAGCCGGTCCGGTTATCGACGTCACTAACGAAGCGACGCTGCCGAAGCGTGCGACCATCACCCTGCGCCGCAGCAAGCTGGATCGCCTGATTGGCCATCACGTTGCCGATGCGCAGGTGACCGACATTCTGACGCGTCTGGGCTGCGACGTGACCGAAGGTCAGGACGAGTGGAAGGCCGTAGCGCCGTCCTGGCGTTTCGACATGGAGATCGAAGAAGACCTGGTGGAAGAGGTGGCCCGCGTATACGGCTACAACAACATTCCCGACGAGCCGGTGCAGGCAGGTCTGGTGATGGGCACCCATCGCGAAGCCGATCTGTCCCTGAAGCGTGTGAAAACCATGCTGAACGACAAAGGCTACCAGGAAGTGATCACCTACAGCTTCGTGGATCCTAAGCTTCAGCAGCTGATCCACCCGGGTCAGGAAGCCCTGATCCTGCCAAGCCCAATCTCCAGCGAGATGTCAGCGATGCGCCTCTCCCTGTGGACGGGCCTGCTGGGCACCATCGTTTACAACCAGAATCGTCAGCAAAACCGCGTACGCATTTTCGAAAGCGGCTTGCGCTTTGTACCGGATACTCAGGCTAATTTGGGCATCCGTCAGGATCTCATGCTGGCCGGCGCAATCAGCGGTAACCGCTACGAAGAGCACTGGGATCTGGCAAAAGGCACGGTCGATTTCTACGATATGAAGGGCGATCTGGAATCAATCCTCGATCTGACCGGTAAATTATCTGAAATTGAATTCCGCGCAGAAGCGTTTCCGGCCCTGCATCCGGGCCAGAGCGCGGCGATTTATTTAGACGGCAAACGTGTTGGTTTCATTGGCGTTGTGCATCCTGAGCTGGAACGTAAGCTTGACCTCAACGGCCGTACCATCGTGTTCGAGCTGGAGTGGAGCCCGGTCGCAGACCGCGTTATTCCTCAGGCGCAGGACGTCTCGCGCTTCCCGGCAAACCGCCGTGATATCGCGGTTGTGGTCGCTGAAAACGTGCCCGCAGCAGATATTTTGGCCGAATGTAAGAAAGTTGGCGTAAATCAGGTAGTTGGCGTAAACTTATTTGACGTGTACCGCGGCAAGGGCGTAGCAGAAGGTTTCAAGAGCCTCGCTATTAGCCTTATCCTTCAGGATACCAGCCGTACACTCGAAGAAGAGGAGATTGCCGCTACCGTCGCCAAATGTGTAGAGGCATTAAAAGAGCGATTCCAGGCATCATTGAGGGATTGAACCTATGGCGCTTACAAAAGCTGAAATGTCAGAATATCTGTTTGATAAGCTTGGGCTTAGCAAACGGGATGCCAAAGAGCTGGTAGAGCTGTTTTTCGAAGAGATCCGTCGTGCTCTGGAAAATGGTGAGCAGGTAAAACTCTCCGGTTTTGGCAATTTTGATTTGCGAGACAAAAACCAACGTCCGGGCCGTAACCCGAAGACGGGGGAAGATATTCCCATTACAGCCCGCCGCGTGGTGACCTTCAGACCCGGCCAGAAGTTGAAAAGCCGTGTCGAAAACGCAACGCCCAAAGCAGAGTAATATGAACTAACTAAAAAGGCCGCTCACGCGGCCTTTTTTCTTTGCGCTATTTGCTAAACCCGCCGTAAAATCAATGATATCTCAATCTGATAACCTGTCGCCTATGCTTGATCTTGCCCGTCGCCAGCGCCGCTCCGATCTCTACCGCCTGTCTTTGCTCGGGATGCTGTTGATTATCGCCACCACGGTCAGCCTGTGCGCGGGCGATCGGTGGCTGGGGCCGGAACGCTGGTTTACCCCAGACGGGCAGCTCTTTGTCTGGCAGATCCGCCTGCCGCGGACGCTGGCCGTCATTCTGGTCGGCGCGGCGCTGGCGCTGTGCGGCACGATTATGCAGGCGTTGTTCGAAAACCCGCTGGCGGAGCCAGGGCTACTCGGCGTCTCGAATGGGGCTGGCGTCGGGCTTATCGCCGCCGTAATGCTGGGGGGAGGCGAGCTATCCGCCTGGGGCATTAGCCTCAGCGCCATTCTCGGGGCGCTGCTGATCACCGTCATTCTCCTGCGCTTTGCCCGACGTCACTTATCAACCAGCCGGCTGCTGCTGGCCGGTGTCGCGCTGGGGATCATCTGTAGCGCGCTGATGACCTGGGCCGTCTACTTTTCCACCTCATTTGACCTGCGCCAGCTGATGTACTGGATGATGGGCGGCTTTGGTGGCGTTGACTGGCGTCACGGGTGGCTGATGGCGCTTCTGATCCCGGTGATCCTGTGGACGGCGCTTCAGGCGCAGCCGCTTAATATTCTGGCGCTGGGCGAAACCTCTGCCCGCCAGCTCGGGATGCCGATTGGATTCTGGCGCAACGTGCTGGTTGTCGCCATCGGCTGGATGGTTGGGGTCAGCGTGGCGCTGGCGGGCGCGATTGGCTTTATCGGGCTGGTGATCCCGCATATGCTACGCCTGTGTGGCATTACGGACCACCGAACCCTGCTCCCGTCCTCGGCGATTGCCGGGGCGGCAACGCTCCTGATTGCCGACATCATCGCCCGGCTCGCCCTGACGGCCGCAGAGCTGCCGATCGGCGTAGTGACCGCAACGCTGGGCGCGCCGGTCTTTATCTGGCTACTTTTAAAGGCTGGTCGCTGAACGGAATGATATTTACTCTAATTAGCTCCCCGATACGCCTGATTTATCGGCATCGACGCTTACGCTGACGTTAAGCCTTTTCGCTTCCATCGTTATCATTTTTTGAGCAAGATCCTTATCGCCACCGTGCACCCGGTCTATCAGTTTTTGTACGAGTGTCATCATTAAAAACGGCTGATTGGCAGGATAAAAATCAGCCATATCAATGCCGCGATCCGACAGTTCCCGGTGTGCGTCTTTCTCTGTTTTTTCAATAATGTTAGTTACTTCCTCACTCATTTTATCGATATGGTCGAAGACAATACGATTGATAATGTCAATTTGCTCAGGCGTAAAGGTCTTTGTCATTCGGGCTCACCTTTTAAAGTTATAAGTATCCAGAATGATATCATAGCCTGACCAGGGGCGTATTTTGCCCTGTCTCGCGGGCCTTCTCCGACAGAAATGCAGCTAAACAACTGGTTTTCATGTAAAATTATGATTGATAAAAGAATCATGGAGTCAGGCTTTAATCTGACTACTATTAAAAGCTGGACGTTAAAACACACCCCGTAAGTCAACCTGAGGGCATGCTATGCAGTCTGATATTCTGAATACCGAAGTGACCACCATTGACGGTGAGAAAACCACGCTGGAAGGCTACAAAGGCAAGGTGTTGCTCATCGTTAACGTGGCGTCGAAATGTGGTCTCACGCCGCAGTATGAACAGCTGGAAAATATCCATAAAGCCTGGGAGAAAGACGGCTTTTGCGTGCTGGGTTTCCCGTGCAACCAGTTTCTGGGGCAGGAGCCCGGCAGCGAAGAGGAGATTAAGACCTTTTGCAGCACCACCTATGGCGTGACGTTCCCGATGTTCAGCAAGATTGACGTGAATGGCGACAATCGTCATCCCCTGTATGCCAAACTGGTGGCCGCTGCGCCAGCCGCCGTCGCGCCGGAAGAGAGTGGCTTCTATGAGCGTATGGCGAGTAAAGGCCGCGCGCCGCTCTATCCGGACGATATTCTGTGGAACTTCGAAAAATTCCTGATTGGTCGCGACGGGCAGGTGGTTCAGCGTTTTTCACCTGACATGACCCCTGAAGATCCTATCGTGATGGAATCTATCAAGCTGGCGCTGGCGAAATAATGACGCTGCTGATGCAGCTCACAGACGTTGCCGACAAGGGACGTCTTGAGCCTGTTACCGCTACGGTCAACGCAGGTGAAGTTCTTCACCTGGTTGGGCCAAACGGCGCAGGGAAAAGCACGCTGCTGGCGCGTATGGCGGGGTTAACCTCCGGGCAGGGGGAGATTACCTTTCTCGGGCAATCTCTCGTTGACTGGCAGCCCGCCTCACTAGCTACCCGTCGAAGCTACCTGGTACAGCAGCAGGTAGCGCCCTTTGCGATGCCCGTCTGGCACTACCTGACGCTGCATCTTCCCGATAAGCATCAGGTGGAATTGCTCAACGAGGTTGCTGCGGCGCTCGGGTTAGACGACAAGCTCACCCGTCAGGCCAGCCGGCTTTCCGGCGGTGAGTGGCAGCGCGTGCGGCTGGCCGCCGTCATCCTTCAGGTCCATCCGGCGGGGAATCCTCACGGGCGCTTGCTGCTGCTGGACGAGCCGATGAGCGGGCTGGATGTTGCCCAGCAGGCGGCGCTGGATACCCTGCTCGGCGCGCTCTGCCGCAAGGGCATGACCATTGTGATGAGCAGCCACGATTTAAACCATACCCTGCGCCACGCGCATCGGGTGTGGCTGCTGGCGCGCGGCAGGCTGATTGCCAGCGGGGCGCGGGACAGCGTGCTGACCCCGCCCAATCTGGCGAGCGCCTATCACATGTCGTTCCGGAGGCTGGATATTGAGGGACACAGGATGCTCATTTCCACGGCTCAGGAGTGACCCTCCTTGCACAGCGGCATAGATGCACGCTAAATTACCGAAAGAATAAAAAAAGCAGAGGATTCGTCTGAAATGCGATTCTGGTTTCTCCTTGTTGGCGCGCTATTTCTGGCGGGATGCAGTAGCCATCGTGCCCCACCGCCTAACCCGCGGCTTTCCGATTCCATAACGGTCATTGCCAGCCTGAACGATCAGCTCAGCAACTGGCGCGGTACACCCTATCGCTACGGCGGCATGAGCCGGGGCGGGGTGGACTGCTCGGGCTTCGTGCTGATGACCTTCCGCGATAAATTTGATTTACAGCTGCCGCGTGAAACGCGGATGCAGGCGGAAATCGGCACCGAAATTGATAAAGACGAGCTCCTGCCCGGCGATCTGGTCTTCTTTAAAACAGGCTCCGGTGAAAATGGCCTGCATGTGGGCATTTATGATACCGACAACCAGTTCATTCACGCCTCAACCAGCCGCGGCGTGATACGCTCCTCTCTCGATAATGTTTACTGGCGAAAAAAATTCTGGCAGGCCAGACGTATTTAACCGGTGAAAGCGATGCAGCTGCTGCGAGCCTGGTGATGAATAAAAGCGCCAGGCTTTTCTCGCAGTAAGATTAAAGTAAAATTTGTGCCAAATTATTTACCCTGGTAAGTGCCTGTTTTATCTAAAACTGGCTATTATTCACTTTCCAGGATAAAATTATTTTAGATTCAGGGAAAAATCTGAAAATTAATACGGAAAGAATGAAACTAATCTTATTAAAATCAAGACAGTGGAATTGTGCCTGCAATTGCTTCAGGATGTACTCTCTCATCTTTAATGCAGGGCGAGCGCGATGATAATTACGCTAGATAATGCTTACCAGTCTGAACTTTTACTGCTTCCGGCGCGTGATAGTGCAGGTTTGCTTAAAGGTTTAGAAATCGTGGTTAACTTTACTGGCGTAGGTACGGACGTGCGGATCCCTACTGAACTGGTTATCCCGCATCTTTCTAAGGAAGATGAATTAGCCCTGTTTCAGGAAAAACTACAATTACTCGATACCTGTAAGCTATTTTTTATTCAGCATCAGTTAATTGCATGGATCAATATTACACCTGCAACTGTTGAATTTTTATTAACTAATGGGAACGTTGTTTCAATTCTTGAACGTTATCCATTTCTTGAGTTTACTGTTAATGAGAACTATCCAGGTTTAAATAACGGGAAAGACGATCCCGACCTGGCAAGAATGGCGATCCATTTCCCCTTAGTGCTGGCTAACTTTGGCGCCGGGGCTGCATCCCTGAAGCCGGTTTATGATGGTTTGTTCAGGCGGGTCATTCTGGATAAGAATTTTATCCAGCAGCGCGTGTCGGCGCTCTCTTTTGAACCGTTTATGCGCGCCATTCTCTGGCAAATCGCGCCGCATTGTCAGTCGGTAATGGTCGCGGGTATTGACGAGCACGGCATATTACAGCGCGTGCTGCCCTTCAATTTTGACGCCATGCAGGGAACCCTGTGGCCTGCCGTCCCGGCAGAGCGGGTTACCACCCTCGTACAGCAATAACCCCTTTCTTCGCCCGTGTTTACGTTCAGGGAAACCCTCTACACTTAAAGCAGGAGGACTTATGACCCTGTCTTTTACTGCCCACTGGCACGATGAACTACCCGGCTTCTACACCGCGCTTAAGCCAACGCCCTTACAGAACGCGCGCCTGATCTGGCATAACGATGCGTTAGCGGACTCGCTCGGCATCCCTTCGGCGCTTTTTCAGCCGGAAAAGGGCGCCGGCGTCTGGGGCGGCGAAACGCTGCTTCCGGGCATGAAGCCGCTGGCCCAGGTGTATAGCGGACATCAGTTTGGCGTCTGGGCAGGGCAACTCGGCGACGGCCGGGGGATCCTGCTGGGCGAACAGTTACTCCCGAACGGCGACACGCTTGACTGGCACCTGAAGGGCGCAGGTCTTACCCCGTATTCCCGCATGGGAGACGGCCGCGCGGTGCTGCGTTCCACCATCCGCGAAGGGCTGGCCTCCGAGGCGATGCACGCGCTGGGGATCCCCACCTCACGGGCGCTGTCGATTGTCACCAGCGATACCCCGGTTGCCCGCGAGACGATGGAGCAGGGGGCGATGCTGATCCGCGTTGCCGGGAGCCACCTGCGCTTCGGCCATTTTGAACACTTCTACTACCGCCGGGAGCCGGACAAGGTTCGCCAGCTTGCCGATTACGCCATTCGCCGCCACTGGCCGCAGCTGCAGAACGAACCGGACCGCTACGTTGCCTGGTTCCGCGATATCGTCGCGCGCACCGCCAGGATGATTGCCCGCTGGCAGGCCGTCGGCTTTGCGCACGGCGTAATGAATACGGACAATATGTCCCTGTTGGGGCTGACGTTTGACTACGGTCCGTACGGCTTCCTTGATGACTATCAGCCGGGCTACATCTGTAACCACTCGGATTATCAGGGACGTTACCGTTTCGACAATCAGCCCGCGGTGGGGCTGTGGAACCTCCAGCGTCTTGCGCAAAGCCTGTCGCCGTTTATCGACGTCGATGCCCTGAACGATGCCCTCGACGGCTATCAGGAGGTTTTACTGCGGGAATATGGCGCGCTGATGCGCAGCAAGCTGGGGCTAATGACCCAGGAAAAAGGCGATAACGAGTTACTGAACGGGCTATTTGCGCTGATGGCGCGCGAGGGCAGCGACTATACCCGCACCTTCCGCATGCTCAGCCAGACCATGCAGCAGAGCGCCGCCTCGCCGCTGCGCGACGAGTTCATCGACAGGCAGGCGTTTGACGACTGGTTTGCCGCCTACCGCGCGCGTTTGCAGCAGGAACAGATTGAAGATGACGTCCGCCAGACGCAGATGAAGGCGGTGAACCCGGCGATGGTGTTGCGTAACTGGCTGGCGCAGCGAGCAATCGAGCAGGCGGAGCGGGGGGATTATGCCGAGCTGCACCGGCTGCACATCGCGCTGCGCACGCCGTTTGCCGACCGGGATGATGACTACGTCAGCCGCCCGCCGGACTGGGGCAAGCGGCTGGAGGTGAGCTGCTCAAGCTAGGGCGCGAGGAAAACCTGCGGCGCGGCGTGCGCCGGATGTTTGCCTACGTGCACCTGCGCACCGTACCACCGGGCCAGCGCGTCGGCCTGCAAAACCGCCTCCGGCGTTCCCCGGGAGACGATCCGTCCGTCGTGCAACAGCAGGATCCGATCCGCCCATAACGCGGCAAGATTGAGGTCGTGCAGCACCACGCAGGCGTGGAGGTTGCCCTGCCCGGTCAGCGATTTCAGCAGGCGCAGCAGGTGCTGCTGGTGGTAGAGATCCAGCGCCGAGGTGGGTTCATCGAGAAACAGCCAGCCGCGGGGCGTGCCGTCACGCCATAGCTGCGCCAGCGCGCGGGCCAGCTGGACGCGCTGCTGCTCGCCGCCCGAGAGGGCATGATAGCGTCTGCCGGCCAGCGGCATACAGCCGGTCAGGAGCATCACCTCACGCACGATCTCTGGCTCAGGATAACGCGTCCAGGGCGCGCGGCCCATCCCGACTACCGCCTCCACATGCCAGTCAAAGCCAAGCTGCGTCTGCTGACGCATCACCGCCCGGTAGCGGGACAGCGTTAGCGGATCCCATTGGCCGAGGGCTTTCCCCGCCAGCGAACAGCCCCCGCTGGTGGGCTTCAGGTAGCCGGTCAGCAGCCGCAGCAGCGTGGATTTCCCCGCGCCGTTAGGCCCAATCAGCGTAACCAGCTCTCCCTGCGACAGTGACAGCGAGACGTTCTCAACCAGCGTGCTTCCGGACAGGGAGAACGTCAGGTTTTCAGCCGCATAACGTTCAGCCATGCTGCCCTCCACGACGGAAAATCAACCACAGAAACCAGGGCGCGCCGAGAATGCTGGTGAGCAGGCCGACGGGCATTTCAGCCGGGGCCACCAGGGTGCGCGCGACCGTATCGGCCACCAGCAGCAGAATAGCACCGGCAAGCACCGCGCCGGGAACGGTAGCGCGGTGATCGGCACCCAGCCACATGCGCATCAGGTGCGGCACCACCAGCCCGACAAAGCCGATCACCCCGCTGACGGCGACAGCAGCGGCTACCAGCAGGGCGCTGCACAGCAGCAAGATCCGCTGCACCACCGCAACGTCCACGCCGAGGTAATGTGCTTCCTCTTCGCCAAGCTGGAGGAGGTTTAACGCGCCGGCACAGCGCCAGATCGCCAGAACGGCAGGCACCATCAGCGAGGTCACGGCCAGCAGCGTTGACCACTGCGCCTGGCCGAGGCTGCCCATACCCCAGAGTGAAAGCTGACGAAGCTGAGCGTCATTACTGACCCACGAAAGCACGCCCACGGCCGCACCGCACAGGGCATTGATGGCGATACCCACCAGCAGCAGGCGAGACAGGGAGCTATGACGCTGCTGGCTGAGCAGGAAGATCGCCCCTGTGGCCGCCAGCGCCCCAATGAATGCCGCCAGCATGGGAGCGTAAAGCATGACCAGCGCGGGCAGCGAGAGCGGGAGAACCACCCACAGGGCGACGGCCAGCGCCGCGCCGCTGCTGATCCCGAGCAGGCCCGGGTCGGCCAGCGGATTGCGAAACAGCCCCTGCATCACGCACCCCGCCAGCGCCAGCGACCCGCCAATCACCAGCGCCAGCAGCACGCGGGGCAGGCGAATGGTCAGCCAGATCTGGCGCAGCGTCTCGTCGCTGCCGCTCCACAGCACGCTCGCCGGCAGGCGTAACGCGCCAAACCCCGTGGCCGTGAAGGTCATGACGGTGAGCAACGCCGCCAGCAGCCACAGGGATAGCGTAACGCGCCGCGACATCAGGGCAGTTGCTCCGCTCTGGCGCGCAGCTGCTGAATGGCCTGCGGCGTGCGCACGCTAAAGCCGAGCAGCGCCATGTCATCGATCGCCAGCACCTGCCGGTGACGTCCTGCCGGGGTTTGCGCCAGGCCGGGTAACTTCCACAGATTCTCTTCACCGCCCAGGGCGTTGACGCCGTCCTGCGAAATCACCACCAGATCCGGCCGGCTGGCGATTACGCCCTCCTGCGAAAGCGGCTGATAGCGGCTAAATCCCTGCATGGCGTTCTGCAACCCGGCGGCACGTATTGCCGCATCCGCGCCGGTCTGTTGCCCGGCAGCCATCGCGGTCATCCCGCCGTGGTTGAGGATAAACAGCACGCGCTTGTTGAGCGGCGATGACGGCAGCGCCGCCATCGCCTGACGCAGCGAGCCGCGCAGGGCTTCACCCTGCTGCTCCCGGTGCGTCGCCTGAGCAATGACCCGCACCTTCTCGTCAATCACGCTCAGGTCGGGACGGCCGGGTACGGTGACCACCCTGACGCGGCTCTGTTCCACCTGCTTCAGCGCGAGAGACGGCTGTGCCTGGTCGCTCGCCAGCACCAGCGTCGGGCGCACGGATAAAATGCCCTCCGCATTGAGCTGGCGCAGATAGCCCACGTCAGGTAGCGCGTCCGCCGCCTGCGGCCACCGGCTGGTGCTGTCGCGCGCAACCAGGGAAGACGCCGCGCCGAGGGCATAGACGATCTCCGTCACGTCGCCGCCAAGGGCGACGATTCGCTCCGGCGCGGCGACGGCGGCCAGCGGCAGGGCGAAGAGCAGGGCAAACCATTTTTTCATGCGGCCAGCCCTTCTGGCGTCAGGGCGTCGATCTGGCTGCGCCACTGGCTTTGCTCCGGCTCGCCTTCGGTACGCTGGCCGTACAGCTGTGCGATTTGCGTACCATCCGCAGCAAACAGCTCCAGGCTGGTGACGTGACCGTCCGCCGTGGGCTTGCGCGTCACCCAGGTCTCCGCGATAGTCTCCTCAAGCAGATGGAGGGTAAAGGTTGGGTTGAAGATGTTCAGCCAGCCCTTCATCGGGACCAGTTTTTCCACCGCGCCGGTGAAGATCTGCACGCAGCCGCGGTTGCCGACAAAGATCATGATCTCGTTACCGTCTCGCCGCGCCGCCTCCAGCAGCTGTGCCAGCGCGCCGTTCTCTACCTTACAGGCCAGGTCGTCGCTCACCAGGCGAAACGCCTGCTGGCGACTCAGGTTGTGGCGCCTGAGCAGGGTGAAGAACTGGTGCACGTCGGTCATGGCGCGCCACTCTTTCTCCACCGTGCCCGCATCGGCCCGTTCCGCGTGAGCGGGGGCGTCGGCCGCTTTCAGCTCCAGCGCGGGATTATCGGCAAAGATAAAGCGGGTCAGCACGTCGCCCCAGGCGGACAGGTCAGTGTTATCCGTGGTGTAGACCTTCAGCAAAGCGTCGCCCTGACGATCGAAGAACTGAATGCTCTGACGTTCGCCGCGCGGGGTCGTTTCGCTGAGATGAAACGCGCTCGCCCACTGGTTGAGGAACAAACGCAGATCCAGCGCGCGCGGGTTCAGCACCAGCCCGGCATGGCCGCCAAGATGCTGGTTAGTAAACGCCCCGACCTGTTCGTGAACGGCGTATTCGTTACGGCAGATGCACTTTGTTTCGCCCACGGACTCCAGCGCAGCCAGAATGTCGCGCATTTCACCGCGCAGCCGCCAGGCGTCGTGGCCGACGCGCGCCCGGGCCAGCTCCGCTTCGCGGATGTTCATCAAACCGGCGATGTCGCGCGCGTACTTACCCGGATGCGCTTCTTTTAGCTCAAGCCAGCGTGTGTAGTGACTCATTGTCTTATCCTTCTGAATCGTTGCCCCGAAGGGAATTACCATTGATAACTGACGAAGATCTTGCCGTTGCGGCCATCCTGCGGGATGCCCTGCGGTGACCAGTAGGCTTTGTCAAAGGCGTTCCCCAGCACGAGGGTGGTGGTGATACCTTTGAACTGCTGCTGGCCTTTATAGCTGACGTAGAAATCGTTCACCGCATAGCCCGGCTGCTCGCTGTAGCTGCTGCTGACGTGCGTGGAGCGTTCGACGAAGGTGCCGATCCAGCCCACGGAGAAGCCGCTTTGCGCCACCGGAACGTCCAGCTTGCTGGTAACGGTGTCCGGGTTAATGCTGGAGATATACTCGCCCGTGTCGGTGTCCTTGCCGCGCGTGCGGTTGTAGGCCACGTCGAGGTTGAACAGGTCGGTCGAGTAGGTCGCCATCATGTCCCAGCCCCATATTTTGGCGTCAGGCACGTTATAGGACATGGTCGTGGCCGCCGCAAAATTGACGGCGGTGGAGATGTAATCTTTCGCTTTGGTGTCGAAGTAGCTGGCTTTGAACTCCAGCGCGTCGTTGGCGAGCATCAGGTCGTCGAAGCGCAGCCCAAAACCGAACTCCTGGGTTTCGTTGGTTTCAGGACGCAGGTTCGGGTTTGGCACCCAGTAGTTGGTGTAGAAGCTGCCAATAGAGAAGTGCTTCGAGTCGTTATACATTTCGCCCATGGTTGGCGCGCGGAAGGCCTGCGCGTAAGAGCCGAACAGCATCAGCCAGTCGGCAGGGCTCACGGTTATCCCGGCGCGCGACGACCACTTATCCGCGTTCACGTCGGCGTAACCGTCGCTGCTGCCGCGGTAGTTGTCGTAACGCGTACCGCCGAGAAGCGTGACCGGCAGGTCGCGAAGGGTGATCTCATCCTGCAGCCAGCCGGAGCTGAAGTCGATCTTCGCGTCCGGGAAGCCGGTGGTCGCGCCGCCGGGACGTTGTTCCTGACGGTAGTATTCGCCCCCGTAGGTCAGAAGGTGCGAGGCGAAGGAGTCGCTGAACAGGCGGGTGCGGTTTTCCACTTTGCCGCCTTTGGTGGTCTGCTTGCGGAACTCGCCGCTGCTGTCGATGTTCTGGGCGTTAATTCGCGCTTCGGACCAGTAAATTTTCGCATCGGCGTTCAGCCAGTCGTTTCCGGCCGGGGCGATGCGGTAGCCAAGCTGGGCATCGCGCTGGATGGTAGAGCGATCGGTCATCGGGTTACTGCTGCTGGCGTCCGTGGTTTGCGGGTTTTTCGGCTCCCGCGCGTCGTTGTTGTAGTAGCGCAGCGAGCCGCTCAGCGTCTGGGCCGGATCGATTTTCCAGCTTCCCTTCGCCAGCATATTGTTAATGGACTCGTCGTTTGGCGCGGTCGCGCCGTCGCTCTGGCGAATGTCGCCGCGATCGCGGCTGGACCAGGAGACCAGCCCGTCCAGCGTGTCGGTGCGGCCATAGGCGCTGGCCCCCATCCCGATGCTGCGATCGCCCGTCGCGCCGGTCCCGAATACGCGATAGCCGCTGTTTTTGCCGGCCTCCAGCAGATCGCTGGCGTCGGCGGTGTCATAGGAAATCACGCCTCCCAGCGCGCCACTGCCGTACAGCAGCGCGGAAGGGCCGCGCACCACCTCGATACGTTTGATCAGCGCCGGGTCAAGGAACGTGCTGTTCAGGTGTCCGGTGTCGGTGCCCTGGCGCACGCCGTCCACCAGCACCAGCACGCCGCGGCGGTCGTAGCCCCTGAGGTTGACGTCCTGGCCGTTGGTGCGCCCGGTGCCGTCCAGCGTCACGCCGGGTACCCTGCGCAGCAGGTCGGCGGCAGAGCTGGTGGTCTGGTTTTCCGGCGCGGTGGCGTCGATGACGCTCACCATCATCGGGGCTTCAAAGGCGCTGCGGGCGTTGCCGGTGGCGGTTACGGTGATATCGTCCGCGGCGGCAGACGCAACGCCCGGCAGGGTGCTGACAATCGCCAGCGCCAGAAGCGACGGGCGTAAAGACGCGGATTGCAGGTGTGGCATAGCAACTCTCCATAAGAATTGAAAAGCGCTGGCTGCCTGGGGATCACCTGGGTGGCTGGCGAAGGTTGTTCTGGTTTATTTAGTCAGAATAAGCTTTCCGGCATTGGTCTGGCGCAACAGGTAGTGTTGCCCGTCATGCTCGATAATCACCCGGCCCGCTTCACCGAGCAGGCTCTTACTGTCGATGCGGCGATCGCCGGGAGCAGGGGATGGCGCTGTGTGTGCTTTAGGTTGCGTTGCCGTGCTGTTATCTGTGGGTGACATAATGTTTATAAATAACAATCAATGTAACAATGATAATCATTATCAATAAACTGTATTTTCACAGCAAGCATTTTTGTGAAAATTGTGTGACGGGATCAAATTTGGGGGGAAGAGATGCGGCCTGATGCCCTCACCCCAACCCTCTCCCACGGGGAGAGGGAGAAGGGTGTTAAGCATAGCCGCCACCCGGCAAGAGTTTAAAATCGAGAATCAACCGCCGCAGCCAGCTTCTCCAGCAGCAGCTCGCTGTCTTCCCAGCTCAGGCACGGGTCGGTAATCGACTGGCCGTACACCATCTGCTGACCGGCCACGATCTTCTGGGTGCCTTCCTTGATAAAGCTCTCCGCCATAATCCCCGCAATGGCGGTCGAGCCGCTGCGGATCTGCTGGCAGATCTCATCGCAGACGTCCAGCTGGCGGCGGTGCTGTTTCTGGCAGTTGCCGTGGCTGAAGTCCACCACCAGGTGCTCCGGCAGGTCAAATTCCGCCAGCGTTTCGCAGGCGGCGGCGATATCCTGCGCGTGGTAATTCGGCTTTTTACCGCCGCGCATGATGATGTGCCCGTACGGGTTGCCGCTGGTCTGGTAGATGGTCATCTGACCGTTTTTATCCGGCGAGAGGAACATATGGCTGGCGCGCGCCGCGCGGATCGCATCCACCGCGATACGGGTGTTGCCGTCGGTACCGTTCTTGAAGCCCACCGGGCAGGAGAGAGCCGACGCCATTTCACGGTGGATCTGGCTTTCGGTCGTGCGGGCGCCAATCGCGCCCCAGCTGATGAGGTCGGCGATAAACTGCCCGGTCACCATATCCAGAAATTCGGTGGCGGTCGGCACGCCCAGCTCGTTGACCTGCAGCAGCAGCCTGCGCGCCAGGGCAATCCCGTGGTTCACCCGATAGCTGCCGTTAAGATCGGGATCGGAAATTAACCCTTTCCAGCCCACGACGGTTCGCGGTTTTTCAAAGTAGGTGCGCATCACGATCTCAAGGCGATCCTGATACTTTTCACGCAGAGCCTGAAGGCGTTTGGCATAATCTACGGCCGCATCCAGATCGTGAATGGAGCAGGGGCCAATCACGACCAGGAGACGCTTGTCTTCACCATTGAGGATTTTTTCGATACGGCGACGGGAGGCCGTCACGTGTTCCGCAACCTCTGCGGAGACGGGGTGCAGCCGGGCCAGTTCAGCCGGTGTGACCAGGCTATCGATGCGCGCAGTGCGCAGTTCGTCGGTTTTGTTCATGGAATGTCTCAGAAATTTTTTGCTTCATCGGCAGACTACCGGGAAGTGATGGGCATCACCTTAAACCAATCCCTGCTGATTTCAAGTTCGGGGCGCGCCGCCCCGGGAATAAGCAGCATAATAACTGAAACTGGATTAATGTACTAGCATATTAGTACATGCGGCGATTCAGGCCCATAATATCGAGGATCTTGGTGGCAATTTCTTCTACCGAATAGTTGGTGCTGTTCAGCCACGGAATCTGATTTTTCCGGTACAGCGCTTCCACTTCGGAGACCTCCATTCGACACTGGCGCATCGACGCGTAGCGGCTGTTCTCCCGGCGCTCCTCGCGGATCGCCGCCAGCCGTTCCGGGTTGATGGTCAGGCCAAACAGCTTGTGCTGGAGCGGCTTGAGCGCGGCGGGCAGCACCAGGTTGTCCATGTCATCGGCAATAAAGGGGTAGTTAGCGGCGCGAATGCCAAACTGCATCGCCAGGTAGAGGCTGGTAGGCGTTTTACCGCAGCGCGACACGCCGAGCAAAATGACCTGCGCCTGATCCAGATTACGCAGCGAGATCCCGTCGTCGTGCGCCAGGGTGTAGTCAATGGCGGCAATGCGGGCATCGTATTTAGTCAGGTTTCCGGGGTTCAGCCCGTGGGTACGGTGGGCAATCGGCGTCGGGTCGAGCTTCAGCTCGCTTTGCAGCGGCGCAACCAGCGCCTGCACGATATCCTGACAGAAGCCTTCGCTTTGCAGAATGATGTTGCGGATCTCGGGAATCACGATGGAGTAGAACACCAGCGGGCGAACGCCGGTCTGCTGGTAAATGGCGTCAATCTGGTCCTTCACCGCTCTGGCCCGGCTCTCGTTTTCCACAAACGGCAGCGTGATGCTGTTTATCGACACCGGGAATTGCGACATCACCGCGTGTCCCAGCACCTCGGCGGTGATCGCCGTCCCATCAGAAATATAAAAAACGTGGCGATCGACAGCATTATCCATTTTATCCACCCTGAATAGCGTACGTAATTGCCTGAAAGCATAAATTAAAAAAGTGAATTGCACAGCAAAGAACTTATCCGAATTTAAAATGAAATGGTGTTTTTGATTTTCCTGAAAAGTGGATTTCATTTCCTGAATAGCGGCTTTATTTCTATGGTTTTTGGCGGAATCTATAGGAATCATCGGGTTAGCGAGTGCAGGGAAAGTGTCCGAAAAGTTGAAAATTTAAATTGCTTACACGATTCACCGTTTTTTTAGCGGAAATAATTATGCCAGTATAAATACGTAGTCAGGTGTTTCTTACTCCGATCAAATATCACAAAAGGATTGTTTCGATGTCCAACAATGGCTCGTCACCGCTGGTGCTTTGGTATAACCAACTCGGCATGAATGATGTAGACAGAGTTGGGGGCAAAAATGCCTCCCTGGGTGAAATGATTACAAATCTGTCCGGTATGGGTGTCTCCGTACCTAACGGGTTTGCCACAACCGCCGACGCGTTTAACCTGTTTTTAGACCAGAGCGGTGTAAACCAGCGCATTTACGACCTGCTGGATAAAACGGATATTGATGACGTAACCGAGCTTGCCAAAGCCGGTGCGCAAATCCGCCAGTGGATTATCGACACACCTTTCCAGCCGGAACTGGAAAAAGCCATTCACGACGCGTACAACCAGCTCTCCGCTGACGATGCGCAGGCCTCCTTTGCCGTGCGCTCTTCCGCCACCGCGGAGGATATGCCGGATGCTTCATTCGCCGGGCAGCAGGAAACCTTCCTCAACGTCCAGGGCTATGATGCGGTGCTGGTGGCGGTGAAGCACGTCTTTGCCTCGCTGTTTAACGACCGCGCCATCTCCTATCGCGTGCATCAGGGCTATGACCATCGCGGCGTTGCGCTCTCTGCCGGCGTTCAGCGCATGGTGCGCTCCGACGTGGGCTCCTCCGGCGTGATGTTCTCCATCGATACGGAATCCGGCTTCGACCAGGTGGTGTTTATCACCTCCGCGTGGGGCCTGGGTGAAATGGTGGTGCAGGGGGCCGTGAACCCTGACGAATTTTACGTGCATAAACCGACGCTGGCGGCCAATCGTCCGGCGGTGGTGCGCCGTACCATGGGCTCGAAAAAAATCCGCATGATCTATGCCCCGACCCAGGAGCATGGCAAGCAGGTGAAAATTGAAGATGTGCCGCAGGAGCAGCGCGATCGCTTCTCCCTGACCGATGCCGAAGTGGAAGAGCTGGCGAAGCAGGCGGTGCAGATTGAAAAACACTACGGCCGTCCGATGGACATCGAGTGGGCGAAAGACGGTAACACCGGCAAGCTGTTTATCGTGCAGGCGCGCCCGGAAACCGTCCGTTCACGCGGTCAGGTAATGGAGCGCTACACGCTTCATTCGCAGGGTAAAATCGTGGCCGAAGGTCGCGCTATCGGACATCGCATTGGTGCCGGTCCGGTGAAGGTGATCCACGACATCAGCGAAATGAACCGTATCCAGCCCGGCGACGTGCTGGTCACCGACATGACCGACCCGGACTGGGAACCGATCATGAAGAAGGCGGCCGCTATCGTCACCAACCGCGGTGGCCGTACCTGCCACGCGGCTATCATCGCCCGCGAGCTGGGGATCCCGGCGGTGGTCGGCTGTGGCGATGCCACCGAACGCATGAAGGATGACCAGAAGGTTACGGTGTCCTGCGCAGAAGGCGATACCGGCTACGTGTACGCCGATATTCTCGACTTCAGCGTGAAAAGCTCCAGCGTGGACACCATGCCGGATCTGCCGCTGAAGATCATGATGAACGTGGGTAACCCGGACCGCGCGTTTGACTTTGCCTGCCTGCCGAACGAAGGCGTAGGCCTGGCGCGTCTGGAATTTATCATCAACCGCATGATCGGGGTGCACCCGCGCGCGCTGCTGGAGTTCGACGACCAGGACGCGAAGCTGCAAAACGAAATCCGCGAGATGATGAAGGGCTACGACTCGCCGAAAGAGTTTTATGTCGGTCGCCTTACGGAAGGGATCGCCACCCTCGGCGCGGCCTTCTATCCGAAACGCGTGATCGTGCGTCTGTCGGACTTTAAGTCCAACGAATACGCTAACCTGGTGGGCGGCGAGCGCTACGAGCCGGAAGAAGAGAACCCGATGCTCGGCTTCCGCGGGGCAGGCCGTTACGTGTCGGAAAGCTTCCGCGACTGCTTCGCGCTGGAGTGCGAGGCGGTGAAGCGCGTGCGCAACGACATGGGGCTGACCAACGTGGAGATCATGATCCCGTTCGTGCGTACCGTGGAACAGGCGAAAGCGGTGGTGGACGAGCTGGCGCGTCAGGGGCTGAAGCGCGGCGAGAACGGGCTGAAGATCATCATGATGTGCGAAATTCCGTCTAACGCCCTGCTGGCCGAGCAGTTCCTGGAGCACTTCGACGGCTTCTCCATTGGCTCGAACGACATGACGCAGCTGGCGCTCGGCCTGGACCGCGACTCCGGCGTGGTCTCTGAGCTGTTCGACGAGCGTAACGAGGCGGTGAAGGCGCTGCTCTCCATGGCGATTCGCGCGGCGAAGAAGCAGGGTAAATACGTGGGCATCTGCGGTCAGGGCCCATCCGACCATGAGGACTTTGCGGCCTGGCTGATGGAAGAGGGGATCGATAGCCTCTCCCTGAACCCGGACACCGTGGTGCAGACCTGGCTGAGCCTGGCAGAGCTGAACAAGTAAGGCCTTCTTAACCTGAATAAGGCGAGGATATATGTCCTCGCCTTTTTTATTTTCCTGCGAATATGCTCACCATCACAAATAATACAAAAAACCAAATATCATAATTTATCTGTTAATTTAGACAATTGTTAGCGAGCAATGCGTTGCTAATACTTGAGCCTTACCGCGTACCGCCTTCGGGACGATATGCAACTGGTTGAAATACGTTTTAACCTGATAAAAAGGCAAATAACAATGACAATCTCCTCTGTACTGCGTACCAAAGATAAAATAGGTTATGGCTTAGGTGATATGGCCAGCGCGCTGGTCTGGCAAACGGCAACGTTATTTCTCGCTTATTTCTATACGGACGTATTCGGTTTACCGGCGGCCATTATGGGCACCATGTTTTTAGTGGTGCGCGTGGTCGATGCCTTTGTCGATCCCTGTATTGGCGCGCTGGTGGATCGGACGCAGACCCGCCACGGCCGTTTTCGCCCCTGGCTGCTGTGGTTTGCCATTCCGTTTGGCGTAAGCTGCCTTATTACCTTCTATGTGCCGGATGCCGGGGATACGGCAAAAATTGTCTACGCCTGCGTAACGTACGCCATCCTGAGCCTGATCTACTCCGCGATTAACGTGCCCTATTGCGCTATGCCCGGCGCGCTGACGCTCGACCCGCGCGAGCGCCATTCGCTGCAATCCTGGCGCTTTGGCCTGTCGTTTATCGGCGGGCTGATTGTGACGGTTATCGCGCTGCCGCTGGTCTCTTTATTAGGTCAGGGCAACGTGCAGAAAGGCTATTTCTATGCCATGAGCCTGATGGGGCTGCTGGGCATTGTTTTATTCTTCTGCTGCTTCTTTATGACCCGGGAGCGTTACTCGCCGCGTAATGATACCTCCGGCTCGATGCTGACGGATTTAAAACTGCTGGCCGGTAACAGCCAGTGGCGAATTGTTTTTGTCTTTAATATTTTACTGTTAACCGCCGTCGTGACGCGCGGCTCCGCCACGATGTATTACGTTAACTATGTTCTGCTGCGCCCGGAGCTGGTCTTTGCCTTTATTGTTTCCGGCATGGTGGCCTCCCTGAGCGGGGCATTATTATCGGAACGCCTGCTGGGGAAATTTGACCGCGTTCGCGCCTACCAGTGGACCATTATTTCCTTCGTTATTTTTGGCGCACTGATTTTCTTCATTCCCCCTTCTCAGGTGTGGCTGATATTCGGACTGAATATTGTCTTTAGCTTTATTCAGAACCTGACCACGCCGCTGCAATGGACCATGTTCTCAGACGTGGTGGATTACGAAGAGCATCGTAGCGGCCGCCGTCTGGACGGGCTGGTCTTTTCTACCGCACTGTTTGCCATCAAGTTTGGCCTGGCGCTGGGCGGTGCCGTGGTCGGCTGGGTGCTCGGCATGGTGGACTACGCGCCGGGGCAGGCAAACCAGGCGCCCCACGTGCTCGCAACCATCAACGCGCTGTTCACCCTGATCCCCTGCGCGCTGTTCCTCTGCATGGTGGCGCTCCTTGCCGTCTACAAACTCAACAGCAGGCTGGTGGATTCCATTGCCCGTGAGCTGGCCAGCAGGCGCGACATTCGAAACGATGCGGGGCAGCCCAGCCCGGCAACTCAATCCGCACTACAGGAGTAAACCATGACTGTGATCTACAAGGACGCGGGACGTCCCGTACACGAGCGCGTCGCCGATTTGCTGGCGCGCATGACGCCGGAAGAGAAATTTGCCCAGATGCACGCGTACTGGCTGATCCTTGACGAAAGCGGCAACCACCGCGAGCGCAGCGACTTAAGCGACGAGTTTGCAGGCGTAAGCGAACAGGCCTCTCTCGGCGAAAGGCTGAAGCTGGGCGTGGGTCAAATCACCCGTCCGCTCGGGACGCACATTGTGGATGCGAAAACCGGCGTGCGTGCCGCCAATCGCCTGCAGCGAATGATGATGGAAGAGACGCGGCTCGGCATTCCGGCGCTGTTTCACGAGGAGTGCCTGGTGGGGCTGCTGTGCAAAGGGGCGACGCTGTTTCCGTCCTCGCTGAACTACGGTTCAACATGGGATCCGGCGCTGGTGCAGCGCGCGGCGGAGCAGATTGGCAAAGAGGCCCGTTCCGTCGGCTGTCAGCAGGGGCTGGCCCCGGTGCTGGACGTCTCCCGCGACGTGCGCTGGGGGCGCACGGAGGAGACCTTCGGTGAAGATCCGTGGCTGGTCGGCGTAATGGCCACGGCGTACGTAAAAGGCCTGCAGGGCGATAAGCGCGATCTGCTCGCGACCCTGAAACACTACGTCGGCCACTCCTTCAGCGAAGGGGCGCGCAACCACGCGCCGGTCCATCTCGGCTTTAGCGAACTCAATGATACCTTCCTGCTGCCGTTTGAAATGGCGGTTAAGCTGGCAAACGCCGGTTCGGTGATGCCTGCCTATCACGATATTGATAATCAGCCCGGGCACAGCGACCACTTCCTGCTGACTACCGTGCTGCGCGAACGGTGGGGCTTCGACGGCATTATCGTGGCGGACTACGGCGGCGTGAGCCTGCTGCACCAGCACCACGGCATTTCTCACGATCCGGCGGAATCGGCGGCGCTGGCCTTCAACGCCGGGCTGGATGTGGAACTGCCGAAGGATGACTGCGCGCGCCATCTGGCGGAGGCGCTAGAGCGCGGGCTGATCTCAATGGATAAGGTGGACGAGATTGTGGCGCGGGTGCTGGGTGAAAAATTCCGCCTCGGGCTGTTTGAAAACCCGTACGCCGATGAAGACGGTATCGATTTGCAGAACGAGGCTACCCGACGGGTGGCGCGTGACGTTGCCACCGCATCAATAACGCTGCTGGAAAATAACGGCATTTTGCCGCTCAGCGGAAAACCGCGGGTAGCGGTGGTGGGGCCAACGGCAGACGATCCGCTGGCGCTGCTGAGCGGCTACAGCTTCCCGGTTCACCTGATCATCAGCGATATGGTTGAAGAAACCTCACAGGTAACGACGCCGCGCGCGGCGCTGGAGCAGTACCTTGGCGCATCGCAGGTTCGTTACGCTAAAGGGTGTCACATTATTGAAAAACGGATGGCGGGGGCGCCGGTATTTCCGGGCGACAGCGGCGGTAAACCGATGCAGCAATCGCCGGTTTCCCGACGCACGGACCTGATCCCCGAGGCCGTAAGCGCCGCAAAAGAGAGTGACGTGGTGGTAGCCTGCGTCGGCGATCTCGCCGGGCTATTCCAGAGCGGCACCGTGGGGGAAGGCTCGGACACGGATTCGCTAAACCTGCCGGGCGTTCAGCAGCAGCTGCTTGACGCGCTGGTGGCAACCGGCAAACCGGTGATCGTCGTCATGACCGGCGGACGTCCCTATAACCTCCAGGGGCTGGAGGATAAGGTAGCCGCGCTGATGATGGCCTGGGCGCCGGGGCAGGAAGGGGGCTGGGCGATTGCCGATGTGCTGACCGGGCGCGCCGAACCGCAGGGCAGGCTGGTGGTGAGCGTACCGAAAAGCGCCGGCGCGATGCCGTACTACTACAACCACAAGCTCAAAAGCGGCGGCACGCCGTTTGCGTTCCATTTCGGCGCACGCTACCCGTTTGGCTTCGGCCTCGGCTGGACGCGGTTCCGCTGGGGAGCGGCGCGCCTGGCGGAAAGCCGCGTCCCCGTTGGCGCAGAGGTGATGCTAAGCGTGGATATCACCAATACCGGCGAGCGCAGCGGCAGCGAAGTGGTGCAGGTGTATGTGCGCGATAAGATCGCCACGCAGGTTCGCCCGCTTCAGGAGCTGAAGGCCTTCCAGCGCGTCACGCTTTCACCGGGAGAAACCGCCACGCTGACGTTTACCCTGCCCGTGGAGATGTTCAACTTCACGCGCCGTGACGGGAAGCGAATCGTCGAGCCCGGGGAGTTTGAGCTACAGGTTGGCGCCTCCTCAGCGGATATTCGCGAGGTGGTGACGGTGCAGGTGACCGGGGAGACGCGGGAGCTGGCGGACGAGTGGCAGATGCTCAGCCGCTGCGATATCACGCGCGCCTGAACGTAAAAAGGATAAAAAAAAGCCCATCGTGGGAGATGGGCAAAGACTACACACAGCAATTCGTTGTTTCACTCAGGGGATTTCCATGCTTATAAATCAAGGTGTTGATTTATAACCGTGTCCTAATAGTAGGCATGGCAACTTTTTGAGTCGATCGGATTCGTCTCAATAGTTAAAGAGAGGTAAAGATTTCTTGAGGATAACGGCGTTATCAGGCGCGAAAAGGCGGGTATGACCAGTGCGCAGAGATTAAATAGTTTAGCGTCGTTTAAGTATTGTGGCGAAGTGTGTAGGCCGGGTGGCACAATACCGCCCGGCAAAACCCTTACTGCGCGTTCTTGTCTTCCAGCTCTTCAAGTTCGCTTAAGATGACGTCCGGATCGGTTCCCGGCGGCGGCACCTCATGCACCCAGGCGGAGAAGAGTCGCCACGTCACCGCGAGCAGAACCGGACCGATGAACAGGCCAATCATGCCGAAGGCAATTAACCCCCCGATAACCCCGGACAGGATCAGGATCAGCGGCAGGTCGGCGCCCATGCGGATGAGGAGCGGACGGATGACGTTATCCATGGTGCCCACCACGCAGCTCCAGACCAGCAGCACCGTGCCCCACGTGGTGTCACCCGTCCAGTAAAGCCAGATGATGCTGGGGACCAGCACCAGCAGCGGGCCAAGCTGGGCAAGGCAGGTCATCAGCATGATGACGGTGAAAAGCGTGGCGTACGGCACGCCGGAAATCGCCAGACCGATACCGCCCAGCACCGCCTGCACCAGCGCCGTCACCACCACGCCCAGCGCAACCGCGCGCACGGCCTGCGCGGCCAGCAGCACCGCCGCGTCGCCGCGTTTACCCGCCAGTCGGGTGGCGAAATGACGCACGCCCAGCGCAACCTGCTCGCCGCGCCAGTAGAGCAGGGCGCTAAAGACCAGCATCAGCGCACAGTGCATCATAAAGCGGCCAACGTGGGCGGCCTGACCCACAAACCAGGTGGTGGTCGTGCCGATGTACGGACGCACTTTCGCCATCAGGGCGCTGCCGCCCATCTCCAGCAGGCCGTGCCAGCCGCTGTACAGCTTCGCGCCCACCACAGGAATGCTGTTCAGCCACGCGAGATCGGGCAGCGTCATGTCCCCGCTGGTGACCGCGCGAATGACCGGGCCGCTGGTATCAACCAGGCTGTTCACCAGCAGCGCAACGGGAATGATAAACAGCAGGAACAGCAGCAGCGTCATCACCAGCACGGCGAGGCCGCGACGACCAAACAGCAGCTTCTGCAAGCGTAAGAGTAAAGGCCAGGTGGCGACGACCACGGTAGCGGCCCACGCAAAGCCGAGCACGAAAGGCCGAACAATCCACAGACACGCAATAATCATGAGGGCCAGGAACAGCACCGACAGTAAAATTTGCGCAACATCCCTGGGCTGGCGAAGGTTGACCATAAATAAAACTTTCCTTAAAAGAACGCCAGCCTGGCTGGCGGGAACGTAAACCGCATCTCTTTAATCATTAATGATCTCAGCGATTTTTGACAGGCGAATTCTGCCTGTAATTCTGCTGAGCGTATAAGAAAAAAATGTGATAAAAAGTTGTGATACAACGCAAACGATTCCCACCACTCTAATTAGGGTCGACAGTAATGATCCCACAGATTTCTCAGGCACCTGGCGTCGTTCAGCTGGTGCTTAATTTTTTGCAGGCACTGGAGCAACAGGGTTTTACAGGTGATACCGCCACCAGCTACGCCGACAGGCTGACGATGGCGACCGATAACAGTATCTACCAGCTTCTTCCCGATGCCGTCGTTTTCCCGCGCTCTACCGCCGATGTGGCGCTCATCGCCCGCCTGGCGTCCCAGGAGCGCTTCGCGACTCTGGTCTTTACCCCTCGCGGCGGCGGTACGGGCACCAATGGGCAGGCGCTGAATCAGGGCATCATCATCGATATGTCCCGCTATATGAACCGCATCATTGAGATCAACCCTGAAGAGGGGTGGGTGCGCGTGGAGGCGGGGGTAATCAAAGATCGGCTGAATCAGTTCTTAAAACCGTATGGCTATTTTTTTGCCCCGGAGCTGTCCACCAGTAACCGCGCGACGATTGGCGGGATGATCAATACCGATGCCTCCGGGCAGGGCTCGCTGGTCTACGGTAAAACCTCCGATCACGTCATGGGCGTGCGGGCGGTGCTGCTGGGGGGCGATATTCTCGACACCCGGCCGATGCCGGTCGAGCTGGCCGAAACGCTGGCAAACGAGAGCACCACCAGCGGGCGCATTTATCGCACCGTGCTGGAGCGCTGCCGCGATAATCGCGAACTGATCCTCGAAAAATTCCCTAAGCTCAACCGCTTCCTGACGGGCTACGACCTGCGTCACGTCTTTAATGACGACCTCAGCCAGTTCGATCTCACCCGCGTGCTGACCGGTTCAGAAGGCACGCTGGCCTTTATCACCGAAGCGCGGCTGGACATCACCCCGTTGCCGAAGGTGCGCCGCCTGGTAAACGTCAAATACAACTCCTTTGACTCGGCCCTGCGCAACGCGCCGTTTATGGTGGAGGCGCGGGCGCTGTCGGTGGAAACCGTCGATTCAAAAGTGCTGAATCTGGCGCGGGAAGATATCGTCTGGCATTCGGTGAGCGAACTGATTACCGACGTGCCGGATAAAGAGATGCTTGGCCTGAACATCGTCGAATTTGCCGGCGATGACGCAGAGCTCATCGAGAGCCAGGTAAATACCCTCTGCCAGCGTCTGGACGAGCTGATTGCTCAGGGCGAAGGCGGCGTAATTGGCTGGCAGCTGTGTAACGATCTCTCCGGCATTGAGCGTATCTACGCGATGCGTAAAAAGGCGGTAGGGCTGCTCGGCAACGCCAAAGGCGCGGCCAAGCCGATTCCGTTTGCGGAAGATACCTGCGTGCCGCCGGAGCACCTTGCGGATTACATCGTGGAGTTCCGGGCCCTGCTCGACGGCCATGGCCTGAGCTACGGCATGTTCGGACACGTTGACGCCGGCGTGCTGCACGTACGACCGGCGCTGGACATGTGCGATCCGCAGCAGGAGATCCTGATGAAGGAGATCTCCGACGAGGTGGTTGCCCTGACCGCAAAATACGGCGGTTTGTTGTGGGGCGAGCACGGCAAAGGTTTCCGCGCCGAGTACAGCCCGGCGTTCTTTGGCGAGCAGCTCTACGCCGAGCTGCGCAAGGTTAAAGCCGCGTTCGACCCGGATAACCGCCTCAATCCGGGTAAGATTTGCCCGCCGGAGGGCGTTGATGCGCCCATGCTGCAGGTAGACGCCGTTAAGCGCGGCACCTATGACCGCCAGATCCCGATTGCGGTCCGCTCCTCCTGGCGCGGCGCAATGGAGTGTAACGGCAACGGGCTGTGCTTCAACTTCGATGTGAAAAGCCCGATGTGTCCGTCAATGAAAATCACCAGCAACCGTATCCACTCCCCGAAAGGGCGTGCGACGCTGGTGCGCGAATGGCTGCGCCTGCTGGCCGATCGCGGCATCGATCCGCTCAGGCTGGAGCAGGAGCTGCCGGAAAAACGCGCCAGCCTGCGCGGGCTTATCGAACGCACCCGCAACAGCTGGCATGCGAATAAAGGCGAATACGATTTCTCGCACGAAGTGAAAGAGGCGATGTCCGGCTGCCTGGCGTGCAAGGCTTGCTCGACACAGTGTCCGATTAAAATTGACGTGCCGGAGTTCCGTTCGCGCTTCCTCCAGCTGTACCACACGCGCTATCTGCGCCCGATGCGCGATCATCTGGTGGCGACGGTGGAGAGCTACGCGCCGATAATGGCGCGCGCGCCGAAGACCTTTAATTTCTTTATCAATCAGCCGCTGGTGCGCAGGCTCTCTGAAAAACATATCGGCATGGTGGATCTGCCGCTGCTGTCAACGCCATCGTTGCAGCGTCGGCTGGTGGGACACCGCTCGGCGAACATGACCCTGGAACAGCTGGAAGCGTTAAGCCCGGAGCAGAAGGCGAAGGTAGTGCTGGTGGTGCAGGATCCGTTTACCAGCTATTACGACGCGCAGGTGGTGGCCGATTTCGTCCGCCTGGCCGAAAAAATCGGCTATCAGCCGGTCGTGCTGCCGTTCTCACCGAACGGCAAGGCGCAGCACATTAAGGGCTTCCTGACCCGCTTTGCGAAGACCGCGCGCAAGACCTCTGACTTCCTGAACCGCGTGGCGCAGCTCGGCATGCCCATGGTTGGGGTCGATCCGGCGCTGGTGCTCTGTTACCGGGATGAGTACAGGCAGACGCTCGGCGACAGGCGCGGTGATTTTCACGTCCTGCTGGTGCACGAATGGCTGCCTGGGGTGCTGGAACAAACGGCGCCTCAGGAAGCCAGCGGTGAACCCTGGTATCTGTTTGGGCACTGTACCGAAGTTACCGCGCTGCCGACGGCGCCTGCCCAGTGGGCGTCCATCTTTGCCCGCTTTGGCGCGAAGCTGGAAAGCGTCAGCGTGGGCTGCTGCGGTATGGCCGGAACCTACGGGCATGAAGTGAAAAACCACGCCAGCTCGCTCGGTATTTATGAGCTGTCCTGGCATCAGGCGATGCAGCGCCTGCCGCGCAACCGCTGTCTGGCGACGGGGTATTCCTGCCGCAGTCAGGTCAAACGCGTGGAGGGTAACGGCGTACGCCATCCGTTGCAGGCTTTACTGGAGATAATGGGATGATCTGGAAACGTGCGGTCACGCTGGAAGCCTTAAACGCCATGGGCGCGGAGAACATGGTCGGTTTGCTGGACATCCGCTTCACGCGCATTGGCGACGACGAGCTGGAAGCGACGATGCCGGTAGACGGCCGAACCCATCAACCGTTTGGCCTGTTGCACGGCGGCGCGTCCGTCGTGCTGGCCGAAACGCTGGGGTCGGTCGCGGGCTATCTGTGTACGGAAGGGGAGCAGAAGGTGGTAGGCCTGGAGGTTAATGCCAACCATATCCGCTCCGTTCGCAGCGGGCGCGTACGCGGCGTCTGCCGCGCGCTGCACGCCGGAAGCCGTCATCAGGTGTGGCAGATTGATATTCTGGATGAGCAGGAGCGGCTGTGCTGTTCGTCCAGGCTGACGACGGCAGTTGTGTAAAGTTTCCAGATGTCTTGCTTTTGGTCAAAAATTAGCCACTCGGTTGTGATATACTGGTCGCGTTTTATACATAAGCGAGGACATCATGGATACTGAAATAACCCCAACACGACTGGCAATTGAATATTTACGTCGCGATAACAGCAACCTGTCTCCGGCACAGTACCTGAAAAAGCTGAAACAGCTTGAGCTGGAGTTTACGGACCTGCTGGCGCTCTCTTCAAACGAGCTGAAAGAAGAGATCTACTTTGCCTGGCGGTTGGGCGTTCACGTCCATTAAGCACTGAAGAAAAGGCCGCTAAGCGGCCTTTTTTGTCTCTGCCATTCAGTATCTGGCGGGAAGTTTGTTGATTTTAATAAGCCTGCCTTCTTCCATTTCGATGTATCCACCCGTTTTCAGGTCGGCCAGAATGCGCATTACGCCGCTGCGGGACAGCTGGGTTTTATCTCTGATATACCTCTCCGCCGGCACGCTGCGCCGGTAGCTGTCGTCTTCCTCCATCAGCTTCATCAGCTGCTGGCGAATCATCTCGTACGCCGTGGGCGCGCCTTTCGGCATAACGTTGTGGTAGAGGCGGTTATAGACGAACATCAGCTGGTTAGAGAGCAGCCCCCACAACGCGTTCTCTTTGATGATTGCAGCTACCCGCTCGGTTGTGAGCACGCCGATCAGGCAGGGCGTCACCGTGCGAAGATAATCGTTGAAATAGACGTCAGTCAGGTTTGCGAGGCCAAAAAGGGCGGGGCTGCGGGCCGTCGACAGCATCATATTGTCGCTTCTTCTGTATATCGCGATGGTACCCTCAAGGATCAAATAACACATGCTCTGGCCGTTGACCTGGAGATCGAACTGCTCGCCGGGCCCGGATTTGTGCAGGGTGCAGTGCGGCCGTAAGTGAGAAATGAGCTCCTCTGCATAGGGAGATCCGCGATGCGATGGCTTATCAGACAACATAGCGTAAACCTGGAAAAAGACTGAACTCTCTATAGTGTCGCTCTTCTTTTACGCCTTCACCAGATCTAAATAGCGCGTCAGTACCTGCGGGGTAAGTGATGGATCGCTATCAGCACGCCACGCTCCATGGTGATGTATTTTCCCGTCCGCAGCTCCGCCAGGATCCGCATAATGCCGCTGCGCGACAGGTAGGTCCGGCTTTTGATATAGGCCGCAGCGGTAATACTCTGTCTTATTGCCTCCGGCTCCTGCATCAGCTCGACGAGCTGAAAGCGGATAATGTCGTAGGCCGACATCTGCGATATCTGGGCGCAATGCTCATAGACGCGCGATGCGGTATAGATCAGCAGGTTCGAGAAAGGCTCCCACAAATTTTGCTGCGCCACCACGCTGTTAAAGCGCTCCAGCGAAACGCTGGCCACTTCGGACGTTTCCAGCGCCCGGACGTACAGGTGTTCTGAAGAAAACTGGCTGCTCACGCCGAGAATAAATGGCGCAGATTCAGAATTTAACACGATGCCGTCACCGCGACGGTGCAGCGCAACGCTGCCGTGTAACAGCAAAAAGCACAGGCGGATCTCGCCGGAGTAATAATGAATAACGTCCCCTTTAGCCATAATGCGTCGTTCCGCATGGGGAAATACGCTGTCGATGATTTTTTCAATGTGCTTAACAGGTTTAGCGCCAGCCACCGTCGATATTTCCTTGACCGACTCAGGCGCGATTCGGGTGTTCATAAGAGACCTCACTCACTGGTGCGATCATTTTTTGATCGGTATAGAGAATTATCTTAAAAAACAGTAGGTCAGGGAACGTTTTAAGCGGGTCTAATTATAGACTCGGCCGTATTCCAGAATTAATTTATTGAATTATAAAATCTTTTAACTCAGGTCTAAAAGTAGACCGGGGAAAAGAATCTTACGTTATTTCTGCATGAATGTGTTTTGTTTTTGTTAAACGGAGGTCTACAGCTAGACCTTAAAATTGATTGTGCGCCGAAATAGAGTTGTATAAATTTTAACTCATCGACGGGCATTATGTTTTTTTGCCTGAATATAAGTGGTCAATAAAAGCGACACAGGACAGAGCACTATGAATAAAAATTTGATGATGGCAATGTTTGCGGCAGGTTCTTTACTGAGCATGACTAACGTTTTCGCCGCGGCCGGCACCGTTAATTTCAACGGTAATATTCTGGATTCCGCCTGCGACGTCGATGTGGCATTGCAGAATCAGGTAGTGGTATTGGGCGATTATAATAAAACGGAATTCTCGGCAGCGGGTGCCAGAACGGCTGCAACACAGTTCAATATTATTTTGAAAAACTGTCCGGTGACGGTCAACAGTGCAAAAGTACGTTTTGACGGTACGCCGGATCTAACCAATTCCAGCCTGCTGGCGGTGGATACCTCCCTGCCGGGCGCGGCAACAGGGGTGGCGATTAACCTGATGACGGCAGACAAAGCCGACCTGCCGTTACACGGCAGCAACGGCTATACCTACGCGCTCAGCAGCACGGCTGACAATACGCTGAACTTTTACGCGCAGTATGTTTCAACGGCGTCAGCGGTCACGGCTGGCCCCGCAAATTCTGTGGCTAATTTCTCCGTCGTCTATAACTGATTTTTCCTGACGGAAGCCTTGGGGGGCCGGTCTGGTCGGCCCCTTCGTTATTGAGGAATAAAATGCATTTTCTGAGTAAAACTGTCGTTGCCTGCGTGTTTCTTTCTGTCGGTATTACAGAGGTAAATGCTGGCGTGATAATTGGAGGGACGCGTGTCGTTTATGATGGCAATAAAAAGGAATCTTCTGTTAGCGTCACTAACCCGGACTCATCGCCTTATTTAATTCAGTCGTGGGTGGAATCGCAAAATGGGAGCGCTGAGAAAACGCCTTTTATTATTACGCCACCGCTGTATCGCCTTGATAAAGGGCAGCAGAACGTGGAGCGTATCGTATTAGCGGGTTCAGTTGCTCAGGATAAAGAGTCACTTTATTGGCTAAACATCAAATCTATTCCTGCTGCGTCGCGAAAAAATAACGCGCTGCAAATAGCGGTGAAAACTCGCATTAAGCTGATTTACCGTCCATCTGCGCTGAAAGGGGTCATTCCTGAAGAGCTGGCAGATAATTTAACCTGGCGGCGTAGCGGGAGTCAGATTCAGGTAATTAACCCCACGAAGGTAGTCATGAATTTCAATGAAATCAGCGTCAATGGTAAAAAGCTTGAGGACGTAACCTATGTGCTTCCAGGGGCTAGCGCGCAATTTGATTTGCCGAAAGGTATTACCGGTGAAACGGTAACCTTCAAAATTATAAACGATTACGGTGGTGTCGGAAAGGCACATAACGCCAGCCTTTCAAAGGCGCTGTGACAGAACACCTATATTTCGTCCGGATGGAGCAACGTGGTGAATAAGCTTAATAAGCAGGCAGTTTTATTTAAACTGGCGGCCCTTGCTTGTTTAATCGCTACTGCGCTCGCTTCAGCTGCTTATGCAAATGAATATTTTAACCCGGAGTTGATTGAGCTTGATAATCCAGGCATGAAGGGTGCTGACCTCTCTGCGTTTGAGTCCGGCTCCCAGCTGCCCGGCACGTATCGGGTTGATGTTCTTATCGGCGGGCAGATTGTCGATACGCGTGAGATCAAATTCGACGCGGTAAAAAATGCAGAAGGCGAGACGACTTTGCAGCCCTGCCTGAGCGTGGCACAGCTCAACAGCTGGGGAATTAAAACCGGACTATTTCCCGATCTGGCTTCGGGGGGGGAATGTGCAAAGCTATCGGCGATCCCTCAGGCTTCCACCGAGCTCGTTTTCAGTGCACAGCAACTGGCGATCGGTATTCCACAGGCGGCGCTGTCAGCGCAGGCACGCGGATACGTGCCGCCAGAAATGTGGGATGAGGGGATCGCCGCTGCGCTGCTTAACTACAGCCTAAGCGGCTCGAATAACTGGGGACATGGCAGCAACGCTAGCAGCCTGTACGCCAACCTGCGTTCCGGAATTAACGTCGGTCCATGGCGGATCCGCAACTATGCCACCTGGATCCGCGATAGCAACGGAAACCGAAAATGGGACAATGTCTACGTCTACGCTCAGCGGGCGATCGTTCCACTAAAAGCGCAGCTCACAACCGGGGACGGTGCCTCTCAGGCGGACGTGTACGACAGTATTCCCTTTCGCGGCGTGCAGCTTGCCTCTGACGACGACATGATGCCGGACTCATTGAAAGGCTACGCCCCAGTGGTGCGCGGTATTGCGCGTACCAATGCACAGGTGATCATTCACCAGAATGGCTATCAGATTTACCAGAGCGACGTGGCTCCCGGGGCCTTCGAAATTACTGACATCTATCCAACTGGAAGTGCGGGCGATCTCGATGTCACCGTGAAAGAGAGTGACGGCAGCGAGCAGCGCTACAGCGTGGCCTTTGCTTCATTGCCGGTACTACAGCGAGAGGGGCGCCTCAAGTTTGCTATAACCGGAGGCCAGTACCGCTCCTCTGACAACGATGCAGATCAAATCCTGTTCAGCCAGTTGACCGGGATCTACGGCTTGCCGTATGGCCTGACCCTGTACGGCGGTCTCCAGGAGGCGAGTAAATATCATTCTCTGGCTGCCGGTATGGGTAAAAACCTGGGCGACTTTGGTGCCTTCTCAACGGATGTAACCCAGGCGTGGTCAACATTACAGAACATGCAGAGAAACAGCGGGCAGTCCTGGCGTATTCGCTACAGCAAGAACTTTGTCGGGACGGGAACCCATTTCGCCATTGCTGGCTACCGCTATTCAACCAGCGGCTACTACGGCATGCAGGAAGTCCTGGATAACTATAGTGACAATAGCGCATTACAGAATCGCCGTCGCAACCGCGCTGAGCTGACGATGAGCCAGAATATTGGTCAGAGCCTGGGGGCGCTTACGCTTAGCGCCGTACGTGAAGATTACTGGAATTCAGATAAAACCATTGCGTCTTACGGCGCCGGGTATAACAACGCCTGGCAGAGCGTGACCTACGGAATCACCTATACCTTTAGTAAAAATGGCAGTACCGACAGCTACAGTCGTACAACCCGCTACGGCAAAGATCGGCAGATTGCATTGAGCGTAAGCATCCCATTAGAGGCTTTACTGCCGCGTACGTGGGTTAACTACAGCATAAACGCCAGCAAGAACAACGGCACTACGCACAGCGTTGGACTGAACGGCACTGCGCTTGAGAACAACGCCCTAAGCTGGAACGTGCAGCAAGGCCATGGAACCGATGCCGTGGGCTATACCGGAAACGCCAGCGTTGATTTCAAAGGCACCTATGGTGAGGCCTATGCTGGCTACGGTTATGACAAGGGTAGCGATCGTCTGAACTATGGATTACAGGGTGGAATAATTGCCCACGCCGACGGGGTTACCTTCTCGCAACCGCTGGGTGAGACCAGTGTGCTGGTTAAAGCACCCGGGGCGGTAGGGGTGAGTATCCAGAATCAGAGCGGGGCAAAAACCGACTGGCGGGGGTACACAGCAGTGAGCAACCTGACGCCGTACCGTAAGAACGACGTGGCGCTGAGAACCGATACGCTCCCGGATGACGTGGAGCTGGAGCTGACCAATAAGACAGTGATACCGACCCGTGGTGCGGTGGTAAGAGCGGATTATGTAGCAAAAGTGGGTATGCGGGTGTTGATGACGCTCCATCACCGCGGTGGAGAGCCTGTACCGTTTGGCGCTATCGCGACTGCCGCAAATAGCGAGAGCAGTTTTATCGTAGGGGAGAAAGGCCAGGTTTATTTGACTGGATTGAGCCCAAACGGAACGTTGTGGGTGAAATGGGGTAATGAAGATTCAGAGCAATGTCGGGTCAACTACAGAATCAATGAAAAAGATAAATTTACCGCTATTTCTGTCGTTGCTTTTAATTGTAGTTGAGGACGAATAATGTGTTATCAAAATAAACATAGGCTGCGTTGGCGATTTATTCCTTCATTCTTATGGTTATGTTCTGTGCCTGTTGAAGCAGACTGTAACTATCAGGGAGAGGGATTTGAACCAGCGCAACCGCTTAACATACAGCAGCCCGCGGTATACGTTCAACGTGACGCGCCAACAGGAACCGTGATAAGTAGTTTTATTACCAATGGGACGGGTGATATCGATTATTGTACAGGCACGGGGACAATAACGTATGAGATGATTAAGTTTAGTAATCCTTCGGCAATACCTAACTATTATAATACGAATGTCCCCGGCGTTGGGATTAGCTTGAGGTTTACGTCTGCAGATTGGTATTTTTCAAAAATCAGACAGTATTCAGTATCATTACCGACAGTCACGGTTGTTGCTCCGCTGGAAGTCACTTTAATAAAGACGGGCGAAATCACCTCAGGCGCGATCGGTTCTGGATTACTGGCAAAGGCATATGGAGATGATGGAATTCAATCGTTAGTGGTCAACTTTACAGGTAATCAGGTGACTCAACTGGCGTGTTCAATCACAACGCCTAATTTAAATTTTCCTTTAGGCGATATTTCAGCAGCGAATTTTGGAAGTACGGTAGGTACAGTTCCATCAGGCGCGCAAAATACGCAGAATTTAGGCCTTGATTGCGACACCAACGCTAATATCAACGTCATGTTACAGGGCGCGCAAAACCCTGACGCAGGTGCCAGAAGCGTATTAGCCTTGACTGGACAGGGGAATGTGGATGTGGCGAAAGGTGTCGGCGTGCAATTATTATACAATGGAGCCCCGCTAGAGTTAAACAGCCGAATTGTTCTGAAACGATCTGCTGGTGGTCAGGAAACCTTTCCTGTAACCGCACGTTATTATCAGACCCAGCCTACTGTTACTACCGGTAGAGCTAACGCATCAGCAACCCTTGATTTAACGTACCAGTAATGGATAAAGCGATGAATATACTGCGCACGGTTGCGCACGCCGCCGTCTTAATCAGCTGTAGCGTATTTGCAGGGGAGCGCGTTAACGTCAGCGTTACCGGAAATATCGTTGCCTCCCCGTGTATCTTTAATGAAGGAAATAACAGTCTGGATATTAATCTGGGCAATATCCAGGCAACCAATCTGGCGACGCCGGGCTCAGCCTCAGATCCGGTGCCGTTCAGCCTCCGCTTCACCCGGTGCCCGTCGGGAACGCGCGGCGTGACGGTCTCGTTTACCGGCACCCCCGATCCCGTGGCGGGCGCGGAGTACTTCAGGAACAGCGGTTCGGCCACCGGCGTGGCGATTGCCATGCGTGACGCCGAAACCGGTACGCTGAAGGGAACAGGCTCCGCTATGAGCCAAACCGTTGCCGCAGACGGAACCGCGACCCTGCCCATGCAGGCCTCGGTGGTATCCGTGGCCGGTGGCGTCACGCCGGGAAGCATCAGTGCAGTGGTTGTCATGACGATGCAGTACAACTGAGCGCCGGTAAATAGCCTTCATAAATGACGTGGGTATCAACGATGTTAACGATTCTGATTCAGGAAACCGATCTGTTTTTCCAGGCGGGGCTACGGTATTTTTTCGAAGATTTTTTTGCGCATAACTTTCATCATCGTATCCGCTTTACCCTCAACCTGACCCATGACAACGTCAGCCAGGCCGATATCATCGTCCTTTCATTATGCCAGGGTGAGACGCTGACCTGTTTTCCAGAGCTGCTGTCCCGGCAAAAGGGGATTGTGATTGGGATGGTCGACGATGAGCTGCGATTTACCGCGTTGCCCTCCTGCTTTCAGGACATCATTTTCATCCCCCGCCGGGCATCGCTCGATCGTATTTGCGGCGCTCTGTTTATCGCCTGGTTCAGGACGCAGTTACCGGGCTACGCCTGGCGTAAAAAATCCTGCTTTGAGTGCAGGCATAAGGATTTATCCCGGCAGCAGATTCGTATTATGGTGAATTTTTACCGGGGGCTTTCGGTTGTGCAAACCGCAAGCGCGCTAAAGATGAGCGACAAAACGGTCTTTACCCACAAATATATGATGATGCAGAAGTTTAACCTGCGAAGTGATTACGAGCTGGTGGCCCTGCTGCGACGGATGATGGAGAAACAGAGCCGTCCGAACCTGCTTCGTGATTATCTGGAAAATAATCGGGCCTGATGGGGGGCTGGATCGCCTGCGCTTTTGCTGAGCTATGCGGCTATGATATGTGGTCAGAACAAGAGGCTCGCTGTGCGAGCCTTCAGGATGTGGTATCAGGAACAAAGCGGGATAATTACAGATCGTCCATTGTATAGCCGACAACGATTTCCAGCGTCTTGCGGATCACGTCCGCCTTAACGACATCATCGGTAGTTTCCAGCGTCTGGATCAGCCAGAGGATGATCGCCTTGTTGGTCAGATGACCTTCGGATGCGAGAACACAACGTACCGCAGTTGAAAAAATGGCAGATTCTTCAGCAAAGCGATCGCCGGCGTGGCGGAAATATTCCGACAACGCGCTATCTAAAAAGGCGGAATGGTATTCGGGTTGAAGCTGAATATTTTGTCTCATTTGTTCTCACCGTAGCTGTGAAGAAGAAGTCAATGTATCTTTTTGGAATCGGACGGTTTTCCATTACCAAATAAGGGCACTACATTGTCTTGTTTAGACTGGAGAGTTCCCTCTCTCTCTGTTCGTCCTTGCGCGGTTCTGCGACCATTAAAAGCGACCGTGTCTGAGCTGATTTCAGCTATTACCGTCGCCAGCGTCTCCCGCCGCCGGGGATCCGTTTCATATGCCTGCATGTCACGCAGCCGCTTAATCAACCCACCGGACGTCACGGAGCCTCGCTCCTTCAGAAGTGAAAGAACGGCTTCTCCAATAAGCAGGTCGATAAGTTTGTCTGCGTCTGTGCTGTTCATAACATTAACGTTCGAACAGCAGACCAAGCAGCATGTGATAATGTTGTTCCTCTTCCGGGCCATCGGCCTTTTCGAGTCGGCTCAGAAGTTTGGTGCAGAGCGATTTGCGGTTGAGATTCCGCCCGTCGCTAAGAATTTCAACAACAACCTGACCCAGCGTTTCCTGCTGGGTTGGCAGCGCGGCTTTTTCGAAGTACTGCGCAATGGCTGCTGCTGAGTCTGCGACGTAACCATTCTGGTGCATGTTTCGCTCCTGTAAAAATCTGTAATCAGTAACGTTACATTTAAGGTATACATAATTTTCAAATCTGTACATTTAAAATGTACAATTTTTTAAACATTTTATAATATATTTTATAATCTCTTTATTTATTAATAAGTTACTTGTGGGTGATTTTAAGCGTCTACCCGAGAATATATTGTACAATCCGAAGCGGGGACCTGGAGTTGTACAAACTGCCAAATGTTACCTGGATGCTGTTTAAATCATTGAGATGTAAATTATTTGTTGGGCAATAAATATGCTATAACAGAGCGCTATCCACGAGCTTCGTGGTCACCCCTCTATCTTCAGGATTAGCATGCTAACGACCATCATTTACCGCAGCCATATCTGCGAGGACGTTCCAGTGAAAGCGCTGGAGGACATGGTAGCTGCTGCAAATTGTAGAAATCGCCAGTTCGATGTGACGGGGATTTTGCTGTTTAACGGCACCCACTTTTTCCAGTTACTGGAAGGGCCCGCTGAAAACGTCAGGGAAATCTATCAGCTCATCTGCCAGGATCCGCGACACCACAACGTGGTCGAGCTGCTGAGCGATCACGGCCCCTTACGACGGTTTGGCAACGCCGGTATGGAGCTTTTTGACCTTCGTCAGTACGACACGGACGAAGTGCTGCAACAGGTGCTTGATAAAGGCACGACAAAGTATCAGCTGACCTACAACGACCGTGCCCTGCAGTTTTTCCGCACGTTCGTTGAGGCGACTGAAAAAGCGAACTATTTTGAGCTGCCTCCGGCAGACTCCTGGGATTTTGTCAGCGAAGAGACGGCGCTGTCTTCACGGCCCGCGGTCGTGCCAAAGGGGGCGGAGTGTAGCTTCGCGTTCCAGCCTATCGTCGATCCCTTTATGCAGCAGGTGGTGTCCTGGGAAGCGCTGATCCGCACGCCCGACGGTGATTCCCCTGAAGCTTACTTTGCTAACCAGTCGAGCGAGGCGCTGTACGACTCGGATCTGAAAAGCAAGCAGGTGGCGCTGTCGATGGCCAGCGCGCTGGGCTTGCAGGATCAAACGCTGTGCATCAACCTGCTGCCGATGACGCTGGTGAACGTTCCCGGTGCCGTGGATTTTTTACTTACGGCAATCGAGGCGAACGGATTTGTGCCGGAGCAGATTGTGGTCGAATTTACCGAGCGTGAGGCGATCTCGCGTTTCGAAGAGTTTACCAGTGCGGTCCGGCAGCTCAAAAGCGCCGGCATCAGCGTGGCCATCGATCACTTTGGGGCCGGATTTGCCGGGCTACAGCTGCTTGCCGAGTTCCAGCCAGACAGAATTAAGATTAATCGTGATTTAATCGCCAACGTGCACAAGAGCGGCCCGCGTCAGGCCATCGTGCAGGCGATAATCAAGTGCTGCGCTTCGCTGGAGATCCAGTTCTGTGCCGTAGGCGTCGAGCTGGCGGAAGAGTGGATGTGGCTGGAGTCTGCCGGGATTTCTCAGTTCCAGGGACACCTGTTTGCCAGCCCGCGCCTTGGCGGTATTCCGGCGATTGCGTGGCCTGAGAAAAAGTTCGATTTTTAAAAACTTGTACTGAACCCGCAAGAGTTACCTGTACGTACGGCAAAATTTATACAACAATATATTAACGAGTGAATGGCTCATTGAGCCATTCACTTGCTCAGAACGAGGAGTTAGTTATACAAATGGTTTGTACAATCTGATAAGGTTGGTTAGGTTAGGTATGGAAGTATTGAGCGTGAGGGAGTTAATGGCCTATTACAGTATCGGCGAAGTGGCCGAACGATGCGGTATCAACCCCGTTACGCTGCGTGCCTGGCAGCGCCGTTATGGATTGTTGAAGCCGCAGCGCAGCGAAGGGGGTCATCGTCAGTTTGACGATGAGGATATCCTGCGTATCGAAGAGATCAAACGCCTGATGAAAACGGGCATTTCGGTCGGCAAAGTAAAAGCCCTTCTTGAAAATAAAGAAGTGATGACGCAGGGGAACTGGGCATCCTTCCAGGAAGAGATGTTGACCGTTCTGCGCTATGCCAGCCCGGCAAAGCTGCGCGCCAAAATCGGCGAGTTCCGCCGCGACCATGCGATGGACGCCCTGATCGATAACATCATTACCCCGGTACGACAGCGAATGAACCAGGATCAGAATACGGTGCGCCATATGGCGAGCCTGCTCGACGGCGTCCTGATCGAGTTTGCCGTCACAAGCCTGCTGGATGCGCGAAAAAAAGCCGGTAAAGACGCGCTGCTGGTAGGGTGGGAATGCGACGACCGTACGCACCTGTGGCTGGAAGCGGCGCGTCTTGCCGGTAAAGGCTGGCACATTGACGTACTGGCTGAACCGATTGATTCTCCGCGCCCGGAACTCTTCCCGGGGCAAAAAATATTCGTCTGGACAGGTAAAGCGCCGACGCCTCGCCAGCAGGAACAGCTCGACCACTGGCGTGAACAGGGCTTTGCGGTATCGTTCCACCACTAAATTAAGGGGGGTCCGTCAGGGCCTTTTTTGTTTAAGCATTTCCTTCTTCAGTCCTGAACAATATCTATCTCAAAAATAGGTATTTTCAATGCATTTTTTCTTTTTGCCTGCCACGCCACGATCTTTCTGATGAAATGCATTATTTATCAATGCATTGAACAAATATAACCATCCCATCCGCATCCCGTCACAGGGTCTATGCTTAATGAAAGTAGCCAAAAAGGGCGGTTTAGCCCAAAGCCCCTGCTCGCAGGGGGTTGAAGTGATAATCGTTATCACTAACATGGTGTTATGCCCTGGTGGCTTATCAGATGAGGTGGACCTATGGAACTGCATTCAGAAACCTTCAATCCGGCCGATTTCGCCTGGCGTGGCTTAACGCTCACGCCTGCGGCAGCGGCCCACATACACGAGCTGGTGGGGAAAAACCCCGATATCCTCGGCGTGCGCCTGGGCGTTAAGCAGACCGGCTGCGCGGGCTTTGGCTACGTGCTGGACACCGTTACCGAGCCCGAAAAAGATGACCTGGTCTTTGAAACCGACGGAGCAAAACTGTACGTCGCGCTTCAGGCCATGCCGTTTATCGACGGAACTGAAGTCGATTACGTTCGGGAAGGTTTAAACCAGTTATTCAAATTTCATAACCCGAAAGCCCAGAACGAATGCGGCTGCGGCGAAAGCTTTGGGGTATAGGCGGTACTATGTCTCGTAATACTGAAGCAACGAGTGATGTAAACACCTGGAGCGGCGGACACCTCAACTATAAAGAGGGTTTCTTCACGCAGCTGCAAACCGACGAGCTGGCGAAAGGCATTAATGAAGACGTCGTGCGCGCCATCTCGGCCAAGCGTAACGAGCCTGAGTGGATGCTGGAGTTTCGCCTCAGCGCCTTCCGCGCCTGGCTGGAGATGGACGAACCACACTGGCTTAAGGCGCACTATGACAAGCTGAACTATCAGGATTACAGCTATTACTCCGCGCCATCCTGCGGCAGCTGTGATGACACCTGCGCGTCGCAGCCCGGTGCGGTACAGCAAACGGGCGCGTATAACAGCTTCCTGAGCAAAGAGGTGGAAGAGGCGTTTAACCAGCTCGGCGTGCCCGTGCGTGAGGGTAAAGAGGTGGCGGTGGACGCCATCTTTGACTCCGTATCGGTGGCAACGACCTACCGTGAAAAGCTGGCGGAGCAGGGGATCATTTTCTGCTCCTTCGGCGAAGCCATTCACGACCATCCGGAGCTGGTGAAAAAGTATATCGGCACCGTGGTACCGAGTAACGATAACTTCTTCGCGGCGCTGAACGCGGCGGTAGCCTCAGACGGCACCTTTATCTACGTGCCGAAAGGGGTGCGCTGCCCGATGGAGCTGTCGACCTATTTCCGCATCAACGCGGAAAAAACCGGCCAGTTTGAACGCACCATTCTGGTGGCGGACGATGGCAGCTACGTCAGCTACATTGAAGGCTGTTCCGCGCCGGTACGCGACAGCTACCAGCTGCACGCGGCGGTGGTGGAAGTCATCATCCATAAAGACGCGGAAGTGAAATACTCCACGGTGCAGAACTGGTTCCCGGGCGACGGCAATACAGGCGGGATCCTCAACTTCGTCACCAAGCGCGCGCTGTGCGAAGGCGAAAACAGCAAGATGTCCTGGACGCAGTCAGAAACCGGCTCCGCCATTACCTGGAAATACCCGAGCTGCATTCTGCGCGGGGATAACTCCATCGGTGAGTTTTACTCCGTGGCCCTGACCAGCGGACATCAGCAGGCCGATACCGGCACCAAGATGATCCACATCGGTAAAAACACCAAATCGACCATCATCTCCAAAGGTATCTCCGCCGGGCACAGCCAGAACAGCTACCGCGGGCTGGTGAAAATTATGCCGACGGCCACCAACGCGCGTAACTTCACCCAGTGCGACTCGATGCTGATTGGTGCCGACTGCGGGGCGCATACCTTCCCGTACGTCGAGTGCCGTAACAACAGCGCCCAGCTTGAGCACGAGGCCACCACGTCGCGCATCGGTGAAGACCAGCTTTTCTACTGCCTGCAGCGCGGGATTAGTGAAGAAGATGCGATTTCAATGATTGTTAACGGCTTCTGTAAGGACGTGTTCTCTGAACTGCCGCTGGAATTTGCCGTTGAAGCCCAGAAACTCCTCGCCATTAGTCTTGAACACAGCGTCGGTTAAGGAAAGCACATGTTAAGCATTAAAGATTTACAGGTTAGCGTGGAAGACAAAGCCATCCTGCGTGGCCTCAATTTTGACGTTAAGCCGGGTGAAGTTCACGCCATTATGGGGCCAAACGGCTCCGGGAAAAGCACGCTTTCAGCGACGCTGGCGGGACGCGAAGATTATGAAGTCACCCACGGCTCCGTTGAGTTTAACGGTAAAGATCTGCTAGAGATGTCGCCGGAGGAGCGAGCCGGTGAGGGGATCTTCATGGCCTTCCAGTATCCGGTAGAAATTCCGGGCGTCAGTAACCAGTTCTTCCTGCAAACCGCGCTGAACGCGGTGCGCAAGTATCGCGGCCTGGAGGCGCTGGATCGCTTTGATTTCCAGGACCTGATGGAAGAGAAGATCGGGCTGCTGAAAATGCCGGAAGATCTGCTGACCCGCTCGGTGAACGTGGGTTTCTCCGGCGGTGAGAAAAAGCGCAACGATATACTTCAGATGGCGGTGCTTGAGCCGGAGCTGTGCATTCTCGACGAGACGGACTCCGGTCTGGATATCGACGCCCTGAAGATCGTCGCTGACGGGGTGAACTCCCTGCGCGACGGCAAACGGTCATTCATTATCGTTACCCACTATCAGCGCATTCTGGACTACATCAAGCCCGACTACGTCCACGTGCTTTACCAGGGGCGCATTGTGAAATCCGGCGACTTTACGCTGGTTAAACAACTGGAGGAGCAGGGTTATGGCTGGCTTACCGAACAGCAGTAATGCACTCCAGCAGTGGCACCGGCTGTTTGAAGCGCAGGGCGAATCGCGTTCTGAACAGGCTCAGCACCATCTTCAGCAGATGCTGCGTCTCGGCCTGCCTACGCGCAAGCATGAAAACTGGAAATATACTCCGCTGGACGGCCTGCTGAACGGCGAGTTTGTTACGCGTCTGGCGCAGGTTAGCCCTGACCGGCGCGACGCGCTGGCGCTAAGCGTGGATGCCGCGCGTCTGGTGTTTGTCGACGGCCAGTTCCGGGCCGAGCTGAGCGACAGCGTGCAGGGCAGCGGGTTCGATATCGAGATTAACGACGAGCGCCAGAGCCTGAGCGCCCCGGTTCAGCCTGAGGTCTTCCTGCACCTGACCGAGAGCCTGTCCCGCAGCGTGACGCATATTCGGGTGAAGCGTAACCAGCGACCGGCGAAGCCGCTGCTGCTGATGCACATTACGCAGGGCGTTGAGGGTGACGAGATCAACACCGCCCACTATCGCCATCATCTTGAGCTGGCAGAAGGGGCGGAGGCGACGGTAATCGAGCATTACGTTAGCCTTAACGATACTCGCCACTTCACCGGCTCGCGCCTGACGATGAACGTGGCCGCCAATGCGCAGCTTCACCATATCAAGCTGGCGTTTGAGAATCCGCTCAGCCACCACTTTGCCCACAACGATGTGCTGCTTGGCCAGGATGCAGCGGCGTACAGCCACAGCTTCCTGCTCGGCGGGGCGGTGTTGCGCCACAATACCAGCACCCGGCTGAACGGAGAAAACACCACGCTGCGCATTAACAGCCTGGCGATGCCGGTCAAATCGGAAGTGTGCGACACGCGTACCTGGCTTGAGCACAACAAAGGCTACTGCAACAGCCGCCAGCTGCACAAAACCATCGTCAGCGACAAAGGGCGTGCGGTGTTTAACGGTTTGATCAACGTGGCGCAGCACGCCATCAAAACCGACGGGCAGATGACCAACAATAACCTTCTGCTGGGGCGTCTGGCGGAAGTTGACACTAAGCCGCAGCTGGAGATCTACGCCGACGACGTGAAGTGCAGCCATGGCGCGACGGTCGGGCGCATTGACGATGAGCAGATGTTCTACCTGCGCTCGCGCGGGATAGACCAGCAGGCGGCGCAAAAGATGATTATTTACGCCTTTGCGGCCGAGCTGACGGAAGCGCTGCCCGATGGCGCACTTAAACAGCAGGTGCTGGCCCGCATCGGCCAGCGTCTGCCTGGAGGCGAAGCATGACGTTCCCCGTAGAGAAAGTCCGGGCAGATTTTCCGGTGCTGACCCGTGAGGTAAACGGTCTGCCGCTGGCCTATCTCGACAGCGCGGCCAGCGCGCAAAAACCGAACCAGGTGGTGGATGCGGAAGCGGAATTTTACCGCCACGGTTATGCGGCGGTGCACCGCGGTATTCACACCCTGAGCGCCGAAGCGACGCAGCGCATGGAAAACGTGCGTACGCAGGCGGCGGCCTTCCTCAACGCGCGTTCGCCGGAAGAGCTGGTGTTCGTCCGCGGGACCACCGAAGGGATCAACCTGGTGGCCAACAGCTGGGGCACCGCGCAGGTGCGTGCGGGTGACAACATCATCATCACCCAGATGGAGCACCACGCCAACATCGTGCCGTGGCAGATGCTCTGTGAGCGCGTGGGTGCCCAGCTGCGGACGATCCCGCTGAACGAAGACGGCACGCTGCAGCTGGAGCAGCTGGATGCACTGCTGGACGACAGGACGCGGCTGGTGGCCGTAACCCACGTTTCAAACGTGCTGGGGACGGAAAACCCGGTGGCGCAGATCGTCGATAAGGCCCATCAGGCTGGCGCGAAGGTGCTGATTGACGGGGCGCAGGCGGTTATGCACCATGCGGTAGACGTTCAGGCGCTGGACTGCGATTTCTACGTCTTCTCGGGCCACAAGCTCTATGGCCCGACGGGCATCGGGGTGCTGTACGTAAAAGAGGACATTCTCCAGGCCATGCCGCCGTGGGAAGGGGGCGGGGCGATGATCGCCACCGTCAGCCTGACGGAAGGCACAACCTACGCCCGCGCGCCGTGGCGCTTTGAGGCGGGTACGCCAAACACGGGCGGGATTATCGGGCTGGGAGCAGCCCTTAGCTACGTCTCTGAAGCGGGGCTGGAGGCTATTCAGGAGTACGAGCGGCAGCTGATGCAGTACGCCCTGCACGAGCTTGCCGGCGTCCCGGATTTAACCTTATACGGCCCGGCAGACCGTCTTGGCGTAATAGCGTTTAACCTCGGGAAGCATCACGCCTACGATGTGGGCAGTTTCCTCGATAATTACGGCGTCGCCGTGCGCACAGGGCACCACTGCGCAATGCCGCTGATGGCCTTTTATCAGGTGCCCGCGATGTGCCGCGCGTCGCTGGTGATGTACAACACAATGGAAGAGGTCGACAGGCTGGTGGCGGGACTAAAACGTATTCACCAGCTGCTTGGCTAACGGAGAGGCGAGAGATGGCAGAATTGCCGGACAGAGATAAATTGCTGCGCAACTTTGGGCGTTGCGCAAACTGGGAAGAAAAATACCTTTATATCATCGAGCTGGGTCAGCGCCTGCCGCCGCTCGGCGAAGAGGCGCATAACCCGGACAACATCATTCAGGGCTGCCAGAGCCAGGTGTGGATCCTGATGCGGCAGAATGACGACGGGGCGATAGAATTTCAGGGCGACAGCGACGCTGCCATCGTAAAGGGGCTGATTGCCGTCGTGTTTATTCTTTATCACCAGATGTCGGCGCAGGATATTGTCGCCTTTGACGTCCGCCCGTGGTTTGAAAAAATGGCCTTAACCCAGCACCTCACTCCGTCCCGCTCCCAGGGGCTGGAAGCGATGATCCGCGCTATCCGCGCCAAAGCCGCAATCCTTAGCTAAACTTACAGAACAGCATTCATTCTGTTTCGCGGGGTGGTTTCCACCTCGCTGGTTTTTCAGCTTTCTGGCGTTCTGCCAGTGAATAAGGAATCTCAGCATGAAGCGCGCGTCTCTAATAACTCTATTACTCCTCGGTTCGCTCGGTGCGCTTAATTCAGCCCGGGCGGTTGATTATCCTTTGCCGCCTGCGGGCAGCCGCCTGATTGGGCAAAATCAGACGTACACCATTCAGGAAGGGGACAATAAACTCCAGGCGATCGCCCGCCGGTTTAATACCGCGGCGCAGCTTATCCTTGAAGCGAATAATACCATTGCGCCGGTGAACCCTGCGCCAGGTACGGCGATCACCATCCCGTCCCAGATGCTGCTCCCGGACACCGAGCGAGAAGGCATCGTGGTGAACCTGGCGGAGCTGCGTCTTTACTTCTACCCGCCGGGTGAAAATATCGTGCAGGTCTATCCGCTGGGTATTGGTCAGCTTGGGCTGGAAACGCCGGTCAGCACCACTCGCGTGAGTCAGAAAATCCCTAACCCAACGTGGACGCCCACAGCGGGCATCAGAGCACGCTCTCTGGCGCAGGGCATTAAACTGCCGCCTGTGGTACCCGCAGGGCCAAATAACCCGCTGGGGCGCTATGCGCTGCGTTTAGGCATCGGGAATGGGGAATATCTCATTCACGGTACCAGCGCGCCGGACAGCGTAGGGCTGCGCGTTAGCTCTGGCTGTATGCGAATGAACGCGCCGGATATTAAAGCGCTGTTTGAAAACGTGCGCGTCGGAACGCGTGTACAGATTATCAATGAGCCAGTTAAATTCTCCGTAGAGCCGGACGGTAAACGCTATATCGAAGTCCACAGGCCGCTGGCACAGGTCGAAGGGGAAAACCCTCAGACGGCATCGTTCACGCACTCTGCGGCGTTCACCGCGTTTGCAGGGGAGGCGGGCAGCGATAAAACGCTTATTGATAAGGCGCTGTCGCGCAGGGCAGGTATCCCGGTAGCCGTTTCAGCGGGCAATGCGCCATCTTCAGGCAGTGCGGTCCTGTCGGTGCAGAACAGTCGGGTATCAGCGGCGGTTGCGGAAGGCGAAGGTGAGAAAGTAACGCAGTAGGCGGTTTGACGCAGACAAAAAAAATGGCGCACAATGTGCGCCATTTTATTAACAGGTACTATTACTTACGGTATTTAGTAGCCTGGTTGTCCAGACGCTGGTTAGCGCGAGCTGCGTCGTCTTTAGCAGCCTGAACGTCGGAACGCATTGCGTTCACGTCGTTGCTCAGCTGGTCAACTTTAGCGTTCAGAGTCTGAACGTCAGAAGACAGCTGATCGATTTTAGCGTTGCTGGAGCAACCTGCCAGCAGAGTAGAACCCAGGATTACCGCGCCCAGTACCAGTTTAGTACGATTCATTATTAATACCCTCTAGATTGAGTTAATCTCCATGTAGCGTTACAAGTATTACACAAACTTTTTTGGGTTGAGAATATTTTTTTGATGGGATTACGCCTATTTTTGATCGTTCGCTCAAAGAAGCAACGAAATCGGCAGTTTTGACGAAAAAGCTATGTTAAAAAAGGCATTTTTCATCGGATTCATCTTAGATAAATCGCGATTAAATAGAGAAACCCGATTTGCTTTTTGAATAGTTCTGGTTAAAGGCGGGAATAAAAAAAGCGTCCCGCAGGACGCTTTTTAACAAAAATATAATTTGTTCGGGAAATATTACAGCACGTGAACAGATGCGGTGTTAGTTGTGCCGGACGGAACCAGAGCACCAGAAACCATTACCACAACGTCGCCTTTCTGTGCCAGGCCGCGGTCAACCAGCTCCAGAGCCACTTCTTTACCCAGACGATAGAAATCATCGGTAGAGGCAATTTCTTTCACCAGGTGTGGGATCACGCCTTTGCTCAGCACCAGCTGACGCGCGGTGGTTTCGTTGGTGGTCAGCGCCAGAATGGTCGCGTCCGGGAAGTATTTACGCACCGCGCGAGCAGATTTACCGCCCTGCGTCGCAACCACAATCAGTGGCGCTTCCAGTTTCTCAGCGGTTTCTACCGCGCCACGGCACACGGCTTCGGTGATGCGCAGTTTACGGCTGTCGTTGTTGTAATCCAGGCGGCTCTTCATCACGCGGTCGGTACGCTCACAGATGGTCGCCATGATGCTGACCGCTTCCAGAGGATATTTACCTTTAGCAGACTCGCCAGAAAGCATTACCGCATCGGTGCCGTCGAGGATGGCGTTAGCCACGTCGCCAGCTTCTGCGCGGGTAGGGCGTGGGTTTTTGATCATGGAGTCCAGCATCTGCGTGGCGGTGATAACCACCTTACGCGCGCGAACACACTTCTCGATCATCATCTTCTGCGCGAAGATCACTTCTTCAACCGGGATTTCAACGCCCAGGTCGCCACGCGCAACCATGATACCGTCAGACGCTTCGAGGATTTCGTCGAAATTGTTCAGGCCTTCCTGGTTTTCAATTTTGGAGATGATCTGGATCTTCTCGCCGCCGTGCGCTTTCAGGTGCTCGCGGATTTCAACCACGTCAGAACGCTTACGGATAAAGGACGCCGCAACGAAGTCAACGCCCTGTTCGCAACCGAAGATCAGGTCTTGCTTGTCTTTTTCAGCCAGCGCCGGCAGCGCAATGGAAACGCCCGGCAGGTTAACGCCTTTGTTTTCGCCCAGGTCGCCGTTGTTCAGCACTTTACAGATAACCTTGTTACCTTCGATGGCGGTGACTTCCATGCCGATCAGGCCGTCATCCACCAGAACGGTGTTGCCGACAGACAGATCGCTGGTAAAGCCTTCATAGGTTACTGCAACGATTTCGTTGTTACCTACCACGGACTTGTCGGTGGTGAAGGTGAAGGTCTGGCCCGCTTTCAGCGAAACGTCGTTACCGCCTTCCAGCTTAATGGTACGGATTTCAGGACCTTTGGTGTCGAGCAGAATCGCGGCTTTTTTACCGGTTTTGCTCATGACGTTGCGCAAGTTCTGGATACGCTGACCGTGTTCAGCATAGTCACCGTGGGAGAAGTTCAGACGCATCACGTTCATGCCGGCATCCAGCATTTTGCTCAGCATCTCTTCGGATTCGGTTTTCGGGCCGATAGTACAAACAATTTTCGTCTTTTTCATGACAGTCTTAGTCTTTAAGTTGGGAAGGATATGGAAATCTCGCTCCGGGGGCGCACCGCCGCGGAGTCAAACCTGTGTTGCGAAAGAGTCTATGACACGCACTAAGAATAGGTGACATCACATGAGCGTGCAGAAGAAAGTGTGCCTGAGTGCCAGCCCAACGAAGGAGAGGAGAAGTTGTACGTTGTTTTTTGTATTCCAAGCGCTGAAACCATTCACCAGGGGTTTGGCGCGCATTATACGCTGATTCAACGCAAAAAGGAAAATGGAAACGGTGTTTCAAAAACAATCTGTGCAGATTCACATAAGTTTGTTATCAAGGCGTTAAGGCATAATGTCATCTTATGAAGGCAGGCGGTACGCCCGCCGTCTTTTGCTCACTTTTCCAGCGCCTGCTGGAGGTCCGCGATCAGATCGTTTGCATCTTCAATTCCCACCGACAGGCGGATGAGCTGCGGCACAATGCCGTTCGCAAGCCGTTGCGCGAGGGGAATGGAGGCGTGGGTCATACTGTAGGGCTGGCTCACCAGGCTCTCCACGCCACCCAGGCTTTCTGCCAGGGTAAAAAGCCTCAGGCTGCGGATCGCGTCTGTTGCGCGTTGCGCATCTCCCTTTATTACTACGGAAATCATGCCGCCCGGTAGCGCCATCTGGCGGCGGGCAAGCGCGTGCTGCGGGTGTGACGCCAGCCCGGGATAGAACACGCTTTCAACCTGCGGATGCTGCTCCAGCCATTGCGCAATCGCCAGCGCGTTGGCGCTATGCTTTTCCATACGCAGGGAAAGGGTGCGGATCCCCCGCAGGGTCAGGAAGCTGCTGAACGGATCCAGAACACCGCCAACCGCGTTTTGCAGATAGCCGAGGCGCTCCGCCAGCTCGTTATCGGCCCCGACCACCGCCAGCCCGGCGACCACGTCTGAATGGCCGTTGAGATATTTGGTGGCGGAGTGCACCACGATGTCAAAACCCGATGCCAGGGGGCGATGAATGACCGGGGAGGCGAAGGTATTATCGGCCACGCTGATGACGTTATGGCGCCGGGCGACGTCCGCGATGGCCGCCAGATCGGCCAGCTTCAGCAGCGGGTTGGTCGGCGTTTCTACCCAGATCATCCGGGTGTCCGGGCGAATGGCGGCCTCAAGACCGGCTAAATCGTCCGGCTTAACCCAGCTCACCTGTAGCCCGGCGCTGCGCTTGCGGACGTTTTCAATCAGGCGATACGTACCGCCATACACGTCATCAATGGCGACAATATGGCTGTCTTTGTCCAGCAGCTCCAGCACGGTGGAGATGGCCGCCAGGCCGGAGGCAAACGCGTATCCGCGCGTGCCGCCTTCCAGTTCGGCGATGGCGGTTTCCAGCGCGTGGCGGGTCGGGTTGCCGCTGCGCGAGTATTCATAGCCGGTGTGCTCACCCGGCGACGGTTGCGCAAACGTCGAGGTGGCGTAAATAGGCGGCATGACGGCGCCGTGCCGATCGCGATACTCGCCGCTGTGTACGCTGAGGGTTGCCAGATTTTTCATCGTTTGTTCCTTTATTTTTGCAGACGGTTGCGCCACGCGGTGAGAACGTCGCTGCGCGTAATCAGACCCAGAAAGCGGTCCTGGTCATAGATAATGGCGACCAGGCCACGGTCAAAAATGGCGTGCAGCGCGCTCTCCGGCGCCTGCTTATCCAGAGACTCGACCTGCCGGGTCATGGCCGCCGTCACGGGGAGGGAGAAGCGTTCCCCGTCTCCGCCGATGTGCCGGAGCAGGTCCCATTCGTCAACGATGCCGATGACCTTATCGTTATCGAGCACCGGCAGCTGCGAGATATCGTACAGGCGCATGCGGGCCAGCACGGTGGAAAGGGTGTCATCCGGCGCGGCGGTGACCGTCGCGCCTTCATCATGCCGCAGGGCGATATAGTCGGAGAGATCGCCTGCCCGGGGGCGCGAGATAAGTCCCTGCTGGCGCATCCAGTCGTCGTTGAACATCTTTGAGAGATATTTATTGCCGCTGTCGCACGCGAAGGTGACCACGCGTTTCGGCGTAGTTTGTGCCTGACAGTATTTCAGCGCCGCCGCCAGCAGCGTGCCGCTGGAGGAGCCCGCCAGGATCCCCTCCGTTTTCAGTAGCTCACGCGCGGTGGCGAACGCTTCGCGATCGGTAATGCGCCAGGCGCGCTCCACCCCTTCGATATGCGCCAGAGGGGGGATAAAGTCCTCGCCAATCCCTTCAACCAGCCACGACCCGGCATCGTGATAGCGCCCGGTCTCGACCTGGTCCGCCAGCACCGACCCGGCCGGATCGGCAAGCACAAATTCCGTGTGCGGCGAGTGTTCAGCGAACCACGCCTGCAGGCCGCCCAGCGTACCGCCGGATCCAACGCCGACGACGATGGCGTCGATTTGCCCGTCAAGCTGTGCAAAGAGTTCAGGAGCGGTAGTGGTGCGGTGCGCCAGCGGGTTGGCCTCGTTATTGAACTGGTCAATATAAAACGCGCCAGGCACCTCGTTCGCCAGGCGCCGGGCGTAATCCTGGTAATAGGCCGGATGGCCCTTGTTCACATCAGAGCGGGTCAGCACAACCTGCGCGCCCAGCGCCCGCAGGTGGAAAATCTTCTCGCGGCTCATTTTGTCCGGCACGACCAGCATCAGCGCGTAGCCTTTCTGCGCGGCAATCAGCGCCAGCCCCAGCCCGGTATTCCCCGCCGTGGCTTCGATAATGGTGCCACCGGGCTGAAGCCGCCCCGTACGCTCGGCTTCGTTAATCATCGACAGCGCGACGCGGTCTTTGATCGAGCCGCCGGGGTTCTGGTTTTCCAGCTTGATGAACAGCGAGCAGGGGCCGGTATCAAGCTTGTGCAGCTGCATAACCGGCGTGCGGCCAATCATTTCGGTGACGGAGTGGTAGATCGTCATGGTTATTTCCTGTCAGGAGGTCATGACCGGATGATAGGACCACGAAATTTGCTCAATAAAGAACGTTTCACCAGGTTTTAGAACGGAAAGGAATATTCATCATGTTTTCAGACGCAAGGACAGCGAGACGTAAAGTTGTCTGGATGTGGGGATGGCTATACGCGCTAAAAATGCTGTAAAAATAGACGATTTTATCGGTTGCCGCCGGGCTGCTATGCCTCTGGCAGATAACCATTTCTGATATTCATCTAAGCCTTTCCCGCCAGCCGCTCTGCTGCTTATTTCATGACGTTATATGAAATTCCTTTTTGGTCATTTAAAAGCTGATAACGGCTGTTTACTATCGTTTGGACATCCATACTGCTAAACCGCTATATGCGAAACGGATAACCCATAAGAATGATCGTACTCAGCAATATTTCGAAGGTTTTTGATAACGGAAAGGCGTCGCTCACCGCCGTTGATAACGTCAATCTGACGATAGAGCAGGGACAGATTTATGGAATTATCGGCTACAGCGGGGCCGGAAAAAGCACGCTGATCCGCCTGCTGAACGGGCTGGAAAAGCCGAGCGCCGGAAGCGTCACCATCAACGGACAGGATATCTCAGCCGCAAAAGGGGAAGCGCTGCGTCAGGCACGCCTGAAAATCAGCATGGTGTTCCAGCACTTTAACCTGCTCTGGTCGCGCACGGTGCGGGAAAACATCGCCTTTTCGATGCAAATTGCCGGTGTGCCAAAAGCGCAAATTCAGGCCCGCGTCGCCGAGCTGGTGGAGCTGGTCGGCCTGAAGGGGCGCGAGAATGCCTACCCGTCGCAGCTGAGCGGCGGACAAAAACAGCGCGTTGGGATTGCCCGCGCGCTGGCCAACCATCCGGACGTGCTGCTGTGTGACGAAGCGACTTCCGCGCTGGATCCGCAGACCACCGATCAGATCCTCGATCTGCTTCTGGACATTAACCGCCGTTTTAACCTGACCATCGTGCTGATCACCCACGAGATGCACGTGGTGCGCAAAATCTGCGATCGCGTGGCGGTGATGGAGAACGGCAGGGTGGTGGAAGAGGGCGACGTGCTGAGCGTATTTACGCATCCGCAGCAGCCGATCTCCCGTCAGTTCGTCCGTCAGGTAAGCCAGTACGCCGAAGACGAAACCTTTAATACGGAACTGGCAACCGGGCTGGAAGGCACGATTATCAGGCTGACCTTTACGGGACACAGCACGCACAGGCCGATCGTGGGTGAGCTGACCCTGCGCTACGGCCTGCCGTTTAACATCCTGCACGGGAAAATGACGCAAACCGCCCACGGCGTTTTCGGGCAGCTCTGGGTGCACGTGGCGGCCTCCGATGAACAACTGAACAATATCCTCGCCGACCTGAAGCAAAGCGATATTGAAGGCGAGGTAATTAAGCATGGCTGAAAATCTTTTTCCGCACCTGAAGTGGGATCAGCTGTGGGCTGCAACGCAGGAGACGCTCTACATGACCGCGCTTTCGGGCGTGGCGACCTTTATTCTGGGGATCGCGCTTGGTCTGGCGCTGTTTTTAACCGCCCGCGGCGGGTTGTTCCACAACCGCACGGTCTACAGCGTGATTTCGATAGTGGTGAACGTGTTTCGTTCTATCCCGTTCATCATTCTCATCGTCCTGCTGATCCCGTTCACCAAGACCATCGTGGGCACCATTCTTGGCGCCAACGCCGCGCTGCCCGCCCTGATTGTTGGTGCCGCGCCGTTTTACGCCCGCCTGGTCGAGATTGCCCTGCGTGAAGTGGATAAAGGGGTTATTGAAGCCACGCGCTCGATGGGCGCACGGCTGAGCACGCTCGTGTTTCGGGTTTTACTGCCGGAATCCTCACCCGCCCTGGTGTCAGGAATGACGGTGACGCTGATTGCGCTGGTGAGCTACAGCGCAATGGCAGGGGTAATTGGTGCCGGCGGCTTGGGAAATCTGGCTTATCTGGAAGGATTCCAGCGCAACCATGGTGACGTCACGCTGGTGGCAACGGTGACCATTTTAATCATCGTTTTCATTATCCAGTTCTGCGGCGATGTCATCACATCACTGTTAGATAAACGCTAATAAATACACACAGGAACCATCATCATGAAAAAAACGCTGACGCTGATCGCCGCAGCCACCCTGAGCGCCCTGAGCTTCGCCTCCTGGGCTGACACCCTGACCGTGGGCGCCTCCAACACGCCGCACGCCGAAATTCTGGAGCAGGCGAAGCCGATCCTGGCGAAGCAGGGTATCGATCTGGAGATTAAACCGTTTCAGGACTACATTCTGCCAAACACCGCGCTGGCCGGACGCGACATCGACGCTAACTACTTCCAGCACGTTCCTTATCTGAACAGCGTGCTGAAAGATCACGCGGGCGATAAGGAGTATGATTTCGTGAGTGCGGGCGCGATCCACATCGAGCCAATCGGCATTTATTCCAAAAAATACAAATCGCTGAAGGATCTGCCGGAGGGCGGCAAAATCATTATGCGTGACGCGGTTTCCGAGGAAGGCCGTATTCTGTCTATCTTCGAAAAAGAGGGCGTGATCAAGCTCAAGCCAGGCATTGATAAAGTGACCGCGCGGATCAGCGATATCGTTGAAAACCCGAAAAAGCTGCAGTTTACCCCTAACGTTGAAGCCTCTCTGCTGCCGCAGATGTACAACAACGACGAAGGTGCGGCGGTGGTGATCAACGCCAACTACGCCATCGATGCAGGCCTGGATCCGGTACACGACCCGATTGCGGTTGAGAGCGGTGAAAACAACCCGTACGCCAACATCATTACCGTCCATCGCGGAGACGAGAAGAAGAAAGATATCGTCGCGCTGGTGAACGTGCTGCACTCCAAAGAGATCCAGGACTGGATCCGCACCAAATACAAAGGCGCGGTGATCCCGGTAAATAACTAATCTTCTGATTTTTAAGATGAAGCCCGGCGGGAAATACGCCGGGCTTCTTTTTTGTATCCAGCCAACGAATCATTTAAGCTGACGCTTTAGGGCAACGGAGTGATGACAATGGGCAATGTGACCAAAGACGAAGCGCTGTATCAGGAGATGTGCCGGGTGGTAGGCAAGGTCGTTCTCGAAATGCGTGATTTAGGCCAGGAGCCGAAGCATATTGTCATTGCGGGCGTATTGCGTACCGCGCTGGCGAACCAGCGCGTTAAGCGCAGCGAGCTGACAACCAAAGCGATGGAAACGGTGGTAAAAGCGCTGTCCGGCCATGACGTCAGCGCGTCGTGAGTTACTCAGATCCCGCATATCAACAGCCATTATTGTTATTTCCCCTTCATGGCTAACGCGTGCTTAACTGAGTTCCGGTTAAGCGAGAAGGGTGATGACGATGAAAAAGTGGATAAGCACGTTACGGCGGTTTTTTGCGGCCCGACCAGCGAGTGCGGAGAACAGCGCGCAACGTGTTCTTGAGTCAGTATTGCCCGTCGCCAGCCTGTACGGCGTGGACGTAGCCAACATTGACCCGGAGTGGTTCAATGATAAAACGTCACGCTGAACTGCGCCGGACGCGCGAAACGTACTGGAATGAGCTGTGCGTGATGCGTGTAAAGCAGGGATGAGCGGAAAAATACGCGGGTAAATCCTCGGTAAACCGCAGCCGTTTTGCTACCACTATCTCCTCTCAACGATGGAGATAATAATGAAACGGACAGTATTAACCCCGGCACTTTCTGCCACCGCTTTACTGATTGCCATGCAGGCGGCACACGCCGGGCCACAGGCGCACGTTGTCTGCGCTTACTCCCACACCCTCGGCGACGATGCCATTATGATGTACGGCATGCCCAACGAGGCCATGCTGCACGACTTCTTTGGCAACGAACAGGCGGATGCTTACGCCAGCCGTGAATCGCTGCGCGCGCATGAAAAGACCACCTGCGATAATAAAGCAGACGGCTCGGCCTACTGGGCCCCTTCGCTGAAGCTGCCTGACGGAACGGTGGTTAAACCCGCCTATCAAAAAACCTATTATCAGGCATCGAACGTTGACGCCTGGCCGCTGCACCCTTTCCCGGCGGGGCTGTCGCTGCTGGCAGGCGACCATCATGGTACCGCGCCGAACCCACATATCACCTTCCTGTGCGCCAACGGCAGGGGCTACACCACCAAAACGGGTGAGGTTTGCGGCCTGCGCAAGGCGAACGATGCCGTGCAGTTTAATATCGGCATTCAGTTCCCGAACTGCTGGGACGGGGTAAACCTGAAGCCCGCCCACGGCCTGGCCAACGCCACCTACGATACCAGAGGGCAGTGCCCGTCCGCCTTCCCGGTGAAAATCCCGACCGTTAACATGAATGTTGCGTACGTGCTACCGACGATCGACTCTCTGGATACCAGCAAAGTGCAGCTCTCCCTCGATCCAATCATGCACGGAGACGAGCGCGAAGAGCGGTGGGGAAGCCTGTATACCGCTCATGCTGACTTTATGAACGGCTGGACGGAAGATGCCGCGCGCTTTATGACCGACCTGTGCATGAACCGCGGAATGGATTGCGGCACCACCGTTCCGTATGGTTATTCGAAACCGAAGGCCAACGTCTGGCTCAGCAGCCTGGAGCCAGCGCTTTCCCAGCCGGATCCGCAGGTTCTGCTGGTGCAGGATAACTGGAAGAACGGCGGACGCACGCGCAACAGCGAAACGCTGTCGCTGGTGAAGTTCCGCATTCCGCCGCTGCCTGCCGGGCAGGACCCCTCGCAGTTTAAATACCGCGTGCGTATCTACGGCGGGAAAGTGGAAACTAACGGCGCGGACCAAATCTTCTTCTATCCGGCGAGCAACGACTGGGATCCGGCCAGCGTGAGCTGGCATTCGCGACCGTCCTGTAACTACCGTTCGGATGCGATTCTTTACCTGAACCACTCCCGGGAATACCGGATGGTGGATGTCGATAAAGCGGTGCGCAAGGCGCTGGCAGAAGGCAAAACCGAGATCTCATGGTACATCGGCGGCGATCGTCAGGGAAACCACTATCAGTTTGACGCGGCATCCTCCCCACAGGGCCCGATCCTCATGCTGACCGGTTTTAGCAGAACGCCGGAGATCTGATAACGTCCGCGTTTTTTTGTTCTCATCAGCGTTAACTGGTAATGTCGACAGCCTGAATGACTGCGCCCGTTAACGCTATGAGCTTAAAAAAGATGATAAAGCGCAGCATCGCTGCATGGGTGGCGGTCTGCCTGATAAGCGGTGTGCTGCTGTATGCGGAACAGATACGTCGCCAGTACTGGGAGCGCGATCGCGAGTTTACGGCACGCTATTCGGCGATCGGCGCGGTGCTGACGCAAAACGAATCGGTGCTTCCGCTTCTGAGCGGCGATGAAGATATCTCCGCGTTACGCAAAAAGTTTCCTTCTGTCCTGGCCCTGGAAAAAACCGCGGGGCGTGCGCTGGACGCCCCGCGCGTGGAGCCGTTTAGCGGGGTGCGGTACTGGTTATACAATCCCTGGCGGCAGATACGCGTGCTGGTCGACCTAAGCGCGCTGATTCCCGCGCGCCATAGCTTCGCGCAGCTGCATCTTAACGTCACGAACGGCGATGATCCGCCATCCTCCGGCGCTTTCTGGCGCTGGCAGCGCGCTTTCCCGCAGCATACCCAGCCCTTCGTTCTTACAGCCGAGGCAGAGCCTGACTGGTTCAGCGTTTCCCTGCTGCCTTACCTGCTGCTCTTTCTGACGTGGGGGGTAGCGATTGCGGGCGTGGGAAGCGTGCTCTGGCAGCGCAAACAGCGGCAGCAGGCCGAGCAGCGCGCCCGCTATTATCAGCATGCCAGGCTTAACACGCTGGGGGAGATCACCGCGGGCATTGTCCATGAAATTAACCAGCCGCTTACCGCCGTGCAAACCTGGATCCAGGGGGCGCAGCGACAGCTCGAGGCTAATCCGCAGGCCGTGCCGCAGGCGCTTGCGGCCGCGCTGCTGCAAACGCAGCGCATCAGCGCCCTGCTGACGCGCTTTCGCGAGCATGTGGTACAGGAGAAGGTGACCCTGCGCGAAACCGATCTGGTGCAGTGCTGGCAGCAGGTTGAGAGCCTGCTGGAGCACGAGCGCAAATCGAACCGTATCGCGGTCATCCATGCGTTTGCAGCGGATGCCACGACCGTGCTGGCAGACAGGCTCTGGCTGGAGCAGATACTGCACAACCTGCTCAGCAACGCGATTCAGGCTCAGCAGGAGAGCACGCACGGCTGGGTGCGGATCGACAGCCAGAAAAACGAGAAGGGCATTCTGGTCACGCTTACCGACGGCGGGCCGGGATTTAGCCCGGAGGCCCTGCAAAACGCCTTTATGCCCTTCTTTAGCGGACGCCCCGGCGGAACGGGGCTGGGGATGACGTTAACGGAAACGCTAATAACCCGCATGAACGGCTCGATCGCGCTGGGCAACGCCCCGCAGGGCGGGGCGCAGATCCGGTTGCAGCTGGCAGAAGGTAAGGAGACAAAGCATGGATAAGGTGGTCTGGCTCATCGATGACGATGAGTCCATCAGGGAATCATTGACGTTTTTACTCTCCGGAATGGGCTGGCAGGTTAAGGCATTCGAGAGCGTCGATGCCTTTACGCTGGCGCACGGCGGCGAAACGGCGCTTGTCGGCTGTCTGCTGCTGGATATGCGCATGCCGGGCAAGGGCGGGCTTGCCTGGCTGGAAGAGGGTGAATGGCCCTGGCCGCTGCTGCCGGTCGTTATCATGACCGGGCACGGAACGGTCGACGCCTGCCGTCGCGCGTTTCGCAACGGCGTGTTTGAGTTCTTCACCAAACCCCTGGATGCCGACAGGCTTATCGAAACGGTTGGCATGGCTTTCGAAGAGAGCCTGCGGCGATCTGCCGCCTGGCAGGATATCTCGCGGATTAAAGCGCGATTCGAACAGCTAACCGCGCGGGAGCACGAGGTGCTGAGCGTGCTGATGGAAGGATGCAGCAACAAAGAGGCGGCTGCGCGTCTTAACCTCTCCCCGAGGACCGTGGAAGCGCACCGCGCGGCGGCGTTTGCCAAGCTTGGCGTCAGCAGCCTGGTTCAGGCGAGCCGGGAATATGACAAATTGCAATCCGTATAACTACCAGGTGGAGTGCGTAATCAACCGAATTACGCGTAGACGCGCGCTTCAGTAATCTCGGGTTGTCTCCCAACACTCGAGGAAGTGCAATGAAAAAAGTATTGATGGTAGCGGCACTGGTCGCGGGTAGCGTAAGCCTGGCTGCACGGGCGGATGCGCTGAATCAGAAAAGCCTCTCTCTGGCACAGGCTAACGCGCTGGCAACGTCCGCCGTTCAGGCCTGTATGGCAAAGCACTATCAGGTTACGGTGACCGTGGTTGACCGCGCAGGGGTTGTTAAGGCGGTGCAGCGCACGGATAACGCTGGCCCACATACGGTAAAAGCCAGCGAAATGAAGGCCTATACCGCGCTGAGTACGAAAAACGCGTCAGGTAAGGTAATGGAAGCTGCACAGACTAACGCGGGCGCGCAGAATATGCGTGATGTTCCCGGCTTCCTGCTGCTGGCGGGTGGTTTACCTATAAAAGAGGGCGATGAGGTGATTGGGGCGATTGGCATCGGCGGCGCGCCGGGCGGTCATCTTGATGAAGCCTGTGCCCAGGCGGCCATTGACGGGGCCGGACAGTAATTCATAAAAAAAGCACCGGCATGGCCGGTGCTCTGTATTCAGATCTTGCAGGCATCGCCGCAGTCGTCATCGGCGACGATCGCCTGGGCTTTTTTATCCGCGTCGTCAAGACGTTCCGCGTTACGCTCTTCTGCTTCATCCAGCCCGTTAAAGACTAAGTTATCGAGATCAATTTCCATGTGGCACCTGCGTTTTCAGTTTTTGATACCGGCAGAGTATAAGCCAAAAAAACCGGGCAGTGCACCTCGCAGCACATAAGGATAATCCCTGCCATACTCAGAGCTTTATTGCTGAGGAAAGCTGATGATTACGCTCTGTAAAACCTGCGGTACCGCTTACGATGAACAGCCCATTAACTGTCCAGTTTGTGACGATGAGCGTCAGTATGTTCCGGTAACGGGGCAGGCATGGATAGATTTCAACAGCCTTACCGCCACGCACGTTAACAAATGGCAGCAGCTGGAGCCCCATCTGTTCAGCATCAAAACCGTACCGTCCTTTGCCATCAACCAGCGGGCAATCCTGCTGCGCACGCCGCACGGCAATATCCTGTGGGACTGCATCGCTAACCTCGATCCGGCGACCATAACGCTGGTTGAAGCGCTCGGCGGGATTAGCGCGATCGCGATTTCGCATCCGCATTACTACACCACCATGCAGGAGTGGGCCGGAGCGTTTAACGCACCGATCTACCTTCACGCCAGCGATCGGCAGTGGGTAATGCGCGACAGCCCGGCGATACGCTTCTGGGAAGACGACGCTCTTGAAATTTTGCCGTCAGTGACCCTGCTGCGGCTTGGCGGCCATTTTGCCGGCGGCACGGTGCTGCACTGGCAGTCGGGGGAGGGCGTGTTGCTGGCGGGGGACATCTTGCAGGTCACGCCGGGTAAAGACGCCGTGTCGTTCATGTGGAGCTATCCGAATATGCTGCCGCTGCCTGCCAGCACCGTCGAGTCCGTGACCCGCAGGCTTACGGGGAAAAAGTTTGCGCGCCTGTACGGGGCGTTTGAGGGGCAAAACATAGCGGCGAGCGCGGATGAGATAGTCCAGCGGTCGGGCCAGAAATATATTGCTTGTCTCCGCTAAGGCACGGTGGTTAAATTTTACGAGTGTGATCGCGATCATACCTAAACTAAAACAGATAAAAGAGAAATGGCTATGCAACATATCATTGAAGGTTTTCTCAGCTTTCAAAAAGAGATTTTCCCGCAACGTAAAGAGCTCTTTCGTAGTTTAGCGTCCAGTCAGAATCCCAAAGCGCTGTTCATCTCCTGCTCCGACAGCCGTCTGGTCCCGGAACTGGTTACCCAGCAAGAGCCAGGACAGCTCTTTGTCATTCGAAACGCCGGCAATATCGTGCCTCCGTTCGGGCCGGAGCCAGGCGGTGTCTCTGCGACAATCGAGTACGCGGTGGTGGCGCTGGGCGTAACCGACATCGTTATCTGCGGCCACTCAAACTGCGGTGCGATGAAGGCGATTGCTGACAACGCCGATCTGGAGCCAATGCCGGCCGTTTCCCACTGGCTGCGCTATTCCGATGCGGCAAAAGCGGTGGTGGAGAAGAAAGCCTGGGATAAGCCGATCGACAAAGTGAATGCGATGGTGCAGGAGAACGTTTTTGCGCAGCTGAGCAACATCAAGACCCATCCGTCCGTGGCGGTAGGCCTGCGCAACAACGCCATTCGCCTGCACGGCTGGGTGTATGATATTGAAAGCGGCAAAATTCTTGCCCTGGACAAGAACACCAAAACGTTCGTATCGCTGTCGGAAAACCCGGAAGTGTACTTCGAGTAATCCGACGCTCAGGGCAGGGATGCCCTTTTAATACTCCGCAAAAGGTAACCTGCGGCGCACTCCCGAAGCAGGATTTACCGCCGCCTTCGCCATCGCCTGACCAATTTCAGCACACTCTGACAACCCCTGTACAAACGGACGATCGTGCATCAGCCACGGAATCGCCCCAAAGGCTATACGCCCGCGCAGAGACGCTGGTGCCAGCAGCGTGTAGTCTTCCCCAACGTCCGGTATCTCATCGCCGGTTTCCTCAAGCTGTTTGCGCAGCGTCGGGAAGGGAATATGCTTATTTTTGAGCGGCTTTTGCCCGCGCGCGTCAATAAACACGTCAAAGCGATAACTCTTTTCTTTCGTGGTGATGACGGTTTGATCGCTGCCGATATCCAGATCGTAATCATCACCGAGCGTAACCACGCTGACGATCCCCGCTTCACGCAGCGCCAGCAGCCGGCGGATAGACTGCGGGGGTATAGCGGCATAGTTATCAATAAACACGCGTTCCAGCCCGGACTTAAACCGCGCTCTGTCCCGTTCGTTCAGTAAAGGGACAATCGCCTGAACCACCTCATGCAGGCGTAGCACGGTGTAGCGCCAGGCGACGGTACGTTTTTCGCGCTTATTTCGCTCCACTTCTTTCAGATTCGCTTCGGCCCATGTGAACGGCCCGTGCTTTTTGCGATCCTCAAACCAGACATCGCGAAGCGTGTCGGCATTCAGCGTGCTTAGGGAGATTGCCCGGCACCACTGCGGATCGGCACGCTCAAGCTCTTTCACCATCAGCGCAAAAATGCGGTCAAGCAGTCCGTCCGGCCCTTTTGCTATTTCGCTCTCAGCCACGGCCTCGGTTAATACGGACAGCGGCTCGTAAGGGATGGGGCAGTAAAAGTCGGCCTCCGGCAGCACGCCGGTGCGGGACATGAGCACGATTTTTAACGCCTCGCTGCCCTTATTCAGAATGAACTGCTCCCCGGTAAACTGACCATGCTGCATCACGACCGCCATGGCCGCGTCCAGCCCGCTGAGGGACGTGCCCATGATCCCCACCTCGCAGGCGCGGATCTCCGCGTCCATCAGCCCTGACCAGGGGCTTGGGAAAAAGGTGCGGGTGGCTTCCTCTTCATCAGGCCAGACGTGACCGGTGGCGACCACGGCAAGATCAAACCTCCTGGAGAACGGAGCATCGTTCACTGAAAGGGCCACGCCGTCTGCGTCAGCCTTGATATCCGTGACTTCAGCGTTGGGATGAACCTCGACGTGAAATCCCGCCTTTTTTGCCTCCGCGACAACGGCAAGAAACCGATCGTGAAAATATTCACCCAGCAAAATGCGCGGCAGGAACTGCCGGTCGTGCAGCGTCTCTTTGTCGACGCTATAGCGGGCAAGGTGAGCTGCATTTTGCTGCTTTAGCCATTCGAGGTAGCTGATAAAAATGGGCGGAATTTCAATACTGGCGATATTCGCCAGCATCAGCCGGGAGTTATCCTCATCGCTGTAGGGCATACCGACGCCGGGCTGGTCTGCTTTCTCAAACACGGTGACGGACAGTGGCGCTGCGTTGCCAAGAAGAGAGTAGAAGGTGTAAATCCCTGTTGGGCCTGAGCCGATAATGGCAATTTTTTTCATCGAAAGCGTTCCTGCGTTTCTGAACCATATAACAAGCGTAGCAGGAGAAAGGCTAAGTCATTCAATGAAGGGAGAAATTAAGATATTCAGAAGAGGAAATTTGCACCATTTCAGAACTGAAATGGTGCGTCCGAGTGGACTCGAACCACCGACCCCCACCATGTCAAGGTGGTGCTCTAACCAACTGAGCTACGGACGCAGAATGGTGCGTTCAATTGGACTCGAACCAACGACCCCCACCATGTCAAGGTGGTGCTCTAACCAACTGAGCTATGAACGCAACGTGTTGTCGGTGACAACGGGGACGAATATTAGCGGCACAGCACCATGGTGGCAAGAGGGAAAACGCATTTTTCTCTCTGATTTCACGCGATTGCTTCATTACCGCGCAAAGTGAAGAGAAAGTAGCCGCCATCCGGCGGCTACCGCGTGTTTAACGTGCAGCGCGCTGCAAAATCACCGCGGAAGGCTGACGTTGCAGGAAGCGCATGCGCAGCATCATCATAATGGCCGCCGAGGTTAAGCCGATGATAAAGCCCATCCAGAACCCGGCTGGCCCCATGCGGTTTACGACCAGATCCGTCAGCGCCAGAATATACCCGCAGGGTAAACCCAGCACCCAGTACGCAATAAAGGTGATAAAGAAGATGGAGCGCGTATCTTTATAACCGCGCAGCACGCCGCTGCCGATGACCTGGATGGAGTCAGAGATCTGGTACAGGGCAGCCAGCAGCATCAGGTGCGATGCGAGCGTCACCACCTCCGGATTATCGTTGTAGAGCAGGGCGATTTGCTCTCTCAGCAGCACGGTGAAGAGCGCGGTACAGACCGCCATGCAGACGCCGACGCCCAGCCCGGTGCGGGCCGCCGTTTGCGCATCCAGCGTTGAGCCTTGTCCCAGACGGAAGCCCACGCGGATCGTCACCGCAGCGGCCAGCGACATCGGCAGAACGAACATCAGCGAGCTGAAGTTCAGGGCGATCTGGTGACCTGCCACGTCAATAATGCCCAGTGGCGAAACCAGCAGAGCGACGACGGCAAACAGCGTCACTTCAAAGAACAGCGCCAGCGCAATAGGCAGACCCAGCTGGGTAAGGCGGGTCATCATCGACCAGTCAGGCGTGCTGAAGGCGGTGTCGTTACGAATGTCTCGCATGGAGCGTGAATGTTTGATGTAGGTGAGCATGCAGCCAAACATCACCCAGTACACCGCAGCCGTCGCCACGCCACAGCCTACGCCGCCGAGTTCCGGCATGCCAAAATGACCGTAGATAAAGATGTAGTTCACCGGAATGTTGACCAGCAGGCCGATAAAGCCCATCACCATGCCCGGTTTGGTTTTTGCCAGCCCCTCACACTGGTTGCGCGCCACCTGGAAGAACAGATAGCCGGGTGCGCCCCAGAGCAGGGCGCGCAGATAACCTACCGCCTTATCCGCCAGCGCCGGGTCGATATTATGCATAGCGCGGATGATATACCCGGCGTTCCACAGGACAATCATAATCAGAATGGAGACAATCCCGGCCAGCCAGAAGCCCTGGCGAACCTGATGGGCCACGCGCTCGCGTCGGCCAGAGCCGTTGAGCTGCGCAATAACTGGCGTCAGCGCCAGCAGCAGGCCGTGGCCAAACAGAATGGCCGGAAGCCAGATTGAGGTTCCGATCGCCACGGCGGCCATATCGGTGGCGCTGTACCCACCGGCCATCACCGTATCCACAAATCCCATTGCGGTTTGGGCTACCTGCGCGACGATCACCGGTATTGCCAGTGCCAATAACTGACGCGCTTCGATCATATACTTCTGCACGTGAACACCTTTGTATTGTAGTTATTTGAGAGACTAAAAAGGCCGCCGTAACTGGCAGCAAGAAGAAAAAACAGAGGGATGCCAGCTATTGTAGCGGGGTTTAACTAATTATCTAGTGAAAAAAACGTCAGAAATTGCGCATCGCTGGCAACCTGTTTTTTCAACTGTTATTGTGGTGGGATTAAACGGCGTTATCGCCGTCCGGAATGAACAGGAGCTGTAAGCATGTTTACTGGTATTGTGCAGGGCACTGCCAAAGTGGTGTCCATTGATGAAAAACCAAATTTCCGTACTCACGTGGTTGAGCTACCTGAATATATGCTCGACGGCATCGAAACCGGTGCGTCGATTGCGCATAACGGCTGCTGCCTGACGGTAACCGAAATTAACGGTAACCGGATCAGCTTTGATTTAATGAAAGAGACGCTGCGCATTACTAACCTCGGCGAGCTTGTGCCGGGCGATATCGTAAACGTCGAGCGTGCGGCTAAGTTTAGCGACGAGATTGGCGGGCATCTGATGTCGGGCCATATTATGACCACCGCAGAGGTGGCGAAAATTGTCACCTCGGAAAATAACCGTCAAATCTGGTTTAAGGTGCAGGATCCGTCATTAATGAAATACATCCTCTATAAAGGATTTATTGGCATCGATGGGATTAGCCTGACCGTAGGTGAAGTGACGCCAACGCGTTTTTGCGTGCATTTAATTCCTGAAACGCTGCAGCGCACAACGCTCGGAGCAAAAAAGCTGGGGCAGCGCGTGAATATCGAAATTGATCCCCAGACCCAGGCGGTCGTGGATACCGTTGAGCGCGTGCTGGCGGCGAAAGAAGCGGCGATAATAAAGGCCGTGGAAGAAGAATAAAAAATAACCCCGGGTAGCCGGGGTTATTTTTTTAGCGGGCCACCCGCAGGCCGTGCTCAATGCCCCGGCTAAACACCACCTGCCATAGCTGTATATCCCGCGCGCGGAACGCGCCAGCGCAGGCATTCAGGTAATAGCTAAACATTCGTTTGAATCGTTCCGAATAGTTGTCGGCAATTTCAGGCCACGCGGCCTGGAAACGCTCGTGCCACGCCATCAGGGTGGTATCGTAATCTGCGCCAAAGTTATGCCAGTCTTCCACGATGAAATGCGGTTCGCTGGCGTTCGCTATCTGGCGTACGGAGGGTAAACAGCCGTTCGGGAAGATGTATTTATTGATCCAGGGATCCACATTGTTGTCGGTGCGCTTAGAGCCGATGGTATGTAACAGGAAAATACCGTCAGGCTTCAGGTTACGGTCGGCCACCTCAAAATAGGTTTTGTAGTTCTTCGGACCCACGTGCTCGAACATGCCAACGGAAACGATGCGGTCAAACTGCTCGTTCAGGTCACGGTAATCCTGAAGCCGAATATCAACATCCAGGCCCAGGCAGCGCTCCTGCGCCATCTTCTGCTGTTCGGCCGATATCGTGACGCCCACCACGCTGACGCCGTAATGCGTCGCCATAAACCAGGCGAGACCGCCCCAGCCGCAGCCAATGTCCAGCACCCGCATGCCGGGCTGCAGCTGCAGTTTGTCGCAGATCAGCTGTAGTTTATCCTGCTGCGCCTGTTCCAGCGACGTTGCTTTTTTCCAGTATCCGCAGGAGTACTGCATTAACGGGTCGAGCATCCGGCTGAACAGATCGTTACCCAGGTCGTAATGCTCTTTGCCGACGATCCACGCCCGCTTTTTACTTTGCAGATTGAACAGGCGAGCGGAGGCGATACGCAGCGTATCTTTGAAGTGACGAGGGAGCTGATTTTCAAGACCGGCGCGTAATACGCTGGAGAAGAACATATCCAGCCGTTCACACTCCCACCAGCCGTCCATATAGCTTTCGCCCAGCCCTAACGATCCCTCCTGCAAAACGCGTTTAAAAAAATCGGGATGTTTAACCTGGGGATCGGAGGGGGATGAGCCATTAATCGTAATGCCCGCACGTCCCAACAGTTCACTGACGATCCGGGACCAGTTATCGTCCGGAACGCTGACTTCTTCTATACACGATGAACTCATAGCTTCTCCATCACCTTGCTGTGATCAGAACCTTAAAACAGCGTAGACGCTTTTTTTGGTTTGTGAGAAATCTCACGGTAAATGCCCGCGAGGCTAATATCCGACGTAGAACAGAGGAAGGGAGATTTCCCTTGCCGAAAAGCCGTCCATGGTAAAACGGGAGCGCTCCGGCTCCCGTTAACACTTAATATTTATCGTATTTAATCGAACCAAATTTAGTATAGGCCTCTAAATTTGGTGATTCAACAGAAAATTGTTAGCAACCTAATCACTGGTTTTTAACATAATTTCCTGTGCAATCAGGCGTGCGACGTTTCTCTGTGCGCGTCTTGATTCTGCTCACGATGCGCTGATGACTGCATGCGATAGCCCAGACCTGCCAGCGCAACGGTGGCCAGCATGACGCTGGTGGTCGTGAGCAGCGGTGTTGCAATCAGCGCGGAGACCACCAGGCTTGCCAGGAAGCACAGACCCAGCTGCAGGGTATTTTGCAGCGCGGCAGCGCGGCCCGTCGCCTGCGGGAACGGGCGCAGCGCCTGAGCCACAACGATAGGGTAGATGGCACCGTTTGCGATCGCCATGACGCAGAACGGAATCAAAATTTCAGCAAGCCCGGCGCCCGGAATAAAGCCAACGGCCCAGGTCGCGATCACGCTTAACGCGTAGAGCACCAGCAGCCAGGGAAGCATCTGCTGGCCTTCCCATTTTTGCAGCGCGGCGCGACAGCCGTAGCCGCCCACCAGGAAGGCGATGGTCTGCGGAACGTAGCTCAGGCCGATAGCCGCCGGGCTGTAGCCCATGTCATGCAGAATAAACGGCGAACCGGTCAGCCATGCGAAGAAGCTGGCGGAGCAGGCGGCGTAAATCAGCACGTTGCCGCGATAGGCCTTAGCCCGCAGTAAGGAGGTGAAGGTGACCGGCTTCGCGTCCGGATGCGCCTCTTTTTTATGCGCAGGCTTAAGCGCAAACGCGGGCAGCATCAGCACCAGCGTGATGGCGAACAGCGTGGCGAAAATGGCCTGCCAGTCGAAGTGTGCCAGGATCCAGCTGCCCAGCAGCGGGGCGAGCGCCGGCGACAGGCCAACCAGCGGCATAATGGTGGCGAAAATACGGTTAGTGCGCGAGGCCGGATAATAGTCGGTAACCAGCGCCTGCCACGTGACCGCTGCGGCGCAGACCCCGACTGCCTGAATGAAGCGCAGCGCCAGTAGCCAGGCGGCATCGCGAACCCACAGCATGCCCAGACAGCCAACGGCAAATATCGCCAGCCCCAGCAACAGAACGGGCTTACGGCCAAAACGATCCGACAGCGGTCCCCATAGCAGCTGCGCAAAAGCGAAGCCTGCGAGGAACAGGCTCAGGCTGGCGCTGATGGCGGCGGCAGGGGTTTGCAAATCTTCCTGCATCGCGGCGAACGCGGGCAGATACATGTCGGTCGCCAGAAAGCCCAGCACGCTTAAGCCGCCGAGCCAGACTAAAAATCCTTTCCTGGGTTGCACTATTTATTCTCCTGAGGAGGCAGGTGTACGTTGCCGCAGAGTGTAGGGAGTGCAAAGCGGCTTGTGAAACGCTAATATTTGGCGAGTGCATTCAAAAATTTTGCAGGCAGAAAATGTGGTCAGATTATTCCCTTGAAGTGGTCGATGCCGTGGCCCGTAACGGCAGCTTTACCGGTGCCGCGCAGGAGCTGCACCGCGTTCCCTCGGCAATCAGCTATACGGTGCGGCAGCTGGAAGAGTGGCTCGCGGTCCCGCTGTTCGAGCGGCGCCATCGCGACGTTGAACTGACGCCCGCCGGGGCGTGGTTTTTGAAAGAAGGGCGGTCTGTTATCAAAAAAATGCAGATCACCCGCGAGCAGTGCCAGCAGATCGCTAACGGCTGGCGCGGACACCTTTCCATTGCGGTGGATAACATCGTTAAGCCGGAGCGTACCCGGCAGATGATCGTCGATTTTTATCGCCATTTTTCCGACGTTGAGCTGCGCGTTTCGCAGGAAGTGTTCAACGGGGTCTGGGATGCGCTGGCGGACGGCCGGGCAGAGATGGCGATAGGCGCCACGCAGGCCATCCCGGTTGGCGGGCGCTATGCGTTTCGCGACATGGGCATGCTGAGCTGGACTTGCGTCGTGGCGCGCGATCACCCGCTGGCGGCGATGGAGGGGCCGCTGAGTGACGACACGTTACGCAACTGGCCGTCGCTGGTGCTGGAGGATACCTCCCGTTCGCTGCCCAAGCGCATTACCTGGCTGCTGGACAATCAGCGCCGGGTAGTCGCGCCGGACTGGGAGTCGTCAGCCACCTGCCTGAGCGCGGGGCTGTGCGTTGGGATGGTGCCGGTACACGTTGCGCGTCCGCGCATCGACACGGGGGAGTGGGTGGCCCTGACGCTGGAAAATCCCTTCCCGGACGCAGCCTGCTGTCTGACCTGGCAGCAAAATGACGTATCGCCCGCGATGGCCTGGCTGCTGGATTATCTGGGAGACAGCGAAACGCTGAACCGGGAGTGGTTACGGGGACCAGCGTAGCTGGCCCCGAGAAATGATTAACGACGGTAGTCGCGGAACGGGCCGTCCGCAACGGAGCGGCGTTCAATCAGGCGCGGGTGGACTTCAATGGACTGGGACTGTTCACGCTTGTTGACGATCCTGTCCATCAGCATATTGAAGGCCGTTTCACCCAGAGAGTCTTTCGGCTGGTGAATGGTGGTCAGCGCCGGGGTGAAGAAGCGGGCGTTGCGCACGTTATCATAGCCGATCACCGAAATGTCCTGCGGCACGCGCAGGCCCAGCTCGTCCGCCGCACAGAGCGCGCCCATCGCCATGATGTCGCCGCCGCAGAACACCGCGGTAGGGCGATGCTGCTGGGAAACGATCTGCTGCATGGCGCGGTAGCCGGACTCCGGCTCGAAGTCGCCCTGCACGATCCAGTTTTCCGGCACGACGATCATCGCTTCTTCCATCGCCTTCATAAAACCGGCCAGGCGGCCAGCGCCGGTGTTGCGCTCCAGCGGGCCCGGGATCACGCCAATTTCGCGGTGACCGCGTTCCACCAGGTAACGACCCGCCATGTAACCGCCTTCGAAGGCGTTATCAATCACCGAATCGGTGAAATCGGCGCGCGCTTCGCCCCAGTCCATCACCACCATTGGAATGTGGCGATACTCTTCCAGCATGGAAAGGACCGACTCAGGGTATTCAGAACACATCACCAGCAGGCCGTCCACGCGCTTTTGCGCCATCATCGACAGGTAAGCGCGCTGTTTCTCAATGTTGTTCCACGCGTTGCCCAGAATCAGGGTGTAGCCTTTCTGGAAGCAGTTTTTCTCAACGGCTTCGATGATTTCAGCAAAGTAGGCCGCTTCACTGCTGGTAGCCAGCAGGCCAATCGATTTCGTGTGATTAACCTTCAGGCTGCGCGCAACGGCACTCGGCGAGTAGTGCAGTTCTTTGATCGCTGCCCACACGGCATTACGCGTCTCTTCTGCGACGAAACGCGTTTTGTTAATAACATGTGATACGGTTGTAGTGGAAACGTTTGCGCGTTTTGCTACGTCTTTAATTGTTGCCATTAAATGTCACTCCAGACCATATCCTAAGCTCCTGAAAAACTTGAAGGTAAACGTTTGCCTTCTCTCACCCTTATTACGCAATCTTGAGTTGCGACACGCCGGGAAAACGACACAGGACGTCAGGAGGGGGTCAATGGCCGGTACGCTAATAAATTTAGCGTGGAATTTTGTCCTATCTTGATGAAAAGGGGAAGAGGTAAAGTGGATATCCGCTTAAATCCTGGAAGATTTTTGACCTGAACTGTGTAAAAATGAGCAGGCTCACTTTTCGTAGGGTGAATAAAAGGAGAAAAATTGATGAGTACCGATCTTAAGTTTTCGCTGTTTACCACCATTGTTGTTCTTGCTCTTATCGTTGCGGGTGGTTTAACCGCTGCGCTGCACTGATTCAGACGGGGGAGAGCTTTCTCCCTCGCTTTGTGCGATTGTTACCCCTCCGGCAAAAATCTTTTGCCAAAATGTTAACTTCTCATTTTTTGTGATTGATGTCATGCTTTTGACTTCTTAATTCTGTGTCGCGTTATGGCACGGTTTCCGGAGTTCATTCATGAAAATCAATTTTCCACTGCTGGCCCTGGCGATTGGCGCTTTTGGGATTGGCACCACTGAGTTTTCCCCAATGGGGTTATTGCCTGTTATAGCCCGGGGCGTGGACGTCTCAATCCCTGCGGCCGGTATGTTAATCAGCGCCTACGCGGTTGGCGTGATGGTAGGGGCGCCGCTGATGACGCTGCTGCTTTCGCACCGCGCGCGCCGCAATGCGCTGATTTTCCTGATGGCGATTTTCACCCTGGGGAACGTGCTTTCCGCGATTTCACCGGATTACACCACCCTGATGCTCTCACGCATTTTGACCAGCCTTAACCACGGCGCGTTCTTCGGGCTGGGATCGGTTGTGGCCGCCAGCGTGGTGCCAAAACATAAGCAGGCCAGCGCGGTGGCCACTATGTTTATGGGGCTGACCATCGCCAATATCGGCGGCGTGCCCGCAGCCACCTGGCTGGGTGAGACGATCGGCTGGCGTATGTCTTTCCTCGCAACCGCGGCGCTCGGCGTAATTGCGATGGTGGCGCTGTTCTTCTCTCTGCCGAAAGGGAGCGCCGGTGAGCGTCCGGAAGTGCGTAAAGAGCTGGCTGTGCTGATGCGTCCTCAGGTGCTTTCTGCGCTGCTCACCACGGTGCTGGGAGCAGGGGCGATGTTTACGCTCTACACCTATATCTCCCCGGTGCTGCACGATATCACCCACGCGACGCCGGTATTTATTACCGCGATGCTGGTGCTGATTGGCGTGGGCTTCTCCATCGGTAACTATCTTGGCGGGAAGCTGGCGGACCGCTCCGTCAGCGGGACGCTGAAGGGTTTCTTAACCCTGCTGATTGCGATCATGATTGCGATCCCGTGGCTGGCGCGTAACGAAGTGGGTGCCGCAATTGCCATGGTGGTGTGGGGCGCAGCGACTTTTGCCGTGGTACCGCCGCTGCAGATGCGCGTAATGCGCGTCGCGCACGAGGCTCCTGGGCTCTCTTCTTCGGTCAATATCGGTGCGTTTAACCTCGGCAATGCGCTGGGCGCGGCTGCCGGCGGGGCGGTCATTTCCGGGGGGCTGGGCTACAGCTTCGTTCCGGTGATGGGCGCAATCATTGCCGCACTCGGCCTGCTGCTGGTGCTGATGTCCGGTCGCAAACAGCCTGAAGCAGCGTGCACCGCTGAATAAACAAAAACGCAGAAGGGTCTCCCCTTCTGCGTGTCTCTTACGCGGCGAAGTTCTTCGCAACAAACTCCCAGTTAACCAGTGCCCAGAAGTGCTCCAGGTAGTTAGGACGCGCGTTACGGTAATCGATGTAGTAAGCGTGTTCCCACACGTCCACGGTCATCAGCGGCGTTGCGCTGGTGGTGAGCGGGGTGCCTGCATTTGAGGTGGAAACGATAGCCAGTTTTCCATCGGCCTCCTTCACCAGCCAGGTCCAGCCGGAGCCGAAGTTTTTAACCGCGGCGTCGGTAAACTTCGCCTTGAACTCGGCGAAGCTGCCGAATGCGGCGTTAATGGCTTCGGCCAGCTCGCCGGCTGGCTCTCCGCCAGCATTGGGTGCCAGGCAGTGCCAGTAGAACGTATGGTTCCACACCTGAGCGGCGTTGTTGAATACGCCACCGTCTGAGCTGCGCACGATCTCTTCCAGCGTTTTGCCTTCAAAATCGGTGCCCTTGATCAGGTTATTCAGGTTGGTGACATAGGTCTGGTGATGTTTGCCGTAATGGTACTCCAGGGTTTCCGCAGAAATGTGCGGGGCCAGGGCGTCTTTTGCATACGGTAGTGCAGGTAATTCGAACGACATTGCTTCTCTCCTTATAGTTTTATACGTTGCCAATAACCCTACAGACAACATGGACAGAATAGCAAATTGAAAGGGTATGCAAAAGAGGAACTTACCCTGCCACGGATGCGGCAGGGCAGGGTTTAGCGGATGGTTTTCGGCGTCATGACGCGTCGCGCGCCCACGTAGTGGCGCACCCAGTAATCTTCGCTGAGAGAGGTGATCTGAATGTCCCGGCCGCTGCGCGGTGACTGGATGAACTTACCGTTACCCACGTACACGCCAACGTGGTCAGCCGTGCCGCGTCCCTGGGTGCGGAAGAACACCAGGTCGCCGTTTTGCAGTTCGCCACGGTTAACCGGGGCGGCGTCGCGCAGATGGTACATTTCGTTTGCGGTGCGCGGAATGCGGAATTTCACCAGATCCTTATAGGCATAATAAACCAGCCCGCTACAGTCAAAACCGGTGCGCGGGGAGGTGCCGCCCCAGCGGTACGGTTTACCAATTTGCCCCATCAGCTTATTCATCGCCGTTTTTTGCGCCTTCTGCATGCGAACCTTATGCGCGTCGGCCAGCTTCGTCACTTTTGTGCATTTGGTTTTATGGCCTTTGCGCACGATGCATTTTTCGGAAGCGGATCTGGCGGCAGTGCGGGTGGTGTTGCGCGTGCTGGAGCGGAGCGTTTTTGATGTGGTGGAGGCAGTCTTCTTCGTTTTCGCGGTGGATTTCTTTTTAACGGTTTTGCCGGTGGTTTTTTTCTTTTTTTCTGCGTTTTTTGCCAGATGCGTTTTTTGTACGGCAGAGTGTCGCGCCTGTTCAGAGGCGTTCGCCGCTGGCGCAAATGAGAGTGTGGTAAACAGTAAAGCACAGAGCGTCATCGAGATTTTCGTTATCCGCGCCACTGGGCAGTCCCCTGATGAATGCAGGCTATCAATAATACCCGCGTATGATTTACAAAACGTGTCGATTCTAATCCAAAAAATCAGAATAAGTTAATAGCATTTTTCATTCTCAAAAGCTGTTTCGTTAGCAAGTGCAAAAAAATTCATCGTTCTGTAGCAGAATTGTTCGCTCCCTGAGCAAATCCGCGCTGCGGGCAGCGATAAACGACATTAGCAATGCATCTTTACGCGATAGCAGATAAAATAATGAGACGTGACAAAAATGTTATTTTCCGATGTCGGCCTGACCCGCTACAATGTCAGACTGATGCCGTAACAGAAGTTAAAGGAAGCAAGACATGAGCACCACTATTGAAAAAATTCAGCGCCAGATCGCTGAAAACCCAATTCTCCTGTACATGAAAGGTTCTCCGAAGCTGCCAAGCTGCGGCTTCTCCGCACAAGCGGTTCAGGCGCTGTCTGCCTGTGGTGAGCGTTTTGCTTACGTTGATATCCTGCAAAACCCGGACATTCGCGCTGAGCTGCCAAAATACGCAAACTGGCCTACCTTCCCACAGCTGTGGGTTGACGGTGAACTGGTTGGCGGATGCGACATCCTGATTGAAATGTATCAGCGCGGCGAACTGCAGCAGCTGATCAAAGAGACCGCGGCGAAGTATAAAACCGAAGAGCCGGACGCAGAATAAGTTTTCTGCGCGGACAAAAAAGCGACCTCAGGAGGTCGCTTTTTTTATGCCTGCTCTTCGCTGTCGCCCATCGGCAGGGGCCAGCCGCCCAGACGCTTCCAGCGGTTGACGATCTCGCAGAACAGCTCCGCCGTACGCTCGGTGTCGTATAACGCGGAATGCGCCTGGGTGCCGTCAAACGCAATACCCGCCGTGATGCAGGCTTTGGACAGCACGGTTTGGCCCAGCGCCAGGCCGCTCAGCGCGGCGGTGTCGAACGTGACGAACGGATGGAATGGGTTACGCTTCAGCGAGGCGCGTTCCGCAGCGGCCATCGTGAAGCTGTGATCGAACGTGGCGTTGTGGGCGACCATAATGGCGCGGCTACAGTCACTCTCTTTCATGCCCTTGCGCACCATTTTGAAAATGGCGTGAAGCGCCTCGTATTCACTTACCGCCCCGCGCAGCGGGTTTGTCGGATCGATACCGTTAAAGGCCAGCGCCTCCGGCTGTAGGTTTGCCCCTTCAAAGGGTTCAACGTGGAAATGCAGCGTGGTGTCCGGTACAAGCCAGCCCTGTTCATCCATCTTCAGCGTGATGGCGGCAATCTCAAGCAGCGCATCGGTTTTAGCGTTAAATCCGGCTGTTTCAACATCAATGACAACGGGATAAAAACCACGAAAACGGTCGCACAGACCGGTAAATTGAGCATTATCGGACATCAGGGTCTCTTACAAGGGGAAAAAAGCAGTGCGTATTATGGCAAATTTTGAGAGGCGATGCAGCAAAACAACGGGCGCATAGTGCGCCCTGCGGGATCAGTTGCCCAGACCACGACCAGCGTCTTTGGCTTCGATCAGTTCGATTTTGTAACCGTCCGGATCTTCAACAAAGGCAATCACGGTGGTGCCGCCTTTAACCGGGCCCGCTTCACGGGTGACGTTACCGCCGCTGCTGCGGATGCGTTCGCAGGCTTCGGCCGCGTTATCCACTTCCAGCGCAATATGGCCGTAAGCCGTACCCAGCTCGTAGCTGTCTACGCCCCAGTTGTACGTCAGCTCAATGACGGCTTCATCAGACTCCGGACCGTAACCCACGAACGCCAGGGAGTATTTATATTCCGGGTTTTCGCTGGTGCGCAGCAGCTTCATGCCCAGAACGTTAGTGTAAAAATCGATGGAACGTTGCAGGTCGCCAACGCGCAGCATGGTGTGAAGTAGGCGCATAATTTCCTCAGTTTGGATTATCTTTTTGAACAGAAACGATGTTTTAGTATAGCGGCGAAATGTCGCCGCTATCAATGTGCAATGCGGGATTAGAGAGAAGGGTAGTCGGTGTAGCCTTCCGCGCCGCCGCCGTAGAAACTTTCAGGGCGCTGCGGGTTCAGCTCCGCTTTCTTCTGCAAACGGGCAACCAGATCCGGGTTAGCAATGTAATCGCGGCCAAAGGCTACGGCATCGATCAGACCCTTGCCGATCAGATCTTCAGCTTTCTCCGCCGTGTAGGCACCCGCGCCGATAATCACGCCGTGGAAGCGCTCGCGCACCTTCTGGCGGAAGGCTTCGCTATAAGGCTTGCCGCCAGCCCAGTCCGGCTCGGACATGTGCAGGTAAGCAATGCCGCGTTTTGCCAGCTCTTCAATCAGGTACAGCGCGTCCGCTTCTTCATTCGGGCCGTTGTCGACGTTCTGGAACGTGCCGATCGGCGAAACGCGAATACCAATGCGGTCTGCGCTCCACTCGTTGCAAACAGCATCCACCACTTCAAGCACCAGGCGCGCGCGGTTTTCAACGCTGCCGCCGTACTGGTCGGTACGCTGGTTAGACGATGGTGAGAGGAACTGGTGCAGCAGGTAACCGTGCGCGGAGTGCAGCTCAACCAGATCGAAACCGGCTTCACGGGCATTGGCCACGGCCTGACGGAAATCGTTCACGATGCCCGGGATCTCGTCCAGCTCCAGCGCGCGCGGGGTGGTGGTATCGACGCGGATCGCGTTCCCGTTTTCATCGCGCAGGGAGGTACGGGTATTCGCGTTCAGGGCAGAGGCAGAAACCGGAGCCTGGCCGCCGGGCTGGATGCTGCTGTGCGAGATACGGCCAGTGTGCCACAGCTGTACCGCAATACGGCCCTCTTCAGCATGTACGCCCGCGGTGATCTTTTTCCACGCGGCAATTTGTTCCGGGCTGTGCAGGCCCGGCGCGCCGGCATAGCCTTTTGCCTGGGCAGAAATCTGCGTGGCTTCAGAGATGATCAGGCCTGAGCTGGCGCGCTGACGATAATATTCACCCATCAACGGTGTTGGGATATCGCCCGGCTCGATGCTGCGCAGACGGGTGAGCGGGGCCATAAATACGCGGTTTGGGGCGGTAACGGCACCGACTTTCAGTGGGGTAAATAACTTTTCAGCGGACATAACGGCTCCTGAGTAGACCAGTCGACTAGTAAAAGGATAAATAAAAATGCCGGCTACGCGCCGGACGCAGTAATACAGCTTTTCACATGTGCCAGCGCGCTTTCGAGCGGCACGGCGCTGCGAGAAATCTTGGCCTGCAGGTTAGCGCCTAACCAGAGTGAGTAGAGCACCTGCGCCTGCGTTAACGGATCGCCGAAGAAGGCGAGGGTTTGCTCATCGCGACCCTTCTCCAGCGCCTGCGCCAGCAGGGCGATAACGCCGCTGGCACCTTTATCCATGGCCGTGCGCATATCTTCGGAAAGATCGCACACTTCGGCAGACAGTTTTACCGTCAGGCAGCCGCTGATGATGCCCTGCTGACAGAACTGCGTCAGCGTCTCCTGATAGTAGTTCAGAACCCGATCCCGGTAGTTACCTTCACCGCTGGCGAAGTGCGTTGCCAGGCGCTGATGGTAGCTGGCATAGTGCCGCTCCAGCATGGCGACGCCGAACGCCTCTTTGGATCGGAAGTAGTGATAAAACGATCCCTTAGGGACTTCCGCGGTTTTTAACAACTCGCTCAGCCCCATACCGGTAAATCCGCGATGCATGCAAAGGCGCTCGCCGGTAGCCAGTAAATGTTCGCGGGTATCGTGTTCTGTATGTCTGCTCATGACTTCACTCTAATAGACCGTTCGGTCTAATGCAAGGCAGCATCGCGACGGCACTGCGACAAAATATCCAGCTGCGGTTGATAAACCGTTGATTTAACATCCATCATCCCCAGAACGGTGGCGAACAAATTGTCCTGTGAAACCGCATCTTTTGCAGCATGGTCACGCAGGCAGTCCGTGTTGACACCGAAGTTTTTCACGTAATCCGCAGAGAGCCAGAACATAAACGGAATATGCGTTTGCTGCTCCGGCGCCAGCATATACGGCGTGCCGTGCAGATAAATTCCGCTTTCGCCCAGCGACTCACCGTGATCGGAAAGGTAAATCAGCGCCGTGTTCATGGTGGCCTGTCGGACTTTCAGCGCGTCGATAGTCCTGCTGACCACGCTGTCGGTATACAGAATTGAGTTGTCGTAGGTGTTGATCAACGCCTGATGATCGCAGTTCTGAATTTCATTGGTGTCGCAGGTCGGGGTAAACCTGCGGAAACTGTCCGGATAACGGTTGTAATAGGCCGGGCCGTGGCTTCCCATCAGGTGGATCACCAGTACCGTGTCCTGCTTCAGACCATCCAGCACTTTGTCCAGGCGGTAGAGGTTTACGTCGTCGATACAGACTTTGTCCCTGCAGTACGAGTCCAGATTCCACTGGGTCATGTCCGTATGCGGCACGCGGTCGCAGGCACCTTTACATCCGCCGTCGTTGTCGCGCCACAGCAGGTTGAACCCGGCGTGGTTAAGCACGTCAAGCAGGCCTTCCTGATGTTGCGCCAGGTCCGCATCGTATTTTTTCCGCGTCATACCGGAGAACATGCAGGGAACGGAAACGGCGGTTTCCGTGCCGCAGGAGGAGGCTTGGGGGAAGTTGATGACGTCCTGCTTTTTAAGCTCCGGGTTGGTTTCACGGCGGTAACCATTCAGCGAGTAGTTTTCGGCGCGGGAGGCTTCGCCCACCACGAGAACCAGCACGGTTTTCTTTTGCTGGCCTGAAATTAGCGCGCCCTTACGGGCATCCTGACCAATGCGGACCAGCGTCCGATCGCCTGCGAACCAGCGCATTTTACCGTACTTGACCACGGCGCTTACGTAGTTCGCCGGGGTAACCATTTTGACGATGCTTTTATTATTGCGGAACAGCGAAGCGTAATCTTTATAAAATACCGCCGCGACCAGGATAATGGCCAGCAGCGCGCCGAGCAGGGTGGCAAGCCGCATCAGCAGGGCGTACCACCATTTTCCGCTTCGAATGCGCGTCAGGGCTAAGATGATGGACGGAACCAGGCCCGCCAGCACAAGCCACACGATCATCTGCGGCGTCACCAGGGCGGTGGCCTCCTGAGAGTTAGTTTCGAAGACGTTCACCATCATGTTCCGATCGATAACCGCGCCATAGGTATACATAAAATAGGTCGCGGCGGCGCATCCCATGGTCAGGACAATCATCAGCGGCTTGCGAATAAAGGGTATATTCAGCACGCTAAAGACGATTACCCAGCCGCAGAACAGCACCAGCGGTACGCTGGCGGCAAACAGCAGGTCGTGCAGGCGCGCTGGCGCAATTATTGCCCAGCTGCGCTGTATAAACAGCGCGTTAAACGCGGTGAAGAACAGCGCGCAGCCCAGGGTGAAAACCGTTTCGTTACAGCGTAACTTCTTAGTGAACCACATGATGAACAGACCATTCGTTATATCAGTGCGGCGAGTATAAGAGGGGAAGATTAGCGAAACCTTAACGTCATATTTGTGGCTGCCGCCCCTTGCGTGCGGGTCGTTTAGGGTCTTCACTGTAGGAAATAGTGACGCTGTGGAGGTAGAAGTGGCAGAGCAACTGGAATTTTTCCCCGTCCAGAGCCCGTGCCGGGGGATTTGCCAGGTTGATGAACGAGGTTACTGCCGCGGGTGCATGCGCACGCGGGATGAGCGTTTTAACTGGCAAAAATTCAGCGACGCGCAAAAGCAGGAGGTGATACGCCTCTGTCGGCAGCGACTGCTGCGCAAAATTCGCGCAAACAAAGCGGTTGAAACCGAAGAACCTCAGCAACCTTCACTGTTTTAGCAAGGTAATTGCGTATACTGGTGACATAATCTCCTTGAGGAAAATGTTATGGTTCAGCGTATTACTCTTGCCCCGCAGGGCCCGGAATTCTCCCGCTTTGTAATGGGCTACTGGCGCCTGATGGACTGGAATATGTCCCCCCTCCAGCTGGCGAACTTTATTGAAGAGCATCTTGATTTAGGAGTCACTACCGTCGATCACGCCGATATTTATGGCGGTTATCTGTGCGAGGCCGCCTTTGGCGAGGCGCTGAAGCTGGCGCCGGCGCTGCGCGATCGTATGGAAATTGTGACCAAATGCGGTATTGCCACAACGGCAAAACCGGAGAATGCCCTGGGACACTACATCACCGACAGCGCGCACATTGTGAAAAGCGCCGAGCAGTCGCTGGTTAATCTGGCTACCGATCGTATCGACCTGCTGCTGATCCACCGTCCCGATCCGCTGATGGATGCGGACGAGGTCGCTGAAGCCTTCCTGACCCTGCACCAGAGCGGCAAGGTGCGCCACTTCGGCGTGTCTAACTTTACCCCGGCGCAGTTTGCGCTATTGCAGTCTCGTCTGCCGTTTACGCTGGCGACTAATCAGGTGGAAATCTCCCCGGTTCATCAGCCGCTGCTACTCGACGGTACGCTCGATCAGCTGCAACAGCTGCGCATCCGTCCGATGGCATGGTCTTGCCTGGGCGGAGGCCGTCTGTTTAACGATGAGGCATTCCAGCCGCTGCGTAACGAGCTCGAAACCGTGGCCCGCGAGCTCAATGCGGAAAGTATCGAACAGGTGGTTTACGCCTGGATCCTGCGCCTGCCGTCTAAGCCGCTGCCGATTATTGGCTCCGGCAAGATTGAGCGCGTACGCGCGGCGCTTGCCGCCGAAGAACTGGAGATGACGCGTCAGCAGTGGTTCCGCATCCGCAAGGCCGCGCTGGGCTACGACGTTCCCTGAGCAAGTAATTGACTGACTTTCCGGTGAAATCTGCGCCTCTGGTATAGACTTAAGGTGCAAAAAATAACCCGTGGAGGTCTTATGAAGCGTTTTGCTCTGGCTATTGTCACGCTGGCCGTATGCGCAGGAGCGCAGGCAGCCAGCGACGACGTTGAAATGAATCTCGTCACTTCTCAGGGGGTCGGTCAGTCCATCGGGACGGTGAAAATCACCGAAACGGATAAAGGGCTGGAGTTTGCCCCCAATCTTAAGGCGCTGCCCCCCGGCGAACACGGTTTCCACGTTCATGCTAAAGGCAGCTGCCAGCCCGCAATGAAAGAGGGTAAGCCTTCCGCCGCAGAAGCCGCCGGGGGCCATCTCGACCCGCACAACTCCGGCAAACACGAAGGCCCGGACGGGATGGGTCACCTCGGCGATCTGCCGGTGCTGGTGGTCAATAACGACGGTAAGGCTACCGATCCCGTCGTCGCGCCCCGACTGAAAAAGCTTGATGAGGTCAAGGGCAAGGCGCTGATGATCCACGTGGGCGGCGATAACATGTCAGATAAGCCTAAACCGCTTGGCGGCGGCGGGGCGCGCTATGCCTGTGGGGTGATCTGATCGCCTATCGTGCCGGGAGGCGGCGCCTGTTCAAGCTGTGACAGGGAACAGTGCAGCCGCCAGATGATGGACGCCAGATCGCGCGCCGCAGGCAGATGATGGCGCGCCAGAGCGTCGCAAATGCGCTGAAGCTCGGCGAGGGTGACGCTGAGCGGGCGCTGCTGAACGCCGCGCTCGCTCATGACGTCGCGCAGCAGGGCAATGCAGGTGTCGCGGACCCGCGACAGCGGATCGGACCGCGTCTCCCAGGCGCGCAGCTGCCACACCACGTGCGAACAGTTCAGCAGCACCACGCCCCAGCGCAATAGCCAGCGCCGGGAGAGTGAATCCTGGCTGTTATTGAGCTGGCTGACGTGATGATAAACCAGCGATTCATATTCACTTTCGCGAAGGTGCGGCCTGCGGCTCAGCTGGTCGACAAATCCTCTGCGTAACTCCCGGATATGCCTGCGGCTTTTACGCGCGTCCGAACCAGGGCGCAGCACGGCGAACGCCAGCCATGCCAGCCCCACGCCGAGAATTTTCGCCAGGTTGTCATTCAGGAAATCGGCGTAATCGTAAACCGGCGGATTCGTCACCGAGATGAACGATCCCATAAAAACAATCAGCTGCCCCCACAGGCCGGCCAGCTTAGGCATTTGCAGCTTGAGCAGCTGCATGGTGGTTAACAGCGGAAAGAGAAACAGCAGGAATTGCCACAGATCGGTTATCTGCACCATCAGGCCAAACTTCACCACAAAGCTGAAGAGGGACAGCAGCACCAGCGTGCGCATGAGGAGCGTAAGCGAGTTGAAGGGGGACGCCGCCACCGAATAGAGCACGCAGCTGATGGCCGCAAGCGTCAGCGCCGCGCTGCCCGCGTCCCACTGCGTGGTAATGGCCCATGCGCCGACCAGCATCAGTGCACAAAAGGTACGAAAACCGCTCCACAGCGCCTCCATGGCGTCGGTATGCCGCGCCAGAGCGGGGCTGCCGGGTACGGAAAACTCGGTAACGGGCGTGGCATTTTCGACGGCTTTCAGCCAGCGGCTGCTGCGCAGATACAGGCGGCAGAAATAGTTCAGACGCTGCCAGAAGGCGCGGTGGCGGTAGTCATACTCATCCGCTGGGGCGAGCGGAGCAATTATCCGGGCCACGCTGTAGATATCCGCGTCCGGGCGCGCAAGGGCGGCGAGCAGAGTGTCAATCACCTCCCGGGTATGCGCGGGCGGTGCAGGCCAGTTCAGCAACATCCGGCGAAGGCTCGATATTGCGCTGGTCATGCGTAGCTGCTGGTGCAGCAGGTAGTTCAGCAGCGTGTTCTGGCGACGAAAGCGATAGTGGCTCCAGAAGGCCTGTATGCGCAGCAGATTCATGGTCAGGATCTGGCCGATGACTTTTTCATGCGCGAGACGGATCTCATCGTTTGTGTCGGGTTGCCAGAGCAGGCTGGCATGTTCCAGCAGGCGCGCGTGCATCGTTTTCAGGGCGGTGATGAGCGTGGTGCCGTCAGAGGTGCTGGGCAGGATCATCATCATCATGCCGCCGCACAGGATACCGACCATCACCTCGCACACGCGTGCCTGCGCGATATCCCACAGTTCGGTGGTATCCAGCACGTTAACCACCGGGAAGGCGATAATGGCCGCGGTATAGCCCGCCAGCTGAAACGCGTAGGCAACGTTATTGGTAAAATGGGCGCAGGCCCAGGTGCACAGCCCCAGCCAGGCGGACATGCTGAGCAGAAACAGCCACGGGTCGTTCAGGGTATGGCCAGCCAGAATCAGGGCGGCGGTGGCGCCGAGCAGGCTACCCGCCACGCGTCCGAGGCTTTTACTGATAACGCCGCCGACGGTGGGGAAGCTGACCACCGCCGCTGACGTCATCGCCCAGTAGGGTTCATCCAGGTTCAGGTAATAGGCAACCGTAAGCGCAAGGCACATGGCGATGCCGTTGCGCAGCGCGTAACGCCACTGCGGGCGCGTCGCTTTTATCCAGGGCGCATTGCGCCACGAGACAGCCCGCAGGTTCATCATCGTGTCCCGATGGAGACGGTACAGGTGGTCCCTGAAACGAGAGTAATCTCTTTCGGCAGGCTGTCGAACTCCACGCGAACCGGCACTCGCTGGGCCAGACGCACCCAGGGTACGTTGGGTTTAATATCAGGCACCAGGCCAGAATCGGTTTCGACGCTTTGGTCGTAGATTGCCCGACCGATACTGGATACGTGACCCTGTAACGTTTGCGCGCCGCTGTAGAGGGTGATTCGGGCTGGCGCGCCCTCGCGAATATGGCGCAGCTTCGTCTCTTCAAAATAGCCAACCACGTAAAACGAGCGGCTATCCACCAGGGCAAAAACCGGCTCTCCGGTCGTGGCGTAGTCTCCCACGCGCGTGGACAGGTTCGTAATCCACCCGTCTACCGGCGCTTTAACCACCGTCTGGGTCAGCTGCCACTCCGCCTCCTTCAGCGTGGCCTCCGCCACCTTCAGACCGGCCTGCATGGTTTTCACGTTGATGTTGGCGGTATCCAGATCTTCCGCAGAGATATAGTTTTTCGACAGATGACGGCGTCGGTCGGCTTCGTTGTTGGCTTTTGCGAGATCGGACTGAGCCTTAGCCAGCTGCGCCTGAGCGTTAAGCACGGCAATCTGAAAAGGGGTCTCGTCAATGCGGAACAGCACATCGCCCGCGTGGACGAACTGGTTGTCCTTTACCATGAGCGCGGTGATGCTGCCCGACACCTGCGGCGTGATGCTGACCTGTTCTGCGCGTATTTTGCCGTCGCGGGTCCAGGGGGACTGCATGTAATAGTTCCAGAGCCACCAGCCGGCAATCAGCGCCAGCGCCAAAACGAAAAGAGTGGAAAAATATTTAAGCGTTTTCAAGGGGATTCTCACCAGACGGTTAACACGGCAAGGCCAAGACAGACGGAAAGGGTAAACAGCGAGAGATCCATCAACATCGGGTGCCAGATTTCACCAGAATACATCCAGTCCCGCAGCAGTCGGTGCGCCACGAGCCAGATCACAAATCCAACCATAACGGCTTTAAAAAGAGGCGGAAAGTAGACCGATGCGCCGATAATCAGATCCTGAAGGGGCAACCCGGCAGAGAAAGAGAAAAACGTCACGAGCAGCGATCCTTTGCAGTGGAGTGAGTGCCGCAATGGCATGTATCAGTGCGATGGCGCATGAATATTCAGTGTAAATCATTCTTTCTGGAATGATGAATACCGTGATTGCATTTGTTTTGGCAATACAAATACTGCAAACTATTCTAAAATCACTATAATCACTTAGCAAGCTAATTATAAGGAGATGAAATTGGAATCGCCATTAGGTTCTGATCTGGCAAGGTTGGTACGCGTCTGGCGTGCTCTGATTGACCATCGCCTGAAACCTCTGGAACTGACGCAGACGCACTGGGTTACGCTGCATAACATCCATCAGCTCCCGCCAGAACAGTCGCAAATTCAGCTGGCAAAAGCGATCGGTATTGAGCAACCGTCCCTGGTGCGTACGCTTGACCAGCTGGAAGAGAAGGGACTCATCTCCCGTCAAACCTGCGCCAGCGATCGTCGCGCCAAGCGTATAAAACTGACGGAAAAAGCGGCGCCTATCATTACGGAGATGGAAGCCGTCATCAGTAAAACGCGGGGGGAGATCCTGTCCGGTATTTCACCTGCGGAGCTGGAGATGCTAATTGGACTTATCGCCCGTCTTGAGCAGAACATCCACGATCTGCAATCCCGCGACTGACCGAACGTAATGGCCCTGCTTATGCAGGGCCTTTCTCATTACCTGAACACCACGACCCGGTTGCGCCCCGTCTCCTTTGCCTCATACATGGCTTTATCCGCGCTTTCCACGCAGGTTTCCGCGCTGGTATCCGGCGAGGTTGCGGTGAATACGCCCATGCTGATGGTAATTGGCTCCGGCAGATGGCCGCCGCTGCTGGTTTTATCAAACCCGCTCAGCTTGAGACGGATGCGCTCGGCGACCTGCCGCGCGGCGTCTGATGGGGTATTGGTCAGCATCAGAACAAACTCTTCACCGCCGATTCGGGCCGCGATATCCTGGGGGCGCACGGAATCCGTCAGAAGATTAGAGACAAACTGCAGCACCTTATCTCCCTGCAAATGCCCGTAGCAGTCGTTGATGCGCTTGAAACGGTCAAGATCGCTTACCACCACCGATACCGGGTGTGCCTCCGTTGCCGAGCCGAGGGCGTAGTTTAATGAATCATAAAAATAGCTGCGGTTATAAAGACGGGTGAGCGGGTCGCGGATCGAGTTTTGATAAGACTGCTGGTATTTGACGTGCGAGTCGCGATACAAATTAAAGACGTCGGAAAGCAGAATAAATATTATCATTAACGTCGCGACGGTTTCGAATAACCGGGCGCGATACCACGAAACATCTTCCGCGTGTCCGCCTAACAGCAGCATTAACAGCGTGACGACATAACAGACGCACAAAAAATTTCCGCCTACCCAGAACAAATTTCTTATCCGGGTCACGGCCATCAGGGTGATTAACGTAACGCCCCAGAGAACGATCAAAATGATATTGATCGTCTGGCTCCAGAGAACCATAAACTTCCGGGTTTCATTATCCACGAGATCCAGGGTTAGCATCGTGGAATGGCTGGAATAGAACCACGCCAGCCCAAGCATACCGCACGCGAAAAGAGCCGATCCGGCAACGGTGCCGATGTGGGCGCTTCGCGTGAGGGGGGAAGCGCGAAGCGTATACAGTAATACCGAGGCGATCATCAGCACCGCCATTAAAAGGTGGCGGAACATATAAAAGATCATCGCGTCATTATAGTTCGCCTCGTTGAACTGATAGAGATCCAGCCAGGCCGGAAAGCTGGACAGCGTACCCACCATCAGCAGTGCCGAACCGGCAAAGGCCGCGGCAATCGGAACGAGATATAAACGTTTTTTATCGCACCAGTATTTCATTGCCATAAAGCAGGCAATAAACAGATGGAATACAAGAAGAAAAATAGTTAGCGTAGGGAAAAATAGCGGAGAGAATGAAGGAACCCATTCAACAAGTTTTATAAATAATCCCTGTAATACGCTTATGACGACGATGCATCCAATGACGAACGCCATATAGCGGTTTTTTACAAATCGAGAGATCGCAAGCATATAAGTTCAAATAAATAAAAAAGAAAAAATGAATGCGAAGAGTCTAACGAAGAGAAGTAAAAAATACTTTGCGCAGGAACAAGAACAGAGGAGATGAATAATTCACCAAATGAATTATTTTTGTAACTATATTTATTAAATTGATATGTTTTGTAAATGAATGCGGTCTTTTGACCGCATCCATTATTATTTTAACGCGGGGAGACGGTAACCTGGCTGCCGTTGCTAGCCAGTACAACACGCTGGCCAGCGGAGAAGCGGGTATTACCCTGTTTCTGCACGACCATAATGGTGCTGCCATCGTCCTTGCGAATTTCCAGCTCAACGCCCTGGGTTTTGTTCATCGCGCCCTGAACGCCCTGACCGGCTACGCCGCCGGCAACTGCGCCCGCCGCGGTGGCCAGAGAACGTCCGGTACCGCCGCCAATGGTGTTACCCAGGAATCCACCCAGTACCGCACCACCGATTGCGCCCACAACGTTCGTGTCATCGCCACCCTGAATCTGAACAGGACGGGCATTAACGATAGTACCGTATGTCACGTTCTGTACCTGTTTAGCTTCAGAAGCACTATATACGTCGCCGGAGAGTGAATTGTCGTTCACACAACCCGCCAGTGTTAAACCAATCAGCGAAACGCCCATTACACGTAAAATCATTTGACTCTCCTGTTCACCAAAAAACGCCCGGTTGGGGCATCCGTTATGGCTAAATTATATGGCATTAACGACCACAGTTCATATCTTTGCATGCCGAATAAAAAAATTTTACTTGAATCTGGCTTAACGGGACATAAACAAAAGCCGCCTGTGCGGCAGGTCTGAGATTGTTAAAAATTATAATCACCGCATAGCAAAGCAGCGTCATTTATGGTGGAGTGTTTGCACTTAGCCCACGTAACGTAAGGAAAGCGCATGAAATCGGGTCGCTATATCGGTGTGATGTCCGGGACCAGTCTTGACGGTGTGGATGTCGTCCTGGCCGCTATTGATGAAAACATGGTGGCGCAGCAGGCAAGCCTGAGCTGGCCTATTCCGGTCTCGTTAAAAGAAGAGATTCTGAGCATCTGCCAGGGACAGCAGCTGACGCTTTCTCAGCTTGGTCAGCTGGACGTGCGTCTGGGGGCGCTGTTTGCACAAGCGGTACTGGCCCTGATGCAGCAAGAGCGCCTTCATCCGCAGGATGTCGTGGCGATCGGGTGCCACGGGCAGACCGTCTGGCATGAGCCCGTCGGCGAGGTGCCGCACACGATGCAAATTGGCGATAACAACCAGATTGTGGCCAAAACCGGCGTGACGGTAGTGGGCGACTTCCGCCGTCGGGATATGGCGCTTGGCGGTCAGGGCGCGCCGCTGGTGCCGGCATTCCACCAGGCGCTGCTGGCCCATCCGGTTGAGCGCAGGATGGTGCTGAACATAGGCGGGATCGCCAACCTGTCGTTGCTCATCCCGGGTCAGCCGGTGCGCGGATACGATACCGGGCCCGGCAACATGCTGATGGATGCCTGGATATGGCGTCAGATCGGTAAACCTTACGACAAAGATGCCCGCTGGGCCAGCCAGGGGAAGGTGATCCTCCCTCTACTGCAGTCTCTGTTAAGCGATCCGTTCTTTGCGCTGCCTGCGCCAAAAAGCACGGGGCGAGAATATTTTAACTACGGCTGGCTTGAACGCCAGCTGGCGCAGTTCCCCGCGCTCGCGCCGCAGGACGTGCAGGCTACGCTTACTGAGCTAACCGCCATGTCCATTTCTGAACAGGTATTGCTGAGCGGCGGCTGCGAGCGTCTGCTGGTATGCGGGGGTGGAAGCCGCAATCCGCTGATCATGGCGCGCCTCGCCGCACTGTTGCCGGGCACGGAAGTGACTACCACAGATGAAGCCGGCATCAGCGGAGACGATATGGAGGCGCTGGCCTTCGCCTGGCTTGCCTGGCGTACGGTTGCCGGGCTGCCGGGGAATTTGCCTTCCGTGACCGGCGCGCGGGAAGCGAGCGTTCTCGGCGCTATTTTCCCCGCGAACCCCCGTCATAATCAGAGTTAACTGAAATTCAGCGGCGGGTGTAACCCTTAAAATGAGGAACAACAGGAGGGCGGCCATGCCCTCCGGGACCAGGATAGTCTTCGGGATATGCTCATGAAAAAACACCTTCTTATTGCTTTGCCTTTTCTTCTGACCGGATGCAGCGCCTATAACCAGCTTGTTGAGCGTATGCAAACCGACACGCTTGAATACCGCTGTGATGAAAAACCGCTGACGGTGAAGCTGAACAACCCTCGTCAGGAAGCCAGCTTTGTCTACGACAATAAGTTGCTGACCCTGAAGCAGGGCATGTCGGCCTCCGGCGCGCGCTACACGGACGGGATCTACGTGTTCTGGTCGAAAGGGGACAGCGCTACCGTTTACAAGCGTGACCGCATTGTGCTGAACAACTGTCAGCTCGAAAATCCGAAGCGTTGAGATTTTTACAAGGGGGGCGCACAATAGCGCCACCCAATGTCAATTTCAGCTAACGCCATGTCAGATAACGACGAATTGCAGCAAATTGCGCATCTGCGCCGTGAATACACCAAAGGCGGGCTGCGCCGCCAGGATCTTCCCGCCGAACCGCTGGTGCTTTTTGAACGCTGGCTGAAGCAGGCCTGTGAAGCGAAGCTGGCCGATCCGACGGCCATGGTTGTCGCCACGGTTGATGAAAACGGTCAACCCTACCAGCGCATCGTCCTGCTCAAGCACTTCGACGACAAAGGGCTGGTGTTCTACACCAACCTCGGCAGCCGGAAAGCCCACCACCTGGAAAACAACCCGCGCATCAGCCTGCTGTTCCCGTGGCATATGCTGGAGCGTCAGGTGATGGTAACCGGCAAAGCGGAGCGCCTCTCCACGCTCGAGGTCGTGAAGTATTTCCACAGCCGCCCGCGCGACAGCCAGATTGGCGCGTGGGTGTCTAAGCAGTCCAGCCGCATCTCTGCCCGCGGCGTGCTGGAGAGCAAATTCCTCGAACTCAAGCAGAAGTTTCAGCAGGGTGAAGTGCCGCTGCCGAGCTTCTGGGGCGGATTCCTCATTCCCATCGAGCAGATGGAGTTCTGGCAGGGCGGTGAACACCGTCTCCATGACCGCTTTTTATACCAGCGCGACAACGGTGGCTGGAAAATAGACCGGCTGGCCCCGTAAACCCTGAAATTTGTTGTGTTAAGCGCTAGCGCACGCCGCGCTTGCGCTTTATTCTATGTACCTTTCGCACCAGGCGAAAAGTCGTGTACCGGCAAAGGTGCAGTCGTTTATACATGGAGAATTTGATGGCAAGCAGTAACTTGATTAAACAATTGCAAGAGCGGGGCCTCGTGGCCCAGGTGACGGACGAAGAAGCGTTAGCAGAGCGACTGGCGCAAGGCCCGATCGCGCTCTATTGCGGCTTCGATCCCACCGCTGACAGCTTGCATTTGGGGCATCTTGTTCCGTTGTTATGCCTGAAACGCTTCCAGATGGCCGGCCATAAGCCCGTCGCGCTGGTTGGCGGCGCGACCGGTCTGATTGGCGACCCGAGTTTTAAAGCCGCTGAGCGTAAGCTGAATACCGAAGACACTGTTCAGGAGTGGGTAGACAAGATCCGCAAACAGGTTGCACCCTTCCTCGATTTCGACTGCGGTGAAAACTCCGCAATTGCGGCGAACAACTACGACTGGTTTGGCGGCATGAACGTGCTGACCTTCCTGCGCGACATCGGCAAGCATTTCTCTGTTAACCAGATGATTAACAAAGAAGCGGTGAAGCAGCGTCTTAACCGTGACGATCAGGGCATCTCCTTTACCGAGTTCTCCTATAACCTGCTTCAGGGTTATGACTTCGCCTGCCTGAACAAGCTCCACGGCGTTTCTCTGCAAATTGGCGGCTCCGACCAGTGGGGCAACATCACCTCCGGTATCGATCTGACCCGTCGTCTGCACCAGAATCAGGTCTTTGGTCTGACCGTTCCGCTGATCACCAAAGCAGACGGTACCAAGTTCGGCAAAACCGAAGGCGGCGCGGTATGGCTGGATCCGAAGAAAACCAGCCCGTACAAATTCTACCAGTTCTGGATCAACACGGCGGATGCCGACGTTTATCGCTTCCTGAAATTCTTTACCTTTATGGATATTGAAGACATCAATGCCCTGGAAGAGGAAGACAAGAACAGCGGTAAAGCTCCGCGCGCCCAGTACGTGCTGGCGGACGAAGTTACAAAACTGGTGCACGGCGAGGAAGGCCTGGCGGCGGCGAAACGTATTACGGCGAGCCTGTTCAACGGTACCCTGAGCGACCTGAGCGAAGCGGACTTTGAGCAGCTGGCCCAGGATGGCGTGCCGATGGTCGAGATGGAGAAAGGCGCAGACCTGATGCAGGCGCTGGTGGATTCCGAGCTACAGCCGTCCCGCGGCCAGGCGCGTAAAACCATCGCCTCAAACGCTATCACCATCAACGGCGAAAAACAGGCCGATCCGGAATACACCTTCACCGAGAGCGATCGTCTGTATGGCCGCTACACGCTGCTGCGTCGTGGTAAGAAAAATTACTGTCTGGTCTGCTGGAAGTAATTAAAAGTATGCAGGGGCGTGGGAAACCACGCCCCTTTTGTTTTGACAGGGTTTGGTAAGTACAACATGAAGAACATCCTCGCCATTCAGTCCCACGTTGTTTTTGGGCATGCCGGCAACAGCGCTGCGGAGTTCCCGATGCGCCGCCTCGGCGCCAACGTCTGGCCTCTCAACACCGTCCAGTTTTCGAATCACACCCAGTACGGTAAATGGACCGGCTGCGTGATGCCGCCCTCGCATCTGACGGAGATCGTTCAGGGTATTGCGGAGATTGACCAGCTCCGGCGCTGCGACGCTGTGCTGAGCGGCTATCTCGGTTCGGCGGAGCAGGGGGAGCATATCCTTGGCATCGTGCGCCAGGTGAAAGCGGCAAACCCCGCAGCGAAATATTTCTGCGACCCGGTGATGGGCCATCCGGAAAAAGGCTGCATCGTGGCACCGGGCGTGGCGGAGTTTCATGTCCGGCATGCCTTGCCGGCCAGCGATATTATTGCCCCCAACCTGATTGAGCTGGAGATACTGTGCGAGCATCCGGTAAACAGCGTAGAAGAGGCTGTAAGCGCGTCTCGCGAACTGATAGCCCAGGGGCCGGAGATTGTACTGGTAAAACACCTGGCGTGCGCAGGGATGAGCCAGGACCGTTTTGAGATGCTGCTGGTGACGAAGGACGACGCCTGGCATATCAGTCGGCCGCTGGTGGACTTCGGCATGCGTCAGCCCGTTGGCGTCGGTGATGTTACCAGCGGTTTGCTGCTGGTAAAGCTGTTGCAGGGGGCAGGCCTGCGCGATGCGCTGGAGCACGTGACCGCGGCCGTTTATGAAATCATGATTGCGACGAAAACGATGCAGGAATATGAGCTGCAGGTGGTTGCGGCGCAGGATCGCATCGCGAAGCCGGAGCACTATTTCAGCGCCACACGGCTGTAAATTCCCATATTGACGTTTGCCGGGTATGCGTTATCGCTACCCGGCAACACGGTCTCTCTGATTAGTTTAAACCTTCCGCTTTCAGCGCCGCGGCAACCGCAGGACGCTCCGCCACGCGTGCCATGTACGACGCGATATGATCTAATCCGTCCATATTCAGCTTAACCGCGCGCGCCCAGCGCAGAACGGTAAACAGGTATGCATCGGCAATGGTGAAGCGTGAGCCACAGATCCACTGGTCGTCCTTCAGGCTGTCGTTAATGTACTGAAGCTTTTTCTCCAGCAGCGTGCGCACGGTCGGTTTGTACTCTTCCGGGGTATCCGGGCGGAACAGGGGCGTAAAGCCCTTGTGCAGCTCGGTGGCGATGTAGTTCAGCCACTCCAGCGTCTTATACCGTGCAATGCTGCCGGTAGGGGCAAGGAGCTGACGATCCGGTACGTTATCCGCGAGATACTGCATAATCGCCACCCCTTCGGTCAGCAGGGTGCCATCATCCAGCAGCAGGGCCGGAACCTGCCCTTTTGGGTTAATCGCAAAAAAGTCATCCCCGTTTTCCAGGCGCTTTTTCATCAGGTCAACGCCGTCCAGCGTAAAATCCTTACCGCTCTCGCGAAGGGTGATATGGGAAGCAAGAGAGCAGGCGCCCGGTTTATAGAACAGTTTCATCGGTAACTCCTTTTTGCTGAGGTTCCAGCTATGTTAGTGCGCGTTCGGATAAAAAAAAAGCCGCTAATACGTTAGCGGCTTCTGGTCAGTCGTTTCCCGATGACGTTACGCGGTGGCGGTTGAGCTCGCCTTAGCGGATTTGTCGTCGTCCTGAGTCATACGATTCAGTTTAGGGGCAGTCAGCAGCATCAGTACGGCAATCACGGCGGTCGCGATACCAATCTGCATGAACACGGTGCCGTAAACGTTCAGGGACACCAGCGGGTCGGTAACGTTTTCTGGTACCGCCATCAGGTTCGCAATCTTACCGGCGATGATCGCCGCGCCAGCGGTGGTCAGGAACCAGCTACCCATGATGAAGCCCATCAGACGCTGTGGTACCAGCTGTGCAACCATTGCCAGGCCCAGGCCGGAGATCATCAGCTCACCGATAGATTGCAGCGCATAGCTCAGGATCAGCCAGTTAACGGAGACGATACCCGCGTCAGTCGCGAATTTGGTACCCAGCGGCAGGACCAGGAACGCGCCAGAGCACAGCACCATACCGATGGCGAACTTGTGCGGCATAGGCAGACGGTCGCCCATTTTGTTATAGATAGCGGCCAGAATCGGGCTACCAATCATGATCCAGAACGGGTTGAGCGCCTGATACTGCTCCGGCTCGAACGCGATACCCAGGATTGAGTGCTCAACGTTACGGATAGCGAAGAAGTTCAGAGACGTAGGCATCTGGCTGTACAGCACGAAGAAGATAATCGCTTCCAGCATCAGGATGAAGGCCACAATCATCTTGCGGCGGGCGGCACCCTGCATGGCGAAGGTTTCTTTGGCGAAGATGATAACGATACCCAGCGCAACCACGCCCAGTACCGCACGTGCAACGCCCTGGTTGTGCAGCAGCCAGGTGGCAACGGCGGCCAGGATCACAACACCAACGATGGTTGCCAGCAGTTTGCCCATGTGCACCGGTTCGAAGTCTGGTTTTGAACCATAATCTTTAACCCAGCTGCGGCAGAACAGGAAGTTCACTACCGTGATCAGCATGCCCACGAAGCTCAGCGCAAACGCCACGCTCCAGCCAAATTTCGCGGCCAGCCATGGGGTTGCCAGCATGGAGAAGAATGAACCGATGTTGATGGACATGTAGTACATGGTGAATGCACCGTCCAGACGGGGATCATCTTTGCTGTAGCAGGTAGAAAGCAGGGAAGACGGGTTAGCCTTGAAGAGGCCGTTACCGACCGCGATGGTGGCCATGCCCATGTATACCACGCCTGCATCGTGCCCGGACCACGCAACCAGTCCATAACCAATCGCCAGAACCACGGCGCCCAGCATAATGACGCGTTTAGTCCCGAGGACTTTATCGCCTAACCAGCCGCCAATTGCGACCAGGCCATACACCAGAGCGCTGAAGGATGAGAACAGCGTGATGGAATCCGCTTCGGACATACCCAGTTGCTTAACCAGGTAAACGGCCATAATCCCTTGCAGGCCGTAGTAGCCAAAACGCTCCCATAATTCGATAGAGAAAATGAGATAGAACGCTTTAGGCTGTTTGAAAGCGTTAAGACTTACGCTCTCATCTGTTGGTTTATTGTTTGCAGTTGACACATATACCTCTTTTTTTACATCCCATATTAACGGGGGTGTTCATAGCGTGATGACCGTAGTCCATCCGCTTTATAGTTATATTGGGAGGGGAAACGGCGGGTAATGTTCACTATCCAGCCCCGTCTGGCAATACGTTTGTAATACTCTGTTACATATAACTGATGCGGCATAATCCTCGGTTCATGCAAATGTTATTCAGCGTTAAATTTCATTGGTTGAAAATTGCTGGTTTTTTTCACTACAAAAGGCCCGGTCGAATGGCTGTTTGGCGATATGTTCTGCTATTTATGGTTGCTGGCAGTGATATAGCCCATAATCTGAAAAATGACTGGTCTTATCTGCGGCTTGGGGCCAATTACATCTTGTGTGGCAAAGGGGCAGGGACGGTTTTATAAACAAAAATCCAACATGACGTTATCAGAGTGATCGGGATCACAGATGTATAGAAATTTTTGGTAATGAAAAAACTATTAACCTGTTTGAGTGTTAAATGGCCGACGAATCAGCGTAGCTGAAAGCCAAAGCGGAGGGCATTTTATGGTCAATCTAAGGGATAGCAGAGCCCTTATTGAAACTAAGGGCTTAAGAAGCGAGCGGAAAAAGCGCTGTCAGGGATAGACCTTTTCGCTGTACTCGCAAAGATCTTCAATAATGCAGGAGCCGCAGCGCGGCTTGCGGGCTATGCAGGTATAGCGCCCGTGCAGGATCAGCCAGTGGTGGCAGTCCACCTTAAACTCGGCGGGAACCACCTTTAGCAGCTTCTCTTCAACCTGCTCCACGTTCTTTCCTGGCGCAAAATGGGTGCGGTTAGAGACGCGGAAGATATGCGTATCCACGGCAATTGTCGGCCAGCCAAAAGCCGTGTTCAGCACAACGTTTGCCGTCTTGCGCCCGACGCCCGGCAGCGCCTCCAGCGCAGCACGATCTTCCGGAACTTCACCGCCGTGCTGCTCAAGCAGGATCCGGCAGGTCTTAATAACGTTTTCAGCCTTGCTGTTAAACAGGCCGATGGTTTTGATATAGGATTTTACCCCCTCCACGCCCAGCTCCAGCATGGCCTTCGGGGTATTCGCGACGGGGTAGAGCAGGGCAGTCGCTTTGTTGACGCTTACGTCAGTGGCCTGCGCGGAGAGCAGCACCGCGATCAGCAGCTCAAACGGAGAGTTAAAGTTCAGCTCCGTCGTTGGATGAGGATTCTGATCGCGCAGGCGCGTCAGTATCGCAATGCGTTTCTCTTTATTCATGAGGCTTTTTCGGGGATCCCTTCCTGCACGCTGCGCTCGGCCGCGCGGCGCTTACGTTTTTCATCAATCAGGTATTTTACCGCCAGCATCATGCCAAGGCCAATAAATGCTCCCGGAGGCAGCATCGCCAACAGGAACGGGGTGTCCGTGTGGAACACCTCGATGCGCAGCGCCTTAGCCCAGCCGCCGAGCAGCGCATCTGCGCCGTCAAAAAGCGTGCCGTTGCCCAGAATTTCACGCATAGATCCGAGGACGAACATCGCGGCGGTAGCGCCCATGCCGATGGAAAATCCGTCCAGCGCGGAGATGGCCGGGTTGTTTTTCACCGCGAAGGCTTCGGCGCGGCCAACGACGATACAGTTGGTCACAATCAGCGGAATGAAGATCCCCAGCGACTGGTACAGGCCAAAGGCGTAGGCATTAATCAGCATTTGCACCACGCTAACCACCGAGGCAATGATCATCACGTAAATCGGAATGCGGATTTCCGACGGCGTCCAGCGGCGAAGCACGGAAATAGAGAAGTTGGTCAACGTGAGCACCAGCGTGGTTGCCAGGCCCAGACCGAGCGCGTTGGTGGCGGTGGACGTCACCGCCAGCAGCGGGCACAACCCCAGCAGCTGCACCAGCGCCGAGTTGTTCTTCCAGAGTCCCTGAACGATGACTTCTTTAACCTGGCTCATGGTCACTCCTCACACGGTGAAAGATTGTTAAGCTGCCCGGGCAGCGTTTCGGCATACAGCCCGGCGCGCTTGACGGCGTTGACCACCGCGCGCGGCGTTATGGTGGCGCCCGTGAACTGGTCAAACTCGCCGCCATCTTTTTTCACCGCGAAAGCGGGATCGTCCTCGCCATGAATCACCTTCCCGGCAAAGTGTAAGATCCAGTCGCTTAAGCGCGTTTCGATTTTATCACCGAGGCCCGGCGTTTCGTGATGCTCCGTGACGCGCGTGCCCAGCACGGTGCCGGAAAAATCACTGCCCACAAGCAGCTGAATCGCACCCGAGTAGCCGTCCGGCGCGGTGGCTTCCATGATGGCACCCACCGGGTTCTCGCCCTTACGGGCAATATACACGCGGTGCGGTCCGCTGCCGAGCTGCGGAGCCTGCACGACAAAGCAGCTTTTCTGCAGGTCGTTATCGTAGAAATCTGACGGGATCACCTGATCGAACAGCGCTTTTTGCTGTTTTACAGCCTGTTCTTCAATGGTGGTTTTCGTCAGCTCATTCACCAGCGCCGTCAGCCCGGTGAGGGCGGCGGCGAAGATTGCCAGCGTGACGCCGTGTTTTTGCATTGTCTTAAGCATGGCGTAACCCTTAGCGATGACCGTACACGCGCGGACGGGTGTAGTAGTCGATGAGCGGAACGGTGATATTGGCCAGCAGCACGGCAAACGCCACGCCGTCGGGATAGCCGCCAAAGCTGCGAATAAGCCAGACCAGCAGTCCCGCCAGCGCGCCAAAGATGAGGCGGCCGCGGTTAGTGGTGGAGGCGGTTACCGGATCGGTCAGGATAAAGAATGCACCGAGCATGGTCGCGCCGGAGAGCAAATGAAGCTGCGGGGTTGCCAGTGAGTCCGGGGAAATAACCCAGCCGAGCGTCGAGCAGACGGCCAGCGTCGCCAGGAAGCTGACCGGAATATGCCAGCGAATGGCCTTCTGTTGCAGCAGGAACGCACCGCCCAGCAGGTAGGCCACATTGACCCACTGCCAGCCAGCACCTGCCAGAACGCCGCTGTAAATGGAGGACTGCATCACCTGCTCAACGCTGTGTCCGGCGCGCAGGGAGGTTTTAAAGGTGTCGAGCGGTGTCGCCTGGCTGATACCATCCACGCCCATGCGCAGCGCGTTCATATCCGCGCCCTGCGCGGTGTGGCCGCTAAAGATTACATGCAGAGCGTCCATAAACCCGGGCACCGTGGCGGCAAGCTCATGCGGCGGCAGCCAGCTGGTCATCTGGACCGGGAAGGAGATGAGCAGAACAACGTAGCCAATCATCGCCGGGTTAAACGGGTTATGGCCCAGCCCGCCGTACAGCTGCTTAGCGATGACTACCGCAAATACGGTTCCTGAAACCACCATCCACCACGGCGCAAACGGGGGAATGCTGATGGCCAGCAGCAGGCCGGTCAGCAGGGCGGAGTTATCGCTCAGGATGCGGGCAACGTCCATTTTGCGCAGCTTCAGGATCAGGGCTTCCGCTGCAACGGCGCTGGCGCAACCAAGAGCCAGCTGGAAAAGCGTGCCCCAGCCGAAAAACCAACACTGAACGGCAATGCCCGGCAGCGCGGCCAGGCACACCAGCATCATGATACGCGATGTCTGGCGCTGGTTATGGGTATAAGGGGAACTAGCAATTCTGAAAACCATTTAATCCTCGTTAACGGCTTGCTGCGCGGCTTTCTTTGCCTGAACACGCGCAATCGCGGCGGCGACTGCGGCTTTGCGTGGATCGTCGTTAGCGGCCGCAGGCAGCGTTTCCTGCTGTGCCGCCTTGCGCGCCTTAGCGCGGGCGATGGCCGCTTCCACGGCGGCTTTACGCGGGTCGACGGGGGCTTCGCTCTCTTCGGCAGGCTGAATCTGTGCCGCCTTGCGCGCCTTAGCGCGGGCGATGGCCGCTTCCACGGCGGCTTTACGCGGGTCGACGGGGGCTTCGCTCTCTTCGGCAGGCTGAATCTGTGCCGCCTTACGCGCCTTAGCGCGGGCGATGGCCGCTTCCACGGCAGCCTTGCGCGGATCCGGCGCGTCCTGCTCAACCACCACTGCCTGCTGTCCGGCCTTGCGCGCTTTGGCACGGGCGATAGCCGCTTCCACCGCGGCTTTACGCGGATCGGCATCGGCTTCCGGTTTGGCGTTTTGCGCCTTCTCCGCCTGACGCGCGCGCGCTTCGGCTTTACGCGCTTCGCGGGCGGCAATCGCTTCGCTGTTGTCCGGTTTTTGTCCGGCCGCTATTTCCACCGCCTGGGCGGCAGTAGCTTTTTTCTCCCGCACGCGGGCCAGTGCGGCGTTAATCGCATCCTGATCTTTTGCATCAGGCTGCACGGCGGCCTGCTTATGGCGTTCCTGACGGGCGAGCTTCTCGCGCTCCAGTCTTGCCTGGCGCGCTTCAAAGCGGGCTTTAGCTTCAGCGGCGCGTTTTTCCTCCATCGAGATCGCGTAGATTTCGGCTTTCTCCTGGCGGAAGTACTGCACCAGCGGAATATTGCTCGGGCAGACCCAGGCACAGGCACCGCATTCAATACAGTCAGCCAGGTTGTGCGCCTGCGCCTTATCGTGCAGCTGGCCTTTGCTGTACCAGTACAGCTGCTGCGGCAGCAAATCTGCCGGACACGCGTCCGCGCAGGCGCTACAGCGAATGCAGCTTTTCTCTTCCTGCGTTTCGCCCATCTCCGTCGGGGAAGGGGCGAGCAGGCAGTTAGTGATTTTCACCACCGGGACGTCGAGCCACGGCAGGGTAAAGCCCATCAGCGGGCCGCCCATGATGACCATCTGATCGCTGCCCGGACAGAACCCCGCCTGCTCCAGCAAATGACGCACCGGGGTGCCCAGGCGAGCCCAGACGTTGCCGGGACGCGAGACGGACTCGCCGGTCAGGGTGACCACGCGTTCGGTCAGCGGCTCCCCATCGATGACCGCACGCTTCACCGCGTAGGCGGTACCGACGTTCTGCATCAGCACCCCGATATCGGACGAACGGCCCCCGTGGGGAACCTGCTTGCCGGTCAGGATCTGCGTCAGCTGCTTTGCGCCACCGGACGGGTATTTTGTTGGGATCACGCGCAGGCCGATATCATGGCTATCCGCCAGCACCGCGCGCAGCATGGAAATGGCCTGCGGCTTATTGTCCTCAATACCGATGAGCACTTCGCGGGGCTGCAGGATATGCGCAAGGATGCGAATCCCTTCCACCACCTGCGCCGCGCAGTCCTGCATCAGGCGGTCATCCGCGGTGATGTACGGCTCGCACTCGGCGGCGTTGATGATCAGCGTTTCGATTTTATCGCCGCCGCCGTGAAGCTTGGCGCCGGTCGGGAAGCCTGCGCCGCCCAGACCCGCAACGCCGAACTGATGAATACGCGCTATCAGCTCTTCCCGGCTGCGGGAGCGGTAGTCGCTCCAGCCGTCGCGATCGATCCAGCGGTCTTCGCCATCTGCTTCAATGATGACGCTCAGCTCGGACAGCGCCGACGGATGGGCAACGGTATGTGGGGCAATAGACACCACTTTACCGGAGGTCGGGGCGTGAACCGGCAGCATACGGCCGCGGCCAAAGGTCAGCGGCTGGCCGCGAAGGACGCTGTCGCCTTCCTTAACGCACAGTTCACCTTCCGTGCCGATATGCTGTTTCAGAGGCATAACGTAACGGGTCGCCAGCGGGATCTGACGCAGCGGCGTGCCGTTAGACTGCGATTTCATCTCCGGCGGATGGATGCCGCCGTCGAAATCCCAGATCTTCTCTTTTCTGAAAGCAGAAAATAACTTAAACATGTTGTTCCACAGGAATATTGCGAACCGGAATGGCTTGAAGATCCCACTTCCAGTTTTCGGTAGTCGTTTCAACCGGGCGTAGTTCTATACACTGCGTCGGGCAGGGCGCCACGCAGAGATTACAGCCGGTGCACAGATCCGCCACAACGGTGTGCATAGCGCGCGTTGCGCCCACAATGGCGTCTACAGGACACGCCTGAATACATTTGGTACAGCCAATGCAGTTGGCTTCGTCAATAACGGCAAGGGCGCGCACGGGCTCCTGCGCCTGTTCATCGCCGTCGACGGGCTGCGGGTCGACGTTAAGCAGCGCGGCAATTTTGAGCATGACGGCTTCGCCACCCGGCGCGCAGCGGTTAATTTTCTCACCCTGCACGCCCACCGCCTCAGCATAAGGGCGGCAGCCGGGGTAGCCGCACTGCCCACACTGGCTCTGCGGTAAAAGCTCATCGATTTTTTCAACAACCGGATCGTCCTCGACCGCAAAACGGCGGGAGGCATAGCCCAGAATGACGCCAAACACCAGTCCCAGCACGCTGATGGACGCGATGGCAATCCAGATAGCACTCATTACAACTTCACCAGACCACTAAAGCCCATAAAGGCCAGAGACATTAAACCTGCGGTCACCAGCGCGATGGCGTTGCCGCGAAACGGCGCGGGAATATCCGCCGCCGCCAGACGCTCGCGAATGGACGCGAACAGAACCATAACAAAGGAAAAACCGACCGCCGCGGAAAAACCGTACAGCGCCGACTGCATGAAATTATGCCCAAGGTTGATGTTGAGCAGCGCCACGCCCAGCACCGCACAGTTGGTGGTGATGAGAGGCAGAAAAATACCCAGCAGGCGATACAGGGCCGGACTGGTTTTACGCACCACCATTTCGGTGAACTGCACAACCACCGCAATGACCAGGATAAAGGACAGGGTGCGCAGATAAAGCATGTCCAGCGGGATCAGGATCCAGGTATCAATCAGCCATGCGCAGATAGAGGCCATCGTCATCACGAAGGTGGTTGCCAGCCCCATGCCCATTGCCGTCTCCAGCTTTTTGGAGACGCCCATGAACGGGCACAGGCCAAGGAACTTCACCAGCACGAAGTTATTAACCAGCACAGTTCCGACAAAGAGCAGTAAGTAATCGGTCATTATTTAGCCTGAAATAAAATAGCCGCCTATTATCGGATAAACGACAACAGGCCACAACAGGTTAACTGTAAGGTTATTACGGGTTAACGAAGGTCTTCTTCACGCGCGTTGAGCGCTTGAAATAGGGTACCAGCAGCGCCGTTGCCAGCAGCGGAAACAGCAGCTGGCGCACCGCCAGCGCGTCAGACACGGGCGAAAAGGCGAAAGCTTTTACGGCCAGCAGCACGGAGACCAGCAGCCAGATAATGTAGTGCTTCGGCACGCTTTTGCGGCGCCTGAAGAATGCGATGGTCAGCCACAGCGTGTAGTACCACATCGCGATCGCGAAAACGAACGACACAAACCAGGTCGCAATATTGAGCGCGCTCTGAGACATCAGCGTCTGGATAGCATGAGGCGTAATCAGTGCAGTGGTATAAAGCAGCAGCGCCAGAGACGCGCTTAATAATGCAACCAGCAGCCATGCCAGCGGGGCGATTAACCAGCCACCAATTCTTTCTCCAGGCAATGCGGTCATAGGCTCTCCCATAGTCTGCGCGAAATGTTATACAGAAATTTGCAGGGCGCAGAGTATATAACATTTCACGCGGATGGCTACTTTCTTATACTACATAACGCCATACGGATTTAGGGACTTCACCTACGTTGAACAGACGACCGCCAGAGACCAGTTCGGCGCGACGGTGATCTGCGGCACGGTACATATTGATGATGTCCTGATTATCCGACAGGGTATAGTTCAGATGGTCAAACAGTTTTTCCAGGCTCTCAAGGGAATTGATTTTGCGAAATTTTAATAAATAGTCCTGAACTGTCATATTAATGAGTTTCCATATAAAAGGGGTAATACCCGTAAAGGTAACGCGTTCGAATAATAAACGGATTAATAAAGACGTAAACTGTCCACTCGGGTAGCGTGACGAAATTAGGAGTTTTCTTTGCGAAGAATCAGGCACCCGTCGATGCCTGGAAGTGAAGGGTAACCCCGTTCATAACGTCAGGCAATACGTGCCATAACGTAAATTGTCACGCTTTATGACGATACCGGATTACTTATGTTGTGCAACGGTCACAGGCTCCGGCGGCTGGTAGTTATCGATATGGCTGGCAACGCCAAGCAACACGACCGACACCCCAAGGACAATCCATCCCGCTAATTCAATGATTCGATTAATTATTGACGCCATAATTTGTGTTTGTAATTTATCCATAAATACAGATTGCAAATGTTACAGCGCCATTTTCCTCAGAGCAAGCGCTTTGGGAACGATTCCCCGGGTTAAAAGGCACACTTTTACGGGCCGTAACAAATACCTTTGCCGCAGGATGCTATTTTAAGTCTAAGGGCACATTATTAATCCGTGCGGCAAGCGCAAATGCGGTGGTAAATAAGCGCACGGCGAGGGGGCATATCATGAGTGAAAACATCCGCGTCGGTCTTATTGGCTACGGATACGCGAGCAAGACCTTTCATGCACCGCTGGTTGCCGGTACTCCGGGAATGGAGCTGGCGGCTATCTCAAGCAGCGATGAAACCAAAGTCCACGCCGACTGGCCGGCCGTGCCGGTGGTGATGGAGCCAAAGCATCTCTTTAACGATCCGAATATTGACCTTATCGTCATCCCCACTCCTAACGACACCCACTTCCCGCTGGCGAAGGCGGCGCTGGAAGCGGGTAAACACGTTGTCGTCGATAAGCCTTTTACCGTGACGCTGTCACAGGCGCGCGAGCTGGACGCGCTGGCGCGCAGCCTGGGGCGGCTACTGTCAGTATTTCATAACCGGCGCTGGGACAGTGATTTTCTGACGGTTAAGGCGCTGCTGAACGAAGGCACGCTTGGAGAAATTGCTTATTTTGAGTCGCACTTCGATCGTTTTCGCCCGCAGGTGCGGGACCGCTGGCGCGAGCAGGCCGGACCGGGCAGCGGCATCTGGTATGATCTGGCGCCGCACCTTCTCGATCAGGCCGTTCATCTGTTTGGGCTTCCCGTGAGCATGACGGTCGATTTGGCTCAGCTCAGGCCGGGGGCGCAAACCACCGACTATTTCCACGCCATGTTAAGTTATCCGCAGCGCCGTATTGTGCTGCACGGAACGATGCTCGCGGCTGCGGAATCGGCCCGCTATATCGTTCACGGCGCGCGCGGCAGCTACGTGAAGTTCGGCCTGGATCCGCAGGAGGAGCGTCTAAAAAATGGCGAACGCCTGCCGCAGGAGGACTGGGGTTACGACATGCGTGACGGCGTGGTGACGCGTGCGGAGGGAGAGGTGCTGGTGGAGGAGACGGTGCTGACGCTACCGGGAAACTACCCGGCCTATTATGCCGCTATCCGCGACGCGCTGAACGGTTCCGGGGAAAATCCGGTTCCGGCGAGTCAGGCAATACAGATTATGGAGCTGATCGAGCTGGGAATTGAATCTGCCAGACATCGCGCAACGCTCTGTCTGGCATAAGGCCGTGCCGGGCAGGCCCCGTGCCGCCCGGCACTGGCGTTAACCGCGAGCCACTTTATCCTTAAGCGCCTGCTTCTCTTCAGGCGTAAGGAAGGCGATTTCCAGACCGTTGATCTGAGCCTTGCGGATCTGCTCCCGGCTCAGCCCGGCCTGCGGTGCGGCGATAGTGTATTCGTGAATGATATCCACGCCCTGGACCGCCGGATCGTCGGTGTTCAGTGAAGCCAGCACCCCGTGCTCGAGGAAGGTTTTCAGGGGATGGTGCGCCAGCGATGCCACTGTGCTGGTCTGAATGTTGGAGGTCAGGCAGGATTCGATCCCGATGCGCTGCTCGGCGAGAAAATCCATCAGGGCGCGATCTTCAACCGCTTTGACGCCGTGGCCGATACGTTCCGCACCCAGCTCACGAATGGCCTGCCAGATGCTTTCCGGCCCGGCGGCTTCACCCGCGTGAACGGTGATGTGCCAGCCTGCATCGCGCGCCCGGTTGAAATGGGACAGGAACAGGCTGCCCGGGAAGCCCAGCTCGTCACCGGCAAGATCGACGGCGGTAATCTGGTCGCGATGCGCCAGCAACGCTTCCAGCTCCTGGAGGCAGGCCGATTCACCGAAGGTACGGCTCATAATGCCGATCAGCCGCGCCTGAACGTCAAAGGTTTTACAGCCTTCACGCACGCCGTCAATTACCGCTTCAACGACGCCCGCCACGGGCAGGCCGTGGGTCATCGCCATATAGCCCGGCGAAAAACGCAGCTCGACATAGTGCAGGCCGTTACGTGCCGCATCTTCGATGTTTTCAAAGGCAACGCGGCGGCAGGCGTCGAGAGAGGCCAGCATCTTCACGCCCCAGTCGAGTTTGCTCAGGAAACTCACCAGATCCGGTTCGTTCGAGGTGACCTGAACGTGCGGGAGCAGGGTATCAAGCGTTTCGGCAGGAAGCGTGAGATTGAACTGGCGGCCAAGATCGAGAATGGTTTGGGCACGAATGTTGCCGTCAAGGTGGCGGTGAATATCTGTTAAAGGCAGGCGGGTATCAATCATGGTCGCACTCTTTGCTGGTTAAAGTGCGCCATATTATAAAAACAAATCGAGGTAAAAAGCTATTTGCGCAAGGGAATATTCCGTTGCGCAAATAATTTACAGCAGGGTGTTAATGCCGGCGATCAGCCGCTGAACGCCCTGTTCGAGCTTGCTGCGCGGGCAGCCGGCGTTCAGTCGGACGAAGCCTTTGCCCTCATCCCCGTAGGTATATCCCGGCATAATGGCCACTTTTTGCTGTTCGATCAGCACCTTTTGCAGTGCTCTATCATCGATATCCAGCGGGCGGAGATCGATCCAGGCCAGATAGGTTGCCTCGGGCGGCAGCCAGTTGAGCTGCGGGAAAGCGCGGTTTAGCTCGTCGGCAACGTAGCGCAGGTTCTCTTCAAGATAGGCCCGCAGCGCGTCCAGCCAGGGCTCGCCCTGCTGGTAAGCGGCGATGTGGGCGGTGAGGGCCAGCACGGAAGGGGAAGAGAGTCCGTCCCGGCCTTTTAGCGCACTCAGGTAGGCGTTACGGCTGTCGTTATCGGCAATCAGTCCGTAGGCCCCCGTCAGCGCTGGTATATTGAAGCTCTTGGAACCGGAGGTGAGCAGGGCCCATTTACCGCGCGCAACCGCGTTCCAGGGCGTATGGCGATGCGATCCCCAGACCATGTCCATATGAATTTCATCGCTGACTACCGCCACGTTATAGCGTTCGCACAGCGCCGCGATCCCGGTCAGCTCATCCCGCGTCCAGACTTTGCCGGTCGGGTTTTGCGGGCTGCACAGCAGCAGGATGGTGTTTTCAGGTTTTGCCAGCGCGGCTTCGAGCGCGGCCATGTTCCCGTCCCAGCCGCCCGGCGTCTTCTGCATTGGCACCGAAACCACGGTACGCTGGTTGCCTTCGATGGCCTTATAAAACGCATCGTAAGCCGGGGTATGAACCACTACGCCGTCCCCCGGCGAGGACCAGACGCGGATAAGTTCAGAAACCATATAGATGACAGACGGCCCGTACACAACGGTTTCCGGGTCAATATCGCTGTTAAAGCGCTGGCGGAACCAGTGCGCCACGGCGGCCAGAAACTCATCATTTTTCCAGCGGCTGTACCCTAACACGCCGTGGTTCACGCGCTGGTGCAGCGCATCGAGAATGCAGGGCGCGGTGGCAAAATCCATATCAGAGATGGTGAAGGGCAGCAGATCGGCGGCGCCGAAGCGGTCGGCGACATAATCCCACTGGGTACACCAGGTGCCGTGTCGGTCCACGACGGTAGAAAAATCAAACATCACGGTGCTCCGTAAAATAAAACCCCCTCACAGCGAGGGGGCGAGGCATCAGGCTTCGACGGTTCGCATCAGGGTTGCCAGTTCATCCTTCACTGACTGAACCTGCGGGCCTATGACCACCTGCAAATTGTGTTGATTTAACTGTACCACGCCGATTGCCCGGTTAGCCTTCAGCGCGTTAGCATCGACTTTAGACATATCCGCCACCGACAGGCGCAGGCGGGTGATGCAGTTATCCAGCGAGGTGATGTTATCCGCACCGCCCAGCGCCGCCAGAATCGCCGGCGTGTTATAGCCGGATTTGCCGACGGTACCGGCCACCGCCTGCTCAACGCTGGTGGCGGTATCGGTATCGCGTCCAGGCGTTTTCAGGTTGAAGCGGGTGATGGCGAAGCGGAAGATCCCGTAGTACACCGCGAACCAGATCGCGGCCACAACCGGCACCAGATACCACTTGGTGGACAGGCCGTGCAGGATACCGAATACCACGAAGTCGATCACGTTGCCGTCGGTGTTGCCGATGGTCACACCCAGTACGGCCATTACGGTAAAGCCCAGGCCCGTCAGAACGGCGTGGATGAGGTACAGCACCGGCGCTACGAACAGGAACAGGAACTCGATAGGCTCTGTCGTGCCGCCCACCACGCAGGCGATTACGCCGGAGATCAGCAGGCCCTTAATTTTATGACGATTCTCCGGACGGGCGCAGTGGTACATTGCCAGCGCGGCTCCCGGCAGGCCGCCGAGGAATGCGGGCATTTTACCCTGCGACAGGAAGCGGGTCGCGCTTTCAGAGAAGCCGTGGGTGGTCGGGCAGCTCAGCTGCGCCTGGAAGATGGTCAGCGCGCCGCTTACCGAATGGCCGCAGACGTCCATGGTGCCGCCGGCTTCGGTAAAGCGAATCAGGGCTACCAGAATATGCTGTAAGCCAAACGGCAGCAGCAGACGCTCGCCCGTACCGAAAATCATCGGGCCGAAATCACCCGCACCGTTAATGATCCGGCCAATCCCGGCGATCCCCATGGCAAACACTGGCCAAATCAGCGGTATGATCAGGCCAAACAGGCCCATTACAACCAGCGTAATGATGGGCACAAAGCGGGTGCCGCCGAAGAAGGCCAGCGCGTCGGGCAGGCGGATATTGTGGAAGCGCTCGTGCAGCATCCAGATAATCACGCCGGCGATCACCGCCCCGAGGATCCCGGTATCGATGGACTGAATGCCAATCACGCTCTGAATGTTATTGGCTTTCAGCACCGCCGCGTCGGTCGTCGGCAGGATCCCTTTAGCGGTGAGCCAGAAGTTGACCGCGAGGTTCATCACCGCATAGCCAACGAAGCCCGCGAACGCCGCTACGCCTTTGTTCTCGCGCGCCAGCCCCAGAGGAATAGCGATACAGAACATCACCGGCAGGAAGCTGAAGGCGAAGGAGCCAACCTTGCTCATCCAGATGAAGATCGCCTGAAGCACCGGATTACCGAGGAACGGGATCAGGGTAATCACGTCGTGGCTGCTTAACGAACTGCCGATCCCCAGCATAATCCCGCAAAAAGAGAGAAGCGCCACGGGCAGCATAAAGGTTTTACCCAGTTGCTGGAAAAACTCCCACAGCGATATTTTTTGTGCTGCTTTCGCCGTCATAAAACGACTCCTTAAATAGTGGAACGTTATTTACCTGCCTCAATGGAGCGAGAAGATAAAACGTTTTATCAAACTTTAGTGCGCGCTGAATCACATTCCCGGGCTTTCACTGGTAGTATAAAGAGAACATATTGATAAAACGTTTTAGCGATCTCACTATCAGGGAGTCACGCCACCACATGGCTGTAGCGAAAAAGATCACCATTAACGATGTCGCGCTGGCGGCGGGGGTTTCCGTCAGCACCGTTTCGCTGGTGCTGAGCGGGAAGGGGCGCATCTCTCCCGCCACCGGCCAGCGCGTCAACGAGGCCGTTGAGCAACTGGGTTTTGTGCGTAATCGCCAGGCGTCGGCGCTGCGCGGCGGGCAGAGCGGGGTGATAGGGCTGATCGTTCGCGACCTGACGTCGCCGTTTTACGCCGAGCTGACCGCCGGGCTTACCGAAGCGCTCGAAGCGCAGGGGCGAATGGTCTTTCTCCTTCACGGTGGCCGGGAAGCGGAGCAGCTACTGTCCCGGCTGGACATGCTGCTGACGCAGGGGGTAGACGGCGTGATCGTCGCCGGGGCCTCCGGGGTAGGCAGCGAGCTGTGCGAGCGCGCCGCGCAGAAAGGCGTGCCGCTGGTGTTTGCCTCGCGCGCCAGCTATCTCGACGAAGCCGATACGCTTCGCCCGGACAACATGCAGGCCGCGCAAATGCTGACCGAGCATCTTATTCATCGCGGACATCAGCGCATCGCCTGGCTCGGCGGCAAAAGTTCGTCCCTGACGCGCGCCGAGCGTGTAGGCGGATACTGCTCAACGCTTATCAAATACGGGCTTCCGTTCCACAGCGAATGGGTGGTGGAGTGCGAGTCCAGCCAGAAGAAGGCGGCGGAAGCGATCGCGACGTTGCTGCGCAGCAGCCCGACCATCAGCGCCGTCATTTGCTATAACGACGTGATTGCCATGGGGGCATGGTTTGGCTTAATTCGTGCCGGCCGCCAGAGCGGCGAGGGCGGAGTTGAAACGTTCTTCGGCCATCAGGTGGCGCTGGGGGCGTTTGCCGACGTCGGGGAAAATGCGCTGGACGATCTTCCCATCGTCTGGGCGACGACCCCGGCCCGGGAGATGGGTTACACCCTGGCGGACAGGATCATGCAGCGGATTGAAAAGTCGGACGTGCAGGCCGGGCACCAGATTGTGGCGGCGCGGTTAGTGACGGTGAAGTAATCCCTGCCGCTTACGTCAGTGGATCCTGCGCCAGCCGCGCCTCCAGGGCTTCCACAAACTTTCTTACCTTAGCGGGGATCAGCCGGGACGTCGGGTAGACGGCCCACACGGCCAGCGCTTCCGGCCGCGCATCCTTAAGAACGATCCGCTCGAGCTGGCCCGTGGCAAACGCGGGTTCAACGTACCAGCGGGACAAATTCGCGATCCCCATTCCCCCCAGGCACGCTTCAAAGATGGCCTCTATAGAGTTAGCCGAAAAACGTCCCGACACTTTTTGCCGGTGGCGGATATCGCCCTGCTCGAATGACCAGTGCATAGCGTCTGAAGCGGTCAGGCAGCTGTGTTCAGCAAGATCGCTAAGCGTTTCAGGATAGCCGTTCGCCGCCAGGTACTCCGCGCTGGCGCACAGGTCGCGGGGGTTATCGCAAAGCCGGTGGGCCACCAGGCGGTTATCCCTCAGCGGCGCGATACGTAAGGCCACGTCCAGCCCATGGCTGACAATATCGATTTGTTCGTCAGTAGCCAGCAAATCGACCTGTAGGGCGGGGTGCTGGCGCATAAAGCCGGGGAGCATCGGGGCGATGATTTTGCGTCCAAACGCCGCAGAGGCGGTGATGCGAAGACGTCCGGCAAGGTGAGACCCATCGGGAAAAAGATCCGCCAGCGCGTTGGTTTTATCCTCCAGCAGGGCATGCGCGTGGGGCAAAAACACCTCGCCATCGCCGGTGGGCGAGAGGGATCGCGTGGTGCGGTGAACCAGACGCACCCCCAGCTCCGCTTCAAGGGCATTCAGCGCGCGGGAAGCCGCCATGGCGCTCATTGACAGCCGCCGGGCGGCACCGGCCAGGCTGCCTGCCCTGACTGCTTCAACAAATACTTCAACGTCTTCCAGCTTCATTATATCGATTCTCGTTATACTGGCGTATCAAATCATACATCTACACTATTAATCGTTATAGCGCCATAGTCATTTCACGTCCTGATAAACGCTACATTCGGAGTGAAAATGAAAAAGATAACAACGGCGCTGGCGCTCAGCGGTTTGATTTTTGTTGGTTCAGCGTGGGCGGATGCGCCTGCACAGATTCGCCAGCAGTTTCCGGGCTATTACCGTCTGGCAGTGGGGCACTATGAGGTCACGGCGCTGTTCGATGGCTACAACGATCTTTCGCCATCACTGTTGAAGGGGCTATCCGCGAATAACATTCGCACGCTGCTGGCGCAGCGCCGCATCGATGCCGAACGTATGCCGACCTCATTTAACGCGTTTCTGATCAACACCGGTAAGCATCTGATCATGATTGACAGCGGGGCGGGCAATTGCGTGCCGCAGACCGCAGGCCAGCTGATCCCGAATATGGAGGCTTCCGGCTATCGCCCCGGGCAGGTAGACGCCATTTTCCTTACCCACCTCCATCTCGATCACGTCTGCGGTCTGAGCGATGCCGCAGGGAAGGCGCTTTTCTCTAACGCTACGGTTTACGTCCCACAGGGTGAGGCTGACTACTGGCTCGATCCCGCTAAAGAGGCGAGCGCGCCTGCGAATGCAAAAGAGTATTTCGCCATCGCGCAAAAAGCGTTGTCGTCTTATAGCGCCTCGGGGCGACTTAAAACCTTCGTTCCGCCCGCGTCGCCGATCCCGGAGGTGCAAACCGCCTATGCGCCGGGCCATACGCCGGGCAGCACCGTTTATCGTTTTACGTCTGAAGGGCAGGCGATCGACGTTATTGGCGATCTCATCCACGCGCCGGCGATCCAGTTTCCCCACCCCGACATCTCGATTCGCTTTGATGTTGACGCGAAGAAAGCCGTCGCGTCCCGCACGCAGGAATTTAACGCCCTGGCAAAAAGCGGCGAATGGGTCGCTGCTGCGCACCTGCCTTTTCCTGGCGTGGGCCATATTACCGCCAGCGATCAGGGCTTCAGCTGGAGCCCCGCCATCTATGGTCCCTATCAGCGCGCCGCGCACGTGCCGCTGCTGAAATAAGAGGTTAAACGCATGAAAAGTTACACCGTAACAGCTAACGGCATCCGCCAGTTTGTGGTTGAGGAAGGCGAAGGCGCGCCGGTGATCCTCCTGCACGGTTTTCCCGAAACGCATTACGCCTGGCGCTACCAGATGCCGGTGCTGTCCAGGCACTATCGCGTAATTGCACCCGATCTGCGCGGTTACGGGGAGACGGACAAACCCGCTTCGGGCTACGACAAACGCAATATGGCCCGGGATATCCGGGAGCTTATGCGCGCGCTGGGTCTGGAAAAAGTGGTGCTGGTGGGGCACGACCGGGGCGCCCGCGTCGCCACCCGGTTCGCTAAAGATTACCCTGAAAAGGTCGATCGTCTGGTGGTGATGGACAACGTGCCAACGCGTATCGTCGCACGCGATCTTAATGCCTCGGTTGCCCGGGCGTACTGGTTCTTCCTGTTCCATCTGGTGCCCGATCTGCCGGAGGCCTTAATTGCAGGGCGCGAGCATATCTGGCTTCGTCATTTTTTCTCAGACTGGACGTTCGATCCGTCGACAATTAGCGGTGAGGCCTTTGATACCTACGTCCGCGCGTATCAGGCACCGGGAGCGGTAAGGGGAGCAATGGCGGACTACCGCGCCAATGCCGAAGACGTGGCGCAGGATCTGGACGATGCCGATGTGAAGATTGCCTGCCCGGTTATGTCCTTGTGGGGTAATGATTTTCACGCAGTGGGTAAACTGTTCGATATGCGAAGCGTTTGGGCAGAAATGGCGGATGACCTCAGAGCGCATGCCATAGAAGAGTGTGGGCATCTGCCGCAGGAGGAACAGCCGGAGAAAGTGAACGCGCTGCTGATGGATTTCCTGGAGGGCTGGAAGGGATAAGCGGCAAGAAAAAGCCCCTCAATGAGGGGCTTGGGTCGATTACTGCTGCGGTACCGCCGGCGGCACTGCCGGGGCAGCCGGTTCCGGCATGCCCAGGGTCGGCATACCAAACATGCCGACAAAGTCTTCCAGCGGCATTTTGTCGCCGTTAAGCGTTACCTGCCCGTTGGCGTATTGCAGGCTGGTGGAGATAGTGTTGTCTTCCACCTTCGTGATGCGGAACATCTGGCCCATCGCCGCCAGGCCTTTCACCTGCTGGTTCGCCAGCTTGCCTGCATCATCCTCACCGTAACCCTCAAGCTTCGCAATCTGCGTCATGAACTCGGTCGCCATATCCATCGGGATGGTGAGCTTGCTGTCGAGCGACTTCACGCTGCGGTCAACTTCCTGTGCCAGCGTCTGCGGCTCACCGGTGGCGGCCGCCGGATCCTTCAGGAACAGGGACAGGTTAAGGTTGGTTTCGCCCTTCGCGTTTTTCCAGCTCAGCGGCGCTACGGTAATAACCGGTTCGCCTTTCAGCAGAACAGGCAGGTTATTAAACAGCACCGCCATGGCCTGCTGCTGGTAAGCCTGCGGGTTCTGCTGCAGCGCGGCATCGGTCAGCAGGGCCTGGCTCTCTTTGCTGTATTTCTGGCTAAACTCGTGCCACGCCTTGCCGTCAATATTGCCGATTTTGAGCGACAGTTTGCCGGTACCCAGGTCCTGGTTCTGCACCTTCAGGCTTTTCAGGCCGTAATCCAGCTGGGTATTGATGCTTTTACCGTCTTTGGAGACGTCGGACTTGCCGTCCAGCTCCATGCCTTCCAGCACGGCCATCTCTTTGCCCTCAATCGCAATGGCGATTTTGTCGAGGCTCAGCTTCTGGTCACCAATACGCTCGGCAAAATCGGTCATACGGCTGTTGCCGCTCGCTTTAAGGTTGTTAAAGGTGAGCTGGACCTTCTGGTTGTACTCATTGACTGAGTTAACCAGGCCGCTTTCCGCCTCGCCGGTCAGCGAGACGTTTTTGCCGTCGCGATCGGCATCAAGCTGGAAATTACCGCCGCTGAAGGCGACCTTGTCGGTGCCTTGTTCGTAATTCAGCGCTTTCAGGTCGATATCAGAGCGCGTGTCGCCGGCATAGCTGATGCGGGTATTAATCTCAAACGGAGATTCATTTTTCGCCATGTCGAAAAGCGGCTTCGTCACGTCGTTATTCACCAGCACGGTTCGGGCCGACGCCATGGATGGGATCAGGTTAAACTTTTTCAACTGCGCCAGCGGGAACGGACCGTGGCTGACCACTTCATCCAGCACGACGCTCTGGCCCGGCTTCAGCCAGGCATTCTGATTCCCCGCCACCGGCTTCACCACCACCTGCATATGGCTGGTAAACACGCCACGCTGGTAGTTCTGGTAGCTCAGCTCCAGGCCTGCTTCAGGCGCGCTGCGCTTAATCTCGCTGTTTGCCTGCGCCATCATCTCTGCCAGACGGCTTTCCAGCTGTTTCCCGGTATACCAGGAAGCACCCGTCCAGATCGCGCCTAAAGCAACAATCACTCCTACCGCTACGACCGATTTTTTCATTGCGATTATCCCTAAAATGAAACCAGGCGGTGAAAACCGCCTGGTGTTACAACGCCTGTTACTAGCTTAGCAAGAGTTGTTAAAAAATTCAGTAAGTCCCTAAAGCTTATTAAAAACGCGCGCCAGGCGGCCGGTGCCGCTCACCAGGACAGGCGACTCGTTTGCCGGAACAAAGGCGGATTCGCCCGGCCTGAGCACCAGGCGCTGGTCGTCTTTGCGCAGCGTCGCTTCGCCATCCACGCAGAACAGGATCGCCGCGCTCTCCTGCGCAACGGTAGCTTCGGCTGCGCTGAGGTCATGCAGGGCGAAGGCAAAATCGTCTACCGGGATAGGGAAATCCAGCTCTGCGCCATTTTTTACCGGCTGAGTAAGCAGCTCACCGGCAGGTTTAGCCTCGAACTTCACGTTGGCAACCAGCTCAGGGATGTCGATGTATTTTGGCGTCAGGCCCGCGCGCAGCACGTTATCGGAGTTGGCCATCACCTCCAGCGCCACGCCGTTCAGGTAAGCGTGCGGCGTTTCGGCGAACAGGAACATCGCTTCGCCCGGGTTGAGCTTCACCACGTTCAGCAGCAGCGGAGAAAACAGGCCGCTGTCGTCCGGGTAAAACTCGGAAATCACGCGAATGGTGTCCCACGGTTCTCCCTGCTGGCCTCTGAGGGCCGCTTTCAGCACCGCCAGCGCGTGGGATTTTTCCTCTCCCTGCATGCTGAGCAGGCTGGCAAATAGTTCGCTCAGCGCGTCTGCGTCCGGGTTTTCCAGGAAGTGGGCGATAGCCTTGCTGGCCCCGGCGACCGGTTGCAGAAGGGAGACAATCTCGGAAAACTCACGAAACGCGTTCATCGCCAGGAAAGGGGTAAGGGCAAACACCAGTTCCGGCTTGTGGTTGGGATCTTTGTAATTACGCTCTGCGGCGTCCAGCGGAATACCGGCGGCATTTTCTTTGGCAAAGCCGATTTCGGATGCCTTCTTGTTCGGGTGAACCTGAATGGAGAGCGGCTGGTCGGCGCACAGCACCTTAAACAGGAACGGCAGCTCGCCAAAGCGGTTCGCCACCTTACTGCCGAGCAGCGCGGTTTTGTCGGCATCGATCACCTCGCGCAGGCTGCGGGCCTGGCCGCTGGCATCTTCAATTTTTGAGCTGCTCTTCGGGTGCGCGCCCATCCACAGTTCTGCCATCGGCAGGTTGTTTGGGTTCGCGATACCGTAGAGATCCGTTAACGCAGTTTTACTTCCCCAGGCATAGTTTTGCACCGAGTTGATGAGTTTTTGCATTATCAAGCCCTGATTCAAATGTGGAATTAACTGCGCGTATTAAAGCAATAAACCGAATGGAAGTAACCTGCGGATGTAAAAAGTCGTACTAGTCTCAGTTTTTGTTAAAAAATTGTGTAGGATAAGCTGACTCGCTTTTAAGCCGGGCAGCGGAACATCTGCCCTGAATAAACAGACCGAAGCAGTAAGTGAGAGAACAATGTCGAATAAACCCTTCCATTATCAGGATCCTTTCCCCCTCAGCGAGGATCGGACCGAGTATTATCTGTTAACCCGCGATTACGTTTCTGTCTCTGAGTTTGAAGGGCAGGAGATCCTCAAAGTTGACCCGCAGGCCCTGACGCTGATGGCGCAGCAGGCCTTCCACGATGCGTCCTTTATGCTTCGTCCGGCGCATCAGCAGCAGGTTGCCGATATCCTGAGCGATCCGCAGGCCAGCGAAAACGACAAATACGTCGCGCTGCAGTTCCTGCGTAACTCGGATATCGCGGCGAAGGGCATACTGCCAACCTGCCAGGATACCGGCACGGCGATCATCACCGGCAAGAAGGGCCAGCGCGTCTGGACCGGCGGCGGTGACGAAGCGGCGCTGGCGCACGGCGTCTACAACACCTACACCGAAGACAACCTGCGCTATTCGCAAAACGCGGCGCTGGACATGTACAAAGAGGTCAACACCGGTACCAACCTGCCGGCGCAGATTGACCTCTACAGCGTCGACGGCGATGAGTACAAATTCCTCTGCATCGCCAAAGGCGGCGGTTCGGCCAACAAAACCTATCTTTACCAGGAAACCAAAGCGCTGCTCACCCCGGGCAAGCTGAAGAACTATCTGGTTGAGAAGATGCGCACTCTCGGCACGGCCGCCTGCCCGCCGTACCATATCGCGTTTGTGATTGGCGGCACGTCCGCGGAAAGCACCCTGAAAACCGTCAAGCTGGCCTCAACCAAATACTACGACGGCCTGCCAACCGAAGGTAACGAACACGGCCAGGCGTTCCGCGACGTGCAGCTTGAGCAGGAACTGCTGACCGAAGCGCAGAATCTGGGGCTTGGCGCGCAGTTTGGCGGCAAATACTTCGCGCACGACATTCGCGTGATCCGCCTCCCGCGCCACGGCGCGTCCTGTCCGGTCGGGATGGGCGTCTCGTGCTCTGCGGATCGTAACATCAAGGCCAAGATCAACCGCGACGGCATCTGGATCGAAAAGCTGGAAAACAACCCGGGCAAGTATATTCCGGAAGCGCTGCGCAAAGCGGGTGAGGGTGAAGCGGTACGCGTTGACCTGAACCGCCCGATGAAGGAGATCCTGGCGCAGCTGTCGCAGTACCCTGTTTCAACGCGCCTTTCGCTGAACGGGACGATCATCGTGGGCCGCGACATCGCCCATGCGAAGCTGAAAGAGCGCCTGGACAACGGTGAAGGGCTGCCGCAGTACATTAAAGATCACCCAATCTACTACGCGGGCCCGGCGAAAACGCCAGAAGGGTATGCCTCCGGCTCGTTGGGCCCAACCACCGCGGGCCGCATGGACTCGTACGTTGACCAGCTGCAGGCCAACGGCGGCAGCATGATCATGCTGGCGAAGGGCAACCGCAGCCAGCAGGTAACGGACGCGTGCCACAAGCACGGTGGTTTCTACCTCGGCAGCATCGGCGGCCCGGCAGCGGTGCTGGCGCAGGGCAGCATCAAGAGCCTGGAATGCGTGGAATACCCGGAACTGGGCATGGAGGCTATCTGGAAAATTGAAGTGGAGGATTTCCCGGCGTTTATCCTGGTGGATGACAAAGGAAACGACTTCTTCAAACAGATCCAGTCATCCCAGTGTTCGGCGTGTGTGAAGTAACCTGAAAAAAGCCGGGTGGCGGTTAAGCGTCAGCGCCACCCGAGATACTAAAGAGCGCACAAAGCGCCATATCGTTTCTCAGAAGTCATCAATACTTATCCCTTAAGCATGTGAGCAATCCCGACAGCGTTATCAAGGAGAAAGTAATGACAACGGTACGCCATGAGAAAGACTCTATGGGCGCAATCGAGGTTCCGGCCGACAGGCTATGGGGCGCGCAAACCCAGCGTTCGCTGGAGCATTTCCGCATTTCAACCGAGAAGATGCCCGTCTCGCTAATTCAGGCGCTGGCGCTGACCAAACGCGCCGCTGCCAAAGTGAACCAGGATCTGGGCCTGCTGGACGCCGAAAAAGCCACGGCCATCATCCGCGCCGCCGACGAAGTGCTGGCGGGTAAACACCCCGACGAATTCCCGCTTGCCGTCTGGCAGACCGGCTCCGGCACCCAGAGCAACATGAACATGAACGAGGTGCTGGCGAACCGGGCAAGCGAGCTGCTGGGCGGCGTGCGCGGCATGGAGCGCAAGGTACACCCGAACGATGACGTTAACAAAAGTCAGAGCTCCAACGACGTGTTCCCGACGGCGATGCACGTGGCGGCGGTTATCGCCATCCGCGAACAGCTCATCCCGCAGCTCAACGTCCTGAAATCCACGCTTAATGAAAAAGCGCAGGCCTTCCGCGATATCGTTAAAATCGGCCGTACGCACCTGCAGGACGCCACCCCCCTGACGCTCGGCCAGGAGATTTCCGGCTGGGTGGCGATGCTGGAGCATAATCTTAAGCATATCGATGGTAGCCTGCCGCATCTGGCGGAGCTGGCGCTCGGCGGGACGGCGGTCGGTACTGGGTTAAACACCCATCCCGAATACGCGGCGCGCGTGGCGGACGAGCTGGCGAAGATCGCCGGGCAGCCGTTCGTAACCGCGCCTAACAAGTTTGAAGCGCTTGCAACCTGTGACGCGCTGGTCCACGCGCACGGCGCGCTGAAAGGGCTGGCCGCCTCCCTGATGAAAATTGCCAACGACGTGCGCTGGCTGGCCTCCGGCCCGCGCTGCGGCATCGGCGAAATCAGCATCCCGGAAAACGAGCCGGGCAGTTCCATCATGCCGGGGAAGGTTAACCCCACCCAGTGTGAAGCCATGACCATGCTCTGCTGCCAGGTGATGGGCAACGACGTGGCGGTTAACATGGGCGGCGCGTCCGGTAACTTCGAGCTTAACGTCTATCGCCCGATGGTGATCCACAACGTACTGCAATCGATCCGTCTGCTGGCAGACGGCATGGAAAGCTTTAACGAGCACTGTGCGGTGGGCATTGAGCCAAATCGCGAGCGGATCGGCCAGCTGCTGAATGAGTCCCTGATGCTGGTAACGGCGCTGAACACCCACATCGGCTACGACAAAGCGGCCGAAATTGCCAAAAAAGCGCACAAGGAGGGGCTGACGCTAAAAGCCTCGGCGCTGGCGCTGGGCTACCTGACGGACGCCGAGTTTGACGCCTGGGTCCGTCCGGAGGCGATGGTCGGCAGCCAGACGTAATCATCCCGCCACGTACAGGTGCAGCCGCGGAATAATCAGCTTAAGCGGCTGCGCCTGGGGCTTATAGCGATGCTGTACGTTTTCGGCATCGTAGTTAAGCAGCTCCCCGATGTCCGGCACCACCGCACCGCGATCGGCGTCGTAAAGCGCTATCAGCGGCGTCGGGCAGGCATACTGCACCTGCTTTTGCTGCCCCGCATACCAGACGCGGGCGATAGGCTGTACCTTTACGGGACGTTTTATCTTCAGATGAGCATCCGCCGGCAGGGAGGCAATGCTGTGGTACTCCTGCTCCAGCCGCTCAATCCACTGTTCCCGCGACCAGGGGGCGACCGTACGCGGCGCCTTCAGGCTTTTCTCCAGCTGCGCCAGGATCTCATCGCGCGTGAAATTTTTAATGATGTGCTTATTCGCCCAGCCGAAGCGCAGCGTGGCGGGGTGGTTCAGCACCGTCAGCGTGCGGTAGGCGTTCAGGGTTATCAGCCCGGGAAGCTGACGATGCACCCACTCAAAACGGGCAGCCGGTGCCAGCCCGGATTCAACGGTCACGATCTTCTCGAAGTCTGCCTTCAGCGCATTAATATGCGCAATTCTGGCCTCCAGCGCCTCACGCGACGCGGTGTCCGTCTGCAGGCAGATGACGCCGGGCAGGCGCACGGCGGCCTTGCTGCTGCGGTTTTCGGACTGCTGCTGGATGAACAGGCGGCGATAGTGCTGCAACGTCAGCTCAAGCGCCGCGCTGCCGATATGCTGCGTCACCTCAATGGTGTCCAGCGGATCGTGTTCCGCCCCTTTCGCCACCTCGGGCAGGGAGAAGACGCGCGCGGCCAGCAGGCGACAGCCCTGTAATTCTGCCGTCAGGGTGAGTAATTCCTGTTCTATTTCCCAAAACGTGGCGTTCAGCCTTTCGATGAGGTCGTAAGTTGCCATGGCAGCCCCTAATTAGTTACAACATACTGATGGTATAGCACAGCACGCCGGGTCAGGCCAGCGTGCGGTGAAGGTCAGGCAGGAACGGGAAGGGGAATGTTGTGGTAGATCGGCCAGCTAAAGACGAAGCGGGCGCCGCCCAGTTCGCTCTCTTCACAACGGACCGAGCCGCCCATCTCCTGGGCAATGGAACGGACAATGGCCAGCCCCAGACCGCAGCCGCCGGTGGCGCGGTCGCGGCTGGGATCGAGGCGCACAAACGGCTCGAAAACCTTTTCCCGTTCTGACGGCTCAATGCCGGGCCCATCGTCTTCCACGGAGAGGTTCGCCTGGCTTCCCTGTAAATCTAAGCGAATACGCAGCGTGGTCTCGCTGTACCGCATGGCGTTATTCATCAGATTATCCAGCACGCGTTCCATCAGGCGCATGTCCAGCGCGCCGTAATCGCCGGGTTTAATGACCGTCAGCAGCCTGCGCTGTGGGTTAACGCTCTGCACATCGGTGATGTGTGTCTGTAACCAGGCAGGGAGATCCGGGGTGCTGAGGTGCAGCTCGTTCTGCGGCCGGTCGAGGCGGGCATAGGTCAGCAGCTCTTCAATGAGCGCTTCAAGCTGGCCGATATCCCGGTTGAGCGCCTGCGATTCAGCACCGGTCAGGTTCTCGCTCATCTCCAGACGATAGCGCAGACGCACCAGCGGCGTACGTAGCTCGTGAGCGATGCCGTCGATCAGCTGCTTCTTGCTGGCTATCAGGGCGTTGATATTATCGGCCATCTGGTTGAAGGCGATGCCGAGACGCTCAAAGCCGGATCCGCTGTCAAAGTGAATACGTTCGGTAAGATGACCCTCCCCGAAACGCTGCGCGGCGGATTCCAGCTTCAGCATGTCCTGCCAGTGCGGCCGCATCCAGATGAAAACCGGGAGCGCGAGCGAGATGGCAATGAAGGCGAGCAGGGCGAGATCCAGCAGGCGCATCTGGTGCAGATAATAGAGATAGGGCACGGGGCCGACGGCCAGAACGTAATGGCTACGCGGGATTCGCTGTATAAAAGTATACTTCTCGTCCAGCGCCACGATGTCTCCGTCCCGCAGGCGCTGCATTGCTGGCGGCTCCAGATCGAAATCCTTGATGGGCTCAATGCGCAGATCAAACGACAGGTTAAGGTCCAGCTCTTTCATCGTGCGCGCCCAGTCGTGCGGGGGTATTTCACGCAGCTCGCTGCGCATCAGGTAGAGCGAGCTTTTCATCAGGTCGTCAAGGGACTGCCTGCCCGCGCGCTCGGCAGTGAACTTATAAACCAGCCCGACCAGCATGGTCATCACCAGGAAGCAGACAAACAGCAGAAGATAAAACTGTACAAACAGCTTTTTCATTAAAACCACCAGCACACTACGCGGAAAGTATTTCAGCGTTCACACCCCAACAGTATTGCTATGAAAGCAGGGTTTAACCGTGCTGACAACACCGTAACGGCTCATCGTTGACTTCATTTACAGGATGACGCCATAAAGGAAAAGCCCTGACTCATTAGAATTTCTCATTGAATCAGAGCGTTGTAATCGCAGTGAGAAGTTACGGATTTAATGATTACGCCGTAATCCTATTATTAGAGGATTAGTGGTAAAACCGTGAGGGCATTTGCGCGCGTTACAGTGTATTGAATATGCACAGTCTTCAGTTTCATTATCTTTATTAAAAGGGCAGGACATTTTATTTTTTATCTCGTTCCATAATGCCTCCCGGTACGGCGAAACGTTATAAAGTGATATCGGACTAAATTCCCCGTTAATGAAAATGCCATTTTTTGTTGGATGAATTCTGTCGCCCGGCACTAAATAAATATCACTTTCGTACCATATAATCAGCCTTATTAATTTCATACCAACGATGCATGAGTAAACAATGCCTGTGTTTGGGCAGATCACAGAACTTAACACTCGCCATGCCATTACGGGTTCCTCAGATTAGGATTATAAGCCTGTAATTTTGTTTAGCACGGGATTTCAATTTGATCAATCTTGTAACCTATTGATATTGATCGTTATTTTTATTATGTTTGGATAATTCCTTTTATTTCAAGGAGGTAATCCTTATCAGCCTAAGGGTTTTTTTTGAGTTTTTTTTATGAATGATGATTTATCGGTTAAATTTTGATCTGGATTGGGGTTTAACAATAGTGAAGAATGTTGAAGAACTATCCGTAAGCATCATTGCCATTACGCCGGAGAACATACCGTAATGGCAAGGCTCAAAATATTTAAATTGCGTCTCCGGGACGTTTCAGTTTGGCTATCAGGTTTTCCGTAACGGACAGGCCTTCTGCGATATTCGCATCTATAACAGAAATACCAAATTCGTTGATTAATTCAAGGAGCGCTTCGTAGGTCTGGATCAGTTTCAGAAGATTAAAGATGGCTTTTTGGTCGTGCGGGGTGGGTAGCGGATGGTGAGTCGCTGACTGATGAACAATCCATTCAAGATTGGTTTTGATGCTATCTACATCATCGTAGCTATACATATTTCATGGGCTTAAATCCTCATTTCAAGATTTTTTTGAGAAGAATGGCTTTCAACGTCACTGTTAGAAGCGTTGCACTACATTAGAAGCACTGATGATTGAGTAGAGATAGGGCGATCTGCAGTAGCGGCTCCTGGCCGATTACGCTACCGCTGGCATGACCCGTGAAGAATGGCGCGAGGCGTGTAGGTCAATTATGAGCCTTCTTGCCGCGATAGCAAGAAAACTCTTACATAAAATTCGCTTAGTCGGGAATAAGGCCGAGCGATACCCGGCTTTCGAACGAAACGGGAAGCCGGGGCAGCACAACGTGCTTTTTCATCAGCGGATGTAGATCAGGTTTCCCACGCGTGCGGAGCAAACAGGTAGCCCTTGTTACGCACGGTTTTAATGCGGTAGGGCTCGGTGGCGCTGTCCTGGAGCTTTTTTCGCAGGCGAGAAATCGCCACGTCCACGCTGCGATCCATGCCGTCGTAGCTTACGCCGCGCAGGTTTTTCAGCAGCGCATCACGATCCATGATTTGCCCGGCGTGGGTTGCCAGTTCCCACAGCAGGTCAAAATCTGCCGTCGAGAGCGAAATCTGCTCCCCGGCGAGCATAACCTGACGGTTGACGGGATCGATAGACAGCGTGCCGAACCGCATCGCTTTATGCGGCGTTAACGAGCCAGCGGGCGCGTCACGCTCGGCGCCGGCACGCTGGCGAAGGTGAAGGCGCAGGCGGGCCAGCAGGACCGCCGGAGGCGTGGTTTTGAGTATGTAGTCATTGGCGCCCATCTCAAGCGACAGAATATGGTTCATATCGCTGTCGAGTGAGGTCAGCAGCACGATTGGCCCGTCCCACTTCGCCCGCAGATCGCGGCAGAGCGTCATGCCATCTTTACCGGGCAGCATGATGTCCAGCAGCACCAGATCCGGGTTTACGCGGGTGACGACGTCCTCTGCGCGGTCGCCGCGAGGCTCAACAATCACGTCCATATCATGTTTACCCAGGTAAGCGGCGATTAATTGCCCCACTTCTGGTTCATCTTCTACATAAACAATCTTATTCATACTGCATCTGTTATCGCGAAAAATGCCAACATACACCGCACAACGTTAACCTTCCATTAATCTTTCTCAATTAGCCAGAGTTCCGTTATTCTGCGTATCATTGTTATTTGATTGTTAATGGGAAAAAGCATGGGGCTGGTGATAAAAGCCGCGCTTGGTGCGCTGGTGGTGCTGCTGATTGGTGTGCTGGCTAAAACCAAAAATTACTACATTGCCGGGCTGATTCCGCTTTTCCCGACCTTTGCGCTGATCGCCCACTATATTGTGGCCTCCGAGCGGGGTATTGAGGCGCTGCGCGCCACCATCGTCTTCGGGATGTGGTCAATTATTCCGTATTTTATCTATCTGCTGTCGTTGTGGTACTTCACCGGCTTTCTGCGTCTGCCCCTGGCGCTGGGCGGAGCGGTGGTCTGCTGGAGCCTCAGCGCCTGGGTGCTGATCTTCTTCTGGAGCCGCTTTCACTAGCGCAGCGGACGGCCTCCGTCCACGGCAAAGGTTCGGCCGGTGACGTAACAGCTGGTCAGCAGATAGTCGATCAGGTCGATAATCTCTTTCTCGCCGGGCGCAATTTTCATTAGCGACTTGTTGAGCGCCTGCTGACGATACTCCGCGTCGTCGCCCTCGTTGAACAAAATCATTGCCGGCGCAATTGCATTGACCTTTACCTCGGGCGCCAGCCTGCGTGCAAACGATCGCGTCATGTTATCCAGAGCAGCTTTGCTGGCCGCGTAGGCGATGTGCTTGTCGCTTCCTCGCTCCACCACGTAATCGGTGAAGTGGATGATGTCGCCCGCGGCATGGCCGTGCCCGCGCAGCAGATCCTGCAAGGCATGGTTGAGCAAGTAGGGGGCATTAACGTGGATCTGCATCATGCAGGCGAGCGTTTCGCTGAGCGAGTGGCCTGCTTTTTCAGGAAGCCAGGTGCTGGCGTTATGAATAACCGCCCTCAGCCCGCTGGTGGTCGATTTCACTGCTTCCGCAAAGGCGAGGATGCCCTCATCCGTTGAAAAATCCGCCTGAATGCATACGGCTCCGGCGTTTCTCAGCCCTTCAATGGAGGGATATTCCGTGCGGTAACTGACAATGACCGGATGGCGAAGATTGAGGAAGTGATGGGCGAGGGCGAGGCCGATGCGGCGGCCTGCGCCAGTGATCAGTATTGGGCGTTGCTGCGTATGTCCCATCGTATTCTCCTTTTCAGTTCAACAATGGGACAGGCGGCGCTATCCCATTAACATCCACGTTGCCGGTACGGCAGCGACTAACAGCATACCTATCAACACCATTTCGCGGCGCTGAAGGGCATTCTCCAGCTGATGCGTGCGGCGAGCATAGATGAACACCAGCAGGCCTGGCGCGTACAGCACCACGGACAGCAGCAGATGCATCGGCCCGGAAGCATACAACAACCATAGCCCGTAAATACAGGCGCCGACGCCCACCGCATAGTGTGCCGGACGGGTCGCAATTTTTAACAGATATGCGCCCACTAAGAAATAGGGTACCAGAATCATCTCGGAGGCGATGGTCAGCAGCGTGTTATAGTCTGAACCTGTGAGCCAGATCAGCACCAGACAGACCTGTACGCTGATGTTGGTGAGCCACAGCGAGGCGGAAGGCGCGCTGTTTTTATTCTGACGCGCAAAGAGGCGCGGGAATGCCTTATGGGTGGCGGCCAGGAACGGGACTTCCGCGGCCATAATGGTCCAGCTCAGGTACGCTCCGCAGACGGAGACAATCAGGCCCGCCGCGATAATTACGTCGCCCCACGGGCCCATCATTTTCACCATCAGCCCGGCCATCGACGGGTTGCGCATTTCCGCCAGCTCAGGGCGCGCCACCACGCCGAGCGACAGCAGCGTCACCAGCAGATAAACGCCCAGCGCCGCCAGCACGGCCAACAGCGTGGCGCGTCCCACGTCGCGCTTGTTACGCGCTCGTGCGGAGACCACGACGGCACCTTCTACGCCGATGAACACCCACAGGGTGATCAGCATGGTATTTTTCACCTGCTCCCAGACGGGAACCCCCAGCGCAATCCCGCTGAAGTCGAGGTTAAACACGTCCAGGCGGAAGGCGAGAAAGGCCAGCACGACGAACAGGCCAAGCGGCACCAGCTTGGCCAGCGTCGCCACCAGGTTGATGCTGGCAGCGGTCTGGACGCCGCGTAAAATCAGCCAGTGAACGATCCACAGCAGTACCGAGGCGCCGACGATGGACTGCCACGTATTGCCGTCGCCAAACAGGCGCAGCTCGGGCGTATCGGTAAAGAAACTGAGCGCCGAAAAGACAATAACCAGATAGGAGACGTTGGCGATCACCGCGCACAGCCAGTAACCCCAGGCGGAGCAGAAGCCAATCAGCTCGCCGAAGCCTTCGCGCGCGTAGGTGAATATGCCGCCGTCCAGATCCGGTCGGATGCGGGTCAGCAGCAGCATGGCGAACGCCAGCAGCAAAATTCCGGCACCGGTTATGCCCCAGCCGATCAGCAGCGCGGCAGGGCTGGCGACGGCGGCCATATTCTGCGGCAAACTGAATACGCCCGCGCCCAGCATTGAGCTCAATACGAGTGCAGTTAAAGCACTCAGGCCAAGTTTCTTTTCCATTGGCTTCCTGTTATGAAACGTCCAAACCCAGAATAATTATTTCGCTAAGGCGCATAAAAATGGTGGATCACACTAAGGCGCGGGATTTTACGGAGTGTCACGAACGCATGCAATGACGTGTGGCAGAAATCAGAAAAAAAGTAACAAAAAAGGCGGCACGGTGCCGCCTTTATGAAACCGTTTTGTTACTTATACAGATCGGCGCTGATGGTCATGTTGTTACCACGTTCCTGCCACTGGCGGGTAATGTGATAGTACTTCGCGCCTTTCTTCGCAGCGCGCTTCGCCACCTGATAGGAGATCTCGGTCATATTGCCGTAGTTGCCGGTAAACTTGATGCTGTCGAACGGAACCATCTGCGCGGCAGTGGCTTTGTTCAGCTCTTCAATTTTAGTGCCGTCCGGTAACGTGACGGTGTAACGGCCACCCTTCGTGGATTGCGTCTCAAAGAAACGACCCACCTCAGCGCTTGGTGCAGCAGAGGTTGCTACGCCCGGAATTTCAACTTTCTTCGCTTCTTCACCACCCTTCGCTAACGCCGCGCGTCCGGCTTCAGAATTCGCAGGAATGGCATCCGGGCTTTGTACTACGCGCTTTTTCGCATCCTGCTTATAGATGAACGCGGTAATGCGCTGGTTGCCGCCCTGGTTGGCATCAACCTGGCGCACGATATAGAAAGCGTAAGCGCCTTTTTCACGCGCGGCTTTGGTGATGACATCGTTAACTTCTGGCTGGCTGCGGTAGAAGCCCTGAACGGTGACGGTGTCGTACGGTTCCAGCTGAACGGCCTGATCTTTCGGCAGCTCAACGATGCCGTTAATCACGCGGTTTTTCTGCTCATCTGCTTTAGGGGCGTTATCTTTGTACAGCGCAACGGTCACGCGCTGGTTGCCGCTGTTGCCCTGATCGGATTGATCGAGCACGTAAAACGCAGCCGCGCCTTTCTTATCGGCGGCTTTAGAAGCGGCGGCAACGCCGTCGCCGATGGAGTTAAAGCGGCCCACAATGACCGTCTGGTCAAAAGGTTTTAACGCTGCCGCTTGCTCCGGCGTTAACTCCGTCGCGGCATTCGCGGACAGGGCGGTCGCGGAAAGAAGTGCGGACGCCAGGAGTGTGTTCTTAAGCTTCATAAAAATAATCCTTCGCCTTGCGCAAACCATGTACTGGTATTGTTGTTAATTTGAGACGGTCCCGATTATGGCATTGAACACCCGTCGCTGTCTGCGCCATTTTTCACAGCCTGTGCTCACCGAAGCGCCTGATTCGATAACATTTAGTGATATGTGGAAAAAACAGGCGTTTGACAAGCAAAACTGATAAAGCATATGACTTTTACAAGTTAATTTAATGTTAATAAGTTGTTCTCTTATGGCGCTATATCATGTTTTTACCGCTCCGCTTGCGCGAATTATCGGTCATGAAGGTGAATTAAAGGTAAATATCTCTGTCAGTGACCCCGATCGCTTATTTTTCACAGATAAAGTAAGAAATAGTGTTTTCTGGCGGTAGATCGCGGGCGCTATTTTCAGTAGGTTATAGAAAGTTTGTTACTGTTTTATTTTCCGGGGTTAATCATGCTTCGCCGTTATGGTACTGGCGAAAAATGAAGCTAGCCGCGGGCAATTATCGACAAACCATCATCAAAAACCGATGGAAGGGAAAACTATGCGTATTGGGGTACCAAAAGAACGGTTAGCCAATGAAACCCGCGTAGCGGCAACACCGAAAACGGTGGAGCAACTGCTTAAGCTGGGGTTCACCGTCGCGATTGAAAGCGGCGCAGGCAAACTGGCAAGTTTCGACGACGAGGCCTTTATTCAGGCTGGCGCGGACGTTGTGGACGGTGCTGAGGTCTGGCAATCACCCATTATTCTGAAGGTAAACGCACCGGAAGAGAGTGAAATTGAACTGCTGAACGCCGGCACCACGCTGGTGAGCTTTGTCTGGCCAGCGCAAAACCCGGAGCTGATGGAGAAGCTTGCGGCACGCGGCGTCACCGTGATGGCGATGGACTCCGTGCCGCGTATTTCGCGCGCGCAGTCTCTGGATGCGCTGAGCTCTATGGCGAACATCGCCGGCTATCGCGCGATTGTCGAAGCTGCCCATGAGTTTGGTCGCTTCTTTACCGGTCAGATTACCGCGGCAGGTAAAGTGCCGCCTGCAAAAGTGATGGTGATTGGTGCCGGCGTGGCCGGTCTGGCGGCTATCGGTGCGGCAAACAGCCTGGGCGCTATCGTCCGCGCGTTTGACACCCGCCCGGAAGTGAAGGAGCAGGTGCAGAGTATGGGCGCCGAGTTCCTTGAGCTGGACTTCAAGGAAGAAGCGGGCAGCGGTGATGGTTACGCGAAGGTCATGTCTGAAGCGTTTATCAAAGCGGAAATGGCGCTTTTCGCCGCGCAGGCGAAAGAGGTGGACATTATTGTCACCACCGCGCTGATTCCGGGTAAACCGGCACCGAAGCTGATCACCCGCGAAATGGTCGATTCCATGCAGCCGGGTAGCGTCATCGTCGATCTGGCGGCGCAAAACGGCGGTAACTGTGAATACACCGTGCCAAACCAGGTTACTACAACCGCTAACGGCGTGAAGGTGATCGGTTATACCGACCTGCCGGGGCGTCTGCCAACCCAGTCCTCTCAGCTGTACGGCACTAACCTCGTTAACCTGCTGAAGCTGCTTTGCAAAGAGAAAGACGGCAACATCACCGTTGATTTTGACGATGTCGTGGTGCGCGGCGTGACCGTGGTGCGTGAAGGGGAAATCACCTGGCCTGCACCGCCGATCCAGGTTTCCGCTCAGCCGCAGGCGGCCCCGAAAGCGGCGCCCGAGCCAGTTGAGCCAGCGAAGCCTGCCTCACCGTGGCGTAAATACGCCATCATGGCGCTGGTCATCATCCTGTTCGGCTGGCTGGCGGACGTTGCGCCAAAAGAGTTCCTCGGCCACTTCACCGTCTTCGCGCTCTCCTGCGTGGTGGGTTACTACGTCGTGTGGAACGTCTCTCATGCGCTGCATACGCCGCTGATGTCGGTTACCAACGCCATCTCCGGGATTATCGTGGTGGGGGCATTGCTGCAGATTGGTCACGGCGGCTGGATCAGCTTCCTGAGCTTTATTGCGGTGCTGATCGCCAGTATCAATATTTTCGGTGGCTTCACCGTGACTCAGCGCATGCTGAAAATGTTTCGTAAAGGCTAAGGGGTAGCATATGTCTGGAGGATTAGTTACAGCCGCATACATTGTTGCTGCAATCCTGTTTATTTTCAGTCTGGCGGGACTTTCCAAGCACGAAACGTCTCAGCAGGGAAATAACTTTGGTATCGCCGGGATGGCGATTGCGCTGATTGCCACCATCTTCGGGCCGGACACCGGCAACGTGGCGTGGATCCTGGTGGCGATGATCATCGGCGGCGCGATCGGTATTCGCCTGGCGAAACGCGTTGAAATGACCGAGATGCCGGAGCTGGTTGCGATCCTGCACAGCTTCGTGGGGCTGGCGGCGGTGCTGGTGGGCTTTAACAGCTACCTGTACCACGAACCGGGCCTGGAGCCGATTCTGGTAAATATTCACCTCACCGAAGTGTTCCTCGGCATCTTCATCGGTGCGGTCACCTTCACCGGGTCGATCGTGGCGTTTGGCAAACTGCGCGGGAAGATTTCGTCTAAGCCGCTGATGCTGCCTAACCGCCACAAGCTGAACCTCGCGGCGCTGGTGGTTTCCTTTGTGCTGCTGGTGGTCTTCGTTCGTACCGAAAGCGTAGGCCTGCAGGTGCTGGCGCTCCTGGTGATGACCATCATCGCGCTGGCGTTCGGCTGGCATCTGGTGGCCTCTATCGGCGGGGCCGACATGCCGGTGGTGGTTTCCATGCTGAACTCCTACTCCGGTTGGGCAGCGGCGGCGGCTGGCTTCATGCTGAGCAACGACCTGCTGATTGTCACCGGTGCGCTGGTGGGCTCTTCCGGTGCGATCCTGTCTTACATCATGTGTAAGGCGATGAACCGTTCGTTTATCAGCGTCATCGCCGGTGGCTTCGGCACGGACGGCTCCTCTACCGGCTCTGATGAGGAAGTGGGCGAGCACCGCGAGATCGGTGCGGAAGAGACCGCCGAGATGCTGAAAAACTCGCATTCCGTCATCATCACCCCGGGCTACGGCATGGCGGTGGCGCAGGCGCAGTATCCGGTGGCGGAAATCACCGAGAAGCTGCGCGCGCGCGGGATCAAGGTTCGCTTTGGTATTCACCCGGTGGCGGGGCGTCTGCCGGGCCACATGAACGTGCTGCTGGCGGAAGCGAAAGTGCCTTACGACATCGTGCTGGAGATGGACGAGATCAACGATGATTTCGCCGATACCGACACCGTGCTGGTCATTGGTGCCAACGACACCGTTAACCCGGCGGCACAGGACGATCCGCGTAGCCCGATTGCGGGCATGCCCGTTCTGGAAGTGTGGAAAGCGCAGAACGTGATTGTCTTCAAGCGCTCGATGAACACCGGCTATGCTGGCGTTCAGAACCCGCTTTTCTTCAAAGAAAACACCCACATGCTGTTTGGCGACGCCAAGGCCAGCGTGGATGCGATTCTGAAAGCGCTGTAATTCAGCGTCATCCTGACAAACCGCTCTTCGGGGCGGTTTTCTTATTTCTGCGGTCAGCGTTTCTCCTCTGTCTATACTTTACCCTTTGTGTAATACGAGGAGGTGTAATGCAATTTTTGTCCCGCTTCGACATCATAGAGCTGATGATGACGCCAGCGTTCTGGATTGGTGTCGCCACGGTTGTCTTTGTGACGCTGCTGGTGTACTGGCTGCTGACGCGCCTGATCGCGTTCGTTAAGAAAGGCATCACCACCTGGGGCGACAAGCACCCAACCACTAACCGGATGCGCTTTATCCTGACGGATATGCTTAACCGCACCAGCCGCTTCCTGCTTTTTGTGGTGGCGCTGCTCTTCAGCCTGCGTTTCGTTGACTTACCCGATCGCCTTTTTGGCACCGTGAGCCACGCCTGGTTCCTGGTCTTCGCGATCCAGGTGGCGCTGTGGATGGATCAGGGGGTTGTGTCGTGGCTTCGTCACGTCATGCTGGCGCCGGGAAGCCATAAAAACCCGGTTACGCTGGTGATCACGGGGCTTATCCTCCGTGCCATCGTCTGGTCAGTGATGCTGCTGTCTATTCTTGCTAACGCGGGCGTCAACATCACTGCTCTGGTTGCCAGCCTTGGGGTAGGGGGTATCGCTATCGCCCTCGCGGTGCAAACGATCCTGAGCGATGTCTTTGCATCCCTTTCCATCGGCTTTGATAAGCCGTTCGAGATTGGCGATTTTGTGGTGTTCAACGACGTGGCGGGGACGGTAGAGCATATTGGCCTCAAAACCACCCGCATCCGCAGCCTGAGCGGGGAGCAGATTGTCTGCGGAAACGCCATTCTGCTGCAACAGACGCTGCATAACTATAAGCGAATGCAGACGCGGCGGATCGTCTTTACCTTCGGCGTGGCCAGCGATACGGCGCCGGACAAGCTGCGCTCCGTGGGCGAAATGGTGAAGCAGATCATCACGGACGTCGGTGAAACGAAGTTTGACCGCGCCCATTTCCTGGGCTTCGATCGCGATCGCCTGACCTTCGAGGTTGTCCATATCGTCAATACGGCGGATTACAACAAGTACATGGATATTCAGCAGGAGATCAATATCCGTATTCTGGAAGGGCTAAACCAGCAGGAGATCAGGCTGGCGCTGCCGAGCATGGTTCTGCACGCGCCGTGGATGAATGCTGGCGACGAGGCACCACCGCAACGCGTGAGCGAAGCGCAATAAAAAAAGCCCGCCTTACCGGCGGGCTTTCTATTTCTGGATTAGTCGTCTTCCTCATCGTCCAGTTCAACCGGCGTCTGGTACTGGTCCGGTTTAATGACCAACAGGTCGCAGCGCAGATGGTCGATGACCTGCTCGGCGGTATTTCCCAGGAACGCGGCAGAAATACCGGTACGACCGATGGTGCCCAGCACCACAATCCCGGCCTGCAAATGTTCCGCCAGGTCCGGAATAACCTCTTCCGGTAACCCTTTTTCTACGTGGGTCATGTTCTCGTCAATGCTGAATTTCTGGCGCAGCGCCTTCATAGCCAGCAGATGCTGGCCGCGAATCGCGTCGTTATATACGCTCGGATCAAATTCAGGCAGTTCGATGGCGATATTGATTGGCGTAACCGGATACGCCCCCACCAGATGCACTTCGGTGTGGTTTACCTGGTCGGCAAGCTGAAGTGTCTCCTTCACCAGCTTCTCGTTCAGCGAATTGTGATAATCCTCTTCGCTGGCCAGGTTGACCGCCACGACGGCTTTGCCGCCCTCGGGCCACGGCTGATCTTTCACCATCCATACCGGGCAAGGGCATTTGCGCAGCAGGTGCCAGTCGGTTGGGGTGAAGATAACGGATTCCAGCTTGTCGTGCTGGTGCGCCATTTTCAGCAGCAGGTCATGCCCGCCGGCCACCACTTCCTGGATAATGGCTTCGAAAGGCCTGTTATGCCAGACCACTTTGATATCGATAGGAACGCCCGCTTCCAGGTAATATTTCGCCTGCTCGCGGATCCACGCGGTACGCTGGCCGATCACTCCCTGACGCATAGCGGTACGCTCGTCAGGCGACAGAAGGGTGGTCATCTCGTATGAGAAGTCATAAATCGGCAAAAACGCTTTAATTTTGCCACCAATCCGTTGATGTAAATACACAGCACGTCGTAATGCCGGCTGATCGTCCTGGTTAGGATCGATAGCCACCAGCATGTTTTGATACTTTGCCATACAGGTCTCCTTACTACTGTCACCACAGTCTGTAAGTAAAAGAGTAACCTATATATCTTGAATGAAACAGGGGGGAAGTTTTTGCCAGATCAATAATTACGAAAATTTATCGACCTGGCATTCGTTATCCGGGAGGGTTATGCCACGTTGCGGGAGTGACCGGCCAGAACCGCCAGCGCTTCGCCGTTTTCAATGGTGATGTACTTACCTTTAACCGCCAGCATGCCACTCTTCTGGAAACGACCCAACAGACGGCTGATGGTTTCCACGGTCAGGCCCAGATAGTTACCGATATCGCCACGCGTCATGGTCAGACGGAATTCGCGCGGCGAGAAACCACGTTCAGCGAAACGGCGGGAGAGGTTATAGATAAAGGCGGCCAGACGCTCTTCTGCATTCTTCTTGGAAAGCAGCAGGATCATATCCTGATCGCCCTTGATCTCACCGCTCATCAGACGCATCATCTGCTGACGCAGGTTCGGCATCTTACCGGAGAGATCGTCCAGCGTCTCAAACGGGATTTCGCAGACCATAGAGGTTTCCAGCGCCTGAGCAAAGCTCGGGTGATGGCCTGTGCCGATGGCGTCAAAGCCTACCAGGTCGCCCGCCAGGTGGAAGCCAGTGATCTGCTCGTCGCCCTGTTCGGTGATGGTGTAGCTTTTGATGGTGCCAGAACGGATAGCATAGAGCGATTTCAGTTCGTCTCCCGCCTTAAACAGCGTCTGCCCTTTCTGAATAGGCTTTTTGCGCTCGATAATGTTGTCAAGCTGATCGAGTTCGTGCTCATTCAGGGTAAACGGGATACAGAGCTGGCTGATGCTGCAATCCTGGCAATGGATAGCACAACCGCCAGACTGAATGCGTCGTATAATTCGCTTTTCCGGGATCATAGGTTTGCTCAAGCCTTAATTGATATTGGTCAATTTTAACATCTTTTTGGTAAGTACGTAAGCCTGGCAAACCCCCAATAGCGACAAGAGACGGCAACGTGTTGCCATCTCATTGAAATTCCACAGAATGATTAAGGATTATTGGCCTAACCGGAAGAAAATTAAGCACTAAAAGCCTGGGATCTACAGCAGCAGATACCCTTCATGACGCAGCAGCCACTCCTTGCGCTGCACGCCCCCGGCATAGCCGGTCATGGTGCCGTTGCGTCCAATGACGCGGTGGCAAGGCACGACAATGCTGACCGGGTTAGAGCCGTTTGCCGCACCCACCGCGCGCGCCGCGCCGGCACGGCCAAGCTGCTCTGCCAGCTGACCATAGTGCATCACCTGGCCACAGGGGATATTACGCAGCGCCTGCCACACCTCGCGCTGAAAAGGGGTTCCCGCCGTAGCGGTTGGCAGGGTAGTAATGATGCCGAGATCGCCTTCGAAGTAGGCCTTCAGCTTATCGCTTAGCCCGCCCGGATTGCTGGCGGCGATGCGCTCGTAACCCTGGGCGCGATAATGGATGTTGAGCAACTCAACCATCCGGTCGCTGTGTTCTTCCCATTCAACGGCGCGCAGATTGAACGCTTCATCCGCGATAACCCACAGCGGACCCAGCGGCGTCGCAATCTTGTCTTCGAGTAATCTCAGCATCAATATTCCTTCAGTTCAGCCTCGGGTAAATACCCGGCCCAATCGGCAGGCCGACAAGATACCACGCCACCAGCATCACCAGCCATACCCCTAAAAAGATAAGCGGATAGGGCAAGACCAGCGAATAGTAGGTACCCAGTCTGGCCTCCGGCCTGTAGCGTTGCAGGAAGCCCAAAAACAGCGGCACGAAGGGGGAGACGGGCGCCAGCGGGATCACCGACGAGTCGGCGACGCGGAACAGGATCTGGGCGAACGCCGGGTGGAAGCCCAGCATCATAAACATCGGTACAAAGATGGGGGCCAGAATTGACCAGATAGCCGAACCGCTGGCAATAAACATGCACAGCAGGGATGACAGCAGCGCCAGGCCAACAAACGCCGGAACGCCGCTTAACCCCGCCGCCTCCAGCGCGTCCGTCAGGCTAACGGCCATAAACTTGCCCATGTTGCTCCAGTTAAACATGGCCACGAACTGCGCCAGCGGAAACACCATCACAATGAACCCGGCCATCTCTTTCATCGGCTCGATCATCAGGTGCGGCAGATCCCCCTGTCGGCGTATTTTGCCGGTGGCGATGCCGTACGCGAGCGAAACGACAAAGAAGAAGAGGATAATCAGCGGCACAATGCCCTGAATGAAGGGCGAAGGCAGAACGGTGTGCTTAACCGGGTCGCGAAGCACGCCGTTTTCCGGTACCACCATCAGCGCCACCGCCGCGACAAACGCCAGCGAGACGATCCCCGCGACGCGCAGGCCAAACTGCTGCTCTTTGCTCAGCGTCTCCAGCTTTTCATCGCTGCGTCCTTCCCATTTACCCAGGCGCGGCTCGATGATTTTATCGGTAATCAGCCCGCCGACGATCGTCAGGACAATCACCGAGCTGGCCATAAAGTACCAGTTGTCGATCACGCTGACGTGCACGGCGGCGTCGATGGTTTTAGCGGCCTCGGTACTGATGCCGGAAAGCAGCACGTCGGTGGTAACGATCAGCAGGTTAGCGGTAAACCCGCAGCCCACGCCCGCTATCGCCGACAGCAGCCCTGCAACAGGGTGGCGGCCAACGGCGAGGAAAATCAGCGCCCCCATCGGCGGCATGATCACCAGCGCGGCGTCGGACGAGATATGGCTGAAAAAGGCGATAAACAGAACCATGTAGCTGGCGTAGCGCGCGCTGACGTGAGAGGCCATCTTCACCATCAGCGCGGGCAGCAGGCCCACGCGTTCGGCCAGTCCCGCTCCCAGCACCAGCGCCAGAATGGCGCCCAGGGGGGCAAACCCGCTGAAGTTTTTAATCACGTTCGGTAAAAACCAGTGCAGCCCTTCAACGCTGAGCAGGTTTTTTACCGCCACCATGCTGCCGTCGGCCGGGCTGCGCACGCTGACATCAAAGGCCGACAGCACGGCAGTCGCGACCATCAAAATTACAATCAGATAGATAAAAAGCAGGAAAGGGTGCGGCACTTTATTGCCGATCCTTTCAACCCAGCCATAGAGCTTACCGGATGGGGAATGCGAAGGTATGGATGACATACTCATGGGCGTTCCTCGGGACTGTTGTGTTGTTGTGTTGTGTTTTTTTATTTTAAAGGTGACGGCGTCACGCCCGGTGGGATCGGACACGCGTACGGTTTTTCTTGTGTTTGTTGTTCGAACTCTTCACGGCATTTATTCAGCAGGTCGGCATCCTGTAGCAGGTTGAGCGCCGTGGCCCCCATCACTTTTCCGGCCAGCAGCATGCCTTTATGGGCAATGGAGGTACGCCCCTGCGCCACGAGTTGCCAGGTATGCAGCGGCGTACCGACGGTAAAGCAGGGGCTGAAGCACTGGGCGACCGGCATTTTCCAGCTGACGTCGCCCACGTCGGTTGACCCCGCCAGCACGTTGTCGGTGATGGCATAGGGGGCGACTTCATCCACCAGCAGCGTCTCCTGGTGACGGCGTGCAAAGGCTTTACCCGCCTCCCCACCGGTGGCGGCAATATTTTTCAGGCTGTTTTGCAGGTCGTTCGGGGTCAGCGTAGCCCGAATTTCACGGGCGAAGTCCCGCTCCTCTTCCGTCCATGCCGGCGTGCCGTAATGCTGCAACGCGCGGTACATCGCCGCCTCGAGCGTGCGGTTTGGCAGATAGCTTGAGCAGGCTTTATCAAAGCGACACTCGACGGTGGTTTCGGTCATCATCGCCGCGCCCTGGGCGATTTTCTCGATGCGTTCGTAAATCTGCTGCGCATCGGCCATCTCCGGGGCGCGGATGAGGTACAGCACCTCAGCCTGGGCCTGCACCACGTTGGGGGAAATGCCGCCGGTATCGGTAATGGCGTAATGGACGCGCGCTTTCTCAATGATGTGTTCGTTGAGGAAGTTGGTGCCGGTGGTCATCAGCGTCACGGCGTCCAGCGCGCTGCGTCCCAGATGCGGAGAGTTTGCCGCATGGGCCGCGATCCCCTTAAACCGCCAGGCGGCCTGAATATTGGCCAGCGTGCTGACGTTAAACATCCCGGCGAAGGCTTCCGGGTGCCAGGTGACGGCGGCGTCCACATCGTCAAATAACCCTTCACGCACCATGAAGGTTTTACCTGAGCCGCCTTCCTCGCCCGGGCAGCCGTAAAAACGCACCGTTCCGTCGCCGCCGTGCTGCTCCAGCCAGCTTTTCACCGCCACCGCGCCGGCGACGGCAGCGGCACCTAACAGGTTATGCCCGCAGCCGTGGCCGTTCGCCCCCGGCGTGGCGGATTGCGCCGTCGCGCAATGTGCCTGCTGGCTTAATCCTGCCAGCGCGTCGTACTCGCCCAGCAGGGCAACAACGGGCCTGCCGCTGCCGTAGCTGGCAATAAAGGCGTTGGGAATGCCGCCGGCTTCCCGCGTCAGGGTAAAGCCCTCGGCCTCCAGCGCGCCGGCAAGCCGTTCGGCTGACCAGAACTCTTCAAAACGCGTTTCGGGATGATCCCAGATGTCGTCGGCAATATCGGTAAACGTCCGACATCGCGTGTCGATGGCATCGGCGATAAAAGCGTAGTTCTCCTGCATTACACACCTCGCGTCCACGGGAAATTAAGCGCAGCTCGCGCCAGCGTTTCGATGGCAACGTTCATCACCTGCTCATCGAAATCGAATTTTTCGTTGTGATGTCCGGCGCTGAGCCCGGTGCCGAACACCATGTAGGAGGCCATTCCGCCGTTCTGCTGCACGCGGGCCATCATCAGCGTCGCATCTTCGGAGCCGGCAGGCGCGTTGACCCTGTCAATGGCGCGAGCAATGCCGGAAACCTGGCCTGCCTGTTCGCGAAGGTAGTCGACCCAGGCCGGAGAGGGGGCGCTGGAGGTCGCCGCCCCCATCAGGCTTATCTCAGCCGATACGCCGTAAAGCGCCGCTGCGCCGTGAATTACCGCCTGCGCGCGGTCAAAGACGTACTGGTTAATTGCGTCGCTTTCGCCGCGGGTTTCAACCTTAAGCAGCGCGCTGGCGGGCACCACGTTGCGTCCGCTGCCCGCCTGCATCACCCCCACGTTGACGCGGGACGCGCCTTCGCTGTGGGGCGCAATGCCGTGCAGCGCGATAGCGGCCTGGGCCGCCGCGAGCAGGGCGTTACGGCCATCCTCCGGCTTACCGCCCGCGTGTGCGGCGACGCCGGTAAAGCGCGCGTCAAATTTGGTGGTCGCCATAAAGTTATCGCTGCCGCAGACCGCCGTTCCGGCAGGCACGCCGGTCCCTATGTGGATGGCGGTAAAATAGTCCACGCCGTCCAGCGCGCCTGCGGCTACCATGGCGCGCGCGCCGCGCGTGCCCTCTTCGGCGGGCTGGAAGATCAGCCTGACGGTGCCGTTGAGCCGCGCTTCATTCTGCTTAAGCACCTGCGCCAGACCCAGGCCGATGGTGGTGTGCCCGTCGTGGCCGCAGGCGTGCATCATGCCGGGGTTGCAGGAGGCAAAACCCTCGCGGAACGGGCGATGGCTGTCGTCAAGCGCCTCGCTCAGATCAAGCGCGTCCATGTCCACGCGAAAGGCCAGGGTCGGGCCGGGACGGCCGGTATTCAGGGTAGCGACGATGCCGGTGAATCCCCCTTCGAACGGGGCGAGCCATTTCTCGGGCGCGCCCTGCGCGCGGGCCCGGTCAAACTCTCGCGAAAGGGTGGCATCGTCGGGCAACCCCATTCGGCTTTCGGCATCCACCACGTCGCGGCCCATCGCCAGTTCGTAACCCAGCGAGTCGAGGATTTCCGCAACTTTCGCCGCGGTACGAAACTCTACCCAGCCGGATTCCGCAAAATGGTGAAAATCGCGACGCCACGCGCTCAGCTGCGGGGTTAACGTCTGGATGTACTGCGCCAGTGTGTCCATATCTGTTCCTGTCATCATTAAAATATGTGAACTGCTTCACGCTGTGATAGTTTTTACTTATCACTAACCGATTTTTCACAGTTTTAACCGTTCAGGAATTACCCTCGCACATCCCTTTCCATTAAAGTAGATGACAGTTTCTTTACTCTGATAAACAACGGTTATCGGTCGCGATATGTCATTTCAGATTAAATTTCATCAAATCAGGGCGTTTGTTGAAGTGGCGCGCCAGGGCAGCATTCGCGGCGCCAGCAGGACGCTTAACCTCTCGCAGCCCGCGCTGACCAAATCCATCAAAGAGCTGGAGGAGGGGATGGCGGCACAGCTGTTTGTGCGCCGGAGCAAAGGCGTCGCCCTGACCGAGTGCGGGGAAGGGTTTTACCACCGCGCAAATTTGATTCTGGAAGAGCTGCGCGCCGCGCAGGATGACATCCGCCAGCGTCAGGGCGAGCTTGCGGGGCAGATCAGTATAGGCATGGGGGCAAGCATCTCACGCAGCCTGATGCCGAGAGTGATTACGCGCTTTCACGCGCGGCATCCTCAGGTCAACGTGCGAATTATGGAAGGCCAGCTGGTTTCGATGATAAATGAGTTACGCCAGGGCGAGCTGGATTTTACCATCAACACCTATTATCAGGGGCCGTACGATCACGAATTTACGTTTGAAAAGCTGTTTGAAAAACCGTTTGCCGTTTTTTGTCGGGAAGGGCATCCGGCGACGGGAGCAACCTCCATTAATGAACTTCTGCAATATAGCTGGACAATGCCAACCCCTCGCGGAAGTTATTATAAGCAGCTGCAGGATACCTTTACCCACCGCGCGCAAATACCGCGAATTGGCGTAGTCTGTGAGACCTTTTCTTCCTGTATCAGCCTGGTGGCGCAAAGTGACTTTATCAGCATTTTGCCGCAGGAGCTGGGCTGTGACCCGCTGCTGGCGCACCGTCTGGTGATGCTGCCGGTTGCCGAATCCCTTCCCAAAGCGGCATATTATTTAATTCAGCGACGAGATTCGCGCCAGACCCCGCTTGCCGAATCGTTAATAACGCTATTCAGAAGGGAAGCCGGGAATATTATTTGCTGATAATATCGACAATAAAAAAATAGAGTCTGCCCGACATCAGACAGACCCTACAGTACACACGGTCGTGCATCCTTTCGGGGATCCTACATGTATTATCCCTTTGGCAGGTTTAATAAGTTATAACAGGTTTTCTTTAAAAGAGAAGGGCGTTGAGTGACTGATTTCACGAATTTTTAACGTAAATTATTTTATTTATTAAGGCTAAAATTTACGTTAAGTTTCGATTAAATATTTTTCGGGTTATATTTATATATATTCATCGGGTAAATATTTGCCCTTACCCGGGGTTGTTGAGACCCGTATCGGGCGCAGGTATAGTACAGGCTCAGATGCAGCCGGAGGATTTCCATGAACCCTGACGACAAATCACTTTTTCTTGACGCCATGGAGGATGTCCAGCCGCTGAAACGCTGCGCGGATATTCACTGGCAGCAGAGCCGCAACGCGCGGGCGCGTCAGGAGATCGATACTGAGCAGCTCGACAATTTTCTGACGCTGGGATTTCTGGAACTGCTGCCGCTTGAAGAACCGCTGATGTTCCAGCGTGAAGGGGTACAGCAGGGAGTCTTTGAAAAATTGCGCTCCGGTAAATATTCCCGCCAGGCCAGCTTAACGCTGCTGCGCCAGCCTGTGGAGCAGTGCCGCCAGATGGTGTATTCCTTTATTCGCCAGGCCGGACGCGACGGTTTACGCAATCTGATCGTCGTGCATGGTAAAGGGCGAGAGCAGAAGACTCACCCGAACGTGGTGCGCAGCTATCTTGCGCGCTGGCTGACCGAGTTTGACGAGGTGCAGGCATTTTGCGAAGCGCAGCCGAACCACGGCGGCAGTGGAGCATGCTACGTCTCGCTGCGTAAGTCAGATGACGCGAAGCGGGAGAACTGGGAGCGCCACGCCAAGCGCAGCCGCTGACCGGGCAGGCGAGCGATATGCCCGCCCACCCGTCACTCAGAAAGTTTCCCAGTTAGCGTCTGACGCGTTCGCCCCTGCCGTTGACGGGCGCAGCAGTACGGGCGTTTTTACGTTTTTAGGACGAGATGCAGTGGCTTCCTGGGCGTTCAGCCTGAATGCCGCCACCGCCTGGCGCAGCTGTTCAGACTGATCCTCCAGCGCCGCTGCCGCGGTTGCCGACTCCTGTACAAGCGCGGCGTTTTGCTGCGTTACGCTGTCCATCTGCGAGACCGCCAGGCTGACCTGCTCAATACCCCGGCTCTGCTCGTCAGATGCCGACGAGATTTCACCCATAATATCGGTGACGCGGGTTACGGCGGCGACGATCTCCTGCATGGTCGCACCCGCCTCGCTCACCTGTTCAGAGCCCGTATTTACCCGGCTGACGGAGTTCTCGATAAGCCCCTTGATCTCTTTTGCCGCCTGCGCGCTGCGGCTGGCCAGCGTGCGCACTTCGCCTGCCACGACCGCAAAGCCGCGGCCCTGTTCTCCCGCACGAGCGGCCTCAACCGCCGCGTTGAGCGCCAGAATGTTGGTCTGGAAGGCAATGCTGTCGATCACGCCGGTAATATGCGCGATTTGCCGCGAGCTGTCGGCAATATCGTTCATGGTGCGCACCACGTTATCCACCACCTGGCCGCCGCGCGCGGCCGTTTCGGAGGCGTTCTTCGCCAGCAGCGTGGCCTGACGGGCGTTGTCGGAGTTCTGCCTGACCGTGGCTGTCAGCTCTTCCATGCTGGCGGCGGTCTCTTCCAGCGAGGCGGCCTGCTGTTCGGTTCGTGCAGACAGGTCGTTACTCCCGGCGGCTATTTCGCCTGCGCCCGTGTAGATGGAGTCCGTGCTGCCGCGCACGGCGCTGACGGTGCGCGCCAGCGACCGCTGCATCTCGTGCAGACCGGCGGCCAGCTGGCCCATTTCGTTGCGTCCGGAAATATCGACGTTTTGCGTCAGATCGCCGCTCGCGATGGTGCGAATATGGTTCATGATGGTCTTAAGCGGTTTTACCAGCAGGTGCTGCAAACCCTGCCAGATCACCACCAGCACGGCGATGACGGTCAGGAAGATCGTCGCCAGCGTCCACTGCATCTGGGTGAAGCTGCTCTGGTTCTCTTCAGCGGCGGCTTTCAGCAGGACGTTGTTTTCGGCGCGCCAGCGGGCGTACACCGCTTCCATATCGTCCTGCGCCTGCTGGGCATCCAGGTCGCCATAGGCCTGATAGTTATCGGCGCGCAGATACTCAATCGACAGGCGCATCACCTCGTGCATGTGATTCCACGCTTTCTGCATCTCTGCGGTGAGCGCGGCGTTCTGGCCGTTAACCTGCGGTATGTCCTGCCAGTTTTTATAATAGGTTTCGGCCCTGGTCAGCGAGGCGTTCGCGGTGCCGAGCAGGGTATTAATTGCCGCAAGGGACGCGGGATCGCGCTGGTTTTTCAGGTAGCGGATCGCCACCCGGGTAACGGTGACGCGCGTTTTAACCAGCGTGTTTACGCTGTCGCTCAGGCTCTCCTGTTGGGCATTGAGCACCCCGGAGTTCTGGAAGTTATGTCGATCGTTATTCACGGCAGAGTAGAACAACCCTCCCGTGACAACTTGCATCAGACAGAATATGGTGAGTGCAAAGATAATACCGGTAATCACGTGCAGATTTTTCAGCATAGCGGTCGTCCGTAAGAGAAGGTGCAGGGTTACATCAATACTATCGTCGTAGCGAATTTAAACTTTAATTTTACTATTGCTTAACTAATGGTTTCGTTGCAGAACCTGTTGTAAATCCGGATCATTTTTCACGAGGAAGGTCAGCATGAGCAGCATTGATAAAAGCGGAACGTTCACGCTCGGAACGCGTACGGTTAAACGATTTGGCTATGGCGCAATGCAGCTTGCCGGGCCTGGCGTATTTGGGCCGCCAAAAGACAAACAGGCGGCGCTGGCGGTGCTGCGTGAGGCGGTGGAGTCGGGGGTAAATCACATTGATACCAGCGACTTTTACGGTCCACATGTGACCAACCAGCTCATCTGCGAGGCGCTTCACCCGTATCGGGATGACCTCACTATCGTGAGCAAGATTGGAGCCCGGCGCGGGGATGACGCCTCCTGGCTACCGGCGTTTTCCGCCCAGGAGCTGACGAAGGCGGTGCATGACAACTTGCGAAACCTGAAGCTGGACGTGCTGGATGTGGTTAACCTGCGGATCATGTTCAGTGCCCACGGGCCGGCGGAAGGATCGATCGCCGCGCCGCTGAGCACCCTCGCGGAGCTGCAGCATCAGGGTCTGGTTCGTCATATCGGGTTAAGTAACGTCACCGCTTCGCAGGTTGCCGAAGCGCAAAAGATGGTTTCCGTGGTGTGCGTACAGAACATGTACAACGTTGTGCATCGCGGCGACGACGCGTTAGTCGATTCGCTGGCGCAGCAGGGGATTGCCTGGGTGCCGTTCTTCCCATTGGGAGGCTTCACGCCGCTGCAGTCTTCCGGGCTACAGGCGGTGGCGGATTCACTCGACGCAACGCCGATGCAGGTGGCGCTGGCGTGGCTGCTGCAACGCTCGCCAAATATCCTGCTGATCCCGGGTACCTCGTCGCTGGCGCATCTGCGGCAAAACCTGGCGGCAGCGGAACTGGTGCTGCCGCCTGAGGCGCTGGAGACGTTGAATTCGCTGATGGATTAGTCCCGGCATCAACGAAAGCCCGGCATCCTTCCGGGCTTTTTATGAGCCCATCTGGCTTTTCTGACGGTGAAGCGCTAACGCTTCCGCCACGATCTCCTGCTTACTTTTACGTGTTTCATACGCCGTAATGCGGATGTACTCCATCAGCGCCGGATCGATACGGGCGCTTAACATCCTCAGCTCTGCCTCCTTTGCTAAACCGCGAGCTACGCGCTTATCGGGATAATCACGGGCTGGCATAGAAAACGTTCTCCAGAAATTGTCTTGTTAATTTGTGCTGTAAAATATGCGCTAGTCTTGTTTGAAAGTCAATGCATAGTGAGAGTGCAGTGATATGGTTTTTATGGATTTTGTGTCTTAAGTCTTGAGTAAGTGTTTAGATAGTGTTTATGTTGTCGACGCCGTGAATTCGCTTTTATGCATAAAATAATATTTTCCGTTTTGATAATGAGCGAATTTGCAGCGCGCTGCATTCTATAAAATGATTAATAATTTCTTCCTGAAACTTACTTCACCTCTATTCCCGTGCCGGGGTAAGGGTATTATCGAATTAAATCTGCTGGCTGAACGCCAGGGTGTAAAAATCTGATGTGATGATGCCCGCTCCGCCGTGGATCCCTGATATTCTTCGAATAAGCATCGGTTGACCGGTCAAATATTCCAGAGCAGAGGAGTTATTTAGCGATATTCAATTATTTCACCCCGATAAGCCCCTGCTATTTCGCTGGTTTTCTTTTCTTCCGACGTAATACATTTTGTCTGCGCGCTATTTTTAATTTATGCTTCGCATACGAACAATTTGTGTTGTGCAGGGCTAAAGCATCGTAGCTGTTAATTTAGCCTTGTTTTATAAAGAAATCAGGAGATTCATTTTTATGTCAGACAATAATCCCCGCACATCCGGCTGGCTGGGGCTGTGGTGCCTGCTGGTCGGTGTGATACTTCTTGTGACGGGGCTGTTTTTTGCCGTCGGCGGCTTTAAGCTCGTTACCCTTGGGGGCAGCTGGTACTTTCTCATTGCCGGTATTTTCATCCTGCTCTCGGCAATTCAGTTTTTCCGCCGGAAGTCCTCCGCCGTGCTGCTGTTCGCCCTGGTGTTTCTTGGCACCCTGATCTGGGCATTTTTCGATGCTGGCGCAGACTTCTGGCCGCTGGTTTCCCGCTTAATGTTGCCCGCCGGGCTGATGCTGCTGGCAGCAGCAACCTGGCCGGCCTTGCGTAAACGTGAAGGTAAATCTTCCTGTGCAAAAGGAGCGTGGGGAGTCTGCGCGGTTCTTATTATCGCCATGGGCGTCACCTTTGTTCAGATGTTTCAACCCCATCCGACCGTGGCCTTCAGCGGCGAAAAACGCCCGCTGGTGCCGGTCAAGGATGATGCGAAACAGCAAAACTGGGATCACTACGGCAACACTGCCGGCGGCAGCCGCTTTGTCGCGCTGGACCAGATAACCCGCGACAACGTGAAAAACCTGAAGCCGGTCTGGACGTACCACACCGGCGACGTTCCGGAAAGCCCGGACGGCAATGGCGCAGAAGATCAGCAGACGCCGCTGCAGGTAGGCGATCGCGTTTTCCTGTGTACGCCGCATAACAACGTGATTGCCGTGGATGCCGATAGCGGCAAAGAGATCTGGAAAGCGGAAATCAACGCCAAGTCTGCAATCTGGATGCGCTGCCGTGGCCTGGCGTACTTTGATGCCACTAAACCGCTGGCGCAGCCGACCGTGGCTGGCTCCACGCCGGTTCTTCCGGCGCAGGTCGCGCCGGGCGCAGCGTGCCAGCGTCGCATCCTGATGAATACCATTGACGGTAAGCTGATGGCCTTAGACGCCGACAACGGGAAGGTCTGCCCTGATTTCGGCACTAACGGCAGCGTCAACCTGCATGAAGGGATGGGCGACGCGTCAGATCCAACCTATGTATTAACGTCGGCCCCAACCCTGGCCGGGACCACTATTGTGGTTGGCGGGCGCGTTGCGGATAACGTTAGCACCGATATGCCGGGCGGGGTGGTACGCGGTTATGACGTGATCACGGGCCAGCTGCGCTGGGCGTTCGATCCGCGTAATCCGGATCCGAACTACGTTCTGAAGCCGGGCGAACACTACAAACGTAGCTCCGCCAACTCCTGGGCTCCTATGTCCTGGGATGCGTCGATGAATACCGTGTTTATTCCGATGGGAAGTTCCTCCGTCGACCTGTGGGGCGCTGACCGTATTCCGGAAGATCACAAATACGCCACCTCAATCCTGGCGCTGGATGCGACTACCGGGAAAGAGAAGTGGGTATACCAGACCGTGCATAACGACCTCTGGGATTTCGATATTCCGATGCAGCCGAGCCTGGTTGATTTCCCGACCAAAGAGGGTAACAAGCCGGCGGTGGTGGTGGGCACCAAAGCGGGGCAAATTTACGTCCTCGATCGCCTGACGGGTAAACCGCTTACGGAAGTGAAAGAGGTTCCGGTAAAACCGGCCGATATTCCGCGCGAACAGTATCCGGCAACGCAGCCGCGCTCCGTGGGTATGCCGCAGATTGGCGCGGAGACCCTGAAGGAATCGGATATGTGGGGGGCAACGCCGTTCGACCAGCTGGCCTGTCGTATCAGCTTCAAATCAATGCGTTATGACGGCCTGTACACGATGCCGGGAACCGATGTTTCCCTTAGCTTCCCGGGCTCGCTGGGTGGGATGAACTGGGGCAGTCTGTCCACGGATCCGAACAACCAGTATATCTTCGTCAACGACATGCGCCTGGGCCTGTGGGTTCAGCTGATTAAGCAGGATCCGCAAAGCGCGGTGGCCAACACGGGCGGTGAAGCCGTAAACGCCGGGATGGGCGCCGTTCCCATGAAGGGGACGCCGTACTCGGTTAACAAAAACCGTTTCATGTCACCGCTGGGCATTCCGTGCCAGAAACCACCGTTTGGCTCCCTGTCCGCCATCGATCTGAAAACGCAGAAAATCGTCTGGCAGGTGCCGGTCGGTACCGTCCAGGATACCGGGCCGTTTGGGATTAAAATGCGTATGCCGATGCCCGTCGGAATGCCGACGCTGGGAGGTACGCTGGCCACGCAGGGCGGTCTGGTGTTCATTGCCGGAACCCAGGATTACTACCTGCGCGCGTTCGATTCGTCTACGGGTGAAGAAGTGTGGAAAGCGCGACTGCCTGTGGGTAGCCAGGGCGGCCCTATCAGCTATGTTTCACCGAAAACCGGCAAGCAGTACATCCTGATTTCCGCCGGCGGCGCGCGCCAGTCGCCGGATCGTGGAGACTACGTGATTGCCTACGCGCTGGATAACTAACCGCGAAAGCAGCCAGGCCCCGTCTCAGTACGGGGCTTTTTTTTGGCGTAAGCACCATGAAGATGAAGAAGGGAACGGTTCAGGTCAGCCTGTGAAAAGCACCCGCCAGCTGCGGCGACGGCGGGCCATCTCGCGGCCCAGCGCGATCGCCTCGTCGTGTTGCAGAGCGTCAATGGCCTGCGGGGTCAGTACCGGTAAACCATAGCGCTGGCGCAGGGCAGCCAGTGCCGTGGCGCTGGCATCCCCCGGGGAACGGATCTCCGCCGCCAGCTTCTGGCGCAATGCGCCGAATGTCGCCTCATCACACTGCGTCAGCTCACGCAAAAAACGTTTACAGCAGCCCAGCAGATTCAGGGGCGAGCGGTCAGGCGACTGTAACGCCAGCAGCAGGCCGTCCCGGTCGGCAACGCGCTGATAGCGACAGCTGACCACGTAGCCAATCTGCTCCTCCACGCGCAGGCGCTGGAAAAACTGCGGCTCACACCACAGCGCCAGCAGCCGCAGCGCGGCGAGCGACGCGCCCGGCGGCAGGGGGATAAACACCAGCAGTGCCGAATCCGCGCTGGCGTGCGGGATTCGTTCGATCCCGCGCGGAAAATCGCCAGGCGGCGTGCCGTCAGCGTTTACCGGCGCGTCAAGCAGGGCAAGCAGCCGGCCTGCCCGGCGCGCGTCCCCGGCGCTGCCGCCGGCTAACGCCGCCAGCCAGCCTTCCGGTGGTGAAGCCGGGACAAGGCGTTCAGGCAGCTGCTGAAGGAGCTGACGGATCGCAATGCCTTCCGCCGCTGGCGCAATAGCCGGTGCGGGACGCGCGAGGCACTCTGCTATTTTTCTGATGATGCGTTCCGCCTCCGCGAGGGCGTCAGGAAGCCGCAGGGTAAGCTGCCAGCTGCCGTCGACCGTTTGCCACTCGCCGCTGCCGCCGACATGGCGTAGCCCGGCAAGGAGAGAGCGTAACTGACTGCCGATCGCCACCCCTTCAGACCAGCCAACGCGAGAATAAAAAGGCCTGCGCAGGACAAGCGCTGGCGGCTGCGTCTGCGGGGACACATGCAGCAGCGGAACGGCTTCGGCGGGCAGCGGTGGCGCCGAGCCTGGCGCTTTCTGCGGGTAGAACGTAAACGCGATGGGCTTATCCGAAGCCCGCTGATGCCGCCAGCGGCGAAGCGGCAGGGCAAAACCCTGGCTGACGATAGCTTCATCGACGTCCATTTTTTTGCAGGCCAGATAAGAGGCTGGCGCCGCCAGCAGATCGGCACAGAAGGCGGAAAAACCGGCGGGCGACGCGCCGGGCGCAAAGCCAAACGCCCGCTGGCGCAGCTGCTCCAGCGCCGACAGGGCGCTAAAACGCTGCTGCGCCAGCCGGTAGTAGTGCCGCTGCTGATCCGCCGTCGTTTGCTGTAGCGCCCGCAGCCAGTGCGTAACCTGCTCGTTTATGGCTTCATGCTGCTCGCCGCCAAGCGTAATCGCCAGCCAGCCGCACTCGTCATCCTGATAAAGCCAGTCTAACCCTACGTCTTCGGCCAGCCCGCGCGCCCGTAGTCCGGCTATCAGGCTGCCGGGGGCGTCGTCGAGTAAAAATTCCCGAAACAGAGCGACGTTGTCATTTAACCGGATCGTCGGGCAGCGCCACAGGGCGGGGCGCTCCGCCACCGCCAGCTCATACTCCGCTGGCGCGCTAAGGCGCAGCGGCGGCGCGGCTTCAGGCGCTTCACCTGAAGCAAAACCTGCCGCAAAGGTATGGGCAAGTCCGGCTAAATCATCCAGCGCCTGCGGCCCCTGTAGCCACAGCTGCAGCCGCCCGGCCACATAGTAGCGGCGGTGAAAGTCGCGCAGGGCGGCCTGAAGCGCCTTTGCGTCATGGCCCAGGGAGTCCTGGCTGCCCACCTGAAAGCGGCGAAACGCCGCCGGTGCATCCATCGCGTGGCGCGCCGCGGCTTCGCGCCTTGCGCCATCGTGTTGCTGGATGAGCCGGTTTTCCGCATCAATGACCGCAACTTCACGCTGAACGTCATGCAGCGAAAGCAGCGGCGACTGCAGCATATCGCGCAGCCGCGCCACGCCGTCGGACAGGCTATCGGCGGCAACGTCGAAGAAAAAGGCGCAGTGGCGTGCCAGCGTGGTGGCATTAACGCTGCCGCCCTGGCGCTGGACCCAGGCCATTAGCCGCTCGTCGTCCTGATAGCCCTGACCGCCGCGGAACAGCAGGTGCTCAAGTAAATGCGCCAGCCCGGCGAAGCGCTGCGGCTCGTGATGGCTTCCGGCGCTCACTCGCGCCAGCGCCGCCGCGCGCGTCGCCTGCGGCTGATGAACCAGCGTCGCCCGGATGCCGCCTGCCAGCTCGACGATGCGGGTGTCCATGGACCTCAGAGTTCCCGGGTTTTGTAGATGAGCTGGGAGCGGGTACGGTTGCGGAACTGTAGCTGGCCGATTTTCATGTCGCTACAGGCCGCTTCGCGCCGCGCCTCGAGGATTTTATGGTGATGCGGCGATTTGCTGCACACCGGATCGGCGTTGTCCGCGCTGCCGGTAAGCATAAAGGCCTGGCAGCGGCAGCCGCCGAAGTCCTTCTCCTTTTCATCGCAGGAACGACACGGCTCCGGCATCCAGTCAAAGCCGCGATAGCGGTTGAAGCCGAAGGAGTCATACCAGATGGATTCCAGGCTCTGCTCAAGCACCGAGGGAAACTCCACCGGCAGCTGGCGCGCGCTGTGGCAGGGCAGCGCCGTCCCTTCCGGGGTGACGCTGAGGAAAACCGAGCCCCAGCCGCCCATGCAGCCTTTCGGCCGTTCCTCATAATAATCGGGCGTGACGAACAGCAGGTTGGTCAGATTGCCCGCGGCAGCCATTTTCTGACGGTATTCGGCAACCACCCGTTCAGCGCGGGCAATCTGTTCCCGCGTCGGCAGGAGACCCTGACGATTAAGAAACGCCCAGCCGTAGAACTGGCAGGTGGCAAGCTCAACGTCGTCGGCGTCCAGTTCGATGCACAGCTCGATGATTTTATCGATCTGATCGATGTTATGCCGGTGGAGGACGAAGTTGAGCACCATCGGGTAATCGCGCGCCTTAACCGCTTTGGCCATCGCCAGCTTCTGCTGAAAGGCTTTTTTATTCCCTGCCAGCGCGGCGTTGAGCACCTCATCGCTGGCCTGGAAGCTTATCTGGATATGATCGAGACCGGCCTCGCTGAACGCGTCAAGCTTGCTTTCCGTCAGGCCAATTCCCGAGGTAATCAGGTTGGTATAAAAACCCAGATCGCGGGCGGCGCGAATCAGCTCAGGCAGGTCTTTACGCGTGAGCGGTTCGCCGCCGGAGAAGCCCATCTGCACGCTGCCCATTGCCCGCGCCTGGCGGAAAACCTCGATCCACTGTTCGGTGGTGAGCTCCCGATCCTGCCGGGCAAAATCCAGCGGGTTAGAGCAGTAGGGGCACTGTAGCGGGCAGCGGTAGGTCAGCTCCGCCAGCAGCCACAGCGGTGGATTGACGGCGGTTTTATTCTGGCTCACGGAAAATTATCCACTTCTGCTGGTAAGCAATTTGCAGGAATTCAACGACGTCGTCATCGACGCCGCCGGCTTCCGGGAACCGCTCGTTGAGTTCGGCAATAATCGCTGCCGCATCGCGCTGGCCGTCAACCAGTTCGAGGATCGCGGCCGCGGTTTCATTAAGTTTAGCCATCCCTTCCGGATAGAGGATCACATGGCTGTCCTGAGCGGCTTCCCACTGCAGGCGATAGCCACGACGAAAGGCGACGATTGCGTTCTTTTTCATGCTTATACCAGTCGGGTTGTGTGCCAGGCCGCTTTGTCGGTGACCGTGTGATAGGGAGGGCGCTGCAACGCGTAGGCCATGGTCATTGCGTCAAGCATCGTCCACAGGATATCGAGCTTGAACTGCAGGATCTCCAGCATCCGATTCTGCTTTTCTGCGCTATCGCAGTAGGTCTTCGCCAGTTCCAGGCCATGCTCAACGTCGCGGCGGGCCTGGCTGAGGCGGCTGCGGAAATAAAAATAGCCTTCCTCTTTGATCCACGGATAGTGTTGCGGCCAGCTGTCGAGACGCGACTGGTGAATTTGCGGGGCAAACAGCTCGGTCAGCGAGCTGCAGGCCGCCTCCTGCCAGCAGGCGCGGCGGGCGAAGTTAACGTAAGCGTCAACGGCGAAACGGACGCCGGGCAGCACGTGGCGTTCGCTGATTAAGTCGTCGCGGCTGAGCCCTACGGCTTCGCCCAGCTGAAGCCAGGCTTCGATACCGCCGTCATGGCCGTTGCTGCCGTCATGGTCGAGGATCCGCTGCACCCACTTGCGGCGCGTGTGCGGATCGGGGCAGTTTGCCATGATTGCCGCGTCTTTCAGCGGAATGGTGGTCTGGTAGTAAAAGCGGTTCGCCACCCAGCCCTGGATCTGCTCGCGGCTGGCCTCGCCGTTGTGCATCGCGATATGGTACGGATGGTGGATATGATAGTAGGCGCCTTTCGCCCGCAGGGCGTGTTCAAACTCTTGCGGCGACAGCGTTTCGCGAATGTGCATAGTTAGTCCTGAAGCGTAATGTTCATCCCGTCCCAGCTCACCTCTATTCCCTGCTCTGCGAGGGCGTGACGCTGCGGCGATTGCTCGTTAAGGATCGGGTTGGTGTTATTAATGTGAATCAGAATTTTGCGCCTGGCCGGCAGGGAGGCCAGCAGCGCCATCATGCCGTGTTCATCCCCGAGCGCCAGGTGGCCCATGTCGCGACCGGTATTGCGCCCGACGCCGGCGGCCTGAAGCTCATCGTCCTGCCAGACGGTGCCGTCAATCAGCAGACAGTCCGCCTTGTTAAGCCACGGCAGGATGGCATCGTCGGGTTCGCCGAGTCCAGGGGCGTAGAACAGCGTCTGGCCGTTACGGCGGTTTTTGATAAACAGCGCCACGTTATGGCCCGGCAGCGGGCGGTCGCGCCACGGGGAATAGGGCGGCGCGTTACTGGCAATGGGGACAGCGGTAAACTCCAGGTCCGGGCAGGCTTCCACGCTAAACGGGCTGAGCGGGGCGATGGGATGATGAATCAGGCCGCCGTTCCAGTGCTTTAGCATGGTAAAAACCGGAAAACCGCTGGAGAGATCCTCATGCACCTCCGGCGTACACCATACGTGATGCGGGCATCCCTCGCGCAGGCTGAGCAGCCCGGTGGTGTGGTCAATCTGGCTATCGGTAAGGATAATGCCGCCGATATGCGTCCCGCGCAGAACGTCTTTCTTATTCAGTTCCGGCGTATGCGCGATCTGCTGGGCGATATCGGGGGAGGCGTTACACAGCACCCACTCTTTGCCGTTATCGCTGACGATGATGGACGACTGGGTGCGGGGGGTAGCCTGGATGGTGCCGTTGCGTAAACCCTGACAGTTGGCGCAGTTACAGTTCCACTGGGGGAAACCGCCGCCGGCGGCGGAGCCGAGGACTTTAATAAACATGGAGATGGACCAGGTAGTCAAACGAAAATGCCCGCACGGATGGCGGGCAGAGCGATTAGCGGTTGGAAATGTACAGCGTCACTTCCAGGCCAAGGCGTAAATCAATAAAAGCAGGTTTCTTCCACATCGTTTTTTCCTCTATAAAAATACGGCACTAACACCATCGTTTGTGCCGGTTTTGTGATAGCCATCAAATAATGCGCTACAGAGGGGTAAAGCTCAACCCGCAAAATGTAAGGAATTAACTTAACGTTTACAATACAACCTATTGTTGCCAAACATTTTTTAATACCTTTTGCCAGTTGCCCCACAGCAGCTTATCCAGCATTAATTGATCATAGCCGCTATCGCGCAACGCGCTGATTAGCCGCGGTAAACCACTCACGTCGCCTAACTCATCAGGCAGCGTAATGCCGTCAAAGTCCGATCCCAGCGCGACGCAATCGTCACCCATGATGTTAATAAGATAGTCGATATGGCGAACAATAGCGCTCAGCGGGGTGTCGCTATCGCGTTTACCGTCGGCGCGCAGAAAGGCATTGCCGAAATTTACGCCCACCACGCCGCCGCTGTTGCGGATAGCCAGCAGCTGCCGATCGGTTAAATTACGCGGCTGCGGGCACAGCGTGTGGGCGTTGGAGTGGGTGGCGACCAGCGGCGCCGAGGAATGGCGGGCGGTATCCCAGAACGCCTTTTCATTCATATGCGAGACGTCAATCAGCATGTTCAGGGCGTTAGCCTGCCTGATGAAGGCGATACCTTCCGGGGTGAGTCCAGGACCGCTGTCCGGGCTGCCGGGAAAGGCGCCGTTTACGCCGGTGCCAAAGCGGTTAGCAATATTCCAGAATGGACCAATGCTGCGCACGCCGGCGGCATAAAAAGCCTGCAGGTCGTCTCCGTCACTGTCGAAACCGCCCGCGCCCTCAATATGCGCCACCATCGCCAGCACCTTGTCCTGACGGCAGCGTTCAATATCAGCCGCGCTCAGGCACAGTCGCGCGCGGCCAGCAGATTGCGCGACGATCTGCTTAAGGATCGCCAGCTGCTGCCAGAGAATGTCGACCGGCTGCCACGGCTCGTCGGCGTGCTGCGGCGCCATGCGGGCGATATACGCCTGCGGCGGCACGAAGAGGGCAAACAGCCCGCCGGAAAATCCGCCCTGCTGCATGCGCGGATAATCGAGGTGCCCGTTCCCGATGCCCGAAAAGAAGGCCGTGACCGGATCCTGGCGATGGTGAAGCCAAAGATTAAGCAACAGGTCGTTGTGACCATCAAAAATCGCCATAGCGCATCCCACTGTGTTGTTGCTAAGAGAGTTGCCCGGCACGATAACCGATTTGTCCCGTCCGGCAAGGAGAAATTTACAACCTGGCAGCAATTATTAATACCACTTAACCGTTAGGAGATCGGCACATCGCGTTGCGCGTCGGGGCGAAAGCATTTCCGATTCCATCCGCCATTGCAGCGCATTCGTTCCCTGAGCTAGAGGTCTACGCTATACTCCGCCACTTAGCATTATGCGTGGCAGGTAATGAAATATGCGGGAGAGCATTAACTTACTTTTCGTGGTGCTGTCTTTTGCGGCACTGATTATGCTGATGCGCTTTTTCGTCAGGCGTATTCGGCATCCAAAGCGTATCGTTGCCGACAGTCGGGGATTGAAAAAAATCTCTACCCATCCTTTCTGGTTTGGCGGATCGTCAGGTAAAACCTACTTTTATGATGAGCAGTATTTATACGAGGTTATAAAGGGAGATGCCCGTAAAATTGAGCTGGCGGCTATCGTAAAAATTAAGCCGGGCTCGATAGTGGTAAATAACAGGCGGCTCTGGTCTGTGAGCTATCTTGAGGGAGCCGGTGAAAAACAGGTGCAGTTTTATAATAATCTGACGGTGTTTAATCAAAACTTCGCTGCTTTTTTAGAGACTGTAAAACGCGTGAATCCTGAAGCCGATATTAAGGCCGTCTCCTTGTTCAACCTGTGACTGGAATACATCACCTTTCTTTTTCTGACTGCCCATACGGCAGGTATGGGCAGTGAAGCCGTCGATATTATTTCTTCTTGTTCATCATCGCTTTTAAATCGGCGAAGGGGTTAAACGTGGCGACGCCCACGTCTTTTTGCGCATCCTCACCCGCGACAACGGTGGTGCCATACTGGTCCGCCTCGGTGTACTTCGAGTGCTCGTGATCGTGGCAAAACAGACACAGCAGCTCCCAGTTACTGCCGTCTTCCGGGTTGTTGGTGTGATCGTGGTCGATATGGTGAACCGTAAGTTCACGAAGATTCGAATAAACAAACTCGCGCGAGCAGCGTCCGCAAACCCATGGGTAGATTTTTAGCGCTTTTTCACGGTAGCCGCTTTCCAGCCGTGCGTAGTTTTTGGGGATAAGAGCCATTGCTGAAGTACCTGTTAACATGAGAATACGTCACACTATATCGCATTATGTTATGACGGGAGAATGCCATCCTCGCATGGCCGGATGGATACAAACGGCGTTTTTAGTCAGTTTATTTGAACCATTCCGTTAAATAATCACCATTTATTCTCATCCGTGAATGCGTAGAGTAGGGATTACGCAATGCTTCATCAGGATACGTCATTATGAAAAAGATCGGATTTTTGTCGTTTGGCCACTGGACACCGTCCTCCCAGTCCGCCACGCGAAGCGCGGCAGACGCGCTGCTGCAGTCTATCGACCTGGCGGTTGCAGCCGAGGAGCTGGGGGCGGACGGGGCGTATTTCAGGGTGCATCACTTTGCCCGCCAGCTCGGCTCGCCGTTCCCGCTGCTGGCTGCGATAGGCGCAAAAACCAGGCGTATCGAAATCGGTACGGGCGTGATCGACATGCGCTATGAAAATCCGCTGTATATGGCGGAGGATGCCGGTGCGGCCGATCTGATCTCTGGCGGACGGCTACAGCTTGGCATCAGCCGCGGCTCCCCGGAGCAGGTGATTGACGGCTGGCGGCATTTTGGCTATGTGCCGCAGGAAGGTGAAAACGAATCCGATATGGCGCGCCGCCACACGGAGGTACTGCTTGACGTCCTGCGCGGTGAGGGGTTTGCGAAACCGAATCCACAGCCGATGTTTCCGAATCCGCCGGGGCTGCTGCGACTCGAGCCGCACTCGGACGGCCTGCGCGAACGTATCTGGTGGGGCGCGGGCTCAAATGCAACAGCAGTATGGGCGGCAAAGCTGGGGATGAATCTGCAAAGCTCAACGCTGAAAGACGATGAAACCGGCGAGCCGTTTCACATCCAGCAGGCAAAACAGATCCGCGCCTACCGGCAGGCCTGGGCTGATGCGGGGCACGCGCGACAGCCACGCGTTTCGGTCAGCCGCAGCATTTTTGCCCTGATGGACGAACGCGACCGGATGTATTTCGGTTCAGGCCGCAATGAGAGCGACAGCGTGGGCTATCTGGATGAAAAAACGCGGGCAATCTTTGGCCGCAGCTACGCCGCGGAGCCAGACAGGCTGATTGAACAGCTGAAGCAGGATGAAGCGATCGCGGAAGCGGATACGCTGTTGCTCACCGTGCCAAATCAGCTCGGCGTGGAGTACAACGCGCACGTTATTGAGTCCATCCTGAAGCACGTCGCTCCTGAAATGGGCTGGCGGGACGGCAATGCATAACCTGTCTCTCTGGTATCGCCGTTTTGGCGAGCCTGAATCGGTACTCCAGGCAGAATCCGCCGCGCTTTGTGCGCTAAAGCCGGGCGATCTCCGGGTGCGCATGCTTTTTGCTCCGGTCAACGCCTCCGATCTCATCCCCGTTACCGGAGCGTATCGTCACCGCACGCCGCTGCCTGCGGTCGCCGGCTATGAAGGCGTCGGCGTAGTGGCTGAAGCGCCCGCGGCTTACGCGGCGCTGCTCGGTAAGCGGGTGCTGCCGCTGCGCGGGCAGGGAACCTGGCAGTGCTACGTCGACTGCCCGGCAGAATATGCCGTTCCCGTTCCGGACGACGTCGACTCGCTGCTTGCCGCGCGCGCCTATATCAACCCGCTTGCCGCGCAGATGATGCTGGACCGCTATCCTGCGAGCGGGAAAACGGTGCTGCTCACCGCCGCCGGATCGGACTGCGCCATCCTCCTTGGCCAGTGGGCGCGCCGGGCGGGGGCAGAAGCCGTTTACGGGATCCATCGTTCAGCGGTACATGCCGGGCGCCTGGCTGATATGGGGATCGTCCCGATCGCACAGCACGACCGGGAGGCGGTCAGCGCCGCGGCCTCTCGGGCGGACGTGGTGTACGACGCCACGGGCGGTAGCCTGGCGGAGACGATTCTGAGCGTGATGCCTGAAAGGGGGACGTTTGTCTGCTACGGGCTGCTCTCCGGGCAGACCTTCCGGCAGCAGCGGGCGTTGCCGCGCGTGGCCTGGTTTCATATCCGCAACTATCTGGACAGCCTCAGCGCAGGGGCGTGGCAGGCGGAGTTTCAGCGTATCTGGCCTGAACTGCGCGCCAGCCGGTGCAGCGATGTCGCCCTTTACCCTCTGCCGGAATGGCAGAGGGCACTGGGTTACTATCGCGAAGCGGGAAGAGCGGGCAAGCCCGTGCTGTCGATGGAGGATTAATCGGCCCTGTGGCTCATATCGCTCAGCAGAACCGCGATACTTTGCCCACCAGCCGTCTGCTCAAGGCCAATTTTGACGATAATGGTCAGCGGAACGGAGAGCAGCATGCCGACAGGCCCGAGCAGCCAGCCCCAGAATATCAGGGACAGGAAAACAACGAGGGTGGAAAGCCCCAGCCCGCGTCCCATCATTCGTGGCTCAAGAATGTTCCCGAAGACGAGGTTAATCACCAGATAGCCCGCCAGCAGGATCAGCGCGTCGTATAATCCGCTAAAAACCAGAGTCTGAAGGATAGGGGGGATCGCCGCCAGCACGGAGCCGATGTTGGGGATGTAGTTAAGCGCAAAGGCCAGCAGCCCCCAGACGAAGGCAAAACGCACGTCCAGCGCGACGAGCATCCCCCAGACCACGATCCCCGTCACCAGGCTGATGGCCGTTTTCAGCACCAGATAGCGTGAGACGCTGTCGAGCGCGCGCTGAATGGCGCCCATTCCCTCCACCGGACGAACCATAAGGTGCTGAAGCTTTGCGGGCAGCTGCGGGACTTCAAGCAGCATAAATACTACCGTCAGGAACAGCAGGAAAATGGAAGTCATCGCGTTAGACAGCTGCGCCAGCAGGCTGGTCACAATCGTCATGGCGGCATTCGGATCGATGTATTTAAGCAGCTCTTCAACCGAAACTTCGATGCCTGCCCGCTGTAGCCAGGGCTCAATTTGCAGCAGCGGGATCGCCAGCGAGGAGCGATACTTCGGCAACGTTCGCGCCAGCTCGTTCAGGGACGTTCCCAGATAGGCCACCAGCAAAACCATCGCAACGATAATAATGCTGATAAGCAGGCTTATCGCCAGCACGCGAGGAATGCGCAGCCGCACCATCCGCTGCACCAGCGGGTTGAGGATCACCGCGATAAACAGCGCCAGGATAAAGGGCACGATGATATCGGCCGCGAAGCGGACCCCGGTTAAAACGATCGTCAGCATGCCCAGCATGATGACGATCTTTAGCCCGTTGAGGGTAATAATGGGTTTAGCCATGAACGTTCCCAAAAAGTTTTTATTAATAATAGAGGGTAAAGCGGTTGCAATAAACTAACCAAAATCAAACGGAGTGGGTAAAGAAGTGAAAAGACTTTGAGTAATTTCCTGGCTTATGATACAAATCAGGCGTGTTCAACTACTGAGGACAATTTTCATCCGCAAAGACGAGAAGCAAGACCGCGGATAATTGTAATTTTATGGACAATTTGTTCAGGACGTATTTTTCAAACAACTCTGCTCTGTTTTCTACCTCCCTCTGCCTTCTTTCCGGTGAGCAACACTGGCGTTCCGCGCTATAGTCACGTCTTCTGCCTGAGCTGGCGCTATGCGCTTAGCTATCTGATTTAATTCCCTATATTTTTGGTTTGCTGCCCGCAGCGAGCCTCGATGGATTATATTCTCAAGCAGGAGAAAAACATGTTTTACTGGATTTTATTAGCTCTGGCTATCGTCGCTGAAATTACCGGCACCTTGTCGATGAAATGGGCGAGCGTCAGTGACGGCAGCACCGGTTTTATTTTGATGCTGGTGATGATTACGCTTTCCTATATTTTTCTCTCTTTCGCGGTTAAAAAAATCGCGCTCGGCGTGGCCTACGCATTGTGGGAAGGTATCGGTATTTTGCTGATTACGCTGTTCAGCGTGCTGTTATTTGACGAAACCCTGACGACGATGAAAATTGCCGGTCTGACGACCCTGGTAGCAGGTATCGTGCTGATTAAATCGGGTACCCGCAAGCCGGCTAAACAGCAGAAGGAGCAGACCCATGCAGCAGTTTGAATGGATCCACGCGGCCTGGCTGGGGTTCGCGATCGTTCTGGAAATAATGGCTAACGTCTTTCTGAAGTTTTCTGACGGTTTCCGTCGTAAAGCCTACGGCCTGTTATCGATTGCCGCGGTGCTGGGGGCGTTCAGCGCCCTGTCACAGGCGGTAAAAGGCATCGATCTTTCCGTCGCCTATGCGCTGTGGGGCGGTTTTGGTATTGCCGCCACCCTGGCAGCAGGCTGGATTATGTTTGGCCAGCGTTTAAACAATAAAGGCTGGATTGGGCTGGTACTGCTGCTCGCAGGCATGATCATGATTAAGCTCGCCTGAGCAATCTACTGCTGCGCCAGCGCCTCCAGCCTGTCGCGGAATCCGGTCACTGACAGCGCCCGGTTATCGGCCCGCCAGCGATCTTTCGCTGCCGGCGCCGAGCTTTGAACGCCAATCAGCTGCCAGCCCTTGTCGGTTTTTAGCATCAGCGGCGATCCGCTGTCACCCGGCAGCGTATCGCACTGATGCGACAGCACGCTGCTTTGCGCCCAGCCCGTTACCACGCAGTCCGTATGGGTGTACAGCGAATCGAGGTGATCGACAGGATAGCCTGCCTGCGTCACTTTTCGATCGGCGGCCTTCAGGGCGTCGGTAAGTGCGGCTTTGTCGCCATCAAAAAGCGGCAGCGGGGCGATCCCGGACGGCGGATAGCGTAAGGCAATGAGGCCGAAATCCCAGGATGCCGCGCCCGGCGGCACAATCCAGCCGTCACCGTCCGCTTTTAACCGTTTACCGAGCGACGGATCCACCCTGCCCTCGATACCGTGAATTTCATAACGCCATATCCCTTTTTGCGACACAAAGCGCAGGGCGATCGCCTTGTCCGGCTTGCCCTCGGGCGGCATTAACAGGCAGTGTCCCGCCGTCAGCGCCAGGTGTGGCGTAATGAGCGTTGCTGTACATAAATTGCCGCTGGCGGTTTCCAGCTGCCCGATGGCATCCCAGGGGGAGTCGGTAGGATCGGTGACACGCGTGCGGTCGTCATGACCAAAAAACAGCGTCTTAACCTCTTTAGCGCTAATGGCGTCGCCATCATCCGCATGTGAAAAGCCCGCAAAGAGGCTAAACGTTCCCAGTAACAGCACAACAGATTTACGCATATCACACTCTGGTGGGGTAATTATGATTATTAAAAGTGAACCCTATGAAAATACTATAGACGGGACAGCGCGAAAGTGGGAGTAAAATCAGCGTGCTACATTCAGGAAAGATAAAAACGGCTGGCAACGAGCGCGCATAAAATTAGCAGGATAAGAATGAACTCAAACCGATAGCGCCGCAGCATACGCCCTCCGGATAAAAAAACGGCGCTGACCTGTTTCCCGTTCAGCGCCGGTTTACCAGCGTGCCCCGAAGGGCACGGTTAAGCCTGTACCTTACGCTGCCGGCTGTGCAGCAGGTTTAGCCGCTTCGTGTTTTGCCGCTTTCTTGTGATGCTTTTTAGCGGCCTGGGCTTTCTGCTCTACCGCAGGTTTAGTTGCCTTTTTGTGGTGCTTTTTCGCCGCCTGAGCCTTCTGTTCTGCCGCAGGTTTTGCTGCTTTGTGGTGTTTTTTATGGTGAACCGCTTTGGCCGGAGCGGCGGTGGCTGCCGCAGGTGCTGCGGTGGCGGTAGTTTCCGCCGCGAATGCAGCAGAAGACAGACCCATAGCAGCGGCAACAACCAGAGCTAATACTTTTTTCATTTTCATACCCTCGAATTTGGTTTTTCATTTAACCCCACTGCGGGGCCGTTGAAATAACTATATCCCTGTAAATTCGGGGTTTCCGTGAGTGATTGGTATCGGCGTGTAACCGTATGTACACGCCGGGGTTGCCCCCGGCGCGGACGGTTACAGGTAGCGGGAAGTAAGATGTTCGCGGAAGTAACGACTGTTCAGATCTTCGCCCGTCGCCTGGGTCATTAACTGCGAGGTGCTGAAGCGGCTGCCGTGCTGCCAGATGTTCTGACGCAGCCACTCAAACAGCGCCGTAAAATCGCCTGCGGCAATTGACGCCTGCAATCCGGGCAGCGCGGTTTTCGCGGCGTGGAAAAGCTGTGCCGCATACATTGCCCCCAGCGTATAGGACGGGAAGTAGCCAAAACCGCCGTCGGTCCAGTGGATATCCTGCATGCAGCCGTTGCGGTAGTTGTCTTTGGTGGACAGCCCAAGCCAGGCCTGCATTTTTTCATCCCACAGGGCGGGGATATCATCGACCTCGATTTCGCCGTTGATCAGCGCGCGCTCAATCTCGTAGCGCAGCACCACATGCGCCGGGTAGCTGACTTCATCCGCGTCAACGCGAATGTATCCCGGCTTCACGCGCTGGTTCCAGGCAATGAAGTTCTCTTCGCTGAATGCCGCCTGGCTGCCGAAGCGGGCATGCACCGCCGGAAGCAGATGCTTCAGGAACGCGTCGCTGCGGCCAAGCTGCATCTCGAAAAACAGGCTCTGGGATTCGTGTATCGCCGTAGAGCGCGCCAGCGCAACGGGCTGACCGGCCCATGCCCGGGGAAGGTTTTGCTCGTAGCGGGCATGTCCCGTTTCGTGGATCACCCCAAAAAGCGCGCTGAGCAGCTCATCTTCATCATAACGCGTGGTGATTCGCACGTCCTCCGGCACGCCGCCGCAGAACGGATGGGCGCTGACGTCCAGACGACCGCCGTTAAAATCGAAGCCAAGCATTTTCATCGCTTCCAGACCCAGCTCGCGCTGGGTTGCGGTCGGGAAGGGGCCCTGTGGCGGAACGAACGAATGCTGGGCCTGCTTTTCCACCACCTTTGCCAGCAGATCCGGCAGCCACGACTTCATGTCGCCAAACAGCACGTCCAGGCGGGCGCTGGTCATGTCCGGCTCAAAAATATCCAGCAGCGCGTCGTAAGGCGTACAGCCTTTGGCATCGGCACGCAGGCGGGCTTCTTCACGACTGAGTTTCACCACCTCCTTCAGGTTGGCAGAAAAGCCCTGCCAGTCGTTGGCCGGACGCTGGGTACGCCAGGCGTGCTCGCACCTGATGCCTGCCAGCGATTTGGCCTCCACCAGCGATTCCGGCAGCAGCGTCGCCTGCTGGTAGTGACGCGTCATTTCACGCAGGTTGGCCTGCTCAACGTCGTTCAGATCTTCTTCTGCCGCCGCGGACAGCCATTCGCCCACTTTTTTATCGGTCAGGATCTGATGTTGCAGGACGCTCATCTCCGCCAGCGCTTCACCCCGCGCGGCGCTGCCGCCTGGCGGCATCATGGTGAACATGTCCCAGCTGGCGATGGAGGTGAGGTGAGAGAAGCGTGAGAGGCGCTGGAAGGTGCGGGTGAGCTGTTGATAGTTATTGTTTTTCATGAAGTCCTCGTGTCTGAATCAGCCGATGACAAAAATTAGCATCGGCTCGATTTAAACACGAAGAGGGAGGAATGTTAATGCAGACGTTTATGCAGGCTGGCGCCCACCAGCAGCGCAGCGCACAGCATCAGGGCAATAAACCCGCCCACACCGTTCCAGCCGTAGTGATGCCAGAACATGCCGCCGAGCGTACCGGCAATGCTGGAACCGAGGTAATAGCTAAACAGATACAGCGACGACGCCTGGCCTTTGGCGCGGCGCGCGCGCGGGCCAATCCAGCTGCTGGCAACGGAATGCGCGGCAAAGAATCCGGCGGAGAAGAGCAGCATGCCGGCAAAAATCAGCCAAAGGGAGGAGAAAAGCGTCATCAGCAGCCCGAACAGCATTACGCCGGTGGACGCCAGCATCACCGGACCGCGGCCGTAGCGAGCCGTCATAGCCCCGGCTTTTGGCGAACTCCAGGTTCCGGTGAGATACGCAACGGAGAGCAAACCGACCAGCGCCTGGCTGAGATGCCACGGAGAGAGCATCAGACGATAGCCAATATAGTTGAACAGCGTCACGAAAGAGCCCATCAGCAGGAATCCGGTCAGGAACAAACGCGGCAATCCCTTATCGCGCCAGTGCAGGCGGAAGTTGATAAACAGCGTTTTCGGGCGCAGGGAGGCAGGGCGGAAATGGCGCGATTCCGGCAGTATTTTCCAGAACATCAGCGCCGAGGCGAGCGCGAAGCAGCCGATAACCGCCAGGGCAATGCGCCAGTTAAAGAAATCCGTAAACACGCCGCTCAGCAGGCGTCCGCTCATCCCGCCGATAGAGTTCCCGCTGATGTACAGCCCCATGGAAAAGGCCACAAAACTCGGGTGGATCTCTTCGCTGAGGTAGGTCATCCCCACCGCCGCCACGCCGCTAAGGGAGAGGCCAATCAGCGCGCGCGCGATCAGAATGCCGTGCCAGCTGGTCATCATAGTGGACAGCAGGGTACAGACGGAGGCCAGCATTAACGCCGTTACCATGACCTGCTTGCGGCCGATAGCGTCCGACAGTGGCCCGGTAAACAGCAGGCCAATCGCCAGCATCCCGGTTGAGATGGAGAGAGAAATACTGCTGCTGGCCGGCGACACGCCAAACTCATGCGACAGGACCGGCAGAATAGGCTGTACGCAGTAGAGCAGGGCAAAGGTGGCGAGACCTGCGGAAAAGAGCGCCAGGGTGACGCGCATAAACTGCGGTGTTCCACGCTTAATAAACTGAACCGGCTGCGGTGCTGCGGGTAAGGCATCAATGTCGCTTGCCGGCGCGACATCAACAGCTGTTGTACGACTCACACGTAATCCTTGCTTAAACATCCCCGTGATTTCTGGTGACGGGTATGACCACAGGATCAGGGTAGGAAAATGTAAATATTCTGTCTAATATATTAATAATCTCAAATGATACTTTAAAAATATGAATATCGAACTGCGCCATTTGCGTTATTTTGTTGCCGTCGCCGAAGAACTGCATTTTGGCCGCGCAGCGGCAAGGCTGAATATCTCTCAGCCGCCGCTAAGCCAGCAGATCCAGATCCTGGAGCAGCAGGTGGGGGCGCGCCTGCTGGCGCGAACCAACCGCAGCGTGAGCCTGACGGCGGCGGGGAAGCAGTTTCTCGCCGACAGCCGACAAATCCTGAGCATGGTGGATGACGCCGCGGCCAGAGCGGAGCGGCTCTATCTTGGCGAAACGGGGGAGTTGCGCATCGGGTTTACCTCGTCGGCTCCCTTTATCAGCGCCGTTTCACAAACGCTGTCATCGTTTCGCCGCAACTTTCCCGACGTGCATATTCAGACTCGCGAAATAAATACCCGGGAACAAATATCGCCGCTCAATGAAGGCTCGCTCGACCTGGGGCTGATGCGCAACACGCGGTTGCCTGATACCCTGGCGTGGCAGGTGATCCTGCGGGAACCGCTGATGGCGATGATCCCCCGCGACCATTCTCTTGCCGCGCAGCACAGCGTCACGCTGGCTGAGCTGGCGAAAGAGCCGTTTGTCTTTTTTGACCCGCAGGTGGGGACCGGGCTGTACGACGATATTCTCGGCCTGATGCGGCGCTATGGGCTTGTTCCGACCATCGCCCAGGAGGTAGGAGAAGCAATGACGATCATTGGTCTCGTTGCCGCAGGGCTTGGCGTTTCGATTCTTCCGGCCTCGTTCAAGCGGGTGCAACTGCCGGAAATGCGCTGGGTAACTATTGCCGAGCCGGATGCGGTGTCGGAGATGTGGCTGGTGTGGTCTAAACATCATGAACAAAGCCACGCGGCACAGCGTTTCAAAGCAGCGCTAATTACCGCCTCTCACGGGCGCTATTTATAGGGAAAAGTGGGAAAAAATGTGCAGTAAATCACATGGCTAAGTAAAAATTTGACGTCGGCCATTGAAGTGCTTCACCATAGCCCTCAGTTTATTTCGAAGCTCGAAAATAAGGGAGTAAGAGGTGGTTGCTGATAGTCAGCCAGGGCATATCGATCAGATAAAGCAGACCAACGCGGGCGCCGTTTATCGCCTGATTGATCAGCTCGGTCCGGTTTCGCGTATCGATCTTTCGCGCCTGGCACAGCTGGCACCCGCCAGTATCACCAAGATTGTCCGCGAAATGCTGGAAGCCCATCTGGTTCAGGAGACGGAAATTCAGGAGCCTGGCAGCCGCGGCCGTCCGGCGGTAGGGCTGGTGGTCGAAACCGAGGCATGGCACTACCTGTCGCTGCGCATTAGCCGCGGGGAAATCTTTCTCGCGCTGCGAGATTTGAGCAGCAAGCTGGTGGTGGAAGACCGGCTCGAACTCCCGCTCGACGCAGAACAACCTCTTCTTGACGCCATTCTGATCCATATCGACCAGTTCTTTATTCGCCATCAGCAGCGCCTCGAACGCCTAACGGCAATTGCAATTACCCTGCCGGGAATTATTGATACCGAAAATGGCATTGTGCACCGCATGCCGTTTTATGAAAACGTCAAAGAGATGCCGCTGGGAGAAGTGCTGGAAAGCCATACCGGCGTGCCGGTCTACATTCAGCATGATATCAGCGCCTGGACGATGGCCGAGGCGCTGTTTGGGGCTTCCCGCGGCGCACGAGACGTGATTCAGGTGGTGATTGACCACAACGTCGGGGCGGGGGTGATCACCGACGGCCGCCTTTTACACGCCGGAAGCAGCAGCCTGGTGGAGATCGGCCATACGCAGGTCGATCCCTACGGCAAACGCTGCTACTGCGGCAACCACGGCTGCCTTGAGACGATCGCCAGCGTCGAAAGCGTGCTGGAGCTGGCGCAGGTGCGGCTCAGCCAGTCGATGAGCTCCACGCTGCATGGGCAGCCGCTGAGCGTAGATGCGCTGTGCGCGGCGGCAAGGCAGGGCGATCTGCTGGCGAAGGACATCATTACTGGCGTGGGCAATAACGTCGGGCGCATTCTGGCCATAATGGTGAACCTGTTCAATCCGCAAAAAATCCTGATTGGCTCGCCGCTCAGCCAGGCGGCGGAGATCCTCTTTCCGGCGATCTCCGCCTGTATCAGCCAGCAGGCACTTCCCGCTTACAGCAAAAATATCGTGGTCGAAAGCACCCAGTTCTCCAACCAGGGAACGATGGCGGGCGCCGCGCTGGTTAAAGATGCGATGTACAACGGCTCGCTGCTGATTCGTTTACTGCAGGGCTAACTCTTTTCCACTGATGTACGAAAAATTGCGCTATCTCAAGCCGGGTAGCGCACGCATCCCGTAGACTTTCCCCCACTGAATTATTTACCTGGTTTATATTTTTGAAGCATACCCAAGAGGTGGAATGAGTCATGCTTAAGCGTTTCTTTATTACTGGTACTGATACTTCTGTCGGGAAGACAGTGGTATCCCGCGCGTTGTTGCAGGCCCTGGCGGCAAGGGGTGAACGCGTTGCAGGATACAAGCCGGTTGCAAAAGGCAGTAAAGAGACGCCAGAAGGGCTGCGTAATAAAGACGCCCTGGTTCTGCAAAGCGTCTCGTCTCTGGAGCTGCCCTATGACGCCGTTAATCCTATCGCCCTGAGCGAGGAGGAGAGCAGCGTCGCCCACAGCGGGCTAATTAACTACAGCCTGCTTTCTGATGGCCTGGCAAACCTGAGTGAACAGGTTGACCACGTTGTCGTTGAAGGTACCGGCGGCTGGCGCAGCCTGATGAACGATTTGCGTCCGCTATCCGAGTGGGTGGTGCAGGAGCAACTGCCGGTGGTGATGGTGGTGGGTATTCAGGAAGGGTGCATCAATCACGCCTTGCTGACGGCGCAGGCTATTGCGAATGACGGCCTGCCGCTGATTGGATGGGTGGCGAACCGGATTAACCCGGGCCTTGCGCACTACGCTGAAATCATCGACGTGCTGAGCAAAAAACTGCCTGGTCCGCTGGTGGGTGAACTGCCTTATCTGCCCCGCGCCGAACAACGCGACCTAGCGCACTACGTCGATCTCTCTGCTTTCGGCGGTATGCTGCCCGTAGATCGAGTCGTGGCGTAACGTCCTCGACAGTACGGACGCCACCACGCAGGCAACCAGCAAGCCGGGGAGTAAGACATACTGCCCGGTCATTTCACATACCATCAGGGCCGACATGATCGGCGCGTGCGTAGTGGCGGCGAGCAACGTCGCCATCCCCGCCAGCCCGAGCAAAATCGCCGTCTCAGCGCCGGGAAACCACAGGGCAAATAGCTGCGCAAACAGCATGCCGGTCGCCATACCGACAAACAGCGTTGGCGTGAATACCCCTCCGGGCGCACCGGAGCCGCTGCTCGCGAGCACCGCCAGCAGCTTGCAGATAAAGACGCCCGCAATCACCGACAACAGCGGTGGCGACTGCAAAAATGCCTGAACCACGCTGTAGCCATTTCCCCAAACCTTCGGCGTTAGCAGCGACAGCAGCCCGACGATCAGCCCACCCAGCGCCAGCTGCCACGGCGGCGAAAGCTTCAGACGCAGAAACAGCGTATGGCTAAACCCCATCAGCCACATCAGCAGCGGGCCGCAAACCCCTGCCAGCAAACCGACGCCAACCATCAGCGCATAATCTGCGGCCGTTAAGGCTTCGCTCAGGTGCACCGTATAAAGCGTGTTTGCGCCGGGGCTTAACAGGCGCGTGGTGAGCAGCGCCACCACGGCGGCAATCACTACCGGGCCGAGCGAGGCCAGCATGAGGGTGCCGAACAGGATCTCAGCGATAAACAGGCTCCCGGCCAGCGGCGCGTGATAGGCGCTGGCCATCCCGGCGGCGGCACCGCAGGCTATCCACAGTTTCCATTCAGATTTCGGCGTAAAACGCTGTGCAAAAAAGGAGGCGGTGAGCGCCGCGAGCAGGATCATGGCGCCCTCGCGGCCGATGGCGCTCCCGCTGGAGACCACCAGCAGCGACGCGAGGGATTTCACCAGGCTGGCACCGTAATCAAACTGGCCGTCACCCGTTTCCAGCGCTTCCATATAATCGGTAGGCGCGTGGGGGCGCTGTGACGTCATGCGCTGCCATCCCCACAGCAGGATGCCTGCGGCCAGGCCGCCCAACGCGGGCGTCAGCGCCCGACGCCAGGGAGATAACGCGGCGGCGGCGTTCACCAGGCTACCGCTGTCGTTACTGAGAAACAGCCACTCCAGCAGATACATGCTGTGGCGAAACACGGCAACGGCCAGCGCGGCCAGTACGCCCGTGACGGTGGCAATCAGAAGCCGGCGGAACATCGCGCGGATATCGGGGTAAGCGTGAAGTCGTTGCATGGGGCAGAATTAAACGGAGACGATAGGATATTGTGATAGGAAAACGAGGGGTTAGCAAAAGGTATGCGTGCGAAAAGAGGCCGGGCATAGCCCGGCGTGGGTGTTTAACTGTCGCTATGAATATTTAACGCCCGGCGCGTGCGCCCTGAACTCAAATACTCCGCAATATAATCCTGAGAAATTTCGCCGTTGTAGCGTCCGTCTTCGTCCACGATCGGCATCCAGCTGGTGTTGCTTTCATACAGGCGAGAAAGCACCACGCGCAGGTTGTCTTCGGCCTTACCGGTCATGCGGAACGGATGGAGGATGTCGACGCAGGCGCCGATAGCATTACGCGCTTCGCGGCGCTTCACAAAGCCCAGCGGCTTGCCCTGTTCGTCAACCACGGTAATGGCGCGAATATCGTTATCGTCCATGATGGCAAAGGCCTCCGGCAGCGGCGTTGATTCGCGCACCGTAAGGGTAGGCTGCCGATCGGTCACGTCCCCCGCGGAAACCAGCAGCAGGCGTTTCAGCGTGCGATCCTGGCCCACGAAAGAGCCGACAAACTCGTTGGCCGGCTTCGCCAGCAGCTCGTCCGGGCTGGCGCACTGGACGATACGCCCCTGGCGGAAAACGGCGATGCGATCGCCCAGCTTCAGCGCTTCGTCAATATCGTGGCTCACCAGCATGACGGTCTTTTTCAGCTTGCGCTGCATTTCCAGAAACTGGTTCTGGATCACCTCACGGTTGATCGGGTCCACCGCGCCAAATGGCTCATCCATCAGCAGTACCGGCGGATCCGCCGCCAGCGCGCGGATCACGCCGATACGCTGCTGCTGGCCGCCGGACATCTCGCGCGGATAGCGGTTCAGGAACTTGTGCGGATCCATCGCCACCATATCCATCAGCTCTTCGGCACGGGATTTACAGCGGGCTTTGTCCCAGCCCAGCATGCGCGGCACAACGGTGATGTTCTCTTCGATGGTCATGTTCGGGAACAGGCCAATCTGCTGGATCACGTAGCCAATGTTGCGGCGCAGGGTAACGGTGTCCATTCCGCTGGTGTCTTCGCCGTTAATCAGGATCTTACCGCTGCTGGGGGCGATAAGCCGGTTAATCATCTTCAGGGTAGTGGTTTTCCCGCAGCCGGACGGGCCGAGCAGCACGCACATTTCCCCTTCGGGCACGTTCAGGTTAACGTTGTCGACGGCCTTAACGGTCTGGCCGTGCTTCTGTGAAAATTGTTTGGTGAGGTTTTCCAGTTTTATCATTATCGAATCCCCTTCGGAGTCAGTACTACCTGCAAACGGTGCAGCAGCCAGTCGAGCACAATCGCTAAAAGACAGATCATCAGCGCGCCCGCAATCAACATACGAATATCGCTTCCGCCAATGCCGTTAAGCAGCAGCAGGCCGAGCCCGCCCGCGCCGATCACGGCGGCAATCGCCATAACGCCGATATTCATCACCACGGCGGTGCGGATCCCGCCGAAGATCACCGGCAGCGCCATCGGGATTTCCACCCAGCGCAGGCGCTGCCAGAAGGTCATGCCGATACCGCGCCCCGCTTCGCGCAGCCCGGGGGGCAGGCTGTCGAGCGCGGTGTGGGTATTACGCACTATCGGCAGCAGCGAGTAGAGGAACACCGCCGTAATGGCGGGCAGGGCACCAATGCCCTGACCGATCAGCGAAAAGAGCGGGATCATCAGGCCGAAAAGCGCGATAGAGGGGATGGTGAGCACGATGGTGGCAATCCCCAGCACCGGCGTAGCCAGCCATTTGTGGCGAACGATCAGAATGCCAAGCGGAACGCCAATAATAATCGCCAGCCCCACGGCCAGGGCCACCAGCCAAAGATGCTGAAGCGTCAGGGTGAGCAGATAGTCCCAGTTGTCGAAAATGTAGTGAATGGTCTCCATAGCGCCTCCTACAGCAGCCGTTTGCTACGCAGGAAATCACGGGCGACCTGCTGCGGTGACTGATGGTCGATATCCACCTTCTTGTTCAGCTCGGTGATAACGTCGTTGTTAAGCTGGGCTGAGAGGGTGTTAAGCGCCTCTTCCAGCCCCGGGTTGGCCTCCAGCGTGTCTTTACGCACGACCGGCGTCACGGCGTAGCTCGGGAAGAAACCTTTATCATCTTCCAGCACTTTGAGATCGAAACCTTTTACTCGCCCGTCGGTGGTGTAAATCAGCCCCGCATCGACAAAGCCGTCGCGCACCGCGTTATAGACCAGACCGGGATCCATCTGGCGGATCTGCGGGCGGTCGAGCTCCATGCCGTAGGCCGCCTGCAGCGGCTTCATCCCGTCGCTGCGTCCGGCAAACTCCAGGTCAAGACCCAGCATCCAGTTGTTATCCGGGTCGGTTTTACGGACGTGCTCAATCTTTGCCACCATCTCAGACATGGTGTTGATATGTTCCGCCTCGGCGCGCTTGCGCTGCATGGCGAAGGCGTAGGTGTTGTTCATATCGGCAGGTTTAAGCCACACCAGGCCGTGCTTTGCGTCCAGGCGTTTCACCGTCTCGTAAGACTCCTGCGGCGACATGCGCTTGTTGATGTGGTTAAAGATGATTAGCGACGTACCGGTATACTCCCACGTCATGTCGATCTGCTTGTTGATCATCGCGTTACGGGAAATTACCGTTGCAATATTGGTCTGCGGCTGCACCTGAAAGCCTTTCTTTTGCAGGTACTGCACGGTCATGGCCGACAGGATGTGCTGCTCGGTAAAGCTCTTGGTCGCCAGGATCAGCGGGGCCGCCAGCGCGTGGCTGGAGAAGAGCGCGGCGGCACACAGCGCCGCCAGGCGGGAAAATGGTCTCATAAAAGCTCCTTGTTATTGTTATCGAGCGAGATGTGGGCTCATCACGCGGCCCAGCGCGGCCAGCAGGGTATCCAGGATCAGGGCGAACAGGGCGGTAGCCGCCGCGCCCAGGATCAGCGTCGGGAAGTCATTCAGATAAATGCCGGGGAATATCAGCTCGCCGTAGCTGCTGGCACCAATCAGGAACGCCAGCGGTGCGGTGCCGACGTTAATCGCGGTGGCTATGCGGATCCCGGAGAGCATCACCGGCCAGGCGTTGGGGATCTCCACCTGGCGCAGGCGCTGCCATTTGGTCATGCCAATGCCGTTCGCCGCTTCCAGCAACGATGAGGAAACGGAGCACAGCCCGGCATAGGTATTACGCACAATCGGCAGCAGCGAGGCGAGGAACAGGGCGATAATGGCCGGCTTATCGCCAATGCCAATCACCACCATCGCCAGCGCCAGCACCGCCAGCGGAGGAAGGGTGTTGCCCACGTTGAAGATTTGCATCACGTATTCAGCGATACCTCGCGCGGCCGGCCGGCTCAGCAGAATGCCGCTTGGAATACCGACCAGCAGGGCAAAGAACATCGATGAGAAGACCAGAATCAGGTGCTGCCGTCCGAGATAGAGCAGGTCAACCTGGCGCGCCTTAATCGTCTCAGGCCCAATTCCCCAGACGAGGAGGGCGAGAACCACGATAATGGCGCCGATAAAAAGCAGCGATCGTTTGAGTAATGGGTGCATTGCGGTGTGTCTCCCTGTGCGCATGCGTTATAGCAACCACCGGTTGCCTGTTGTTATGCCATGTTTCGGCAGGGGTACTTCACCTATAGCAAGCGAATGGGACGGGTTCCAGCGAAGGGGGTAAAACAGTAACCCTATGAAATTAGTGACAACCTGGACTAAGCCTTATGCGATAAGGGCTGTCAGCGGGAAGGCAGAATAGTCTTAAAGAGAAGCGCCGTAAGTGACAACGTCACCTAAGGCATAGCGACGGGCTATCGGCTCAGCGCGGCACGAACCTTTCGAACACGCCATGAGATGCGAACAATCGAGAAGCCAGCCACGAGTACCAGCATCAGCCCCAGCGCCAGCATCGCGTTGAATCCAAACCAGCGAAAGAGGATCAGCCCCGCAATACCGCCGGTGATAAACGAGAACAGGGTGGTTAAATGGGTTTTTAGCTGGCTTTTCTGCGCCGCCGTGTCTTTTGAGTAATCCCGGCGCAGCATGGCGATCATGACGGAGGCCAGCGAAATGCCCGCATCGGTTAGCGTGCCGGTAATATGGGTTGATCTCACCCGCCCGCCTGAAAGCTGCGTGGAGGTGGAATTATGGATCCCCATCAGTCCACACAGGAAAAGAATAATTTCCTGATTTGTGGCGAAGGAGTGGAAATAGAGTTCGTAGAGAGAGACCCCGGCCAGTAAAAAACCTTCCACCAGCAGAACCTGGCTAAATACCAGCCTGACGTTATGGATAATGCCCCAGATAACAATCATTCTGGCGACAATGGCGCCCGTCACAAACGACAGAATAATGGCGCCAAAGAAAAGGATATCGTTAAGATCGGTGGAGGAGACTTCGCTGGATAGCTGCGAGGTGTTACCCGTCATGTGGGAGGGAAAAAAGCCAAACGCGCCCAGCGCAATGGCATTCAGCAGACCCGCGGAGGTCGCCAGCCACAGAGCAAGACGGCGATCCTCCTGATGCGTTCGTTCTTTCTTTAATTTAATCAGCAAAGAATACCTCCCGTTTGAGCTTTGCCTGATTCTTCAAGCTAACAAAGCGATATCGCTGGCTGACCAGGATATTGCTTAATTATTATTTCATCGGGAGGGGTTCGTGGTTTTGTAATTAAATAAAATAACCCTGTTAATATAATGCCTTATCTTGCGTAGCGCGACGCCTTAAAGGTCAGCCCCACCGCGCTCAGCAGTAATATGCCGCTCAGCCCGAAGGTGCTCTTCCAACCAAGGGAGTCAAATATCAGGCCACCTGCCGTCGAGCCGAGCGCGATGGAGAGCTGGATCACCGCGACCATTAGCCCGCCGCCCGCCTCGGCATCTTCCGGGAGCGTCCGGGCGAGCCACGTCCACCAGCCCGTGGGCGCCGCCGTTGCCAGCATTCCCCAGAACCCTAACAGCAGAGCAACGATCCACAGGCTATGCCCGGCCAGGATCAGCACGCCGGCAATTATCGCCATCAGCAAAGGTATGGCCATTAAGGTCAGGTAAAAGCCGACATTCAGCACCAGGGCCACGATCAGCGTGCCGACAAAACCCGCTATTCCGATAGCCAGCAGGATCAGCGACAGGCCGGAGGCGCTTACCTGCGTGACGGTTTCGAGGAAGGGACGAACATAGGTAAATAACGCAAACTGGCCCATAAAGAACAGACCACACGCCATCAGACCGACGGAAACCGCGGGCTGAAGAATCAGGCGAAATACGCTTTTGCGTGACCCCTGGCCCTGGTTTGCGTTCATAGCGGGCAGGCTAAACCATTGCCAGACGAACGCCGCTATCGCCACGGGAACCAGGCAGAGAAACGCGCCTCGCCAGCCGATGGTCGCTCCAAGATAGCTGCCCAGCGGGGCGGCAACAACCGTCGCCAGCGCGTTGCCGCCGTTGAAAATCGCCAGCGCTCGGGAGACCTGATGCTGCGGCACCAGACGGATGGCCGTTGCGGCAGACATCGACCAGAACCCGCCGATGGCAATGCCGATCAGCGCCCGGCCCGTCATATAGACCAGATAGTTCGGGGCGAAAGCGATGACGATCCCCGATAGCGCCATCAGCATGGTCATGCCCAGCAGAAGATATTTACGGTTCATATTCCCGGCAAGTTGGGAAAGAAAAAGACTGGTCAGGACCGCCAGCGCACCGGAAATGGCGATGCCCTGGCCTGCAAGCCCCTCCGTCACGCCTAAATCCCGGGCAAGGGGCGTGAGCAGGCTGACGGGCATAAATTCCGAGGCAATCAGAACGAATACGCACAGGGTCATGGCAAAAATACCTCCCCAGCGCGCAGGTTCAGTATTACGGGATGTGATGGGGTTCAGCGTAGACATAGTCATAATTCACAGCGGAGAGAAGAGAAGCCCCCTTGAGACTCGGGGGCTGTGCGTATTATTTCAGGCTGGTTTTGAAGAACTGCGCAAACTGCGCGAACGGGATTTTCCCCGCGGCGTTGTCGTAGAGATCGACGTGGTTTGCGCCCGGGACAATCACCAGCTCTTTCTGTTTACTGCCGACGGCCTTAAACGCGTCTTCCGCAAAATAGCGAGAGTGCGCGTTTTCACCGGTCACAATCAGCGTCGGAATGGCGATCTCCCCGGCATAGCTCAGCAGCGGCATATTCATAAACGATAACGGCATTGTCGCGGTCCACGCGCCGGTGGAGTTAACGGAACGGGCGTGGAAGCCGCGCGGCATTCGGTAGTAGTCATAAAATTCTTTCAGAACCGGATGCGGATCGGCGGGTAACGCTTCCGGCAGGATCCGTTCGGCCGCCGTCACCTTACCGTTTTCATCAACATAAATGTCATGGCCGCCGTGGGCGAAGGTGCCGCTTTCGGCATCTTTCCAGCGCTGTGCGTTCAGATACTGCAATACGGCCCGGCGATCGGCCGTCGTGTAACGATCTTTCCCGTCGCCCACGCCGTGACCCATCGCGCGGCTCATGTCATACATGACGCTGGTGGCAACCGCCTTCACGCGGGTATCCATGGATGCCGCGTTCAGCGCCATACCGCCCCAGCCGCAGATGCCGAGAATGCCAATACGGTTACGGTCAACTTCTTTCTGTAATCCCAGAAAATCCACCGCGGCGCTAAAGTCTTCGGTGTTGATATCAGGAGAGGCGACGTTGCGCGGCTGGCCGCCACTTTCACCGGTATAAGACGGGTCGAACGCCAGGGTAACGAAACCCTGTTCAGCCAGAGTCTGGGCGTACAGTCCGCTGGATTGTTCTTTGACCGCGCCAAAAGGCCCGCTGACGGCAATCGCTGCCAGCTTGTGGTCGCCGCGGTTTTTAGGAATGTAGAGATCCCCAACCAGGGCGATCCCGTACCGGTTCTGGAATGTCACCTTGCGATGGTCAACCTTATCGCTCTCGGCGAACGTTTTATCCCAGGTGGTCACCATCGAAACGGGCGCGTTTGGATTCGTTGTTTCTGCATAACTCATTGTCGTCACTCCACTTAATGATGCGCAAAGCAGCATCGCTACGGATAGTTTTTGGGTGAATATTTTCATAAGAGGTACCGCGTGTTGTTGTGATGGGGGACATTATAGTTAGCAGTAATAGTGATGATTAGAGGCCGAAAGCTGCTAAAATTAATATCATATTGTTATAAATGGAGGGGCGATGGCGAAGCGGGAAAACTACAACGAGCTGTACCTGTTTATTCAGGTGGTGCGCGAGGGAAGCTTTACGGCAGCCGCACAGCGGCTCGGGCTTGCACAATCTGGAATCAGCCGCTCGGTCCGGGAGCTGGAAGAGCGGCTGGGCGTTCAGCTTCTGGTACGGACCACGCGTAAACTGTCGCTCACCCACGCCGGGGAACAGCTTTATCAGACCGCGGGCGCGGCCTTTGACTCGCTCGATTCCGGCCTTACCCGGCTGGCACATTACCGCCAGACGCCTGCCGGAACCGTGCGCATCAATGCCAGCCAGCACGCCATCGAAAAATGCCTGCTGCCAAAGCTTGCCGTATTCAAACAGCGCTACCCGGATATTCGGCTGGAGCTGATGAATGAAAGCCGCTTCGTGGACATTATCGCCGAACGGTTTGATGCGGGCGTCCGGCTGGGGCCGGAGGTGGGGCAGGGAATGATTGCCGTCCGCATCACGCCCGATATGGAAATGGCCGTGGTGGCCGCCCCGGAACATTTTCGTCGCTACGGTTTTCCGCAGACGCCCGCAGATTTAGTTGCCCATCCGTGCATTGCCTATCAGTTTGCCGACGGTAGCCACTATCAGTGGGAACTGGTGCAGAACGAAAAGAGTATTACGCATCGCCCCGAGGGCCAGTGGGCCTTTTCGGACAGCTATATGGAGGCCGAAGCGGCGCGCCTGGGGCTTGGGCTGGCCTATGTCCCGGTTGAGCTGGTGGCTGACGATCTGGAGCGCGGCACGCTGATACGCGTTTTGCAGCGCTACAGCCTGCGGATGGACGGGCTATATCTCTATTATCCGCACCGTAACGTGTCGCCGGCGCTGAGAGCCGTGATTGATACGCTGAAAATTTAAGGGCCATCTACGCTACGGCCTATACAGCCAGTATGGTTGTGATACGCTACTATTTTATATTGCGCTGCTCAACTAAGGCTAAGAAATGACAAAAATAACGGCAGAATATACGACTGTTGATCTATCCCGTTGGGCAAGAAAGGAACACTTTGCGGTATTTCAGGGCTTTGCTCAATCCACGTTTAACCAAACGGTTCAGCTGGACATTACCGCGCTGCTAAAACATATTAAACAGGCTGGCTGGAAATTTTATCCTGCGATTATTGCCCTTATTTCTAAAGCCGTAAACCGGCATCCGGAATTCCGCATGGCCATGAAGGATGATGAGCTTATAATATGGAACGAGGTGCATCCAGGGTACACCCTTTTTCATAAAGAGACGGAGACGTTTTCATCATTATGGAGCCACTTTGACGGGAATATTAGTCACTTTCAGAACGTTTATGCAGAAGACGTTTCTCGCTATGGTGATAACCTTGCCTACTGGCCTAAGGAAGAGTCCCGGGAAAATGTTTTTTTCATATCGAATATTCCCTGGGTGAGTTTCACCACTTTTAATGTCAACGTCGCTAACATGCGGAACTTTTTTGCACCCATGTTCACCTTCGGGAAATATTACGCGCTGGACGGGAAAGTCTTGCTGCCTTTCGCCGTTCAGGTTCATCACTCGGTATGCGATGGTTTCCATGTGGCAAGACTGATCAACGAGCTGCAGGAAATGTGTGATGACGTAGCGCGCTATTCAGAGCCTGAGATGCCATAAGCCAGCCCGGAGATAAAAAGCTCTGGACTGGCCGGGAGAGTGGACGATCTCAGACGTCCTGGCGTTTTACTAACCTGCCTTTTCGCACTTCAGTCAACCGCGTAATCACGACGAAGAATACCGGGACGAAGAAAATGGCCAGTAGCGTGCCGCTGAGCATTCCGCCGAAAACGCCCGTTCCGATAGCATGCTGGGTGCTGTCGCTGGGGCCTCTGGCAAGCATCAGCGGAACCACGCCTAAGGTAAACGCCAGAGAGGTCATCAGTATTGGCCGCAAGCGTTGCTTCGCTGCGGTCACCGTCGCATCAACCAGGTTATGCCCTTCGTTCACCAGCTGCCTCGCAAACTCAATGATAAGAATCGCATTCTTGGCGGAGAGTCCGATCAGGGTTATCAGGCCGACCTTAAAGAAGACATCGTTGGCGCTATTCGCAATGGAGACGGCCAGCACGGCGCCGACCAGCCCTGGCGGAACAGCAAGCATTACCGCGAACGGAACAGACCAGCTTTCGTAAAGTGCCGCCAGCACCATTAATACCACCAGTATCGACAGGGCAATCAGCGCCGGGAACTGGGCGGCGGACTCCTTTTCCTGTAAGGAGCTGCCTGCCCATTCACCCGCAAAGCCCGCAGGTAAGCGCCGCGCCAGGCTGTCCATCGCGTCCATTGCGGTACCCGTCGATTTTCCCTGAGCCGCACTTCCGGTTATGCGCAGGGCAGGAAAACCCTGATAGCGGTTCAGCTGCTGCGGGGCGACATTCCAGGAAAGCGTCACAAAAGTCGATAAGGGAACCATTTTCCCGAGACGATTCCTGACAGACAGGGCCAGCAATTGTTCTGGCTGCATCCGGTAGGGGGCATCCGCCTGAACGATAACCTGCTGAACCCTGCCGTTGTTGGTAAAATCGTTGACATAATTCGAGCCTGTCGCCACGGAAATAGTTTGATTGATTTCATCAAACGACACGCCCATGGCTTCTGCCTTCTCCCTGTCGATATCAAGCGCGAGGCTGGTTCCCTCACTAAGCCCATCGATATAAACATCGGCCAGCTGTTCATGCTGATTCGCCTGCATAACAAGTTCGTCTGCCGCGGCTTTCAGCGCCGGATAACCTTTACCGCCCCTGTCCTGTAAATAATAGGTGAAGCCGGATGAGGTACCCATATCCGAAATTGCCGGAGGCAGCAGGCTCATGGTCACCGCGTCAGGCACGTTTGCCATTCTGGTCTGAATGGAGTCAGCTTCGCTCTGCGCCGTGGCCCCCTGGCGTTTCTTCCAGTCTTTAAGCGTGGTGAATGCCATGGCCGAGTTCTGACCCGAGCCAGAAAAACCAAATCCGAGGATCATAATGTTACTCTGTATCGCCTGACGCTGAGCGATTTCCTCTTCAAATTTATCAACGACCTTTAGCGTTCGCTGCATGGTGGCATCAGAGGGGAGCTGGATTGATGACATAAAATACCCCTGGTCTTCGTCTGGCAAAAATGAAGAAGGCAAAGAAGACAGGCCCGCATACAGTGCTAAACATAACGCTGCGTAAATCAACATCATGCGGCCGGTACGCTTGAGCACAAATCCCAGACCGGAAAGGTAAAATGCGGTTAGCCTGTGAAAGCGCGCGTTGAACCATACTGAAAATGCTCTGCTTATACCGTGATGATTGCTATGAGGCTTGAGCAGGGTCGCACAAAGCGCAGGGGTTAACGTCAGCGCCAGGAATGCTGAAAGTAAAATAGAGATCGCCATCGAAATACAAAACTGTCGATAAATGATACCAACTGATCCGCTGGCGAAAGCCATAGGTATAAATACCGCGGTAAGCACCAGCGTAATGCCGATAATGGCCGGAGTAATTTCACTCATCGCTTCTCGCGTCGCTTCCTGAGGGGACATATTTTTTTCTTCCATCAGGCGCTCAACGTTTTCTACCACAACAATTGCATCGTCAACGATAATTCCGATGGCCAGCACCATACCAAACATGGTCAGAATATTGATGGAATAACCACTGAATAGCATAACGGTAAAGGTCCCGAGCAGGGCTACCGGCGCCACAATCGCGGGAATAAGCGTGCAGCGAATCTTGTGCAGAAAAAGCAGCATCACAAAAAACACCAGCACCATCGCTTCGATAAATGTCTCAACCACTTTCAGGATAGAAAGCTTAACAAACGGAGACGTATCGAAAGGTACGGTAAACGCCATGCCCTCTGGAAGCACATCGGATAGCTCCGCCAGCCGCGCGCGGATGCCGGCGGCAGTGCTCATCGCATTTGCGCCGGGAGAAAGCTGTATAGCGGCAGACGTTGCTGGCACGCCATTTTCACGTATCCCAAATGCATAGCTTTGCAATCCGATCTCCACGCGGGCAACGTCTGCCAGCCTCAGGCGAGCACCGGAGGTCTCTGATTTGATCGTGATGTTACGAAACGACTCTACCGAAGAGAGTTGCCCTTTTACCGTTATAGGATAACTCACCCCCTGTCCGCTGGTTGCAGGTTCATCTCCCGTTCTGCCCGGAGAAACAATCACGTTTTGATGGCTGATAGCGTTTAATACGTCGGTGACCGACAGCGCATACGCGTGTAATTTCATCGGATCCAGCCATATGCGGAGCGCCTTTTCCCCTCCAAAAAGCTGGACTTTACCTACACCGGGTACGCGTCGGAGTTCATCCGTGACGTTTCTGGCAAAATAATCGCTCAGGTCGGCTTCCTGATATTCTCCTTTTTTTGATTTCAGTCCTACCATCATTAAAAAACCGGAGTTGGCTGCCTCAACGCTTATGCCATTTTGCCTCACCGGTTGCGGCAGGCGCGGCTCCACAATTTTAATTTGATTTTGCAGATCCATTTGAGCAATTTTAATATCGGTCCCTGGCTTAAACGTTACCGTAATCGTTGCCATCCCCGTGTTGTCAGTGGAGGACTCGAAATAGAGCAAATCGTCAACGCCAGAAATTTCACGCTCAATCAACGATACTACGGACGTGTTCATCACATCCGGGCTAACGCCAGGATAACTGACCGAAATAATAATGCCCGGCGGCGCAACGGCAGGATATTGCGCAACGGGAAGGCGAGGAATAGACAATATTCCTGTAAGAACAATAAACAGCGCGACAACCCATGCAAAAATGGGCCGTTCAATAAAAAAATGTGACATTACAGGTTTATCCAGTCAGCGTATAAGAGTTTATCGTCAAGTTGTTTATTTTGATAAGGGTATTTCATCGTCCGTAGAAACCCGCTTACCGATATCCCTAAGCTGGGAGAATTTCTCGAGCAGATGGGGCGCATCATCCAGGCTTGTAGCAAACATCCACATATAAGTCATTACGGAATAAATATAACCAGCGCTGATCCCGGACTGCAGACTCATTCTGATAATCGTCACCGAAAAGAGGATAAATACCAGAATGCCGATGGAAAAATATCCCCACGCCTCTCTGTCGGACAAGACCATGCGCAGGCGGGCAAGCGTGTCATAATGTCTGCTCAGGGATTCAAACGATGCCCTGCTAACGTAATCCACCTCTTTTTCGAGGCGATTATTAAGCCGACGGTATAACGTCTCGTTTTTAAAGGCATAGCCCGGAACGAAGGCCATCAGTATTGCCACGATGATGAAACAGATCGCACCTGCCCAAAAATCAATCCATAACAGCATCGCTGCCGCGCCGAAAAGCGAAACAATCGAGGTGATAAATACGGGCAAATGCAGCTCGAAGAAATCCACAAATTCTCGCGATAGCGTGACCCTCGCGGCGATAGTCGAGTGACTAAGCGAGTATTTCCGTTGAGCGATAACAACCGTCACCGCAAGGCTTGCGTAGATACGTGCAAAGGTTCGCGTATCGACGCTGCGTCGGGCGGCGCCGATGCACCACATGAACAGCACCATCAGGCCATAAATGGCCGCACGGGAGGTTTGACCCGCCAGTATCGCATTTATCGCCACGCCCGCCAGAACGGGATACAGCAGGAAAGCAACGTTTTCAGCAATAACGAGCAGGAAAGTAATACTCAACTTTTTTCTGTGGCGGAAGGCGAGCCTCTTAAGTGAAAGCGCAACTCCAGAGGCCGCAGGCGCGTTTGTTTTGTCTTTATAGATCATCTTGTATATATATGCATCGAAGCGGCGAGAGCATTCTGCCGCTGGTTAATGACGTTCGTTCAGGTAAGTACCGGCTGGTATGCGCTGAGTATATCTTCATGATGTCACCCGCGAGTGGAGGTTTTATGGAGGATATGTGTAGCCAACGCTTAGGTACTTTTCATAATGGCAGGGCGTGTAATCAAATCATTCGTAAACATAAGTACATGGGCAAGCCGCAAAAAAACAGCAGTAAAAAACACTCATAATAAAAAACCAAATCGCTAACGTCTGGCATGATTTTTAAAAGTAAATGCAGGGCAGTAATGATTTGCAGGAATGTTAATATTGTTCCCGATGTAATGATGAAGAAGGTTTTCAGTACTCCCGGTCTTTTCTGTATGATGAAAAACAACACAGCTATAGCTATTGATATTCGGATCGGTGATGAAAAAGGTAGGGTTGACTCGCCTTTTTCATTGACATAATGCATAAGACAAAGCCAGGCGTATAGTAAGCCCCATGAAGCTAATGCGTATAAAAACGAGGCCACGACGTTTTCATGTCGTAAATTAAATTTAGCCATTATGATAGTTTTCCTTACGCAGCAGCGGCTGTCTTGCTATGGCGCTTTATCCTGCGAGGGCAGAAGGAAGTTGCTGGAGTCCCGAACGCTTATTACCTGTACGTTCATTATTACGTGACAATGTTGCTTTGTTATTTTTGAATTGTGTAGCCAGTATGGAGAACGCAAAGACCTTTTAAAGCCTCAGGCATAATTTCATGAACTTCTCCCTGGATTTCCTGTCAGACAGCACTGCTGTAAGAGATGTTGATAATGCAGCGAATATTTTTTAACCATGTCGTTAAAAGACCTTTCAGGGTAAAATCCTCGCTGTCATCAGTACTGTGGAAGAAAATATGAACAACAACATTCTGATTATCGTCGCCGAAGACGATGATGACATCGCTGCCATACTGACGGGCTATTTGCATAAGGCAGGAATGAAAACCCTAAGAGCTGAAGATGGTGAGCAGGCGATCAATCTTACCCGTATACATAAACCGGATCTCCTGCTGCTGGACATTCACCTGCCCGTATACGATGGCTGGAATGTACTGACCACCCTGAGAAAAGAAACCAGCGTACCCGTCATCATGGTTACCGCACTGGATCAGGACGTAGATAAGCTTATGGGGCTGCGGCTTGGGGCTGACGACTATGTCATAAAGCCTTTTAATCCCTCAGAAGTTATTGCCAGAGTGGAAGCGGTACTTCGCAGAACCAGAACGAGAGTTGAGGCTCCGCATTCACGGCCTGTAAGAACGCCGTATCTGACAATTTATCCCGATGAATTTTATATTGAAATTACTATCGAGGGTGAGGTTCACGCGCCGGTACTCACGACCACTGAATTTAAGCTTCTGACCTATTTAGCCAGAAACCCAAGAAAGGTATGTTCACGTGAAGAGTTACTCGACGCGTGTTTGCCTGAAGGGGACACGCTGGACCGCACGGTAGACAGTCATATGAGCAAACTGAGGAAAAAGCTTGAACAAGCCGGGCTTAAGGGGATGCCTGAAAGCATCAGAGGATTAGGCTACCGGCTGGGTGAAAAAAAATGAACAAAGAAACGTTTCTGAGCCGTCAAATATTGACGCATATGCTGTCGTTAACGTTCATCATTATCGCCATTGCCGTGCTGGGATCCTATTTATTCTACAGCTTCCTGATCGACTTTCTGCCGGGCGGGACGAATGCGGGTAATGAAGAAAATATGACATTCCTCGACTGGATGTGGATCCTGATCGCTTCACTTACCAGTCTGGTCGTTTCACTCTTCTTCACCGTCAAACTGTCTGCGAGGATCTTAAAACCGCTGAACGACGTGGCGTTCAGCCTGAAGCAGATCGCGCAGGGAAATCTTAGCGCCAGAGCGTGTGGCGGCAGCTCCCAGCTGGGTGAGATGAATAATCTCGTTAATGACTTTAATGAGATGGCGGAAAAATTACAAACGCTGGATACGCAGCGGAATTTATGGAATGCGGCAATCGCCCATGAGCTTCGCACGCCGGTGACTATTTTGCGGGGAAGGCTTCAGGGACTGGTTGACGGCGTTTTCGAACCAGACCCGGCGCTATTAAAAAACCTCCTGAAACAAACGGAAGGATTGACCAGCTTAATTGAGGATCTTCGCGTTGTGAGCTCCTCAGGCGGGGCAGGTTACTCCCTGATGCTTAGCGAGGTCGATCTTGCGGCAACGATTTCGAATGCGATCGAAACCTTTTTGCCTGATTTTAAAGCTAAACAATTTGTAATCATTCCTGAGCTTAAATATCAGCGAAGCGTTTGCGACCCTTTACGTATTATTCAGTGCCTGACGGTGCTGTTCGACAACGCCTTAAAATATTCAACGTCACAGACCCTCTTAGTGAAAAATGGCGTTATGGGAAACGATAACTATATTCTCGTTCAGGATAAAGGCCCTGGAATTCCGGAAGCGTTGCAGAAGTCTTTATTCCAGCCTTTTCAGCGAGGTGAAGAAGCCAGAAAGGTCAATCCTGATGGGTGCGGTTTAGGGTTGTCGGTAGTTAAGGCCATTATGCACGCGCACGGAGGAAACGTTAGCTATAGCCTAACGCGAGAAAACGGCTCGCTGTTCAAACTATCGTGGCCAGTGTAAAAACCTTGCTGCACAGGCTCAATTGAGCCTGTTGTCAGCAAGGGTAAGGTTCCACAAACTGCCAAGTTTAGCATCCCACTCCGCTGGGGTTATCTTCAGCTTTCCTCTTTTTGGGCTCAGGGTTATTTCACTGAAATACAGGTCCGGCCCTTTTAGCATAAGGTCGATGCGGCAATAGCTGATGTCTTTCGACAATTCCTGGGCAGCAATGACCGATTTAGCAAATGATTCAGGCTCATCAACCGGTTGCGGCGTGTTGGGATATTCCATTTGAAAGGGCTGCAAAGTCCATGAACTGTCATAGACATTAATGAATCCTTGTCCCTTATCATCTGTAAAGTCAGCTTCGATGAAGCAGGCTTTCCCATGAAAACAGTGTACTCTTAACATCTCTGGCGTAACGCTCCTGTCCTTATCTGCAAATAAATCAAGGTAAGGTTCGCAAATAATGACGGGCTTAATATCCTTATATTGCCATTCTCTGGTTGTATAATACATGTTTCTTTTTAGCGAAAGCTTCAGCCTGGTCAGTGCTTTCCTGGGTTCAAAATATGCTTTATCTTTGCAGACGATAGCGCTTCCACTGTCGTGATTGCATTTCAATACGAACCGATCGGGTAGTGTTTCGACGTCAATATCTTCCACCCTGTTATAAACGCCGGCCAGCGGAATAAGCTTAACTAAAGACGTGCTTTTTGCCACGTACTCTCTTACGGCAAGCTTATCAGCTAACATTGTGTAAAATGGATTATGTTCAAATAAGATGCGGTGGCAAATTTTCTCATTAAGCGTTGACGGGTTGCGTAAATCCGCGCTAACACCCGTCACTCTTTTAAGTCTGGCCAGATGGAAAGCCATATCATTAGTTAAGAGCGTTTTATACTTTCTTAAAAAATATTCCAGGTATCTAAGGTGGTAATTTATTTTATTCATTTCGCCTCCATATCAGAATTTGCATTCTGTCAGAGGATCATTGATTTAATTTTCGCAAATGATGGAGGCTATATGGACAGATATGCGCTTTTAATGCAGGGGGCTTTGAGAACCTTTGCCCCTCGCAGGGTGCGAACGGCCAGGAATGTCCGGGCTAACAAAAACGCCGCGAGCTGTTTCCAGCCTGCGGCGTAAGGATCGGTGATGAAGCGTTCTGACGATCAGGCAGCCTTAACGGCTCTGATTTTCTTACCGCCATCCGCCTCTGCGTCTGTCTTACCGGCAACAGGAGCGGCATTAAGATCGGGAAGCTTGCTGGTACGCAGAATATGCTGCACGGCCTCTTTCTGTTCGGCGAGATAGAGCCCAAGGTTTTCCGCCTGCGTTTCATCCATCTGCATTCCGCTTTGCAGCAGCCAGTCGGTGAACGCTTCTGCCATGTCGAGCAGTTTGTCGTGAGCGTCAGCCTCTTTCTTACTGGCAAAAGTCATTTTCTCTTCACCTTTTCTTACGACAACGAATTTTGTTTCAACAGCCATTTTGCGCCTCCGGTACTGTAATTATATACAGTATAACAGGTCCGGATCCGCGTTGCAGCAAAAATGTACATAGATGGCTTGCCCAAAAGGATGCGCAAGCCAGAAGCGTCTACCGGTACAGCGTTTTTTCGGCAACGGGGATGAGCAGGGTGGATTGCCAGTCTGCCAGCGTCAGCTGAGCCAGTTTACCCAGCGCGACGTAGAATGGGTGCGCCGCGTTTTCAACAAATACGGAGAGAAAACGCGTGCTCCACGGCAGCAGATGCCAGGCCAGAAGCTGGTCGCGCTCTGCGTCGCGTCCGTTTTCGGCGAGCCATGCCGCCAGCATCAGCAGCGTGCCGACGTGATCTTCCGGCTCATTCTGCTGCATCTCAAAAGCGATATTGTTTTCACGCATCCACTGGCGCAGCGCAAGGGTCGAATCGCCAAACAGCACGGACTCGCGATCCAGCCAGACGGAGCCCCACGGTGGAGCGGGTAAGGCATACGGGCCAATAAACAGACGCTGCCAGGCGTCCTTCAACGCTTCATCTGTTTGAGCCTTAAACATATCGGCGACGGGCTGCAGGCTTTCCTGTGCCAGCGGCCAGTCCTGAACCCAGTCACCTGCGGTAAGGGCGTTCACCAGTGGCGCGGTCTGTTCGCTGTCCGGGGCAAAATAAAATAGCGCACCCAGTACCCGGGCGCTGAACGCGAACGATTCGCGATGTGAGAGGTCATTCATTACAACATTCCTTACTTGCGCGCGGGCTGCCCCGCGCGCCTGTGTTAACCGGCAATCGCCAGTCCAGCGGTCATATGCAGACCATAGAATAGCCCACGGCCAATAAGTTCACCCAGCACCACCAGCACGAAGCCGGCGAACAGGCCGAGCGTTTTTGGTTCCTGGCGACGAATAAGAGGGCAGATCCAGCAGCCTAAACCCGCCGCCAGCAGCGCGATGCGCCACACCTGAAGCGAGCCATAATCAGGCAGCAGAGCGCTGGCCTGCTGGATGGCGCTGTGGATAGTCGCCAGCGCGTTGCTTTGCAGCACGATCGCACCCACGCTGACCAGCAGCGCCAGCGCGCTGACGGAGGCGGCAAAAGTCCCTCTGAACGCGACGTTTGCGGCGCGAAGCAGCAGCACGGCCAGCAGTGGACCAGCAAGAGCCAGCGTCAGGAAGAAGGCCAGCGTGGTATAGCCCGTGTACCAGGTCGGAACGGTATCAATCTGATAGACCCGGGTCATCGCCCAGACAAAGACGAGCCCCAGTATCTGACTGACGGCCAGCCACACTTTACCTAAAGCAGGGGGCATTTTACCGATAACCGACACCAGCCACCAGAAACCGCCCACGGCAAAGAAAAGCGAACCAGCCGCGATTTCATTACTCAGGGCAGAAGAGCCAACCCGGTTAAGCGAGTTAAAGGCGCGCAGCGGTGAGCCAAGGTGCAGTACCGAGGCCATAAACCCAACACCCATCACGACCCAGAGAAAAAACATGCTGCGCACGATACGTTTTTTAGCCGCATCGTCTTCTGCCCTGAGCCAGGCGAAACCCATCACGATTAACGCCCCGGCCACGCACTGCCCAAAGACCGTGAAGATTACAAGCGGCCATTCATGCCATCCACTTCCCATCTCACACCTCCTTCGGGTTTGCCAGGTAGCCGGTGGTGTCACCCGTCGGACGGCTGTTGGCGTTAGGTTTGATCGCAATGCTCGGCTTCGTAAAGTGCGCAGACGGCAGCGGCGCGACCGCGGCAAGCTGGCCGTGCTTTTTGCGCAGCTCCTCAATCGGGCCGAAGTCCAGCGCGCGCAGCGGGCAGGACTCGACGCAGATCGGCTTTTTGCCGTCCGCCACGCGGCTGTGGCAGCCGTCGCACTTGGTCATGTGGCCTTTGGCGGCGTTGTACTGCGGCGCGCCGTACGGGCAGGCCATGTGGCAGTAGCGGCAGCCAATGCAGACATCCTCGTCCACCACCACAAACCCGTCGTCGCGCTTGTGCATCGCGCCGCTCGGGCAGACCTTGGTGCAGGCCGGATCCTCGCAGTGGTTGCAGGCAATCGACAGATAGTAGGCAAAGACGTTCTGATGCCAGACGCCGTTATCCTCCTGCCAGTCGCCGCCCGCGTATTCGTAAATACGGCGGAAGCTGACGTCCGGGGTTAAGTCTTTGTAGTCCTTACAGGCCAGCTCGCAGGTTTTGCACCCGGTGCACCGGCTGGAATCAATAAAAAATCCGTACTGGGTTGTCATCGGTTACTCCTTAGGCCTTCTCAATCTGCACCAGGTTAGTGTGCTGCGGGTTTCCTTTCGCCAGCGGTGACGGGCGGTGCGTGGTCAGCGTATTGATACAGGAACCGTGATCGACCCGATCGCCGTTCATGCTGGCGTCGTGCCAGGCGCCCTGGCCCATTGCGCTCACGCCGGGCATGATGCGCGGCGTGACTTTCGCGGCAATGCGCACTTCACCGCGGTCGTTAAACACGCGCACCATATCCCCGTTTTTAATGCCGCGTTTATCGGCATCCACGGGGTTTAGCCATACCTCCTGGCGACAGGCGGCCTGAAGCACATCCACGTTGCCGTAGCTGGAGTGGGTACGGGCTTTGAAGTGAAAACCGAACAGCTGCAGCGGGAATTTGCTGCGCTCGGGCGCATCCCAGCCTTCGAAGGTGGGGGTATAAACCGGCAGCGGGGTGATGGTTTCGTCTTTTTGCAGCTCCCAGGTTGCAGCGATATCCGCCAGCCTGCTGGAGTAGATCTCGATTTTTCCCGACGGCGTTTTCAGCGGGTTGGCGTGCGGATCGTCGCGGAATTTTTTATAGGCCACAAAGTGTCCATTCGGATCTTTGCGCTTATAGATGCCCATTTTTTTGAGCTCATCGTAGGAGGGCAGCTGAGGATCTTTAGCGACCATTTTGGCGTACAGATATTGCAGCCACTGTTCCTGCGTACGGCCCTCGGTGAATTTCTGATAAATATCCGGCCCAAGGCGCTTCGCCACCTCGCTCATGATCCAGTAGATTGGCCTGCGCTCAAACTTCGGCGCGGTAACCGGCTGGAGGAAAATCAGGTAGCCCATGTTCCCGGCGTAATCGTTAGGAATGATATCTTCCTGTTCGACGGTCATCAGGTCCGGCAGGATGATATCGGCATACTTCGCCGATGAGGTCATGAAGTTATCGATAACGACGATCGTTTCGCACTTGCTCTCATCCTGCAAAATGTCGTGGGTTTTGTTGATGTCAGAGTGCTGGTTGATGATGGTGTTACCGGCGTAGTTCCAGATGAACTTGATCGGCACATCTAGCTTGTCTTTACCGCGTACCCCGTCGCGCAGGGCGGTCATCTCCGGGCCACGGGCGATGGCGTCCGTCCAGCAGAAGCAGGAGATTTGCGTTTTCACCGGGTTTTCCGGCAGCGGCATACGCTCAATGGTGATGGTGTAGGTCGATTCGCGCGCGCCGCTGTTGCCGCCGTTAATGCCGACGTTGCCGGTGAGGATCGGCAGCATGGCGATGGCGCGGGAGGTTTGCTCGCCGTTCGCCTGGCGCTGCGGCCCCCAGCCCTGACAAATATAGGCCGGCTTTGCAGAGCCGATTTCGCGGGCAAGCTTGATAATCCGATCGGCAGGAATGCCGGTAATCCGCGACGCCCACTCCGGGGTTTTCGCCGTCCGATCGTCACCCTGGCCGAGGATATAGGCCTTGTAATGGCCGTTGGCGGGCGCGCCTTCCGGCAGCGTTTTTTCGTCATAGCCAACGCAGTAGTTATCGAGGAAGGGCTGGTCGACGAGATTTTCATCAATCAATACCCACGCAATACCCGCCACCAGCGCCGCATCGGTGCCCGGACGGATTGGGATCCACTCGTCCTCGCGCCCTGCGGCGGTGTCGGTGTAGCGCGGATCGATAACGATCATGCGCGCGTTGGAGCGTTCGCGAGCCTGCTCGAGGTAGTAGGTGATCCCGCCGCCGCTCATGCGCGTTTCCGCCGGGTTATTGCCGAACATCACCACCAGCTTGCTGTTTTCGATATCCGAAGTGCTGTTGCCGTCGTTGCTGCCGTAGGTGTAGGGCATTGCGCAGGAGATTTGTGCGGTGCTGTAGGTGCCGTAGTGGCTGAGGAAGCCGCCGTAGCAGTTCATCAGGCGTGCGACCAGCGAGGCGTAAGGGGAGGAGCGGGTAATATTGCCGCCAACGATCCCGGAGGAGTAGTTAATATAGACCGCTTCATTACCGTATTTTTCGACCACGCTTTTCAGGTTCGCGGCGATGGTGTCCAGCGCCTCTTCCCAGGTGATTCGCTCGAACTTGCCTTCACCGCGTTTCCCCACGCGTTTCATCGGGTAGTTCAGACGGTCAGGATGGTTAATGCGGCGGCGGATGGAGCGGCCTCGCAGACAGGCGCGAACCTGGTGGTTGCCGTAGATATCCTCACCGGTGTTATCCGTTTCGACCCAGTAAACTTCGTCGTCGCGGACGTGCAGACGCAGCGCGCAGCGGCTGCCGCAGTTCACCGAGCAGGCACCCCACACAACTTTATCTTCCGCGGGCTGGATGGCGGCCTGCACCGCAGCGGCGGCGCTTTTCAGACCAAAAGGTAACGCGATCCCACCGGCGGCAAGCGCCAGGGATCCTATGGCGGTAGATTTAACCAGAGCTCGGCGGCTGATCCCGCCGTGATGTTCAACTTCGGACATGACTCACCCCATCATTGTTAGTATTTATTTTCACCCGTGATTACAACCGGGCTAATGATGGGGGGAGTGTTACTTATTTGGAGGTATTAAATATTAATCCTCGTCAAATCAGGGGGATTGAGTGCAGAAAAATCATTGCGGCTCAGCGGGCGCACTGTCCTGCGTACCCGCGCCGCTTACCGGGTAGTTACCGCTGCTGGTGCGGGTGTACAAAATTTTGAAGGTATCGTTGGCACAATGCCCAACGACCTGCGCATCCGGCTGGTCGGCCTGATCGTTGGGGACGATATTTAGCGTAAAGCCAGACTCCGGCACGCCGTTGTTGATAATTTTCTGCTGAATGTCGCTTTTCACGCGCTCGCAGGAATCCGGGGCGGCGAGGATCGCAGGTGAAGCACTCATTAACAGCAGGGCGGTAATCCAGGGTAACTGTTTCATCTGTTGCTCCTTTTCAGTGTGTATGAGTTAATTTTAGCAGGAACCGTGTAAATAACTGTATTTGCTAATATGATTGAGAATATTGTCTTTTGACGGGTAAATGATGTGAAGAATTACGCAGCGATAACGTTACTGGCAACGGTACTGGTGGGATGCGACAACAACAGCGCGCCGCTGTCCTTTACGCCGGAGATGGCGAGCTTTTCGAACGAGTTTGATTTCGATCCTCTGCGCGGCCCGGTGAAGGATTTCACCCAGACGCTCTTCAACGAAAAGGGTGAGGTCTCTAAACGCGTGACCGGTACGATGTCGACAGAAGGGTGTTTCGATACGCTTGAGCTGCACGACCTGGAGGCCAATACGGGAGTTGCGCTGGTGCTGGACGCTAACTTCTACCTCGACGCAGAGACCCAGCAGCAGAAGGTAAAGTTACAGGGTAAATGCCAGCTGGCGGAGCTGCCCTCTGCCGGCGTGAAGTGGGACACCGACGATAACGGGTTTGTGGTTGCCGCGCACAGCAAAGAGATGGAGGTGAAGTACCGGTATGACGCCGACGGCTATCCGCTGGGTAAAACCACCGTGTCCGGCGACCAAAAGCTGGCAGTTCAGTCTACGCCGTCAATCGATCTGCGCAAGCGCCTGGATTACACGGCGGTAAGCCTGTTGAACGATAAGCCAATGGGCAGCGTGAAGCAGACCTGCGACTACGATCGCCACGATAACCCGGTGAGCTGCGAGCTGGCGATCGTCGATGACAGCGTCAAACCTGCCGTTGAGCGCAAGTACACCATCAAAAACAGTATTGAATATTACTGAAATGAAAACCGCGCAGGTTACTGCGCGGTAGGTTTAAGCAGGCTGGCGGCGGAAGATTTGTGCCCGGCCAGATGCTGATGCTGGAAAATACACATGCGGATGGTGTTACGGTACTCGCCGTTGATAAAGAACTCATGGATCAGCTCGCCCTCCACCATGAAGCCCAGCTTACGGTAGATATGAATCGCTTTTTCGTTCTCTTTATCGACGATGAGATAAAGCTTATAGAGATTCAGAACGTTAAAGCCGTAATCCATCGCCAGCTTTGCCGCCCGCGACGCAAGGCCTTTCCCCTGATGTTCCGGTGAGATAATGATCTGAAACTCGGCCCGGCGGTGAACGTGGTTGATCTCAACCAGTTCAACCAGCCCGGCCTTCTCGCCTTCGCACTCCACCACAAACCGGCGCTCGCTCTGGTCGTGGATGTGCTTATCGTAAAGATCCGACAGCTCAACAAACGCCTCGTAAGGCTCTTCAAACCAGTAGCGCATCACGCTGGCGTTGTTGTCGAGCTGATGGACAAAGCGTAAATCTTCGCGCTCCAGCGGGCGGAGCTTAACGTCACACAGGTTCGTCATTACGGTGCAACCGTGCGTCCAGTGCGACGATCCAGACAGCGCAGGGTGTTAGGTTCCCAGTAAGCGTTGACGTTGGCACTTTGCTGACACTTATCGCGCGCATCAAACGCGACGTCTTCTTTATCCCACTCTTTTTCCGCGCGCTTGTTCACTTTCTGACGCAGGCTGCGGGTGTCATTCCATTGTTCTTTGTCCATGGCGGCGTTCTGACGGCTTTGCGCGCTGTCACCAGACTCAATGATGAGCTTGCTGGTTTCGGCAGTCGCCGTTGCGGCAAAGGTGAACGATGACAGCGCCAGTACGGCTGTCAGACAAAGGCGTTTGCTTAATGTAGTCATAGCGTTTCCTTTAAACGGGTGCAGATAATCGGATTCCCCGCTGGATTCTACACCAATCCAGAAGGGTGTCATACCCGCGCCGCAGGTATGGGAACGTTGAGACCATTATCGCGTATCATGCCTAAATCAATCCTCACGAAATGAAAAAAATGTTGAAAACAACGCTGCTTTTTTTCGCGACCGCGCTGTGCGAAATCATCGGATGCTTTTTGCCGTGGCTTTGGCTAAAGCGGGGCGCGCCTGCGCTGCTGCTGATTCCGGCTGGCGTGGCGCTGGCCCTTTTTGTCTGGCTTCTCACCCTGCATCCGGCCGCCAGCGGTCGGGTTTATGCCGCCTACGGCGGGGTTTACGTCTGTACCGCGCTGCTGTGGCTGCGCGTTGTCGATGGCGTCAGGCTCAGCGTATATGACTGGGCCGGAGCAGCAGTTGCCCTGTGCGGCATGCTGATCATCGTCGCTGGCTGGGGGCGCGCCTAGGCGCCCCCTATAATGTGATCGCTCGCCGATTTTACGATCATTATACTTGTATGGTAGTAGTGTAGTTGCGTAAATTTCCTGCATCACAACGAGCGATGTAAGGAAATGGATTATGAAGATTGTCGGGGCTGAAGTATTTGTAACCTGCCCGGGGCGTAACTTTGTCACCCTTAAAATCACCACCGACGACGGTATTGTCGGCCTGGGGGATGCCACGCTGAACGGACGTGAACTCTCCGTTGCCTCCTACCTGAAAGACCACCTGTGCCCTCAGCTGATAGGCCGCGATGCGCATCGCATCGAAGATATCTGGCAGTTCTTCTACAAAGGGGCTTACTGGCGCCGTGGCCCGGTCACCATGTCGGCAATTTCCGCCGTGGATATGGCCCTTTGGGACATCAAGGCGAAAGCCGCGAACATGCCGCTGTATCAGCTGTTAGGCGGGGCATCCCGTGAAGGGGTGATGGTCTACTGTCATACCACCGGCCATACCATCGACGACGTGCTGGAAGACTATGCCCGCCATAAGGAGATGGGCTTCAGGGCGATCCGCGTTCAGTGCGGCGTGCCGGGGATGAAAACCACCTACGGCATGTCCAAGGGGAAAGGGCTGGCATATGAGCCAGCGACCAAAGGGGACTGGCCGGAAGAGCAGCTGTGGTCCACTGAAAAATACCTCGACTTCACACCAAAACTGTTCGACGCGGTACGCAGTAAATTTGGTTTTAACGAACATCTGCTGCACGACATGCACCACCGCCTCACGCCAATTGAAGCCGCGCGCTTCGGCAAGAGCATCGAAGAGTACCGCATGTTCTGGATGGAAGATCCTACCCCCGCAGAAAACCAGGCGTGCTTCCGCCTGATTCGCCAGCACACCGTCACCCCGATTGCCGTAGGCGAGGTGTTTAACAGCATCTGGGACTGCAAGCAGCTGATTGAAGAGCAGCTCATTGACTACATCCGCGCCACTATTACCCATGCGGGCGGCATCACCGGGATGCGTCGAATTGCGGACTTTGCCTCACTCTACCAGGTACGCACCGGCTCACACGGTCCTTCGGATCTGTCGCCAGTCTGCCATGCGGCGGCGCTGCATTTCGACCTGTGGGTGCCTAACTTTGGCGTGCAGGAGTATATGGGCTACTCGGAGCAGATGCTGGAAGTCTTCCCGCACAGCTGGCGTTTTGATAACGGCTATATGCATCCGGGCGATAAGCCAGGGCTGGGCATTGAGTTTGACGAAAAGCTGGCGGCGAAATATCCGTACGATCCGGCCTATCTGCCGGTGGCCCGTCTGGAAGATGGCACCCTCTGGAACTGGTAAACGAGGAGCGAATAATGAAAAGCGTAGTAATCCAACAGCCAAATTCGCTGGTGATTGAAGAACGTTCCCTCCCGCTGCCGGGCGCTGATGAAGTCCGCGTCAAAATTAAGCTCGCCGGGATCTGTGGTTCAGACAGCCATATCTATCGGGGGCATAACCCGTTTGCGAAATACCCGCGCGTGATTGGTCACGAGTTCTTTGGCGTGATAGACGCCGTAGGCGAGGGCGTGGAGAACAGCCGTCTGGGCCAGCGCGTTTCCGTTGATCCGGTGATCAGCTGCGGGCACTGCTACCCCTGTTCTGTGGGTAAACCGAACGTTTGCACCTCGCTGGTGGTGCTGGGCGTGCATCGCGACGGTGGCTTCAGCGAATACGCCGTCGTACCGGCTAAAAATGCGTGGCGCATTCCGGATGCGATATCTGACAAACATGCCGTTATGGTGGAGCCGTTCACCATTGCCGCCAACGTGACGGGGCAGGCAAAACCAACCGAACAGGACGTGGCTCTGATCTACGGCGCAGGTCCGATGGGGCTCGTCACCGTGCAGGCGCTGAAGGGCGTTTATAAGGTGAAGCAGGTCATCGTGGTCGATCGTATTGACGAGCGGCTGGCGATGGCGCAGCGCAGCGGTGCGGACTGGGTAATCAACAACGGCGAGCAGGCGTTACCGGCCGCGCTGGACGAAAAAGGTATCAAGCCGACGTTAATCATTGATGCCGCCTGTCATCCGACCATTTTGCAGGAGGCGATCGCGCTGGCTTCTCCGGCCGCGCGTATCGTGCTGATGGGCTTCTCCAGCGACCCGAGCCAGATCGTGCAGCAGGGGATCACCGGCAAAGAGCTGTCGATTTTCTCTTCGCGCCTGAACGCCAACAAGTTCCCGGTCGTCATTGACTGGCTGGAAAAGGGGCTGATCGACCCTGAAAAACTGGTCACCCATACCTTTGACTATCACCACGTTACGGACGCAATCGAGCTGTTTGAAAAAGACCAGCGGCGGTGCTGCAAGGTCTTGCTCACGTTCGACCAATAACAATTCATGCGGTTAAGAGCCTGCGAAGACAGGCTCTAAGTGGTACGCATCTTACCTTTCAGAGATAGCCATTATGACTCATGTACAACCTCAAAGAACGACGTCGGATCTGGTGAAAGCCGCCGTATCCGGCTGGCTGGGCACCGCCCTGGAGTTTATGGATTTTCAGCTTTACTCCCTTGGCGCCGCGCTGGTATTCCATGAAATTTTCTTCCCTGAACAGTCCGCCGCCATGGCGCTGATCCTGGCGATGGGCACCTATGGCGCGGGCTATATCGCGCGCATCGTCGGGGCGTTTATCTTCGGCAGGATGGGGGACAGGATTGGCCGTAAAAAGGTGCTGTTTATCACCATCACCATGATGGGGATCTGCACCACCCTGATTGGCGTATTGCCGACCTACGCGCAGATCGGGATTTTTGCGCCGGTGCTGCTGGTGACGCTGCGTATTATTCAGGGGCTGGGCGCGGGGGCGGAAATCTCCGGCGCGGGTACCATGCTGGCGGAGTACGCGCCGAAGGGTAAACGCGGCATCATCTCCTCGCTGGTGGCAATGGGCACCAACTGCGGGACGCTGAGCGCCACGGCGATCTGGGCCGTGATGTTCTTTGCCCTCGACCGCGAAGCGCTCGTCGCCTGGGGCTGGCGCGTGCCGTTCCTCGCCAGCGTGGTGGTGATGATTTTCGCCATCTGGCTGCGTATGAATCTGAAAGAGAGCCCGGTGTTTGAGAAGGTTAACGACGCCGAAACCGTTGCGCCGGTCGCCGTGCAGGATACCTCATTAGGCGCGATGTTTAAGAGCAAATCCTTCTGGCTGGCGACGGGGCTGCGCTTTGGTCAGGCGGGGAACTCAGGTCTGATCCAGACCTTCCTGGCCGGGTATCTGGTGCAGACGCTGTTATTTGATAAGGCGATCCCAACCGATGCGCTAATGATCAGCTCGATTCTCGGCTTCCTCTCCATCCCGCTGCTGGGCTGGCTGTCCGATAAGGTGGGGCGTCGCCTGCCTTATATCATCCTTAACATTTCAGCCATCATTCTGGCTTACCCGATGCTGTCGATTATCGTCGACAAGAGCTACGCGCCGGGCGTGATTATGCTCTCTATGATCGTTATCCATAACTTCGCGGTGCTCGGGCTGTTTGCGCTGGAAAACATCACCATGGCGGAGATGTTTGGTTCGCGAAACCGCTTTACCCGCATGGCGATTTCGAAAGAGGCGGGCGGCCTGGTAGCCGTAGGCTTTGGTCCGGTGCTGGCGGGGATCTTCTGCAACATGACCGGGTCCTGGTGGCCGATCGTTGTCATGCTGGTGGCGTACTCGCTGATTGGGTTAATTTCTGCTTTGATGATGCCAGAAGTCCGCGACCGCGATTTAAGCCTGGCGGAAGACGCGGCTGATCCCCTGCGTCAGAACGCTGCCGCCGCGGAGCAGCAGAAATATGGAGCCCTGTCATGAGCTTCATTAACGATAACTTTATGATTGGCAATGCCAGAGGCGTCGAGCTCTATCGTGACGTCGCGAAAGCGCTGCCCATTATTGACTATCACTGCCACCTGGACGCGAAAGATATCTTCGAAAATAAAAACCTCGAGAATATTACCGAACTCTGGCTGGCAGGCGATCACTATAAATGGCGCGCCATGCGCGCCAACGGTATTGACGAAAAATACATTACGGGCAATGCCCCGGCGGAGGAGAAATTTGCGGCGTGGGCCGAAACGGTCGAAGCGAGCTATGGCAATCCGCTTTATCACTGGACGCATTTAGAGCTTCACCACTATTTTTCCTGTGACGAACCGCTGGGTAGCCATAACTGGCGTGAAATAATGGAACGCTGTAATCGGCTATTACAACAGCCTGATTTTACGCCGCGGGAACTTATTAAGCGCTCAAGAGTAGAGGTTATTTGCACCACGGACGCGCCGCTCGATGATTTACGTTACCATCAGCTGTTGCGTGATGACGCGACGTTCCGCGTGAAGGTATTACCGACCTTCCGCCCGGACGACGTTTTTTCACCAGACGCACGGCAGTTTGCTGCCTTTGTCGATCGGTTAGGAGAGAAGACCGGGGCGGCAATTCAGACCTTCGATGATTTTGCCAGAGGGATGAGCCAGCGTATTGCCTGGTTCCACGACATGGGGTGCCGAATTTCCGATCACGGCCCCGTGGAGCTCCCTTTTCAGGCAGCGGATGAAGGCCTGGTTGAATCCGTATTTGCCCGAAAACGCCGGGGCGAAAATCTGGACGCCCGTGATAACGCGATTCTCGACAGCGCCATTTTTATTATGCTGGCGCGTTATTACAGGCAGCACAGCTGGGCAATGCAGATACACTTCGGTGCGATTCGCAACAATAATTCCCGCATGTACCGTACCCTTGGCAGTAATACCGGTTTTGACTCACTGACCGACCAGTCGAATCTTGCGGCCAACCTCAACCAGCTTCTGGATGCCATGGCGCAGGCTGAGGCCTTGCCCAAAACCATCCTGTATAACCTCAACGCCAGCTATAACGATATCGTCGCGACGACTATCGCCAACTTTCAGTCTGCGGAGTTGGGCGTTAAATCCCCGATACAGTTTGGCTCCGGGTGGTGGTTTAACGACACCCGACGCGGAATGGAAAACCAGCTGAACAGCCTTGCGGATCAGGGGCTGCTAATGAATTTTGTCGGTATGCTGACCGATTCGCGCAGCCTGGTTTCGTATACCCGCCACGATTATTTCCGCCGCATTTTGTGCAATCTCATCGGTGGCTGGGTGGAGCGCGGGGAGGTTCCGGATAATAACGCCATCCTCACGAAGATGGTTAAAAATATTTGCCACGATAATGCTGAAAACTATTTCAGATTTTAAATTCTACTCACTGAGTGGGGATGAAACATGTCTCGGACTGCAAAAAAAATTACCATTCCAGTTAGTATCGGCTACGGACTAACGGATATTATGGGCGGCGGTGCATTTACCGTTATCGGCGCCTGGCTATTATTTTTCTATACTACATTTGTCGGGCTCTCTCCGGTTGAAGCGGCGTCTATTGTCGCCATCGCGCGTATTGTCGATGCTGTTGTAAGTTTGTTTATGGGGAGCTTCACGGACCATTTTTACAAAAACTATTTTGGTAAAAAATTTGGCCGTCGGCGCTTCTTTTTGCTCATCGGCGCACCGCTAATGCTGGTCTACGCGCTGCTGTGGCTTGACGGCATGACATACGGCTTTTATCTCGCGGTCTATCTGGCGTTTGAAATTATTGCCGCAATGGTGCTGATCCCCTGGGAAACGTTACCATCAGAAATGACGAAAGACTTTAACCAGCGGACCAAGCTCTCTACCTGCCGCATGTTTCTTTCGGCATCGGGGACGTTTCTGGCGACATTCATTCCCGGATTGCTGATTGGCTATTTCGGTGAAAACAGCGCCCATGCCTATCTCATTAACGGCGTTATTTTTGCCGTCCTGTTTATGGTGTGCGTATTTATCTCGTGGAAAGTGACCTGGGAGCGCGAGCTGACGCCGGAAATGCTCGCCGGGCTTGAAAAAAGCAGGCACCCGCAAACGGCACTGGAGAAGCTGGCCGCCTTTGGCCGTCTTTTTAAGGAGTATGGCTCAACCCTGAAAATTCGGGCCTTCAGAAAACATCTCGCCATCTATCTGCTGTCGTTTACCGGCAAAGACGTTTACAACACCGTGTTTGTCTTTTTCTGCGTCTATTGTCTGCATGTCTCATCCTCGCTGGCCGGCACGCTGCTGTCGATGAGCATCGTAGGGCTGCCCGTCACGTTAATCGCAGGCGTAGGGATCATCAAATATGGGCCATCGAAGCTGTACGTATTTGCCTATTCACTGATGCTGCTTTGTCTGGGTGGCTTCTTTGCCGTGTACCAGATCCCCGCGCTGAATACCGTCGCGACGCTGGTCATTCTGGCCGGAGTGTATCAGGTGGGGCGATGCGTGCTTGAATTTACGCCGTGGAACGTGTTTCCGTTCATTCCGGATATCGATGAGATGGTGAGCTGTCAGCGTCGTGAGGGGCTGTTTGCCGCGGTAATGACCTTCTCCCGGAAAACCACGGTCGCCATCGCCACCTTTATCGTGGGCCTTCTGCTACAAAGCGGCGGCTTTGTTAAAGGGAGCCTGACGCAGCCAGCGGAAGCCATCCACACCATCGCAATGCTTATGTTCATCGGTACCGCTGGCCTGCTTATTCTGGCCCTGTGGCAGGCCCTGACGTTCAACCTGAACAAGCGTACGCACAAAATCTTTGTGGATGAGCTCGATCGTCTGAAGGCAAACGGGTCTCCTCAGCGCGTATCCGCCGAGGCTCGCCGGGTCGTGGAAGATTTAACAGGCTACCCCTACGACAGGTTGTGGCGCGAGCCGACGGTCCGGCCTGGCGAGGAGCCGGTGCGCACCTCGGTATGATTTTGGTTTATATCTTTTGCCAGATGTCACACAACTTTATTTTTATATCACACCAGTTAGCCGAAAGTTAATGTAAATCAATGTTCACGGCAGCGTAACCAGTATGGTGATCGGCAAGACACAATAATGACGCTGCCATTCTAGTTGGTGTAGTCAACAGGCGCTGTTGCTCTCACGAAGAGCGGCAGCGGTTCTCAGCTTCCTTTATCAAACGAGTCACAATCATGGAAAACCGGTTATTACAGGCTAAAGCCACGCTTCCTCAGTACAATCGCGACGCGCTTCAGACCCGCATTGTTCACCTTGGATTCGGCGCGTTTCATCGCGCGCATCAGGCGGTGTATGCCGATATTCTTGCCGCCGATCGCGGCAGCGACTGGGGTTATTGTGAAATTAACCTGATTGGCGGCGAACAGCAGATAGCCGATCTTAAGGCGCAGGATAACCTCTATACCGTGGCAGAAATGTCTGCCGATGCGTGGACGGCACGCGTGGTTGGCGTCGTCAAAAGCGCGCTACATGCGCAGGTCGACGGGCTGGAAGCCGTGCTGGCGGCGCTGTGCGAGCCGCAGGTTGCCATCGTTTCACTGACCATCACCGAGAAAGGGTATTGCCACTCCCCGGCAACCGGAAAACTGATGCTCGATCATCCGTTAATCGTTGCAGACCTGCAAAACCCGCAGCAGCCCAAATCTGCACCTGGCGTCGTGGTTGAAGCGCTGGCGCGTCGTAAGGCAGCGGGATTACCGGCATTCAGCGTGATGTCATGCGATAACATGCCGGAGAACGGCCACGTGATGCGCAATGTTACCTGCGCCTACGCGCGCGCTGTTGATGGCGAGCTGGCAGACTGGATTGAAGCTAACGTCACCTTCCCGTCCACCATGGTGGATCGCATCGTGCCCGCCGTCACGGCCGATACGCTGGATAAAATCGAGCAGCTGACCGGCGTACGCGACCCGGCAGGCGTGGCCTGCGAGCCGTTCCGCCAGTGGGTCATTGAAGATAATTTCGTTGCCGGACGTCCGCAGTGGGAAGAGGCGGGGGCGGAGCTGGTTTCTGACGTTATTCCGTTTGAAGAGATGAAGCTGCGTATGCTAAATGGCAGCCACTCGTTCCTGGCGTATCTCGGGTATCTGGCGGGCTATCAGCACATTAACGACTGCATGGAAGACGAAAACTACCGCGCCGCCGCCCGCGCGCTGATGCTAAACGAGCAGGCCCCGACGCTGAAGGTGAAGGGCGTTGATTTAGCTCACTATGCCGACCTGCTGATCGCGCGCTACAGCAATCCGGCGCTGCGTCACCGCACCTGGCAAATCGCCATGGACGGCAGCCAGAAACTGCCGCAGCGCATGCTGGATCCCGTGCGCTGGCACCTGGTTCACCAGACGCCTTTCCCGCTGCTGGCGCTGGGCGTGGCGGGCTGGATGCGTTATGTCGGCGGGGTGGATGAGCAGGGTAACGCCATTGAGGTGAGCGACCCGCAGCTGGCGGCGATACAGGCGGCGGTAAACGGCAGCGCCGAGGGCGAAAGCCGCGTTAACGCGCTGTTGGGCATTGAGTCTGTTTTTGGCAACGAACTGCCGCAGGACGCCGTTTTTGTGGGGGCTGTTATGCAGGCCTATCAAACGTTACTGCAAAAAGGGGCGAAAGCCACGGTTGCTGAGTACGCCGCCCGGCTTTAATGCTATGACATGCCGCCGTTCGCGGCGGCATGTCGGGGCATAGCTTAGTGCATCCCCAGGCGAATCAGCTCAATCGGCTCGAACTTACCTTCGCATCCTTCCACTTCAACCGTTTTGCTACGACGCACCTGCTCGGCGTTAAGGCCGTCGCTGTGGATCGCTTTAATCACGCCGAACTGGCCCGTACCGCTAATCATGACGCGGCTGCCGGTGGTGATTGCATTTCGGTTACGGTCGTATGTCATCATGGTATTTTCTCCTCTCTCACTTATCCGTTACGGCGCTATTTCAGCGGCTGCCGTTCACGGGGCACTATTAATACGCCTCTCTTCGCCAAAATTATTTGTTTTTGATCAAGCTCACACTTTTTTCTTATTTGAGGGCGGCATTGACGGTTCAGCACATCCCTTTACAAAGCGGACAGTTCTTTTACGAAACTGATAGTTTCGACGCGTAAGCGTTTAGGGTTCGTTTATATCCGTAATGCCATTCTTGAAGCAGGAAATAACCCTTCACCGGAAAAGGAGTCAGGCTTATGTACAAGAAAATTTTGATGCCTGTTGACGTGTTTGAAATGGATTTAAGCGACAAAGCGGTACGCCACGCGGTCAACCTCGCGAAGGCGGAAGGTGCGACAATTACGCTGGTCAACATTCTGCCCAACAGCAGCCGTTCGCTACTTCGGGGCTTCAACGCGGATATTAAGAAGTTCGAAGAGTATATGACCGCCGAGTCCGACAAGAAAATGAAGGCGTTGAAACGCCTGTTTGATATGGCCCCGGAGAATATTGATTGCGAGGTACGCTTCGGCAACGTACGCGACGAAATAATCAAGCTCAGCAAAGAGGGGGAATATGACGTCATCGTCATCGGGTCAAAAAATCCGAGCATCACGACGCATTTGCTTGGTTCAAATGCCGAAACTATCCTGCGTTACGCCACTATTCCGGTATTAGTGGTCCGTTAAACGCGTCGCCGCAACCGAAAGGGGGCGGCGAGGCTTTATTCTTCGCTAAACCACTCGCTGTTTTCCTGACGAATTAACTGTACCGACTCGCTAATTTCCTGGAGGTGCAGCGTCATCGCTTTTTCTACGGCCTCCGCGTCGCGTTTTTCCAGCGCGCTGAAAATATCGTGATGCTGGCGCAGCAGCATTTCTGGCGGAGACACGTGGTCGAGGCTCATATAGCGCACGCGGTCAATGGTGGCTTTAATATTCTCGACGGTATCCCAGGCTAACTGGCACTCGGCAATCTGCGCCAGCTTCTGATGAAATTCATCGTCCAGCTGGAAAAAGTCATTTAGCTGTTTGCGATCGATGGCAATACGTTGCTGATGCAGGTTTTGCTCCAGCAGGTAGCACTGGTTGTCGTTGATGAGCGTCGCGGCGCGGCGCACAACGGCGCACTCGATGGCCTGGCGTACGAAACAGCCGTTACGCACCTGCGAAAGCGAAATTTTATTGACGTAGCTGCCGCGCTGAGGGCGGATCTGAATCAGGCCGTTTTCCGCAAGCTTAATAAACGCCTCGCGCACGGGCTGACGGGAAACGTCAAAACGCACCGAAACCTCTTTTTCTGAGAGCGGCGTACCCGGCGGGATCAGGCAGCGAACAATATCGCGTCGTAATATGCGATAAATTTGCTGATTAACGGGCTGGGTAGGATTAAGTTGCGATTCAGCGGCCATGGATTATGATTTCTCAGAGAGTTAACCTGAACATACTACCATTCTTTTGCATGCCGTCACATACCCGGCCCGCAGGCCGGGAAGGGCAGTTTAGCCGCGATGCACGTTCAGTCCGGCATAGCTTTGGCTAACCGGCATCATTTCAACGGTATTGATGTTGACGTGCTTCGGCAGGGTGGCGACCCACCACACGGTTTCGGTGATGTCTTCCGGCGTAAGCGCGTTGGCATTTTCATAGGTTTTATCCGCCTTCGCGTCATCGCCCTTGAAGCGCACGTTGGAGAACTCGGTTCCGCCCACCAGGCCTGGTTCAACGTCGGTCACGCGGATGGCGGTGCCGTGCAGGTCGGTGCGCAGGTTCAGGCTGAACTGGCGGACGAAGGCTTTGGTTGCGCCATACACGTTGCCGCCCGCGTAAGGCCAGCTGCCGGCGGTAGAACCGATGTTAATGATGTGCCCACGGTTGCGCTCAACCATGCCCGGCAGCACGGCGCGGGTCATGTACACCAGCCCTTTGTTGTTGGTGTCGATCATGTTTTCCCAGTCTTCCACGCTGGCTTTATGAGCAGGCTCCATGCCCAGCGCCAGGCCGGCGTTATTGACCAGAACATCAATTTCGCGCCATTCGGCAGGCAGGTGAGCAATCATCTCTTCAATGGCGGCGCGGTTGCGCACGTCCAGCTGTGCGGTCAGGATGCTGTCGCCCAGCTCGTCCTTCAGCTCCTGAAGGCGCTCCTGACGACGGCCCGTTGCAATCACTTTGTGTCCGTTGGCGACGAAGCGACGCGTGATGCTTTCACCAAAACCCGCTGTCGCCCCGGTAACTAAAATAATCATCTCACTGTTCCTCAACGCTTTTTGTGTGGTACTAACATAGCACGCTCTCCGGCACGTCGTTAAGGCAACATTTGTATGACATCGTTGCAGGCCAGCGCTGGCTGGCCTACTCTGGGGAGAAATACCGTGCTCAGGAGTAAACGATGTCGGTCAACAATCCGTTTTTTGAAAGTAGCCTGTTGCCCTATCAGGCACCACGTTTTGATGCGATCAACGACAGCCACTATCGTCCGGCCTTTGATGAGGCAATGCGCCTTAAGCGCGCGGAAATTGACGCGATCATCGCGCAGAGCGCCGCGCCGGACTTCGATAACACCGTGCTCGCGCTGGAAAAAAGCGGGGCCATGCTGTCGCGCGTCAGCAGCGTGTTTTTCGCCATGACGTCCGCACACACCAACGATGACCTCCAGGCGCTGGACGAGCAGTTCTCGGCCGAACTGGCCGGTCTGGCGAACGATATCTGGCTTAACGATACGCTTTTCGCCCGCGTGGAAGCCGTCTGGCAGGATCGCGACGCGCTGGACGCCGAATCCCGCCGCCTGGTAGAGGAGACGTATCAGCACTTTGTTCTCGCGGGCGCGCGCCTGAATGCCGATGAAAAAGCAGAGCTGAAAGCCCTGAATACCGAATCTGCCACCCTGACCAGCCAGTTCAACCAGCGCCTGTTGGCCGCGAACAGGGCGGGAGGGCTGGTGGTGGACGATGTTCGCCAGCTTGATGGACTCAGCGCGGAGGAGATTGCCACCGCGGCCCACGCTGCCGCGGAAAAAGGGCTGAAGGATCGCTGGCTGATCCCGCTTTTGAATACCACGCAACAGCCTGCGCTGGCGGCGTTGGCGCAGCGCGAGACGCGAAAAAAGTTATTTTATGCGGGCTGGGAACGCACTCAGCAAGGCGACGAAAACGATACGCGCGGCCCGATCAGTCGGCTGACCGCCTTACGGGCAAGGCAGGCGCAGCTGCTCGGTTTTGAAAACTATGCCAGCTGGAGTATTGCCGATCAGATGGCGAAAACGCCGGACGCCGCGCTCGGGTTTATGCGCGGGATTGTCCCCGCGGCGCGCAGCAGGGCCGCGCTGGAGCAGGCGGATATTCAGAAGGTGATTGACGACGAGCAGGGGGGCTTTGCGGTGCAGGCCTGGGACTGGGCATATTATGCCGAACGCGTGCGCTCGGTAAAATATGCGCTGGACGAGTCGCAAATCAAACCCTATTTCGCGCTCAATACGGTGCTGGAAGAGGGCGTGTTCTGGACCGCCACGCAGCTGTTCGGCATCCGTTTTGTCGAGCGTTTTGATATACCGGTTTACCACCCGGACGTTCGCGTGTGGGAGATTTTCGATTGCACCGGTGAAGGCATGGCGCTGTTTTACGGCGATTTCTTCGCGCGTGATTCCAAAGCGGGCGGCGCGTGGATGGGGAATTTCGTTGAGCAGTCTTACGAATTTGCCGCGCGCCCGGTTATCTACAACGTCTGCAACTATCAAAAACCAGCCAGCGGGCAGACCGCGCTGCTCTCCTGGGATGATGTGATTACCCTGTTCCACGAGTTTGGCCACACGCTGCATGGCCTGTTTGCCAGCCAGCGGTATGCCACGCTTTCCGGTACCAATACGCCGCGTGATTTCGTTGAATTTCCGTCGCAGATCAATGAACACTGGGCCAGCCATCCGCAGGTATTCGCGCACTTTGCCCGTCACTATCAAACCGGTGAGCCAATGCCGGATGCGCTGCGGGAAAAAATGCTCAACGCGACCCAGTTTAACAAGGGTTATGACATGACGGAGCTGCTGAGCGCCGCGCTGCTGGATATGAACTGGCACGGCATTCAGGAGCCGGTGGAGGACGTTGTTGCCTTCGAAGCCGCCGCGTTGAAAAAAGAGGGGCTGGATCTACCTGCCGTACCGCCGCGCTATCGCAGCAGCTACTTCGCCCATATCTTCGGCGGCGGCTACGCGGCGGGCTATTACGCCTACCTGTGGACGCAGATGCTGGCGGACGATGGCTACCAGTGGTTTGTCGAGCAGGGCGGCCTGACGCGTGAAAACGGACAGAAATTCCGCGAGGCGATTTTGTCGCGCGGCAACAGCACTGATTTAGCTGAACTTTACCGGAACTGGCGCGGGCACGATCCGAAGATCGAACCGATGCTGGAGAATCGTGGATTGAGTGAGTAAAGGCATTACTGGCTGAAGACAGAACCGGGCGTGAAGCCCGGTTTATTGCCTGAAATTGTTTTAACCGAGAAGACAATAAGGATAGAAACATTCGGCTTTGGAGATAAATCATGGAGATTGTCCAACCTGTCTGGCCTGCTGCGGTCTATTTTATTGTGTCTGTTGCAGTTTTTTTCTTGCGTTACCTGGGGAAGTTAAAAGTTAACAGGCTCCATAAATACCCGCCATTTATTGCCTATATGGTGTTCGTTATTGCTATGGCAACCGTTCAGATAAATATCTTTGCAAATGGCCACGAATTTTTCAGAGGGTTTTTACATATTGACTTTGACCCTTATCGATATGACTCGGTGTATTGGGGATCGTTGTTTTTCGCCATGCTTTACTTACTGGCGATACCACGGAACACGTTTTAGGATAACGTATTTGTTTCACCATAGAGTCAGGTACGGGAACAGAGCCAGCGAGAATAAACCGGCTTTACCCATGAGTAACATTGACTGGGAAAGTGAATGCGGCATAATTTATTCTTGTGGTGAATGTTTTGTGCCAAAGGGCGTTCCAGGCAACTGCCCTCTGCGGGTATGCGCATGTCTTTGCTGACTCGGGCAACGACACCGGGAGACACCACATTCTGTCTGCAAAATGTTGTCCCATTGGAAGGGGTTGAAGTGTTTAAGTTTAATTCATCTGTATTCGTTTTTTTTCTTCTGTCAGGCTGTAGTTCCGATCTGGTTCTTAGCCCTCCTGAACAACCTGAATATAAATCAATGCCTGAAATAACCCAGTCTGTGACGCCATCACAACAGCGTGCCATTATGGCTGGTGAGAGGCCCGACTGGTCAGAAAGGGCACCAGTCAACACAATGAAGCGATATTAATAAACATCTGTCCCACCTTTATTTGACGTCGATGACAGGGAAACTCCGGCATACGCTATAGCGGGTTTCCTTGTCACTAAACGCCTGTTACTCATGCGTCAGCCACATGTCTGACTCTTCAAACATTTCCTCAAGCATACGGTTCAGCTTTTCCCGGTCGCTTTTGCTGGCATCGCTATTCAGGCCGTTCGCCTGCATCGGCTTAACCTTGACGCTGGCATCAGGAAAAATCCGGTGCACGCGTTTTGTCAGTTCAGCCAGAATTATCTCCCTGGCTCCCTCCAGCCCCTGTACGTTGCGCTTGTCATAAACCAGTTCAACAAACATCTTTTTTCCTTATGAATATTAATTATGCGATTCAGTCTGAACGTAAAAATACTACTGTATATTGGTACAGTCAAACGACATTCCGGCTAAAGAAGTGCCATGCCGTCCTTCAGCTTGTCGCGTTGATGACAATCTATTCATTTAGTCTTTAAAACGAGCAGTCGAAGCGTTTAAGCGTAAAATTTACAAAAACCATAATTCGAAGCCAGAGAGAAACTTACAAGCGAAACGGTGAAGGTTTAAACAGTCGCTGCGGTTCAGCTACCTTGCGCGTGCTCCAAAACAAAACTACTGTATATAAAAACAGTAGCAGAGGTATGCGTAATGGAATTTATCAGACCTGCAGAACTGCGTGAGATTATCGCGCTTCCACTTTTCAGCGATTTAGTTCAGTGCGGATTCCCAAGCCCGGCTGCCGACTATGTGGAACAGCGCATCGATCTGAATGAGCTTCTCGTTGCTCATCCCAGCTCGACGTATTTCGTGAAAGCCGCGGGTGATTCGATGATTGAGGGGGGAATAAGCGACGGCGATTTGCTGGTGGTGGATAGCTCCCGAACGGCCGAGCACGGAGATATCGTCATCGCCGCGGTGGAAGGGGAATTTACCGTTAAGCGCCTGCAGCTGCGGCCTACCGTTCAGCTCAATCCGATGAACAGCGCTTATTCGCCGATTATCGTTGGCAGCGAAGATACGCTGGACGTCTTCGGCGTGGTTACATTTATTGTTAAATCGGCCAGCTGATATGTTTGCGCTCTGTGATGTGAACTCATTCTACTCATCATGCGAGACGGTATTCAGGCCAGATTTGAAAGGCCGACCGGTGGTTGTCCTCTCAAATAACGACGGTTGTGTGATAGCGCGCAGCGCAGAGGCCAAAGCCGCTGGCGTGACGATGGGTGCACCATACTTTAAGCAGAAGGAGTTGTTCCGGCGCGCCGGCGTGGTTTGCTTCAGCAGCAACTACGAACTTTACGCTGACATGTCCAACCGGGTAATGACCACGCTGGAAGAAATAAGCCCTCGCGTCGAAATATATTCCATTGACGAGGCCTTTTGTGACCTCACCGGGGTTCGAAACTGCCGGGATCTGACTGACTTTGGCAAGGAGATCCGCGACACGGTTTTGAAGCGTACGCACCTGAGGGTTGGCGTTGGCATCGCCCAGACGAAGACGCTGGCGAAGCTGGCAAATCACGCGGCGAAGAAATGGCAGCACCAGACGGGTGGGGTAGTGGATTTATCCAATATCGACCGCCAGCGCCGGCTGTTGGCTATCGTGCCGGTAGAGGACGTGTGGGGCGTGGGCAGGCGCATCAGCAAGAGGCTCAACGCGATGGGCATCAAAACGGCGCTGGATCTCTCAGAGCAGAGCACGTGGATTATCCGCAAGCACTTCAATGTGGTGCTGGAGCGAACGGTCCGGGAGCTTCGCGGCGAGCCATGCCTCGAGCTGGAAGAGTTTGCACCGACAAAGCAGGAGATCGTCTGTAGCCGGTCATTCGGTGAGCGCGCCACAGAATACGAGCAGGTGCGTCAGGCTATATGCAGCTATGCGGCCCGCGGCGCTGAGAAGTTACGCGGCGAGCACCAGTATTGCCGCTTTATCTCGGCGTTCGTTAAGACCTCCCCATTCGCGCTGAACGAGCCCTATTACGGCAAGAGTGCCTCAATGACGCTTCTCACGCCCACTCAGGATTCCCGCGACATTATCAACGCTGCCGTAAAGTGCCTCGATAAAATCTGGAAGGAGGGCCACCGCTACCAGAAAGCCGGCATTATGCTCGGGGACTTCTTCAGCCAGGGCGTTGCCCAGCTCAATTTGTTTGACAACAGCGCGCCGCGTGCCGGAAGCGAAAAGCTGATGGAAGTGCTGGATCGTCTGAACGCGAAGGATGGAAAGGGTACGCTTTACTTTGCCGGGCAGGGCATACAGCAGCAATGGCAGATGAAGCGTGAAATGCTTTCGCCGCGATACACGACCCGCTATTCAGATTTACTGAGGATTCGATGAATGTTAATGGCTGTTTTAGTCTGCTTTGTGCCAATGACGGACGTTGGTTCTTTCCAAAGCGCCGTAGAACGATTCTTTTGAATTAATGATTTAGAGTAAATATGCTCACATTGATTGTCTTAACCATTCACCGTGCGTAAGAGAAAAAAGCAGACTCGGCGGCGCGTCTTTCACATCATGAATCTCTTTGATGTATTGCAACCCAGCTTTTTGAAGGACTTTCTGCGATGCCACGTGGTTACCTCTCACTACGGCAGATATCTCGGTTAGCTTTAATTCACAAAATCCATATCTGACAGAGCTTTTCGAAAACTCTGTCGCCAGACCTTTTCCCCATGCCTCGGTGGCGAAACGATACCCTAAATTATTAATTAATAAATTCGCATAACTGCTGATACTCAGACCGCCAAAACCGATGATTCTTTCCGGGCTATCCTTCAAAGAAATTGCCCAGTTTCCAAAATTGTGAGTTTCCCAGTGGTTAATCCAGCGAGCTAAAACAGTTTGTGCGTGCTGTATGTCAGGATACGGCCCTGCAGGGTTAAAGGTGTTCGTAGCCGGGTCACCATAAATTCTGAAAAGATCATCCAGGTCAGATTCAGTTACGGGACGAAGATACAGTCGGGTGGGTTGAAGTTGCAAAACTACTTCCTAAATAAAGAGTCATTAGCAAAGTTGGATATCTGTTTTTATAGTAAGGAAAAAGTAGGTTCGCAACATCTCACGCATCATTTACTTTACAGGTCTGTTGGCAAAAATTTCGATGCTGGATACAGATTTGAATATCGCTATGTCCGCAGATCGCCCAGAGTGGAACTCCAACCCAGTTACCGTGTCCGCTCCCTGCCAGAAGAGGACATTGTTAACGTGGAGTTTGTGCCTAAGAGGGGGTGAGGACCGGGTTATTGATATGAGATTGTGTCCCGTAACTATTTTTGTATAAATCAACATTGTTATAACTGTGCAAAAATACTCTCAAGCGATAAGTGACGTCCTGAAAACGCTCAATGCTCAACCAAAAATCACGTTTTGGAAATGATTCCTAAAGCGCTTTTTAGTGTGTAGGGAGGTTAAGGGACACAGCCTAGCGTCGGCTGTTGCCGTCTTGACGATAGTTGAGGTATGTTATATAGAAATCGTTGTTAGGAAAGTCTATTTATTGCACTATACAAAACATTTAATGGTGGATGTGATGATTGGAGATATCTTTCTTGTTCGTGGTGGCAGCAAATCTTCAACTGCGATAGTTAATGCTCAAAAAATATTATACCCAAAGGCACAATCAAGCCATGTCGAATTCTATCTGGGTGATGGTTCTATCATTCATTCAACCGGTGATAATGGTGTGCACTTGGCTTTTTTGCTTGATGAGCTTAAAGATATAAAAGATGAGTGGAAAGTTATAAGGTTACTGGGGTTGACAGAGCAAGATACCGAAAATCTTGCTAAGGCTGCTCTTTATTTTCTTCGCCAAGAGTATAATGTAAAGTATATGATGGAAGGTGTTGATAATAAATCCTTCTGCTCAGAGTTAATTGCTAAAATATACATGAAGGCTAATATAAAAATCCTTAACGGAAAAGACCCTAGTAAGGTTGCTCCAGCTCATTTTGATAAGGAAGCGGATCAGTTAGGTCTATGGGAGGATGTTACAAGTGAATATCACCAAATTATAAAAAAAATTAAAGAAAATGAGTTTGAGTATCGCTTTATCCACAATGCAATTAAAGATTCTTTAGCAAAAAGACACATTTTAAGTCAGATGCGTAAAGATTTAAGTGAAGCAGCCACTATAATATCGGCGGAGACTGGGAGTGAAGGCGTCTCAAAATTATTTGATAAAGTGAAGAGGGAGTTGAGTGAATCTAGAACTCTTGATTTTTGGGATGAAAATGACACGTTACCATATAAGAAATATTAGACATATCTGCAACGGTGACTTAGGATTAAGCTAATGATTTTTACAACTTGAAATCCAGATCTCTAGAAGTATTGTGAGCTACCTAACCCAGTAAGGAATTAAAATGGATCTTTTCAAAGTAATTAAAATAGAAGTCCCAATTTGTGACGAGTTCAAATCAATACTTGAAGATCCATATTACCAACCTGTCCATAAAGTTCTGCAGGGATGGGGAGAAGGCCTGTTGGGAAGGGCTGGGGAGTAGCGTAAATTTATTGTCGAATTCCAGACCACATTTAACTCATCGTTTTGGGAGCTGTATCTTAACAAAGTATTCATGGAGCTGGGATATTCAGTCGATTATACAAAAGACAGACCTGATTTCTGCGTGACTACACCCGGGGGGCATCAGTTCAATGTCGAAGCAGTAATATCTGATAGAAGTAAGGTTTTAACTAAAGACGAGGAGGAAATGGATGAGGAAACCTATGCTCAGCATTCCACTATCAAACTAATAGGCAAGTTAAAAGATAAGAAAGATCTTTTTACAGGCAGTGAGAAGAAAAAGAATTCTTACTCTTCACTGGAGCATGTGAAAGGTAATCCCTTTGTTATCGCCATTGCCCCGTTTGATAGCAGGATGTCTTTGTCCCAAAATAATACGATGATTAATCGGGTGTTGTTTGGAATAGAGGTGCCTGACATGAATGATTTTACTGTAGGTAAACAGAGAACAGTAAGTTCAATTTTCAAGCCCAATGGTGCAAAGATTGAAGTCGGAATCTTTACGAATGATTCCTATAAAGAGATCAGTGCGGTAATATTCTCCACTACTGGTACGCTTGGTAAAGCCTTGATCGAAAGTGGTACTGGGCGGCTAGTAAGATCTACTCGTTTTAAAACGATGGGAATGAACGAATTCATATCTAAGGAAGGTATGAAAAATAAAGGTCGGCAGGTTCATAGGCTCAGTCGGTATAATTACCTGATCACCAATCGGATATTACATGATGACCTGGTTTTTGGCTCAGATACAAGTGTTTGCCATTCCTCAGATTGGATAGAAACGCATTTAGACGGTTTACACATCTACTACAACCCGTTCGCCACAACTCCATTAGACCCCAAAATATTCAAAGCGAAAGAAATTACTCATAACTTTTATGATATCGATCGACAAGTGCCAGACATGCAACATCCTGACGGGGCTTTAGTCTCTAGGCAAGTATATGAACCCACAAAGCAATGCTTGGACTTTTTAGTGGCTACAAACTGTCCTGAGTTTATTACTGATATCAAGTGGTAATTTCATTGCTACTGATCACCAAGGCACTTTAAAACCACTGTTTTCAGGTTTATTTACTACAGGCATAACGTCCGCTCCTCGCTCACAACGGACACTAAACCTACCAAGGGAAGTCCACAGGCCTTCCCCCTTCTAACTTACAACCACGCACCGATTTTTACATTAGGGATTTATCATCATTGCCAGTTGCATTGTTAATGAAGTCCGCCACCCTGTCCATGACCCGAGCGAACCGCGTCGGGTCGCTGGCAAACATTAGCAGTATCTCCCCCATATCCGCCTGTGCCATTGAACCAGACGCAAATGAAAGCAGCGGTAGGTAAGTGATTAACAAAACGATTTTTGCTCATCCTGAAGCGCTCACTGCTGCTTAGTTACACATTAATACCCGGATTAAAACGGCTGTGTTTGTAAAATAAACTCATTTGTAATATTGTAAGTTACATGAAAAGAGACAGTAAATTTTCCGGCATTCTGCACGTACTCCTGCATATGGCTGCAAACCCAGAGCCAGTCACCTCAGATGTGCTATCACACATTATGCAAACCAATCCAGTTGTTATCCGGAGGACACTGGCGGGTTTGCGTAAAAAAGGCTACGTCAGCTCAGAGAAAGGTTCAGGTGGCGGATGGAAACTGACTGCTGAACTTTCGCAGATCAATTTAGCCGGGATATGGCATGCGATTGGAGAGTCGCCATTGATAGCCCTGAATCACCGGACAGAATCACCGGGTTGCAGGGTTGAAACTGCGGTCAACTGTTTGATTACTGACGTTTGCGAAGAAGCACAGGCGTTAATTCTATCCCGTCTGGAAAACATCACGCTTGAACAACTTGTCGACAATCTTCAACTGCTTAGCGCTGAGCGTTTTATCTGCCCCACCTTCAATAAGGAACGACCCGATGGCGAATAATACGAATGACATCTTTAACCAGGAATTCTCCAGACGTTATGACGAATATAACGAGCCTCTGAATGCTGTATCCAACAATCTGCGTTTCCTGATTTCAGTTCTGCTTCGGCATCTTCCTGTGAATGCTCGAATACTGTGTGTGGGGGTAGGAACCGGTACTGAAATAAGCAGCCTGGCTCGTCAACATTCTGGATGGTCTTTTACCGGCATTGATCCTTCACCTGATATGCTGGCCGTCTGCGCAGAGAAAATGCATCAGGAAGGGTGTTATGATCGATGTACCTTGATTGAAGGCTATCTGTCAGATGTCCCGGCCACCGGGCATTTCGACGCTGTGCTTTGCCTGCTGGTAACGCACTTTATTCAGGATCACCGTCGGCTCGATATTTACGAGCAAATGAATGCACAGTTGGTTACTGGCGGCAGTATGATCGTGGCTGAAATTGCAGGCGATATGGATTCCAGTGACTTTGACGAAATGCTGGCCGCTTGGGCAGGTTTGCACTCCGGCGCCAGCAATATTGAACGTGATCCTGAAGAGATCCGCAGCCAGATGATCGAACGCCTGCTTCTGCTGCCACCGGCACAAACGGAACGGCTTATATCAGAAGCTGGATTCAGCTCTGTGCAACAGTTTTTCCAGTCACTGTTAATTCGTGGATGGGTTGCAAGAAAGCCTGTTTCCTGAAACAGGAGTAACCCTGAACAGGATGTAAATTGAAGACATGGCCAAATGCTCAGCCCCATAACGATCAACTTACACAACGTAATTAACGGATCAGTTTCTGGTCCGCTTCTCGCTCTTACTGGATGTTCTTAGTCAGTGATAGCAGCACGACTGAAAGGGACTCTGGATTTCACCATTCGATGGAATCTGAGGACGTTACCGTTACCAATGCAGATGACCAAACGTTTCTTCACCCCAAATCCCGCGCTTCCCTCCCTTACCCTTAAAGGCCTTTAAAGGCCCTTTAGCGAGCTTTTGTTTATGCTTATGAGGCTTGGCTCAATCGCAAAGTTGAATCGCCACAGTTTCGGTAGGCATCCTTTAAGTTGGCATATAAATCAAATGCCAACTTCCGCTGTTCGCTCACATCAGACTTCCAAAACATGCACAATGAGCCTGCTATCGGCCTTTCATATGGTGGTATGGGTAACGGGCGGATGGTAACTGTATGCATCACGCCAGGAGGGAAAGCTGCGTGTTATAAGCAAGCATTACGCGCAACGAAGTGAATGGCATAACTTGAATCAGGGGTACCCTCTGGCAAAGCCAGGCAGAAAGTCGTTGTAGTTCTCAGTTTCGGTGAAACTGTATGACAAAATCACTGGGCATTATCCGAACATAAAACTCTATCCGTAAACTGGAATCATTACTCCAGCAGGCCAAAAATGATCAGACGCGCGAGAGGGCGATCATCAAAAAGGATTGCTGTGTACTGCTACTCCTTAAAGCGTCTATACAGCAAACGAAAACTCGTTTAATACCATACTTACGATGATGGGCTGGTCACTCAGCTCGCAGAACGACGATGCCCGGTTTCGCGCGCATATATTCCAGAAACGCCGAATCCACCACTTTTCTGTTTGCGGCCAGCGAGGAGGCATTTCTGAACCATACCCGACCGTCGTGGCGGACTACTATCCCCACATGCGAAACGTCCAGCCCCTCAAGCGGAGAATAGACGCCGACATAATCTCCGGTTTTCAAGCGGTCCAGCACCTGCAGAGTGATGGCGTTTCCAGGAATATAATTAATTTTACGGGGATGTATGCCCAGGCCGGAGATGTACTCACCCCCATCCGGTTTGCGGTTAAGCTGCTTGTCGACGACAGCATAGTCAGGGCTTATCTCCGGCGTAACGTCCCGGGCATTGCGTGGTTGCGTGGCGAACCAGTCAGAGAAGAAGTGCCGGCGGCTGAGATAGTCAACATTCCCCTGGGTGTAACGAACCTCCGCCAGATTATGCAGAAATGTTGTCTTGTCATGGCTGCGCGTCAGCGCCTCGACGTAATCTGCCAACGTAAAGCAGTCCACGCCGTTGAAATTCGCGACAAGCGCTTCGGGAGTGTCGGGCCCTCCGATGAGCGTGTCAGCCTGGTAAGGCGTACCGAGAAAAGCAGCCGACACGCGGCTGATAATTTCCCCGTGTTTTTGACCTGAAGAAGGGATGACGTCCGACCGGATTATCCGGCTGACTTTTTCCGCCGTCACGCTGTCCATGATGGTCTGATATTTCTCTGTACGGGGTGTGGCACAGGAAGTCAGACATACCGACATCAGTAAAACTGTCCATGCTTTTACGTTCACAATCATATTCCTTAAAGGTGCAGGTGAGATTTTTACCTTTAAGAAAGACGAACGTAATTGATATAAAAAACCGCTACTGGTTGATTCCCGATTGAAAAATCAGGAACTGGAAAGTGAAAAATGTGAAGGCCATCATACGACCTGACTCAGCAGGGTTATCGTGTGGGGGCCGATCGCTCGGTGATGTCTGAATGCAAATGGTTGTCGGACATTTTGTCGATTCCGGCGCAGAACCCCTGGCTGGCGGCGGTTTACTGGCGGCTACGTAATTGATTGCGGGGTGGAGGAGCCCGATTACGCTTTTCGACAAATAGCGCAGCGCGTTTACCTCCGGTAAATACTGGCGATGTTACGATGATGCCTGATTCAATGTTTTATCGTTATGGAAAACCTGCGCCATGTTAATAAAATCCCCACCCCGTCGCGTATTGGCCTGTGCTGCGGCTCTGCTAATTGTTTTTAGCATCGCCTTGTTCTTCTTCCTGAAAAGCCCACAGGTTCCTGATTATGTTACCGCTCCAGTACGCCTCGGCGATATTGAAAACGCCGTACTTGCTACCGGTCGGATTGATGCGATTGAGCGGGTCAACGTTGGGGCACAGGTTTCTGGCCAGGTTAAGTCGCTGAAAGTGAAGTTAGGCGATCGCGTCACGAAAGGACAGCTAATTGCTGAAATTGATGACGTACCGCAGCGTAATGATTTACGCAACGCCGAGGCCGCTCTCAACGTGGTCAAAGCAGAGCTTCAGGCTAAGCAGGCGCAGTTGAAGCAAGCCTCTTTGCGTTTTAAGCGCCAGCGCCAGATGCTAAACGAGGATGCCAGCTCGAGGGAAGATTTCGAAACGGCTGAAACCACGCTGGCGACTACTCGCGCTGAGCTATCGGCATTGAACGCCAAACTCGTCCAGTCGCAAATTGATGTCGATAAGAAAAAGGTCGATCTGGGTTATACAAAAGTTGTTGCTCCAATGGACGGCATTGTTATTGCCGTTGTCACCCAACAGGGCCAAACGGTTAACTCCAGCCAAAGTGCGCCGACCATTATCAAACTCGCTCGTCTGGACGTTATGACAATTAAAGCCCAGATCTCTGAGGCGGATATCACGCGAATTTCACCGGGACAGAAAGCCAGATTCACCATTTTTTCGGAGCCGGATAAGCATTATGACGCCACGTTACGTACCGTTGAACTGGCACCTGAGTCGGTTATGAAAGATGATACCCTGGCCAGCAGTAGCTCAGCCTCGGGGTCAGGCACGTCAAATGCTTCGGTGTACTACAACGCGCTGCTGGATGTTCCCAATCCAGAAAACCGTCTGCGAATTGCCATGACAGCACAGGTGTCCTTGCTGTCTGGAGAAGCTAAAAATACGTTGCTGGTGCCGATTCAGGCTGTTCACAAAGTTAATGGCAACAAGCAGCAGGTGCAGGTATTAACCAGTGATAACCGGCTGGAAACCCGCGAGGTCAAAACCGGCATTACTAACAGTGTGGATATTCAGGTCCTGGAAGGTTTAAACGTTGGGGAACATGTTGTGTTATCGCAGCCGGGTGAAAAAGCGCCCGGGGAAGGGTTTGTATCTTGAGTAATATCATAGAACTCAAGGGCATCAGCCGCACCTACAGGAACGGTGGACAGGATCTCACCGTGCTAAAAGGGATTGATTTGACTATCGCAGCAGGGGAGATGGTAGCGATCATCGGCGCCTCCGGTTCCGGTAAGTCAACCCTGATGAATATTATGGGCTGTCTCGATGTCCCTGATTGTGGCGACTACTATATCAGCGGTCAAAATGCCGCCCAGCTTTCACCTGACGATCTGGCAAGGATCCGTCGGGAGCACATCGGCTTTATCTTCCAGCGTTATCATTTAATGCCCGACCTGAGCGCGTTAAGTAACGTTGAAATTCCGGCGATTTATGCCAATAGTGAGCGCGAAAAGCGCCGTCTGCGCGCGGCTACTCTGCTTGGTAGACTCGGGCTGGAAGGGCGTGAACATCATAAGCCGGGAGAGCTTTCAGGCGGCCAGCAGCAGCGTGTCAGTATTGCCCGTTCGCTGATCAACGGCGGTGAAATCATTCTGGCGGATGAACCAACCGGCGCGCTGGATACGCAGTCCGGTCAGGAAGTGCTGTCAATACTCAGTGAACTGAATCAGCGTGGCCATACCGTGGTTATGGTGACGCATGATATGAAGGTAGCGCAGCATGCTAACCGTATTATTGAGCTGCGTGACGGTGAAATTATTTCTGATACCGGTAGTCGAGTTACTTCCGGGGTTGCCCTTACACCACCAGACAGCGTTCAGCAGAGCTGGTGGCAAAGTATTTTTGACCGTACCCGTGAATCCCTGCACATGGCGTTAAAAGCGATGAATGCGCATCGCCTGCGTACGACGTTAACCATGACGGGCATTATTTTTGGTATCGCCGCGGTTGTTACGGTCGTGGCGCTGGGTGAAGGCGCGAAACAGCGAACCCTTGAGAATATCAAGGAGCTTGGAACCAACGTGGTGAGCATCTACCCGGGAAGGGATTTCTTTGACGACAGCACCGAAGGCATTCGTACGCTGGTCCCGGCAGACGCCGAAGCATTAGCAAAGCAGGGGTTTGTTGACAGCGTCAGCCCCGAAGTTAACGCTTCAGACAACATTCGCTTTCTCGGTAAATCCGCTACCGCCACGATCAATGGCGTTGGGCGCGATCATTTTCGCGTAAACGGTATTGAACTGATGCAGGGATCAACTTTCCGGGACGATCGAAATGCCTTGCAGGAGGTCATCATTGATGAAAACGCCCGCAAGGCGTTATTTGACGATGCAGGACTAAAGGCACTTGGGCAAATCGTTTTTCTGGGTTCAGTGCCTGCACGGGTTGTCGGCATCGCCAAAGGGAACAGCCGAAGCTATGCGCCTAATCGCATAAACGTCTGGATGCCTTACAGCACGGTGATGTACCGAATGACAGGAAAACCGGTGTTGACCAGCATCAGCGTAAGGCTTAAGGATGATGTTGCCAACGAGGCTGCGGTTAGCGCTATTTCTCAGCTTCTGACCCAACGCCACGGCGTGAAAGACTTCCAGCTTTATAATTACGAGCAGATTCGACAATCAATCGAACGGACCTCAATGACCTTTAGCATCTTGATTCTGATGGTGGCCTGCATCTCGCTGATGATTGGCAGTATTGGGGTGATGAATATCATGCTGGTGTCGGTCACTGAACGGACCCATGAGATTGGTGTGCGAATGGCGGTCGGTGCGCGTCAGGGCGATATCATGCAGCAGTTTATGATTGAGGCTGTGCTGGTATGTCTAATAGGCGGAGCGTTAGGTATTGCCCTGTCGTATGCCGCCGGAGCGCTGTTCACCGCGCTGGCAGGCGGCATTTTCACCGCCATTTATTCGTGGCAGGCCGCTGCTGCCGCCTTCTTCTGCTCAACGTTAATCGGCATGATCTTTGGTTATCTCCCTGCCCGTAAGGCAGCAAGGATGGATCCGGTCGTTTCACTGGCCAGCGAGTAACCCATGAAAATAGTATTTCCTTTAACGGTATGTCTTGCTTTCCTGCTTAGCGCTGGCTGCGCAAACTCTCTGAAAAGCGATTATCAGCCTCCTGAGGTGAAATATCCTGCCAGCTGGTATCAGGCGGATGCTGCGGAAGAGAAGGTGCCGTTCGACTGGCAGGCCTTTAACGATCCAGACCTCGACGGCTGGCTGCGGCAGGTTATGGCGCGCAATAACGATGTCGCTGGAGCGGTACTGCGTGTTTATCGCGCCCGACTGGACGAAGAGCGGATTGGCATCGCAAACGATCCGGGACTCAAAGGTTCGCTCGGCCTTAAAGGTGAAAAACAGCTGAACGGCTCAGCCAGCTGGAGCAGGAGCAGCTCTGCCAATATTAATACCAGCTATGAGCTGGATCTGTGGGGCAAAATAGCGCGGCAGCGCGACGCGAAGGTGTGGGCACGTTTTGCCTCGGAAGAGGATCTCCGCGCTGCCCGCCTGACGCTGCTTTCAAATGCCAGTGATAATTACTGGCGTTTAGGCTTTATTAACCAGCAGCTGTCTGTCCTGCAACAAAGTATCGACTATGCAAAAGAGACGCTGCGCCTGGCTAAGGCGCGTTATGCCGCGGGCGGCGCTTCCTCTCTGGATGTTGTGGATGCTCAGCAGGGCGTACTTTCGCAGGAAAACAGGCTGGCGGCATTGAAGAATGAACGTTTACAGGTGCTCAATCAGCAAGCCGTTTTGCTTGGTACCGCGCCGGGCAGCTCGATAGTCGAACCGAAAGCGTTACCCATGGGGCCACTGCCGCAGGTCAGTGAAAAAATTCCGGTCAACGTGCTGCGGCATCGGCCAGATATCAGCGCTAAAGAGTGGCGGGTAAGGGAAGCATTGGCCACCGTTGACGTCCAGCGTACTGAATTTTATCCAGCGTTTAGTCTGACCGGCTCGCTTGGCACCAGCAGCAGCACCCTCATGGCCTTCCTGCAAAATCCTGTAGGCTCTGTTGGAGCAAACCTGACCCTGCCGTTCCTGGAATGGAGAGAAAGGGGCATGGACGTGAAGATTGCCCGCAACGACTACGAACAACGGGTTCTGGAGTTTAAGCAGGAACTTTACAAGGCGATGAGCAGCATAGAAGATGCGCTTGCTTTGCGTCATCAACTCCTGGAACAGGAGACGCTTCTCCGTGAAGGTCTGGAACTGGCGAAAAAATCAGAGAGGCTAAACGAAGTTCGCTACCGGCAGGGCGCGGTGCGAATTTCTTTCTGGCTTGATGCCCAGGAGAAACGCCGTCAGGCCGAACTGTTACTGAGCGAAAATCGCTTTAACCAGTTAAATAATCTGGCAAAAATTTATATGGAGTTCGGCGGTTCGGTATCCTTCATCTGAATTATGCAGACTCATTTACGTCCGGCAGCAAATGGATTTGCTGCTCACGGCGCATCAGTTTGGCTATTTCGCTGATTTTCCGTCATATAAATTCACAGTGATGGTAGTTAAATGACTATTTACCGGATAACAGATGGTTTAAAAGATTTATAGCGTCCGGGCATAAATATAAATGGTGTTCTTAAACAGAAGGTACGCCCGTTTGCCCGATGGTTTAATAAAAATTCTCCTGGCGTGTCTGCGCGAATGTACTACTTTCAGTAAAGCGACTTTTACAGGGAGGGTCAATGAAACCATTATCGCTTTTATTATTGTCGAGCCTGACCTTGGTGGGTTGCGGCGCGAACAATACCCCTTCAAATACGCCTGTTCCGGGTGCAAAAACCTCCGTCGGGACGAGCACGCTTGAAGCCGGTGCGCAGCTTATCCAGTCCCGTCCGCCCATTGATGCAATTAGTGCCTACCTTGACGGTTTCCATTTTTATAGCGGCGATAAAAATGGCCAGATGGAAGCCCATCATTATGTAACCGTCCTGAATGAGGACGTGATGCAGGCGGTGATCTACGACGGTAACACCAAAGATGCCCGTTTAATGGGCGTTGAGTACATCATTAGTGAACGTTTGTTTAACACACTGCCGCAGGAAGAAAAAAAATTGTGGCACAGCCATCAATATGAAGTGAAATCCGGCAGCCTGATTGCGCCAGGTTTACCTGCAGTGGCTGACAAAGCATTGATGAGCAAAATTGTGAATACCTACGGCAAGACCTGGCATACCTGGCACACCGACCGCGATAAAAAGCTGCCGCTCGGCATTCCGGCACTGATGATGGGCTTTACCGGGGAAGGGCAGTTAGACCCCAAACTGCTGGCGGACAGAGATCGACGCTTTGACGTGAGCACGCAAGCCATCAAAGAAGAACGTAAGGATATTGTGGCGCACCCGGTTGCTAAGGGCGCTGATGCCTGGCAACGTGGTGAAGAGATCCAGCTTAAGCGGGTTAAAGGTTCAGGTGAGCATGGCCAGGGAGACACAAGCCATTTCTGATATCAAAAACCTTCAGGAATACCCCGGCAACGCCGGGGATACGGTGAGTTAAATTACCAGCCCTGTTATTTTCTCGTCCTCAGACATCAGAAACGCCAGGTGGCTGAAAGATTACCTGCGATCGAGTCATAGCCAGAACGAAACATTTCGCTTTCAACCCCGATGCCCAATTCGACATCAGCGTTGATTTTATAGCTCATACCTGCCTTAACGCCCAGAGCGTCACGGCCAGTCACCTGATTCCTGGAACTAAACCCTGTGCTTCGATAGCCGGCGAAAGAGGCTCGTTGCACTACGTTGCCATCAAGCAGTTCATGATCCCAGGTGAGCTGCAGCTCAGCTGCTACCGACGCCCCTGAAGCGAGCGGTACATTCCAGTTACCATTCACCCCGATACTTGATCTCAGAGAATCGAAGGTCTGCGAACCCAGCATCAGTCGGCTGCCGTCGTTGCCGCTTTCCTTCACGCCGGGACGATGTAATGTGGTGTAATTCAGTGACGTTACCGGTCCGGCGTTCACGTTATTATTCAGCGCCCATCGATAGCCACCGCCGGCCGACACAGAGCCTGACAATCCGGTCCAGGTGGCATGGTGGCTTGCTCCGTAAGTTTCGACATTAATGTTTCTGTCCAGCCTGCTGTCTTCAATACCCAATCGGCCAGTGCCGAATAAATACATTCCTTCGAACCTTTCAGCGCCGTAACGAGCATGAATACCCAGATCGAAAGCAGTGGTTTTCCCGGTCGCGGTTTCTGGTGATTTCACCGTCACCGACTGGCCGCTGACCGCGCCATGAAAGCCATAAATCCAGTTGTGATTCTCATCGTTTTGTTTTTCAGCACCGAATACAATGCCATAACTGCTGGCGTCGTACCCTACACTGTCACCCTGACGCTGTTGCCAGAAGCCGCCGCCAAAGGGTATGGCAAAGCTGCGCCATTCACCTTCCGCCAGCTGCTTCGGCATAACCACAGGATTTGGCCCGCCAACGATCCGCGCTATCTGCTGTTCACGGTGAAGGGAACTTGCGAACATGGCGCTGTAGGCGCCCGCAGAAAGTTGCGGCAAGGCATTGCTGATACTCCTGCCATCAGTGGCTGAGAAATCCAGGGTACGGTACAGCGGCTGTATATCAGACTTAGCTTCTGCCACAATTTTATCCAGCGCTTGCCCTACCTGCCGCGCATTAGCGTCCTGCGCATACCGGCTGTATGCGTTTGAAGCGCGCAACATTGAGAGCTGCCAGACATTCTTTCCCTGAGGCGTTGTTTGCAGCGTTAGCGTGGGTGAGCGGAGCACGCTGTTTACCGCACTGAAATTGCCGCCGGAAGAGTCCGTTTTTAGTAAATCTTGCGTATCCAGACGCCAGTTTGTTGCGTACCAGTCCGGCTGCGGCGCAAACGTCAGCTGACCGTCAAATTGTGCGTGACCGTCCACTCGCAGAGTATCATGCCTGCCGCGCCCGTCGACTTCCAGCAACAACTGCCCGGTATCCCCCTGTTGATAAGCACCGGATATATTGATTTGCCCAAGTGAATTACCCGGCGCAAGGATCCCGTTATTTACAAAGCGGCCTTCCTCATTAAGCGTGTAGCTAGCGTTGCCGGACAGGCTGGCACCTGGCGCGATAGTCATGCTGTAAATCTGAAAATCGCCGTTAAGCGAGGTTTTTCCTCCGTGCGCGTCCAGTGCCAGATTATTGATACCTTCAATGTTCCCGCGATAAGTAAAGCTGAAATCAGCATCGGCAGCTTCCGTTGCTTGCCCGTACGCATTGGCCTTCCGACCGAAGGTAAGCAGCGTTAACCGCTGTTGGCCATAGTCATCCCGCTGGGCGTAGTCCGAATAAATATCACCCTCCAGCCGGGCGCCCGTTAATATATTTATATTACCGACCAGCGCGTTCGGTGATATATAAATCGCCGCGCCTTTACCGGCAACCCGTCCGCTGATGTCGGCATTGTCTACCAGCGCTCCCTGCAGCTCGGGTAATAACGCATCGTAATATCCGTCCACGATATGAAGCCAGGATCCACGATAGTCCACTTCGTTACCCAGGAGATTATTGCCAAAATCAAAACTGATACCGACGCCACTGGCGCCCATTGCCTGAACGTCGCCACGCTGAATAAGGCTGTGCTGTTTACCGTAGGCAAACATCACCCCACGGCCATTAACGCCATCGGCGTATACCCGAACTCCGGGTTCGATGCTCAGGGTGTTATTTTGCCCGTCTATACGGATGCCCGCGCCGCCAGCCCCTGACGTCAGCAGGTCCGCTTGTTGAAAGATATGGTTATTACTGCCATACACATGCAGGCCAACCCCCAGGTTAGCGGTATTGTATTGACCAGCCAGATAGCCATCCGCCTGCTGATTACGCTGAAAATAGCCGTTGCGGTTAACGAGAGTTTGCCCGTTGCCATACAGCGAAAAACCGAAAAAGTTACGTCGGTCAATCTGATATCCCATATCCTGCAGCAACGCCAGTTCCGCTTCCATAAACGTTGTGTAATTACGGTAGTTCTGATGGCTCATCATGCTGTTTTTCAGCTCGATATGGCTCATGTAGTTATCATCGACCGAACCGTCGTCTGCTAACATTTTCACCGGCACGCCAGGCATGGCGCCTGCAAGGACTTCATCCACGTGCCTGCCGGTGAAATAGCCTTTATCGAGCCGTACATCAAAGCCTTGTGGATCCCATGTGTTATTGCATCCATTACACAATATCACTTGCCCAGGTCGGGCAGGATTGCCACGGTCATCGCGCAGATGGCTGGTCCAGGAGCCAAAAGGCTCGGTATCAAAAGCGGGCGTGAATGTGCCACTTCCCTGCAGCTCGGTAACCATATTGGATATTCCCAGGCCATGGGCCAGCTCATGAATAGCGACGCTGACCAGATCGGCCTTTCCAGTGCGCGGCAGCTGCGCGGGCACATAGGGAACGTTATCAAAATCCAGTTTGCCCATGATGAACTGGGCGTGGGAGCCAAAGGTCAGCTCTCCGGTATCAATGCCGTTCAATGCGCCCTGCAGCTGCGTCAGGCTTATGATGCCGTCGGTAACTGATTCGCTGGAACCTGCGGCATTCTCGTCATTAAACGTCCCCACATTGATGATGGCGGGCAGTTGCCCTGGGCTGGGGGTAATAACCTCAGCCCAGTAACGCATGGCATCGAGTATTTTTTCTTTTTGTTGCTGGCCAAGATCCCAGGTTGACTCAGACGCGCTCGGCCAGTCCGGCATAAAGGGGCCGTCGCCAACGTTAAAGAAACGGACTTCAAATACCGCAATATTGTGTGGGTTATAGACCAGATAGCTTTCTCCTGCATATGGATTATTACTGACAAATAAACCAGTTAATGCAGCCGTCATAAAAACCCTTTTCATATTAACCATCCTTGTGTAAAAAAAATTAGTGCCTATGTCCGTCAATATGAATTCACACCCGAGCTCAATAAAGCATAAACAAATATAATAATTATCGATGTGGCTTGATGATTTGTAATAACGAATGACCTTGCCCTGTAATTGCCTCGTTTTGCAGTATTTTATAAACGGTAAAGCGGGAGATCCCGGATCTCAATGAACAGGGATGTACCGACATATGCAGGGGAAATAGCGGAGAGGGTAGGGTGTCGTGGCATAATCGACGTAAGCGTGAGGCGCTACTGTACTTCACGACACCAAAAACTATCAGATCGCTTATCAATCAAAGCCAGCGAGAGCGTTTGAGCCGAAGCCACAGTAATACACAGGCCCCCAGCGTGACAGCGACCGTAGCCGGATAGCCAAAGAGCGTCTTCAGTTCCGGCATATGTTCGAAGTTCATACCATACATGCTGAAGACTACCGTCGGGATCACGAGTATCGCCCCCCAGCCGGCCAGTTTCTTCACGACTTCGTTTTGCTGCACTGAAACCAGGGCCAGGTTGACGTGCATCGCGCTGCTAAGCAGCTCACGCATGTCATTGACGTCCGTTACGACATGGCGAGCGTGATCCTGAATATCTCTGAAATAGGCCCTGAGGGGTTTTGGGATGAGTTCTTCATGAATGCGGATAAGCTCTGTACAGATTTCTTCTACGGGCTGAGCGGCATTGCGAAGCCCGAGCAGATTGCGGCGGAGGGAATACACGTCCTGAATGGCTTCACGGTCAAATTCACTGTGAAAAAGCGTCGCTTCAATATCGCCAATCTTTGTGTTGAGGCGCGCGGTCAGCTCTGCATAGCTGTCGACAATGAAATCCAGAATACAGTAAAGGGGATAAGCCGGACCATGCAAAAGCATGTCCGGGGCCTCGGCAGCGCGGGCGCGTATAGGCGCGTAGCTCTCTGAAGCCCCATGGCGCACCGTAATAAGGAAGTTTCGGCCCACGAACAAATGCGTTTCGCCAAACTCAATATTGTCGCCCTGACCGCTGACGGTCTTCACAACGATAAATGCCGAGCTGCCATAACGTTCTATCTTAGGCCGCTGATGTGCGTTAAGGGCATCCTCTACTGCCAGATCGTGCAGACCGAACTCCTCCTGTACCTTGTACATAAACGCCGGTTCAGGCTGCCAAAGCCCCAGCCATATAAACGCATCGGGGTCCTGAATAACTTCGCTGATATCTTCAATATCTACGGTTTCGGCGGGGTGGCCTGAACGGTAAACCATACAGTTAACAATCATTTTCTGGCTATCCTTAAGCATGTTTATAAGAAGCTTAACCATTTCCGTTAAATTTCCAAATTTTTGAGCCGGTAGGTTTTTACATGAGGAATTGCGTTGTTTGCTCCTCGTTCAAAGCAGACATTAAATCTCGCCCGTGCGTTTTTCTCGGAACACGCCGCCTTCTGAACGCAGCGTGGAGCAGGGCGCTCGCCGGATAAACGCCCCTTAAAAAAATCCTCTTCTATACTCTGTTACGTTTAGTGAAATATGCCGCCGTTTCTCACGCCGCGTTGTTTTTTTAGCGAGTGTCTGCGCGAACGGCAGCGGCATATATCCACGAAAACGCCTTATCGGTGGTTTATTTTGCATTTTTATAGGGGGCTTCCTGGTATGTATCATTCTCAATCCTCGCGCGTCGGCAGCATTTTGCTGCTGCTGGCCGCGTTAACCGGCTTCGCGGTAGCGCTGTACGCCTGGTGGACGCCGCTTACCGGCGTCACCGGCACCATTGGCGCACTGGGCGTAGCCATCGCCAGCGCGGTGCTGGCGATACTGGCCTTTATGCTACGCGCGGCGTCCGGTCGCGGATCGCGCATTTTCCTGATTATTATCACCTTGGTGGTGCTGGCGGGCGTAGGTTTTGCCGCCGCGCTGCTGCATCAGTACATCATCACGGCAGCCATGGTGGTCGGCCTGATCGGTCTGATTATGCTGAGCAGCACGTCCGCCCGTAACCATCAACGCGTCAAAGCCTGAGGAGCCGCCCGTGCATAACGATAAGTATTATCCCTTCCTGAAGGTCGGCATGACGGCGCTGGCGCTGCTGGTCGCCCCGTTCGCGCTACAGGCCCAGGATAAGGCCGCCGAGGCCTCTCAGGGGACCCAGGATTCGCTTGATATTGATGCGGCCGATCGACAGGCGCCAGGGACGACAAAAACCACAGACGAAGCCTCAACCGGCAACGGTAGTGGGCAAAAAGTCGCTTCGACCAGCCAGCCGGCAACGCCGCTGGTGCCTTCCACCGCCACCTGGGACAGCTTCCATGGGCAGCTTAACGCGCAAAAATACAGCCCGCTGACCCAAATCACGGCGGAAAACGTCGGCAAATTAACGAAAATCTGGGAGTTCCATACCGGCGACGTCTCGGATGGGAAAGGCGATACGCCCGCCACCGTCTGGTCCGCCACGCCCATTTTCGCCAACGACACCCTCTACATCGGCACACCTTTCGATCGCCTGATTGCGCTGGATCCGGGCACGGGCAAAGAGAAGTGGCACTATGACACCAAATCCTCGCGCAAGGCGCTGACCCAGCCGGTGCTGAAGAACCGCGGCGTGTCCTACTGGCAGGCAAAAAATCCGGTGAACGGCCAGGCATGCCAGAAGATCGTCTATATGGGCACCGTTGACGGCAAGCTCTTCGCGCTGGACGCCGATTCAGGCAAACCGTGCAGCGGCTTTGCGGACAACGGCGTGCTGGACGTGAACCAGTGGAACACCATTAACGCCAGGTATCCGCTCTCTATCCTGCAGCCGCCAACCGTGGTCGGCGACCATCTGCTGGTGGGCTGGGCCGGTAAAGACTGGGCCTATGCCGAAGCGCCTCCGGGCACCGTATTCTCCATCAATGCCCGGACCGGCGAGCGTGAATGGACCTTTGACGCGATCCCGGAAGCGATCCGCAAGCGTACCGGTACCGCCAACGTCTGGACGCACATGTCCGCGGATGAGGCCAATGGCCTGGTCTATCTGCCGGTCTCATCGCCGTCGCCCAACTACTGGGGCGGCAACCGCGTCGACGCGATTCCCCTCGGCACCTCGACCACCGCGCTGGACATCAACACGGGTAAGGTGGTCTGGTCCCGCCAGTGGGTACACCACGACGTCTGGGATTACGATATCAACTCCGCGCCGACGCTGATGGATATCACCGTAGACGGCAAAAAGATCCCGGCGCTGGTGCAGGCCACCAAGCAGGGCTTCCTGTTTGTGGTTAACCGCCTGACGGGGGAGGACGTATGGCCTATCGAAGAACGTCCGGTTCCGCAGGGCGACGGTTCGGTGCAGGGCGAAGTTCTCTCGCCCACGCAGCCGTTCCCAACCAGGCCCGCGCCGCTGCTCGACCAGTCGAAAAAGCCAAAAATCTGGAAGCTGGCGGATATCGTCGGTGCCGGCCAGTGCTCCCGCCTGTGGGACAACCTGACCTATGAGGGAATGTATACGCCGCCCACCACCAAAGGCGAGGGCGCGTTAACCTATCCCGATAGCGCCGGCGGCGTGCAGTGGGGCGGGGTTGCGTTCGATCCGCAAAAGCAGATCGCCATCGTCAACACCTCGCATATCGTCCAGTACGTGAAGCTCTACAGCCGCGAGGATTACGATAACGCCGATAAAACCGCCGGTAACGAAAGCGGCTTTGCGCCGCAGGAAGGGGCCCCGTACGGTATGCGCCTGCTGGTGGCCGATAACTGGCTGGGCATGCCGTGCTGGCAGCCACCGTTTGGCGAAATTGTGGCGCTGGACATGCACACGGGCGATGTGAAATGGCGTCGTCCGGTTGGCGCATCCCAGCAGTATGGCTTCTTTATGCCGGAAGGCTGGGGTTCACCTACTATCGGTGGTCCGGCCGTGACGGCGGGCGGGGTGATCTTTATCGGCGCCTCGATGGATGCCAAAGTGCGTGCCTACTCGGTTGAAAGCGGAGAAGAGCTGTGGTCCGATCAGGTTGAAGCCCCGGCAGTTGCTAACCCGTCGGTCTATGAATATAAAGGCCGTCAGTACGTGGCGTTTGTGGCGGGCGGGAACACTATCCTGAAGGATCAGGTGGGCGACCAGGTGGTGGTCTACGCGCTGCCTGAATAATTTCACCCGGGAGGGTAGAAATGCGCGTGGGGCCTGCGGGCCCCACTTTTTTTGGGTCAGCGCGCTCGGGGCGCGCTATTTTACCGCGGCACTTACTTTTTGTCCGCTGACGCGCCGGACGGCACCGACATTTGCTCGGCGGTCTTCAGATGCTGCTCAACGACCGGAGTATGCTCGTTAGCCAGGGCCTTCACGTCCGGATCGTCGATCTTGCTGGCATCCTTTTGTAGCTTCGACAGCACCATCTGGTGGTCTTTCACGCCGGCATATTCCATATACATCTTGTCAAAGGCGTCGCCGGAGCTTAGCTTAGCGCCCGATTGAGCCTGGCCCGCAGCGCTGGTTTGCGCGGCGTTAGTCGTCTGGGCTTGTACGCCAACGGTGCTGAACATCGCTGCAGCTACTGATACGGCTAGCACCCTTTTCAGGGTTTTACTCGTGTGCATATTGTTCTCCTGATGGTCATGGTACAGGTGAGTTTTCGTTACTTTACGCGTAACCGCGCGGATAAATGACAACTGCATCGGTCAGTATAGTAGATGAAACTGCTGGGCCCGCGTGGTGAGGAATAAAAGCCAGGAAATGAAGCACTGCTTAAACCCTTTGTGAAAATGACCCGGCTCGTTTACATATTTAGTGCTAATGTTAAACAGGAAGATACATCCACAGGAGGAATGATATGAAAAAGGCACTATTAGGGACTGTACTGGCTTTAACGGTAGCAAGCTTTGGCGCATCTGCGGCAGATATGATTTCCAAGGATGAAGCGCACCACTTCAAGCTGGAATACCTGGGTAATGTAACCGTAGGGGCTTCAGGTGGACAAATTTCTTCACCTTCCGATCTTCATGAAAAACTATCAAAACTGGCAGACGAGAAGGGCGGGAAATACTACGTCATCATTGCCGCTCGTGAGCATGGCCCTAATTTCCAGGCCGTAGCTGAAGTGTTCAAATAATCTTCATGGCTACTACAAAAACCCGCTCCCGGCGGGTTTTTTGCTTATGCTCAGCCCAAAATGCCCCTTGTGCAAAAGAGAACCGGGCGTGCCGCCCGGTTTTATATGCATAATCATCGTCTTTATGAGCGAATAAATGCCAGGATATCGGCGTTTATGGTATCGGCATGCGTGGTATGCATCCCGTGCGGGAAGCCCGGATAAATTTTAAGCTCGCTGTTTGCGAGCAGCTTGTCCTGCAGAAGGGCGGCATTTTTATACGGCACGACCTGGTCGTCATCGCCCTGCAACACCAGGACAGGCACCGTAATGGCTTTGAGATCGTCCGTCTGGTCGGTCTCTGAAAACGCCTTAATGCCCTCATAGTGGGCTTTGGCGCTACCGATCATTCCCTGACGCCACCAGTTCTGTATCGTGCCCTGCGAAACGTCTGCCCCGTCCCGGTTAAAGCCATAGAAAGGACCGCTGGCGACGTCGAGGTAAAACTGGGCGCGGTTAGCTGCCAGCGCCTGGCGGAAGCCGTCGAACACCTCAATGGGCGTTCCGCCGGGGTTAGCGTCCGTTTTTACCATCAGCGGTGGAACGGCGCTGACCAGGACCGCTTTGGCCACGCGGCCCTGAGGCTGGCCGTACTTCGCAACGTATCTGGCGACCTGGCCCCCGCCGGTGGAGTGGCCGACGTGCACGGCATTACGCAAATCCAGGCTTTCGACCACCGCCGATGCGTCGGCGGCATAATGATCCATATCGTGGCCTTCACTCACCTGATCGGAACGACCATGACCGCGACGGTCGATGGCGATGACGCGGAAGCCTTCTGCAAGGAAAAAGAGCATCTGGTTATCCCAGTCATCGGCGCTTAGCGGCCAGCCGTGATGGAAAACGATGGGCTGCGCATCCTTCGGGCCCCAGTCTTTGTAATAAATACTGACACCATCTTTCGTTGTTACGAATGCCATATTTCAGGCTCCTCTGCTAATGGCAACAATGTGTGAAGGCTACGTAAATAGCCCGGCATTTAAGGACGTAATAAAATTGTCTTATATTAATCTTATTACGGATATATCCGCTTAAAGTGTAGAACGGCTTCATGAAAACAGTTGTAGATTTGTTTTACGCGGTCGTTATTTATTTTTAAACGAAATATCCCCTCTGCCAGCCGGGGCACCGTTATTTTTCCGATGGGCTTATTATCGGCCGGGCAGAGGTAACCGCCACCCGGCCAGACTGGCTTAAACGATCGCGTTAGGACACGCTTCACCTTTTTCGAGCTGCTGCAAATTCCCCAGCGTGGTTTCCGAGATGCCGATCAGCGCTTCGGCGGTCAGGAACGCCTGGTGGCCGGTAAACAGCACGTTGTGGCAGGCCGACAGGCGACGGAACACGTCGTCCTGGATCACGTCGTTAGATTTATCCTCAAAGAACAGATCGCGTTCGTTCTCGTACACGTCCATCCCCAGCGCGCCAATTTTCTGCGTTTTCAGCGCTTCAATAGCGGCCTGAGAATCAATCAACCCGCCGCGGCTGGTGTTGATAATCATCACGCCGTCTTTCATCTGTTCGAATGCCGACTGGTTAAGCAGATGGTAGTTTTCCGGCGTCAGCGGGCAGTGCAGGGAGATGACGTCAGACTGGGAGAAAAGCGTTTTCAGATCGACATACTCTACGCCCAGCTCGAGCGCAGCCGCGCTTGGGTACGGATCGAACGCCAGCAGGCGCATGCCGAAACCTTTCAGAATGCGAAGGGCGGCCACGCCGATTTTGCCGGTACCGATTACGCCTGCGGTTTTACCGTACATGGTAAAGCCGGTCAGCCCTTCCAGAGAGAAGTTGGCATCACGGGTGCGCTGGTAAGCACGATGAATACGACGGTTGAGCGACATCATCATGCCGACGGCATGCTCGGCAACCGCTTCCGGAGAGTAGGCCGGGACGCGAACCACCTTCAGGCCCAGCTCTTTGGCGGCATCAAGATCGACGTTGTTAAAGCCCGCGCAGCGCAGGGCAACGTATTTCACGCCCTGTTTTTTCAACTCTTCCAGCACCGGTCGGCTGCCGTCATCGTTCACGAAGATACAAACGCCTTCGCAGCCGTGGGCCGTTTTTGCCGTCTTTTCAGTCAGCAGAAAGTCGAAAAATTCAAGATCGAAACCGTACGTCTCGTTAACATGTTGCAGATACTTTTTGTCGTACTGCTTTGTGCTATATACCGCGAGTTTCATAAGACGTTCTCCAGTGATTTTGCAACCACGTTAGCATGATTAAAATTATCTTACAATTTTTCAAATTTCATTGAAATCAATAAGTTCTATGAATTATTGTAGAGCATCTACTCTTAAAAATGGCATTACCTTCAACTGACTGGCTAAACATGCGACAATGAGCGGCAGGAACGGCTTATTTATTTCGCTAAATCAGGATATTAACTGCCCATGAAGGGTAAATACAAAGCCGCAATCGCGCTATTACTGCTGCTCTTTATTGTGCCGCTGACGCTGCTGATGACGCTCGCCCAGTGGGTGCCCACGCTCGCCGGGATCTGGCTACCGGTTGGAACGCGCATCGCGTTTGAAGAAAGCCCGCGGCTCACGCGCCACGCCCTGATCGTTCCCGATCTCCGCTATCTGGTAGATGAGTGTGAAATTGCCCGCGTCGAAAACCTCACGCTGTCCCATCCGGGCCGCTGGGATCTGGATATTGGCGCGCTCGATCTCAACGCCGTCTGCCTGAGCAAATTACCGCAATCCGCGCCATCTACGGTGGCGCCGAAAACGCTGGCCCAGTGGCAGGCCATTCTGCCCAACACCTGGCTTACCGTTCACCGCTTTACGCTTTCCCCCTGGCAGCAGTGGGAGGGGGAGCTGCACGCTTCACTGACCCCGGCCCGCCAGGAAATCACCTATAAAGGAGAGCAGGTGAGCATCAGGGGGCAGCTGCGCGGCCAGACGCTTTCAATAACCCAGTTCGATGTGCAGCTGCCGAACCAGCCGCAGCCCGTGAAGCTGGTCGGCGAATTTACGATGCCGCTGGTACCGGACGGCGTGCCGGTAAAAGGGCATACGGTCGCCACCTTCAACGTGCCACAGTTATCCTCGCTGGTCGATGCCGATCTTGACTGGGAGGGCAATCAGGGCCAGCTGCTGGTCATGGCGCGTGGCAATCCCGATCCGCTGCTCGATTTACCGTGGCAGATTACCGCCCAGCGGTTAAACATCAGCGACGGCCGCTGGAGCTGGTCGGCCTCCGGTATGCCGATGAGCGGTCGCGTCGGCCTCAGAGTGGATAACTGGCAGCAGGGGCTGGAAAAAGCCACGTTCACGGGGCGTCTCAACGTCCTGACGCAGGGGGATGCGGGTAAGGGCAACGCGGTGCTGAATATCGGCCCCGGCTCGCTCAGTATGGAAAACAGCGATATGCCGCTGTACCTGAGCGGTGAAGCCAAGCAAAACGATCTGATCCTGTATGCCAGACTCCCGGCAAAGCTGACCGGCAGCCTTTATGATCCTCAGCTTACTTTTGCTCCCGGCGCGCTGCTGCGCTCGCGCGGTCGCCTCATCGACTCGCTCGATATCGATGAGATCCGCTGGCCGCTGGCGGGGGTGAAGCTTACGCAGAAGGGCGTGGACGGCCGCCTGCAGGCCATTCTGCGGGCGCATGAGAACGAGATGGGCAATTTTGAGCTGCACCTGGACGGCCAGGCGAACGACTTTTTACCCGATAGCGGCCTGTGGCAGTGGCGCTACTGGGGTAAAGGGAACTTCACGCCAATGAACGCGCGCTGGGATGTGCGGGGCAGGGGGGAGTGGCGCGACAGCCTGATTGAGCTGACGGACCTCTCTACCGGTTTCGACAAACTCCAGTACGGCACGATGCTTGTCAGCAAACCGCGCCTGGCGCTGGATAAGCCGGTGCGCTGGTCGCGGGACCCGGATAAACCCACCTTCAGCGGCGCGCTCGTGCTTAATGCCGGACAAACCACCTTCTCTGGCGGAAGCGTGCTGCCGCCGTCCGTCCTGACCTTTAGCGTTGAGGGGACAGACCCGACGGTATTCCAGTTTAAGGGTGACCTCCATGCGGAAAAAATCGGCCCGGTACGGGTGAATGGCCGCTGGGACGGCCAACGCCTTCGCGGTCAGGCCTGGTGGCCAAAGCAGTCCCTCACCGTGTTCCAGCCGCTGATCCCACCGGACTGGAAAATGACGCTGCGCAACGGTGAGATGTATGCCCAGGTCGCTTTCTCGGCGGCAGCCGGGCAGGGCTTTGAGGCGGGGGGGCACGGGGTGCTGAAAGCAGGCAGCGCGTGGATGCCGGATAACGAGATAAACGGCGTCGATTTTGTACTGCCGTTCCGCTTGAGCCAGGGCACCTGGTCTCTGGGCACGCGCGGGCCGGTAACGCTTCGCATCGGCGAGGTGAAAAACCTGGTGACGGCCCGAAACATCACTGCGGATCTCCAGGGCGATTATCCCTGGACCGAAGCGAACCCGCTCCTGCTCACCAACGTTAAGGTTGAGGTGCTGGGCGGAAAAATCACCATGCAGCAGCTGAGAATGCCGCAGCACGATCCGGCACTCCTGCGCGTGGATAATATTTCCTCCAGCGAACTGATTAGCGCGGTAGATCCTAAGCAGTTTTCCATGTCCGGCCCGGTGAGCGGTGCGCTGCCGTTCTGGCTGGACAATGAGAAATGGATCATTAAAGATGGCTGGCTGACCAACCCGGGGCCGATGACGCTGCGTATCGACCAGGATACGGCAGACGCCATTGTGAAAGACAACATGGCTGCCGGGGCGGCAATTAACTGGCTCCGCTATATGGAAATTTCGCAGTCGTGGACAAAACTCAATGTGGATAATCTGGGCGTATTAACCATGCAGGCGTCCATTAAGGGCACCAGCCGCGTCGACGGCAAAAGCGGCTTCGTGAACCTGAACTATACCCATGAAGAGAACATTTTTACCCTCTGGCGCAGCCTGCGCTTTGGGGACAATTTGCAAACATGGTTTGAGCAACATGCGGCGATACCACTTCTCCGCGGTTCGACAGGCAAGGAAAGTGAGGAACAACAATGAAAATGAGGGCTGGTGTGCTCGCCGTGGCCGTGGCCGCGCTGCTGTCAGGCTGTACGCCGCGCATTGAAGTGGCGGCGCCCAAAGAGCCGATCACCATCAACATGAACGTGAAAATCGAGCACGAAATCCATATCAAGGTGGATAAAGACGTTGAAGCCCTGCTGAAATCCCGCAGCGATCTGTTCTGAGGATGCCATGAAACGATTAGCACTGCTGTTACTGGCGCTGGGGATGAACGTTCACGCCGCCACGCTCACGCTCAACGACGCGCGCGCCCAGGGGCGCGTGGGGGAAACCCTGAGCGGCTACCTTGCCCCCGTCCAGCATGACGCGGAAACGCTGGCGCTGGTGAACCGTATCAACGCCGCGCGCACGGAAAGCTATCAAAAACTGGCCGACAGCAATAATCTGCCCGTGGACGACGTGGCAAAAATGGCGGGGCAAAAGCTGGTGGCCCGCGCGCAGCCGGGGGAGTACGTGAAGGGGATAAACGGCAGGTGGCTGAAAAAGTAGCTAGCGAAAACGCTTCCGGTACTCGCCCGGCGAGACCCCAAAACGCTGCTTAAACGCGGTGGAAAAATGGCTATGGTCGGTAAAGCCCCAGCTGTAGCCAATTCCCGCCAGCTTTTCGTCATCGCTAATGCCGCGCAGCGCCTGAGCGCATAAATCGAGGCGACGGTTCTTGATATACTGCGCCACCACCAGCCCCTTCTCGGCGAACATGCGGTACAGGCTGCGTACTGACATGCCGCTCTCAGAGGCTATCCACTCCGGTCTTAACGCCTCTGACTGAATATGGTCGTCAATCAGTGACAGAACGTTGCGGAACTGGCGCTCCTTGCGCGGCAGCACCTCGTCACGCTGCTGGAACGCCGGGCGCAGCAGGCACACCATTGCCTCAAGGGCCGCTTCACTCTCTCTGGCGCTCAGATCGGCATTGCCCATGCTCTCCTGCAACAGACGATAGCTAAGCTGAACGGTAGGAAGACTGCGGGAAAGGGTAAGCGCGCAGCTCACTTCCTGAAAGCGCGCGTATTGCTCAACGATCTGCCGCGGCAGCAGCAGCGAAATCTGGCGGGATCGCTCCTGCCAGTATATGGAGCACGGGCGGGAGGCATCAATCAGCGTGATATCCCCGGTTTTTAACACCGAGCGGCGGTCGTCCTGCTCAATCTCCGCGCTACCTTCCAGCTGAAACACGGTATAGAACCAGGCGTCGTTGCCGTTTTTGATCTCCTGACGGGTGCGAAACAGGTTTACGCCTGCGGCGGTTACGGTGCTTAGCTTCAGGCTTTGGGTGTAGCTGGTTTCCAGCTCGCCGAGAAACGCGCCCCCTAGCGGACGCGCAGCAAAGCGCCCGCAAACCTGGTTAATCTGCGCCAGCCACTGCTGAAAATTGTCCTGTTCGCCTGCACATGCCATTGATTTTCTCGCTGTACCGTCACCGTTTTCACATTGTTGCATTTATGTTGCATTTAGTCAGGGCTACGAGGCTGACTATAGGAAAGAACACTCAATGGTTACAGCGTTATAAGCGGGAATTATCACAATTTGCGGAGCCTGTCACAGGTGGCAAAGCGAATGTCACACAGACAAAAGCAGGAATGCGAAACCCCTCTTAGACTGCATACACACCCTGCGAAGCATAACGAAGGAGTACCCTATGTCGGAATCACATATCGCCGTTCTACCGGGCGTGCAGCAGTTTTTAGATCGCCAGCATGGCCTGTGGATTGAAGGGCGTCAGGCCGCGTCCGATAGCGAAAAGCGTCTGAACGTCTACAACCCGGCGACCGGAGAGGTGATTGCCTCCACCGCCGATGCCAGCGTTGATGACGTGGATCGTGCGGTGATGTCGGGCTGGCGCGCCTTTGTCGCCCGAAGCTGGGCAGGGCGTCTGCCGGCCGAGCGGGAACGCATCCTGCTGCGGTTTGCGGATCTGGTGGAGCAGCACGGCGAAGAGCTGGCTCAGCTCGAAACGCTGGAGCAGGGGAAATCCATTACTATTTCCCGCGCGTTCGAAGTGGGCAGCACCCTGAACTGGATGCGCTATACGGCGGGGCTGACCACCAAAATTGCCGGTAAAACCCTCGATCTCTCTATTCCTCTGCCGCAGGGGGCGCGTTATCAGGCGTGGACGCGCAAAGAGCCGGTTGGGGTCGTGGCGGGGATCGTGCCGTGGAACTTCCCGCTGATGATTGGCATGTGGAAGGTGATGCCCGCGCTGGCGGCAGGCTGTTCAATCGTGATCAAGCCCTCCGAAACCACCCCGCTGACCCTGTTACGGGTGGCGGAGCTGGCGAGCGAGGCGGGGATCCCGGATGGCGTGTTCAACGTGGTTACCGGAAGCGGCGCCGTCTGCGGCGCGGCGCTGACCTCGCATCCGCGCGTTGCCAAGGTGAGCTTTACCGGTTCGACGGCGACGGGCAAGCAGATCGCCCGCGCGGCGGCGGACACGTTAACGGGCGTGACGCTGGAGCTGGGGGGCAAAAATCCGGCTATCGTCCTGAAGGACGCCGATCCGTCATGGGTGATTGAGGGGCTAATGACCGGCAGTTTCCTGAATCAGGGGCAGGTATGCGCCGCCAGCTCGCGCATTTATATTGAGGCTCCCCTGTTTGACACGCTGGTCAGCGGGTTTGAGCAGGCCGTAAAGTCCCTCAGCGTCGGGCCGGGCATGTCGCCCGAGGCGTTTATCAACCCGCTGGTGTCGCGCGCCCACTGCGATAAGGTTCAGGCGTTCCTTGACGACGCGAAAGCACACAACGCGGAACTGATTAGCGGTAACCGCGGGCCGGACGACAAAGGCTATTACGTTTCGCCGACGCTGGTGGTTAACCCGGATAATAACCTGCGCCTGACGCGTGAGGAGGTGTTCGGCCCGGTGGTAAACCTGGTGCGCGTGGCGGACGGGGAGGAGGCGCTGCAGCTGGCGAACGACACCGAGTACGGGCTCACCGCCAGCGTCTGGACGCAGAATATCGGTAAAGCGCTGGAATACACCGACAGGCTACAGGCCGGGACGGTATGGGTAAACAGCCACACGCTGATCGACGCCAACCTGCCGTTTGGCGGAATGAAGCAGTCCGGCACCGGGCGCGATTTCGGCCCGGACTGGCTGGACGGCTGGTGTGAAACCAAGTCAGTTTGCGTGCGGTATTAAAAACGTCGGGTAACCCTCTCCCTGTGGGCTGAGGGATCCTCACAAATTAATGCGGGCACTGAGCATGCCCTCGGCTCTCAGGGGAGAGGGTTAGGGTGAGGGGACGCGGGTGTCAGACTTACCGCGACCACCGATCCCGTCCTCCCTCTTTCGCCCGATACAGCGCCGCGTCGGCGCGGGCGATGATTTCCGGCCCGGCCAGACCTTCGGTGCGACCTGCGATACCCATACTGGCCGTCACATAGTTATTGACCTTAGACGCGGCGTGCGGGATCGCCGCCGCGCGCAGGCCAGCCTGGATCCGTGCGGCGACCTTTTCAGCAACGCCCTCCGTGCAGTCGAAGAGGATCACCACAAACTCCTCGCCACCGTAGCGTGAGACCACATCCTCAGGCGTGCGCACCGACGTATTCAGCACCTCGGCCACCCGCGCCAGGCACTCATCTCCCGCCTGGTGACCATAGGTATCGTTATAAAGTTTGAAGTAATCCACGTCCAGCATCAGCACCGTGAAGGGCTTGCCTTGCTCCACCGCGTTTTCCAGCACCAGCTCCATCGCGCGGCGATTGGCCGTTTTCGTCAGCGGATCCTGATGGGCCAGCGCGTCCAGCCGCGAAATTAACCGCTGGTTCTGCTGGTTGCGGCGCCAGGCTTCATCAAACCAGCGGAGCAGGATATAGCGTCCGCAAACGAGGATGAACGTGAAGATCACCCACAGCCCGGCAAATCGAAGCGTCATTTCCTTATTCAGCAGCATGCTGGCAACGGGCATGGTGAGCCACAGCGGCACGATGAAGCATAACAGCCCCACCGGGTGAAAATAGAGTGCGGTCATGCCGGCCATCAGCAGGGTGACAAATATCGGCCAGGGGTGAGGTAGCTGGATAACGTTGATAAACCAGTAACAGCACAGCGACCAGAGCACGCTGCATATAAACAGCACGGCGCTGACCCCGCGGATGCGTCGCCAGGCCATCATCACCAGCGCAACGGAGAGGATCACCACGCCCAGCATGGAGGCGTCAATCATCAGCCGCAGGTGCTGGCTGATGTGCAGAAGGGCATCAATATGGCCGAACAGGGAGTTGCGTAGCAGAACCATCAGCGCAAAGCTCGCATTCACGAAAGCAAGCCACGGCAGGTTTACGGCCAGCCCGTGGACGACCATCGAATTACGGGTTGGCCAGGTCGCTGGCTCAGGTGTAGCGTTGTGTCTTTTTTCCATTACAATTTTTGTTCCCGTCCGGTGGATAGCTCGCGAAAGCCAGGTATTACTAACTATAAGCAGGCTCGATTATTCCTCAAATGTATGGATAAAAAAACCGGGCAAATGCCCGGCGTGTGCTTATTTCTGCTCGGTTTTTTTCTTGCCGAGCGTTGGCGTCTCGTCGAAGAAGTTCCACGGTTTTAGCAGCGTGTGTACCCACTCCGTCGGCATAATCGGCCACTCTTCGGCGCGGGCAACGTGGGTGGTGCCGGTGGTCATCCAGATGACGTTATCCTGGTCGTTGAGCGACTCGTTATCTTTGCCGTACTGGCCGAGGCCCGTATCGCGCGTGGAGCGGTTCGGGAATTTTCCTTCCGGATACATTTCGTCAGGATGGTAACGCGTTACCCACAGCTGTTTATCCATAAAGCTCAGGCGGTGATAAATCCACTCGTCCGGGGCGAATTTCGCGCCGGTCGCCACCGGGTGCGTACCGCCCGCGTAAGGGATTATCTGATACGAGACCGGGTTCCCCATGCGGTTCTCCTTGCTGGTGTTGTTCAGCAGGCGAATGGTGCCCGGGTCAAACCTCTGCGCCGCCTGCTGTTCGGTATCAATGCTGTACTGATTAACCTGCATGGTGCTGGTGCGCGGGCCGCCTGCGGTGTTCGGCTTCACTTCCGGATCCATCGCCACCAGCCTGTTGCCGATCCCGTCCACGTCCATGTCCAGACGGAAGTTATAGATGTGCTGGTGCGTGGTGCCCACGATGTTATGGTCGATCAGCGTGCCGTAGCGGGTGTCATCCTTCGCGGTGGCGTCATGCATAGTTTTCGTCTGCACGCCCTTCACCGCTTCAATCCCCGTTGCGCCCGCATCAATGCCGATGGTGCCGTTTTCGTGGAACACCCAGTCGAAGATGTAATCGTAGTTGCCAACGGTGCTGACCCAGCGGACCACCAGCTCGCGGCGCTCGGTGCTGACGTTGGGCTTACCCAGCTCCTGATGCTTATATTCCGGCCCGGCGTAGCGCTCAAAAATCGCTATTGCGCGCGGGATCTCCAGCGGCGCCCCGGTGTAGTCCGGAATGGTTTCATCAAGCATAACGGCGTTAGACGGCACGTCCTTGCCGCGCACCAGCGGAGAGGTCAGGGTGCCCATGCCGTAATCGCCGGAATCCAGATAGGCTTTGAAGTACCAGCCGATATCCGGGTCGCCGTAAGGCACGATCATGCCGCCGAGCGAGCCCTGATACATCACCTGACGCTTTTTGCCGTTGTCGTTATAGGTGACGGTGGAGATAATCGGGCCGACGCGTGAATCCAGGCTCAGGTGGAAATCCCAGTTCTGCCAGTGCACCATATCGCCGGTAATGGTGTAGTTTTTGCCTTCCGGCTCGATAATCTCCAGCGGTTTCTTCACCGTTTCAACGCGGTCGCGGCCATCATAGGGGCGCGGAGTAAGCGGCACCGGCACCACCGGGCCTTCCTCAATCTTCTGAATTTTCTTCTGGTCGAGATCCACCACCGCGACCAGATTTTCAATCGGGTGCGCCCAGTAGTTACCGTCGCCCACGTCCAGATAGCCGATCACTTTCAGCAGGCGGTCTTCCTGCTTCAGGCCGTCTTTGCCGTCAAAAAAGCCGACGGTAAGCGGCGTGGTGATGACTTTCGTCGGATCGGTAATGCCGCGCTTTTTCAGCACCGCGGCATACTCCGGGCTCTCGTTGATGATCTGCTGAACGGTGTTGAAATCATCCAGCAGCACCATGCCGTGCGCGTCTTTTACCGGCGCCCAGTGCAGGATTTTTTTGTCCTTCAGATCCACGCGACTTTCGACAATCTGCTTGCCAACGAGCATGGTGATATTTGCCTGCCGGGGCGTATCCACGGCGGTGCCGTTGAGCACGAAGTCCCACACTTTGGCTTTTTCCGGCTCCGCCAGTGCGATCTGGGTAAAGCGGGTGTTGGGCTTAAAGTCCGCCGAGGCTTTCACAATCCCGACGGCCTGCTTAATTTCATCCGCCGTCAGCGCGTTTAGCGGGTGAGGGCGCTTCTCCACCTGGAAAGTCTGGTCAAGGCCGGACTGAAAAACGTCGTTGATAAAGGTCTCAGAGATAAACGCTTTTTTGTCCTTCATCACTACCGGCACCTGGAGCGTCAGGGGTTTACCGTTGACGATAGCGGTGTTCGCCCCTGGCTTGACCTTCACAAAAGCACCGTCCTTCGCGATGGTGAACATTTGGGCGTAATCATCCCACTGCACGTCAGCCCCAAACTCCTGAAGCGCGTTATCCATCGGGACCATATGCGCCTCGCTGCCGTGAGCGAAAACAGGGGACTGCCAGGCGCAGCAGAGCGTAACGGCCATGGCCAGCGCCGTTCTGCGGGCAGAAAAAGAAGGAGTGCTTCCCATCGTAGACCTCATCTTGTTGTGTTTATTGTGTTGTGTCAGCCTTATCCTGACAGGCGCCCACGAAAAACGTTTGCCTGCATCTGCCAGGTTGTTTGTCAGTCTTGCCAGGTTAAAAAAAGAGCGGGGGTTAATCACACGCTCATGCAGATGCATTCCCCACAACATAATGTCGGCAGGGACTGTTCCCTCTCCCGTGGGGCTGAGGGATCCCCAGTAATTTTTTTACCGAAAGCGACGAATGTTGTTTCAGGAAAATAAATGAATTACAGCGACGCCCTGGTCCGGCTGTAAATCGCTGAGGCGTTTCCTGCAGGCCGGGGCGAGGCGCAGGGATGCGCCGAGAGGGCGGCTTTACAGGGAGGTTACCTCCGCCCGTCCCCGATAAGCCGGAAGGAATAAGCCGAAGGCACCGCGAAGCGGCGATTTACCGCCGGGAGCCCGGGTCGCCAGGGCGGCGGCGACTGAGCCGCCATGGCACGTTCACAAGTCATGCCGTTAAAGAGTAGCAAGGAATTTAAAGTGAACGGAATTACCTCTACAACCATATGTTCCCCCTCACCCCAGCCCTCTCCCTCAAGGGAGAGAGGGTCCTCCGTGCAGGCATTATTTTGTGGGGAACCCTCAGCCCGTGGTGAGAGGGTTAGGGTGATGGGAAATCAGCCGTTGAAATCACCCTGCTGGCGCGCCACCAGCGTCAGGATGGAGTAGAGCGCCACGGCCTGCTGATGCTGGTTGAAAATTTCAACCGCCCATTCCACCACGCCGGTGGGCTTTTCATCGGCAGCGCGCTGCTTCTTCAGCGTTTTACGTTTGCAGGTCAGGCGTACCTGAATGGTGTCACCCGGCTTGACCGGCTCGATAAAGCGCAGGTTTTCCATCCCGTAGTTGGCAATAACCGGGCCGACGCCGGCGTCAACAAACAGCCCCGCTGCGGCAGAAATCAGGAAATAACCGTGCACCACGCGCTCGCCAAAAATCGACTCCGCCGCGCCAATTTTGTCCATATGGGCGTAGAAGTGATCGCCGCTGAGGCAGGCAAAATTGACGATATCGGCTTCCGTCAGGGTACGGCGCGGCGTAAGCAGGCTGTCACCCGGCTGTAGCTCCTCGAAGTATTTACGGAAGGGATGGATGCGATCTTCCTGTACCTCTGCGCCACGCACCCACTGCTTGCCAATGGCGGCCAGCATGGACGGACTGCCCTGAATGGCCGTGCGCTGGAGGTAGTGCTTCACCGCGCGCAGGCCGCCCAGCTCCTCGCCGCCGCCCGCACGTCCCGGACCGCCGTGCACCAGCTGCGGCAGCGGGGAACCGTGTCCGGTAGACTCTTTGGATGATTCCTCGTTGAGGATCTGAATACGCCCGTGGGCGCGTGCTGCTCCGGCAATAAACTGCCGCGCCACGTTTGAATCTGCCGTGACCAGCGTTCCCGCCAGGCTGCCGCCGCCTGCCCGCGCCAGCCGCATGGCGTGTTCGGTATCGCGGTACGGCATCAGGGTTGCGACCGGGCCAAAGGCTTCGGTGGAATGCACGGCCGGGGTTTCGTCAGGCTGCGGGCAGAACAGCAGGGTGGGCGGGAAAAATGCGCCAGCCGCCTGCAAATCGGCTTTGCCGCCCAGGCGGACCTGACAGCCGGCGGCAAGCAGGCTATCGACTTTTTCCTGCACGTCGGCGCGCTGCTCGCCGTTTACCAGGGCGCCCATCTTCACCCCTTCCTGCGACGGATCGCCGACAACCACCTTCTCCAGCCGCGCAATCAGCGCCTGGCTGACCGCCTCAACCTGCGCTTCCGGCACGATGATGCGGCGGATGGCGGTGCATTTTTGCCCGGCCTTGGCGGTCATCTCGCGCACCACCTCCCGAATGAACAGCGCAAACTCCGGCTGCTCCTGGGTCACGTCCTCACCGAGCACGCAGCAGTTCAGGGAATCGGCTTCCATGGTGAACGGAATGGCGTTCGCGACGATATTCGGGTGCACGCGAAGGCTCTGGCCGGTGCTGGCCGAGCCGGTAAACGTCACCACGTCCTGGCTGTCGAGCTGGCTCAGCAGATCCCCCGCACCGCCGCAGATCAGGCTGATGGCGCCGTCCGGCACCAGACCGCTTTCGACAATCGATTTCACCATCGCCTGAGTAACCTGCGCGGTGGCGGTGGCCGGCTTGATGATGGCGGGCATCCCGGCAAGCCAGGTAGGCGCGAGTTTTTCCAGCATCCCCCAGCACGGGAAGTTAAAGGCGTTGATATGCACCGCCACGCCGGATTTTGAGGTTAAAACGTGGCGGGCCGCAAAACCGCCTTCCTTCGACAGCGGGATGAGCTCATCTTCCGGCCACAGGGTATCGTCCGGCAGCTCACGGCTGCCGAGGCTCGCGTAGGTGAAGAGGGTGCCGATGCCGCCCTCAATATCCACCCAGCTGTCGGCCTTCGTCGCGCCGGTCTGGGCTGACAGCGCATAAAACCGATCCTTCTGGCCCAGCAGGTGTTTAGCTACCGCCTTCAGCATGGCGGCACGCTCGATAAAGCTCATTGCGCGAAGCGCTTCACCCCCGCGTTCAATGGCGTAACGGCGGGCGGCCGCCATGTCCAGCCCTTCGCTGGTCACTTCGTATAGCGTCTCGCCGCTGATGGCGTGGGTTATGGTGCGCGCGCGGCCCCGGCCTGACTGCCAGGTGCCGGACAAGAAGCTGGCTAACTGCTGCATTTCTTCTCTCCAGGTGTTTCGTGATTTACCTATAAATAGTTTGATCGTGAATCATAAAAATCAAGCTGAGTTTTAATGAATTGTTAACGATGTGATCTGCGTTGCCCGGAACCCTGATGCTAAACCCGCGCGTAGCAAGCCTTAAGCGAAAAGACTTGCGAGCGTCGTCACAAAACAGGCAAACGCTTCTTGGGGTTGTATTTAACCTTTGTGTAACTTTTAAGAAACCAAATGATTCACCATTTTGCTATATATGGTGATCTAACGAATCATAAAGGTGGTTATGTGACGCAAGAACAACGCTTTGAGCAACGCATCGCGCAGGAGACGGCCATCGAGCCGCAGGACTGGATGCCGGAAGCCTACCGCAAGACGCTAATCCGCCAGATTGGTCAGCACGCCCACTCCGAAATTGTCGGCATGCTGCCGGAAGGCAACTGGATCGCCCGCGCGCCGACGCTGCGCCGTAAAGCCATTTTACTGGCGAAGGTGCAGGACGAAGCCGGACACGGCCTGTACCTCTACAGCGCGGCGGAAACGCTGGGCTGCGCCCGGGAGGACATCTATCAAAAGATGCTCGACGGCAAGATGAAATACTCCTCCATCTTCAACTATCCGACCCTGAGCTGGGCCGATATCGGCGTTATCGGCTGGCTGGTGGACGGGGCTGCCATCGTTAATCAGGTGGCGCTGTGCCGCACGTCCTACGGCCCGTACGCCAGGGCGATGGTGAAAATCTGTAAAGAAGAGAGCTTTCACCAGCGTCAGGGCTTTGAAGCCTGCATGGCGCTGGCGCAGGGCAGTGAAGAACAGCGTCAGATGCTGCAGGACGCCATCAACCGCTTCTGGTGGCCGGCGCTGATGATGTTTGGGCCAAACGACGACAACTCTCCCAACAGCGCCCGCAGCCTGGCCTGGAAGATCAAGCGCTTTGGCAACGACGAGCTGCGTCAGCGCTTCGTGGATAACACCGTGCCTCAGGTGGAGATGCTGGGGATGACCGTGCCGGATCCCGACCTGCGCTTCGATGAGGAGAGCGGCCGCTACCGCTTCGGCGAGATCGACTGGCAGGAATTTGACGAGGTAATTAGCGGGCGCGGGATCTGTAACCACGAACGTCTGGCCGCAAAACGTAAAGCCTGGGACGACGGCGCGTGGGTGCGCGAAGCCGCGCTGGCGCACGCCGAAAAACAGCGCGCTCGCCGGGCCGCATAAGAGGAAACCAACATGAGCAATGTTTACTGGCCGTTATACGAAGTTTTCGTCCGTTCTAAGCAGGGGCTGTCGCACCGTCATGTAGGCAGCCTCCACGCTGCCGACGACCGCATGGCGCTGGAAAACGCGCGCGACGCCTATACCCGCCGCAGCGAAGGCTGCTCCATCTGGGTGGTGAAGGCGAGTGAAATTGTCGCCTCCCAGCCGGAAGAGAGCGGCGAGTTCTTCGACCCGGCGGAAAGCAAGGTCTACCGCCATCCGACGTTTTACACGATCCCCGATGGCATCGAGCACATGTGAGGTTAGGGATGAACAACGTATCCGCATATGCCCTGCGCCTGGGCGACAACGGTCTGGTGCTTTCTCAGCGTCTGGGCGCCTGGTGCGGCCACGCGCCGGAGCTGGAAATTGACCTGGCGCTCGCCAATATTGGCCTCGATCTGCTCGGCCAGGCGCGCAACTTCCTGACGTACGCCGCCGGGCTGGAAGGCCAGGGCGATGAAGACGCGCTGGCGTTTGGGCGCGATGAGCGTCAGTTCCGCAACGTGCTGCTGGTGGAACAGCCAAACGGCAGCTTTGCCGACACCATCGCCCGCCAGTACCTGATGGACGCCTGGAACGTGGCGCTGTACGAGCGGCTGATCCGCAGCAGCGACGGCCAGCTTGCCGCCATCGCGGCTAAAGCCATTAAGGAGGCGCGCTATCACCTGCGCTTCAGCCGCGGCTGGCTGGTGCGCCTGGGCGACGGCACGGAAACCTCCGCGCAAAAAATGCAGCAGGCGGTGAACGGCCTGTGGCGCTTTACGGCCGAGCTGTTCGACGCCGACGACGTCGAGCTGGCGCTGATTGATTCCGGCGTGGCGGTTGACCCTCGCACCCTGCGTGAACCGTGGGAGAGCGAGGTGTTTGCCGGCCTGGCGGAAGCTCAGCTCAGCGTGCCCGAAGAGGTGGCGTATCGCACGGGAGGCAAGAAGGGCCTTCATACCGAACATCTGGGGCCGATGCTGGCAGAGATGCAGTATCTCCAGCGCGCCTACCCCGGGCAGCAGTGGTAAAGGAGCACGCTATGCAACGCCTCGTCGACGTCACCCCGGCGCAAATCCCGCAGATCTGGGCGCTGTTAAGCCAGATCCCCGACCCGGAAGTGCCGGTTCTTACCATCACCGATTTAGGCATGGTGCGCAGCGTCAAGGCGCAGGGTGAGGGCTGGGTCATCGGCTTTACGCCAACCTATTCGGGCTGCCCGGCAACGGAGCACCTGCTGGGGGCGATCCGCGAGGCGATGACCGCAAGCGGCTTTACCCCGGTGCATATCGTGCTCCAGCTTGAACCGGCCTGGACCACCGACTGGATGACCGCCGACGCGCGCGAGCGCCTGCGGGCATACGGCATCAGCCCGCCCGTGGGCCACAGCTGTCACGCACACGCGCCGGCTGAGGTGAGCTGCCCGCGCTGCGCGAGCACCGATACCTCGCTTATCAGTGAATTTGGATCCACGGCCTGCAAGGCGCTCTATCGCTGCAATACCTGCCGTGAGCCGTTCGACTATTTCAAATGTATTTGAGGCCGCCATGACAACGTTTCATTCATTAACAGTGGCAAAAGTGGAACCCGAAACCCGCGACGCGGTAACCATTACCTTCGCGGTGCCGCAGGCGCTGCAGGAGGCGTACCGCTTCCGCCCCGGCCAGCATCTGACCCTGAAAGCCCGGCTCGGGGATGAAGAACTGCGCCGCTGCTACTCCATCTGCCGCAGCACCGCGCCGGGAGAAATTAGCGTGGCGGTGAAGGCCATCGAGGGCGGGCGCTTTTCCCGCTATGCCCGGGATGAGATCAAACAGGGCATGGCGCTGGAGGTGATGGTTCCCCAGGGACATTTCGGCTACCAGCCGCAGGCCGAACGGGAAGGCCACTATCTGGCGATTGCCGCCGGATCCGGGATCACCCCGATGCTGGCCATTCTCTCCGCGACCCTTTCCACGGAACCGCACAGCCATTTCACCCTGATTTACGGCAACCGCAGCAGCCAGAGCATGATGTTCCGCCGGGCGCTGGCGGACCTGAAGGATAAGTACCCGCAGCGTTTGCAGCTGGTGTCCATCTTCAGCCAGGAGACCCTCGACAGCGATCTGCTGCATGGCCGCATTGACGGCGAAAAGCTCCAGGCGCTGGCAAAAACCCTGATTAACTTCCGCCAGTACGACGAAGCCTTCATCTGCGGCCCGTCGGCGATGATGGACGACGCCGAGGCGGCGCTGAAAGCGCTGGGCATGCCGGAAAAAGCGATTCACCTGGAGCGCTTTAACACGCCGGGCATCGCCGCGAAGCGAACGCACGGCGTGCAGGCCGAGGGGCAGAAGGTGACCGTCCGCCAGGACGGGCGCGACCGGGAAATCACCCTGACGGCGGACGACGAGAGCATCCTGGACGCGGCCCTGCGTCAGGGGGCGGATCTGCCGTACGCCTGCAAGGGCGGCGTATGCGCCACCTGCAAATGCAAAGTGCTGCGCGGGAAAGTCGATATGGCTACCAACTACAGCCTGGAGCCGGACGAGCTGGCGGCAGGCTATGTGCTGAGCTGTCAGGCGCTGCCGCTGACCGCCGACGTTATTGTCGATTTTGACGCGAAGGGGATGGCATGAACGAACTGATTGTCACCCGCCATGGCCGCGTGATGCAGCTGACGCTCAACCGTCCGGCGGCGCGCAACGCGCTCAACAATGCGCTGCTGACGCTGCTCGCGGGGCAGCTCGAGGCCGCCGCCGCGGACGCGGAAATTTCTGCCTGCGTGATTTACGGCAGTGAACGCTGCTTCGCGGCCGGGGCAGACCTCAACGAAATGGCTGAAAAAGACCTGCCCGCCACCCTGAACGATATCCGTCCCCAGCTGTGGGCGCGGATTAACGCCTTCAACAAGCCGCTGATCGCCGCCGTCAACGGCTTCGCGCTCGGCGCCGGCTGCGAGCTGGCGCTGCTGTGCGACGTGGTGATTGCCGGCGATAACGCCCGCTTTGGCCTGCCGGAGATTTCCCTGGGCATCATGCCGGGCGCGGGCGGCACCCAGCGGCTGATCCGCTGCGTGGGTAAATCGCTTGCCAGCAAAATGGTGCTGACGGGCGAAAGCATTACAGCGGTTCAGGCGCACGGCGCCGGGCTGGTCAGCGACGTCTTCCCGGCCTCGCTGACGCTGGAGTACGCCCTGAAGCAGGCGGCGCTGATGGCGCGCCACTCGCCGCTGGCGCTACAGGCGGCGAAGCAGGCGCTGCGCCAGTCGCAGGAGGTGCCGCTCCAGGCCGGGCTCGCGCAGGAGCGTCAGCTGTTCACGCTGCTCGCGGCCACCGACGATCGCCGTGAAGGTATCGCTGCCTTCTTACAAAAACGCACCCCAGACTTTAAAGGACGCTAACTGTGGAATTTATTCTGAGCCATGTTGAGCAGGGCGTAATGACCATTACGCTGAACCGCCCCGAGCGCCTGAACAGCTTTAACGACGTAATGCACCAGCAGCTTTCCGAGTGCCTGAAGCAGGCTGAGCGCGATGACGCCATCCGCTGCCTGCTGATTACCGGCGCGGGGCGCGGCTTTTGCGCCGGGCAGGATCTTAACGACCGTAACGTTGACCCGAACGGCCCCGCGCCCGATCTGGGCATGTCCGTTGAAACCTTTTACAACCCGCTGGTGCGCCGCCTGGCAAAGCTTCCAAAGCCGGTGATATGTGCGGTGAACGGCGTGGCGGCAGGGGCCGGTGCGACGCTGGCGCTCGGCTGCGACATGGCGATCGCCGCCCGCTCGGCCACCTTCGTGATGGCCTTCAGCAGGCTCGGGCTGGTGCCGGACTGCGGCGGCACCTGGTTTCTGCCGCGCGTTGCCGGACGCGCCCGCGCCATGGGGCTGGCGCTGCTGGGGGATAAGCTCAGCGCCGAGCAGGCGCAGGACTGGGGAATGATCTGGCAGGTTGTGGACGACGAGCAGCTCTCCGCTACCGCGCAGCAGATGGCGCTCCATTTCGCCTCTCAGCCCACGTTCGGGCTGGGGCTGATCAAGCGGGCGATTAACGCCGCGGAAACCAACACGCTGGACGCTCAGCTCGATCTTGAGCGGGATTACCAACGGCTTGCCGGACGCAGCGACGACTACCGGGAGGGCGTCAGCGCTTTCCTGGCGAAACGCGCTCCGCGCTTTACGGGGAAATAAGATGGCGACGAACATTCACACGGTCGCCGTGATCGGCAGCGGCACCATGGGTGCCGGTATTGCCGAGGTGGCGGCCAGCCACGGTCATCCGGTGCTGGTGTACGACATTGACGCTTTGGCCATTTCCCGCGCCATTGACGGTATTCGCGAGCGTCTGTCCTCTCGCGTTTCGCGCGGAAAACTCACTGCCGAAGCCGGGGAGCAAATCCTGGCCCGCCTGACCCCGGTGACGAACATCAATGCCCTGGCGCAGGCCGATCTGGTGATCGAGGCGGCCTCTGAGCGTCTTGAGGTGAAAAAAGCGCTGTTTAGCCAGCTGGCAGAGGTCTGCCCGCCGCAGGCGCTGCTTGCCAGCAACACCTCATCCATCTCCGTTACCGCCATTGCGGCGGAGGTTAGCCATCCCGAGCGCGTCGCCGGGCTGCACTTCTTTAACCCCGCGCCGGTGATGAAGTTGGTGGAGGTGGTCAGCGGGCTGGCAACCTCGGCGGAAGTGGTCGATACCCTCTGCGAGCTGGCGCTGAACTGGGGAAAACAGCCGGTACGCTGCCAGTCCACGCCGGGTTTTATCGTCAACCGGGTGGCGCGTCCTTTCTATTCCGAAGCGTGGCGCGCGCTGGAAGAGCAGGTGGCGGCGCCGGAGGTAATTGACGCCGCCCTGCGGGACGGCGGTGGCTTCCCGATGGGGCCGCTCGAGCTGACGGACATGATTGGCCAGGACGTCAACTTTGCGGTGACCTGCTCCGTGTTTAACGCCTTCTGGCAGGAGCGCCGGTTTCTGCCGTCGCTGGTGCAGCAGGAGCTGGTGCTTGCCGGGCGTCTGGGCAAAAAAAGCGGGCAGGGTGTCTACCGCTGGCAGGAAGAAAAGCCTGCCGTCAGCTGGCTCGCGCCGGTTAGCGACAGCTTCAGCCCGATGCGCGCCCAGCGAAGAAGTGACGGCGTCACGGAAATCGACGAGCTGCTGTTGATTGAAACGCAGGGGGAAACCGCTCAGTCCCTGGCGCTGCGCCACGGTCGGCCGGTCGTGGTGGTTGACCGCATCGAGCGCGACGTGGCCGTGATTGCCGCAGCGTCTGGCAACCCGCACTCCGCCACGCAGAAGGCCATTCACTGGTTGCAGCACCAGGGGAAGCGGGTGGTGCAGATTGCCGATTACCCCGGCCTGCTGGTCTGGCGCACGGTGGCGATGATTGCCAACGAAGCGCTGGACGCGCTGCAAAAAGGGGTTGCCAGCGAAAAAGACATCGATACCGCCATGCGCTTAGGGGTGAACTACCCCTGCGGCCCGATTGCCTGGGGCGAGCGTCTTGGCTGGCAGCGTCTGTTAGCGCTGCTGGAGAACCTGCAACGTCACTACGGCGAAGAACGCTATCGCCCCTGTTCACTGCTGCGCCAGCGCGCGCTTCTGGAGAGTAGCCATGAGTCATAACGCCTGGCACAACGCCCGTGCCATGTATGAACGGGACGCCTGCGCCCGGGCGCTTGGTATCGACATTATCGAAATGGACGAAGGCTATGCGGTGGTCACGATGACCATCACGCCGCAGATGCTCAACGGCCATCAGACCTGCCACGGCGGCCAGCTGTTCTCGCTGGCCGATACCGCCTTTGCCTACGCCTGCAACAGCCAGGGGCTGGCGGCGGTGGCCTCTGGCTGCTCCATCGACTTTCTGCGTCCGGGCTTCGCCGGGGATAAGCTCACCGCCACCGCGCGGGTAAAGCATCAGGGCAGGCTGACCGGCGTATACGACATTGAAATTCAAAACCAACAACAGAAAACCGTCGCTCTCTTTCGCGGGAAATCCCACCGCACCGGCGGCAGTGTGACAGGAGAAGCCTGATGCGTGACGCATTTATTTGTGATGGTGTTCGTACCCCGATCGGTCGATACGGCGGCAGCCTGTCCGGCGTGCGCGCTGATGATTTAGGCGCCGTGCCGCTGCGCGCGCTGCTGGCGCGGTACCCGCAGCTTGACCTCGAGCGGATAGATGACCTGATCTTCGGCTGCGCGAATCAGGCCGGGGAAGATAACCGCAACGTGGCGCGCATGTCGGCGCTGCTCGCCGGGCTCCCGCACGCGGTTTCTGCTACCACCATTAACCGTCTGTGCGGTTCAGGCCTGGACGCGCTTGGCTTTGCGGCGCGCGCCATCAAGGCCGGAGAGGGCGATTTGCTGATCGCCGGCGGCGTGGAGTCCATGTCCCGCGCGCCTTTCGTGATGGGCAAGGCCACGGCGGCGTTCCAGCGTCAGGCGGAAATCTTCGACACCACCATCGGCTGGCGATTTGTGAATCCGCTCATGCATCAGCAATACGGAACTGACAGCATGCCGGAAACGGCAGAGAATGTAGCTGAATTGTTAAATATCAGCCGTGCCGATCAGGACGCGTTTGCCCTGCGCAGCCAGCAGCGCACCGCGCGGGCGCAGCAGAACGGCGTTCTGGCGCAGGAGATTGTGCCGGTTCAGGTGCCCGGCAAAAAAGGGGCGGTGACGGAGGTGGCGGAGGATGAGCATCCGCGCGCGGAGACCACGCTTGAACAGCTGGCCGCGCTGAAAACCCCGTTTCGTAAGAACGGCGTGATTACGGCGGGGAACGCGTCCGGCGTGAACGACGGCGCGGCGGCGCTGATTGTCGCCAGCGAGCAGATGGCGCTGGCCCAGGGATTAACCCCGCGCACTCGCATTGTGGCAATGGCAACCGCGGGGGTAGAGCCGCGTCTGATGGGGCTGGGCCCGGTTCCCGCCACCCGCAGGGTGCTGGAGCGTGCCGGGCTCAGTATCGCCGATATGGACGTCATTGAGCTTAACGAAGCCTTTGCCGCACAGGCGCTGGGCGTGCTGCGCCAGCTGGGCCTGCCGGATGACGCGGAGCACGTCAACCCGAACGGCGGGGCGATCGCGCTGGGCCACCCGCTGGGCATGAGCGGTGCCAGACTGGCGCTGGCCGCAGGCAATGAATTGCACCGACGCGGCGGGCGCTACGCGCTGTGTACGATGTGCATCGGTGTGGGTCAGGGCATTGCCATGATCCTTGAGCGTGTTTGAGCGAACAATAATGTGAGTACCCTGCGATGATAAATACAACAAAGCTTGACCCGATCGAATCCGCGTCCGTTGATGAATTACAGGCCCTGCAGACCGCGCGCCTGAAGTGGACGCTGAACCACGCCTACAGCAACGTTCCGATGTACAAACGCAAGTTTGACGCGGCGGGCGTTCACCCTGACGATTTTAACGAGCTGGCGGACCTGCAAAAATTCCCGTGCACCACCAAGCAGGATCTGCGCGACAACTACCCGTTCGATACCTTTGCGGTGCCGATGGAGCAGGTGGTGCGCATCCACGCCTCGTCCGGCACCACCGGGAAGCCGACCGTGGTGGGCTATACCCAAAATGACATCGACAACTGGGCCAATATCGTCGCCCGCTCCCTGCGCGCCGCCGGGGGCAGCGCGAAGGATAAAATTCACGTGGCCTACGGTTACGGGCTGTTTACCGGCGGGCTGGGCGCGCACTACGGTGCCGAGCGTCTGGGGGCGACGGTGATCCCGATGTCCGGCGGCCAGACGGAGAAGCAGGCGCAGCTGATCCGCGATTTCCAGCCGGACATGATCATGGTTACGCCGTCCTACTGCCTGAACCTGATCGAAGAGCTGGAGCGCCAGATGGGCGGTGACGCCAGCGCCTGCTCCCTGCGCGTCGGCGTGTTTGGCGCCGAGCCGTGGACGCAGGCGATGCGCCGTGAAATTGAAAAACGGCTGGGCATTACCGCGCTGGACATCTATGGCCTCTCCGAAGTGATGGGCCCGGGGGTAGCGATGGAGTGTCTCGAAACCGCTGACGGCCCGACCATCTGGGAAGATCACTTCTACCCGGAGATCGTCAACCCGAATGACGGCGCGCCGCTGGCCGACGGCGAGCAGGGCGAACTGCTGTTCACTACGCTCACCAAAGAGGCGCTGCCGGTGATCCGCTACCGCACCCGCGATCTGACGCGCCTGCTGCCGGGCACCGCGCGCACCATGCGCAGGATGGACCGCATCAGCGGGCGTAGCGACGACATGCTCATCATTCGCGGCGTTAACGTCTTCCCGTCACAGCTGGAAGAAGAGATCGTCAAGTTTGAACACCTTTCGCCGCACTATCAGCTGGAGGTGAACCGTCGCGGGCATCTTGATTCACTTTCGGTGAAGGTTGAGCTTAAGCAGAGTAGCTTAACGTTAACGCACGAGCAGCGCTGTCAGGTCTGCCACCAGCTGCGCCACCGTATTAAGTCGATGGTGGGGATCTCAACCGATGTGATGATTGTGAACTGCGGCAGCATTCCCCGCTCGGAGGGTAAAGCCTGCCGGGTGTTTGATTTGCGTAAAGTGGCCGCCAACGGTTGAATTTCCCTCACCCCAGCCCTCTCCCAAAAGGAGAGGGTGTACTACGTTCCCTCTCCCTTTGGAAGAGGGTTAGGGTGAGGGTCGATCCCAGATTCCTGTGCTATGATTCATCCAGGAAAAAAATCACAACAGAATGAATCATATGAATAAACTTGACGCCTTTATCCAGCACGCGGTCAGCTCCGTTCCCATCAGCGGGACCTCGCTTATCGCTTCCCTTTACGGTGATGCGCTTTCCCATCGCGGGGGCGAGATCTGGCTCGGCAGCCTGGCGGCCCTGCTGGAGGGGATGGGATTCGGCGAACGCTTTGTGCGCACCGCGCTGTTCCGCCTCAATAAAGAGGGCTGGCTGGACGTGTCGCGCATTGGACGACGCAGCTTTTACCGCCTCAGCGACAAGGGGTTACGCCTGACGCGGCGCGCGGAGAACAAAATTTATCGCGCGGAGCTGCCGGCGTGGGACGGCAAATGGCTGCTGCTGCTCTCCGAGGGGCTGGATAAAACCACCCTCGCGGACGTGAAAAAACAGCTCATCTGGCAGGGATTCGGCACGCTGGCACCAAGCCTGATGGCCTCGCCGTCGCAGAACCTGGCGGACGTGCAGTCCCTGCTGCACGACGCGGGCGTGGCGGAAAACGTCATCTTCTTTGAGGCCCATTCGCCGCTGGCCCTGTCGCGCGCGGCATTGCGGTCCCGCGTGGAGGAGTGCTGGCAGCTTACCGAACAAAACGCGATGTACGAGACGTTTATTGACTCGTTCCGTCCGCTGCTGCCGCTGCTGAAGGAAGCATCGCCGGAGGATCTGACCCCGGAGCGCTGCTTCCAGATCCAGCTGCTGCTGATTCATTTTTATCGTCGCGTGGTGCTAAAGGATCCGCTGTTGCCCGAGGAGCTACTGCCCGCGCACTGGGCGGGGCAAAGCGCGCGGCAGCTGTGCATCAATATTTACCAGCGCGTGGCGGCGGGCGCTCTGGCGTTCGTCAGCGAGAAGGGGGAAACCTCGGTGGGCCAACTGCCTGCCCCCGGCACGCTTTATCACCAGCGCTTTGGTGGTCTGAATATCAAGTAAGGAGATGCTATGCCCGTTTATCAAATTGATGGCCTGACGCCGGTGGTGCCTGAAGAGAGCTACGTTCATCCGACGGCGGTGCTGATCGGCGACGTGATCCTCGGTAAAGGCGTTTACGTTGGCCCCAACGCCAGCCTGCGCGGTGATTTTGGCCGTATCGTGGTGAAGGATGGCGCCAACATTCAGGATAACTGCGTGATGCACGGGTTCCCGGAGCAGGACACCGTGGTGGAAGAGGACGGGCATATCGGCCATAGCGCCATTCTTCACGGCTGTATCATCCGCCGCAACGCGCTGGTGGGGATGAATGCGGTGGTCATGGACGGGGCGACGATCGGGGAAAACAGCATCGTCGGCGCAGCGGCGTTTGTGAAGGCCAGGGCGGAGATGCCCGCTAATCATCTGATTATCGGCAGCCCGGCAAAGGCCATCCGTGAGCTGAGCGCCCAGGAGATGGAGTGGAAAAAGCAGGGCACGCGGGAGTATCAGGTGCTGGTGGAACGCTGCAAGCGAACCCTGCATCAGGTTGAGCCGCTGCGCGAAGAGGAGCCCGGACGCCAGCGGCTGGTCTTCGATGAGAATTTACGGCCAAAGTCGTCAGGCCGGGATAATTAACTCTTTCTCGCGTACGTGATAATACACCGGCATGAGGAAGCGCTAACGCGCGATAAATAATCCCGCTGCGGGATAGTGTATATTTGAACGAATCTGACCTGCATTCACACAGGTATTTTGTTACCCTGACGCAGATCATGCCTCTCATTCAGAGCGGTCAATGCGTTTATGGAAGACACTATATGAGTGAAAACGACACTATCCCAAAGCAGTCCAAAAGCCAGATTAACAAAGCGGTATTTTACACATCTGCTTTGTTAATTTTCCTTCTTGTCGCCTTTGCCGCGATTTTCCCCGACGTTGCCGATAAAAACTTTAAGTTACTGCAACAGCAAATATTCACTAACGCCAGCTGGTTTTACATTCTTGCCGTCGCGCTGATTTTAATGAGCGTGACGTACCTCGGCCTGTCCCGCTACGGCGATATTAAACTCGGGCCCGACCACTCCCAGCCTGACTTCAGCTACCACTCCTGGTTCGCGATGCTGTTTTCGGCGGGGATGGGGATCGGCCTGATGTTCTTCGGCGTGGCGGAACCGGTGATGCACTATCTTTCTCCGCCGGTGGGGACGCCTGAAACGGTAGCTGCGGCCAAAGAGGCCATGCGGCTGACATTCTTCCACTGGGGGCTGCACGCCTGGGCTATCTACGCCATCGTTGCGTTGATTCTGGCGTTCTTCAGCTACCGCCACGGCCTGCCCTTGACGCTTCGCTCGGCGCTGTATCCGATTATCGGCGACCGTATTTACGGCCCGATAGGCCATGCGGTGGATATCTTCGCGGTAATCGGCACCGTATTCGGCGTGGCGACCTCGTTAGGCTATGGCGTTTTGCAGGTCAATGCCGGGCTGAACCACCTGTTTGGCGTGCCCATCAACGATACCGTGCAGGTGATCCTGATCGTCCTGATTACCGGGCTGGCGACCGTTTCCGTGGTGTCCGGCCTGGATAAAGGCATTCGTATTTTATCTGAGCTAAACCTGGGGCTGGCGGTGCTGCTGCTGGTGCTGGTGCTGTGCCTCGGGCCAACCGTGCTGCTGCTGAAATCCTTTGTGGAAAATACCGGCGGCTACCTGTCCGAGCTGGTGAGCAAAACGTTTAACCTGTACGCCTATGAACCGAAGTCCAGCAACTGGCTGGGGGGCTGGACGCTGCTGTACTGGGGCTGGTGGCTGTCGTGGTCGCCGTTTGTCGGGATGTTCATCGCCCGCGTGTCCCGCGGCAGAACCATCCGCGAGTTTGTCACCGGCGTGCTGTTCGTCCCGGCAGGCTTTACCCTGATGTGGATGACGGTGTTCGGCAACAGCGCCATTTACCTCATCATGAATAAGGGGGCGTCCGATCTGGCAAATACCGTCCAGCAGGACGTGGCGCTGGCGCTGTTTAATTTCCTTGAGCATTTCCCGTTCTCGTCGGTGCTGTCATTTATCGCCATGGCGATGGTCATCGTCTTCTTTGTTACCTCCGCTGACTCCGGGGCGATGGTGGTGGATACCCTCGCGTCCGGCGGCGAGGCCAATACCCCCGTCTGGCAGCGCATCTTCTGGGCCGCGCTGATGGGCGTTGTGGCAATCGCGCTGCTGCTCGCGGGTGGACTGAGCGCGCTGCAAACCGTGACCATCGCCAGCGCGCTACCGTTCTCGATGATCCTGCTGGTGTCGATCTATGGCCTGCTGAAGGCGCTCCGACGCGATTTGACCAAGCGCGAGAGCCTGAGCATGGCGACTATCGCGCCGACGGCGGCCCGCAACCCCATTCCGTGGCAGCGACGTCTGCGCAACATCGCCTACCTGCCTAAGCGCTCTCTGGTGAAGCGCTTTATGGAAGAGGTGATCAGGCCGGCCATGGTGCTGGTTCAGGAGGAGCTGAATAAGCAGGGAACGCAAAGTCATATCAGTGACGCGTCTGACGAGCGTATTCGTCTTGAGGTGGATTTAGGCAACGAGCTGAACTTTATTTATGAAGTCAGGCTGCGCGGCTATAACTCCCCAACCTTCGCGCTGGCGGCGATGGACAACGATGAAAACCAGGCAGAGCAGCACCGGTACTACCGGGCAGAAATCTACCTCAAGGAAGGCGGGCAAAATTACGATGTGATGGGCTGGAACCAGGAGCAGTTAATTAACGATATCCTGGACCAGTACGAAAAACATCTGCACTTCCTGCACCTGGTGCGTTAATCGGCCAGCATGAGCATGCCCTGAGGCATCTGCTTCAGGGTAGGCTAATAGTCTTCCGGCAGCGGCCTGTCGATCGACACCAGCTTTCCGCGCTTCATGGTGATATAGCCCCCGGCTTTGAGATCCGCCAGCACGCGAAACACGTGGGTTCTCGACAGGTTAGTGCGCTTGATGATAAACAGCGCCAGGCCCTCATTCTCGCCCGTGTGGGTATTCTGCCGGTAGAGATAGCGATACAGCATCGGTTTGATGGTCTGGTAGCTGGTGACCTGCCTGCGTTCGTTATGCAGATCGATAGTAAAAATCGACATGAAGGTCAGAATGGTGGCCAGCTCCTGCACGCGCTCTGGCCCGCCGTGCAAAAATAGCCGATCGAAATCGGCACAGGGAATTTTTACCAGCTTAACCTTCGCGCTGCTGCGATATTCAAACTTCGCTAACGGGCAATACCGTTCCATAAGCCCTATCGGCATATATTCAATAGTATTGCCAATATTCAAACCATCTTCCGGCATTAATATCGTCAGTGAACCTTCGGTACAGAAATAAATATAGCCAGGCTCGACGGTTAGCTTTTTATTTGCACCAACGGTTAACGCTTCTCCTGTAGAAAGGATTTGGGGAAAAAAGCCCCCAATATTGAGCTGCTGATAATAGGTATGTATATCCTGAAAATTCACGCCAGGCCTCGTTCCGCAACGTCTGTCTTCGTAGCGAGTATAGCAGCAGTAGCGACCGGATGACGAGATAACCTTATACCAGTCCCATATGGGACTATCATGGGAAAGTATTCTGATTAGAATGGTCTGCAATGAGTTCGCATTAAAATTATCCGCCAGCAGTAAATATCGCAGGCGGTGCTAATAATCTATGAGGCCATTTAATGAAATTAACGATAATCGCGAAGCAGCTGGCGCTGGCCGGTGTATTCACATCGCTTTCGCTTTCTGCCTGGGCTGAAGCGCAGCCGCAGAATGCCACGCCCGTCACCCGCGAGGCGAATAACGCCCTGTATAACAAGCTGCCGTTTGCCGATAAGACTGACTTTGAAAACGCGCATAAAGGATTTATCGCCCCGTTACCGCAGAACATGATTAAAGGGGAGAAAGGAAACGTTATCTGGGATCCCGCGAAATATGATTTCGTGAAGGAGGGTGAAAAAGCCCCGGACACGGTAAACCCGAGCCTGTGGCGTCAGTCGCAGCTGATTAACATCGGCGGCCTGTTTAAGGTGACCGACGGCGTGTATCAGATCCGCAACCTCGACCTCTCCAACATGACCATCATCGAAGGCGAGAAGGGGATCACCGTTATTGACCCGCTGCTAAGCGCCGAGCCGGCGAAGGAAGCGCTCGAACTCTACTACGCTAACCGTGGCAAAAAGCCGGTAGTGGCGGTGGTGATCACCCACAGCCACGTTGACCATTACGGCGGCCTGCGCGGCGTGGTTGACGAAGCCGACGTGAAGTCCGGTAAGGTGAAGATTTACGCGCCGGATGGCTTTATGAAAGAAGCCGTTTCCGAGAACATCATGGCCGGGAACGCGATGAGCCGCCGCGCGAGCTACATGTACGGCAACCTGCTTAAGCCGGACGCGAAGGGTCAGGTTGGTGCGGGGCTTGGGACGACCACCTCCGCAGGTACGGTAACCCTGATCCCACCAACCAACTATATTACCCATACCGGGCAGCAGGAAACGATCGACGGCCTGACCTATGACTTTATGATGGCCCCGGGCTCTGAGGCGCCGTCGGAGATGCTGTGGTACGTCAAAGAGAAGAAAATGATCGAAGCGGCAGAGGATGTGACCCACACCCTGCACAATACCTACTCCCTGCGCGGGGCGAAAATCCGCGATCCGCTGGCCTGGTCTAAGTACATTAACGCCGCCATTGAGCGCTGGGGCGCGGACGCGGAAGTGATTATTGCCCAGCACCACTGGCCGACCTGGGGCAACGAGAATATCGTCAGGCTGATGAAAGGCCAGCGCGATATGTACCGCTACATCAACGACCAGACCCTGCGTATGGCCAATAAGGGCCTGACCCGCGATGAGATTGCCGCCGAATTTAAGCTGCCGGAATCGCTGGAGAAACAGTGGGCCAGCCGGGGCTATTACGGCTCCGTCAGCCACGACGTTAAGGCTACCTACGTGTTTTATCTCGGCTGGTTCGACGGCAACCCGGCTACCCTCGACGAGCTGCCGCCTGAACAGGCTGCGAAGAAGTTCGTGCAGTACATGGGCGGCGCTGATGCCATCATGCAGAAGGCCAAAGCTGATTATCAGCAGGGCAATTACCGCTGGGTGGCGCAGGTGGCCAGCAAAGTGGTATTTGCCGACCCAAACAACCAGGCCGCGCGCAACCTCGAAGCCGACGCGCTGGAGCAGCTGGGCTACCAGGCCGAAGCGGGCACCTGGCGTAACTTCTATCTGACCGGCGCGCAGGAGCTGCGTAACGGCGTTAAAAAGCTGCCAACGCCAAACACCGCCAGCCCGGATACCGTGCGCGCGATGACGCCGGAGATGTTCTTCGACTATCTGGGCGTGCACATCAACGGCGTGCGGGCCGGTAACGCGAAAGCGGTCTTTAATGTCGATCTCGGCAAAGATGGCGGCAAATACAAGCTGGAACTGGAAAACGGCGTGCTGAACCATACCGCCAATGCCCAGGCGAAGGATGCCGATGCCACCATCACGCTCGATCGCGCCACGCTGAACAAGATCATCCTGAAAGAAGCGTCGCTGAAGCAGGCGATGGACAGCGGTGAGGTGAAGGTGAGCGGGAACAGCGCGAAGCTAGAAGAGATGCTGAGCTACATGGACAAGTTTGACTTCTGGTTCAATATTGTGACGCCATAACCCGGCATTTCTCCCGTCCTGACGATGGCGCCTTATCTGCAATAAGGCGCCATTTTTTTACTCACGCATCGCCAGCGCGCTGGCGCTCGCCGGATCGAATAACGAGATACTCTCAATCTGGTCCAGCATGATCACCTTCCGAAAATCCATTGCGCTTTTTGGGTCTGAATCCAGCGTAACGTCATGCTCGGCGTACCACCTGCTGTAGTTGTGCTCAATGCACAGCTGCATATTTTTCCCGTCACGATAGCCGCTCAGCATGGGAATAAGCACGATGTTGGCCGTTTTTTCATATTCCAGGGTTGCGGTGTGGATCATGCCGATATAAATCCGCCGCGATTTCAGCGTGACGTGCGCCAGTTCACCTTCTTCCATGCACTGGTAGAGCAGCTGTTCGATCCCGCTCGACTGCGCGAGCCGCTTGTAGAGCTTTTTCCGGCCTTCGCCGTCCAGCCGGGCGCTGCCTGCCCAGTTCGAGCGGTAGAGGCAAAACAGGATCGCAAAGGTAAGCATTACCACCACCGGCGCCTGTATACCCAGAAAGCTCCAGTTCATGAAGTCAATTTGCCAGTCGGCGTATTTTGCGGACGTAAAATGGAACGTGTTGTCGGCGGCGGAGAGGGCGAACAGCAGCAGCCAGAGCAGGCCGGTGGCGATCACGCCCTGCAGGACGAAAATGCAGCCATACAGCGCAACCAGAAAATAGACATCCCAGCCGAATGAACGCTTAATTTTGAACCGTGTAGAGAGATCGCGGCTGGTGTACCAGTAGCCGCACACCATCAGAACCATAAATATTGCCGTTCCCATTTCAGGCCCTCTTTAGCGCGTTGACATGGCGCAGAAAGTCCTGCCGTACCTCGTTGCTTTTGTAGTTAACCGAGGCGTTTCCATCCTGATCGATAATGATGCGGTCGCCATCCTCGACGGCTTCGATAATTTCCTGGTGACTCATGACCTGCAATAAAGATTCCGGGCTGGAAAAGAGCGCCATCAGTAAATTTTTCATCGCGTGACATCCTTATGAATTAAAAGGATAAGTCTGGAAGATAAAAGCAACATTTGCCTTAAGGTTATCCCTAAAAAAATAACGGCGCGGCGGCGCCAGTCGACTTTTGAGTCAAAAGCGCAATACGGAGCGTCTATGTAAGCTCATGAAATAAAACAGATATAAAAAATATATCCGCACAAACTTGGACAAATAACGTTAATTGTGTAAGTTTAATTTATGCGATATCGCTACGTTGTTTACAGCCAGGATGTGACCCATGAGCACGTTACCGTCCGTCATCAGTCGGTTTGTTGATTACTACGCCGCGCTGGACACCCAGCCACCTTCCGCGCTGGCGGAAATTTACCGTTCCGATGCCACCCTTATCGATCCCTTTGGCGAACACCGCGGGCTGTTCGCGCTTCAGCGTTACTTCACACATCTGCTGGCTAACGTCCAGCAGTGCCGCTTTACCGTCGATGCGCCGCTGCAGCAGGGGGATCGCTTTGTTGTGACCTGGGTTATGCACTGGTCGCATCCGCGTATCGCCCGGGGAGCCGTGCTGCAGCTGCCGGGCTGCTCCGTGGTGGACATGCTGGACGATCGCATTATTCGCCAGCGGGATTATTACGATGCCGGAGAGATGATCTATGAGCATCTTCCGGTGCTTGGCTGGGCCGTGCGCGGCGTTAAGCGGAGGGTGAGATCGTGAAAACGGTGCTGATTACCGGCGCAAGCTCGGGCATTGGCGCGGGGCTGGCCGCCTCCTTCGCCAGCGACGGCTACCGGGTGATTGCCTGCGGGCGCGATGCGCAACGTCTGGCTTCCCTGCACCAGCACAGCCCCAACGTCACGGTGCGCCAGTTCGATATGACGGACAGGGACGCCTGTCGCCAGGCGCTGGCGGACTGTGCCGCCGACGTGGTGATTCTGTGCGCCGGCACCTGCGAATATCTCGATCGTGGCGTAGTGGACGCGGAGCTGGTGGAGCGGGTGATGACCACCAATTTCATGGGGCCGGTGAACTGCCTCGCGGCGCTGCAGCCGCAGCTGGTGGCCGGAAACCGCGTGGTGCTGGTCAGTTCGATGGCGCACTGGCTGCACTTCCCGCGAGCCGAAGCCTATGGCGCTTCCAAGGCGGCGCTAACCTGGTTTGCCGACACGCTGCGTCTCGACTGGGAGCCAAAAGGGATTGCCGTCACGGTCGTTTCACCCGGTTTCGTTGACACGCCGCTGACCCGTAAAAACGATTTTCCGATGCCGGGTCGGGTAAGCGTGGAGGAGGCCGTCGTCGCCATCCGCCGCGGGCTGGCAAAGGGAAAAGAGAGTATCGCGTTTCCCGCCGGGTTTGGCCTGGCGCTGCGGCTGCTCGCCGGGCTGCCTGACGTTGTTCAGCGCGCGCTGCTGCGCAGGATGGTGAGATCATGAAGATTGCGATTATCGGCAGCGGCATCGCCGGCTTAACCTGCGCCTGGCGCCTCGCCGGGCATCATCAGGTCACGCTGTTTGAAGCGCAGGCCACCCCGGGCGGCCATACCGCGACGGTGGACGTCGACACCCCGCAGGGCACGTACGCCATCGACACCGGATTTATTGTCTACAACGACCGCACCTATCCGCGCTTTATGGGCCTGCTCAGCGAGCTGGGCATCAGCGGGCAAAAAACGCAGATGAGCTTTTCGGTGCACAATCCGCAGAGCGGGCTGGAGTATAACGGCCACACCCTGACGTCGCTGTTCGCCCAGCGCCGTAACCTGGTGAACCCCGGCTTCTGGATGCTGCTGAGGGAGATTGTGCGCTTCAACCGGCTGGCGAAACGGGCGCTCCAGGCCGATGTGGATGCGTCCGCCACCCTGGGGACGTTCCTGAGCCAGCACCGCTTTACGCCGTTTTTCGCGCGCCACTACATTCTGCCGATGGGGGCGGCTATCTGGTCCTCGTCATTACAGGAGATGAAGCGCTTCCCGCTGCCGCTCTTTTTGCGCTTTTTCGAAAACCACGGTCTGCTGGACATCACCCATCGTCCGCAGTGGTACGTGGTGCCGGGCGGCTCCAGAGAGTATATCCGCGCGATGATGGACAGGCTCGGCAACCGCCTGACGCTGCGCCTCAACGCCCAGGTCCAGCGGGTTATTCGCCACGATCGGGGCGTCGACGTTGAGCTGGAGGGGGAAACATGCGCCTTTGACCAGGTGATTTTTGCCTGCCACTCCGCCCAGGCGCTGGCGATGCTTGCCAGCCCAACCCAGGCTGAACGCGAGGTGCTGGGGGATATCGGCTGGCAGCGCAACGAGGTGGTGCTTCACAGCGATCCGCGCTGGCTGCCGGTGCGCGAGCGCGCGTGGGCCAGCTGGAACTATCGCCTGAGCGAACAGGATCGGGCCAGCGCCTGCGTCACCTACAACATGAATATTTTGCAGGGGTTGCCCGCCGGTAGCCCGCTGTTTTGCGTCACCCTTAACCCGGAAACGCCGGTGGAAGAGCGCTTTGTGCTGCGCCGCTTCGTCTACGAACATCCGCTGTTTAACCCGAAAAGCTGGCATGCCCAGGCCCGGCGCGGCGAGATAAACGGCCGCCAGCGGAGCTGGTTCTGCGGCGCCTACTGGTACAACGGCTTCCACGAAGACGGCGTGCGCAGCGCGCTGGACGTGGTGAACGCCATCGCGGCCGGGGAGGGCGGGTGAGATGAACAGCTGCCTGTACCACGGCGCCCTGCGCCACCGCCGCCTTACGCCGAAAGCGCACCATTTTACCTACAGCGTGTTTATGGCCTGGCTCGATCTCGATGAGCTGGAGATGCTGCCCTCCGTCGGGGTGCGGCGAAACCGCTTTGCCCCGGCGGCGTTCTGTGATGCGGATTACCCGCTGGGCACGCCGCTGAAAGAGCGCGTCCTCGAGCGTCTGGAAAACCTGACCGGCGAGCGCCCGGCGGGGCGGGTCATGCTCCTGACGCAGCTGCGCTATTTCGGCCTGCATTTTAACCCGGTCAATTTTTACTACTGCTATGACGGCGAAGGCACCCTGCGCTGGGTGCTCGCCGAAGTGCGTAACACGCCGTGGAATGAACGGCATTACTACGCGGTGGAGGGGCAGGACGCCCGGCCGACGGAGAAAGCGTTTCACGTCTCGCCCTTTAACCCAATGGAGATGGTTTACCACTGGCGCTTTAACAGCCCGGACCACGCGCTGCGCATGCATATTGAAAATCATCAGGAGGCGAAGGTGTTTGACGCCACGCTGACGCTTCGCCGCGCGCCGCTCACGCGCCCGGCGCTGCGCGCGATGCTGGTGCGCATCCCGCTGATGACCCTCAAAACCGTTTTCGCTATTTACTGGCAGGCGCTAAGGCTGTGGCTGAAGCGCGTGCCGCTGCATAACCATCCCCTCAGCAGGAGTGAACGATCATGACCGATCCCGTCTTTGCGCTTGAACCCGATATCCCGCGCAACGCTCGCGTCGCGCGCTGGTTGCTTTTTCGCCTGCTGAGCGGCCTGCGCGGGGGCTCGCTGACCCTCCGTGAGGGCGCGCAGACCTTCCGCTTCGGCGATACCTCCGCCGCGATCCACGCTGATGTTCAGGTGCTCTCTGCGGGCCTGTACTGGCGCATCTTAACGGGCGGCAGCCTCGCCGCGGCGGAAGCGTGGATGGACGGCGACTGGGAGACGGCTCACCTCACGCCGCTGCTGGAGCTGATTGCGCTCAACGGCCAGATCCTCGGGCAGCTGGAAAAAGGGTTCCGCCTGTTCGGAAAGCCGGTAGAGCGGCTGCGCCACTGGACGCGGCGCAACTCCCGTGCTCAGGCGCGGGACAATATTGCCGCCCATTACGATCTCGGCAATAGCTTTTACGCCCATTTCCTCGATGAACAGCTCCTGTACTCCAGCGCGCTGTTTACCGCTGAGGATCAGGATCTGACCGCGGCCCAGCAGGCGAAAATGGCGAGGCTGTGCGACCAGCTGGCGCTCGGCCCGAACGATCGTCTGCTGGAGATTGGTACCGGCTGGGGGGCGATGGCGGAGTACGCCGCCCGTCATTACGGCTGTCGGGTCACCACCACCACGCTGTCTCAGGAGCAGTACCAGTGGGCCACGGCGCGGATCGCCCGGGCCGGCCTGCAGGATCGCGTTGAGGTGCTGCTCTGCGACTACCGCGATCTGACCGGCGTCTACGACAAGCTGGTGTCGATTGAGATGATTGAAGCCGTCGGGCAACGCTACCTGCCGACGTTTTTCCGCACCTGCCAGGCGCGCCTGCGTCCGGGCGGGCGTATGGCGATTCAGGCCATCACCATTCAGGATCAGCGCTACCGCGACTACAGCAAAAGCGTCGATTTTATCCAGCGCTACATCTTCCCCGGCGGCTTTTTGCCCAGCATTACCGCCATGAATGACCTGATGACCCGCCATACCGATTTTGTGGTGCGTAACCTCTTCGACATGGGGCCGGACTACGCCCGCACGCTGGCCCACTGGCGTCAGCGCTTCGTTCACGCCTGGCACGAAATAGAGAAGCTCGGGTTTGATGACCGTTTCCGCCGGATGTGGCTGTACTACTTTGGCTACTGTGAGGCCGGATTTAACGCCCGCACCATCAGCGTGGTGCAGCTGACCGCGGAACGCGTATGAAACGCTACGGGCAGGTCTTTCTGCTGGCCATCGGGTTTGATCTCTACTGGACCCTGGTGGTGCTGTTTCGCGAGCAGGGGCAGGTTATCTGGATCGCGCTGGCGGCGATTGCCTGGCTGATGTTACCGCCCTCGCACCGGATTTATGCCCTCGGGCTGGCCGCGTCGGGGGCGCTGCTGGACGCCGTCTGGGCGCTGACCGGGCTGATTGATTTTACCGGCGCGTCGATAATGCCGCTATGGATGGTGGCGCTGTGGCTAATGTTTGCCTGCGTCTGGACGCAGCTGACCCGCACGACCACGCTGCCGGGCTGGCTGCTGACGGCGCTGGCGACCCTGGGCGGGCCGGTGGCTTACCTGATCGGCGAGCGGCTGGGGGCCATTACGTTCCTGGAGCCGACCTTCATCGTCGTCAGCTGGACGATCCCGGGCTGGCTGGTGCTGATGCTGTTTTTCCACCTGCTGATGGGGAGGCAACAATGAGACATCTGTTACTCGCGCTCGCGCTAACCGTTATGGCCTGTAACGCGCAGGCGGCTGACTGGCTGAGCTGGCGCAAGGTGGGCGACGCCACGCTCACCTGGGGGCCGTTTACCGTGTATACCTCCCGGCTGCTGACGCCCGACGGGCGCTATGCGGGGATGGACAGCGATAACGCGCTGATTATCACCTATGCCCGGGATATCGATCGCGACGAACTGGTCGACGCGACCCGCGACCAGTGGCAGGCGCAGGGCATCCTGCAGCGGGAGCCGCAGAGTGAAGCCTGGCTGCGCATGCTGTCCACGCTCTGGCCGGACGTTACTGCCGGCGCGCAGCTCGCGTTTGTGGTGAGCAGCGGCCAGGGACAATTCTGGTATCGCAGCCCGACGTCGCAGACGGGCTTTACGCCGCTGGGGCCGCGACAGTCGGCAGCGTTCAGCTCGCGTTTTCTGGCGATCTGGTTCGATCCCCGCACCGAATATCCTGAACTGCGTCAGCGGTTAATCGGAGGTCCAAAATGAAACGTATTCTGTTAATGGCGCTTGCCCTGACGATGCTGGTGGCCGGGTGCAGCACGGAGGTGAAAGAGTATCGTCAGCAGCAGCCGACGCTGGATATTTTTACCTACTTCCAGGGGAAAACCGAGGCGTGGGGGATGGTTCAGGACCGCAGCGGGAAGCAGATCCGCCGTTTTCACGTCGAGATCGCCGGGGATGTTATCGGCGATACGCTGACGCTGAACGAGCATTTTGTCTACGACGACGGCGAGAAGCAGCAGCGCGTGTGGCACATCCGCCGGGTCGGCAGCGATCGCTACGAGGGTACGGCAGGGGATATTGAGGGCGTCGCTACCGGCCAGACGGCGGGCAACGCCCTGAACTGGCGCTACAGCATGAACGTGAAGGCGGACGGCAAAACCTGGCTGCTGCACTTTGACGACTGGATGTACCTGCAGGACAGCACGCATCTGTTTAATAAAACCGAGATGAAGAAATTTGGCGTCACCGTCGCCACGGTGACGCTGTTCTTTACCCGCAAGGAGTAAGGTTAATCGCCTTCGGGCCGCGGCTTGCTGCTGGAGTAAATAAAGCACAGCGCAATACCCAGGCAGACGACGGCCCCCAGGCGGCTCATGGAAAACGGAATGGCCGCATTGTTAAGCCAGCCGAAGTTGTCGATCAGCATACTCATGGTCAGCTGGCCCAGAATCACCGCCACCGTCGCGACGGCGGTGCCGATACGCTGCACGGCGAGGACCATAATCACGATATAGGGCACGCCGCACAGCGCGCCCAGAAGCTGCCATTTGGGCACGTCCATCAGGCCGACCGCCTGTTTCGGCTCAAAGAAGAAGATGAGCAGGGCGGTCACCAGTGCCCCGACGGAAAACGTCAGAAACGCGCTTTTGAAAACCCCCACGCTGCTGCCTAATTGCCCGTTGATGGCGGCCTGAACGCTCAGCGTCGCGCCGCCGATAACGGCCAGAATAATCATAATTACCGTCATAACCTTACCCCTGCGCCACGAGAATAAGCGCGGCGATAATAAACGCCAGCGCGATAATGCGTTTCGTATCGATCCTGCGGTGCGGCGTGCCCAGCAGGCCAAAGTGGTCGATTATCAGGCTCTTAAACACCTGACCGGCCAGAATGCCAATCATCGTCATGGCAATGCCGATTGCCGGCGTGGCAATGGTCAGAATGACGACGTAAACCGGGCCGAGTACCCCGCCGAGCAGATGCCACGACGGCTGCGCAAAGAACGAGGCGCTGTTGCGCGGGCTGAAAAACAGCATCAGCAAAAACGTCAGCCCGGCCCCCACGCTGAATATGCTGAATGTGGCCCACAGATCGCCGACTTCGGCACCCAGCGGCCCCAGCAGCCCGGCCTCCACGGACAGCCCCATACCGCCGGCAATCACCAGTAAAATCAAAATAACGTGCATAACGCCTCTTCTCCTTTTTTCAGGCGGAGAAGAGTACGTCTGATAATCATTGAGAAAAATGCCATAATGCAGGAAACACCTGTGCAGGATATGCATTAATGATTGATGCCGGAAATATCAGCATTCGCGCGCTGCTGATTTTTATCGACGTGTATGACGCGCAGAATTTTTCCGTGGTCGCGAGGCGGGAGGGGATCTCCGCGTCGCAGGTTTCGCGCGTGATCCACCAGCTTGAAGATGCCCTCGGGCAGCAGCTGTTCTACCGCAACACGCGGGCAATTATCCCCACCGAGAGCGGGCATCTTTTTGTTCGCTATGCGCGGGCGATGGCGGGGAATCTGGAGGACGCGCGACGCGAGCTGGATGAACGCGCGCGCGAGCCGTCGGGCACGCTGCGCATCAATGGACCGGTCTTTTTCGGGCAAAGGCACATCGCACCGGGGCTGCCCGCGCTTTCAGCGCGTTATCCCCGCCTTTCCGTCGAGCTGACCCTCACCGACGATTTTATCGATCCTCACCGCGACGCCGCGGACGTTATCTTCCGCATCGGCGCGCTCACGGACTCCTCGTTTCACGCGCGGGTGTTCGGGCAGCAGTTCTATCACCTCGCGGCCTCGCCGGACTACCTGCGAAAGCACGGCGCGCCTGAAGGGCCGGACGATCTCAGCCGCCACCGCTGCCTGGTCTATCGCGGCTCGTCCGGGCCTAACCGCTGGCTGATCCGCAGGCCGGGCGAGGCGTGGGTTCACTATCCCATCGCACCGCTGATGGCCTCGAATAATGCGGAAACGCTGCTTATTGCCGCACTGGGCGGCATGGGGATTGTGCTTTTCCCGGACTGGATGGTGAGCGAAAGGCTGAAAAGCGGCGAGCTGGTGGCGCTGCTGCCGGAGATGGAGTGTTCCATTAACGCGGAGCCACTGACGATTGCGGCGATTTACCCGAACGCGCGGCACCCGCCCCTGAACGTCAGGGCGGTTATCGATCACTATATTGAACGGTTCGGCACGCCGCTCTACTGGCAGGTCTAGCGGGCAAGCTCGCGGCGGACGATCTCTGCCCCGGCGCTCAGCGCGTTGAGCTTACCGTTAGCGACCTGGCGGGAAAGGGGAGCCATGCCGCAGTTGGTTGACGGATAAAGCTTGTCCGCATCGACAAACTGCAGCGCCTTGCGCAGCGTATCGGCGACCTCTTCCGGCGTTTCGACGGTAGTCGTTGCCACATCGATTGCCCCCACCATCACTTTTTTACCGCGGATCAGCTCCAGCAGATCCATCGGCACGCGGGAGTTGTGGCACTCCAGCGAGATGATGTCGATTTTCGAGGTCTGCAACTTAGGAAACGCTTCTTCATACTGGCGCCACTCGGAGCCGAGCGTCTTTTTCCAGTCGGTATTGGCCTTGATGCCGTACCCGTAGCAGATATGCACCGCGGTTTCGCATTTCAGCCCTTCCACGGCGCGTTCCAGCGCGGCGATACCCCAGTCGTTCACCTCGTCGAAAAAGACGTTAAAGGCAGGCTCATCGAACTGAATAATGTCGACGCCGGCCGCTTCCAGCTCGCGGGCTTCCTGATTGAGAATTTTAGCGAACTCCCAGGCCAGCTTTTCGCGGCTTTTGTAGTGGGCGTCGTAGAGGGTGTCTATCATGGTCATCGGGCCGGGCAGCGCCCATTTGATCGGCCTGTCCGTGAGCTGGCGCAGGTATTTCGCGTCGTCAACGAACACCGGCTTCTGCCGCTCGACCGCATCGACCACCGTCGGCACGCTCGCATCGTAGCGGTTGCGGATCCGCACCGTCTGGCGGTTTTCAAAATCCACGCCGCTCAGGTGCTCAATAAAGGTGGTAACGAAGTGCTGGCGGGTTTGCTCGCCGTCGCTGACGATATCGATTCCCGCGCGAAGCTGTTCATCCAGGGACAGGCGCAGCGCGTCCTGTTTGCCTGCCAGCAATTCCTCGTCCTGCAGTTTCCACGGCGACCAGAGCGTTTCCGGCTGCGCGAGCCAGGTAGGTTTCGGCAGGCTGCCAGCCGTTGAAGTCGGGAGCAATGTTTTCATAATAAGTAACCTTTTATCCGTAATATTAAAGCGTGAAGTTATGAGACCACTGCTCAAGAAGGGTTTTATAGGGTTTGATAAACCGCTCTTCGGTATATTTTCCCTGCTCAATGGCCAGCCGGCTGCGCTCTTCGCGGTCATAAACGATTTTCGTTAACGAGTGATCCTGCTGGTTCAAATCAGGCTGGTAACACTGTCCCGCGGCGGAATTGGCATTATAAATTTCCGGGCGATAGATCTTCTGGAACGTCTCCATGGTGCTGATGGTGCCGATCAGCTCGAGGTTGGTGTAATCGCGCAGCAAATCGCCGGTGAAGAAGAAGGCAAAGGGCGCGACGCTGTTTTCAGGCATGAAGTAGCGGACGCTGAGGCCCATTCTGGCGAAATACTGCTCCGTCAGCGACTCGCCGTCCGGCTGGTACTCAAAGCCCAGCACCGGATGATGGTTGCCGGTACGACGGTAGGTGTCTTTGCTTGAAACGCTCAGGCAGATTACCGGCGCTTTTTTAAAGTTCGTCCGATACGCCGCAGAGTGGATAAAGCTTTTAAAGATATTGCCGTGCAGCTCGCCAAAATTGTCGGGGAGGCTAAAACGGGATCGATCTTTATTATGCTCCAGCAGCAGGACGCTGAAGTCATAGTCGCGGACGTAGGAGGAGAAGTTATTTCCCACGATGCCTTCGATGCGCTCGCTGGTTTTTTTATCCACGATCGTCGCCTGCAGAATTTCGATGGCCGGGAAGGTAAAATCGCCGCCGATATTCATATCGACAGAAATAATCTCCAGCTCGACGGCGTAGCGGTCGGCTTTAGGGTTATCCCAGCGCGCCAGCGCGTTGAAGCGATTGTTGATCATCACCAGCGTATTGCGCAGGTTTTCCTGACGCTTCTCGCCGCGGGCCAGGTTGGCAAAGTTGGTGGTGGTACGCGTATTTTCAGACGGGTTATAATTTTCATCGAAGCAACTGCGCTTAAGGGTAAATGTGAAAGCCTGGCTCATTTGGTTATGCATCCTAAGTTCATGTTGCCGGAACGTTATCAATGTATAATTTATGCCTGAGCCGCTGGCGCAGGGGAAGTGACTTAATTTCACCGCAACATGAGGGTTCTTCATGAACGGCTCAATTCAGGTATAATCCTCCGACATTTCTAAACGGTTTAAACGATCATGACAAAACTCACCCTGCAGGAGCAGATGCTGAAAGCGGGCTTAGTCAGCAGCAAAAAGATGGCGAAGGTTCAGCGCACGGCGAAAAAATCCCGCGTCCAGGCTCGCGAGGCGAGAGAGGCCGTAGAAGAGAACAAGAAAGCGCAGCTTGAGCGCGACAGGCAGCTGAGCGAGCAGCAGAAGCAGGCCGTGCTGGCGAAAGAGTTTAAAGCGCAGGTGAAGCAGCTGATTGAGATGAACCGCATCACCGTGGCGAAAGGCAACATCACCTTTAACTTTACCGACGGCAACCTGATCAAAAAAATCGACGTTGATAAGCAGACGCAGGCTCAGCTGATTAACGGCCGTCTGGCGATTGCCCGACTGGTGATTAACGCCAGCGGCGACTGCGAATACGCGATTATTCCGGCCGTGGTGGCGGATAAAATTGCCCAGCGCGATGCCGACAGCATTGTGTTAAACAGCGCGCTGAGTCAGGAAGAGCAGGACGAAGACGATCCGTATGCGGATTTCAAAGTCCCTGACGATTTAATGTGGTAAACCCCGCTCAGAACGGCGCGGCGTGACGGGCGTGGATCGTCTCGCCGCTCGCCGGATGAATAAAATTCAGCTCGCTGGCGTGCAGCATCAGCCGTGGCGTCGCCCCGGTGCCCGGCAGCGTCAGTCCCCCATACAGATCGCAGCCTAAAATCGGATGGCCCAGCTGCTGGCAGTGAAGGCGCAGCTGGTGGGTTCGCCCGGTTTCAGGCGACAGTTCGACCCGCGTTACCGGCACCTCCCTATTCTGATACAGACGTTCCATCACCCGATAGCGCGAGCGGGCGGGTTTGCCGTTGACGGCACAGATCGACATCAGCGGAAACAGTGCCGGATCTTTGGCGATGGGTGCATCGACGATCCCGCCATCCTGCTCCACGTGCCCGCAAAGCAGGGCGCTGTAAACCTTGGTCACGGCGCGCTGGCTGAACTGGTGGCACAGGGCGGCGTTAACGGCTTTATTCAGGGCAATCACCATCAGGCCAGACGTGCCGAAATCGAGACGGTGCACCAGCGTGCAGCCGGGGAAGTCCTGGACCAGACGATAGTGCACGGAATCGCGGTTCTGCGGATTTTTACCCGACAGGCTAAGCAGCCCGGAAGGTTTGTTAATCAGCAAAAGATGATCGTCCTGCCAGAGGATCTCAACCTCGTCGTGACACGGCGGAGCGATAAAAGTATCGATAATGACAGACATCAGGCTGTCCGGCTGGAAAGGGGGAGCGGATGATAACGAACTTTCAGGGAAAGAAAAACCCTCCCACCGGGCGGTGAGAGGGGAGGATCTTACGCTGCGACCAGGCTGTCGATAGCGGCTTTCGCGTCGGTCTGCGCTTTGGTTGCCACTTCCGGGCCGTAAGCGATACCTTCCGCGAACACAAAGTTCACGTCGGTAATGCCGATGAAGCCCAGGAACAGCGTCATGTACGGCGTGACCAGGTCAGTTGGGGTATCTTTATGAATACCGCCGCGGCTGGTCAGCACGATGGCACGTTTACCTTTCACCAGGCCTTCCGGGCCGTTCTCGGTGTAACGGAAGGTTACGCCAGCGCGCGCCACCAGGTCGAAGTAGTTCTTCAGCTGGGTAGGAATGTTGAAGTTGTACATTGGAGCGTTGAACACGATAACGTCGTGCGCCTTCAGCTCGGCAATCAGCTCGTCAGAAAGGGCCAGGGCTTCCTGCTGACGCGGGGAGAGCGGCGCATCGCTCGGACGCAGCGCACCAACCAGTTCGCCATCCAGCACGGGAATCGGGTTTGCCGCCAGGTCGCGGACGGTGATTTCATCACCGGTGTGCTGTTCACGCCATTGTTCAACGAAATAGTCGGACAGCTGACCAGACTGTGAGTACCCTGCCAGAATACTGGATTTCAACACTAATACTTTGCTCATGGGTGATTCCTGTTTTGTATTTGACTGAAGGGGGTTGCCCCGTTGCTTGTTGACACTTTATTCACAATCCTGCCACAGGGATAGCGCAATATATCGAAGCCTATGTTCGAATTTTTTGAATAAGGCGCGAAAAGCGCTGATGTGGTACGCTATAGCAATCATTAAAAAGAGATTTTACCCGGCAGAGCACTGCCCATTAACGCTATGACAGAACAACAAAAGTTAACCTTCCCGATGCTGATGCAGCAGCTTGATTCGCTGATGCTGCGCGATAAACAGCGGTTTGCGCGCCGCCTGCACGGCGTTAAGAAGGTTAAAAATCCTGATGCACAACAGGCCATTTACCAGGAGATGGCGAAAGAGATTGAACAGGCGGCAGGGAAAGTTGTGCTGCGTGAAGCCGCGCGCCCGGAGATTACCTATCCGGAAAATCTGCCCGTCAGCCAGAAAAAGCAGGACATCCTCAACGCCGTGCGCGACCACCAGGTGGTGATCGTCGCGGGCGAAACCGGGTCGGGGAAAACGACCCAGCTGCCGAAAATCTGCATGGAGCTGGGCCGCGGGGTGAAGGGGCTGATTGGCCACACCCAGCCGCGTCGTCTGGCGGCGCGTACCGTGGCCAACCGTATTGCTGAAGAGCTGCAAACGGAGCCGGGCGGCTGTATCGGTTATAAGGTGCGCTTCAGCGACCACGTGAGCGATAACACCATGGTCAAGCTGATGACCGACGGTATCCTGCTGGCAGAAATCCAGCAGGATCGCCTGCTGATGCAGTATGACACCATCATCATTGATGAGGCGCACGAGCGCAGCCTGAACATCGACTTCCTGCTCGGCTACCTGAAGGAGCTGCTGCCGCGTCGTCCGGATCTGAAAATCATCATCACCTCCGCGACCATTGACCCGGAGCGTTTCTCAAAACACTTCAACAATGCGCCGATTATTGAAGTGTCGGGCCGTACCTATCCGGTGGAAGTGCGCTATCGCCCGATTGTGGAGGCGGCGGACGATACCGAACGCGACCAGCTGCAGGCTATTTTTGACGCCGTAGACGAGCTGGGGAACGAAAGCGCGGGCGACATTCTGATCTTCATGAGCGGCGAGCGCGAGATACGCGATACCGCCGACGCGCTCAGCAAGCGCGACCTGCGCCATACGGAAATCCTGCCGCTCTACGCGCGCCTGTCGAACAGCGAGCAGAACCGCGTGTTCCAGCCCCACGGCGGACGCCGCATCGTGCTGGCGACCAACGTGGCGGAAACCTCGCTGACCGTACCGGGCATTAAATATGTTATCGATCCGGGCACGGCGCGCATCAGCCGCTACAGCTACCGTACCAAGGTCCAGCGCCTGCCGATCGAGCCGGTTTCCCAGGCGTCGGCCAACCAGCGTAAGGGCCGCTGCGGCCGCGTGTCCGAGGGGATCTGCATTCGTCTCTACTCGGAAGACGATTTTCTCTCGCGCCCGGAATTTACCGACCCTGAGATCCTGCGCACCAACCTGGCGTCCGTCATCCTGCAGATGACCGCCCTGGGCCTCGGCGACATCGCCGCCTTCCCGTTTGTGGAAGCGCCGGACAAGCGCAACATTCAGGACGGGGTGCGCCTGCTGGAAGAGCTGGGCGCAATTACCACCAATGAACAGGCGAGCGTGTATAAGCTGACGCCGCTTGGCCGCCAGCTCAGCCAGCTGCCGGTGGATCCGCGCCTGGCGCGCATGGTGCTGGAAGCGCAGAAGCACGGCTGCGTGCGCGAGGCGATGATCGTTACGTCTGCGCTCTCCATTCAGGATCCGCGCGAGCGTCCTATGGACAAACAGCAGGCGTCGGATGAAAAGCACCGGCGCTTCCACGACAAAGAGTCTGATTTCCTCGCCTTCGTCAACCTGTGGAACTACATCGGCGAGCAGCAGAAGGCGCTCTCGTCTAACCAGTTCCGTCGCCAGTGCCGGGTGGATTTCCTTAACTACCTGCGCGTGCGCGAGTGGCAGGATATCTACACCCAGCTGCGCCAGGTGGTGAAGGAGCTGGGGATTCCGGTTAACAGCGAGCCGGCAGAATACCGCGAAATTCATATCGCGCTGCTGACCGGCCTGCTGTCCCATATCGGGATGAAGGATGCGGATAAGCAGGAATATACCGGCGCACGCAACGCGCGCTTCTCCATCTTCCCCGGTTCCGGCCTGTTCAAGAAGCCGCCAAAATGGACCATGGTCGCGGAGCTGGTGGAAACCAGCCGCCTGTGGGGACGCATTGCCGCGCGTATCGATCCGGAGTGGGTTGAGCCGGTGGCGCAGCACCTGCTGAAGCGTTCGTACAGCGAACCGCACTGGGAGCGCGGGCAGGGCGCGGTCATGGCGACGGAAAAAGTGACCGTCTATGGTCTGCCTGTCGTCGCCGCGCGTAAGGTGAACTACAGCCAGATTGACCCGGCGCTGAGCCGCGAGCTGTTTATCCGCCACGCGCTGGTGGAGGGGGACTGGCAGACGCGTCACGCGTTCTTCCGTGAAAACCTGAAGCTGCGCGCCGAGGTGGAAGAGCTGGAGCACAAGTCCCGCCGCCGCGACATTCTGGTGGACGACGAAACGCTGTTTGAGTTTTACGACCAGCGCATCAGCCACGACGTGATTTCGGCGCGCCATTTCGACAGCTGGTGGAAAAAGGCCAGCAAAGAGACGCCGGACCTGCTCAACTTTGAAAAGAGCATGCTGATCAAAGAGGGCGCGGAGTCGGTCAGCAAGCTCGACTACCCGAACTTCTGGCATCAGGGCAACCTCAAGCTGCGCCTGACCTATCAGTTTGAGCCGGGCGCGGACGCGGACGGCGTCACGGTGCATATTCCGCTGCCGCTGCTTAACCAGGTGGAAGAGAGCGGGTTTGAGTGGCAGATCCCCGGCCTGCGCCGCGAGCTGGTGATTGCCCTGATTAAATCCCTGCCCAAGCCGGTGCGGCGCAACTTTGTGCCCGCTCCGAACTACGCTGAAGCGTTTTTAGGCCGCGTCACGCCGCTGGAGCTGCCGCTGCTGGACGCGCTCGAGCGCGAGTTCCGACGCATGACCGGCACCACCATTGACCGCGACGACTGGAACTGGGATCAGGTGCCCGATCACCTGAAAATCAGCTTCCGCGTGGTGGACGATAAAAACAAAAAGCTGCTGGAAGGCCGTTCTCTGACGGAGCTGAAGGAGGCGTTAAAAGGCAAGGTTCAGGAAACGCTATCCGCCGTGGCGGACGACGGCATCGAGCAGAGCGGGCTGCACATCTGGAGCTTCGGCCAATTGCCGGAAAGCTATGAGCAGAAGCGCGGCAACTACAGGGTGAAGGCCTGGCCTGCGCTGGTGGACGAGCGCGATAGCGTGGCGATTAAGCTTTTTGACAATCCGCAGGAGCAGCAGCAGATGATGTGGCGCGGGCTGCGTCGCCTGCTGCTGCTCAACATCCCGTCGCCGATTAAGTATCTGCACGAGAAGCTGCCGAACAAAGCCAAGCTGGGGCTGTACTTTAACCCGTACGGCAAGGTGCTGGATCTGATCGACGACTGTATTTCCTGCGGCGTGGATAAGCTTATCCACGAGGCGGGCGGCCCGGTCTGGACGGAGGAGGGTTTTGCTCGGCTGCATGACAAGGTGCGCGCGGAGCTGAACGATACCGTGGTGGAGATAGCCAGACAGGTTGAGCAGATCCTCACCGCCGTGTTCAACATCAACAAGCGGCTTAAGGGGCGCGTGGATATGACCATGGCGCTGGGGCTGTCGGACGTGAAGGCGCAGATGGCGGGGCTGGTCTATCGCGGCTTTGTCACCGGCAACGGCTTTAAGCGTCTGGCCGATACGCTGCGTTATTTACAGGCGATTGAAAAACGTCTGGAGAAAATGGCGGTGGATCCGCACCGCGACCGCGCGCAGATGCTGAAGGTGGAAAGCGTGCAGCAGGCGTGGCAGCAGTGGCTCAACAAACTGCCTCCGGCGCGCCGCGATGACGAAGACGTGCAGGAGATCCGCTGGATGATCGAGGAGCTGCGCGTGAGCTTCTTTGCTCAACAGCTCGGTACGCCGTATCCGATTTCGGATAAGCGTATTCTGCAGGCAATGGAGCAGATCACCGCTTAAAACCCGGTTTTCTCCCTCTCCCCGTGGGAGGGGGCACTTTAACCTCCCTCTCCCTGTGGGAGAGGGCCGGGGTGAGGGCAACAGGCCGCACAATTTTCACCCGTTCACCATCGCCAGGGTAAACCCATCCCAGCCTTTAACTCCGACCGTTTGTAGCGCGGTGGCGGTTAAGCGCGGATTATCCCCTATCATCTCGATAAATCGACGTACTCCCTGCACGCGCGCGTCGTCGCTTTGGCCGTTAATCACTTCACCCTCGCGCACCACGTTATCGCCGATAATCACCGTGCCGGGACGAGAGTAGTGCAGCGCCCATTCGAGATAGCCGGGGTTGTTCGGATGGACTCCTGATTTTTTCGCCATCTCCACGTGGGCTGAGGGATCCCTACAAATTAATGCGAGCACTGAGCAATCCCCTCGCCCATCTGGAGAGAGGGGAACATACGGCTGTACTGGTCATTCCATTGACTTTATGTTTCTTTCAACTTTGAAACGACAGGATCTGCCAACGTGCCAGGGTGGCTCAGCGCAGTCGCCGTCAACCTGGCTTCCGGCGGTAAATTGCCGCTTTGAATCGCTGAAAGTCCTCAGTCATTCTGAAAGCGGCATTATTATTGCATCTGTATAAAAAAATACAGGAGATTCCTCAGCCCCACAGGCAGAGGAATGCCTCCGCAAGATGTGTCGGCCATTACGGGCAATCTGAAGTAAACGGCGCTTGGGGCTACGCACATAAAACTATAAATCGTAAAGGGACTCCGATGGAGTCCCTTTTGCGATTAAATAAATTTTTACAGATAAACCAGCGTCATGGTGGTCTGACCATCCAGAGCGGTATCGTCTGTAATAGCCAGCGTTGCGGTATCGCTAATTACCAGATTGGTCACGAAGTTAAATGAAGCTGTTGTGATAGGCATTGGAGTGGTAGTGCCTTTTTCCGCAAAGGTGAGGATACTGAAAGCATCACTACGCGGACCGGAAGCTGCTGTCCATTTGCCATCAGGCCAGTCCAGATTGTGTGCAATTCCGTCAACGGAATTTCCATCGACAGTAGGATCCATCGTCCACATCGCGTAAGAACCAATTTTCACGCCGTTAGTGGTCGTTCCCACACCATAGGTTTTATACTTAGCAGAGGTGCTACCCCCTGTAGTACCCACCGGCACCGTCAATCCGGCATTGCTGTCGCTACGGTTATCGGTAAGGGTGAATCCCACTTTGGTTGGCGCGGAGCAGTGAATGGTCGCAGGAAGTTGTTTTTCACCAATGACGTTGCTTTCTGTTGCGGATAACTCACCCAGGTGAATAGCGCCATAATCAAACACGCCGCCGTTACCCAGTTCAACCGTACAAGAAGAGTTGGTTAACGTACCTGTAACTTTCAGAACAGCGGTTTCAGCTGCGAAAGCCGATGTAATACTTAATGATAAAATAGTGGTAAGAATGACTTTTTTCATCCCTGATAATTCCTTTAAATAAATATGATAACGAGAATAAGATGAATATGCGCGAATTATTTCACCCCTTAAGCATAATAATATAATTATGCTTGTATGTGTATTTAGGAGTACTAAATTTATTTATTAAAATTAATAAGTGGATTTACAAGCTGAAATATAGGATGGGATTATTGGCTGGATATATGCGTGATGAAATAACAAAGATATTATAACGTTAACCCCATTGCCATAATAGGGCCTCGATAAAATGTCGCCGATCGCGATACACGATGCTGGCAGTTCCTGGATACGAGTAGTGCAGCACCCGTATCGCCGGGGGCGAAATGTTGGCCCGGCAAGCGTAGCGCCACCGGGCATGTCTTCAGGCACTGACCCAGCCGCCGCCCAGCGCTTTATACAAATCAATCTGCGCCAGCAGCAGGTTATTTTTCACCTGCACCACGTTTGTTTGCACCGAGAACAGCGTGCGCTGTGCGTCCAGCACGTCCAGATAGGACGAGTACCCGTTGCGATAGCGGTTCTGCGCAATGCGCAGCGTCTCCTGTGCCACCTCCTGCTGGGCCAGCAGTTCGGCCAGCTGTTCCTGATAGCGCGTAATGGCGTCAAGGCTGTTGTTCACCTCCGCAAAAGCGTTGCGAACGATTTTCTCGTAGCCGTACAGCGCCTGGTTACGCTGCGACTGGGAAATATCCACCTGCGCGTTCAGCGCCTGGCGGTTCAGCAGCGGGGCGAGAACGCTGCCGCCCACGCTCCAGAGCTGGAGCGGATTGTCCAGCAGCCCTGGAAGGGTGCGATCCTGAACCGATCCGGTTGCCGTCAGGTTGATCGACGGCAGCAGGCTGGCGCGTGACGCGGCAAGCGTCGCATCGGCCGCGACCAGCTGGCGCTCGGCCTGAACGATGTCAGGACGTCGGTTAAGCAGCGACGACGGCAGCTGTGAAGGCAGCCTGAGCGGGGTGAGCGTGCTGAAGCTCTCGCTACGCGCCACCTCGCCGGGGTTGCTGCCCAGCAGCAGGCTAAGCGCGTTTTCCTGCTGCGCAATCTGGTGCTGGAGAAGCGGAACCTGCGCCCGGGTGGCGCGCAGCTCGGAGTCGGACTGCATCAGCTCCAGGCGCGAGCTGTAGCCCGTTTCGAACTGCCGCCTGGCAAGGTTAAAGGCTTCCTCCCGGGACTTCAGGGTGGAGCGGGTAACGCGCAGTTGTTCATCCAGCGACAGCAGGGTGACATACCCGGAGGCCACCGATGACGCAACGGTTAGATCCGCAGCCGCGGCGGCCGCCTTTTGCGCCTCCAGCGACGCTTCGGCGGCGCTGGCGGTGCTGCGGTTTACGCCCCAGATATCAACGTCGTAGCTGGCGGTCAGGCTGCCTTTGTACAACGCGCCGTATACCGGAAGCCCCGTCGCGGCGGACTGCGACCGGGCGCGCGTGCCCGAGATGCCCGCATCCAGGGAGGGAAACAGGCTGCCGTCGGCAGCGTACACCCGCGCCTGGTATTCGTTAATCCGCTCGCGGGCAATGAGCACGTCGCTGTTGTTCCTGAGCGCCCGCTCCACGTAGCGGTTCAGATTGTTGTCGTGGAAATTCCGCCACCAGAGCTGCTCCGCCGGGCTGTTCGGCCCCGACGCGGCGCGCCACTGCTCAGGAATGTGCAGTGACGATGTGGCTGGCTCAACGTCTACCGACTGGCAACCCGCCAGCATAACCATCATCAGCAGGCCAGCTATCGGGCGAAGCGTCATGGTTTCGCCTCCCGCGTGTCAATGGTCACCTGCACCGACATGCCCGGACGCAGCAGCCGGTAATCCTCCGGTTCGCCGAGCACCTCAATGCGCACCGGAATACGCTGGGCGATTTTGACGAAATTCCCGGTAGCGTTATCCGGGGTAATGGCGCTGAACTCGACGCCCGTTGCCGGGGAAATGCTCTCCACGCGGCCCTGATAGGCTTTGTTGTTGAGCGCATCGACGGTGAATTTAACCGGCTGACCGACGCGCAGCTCCGCAAGCTGCGTCTCCTTAATATTGGCAATAACCCAGTGCTGCGGGGGAACCAGGGTGGTGAGATGGGTTCCGGCGGTCACGTACGCCCCCAGGCGCACCGCGATCTGCCCAAGCTGGCCGTCCCGCGGGGCGACAATGCGGGTATTTTGCAGGTCAATCTGCGCCAGCTCCAGCGCGGCTTTGGCGTTTTCAACATCCGCTTCCAGCGCAGCGCGGTTCACGATTACCGTCTGCAAATCCTGACGCGACATCTCAAGCGTTGCTTTCGCCTGGTCGATGTTGGCGCTGCCCTGCGCGGCACTCGCCAGCGCCGCATCGCGCTCGCGAATGGAGAGGGAGCCGTCCGCGGTCAGTTCCTTAACGCGTTTTAAATCCGCCTGGTTTTTCAGGCTCTGCGCGCGGGCGTTTTTCAGCGCCGCCTCGTTACTGACGATCGCCGCTTCCGCGCTTTTTCGCTGTTGCAGGTTGTTATTCAGCGCCGCAACCTTCATTGCCAGCTGCGCTTCGGCCTGATGCACGCGCTGGCGATAGATGCGGTCATCAATTTGCAGCAGCAGCTCGCCTTTTTTAACCTGCGCGAAATCCTGCACGCGTACCTCGGTGATATAGCCATTCACCTGCGGGCTGATAAACGTCGTCTGGCCGCGCACGTAGGCGTTATCGGTAAACTGCACGTGGCGGGTGAACGGCGGCAGCTGCCACGCGTACAGGATCGCCAGTACCCCGACTATACCGATGGCGGCGGCGGTGAAAACGGAAACCACGCGCACGTTTTTGCGGGTGTTAGCCTGCTCTTTGGCGGCGTCCTGCTGACTCATAACTTCTCCTGAAAAATAATCATTGCTTATTGCCAGTGGCGTGCTTAAGGGCCATACGGGCGGTGATGCGCAGGCGCAGCAAGCGCCATAAAATCCAGACCAGCGTGGCAGTAGCAATGCTCGCCGTCAGTAGATAAGTATCGTTGTAAGCCAGAATATTTGCCTCAAGGGCGGTCACCGTCTGAAGCTGGGTAATGGCCTGGGTGCCCAGCAGAGCGCTGTCACCAATCAGGCTTTTGTACATCTGGGTGTAAAGCTGAATACGTTCGTTCACCAGCGGGTTGAGGGTGGTGAGCTGGTCGGCCAGCAGGCTGGAGTGGTACTTTTCGCGCCAGGTCTGGAAGGTGCCGAGAATAGCGGAACCCAGCAGGCCCCCGAGGTTCTGGCTCATGCCGAACATTACCGAGAAGCTGACCAGGTTACGCGGATCGGCAATCACGCCGCCGATGGCGGCCAGCATGGCCGGGGCGAGGAAGAAGGCGCTGCCGAAGCCCAGCAGGAACTGGCTGAGGATCAGCTGGTCCGGGCGGGTCAGGTTGTTGGACTGGCTGTCCAGCAGCGAGGCGACAATCATCAGCACCAGGGACGTTATAATCGGCCAGGCCAGCCTGGTGGGCTTAATCGTCAGGCAACTGGTGACGATACCGCAGACGATCCCGGCGAAGATAGCCCACGCCAGATGCGTCATCTGCTCGTTCTGCAGGCCCACGTACTGCAGCCAGCCGATGACGCCGGTGTTCTGTTCCGCCAGCACGATGCGGATCAGCAGCATAATCAGCCCCAGGCGCACGATGCTGCCGCTGGACAGCCAGCGGGTGTTCAGCAGCGGGTTACTGCGATTATGCTCAAACGTGATGGCGGAGACGATCAGCACCAGCGAGAGCGCCAGCGCCCAGCCGATCCACGGCGCTTCAAACCACCAGTCGAGCCGTCCCAAAGAGAGCACCGCGCAGAGCAGGGCCATTCCGGGGGCCATTAAGAAGAAGGTAATAAAATCTTTTTTCTCAAATACCTTACGGCGGTCGCCGGGGGGCAGCTTCAGGGCTATCACGCAGGCCAGGGAGATCAGCGCCAGACCCAGTTCAAAGAAATAGAGCCCGCGCCACTCGTCCAGCTGTAGTAGCTCGGTCGAAAAAAGGCGGGCCAGAGGGATGGCGAGAGAAGAACCGGTGATGCCGATGGTCAGCGCCTTTAGCCGGTGCTTTGCGGGCCAGGCCTGGATTTGGTAATAAATGCCGAGCGAGCTCAGCGCGGCGGCCACCATCCCGTGCGCGGCGCGGACCATAAGCGCGGAGCTAAGGTCGTTCACGAACAGGTGGAAGAACGTCACCAGCACGTACAGCACCAGAAAACCTTCCGTAAAGGCGCGCAGACCGTACTGCTGGCGGAACTTCACCAGCAGCAGGTTAATGGAGATGTTGGTCATCACGTAGACCGCCGGCAGCCAGGCTATCTCCGTAGACCAGGCGCCAAACGTACCCTGCAAATTTTGCAGGTTGGCGGTGACCAGCGCATTGCCCAGGGCTCCGGTCAGGCATACCAGCAGGCCAACGACGCCATAGGCAATCCGTTTGGGCGTGCTGTGTTCCGGCGTGGAAGGCGAACCCAGCAGGGCGGGTTTCTCATGTGGCTGCCACTCGCGAGGAGCATAAGGGTCGCGTTTGGGCAGGCGCATAACGGGGGTTACCTTATGAAAAGTGGAATAATTTGCGAGCTAATAAGTCTACGTCTGACGTAAATAATAATTCAAGTGAATATGATTCTCACAGCTTAATCAAATCTCAGGACTGCGCTGAAAAATCAGCGGTCAGTGCTTTTTCAGCAATCTGCCATAGCATGACATTCTGAAAGGGGGATAATCAAAGGCTCTGTATGCTGTAAGGAGGTAACGATGACACTGGCACTTTTTCCCTGTCTGCCCGGCTCGACGCTCAACGCCGTCAATACCGTCGGGAAGTGGCTGGCGCAGGATGACTATCAGGCCAGCCAGCCGCTGATCTGGTGATTCTGGCGGGTAACGCGGTGATCCCCGCGATTGATGCTGCCTGTAACATCGCGGCAGAACAGCGTGCTCCACTGATCGTCAGCGGCGGCATCGGGCACTCAACCACTTTCCTGTACGCCGCGATTGCGAAACATCCTCGCTATAACCGGCTGCCCACCACCGGCCGCCCGGAAGCTGCCATCCTGGCCGATATCGCGCGTGAGTTCTGGAACATCCCGGCTGAAAACATTGTTATTGAAGATCAGTCTACCAACTGCGGCGAGAATGCCCGCTTTAGCCGGGAGCTTATCAGGCATCGCGGCCTTAACGACGCGCGGATACTGGTGGTACAGGACCCGACCATGCAGCGGCGCACGATGGCCACCTTTGCCCGCGTTTTCCGTGATGAACCGGTTTCGCCCGCGTGGTTAAGCCACCCTGGCCTCACGCCGGTCCTGAAAAACAGCGACGACGGTCTGGCGTTTGTTGGTTCGGGCGAAGGGCTGTGGCCTGTCGAGCGCTATCTGTCGCTGGTGCTGGGAGAACTTCCGCGCCTGCGGGACGACGTTAACGGCTACGGCCCGGCGGGGCGCGACTTTATCAACCATGTCGACATCCCGGCAGAGGTAGAGGAAGCGTGGCAAACTTTGCGCAATGACGCGATCCTCACCGACGCGCTGGTCAGCCGCTCGCTGCTGTAACGTTCTGCCCGTTTGCGCCATCTTTTACGCAAACGGGCACCTTATGTTGCCGGTTTGTGACTTTTAATAACCGGCTGACCCGATTCTTTTATGAGATATCTCACAAAAACAGCCAGCCAGGGTAGGCAACGGCGCCGGTAATTATAATTTTTAACAATGCATTCACTTGTTAAAAACAGCGTAATTACAGGAGCAGGTCATGACAGTACCCGTACAACATCCTATGTATATCGATGGACAGTTTGTTGCCTGGCAGGGGGACGCCTGGATTGACGTGATCAATCCCGCCACCGAGGAGGTCATTTCCCGCATTCCAGACGGCGGCGCGGAAGATGCCCGTAAAGCGATTGACGCGGCTGAGCGCGCACAGGCCGGCTGGGAGGCGCTGCCGGCCATTGAGCGGGCAGGCTGGCTGCGTAAAATCTCCGCCGGGATCCGCGAACGGGCGGATGAAATTGCGGCGCTGATTGTGGCAGAAGGTGGAAAAATCCAGCAGCTGGCGGCGGTGGAAGTTAACTTTACCGCTGACTATATCGATTATATGGCCGAGTGGGCGCGTCGCTATGAAGGCGAAATCATCCAGAGCGACCGCCCGGGCGAGAACATCCTGGTCTTTAAACGCGCGCTGGGCGTTACCACCGGTATCCTGCCGTGGAACTTCCCGTTCTTCCTGATTGCCCGCAAGCTTGCGCCCGCGCTGCTGACCGGCAACACCATCGTGATTAAGCCGAGCGAATTTACCCCGAATAACGCCATTGCGTTCGCCAAAATCGTCGATGAGATTGGCCTGCCGAAAGGCGTGTTTAACCTTGTGCTGGGCCGCGGCGAAACCGTCGGCCAGGAGCTGGCGGGCAATCCTAAAGTGGCGTTGGTCAGCATGACAGGAAGCGTCGGTGCGGGTGAGAAAATCATGGCGGCGGCTGCGAAAAACATCACCAAAGTGGGGCTTGAGCTCGGCGGTAAAGCGCCGGCCATCGTGATGGATGATGCAGATCTGGAGCTGGCCGTTAAGGCCATTGTAGACTCGCGCGTCATAAACTCCGGGCAGGTGTGTAACTGTGCAGAGCGCGTTTACGTGCAGAAGGGAATTTACGACCGCTTTGTCAACCGCCTGGGGGAGGCGATGAAGGCCGTGCAGTTTGGCGATCCGGCTGAACGTACCGATATTGCGATGGGGCCGCTGATTAACGCCGCCGCGCTGGAGCGGGTCGAGCAGAAGGTGGCGCGCGCGGTGCAGGAGGGAGCAAGAGTCGTTCTCGGCGGTGAGGCTGTGCAGGGAAGAGGATATTTTTATCCTCCAACCCTGCTGCTCGACGTGCGCCAGGAGATGGCAATTATGCACGAGGAAACCTTCGGTCCGGTGCTGCCCGTGGCGGTATTTGAAACGCTGGAGGAGGCGCTGAACATGGCTAATGACAGCGACTATGGGTTAACGTCTTCCATATATACCCGGGATCTGAACGTGGCGATGAAGGCCATCAGGGGGCTGAAGTTTGGCGAGACCTACATCAACCGCGAGAACTTTGAAGCGATGCAGGGATTCCACGCGGGCTGGCGCAAGTCCGGCATCGGTGGGGCGGACGGCAAGCACGGTCTGAATGAATACCTGCAAACACAGGTCGTCTACCTGCAGGCGTAAAAAAAGCCGGGCCAGCGCAACCCGCTGACCCGGCATGAATAACGCGTATTTGTTTACAGATAAACCAGCGTCATGGTGTTCTGGCCATCCAGTGCGGTATCGTCGGTGATGGCCAGCGTTGAGGTATCCCGAATCACCAGATTGGTGACGAAGTTAAAGTTCGCTGTCGTGAACGCCATTGGGGTAGTTGTGCCCGTTTCGGCAAACGCGAGGGTATTATACCCATCGCTGCGAGGAATGCCGTTTTTATTCCATTTGGTTGAAGGCCAGTCGTGGTTATTCGCGATACTGTCCGCGGACTTACCGTCTACGCTTACGCCCGTAATCCACATACCGTAATTACCGATTTTCACGTCCTGAGCCGTTTTACCTACGCCATAGGTATAATATTTGGCCGTCTGGTTCAAATTACCTGCGATATCAACCGGCAGTTGAGCATTAGTGTCGCCGCGATTGTCGGTGATAGTGAAACCCATTTTAGTTGGCGCGGTGCAGCTAATGGTCACCGGGATCTTTTTTTCACCGATTTTGTTATTCGCGCCTTCTGATAATTCACCCAGGCGAATATAACCGTAATCAATAACGCCGCCGTTGCCCAGTTCCGCCGTGCAGGACGCGTTGGTTAATGTGCCTGCAACTTTAATAATGGCAGTGTCTGCGGCGAAAGCTGATGAAGTGATAAGGGCGAGGGTTGTGGCCAGAATGACTTTTTTCATCCTTGATTTCCTTTGCTTGATTTTAAAACATGCGGGGCAGATAAGAGAACGCCGCGATGGCGTCCTTACCCATCGGCGGGAATAATATTTATTATTCGTTTTTTGGTATATTTATTAAAATTTAATCCACTTTGTAGAAAAAATTAAGTTATGAGAATCCCGAAATTTAAGAAATCTTTTTAATTGGTGGTGTGAATATAACTACGGTAAAAGTACCGGTTCAGGCACTCGCTGAACCGGTATAGGCAACGTCTGTGATTAGAGGTACACCAGCGTCATTGTGGTCTGACCATCCAGCGCGGTATCGTCGGTTATGGCCAGGGTGGCGGTATCACGAATTGCCAGGCTGGTGACGACGTTAAAGTTAGCCGTCGTGATGGCCATAGGAACGGTTGTGCCTGTTTCAGCAAAAGTAAGGGTCTGGAGGCCATCGCTGCGAGAAATTCCGGCTTTTTCCCACTTGGTTGAAACCCAGCCTTGGTTTTGCCCAATATTATCCGCGGCTTGACCGTTTACGGTGGAGCCGCTAATCGACACGCCGTAGTTACCAATCTTAATCCCCTCAGGCGTCAACCCTACGCCGAAGGTGTAATATTTTGCAGTCACGTCCTTATTTTTCGCAATATCAACAGGGACCTGCGCATTGCTGTCGGCGCGGTTATCGGTCATGATGAAGCCGACCTTGGTTGGCGTGGTGCAGGTGATGCTCACAGGAATCTGTTTTTCACCAAGCTTATTATTGGCTGTATCTGATAGTTCGCCGAGGCGAATGTAACCGTAATCAATAACACCGCCGTTACCCAGTTCTGCCGTGCAGGCCGCGTTGGTTAACGTGCCTGTAACTTTAATAATGGCAGTGTCTGCTGCGAAAGCTGATGAAGCAATGAGGGCGATGGTTGTTGCCAGAATGACTTTTTTCATCCTTGATTTCCTTTGCGTGATTGTAATATTTGCGGAGCAGATAAGAGAACGCCGCGATGGCGTCCTTACCCATCGGCGGGAATAATATTTATCATTCGTTTTTTGGTATATTTATTAAAATTTAATCTACTTTTTAGAAAAAATAAAGTTATGCGGATGCGGAAAATGAATGAAGCGTTTTTAATTGGTGGCATGAATATAATTACGGTGAAAGTACCGGTTCAGCCACGCGCTGAACCAGTATAGTTCAATGTGTAGTTAAAGGTACACCAGCGTCATCGTCGCCTGACCGTCGAGAGGGGTATCGTCGGTAATAGCCAGCGCTGCGGTATCGCGGATCGTCAGGTTAGTAACAAAGTTAAAGTTAGCCGTGGTAATGGCAATCGGCGCCTCGGTTCCGGTTGCCGCAAAGGAGGTGGTCGTAAACGCATCGCTGCGCGGGATCCCGGTTTTATGCCACTTAGACGCTTCCCAGTCGTGGTTGTTGCTCACCGGATCTACCGTATTGCCATCCGCCGTAACATCCGTCATCCACATGCCGTAGTTACCAATTTTAACGCCTTCGGTCGTGGTGCCCACGCCGTAGGTATAATATTTAGCAGACTGGTTCTGGTTACCACCAATATCCAGCGGAAGCTGCGCATTGCTGTCGGCGCGGTTATCAAGAATGGTAAAGCCCACTTTGGTTGGCGCCGTACAGGTAATGGTTACCGGAACCTGCTTCATGCCAATTTTGTTATTTTCCGTTGCGGATAAATCACCGAGACGAATAAAACCGTAATCGATAACCCCCCCATTGCCAATGGAAGGCGAACAGGCAGCATTCGTCAGGGTGCCCTGTACTTTTAATACCGCGGTTGGTTCTGCGAAAGCTGAGGCGCTGGCCAGCGCGATTAATGAAGCTAAAATAACTTTTTTCATTGTTGTTCCTTAACAATATAAAGATGGGCGTTTAACGTGACAGGCGTAATTGCATGTCTTGCAATTATATTATTGGGATGGCTTATAAAATTAAAGCAACTATATTTAAAAGCTGATTTTAGAAGTTCTAATGATAATTAACGGTGAATACTAAACTTAAGTGAATAATATTACCCGAGAAAATTAATGACAGCGTAAAAGCCATTTCTGCGTGTCGCGTTGGGCGGACAGCAGCGCACTTAGTTACGGCAATGACCCTTCAATGCATATGTAACTGGCAGCTGAAGAGGCGCATGCGAGGGGACCGACCGGGTAAGCATACAGAAAAGTTAATGAATTTTTAAGGAAAGGAGATTATGTTGGCGCGGTAACTGTGTTTAATCGGGAAAGTACATGCGTACAAAATATACAAGCCTGCAAATCGGCATTCACTGGCTGGTGTTTCTGCTGGTCATCGTCGCCTACTGCGCCATGGAGTTCAGGGGGTTCTTCCCGCGCACCGCGCGTCCGACGATCAATATGATCCATGTCTCCTGCGGCATCAGTATCCTGGTGCTGATGGTGGCGCGTCTGCTGGTTCGCCTCAGGTTCCCCGCGCCACCGATTCAACCGAAGCCAAAAGCAATGGTCACGGGACTGTCTCACCTGGGGCATCTGGTGATTTATCTGCTGTTTATTGCGCTGCCGTTGATTGGCCTTGTGATGATGTACAGCCGCGGAAATGACTGGTTTGCCTTCGGCATGGTGATGCCGCATGCGGCGGAGTCAAATTTTGACCTGGTGGATACGCTCAAGGCGTGGCACGTCACGCTGGCGAATCTGGGATATTTCGTGATTGGCCTGCACGCGTTTGCCGCGCTGCTGCATCACTATTTCTGGAAGGATAATACGCTTCTGCGCATGATGCCGAAAAAGCGCCAGTGAATGAAATGCCCTGCAAACCGCAGGGCATTTTTTTGCTAGTTACTGAAGCTGCGCAATCTCCTGCGCGGTCAATTCCAGCGCCTGCGTTGAGCCGGTTTCGGAAGATTTCACCGCCGCTTCCAGCACCGCCATCACCGCCAGCGCCTCTACCGGGCGCACCGGATTTTCGATTTCTCCGCTCAGCGCATCGCGCACGTTAATGTAGTACTGACGCTGATCGCCGTCGGGCGTGCGCAGGGTACTGGCTTCCCCCTGAGCGTTAAACAGCACCATATCGTCGCTGTCCTTGCCCCAGCTTTCGCTTCCCGGGATAACGCCCGCCAGCAGCTGCGCTTCCTGCTGATCGATACGCGCCTTCACCACGCTGGCTTTGTCCCCGTGTACGGTAAAGCGCGAAACGCCGCCGGCCACCAGCATGCTGCAATGAAGCACTACCCTGTGTTCCGGGTAATTGAGCACCACGTGCGCCCAGTCGTTAATTTCCGCGCCGTCGCGCAGGGTGGCGATATTGCCCTGTACGGACTGCGGCAGACCAAACAGCTGCAGCGCCTGGTCAATCATGTGCGGGCCTAAATCGAACCACAGGCCGCTGCCGGGAACGTTTTGCTCTCTCCAGCGGACGCGAACCTCCGGGCGGAAGCGGTCAATGTGTGACTCAAAGTGTTTAACCCTGCCGATGCTGCCTTGCTTAATAACCTGCTTAATGCCGAGAAAGTCGGTATCCCAGCGGCGGTTATGGAAAACGGAGAGCAGCAGCCGTTTTCCGTCCGCAAGCGCGATCAGGTCCCGCGCTTCCTGCATGTCGAGGGTGAAAGGCTTATCCACGACCACGTGTTTACCGGCGTTCAGGGCAAGCGTCGCCAGCGGGGCGTGGGTGGCGTTAGGGGAGGCAATCACCACCAGATCGACATCAGGATGCTGAATCGCCTCTTCTGGCGTAGCCACCACCTGCACGTCCGGAAGATCGCGTTTTACCTTCTCCTCATCGCGGGAAGAAACCACCGCCAGCTTAAGCCCGTCGACGGACTGGATCAGCGGGGCGTGAAAGGTTTTACCGACAAACCCATAGCCGATCAGCGCAATATTTACTGTCTTCACTTTACTCATGACCTTCTCCACGTTAATGCGCGCAAACGGTGACCTGCACTGCGCTATGGTCCCCAAGCTCGGCCCAGGGACGATCTAAAAACAGCTGATGTATGTTGGATAACCCCGACACCAGATACGGTTCGCACTGGTTGAGCTTCAGATGGTCGGCGACGATCCAGTGCCTCTGGCTTGCGGCCAGCATGGCGCGCTTCACCTCCGCATCCGCTTCCTGGCTGGCGCTCAGGCCCAGCTCCGCATCAATGGCGCATGCGCCAAGAATGGCAATATCTGCCCGATAGCGCGAGAGCAGGGAAAGGGTAGCGCTGCCGGCGAACAGGCGCTGCTTCCTGTCCCACCTGCCGCCGAGGAGGATCAGCTCGATATCCTCCCGGTCGCTGACGTGATGGGCGATATCCAGCGAGGTGGTAATGACGGTCAACGGTCCCTTAAGAAAAGAAGCTACGGCCAGCACCGTGCTTCCCGCATCCAGAAAAAGCGTTGAACCCGCCGGTACGCTTTCCGCGACGCGTTTACCGAGCCGCTGCTTGGTTTCAGGCAGCAGGGTATTTCTGCTCTGGCGGGTCATCGTTGAGAGATTCAGCGCGATGGCGCCGCCGTGGTTTTTCTGCGCCAGCCCCTGGTTTTCCAGGTCAGTCAGGTCGCGACGGATGGTATCGGCAGAAACCTGCAACTTCTCGGCAAGCTCGGTAATGCTGGCCTGGCCTCGTTCACTAAGGAGATCAAGCACGTATTTTTGACGGGCGGTTTTATGCATAGCGCGGTGAATCCTGCAAAATGTCGCAATAAATCGCATAATACAGCATCGCGGCGGAAAAGGAATGGGCGAGAGGCAGATGTTAAGCAAAGCAGTTCAATGGCGTTATTATTGATAATGCATTAATAAGCCTTAAAAAACATGTTTTTAACCCTTACGCTTGTTGTTATCGACATGTTTTATCTGAAAATTTGGTTTAAGTAACCAGGGTGGGCGGTAAATATGGAGTATTGATTTGATTGCAAATGGATTTGTAGGCTAATTATCTAGCCAATCATGTATTTGTGGTTAAATAATCTAAATATATCCTCCTCATTACCTAAACTGACACTTCTTTGAAAATCTTTGTGTCTGAACCGGCATGAAATTAACCCAAAAATGTACAGGCGACACTTTAGGAATTTTCCTTAAATTACAGCATGTTTATATGTTTCATCTGAAAGGCGTCTTATAGCCATTTGTCCAGAAACCCCATCTTTTTTCTTGCTTGTAACACCGCGTTAACATTGCGGGTGTGGTTGCTCATATCACATTTTGTTATGCTGCGAATCAATAAATAATTAAGTAAATTCTTAATTGTAATAAGACGCAGAACGGCTCTCATCTCAATTTGAAATGGGTGCGGGCCTCTATTACCTAAAAATTTTCGAGAAGGAGCGAGAAGATATTTGTCGAATTATCTGTACCTCTTCTTGGGTAATTATTTAGTCACCACCTGGATTCGGGAGAGATATTATGACGATGATGCGCAATAACAGGTTACTCAGAATATCCCTCTCCCTGGTCGTAATATCGCTGACCGCGACGGCGGCAAATGCAAATAGCGCTCAGGGGGGTATTGCTCCCGTTGCGGCAACCACGCTGAAGGAAAGTATTCTTTTCGCGCTCGATCGCGATCCGTCGGTTAGCCAGCAGGCTGCGCAGCTGGGAATTGGTCAGGCACAAATAGACGAAGCGCGCAGCGGCTGGATGCCACAAATATCCCTGAACGGAAGCACGGGCCATAGCCAGACTACCGATTCAAGCGGCTCGCTGCGCAACTCCGCCGCCTGGGGGCTGAGCCTGACGCAGCTGGTGTACGATTTTGGCAAGACCAACAACAGCATCAGCCGGTCTTCAGCGCAGCGTGACGGCTATCGCTACCAGCTGATGGGCACGCTCTCTGAGGTGGCGGAAAAAACGGCCCTCAGCTATGTGGAGGTCAAACGCTACAGCGATCTGCTGCAGGCGGCAAAAGAGAACGTGCAGGCGCTCAAAAACGTGGAACAGCTGGCGAAGCTGCGCGCCGACGCAGGCGTTAGCTCCACCTCTGACGAGCTTCAGACCCGCACGCGCATTGCCGGGATGCAGGCGACGGTAGAGCAGTACAACGCGTCCCTGAACAGCGCCCGCGCGAGGCTGGCGGTATTAACCGGCATTGAGGCTGAACGCTATTCTCCGGTGCCGGGAAGCCTGGCGGTGGAGCCCGGCGCGCTCAATCGCATTGATTATTCACTGATTCCGGCGGTGATGGCCGCGCAGAACATGGAGCGTTCAGCCCAGTACGGCGTTGAAACCGCAAAGTCGCAGCACTGGCCAACCCTGAGCCTGAAGGGGGGCCGAACCCGGTATGAGTCCGATAATCGCGCCTACTGGGACGACCAGATCCAGCTCAACATTGACGCACCGCTTTATCAGGGCGGCGCGGTCTCGGCACGCGTGCGCCAGGCTGAAGGGGCACGGGCGATGGCATCGTCTCAGGTCGATCAGGCCCGCTTCGATGTGCTGCAAAAAGCCTCCGTTGCGCAGGCCGACTGGACCGGCGCCCGGGGGCGAATGGAGGCCGGAAAACGGCAGCTGGAAAATGCGCTGCGTGCACGGGATGTCTATAAAAACGAATATACCCTGAGCAAGCGCAGCATTAACGATTTGCTCAGCGTGGAGCAGGACGTGTGGCAGGCCACCTCCGCCAAAATAATCGCTGAATATGACGGCTGGAGCGCGGCAATTAATTACGCCGCAGCCGTTGATAACCTTATGCCGCTAATTGGAATAGAGAAGAACGCTGCCGCAAAATTACCCGATTTGAGTTAATAAAAAACGCGCCTTCCTGCGCAAATTAGGTCTGATAAAAAATGGGTGTTTTTTCCCAGGGATAGCTACATCCATCTGGTGGACATATCCACAGGAATCCGCACACCTGCAAGGAGAAGAATATGAGTAACGCAAAAGTTGTTGATGTCATCGTTCGCAAGACGGCAGAAAAAACGAGATTAACCGGCGAAGGAAATCTGTCGGTCTCCATTTCATCGCCGAGCGTAATTGAAATTCAGGGTTCTGCGCAGGACGTGGTGCGTTATGTCCGCCAGGGAAAAGACCTCCTTATTTATATGAAAGACGGCAGCGTCATTCGCTGCAATAACTATTTTGTCGAAGATCCGGAAACCCATAATCAGTCCGAACTGGTATTTAACGATAGCCAGGAACTGACGCATATTTCATTAGCCGATGCCGGGGAAGCATCAGGTGCTGTCGCGACCGAATTAACCGCCCAGGCCGCGCCGATTAGCAGCATTGAACCTTTCCTGGAGCAGGGAAGCGCGCTGAGCGATGCGCCGTGGGGATGGATTGCGGGCGCGGCGCTCGGCGGCGGGGCCATCGGCGCGCTGCTGGCCAGCGGGGGCGACGGTGAAACCAAAACGAAGGTGATTGATAATACGAAAGAGGTTGAGAGCGCCACGCCGACGTTCTTGCTTACGGACAACGCGGGTGACAGGCAGGGCGTGCTGAGCGCAAACGCCATCACGGATGACAACACCCCAACCTTTAGCGGCACCGGCCAGCCGGGCGCGACGATACAGGTCAAAGACAGCAGCGGAAGCACCATCGCCAGCGCCATGGTCGCCAAAGACGGCACCTGGTCGGTAACCTTACCCGCTCAGAAGGACGGGGAGCATACCTGGTCGGTCGTGCAGATCGACGGCAGCAAAACCACGGCGGCCGGCAGCATTACCGTCACCGTCACCACTGCCGACGCGAGCGTGACGCTGGCGACGACGGCGGGGGATAACGTGATTAACGCCAGCGAACAGGCCGCCGGCTTTACGCTCTCCGGCAGCGCTAAAAACCTGGCGCAGGGCACGGCGCTGACCGTTACGCTGAACGGCAAAACCTATACCGCTGAAGTGGGCGCCGACGGCGGCTGGCGCGTGAACGTGCCGGCCGCGGACGCGCAGGCGCTGGGGGACGGCACCTGGACGGTGAACGTCAGCGGCAAAGACGCGGCGGGCAACACCGTGACCGGCAGCCAGACGATTGGCGTGGATACCGCTGCGCCGACGCTTTCCGTCGATACTCTCGCGCAGGACAACGTCATCAACGCGGCGGAGCATAATCAGCCGCTGACGCTGACCGGTAAAACCAGCGCCGAAGCCGGACAAATCGTGACGGTGACGCTGAACGGTAAAAACCATACCGCGACCGTGGGCAGCGATGGCGTCTGGTCCGTCACGCTGCCCGCCAGCGAGGTGCAGTCGCTGGCGAACGGTCAGCACACCCTGACGGTTAACGTCAGCGACAAGGCGGGGAACGGCGCATCCACCACCGCGGACGTTACCGTTGATACGACGGCTCCGGTAGTGACCATCAACACCGTCGCGGGCGACGATATTCTGAACACCAGCGAGCAGGGCCAGGCGCAGATTATCTCCGGTAAGGCAAACGGTGCGGCCGCTGGCGATATCGTGACCGTCACCGTCGGCGGACAGACCTTCACAGGTGCGGTGCAGGCGGACGGCAGCTGGAGCGTCGGCATTCCTGCCTCCGCGGTCGGCGCGCTGGGGGAAGGCAAACACGGCATTTCCGTTTCCGTGACCGACGCGGCGGGCAATACCGGCAGCGCCACGCGCGATATTACCCTGAGCGGCAACCCGCCGGAATTCACGATCGACGCCATCAGCCAGGATAACGTCCTGAATGCGCAGGAGGCCATGCAGCCGCTGAGCCTGACCGGTACCTGCAACCTGCCGGACGGCAGCGCCATCACCGTGACCCTCAACGGCGTTAGCTATGCGGCCACGGTGGCGGGCGGCGTCTGGTCCGTGCAGGTGCCGGTCTCCGACGTGCTGAACCTGGCGAACACCCTTTACACCGTCAGCGTGAGCGGCACCGACAGCGTGGGCAACAGCGGCTCCGCCGAGGCGAACCTGCTGGTTGACACCGCGCTGCCGCAGGTGATCGTCAATACCTTTGCGGGCAATAACCTGGTTAACAATGCCGAAACGGCTGTCGATCAGACCCTCAGCGGGCGCGTAACCGGCGCGGCGGCGGGCGATACGGTCTCCATTACCGTGGGCGGCAAGAGCTATACCGCCGAGGTCGGCAGCGATTTGACCTGGAGCGTGACGATCCCTTCAGCGGATCTTCAGGCGTTTGGCGATGGCGAACTGACCTTCACCGCCTCCGTCACCAACGCCCACGGCAACACCGGCACCGGCGAGCGCGATATCAGCATCAACGCCGAACTGCCGGGCCTGCGCGTCAACACCATCTCCGGTGATGACGTCATTAACGCCATAGAGCAGCAGCAGGATCTGACCGTATCCGGCTCCAGCACCCATCTGGCCGCCGGCGCGCAGATTACCGTCACCATTAATAACGTCGACTATCCTGCCGTGGTTAACGCCAGCGGCGGCTGGCAGATCGGCGTGCCGGCAGCCGATCTCCAGGCCTGGACGGCGGGCAACGTCGTCGTGCACGCCAGCGCGCAGGATGCCTGGGGCAACACCGTCTCTGCCGAGCATCCCGTTGAGCTGGACCTGAACGCCGTGGCGGTCACGATTGACGTTGTCTCAGGCGATGACCTGCTCAACGCGGCGGAAAAAGGCAGCGACCTGACCCTGTCCGGCCAGACGCAGGGCGTGGAAGCAGGCCAGACCGTGGTGGTCAAATTCGCTGACCAGACCTTTACCGCGCAGGTACAGCAGGACGGCACCTGGAGCCTGACCGTGCCCGCCAGCGCCATGGATACCCTGATCGACGGCCGCGCGCAGATTAGCGCCAGCGTGACGAACGCCAGCGGCAACAGCGCCGATGCGGCCCGCGTGATGACGGTGGATACGCAGCCGCCGACCATAACCATTAACAACCTGACCGACGATAACATCATCAATGCGGCAGAAGCGCAGCAGGACCTGATCGTCAGCGGCACCAGCAGCGCGCAGGCGGGCCAGACGGTCACCGTAACGCTGAACGGCAAGTCGTACCAGACCACCGTGCAGGCGGACGGCAGTTGGCAGCTGAGCGTTCCGGCCGCCGATGCTGGCGCGCTGAACGACGGTAACCTCACCGTGACGGCCACCGTGAGCGACGTGGCGGGCAACACCAGCAGCGCGGACCGCGTCGGCCTGGTGGATGCCACCGTGCCGCAGGTGACGATTAACGACTTTGTCACCGACACCAATACTGTTAACCAGCTCGCCCATTCACAGGCGCAGATCCTGAGCGGCTCCGTGACCGGCGCGGCGGCGGGCGACCTGGTGACCATTACCCTCAACGGCGTGGAATACACCACCGTGGTTGACGCTGCGGGCAGCTGGAGCCTCGGCCTGCCTGCATCCGTGGTGCAGGGGCTGGCCGACGGCACCTGGACCATCAGCGTCTCCGTAACTGACCAGTCCGGCAATACGGGCAGCAGCGCGGTGGACGTGGTGGTAAATACCGGCATTCCTGACGTCGCCATCAACACGCTGGCCGCAGACGACGTAATCAACGCCGCTGAAAAAGGCGAAGCGTTGCAGATTACCGGGACCAGCAACCAGCCAGCCGGGACCACCGTCACCGTGACCCTGAACGGCATTCACTACGCGGCCACCACCGACGCCAGCGGCAGCTGGAGCGTCACCGTTCCCGCGTCCGCCGTCAGCGCGCTGGGCGAAGCGCAGTACACCGTGACCGCCAGCATCACCGACGGCGTGGGCAACAGCGCGTCTGCCGCTCACGACGTGCTGGTGGACAGCTCGCTGCCGGGAGTCACCATTAACGTCCTGGCGGGCGATAACGTGGTGAACGCCGCGGAGCTGGCGGCGGGGCAAACCCTGACCGGCCATGTTACCAACGCCGCGTCAGGTGACACTGTCACTATTGTGCTGGGCGGACAGGCCTATACCGCTACCGTACAGGACGATCTGAGCTGGAGCCTGCCGTTAAGCGCAGCCCAGCTGAACGCGCTCGGCAACGGCGATCTGACCGTATCTGCCAGCGTCACGAACGGGCACGGCAATACCGGAACGTCGTCGCTGGCGTTTACGATTGACGCCCAGCTGCCGGGGCTGCGGATCGATACCGTGGCGGGCGATGACGTTATCAACGTCATCGAACACGGCCAGAACCTGATCGTCTCCGGCACCAGCACCGACCTGGCGGCGGGCAGCGCGGTGACCGTCACGATTAACGGCAAGGACTATTCTGCGACGGTGCTGGCGGACGGCACCTGGCAGGCCGCGGTGCCGGCGGCGGACGTTTCCGGGTGGGCGGACGGTTCGCTCGCCATCAGCGCCAGCGCGCAGGACGCTTCCGGCAACCCGGTGACCATCGGTACGCTTGTTGACGTTGATCTGTCGCCCGTCGCCATCAGCATCAACAGCGTCACCGCTGATAACGTGCTCAACGCGGCGGAAAAAGGCCAGGACCTGGTGCTTTCCGGCACCACGACCAACGTTGAAGCGGGTCAGACCGTGACCATCACCTTCGCGGGTAAAACCTATACCACGACGGTGGATACCAACGGCGACTGGACCTACACCGTACCGTCAGCTGATTTGAGCGGCCTGAAAGACGGCGACGCCAGCGTGCAGGTCAGCGTCACCAACGTGAACGGCAACGCGGCGTCTTCGGCGCAGGAATTCAGCGTCGATACCACCGCGCCGACGGTGACCATCAACACCATCAGCAATGACAATATGCTGAACGCGGCAGAGGCGGCGCAGGATCTGACCCTGAGCGGCACCTCTACTGCCGAAGCAGGCCAGACGGTCACCGTGAACTTCAACGGTAATCAATACACCGCGCAGGTGCAGGCGGACGGCAGCTGGACGCTCGACGTTCCGGCGGCGGATATGGCAGGCATCACCGACGGCAGCGCGGCGGTAACAGCGACCGTGTCCGATAAGGCAGGCAACCCCGCCAGCGCGGGCTCCTCGGTGCTGGTCGACACCACCGTTCCGCAGATCACGTTCAACATCGTGGCGGGCGACGACATCGTTAATATTGCCGAGCACGGCCAGGCGCTGATCGTTTCCGGTAAGGTAACGGGCGCGCAGGCGGGCGACGTCATCACCGTTACCCTGAACGGCAAAGACTACACCGCGATGCTGGACGCGTCCGGCAGCTGGAGCGTGGGCGTGCCGGCGGCGGACGTGGGCGCGCTGGCGGACGGCGGCCAGACCATTACCGCCACGATTACGGATAAAGCGGGCAACAGCTCCACCGCAGCGCACAATGTTGACGTCTCCCTGACCGCGCCGACTATCGCCATCAATACCGTCGCGAACGACGACGTGATTAACGCGACGGAGAAAGGCCAGGATCTGCTCCTCACCGGCACCAGCAACCAGCCGGCCAATACCGCCGTTACGGTAACCCTGAACGGCATAAGCTACGCTGCGACCACCGACGCCAGCGGCAGCTGGAGCGTTACCGTTCCGGCGGCCAACGTCTCGGCGCTGGGCGAAGCGGGTTATACCGTCTCGGCGAGCGTGACCGATGCCGCAGGCAACAGCGCGAGCGCCGACCACAGCGTGCGGGTTGACGGCGCGCTGCCGACGGTGACCATCAACGCGGTGGCGATTGACGATACGATCAACGCGGCGGAGGTCGCCTCCGGGCAGACCCTGAGCGGAAAGGTCAGCGGGGCGGCGAGCGGTGACACTGTCACGATTATCGTGGGCGGCAACCGCTTTACCGCCACGGTTCAGGACGACTTAAGCTGGTCGGTCAACGTGCCGTCCGACGTGCTTACCGCGCTCGGTAACGGCGATTTGACCGTGTCCGCCAGCGTTACCAACGGCGTGGGCAACACCGGCTCCGGCGCGCGCGACATCACCATCGACGCCAGCCTGCCGGGCCTGCGCGTAAATACCGTGGCGGGTGACGACGTCATCAACAGCATTGAACATGCGCAAAACCTGATTATCACCGGCTCCAGCGAGGGGCTGGCAAGCGGCACCGCGCTGTCGGTGAACGTAAACGGTAAAAACTATGCGGCGACGGTGCTGGCCGACGGCACCTGGACAGCGGCCATTCCGGCCTCCGACGTGAGCGCGCTTGGCGCGGGCACGGTCACCGTGACCGTCACAGGCCAGAGCACGGCGGGTAACCCGGTCTCCATCAGCCATGACGTGAAGGTCGATCTGGCGGCGGTGGCCATCAGCGTTGACGCGATTGCCGCGGACGACGTGATTAACGCCGCGGAAAAAGGCGCGGATCTGGTGCTGACCGGCACCACCACCAACGTGGAAGAAAACCAGACCGTCCACATCACCTTTGGCGGCAGGTCATACACCGCCACCGTGGACGCCAGCGGCCACTGGACGGCGACCGTGCCGTCAGCCGACCTCGGCAGCCTGAAGGACGGGGATGCCAGCGTGCAGGTGAGCGTCACCAACGTGAACGGCAACAGCGCCTCGGCGGGGCGCGAATACAGCGTGGACGCGACCCCGCCGACGGTATCTATTGAAATTGTCAGCGACAACAACATCATCAATGCGGCCGAAGCGCAGCAGGATCTGGTCGTTAACGGCGTCACTAACGCCGAAGCGGGCCAGACCGTCACCGTGACGCTGAACGGCGTGGACTATACCACCACCGTACAGGCGAATGGCAGCTGGAGCGTGAACGTGCCGTCTGCAGACGTAGGCGCGATTACCGACGGCAACTACACCATCAGCGCCGCCGTGTCTGATAAGGCGAACAACCCGGCCTCTGCGGATCGCGACGTGCTGGTCGATACCACCGTTCCGCAGCTGACCATTAACACCGTTTCCGACGACGACGTGATCAACAGCGCCGAGCATGCGCAGGCGCTGATTGTGACAGGCTCCGTAACCGGCGCGGCGGCGGGCGACGTGGTCACCGTTACCCTCAACGGCAAATCGTACACCGCCACCCTGGATGCCTCCGGCAGCTGGAGCGTGGGCGTGCCTGCGGCAGACGTTAGCGCTCTGGCCGCCGGGGATCACGCCATCACCGCGGCGCTGACCGACAAAGCCGGGAACAGCGGCAGCGCTACCCGCGACGTTGAGGTCAACCTCACCGCGCCGGTGCTGACCATCGACACCGTTTCCGACGATGACGTCATCAACAGCGCCGAGAAAGCGCAGGATCTGACGATCTCCGGTACGGCTTCCGGCCTGGCGACAGGCGCGGTAGTGACCGTGATGTTGAACGGCAAAGCGTACAGCGCGATGGTCGACAGCAACGGGAAATGGACCACCACCGTTCCTGCGGATCAGGTCGGCGCGTTGGGTGAAGCGTTGTACACCGTTACCGCATCGACAACGGACAGCGTCGGCAACAGCACCAGCACGTCGCACACCGTGAACGTGGAATCCGTTCTGCCGGGGGTAATCGTCAACACCATTGCAGGTGACGACGTCATTAACGCGGCGGAGCTGGCAGCCGGGCAGACCATCAGCGGTAAGGTGGTGAATGCCGAAGCGGGCAACACCGTGACCGTGACCATTGGCGGTAACAGCTACACCGCAACGGTGCAGAGCGATCTGACCTGGTCCGTGAACGTGCCGGAATCCGTTCTGACCGCACTGGGCAACGGCGATTTGACCGTGTCAGCCAGCGTTACCAACGGCGTGGGCAACACCGGTTCCGGCGAGCGCGAAATCGTTATAGACGCAAATCTGCCGGGCCTGCGCGTGGACACCGTGGCGGGCGATGACGTGATCAACAGCATCGAGCACGGGCAGAACCTGATCGTGAGGGGCTCCAGCGATGGCCTGGCCGCAGGCGCCGCGCTGACGGTCACCCTGAACGGTAAAACCTATGCGGCCACCGTGCTGGCAGACGGCACCTGGCGCGCGGCGATCCCGGCGGCGGACGTTGGCGCACTGAGTGCGGGCACGGTTGCAGTAACCGTTGCGGGTCAGAGCAGCGCCGGTAACCCGGTTTCCATCAGCCACAATGTGACGGTCGATCTGGCGAACGTCGCCATTAGCATTGACGCGATTGTGTCAGACGACGTGATCAACGCGGCCGAGAAGGGCGCGGATCTGGTTCTCTCCGGCACCACTTCGAACGTGGAAGAGAATCAGACCGTCACCATCACCTTCGGCGGCAAGAATTACACCGCCACGGTCGATGCCGACGGTAAATGGACCGCCACGGTGCCAGCGGCCGATCTGGCGGGCCTGAAGGACGGCGACGCCAGCGTGCAGGTGAGCGTCACCAACGTCAACGGCAACAGCGCCTCGGCAGGACGCGAGTACAGCGTGGATGCGACCGCACCGTCCGTGACCATCAATACCCTGGCGACCGACGACATTCTGAATGCCGCAGAAGCCCAGTCCGATCTGACCGTGTCCGGTACCAGCACCGCCGAAGCGGGCCAGACGGTGACCGTATCGCTGAACGGCAAAGACTACACCACAACCGTCAGCGCAGAGGGCAGCTGGACGCTGAACGTTCCGGCGGCGGATCTGGCTGGATTAACCGACGGCAGCGTGACCGTCACCGCGTCGGTTAGCGATAAAGCGGGTAACCCGGCGTCCGTGGATCACAACCTGGCGGTAGATATCACCGCGCCTGCGGTGACCATCAACACCGTGGCGGGCGATGATGTCATTAACATCGCAGAACACGGCCAGGCGCACATCATCAGCGGTACCGCCACCGGCGCGGCAGCGGGCGATAAGGTTACCGTCACGATTGGCGGCCAGACTTACACCACCGTGCTGGACGCGGCGGGCAACTGGAGCGTGGGGGTACCGGCGAGCGTGATTTCGGGCCTCAGCGACGGCACCGTGACCGTCACGGCGTCCGTCACCGACGCGGCGGGCAACACCGGCACCGGCACGCATAACGTGACCGTCGATACCGGTCTGCCATCGGTCAACTTCAACGCCATCAGCGATGACAACGTCCTGAACGCCGTTGAAAAGGGTCAGGATCTGAGCGTCAGCGGCACCAGCGCCAACCTCGCGGAAGGCACCGTGGTGACCGTGACCCTCAACGGCAAAAACTACACGGCGACGACTGCGGCAGACGGCACCTGGAGCCTGACGGTTCCGGCAGCGGATCTGGCCGGTCTCGGTCAGGCTAATTACACCCTGAACGCGACCGCCACCAACGGCGTGGGCAACACCGTGAGCAATACCGTGAACCTGCTGGTGGACACCGCGCTGCCTACCGTAACCATCAATACCGTGGCGGGCGACAACGTCATCAACGCGGCGGAAGTGGCGGCAGGCCAGACCCTGAGCGGCACCGTGGCGAATGCCGAAGCGGGCAATACCGTTACCGTCACCATAGGCGGCAACAGCTACACCGCAACGGTGCAGAGCGATCTGACCTGGTCCGTGAACGTGCCGTCTGACGTGCTGACCGCGCTGGGCAACGGTAGCCTGAGCGTAACCGCAGCCGTCACCAACGGCCACGGCAACACCGGCGCGGGCGAGCGCGAGATCGCTATCGACGCAAATCTGCCGGGCCTGCGCGTGGACACCGTGGCGGGCGATGACGTGATCAACACCATCGAGCATAACCAGAACCTGATCGTCACCGGCTCCAGCGACGGCCTGGCCCCGGGCACCGCGCTCACCGTGACCGTCAACGGCAAAGACTATTCCGCAACGGTACTGGCGGACGGCACCTGGAGCGCGGCGATCCCGTCCACCGACGTGAGCGCCTGGCCGGAAGGCACCGTCAAAGTCAGCGTTACCGGCGACAGCGCGGCGGGGAATCCGATTACCATCAGCCACGACGTCACCGTGGATCTGGCGGCCGTTGCCATCAGCATCAACGCCATTGCCGCCGACGACGTGATTAACGCGGCGGAGAAAGGGGCGGATCTTGTGCTCTCAGGCGCTACCACCAACGTGGAGGCCGGGCAGACCGTTACCCTGAGCCTGAACGGCAAAATTTACACCACGACCGTCGACGACAGCGGTAACTGGACCTATACCGTGCCGTCTGCGGATCTGGCGGGACTGAAGGACGGCGACGCCAGCGTGCAGGCGAGCGTGACCAACGTCAACGGCAACAGCGCCTCGGCGGGACGCGAGTACAGCGTGGACGCTACCGCGCCGTCCGTGACCATCAGTACGATTGCCGCAGACGACATCCTGAACGCCGCGGAAGCGCAGTCTGATCTGGCGATCTCCGGCACCAGCACCGCCGAAGCGGGCCAGACGGTGACCGTCTCTCTGAATGGCAAGGATTACACCGCAACGGTAGGTTCAGACGGCAGCTGGACGCTGAACGTTCCGGCGGCCGACCTTGCGGGTCTGAGCGACGGCAGCGTGACCGTGACGGCCTCCGTGAGCGATAAAGCCGGTAACCCGGCCTCCGTTGACCACAACCTGACGGTGGACGTGACCGTTCCGGCGGTGACCATTAACGTTATTGCGGGCGATGACGTGATTAACGTCACCGAGCACGCTCAGGCGCAAATCGTCAGCGGCTCCGCCACCGGCGCGGCGGCGGGCGATAAGGTCACCGTCACCATTGGCGGCCAGACCTACACCACCGTGCTGGACGCGGCGGGTAACTGGAGCGTGGGCGTTCCGGCCAGCGTCATTTCCGGCCTCAGCGACGGCACCGCGACCGTCACGGCGTCCGTCACCGACGCGGCGGGCAATACCGGCACCGGCACCCATAGCGTGACCGTCGACACCGGCCTGCCTTCCGTTAACTTTGGCGCCATCAGCGGCGATAACGTGCTGAATGCGGTTGAGAAAGGTCAGGATCTGAGCGTGAGCGGCACCAGCGCTAACCTGGCGCAAGGCACCACGGTCACCGTGACCCTGAACGGTAAAAACTATACGGCGACGACGGCGGCGGATGGCACCTGGAGCCTGAGGGTCCCGGCGGCGGATCTGGCGAGCCTGGGCCAGGCGAATTACACCCTGAGCGCGACCGCGACTAACGGCGTGGGCAACAGCGTAAGCAACACCGCGAACCTGCTGGTGGACACCGCGCTGCCGACCGTCACCATCAATACCGTGGCGGGGGACAACGTCATCAACGCCGCGGAAGTGGCTACCGGCCAGACCATCAGCGGCACCGTGGCGAACGCCGAAGCGGGCAATACCGTGACCGTATCCGTGGGCGGTAACACGTATACCGCCACGGTGCAGAGCGATCTCTCCTGGTCGGTAAGCGTGCCGGAGTCCGTCCTGACGGCGCTCGGCAACGGCGATTTGACCGTGTCAGCCTCCGTCACCAACGGCCACGGCAACACCGGCACGGGCGAGCGCGAGATCGTCATCGACGCCAGTCTGCCGGGCCTGCGCGTGGACACCGTGGCGGGTGATGACGTGATCAACGCCATCGAGCATGGGCAGAATCTGATCGTGACCGGTTCCAGCGACGGGCTGGCCCCGGGTACCACGCTCACCGTCACCGTGAACGGCAAAGACTATGCGGCCTCCGTGCTGGCAGACGGTACCTGGAGCGCGGCAATCCCGGCGGCAGACGTAGATGCCCTGGCCGCAGGTACGGTCACCGTCACCGTGGCGGGACAGAGCAGCGCGGGCAACCCGGTCTCCATCAGCCACGACGTGACCGTCGATCTGTCAGCAGTGGCTATCAGCATTGATGCCATTGCCGCTGACGACGTGATCAACGCGGCGGAGAAAGGGGCGGATCTGGTGCTTTCTGGCGCCACGACTAACGTGGAAGAAAACCAGACCGTCACCATTACCTTCGGCGGCAGGACATATACCGCGAAAGTGGATGCTGACGGTAACTGGACGGCAACCGTGCCTTCTGCGGATCTGGCGGGCCTGAAGGACGGCGACGCCAGCGTGCAGGTGAGCGTCACCAACGCGCACGGCAACAGCGCGTCCGCGGGGCGCGAGTATAGCGTGGATGCCACCGCGCCAGCCGTCACCATTGATACGGTTGCGGGCGATAACGTGATCAACGGCGCTGAAGCCGGAGCCGGTGTGACGGTTTCCGGTACGACAACGGCCGAAGTCGGGCAAACGGTGACCGTGACGCTCGGCGATAAGAGCTATACCGCCCAGGTGCAGCAGGGGGGCGTCTGGAGCATCAGCGTGCCATCGGCAGACCTGACGGCGCTGGCCGACAGCGGGTACACCGTGCAGGTCAGCGTGAGCGATGCCGCGGGGAACCCGGGCAGCGCGAGCAAGGCGATTACGCTGGACACCACGCCGCCGACCGTCAGCTTTAACGTCGTGGCGGGCGATAACGTTATTAACAGCGTGGAGCACGCGCAGGCGCAGATCGTCAGCGGCACGGCAACCGCCGCGAACGTCGGCGATAAGGTGGTCATCACCTTAGGTACGAACCAGTACACCACCACCGTTGACGCCAGCGGTAACTGGAGCGTGGGCGTTCCGGCCAGCGTGATTTCTGCGCTCAACGACGGCACCGTGACCCTCAGCGCGACCATCACCGACAGCGCGGGCAACAGCAGCACCCGGACCCACGACGTCGTCGTGAACACGGCCTCCGTCGCGCTGACGGTGAACGCTATCGGCGGCGATGACGTTATTAACGCCGCGGAAGCGGGCAACGCGCTGGTGATTAGCGGGTCGGGCGCGCAGTTTGCCAGCGGTACGCAGGTTACCGTGACCCTCAACGGCAAGAGCTATACGGCCACCATCCAGAGCGACGGCTCGTGGACTACCACCGTTCCGGCTGCGGACGTCGGCGCGCTGGCGGACGGCGCGCGCTATCAGGTTTCTGTATCGGCGCACGACAGCGCGGGCAACGGCGCTTCGGCAGCGCATACTATCAGCGTGGATACCACCGCGCCGGTGGTGAGCATTGCGGCGCTGTCAGGGGATGACGTGCTGAATGCGGCGGAAGCGCAGCAGCCGCTGACCGTTCGCGGCTCCTCCAGCGCGGAGGCGGGCCAGACCGTCACCGTTACGCTGGGTGGGAAAACCTATACCGCCACTGTGGCAAACGACGGCACCTGGACGCTCGACGTTCCTGCCGCCGACCTGGCTGCCCTGAACGACGGCGCGCTGACGGTGACCGCCTCGGTTAACGACAAAGCCGGGAATAACGGCCAGACCACGCATACCTTAACGGTAGACACCACGGCGCCGACCGTGACCATCAGCACCGTCGCCGATGACGATATTGTGAACAACGCCGAGCAGCTGGCGGGCCAGACCATCAGCGGCACCACCACGGCGGAGCAGGGGCAGACGGTCACCGTCTCCTTCAACGGGCACAGCTATCAGGCGACCGTCGCGGCGGACGGGGCGTGGTCGGTCTTCGTGCCGGGCCGCGACTTCCTTGGCCTGACCGACGGGGAGTACACCATTACCGCCTCGGTGAGCGATAAGGCGGGGAACCCCGGCAGCGCATCGCACGACGTGACGCTGAACGGCGACGTGCCGACGATCGGCATCAACACGTTTGCGCAGGACGACATCGTTAACGCCGCCGAGCACGGCACGCCGCTGGTTATCAGCGGGACCACCGACGCGCCTGCGGGCCAGACGGTGACCATCACGTTGAACGGCAAAACCTATACCGCCACCGTGCAGGCGGACGGCAGCTGGGGCTATACGCTCGGTAGCGCGGACGTGACCGCGCTGGCGGACGGCGGCTCGTACGTTATCAACGCTCAGGTGAGCAATGCCATCGGCAACGCCGCCAGCGACAGCCACACCGTCACCGTGGATCTGACCGCGCCGTCAATGGGCATCAGCATTGATTCCCTGCAAAACGACACCGGCCTGAGCGCGAGTGATTTCATCACTAACGACGGCCAGGTGGTGGTCAACGGCTCGCTGACGGCGGCGCTCGGCAATAACGAGAAGGCGCAGATCAGCCTCGACGGCGGCGCGACCTGGACTGACCTGACCGTCACCGGGACCAGCTGGCGTTACGCGGATGGTCGCACGCTGACCGACGGTACCTATGCGTACCAGGTGCGGGTGATTGATAACGCCGGGAACGTGGGGGCAACGGACAGCCAGGACGTGGTGATTGACCTGACGAAGCCTGCGGCAACGACCATAACCGTGGATGCCGTTTCGCAGGATACCGGCCTGTCCGGCAGCGACTTTATCACCAGCGACACCCAAATCAGCCTGAAGGGCACGCTCGGGGCGGCGCTCGGCAGCGGCGACCACGCGCAGATCAGCCTCGACGGCGGCGTGACCTGGACCGACGTGAGCGTGAGCGGGCTGAGCTGGACGTATGTGGACGGCCGCACGCTTGCCGACGGCGACTACAACTACCAGCTGCGGGTGATTGACGACGCGGGGAACGTCAGCGCGACGACAAGCCAGGTTGTCACGATTGATACCGTAGCGCCGGACGCCAGCAAAACGATCGCTATCGACAGCATCAGCGACGATACCGGCCTGAGCAGCAGCGACTTTATCACCAACGATACCTCGCTGACGCTGCGCGGATCGCTGGGCGCGACGCTGGCCGACGGGGAGTATGCCCAGATCAGCATCGACGGCGGCGTAACCTGGCAGAACGTTATCGTCACCGGCAACAGCTGGTACTACGTGGACGGACGCACGCTGGGTAACCAGACCTATGACTACTACGTGCGCGTGGTCGATGCGGCGGGCAACGTGGGCGCCAGCTCGCATCAGCAGGTGACCGTCGATACGGTGGCGCCAGATGCCGCGATTACGGTGACCGTGGATAACATCACCGTGGATACCGGCTTCGATAACAACGATTTCCTGACCAGCTCGACCTCGTACACCCTCAACGGCACGCTCGGGGCGGAGCTGGGGGCGGGAGAGTACGTGCAGGTAAGCATGGACGGCGGCACCACCTGGGTATACGCCACCGTGAGCGGCACGCAGTGGCGCTATAGCGACACGCGCACGCTGACCGACGGTAGCTACAGTTACCAAGTGAGAGTCGTCGACCAGGCGGGGAACGTCGGCGCTACCGCGTCGCAGGCGGTAACGGTGGACACGCAGGCGCCGCAGTACGGCATCACCATCGACAGCATCAGCGACGATACCGGGCAGTCCGGCAGTGATTTCATCACCATGGACACCACCCTGACCCTCAACGGCTCGCTCGGCAGCGCGCTTGCAGGCGACGAGCGGGTGCAGATCAGCCTCGACGGCGGCAATACGTGGGTTGACGCTTCGGTGACGAACCAGCGCTGGAGCTACACCGATACCCGCGATCTGCCTGACGGGGATTACGCTTATCAGGCGCGGATTGTTGACCAGGCGGGCAACGTTGGCTCGACCGCTTCTCAGATCGTGACGGTGGATACCACGCCGCCTGACACGGTGGGAACGGTGGTCAGCTACACCGACGGGGAAGGCGAACGTCAGGGCACCTACGGCGCGTCAGTCGCGACGGATGATACCTCGCCGCTGATTAACGGTACGCTCAACCGCGCCCCGGAGGACGGTGAAATTGTGCAGCTTTACCGTGACGGGATCCTGCTTGGTCAGGTGACCATGAACGGCAGCGCCAGCTGGTCCTTCCAGGACAACGGCCTGAGCGATGGCAACCACACCTACATTGTGCGCGTCACCGATAAAGCCGGTAACTACACGGAATCGGACGGGTTTGTGCTGAACGTCGATACCAGCGTACCGACCACCACGGCGGCAATTACCGCCCAGACCACCTCCGATACCACGCCGATTGTCAGCGGTACGGTATCCGCAGACCTGGTAAACGGTGAATATCTGGTGGTGACGGTGAACGGTAAAACCTATACCTCGCAGACCGGCGGTGCGGTCGTCGTCGATCCGGATCACAACACCTGGTATCTGCAGATCCCGGACGGCGATGCCCTTAGCGTGGCGAGCTACGACGTCACGGCGCAGGTCAAGAGCAGCGCGGGCAACGGCAATACCACCGGCACGGCGACCGGCAGCCTGGTGATTGATACCACCACGGTGAATACCGACTGGGCGACCACGGCGGGGAACAGCAACAACTCGACCATGACCGTCGGCACGAACAGCAGCGGCCTGTGGAGCATCATTGCTAACAGCCAGTCTTACTCCAGCAGCGATAGCTCGACCTATGCCGGAAATACGCTGAGCAATACCCGCGGCTACTACGTGGTGAGCCAGACCGCCGCCGACTTCGACCGTAACGGCACGCAGGATATCTTCGCGACAGAGACCACCTACGCCGGCTCCACGCAGGTGATGTGGACCTACGATGGCAGCACCTACAACGCCAGCCAGCTGGCGATGGGGACTACCATCTGGTACGGCGGCGTCATTGCCTATGATAAAACCGGGGATGGCTATCTGGATCTGGCGTACGGCGATGCCGGTGCTGACTCCATCACCTATCTGATCAATAACAATGGGGTACTTTCGCCTGACGGTACCTACGGCGGCGCGGGATTCTGGGGACAATTCACCACCATGCGTGAGATCTCCGGCGTCGATATTAACAATGACGGTACCGTGGATGTGGTTCAGCACACCAACCGCAGCGGCGCGTACTCGCTTACCGTGATTAACAACAACGGCAACGGTACGCTGTCCATCGGCCAGAACATGACCAACGTGTTTGTGGTGAACGCGGCGAATACCACCACGGCGGCGTCCATGACGTGGGCGGACTTCAACGGTGATGGCTACATGGATCTGTACCTGGGCAGCAGCTACAACAACACCGGTGGGGTGATTTACTACAACAACGGTGCAGGACAGTTGTCCACCACCAAGAGCGCGGTTGAGGCCTCTAACGCCTCCGCGGGCTATCTGTCGGTGGCGGTAGACTGGAACGGTGACGGGCAGATGGATATCGTTAAGCTCAGCACCTACGGCGGCTCGCAGACCGCGACGCTGTTCACCAACAACGGCTACGGCTCAAGCTGGACCTCCAGCCAGCTGGCGTCAGGGCTTGCTAACGTTACCGGCGTGGCCGCAGTGGACTACAACTGGGACGGCGCGAAGGACCTGCTGGTCTCGCAGCAAAACGGCAAGGTGGTGCTGGTGCAAAACAGCAAGACCATTGCGGACGGTACCGCGATGCATCTGCATATTGTCGACAGCGAAGGCATCAACGCCTACTACGGCAATACGGTCAACCTGTACAACGCCGCGGGCGTGCTGGTGGCCTCGCAGATCATCAACGCCCAGTCCGGTATTGGTTCGAACGATACCTCCGCGCTGGTGAGCTTCTACGGCCTGGATCCGAACGAGACCTACTCGGCAGAGATTGTGAAAATCACCAACGGCGCGTCGGATAACGTCACCTGGAGCGGCCTGGAGGCGGGCAACGGCAAAGAGGGCTACGTGCTCACCGCCGAAGCGGCCACCGGCGGCCACAGCGGAACGATTACCGGTACCGGGTATAACGACACCTTTATCGCGGAGGATGGCACCTATACCTACAACGGCTCCGGCGGCTGGAATACCCATTCCGACTATGACACCTGGAGCAACACCGGCGGAATGGACGTGGTGGATTACCGCAACGCCACGTCCGGCGTAACCGTCGATTTGCGCCTCTCAACCGCGCAGGACACCGGGTTCGGTACGTCACGACTGCTCAATATTGAAGGGATCAACGGCTCTGACTACGACGACGTCATTACCGGCAACAGTGGTGATAACCAGTTCGAAGGTCGCGGCGGTAACGACACCTTCAACATCGGCAGCGGCGGTCACGACACGTTGCTCTATAAGCTGATCAGCGCCTCTGACGCTACCGGCGGGAACGGCAGCGATGTGGTCAACGGCTTCACCGTCGGTACCTGGGAGGGGACGGCGGATACGGATCGCATTGACCTGCGCGACCTGCTGTCCGACAGCGGCTATACCGGCAGCGGCTCGGCGAGCTATGTCAACGGCGTCGCCACGCTGGACAGCAGCGCGGGCAACATCGCCGATTACATCCGCGTGGTGCAGAACGGCAGCAACACCGAGATCCAGGTTGATCTGGACGGGGCGGGCGGGCAGTTCACGCCGACCACCCTGGTGACGCTGAACGGCGTGCAGACGGATCTGGCCACGCTGCTGGCTAATCATCAGCTGTTAATTGCGTAAAAACCTGCCGCGGGGAGCGATCCTCGCGGCCTTTTGCGTTTCTTTACACGAATAGCCATAACCCTATATTTCACAAGATTATTTTGCGGGTTCGTTTAGGGATCGTTCCATTACTTATCGTCCCGCAAAGGTATCATTTCAGTGCGAAATTATCGCCCTGAACAGGACGTAGCATTATGAAGACACATCCACAGTACGAACCCTGGCTGCAGGGCATGCTCATCATCGCGAAGCACTATCGGCTGGACTTTTCGGCTGAGCATGTTCGGGTAACGATTAACCACGAAAGTCAGTCGCCGCGCCAGCTGGTGCTGGAGGAGATGGCGCGCCAGCTGGGGCTGGGGATGCGTATGGTGGCGGCGGAGGCGGTCTCGCTCGATCCGTGGCGTTTACCCCTGCTGGCGGAATTTACCGGCGGGCAGATTGCGGTGATTAACCGTATGGACAGCGACGGCAACGTCAGCCTGCAGTTTAGCGGCGACGGCGGCCTTGAGACGACGCTCACCCGCGAAGAGCTGGGGCCACGCCTGAAGGGGCTGATGGTGCTGCGCCCGCTGGAGTCCACGCCGGATGCCCGCGTAGACGAGTACATCAAACCGTACGAGAAGAACTGGTTCTGGCAGCTGGCGCTGAAGGACTGGCGGCGCTACGGCGACATCATGCTGGTGGCGCTGGTCGCTAACGTGCTGGCGCTCTCCGGGATGGTTTTTTCCATGCAGGTGTACGACAGGGTGGTGCCGTCGCAGTCGGAGGCCACGCTGTGGGTTCTGTTCGGCGGGGTAATGATTGCCATTGTGTTCGAGTTCATCATGCGCATGCTGAGGGTACATATTTCGGACGTGGTGGGGAAACGCGCGGATCTGCGCATTTCTGAACGCGTGTTCGCCCACGCCCTGCGGATCAAAAACGGCGCTCGCTCAAGGTCGACCGGCTCGTTTATCGCCCAGATCCGCGAGCTGGAGTCGGTGCGCGAGCTAATCACCTCAACCACCATCGCGGCCATCTCCGATCTGCCGTTCTTCCTGCTGTTTGTCTTCATCCTGTGGATGATTGGCGGCCCGCTGGTGCTGGTGGTGCTGCTGGCCGTTCCGCTGCTGCTGATCCCCGGCCTGCTGGTACAGCGCCCGCTCGGGAAGCTGTCCAGCGAGGGGATGCGCGAATCGGCCATCCGTAACGCCACGCTGGTGGAGGCGGTGCAGGGCATCGAGGACATTAAGCTCATGCGCGCCGAGCAGCGCTTTCAGAACCAGTGGAACAACACCAACGACGTGGCTGCCAGCGTCGGCATGAAGCAGCGCTGGCTGACGGGGCTGCTGCTGACGTGGACGCAGGAGGTACAGTCCATAGTTTACGCGGTAGTGTTGCTGGTAGGGTGCTATCTGGTTATCAGCGGCGATATGACCACCGGCGCGCTGGTGGGGACCTCGATTCTGGCCTCGCGCACTATCGCGCCGCTCTCACAGATTTCGGGCGTACTCTCCCGCTGGCAGTCGGCGAAGGTGGCGAGAAAGGGCCTGGACGACCTGATGCAGCGCCCGATTGACGATCCTCAGCAGGGCAAAAAGGTGCACAAAGCGCACCTGCGGGGCGACTACGCCCTCGACGACGTGGGCTTTTACTATGACGAAGAAGAGAAGCTTACCGTGCTGAGCATCAGCAAGCTGCGCATTCGCGCCGGGGAGCGCGTGGCGGTACTCGGGCGCAACGGCTCCGGGAAAAGCACCTTGCTACAGCTGCTGGCGGGCATGCAGGAGCCGCAGCAGGGCAGCATTCTGCTGGACGATATCGCGCTCAATCAACTGGACCCGGCCGACGTGCGCCGCGACATGCAGCTGCTGAGCCAGCAGGCGCGGCTGTTCTTTGGCTCCGTGCGGGACAACATCCTGATGGGTAACCCGCTGGCGACGGACGACGAGATCCACCAGGCGCTGGTCAACAGCGGCGCGCTGGAGTTTGTGCGTAAGCAGAAAATGGGGCTGAACTACATCATCAATGAAGGGGGCGCGGGGCTTTCAGGCGGCCAGCGTCAGGCGCTGCTGCTGGCCCGCGCGCTGATCACGTCGCCGAATATTCTGCTGCTGGACGAGCCTACCGCCTGGCTGGACGAGGTGAGCGAAAAGCAGTTTATTCAGCACCTCAGGCAGTGGCTGGGCAAGCGCCGGACGCTGGTGGTCGCTACCCATCGTCTGCCGATTCTGGAGCTGGTGGACCGCATCATCGTGCTGGAAAACGGTAAAGTGGTGATGGACGGCCCGCGCGATGCCATCCTGCGCCAGCACGGCATGGCGCCGCAGCAGGCGCCCCAGCGTACCGTCAAACTGAAAGCGGAGGGCGTGGCATGAATGATTTCTCCCGTTTTAACAGCCGGCTGAAGGAGCCGCGCCTGCCGCGCTCCACGCTGGTGGCCTGGTCTTTGTTTGCCCTGCTGGCGGTCTTTATCATCTGGGCCAGCCTGTTCCAGCTGGATGAGGTGACGACCGGCAGCGGCAAGGTGATCCCCTCGTCCCACGAACAGGTGATCCAGTCCCTGGAAGGGGGGATTATTCACAGCCTGCTGGTGCGCGAAGGCGATATCGTCGAGCGGGGCCAGCAGCTGGCGCAGCTCGACCGCACCAAAACGGAATCCAGCGTGCTGGAGAGTGAATCCCGCCTGAATGCCGCGCTGGCAACCGCCGCGCGCCTGAAGGCCGAGGTAAACGATACGGCGCTGGCTTTCCCGGCGGAGCTGGACGATGACGTCGAGCTGGTTAAGCAGGAAACGGCACTTTATCAGTCACGCCGCGAGAGCCTGGAAAAAGGGCTGGCCGGGCTGCGTCAGGGAGCGGCGCTGGTGCAGCGCGAGCTTGCGCTAACCCGTCCGCTGGTTGTGCAGGGCGCCGCCAGCAAGGTCGAAGTGCTGCGTCTTGAGCGCCAGAAGAACGAGCTTGAGAATAAAATCACCGAGATGAAGAACCAGTACTACGTTCGCGCGCGTGAAGAGCTGGCGAAGGCCAACGCGGAGATCGAAGCGCAGCGTTCCGTCATGAAAGGGCGCGAAGATTCGCTGACTCGTCTGACCTTCAATGCGCCGGTGCGCGGCATCGTAAAGGATATTGACGTGACGACGGTAGGCGGGGTGATCCCGCCAAACGGCAAGCTGATGAGCCTGGTCCCGCTTGACGACCAGATGGTTATCGAGGCGAAAATCTCCCCGCGCGACGTGGCGTTTATCCATCCGGGGCAAAAAGCGCTGGTCAAAATTACCGCCTATGACTACTCCATCTACGGCGGGCTGAAGGGCGAGGTGACGATGATTTCCCCGGATACGCTCCAGGACGAGGTAAAAAGGGACGTCTATTACTATCGCGTTTATATCCGTACGGAGAGTAACCACCTGACGAACAGGCAGGGTAAAGCATTTCCGGTGTTTCCGGGCATGATAGCCACCGTCGATATCAAAACCGGCAGTAAATCGATTATTGATTATCTGCTGAAGCCGCTCAATAAAGCAAAAGAGGCGCTTCGCGAGCGATAAAAAAGGCGTTCAGCAAGCCGAACGCCGGTGAGATTAGTATGCGGACGTCATGCTGGGGGCATGGCGTCGTTCTTTTGGCACCACGTTGATGTAATGGGTGACATAGGCGAAATAGAGCCCGGCATAATTTTCGACAAGCTCAATAAATGCCGGGTAGACCGACATCCGGCCGTCGCCGCGATCTTTTAGATAACCCGCCTCCTGTGCCGACTTGATAATCCGGTTAACGTGAATACGCGAAACAAAAAATTCTTTTGCCAGCGTGCTGGCTGAATACGCAATGGTTGCGCCGTGTGCGGTTTTATTATCAATGGCCTGTAAGTAGAGATACAGCATAATCATGCGGCCGCCATCTTTATCGATAAATAACCCGACCTCAGGAAGTACTTTTCTGAACGTTAATCCCCGGAAAAGATATTCCGCAGCCCGCCGGAAAAAGTTGTGTCGTAAAATATCATTATCCAGCAGGTTAACGTTTATATTGAATGCCGGATAAAGAATGCTCACGGGCGTAAATGCCCCGGACATATAGCGCTTAAGCTCATCGAGTCCCTTATCCGTAGGGGCGATTTTTGTCTTTCGTCGATCTTCGGTGCAGCGCCAGGTCTTAATTCGCCCGGTGGTTTTCAGTATTGTGATGATCGCGATAACGCTGTTAGGGCTGGCGATATTATAGCGGGAGCACAATTCCTTAATTTCTGAAACTGACTCGGCCTGATTGCCAAAAACAAAACAACACATAGACAGTATTATATTGAAGCGTGATTCCTGAAGCATCGTCTTGTAGAACAGGGGCTGTTTTTTATAGATGGCGTCATTAATTCTGTAGTGCTCTTTTATGGCTTCGCTAAATCGCGGGTTGTGCTTAATGACATCCCGTCGATGTAACAAGGCCCTGGATGAGATATGATTATCCATAGCATTTTCTCTTTTTGTATGAGCCGATAAGATGAAGTGTCCGCTCTTCTTTTTCGGAATTTTCATTATACCTTGAGAAAGTCCCGGATACTTACGTTATATGAAAAGAAAGTTATATTTATACGGCTTATGGATGCGCCGGTTGATTAACCCAAAGATGTTCCGGTACTTAACATTGATAACGGTTTATTAACCTTAGGGGGTGCGGTAAAATAATGTTGTGCAACGCGAATTATTGATTTTCATCCCCAGCGGGAATGACATCTTCATTCTCAGGAGCAGGTTATGCCTCAACATTTATCTTCACTGAACGACGCGTGTTCTGAGCAACGATTTGTTATTTCATCCTGCGCCTTTACCTTCCAGGGGTACAGCCAGCTCCTTAAGGCCCGTGGCGTAAACGTCACGCGCCTCCGTTTTGAAGAGGATGAGGTGTGTTCGGCTGATGTGAGTAAAATGGCATATAATCAATCAGTTACCATTTCTGTTTTTCTTGGTCGCGACGTTGCCGCCTTTCTTGAAAGCCTGAAGCGGCTGGTATCCGTTCTTAATGCGCTGCCCGCTGTTTCCGGCGTCACGCTGTATGGCGCAGTGCCTGAAAGGTGGCTCTACGCCACGCTGAAAAGCCTCGTCAGTAATAAAAAAATGCTCTCCAGGATCCGCATAGCGAATATTTCAGAGGTCATAGATAAGTTAACGAATAATTCGAACGGCCAGGCACGTTCGTCACGCCTTTTGCGTGACGTTCCCGATAATGGAGAAAAAGAAAATGTGCATGGCTTAACGAAGCGTGAGCTGGACGTATTGCTGAACTTTTATCGCGGGGTTTCAATTAAGGCGTTATGCGTGAAGCTGGGGGTGTCGGATAAAACCGTCTATAGCCATCGTAAGGTGGGTTTAACCAAGCTGCATCTTATTCGGCTGTGGTTTAACGATTCGCGCGTATTCAGGGATGAAGTCTATATTGCGCCTGATAATCAGCAGGCCTTTTCAGAAGCGGAAGTGGCGGTATTACAGGCGCTGCACAAGCGGGAAATCTTTGCGGCATATCAGATTATTACCGACGGCGATAAAAAAGGGGTAGGGTTTGAAATTTTGCTGCGCTGGAATAAAAACGGAGAAATTATTAAGCCGGGCCAGTTTCTTAGCGGTATAAAAAACGCTGAAATATGGCTAAAGCTGACGGCGCTGGCGATCCACGCTGCCGTATCCGGCATTAATAAATACAACGGTAAATATTATTTTTCAGTGAATATACCGCCCCAGCTGGCGTCCGGAAACGCGCTGCCGGGCATGGCGAAAAAGGCCGTTGAGATGTTACTTAAGACGCAATGGGCCGATAAGCTTGTCTTTGAATTAGCGGAAACCGTTGACGTCACGAAGGATAAAAATATACCCGAAACGCTTCAGCGCTTACGCAGCGCTGGCTGTCGTTTGTTTCTGGATGACTGTTTTTCACGAGATCACGCGATGTTTCCCGTCAGACAGGTTCACTTTGATGGTCTTAAGCTCGACCGGGATATCGTCGAGGCGTTTGTCGCTAACGATAATGAATATAATATTATTAAGGCAATACAGATTTATAGCGATCTGACGGGCGGGGAATGCGTTGCGGAAGGGGTGGACAGCGAGGAAAAATTTGAAAAGCTTGTCGCATTGGGCGTTAAGCGCTTCCAGGGATACTATTTTTCCCGGGCGGTAAAAGAAGAAGAGTTAGATCGTATGGTGCGGTTATTTAGCTAGCGGTACGCTGGTGGAAGAATAAAAGCAGGCTTTTAGTTAACCACCAGCATTTAAAACGGAGACTCACCGTTGATACAGACCGTTCTCAGATATCATCACGAGTAAAACCGACCACAATTTCAAGCGTGTTGCGAATAACGTCACAGGCATCAGGCTCTGGCGTAATTTCAAGAGCGTGAATAAGTTGCAGGATAATCTCTTTATTAGAAAGATTATCGCCGGTCAGCATAATGCAGCGTATCGCAGAGCCTAATACTTCAACCTCACCGCTGAGATGCGTTCCCGCATTCAGGAAATGTTCTGCCAGTCCTTTATCGTGCAGTGCTTCAAAGTTGTACGTCTGCTGCCTAAGCGCTTTACTCATGGTGGTCACCGTGTCGGTTAAAATTAGTGTTTCTTGTCTGGGGCCAGAAGCGTGGTTTTGCTGAAGAGAGAGCGCATGCGGCCGATGTCATAATCTCCTATGACCCTTCCTCGATCCTGCGATACGCCGGTTACGCGCTGGCGCACTTCATCTTCAGCAGCAACCAATGCATTTTTACGTTCGTCATTTGATTCAACGGTAGCCATTGCCCGGAGGCGACTGGCAAGAGACGCAAAGGTAATCGGCCCGTTCTCTTTCAGGATTGATAAAACGGCCTCACCAATCAGGTCATCTTTAAGTCGTTCAAATTTAGTTCTATGCATAGCTTCAATCTCACTCTGCTACACGCGGCAGGCTGTAGCATGGGGTTAGTCATCGCGTTCGATATAGCTATTCTCGCTCAGCGTGCCTAACTTAGTAAGTTAAAAAACAGTGTTCAGGTTAACGCTCGAAGAAAAGGGCGATCAGACCGTTATAGTGTGCTTTCTCGACGTCGGAATTTGACTCCTCAATCCGGCGTAAGAGCTTTGTACAAATTGTCATTCTGCTCAGTTGTACATTTTCTTTAATGATTTCACTAACAATGGCGCCGAGCGTTTCCTGCTGTGTTGGCACGTTATCTTTGTTGAAATACAACGTGATAGCGCTTTCTGCTGTAGAGGGAGCATGGTTGCGACGCATAATTTTCCACCGTTAACAAACAATTGTGTAACATCACTGGAATGGAATTTATACTATTTAGTCAAATCTGTACATAGAAATTGTACAAGTTTGTTGTACAGAGCGTACGTTTGACCCCAGAACTATCAGAATTAGGGGGGAGGAAAGGGGAGGGAGAGAGAAAAAGGCCCCGGAGGGCCTGATGTTATTTACGTCCCAGCAAAAGCCCCAGGACGATACCAACCGCACCTGCGGCGATTAAGCCGGTTAGCGGGTTGTTTCTGACGGCTTCAGTGACGTCCGAAACGGCATCGCTGGCCTGGGCCGCGTATTTTTTCGCCGCCCCCTTCACCTGGTGCTTAGGGGAATCAACGAACTCGCCAAACTGCTGCTGCGCAGAGCCGGACAATTCATCGAGTTTGTTTTTGGCTTTATCGCCAGCGTATTGTGCGTTTTTATCAGCGTCGATATCAGACATTCCTGCCTCCTTTTGTTGGTAGATTAAGGATAGTCGCTGATGGCGGAAGTGAGAGATAAACTGCTGAAATCGGCAGCAGATTGCGCATTTTTAGGATATGTCTACCTTTCACTCTCTGACCTTCTACGAAATAAACCCGTATCCTTAATTAACAAAAGTTAATGTCTTAAAGGGGCGCCGGGATATAGGCCGGCCGCGAGCGCGAAATAACGACTCCATACGCAGCGGGAAAGCGGATTATTTCCGACCCTCGCGTTGGCGAAAGGTAGCGTAATAGCCAAGGGAAGCGCTCAGGCACAGCATATAGCCGAACGTTTCGCTACCTTCCTCAACGGCGTTTTTCACTACGCGAATATAGCCATGCTCCAGGATGGCGTGCCATAGCTCCTGCATACCGAACAGGCGGGAGAAGACCAGCACGCACAGCAGGCCGCTCAGCAGAATGCCGTACCACGGCGATTGTGTATATTTTGCCAGCTGGTCCAGCGTTTCACGATAATGCATTAATGGGCGAATAAGCGCCGCCAGCGCGGTAATAAGGGCGAACCACACCCAGCTGCCGTGAGAAATAAGATCGAAAAGGGCATCCAGCTCGCGAATTAACATGCTCAGGAAAAAACCTCCCACCAGAATATTGCAGTAGCGCATGGCAACATACAGCCTTGCGAGCCGAAAATGGAGAAATACGATGGCCGCTAATACCGTTTCCTGCATGATTTCGGTCATTGATAATTCTGGGATGTCATGACCAAAAAAGTGCATGTCCACCCAAAGGCAAAGTACGCCAAGTGCGCAGGCGGCCGCTGCGCCAGCGAAGAATAAAAAGCTTTTTAGTACAATCATTAACACCACCATTTTGTTTATCGCGACTATGTTAGGTGACGAAAATGTTATTTCTGTTCACATCGTGCGTTATAAGTGCAAATTTTTAACATTACGAGCTAAATAGCCTCAGCGGTGGAGAACATATGCCGTAAATATCGTCTGTACCGTTTGGAAGGGTTACGCTCAATTCAAATATCTTTCTTATTGTTTACAGGTGAGCAACATGCGAGGTAGTATACCCCCCTATAGTATACGGAGGGCATATGCCACATTCACCTGAAGACAAAAAACGTATCCTCACGCGAGTGCGCCGTATTCGGGGCCAGGTCGATGCCCTTGAACGCGCCCTGGAATCGGGCGAGCCCTGCCTGGCTATCCTCCAGCAGATCGCGGCCGTACGCGGTGCGGCGAATGGCCTGATGGGGGAGATGGTCGAAATTCACCTCAAAGATGAGCTGGTGACGGGAGAGACAACCCCGGATCAGCGGGCCGCGCGTATGGCAGAAGTCGGCCATTTGCTGCGCTCTTATCTAAAATAAACCCACACACCACACAACAGGGGAAAGACATTATGAAATCTCGCGCAGCTGTCGCGTTTGGCCCAGGCCAGCCGTTGAAGATTGTTGAAATTGATGTGGCGCCGCCTAAAAAAGGCGAAGTGCTGATCAAGATCACCCATACGGGCGTCTGCCATACCGATGCGTTTACCCTGTCCGGCGAGGATCCGGAAGGGGTATTCCCGGCGGTGCTCGGGCACGAAGGGGGCGGCGTGGTGGTGGAAGTGGGTGAAGGCGTGACCAGCCTTAAGCCCGGCGACCACGTGATCCCGCTGTACACCGCGGAGTGCGGCGAGTGTAAGTTCTGTAAATCCGGCAAAACCAACCTCTGTCAGGCCGTACGCGCCACCCAGGGCAAAGGCCTGATGCCGGACGGCACCACCCGTTTCTCCTACAACGGTGAGCCAATCTATCACTACATGGGCACCAGCACCTTCAGCGAATATACGGTCTGCGCCGAGATCTCGCTGGCGAAAGTCAACCCGCAGGCGCCGCTGGATAAAGTCTGCCTGCTCGGCTGCGGCGTGACCACCGGTATCGGCGCGGTGCATAACACGGCGAAGGTAAAAGAGGGCGACACCGTGGCGGTGTTCGGCCTCGGCGGCATCGGCCTGGCGGTTATCCAGGGCGCGGTACAGGCGAAGGCGGGCCGTATCATTGCCGTTGATACCAACCCGGAGAAGTTCAGGCTGGCGGGTGAAATGGGCGCGACCGACTTTGTTAACCCGAAAGACTACGACAGGCCGGTTCAGGAGGTGATTGTTGAGTTGACCGACGGCGGCGTGGACTTCAGCTTTGAATGTATCGGCAACGTCAACGTGATGCGCTCGGCGCTGGAGTGCTGCCATAAGGGCTGGGGCGAGAGCATTATCATCGGCGTGGCCGGGGCTGGTCAGGAGATCAAAACCCGTCCGTTCCAGCTGGTGACCGGGCGCGTCTGGCGCGGCTCGGCATTTGGCGGCGTGAAGGGCCGTACGCAGCTGCCGGGAATGGTTGAAGATGCCATGGCGGGCAAAATTCAGCTCGATCCGTTCATCACCCACCGCCTGCCGCTGGATCGGATCAACGAAGCGTTCGATCTGATGCACGAAGGTAAATCCATTCGTACCGTTATTCACTTCGGCGACAACTAATTATTCTGCCAGCGGTTTTTGCCGCTGGCCTTTCTTCCCTGAACTTCTCTAAAGTGTGACCTGTCTGGCGCTTTTAGGCGTAATCTAATCCCCGGCCGTGCCGATGACTATTTTACAGGCGTGTTTTTACGCATCTTACCTATAAGAGAGTCGACGGTCATGGACAACACAACATCAATGCAGGCGCAGCACAGGCTGAGCTTTCTGCATCACATCCGGCTGGTTCCGCTGTTTTCCTCCATTCTCGGTGGCATTATTCTCCTGTTTGCATTGAGCTCGGGCCTGGCGGGCTATTTCCTGCTTCAGGCCGACAACGATCAGCAGGACGTCACGGCAGAAATCCAGGTGCGTACCGGCCTATCGAACAGCTCTAACCATTTACGCACCGCCCGCATCAACATGATCCACGCCGGGGCGGCGAGCCGTATTGCGGAAATGGAGGCGATGAAGCAAAACATCGCCGAGGCCGAAACCCGCCTGAAGCAATCGCAGGATGGATTTGCCGCCTACATGAAGCGCACCGTTCGCACTCCGGCGGATGAAGCGCTGGATGGCGATCTGAAAGCCCGCTACGACGCCTACATTGCCGGCATGCAGCCGATGCTTAAATACGCCAAAAACGGCATGTTTGAAGCCATCATCAACCATGAGAACGAAACCGCGCGCCCGCTGGACGATGCCTATAACGCGGTGTTGCTGAAGGCGATAAAAATTCGCACCGACCGCGCAAACGCCCTGACGGCGCAGGCACATACCCGCACCCGGTTAGGTCTAATCTTCATGTTCGGCGCCTTTGGGCTGGCGCTGGCGCTGGCGGTGATTACCTTTGTGGTGCTGCGCCGCACGGTGATTAACCCGCTGCAGCGAGCCGCGACGCGCATCGGGAATATCGCGAAGGGCGATTTAACCCTGCCGGACGAACCGACCGGGCGCAGCGAAATCGGCCGCCTGACGCACGATCTGCAAACCATGCAGCACGCGCTGGTCAGCACCGTGAGCACCGTGCGGCAGGGGGCGGAGGAGATCTACCGGGGTACCAGCGAGATTTCTGCCGGAAATACCGATCTCTCTTCCCGCACCGAGCAGCAGGCGGCGGCCATCGAACAGACGGCCGCCAGCATGGAACAGCTCACCGCGACGGTGAAGCAGAACGCCGATAACGCGCACCATGCGAGCAAACTCGCGGAAGATGCCTCCGGTAAGGCCAGCCGCGGGGGACAGATGGTCTCCGGCGTGGTGAAAACCATGGGCAACATCTCCACCAGCTCGAAGAAGATCTCTGAAATTACCGCCGTGATTAACAGCATTGCTTTCCAGACCAATATTCTGGCGCTCAACGCGGCGGTAGAAGCGGCGCGTGCGGGTGAGCAGGGGCGCGGCTTTGCGGTGGTGGCGAGCGAAGTCCGTACGCTGGCCAGCCGCAGCGCGAACGCCGCAAAGGAGATTGAAAGCCTGATTAATGAATCGGTGTCGCTTATCGATCAGGGTTCCGGCGAGGTGGTTGCTGCGGGCAATACCATGAATGAAATCGTGGAGGCGGTTAAGCGCGTCACCGATATCATGCTGGAGATTGCGGCGGCATCCGACGAGCAGAGCCGCGGCATCGTTCAGGTGAGCCAGGCGATTTCCGAGATGGATAAAGTGACGCAGCAGAACGCCTCGCTGGTGGAGGAAGCCTCCGCGGCGGCGGCATCGCTTGAAGAGCAGGGCGCACGACTGACCGAAGCCGTCGGGGCGTTTCGTCTCGCCGGCTCGCGTGCGGGACGGCCCGCGACCGCTGCACCGGCGGTAAAAAACGCGCCGCTGGCTCCGGCGGCTGCCGTTTCAGGGGATAACTGGGAAACGTTTTAGGTCAAAAAAACCCGCCTTCGCGGCGGGTTCTGAGCATCGCGTCAGAGAGGCATTGATTTTCGAATGGCGCTTAGCAGCGTTTGGGCGCCGTCGGAAAGCGGGGCGTCTACCCGCGTCAGGATCCCGATCGGTTCTCCCGCTCCGGGCGACGTGACCGGCAGCGCCGTGAGCACGCCGCGACGCAGATCGTCCTTCACCGCGCCGGACGGCACAAACCACACGTAGTCATAATCCACCGTGAGCTGGCGAGACAGCGACGCCGAAAGCGTTTCAATACACCCTGAAGGAAGCGTGCAGCCCTGCATTTGCAGCAGCGCTTCCGCATTCTGGCGCGGAACGGTTCCTTTTGGTGAGACCACCACCGGCCACTCCATCACGCGGCTCAGGGTCACGGTATCCTGCAGCAGCGGGTGATTTGGACGCACCACCAGCTTCAGTGATTCCAGGAACAGCAGCTCGTAGTTAAGGCCGCTCATCAGCTCCGGGTCGGACATCCGGCCGATACCCAGGTCAAGCTCGCCCGACTTCAGCCCAGCCAGCAGCATGGTGTTATTCATGGTCGCCACCTGGAGCGTGGCGTGCTTTTGCTGCCTGTGGAACTGGCCAATGGCGGCGGGAAGAATGCCCAGCGCCGCGGTGGGAAGTGCCCCCACGCGCACGATGTCGCTGGCAGGCTCTTCTTTGCGGTTCAGCGCCTGACCGGCGGTATTGAGGGCATCCAGAACCTTAACGGCATGCGTCAGAAACTGTTCGCCCATAAGCGTAAGCTGGGCGCCCAGGCGACCGCGATCGAACAGCCGGGTTCCGGTAAGCTGTTCCAGTTCGTTCAGCGTTTTTGAAAGCGCGGGCTGGCTGAGGTTAAGGGTTTCAGCCGCTCGCCCCAGCGTTCCCTGTTGAGCGACGGCTACAAAAGTATGCAAATGGCGCAAGCGTATGCGCTGACTGAAAAGAGCATTTTTTTCCATAGGCGATGTTAAAAACAGAGCGACGCGGGTGACAAGTTAAGATGTTTGAATTTGATAACCTGATAGCAAAATATTTTTAACATTTGATCTATTTGAGTTACAACCGTTTTTCGAAAATGCCCATGCTTTGACCACTCGTCTGTCTGGATCACAATTCGTAAATTCTTCCCGACGAAAGGAACGGGCTTCTCTACACTCCAGGTAGTATTCACTGGAGGCATGACATCATGGCGAACACCATCACGGCTGATGATATTCGGGAACACTTTTCGCAGGCTATGTCGGCGATGTACCAGCAGGAAGTTCCGCAGTACGGCACGCTGCTGGAACTGGTGGCGGACGTTAACCTGGCGGTTCTGGAAAATAACCCACTTTTACATGAACAACTGGCAAATGCGGACGAGCTGGCGCGCCTGAATGTTGAACGTCACGGTGCGATCCGCGTCGGCACCGCGCAGGAGCTTTCCACCCTGCGCCGGATCTTCGCCATTATGGGCATGTACCCGGTCAGCTATTACGATCTCTCCCAGGCGGGCGTTCCCGTCCACTCGACGGCGTTTCGTCCGGTTGAGGATGCCGCGCTGTGCCGCAATCCGTTTCGCATTTTCACCTCGCTGCTGCGCCTGGAGTTAATCGGGAACGCTGAGCTGCGCGAAAGGGCGGCGGCGATCCTCTCCCGCCGCAACATCTTTACGCCGCGCTGCCTTGAGCTGCTCGACCTGCATGACGCGCAGGGACACTTTACCGGGGCGCAGGCGCGGGAGTTTGTGCAGGAGGCGCTGGAAACCTTCCGCTGGCACCGCCACGCGACGGTCGACAGGGAAACCTACCTGGCGCTGAGCAACGAACACCGCCTGATCGCCGACGTGGTCTGCTTCCCGGGTTGCCATATTAACCATCTCACGCCGCGCACGCTGGATATCGACCGGGTGCAGGAGCTGATGCCGAAATACGGTATTGAGCCGAAAATCCTGATTGAAGGGCCGCCGCGTCGCGAGGTGCCAATCCTCCTGCGCCAGACCAGCTTTAAGGCGCTGGAAGAGCCGGTACTTTTTGCGGGTGAACATAAGGGAACCCATACCGCGCGTTTCGGTGAAATTGAGCAGCGCGGCGTGGCGCTAACGCCGAAAGGCCGCGAGCTGTACGATAGCCTGTTGAATCAGGCGGGGACCGGCAAAGACAACCTGACCCATCAGCTTCACCTGCGCGAGGTATTCAGCGCCTTCCCGGACAGCGAAATGTTCCTGCGCCGCCAGGGGCTGGCCTACTTCCGCTATCGTCTGACCCCGACAGGCGAGGCGCATCGCCACGCGTTTCGTGCAGGTGACGATCCGCAGCCGCTGATCGAGCGCGGCTGGGTCGTGGCGCAGCCTATCACCTATGAGGATTTTCTGCCGGTCAGCGCGGCGGGGATATTCCAGTCGAATCTCGGCAACGAAACGCAGGCGCGCAGCCACGGCAATGCCAGCCGCAACGCCTTCGAAGCGGCGCTGGGCTGTGCGGTGTATGACGAGTTTTCGCTTTACCAGGAGGCGGAACAGCGCAGTAAACAGCGTTGCGGTTTGCTCTGAAAGCGTTACTCTGCTGGGGTGTGTTGGAAAAAGAAGGTTGATATGGAAAATCCCTCCGCCCCTGTAGTTGAAACGCGCCTGGGCGCACTGATTGGTTTTACTGAAGACGATACCCACGCGTGGTGCGGCATTCCGTATGCGGCACCGCCGGTTGGCCCGTGGCGCTGGCGCTCCCCGCGACCCGCTCCGCGCTGGGACGGCATGCGCCAGACGACGTCGTTCTCCTCCTCCAGCTGGCAGAGCAGCGAAGGATGCCAGGAGCTGGGCGGCGGCGATCCCGGCCAGTTCTCTGAAGACTGCCTGTATCTCAACGTCTGGTCGCCCGCGTCGCGCACCGCTCCGCTGCCGGTGATGGTCTGGCTGCACGGCGGCGGGTTTACCCTCGGCGCGGGCGGGCTTCCTCCCTATAACGGCAGGGCGCTGGCGAGGCGCGGCGCGGTGGTTGTGACCATCAACTACCGCCTCGGACACCTCGGCTTTTTTGCCCATCCGGCGCTGGAGGGTGAAGAGGAGCGCGTGGTGCATAATTTTGCCCTGCTCGATCAGATCGAAGCCCTGAGGTGGGTGCGGGATAACATCGCCGCGTTCGGCGGCGACCCCGACAACATCACCCTGTTCGGCGAGTCCGCCGGCGCGCGCAGCGTGCTGTCGCTGCTGGCTTCTCCGCTGGCGGAAGGGCTGTTCCATAAGGCCATTGTGCAAAGCGGGTATACCCTGCCGGACACGCCGCGTGAGCAGGCGATGCGAAAAGGCGAAGCCATTGCCGCCCATTTCGGCTTTGAAAACGCCACCGCAGAGCAGCTTCGCGCGATCCCTCCTGAGGCGTTCTGGCCGCTTACCGCGCCGCTGAATATCGCCCCCGCACCCATCGTGGGTGACTGCGTGCTGCCGGAAGCCATGCTCGACGTCTTTTTCGCGGCCCGTCAGCATCCGGTCCCGGTGATGGTGGGGTCGAACAGCGACGAAGCCAGCGTGATGTCGGTATTTGGCGTCGATCTGGCCGGGCAAATCCAGAAGCTCCGCCGCGAGCGGCGCTTTGGCCTCGGGCTGATAAAGCTGCTCTATCCGGGCGTGAGGGGCGACGAGGAGTTGGGCAGGCAGGTGTGCCGCGATATGGCCTTTACCACCATGGGATACGTGGTGATGCAGGCGCAGCAGCGGGCGGGGGGCCTGTGCTGGCGCTACTGGTTTGATTATGTGGCCGAAGCGGAACACGCGACGTACGTTAACGGCGCCTGGCACGGCAACGAGGTGCCTTACGTGTTCGACACCCTCGGGCAGGTTGAGCCCTCGCGACAGTATGTGAACGAACGCGATCTGGCCTTCGCCGCTCGGGTGGCGGACTACTGGGTGAGCTTCGCGCGGGACGCGGGTAAACGTGACAGCCTGGCAGGACCGACGCGCTGGCCGGCCTGCCGCAAGGGGCGGGATGTACTGTTACGCATCGGCGTGAATAAACATGCAGGGTTCAGGCTTGAAAACCGCTTTATGCGCGCCCGCATGAGCCTCTTCAGGCGGGTGATGAAACACCACGTCAGCCTCGACTGAGCAGACAGTCACGAAACGCATCCAGCCCGTTCTCCGGGCCGGGTGCTTCACGCAGTACCAGCCGGTAGCTCGCGCCGGTCCTGATGCTCGTATCGTAAGGCCGCATCAGCCGCCCGGCGCGCACGTCCTCTTCCACCAGCGTTTCATCCGCAATGGCGACGCCCAGCCCCTGAATGGCGGCCGTAATCGCCAGATCCATGGTATCGAAGTGTTGATTTTTAAGCATGGCTTGCGCCGGGCGCGGCTGTTTCGCCAGCCACAGCGACCAGTCCGTTTTGTCACGCGTCGGGTGAAGAAAGGTGAGCGTTTCCAGCGCCGAACCGGCCCGCAGCGGGTTCATTACCGGGGTCAACGCCTCCTCGAACAGCAGATCGCCCGCGCTCATGTGCGTGCCAAACACAATCGCCGCATCGTAGGATTCGGTTTTGAAGTTGACGTTATGATCGTTGGTGGTGGTAAGCGCAATTTGCAGGTCCGGCTGCTCGCGCTCCACCTTCAGCAGGCGAGGAACCAGCCAGCGCATGGCGCAGGTTGGGGCCTTCAGGCGAATGACGGTCTGGTGCGCCCGAGCCTGCTCGGCCACGTTCAGCAGCTGCTCAAACGCGGACTGTAGCTCCGGCAGCAGGGCGCTTCCCTGGGAGGAGAGGCGCAGGCCGCGCGCATGGCGTTCAAAAAGCGGGAACCCAAACCAGCCCTCCAGCGCGGCGATTTTACGGCTTACCGCCCCCTGCGTAAGGCAAAGCTCCTTCGCGGCGTGGGTCAGGTTCAGGTGACGCGCGGTCACCAGGAAAGCCTCTACGGCATTGAGCGGAAACGAACGACGCGACATACCCCACCTTAGCTATGCGTTTTAGTCATGGCTATTATGACAACAATTCGGTTGTCCCGACAGCGCAGTTGTTGTTTGAATAGTTATGCATTAACCATGAGAAGGGACAGAGGATGAGTTTACAAACGCCGGTGCAGACACGTTCCAAACTGCCAGATGTGGGGACCACCATTTTTACCGTTATCGGCCAGCTTTCTGCCCAGCATAACGCCATCAACCTTTCTCAGGGCGCGCCGAATTTTTCCTGCGACCCTAAGCTCATTGCCGGCGTGACCCGCGCCATGGAGGCCGGGCATAACCAGTACGCCTCCATGATCGGTCTGCAACCGCTCAGGGAACGTATCGCGGATAAAATTGCCGCGCTTTACGGCACGCGCTATGACCCCTCCAGTGAGGTGCTGGTGACCGCCAGCGCCAGCGAAGGGCTCTATTCGGCCATCAGCGGGCTGGTTCATCCGGGCGATGAGGTGATCTATTTCGAACCGTCCTTTGACAGCTACGCGCCGATTGTCCGGCTGCAGGGGGCGACGCCCGTCGCCATTAAGCTTACGGTGCCGGATTTTGCCGTGAACTGGGATGAGGTTCGCGCGGCGATCACCCCGCGGACGCGGATGATCGTCGTTAATACGCCGCATAACCCGAGCGGACAGGTGTTCTCGGCACAGGACCTGCACCAGCTCGCGGCGCTTACGCGCAATACCGACATCATCATTTTGTCTGACGAAGTGTATGAGCACGTCGTTTTTGACGGCGTTCCGCACCACGGGATGGCTACGCACCCGCAGCTGGCGGAGCGCAGCGTCATTATTTCTTCTTTCGGAAAAACCTATCACGTGACCGGCTGGCGGGTGGGTTATTGTGTGGCACCCGCGGCGCTGATGGATGAGATATGCAAAGTCCATCAGTTTTTGATGTTCTCTGCCGATACGCCAATGCAGCACGCCTTTGCAGAGCACATGACCGATCCGCAAACCTGGCTGTCTCTGGCGGCATTTTATCAGCGCAAGCGCGATCTGCTGCAAAGTTTACTGGCCGACTCTCCCTTTACGCTGCTGCCCAGCAAAGGATCGTTCTTCCTGCTGGCGGATTACAGCGGCTTCAGCAGCGAGCGGGACAGCGACATGGTGCAACGGCTGATCGTCGACTGCGGCGTTGCCACGATTCCGCTGTCGGCGTTTTACGCCGACGGCACGGACAATAAGTTGATTCGTCTCTCTTTTGCGAAAGATGAGGCGACGTTACGGGCTGGTGCCAGGGCCCTGTGCCGGGTTACACCACGTTGAGCCTATCCCATCAGGATCTGAGGAGTTTGAGATGAAATTACGCGCGTTAGTTATCGGCATGGGACTGCTGTGTTCGTTTTCGTCCTTCGCGGCCACCGAGCTGCGTTACGGGCTGGAGGCGGAATATCCGCCGTTTGAAAGCCGCAATGCCTCAGGCGAGCTGGAAGGGTTTGACGTAGAGCTGGGAAACGCCATCTGTAAAGCCGCCGCGCTGAAGTGCAGTTGGGTGGAAACCTCGTTTGATGCGCTGATCCCGGGCCTGGTGGCGAAAAAGTTCGACGCCATCAACTCGGCGATGAACATCACCGAGCAGCGCCGCAAGAGTATTGATTTCACCCAGCCAATCTACCGCATTCCCTCCCAGCTGGTAGGCAAAGCCGGCTCGGCGGTAGAGGCCACGCCGGAAGGTCTGAAGGGCAAAACCATCGGCGTTCTCCAGGGTTCAATTCAGGAAACGTACGCCAAAGAGCACTGGGAAAAGCACGGTGTCACCGTGGTGTCTTATAAAGATCAGAACATGGCGTGGGGCGATCTGCTGAATGGCCGCATCGATGCCTCGCTGGTGATGTCCGCGGCCGGGCAGGCAGGTTTCCTCAGCAAGCCGCAGGGTAAAGGGTTTGGCTTTATCGGCAAACCGGTGTCGGACGACACCATCCTCGGCAGTGGTATCGGCTTTGGGCTGCGTAAGGGGGATGAGGCCACCAAAAAGCAGCTTGACGCCGCAATTGATAAAGTACGTGCCGACGGCACGATCGCTAAACTGGCTGATAAGTACTTTCCGGGTATCGATGTCAGCGTAAAATAACCGCCTCGTTTGTCCCGGCTGTCGATGTCCAGCCGGGACACTTTTAATACGCTTCATCCTTCATGCTGCCTCTGCGCTGCCTTCGTCTGCTCACCCCAGTCACTTTCTAAAGTAAGCTCCTGATGATCCACACACCTGTCGCCTTGATCCAGCATGAATGATTTTGCGTATTTACTGTTTTTTACACCACTTTCAGGCCGTTCTGGTCGACAGAAAATATTTCTCAGTTTGTTCAGATAATCACCCGCCAACAATTGGATTCTTAACCGTTTTTGTTTAGGCTGTGCGTTCTTTCTTGCCGTCATTTCGCCGCGCGCGAAACGCACTCACACGACCATAAGGACGTTTTCTCAGGCATGAATCGCAGACGTTTTCTCAAAGGTTCCCTGGCAATGGCTGCCCTGAGCGGCACTTCTGGCCTTGCTTCTCTGTTTTCCCAGGCGGCGTATGCTGCTGATTCCGACATTGCGGACGGTCAGAGCCATCGCTTTGACTTCAGCGTCCTGCAATCCATGGCGCACGATCTGGCGAAAACCCCGTGGGGCGGTGCGCCGCGTCCGCTGCCGGAAACGCTGGCGACCATGACGCCGCAGGCGTACAACGCCATCCGTTACGATGAGAAGCAGTCCCTGTGGAATAACATTGAAGGCCGTCAGCTGGACGCCCAGTTCTTCCATATGGGGATGGGGTTCCGTCGCCGCGTGCGCATGTTCTCGCTGGATCAAAGCACCTCACAGGCGCGTGAGATCCATTTCCGTCCCGAGCTGTTCAGCTACGGCGATACGGGCGTGGATACTAAACAGCTTGAAGGGCAGAGCGATCTCGGGTTTGCCGGATTCCGCGTCTTTAAAGCGCCCGAGCTGGCGCGGCGCGACATCGTTTCGTTCCTGGGCGCAAGCTACTTCCGCGCGGTAGATGATACCTACCAGTACGGCCTTTCCGCGCGCGGTCTGGCGGTAGACACCTTTACCGACACGCCGGAAGAGTTCCCGGACTTCACCTCCTTCTGGTTTGAAACCGTCAAGCCGGGGGATACCACCTTTACCGTTTACGCGCTGCTGGACAGCCCGAGTATTACCGGTGCCTATAAGTTCGTGATCCACTGCGAGAAGAGCCAGGTGATTATGGACGTGGAAAACCATCTTTACGCGCGCAAAGACATCAAGCAGCTCGGCATCGCGCCGATGACCAGCATGTTTAGCTGCGGCAACAACGAACGCCGCATGTGCGATACCATCCATCCGCAGATCCATGACTCGGATCGTCTGGCGATGTGGCGCGGCAACGGCGAGTGGATCTGCCGTCCGCTGAACAACCCGCAAAAACTGCAGTTCAACGCCTTCCAGGATAAAAACCCGAAAGGCTTTGGCCTGCTGCAGCTTGACCGCGACTTCTCCCACTATCAGGACGTGATGGGCTGGTACAACAAGCGCCCGAGCCTGTGGGTGGAGCCGCGCAATAGCTGGGGCAAAGGCTCCATCGCGCTGATGGAGATCCCGACCACCGGTGAAACGCTGGATAACGTGGTCTGCTTCTGGCAGCCGGAAAAAGCGGTAGAAGCGGGCGATGAGCTGAACTACAAATACCGTCTTACCTGGAGCGCGCAGCCTCCGGTGCGCTCGCCGCTGGCGAACGTCTACGCGACCCGCACCGGCATGGGCGGCTTCCCGGAAGGCTGGGCACCGGGCGAGCACTACCCGAAAGTGTGGGCGCGTCGCTTTGCCATTGATTTCGTCGGTGGCGATCTGAAGGCCGCCGCGCCGAAGGGCATTGAGCCGGTGATTACCCTTTCCAGCGGTGAAGCGAAGCAGGTGGAGATCCTCTACGTCGAGCCGTTCGACGGGTATCGCATTCTGTTTGACTGGTACCCAACCTCTGACGCTACCGAGCCGGTAGATATGCGCCTGTTCCTGCGCTGTCAGGGCGACGCCATCAGCGAAACCTGGCTGTATCAGTACTTCCCGCCAGCGCCGGACAAGCGTAACTACGTTGACGACCGGATCATGCGCTAGCTTTGTGAAACCGTGCCGGGTGGCGCCACGCTTACCCGGCAAGTGAGAGGCCTATGTCTTCAGAAATTATCCCCGTGAACCAGGATATCGAGCTTCGCGCCGTCGAAGAGCGGTATACCGCCGACCTGCACGGCCTCGTTGTCAAAAACAAAATCTGGCTGCAAACCGCCTTCGACTGGGCGCAGCACGTGGGCTCCGAAGAAGATACCCGCCGCAACGTGCAGAGCAACCAGTTGCTGCACCAGCGCGGCTACGCCAAAATGTTCCTGATTTTCTTTAAAGACGAGCTGGCCGGCGTGCTGTCGTTCAATGCGATTGAGCCTGCGAACAAAGCCGGGTACATCGGCTACTGGCTCGACGAAGGGCAACAGGGGAAGGGCATTCTCTCTCAGGCGCTACGGGCGTTTATGCGCTATTACGTCGGGCGCGGCGAGATCCGCCGCTTTGTCATCAAGTGCCGGGTGGATAACCTGAGCAGTAACCGCGTGGCCCAGCGCAACGGTTTTGCGCTGGAAGGGTGCCTGCGGGAGGCCGAAATGCTGAACGGCCGCTACGATGACGTAAACCTCTACGCCAGAATTTTTCCCCTATAGCGCCCCCAGCAGCGGCGTTCGGGTGATCCGCGCGCTGCCGTTGATTGCCTTTACTCCCCGAACGTGAATGCTCTCGCCCTCAAACGCTTCGATAACCGCATCGTCTGTTATCTCCACCTGATGCTCGATCAGCACATCGCCGACGATGCGCGCGCGCCCCTGGATCACGACCCTGTCGTCAATCAGGATCGGGCCGCCCCGTAGCCGCGCCTCGCCGCCAATTAACACGTGGTGCTTAATGACGCAGTTGCCTTCTACGAGGGCGTTTTCCGCTATTTGTGAACTGTAGCGTACGGTGGGGATAGCATCGTCGTCCAGGCCAGCCAGCAGGCGGGCGTTGCCGTACACTTTGGCGCAGTCGCAGACCCAGACGTTATTTATTTCGTTGCCCTCAAGAATGGCGCGATCGAACACCTCCGCACGGTGCTCAACGAAGGCGTGCGTCACCATGGCATCGCCGTAGATTTGCGCCTGATGGACGATCCGCGACTGGCTGACCGTGGCCCTGTCGTAAATTTTGAGGATCTGGTCATGGTCCGTGGTTAGCCCTTTAGCTGCGACGATCGTGCTGTTATGCAGTACCCGCGCGTCGCCAGCGATATGGCACTCGCCGCGGACCGTAGACTGCTGAATCGTGACGTTGTCACCTATCACCGCGCCGTGGCTCACCTCTGCGGCATCCAGCCAGCTGTTGCCGCCAACCTGCGCGCGGTGGCTGACGGTGCAGGGCCGGGTGAGGCGGGCGTTACCGGTTATTCGGGCACCCGCAAACGCCACGCTGTTTTCATCGTAAATCCAGCACGCGCCGTCCTGTGCGAGCGCGCGCTCGTCCTCGACCCATCCGCCTTTTGTCCCGCTGGCAACATCGCTAAAATCGCACACGGCAACGATCTGTCTGAGGGTGGTGGTGCGCGGCGTCGCACCGTCCAGCCAGTGCCAGAGCCGGGTGTCGTCGCTGAGCCGGTATTTTGTCATGGTAGTATCCCTGAGAAGCCCTTCACTAAACGTAGCAAACTTTTGGCTTTTCGAAATGCTGGCGTCTTTGAACGAAACCTCTTAAAATGGCATTTCAAATACATTTTAAAGTTTAAAAAAAATGCATAATGAAAACCAACGCGTTCTTAACTTACCCGCGGGCTATTTTGGTATGGTGCTGGGCACCATTGGCATGGGGTTCGCCTGGCGTTACGCCAGTACCCTCTGGCCGGTTACGCGGTGGCCGGGGGAGATCCTGGTCGCGCTGGCGGTGACGATCTGGTTCCTCTTGAGCGTAGCGTTTATCGCCCGCGCGGTACGGTTTCCGAAGAGCGTGCTGGCGGAGATGCGCCATCCGGTGATGAGCAGTTTTGTCAGCCTGTTTCCCGCCACAACGATGCTGGTGGCCATCGGCTTTGTACCCTGGTACCGCCCGCTGTCGCTGGGGCTGTTTGGCATGGGGGTGACGATCCAGCTTTCGTATGCCGCCTGGCAAAGCGCCGGGCTTTGGCGCGGAAAGCATCCTCAGGAGGCCACCACGCCCGGATTGTATCTGCCGACCGTGGCGAACAATTTTATCAGCGCGATGGCCTGCGGCGCGCTGGGTTTTCATGATGCGGGGCTGGTGTTTCTCGGCGCCGGGGTGTTTTCGTGGCTGAGCCTGGAGCCGGTCATCCTGCAGCGCCTGCGCAGCGCAGGAGAACTGCCCGCTGCGCTTCGTACTTCCCTCGGGATCCAGCTTGCGCCCGCGCTGGTGGCCTGTAGCGCCTGGCTTAGCGTTAACGGCGGCGAAGCGGATACCTTTGCGAAAATGCTGTTCGGGTATGGCCTGCTGCAGCTGCTGTTTATGCTGCGTCTGATGCCGTGGTACCTGTCGCAGCCGTTTAACGCCTCGTTCTGGAGCTTCTCGTTCGGCGTGTCGGCGCTGGCGACCACCGGCTTACACCTGGGGCAGAGCAGCCCGTCGGGGTTCTTCCATGCCATTGCCGTTCCGCTGTTTATTTTCACCAACTGCATCATCGCGATGCTGCTGGTCCGTACATTTATCTTGCTGATGCAGGGCAAACTTCTGGTGCGCGCTGATAAAGCACTGCTTATGCAACCTGAGGAAAAATAATGACTGTCGATGAAAACTACTTTACCGAGAAGTATGGTCTGACCCGCACGCACTCGGAGGTGCTTTACAGCGCGGAAATCGTTAAGCCGGGTAAAACGCTCGATCTGGGTTGCGGTAATGGGCGTAACAGCCTGTACCTGGCCGCGAACGGTTATGACGTAACGGCGTGGGATAAAAACCCCATGAGCATCGATAACATCGAGCGCATCAGGGCGGCGGAGGGGATCGCTAACCTGCAAACGGCCATCAAGGATCTGAACAGCCTGAGCTTTGAGGGCGAATACGATTTTATCCTCTCCACCGTTGTGCTGATGTTCCTTGAGGCGAAAACCATCCCGGGCCTGATCGCCAACATGCAGCGCTGCACTAAGCCGGGCGGCTACAACCTGATTGTTGCCGCGATGGATACGGAAGATTATCCCTGCACCGTTGGCTTCCCGTTTGCGTTCAAAACCGGTGAGCTGAGCCACTACTACGAAGGCTGGGAGTTGCTCAGGTACAACGAAGAGGTGGGTGAGCTTCACCGCACCGACGCCAACGGCAACCGTATCAAGCTGCGCTTCGCCACTATGCTGGCGCGCAAGCCCGCCTAACGCGCCGCCAGCAGGCAGAGTTGCAGGGCAGTGCGATAGGACGCCTCGAACGACGACAGCGGTAAAAACTCAAACTTCGAGTGGAAGTTATGGGCACCGGTGAAGAAGTTCGGGGTGAGCAAGCCTTTAGCCGACAGGGCTGCGCCATCGGTGCCGCCGCGCATGGGGGTCGGCTTAGGCGCGATCCCGAGCGACGCCATCGCCTCGAACATCAAGTCGATGGCGCGGCGGTCTTCCCCTATGGCATTGCTGATATTGCTGTAGGTATCCTCGATGCGATACTCCACGCCTGCCGTGGGGTACCGTGCGGCAATCTGCGCCGCCACGTCAGCGATCTGCTGCTTGCGGGCGGCAAAACCGTCTTTATCAAAATCGCGGATGTTGGCCTTCAGGATCGCCTCGTTTTGTCCGGCCTGAATGCCGTTAAACCAGACGTACCCCTCGCGGCCCTCGGTGCATTCCGGGGTTTGCCGGCGATCGAAATGGCTGATGTAATCTGTAGCCATCAGAAGCGGATTCACCAGCACCCCTTTGGCAGACATGGGGTGGGCCGTTACGCCGGTAAAGCGAATTTCAGCCGCCGCCGCGTTGAAGTTCTCGTAAACGATCTCCCCCAGCTCGCAGCAGTCGATGGTCCAGGCAAAATCCACGTCGAAGCGTTTCAGATCCAGCGCTTTGGCGCCGCACAGGCCAATCTCCTCGTCGGGCACAAACGCCACCACAATATCGCCGTGCTTATGCTCTGCGGTCAGGTTTTCCAGCACCGTCATCACCACGGTCACCGCCGCTTTATTATCTGCGCCTAATACGCTGGTTCCGTCGCTGAAAATAATCTCCTCATTGGGATAAGCCAGAATTTCCGGATGTTCTTTTACGCGCAGCCAGATCCCTTTCTCTTTATTCAGGCAGAGATCATCGCCCGTAAACGTTAATATTTGTGGATGAATATCCGGTGATAAACCGACGTCTACCGTGTCGATATGGGTAATAAAACCTATCCGCGGCGCGCCGGGGATATTCCCTTTTTTAACGGCGGTTACGGTGGCGAACTCATCAATCACAATATCGTCTAAGCCCAGCTTTTCCAGCTCGTTCGCCAGTTCCCGCGCCATCTCATGCTGGCCCGGCGTGGAGGGCAGCGTTTTTACTTTCGGGTCGCTCTGGCTGGTAATGGCGAGATAGCGAAAAAAACGTTGGGTTAATTGTCTGGAGAGTTCGGAGGCCATAGTGATTCCTTCTGTATTTATTTTTCATGTGTTTGCGCCATCACTTTAATGTTATTTATGGAATGGCAAAAGAAGTAATTAGCCGTCGAATTAAAAAGACAGGAATAAATGATGAAAAGCACATTCACAATGATAGCGCTGGCGCTTGCTGCGCTGACGGCCAGTTCCACCGTCGCGGCAAAAACGCTGGTGTACTGCTCCGAAGGATCGCCGGAAAACTTCAATCCACAGCTGTATACCTCAGGAACCAGCGTGGATGCCAGCGCCGTGCCGGTGTATAACCGTCTGGTCGATTTTAAACCCGGCACCACCGAGCTGGTGCCGAGCCTGGCCGAAAGCTGGGAGGTGAGCGACGATGGCAAGGTTTACACCTTCCACCTGCGTAAAGGGGTGAAATTCCACAGCAACAAAGCGTTCACGCCGACGCGCGACTTCAACGCCGACGACGTTATTTTCTCGTTTATGCGCCAGAAGGATGTAAATCATCCTTACCATAACGTCTCAAACGGCAGTTACTCCAACTTCGAAAGCCTGGAGTTTGGCAGCCTGATCGTCGCCATTGATAAAATTGACGATCGCACCGTGCGCTTTACCCTCGCGCACCCGGAAGCGCCGTTTGTCGCTGACCTGGCGTGGTATTTTGCCTCAATTCTTTCGGCGGAATATGCCGACGCCATGCTTAAGGCGGGCACGCCGGAAAAGGTCGATATGCAGCCCATTGGCACCGGTCCGTTTAAGCTTGCGCAATACCAGAAGGACTCACGCATACTCTTTACCGCCTTCCCGGACTACTGGCAGGGGAAATCGAAGCTGGATCGTCTGGTGTTTACCATTACCCCGGACGCCTCGGTGCGTTTTGCGAAGGTTGAGAAAAACGAATGCCAGGTTATGCCGTTCCCCAATCCGGCGGACCTGCCGCGCATGAAGGCCAACAAAGACATCAATCTGATGAGCAAGGCCGGGCTGAATACCGGTTTCCTGGCGTTCAATACGCAAAAGCCGCCGCTGGATAACGTAAAGGTGCGCCAGGCGCTGGCGATGGCAATTAACAAACCCGCGATAATTGACGCGGTTTTCCACGGCACCGGCACGGCGGCGAAGAACCTGCTGCCGCCGGGCGTCTGGAGCGCCGACGGCGAGCTGAAAGACTACGACTACGATCCAGAAAAAGCCAAAGCCCTGCTGAAGGACGCCGGTTTTGCTAACGGCGTAAGCGTTGACCTGTGGGCGATGCCGGTGCAAAGGCCGTATAACCCGAACGCGAAGCGGATGGCGGAGATGATTCAGGCGGACTGGGCGAGCATTGGCGTGCAGACCAAAATCGTCACCTACGAATGGGGCGAATACCTGAAGCGCGTGAAGGGAGGGGAACATCAGGCCGCGCTGATGGGCTGGACAACCGCCACGGGCGATCCGGATAACTTCTTCGGGCCGCTCTTTACCTGCACCTCAGCCAACGGCGGATCGAATTCGGCCAAATGGTGTTACAAGCCCTTCGATGACCTGATTGCGAAAGCAAAATCGATAACCGATCGTGATGAACGGGTGGTGCTGTACAAACAGGCGCAGCAGATGATGCACGACCAGATGCCTGCGGTGATGATTGCCCACTCGACCATTTTTGAGCCAGTGCGTAAAGAGGTGAGCGGCTATGAAATCGACCCCTTCGGCAAGCACCTTTTCTGGCAGGTAGACATTAAAGAGTAACGTTCATGGCCCGGCTTCTGTCCGGGCTACTTTTTTACGATTTGTGCTGTCTTCGTCATTTTTTGCTACAACGGCTATCTCCCTTTTTTGCTATAACTTCAAGTGCATACTTGCAGATAACCTGGAATACTATCATGCGTACTCACACTCTTTTTAAAGTTGCAGTGCTTTCTGGTCTGTTAGCGCTGGCTGGCTGTTCATCTAAGGTCGCCGCTCCCGAACAGTACTCCGGCTTTTTAAAAGACTATTCAGGCTTGCAGCAGACAACGTCTGCAACGGGTAAACCGACGTTACGCTGGGTTGACCCTTCGTATAACGAAGCCAATTACGACAGCATTATCTGGACGCCGATTACGTATTACCCTACGCCTAAACCGACTACCCAGATTGGGGAAAGAACCCTTGATGAACTGCTAAATTATACCAACACGAAGCTGAAAACGGCGATTGGTACCCGTAAGCCTGTCGTCACAACGCCGGGTAAGCGTAGCCTGATTTTCCGCGGCGCCATCACCGGCGTGAGTTCGCAGAAGGAAGACCTCCAGTTCTATGAAGTGGTGCCCGTCGCGCTGGTAGTAGCAGGTACGCAGATGGCAACCGGCCACCGCACCATGGATACCCACCTGTTCTTCGAGGGTGAACTGATTGACGCGGCGACCAATAAACCGGTGGTGAAGGTGGTTCGTAAAGGGGAAGGTAAAGAGCTGAATAACGAAAATTCACCTATGACCTTTGCCACGCTGAAGCAGGTTGTGGATGACATGGCGACGGACGCCACCATGTTTGACGTGCATCATACAGCGAAATAACGAAAATGGCCTGCATCACGCAGGCCATTTTTTATGCTGTTCGCAGGCGTCTGAACCAGGTTTCCGGCTTAGTAAACATCACCATATTCCCTCCCAGTATAAGCAGCAGACCCACGATGCCGTTGAGGTGCCACTCGTAACCTTCGTACACCGTTGAAATCGACAGCGCCACCAGCGGGAAAAGCAGGGTGCTGTAGGCGGCTTTGCCGGGGCCAATGCGGCCAACCAGCATGAAGTAGGCCCCGAAGGCGATCACCGATCCGAACAGGGCCAGGTAAAGCAGTGCGCCCATATAGCTCACCGTCCATTCCGGCATGAAGCTGTCGCCTCTGGTGAGGGCGATGACGCCCATGATCGCCGTCCCGTAGAGCATCGCCCAGGCGTTGGTGGTCATGGTTTCAAGCCCGTTTCGCTGATGGCGCATGCTGATCATGTTCCCCAGCGAGAAGCCGTAGGTGCCGAGGGCGGAAAGGCCGATGCCGGTGAACAACGACGCGCTCCAGCCGCTGGCGAGCAGATCGTTCCAGAACAGGGTGACGATCCCGATAAGGCCCAGCGCGGCCGCCGTCCAGAAGCGAGCCGGAGGGCGCTGCCCGAAGAAAATAAAGCTGTTGATGGCGTTATAGAGCACCGCCATCGAGAAAATCACGGACTCCAGCCCGGTATTGATATGCGCCGCGGCGGCGTAAAAACACCAGAAGTTAAAGCAGAACACGCAGCAGCCCTGGAGCATACAGTAGAGGTGATCCCGCAGCGCCAGCCTGCGCAGGCGGCGAAGGGCGATTAAGACGATCATCATCGTGGCGCAGGCCACGGCGAAGCGCCAGAAAATGGATACCGGTGCCGCCACCGGCCCCTGCTGCAGGAATATGGCGATCCAGGTCGTCCCCCAAATCACGACGACCAGCCCGTAGAGTAATGCGTTCATGGTTTCTCTCTTCTCATACCGCGAAAATGCCAGTGTGGCGAAGAAGAGGGCGCGCGGCTTTCACCGGCTTGCGCCGGACTTGCAAATTCTTGCGCTTTTTTCTCGTCCGAACGCTGGTAACAGGCTGCAACACTTCTTAGACTGACGATCTGATTAATCACCTGTTTACGGCCATGTCTCTCGTTTACGACACCTTTGAAACGTTACGCCAGCAAAATGCGGTGCTGCGGGAAACCGTCGCGCTCAACTCTGGCATTCAACTGGCGGCCTGGTACAACAAGCACGACACGATCACCGTTAAAAGCAACCACCACACCCTCAGCCTCTACGTGGCGGACGGCTATGAAAGCTATCAAAAAACGCCGGGCGGCTGGAAAAACGGCGGCGGCCCGGATCGTTTTTGCCTGATGCCTGAAGAGAGTGAATCCACGTGGGATATTCGTGACGACCTGTCGTTCGTCCATCTCTACTGTACCGACGCGCACCTGCGGGACGTGGGAGAGAAAATCTGGGATAAACGCCCGCTGTCGCTGACACTGGATGAAAAAATCTTTGGCAGCGATCCGAAAATCACCGCGCTGTATCGCCAGTTCCTGCTTGGCTGCGACTGGCAGCAGAACGCCAATCAGCTCACCCTGAGCACCGCCTCGACCTTATTGCTGACGCACCTGGTTCAGCACTACTCCAGCGTGCAGTGGAAGCTGCCGGCGGTCACCGGGGGGCTGTCGCCGTTTGTGCTGCGCAACGTGCTGGCGTTTATCGAAGAAAATCTTGCGCAGCCCCTGACGCTGGCGGAGCTGGCCGGGCAGGCGGCGCTCAGCGAGTATCACTTCGCAAGGATGTTCCGCCAGTCGATGGGGCTGGCGCCGCATCAGTACGTCATGCAGCGGCGCATGGAGAAAGCCAAAGCGCTGGTGCAGCACACCACCACGCCGCTCACCGACATCGCGCTGGCCTGCGGGTTTAGCTCCGCCAGCCACTTCAGCAACCGCTTTCGCAGCATGACGGGGGTAACGCCCTCGCAGCTACGTGCGGCGAAGGCGTGAGAAGACCGCGTAACAGATCCCGCCCAGCACCAGCCCCCAGAAGGCGGAACCAATTCCCAGGATCGTCACCCCGCTGGCGGTCATCAGGAAGGTGACGATCGCCGCGTCGCGTTCCGCCTCGTGATTCAGCGCCTGATACAAACTGCCGCTGATGGTGCCGAGCAGGGCCAGCCCGGCCAGCGTCTGGATCCAGCCTGGCGGCAGGGCGGCCATCAGCCCGGAAATCGAACCGCCGAACACCCCCGCCAGCAGATAAAACCCGCCTGCGGCAGCCGCCGCCAGCCAGCGTTTACCGGCATCCGGATGGGCGTCCGGGCTCTGGCAGATGGCGGCAGTGATAGCGGCGATGCAGATGGAATAGACGCCGAAGGGGGATAGCAGCAGCGCCAGCCCGCCGGTCGCAATCATCAGCGGTGAGGCCGCCAGCGGATATCCCGACGCCTGCATGGTGGCGAAGCCGGGCGCGTTCTGCGACGCCATCGTCACCAGAAAGAAGGGCAGCCCGATGCCGATCAGGCTGGAGAGCGTGAACGACGGGGCAATAAATTCCGGCATCACCACGGACAGCGTCAGCCTGTTAGTGACAACGTCACCTCCCATCCATGCCGCGACGACGCCTGCCAGCAGCGTGGCGACGATGGCGTACCGGGGAGCCACTGCTTTGGCCACCAGCCAGGCCGCCAGCATAGTGCCGCAAAGAACCCAGTTATCCTCAAGGTTGCTGAAGGCCTTAAGGCCAAACTGCAGCAGCACCCCGGCCAGCATAGCGGCGGCAAGGGAGTGCGGGATCAGCTTCATCAGCCGGGCGAACAGGCCGGTTACGCCGCACAGCAGAATCAGCGCATTGGCAAAAATAAAGACGCCGATGGTTTCAGCCAGGGTGATGCCGTGCAGGCTGGTGGCGAGCAGCGCCGCGCCGGGCGTCGACCAGGCGGTAAGCACCGGGGCCTTGTACCACCAGGACAGCGCCAGGGTGCTGATCCCCATGCCCAGCCCCAGGGCGGTCATCCACCCGGCGATTTGCTGCGCGCTGGCGCCGGCCGCGGCGGCGGCCTGCCAGATAATGGCGGCCGAGCTGGCGTAGCCCACCAGGACGGCGACAAAACCGGCAAGGACGGCAGGAAAAAGATGAGTTGTCGATCGCATGGAAACCCCGTTGTGCGTTATAACGTCCGCAGTAAGGTATCACTGTGCGTTATAGCGTACAAGTGGTATGCTTTCCCGCAACGGGAGGAACCATGGATATTACTCAACACCTTGCCACCACGCTGAAAGCGCTGCGACAGGCGCGGGGCTGGAGCCTGTCTAAGCTGGCCGACGAGACCGGCGTGTCGAAAGCGATGCTCGGGCAAATCGAGCGCAACGAGTCCAGCCCGACGGTCTCCACGCTGTGGAAAATCGCCACCGGGCTGAACGTGCCCTTTTCGGCGTTTATCACCCCCGAGAGCGATCCGCAGGCGGTGTTCGATCCGCAGCAGCAGGCGATGGTGGTGAAGCCGCTGTTCCCCTGGGATGACCAGCTCCGGTTCGACCATTTCTCCATCACCCTGTCGCCGGGCGCGCTGAGCGAATCCGCCCCGCACGAGGCCGGGGTGATTGAGCACGTCGTGGTGATTGGCGGCGAGCTGGAGATGCAAATCGACGGTATCTGGCGCACGATTTACGCCGATTCCGGCGTGCGTTTTGCCGGTGATAAACCGCACGCGTACCGCAACAGCAGCGCCCGGACGGTCCATTTTCACTCTCTGATCCATTATCCCCGCTAAAGCGTCGCAAAACGGTTTCACTGACACAGACTTCTGACTACAATAGCCGCCATTTTGACCATAACGGATAACGACGACGTATGCGCCTGCACTCCCATCATCTTGAACTGTTAAGCCCGGCCCGCGACGCCGCCATTGCCCGTGAAGCCATTCTTCACGGTGCGGATGCCGTCTACATTGGCGGCCCGGGCTTCGGTGCCCGCCATAACGCCAGCAACAGCCTGCGCGATATTGCCGAGCTGGTACCGTTCGCCCACCGCTTTGGGGCGAAGGTGTTCGTAACCCTGAACACCATACTTCATGATGATGAGCTGGAGCCCGCGCAGCGTCTGATCGCCGATCTCTACCAGACCGGCGTCGACGCCCTGATCGTTCAGGATATGGGCGTTCTGGAGCTGGATATCCCGCCCATCGAGCTGCACGCCAGCACCCAGTGCGATATCCGCACCGTTGAGAAGGCGAAGTTTCTCGCGGACGTCGGGTTTACCCAGATCGTTCTGGCGCGCGAGCTGAACCTGAATCAGATCCGCGATATCCATCAGGCCACCGACGCCACCATCGAATTTTTCATCCACGGCGCGCTGTGCGTGGCCTATTCCGGGCAGTGCAATATCTCTCACGCCCAGACGGGCCGCAGCGCCAACCGCGGTGACTGCTCCCAGGCCTGCCGCCTGCCGTATACACTCAAAGACGATCGGGGCCGGGTGGTGGCGTTCGAAAAGCACCTGCTCTCCATGAAGGACAACGATCAGACGGCTAACCTCGGCGCGCTGATCGATGCCGGGGTGCGCTCCTTCAAGATTGAAGGGCGCTACAAGGACATGAGCTACGTGAAAAACATCACCGCGCACTATCGTCAGATGCTGGATGCCATCATTGAGGATCGCGGTGACCTGGCGCGGGCGTCCGCCGGACGTACCGAGCATTTCTTCGTTCCGTCTACGGATAAAACCTTCCACCGCGGCAGCACGGATTACTTCGTCAACGCGCGCAAGGGGGACATTGGCGCCTTTGATTCACCGAAATTTATCGGTCTGCCGGTAGGGGAAGTGCTGAAAGTCGCAAAAGATCATCTGGACGTTGAGGTCACGGAACCGCTGGCCAACGGCGATGGCCTGAACGTGATGATCAAGCGTGAAGTGGTCGGCTTCCGCGCCAATACGGTGGAGAAAACCGGCGAGAACCGCTACCGCGTGTGGCCGAACGAAATGCCTGCCGATCTCTATAAGGCCCGCCCGAATGCGGCCCTCAACCGTAATCTGGATCACAACTGGCAGCAGGCGCTGCTGAAAACGTCCAGCGAGCGCCGCATTGCGGTAGATATTGCGCTGGGGGGCTGGGAAGAGCAGCTGATCCTGACCATGACCTGTGAAGACGGCATCAGCGTGACGCACACGCTGGACGGCATGTTCGAGGTGGCGAACAACGCGGAAAAGGCGATTAACAACCTGAAGGACGGCGTGGCGAAGCTCGGCCAGACCATCTACTACGCGCGTAACGTTGAGGTTAATCTGCCGGACGCGCTGTTTGTACCGAACAGCCTGCTGAACCAGTTCCGCCGTGAAACCGCTGAGATGCTGGATGAAGCGCGCCTGGCAAACTATGCTCGCGGCACGCGTAAGGCCGAAGCGGTGCCCGCGCCGGTCTATCCGGATACGCATTTATCCTTCCTGGCGAACGTTTACAACCACAAGGCGCGCGCGTTTTATCACCGTCACGGCGTCCAGCTGATCGATGCCGCCTATGAGGCCCATGAAGAGAAGGGCGATGTGCCGGTGATGATCACCAAGCACTGCCTGCGTTTTGCATTTAACCTCTGTCCGAAGCAGGCGAAAGGCAATATTAAAAGCTGGAAAGCAACGCCGATGCAGCTGGTGAACGGCGATGAGGTGCTGACGCTGAAGTTCGACTGCCGCCCGTGCGAAATGCACGTTATCGGTAAGATGAAGAACCACATCTTCAAAATGCCGCCGCCGGGCAGCATCGTGGCGTCCGTGAGCCCGGACGATTTGCTGAAAACCCTGCCGAAGCGTAAAGGAAGCTAGCCCGGAAAGTGGGTGTCCGGTTTGCGCGACTTCAGCCAGGAATGGCGTTCGCGCAGACCCTCCGCAGACTCTTCTGCCGCGCTGCGTAACTCGTCGCTGTCGGCTTCGTGACGAAGCTGATGGTCGGCGCTTTTCACGTACAAAAATTCATGCCCTTTATGCCCGGCCATCAGCTGCCCCGAGAACAGGGCGCAGAACACCATCGCCATGGCCAACCCTTTTTTGAACATCCCACATCTCCCGAAAATACGCTTCGGCCATCGTAAAGATAATTTCATCAAGTAATTATTCGGATTTTCAAATTTGAGAAAACGGGCTGTCAAAAAGTGTGGCTGTAATAAAACCGGTTTAAGATTAATCTTAAAAGCAATATTGCCGTTGTAAACTCCCATTTCTGGTATCAAAAGAGAAGCTAGATTTAATGAGAAATCATTTACAATAAGATTTTTCTGGCTAAGGATCGGATCTAATAAATGAAAAAAATAATTGTGCTATCACTTCTGGGCGTAGTGGTTGCAGTGGGTGCTGCTGCCAGCATCTATTCAAACGATGAACCTGAATATATTCAGTCAGCAAAAAGCCGTGTAGGTTCGTATTTAACCAGCGATTACGGACGCGTCGAATGTAATAGCACGCAGGTTGGTGAAGGCCGCTGGGAGCTGGGCTGCATCAATAAGGCGAGGGGTAAGACCTTCCAGTTTGCGGTTTATCCATCCGAGCAGGCGCCGTACGGTGTCTCACGCGCATTTTATCTCGAAGCCATTAATGACGATGCCCGGCAGAGCGCAGAACAGGGGCTGATGCGATATCTGCAAATTAATACCAAAGCGGGTTAATCGGTCCGTTTACGCTTTGTTGAAACTCAGCGTGGTAGATTACAGGCGATCCACATCCGGTATGGAATACCGGTGCGTAGATACCAAAATACAAATCTATCCATGCAAGCATTTACCGCCAGAATATGGCGGTTTTTTTTTGCCCTGTTATCGGGTCGGCTGTAAAAACTGCTTACGATATTGCGCCGGAGAAAGGGCGTATTGCTGGCGGAAATGGTGACGCAGCGTGGCGCCCTGGCCAAAGCCCGTTTGTTCAGCAATGGCGTCGATGCCGAGCCGGCTATTTTCCAGATAATCTCGCGCGCGCTGCAGCCGGGCGTTCAACAGCCAGCGCGCGGGCGTTGTGCCGGTCGCATCCTGAAAACGGCGCAAAAAGGTGCGCTGGCTCATTCCAACCCGCCGGGACAGGGACTCGACGGTATGCCCAACGGCCAGATGCTGATGCAGATAATCAAACAGCTGCCCCAGCCGCTGGCTTTCGCGCAGCTGCGCCACCGGCCGGCTGAGCTGCTGGGTTTGCGAGCCGTCCCGATGGGGCGGGATCACCAGCCTGCGCGCCACGCGGTTTGCCGCCTCGATGCCATAGTCCCGGCGCACCACGTGCAGGCACAGGTCGATTCCGGCTGCGCTGCCCGCAGAGGTCAGAATATCGCCCTCGTCCTGATACAGCACATCCTCCACCACGGTGATGGCGGGATAGCGTGTTTTAAGCGCCTCCGTGTAGCGCCAGTGGGTGGTGGCCTTCCGCCCGTTCAGCAGGCCCGAGGCCGCCAGAACAAACACGCCAGAGCAGATGGAGAGCAGCCTACAGCCGCGGCCATGCGCCTCGCGTAACGCCTGGCGGAGCGCCTCGGGCACAGGCTCGTCCATGCCGCGCCAGCCGGGCACGACTATTAAATCTGCCGTCTCCAGCAAACGCAGATCGCCATCGGCAAGCATACGGATCCCGCCGGTTGCCCGAAGTTCACCTTCATCCACGCCCGCTACGGCGAACCGATACCACGCTTCGCCCATCTCCGGGCGCGGCAGGCCGAAGATTTCTACCGCCACGCCAAACTCGAAGGTACATAAACCGTCGTACGCCAGCACCACCGCGCGCGGGCGCGCGTGTCTTAAGTTTGTCATCTTTTTGCTGTTTTCTGGCATAGGCGGGCGCATTCACGGGCTGAATTTACGAATAGAGTAGTGTTAACACAAACGCCACAAATGAGGAAGATTCATGAGCTACGTTACTGAATTTCCGGCGGCAGAGCCGCAGGAAGCCGCAGGACATTTTCTGCGCCGTCTGAGCGTTGAGACGGATTGCGCCGACGTGCATCACGCCCTGTCCAGCGGTGAACAGGACTTTGTTCTGCTCCACGTCGTCGGAACGACCGGGCAGTTTGCCAGGCGCCATCTGCCCGGCGCGCTGCATTTGCCGTGGAGCCAGATCGACGCCGGGCGGATGAAGGCGTGGCCGGAGGGAACGCTGTTTGTCGTGTACTGTGCCGGGCCGCACTGCAACGGGGCGGACAGGGCGGCGCTGAAGCTTGCGCGCCTCGGCCTGCCGGTCAAGATTATGCTCGGGGGCATTACCGGCTGGGAGGACGAGCGGTTCGCGTTTGCAGGATCCTCATCGCCCGCGCAGCGATCGTGAATTTTTTTCAACACAGATGAAATTTTCTCGTTTGTCGGCAGGGTGCCGGTATGACATCTTTTTAGGACGTTTAGACATCCAGAAGTCTAAAACTTCAAGAGATGAATTATCACTGTTGGCAATTAACGCCGGCAGACAGAGGAGATTTCCATGCAGCGACACCACGCCCCGTACCGCGCCGATGTAGTCGGCAGTTTTTTACGCCCGGACACCATCAAGCAGGCACGACTGAAGTTTGCCAGCGGTGAAATTGATGCCGGCCAGCTTCGCGCCGTCGAGGACGAGGCTATTCGCCAGGTCGTCGAGCAGCAGTGCGCCTGCGGCCTGCACGTGGTGACCGACGGGGAGTTCCGCCGCGCCTGGTGGCACTTTGACTTTTTTGACGGGCTGCAGGGCGTAGAGCGTTACGATTCGCAGCAGGGGATCCAGTTTAACGGGGTTCAGACTAAAGCTCACGGCGTGCGCGTCACGGGCAAGCTGGGCTTCGGCGATCACCCTATGCTGGAAGACTTCCGCTACCTGAAGAGCATCAGCGGTGACGCGCAGCCGAAGATGACCATTCCAAGCCCGAGCGTGCTGCACTTCCGCGGCGGCCGCAAGGACATCGATGCCACGGTCTACCCGGATCTGGACGTTTATTTTGACGATCTGGCAACCACCTGGCGCGACGCCATCCGCGCGTTTTACGACGCGGGCTGCCGCTACCTGCAGCTCGACGATACCGTCTGGGCCTACCTGTGCTCGGAAGAGCAGCGCCGTCAGATCCGCGAGCGGGGCGACGATGCGGACGAGCTGGCAAAAACCTACGCCCGCGTGCTGAACAAAGCGCTGGAAGGCAAGCCGGACGACCTCACCGTCGGGCTGCACGTCTGCCGCGGCAACTTCCGCTCCACCTGGATTTCTGAGGGCGGCTACGAGCCGGTGGCGGAAGTGCTGTTCGGCACGGTTAACGTCGATGCCTTCTTCCTGGAGTACGACAACGACCGAAGCGGAGATTTCGCGCCGCTGCGCTTTGTACGCCCGGGTAAACAGCAGGTGGTTCTGGGGCTGATCACCACCAAGCACGGCGAGCTGGAGAACCCGGAAGGGGTGAAGGCGCGCCTGGAAGAGGCCGCGCGGTACGTGGCGAAAGAGCAGATTTGCCTCAGCCCGCAGTGCGGTTTTGCCTCCACGGAGGAAGGTAACAGCCTGAGCGAAGCCCAGCAGTGGGATAAAGTTCGCCTGGTCACGCAAATCGCCAGCGACGTCTGGTAACGCCGTTCACGGCGCTGCATTATTCCGGTGCAGCGCTGTTCCATTCTGAGCCGTTCCCGACACATCTTCTCTGCACTCTCCGTAAAATCCGGCCTCTGCAACCTGGCACTCTTTTTGCTCTCCTGAAGCTGACGTTACTTTTTTCTGCGTCCATGCGGTAACGGACGTCTTCGCACAGCTTTCTTTTCAGGAGTGAAAATATGCACCGTCGTACCTTTATAAAAGCTTTCGCCTTGTCCGCGTCCGTCGTCGCCATGGGAATGAGTTTTGGCGTACGGGCCGCAGAGACCATTAAAGTCGGGATTATGCACTCCCTGTCCGGCACGATGGCCATTTCAGAAACGCCCCTGAAGGATGTTGCCCTGATGACCATCGACGAAATCAACGCTAAGGGCGGCGTGCTCGGGAAAAAGCTGGAGCCGGTGGTGGTTGACCCGGCGTCTAACTGGCCGCTGTTTGCCGAGAAAGCCCGCCAGCTTTTGAGCCAGGATAAGGTCGCCGTGGTGCTTGGCTGCTGGACGTCCGTGTCGCGTAAGTCGGTTCTGCCGGTGTTTGAGGAGCTGAACGGGCTGCTGTTTTATCCGGTGCAGTACGAAGGTGAAGAGATGTCACCTAACGTCTTCTATACCGGTGCGGCGCCTAACCAGCAGGCGATCCCGGCGGTGGAGTACCTGATGAGCGAAGACGGCGGCGGCGCGAAACGCTTCTACCTGCTGGGGACGGACTACGTTTATCCGCGCACTACCAATAAAATCCTGCGCGCCTTCCTGCACTCGAAGGGCGTGGAGGATAAGGACATTGAAGAGGTCTACACCCCGTTCGGCCACAGCGACTACCAGACCATCGTGGCCAGCATCAAGAAATTCTCCGCGGGCGGGAAAACGGCGGTGGTTTCCACCATCAACGGCGATTCCAACGTGCCGTTCTATAAGGAGCTTGCCAACCAGGGGCTGAAGGCGACGGACGTGCCGGTGGTGGCCTTCTCGGTGGGCGAGGAGGAGCTGCGCGGCATTGATACCAAACCGCTGGTGGGTAACCTGGCGGCGTGGAACTACTTTGAGTCCGTGGACAACCCGACTAACCAGACCTTCGTGGCGGCCTACAGGGCCTATGCGAAAGCCCATAAGCTGCCGAATGCCGATACCGTCGTCACTAACGATCCGATGGAAGCGACCTACGTAGGGCTTCACATGTGGGCGCAGGCGGTTGAGAAAGCGGGAACGACCGACGTGGACAAGGTGCGTGCTGCCATGGCGGGCCAGACGTTCAGCGCGCCGTCCGGCTTCACGCTGACCATGGATGCCACTAACCACCACCTGCACAAGCCGGTGATGATTGGCGAAATCGAAGGCAACGGCCAGTTTAACGTCGTCTGGCAGACCGAACAGCCGGTCCGCGCCCAGCCCTGGAGCCCGTTTATCGCCGGAAATGACAAAAAGCCAGACCAGCCGATGAAAACCGCCAGCAACTAAGCCGGTGCGCCAGGGAGAAATGCCATGAACGCGATGCGCATGATGATAGCGATAGTGTGGCTTGCCGGACTGCTGCCAGGGATGGCTGCGGCAACGGATGCCGATGATTTCGTTGCCGCAAACCGCAGCCAGCAGGCCGCCATGCTCACCCGGTGGGCAACCGCGCCGGAACCTGCCCGTTTGCCGCTGCTTGCGGCGCTGCAAAAAGAGAACCTGTTTACCGACAGCCGAAAGCATGCCTTTGCGCTCATCGACGGCGAGCTGACAGGGCTTGGGGCATCACAAACCGCCGAAGGGGCCACCAAAGCCGTGCGCCTGACCAACCGGCTGCGGTCGTTAGCCGCTACGGCGCTGGCGACGCATCAGCTTGTAAGTGACAGCGTCACGGAAAGGCGCGCCGCCGCGAGGCAGCTCCAGCGCGGCGCGCAGCCGGACATGCTCGATTTTCTGCAACGGCGGGCCAGCAGCGAAACGGACGAAATTACCCGGCAGTCGCTGAGGCTGGCGCTGGCGAATCTCCAGCTGGCGAGTCCGCAGGCTGAAACGCGGCTGAGGGCGGTTGAGCTGCTGGGCGAGTCCGACGATCCGGACGTGCAGGCCGCGCTGGCGCCGTTTACCCAGGCGCAAGCCGAGCCGGATGCGCGGGTGCGCGCCGCGGCTGCCGGGAGCCTGGAGCGTATTCAGCACCGCCTGATGTGGGGCGAGCTGCTGGGGCAGGCGTTTATGGGCCTGTCGCTGGGGTCGGTGCTGCTGCTGGCGGCGCTCGGGCTTGCCATCACCTATGGCCTGCTGGGCGTGATCAACATGGCGCACGGCGAGATGCTGATGCTCGGGGCGTATGCCACCTGGATGGTGCAGCAGCTGATGGCGCAGTGGATGCCTCATTATCTGGCGATGTATCCGCTGGTGGCGCTGCCGGTGGCGTTTTGCCTGACGGCCGGTATCGGGATGGTGCTGGAGCGCACGGTGATCCGCCACCTGTATGGACGCCCGCTGGAAACCCTGCTCGCCACCTGGGGGATCAGCCTGATGCTCATCCAGCTGGTGCGCATGACCTTCGGCGCACAAAACCTCGAGGTGGCAAACCCGGCCTGGCTTTCCGGCGGCGTGCAGGTTTTTGCCAACCTGACGCTGCCGTGGAACCGCATCGTGGTGCTCGGCTTTGTGCTGCTGGTGCTGTTCTTCACCTGGCTGATTCTGAACAAAACGCGTCTTGGCCTCAACGTGCGGGCCGTGACGCAAAACCGCAGCATGGCGGCCTGCTGCGGCGTGCCGACCGGGCGTGTGGATATGCTGGCCTTTGGCCTTGGCTCCGGCATTGCCGGGCTGGGCGGCGTGGCGTTATCCCAGCTGGGGAACGTGGGGCCGGAGCTGGGCCAGGGGTACATCATCGATTCGTTCCTGGTGGTGGTGCTGGGCGGCGTCGGCCAGCTGGCCGGTAGCGTGGCGGCGGCCTTTGGCCTTGGGATCTTCAATAAAATTCTTGAGCCGCAGATGGGCGCGGTGCTGGGCAAAATCGTGATTCTGGTGGCGATTATTCTGTTTATCCAGAAACGTCCGCAGGGGTTATTCGCGCTTAAAGGGAGGGTAACAGACTGATGAGCCAGCCGCTGACCTTAACGCTGGCGCGCCGCGCGCCGCGTACCGCTCAAATCGTCGGCAGCCTGCTGGCTGCGGCGCTGCTGGTGCTGCCGTTTCTCGCGCTGCTGCCCGCCGCGCATCCGCTGGCGATCTCCACGTGGATGCTGACCCTCATCGGCAAGATCCTTTGCTACGCGGTGGTTGCCGTGGCTCTCGACCTGGTGTGGGGCTATGCCGGGATGCTCTCGCTGGGGCACGGCTTATTTTTCGCGCTGGGCGGCTATGCGATGGGGATGTACCTGATGCGCCAGGCGGCAGGGGACGGCCTGCCCGCATTTATGTCGTTTCTCTCCTGGAGCGAGCTGCCCTGGTTCTGGTGGGGAACGCAGCATTTTGCCTGGGCGCTGGTCCTGATCGTGACGGTCCCCGGCCTGCTGGCGCTGGTCTTCGGCTGGTTTGCCTTCCGCTCGAAGATAAAAGGAGTCTATTTCTCCATCATGACCCAGGCGCTGACCTATGCGGGCATGCTGCTGTTCTTTCGCAACGAAACCGGCTTTGGCGGCAACAACGGCTTTACCGGCTTTACCACGCTGCTCGGGTTTTCCGTTACGGCGACCACCACGCGGATCGCGCTGTTCCTCGCGACGGTATTGCTGTTGATGCTGGCGCTGGGCACAGGCTATGCGCTGGCGAAGAGCAAATTTGGCCGGATTTTGACCGCGGTGCGCGATGCGGAAAACCGTCTGACCTTTTGCGGCTACGATCCGCGCGGGTTCAGGCTGCTGGTATGGACGCTCTCTGCCGTGCTGTGCGGCCTGGCGGGGGCGCTGTACGTTCCGCAGGTGGGCATTATCAACCCGGGAGAGATGTTGCCAACGAACTCGATTGAAGCGGCCATCTGGGTGGCGCTGGGCGGGCGCGGCACGCTGGTGGGCCCGGTGATTGGCGCGGCGCTGGTTAACGGCGCGAAGAGCGTCTTCACCGTGGCGATGCCGGAGTACTGGCAGCTGTTTCTGGGGCTGATTTTCATCGCCGTCACGCTGTTCTTGCCGCGCGGCGTATACGGCCTGTTTCGTAAGGGGGAGAAATAATGCAGCCTTCAGAAGGGCTTTTTACCCGTCAGCTACCCGGGGATCGTTACCGCGAGCAGACCGATCCGGTATTGCAGCTTGAGGCCATCAACGTCAGCTTCGACGGCTTTCAGGCGCTGACCGACCTCTCGATTAACATCGGCGTGGGCGAGCTACGCTGCGTGATTGGGCCTAACGGCGCGGGCAAAACCACGCTGATGGACGTGATTACCGGCAAAACGCGGCCTAAAAGCGGAAAAGCCATTTACGATCAGTCTGTTGACCTGACCGCGCTTGAGCCAGCGGCCATTGCCCGCCGGGGAATTGGCCGTAAGTTTCAAAAACCGACGGTCTTTGAGGCGCTGACGGTATGGGAAAATTTTGAAATCGCCATGAAGGCCGACAGGTCCGTCTGGGCGAGCCTGCGGGCCACCCTCAGCGGCGAGCAGCGCGACCGCATTGACGAGATGCTGGTATTGCTGCGGCTTGGCAGCGAGCGCGACCGTCGCGCCGGGCTGCTTTCCCACGGGCAGAAGCAGTTTCTGGAGATCGGCATGCTGCTGGTGCAGGATCCGCATCTGCTGCTGCTGGACGAGCCCGCCGCGGGGATGACCGATGCGGAAACGGAATACACCGCCGAGCTGTTCCGTACCCTGGCAGGCAGGCATTCCCTGATGGTGGTTGAGCACGATATGGGGTTTGTCGAAACCATCGCCGATCGCGTCACGGTGCTGCATCAGGGACGCGTGCTGGCGGAAGGTTCGCTTCGCGAGGTGCAGGCCAACGAGCAGGTGATTGACGTCTATCTGGGACGCTAAGGAGAGGTAATGTTGCAGGTTAACGAACTGAATCAGTACTACGGCGGAAGCCATATTCTGCGCGGGGTGAGCTTTGAGGCCGTGACCGGGGAAATCACCTGTCTGCTGGGGCGCAACGGGGTGGGTAAAACCACGCTGCTGAAGTGTCTGATGGGGCTGATCCCGGTGAAAACCGGGGAGGTGGTCTGGCAGGGGCAAACCATCACCCACAGTAAGCCGCACCAGCGGGTGCAGTCCGGCGTGGCGTATGTTCCGCAGGGGCGCGAGATTTTCCCGCGTCTGACCGTTGAGGAAAACCTGCTGATGGGGCTGTCGCGCTTTTCCGCGCGTAACGCGAAAGGCGTGCCGGAGGAGATCTGGCAGCTTTTCCCGGTGCTGAAGGAGATGAAGCACCGTCGCGGCGGCGATCTTTCCGGCGGCCAGCAGCAGCAGCTGGCGATTGGGCGCGCGCTGGCAAGCCGCCCGCGGCTGCTGATTCTGGATGAACCCACGGAGGGGATTCAGCCCTCGGTAATTAAAGAGATTGGGCAGGTGATCCGCAGCCTCGCCAGCCGGGGAGATATGGCGATCCTGCTGGTTGAGCAGTTTTACGATTTCGCCGCGGAACTGGCCGACAGCTATCTGGTGATGTCGCGCGGCAGTATCGTCCAGCACGGGCGCGGGGAAAATATGGCGCAGGAGGGCGTGCGCGGACTGGTTGCGATCTGAAATGTTATACTATAACATCCTCATTCTTATAACACGGAATGAGGGTTTTGCTTTGGCTGCACATGCTGGAAAAATTGCGCTGGCTCTGGGAACGCTGCTGGTCAGCGGCTCGCTTTTTGCCCACTCGCACGGTCATCAGATGACCGAGGCGGAACAGAAGGCGGCAAACGGCGTCTTTGAGGATAAAGACGTCAGGGACAGAAAGCTGTCTGACTGGGACGGGACCTGGCAGTCGGTTTATCCGTTCCTGCTCGACGGCTCGCTGGATCCGGTTTTCAAAAAGAAAGCCCGGAAGGGCGAGAAGTCCGCTGATGAGATAAAAGCCTACTACCGCACGGGCTACGCCACGGACGTGGACTCCATCGGCATTGAAAACAACGTGATGGAGTTTCATAGGGGCAGCACGGTGAGCAGCTGCCGCTACGACTACAGCGGCTACAAAATTCTGACCTACGCCTCCGGCAAAAAAGGCGTGCGCTACCTGTTTGAGTGCAAGGATACCGCGAGCCAGGCCCCGAAGTTCGTGCAGTTCAGCGACCATACCATCGGGCCGAAACCCTCTTCACACTTCCATATCTTTATGGGCAATACCTCCCACGAGGCGCTGCTGAAAGAGATGGATAACTGGCCGACCTACTACCCGAACGAGATGTATAAAGAGCAGGTGGTGGAGGAGATGTTACACCACTAACCGCGAGTGCCGGGTAGCGGCTACGCCTTACCCGGCCTGCCGTGGCTATGCGACCCTGGGCGCTTCGCACCACGCCCTGACGCGCATCCCGCGCAAAATCATCAGCCACGCCGCGATAATGGCGGCCATCATTATGACAAACAGCGACCAGTGCGGCAGACGGGTGAGGATAATCCCGGTGATCATCGGGTTCGCCGCCGCGCCCAGCCAGCCCAGCGCCTGCGCGGAGAAGTAGCTCGCCTTCATGCCCGGCGGGGCGATATTGTCGATCAGCATGTATTCGCCCGGCGCATAGATAACTTCACCCAGCGTAAAGATAGCCGCGGCGATCCCCCAGTAGATCAGGTTCTCCCCGGAGAGCATAAACCCGCCCAGCCCGAGGATAAAAAAGAGCGTTGCGACAGTCATTAACGGACGAATATTGCTGGCGGTGATCCTGCGCCCAAGCGCGTATTGCAGGGTCACCACCACCGCTGCGTTGACGGGCAGCACCACCGCCACCACCTTTTCGGCAAAATCGCCGTCCGCGTGCGCGGCCAGAACATACTGCGAAATACAGCTGGCGAAGGAGCCGCCGACGTAGGAGGCCAGCAGGCCGGAGAGGGTATACCAGAGCAGCGCCCGGTCTTTCAGCAGCACCGACGGCTGCCACGGCGCCTTTTCCTCAACGCTGTCTGACGCCACGCTTTTCTGCACGAAGAAATGGATAAACCCGAGCGGCAGCGCAGCGCAAAACGCCGCCAGCCAGAACGGCAGCTGCAGGCTGTACATCACCAGCAGGGTGCCAACCGGCGGCCCGATGGTCCAGCCGATATTCAGGAAGCTGTAGTTGAGCGAGAACACGCGCGCCTTTTCGCCCGACGTCAGCACGTCAGCAAACCATGCCTTCAGCACCGTAGAGAACACGGAATAGGCGCAGTTAATCAGGGCAAAGAACAGCACCACCAGCGTGACGTTATTCACCAGCGGAATGGCCACAAATCCGGCGATAAAGGCCACGATGGCGATCAGCATGTAGCGCTTTTTGTCGAACCTGTCGGCCAGGATGCCAAATCCCAGGCTGAACACCACGCCAATGGTCAACGCCACGGTGAGGGCATAGCCAATATTCTCCACGCTCATGCCGTACACGCGCGTGAGGTAAATGGTCATAAAGGGCAACGTTGCCCCGCGGCCAATTGTTAATAACAATGACGATGCCAGCAGCGCTGCGGTTGAGCGCCTGATTGATGGTTTCATTTTCCTGCCCGACAAATGCTTATGCTTTTATTGTTGTGTTCTGACAGGATTATCACGGGATTGGGAGCTTGTATAGCACCCAATTTATCCGCAAGTGCTTCTTGCCGGTACCAGAATTAACGTCTTTTCGCTGCGCTATTTTTTCTGTTACCTTGAAGTGTTTACAAAAATTTAATATTTCAGGGGCGGATGATGACGCGCAAAGACGGGCTGTTGGCGTTGCTGGTTGTGGTGGTGTGGGGACTCAATTTTGTGGTCATCAAAATGGGGCTGCACAATATGCCGCCGCTGATGCTTGCCGGCCTGCGCTTTCTGCTGGTGGCGTTTCCGGCGCTGCTGTTCGTTGCCCGCCCGAAAATCCCGCTCAGGCTTCTGCTGGGTTATGGCCTTACCATCAGCTTCGGTCAGTTTGCGTTCCTTTTCTGCGCCATTAAATTCGGCATGCCTGCGGGCCTGGCCTCGCTGGTGCTCCAGGCGCAGGCGTTTTTTACCATCATCCTCGGCGCGTTTGTCTTTGGCGAACGGCTGCAGGGTAAGCAGCTGGCAGGCATAAGCCTGGCGGTGTTTGGCGTGCTGGTGCTGATTGAGGCCAGCCTTAACGGCCAGCACGTGGCCCTGCTGGGCTTTATGCTGACCCTGGCGGCGGGGCTGAGCTGGGCGTGCGGCAACATCTTCAACAAGCTGATTATGCAGCACGAAGCGCGCCCGGGGGTGATGTCGCTGGTGGTCTGGAGCGCGCTCATCCCGATTGTGCCGTTTATGGCCGCGTCGTTTATCCTGGACGGGCCAGAGACGATGCTGAAAAGCCTGCTGGAAATAGACCTGACGACCATTTTATCGCTGGTCTATCTGGCGTTTGTCGCCTCCATCATCGGCTACGGCATCTGGGGGGCGCTGCTTGGCCGCTATGAAACCTGGCGCGTGGCGCCGTTATCGCTGCTGGTACCGGTAGTCGGGCTTGCCAGCGCCGCGCTTTTGCTGGATGAAACGCTCAGCGGGCTGCAGCTGGCGGGTGCGGGGCTGATTATGGCCGGGCTGTATATCAACGTTTTTGGTCTGCGGGTGCGTCGGGCTTCGCGGGTGCGGGGCTAAGGCAAAAAAAGCCCCGCATCGGCGGGGCAAAAACGAATCACAGGTCGTGGTTGTAATACGGCACGCCCAGTTCGTCGGATTTGTCGCTGCCAGCGCCCATGTGGTTAAAGTCATAGGGTGACTGGCCTTGAGCGGACGGCATAATCAGCGTGTCACGATTATTTTGCTGCGCCGCACTGGGGGTTTGCTCCGCGAAGCTCTGGCCGGAGACCAGCACCAGCAGGGTGAGGGCGGCGGAGGCGATGAATTTCATGATTTCCTCGGTTACGTCTTTACAGGCGAAAATTAACTGCAATGTTTTAGCGGATACAGATAACGGGACTCACCCGGCATGCTGGTAATACGGTACTTATGAGGCGGCACGTCGAAGTAGTTCTTGAACGTACGCGTCAGGGTTTGCTGCGATTCAAAGCCATAACGTTCCGCCAGATAAAGGATCGGCTCATTGCTCTCTTTCAGTTTCTGGGCAATTTCCGTCAGCTTGCGGCTGCGAATATATTGACCTAATGAATGACCGGTCTCTTTTTTGAACATCCGTTGCAGGTGCCATTTTGAGTAACCTGAACGCTCGGACACCTTTTCAAGGGAGAGCGGGGATTCCAGGTTATCTTCGATCCAGTCCAAAATGCTATGAATGGTGATAGCGTCAGTATTGCGTCTGGACATCGTCATACCTCTTTTTTTGTTTACGGCAGTATTTTCTTGAGTAAAAGCTCAAGCGTTGCCACTTCATCTGCCGTTAAGTTTTTTGTCAGTTCCTGGTGCAGTGTTTGTCCTACTAGCTGATGACATTGCTCACACATGGCCGCGCCGTCGCTGGTCAGTTTCACCAGCACGCCGCGTTTGTCATTCGGGTTAGGGCTTCGTTCGACCCATCCTTTGCAGACGAGCCGATCCAGCATGCGGGTTAACGCACCCAGATCCACAGAGAGCACCTTTTTCAGCTCAACCGGCGTGATACACACTTCGCAGCGAATGGAACACAGCACTTTGAACTGTGTTGCGGTGATATCCAGCGGTGACAGGTAGTCATTGAGCAGGCGATCTTTTTTCTGATTGACCATATGAATAAGACGACCCAGTGGGATTATGTCGTTAAAGAGATCACTGGTGCTTTTCACAATGGTTGCCCTGGCAAGTAGTTTAGTCACGGCAGATATTATTGCTCAGGCAAGTATAAGTCAACTGAATGGATTGCCCGATGCCACGAATTGCTAAAACGCTTCAGGAACTTTTTCTGTGCGCTTTTAAATCATACATATAGCCTCTGGTTATTGGTTGCGCGGGAAAACAATGGTTACGTCGTGCGAATAGCTCAGGACGTGGTTTTCCCCCTATAATTGCGGAGTTGATTAAGGATAAGGGCAGCGATGCATTATGTTGGATTTGATTAAAGCAATTGGTCTTGGGCTGGTGGTATTGCTGCCGCTGGCAAACCCGTTAACCACGGTGGCGCTCTTTCTGGGCCTGGCGGGGAACATGAACAGCGCGGAGCGCAACCAGCAGTCGAGGATGGCGGCCGTGTACGTTTTTGCCATCATGATGGTGGCCTATTACGCCGGGCAGCTGGTCATGAATACCTTTGGTATTTCCATCCCCGGGTTGCGGATAGCGGGTGGGCTGATTGTGGCCTTTATCGGTTTCCGGATGCTGTTCCCGGCGCAAAAAGCGCATGAATCACCGGAAGCCAGGAGCAAATCCGAGGAGCTTGAAAGCGAACCGAGCGCCAACATCGCCTTCGTGCCGTTAGCCATGCCGAGCACGGCTGGCCCGGGGACGATTGCGATGATCATCAGCTCCGCCTCAACGGTGCGCGACGGCTCCACCTTCCCGGACTGGGTTATCACCGTTGCGCCGCCGATCATTTTCGCGCTGATCGCGGTTATCGTCTGGGGATCGCTGCGCAGCTCCGGGGCCATTATGCGCTGGGTAGGCAAGGGCGGTATTGAGGCCATCTCCCGCCTGATGGGCTTCCTGCTGGTGTGTATGGGCGTGCAGTTTATTATTAACGGCGTGCTGGAGATTATTAAGACCTATCACTGATGCTGTTGCCGGGTAAGGCGAAGCCGCCACCCGGCACGTCAAACTTAACCGTGGCCGGTCTGTTCTTCCATCGCGACCGGCCATTTACGGAAGATAAGCACCGACCAGATGAGCGCAATCAGCGCCGGGATGGCGCCAAGGTAGCCAATGGCCGACATCGACACGTGCAGGCTGATCTGATTCCCCACCAGCGCACCGGCACCAATTCCCAGATTAAAAATTCCCGAGAACAGCGACATCGCTACGTCCGTTGCGTCCGGCGCCAGCGCCAGCACCTTCACCTGCATCCCCAGCCCGATAATCATGATCGCCACGCCCCAGAACAGGCTGAGGATCGCCAGATGACTTTCGCTGCCTGCCGCAGGCATCAGCAGCAGCAGACACGCCAGCAGCAGGCCAATCGCGCTGCTCACCAGGGCAGAAGCGTGCTGGTTGCCGAGCTTGCCGAACAGGATGCTGCCGATAATGCCCGCGCCGCCCAGCAGCAGCAGGAGAACGGTGGCGAAATTCGCGCTAAAGCCCGCCACAACCTGTACGAACGGTTCGATATAGCTGTAAGCCGTGTAATGGGCGGTCACCACGATGACGGTCAGCAGATAGATGCTCATCAGGGCCGGGCGACGAACCAGCAGCGGCAGGCTTTTTAGCGAGCCGGAGTGTTCGCTCGGCAGCGCGGGCAGCAGCTTAATGAGGCACATCAGCGTAACCAGCGCTCCCATGCCGATGGCAAAGAAGGTGGTGCGCCAGCCGAAATATTGCCCCACGATGCGTCCTATCGGCAGGCCCAGCACCATCGCCAGTGCCGTGCCGGTGGCGATCAGGCTCAGCGCCTGGGCGCGTTTCCCCGCCGGGGCCAGACGAATGGCGAGCGACGCGGTGATCGACCAGAAGATGGCATGGGCAAACGCAATGCCCACGCGGCTAATAACCAGCACCGTAAAGTTCCAGGCCATAAACGACAGCATGTGGCTGGCAATAAACACCACAAACAGCCCAATCAGCAGCCTGCGCCGTTCCATCTGGCTGGTCAGCAGCATAAACGGCAGAGACATCAGCGCCACTACCCAGGCGTAGATGGTTAACATAATGCCCACCTGCGCCGTTTCCATGTTGAAGCTGGCTGCAATGTCCGACAGCAGCCCAACCGGAACAAATTCCGTGGTGTTGAAAATGAACGCCGCGATGGCGAGCGTGACTACGCGCAGCCACGCGACCCTGCGGGAAACCGTGTGTGTTGTCATAGGGATATCTGGGATTCGTTGCCTGAAAGATGAGGAGACGATCTTAAGGCCTTAAACGGCGAAAACTCAACCGTTATGTGATGTAAATCACAAAATTTACCTTCATGCAGCGGTAGCGAAGGCGGGTGTTTTCCCTGAAGATAAAGGATACACAGCAAAAACAGGCGGCAGGACAATGCAGGAGATTGATTTTTATCTGGTGGATGCCTTCAGCGAGTCCTCCTTCGGCGGCAACCCGGCGGCGGTCTGTCCGCTCGACGCGTGGCTGCCGGACGAGACCTTGCTGCAAATGGCGCAGCAGCATAACCAGTCGGAAACCGCGTTTTTCGTGTGCACGAAAGGGGGAATTGAGCTGCGCTGGTTTACCACGCTCGCCGAGGTCAGTCTCTGCGGGCACGCGACGCTTGCCGCGGCGTACGTACTGTTTAACGAGCTGGATTACCCGGACTCACGCATTCATTTTGATACCGCCTCCGGGCGCCTCACCGTCAGCCGTGAGGGCGACTGGATGACGCTGGATTTCCCGGCCTGCCCGACGCGGGCGCAGACGCCGCCGCCGGAGATGCTCTCCGCGCTCGGCATCAGCCGCTGCGTCGATGCCCGGAAAGGGCGGGCCTGGGTGCTGGTTCTGGAAAACCGCGAGCAGGTTGAAGCCGTTACGCCGGTTTTCTCAGCCATGATCCCTGGCGAGCATAAGGTGGCCGTCACCGCGCGGGGCGAGGGGGAATATGACTTTGTCAGCCGCTTCTTCTCGCCGGGCGTTGCCGTACCGGAAGATCCTGTCACCGGCTCCGCGCACACCATGCTTATACCCTACTGGAGCGAGAGGCTCGGTAAAACGGAGCTTTTTGCGCGTCAGGTTTCCGCCCGTGGGGGAGACGTACGCTGCACGCTCAGGGGCGACCGGGTGTTGATGGGCGGACAGGCGTCGCTGTATCTGAAAGGCACCGTATTTCTGCGCTGAAAACGAATAAGAGAGGTAAGACGATGCAGGAAATTGACTTTTATCTGGTAGACGCCTTTAGCGACAGGGCGTTCGGCGGCAATGCGGCGGCTGTCTGCCCGCTGGAAGCGTGGCTTCCTGATGAGACGCTGCTGAAGATGGCAAAGCAGCACAATCAGTCGGAAACGGCGTTTTTCGTGCGCACGGATGAGGGCTTTGAGCTGCGCTGGTTTACCACGCAGGATGAGATAAACCTCTGCGGACATGCCACCCTGGCGGCCTCCCATGTGATATTCGAATATCTGGATTATCCGCACACGGAGATCGTGTTTACCACGCGCTTTGTCGGTGAGCTGACGGTAAAACGCAGCGGCGACTGGCTGACGCTGAATTTCCCGGCGTGGTCAGCCGACGTTGTTGATCGTCCACCGGCGGCGCTGTTCAGCGCGCTGGGCATTAGCGGGGCAAAAGAGGTGCGTGCAGGGCGCGATTACATGGTGGTGCTTGAAAGCCAGCAGCAGGTTGAGTCCCTTACGCCGGATATCCCGGCGATGCTTCCGCTGGGCAAAATGGTCTGCGTGACGGCCCCGGGAGACGACTATGATTTCGTTAGCCGCTTCTTCTGCCCGGGCGAAGGGGTGCCGGAAGATCCGGTAACGGGGTCAACCCACAGCATGCTGATCCCGTACTGGAGCGAAAAGCTTGGCAAAACGCAGATGTTGGCCCGCCAGGTCTCCTCCCGTGGCGGGGATCTGCGCTGTGAGCTGAAGGGCGACCGCGTGCTGATTGGCGGCCAGGCCACGCTGTATATGAAGGGTAAAATTTTCCTTCGTCTCCAGGATTACGCTCAGTATGAAACGCTATGATGCGGGGATCGCGGCCTGACGTTCGTTCAGCAGCGCGATAAACGCCTCAAGCTGGCGGGTCATCGCCCCCCGACGCCACACCAGCCAGGTGGTAAGCCAGCGCCAGTTTTCCGCCAGCGGCCACGCCGCCACCTGATGGTGCCCCGGCATGCTCTCCAGCATCGAGCGGGGCATCAGCGCAATGCCGGCTCCGGCAATCACGCAGGCGAGCATCCCGTGGTATGACTCCATCTCGTGAATACGCCCCGGCGTTACGCGGTCGGCATGAAACCAGCTTTCGAGATGCCGACGGTAAGAGCAGTTGGCGCGAAAGGCGTAAACGTCGCAGCCGCTCACCTGCGTCGCTTTTGACACTTCCGCGTGTCCCGCAGGCGTCACCAGCATCATCTCTTCCCGGTAAACCGGCATGCCCTCCAGCTCAGGATGCGAGAGCGGCCCGTCGACAAACGCGGCGCTGAGCGTCCCCTCCAGCACGCCGTCAATCATCGTCCCGGAGGGGCCGGTGGACAGCGCAAACTGTATGCGCGGATAGCGCTGGTTAAACCGCGCCAGCGTTTCCGGAATGCGCACGGCGGCGGTACTTTCCAGCGCGCCGAGAGAGAACAGCCCCTGCGGTTCATCGCCGGCGACCACCATGCGCGCCTCGTCCACCAGGGCCAGGATCTGTTTGCTGTAGCGCAAGAAGATGTGCCCGGCGGGCGAAAGCCGCAGCCGCTGATTCTCGCGGATGAACAGCGCCACGCCGAGGTCCGCTTCAAGCTGACGAATGCGGGTGGTCAGGTTTGACGGTACGCGATGCACCTTCTGCGCCGCCTGGGTAATGCTGCCGGTAAGCGCGACGGCGTTAAACATCTCAAGCTGTGTTAAGTCCATGCCATTCTCGATTCGTGAACAGGGTGGTAAATATTATTCATTTTTAAGAAATAGCAGAGTGGGCCACAATGAATCAACCGTTATTACGTGGAGAACATCATGAACTATTCACCTGCAACCCATGCCCTCTCTGTAAACCCGGCGACCGGCGAAACGCTGGCAGCCCGTCCGTGGGCAACGGCTCAGGAGGTTGATAACGCGATTGCCCAAGCGGATACCGCTTTTCGCGGGTGGCGACGCGAGAGCGTGGCGCACCGGGCGCAGAAGCTGCGCGACCTCGGTGCGGCGCTGCGTAACCGCGCGGAGGAGATGGCGCAGACCATCTCCCGGGAGATGGGCAAGCCGATTGGCCAGGCGCGTGCGGAGGTCGCCAAGTCCGCCAGCCTTTGTGACTGGTATGCAGAACACGGCCCGGGGATGCTGAGCCCTGAATCAACCCAGGTCGAAAACGCCGTCATTGAATATCGTCCGCTGGGGCCGATTCTGGCGGTGATGCCCTGGAACTTTCCGCTCTGGCAGGTGCTGCGCGGTGCGGTGCCGGTCCTGCTGGCGGGAAATAGCTATCTGCTTAAACATGCCCCAAACGTGCTCGGCTCGGCGGCGCTGATTGGGCAGCTGTTCGCGGATGCCGGTTTCCCTGAGGGCGTCTTTGGCTGGGTGAACGCCACCAATGACGGGGTAAGCCAGGCGATTAACGATCGCCGTATCGCCGCGGTGACGGTCACCGGCAGCGTGCGGGCAGGGGCGGCGATTGGCGCTCAGGCAGGCGCGGCGCTGAAGAAATGCGTGCTTGAGCTTGGCGGCTCCGATCCGTTTATCGTCCTCAACGATGCCGATCTGGATCTGGCCGTTAACGCTGCCGTGGCCGGACGTTATCAGAATACCGGGCAGGTTTGCGCCGCGGCGAAACGCTTTATTGTGGAAGCGGGCGTTGCGCAAGAGTTTACCCGTCGCTTCGTTGAGGCGGTAGCGGCGCTCAAAATGGGCGCGCCGGATGAGGAAGAGACCTACCTCGGCCCGATGGCGCGGTTCGACCTGCGCGACGAACTTCACCAGCAGGTGCAGGCGACGCTGGCGGAAGGGGCAACGCTGCTGCTTGGCGGGGAGAAGGTTGCCGGCGCAGGTAACTATTATGCGCCAACGGTGCTCGGCGACGTCACGCCGGAGATGACGGCCTTCCGTCAGGAGCTGTTTGGTCCGGTGGCCGCAATTACCGTGGCGAAGGACCCTGCCCACGCCCTGCATCTGGCAAACGACAGCGACTTTGGCTTATCCGCGACGGTCTTTACCGCGAACGAGGCGCTGGCCGAGACGTTCTCCCGCGAGCTGGAGTGCGGCGGGGTGTTTATCAACGGCTACAGCGCCAGCGATGCGCGCGTGGCGTTTGGCGGCGTGAAGAAGAGCGGCTTCGGGCGGGAGCTTTCTCATTTTGGCCTGCATGAGTTTTGTAACGTGCAGACGGTGTGGAAGGATCGCGTCTAGTTTTCAGGCCGGGTGTGGCAGGGCTGCCCCCCGGCGCTTAACAACCCCTGTCATTATTCTGCAATGGTTCTGTCATTTTCGTTTCGTAGACTCGCTCGCGTCTAACGTATTGTTATAGAAGAAAATGATGAACCTAACGCAAATTTTTCGCCGTGTTGCGCCGCGCATTATTCCCCGTCAGTTTGGCCTGCTGACCGGCATCTTTTGTATTATTGGCCTTTTCTCCGCCCTGCAGCTCTCGTCCTCCATTCTCCTTACCGCCTCCCTGAATCAGGCCCAGCGTAACGAACAGCGCAATCAGCTGGCCTTGCAGCAGCAGGGGAAGCTGGATCAGGCGCGCGTCACCCTGCTGGCGGCAAGCGATCTGCTTAACCGCTCAGGCGTGTACTTCATGCAGGATAAAGAGACCGGCTCGGAAGGGAGCTGGCATAGCCTGATGGACGAGGCGCAAAAATCGCTGGCGGCTTCTCAGCAGGCGTGGAAAGCCTGGCTCGCGCTTAACCCGCCCCGGGACGAGGCGCTGGTGAATAGCTACCAGCTGTTCTACGGCGCGATAAGCGAGCAGGCGGAAGGGCTTGTAAAAACGAACAGCATCGATCTCTTTTTCGCCGTGCCAGCCCAGGCCTTTCAGACCGATTTTAACGACAATTATGCCCGCTACCAGCTTCAGAGCGAGACGCGGGCGGCAAAGGGCCGTCAGTCGCTGATGGACCAGCTTTCGGGTCTGCAACGGCTGTTCCTGTTTGCCCCGCTGGTGCTGCTGGGAATTGCCATTGCCGTCTGGTTCGGGATGGCGAAGTGGGTGATAACCCCGCTGCGCCGCCTGATTGCGCATATTAATCTGCTTGCGGCAGGGGACCTGTCAGGCACCCCGCCCGACGTGGTGCGCTTCAACCGGGAGATAGGCCAGCTCAGCGACAGTATTACCGCCATGCAGTACGGGCTTCAGCAGCTGGTGACGCAGGTCAGCGAGGCCACCACTGCGATGGTGGAAAATATCGGATCGCTTGCGCAGGGGAATCAGAAGCTTTATCAGCAGTCGGCGCGGCAGGCCAGAGAGCTGGAGGACGTCACCGCGCATATTGCCGATCTTGAAACCCACGTTGAGGGGAATACGGGCTATGCAAAACTCGCCAGCACGCGCGCCGATGATGCCCGACAGGCCGCCGCCGGCGGAGAGCAAATGATGTCTGCCGTGAATGGGTCTATGCAGACGATCGTCGACCGATCCGCCGAGATGCGCGGGATCGTCGCGATGATCGACAGCGTGGCGTTTCAGACCAACATTCTGGCCCTCAACGCGGCCATTGAAGCCGCCCATGCGGGGGAGCAGGGGCGCGGATTCGCGGTGGTGGCGCGGGAAGTGGGGCTGCTTGCCAGAAAAAGCAGCCATTCCACGCAAACCATTCAGGCGCTGATTAACCACTCGCTGCAGGGCATTGAGGAGGGCTCTAAGGTCGTGAATCGTCTGGAGGATAACCTGCAGCAGGTTACCGGCCTGGTGGCGAACTTAAGCAGCCTGCTGAACGATATTTCTATGGCTACCCTGAATCAGGGGGAAAGCATTCATCAGATGACGCGTCAGCTCCAGGGGCTGAACCAGGTTTCGCGTCAGACGGATATGCTGGTGGCTGAAGCGTCAAGGGCATCGGAACGGTTGCATCAGGAGTCGGATCTTTTGCTGCAGGCCGTCTCGCGTTTTCGCCTCCCTGCCTGACGCGACATATAAGCCTCTGTTATACTCGCAGCCCGTTTTAGCCTGAGGGCAAGGAGCAAAGTGTGGCTGCGGTCATTCATAATGAGATGCTGGACGATATTCTGGCGCAGGTTCGTCCATTACTGGGGCAGGGTAAGGTTGCCGATTACATTCCCGCGCTGGCCTCGGTCAGCGGTAACAAGCTCGGCATCGCCATTTGTACGATAGACGGTCAGCGTTTCCAGGCGGGAGACGCGCTGGAGCGTTTTTCCATTCAGTCGATCTCAAAGGTGCTTAGCCTGGTTGCCGCCATGCGCCAGTATGACGAGCAGGAGATCTGGCAGCGGGTAGGCAAAGATCCCTCCGGCCAGCCGTTTAACTCCCTTCTTCAGCTCGAAATTGAGCAGGGCAAGCCGCGAAACCCCTTTATTAATGCCGGAGCGCTGGTGGTGTGCGATATGCTGCAAAGCCGCCTGAGCGCGCCGCGCCAGCGGATGCTCGAAATTGTGCGTCAGCTTTCCGGGGTGCAGGACATCGCCTACGATCCGGTGGTGGCGCGCTCCGAGTTTGAACACTCCGCGCGTAACGCCGCCATTGCCTGGCTGATGAAGTCTTTCGGCAATTTTCATAACGACGTCGCCACGGTTCTGCAAAACTATTTCCACTACTGCGCGCTGAAGATGAACTGCGTTGAGCTGGCGCAGACCTTCCTGTTCCTCGCGCATCAGGGCCACGCCCCGCACCTGGCCGAGGACGTCGTCTCTCCGATGCAGGCCCGTCAGATTAACGCCCTGATGGCGACCAGCGGGATGTATCAGAATGCCGGGGAATTTGCCTGGCGCGTGGGGCTACCGGCTAAATCCGGCGTAGGCGGCGGGGTTGTGGCTATCGTTCCGCACGAGATGGCCATTGCCGTCTGGAGCCCGGAGCTGGATGAGACGGGAAATTCACTGGCAGGCGTGGCGGCGCTGGAGCAGCTCACCAAACGTCTGGGACGTTCCGTATACTGATGTCAACGTTAGATCCTTTATTCGCTCGCCTGGCCCGCTCCACGTTCCGCTCGCGCTTTCGTTTAGGTCCGAAAGAGCGGCAATACTGCTGGGATAAAGGCGTGGAAACTATCGATCGGCATGCCGCCGATTTTGTCGCAAAGCGGCTGGCGCCTGCACACCCGTTGAATGATGGCAAGCAGACGCCGATGCGCGGCCATCCGGTCTTTATCGCCCAGCACGCCACGGCAACCTGCTGTCGGGGCTGTCTGGCCAAATGGCATGCCATCCCGCAGGGCGTGCCGCTGAATGCGCAGCAACAGCAGTATATCGTTAACGTTATTCATCATTGGCTGGTCATCGAGGTAAATCGTGCCGGATGAACTGACAATGTCTCTGTTTAAGCTACGCTTTTACTAATGCTCAGCGTCAGGAGACGTTATGAAAGCACCTGCAATACCTGTTAATGAAACCGAGCGTCTGAACGCTCTGCGCGAGTCCGGCCTGCTTGAACTCGACGGTTATCCCGCGTTCGACAGGCTCACGCGGCTGGCAAAACGCTTTTTCAAGGTGCCGCTGGCGATGATCACCCTGGTGGACGATCGTTCCGTGGTCGTGAAATCGGCTGACGGCCAGGTATCCGGCAGCCAGCCACGGGAGCTCTCCTTTTGCGGCCATACCATCCTGAGCGAAGCACCGCTGGTGGTTGAGGATGCGCGGCTTGACGAGCGCTTTGCGGATAACCCGCAGGTGACGGGAGAGCCAGGCGTGCGCTTTTATGCCGGTTTCCCGCTCCGCCTGCGTGACGGTTCGAGCGTCGGTTCGCTGTGTCTGATTGATTACGCGCCCCGCGAATTTACGGCAGGCGATTCCGCCGCGCTGGCCGATCTCAGCGCGCTGGCAGAAGACGAGTTTACGGCAGTAAGCGCGTCCACAACCGATGAGCTGACGGGGCTGTTTAACCGTCGCGGGTTTAACCAGTTTGCGCGCTTTGCATTATCCGTGGCGCGGCGTCGGGCGGAACCCTTAACGCTGGGCTGGCTGGATCTGGACCAGTTCAAGGCGATCAACGATAGCTTCGGGCACCAGGAGGGCGACAAGGCGCTGAAAGCGATGGCCGCCCTGATGCGTTCCTCCTTCCGCGAGGCCGATCTGCTGGTGCGCTACGGCGGGGACGAGTTCGCGGTACTGTTCGCGGATACCGATGAGCCCGGGGCGTGGATTGCCATGCAGTACCTCGTTGAGCAAACTGAAAGCTATAACGCGCGCCAGCTGCATCCGTGGTCGCTGCAGTTCTCCTGGGGACTGAGCGAGTTCGATCATACCCGGAACGATATGCAGGCGTGGTTAAAACAGGCCGATGAGGCGATGTACGCCATGAAGAAACAGCACCATGGTGAGGGATGACATAACAAAATCCTATGCCTGCGCAAGTTGCGTTGCAAAAATGTTAATAGCATAGTGGAGAGATTCACTCAGAGGAACAACGATGAACTCTCCCATGCTTATTAAACCTCTCTCCCGGCAGGATATTCTTTCCCACATTGATGCGCTAACCGATATCCTCGTCAACTGCGTTAACGGCGGCGCATCCGTCAGCTTTATGCTGCCTTTTACCTCCGATAAAGGCCACGCTTTCTGGCGTGGAGTTGCCGACAGCGTGGGGCGCGGTGAACGCACCGTGCTGGGCTGTTTCGATGGGGCACTGGGCCTGATCGGAACGGTACAGCTCATCACCGATCAGCCTGAAAATCAGCCGCACCGCGCAGATGTGGCAAAACTTCTGGTTCATGAAAAGGCGCGTCGCAGAGGGGCTGCAATGGCGCTTATGGAAGCGCTGGAAGCCGCTGCGCGCGAGAAGGCGCTTTCGGTGCTGGTGCTTGATACGGCGACCGGCAGCGGCGCAGAGACGTTTTATCAGCGTGCAGGCTGGCAAAAGGTTGGGGAGATCCCGCGCTACGCGCTGATGCCGGGCGGGGAAATGGCTTCTACCTCGGTGTTTTATAAGTTTTTGTGATTAATTTTCACAAAAGCGGTATGAGTTGATCCAGACAGGGGTTCTGGTTGTTAAGTTTTGATAAGTTATTACACCAATCTTATCAGGCTGTATGACTAATCATAAAGGACCTCCATTGTGAACACACTCAACCGTCGTGATTTCCCCGGTGCGTGCTATCCCGAACGTATCATCCAGTTTGGCGAAGGTAACTTCCTTCGCGCGTTCGTTGACTGGCAAATTGACCTGTTAAACGAGCATACGGATCTCAATTCCGGCGTGGTGATAGTTCGCCCGATCCAGAGCGATTTTCCGCCGTCACTGAGCACCCAGGACGGGCTCTACACCACCATTATCCGCGGCCTGAACGAGCAGGGGGAAGCGGTAAGCGAAGCGCGCCTTATTCGCTCCGTGAACCGCGAAATCAGCGTCTACAGCCAGTACGATGAATTTCTCAGGCTCGCCCATAACCCGGACATGAGGTTTGTTTTCTCCAACACGACGGAAGCGGGCATCAGCTATCACGCGGGCGACAGGTTTGAAGATGCGCCAGCCGTCAGCTATCCGGCAAAACTGACGCGACTCCTGTTTGAGCGCTTCAGCCACTTCGATGGCGCGGCGGATAAGGGCTGGATCGTCATTCCTTGCGAACTTATCGACTACAACGGCGAAGCGCTGCGCGAGCTGGTGCTGCGCTATGCGCAGGAGTGGGCGCTGCCGGCGGCATTTATTGCGTGGCTGGACGAAGCGAATACCTTCTGCTCGACGCTCGTTGATCGCATCGTTACCGGCTATCCCCGTGATGAGGTGGCGGAGCTGGAAGCCGGATTGGGCTATCGCGACAGCTTCCTGGACACGGCCGAGCATTTCTACCTGTTTGTTATTCAGGGGCCAAAATCCCTTTCAGCGGAGCTGCGCCTTGATAAATACCCGCTCAACGTGCGGATTGTGGACGATATCAGGCCGTATAAAGAGCGTAAGGTGGCGATCCTGAACGGCGCGCATACCGCGCTGGTGCCGGTCGCGTTTCAGGCCGGGCTGGATACGGTAGGGGAAGCGATGAACGACGCGGAGATTTGCGCGTTCGTTGAAAAGGCTATCTATGAGGAGATTATTCCGGTGCTGGATCTGCCGCGCGACGAGCTGCACTCCTTTGCCAGTGCCGTAACGGGGCGTTTCCGTAACCCGTACATCAAGCACCAGCTGCTGTCGATTGCGCTAAACGGGATGACCAAATACCGCACCCGTATTCTGCCGCAGCTGCTGGCAGGGCAGAAGGCGACCGGTAAACTGCCCGCTCGTCTGACCTTTGCGCTGGCGGCGCTGATTGCCTTTTACCGCGGCGAACGTAGCGGTGAAGCCTATCCGTTGCAGGATGACGCGCACTGGCTGGAACGTTACCAGCAGCTGTGGACGCAATATCATGATAAACAGCTGAACATCCGCCAGCTGGTATCCGCGGTGCTAAGCGTGCGCGAGCACTGGGAGCAGGATCTGACCCAGGTGAGCGGACTGGTAGAACAGGTTGCGCAGGATCTGGATGCGATTCTCCATAAAGGGATGCGCGAGGCGGTAAAACCGCTCTGCTGATATCTTCGCCCGGCGTTTGCCGGGTTTTAAATACGACCTCATTAGTTACAACATACTATATGTCCTTTTTTTAAAACTCTATTCAGCACCGTGCGCGTTAGGCTAAACAGGTCAGAAAATGCAATGAACCATTAACATGCTTGCAACTGTGAGGGCGATCACGTTTAATAGCCGCGCTCTTTACTTTTCTGAAGCTGATTATGATTGTTCGTCCTCAACAGCACTGGCTACAACTGATTTTCGTCTGGCACGGTTCGGTACTTCCTAAAATTTATACCCGACTGCTGCTGAACTTCCTGCTTTCTATCGCCGTCATCGTGATGCTGCCGTGGTACACCTCGCTGGGCATCCGCTTCACCGTTGCGCCGTTTAGCATTCTCGGCGTGGCTATCGCCATCTTCCTGGGTTTTCGCAACAACGCCTGCTATTCGCGCTACGTTGAGGCTCGCCTGCTGTGGGGGCAGTTGATGATAGCGGCGCGCTCGCTGTTTCGCGAGGTAAAAAATACCTTACCGGAAGATAAGCAGCTTGGAGAGTTTGTTCGCCTGCAAATTGCCTTTGCAAACTGTCTGCGCATGACCCTGCGCAAAGAAATCAACGCCGAGCAGCTCTCTCGCTATCTGGCCCCTGACGACCTGCGCAAAGTGATGGATGCCAATTCCCCGGCGAACCGTATCCTGCTGATAATGGGGGAGTGGCTCGCCGTCCGGCGGCGCAGCGGACACCTTTCGGACATCCTGTTTCACAGCCTGAACAACCGCCTGAACGATATGTCCATCGTGCTGGCTGGCTGCGAACGCATTGCTAACACGCCGGTGCCGTTTGCCTATACGCTGATCCTGCACCGGACGGTATATCTGTTCTGCATCATGCTGCCGTTTGCGCTGGTTGTTGACCTGCACTACATGACGCCGTTCGTCTCTGCGTTGATTTCTTACACCTTTATCTCTCTGGACACGCTGGCGGAAGAGCTTGAAGATCCGTTTGGTACGGAAGATAACGATCTGCCGCTGGATGCCATCTGCAACATGATGGAACGCGACCTGCTGCAGATGAACGATGAAGAGAACATCCCTGAAAGGCTAATGCCGGACAAGCATTATCAGCTGACCTGACGGGCGTTCCACTCCTCGCGGGTGATTTCCCACAGTTCGGAGTCCAGCACGCCGCTCACGTACGCTTTCTTTTCCGTCCTGATGAGCCGCATGCCGCTGCTGTCGGAAATACGGCGGGAGCGGCTGTTGGCGGCCGCTTTCGGCGCGCGCAATACCGGTTTGTTAAGAGTATTAAACCAGTAATCCGTTGCCGCAATGCTCGCTTCCCGCATATATCCCTGGCCCTGAAACTCCGGCGCCAGCCAGAAGCCACGGTTATTATCCTCCACGTCATACAGGCAAATCAGCCCCATCAGTTCGTCAGGCGCTTCGCGGCGGCGAATGGTCCAGAACCACGCAATCCCTTTAGCCATATCGGGCAGCGCAACCTGGTTCACGTAGCTTTCAGCCCCGTCATCGGGATAGGGCCAGGGAACGGAGGCCACCATATAGCGAACGATTTCCCAGTGCGGATAACGCTTCTGTATCTGGACGGCATCTTCAGCGACAAGGGGTTTAAGCAGCAAGCGATCTGTCGTTAGCGTGGGTATCGTCATCCGGCAATCTCCATATTTAAGTGTTATGCTTTTGTCTGGCTTCTGGTATTTTCATCTTAATATAATTATTTCAAATCAGTAATTTTGGTGCTGTTTCTCCCTGGCGGTTTTGATGAAAATTTTGCCTTTGCTAACCGGACGCATTTCATACGATCTGCTGCAACATGGAAAAGAGATAGATGAAGCCATTGCCCATGGCAACGTTTTGTTAAACCATTCGACTCCCGCACTGGAGCGCTATTTTTCACGCCCGCTTAGCGAGTTGCCGGGGCAAAATCCTTATCCTGTTGCCATGTTATTGCCGCTATTCCTCGCGGTATTTGCGTTTAATATGCTGCCTTTTCTCAAGGCGATTTCCAGTATGTCGCCTGCGCTTCATGCACTGAGTTTTTTTGCCCCGTCGATAGTCATACTTATCTACCTGATATCCACCAGTACTCTGCTGGCCAGAGGTTACACATCAGGGCTGTCAGGATTGTTAGCGCTTTTCATCTTCCTGCTGGCGGTGACGATGCTGCAGTGGATTTATTACCTGTTCACTTCTGACGGCAGCAGCTGGCAACTGTTAATCGCCACGATCGCTATGGTAATCATTCGATGGTTATTAAACAGTCAAGGCTTTGCACTCTTTACCCTTTACTGCCGGACGAAGCGTCTTGCTGCTCTGGCCCATAAAATGTGCTTAAAAAGCAGCAAGGATAATGTGAGGATCCCATGACGCTAACCGTACGTCCTTTACGCCCCGAAGATTACCCGCAGTGGCGACCGCTGTGGGACGGCTATACCCATTTCTATGAGTGTTACCTTGAGGAATCCGTTACCGCAGCAACGTGGGAAAGGGCGCTTTCTGGCTCATCATCCCTGTTTTGCCGGGTCGCGGAGAAGGACGGCAGCGTCATCGGCTTCGCCATGTGTATCCTGCATGAAGGCACCTGGTCAACCGCGCCCATTTGCTATCTTGAGGATCTGTTTGTTGATGCAGCGGAACGTGGCGCAGGAGCGGGTAAGGCGCTTATCGACGCCCTGATCGATGAAGGCAAGCGGGAAGGCTGGTCAAAACTCTACTGGCTCACCCGCGAGAACAATCCGGCCCGTAAGCTGTATGACAAATACGCCGAAGCCGACGATTACGTTCGTTACCGCCTGTCGCTTTAGCTGATCGTCACGAGTTTGTATCACACTGTATCTGTGAGCGAGATACGTACACTGGTATGCAATAAAACCGCTTTCGCACACGTTCGCTATACAAACGCATGGTGTTATATCCCCGTCAACTGAACTTACCCGGAGATAACATCATGCTTAACAAACTCGCCTTTTCCGCCGTCGCGCTGAGCGTTTCGCTTGGTAGCGTGATGTCCTGTCAGGCAGAAGCGACCGGCAACGATTATTCGTCTGCCTTTACCCAGGTCAAACAAATTAACGCCGGCGATCTTAACGTCGGTTATGTCGATATCGGGCCGAAAGACGGGCAACCGGTGATCCTGCTGCATGGTTGGCCGTACGATATTCACAGTTACGCCGAGGTTGCCCCGGCGCTGGCCGCGAAGGGATACCGTGTGATTGTGCCGTCCCTGCGCGGTTACGGCACTACGCGGTTTATCTCTGATAAAACGCCGCGTAACGGCCAGCCTTCTGCAATGGCAAAAGACATTGTTAACCTGATGGATGCGCTCAACATCCGGCAGGCGGTGTTTGCCGGGTATGACTGGGGCGCGCGCACGGCGGATATCGTCGCCGCGCTGTGGCCGGAGCGCGTGAAATCGCTGGTCTCGGTGAGCGGCTACCTGATTAGCAGCCAGGCGATTGGTAAGCAACCCTTACCGCCGAAGGCGGAGGTGCAGTGGTGGTATCAGTTCTACTTCGCCACGCCGCGCGGTGCGGAAGGCTATGCCAAAAATACGCACGATTTTGCTCGCCTGATCTGGTCGCAGGCCTCGCCAGACTGGAAATTCAGCGATGCCACCTTTGAAGCCAGCGCTAAATCCCTCGATAACCCTGACCACGTTGCCGTCACGCTCAGTAATTACCGCTGGCGTCTGGGGCTGGATAGAGGAGAGAAAAAATATGACGCCTATGAGCAAAAGCTGGCGACGCTGCCGAATATCACGGTTCCGACGATAACCATCGAGGGCGGTAACAATGGTGCGCCTCATCCTGCGCCCGCTGCCTATGCGGGAAAATTTATCGGGAAATACGAACACCGTACCTTCGGTGCTACCGTTGGCCACAACCCGCCGCAGGAAGATCCGCAGGACTTCGTTAAGGCGGTTGTTGACGCGGACAAGCTCTGAGATGTGCTATTTTCAATCCGTTACCCCTTATTCAGGAGCCTGCGGTGGAGCATATTGATCGCATCCTTGTCGTCGATGACGACAGGGATATTCGTGAACTGGTTGTCGATTATCTCGTGAAGTCGGGCTATCGCGCCTCCGGCGCGGCGAACGGCAAAGAGATGCGCGCGGTGCTCGACAAACAGCATATCGACCTGGTGGTGCTGGACGTGATGATGCCCGGCGATGACGGCCTGACGCTGTGCCGACAGCTGCGCAGCAGCAGGCATAAGGATCTGCCGATCCTGATGCTCACCGCCCGGAACGAAGACACCGACCGGATCCTGGGGCTGGAGATGGGTGCAGACGATTACGTGGTGAAGCCGTTTGTGGCCCGCGAACTGCTGGCGCGTATCAAAGCCATCCTGCGTCGCTTTCGCGCCATGCCGCCCAATCTCCAGGTGACCGAAGCAGGGCGCCTGGTGGTATTCGGAGAATGGCAGCTGGATACCGTGGCGCGTCACCTGATTGATAGCGAGGGGATGATTGTGGCGCTAAGCGGGGCGGAATACCGTCTTCTGCGCGTGTTTCTTGATCATCCTCAACGGGTGCTGACGCGGGACCAGCTGCTGAACCTGACGCAGGGACGCGATGCCGAGCTGTTTGAACGCTCGATAGATCTTCTGGTAAGCCGCGTGCGTCAGCGCCTGAATGAAGATGCGCGCACGCCAGCCTATATCAAAACCGTGCGCAGCGAAGGCTACGTGTTTACCATGCCGGTGACCATCGTCGAGGCCAATGAATGACGCTGTGGCCGCGCACGCTACTGGCCCGGCTGCTGATCGTTGTGCTGCTTGGGCTCCTGCTGGCCAACTCGCTCAGCCTGACGCTGGTCATGGTTGAGCGAATGCGCAGCGCCCGCGCCGTGATGCTGGGCAACCTTGAGAACGACGTCGCGACCAGCGTGGCCATTCTCGACCGGCTTCCGGCCAGCGAGCGGCCCGGGTGGCTGGAACAACTCAATCGCGGCAATTACCGGTATATCCTTGGCCCCGGCGAGTCAGGCGCCGCGCCAGCGGATAAGCGCTCGCAGGATGCGGTCCGTACCCTCAAAGCAACGCTGGCTGAACGCTACCCGCTCACGTTTACGGCGGTTCCGGGGCCCGTATCCCATATCCAGGCCCATCTTACGCTTAGCGACGGCGCGCCGCTGACTATCGATCTGATCCCACGCATGCCGCCCGTCGCCAGCTGGCTGCCCGCGGTGCTGATACTTCAGCTGTTACTGGTCGCGCTCTGCGCATGGATCGCAGTCCGCCAGGTCGTCCGGCCCTTCATGCAGTTCACGCGCGCGGTCGACTCGCTTGACCCGGCGGCACATTCCCCGATGGCGGAAAAAGGGCCGGTCGAAGTCCGCCAGGCGGCGCATGCCTTCAATGAGATGCAGTCCCGGATACAGGCGCACCTGCGCGAACGCGCCCAGATCCTGGCGTCTATCTCTCACGACCTTCAGACCCCCATCACGCGCATGAAGCTGCGGGTCGAAATGACGGAGCAGCCGGCGCTCCGCGATAAGCTGCTGAGCGACCTCGACAATATGTCGCGTCTGGTACGGGAGGGGATTGCCTATGCCCGGTCATCAGAATCGCTTGAGGAGACGACGCTAAAGCTGGAGCTGAATGCGTGGATCAACAGCATCGCCAGCGATTATCAGGATATTGGTAAAAACGTGCAGTTTCATGCACGCGATATCCGCCTGCCGATCGTCACGCGCCCGCAGGCATTGCGTCGGGTAATGACCAACCTGCTGGATAACGCGCTGAAGTTTGGCGATAGCGCGACGATCGAGATTGATGAGGACGAACGACAGGTAGCAATCCGCATCATGGATAACGGACCGGGCATCCCGGATGCCGAACTGGACGCGGTTTTACAGCCGTTCTACCGGGTTGAAACGTCGCGCAACCGCGAAACTGGCGGTACGGGGTTAGGCCTTGCCATTGCAGCGCAGCTCACCGCCCGGCTCAGCGGCAAACTGCATCTTGCCAACCGTGAGGAGGGCGGGCTGATGGTGAGCGTGACGCTGCCGCGCGGCTAATTGTACGCGTCTGTATCCGGTTGCGGCGCCGATACGCTGGCAGACAAAATTACGCTTTTTGCACACGGCCCGAACACATTCGTACGGTGAAATGACCTCACTGCACCTTCGCAGCAACGGTATCGTGAGGTCCTTATGTTTCTGATAATCGCTTTTTTGGGCGGAATGATTAGCCTGCTCAGCCCGTGCACGCTTCCCGTCATTCCTCTGCTGTTCGCCGGATTTCAGGGGCAGCGCAAGCACATTCTGGCGCTTCTGGCGGGCATGATTGTAATGTTCACCCTGGTGGCGATGGTGGTGACGGCTGCCAGCGAGTGGATCGCTGACGCCACCGCTATCGGCCGCTGGATTGCGCTTCTGGTGCTGGGCATCGCCGCGCTGGCCCTCATTTTCCCGCAGCTCGCCCAGCGCATTGCCAGCCCGGCGGTCAGCGCCGGGAACGTGCTGAACACCCGCAGCGCGCAGACGCGCGGCATGCTGTCGGCGTTTCTGGCAGGGCTTGCCGTAGGACTGCTATGGTCTCCCTGTGCCGGGCCGATTCTCGGGGTGATCTTCAGCATCAATATTGCGGGACACTCGCCCGTCGCCACCGGCGCGCTGTTAGCCGCTTACGGCGCAGGATGCGCGCTGATGCTGGGGCTGCTGGCAGCAGGTGGCCGAAAGCTGATCGCGCCGTTACGATCCAAATCCGCGCTGATGGCGCGTCTGCGCCAGGGGGCGGGAGTGATGATGTTAGCCGCCGTTGCCTTTAATGCTTCCGGAATGACGTCGGGGCTGAAGGGGGCCAACGGCATTGCCGACCGTCTGGAAAACGCGCTCCTGAACCTGGCGAAACCGGCACCGTCGCAGGTGAAGCTGCAGCCGGCAGTGGAAACGGCCCCCAGCAGCCAGCTGCCGTCGCTGAGCGGCGGAACGGGCTGGATAAACGGTGACCCTGTCACGCCTGAAACCTTACGGGGTAAGGTTGTCCTTATCGACTTCTGGACCTGGGGCTGTATTAACTGCCAGCACGCGCTCCCGCACGTGCGCGACTGGGCCAGGAAATATCAGTCTCAAGGCCTGGTGGTGATTGGCGTACACACGCCGGAATACCCGTGGGAAAAACCGCTATCGTCGGTGAAGAACGCGGTGAACAAGTGGCAGCTGCCGTATCGGGTGGTGACGGACAACGGCTATAAGATCTGGACCGCGTTCGGCAATCAGTACTGGCCCGCGCATTACTATTTCGATGCGAAAGGGCAGCTGCGCTACACCTCGTTTGGCGAAGGCAACTACGACAGGCAGGAGGCCGTTATTCAGCAGCTGCTCAAGGAGGCGCGTTCCTGAATCGCCCTACGGCACCCGCTGAGCAACGATAAACAGGCGGGGAAAGGCCAGCAGTATCTGCCCGTTTTCCTGAAGCGGATACTGCCCCTGCAAAAGCTCATGGTAGCGTTCCAGGAATTTTTTTTGCTCGTTCTCGCTGAGATCCTGTATCCACGGACGTAATCCCGTCGCGCTTACCCAGTCTACGATGGCCTGATGCGAACTCATCTGATGGAAGTAGGTGGTGCGCCAGATATCCACGTCGCATCCCGCTTCCGTCAGAATATCGTAAAAGGCATGGATGCCCGGCAGCGGCTCGCGGCCCCGATCCGGGTAGCCCTGTTCCAGGGCGACTTCGCGCATTAAGGCGTGCGTTGGCTCAAGCCAGTTATCCGGCATTTGCACCGCCAGCACGCCGTTTAGCTGGAGCAGCGATACCAGATGCGGCAGAAGATGGTAATGGTCCGGGATCCACTGAAGGGAGGCGTTGGCATAGACGAGGTTCACAGGCTGCACCGGCCTGTAGTGGCGGATATCCGCTTCAACAAACTGGCAGTCCGGCAGGGCGTTTCGGGCTTCCTCGAGCATCGCCGGAGAGTTATCCACTCCCGCAATCTGGGCTGAAGGCCAGCGCTGTCGCAGCAGCGCCGTGCTGTTGCCGGGCCCACAGCCCAGATCAACGGCAGACGTCACGTCAGCAAGCGGCACCCGGGCAAGCAGATCGGCTGCGGGTCGCGTGCGCTCTGCGCTGTACTGTAGATAAAGAGAGGGATCCCAGTCTGCCATTTTCGCATCTCCGCGTTGAGGTGTTCAGCAAGAATAGCACAGGGAGATACCTGCACCGGGGCAGGTATCTGGTTTCCGCCGGATCACATAATCCCCTTCAGGGCCACGTGATAAAGCAGCATGATAGTTTTTCCGTCCACGATCTGGCCGTTCTCAATGCCCCGAAGCGCGTCGTCGAGCGTCATTTCCAGCACCTTGATATCTTCGCCCTCTGATTTGACGCCGCCGCCCGCGCCGGTCCGGTCCTGCGGGTGATATTCCGCCAGATAGAAGTAGAGCTTTTCGGTTACGGAGCCCGGGCTCATATACGCCTCAAAAATCTTCTCCACGCGGGACACCCTGAACCCGGTTTCTTCTTCCGCTTCGGCCCTGATGCGGCTTTCCGGATCGAGGTTGTCGAGCAGCCCCGCGGCTGCCTCAATGAGATCCTCTTCGTGACCGTTTACAAAGACCGGAAAGCGGAACTGGCGGGTCAGAATGACCGTCCTTTTGTCGCGATTGTAGAGCAGGATCGTCGCGCCATTGCCGCGGTCATACACTTCACGCTCCTGTCGCTGCCATTCGCCATCGCTGCGCTGAAGATCAAACGTGTATTTTTTCAGGATGTACCAGTTATCGGACAAGGTTTCACTGCTGATGATGCGTATATCTGCACGTTTTGATTGCACGTTTCGTCCTCCTCTCGTAGAGTAAGCATCATAAACAGCAACTTCACGCACATACAAGAATTATCGTGCAACACCAGGAAAGAAAATGCTTACCAGTCAGCGTAAACAGTTAATACTTGAAAAGCTGGAGGCGGAAGGCCAGGTTCAGTCCACGGCGCTCAGCCACTATTTTTCAGTGTCCGAAGACACTATCCGTCGTGATTTACGCGAGCTGGCGGCAGAAGGGCGTCTACAGCGCGTTCACGGCGGCGCGCTTCCGGCATCCTCCGCGATTGCCCCGTTTGCTGAACGTCAGTCCGTAAAGATGGATGCCAAAAAACGCGTGGCCCGCCGGGGCGCGCAGCTTATTTCACCGGGGCAGGTCGTTATCATCGATGGCGGGACGACAACCTCTGAACTCATTACCTTCCTGCCGCCAGATCTGCGCATTACCGTGGTGACGCACAGCCCCGGGATCGCGCTGGGTCTGGTCAACCATCCCTGTATTGAGGTGATCCTGATTGGCGGACGCCTGTATAAACACTCCATCGTCACGGTCGGCGCGGCCGCTATTGAAGGTATCAACGCTATTCATGCGGATCTGTTCTTCATGGGCGTAACCGGCGTTCATCCTGACGCAGGGCTAACCACCGGAGATTATGAAGAAGCGTGCATCAAACGCGCATTTTCCGGCAGGGCGGCGGAAACGGTGGTGCTGGCTTCACCGGAAAAGATCAACTCCGCCTCTGCGTTTGCGATCGGCGATTTGTCGTTAGTGAATACTCTGGTCGTTGAGGACACGACGGATGAACGTTGGGTCAACGCCATGAAAGAAAAGGGCGTTGCGGTGATCGCCAGCCGGTAAATATCCGCTTTTTTGCCAGCCAGACCGCGCGGCTGTCAACGAGAGAAAGGTTATCCGCCATGCCGATCCTTAGACTGAAGCTTTTATCAGCTTAAGGATCGCCCATGACAGAGATCTCTGTTCTGGCGTTTGGCGCGGATCCCGCCGCGCAACGCCCATCAACCTCCGCCATTCAGCAGGCAATAAACTCGGCTCACCGCGGCGACGTTATCGTCATCCCGCAAGGCCGCTATCTGAGCGGAGCGCTGTTTCTTAGAAGCGGCGTTTCGCTTCGCCTGGACGCCGGTGCCCGGCTCGCGGGAAGCCAGGATCTGGCTGACTATCCGCTTATTACTACCCGCGTGGCCGGTATCGACATGCGCTGGCCGGCAGGCATCATTAATATTATCGATTGTGAAGACGTCAGCATTACCGGCACGGGCACGATAGACGGGCAGGGTGAGATATGGTGGCGACGCTTCTGGGGCGATGACGAGCGCGGCGGAATGGTCGGGGACTACGGTGCCAGAGGATTGCGCTGGGTCGTTGATTATGACTGCCAGCGTCCGCGCAACGTTCTGGTCTTTGAGAGCCAAAATGTTACGCTCCGCGAGTTCAGCAGCCGGGAATCCGGTTTCTGGAATCTGCATCTGTGCTATTCGCGCCATATTGCGGTTGAGGATGTGAAAATTACTAATTCCGCAGGGCCAAGCACCGACGGAATAGACATAGACTCCTGCGAACAGGTTCGGGTTGAGCGCTGCATCGTCTCCTGTAATGACGACAATATCTGCATCAAATCTGGACGAGGACGCGAGGCGGCACAAAACGCCCGCGCCGCAAGGGACATCGTTATTCGCGGCTGCACGCTGAACAAGGGGTCCGGCATCACGCTGGGCAGCGAAACCTCAGGCGGCATCGAGCGCGTCCTGATCGAAAATAATGCGTTTAACGGGACGGGCGTCGGGTTTCGCGTAAAGTCTGCCCGCAACCGGGGCGGATTTATACGGGACATCACCGTTCAGAATTTGCAGCTAACTGACGTGCGTTTTCCGGTGCTGATCCAGCTAAACTGGTTCCCGCAGTACAGCTACGGCGATCGGGATAATCTCTCTGATAAACCAGAACACTGGCGCAAGCTGGCCGAGGGCGTCGAGGGAGACGCCGGTCTTACCGAAGTCAGCGGCCTGACGATTAAAAATATCACGGCGCGGCGCTCGGACGACCAATGCTTCTCGCGGGCATTTTTCATTGAAGGGTATCCGGAACGTCCCGTGAGCGGGCTAACGCTGGACGGTATTAGGATTGATGCCACCGAGTTCGGCAAGATTTCGGGCGTTGACGGGCTGCGCTTTAATGATGTCCTGGTCACGGCAAGGGAGTTGACGCGGGACAGCAATGACGTCTATGAGCGTTGAGGGCACGAGGCTTATCGCATTTTTTACAGTAATCTTATAAGTGCTACACTGTCCGCAACCATAATTTTCCTGAATCAAATGACTGATGGCTATGACTAATTTTGAACGTCCGAAACTACAGCTTCCAAACGGCGCAGATAGGCTGTTGCTGCACTCCTGTTGCGCCCCCTGTTCCGGTGAGGTCATGGAGGCCATTCAGGCGTCGGGCATTGATTACACCATCTTCTTTTACAATCCGAATATTCATCCCCAGAAAGAGTATCTCATCCGCAAGGAGGAGAATATTCGTTTCGCTGAGAAAAATGGCGTGCCGTTCGTCGACGCAGATTACGACACCGATAACTGGTTTGAGCGCGCGAAAGGCATGGAGTGGGAGCCCGAGCGCGGCGTTCGCTGCACCATGTGCTTTGATATGCGCTTTGAGCGCACGGCGCTGTATGCCGCAGAAAATGGGTTCAGCGTGATCAGCAGCTCGCTCGGAATTTCCCGCTGGAAGAATATGCAGCAGATCAACGACTGCGGACAGCGGGCTGCCGCGCATTATCCGGGAATGGTGTACTGGGATTACAACTGGCGTAAGCAGGGAGGATCGTCGCGCATGATTGAGATCAGCAAGCGCGAACAGTTCTACCAGCAGGAGTATTGTGGCTGCGTTTATTCACTGCGCGATACGAATATGCACCGTAAATCGCAGGGCAGGCCGCTCATCAAACTCGGTAAACTTTACTACGGTAAGGAAGATGAAGGGCAATAATAAGCGCCTGTGCACAATGGATTGAGGAACAAAAAGTGGCATCGTCAGACACCGTTAAGAAATTCGTTATGCTGGCCGTTGTGGTCAGCCTGGCCGCGGGATGCGCGCCGTTACATCCTTCCGGCTGCCACAAGACCACGGCCACGGGCAGTTGCAGTTCAGGACGCTGGGACGATCCGGATGAATGGGGTGCGCAAGCGCGGGCAATCAGGGCGGCCATTAACGATAAGCTTGATGAGCCACAGAAATGGAAAGGGAAGAAATGCCGGCTGCACATGGAGTTTTCCCGGGACGGCACGGCGCTAAGCATATCAACCAGCAACGGCAATAAAGGCTATTGTGAAGCGATAAAATCAGCCGCACGGAAAGCCACATTCCCGGCCTTTAACAATCCGGAAGTCTACCGGGATTTTCAAAAATCCGGCTTCGACATGCAGGGTTAGCCACATAAGAAATATGTATTAGACATTGAGGGCGGCGCTTGTTTGTATGTTAACAAACTGTAGCCAACCATCTGGTATAATTCATGTTTACTATCAAAACGGACGATCTCTCGCATCCAGCCGTGCAGGCATTAGTTGCCTATCATATCTCCGGCATGCTGGAACAATCCCCGCCGGAAAGCAGCCATGCGCTGGATGTCCAAAAGCTACGCGATCCGGCAGTCATATTTTGGTCAGCATGGGACGGGGAGCGGCTCGCGGGAATTGGCGCGCTGAAAGTGCTCAATGAGGACCATGGCGAGCTGAAATCAATGCGTACCGCACCTGATTATTTGCGCCGCGGTGTAGCAAATCTGTTTCTGCTGCATATCTTACAGGTTGCGCGAGCAAAAGGCCTGAAACGTCTGAGCTTAGAAACGGGGACGCAGCCAGGATTTACCGCATGTTATCAACTTTATAGCAAACACGGTTTTGTTGACTGCGAGCCGTTCGCTGATTATCAGCCTGATCCAAACAGTCGGTTTATGACGCTGGATTTATGCCGGAATAGCGGAAAGGAGTAGTGACATGATTGGGGAGATTGGACTGGAGGCGCATGTCATTATTTCGCTAGTATGTCAAAGCTAAGTTCAGATGTCCGAGGCAGGGCAAAGCTCAAATGTCCGCTCTGTGCCAGAAGCGGACGATGTGACAGGAAAAGTATCAGTACTGCCAATAGGTTATGTCAGAAGTCCGTATATCCTCAAGATGACGTGCTGACAAAATTAGATCTGGCTCTTACTCGTTCATTATAGGAAGCTTTTTAAGAAACTCTTTAAGATTCCAGGCATCCCATGGCAGATGTTCGGTAATACCTATAATCACAATTTCTGTCTCGGCAGAGACATCACGGATAATCCTAAGCGTCTGCGTAAGGTTCAGTTTCCCTACCGGATACACCGCCTGCCAGTCAAACTCAGGTTCAGGCTCCGCGAACAGCAGCGAACGGAAGACGTCCGGATTAAGAACGTCCAGGTCCAGATGCACGGCAAGTTTGCGGATATTCTGTTCTTTTATCCAGCGTGTGATCCTGTCACTGTTTTCATAAAGCTCTTCCGGTCGGGCGACCTGCAGACCAAGATCGCTGATAACGGCCGTTTCCTGCTCCGTCAGCCCTTCTTCAATCAGGCCGGCATACATGACGCGTGAGGGGGCGACCGGGGTCTTCACTTTTGAAGCAAACTCCGGATCGCCACCGCCTAAAAGATTGCCCAGTACCATGGTATGGCCGTTGGTAAAATCGCGAGGGGTCTTCACATCCGGGTGTGAATCGATCCACAGTACGCCCATTTCGCCATTGTGCCTCTCGTTCATCCAGGCAAAGGGGGCCTGGTCTACAAGGCAGTCACCGCCAAACACCACGATATGATCCGGTTCTTCTTTTTCCAGCACTGCCCAGGCCTCATCATGCTGGCTGAGTAACTGCCGGCGATAAAGCAGCCCCTGTTCAGGCTCAGGCGTGTCCGGGTTAAACTCCGGCACGCTGATAGTATGCAGAGGGGAGCGTGACTCCGGAGAGAGCCAGTGCAGCAGCCGGGCACCAAACCCGTAGAGCTCCTGGTTGCCACCCTGCCACTGTGGAAATAAGATCCTGATGGTTTTTTTCGACTTGTCAGTCATGTTAACTCCCTGGTTTCAGTACAGCTGGTGATAACAATTAAAAACGCTCTTTTTCCTTAATGTCCGCAACCGGTGAAAGAATATCGCCAGGCAGATCGTGGAGTGGCAGACCGCTGCTGACCTTTCGTGGCCAGTCAGAATTGGCAAGCGCAGCTTTGCCAATGGAAACAAAGTCAGCCCCCATACGCAGAAGCTTTTCTGCCGTTTCACCGTCATCCAGCCCGCCGTTAGCAATGATGACGGTCTCAGGAGCGGCTTCACGGGCAAGCTCAACAAGGCTCTTATCGCCATTCTCGAATGCAGGCAGCCAAGCTTTATATTCGGTCACATGGATATAGTCCACGCCGGCATCGGCGAGCAGGCCAAATATTGTCCTGGCCTCTGCCTCACCTTCTTTCCATTTATGATGAAAATCGTTTACTTTTCCCTGCGAAATCCTGACGCCCAGCACCTTTTCTGCGCCAATTTCGCTGCGTACAGCACGGATAACTTCCAACGTAATGGCCAGCCGGTTTTCCAGGGAACCACCCCATCCATCAGTACGCTGGTTGGTATAGTCTGTCAGGAACTGATCAAGCAGGTACCCGTTCGCCGCATGGATCTCAACCCCGTCAAATTTTGCATCACTGACGGCACGCTCAGCGCTGTCAGCAAAACTGGAGATGATGTCGTGGATCTGCTCTTCACTGAGTGCCTGGGGTGTACGGTATTCACCGGAACCATGATAGAACTCAAGCTGCTGACCTTTAGGTTTTACGGCAGAAGGACCGGCAGAGTCCGGACGGTAGATATTTTTCTGAGACAACGCACCGGCATGAATGAGCTGGGCTATAACGCGTGCACCGTTCTGATGCGCTTTTTCGACAATATTTTTCCAGCCGGAGAGCTGTTCTTCATTCACGATGCCTGGCTGAAACGCATAGGTCTGCGACCACGCCTGGTCAATATAGATACCTTCGGTGATGATGGCACCAAAACCTCCCCGGGCAAACCGGGAGTAATAATCCTGCATTTTTTTACCCGGTACGCCGGTTTCAGACGCGGAGATACGCGTCATAGGGGCAACCATAATGCGATTGCGGAACAGGGTGCGGTTAATGGATTTGGCTTCATATAAGGATGCGTAGTGCATGGTGACTCCCTGGTAACAATTATAATAAATATTATTATAATGCCGTTATCATAAACGTTATACTGGTAAAAAATGCATCACTGTATAACGGAAATAGATATAATGAATCTTCGGGACGTCGAACTGTTCACCGTACTTGCGGAAACCTGCAATCTTTCTCAGGCCGCACGCAGACTTGGCATGAGCGCGATGAGCGTGTCGCGACATCTCGCCCAGCTGGAAAAGGATTTAGGGGCGCGCCTGTTTCAGCGTACGACCCGCGCGGTCTCACTGACCAGCGAGGGCGAAGAATTTCTTCCCTATGCCAGAACCATGATGGAAGCAGAGCAGGGCGCGCGGATTATGTTCAGTGAGGACGCTGGCGGGGCAACAGGCCTCTTGAGGATCACGGCACCCTCCGGCATCGGCCGCCGTTGCATACTTCCCCTGCTGCCTGAACTCATGGAACGGAATCCGAAGATGAAAATCGACCTCAACCTTAGCGATGACGTAGTGGATATCGTGGGTCAGGGATACGATGTGGCCATCAGGGTTGCCCCGCTCAAGGATTCGAACCTGATTGCCCACAGACTCAGCAGCAACCCCCGGGTCCTCTGTGCCTCACCTGCTTATCTTTCCCGGCACGGGATTCCCACCACTCTGGCAGAACTGACCAATCATCTGTGTTTGAGAACGGCAATGGTGTCTCAGTGGACATTTGTGAAAGATGGGAACCTACTCAGTCATTTATTTGAGCCACGGTTCATTTGTAACAATGTAGAAGGTGTCCGAAGTATGTGTAAGGCCGGAGCGGGCCTGGCACAACTAACAAAAGCAGATATTCACTCTGAACTTGCAACCGGAGAACTCGTCGAAATAACACTTAGTGATGCGGAATGCCACATGCTGGCAATATGGGCGCTGTTTCCGACAAAGCGCTACCTGCCATGCCGCGTTACTGTCTTTCTAGATGCTTTAAAGTCTTCGCTGAAGAGACTTATGTCATGAATGATAAGTTCAACTTTTGCAGAGAGTGATAAGGTCATAATGTCCGCTCTTCGCTCAAAGCGGACATTAAGCTCTCTGGCATTTCAGTTCTATGAAGGGTGGGATTATGTTTGCCTTCAGAGATTTGTTATTTCCTTGTACCGAAAATTTCTTCAGAACGGGACTGTAATGTCTTCAATGCTTCCAGCATATCGTCACCATTCAGGGAACGCTGGGATTTCTTCTGCGTGGGTTTTCTGCGCCGCCGCGAGGGGCCATCTCCGGCAGGGAGAGCCTGAGATCGGTTATTGTCGCGTTTGTCCTGAACCAGCTTAATAAACTCAAGTGTCCGCCCGAGGCGCTTGTTGTCCACGATAGCACCTAGGTCAATTTCCTGAAGACGATCATAAGTGGAGTAGGGAAGGACGACTCCGTTTAGCCGGAGTTCTTTCCGGCCATCCGGGTAATGCCAGACCTCAATGTACTTCCCAATAGATCTGCGGCTTAACTCATTATCTTCAATCAGATAGAGTACTTTGTCATACTGCACCGTCAGGGATTTTGAAACACGGCGCTGTTCCCGCCATGTGAAAAATGCGGCCAGATCATCGTCATTCTCAAGTGGTCGATGCACATCAAAGTCATGCCGGGGCGCTTTCGCAAAACGCCGGTTGTAATCAGTCATAAACTCATCAGCAAAATGATTGGCTGCATCAACTGAAGAAATGCCCCTGAGCCTGAGTTCCTTTACGAGGCGATCCTGAAGCGTCAGATGGGCGCGCTCCACGCGGCCTTTAGCTGAGCTGGTATTGGCGCAGATAGTCTGGATGTTCAGTTCGTGCATCGCACGGCCAAACTGGGTATAACCATCGCCGCCGGTGGCATTTTTATTGTTGATTCTGAAGACGCTGGCTTTGTCGCTATACAATGCCAGTGGTTTGCCATGCTTTTCCAGATAGCCCCTGGTGGCTTCAAAATAGGTGGACAGGTGAATATCGTGCAGTTCTGCGAGTTTCTCGCACGCAAGCGTAGGCCCAAAGTCGGTATAGCGTTCGCGGATAATATTGAGTGCGTACTGGGCAAGACCATCAGGTAGTTGGTTATTGCTGGGTTTTCCACGACGACGGCTAGCCATACCCAGTGGGCCATATTCACGGTAACGCGACAGAAGGCGTCGGCACTGACGATCGGAAATACCAAGGCGCTGCGCGGCCATCAGTGTGGTCAGACGCCGGTCGACAACGTCCTGAATGATTTTGAATCGGTTAACTTCGTCCAAAGTGAAAAACTCCGCGGAGTGTGCCGTCATCAGAATCCCTCGATGGTGAATCTACGTGACGGACATCTTAACTTAGCCCAGAACGGACATTACAACTTTGCCGTTACAACCTAAGTGCGCATAATGTATATTATGTTAAATCACCTGTGGTGATGAATAGTGTGTGATTTGATCGCTGAGTTAACGCTGATATTATCTAACTAACAGTCTTCACGGAATGAAGGAACTCTCCGATGTATTTCCCCGGTAAGCAGTCGCTTGACAGCACCCTTCCCTCTTATGATCTCTCGCGCAGCCTTGGCCTGCTGCCCTGTACTGATATCGACTTTAAAAGCTGCCGCTCAGCTCGACTGCACACGTAACTTTTACAATGTCGGCATCATTTTCGATGATGGCATGCCCGGCGTGATTGCGGCGATTAGCCTGTCCGGCACACTGGCTAAGGGAGCACAATGCATGATTGGCGCGGGCCGTCTGCTTATCATCCATAACGTCCATGGTTCCGATGTTGCCTGGCTCGACAGCCAGGACTGGTACGTTGCCACAACGACGGTTCTGGATGTCATTTCGCTGACTGCGGCAGGAATCGCGCTACGAGGTACATTAGAAATGTACAAGCTGATGAAAGCGGCATCTTCAAGTAAAGTTACTGCCTGGTTCCTGAGCGCTGAGTATTCAAATGTTTAAAGTTTTAACCCGCCGCCTGCAATATTGTAACGAGGTGTCCGCCCGCATAAAAAATGCCGCCCCGACACAGTTGCAGCAGCTGAAGACGCAGTTGGCTGAAGAGATGGTTAAGCCTGTGGGGCTACATACCATGGGTATACCGGCAGCGGTCAGTACGCTCGGGGTGATTGTCAGTTTCGCCATTCCTCAACTGTGGCTGGGGTATGGCGTAATCACCGTACTTGGCCAGCCATCAGAGCGCGTATTCGTTTGGGTTGTGCTGATCGCCCTGCTCTTCGCCGGCATCAACGGAGTGACGATGTTTATGATTGGCAAAGGCAGCATGCGCGCCGTGCGGTTACATCTTATGCTGGCGGTGCTAAGCCTGGTATTAACGGCAGCCTATCTGCTGGTTGCGCTGAGCGGTTGTTCTTATCCGGGCGTCAGCCTGACCGCGGCGCTGGTGAGTATTGTCATGCTGGGGCTTAGCGGCAGCTGTATCCTTTCTACCGCTTTCTATAAGATGCTGCTATTTACATTGCATAACAGAGTCTGGCGCAAGCTTATCAGCCAGACGCGCTAAACATTCATGCCATAAGAATCCCGCCGCTACCGGCGGGATTTCTTTACTCCCGTTGATATGTACAGCCTGACGTCACTCTGGACTGTTGGGTAACATTGTATCGCGAATATTAATCAAACTTTTCACATACTCATTATTATTGTCTTTTCGCGATATTTCTTTATTAATTAAAAATATGAAGTCCTCGTCAAATGAATCACTGAGCTGCGGATTCGCTCCTTTATCTAATAAAAGCTTAATATGGTCGATTTTTCCGGCATACAAGGCATTAATTAGTAAAGTGCGTTCCATTGCTCCTCTCGCATTGATATCTGCTCCCGATTCAAGCATGACTTTTAAGGTCTCAGTATTTTTTGCTTTTAATGTTTCGAATATTATTGGCTTATCAAAAGTCGTATCCCTGGCGTCCGGAGAAAGTCCACCGTCCAGCATAGCTTTTATCCAGATCCCTTTGTCTCCCTGAAGAACAAACTCAGCGGGACTGCTCCCACCTTCCGATCTGGGTTGCAACGGATCTGCTCCGGCCTTAACCAGATCTGTTATTATTTTTAACCTTGCCGGAGCGGTATCATCCCAGGTTGAGTTGAGCACTGACCAGAATAGCAACGTCATTTCGGCTTTCGCAGGACGATTCAACTCGTCTTTACTGACGGTCATCAGTTTTTGGCTAAGTTGTTCTTCGTTACCGTCATAAATAATCTGAGCAATTTTCAGCTGTTGGCCATCAAAAAAATCTTGTGGTTCATATTGCATATTCTCTTTACACCCTTGCACAATGAGTAGGATAAATAAAAGCGTAAGCGCCACTATCATTTTGTTCATGTTCTACTCCTGATAGTGGCAATATCATCATCCTTTTGATCTTCTATGAGCTTTATTGTCTGCACGCTACATATCGCAAGTATTTTCTCTCTCAGCCAGCGGTGACCCGGGTCGCGCTCCATCCTTGGGTGCCACATCTGCGACACCGTAATGCGCCGGCTTTTGAACGGCAGCTCAAAAACGTGAACCTGTTCCGTAACCTGCTGATTAGCTAAATAGAGTGCGGGTATCATGGCGATTAGATCGGACGCCAGCGCCACGGAAAGCGCCGTCGGAAATCCCGGCACCACGCTCGCGATTTTTCGCGTCATTCCCCGCTCTGCCAGCACGTCATCGACGAAGCCGTGCAGCGTGCCTTCGGGGGACGCCACCACGTGGCCCCAGGAGACATAGTCTTCCAGGTTTTTTTCTGCCAGGGAGGCCAGCGGATGCCCTTTACGCACCACGCCCACAAACCGATCCTCAAACAGTCTTTGCAGACGTATTTCAGGCCCCATATTGCTTTGCACGCCAATCTCCAGATCGACCAGACCTTCACGCAGGTAGCGCGACGTTTTTTCAGGCTTTGGCGCAAAGCGTATGCAGACGTCCGGTGCGGCATCGGCCACAGCCGCAATAAGCGCCGGGCCAAACGCCACCACAAAACCGTCGTTTGCCCGAATAGTGAAAAGGCGCGAAAGATCTTCGACGTTGAACGTTTCGGTGGATGGCTGCAAAACCGCCTTCGCCTCGTGCACCGCGCGCCGGGCGCGCTCCCGGGTTGCCTGCGCCCAGGGCGTCAGTACCATGTTGCGTCCGGCGCGCACCAGGATTGGATCTCCCGTTACGTCGCGCAGCCTGCTCAGGGTGCGGCTCATGGCCGAGGTGCTTAGGCGTAAACGGCGGGCCGCACCCGCAACGCTGGCTTCGCTCAGCAATACGTCGAGGGCAACCAGCAGATTGAAATCGGGATCGGACATGACTAATCTCCCAGGATTCAGACAAGGCGTTTCATGCAACGATAAAGTGCAAATGGTGCGCCTTCCGCCACGTAAAAGCCATCTTTATAGTTCCGTCATCCACCATCCTTATCAGGAGACAGCAAGATGACGCTCTTTTCCAGCCAACCCGGCGATGACGGCCTGCCGGGACCGGCGCGCGCCCGGGTGTTGGCCGCGGTAATGACCACCACGCTAATGGGCTTATTTGACGGCACCATGATCAACGTCGCCCTGCCGTCCATGGCGCAGGCGATGCAGGTACCCGCCAGCACCGCCGTCTGGTTTGCCAACGGGTATCTGCTGGCGGCGGCCATGACGCTGGCGCTATTCGCGGCGCTGGCGGCACGTCTGGGTTACCGCCCCGTATTTCTGGCAGGCCTTATGACCTTTACCCTGACATCGCTGGGCTGCGCGCTGGCAACAGGCCCCGGAATGCTTATCGTGATGCGTATCCTGCAGGGGATCGGCGGCGCGGCGACGCTGAGCATCGCGCCCGCGATACTGCGGTCCGTGTTTCCCGGCCGATTGCTTGGCCGCGTTCTGGGTTTACACGCCCTGCTCATCGCCTCCAGCTCGGCGCTTGGGCCGGTATTGGGCGGCACTCTTCTACACACCCTGAGCTGGCAATGGCTGTTTGCCGTAAACGTTATTCCCGGTGCGGTGGCCCTGCTGCTGGCAACCGGAGCGCTGCCGCGCCAGGCTATCAGCGTTCGGGCGCCCTTCGATTCACTCGGGGCCATTTTATCGGCGCTGATATTGGGCTCAACGATCGTGGCGGCGAACAGTTTCCAGAGCGCAGCACATTACACCGCCAGCCTCTGCTGGGCGGCGATCGCTGCGACGAGCGGCATCGCCTTTATCTGGCAGATCCGCCGTACGGAAAACCCGCTGCTGCCGCCAGCAATGTTTAAAAATGCGCGTTTTACCCTCGCGGCCCTTACCTCGATGACTGCGTTCGTCAGCCAGGGGATCGCCTTCATTGCCCTGCCGTTCCTGTTTCAGAGCGTCTATGGCTATAGCCCGCTCGTCTCTGCCCTGCTGTTTACGCCGTGGCCGTTGGGGATCGTGCTCATTGCTCCCCATGCCGGCCGGTGGGCGGACACGATTTCGGCTCCGCCGATCTCAACTCTCGGGCTGATGATTTTCGCTCTGGGGCTGGGGCTTCTGGCGACGCTGCCAGCCAGCCCAGCCATGTGGGATATCTGCCTGCGGTGCCTGGTGTGCGGTATTGGGTTTGGCTGCTTCCAGAGCCCCAATAACCGGGAGATGCTCTCAAACGTTACCCGTGACCATGCGAGCTTCGCTTCTGGCGTTTTGTCCATCATGCGGACGTTCGGGCAGTGTCTCGGTGCAGCGGTTGTGGGGGTTATGCTGACGGCAGAGGGAAGACCGGTGCATGCTGCGCTGTGGATCGCCACGGCAGCCTCAGCGGGATCCGTATTCGTTAGCGTAAGCCGGTTACGGTCGCTGAGGCTGATAAAATAAGCGCTAGCCTGGGCTACTCCAGCGCCAGCAGCGCAAAGCTCGCCAGCCAGTGCCCGCCGCTGTAGTGGCTGCCGACAACATGCTCCACGCTTGCCGCCAGATGGCGCGCGGCGGCATCGCGCAGTGCCTGCCGCGCCGGATGGTTTTCCGGCAGGGCGTGCGCAACGTGCTTCATGCACCAGGCGCGGCTGAGGTTGAGCCCGTCCAGGTGCGCAATTTTCGGATCGGTGCGATCGCTCACCTCTGCCGGATACATCAGCGCCGACACGGCGCCCGCGTCCGGCAGAAACGCATCGAACCAGGCCGGGAAATTGTCCGTCACCTTGCTCATCAGCAGGGCTTCGGTAAGCGCCCCGGAAATATACTCGTCGCCGCCCGGCTCATAGTGCGCGGGATAGCGGGTGTCCGCGAGATAAAACCGCGTTGCCGCGTCCAGGATAACCTGCTCGAGCGCGTTATCGTTCACCGCCCGGGCGTAATCCAGCCCCAGCGAGAGCGCAAATGCGGTGTTGTAGTGCGTCCCGACGCGGATTGGGTAGGTTAACTTGCTGAGGTAATCCACCAGCCGCTGACGAATATCCAGCGTGAGCGGTTGCAGCGTCTGGTACCAGCGCGCCGCCTGCGGCAGCGAGGACTGTTGCAGCTCCTGCGCCAGCGCCAGCAGCCAGCCGTAGCCGTAAGGTCGCTCAAACGACGCGCGGAACGGCGCGCTGAAATAGGCCAGCTCTTTCGCCACCTTCTCGTCGGTCAGGTGTTCCTCAAACAGGGCGACGATCTCTTCCCGGCACGGCAGCTCGGGATACAGGCGCAGGCAGCGCAGCAGTAGCCAGTAGCCGTGCACCGCCGAGTGCCAGTCAAAGCAGCCGTAAAAAATCGGGTGCAGCTCGCGGGGCGGCAGAACGTCGCCGTCATCGTTCAGCAGATGCATGATGTGGTTCGGGTATTCCTGACGTAAATAGGTCAACGGCATTCTGGCGAACGCGTCGGCCTGTTGTTGCGTTAATTCCATAGCGGCTCCTTAGCGAAACACGAGGAAATACATTAAGAACACGTTTACCACCAGCAGGGTTAACGCGGTCGGGATCTGGATCTTGATGACCTGATATTTGTCCTTCAGCTCCAGCAGCGCGGCGGGCACGATGTTGAAGTTGGCGGCCATGGGGGTCATCAGCGTGCCGCAATAGCCCGCGTACATCCCGATAGCCAGCAGCGGCGCCGGGTTGCCGTGATGAACGTTAATCAGGAACGGCAGGGCGATACCGGCGCTCAGCACCGGGAACGCGGCGAAGGCGTTGCCCATGATCATGGTAAACAGCGCCATCCCCACGCAGTAAATCACCACCAGCATAAAGCGGCTGTCCGGGTTGACGAACAGGCTGACCACCTTCTGGACCGATTCGCCGGTATTGGCCACCACAAATACCCCGCCGAGCATGGCGAGCATCTGCGGCAGGATCACCGCCCAGCCGATGGTATCCACCAGCCGACGAGACTGACGGACCGCATGCAGCGGCGTGCCTTTCGTCAGCCACCAGCCGGTGAGGATTGCCGCCACGCAGGCCACGCACAGCGCCGCCAGGGTAAGCTGCTTCTGGTCGAGCAGATAAACGCCGCCAATCGACACGCCCTTCAGGAACAGCGTCCCGATGACCGTCACCACGGGGATCATCAGCGCCGGCAGGAACAGCCAGTTTTTCAACCGGTTCGACGAGGCGACGCGCTCCTCCTCGGTGGACATTTTATAATGCCCCTTCCCGACCAGCCCAAAACCCGCCAGCAGCGCAATCACGATAACGGCGCCGCCAATGATGCGATACGCCAGCGACTTGCCCAGCTCCTGCACCATCAGATCGCCAAACAGGAAGATCCCGCCGAACAGGAACCAGAACAGCGCGGTGGTAAAACGTTTCGGGTTGGCGCGGTCGCGAAGGGTCATAACGACCAGCAGCATCACAACAAAGCCAATCAGGTAGTACACGCGGTTAATGGTGATGAGCGTCATCATGATGCGATCTCCTGCGTGCCCTGCTCTGCTTTCCAGGCCATCACGTCGCGACGAATGCTGGCGTCGAGGCGCAGCAGGCGCGTCATGTGAATAATCAGGGCAGCGATGGCGGTCGGAATGGCCCACAGGCCGATGTGCAGCGGCTCGATCCCCTCGATCCCGTTCTCTTTAAGAAACGCGTCAATCAGCAGCACCGCGCCGAAGGCGATAAAAATATCCTCCCCAAAGAACACCGCGATATTGTCGCAGGCGGCGGCGTGCGCCTTAATTTTGTCGCGGATAGTCTGCGGCAGCTCGCCGTACTCGTTCAGCGCCGCCCCTTCGGCCATCGGCGCCAGCAGCGGGCGCACCGTCTGCGCGTGGCCGCCCAGCGACATCAGCCCCAGCGCCGCCGTTCCCTCACGGGCGACAAAGTAGAGCATCAGGATACGCGCCGAGGTCGCGCTGGCGATCTTCGCCACCCAGGCCTGCGCCCGCTCCTTCAGCCCGTAATACTCCAGCAGGCCAATGACCGGCAGGATCAGAATGAAGGTGGCAAGCGATCGGCTATTCACGAACTTTTCGCCAAAGGTTTCCAGCAGCATACCGAAATCCATGCCAACCAGCAGGCCCGTCGCCAGCCCCGCCACCACGACAACCAGCAGCGGGTTGAAGCGCAGTGCAAAACCAATAACCACTACCGGTATCCCGATAAGCGGCAACAGTGTAGAACTGTCCATAAACGTTACCCTATCCAAAGTGAGCGTTGCGCGCCGACGGCTATTTTTTATACTTCGCAGCAGAGCGAAGCCGGTGCATTACGGCGCGCGATGTTGTGTTTTGCGTGAGGCTCCGCAGAACCTGCACTAAAAAGCTATATCTGAACGTCAAAAACATGTAAACAATTTATCAATAAAATGTTCTTATTTTATCGACGGGTTTACATTTCGGGAGAAGGAGCGGTATGACAAAAGACAAAACGAAGACGGCGCCAGGCCACGACGATATTGCGGACGGGCGTATCGTCTCCTCCCGCCATCTGGTCTCAGAGCGGTGTGCCGAGCTATCGGAGCTGGAATACGCGCTGATCATGACCAGCAACGCGTTCAACAAGTGGATGGTGCGCTGCATGACGGCGGCGGGCGAGCCGGATATGGGTGCCTTTGACGTCTCGCTTTTGCACCACGTTAACCACCGCAACCGCAAGAAAAAGCTGGCGGACATCTGCTTTGTGCTGAACGTGGAAGATACCCACGTGGTGACGTATGCGCTGAAAAAGCTGGTAAAGGCGGGTTACGTCACCAGTGAAAAAGCGGGGAAAGAGCTCTTTTTCTCGACGACGGAGGAAGGCAAAGCGCTGTGCATGAAGTACCGGGACGTGCGGGAGGCCTGCCTGATCGCCATTCATGCGGAAAGCGGCATTCCGGGAACGTCGATTGGCGAGACCGCGCAGCTGCTTCGCGCGATCTCGTCCCTGTATGATACCGCCGCACGCGCGGCGGCCTCGCTTTAAGGACGACGGAACAGGGTGATACTCCGCCCGGCCAGCTCATAATCGACGGATTCCGTGATGATCTCCCCGGTGGGGGCATCGTCCGCCGTTGACAGCTCCAGCACCCAGCCGCCTTCCCCGAACTGCGGGATCTGGAACGGGACCGTGCCTTCAAACGGGTTAAACAGCATCAGCACGTCGTGCCAGACGCCCTCTTCCTTTTCGAGATCCGGTCGGCTGATGGCAAGGCCAAGGGTGGAGCCTTCGTCCCACTGTTCCGACTGCTGCAGCCCCCCGCCGGCGTTAAACCAGCGGATCTCCAGCCCGTCGCGCCAGTTTTCACGCCGCAGCAGCGGCTGCTCCGCGCGCAGGGCAATCAGCCGACGGGTAAATTCGCGCAGCCTATCGTCGTTTTCAGAAAGCCCTTCCCAGTTTATCCAGGAGATCTCGCTGTCCTGACAGTATCCGTTATTATTGCCCTTCTGCGAGCGGCCAAACTCATCTCCCGCCAGCAGCATCGGCGTGCCGTGGGAGAACAAGAGCGTGGTGAGGAAGTTGCGCTTTTGCCGCTCGCGGGTCGCGATGATGTCAGGGTTTTCCGTCGGGCCTTCTTCACCGTAGTTGTATGACCGGTTATCGTTATGGCCGTCGTTATTATCCTCCCCGTTATCGGCATTGTGCTTCTCGTTGTACGACACCAGGTCGTTGAGCGTGAAGCCGTCATGCGCGGTGATGAAGTTGACGCTGGCCCACGGGCGACGCCCGCGCAGATCGTACAAATCACCGGAGCCAAGCAGGCGTGCAGCAAAATCGGTGGAGACGTTATCGCCCTTCCAGTATTCCCGTACCGTATCGCGGTATTTGTCGTTCCACTCCCCCCAGCCCGGCGGGAAGCCGCCCACCTGATACCCGCCGGGGCCGATATCCCACGGCTCACCGATGAGCTTCAGCTTTGACAGCACCGGATCCTGGGTCACGGCATCGAAAAAGCCGCCGCGCGGATCGAACCCTTCCGGCTCGCGCCCGAGAATAGTGCCGAGATCAAAGCGGAAGCCGTCAATCTGCATCGATTCCGCCCAGTAGCGCAGCGAGTCCATGACCATCTGCAATACGCGCGGATGCGAGGTATTGACGGTATTGCCGGTGCCGGTGTCGTTGATGTAGTACCGGTGCTGATCCGGCATGGTGCGGTAATAGCAGAAGTTATCAATCCCCTTAAACGACAGGGTTGGCCCCAGCTCGTTACCCTCCGCCGTGTGGTTATAGACCACGTCGAGGATCACCTCGATGCCCGCGTCGTGGTACGCGCGCACCATATCGCGGAAGCCCTGGATCCCCGCCGGGCCGTAATAGCGGGACGCTGGCGCAAAGAAGGCGAGCGAGTTATAGCCCCAGAAGTTTTTAAGACCGCGATCGAGCAGGTGCCGATCGTCCGGGAACCAGTGGACCGGCAGCAGCTCCACCGAGGTGATGCCCAGGCTTTTGATGTAGTCCACGGAGGCTTTATGCCCCATCCCCTCAAACGTACCGCGCAACTCGGGCGGAATGGCCGGGTTAAGCTGGGTAAAGCCCTTCACGTGGCTTTCGTAGACGACGGTACGCGGCCACGGAACGTCAGGCCGGCGCGAGTCCTGCCAGTCGACGGCGTTCGGGTCGATGACCTTGCATTTCGGCGTAAACGGCGCGCTGTCTCGCGTATCGAAGCTGAGATCGAGCTCGTCGTGCCCCAGCTCATAGCCGAAGTGGGCGTCGTTCCACTCGATATCCCCTGCCAGCTCGCGGGCATACGGGTCGATGAGCAGCTTATGCGGGTTAAAGCGGTGACCGTTCTCCGGATCGTATGGCCCGTAAACGCGGTAACCGTACAGCGTCCCCGGCTTCAGGTCGGGCACATAGCCGTGCCACACCTCATGGGTATATTCCGGCAGCTCCAGGCGGGCGATTTCTGTTTTCCCGGAAGGGTCAAACAGGCACAGCTCCACCCGCTCCGCGTGCGCGGAAAACAGCGCAAAGTTGACCCCCTTGCCGTCATAGTTTGCGCCCAGCTGCTGGCCGTGACCGGCCCGAATTTCAAACGTTGTATCCTTTGGCATTTTTGTTCTCCTCGATTATTCGCAGGTAAGCAGAACCAACAAACATCCCTTTTCAGACGTTAAATCCAGCGTCTCGTGCAGTACGCGACTCTCACCGGTAAACAGATCCCGGTAGCGCTTCCCGGCCAGCTCCTGAGGTATGGCCAATGTGGTATTAACCCACAGCTTCTCGTTGTTGTTAACGCCAAACGCCAGCCGCGGAACGGCGACGATGAGCGCCTCGCCATCTTTCAGGCGGGCATAAGCGATCAGATTCTCCTCGCGCTCGCCGGTTACCTTCAGCGGCAGCCAGTCGCCGTAGCGGAAAAGCTCGGGGTAATGCGGCCGAAGCCGTAACAGCGTGGCGGTGACGTACTGCTTCACGCTGCCGTCTCGCCAGCGCTGCTCGTCGTTAAAGATGTGTCCATCCGCCGCGCTGAGGTTCTCCGCCAGCGCGGTGAAATCCGGTTCCCGGCGGTTGTCCGGGTCAACCAGGCTAAAGTTCAGCGCTTCGCTGCCCTGGTAAATATCCGGCACGCCGGGCGCGGTCAGCTTGATGACCGTCTGGCTCAGGCTGTTCATCAGTCCGGCGCGAATAAACGGCTGGAGCGCCTGGCTGAAATCGTGCAGGAACAGGGTGTTATCCGGGGAGAGCAGATGGCGGGCATAGTCCAGCACCACGCTCTCGTAGCTTTCGTTACTGTCGATCCAGTCGGTGCGCTGCTTGGCCTCGCGCAGCGCTTTCTCAAGAAAGCCGAGGAAGCGCGTCTCCAGCGACTGAAGCCCGTCGCGATCGTCAGGCGACAGCGATGCCGGCCAGACGCCCGCCAGCGCCTGGAAGATCATCCAGGTATCGGCCGCGTTCGGCGCGGTGCCGTCATTCAGGAACCGAACCTGGGTCTGGTTCATCTGCCGCCAGCGCGCCAGGCTCTCCCCCCACAGATCCGGCGCTTCCGTCAGCGTGTACAGCCGCGCCCGCGCATCCTCGCCGCGTTTGGTGTCGTGGGTGGAGGTGCCCAGCAGCGCGTCGGGCTGACGGGCGAGCCGAATGCGCATCTCCTGATGAAAGCGGGAGAGTGAAAACGCGCGCGGCGCGGGGTCAGCCCCGACCTCGTTCAGGGCCAGCTCCAGGTTGTGGCGGAAGAACAGCGTATCCTCTACCGATTTCGCCATCAGCGGCCCGGTCAGCTGCTGAAAACGGGTGCGGAAAAGCGAGGCCAGCGCGCGATACTGCTCCGGCAGGTCGCCGGTGAGAATACGCACGATCAGGCTCAGGGCGGGCTCCGACGCGTTAACGCTGGCGACCACGCGGCCGAGCAGCGCCACGTCCGCAGGCGTCAGCCCCTCGCCGGTGCCGTAGGTGCGGTATACAGGAAAGGCGATAAGCAGCTCGCGCAGGGCATGCCGGATATCGTCGCGCTGCACCTCGGCGCCGTTGTGCCGGGCCAGCTCGTAGGCAATCGCAAGCAGCGTGGTAAATTCGCCTTCGAAATTACGATCGGTCATCAGGCCTTTGGCCTTGCGCAGCTCTTCATGCGTGTCCACGGGCGCGCCCAGCGTTTCCGCGTGGATGGTCTCCAGCCGCGAGAGGTTGTTATCGTCCACCAGCACTTCGGCAAGGGAGGCGATAAACTCATAGCCCGTCGTGCCAGACACGGGCCACTCGGGGGGAAGCTGTTCCCCTTTGGCGAGGATCTTCTCAACCGTGATGTAGCAGTCCGGCCCGGTCGCCGCGCGCAGGCGCTGCAGATACGCCAGCGGATCGGCAAGCCCGTCCACGTGGTCGATGCGCAGGCCGTCCACCACCCCGGCGTGAACAAGCTCCAGGATCAGGCGGTGGGTATCCGCGAAGACCGCTTCATCCTCAACCCGCACGCCCACCAGCCCGGTGATTTCAAAAAAGCGTCGCCACGACAGCTGCTTCGGCGCTTCACGCCAGGACATCAGGCGCCAGCTTTGCGCCTCGTGGATCTCAGCGATGCTCTTATCCTCACTATACGTGCCTGGATTGAGCGGATAGGCGGTGTCGTAATACACCAGCGCCGCCTTTTCGGTGACACTGTCACGTTTCAGTGTGATAGCGCCCCGCTCCAGCTCCGCTTCAAAGGTGTCGCCAAGAAACGGCAGCGTTAGCGGTCGGGACCAGTCGATGTCAAAGAAGGCGGCGTAGCGGCTCTGTTTGCCGTTTTCGATAACGTCGCGCCACCAGCGGTTTTCCAGCGAGGTGGACATATGGTTAGGAACGATATCCAGAATCAGCCCCATGCCCGCCTGCCGGAGGGCCGCCGCCATGCGGTCGAACCCTGCGCGCCCGCCAATTGCCGGGTCGATTTCATTGGGGTCGGTCACGTCATAGCCGTGAGTGGAGTCCGTGGTGGCCGTGAAAACCGGCGACGCATAGAGATGGCTGATACCGAGATCTTTCATGTACGGTATCAGGTCCACTACGCGATCGAAGGTCATGCCGTTGCGAAACTGAATGCGATAGGTTGAGGACGGGATCATAGCGCTGCTTCTCCATCAGCAAAGCGAACAACAATGCTGTTCGGCGGCAGGTTTTCCTCTGCCTCCGGCCAGCTAAAGATCGTTTTTCCCGGCAGGTCCGGTAAGGCGAGCGGCTTTTTACCGATATTCAGCGCCAGCGACAGCGTCCCGGCTGGAAAACGCCAGCTCACCGCGACCATGCCGAGCGCCGTTTGCAGGACGTTACCCTCTGCGGCGCCCGGCTGTTTCAGTAACGGAACGACATGGCGCTGACGCAGCGCTATCAGCTCGCGCGTTAGCTGCAGCCACGCTCTGCCTTCCCCGGTTTGCGCCTTATCCCAGCCGGGCTTCGAGCGGATAAACGTATCGACGTCGTTGGGATCCGGAACGGCTTCATCGTGCCCGGTATGGCCCGTAAACTCCTTCGCGCGCCCTTCCCGCACCGCCTTCGCCAGGTCCCCGTGGAAGTCGGTGAAAAAGAGGAACGGACGGGTTTCGCCATACTCCTCGCCCATAAACAGCAGCGGAATATGCGGGGAGAGCAGCAGCGCGGCGAACAGGACGCGCGTTTTATCCTCTCCCGCCAGGGTAATGAGCCTTTCTCCCTGAGCACGGTTGCCGATCTGATCGTGATTTTGAATAAAATCGACAAAAAACTGCGGAGGCTGCTCGCGACACTCAACCCCGCGCGACCTGCCGGTCTGAAGCGAAATCTCCCCCTGATAGACAAACCCCTCGGCCAGCGCCCGCGCCAGCTTTTTCTCCGGCTCAAAGGCAAAGTCCTGGTAATAGGCGTGCGACTCCCCGGTCGCGAAAACGTGCGCGGCATTGTGAAAATCATCATTCCATTCGGCGGTAAACAGCGGCGTATTGCCCTCTGCATCGCGCGGATGAAGGAAAATCACGTTGCGGCTGTCCTCGGTGGTGAGATGGATATGGCGATCCGGAAACGCGTCGCGGATCCGCTGCGCAATGTAGGGAAGAATATGGGGCTCTGCGTCGTCGTTAATCTGGTCGATGGCGTCAAAGCGCAGGCCGTCAAGATGGTACTCCGACAGCCAGTACAGCGGCGCCTCGGTAATGTATTGCCGGACGGCGTCAACCTCGTAGGCAATCCCGTTGCCCCACGGGGTAATACGATCCTGATGGAAAAACGCCGGCGAGAGTAACGGCAGATAGTTGCCCTCGGGGCCGAAGTGGTTGAGCACAATATCCAGCACCACCGAAAGCCCGAGCGCGTGGGCGGCATCGATGAAGGCGTGAAAGTCATCCGGCGTGCCGTAGGCGGAGTGCGGGGCATACAGCAACACCCCGTCATAGCCCCAGCCGCGCGATCCGCCGAACTGGGACACGGGCATCACCTCCAGCTGCGTAATGCCGAGTTCAGCGAGATACGGCAGTTTTTCGATGGCCGCCCTGAACGTTCCTTCCTCCGTAAAGGTGCCGATATGCAGCTCGTAGATCACCGTCTCTTCCCACGGGCGCCCTTTCCATTCGCCCTGAGCGGGGGTGTAGCGACGCGGGTCGATCACGACCGACGGGCCGTTGACGTCGCCCTGCTGCGCGCGTGAGGCGGGATCCGGCACCGCCATACCGTCCTGTAAAACAAACTGATACGTCGTACCGTGCGTGACGCCGGGCACGTCAACCTGAAACCAGCCGTCGCCCACCGCCGCCATCGGAATGTCGGTGTCGGTTAAACGCAACGTGAGATCTCTTTGCCCTTCAGCCCAGACGCGAAAACGTACAACGTCATCGGAAATATATTCAGCACCCCAGTGCCTGCGACATGTTCTGAATTCCATTCACTGTCCTCGAATGACCACATTTTACGCGGAACGAGATACAAGCTTAGACCAGGATGAACAGAGTGTTATGCCAGCAGGTTATGCCGCTTCGTCTATTATCTGTTTATAACTCTTACTTAAGGAATACCATGCAGATTCGAAAAGGATTAAGTACGGACCTCCCCCGTCTTGAATGTTGTGATTTTTCCTTCACGGTCGATCGCATTGCCAGAGAGCCGTTTATCCATGGCGATTTGCATATCGAAGCGCTTGCCGAGCCTTATCTTAAAATCTATGAGCTCGATCTCCAGACGCTGGAAAATCATTGCGTTAATCCCGATGCCATATTTCTGATTGCCGAAACGGATGACGGAGAAATAGCCGGATTTATTACCGCATCCTGCAACTGGAATAAATTTATTTCCGTGGATTACGTTGCGGTAGAACGTTCAAAGCGCAGAACGGGCGCGGCGCACAAGCTGATGGCCGCCACGCACGTGTGGGCACGCAGCATCAACGCGCCCGGGTTACGGCTGGAGACGCAGAACGTCAACGTTTCAGCCTGCCTGTTTTACCGGCAATACGGTTTTATTCTGGGCGGTTACGATCGCTATCTTTACAACGCGCTGCCGGAAAAAGATGAGGTCGCGCTTTTCTGGTATTACATGCTGGCCTGAAGAATTATTTACCGCAGGTAATGGAATATAGATTTGTCTGAATTTGTCAGTTTTGCCCGCTTGCGCTTAATTAGCGACTAATCTTGGAATTCACTATTTAAGGAGGCCGGTATGTCTACAGGAAATAATCACACGCTGCATTACCCTCGTCCGCCGTTTGCAGAACAACCGCAAATGGCCCCCGGGCTGGCATCGGAAATGAAGCCATTACCGGATCATGGTGAAACAAGCTATATCGGGTCGGGAAAGCTGGCAGGAAAAAAAGCGCTCATTACCGGCGGTGATTCCGGTATTGGCCGCGCGGTGGCCATCGCCTACGCCCGCGAAGGTGCGGATGTTGCCATCGGCTATCTGCCGGAAGAAGAGTCCGATGCCGCATCGGTTATCGCGCTGATTCAGGCCGAAGGCCGTAAAGCGGTCGCCATTCCCGGCGACATTCGCGTGGAATCGTTCTGCGATACGCTGGTGGAAAAAGCCGTTGCCGAACTGGGCGGCCTGGATATCCTGGTGAATAACGCCGGTCGCCAGCAGTACTGCGAGTCGATCGATAACCTCACCACGGCCGATTTTGACGCGACGTTTAAAACCAACGTGTATGCGCCTTTCTGGATCACCAAAGCGGCGCTGCGCCACCTGCAGGAAGGGGCGGTAATCATCAATACCTCTTCCGTTCAGGCGTACAAACCGAGCGGGATCCTCGTGGACTACGCCCAGACCAAAGCCTGTAACGTGGCCTTTACCAAGTCTCTGGCCAAGCAGCTGGGGCCGCGCGGCATTCGGGTGAACGCTGTCGCACCGGGGCCGTACTGGACACCGCTACAGTCCAGCGGCGGTCAGCCTCAGTCCAAGGTACAGCAGTTCGGCGGAGATACGCCGCTGGGCAGGCCGGGCCAGCCGGTTGAAATCGCACCGCTGTACGTGCTGTTTGCCTCCGATACCTGCTCATACGCTTCCGGTCAGGTATGGTGTTCCGACGGCGGTACGGGCGTGCTGTAATTCCCTTCCCCAGACCTATCCATTCCATGGATAGGTCACATTCACTTCTCGGCCGTTCTCAAAAATCGCAGTTGAACTATGATGAACTTACTATTGAGGAGCCCATCATGTTTACTGTGAAAAAACTTGCTATATCAACCCTGTTGACCGGTTCTGCGCTTTTCTTTCCGGCGTTCCACGCGGCGGCGAATGTCCCGCAGCATGTGGTTAAACAGCAGGCTGGCGGCTACAGCGTGCAGGTTGGCGACACGATCGTCACCGCCTTTACGGACGGCAGCGTTCCGCAGGATCTGCATACCCTGCTGCGCCGGACGACGGCGGAAAATACCGATGCGCTACTGGCTAAAAACTTCCAGGCCAATCCGGTTGAAGCGTCCATCAACGCGTTCTATATCGCCCTGCCCGGCCACCGGATCCTGGTGGACACCGGCTCAGGCCAGCTCTTTGGCCCCGGAAACGGCGGACGGCTGATTGAGAGCCTGGCGACGCAGGGCATCAGGCCGCAGGATATTACCGACATCCTGATCACGCATGCGCACTCCGACCATGCCGGCGGCCTGGTGAAGGACGGCCAGCGCGTATTTGCCAATGCGCAGGTGTACGTCGGCAAGCCGGACATCGATTTTTTCTTTAACGACGAAAATCAGAAAAAATCAGGCTACGACCAGAACTACTTTGATATTGCACAGAAGACCCTGAAGCCCTATCTGGACGCCGGTAAGGTGACGCCATTCTCCGGGACGGAGCAGCTTCTGCCGGGCATCAGCGGCACGGTTCACCCGGGCCACACTCCCGGCTCCGCGTTCTATACGCTTGAGCGCCAGGGCGAAAAAATAACCTTTGTCGGCGATATCATTCACGTCGCCGCGGTTCAGTTTCCTCAGCCTGATGTAACCATCGCCTACGATGAGGATCAGGACGGCGCCTCCCGGGTTCGCAACGCTGCGTTCGCGGAGTTTGTCAAAAACCGCGCGCTGATTGCGGCTCCGCATCTGCCTTTCCCGGGCATCGGTTACGTCACCAGGGGCGAGCGTGAAGGCTACGCGTGGGTTCCCGTTACCTATACCAACCGTGATGCAAAGTAAGCTGACCTCCTCCGATATGGATATGGACCTGATCCTGGCGCTGGATGCCTTACTCCGGGACAGGAACATTACCCATGCGGCCGCGCGGCTGGCATCAGCCAGCCGGCGCTGTCGGCCCGGCTTGCGCGGCTGCGCGCCCTCTTTGGTGAGCCGCTGTTTGTCCCTTCCCCGCACGGACGCGGGGTGCTGCCTACGCCGCGCGCCGAGGCGTTAAGGCCGCAGGTTGCAGCGGTGCTGCAGGGCATTTCGGCGATGCTTGAGCCCACGACCTTCGATGCGCAAAACAGCAGCCGCACCTTCGTTATCGCCCTGCACGAAAACCCGGCGCTGATGCTTGGGGCTGAGCTACAGAATCAGATCGGCACGCTGGCGCCGGGTATTCGCCTGCGCTTTGCGCTGCCTGAAATCCAGAAACTGCCCGCGCAAATGGAAAGCGGAGAGGTGGATATTTACGTTGGCGTTGACGCGGGGGCGCACGATGCGTGGGTCAGGCGCAGGCTGTTTGACGATGAGTACGCCACGGCCCAGCGCAAGGGCCATCCGCGCGGAACGGGGGAGCTGGATCTGGACAGCTATTGCGCCCTTTCCCACCTGGTGGTGTCATCCGAAGGCGATCCTTTCGCAGGCTTTGTCGACCAGAATCTGGCCGGGCTTGGACGCCAGCGAAGCGTGGTAATGTCCACGCAAAGCTACGCCGTGGCGCCTGCGATTGTGGCCGGGACTGATTTGCTCTGTACCCTGCCAAAGCGCATGCTGCAACGCTTCGCGCAAACGCTCGATCTGTTTCCGCCGCCGCTGCCTCTCCAGCCGATCGTCATAGGCATGTACTGGCACCCGAAAAACGGCCAGGATCCGGCTAACGTCTGGCTGCGCGAACAGCTCCTTCAGGCCGCCGGACGGCCGGTGTGATCGAGGAGGCTGAGAAACTTTTTCAGCACCTCGGAGCGTATGATCCGGTGGCATACCAGCGTCAACTCGCTCTCCCGGAGCCGGTCGAGGATCTCCACGCAGACCACGTTCTCGATGCGGATAGCCTTTGCCGAGGCGGGCAGCATGGCAATCCCAAACCCCGCGGAGACAAGGCTTATCACCGTGGGAACGTCAGTGGCGCTTTGCACGACGCAGGGCCGGATGCCCGCGCCGCGGCAGGCGTCATAGAAGTACTGCTCCAGCCCCATGCCTTCCGGATCGCGCAGGGCAATCCATTTTTCCTCCTTCAGCGATGAAAGCGTAAGCGCTGCCGAACCCGCCAGCGGGTGCTGGCCCGGCAGCGCCAGCACCGTTTTCTCTGTGGTAAACGGACGGCTTTGCAGATCCTCAGGCAGCGGCGGAAGCGGCGAGCGGATGATGGCGATATCCAGCTGGTTGCTTTGTACAGCGCCGTAGAGGGTTTGTACATTCCCGGTCATGACCGAAAGCGTGATGTCCGGCCATTTCGCGTGAAGCTGGCGAAGCGCCGCGGGCAGTTTGCTGTCGAACATCGCGCTCGAAACGCAGCCAAGGTGTAATACCCCCTGCTCGCCTCTGGCGGTTTGCCTGGCGTCCAGGATGGCCTGCTCGGTCATCATTATCGCGACCCGGGCTTTGTTAAGAAAAGCCTCACCGGCGGGCGTCAGGGTCAGACGACGGTTTGCCCGACTGAAGAGCGTCACGCCCAGACGTTCTTCCAGGGTTTTGATCTGCTGGCTCAGCGCCGGCTGCGCCATATTCAGACGCTCCGCCGCCCGGTGCATGTGAAGCTCCTCGGCCACCACAATAAAATTGCGCATCAGGCGAAACTGCATAACGTGCCCCAATAATTGATATGAAAATACGTATCAAAATAGCATGAATGATGCAATTGATGGTGAATTTGCTTCCACCGACAATGGACGCATTCATCCGAGGGAGGAAAATATGGAAAACCCAATCAACGATCTCAGAAGCGCCATCGAACTGCTCCAGCGCCACGACGGCCAGTACATCGAAACTAACCATCCGGTCGATCCCAACGCGGAGCTGGCGGGGGTATACCGGCATATCGGTGCCGGCGGCACGGTCAAACGCCCAACCCGCACCGGGCCCGCCATGATGTTTAATAGCGTGAAAGGCTATCCCGGCTCCCGGATCCTGGTGGGGATGCACGCCAGCCGTGAACGTGCGGCGCTGCTGCTGGGCTGCGAACCTTCTGAGCTGGCGAAGCATGTCGGTCATGCGGTAAAAAATCCGCTAGCGCCGGTTGTCGTTCCGGCGGCGCAGGCCCCGTGTCAGGAGCAGGTGTTTTATGCCGACGATCCTGACTTCGATCTGCGCAGGCTGCTGCCGGCACCGACGAACACCCCGATAGACGCGGGCCCGTTCTTCTGCCTGGGCCTGGTGCTGGCAAGCGACCCGGAAGACGCGTCGCTCACCGACGTCACCATTCACCGCCTCTGCGTTCAGGAGCGCGACGAACTCTCCATGTTCCTTGCCGCGGGCCGCCATATCGAAGTGTTCCGCAAAAAAGCTGAAGAGGCCGGGAAACCGCTGCCGGTCACCATCAATATGGGCCTGGATCCGGCTATCTACATTGGCGCGTGCTTTGAGGCCCCTACCACGCCCTTCGGCTATAACGAGCTGGGCGTCGCCGGCGCGCTGCGTCAGTCCCCGGTTGAGCTGGTTCAGGGCGTGGCCGTGCGGGAAAAAGCGATTGCCCGCGCGGAGATCGTTATTGAAGGCGAGCTGCTGCCGGGCGTGCGCGTAAAAGAGGACCAGCACACCCATACCGGCCATGCGATGCCGGAGTTCCCCGGCTACTGCGGCGAGGCCAACTCTTCCTTACCGGTGATTAAGGTAAAAGCGGTTACCATGCGCCATCGGGCGATCCTGCAAACGCTGGTCGGGCCGGGCGAAGAGCATACCACGCTCGCGGGTTTACCGACCGAAGCCAGCATCCGCAACGCGGTGGAAGAAGCCATCCCCGGTTTTCTGCAAAACGTCTATGCGCATACTGCAGGCGGCGGCAAATTCCTTGGCGTGCTGCAGGTGAAAAAACGTCAGCCCTCAGACGAAGGACGCCAGGGCCAGGCGGCACTGATCGCGTTAGCCACCTACTCCGAGCTTAAGAACATTATTCTCGTAGACGAGGATGTGGATATTTTCGACAGCGATGACCTCCTGTGGGCCATGACCACCCGCATGCAGGGAGATGTCAGCATCACCAACCTGCCGGGGATCCGCGGCCACCAGCTGGATCCGTCTCAGGCCCCGGACTACAGCACCTCGATTCGTGGAAACGGCATCACCTGCAAAACCATCTTTGACTGTACGGTGCCCTGGGCGCTGAAGTCCCGCTTCGAACGCGCGCCATTTATGGAGGTAGATCCTACGCCATGGGCCCCAGAGCTATTTAAAAAATAAGGTTATCTCTGCAATCTCCTCTCTTCACCCCCTGCGGGGCTGAGGGTTCCCCAGTTATTTTTAAGCAGAAGCAATAATGTTGCTTTCTGAATGACTGAGGGCTGTCAGCGATTCCCTGGTCCGGCTGTAAATCGCTGAGGCGTTTCCTGCAGGCCGGGGCGAGGCGCAGGGATGCGCCGAGAGGGCGGCTTTACAGGGACGTTACATCCGCCCGTACCCGATAAGCCGGAAGGAATAAGCCAAGGGCACCGCGAAGCGGCGATTTACCGCCGAGAGCCCGGGTCGCCAGGATGGTGGCGACTGAGCCACCCTGGCACGTTCACCGGTCATGTCGTTACAGAGTAGCAAGGAACATAACGTGAACGGAATGACCACCACCGCCGTATGTTCCCCTCACCCTAACCCTCTCCCCGGAGGGGCGAGGGGATTGCTTAGTGCTCGCATTAATTTGTGGGGAACCTTCAGCCCTGCGGGGTGAAGAACCTCACGCTTAAATTGCCGCTTCCCCTGCTTTCTTGTAACCTTTCATCGATTATTCCATTCCCCATAATAAATGAGACTACCGGACGCCTATGACTGCACCTGTTTCCAACGATCCTTTGCATGGCGTAACGCTCGAGATGCAGGTTAACGCGCTTGTTGCGCGCTACGGCTGGAACGATCTGGGCAACCGCATCAAAATTAACTGTTTTCGAAAAGACCCGAGCGTTAAGTCGAGCCTGAAGTTCCTGCGCCGCACCCCGTGGGCGCGCGCGGAAGTTGAAGCCCTCTATCTTGACTCCCTTCATGATGAAGGTCCCGCAGAACAGGACGAACCGGCCTTTAATCCCTGGACGGAAAGCCGGACACCCAGGAGCTGATACGCCAATGATGCGACATGTAAAACGGACCGGCGCGCTGCTTGGCTGCGCGCTTTTACTTGTAAGCTGCACCTCCACGCCGCCGAAGTCGCTCGTTACGCCACTGCCGCAGGCAAATAAACCTCTACCGCAGGCAAACCAGCCCATGCGCGGGATCTGGCTGGCGACCGTCTCCCGCCTCGACTGGCCGCCGGTGTCGTCGGTAAATGGCCGCAGCGCGGACCAGCGTATTGCCCAACAGCAGCGTGCGCTGACGGACAAACTGGACAAGCTGAAAAGCCTGGGGATCAACACCGTCTTCTTCCAGGTCAAACCGGACAGTACGGCGCTGTGGTCCTCCGACATACTGCCGTGGTCAGATACCCTGACGGGGACTATCGGGGAATACCCGGGATACGATCCGCTCCAGTTTATGCTGGATGAAGCCCACCGGCGCGGCATGAAGGTTCACGCCTGGTTTAACCCGTATCGCGTTTCGACTAACACTAAGCCCTCGACCATCGCCGCGCTTAACCGGACCTCGTCGCTTCGCCCTTCCAGCGTCTACGTGCAGCATCCCGAATGGATACGCACCTCAGGGGATCGCTTTGTCCTCGATCCGGGCATTCCGGAAGTGCGGGACTGGATAACCCGTATAGTGATGGAGGTGGTGGATCGCTACGCCATTGACGGCGTACAGTTCGATGATTATTTCTACACGGAGACGCCCGGCTCCACCCTGAACGATGCTTACACCTTCAGGCGCTACGGCGAGGGGTTTGCGTCAAAAGCGGACTGGCGGCGGCATAACACGCAGGAGCTGATTGTGCAGGTCTCGCGGGCGATTAAGCAGGCTAAACCTGAGGTTGAATTTGGCGTCAGCCCGGCAGGCGTCTGGCGCAACCGCTCGTTCGACCCGGCGGGCTCGGACACGCGCGGCGCGGCAGCCTATGATGAATCCTACGCGGACACCCGCAAGTGGGTACAGCAGGGCTTACTGGACTACATCGCGCCGCAGATCTACTGGCCGTTCGCCCGGGATGCCGCGCGCTACGATGTGCTGACAAAATGGTGGGCCGACGTGGTGAAGCCGACCCATACCCGCCTCTACATCGGGATCGCATTTTATAAAGTCGGCGCGCCTTCCCGAAACGAACCGGACTGGACGGTGAACGGCGGCGTGCCGGAGCTGAAAAAACAGCTGGATCTTAATGATTCACTGCCGGACGTAAAGGGCACGATCCTGTTTCGCGAAGACTATCTTAACCAGCCCCAGACCCAGGAGGCGGTGAATTACCTTCGCGGGCGCTGGGGAAGCTGAAGGAGAACAGGCAGAAACGCCCCGTTTCTGCCTCTCTTTTGCGCGCTTACGGCTTCGGCCCGAACATCGCCTCAAGCTGTTTTGCGTCCGGCATGCCCACGACCTGCTGCAGTTCGTTTTGCTCGTTCAGGTAATAAATTGCCGGCGTCGCGTTCGCACCGAGGCTGTCCATTAGCGTCTGGTGGTTTTGCAGGATCTCAACGGTTTCCCGGGATGCCGCCCCGTCAGGTTTAGGCAACTTTTTGCCGCCGGACAGCTCGTACTCTTTCCATGCCGATACCGGATCTTTGGCATTCAGGATCGCAGAGGCGTTACGCCCGCTTTTCGGGTTAAGGAACGCGACCAGCAGCGTGTTGAGCTGGACCTTGCCGGCCTTCACCCACGGCTGCGCTTCAGCCCAGAACTGCTTGCAGTACGGGCAGAACGGGTCGGCAAAGACAAAGACCTTACGCGGCGCCGTATCTGCGCCCTCTTTCAGCGGATGCGCCGCGTTAAGCTTTTTCCACATTTCGCGGCCCAACGGTGCGTAAATCTCTTTCTGGAACAGGGTCTCGCTAAGGTTTGTTCCCTTCTCATCATACAGATAGCCCGACACCACATGCTTCCCGTCAGGGGTCAAAAAGAGGGTGACGCCCATATCCTGATATTGCCCCAGCCACGCTGGCGCGCCGCCGGGGGCGTCAATTTTCTTGATGATTTTGATGTCCTGCTGCTCGCTGAATGTCTTCACCACGTCAGGAAGCGACTCTTCTGCCCTGACCAGCCCGGAAACCAGCAGAGCAGAAAGTAACAGCGCCTTTTTCTTTGCAAACCGTTGAAGCATAACGACCTCTCTAAGATATTGTTTTTAGAGTGGTCGAAGTTTATTGCCCTGTCAACGCCTGTCCGTCATGCCGTCCTGGGCAGGCTGAAACTCGAAATACTCTGCGACAGCTGCTGCGCCTGCTCCTCCAGCGAGGCCGCGGCGGCGGCGGACTGCTGCACCAGCGCCGCGTTCTGCTGAGTTACGCCATCCATCTCGGTCACGGCCTGCCCGACCTGACCAATCCCGCGGCTCTGCTCCTCGGAGGCGACCGAGATCTGCTCCATCAGGCTATTAACTTTATTCACCGATGAAATAATAGAATCTATTACCTCTCCCGAGCGGTTAACCAGCTCCGCGCCGTTCTTCACGCTGGAAACGGACTGGGCGATAAGATTTTCGATATCCTTTGCTGCCACCGCGCTTTTCTGCGCCAGGGTGCGAACTTCACTTGCCACCACCGCGAAGCCACGCCCCTGCGTGCCGGCACGCGCCGCTTCAACTGCCGCGTTCAGCGCCAGAATGTTGGTCTGGAACGCAATGCTGTTAATCACGCTGGTGATATCCTCAATGCGCTTCGAGTTAGAGGCGATGGTATTCATCGTTTCGATAACGTCGCGGGTTACCGCTTCTCCGGTACGGGCATTTTTCACCGCGTCCTGCACCAGCTTACCCGCCTGGAATACGTTTTCAGTATTGTTCGCCACCGTCGCGCTCAGCTCTTCCATGCTGGCGGCCGTCTGGGTTAAGGCGGAAGCCTGCTGTTCAGTGCGCGAGGCCAGGTCGATATTTCCCGAGGCAATTTCCTGCGCCGCGTGCGTGACGGTATGGCTGGCATCGCGCACCTGAGAAATGGTCGCGAGCAGCGCCTGGCGCATCTGCTCCATCGATCCCATCAGGCGTTCGATTTCATTGCCTGAGTGAGGCTTAACGGGTACCGGAACGTCCAGCTTTCCGGCTGCAATCTGGCTACAGTGCTCGCGCGCCAGGTTGACCGGCGCGAAGACGACCCGTTTCATCAGGACGCTGACGGCGATAATCACCACCACAAACAGCAGGGCAATGCTGGCGATGATAACCAGCCCTGACACGAAATTGCTGCTCGCGTCCTCGTTCAGGCTTTTAGCGTACGTCTGGTGAACGGAGAGGATCTGGTCGAGCACGATCTCATACTGGCGATCGAGCTGAGACACCGCGGGAATAAGCGCGTTGAATCGCGCCACGTCCTGAGAAGCGGCTGCGGCGATCAGCGGCTCCAGCCCCTGGTTACGGTAGTTTTGCCACGCGTCCCGGTAGGCGGTAATCAGTGAGGCTTCATCCTGCAAACGCGGCGCGGCCATAAATGCCGAAAAGGCGCCATCGGCTTTGGTCAGCGCCTCTTTCACCGATGCCAGCTTCGCAGACCGATCCGAGGTATCCCCTGCCTCCACCATTTTCACATACTCCATCACCCTGACGCGCAGGGTCCGGCTGTGGTTGATGGGGTCAATGATGGACAGCACGACCTGAATTTCTTTGTTCACGTTATCCAGCGAATTATTACTTTTTATGATGAGCCCAACGCTGGTAAGGGTGCTGGCCACAAAGAAAAAAAGCAGGGAAAACAGGACAATCAGTGATGATTTTTTCAACGACATAACACACCTCAGAGATATAATTTCCCTTTGGTTATCGGCTAAATCAGATCTTTAATTAATTAAAGTTATTGATGTATCCGTAAGTCGTTTTTATTTCGTGCCGCTGTATCGCCGCCGCAGCGTGGCGTCCAGCTTCCGCTGGATCGGCTCCGGCGTTTCTCCTTCAATCAGTTTGCCAATCAGATCGAAGCAGTGCCAGGCGAGCTGGCGATTGTCCTGGCGGATGGTATCAACGGGAAGGGTTAAAGAATCATACAGATAGTGGTCGTCAAAGCTGGCCAGGCGTATTTCGCTTTGCAGCAGGTTATGCTGGCCCATGTAGCGTAACACCCCTTCCAGCAGACCGCAGGCGGCGGTAAAGAGGGCTTCAGGCGGGCGGCCAAGGCGCGCGCACAGTTCAGCAAACATTTCGTAGCCGGAGCTTGGGTGGTAATTGCCATGAACGATCCACTCCGGGCGTAGCTCAACGCCGGCGTCGCGCAGCCCCTGCTTAAACCCTTCCAGGCGGTCTCGCGTCGGAGATAGCCGCGGCTGTCCGCCGAGGAAGTAGAACTCATCTGGATGCTGGCGAGCAATTTCGGCCACCAGTTCAGCGGTAGGGGTAATCGAATCGGTGATGACCAGCGGCAGAGAGCTGTCGTTCATATGGCGGTCAAAGAGCACCACCGGCAGCTGTTCGCTCAGCTTCTGATAGTCCGCGTCGTTAAGCATGCTGGAGGCGACGATCAGCCCGTCCACCTGGCGCGCCACCATGTTATTGACCACCACCGTCTCCTGGCCCGGATTTTCATCGCTACATGAGATCAGCAGCTGAACGCCCGCCTCGCGGCACAGGGTCTCCAGTTCGTGAGAAAAGACGGCAAAACCGTAGTTGGTGATTTCCGGCACCACCAGACCAATGGTGTGGCTGCGGTTGTCCCGCAGCGAACGGGCGTGAATGCTGGGCTGGTAATGGTGTTCTTTGGCAATCGCCAGCACGCGCTCGCGCGTCTCCTCCGCCACCCGAAGCTCTTTGCTGCGGCCGTTCAGCACCAGACTGGCGGTGGCTTTTGACACCCCCGCCAGCTCCGCAATGTCTTTAATAGTAACGCGTTTTGTTTTTCTCACAACGACCTGGTTCCGGCAGCCAAAACCGCTATTCTATCATGCAGCTGCGCAGCGACCAGTAGCGTAATGTGATGTCGGACGCACCTTCGACGCGCACCCGTGCCGGATGGTCGGGAAAATAGCGGCTGCTCATGACCCCTTCACCGTGATTGATGAAAATTTCAACGCTGGAACGGTCGCACAGCACGCGCAGATGGTGCACCTCTCCCCGCCAGTAGCGGGTTAGCGTTTCCCCGGTTTTGAGGCTGGCCCGCTCCAGGCGTATACCTTCGTCATCGACAGCGAGCCGTAACGTCCCGGCAAAATCCACGCTTACGCGCGAGGCGCTCAGCTCGAACTCCAGGCGCGTTCCGTCCAGTTCCGGCGCATCGTCGGCGCGACCCTGCCAGTTATTTTCCTCCTCGCGCAGCGTTTCCAGCTCGCGCACCGGAGTTTGCAGGAGCTTACCGTCGCGAAAGCGTAGCTCTCGTGGACAGGTCATCTGATGGATCCAGCCGTGCGCGCGGGTCGGCTGGAGCATCTCCTCCCCGTCCGGCACGCCCATCCAGCCGATAAGAATACGTCGGCCGTCCTCTGCCTCCGCGGTTTGCGGCGCGTAAAATTCGAAACCGGCATCAAGCTCGTGCAGCTCGCCGTGGGTAAAGGAAGCCGTTTCCTCATCAAACGCCCCGCTCATCCAGACGGCCGGATAGGTGTTGAGATAGCGGTGCGGCTCGCGCGCCAGCCCCTGCGGGCAGCAGATCAGGACGTGCGTGCCGTCGAGCGCAAACAGATCCGGGCACTCCCACATATACCCGGCATCCGTAAGCCCGTTCACCCCGTGTCCGGCAATTTCACCGCAGGGCTGCCAGCAGCGTAAATCCCCGGATTTGTACAGCAGCACCTTGCCCCGCTTCTGCAGATCCTGCGCGCCGAGCACCATGTACCACAGCCCATTCTGGCGCCACACCTTCGGATCCCGGACGTGTCCGGTATACCCTTCCGGCAGCGGCAGCACCGGCCCCAGCTTGCTAAAAGTGCCATCGTCATTTTGCACCGCCAGACACTGCCAGGCGGTACGGCCGCCATCGTCAAACTTGACGTTGCCGGTATAGCACAGGGTGAGCGCGCCGTTATCATCCACGCCGCTGCCGGAGTAACAGCCGTTACGGTCGTAGTCTTCGTCGGGCATCAGCGCCATGGGCTCATGCCGCCAGTGCACCATATCCGCTGAACTCCAGTGGCCCCAGCACTTGTAGCGATGATCGCTGTCCAGCGGGTTCCACTGATAAAACAGGTGGTAACGTCCGGCAAACCAGATAAAGCCGTTCGGATCGTTCATCAGCCCCGTCACCGGCGCAGGGTGCCACTGGGGATAGTGGCTGTCCGCCAGCGCGCGCGGCTGGCCTTTCATTACGGCCTGCAGCACGGCAGGCCAGCGGGAAGCAGAGGTCATTATTCAGAGTCCGTTTTATACTTCAGCAGCAGGGAGACGGTAAACGCCACGCCAAAGGCTATCACCATGCCGATAATATAGTTGAGCAGCGAGCTGCCCTGTACGATCGCCATGCCGGGAATAGCGGTGAGCCCGACGGCGGTCATGTAAACGTGCACCGACACCACCCAGGCGCCGCCCGCCGCGCCGCCAATCAGCGCCGCGATAAACGGCTTCACGAAGCGCAGGTTGATGCCGAAAATCGCCGCCTCGGTAATGCCCAGCATTGCCGAGAACGCCGACGGTAGCGTGATGGCTTTGATTTTGGCATCGCGGGTTTTGAACCACACCGCCAGACACGCCCCGCCCTGCGCCACGTTCGCCATCGCCCAGATCGGCAGCAGGAAGTTAACGCCTATCGACGGGTTACCCAGCAGCCCGGCCTCGATGGCGTGGAAGCTGTGGTGAATACCGGTGATGACGATGACCGAATACAGGCCGCCAAACAGCAGTCCCGCCAGCCAGCCCGCGTGCGCAATCAGGGTGCTGAGGATGAAGGAGATGCCGTCGCCCAGCGCGCGTCCCGCCGGGCCGATAATCAACAGCGCGATAAAACCGGAGATAATAACGGTCAGGAACGGCGTCAGGATCAGATCTAACGCGTCCGGGATCGCCCGGCGCAGCTGCTTTTCCACGATGCTCATAAACCACACCGCCAGCAGCACCGGGAACACGGTACCCTGATAGCCAATCATGGCAATTTCAAGGCCGAAAAAGTTCATGGTCTGGAAGCCGGACGCCACGCCCCAGGCGTTGGTCAGCGCCGGGTGCGTCAGAATGCCCCCCAGCGTTGCCCCCAGGTACGGGTTACCGCCAAACTCGCGCGCGGCGGTGAAGCCAATCAGGATCGGCAGAATGATAAACGCCGCCGAGCTGCACATGTCCAGCATGATATAAAGCGCGTTGTCCGGATCCACCCAGCCGTAGGTTTTCACCATCCCGAGCAGGCCCATCAGCAGGCCGGAGGCCACAATCGCCGGAATAATCGGCACGAAGATGTTAGAGAGCAAACGGGCGATGCGCTGGAACGGATTCAGCTTGCGTGCCGCTATATCTGCGGCCTCCGACTTGCTGGATTCGCTAATCCCTGCCGCCTGAATAAACGCCGCGTAAACTTTATTCACCACCCCCGTGCCGAAGATCACCTGCATCTGTCCGGCGTTACGAAAACAGCCCTTTACGCCTTCAACCTTGCCGATGGCCTGCTGGTCGGCAAGCGCATCATCGACCAGGACCAGACGAAGACGCGTCGCGCAGTGCGCCGCGCTGGCGATGTTCTCTTTGCCGCCGAGCAGCGGAATAAGCTCGCGGGCAATTTGATTAAAATCCATAGATACCTCTTCCTGACGTCTTTTTATGATGTTCAAAACGCCCCCGCGGTGCGGGAGCGTACAGGGTTAAAACCAGGTTTCCATCTGTACCCCAAAGTTCCATTCCCCGCCTGCGTTGAAGCCGCTGCTGCCAAAGGCGTCATCGCTGGCATAGTTATCCAGCCTGCTGCTCCAGTCCATCCACGTGGCGAACAGGCGCAGCTCCGGACGGCTGAAGAAATCGCCAATCTTGCCCGCCTTGAGCGTCGGGGCAAAGGTTAGCTTGTAGAAGCTGCCGTTTACCGCGTTGCGATCCTTGTAGCCTTCCGGGGCTAAATCCATGTACTGATAGCTGCCCTCAAACGCGAGGGCGAAATTCTGGGTAACCTCCTTGATGAGGCGGGCGTTAAGCGTGACCCACTCGTAGCTGTCGCCCTTCACGTAGCGGTCCTTGCTGCTCTGCGCCAGCACGGCGGGCGCAACGTGCCAGCCACCGCCCAGCGCCGTGACACCGTAACTTGCAAAGCGCCACGTATCGGCTTCCGACAGCAGCGCGCCGTCAGCGCCGATGCTCTTCACCTCTGCACCCAGACCGTGGCCGTAGAGCAGCGCCGTTTTGGCGGAACCTTCGCGAAGGCCGTAGAAACTGTCGTTATGCAGACCGACCAGGGCATGCACGCCGTTATTCGCCGCGTCGGTTTTAATCGGATCGCCGTTGCTGTCCTTACGGTCGTCATTATCTTTTGCCCGCAGGCCGCTGACCATCACCTGCAACGGCCCGGCGAAGTGATTCATGCTGAGGATGTAGTTCTGTACGTTGTTGTCGATCTCCTCCTCGCTGCCGAAGTTGCGGCCATAGACAGAGAAGTTGCTGCGCAGCGCGTCGTTCCACTTCACGTCGTACACGCCGCCGCCGGTTCCGGCGAGAAACACCACGTCGGAATCCAGCCAGTGAATGTCGAAATTATCGCGATCGAAGCGTTTACCCGCCCAGAAGGTGCTGCCCCTCAGCGCGCCGGTGAAGTCCGGCAGATGGCCCAGTTCGGCAAAGGCCTGACGAATATTCAGGTCGCTGCTGTCGGCCGACCAGTCGTTATAGGTTTTCTGACCGTCGGCCAGCATCGCCTTAAAGCGCGTCGTGGCGCCATTCTCCAGCGTCTGGTTGTGCTCAACGTTCAGCTCAACGTAGGTGTCCGCTTCGTTCCCAAGGCGGCCGATGGCCCCGCCCGTTTCCCCGGCGGGAGTCAGGTACGGGCCGCTTTTGCTGCCGGAGGCCGCGTCGTTCATCAGCAGGCCGGAGCGGGCGTAGCCGTGAAACTCAAAGCCGCTGCTGCGGTCGGCTTTTTTCTCCAGTGCCGCGGTACGTTGCGCCACCTCCCGGGTGGTGGTTTGCGTTTTCTGCTGGGCCGCCACCAGCTGCTGCGTTTTTTGTTCCGCCGCCGTGGCGCGCTTTTCAGCAACCTGCGCGCGGGTTTCCGCCTCCTGCAAACGCTGCTCCAGCGCTGCAAGGCGGGCTTCGATACTGTTCATATTCGTCTGGGCAAAGACAGAGGTACTGCCGGCCAGCATGCCTATCATCACGGCAAGCGTGCGTTTTTTATACATTTTGTCGCATTCCTGGAAAAGTCGGTGAAAGTGCTAAATTGCTAAACCGGTTTAGGCTGATGATACTAAACCGCGAAATTTTGGATCGGCAATGTTTTTTGCTAAACCGATTTAGTAAGTGTGATCGAGGCGACAGTTCAGGCCGCCGGGCGGCGGCCAGGTGAGAAAATTACAGCTCGTGACGGTACGGCAGCGCGGTCATTGCCCCCTTTGCGGTGGTCGCCAGCGCGCCGCAGCGCTGCGCGATCGCGATAACGGCCGGGAGGTCGGCGTCTTCCTCGCGCGCCAGCCCGAACAGCAGCCCGGCAACGAAGGCATCCCCCGCGCCGGTGGCATCAACGCATTCAACGGAGGTAGCGGGATAGTGCCTCAACGCGCCTTTCTGCCAGGCGGTAACCCCCTCTTTTCCCTGCGTCACCAGCACCAGCCGTGCCCCGCAGCCGCGCATCAGCGCCGCGAGCCCCTCGTCCACCTGCGCGTTTCCGGTTAAAAACGCCAGTTCTTCAACCGAGAGCTTCACCACGTCGGCACAGGCCAGTGCCCGCTCAAGGCACGCGCGCAGGTCTACTTCATCGTGCCACAGATCGGCGCGAATATTGGGATCGAAGCTGACAAACCCGCCGGCCTGTCTGATGGCCGCCATCGCCTGAAACGCGGCAGACCGGCTGGGTTCCGCGCTGAACGCGATGGAGCAGACGTGTAGCCACTCCCCGGCGCGAAAGGCCGGGAGATCGGCGGGTTCAAGGAATAAATCAGCGCTCGGGCGAACCATAAAGGTAAAGGAGCGCTCGCCGCGGTCGTCGAGGTCAACCACCACCGTGGAGGTGCGATGCTGCGGATCGAGACGCATCCATTGCGTATTAACCTTTTCATCCGCCAGCGTCTTCTGCATAAAGCGTCCGAAGGGATCGTCGCCCACCCGGCCGATAAATGCGCTCCTCCCGCCCAGACGGGCGACGCCCACCGCGACGTTGGCCGGTGCCCCGCCCGGACACTGCAGCAGTTTACCCTCGCCGTCCGGCAGAAGATCCACTACCGCATCGCCAAGTACCCAGATTGTATCCATATCACCTTCTTAGCTAAATTTTGTTAAACCGGTTTAGCTATTTAAGCACAGGTGACAGGGCCGGGAAATAAGCGTGGGGAAATTTTGCTTATCGCTTCAGGTGAGGCCAGTAAATGTCGCCCACGCCATTCAGCTGCGGACGTGAGAACAAAAAGCCCTGAAAGCGGCGAATGCCGGCGGATTCAAGCCAGCACCACTCTTCAATCTTCTCGATGCCTTCCGCCACCAGGGTAATTTCCAGATCGGTACAGCAGCTGACTATCGACTTAACAATCGCCTGCTTTGGCCCGCTCAGGTGGATATCGCTGACGATCTCCCTGTCGATTTTGAGCTTGTCCGGCTGGAACCGGGTAAGCAGCGACAGCCCGGCATAGCCGGAACCGAAATCATCTATGGCCAGCCCGACCCCCTCCGCCCGGAGCTGCTTAATGGCGCTGTTAAACTGGTTGAAGCCGGAAATCATTTCGCTTTCGGTCACTTCGATGACCACCTGCTCGGGCTGAAGGCCGTGCTTTTTGATCTGCGCCACCAGAAACGCTACCGCACCGGGGACGTTAACCAGCGACATCGGCAGCAGGTTGACGGCCAGCTTGTGGCTGCCAATGCCCAGCTTTTCTGCCAGCGCGAAGGTCCAGGCCTTGGTTTGCAGGTCGGTTTCGTAGATCCGCGAGGGGTCGAGCGTACGAAAGAACTGCTCCGGGCTGCCGCCGTCGTTGCCGCGGATGAGGGCCTCAAGAGAGCTAATTTTGCCCTCGGACGGCTCGATAATCGGCTGCAGCGCAAACTGGCAGGTCTGACCCGCCAACAGGCCTAACCCGTTGCCGAACGGCGTACCTTCCCGCGAGAGCGTCCATTTTTCGGGTTCATACTGTGCCGTCGGTTGAGGAGAGGATTTGCCGACGATAAACGTCTGGATGAATTTAAACACCCGATCGTCAGACGTGAGATAGCTTTCCAGCTTGCTGTAGTGCAGTACCGACTCCAGAACCGCCTTCCGGGTTCGGGCCTGAATGTCAAACAGCAGCATTCCTACATTGTCGAAACGCCTGCGCGGACCGTAATCGCGCATCAGCTCGACCACGCCGTGATGTCGGCTGTCTTCGCGGATGGTCTTAAAAAGCGCGACCACGTTCTCTTCTGTCCCTTCGAGAATTTGCAAAACGTCCCGGCCGCTGGAGAGAAGAATGCCGGAGATGCCCTGCTCCGTGTTGCGGATCCTGGCCTGTTCAACCAGCGCGCTTAACTCTGCAACGGTGCAGGTTAAGCTCAGCTGGCTTCGATAAATGAGAGTTGTCAGCACAGAAACGGGGTCCGATATGAGGTATACGCCTGGACCGTACTGTTTAACACAGTTCCACGGCGTGACCTAATCTATTCCGCGCCGGAACTACTAATCCCCGATACGGCTGTCGATACGCGCCTGCATATAGTCGTAGAACGGGTTTGACGTCACGCGCATCAGCGCATCTTTGCCGACGCTCAGCACCGAGGTCTCCCCCCACAGGGCAATGGTCCCGAGGCTAATACCATAGTGATTTTTTATCGCAGGCTGGCGGCCATAAAGATCGTCATCGGGAGGGAACGGAATGGCAACGTGCGACAGAGAGTAGACCTCGCGCGGATAGTTAACCGACAGCGGGATTGCCGTCTCCCGCGTGCTTCCCGCGGGCGTCGTTTTCGCGACCGTCTGATAACTGTCGGCGCTGGCGTTGGTGATAACGGTGACACTGTAACGTCTGCGAGCCTCGGGCAGCAGGTCGGCCAGCGCGGTCCAGGAGGCGGGCTTAAACAGCGGACGAAAGCTCCCGGCCTGGTTGATGTCAATAACCACCAGCTCGCTGCCGTTAGCCGGGAGCTGGTCAAACAGCCCGGTGACCACCGCGCGGGTACTGACCGTTGAATCCATGATCGACTGGAACGCGAGGACCGGCGGCAGCTGCGCCAGCCGGTGTTCCCGGGCGGCGCGGCCGATCTGCTCATGCAGCGCCTGGGTCAACAGCCACGACTGGCGCGCCGCGTTCACCGGAAACGAGTTGTATTTGTAAGGATTGTATTCGGGCGAAACGTTGAGCCACGCGGCTTTGGCAAACGCCGGCAGCATGGCCGGCAGCCCGGCGAACCCGGCAAAGCGGGCAAATGCCGTGACGCCAATCATCGGCGACAGCAAAACGATCTGCTGAGGCTTGCGCAGTTCAGGCGCATCAAGCGAGTCGAGGGCATATTTCATCGCCAGCGCCCCGCCGTTGGAGTAGCCCACCAGGTGCAGGGGAACATCGTTACCCGCCAGGCGCGTCGCCTCGCGGACCGCCAGACGCGTTGCCGCCAGCCACGCCTCCCAGTCAACGTCCGTCAGCGCGCCGGGCGCGGTGCCGTGACCGGGCAAGCGAGGGACCACGGCCACGAAGCCGCGCGTTTGATAATGCAGGGCCAGATGCCTGACGCTGTAGGGCGAATCCGTCAGCCCGTGCAGCAGCACCACCGCCCCGCGCGGTTTTCCGTCAGGCTTCAGGACAAAGGATCGGTTGGCATCCGGGGAAAACTGGCCGGGCCACACCAGGCTCTGGCGGTAGTAGCGGTTAAGCGGCGTGCGCTCCTCCGCCGTTGCTTTCGCCGTCACCTCGCTATCGAGATCGCTGAAGATGGCATTTTCACGCGTGAGGTACTGCGCAAAGCTTGCGTTGTCCATCTCGCGCACGGACATCTCGTCTGCCCGCCAGGTGTGCCACGAATGCAGCGCCGGCCCCTGCTGTGAAAGATATACGCGCACCGCAAGCAGCACGATCAGAACGATCCCGACGACGATCGCCAGTTTTTTTGCGAGAGCCATCAGGCGCACGCTGACCCGCCAGGGCAAATTCGCCATGTGAGGCTCCCTCTCTTGTGCATAGTGCCGCCATCTTACCAAAAAATGTGAAGAGACTGACGTATTCACTAAATAGATAGCCGTCAGATCCTGCGCTGCACCAAAAGTGAACTACGCTGCACAAATGTTGTTCATTCGTTAATTAAATATTGCATTAACTTTGCAGCACAGCGCGCTTTCGCCGCAGTGTGAGTATGGCACGCATCCTGCATTGTTAATCAGGTAACAAACATCGGGACTTTGACAGCCGGTTAACAGCGAGGCGGTATGACGACAAAACCTGAGGTGCTGGGCCGTATCGAGGCGACGTTCAGCCAGTTCACCCCGAGCGAAAAGCGGGTGGCGAGCTGGATGCTGGCGCACGCCGGGCAGATCCCGTTTGAAACGGCAGAGAGCGTGGCGCAGGCAACCGCTACCAGCGGCATCACCGTCGGACGCTTTCTGCGCAAGCTGGGCTACCGCAACCTGGACGATGCCAAAAAAAGCCTGCGCGATCCCCGCCAGCCCTGGGGCATTACCGAGCGCCTCGACTCCTGGAAGCAGCAGCAGCCGCTGTCGGATCGCGTTCAGCACTCCCTCTCGCTGGAGGTGGATGCCATTGCCCACGTTTATCAGCTGGCGCAAAGCGAGACGTTCAGACAGGTCGTTCAGCGGCTTACCCATGCTGACGCCGTCTTCGTGCTGGGGATCCAGTCCACGCGCGGGATCGCCAACGCGTTCTTCAGCCATCTTGAATACCTGCGCCCGCGCGTGAGCTATTCCGAAGGGCTCTCCGGCAGCTGGGTGGAGTCGCTTAACTCCGGCTTTGCGCACCCGTATATCGTGCTGACGGATACCCGGGCCTACTCCGCCATTGCCCGTCAGTACTGCCGCGTGGCGAGCGAAAAAGGGCTGCCGATGGCGCTGATCACCGATATCTGGTGCCCGTGGGCGCGGGATTACCCGATTGATTTACTCCAGGTGAAGACCGATACCGGCCATTTCTGGGATTCGCTGGCGCCCGTGAGCTGTCTGTTCAACCTGCTGCTGTCGGGCGTGGTGGAGGCGCTGGGGGATGCGCTGCCGGAGCGTCTGGCAATCAACCGACAGTTACAACAACAGTTTGGTCAATTCGAACGCTAAAGGAGCGGAGCTATGCCCGAAGAGAATCAGCTGATTGACGTGGCGAAAACCTTTCCCACGCTGCATATCGATCTGAAATACGCGACCGCCGACAACATCACCGGCCGCCCGATCTACCAGCAGGCTACGTGTCTGCTGCATACGGATGCCGCCACCGCGCTGGCAAAGGCCATCAGCATCGCCGCGCTGGCTGGACTGAAGCTGGTGGTCTACGACGCCTACCGCCCCCAGCAGGCGCAGGCGCAGCTCTGGGATGCCTGCCCGAATCCGGAATACGTGGTGGACGTGGCGGTTGGATCTAACCACAGCCGGGGCACCGCCGTTGACGTCACGCTCATGGACGAACACGACAACGTGCTGGATATGGGGGCCGGCTTTGACGACATGCACGAGCGTTCCCACGCCTGGCACCCTTCCGTACCGCCCGAGGCGCAGCGCAACCGGCTGCTTCTTAACGCCGTGATGTCCGGCGGCGGTTTTGTGGGCATCAGCAGCGAGTGGTGGCATTTCGAACTGCCGAACGCCGCAGGCTATCCGCTGCTGGATGACCAGTTCGCCTGTTTTACGACCACACACTCACTCTAATTCTGGAGCCCGGCCATGAAAACAACGCTGCTTACGACCCTGATTGCCGCTACGCTCGCCCTGAGCGCCCCGCTCGCGCTGGCGGCTGTGCCAAAAGATATGCTGGTGATTGGCAAGGCCGCCGACCCGCAAACGCTCGATCCGGCGGTAACTATCGACAATAACGACTGGACGGTGACCTATCCCTCCTACCAGAGGCTGGTGAAATACAAGCCGGGCACCACGGAGGTGGAAGGCGATCTGGCGACGGGCTGGAACGCCTCGGAGGATCGGAAGGCGTGGACGTTCACCCTGGCGGACAACGCAAGGTTTTCCGACGGCACGCCGGTAACCGCCGAAGCGGTCAAGCTGTCGTTTGAGCGCCTGCTGAAAATCGGCCAGGGGCCGTCCGAGGCGTTTCCGAAAGATTTAAAGGTGGATGCGGTGGATGAGCACACCGTGAAGTTCACTCTCAGCCAGCCGTTTGCCCCGTTCCTGTATACGCTGGCCAACGACGGCGCGTCGATCGTCAACCCGGCGGTGCTGAAGGCCAATGCCGCCGACGATGCTCGCGGTTTCCTGGCGCAAAACACCGCCGGTTCCGGCCCGTTTATGCTGAAAAGCTGGCGCAAGGGTCAGCAGCTGGTGATGGTGCCTAACCCGCACTGGCCGGGCGAAAAGCCGCACTTTAAGCGCGTAGCGGTGAAAATTATTGGCGAAAGCGCGTCGCGTCGCCTTCAGCTTTCCCGTGGCGATCTGGACATAGCCGACGCGCTGCCGGTGGATCAGCTTGCCGCCCTGAAGCAGGAAGGCAAAGTGGCCGTGGCGGAGTATCCGTCCCTGCGCGTGACCTATCTCTATCTTAACAACGGTAAGGCCCCGATGAATCAGGTGGAAATGCGCCGCGCGGTCTCCTGGGCGACCGATTATCAGGGGATGGTGAAAGGTATTCTCAGCGGGAACGGCAAGCAGATGCGCGGCCCGATCCCGGACGGCATGTGGGGCTTCGATGCGAACGCCATGCAGTACAGCTTTGACGAAGCCAAAGCCAGGGCGGCGCTGGAAAAGGTGAAAGACAAACCGGCCAGCCTGACGTTCCTTTACTCGGATAACGACCCCAACTGGGAGCCCATCGCCCTCTCCACCCAGGCGAGCCTCGGCAAGCTGGGCATTAACGTCAGGCTGGAGAAACTGGCCAACGCCACCATGCGCGACCGCGTGGGCAAAGGCGACTATGACATTGCCATCGGCAACTGGAGCCCGGACTTCGCCGACCCGTACATGTTTATGAACTACTGGTTCGAGTCGGACAAAAAGGGGCTGCCGGGCAACCGCTCGTTCTATGAGAACAGGGAGGTTGACGCGCTACTACAGGCGGCGCTGAAAACCACCGATCAGGCCGAACGCACCAAAGACTATCAGCAAGCGCAAAAAGTGGTCATTGACGAGGCGGCTTACGTTTATCTGTTCCAGAAGAACTACCAGCTGGCGATGAACAAAGATGTCAAAGGCTTCACCTTTAATCCGATGCTTGAGCAGGTCTTTAACATCGCCACCATGAGTAAGTAACGGCCCACGCCGGGGGGAAGCGTATGACGTTCTGGAGCATCGTGCGCCAGCGCTGCTGGGGATTAATCCTGGTGGTGGCCGGTGTCTGCATTATTACCTTTATTATTTCACACCTGATCCCCGGCGATCCGGCCCGCCTGCTGGCCGGCGATCGCGCCAGCGACGACATCGTTCAGGGCATCCGCCAGCAGCTGGGGCTGGACAGGCCGCTCTATATCCAGTTTGGCCGCTATGTTGAGGCGCTGGCGCACGGCGATTTAGGCACGTCCATACGCACCGGACGCCCCGTTGCGGAAGATTTAAAGGCCTTCTTTCCCGCCACGCTGGAGCTGGCCTTCTGCTCCCTCCTGCTGGCGCTGATGGCCGGCGTGCCGCTGGGCATTTTATCGGCGGTATACCGTAACCGCTGGCTGGATCATCTGGTGCGGCTGATGGCGATGACCGGCATCTCGACCCCCGCCTTCTGGCTGGGGCTGGGGGTTATCGTCCTGTTCTACGGCCAGCTGCAGATCCTGCCCGGCGGAGGCAGGCTGGACGACTGGCTCGACCCGCCCGCCCACGTTACCGGCTTTTATCTGCTGGACGCCCTGCTGGAAGGCAACGGCGAGGTGTTTTTCAATGCCCTTCAGCACCTGATTTTGCCCTCCCTGACCCTGGCTTTCGTGCACCTGGGGATTGTGGCGCGTCAGGTGCGCTCCGCGATGCTGGAGCAGCTGAGCGAGGATTACATTCGTACCGCCCGCGCCAGCGGGCTGCCGGGCTGGTACATCGTGCTGCGCTATGCCTTACCCAACGCCATGATCCCCTCCATTACCGTACTTGGCCTGGCGCTGGGCGATCTGCTGTACGGGGCGGTGCTTACCGAAACCGTGTTTGCCTGGCCGGGAATGGGTGCCTGGGTGGTGACCTCCATTCAGGCGCTGGACTTCCCCGCCGTCATGGGCTTCGCGGTCGTGGTATCGCTGGCGTATGTCTTCGTTAATCTGGTGGTGGATCTGCTGTACCTGTGGATCGACCCGCGAATCGGGCGCGGAGGTGCCGAATGATGTTAACTCAGGAAACGCCCGCGCCCGTCAGCGCCGCAAAACGGCGCGTCAGCTGGGCAAAGCTATTCTGGACGTTGCGAAAAAGCCCGCTCACGCTGGCCGGCGGCGTAATTATGATCCTGATGCTGCTGCTGATGGTCGTCTCGCCCTGGATTGTGCCGCACGATCCGAACGCGCTGGATCTGACCGCGCGCCTGCAGGCCCCGTCGGCACAGCACTGGTTTGGCACCGATGAGGTGGGCCGGGATCTGTTCAGCCGCGTGTTGGTGGGCAGCCAGCAGTCCATCACAGCGGGTCTGGCGGTGGTGGCGATAGCGGGCGGTATTGGCTCCCTGCTCGGCTGCCTGTCCGGCGTGCTCGGCGGGCGCGGCGACGCCGTTATTATGCGCATCATGGACGTTATGCTCTCGATCCCCTCGCTGGTGCTGACGATGGCGCTGGCCGCCGCGCTCGGCCCAAGCCTGTTTAACGCCATGCTGGCGATTGCGATCGTGCGCATTCCGTTTTACGTGCGGCTGGCGCGCGGGCAGACGCTGGTGGTGCGCCAGTTTACCTACGTGCAGGCCGCACGCACCTTTGGCGCATCGCGCTGGCACCTGATCGCCTGGCATATCCTGCGTAACGCCCTGCCGCCGCTGGTCGTGCAGGCCTCGCTGGATATCGGCAGCGCGATCCTGATGGCCGCCACGCTGGGCTTTATTGGACTGGGCGCGCAGCAACCTACCGCCGAATGGGGGGCGATGGTGGCCGTGGGCCGCAACTACGTGCTCGACCAGTGGTGGTACTGCGCGTTTCCGGGAGCGGCAATCCTGATCACGGCGGTCGGGTTTAATCTGTTCGGCGACGGTCTGCGCGACCTGCTGGATCCTAAATCAGGAGGGAGGCAGTCATGAGTGATGCCGTATTATCGATTGAAGATTTGCACCTGAGCTTCCCCATTTTTCGCGGTGAGGTTCACGCGCTTAACCACGTCTCGCTGGAGATTGGCCGGGGCGAAATTGTCGGCGTGGTGGGCGAATCCGGCTCGGGGAAATCGGTCACCGCGATGCTGGCGATGCGTCTGCTGCCTGAAGGCAGCTATCGCGTACACCACGGACGCATCACGCTTCTCGGTGAAGACGTGCTGAACGCGTTGGAAAAACAGCTCCGCCAGTGGCGCGGCGCAAAGGTGGCGATGATATTCCAGGAGCCGATGACGGCGCTCAATCCCACGCGACGAATCGGCAAGCAGATGGTGGAGGTTATCCGCCAGCATCAGCCGCTTTCCCGCCGCGAGGCGCAGCAGAAGGCAATCTCCCTGCTGGGCGAGATGCAAATCCCGGATGCGGCGCAGGTGATGGAGCGCTATCCGTTTGAGCTATCCGGCGGCATGCGCCAGCGGGTGATGATCGCCCTCGCCTTTTCCTGCGAGCCGGAGCTTATCATCGCCGATGAACCGACCACAGCCCTGGACGTGACCGTGCAGCTCCAGGTGCTGCGCCTGCTGAAGCATAAGGCCCGCGCCAGCGGGACGTCGGTGCTGTTTATCAGCCACGACATGGCGGTGGTGTCTCAGCTTTGCGATCGTATGTACGTCATGTACGCGGGCAGCGTTATCGAAAGCGGCAGCTCCCGGAGCCTGATCCAGCGTCCGGTTCATCCCTACTCGATTGGCCTGCTGCGCTGCGCCCCGGAAAACGGCGAGCCGCGTGAAATACTTCCGGCCATTCCCGGCACGGTGCCGAACCTCAGCCACCTGCCGCGCGGATGCGCCTTCCGCGAGCGCTGCTTTGCGGCCGGTGCGAAGTGCGGCGAAACGCCGCCCCTGCTGTCGACGGGCGCGGAGGGCCAGCAGGCCGCCTGCTGGTATCCACAACAGGAGTCGCGCCATGTCTGAAATACTGCTTGAACTGGATGACGTGCACGTGAACTTTCCCGCGCGTAAAAACTGGCTGGGGCGCGTGACGGAACGTGTGCATGCCCTCAACGGCCTCGATTTGCAAATCCATCGCGGCGAAACGCTGGGCATTGTGGGGGAATCTGGCTGCGGCAAGAGCACCCTGGCACAGTTGCTGATGGGCATGCTTAAACCGAGCGCCGGTGCCTGCCAGCGGGCGAACGGGGCGGGCGGCATGCAGATGGTGTTTCAGGATCCGCTTTCGTCTCTCGATCCGCGGCTGCCCGCCTGGCGCATCATCACCGAACCGGTGTGGATCCAGCAGCGACGCAGCGAGCGGGAACGTCGGCAGCTGGCCGCGGAGCTGGCGCAGCAGGTGGGGATCCGCCCGGAATACCTTGACCGCCTCCCGCACGCCTTTTCCGGCGGACAGCGCCAGCGCATCGCCATTGCCCGAGCCCTCTCTTCGAACCCGGACATTATCGTGCTGGATGAACCCACGAGCGCGCTGGATATTTCCGTTCAGGCGCAGATCCTCAACTTGCTGGTTACACTGCAACGGCAGCGAAACCTGACGTTTGTGCTGATTTCGCATAACGTTTCGGTGGTCCGGCACATGAGCGACCGCGTGGCGGTGATGTATCTGGGGCAAATCGTTGAGCTGGGTACGACGGATCGGGTGCTGAACCATCCCCGCCATCCCTATACGCAACTGCTGCTTGACTCCGTTCCCCGCACCGGTGAACCGCTTGATGAAACGCTGGCGCTCAGAAAAACCGATTTGCCCGGCAATCGAAATCTGCCCGACGGGTGCTATTTCCGGGACCGCTGCCCGCTGGCGGCGAAGGGATGTGAGCAGCCGCAGGCGCTGCTGGCCCCATCGGGGAGCACGCGGGTGCGCTGCTGGCGTAACGGTTAAAATGAGCCGGGCGGATGCCCGGCTGCGATCAGTTGAGCTTATAGTCCAGGGTGATTTCGGCCTTGAGCAGCTGCGAAACCGGACAGCCCGCCTTCGCTTTCTGGATGATGCCGTCAAACTGCTGCGGATCGATACCCGGTACCGTCACCTTGCTTTGCAGCGCGACCTTGCTGATGGCAAAACCGCCGTCGGTTTTATCCAGATAGACATCCGCCGTGGTATCAATGGAGTCTGCGGTATAGCCCGCTTCGCCCAGCATCAGCGACAGAGCCATTGAGAAACAGGCCGCGTGCGCCGCGCCAATCAGCTCTTCCGGGTTTGTCCCTTTTTCGCCCTCAAAACGGGTGTTAAAGCCGTAAGGTTGCTGGTTAAGGACGCCGCTTTCCGTCGATACCGTGCCTTTCCCGCGCTTAATGTCGCCAGACCAGTGTGCTGAACCGTGCTTATGAATCGTCATTATTGCTCTCCTTTTGGCTTACAAAGGGTTAAGTATAGGACGCCTAATCCGTTTTGCAGGGAAGACAGACTAGTCCGATCGCGACGCAAGGCCGTTCGCCAGCGCGTCAAGAAACACCCGCTGCGCCGCAGGCTGGTAGTCACGCGACTGATAAATGCCAAAAATAGCGATCGGTTTTGGCGTATAGGCGTTAAGCACCGGCACCAGGCTGCCCTGCCGTAGCGCCGCGTCGGCCTCACGTTCGGGCAGCATGGCGATGCCGCAGTGGTTTATCGCCGCCTCCATCAGCAGGGAAGAGATGCTGGCGCTGAGGTTGCCGCTGACGGCCGTCGAAATCGTCTCGCCTTCAGGCGAAATAAAACGCCACGACTGCCCGGCAAAAAAGCTGTAGTGCAGGCAGTTGTGCTGCGCCAGATCCTCCAGCCGCCCGGGGACGCCCCGGGCTGCAAGGTAGCGCGGCGAGGCGCACAGCACGGACCGACACTCCCCCAGCCTGCGGGCAATCATGCCCGGCTCGGGGCTATCGGTGATGCGGATCGCCACGTCGATCCGCTCCCCCACCAGGCTCACGGGATGATTATTCACGTCCAGCTCAACGCGCAGCTGCGGGTAGCGCTGCAGCAGGTCAGGCAGTATCGGGGCGATAAGCTGGGTGGCGGTGAAGTGCGCGCAGGCGACACGCAGCGTGCCGGAAGGCGAATCCTTCACCGACTGACCTTCAATTTCCTGGGAAATTTGCGAGAGCGTGCGCGTTTTCTGAAGCACCTTTTCCCCCGCCGCCGTCAGCGTCAGCTTGCGGGTGGAGCGGTTTACCAGCCGCGCGCCGGCCCACTTTTCCATCTGTTCAAGGTAGCGGCTTACCATCGGGCGGGAGATCCCCAAAGCCCGTGCCGCCGCGCTCAAACTTCCCAGCTCGCAGATGCGGTTGTACACCTGGGCGGCGATGACGCGATCCATTCTGACCTCCATTTGCTCGATTTATGAAACTAAGCATCTCCTGTTTCAGGAATTCTGGCAAATGCAGAGATCCGTACAATAGAGACTTTCCAGAAGAACAGAGATAAGACCATGAAGATCGCCCGCCTTGCTATGCTGTGCACCCTTTTCGCTCCGGCTGCGTTTGCCGCGCCGTTAACCATCGATACCTATAACCCGCAGGAAAAGGGCATTTTTGCCGTCTCCTCCACGCTCGTTTCCGGCCCCAAAGAGGCGGTACTGTTTGACGCGCAGTTCAGCGTAAAGGACGGCGAGGCGCTGGTGGAGAAAATTCGCCGCAGCGGAAAAACGCTGAACAAGATCGTTATCACTTCCGGCGATCCGGATTTCTACTTCGGCCTTCAGCCGCTGGTAAAAGCCTTCCCGAACGCCAAAGTGGTGGCCACGCAGCAGGTGGTGGACCACATCAGGGCCACTAAGGACGCCAAGCTCGCCTTCTGGGGACCGCAGATGAAAGACGGCGCGCCGACCCGGCTTGTCGTGCCGCAGGTGATTGCGTCCACCACCTTCATGATTGACGGTGAGCGGGTCAACATTGAAGAGCCTGAAAGCTACGCGGCGTACGTCTGGATCCCGTCCGCGAAAACTATCCTTGGCGGTACCGGCGTCTCGTGGGGCATTCACGTCTGGACGGCAGACACCCAGACCAAAGCGAGCCGCCAGCAGTGGCAGCAGACGCTGGATAACATGGCGGCGCTTAAGCCAGAGCGCGTGATCCCGGGCCACTACCTGGGGACACCGCCCGCGGGAACGGGCGCTATCGACTTTACCCGCCGCTATCTTCAGCAGTTTGAACAGGCCCTCACCTCACATAAGGATTCAGCTGGCGTAATCAGCACGATGAAAAAACAGTGGCCGGAGCTGGCTGAAGCGAGCTCGCTGGAGCTGAGCGCCAAAGTAAACACCGGCGAAATGAAGTGGTAATAACCTGATTATCTCCTGCTATATTTACTTTTTTATAGCAGGAGATATATATGCAATCGTCAGTAAGGGGCATCGACCATATTGGTATTACGGTGCCCGACATTGAAAAAGCTACCTTATTTTTTGAACAGGCTTTCGGCGCGCGGGTTTTATATCACTCTGTCGATGCTGAAACCGATAATATTGACCAGTCTGCCCAGCAACACACCTTAAGGCTCTTCCCCGGCACAAAAATCCGCGCAATCCGCATGCTCGCCATGCCCCACGGGCCCGGTATAGAACTCTTTGAAATGCACGGCCCAGAACAGGGCATGCCCGCCCGCGCCAGCGACTTCGGCTTGCAGCATTTTGCTGTTTATGTTGATGATTTTGAACACGCCATAGCGGCATTTACCGCTGCCGGTGGTGAGATGTTTACTAAGCCGAAGCCGCTCTCTTTTCCGGATGAACAGGGTGAAGGGAATGCTTTCTGCTATGGTCAAACGCCATGGGGCAGCATTGTGGAATTGATCTCATGGCCTTCCCCAATGCCTTATGAAAAAACAACTAATTTACGCCGCTGGAAACCCTAAATTTTATTTCTCTGCTACGGGATGTGATATTTTTATTTCCAGGACGAATCTGAGCCACAACGGCAAAAATATTTGTCACTCTGAATGTGAATTAAGATTTTGCACGCCGTAACATTAAACAGAGAACGACACGGAGGCAGCATGTTTACTTATTACCCGGCACATACCACAGCAGCACAACCTGAACTCGTTAACGCGATTGCACAGGGTCTTCACGCCGAGCACGGTGTTGTAACTGAAGATGACATTTTGATGGAACTGACCAGGTGGGTGGAAGCCACGGACAATGACATCCTCAGTGACATCTACCAGCAAACCATTAACTACGTCGTCAGCGGGCAAAGGGCACCTTTGTAAAAACCTGCTAAGCTGGATCTGCAACCTAAGGGGTTACATTTCGTTTGCGGAAGCAAACTTGTCCTTAAAACTATCAACAGGATTGAGGAGTTAACATGAAATCGAACCGTCAGGCACGCCATCTTCTGGGACTGAACTACAAACTCTCTAACCAGCGTAAGGTGGTTATTGAAGGGGGTAGCGAAACGCAGGTGACCCACGCCACCGGCAGGAAACGCCAGACCGGCAAGTAAGTTCCGGCACGACATTCACGACACCATCGGTAATCCCGGTGGTGTTTTTGTTTATGTGTTGCGGTAATTAACATTTAGCTCCTTTATAATACCCCCCGACCGCAGCCCGCAGCGCACGCCAGAAAGATGACAAACAGCAGTGTCAGGGACGGTTCTTCTTAAAAAGAGTGAGTGACATGGACAACAAACTGAAAAAACATCGTTCCCTTTATATTCCTTACGCCGGTCCGGTTTTACTGGAGTTTCCGCTTCTGAACAAAGGCAGCGCCTTCAGCATGGAAGAGCGCAGCAGCTTTAACCTGCTGGGCCTGCTGCCAGAAGTGGTTGAAACCATTGAAGAACAGGCAGAACGTGCCTGGATCCAGTATCAGGGCTTCAAAACCGAAATTGATAAGCACATCTACCTGCGAAATATCCAGGACACTAACGAAACCCTCTTCTACCGCCTGGTGCAGAACCATCTCGAAGAGATGATGCCCGTCATTTACACCCCAACGGTCGGCGCGGCGTGTGAACGTTTCTCTGAAATCTACCGCCGCTCCCGCGGCGTGTTCATCTCTTACCAGAACCGTCACAACATGGACGACATCCTGCAAAACGTGCCTAACCACAACATCAAGGTGATTGTGGTGACCGACGGCGAACGTATTCTGGGCCTCGGCGACCAGGGCATTGGCGGGATGGGTATTCCTATCGGTAAGCTCTCCCTGTACACCGCCTGCGGCGGCATCAGCCCGGCCTACACCCTGCCGGTGGTGCTGGACGTGGGGACCAATAACCAGCAGCTGCTGAACGATCCGCTGTACATGGGCTGGCGCCATCCGCGCGTTACCGACGATGAGTACTATCAGTTTGTTGATGATTTCATTCAGGCCGTGAAGCACCGCTGGCCGGACGTGCTGCTCCAGTTTGAAGACTTCGCGCAGAAAAACGCCATGCCGTTGTTGAACCGCTACCGCGATGAGATTTGCTCGTTCAACGACGATATTCAGGGCACCGCGGCGGTAACCGTCGGTACGCTAATTGCCGCGAGCCGCGCGGCGGGCAGCCAGCTCAGCTATCAGAAAATTGTCTTCCTTGGCGCAGGCTCCGCCGGGTGCGGCATCGCCGAACAAATTATTGCCCAGACCCAGCGCGAAGGGCTGAGTGAAGAGCTGGCCCGCTCCCGCGTCTTTATGGTTGACCGTTTTGGCCTGCTGACCGACGGTATGCCGAACCTGCTGCCGTTCCAGACCAAGCTGGTGCAGAAGCGCGAGAACCTGAAGAACTGGGATACCGATAACGAAGTGCTCTCTCTGCTGGACGTGGTGCGCAACGTGAAGCCGGATATTCTGATCGGCGTGTCCGGGCAGACCGGCCTCTTCACGGAAGAGATCATTCGCGAGATGCACAAGCACTGCGAGCGACCAATCGTGATGCCGCTGTCGAACCCGACGTCACGCGTGGAAGCCACGCCGCAGGACATCATCGCCTGGACCGAAGGCAACGCGCTGGTCGCCACCGGCAGTCCGTTTGATCCGGTAGTGTGGAAGGACAAGCTGTACCCTATCGCCCAGTGCAACAACTCCTACATCTTCCCGGGAATTGGTCTGGGGGTTATCGCTTCCGGCGCGTCCCGCATCACCGACGAAATGCTGATGTCGGCAAGCGAAACGCTGGCTGGCCACTCTCCGCTGGTGAACAACGGTGAAGGACTGGTGCTGCCTGAGCTTAAGGACATTCATAAGGTGTCCCGCGCCATCGCGTTCGCGGTGGGCAAAATGGCGCAGCAGCAGGGAGTTGCGGTGAAAACCTCGGCCGACGCGCTGCAGCAGGCCATCGACGATAACTTCTGGATGCCGGAATACCGCAGCTATCGTCGTACTTCGATTTAACTATTGTCCCTCACCCCAGCCCTCTCCCCAAAGGGGAGAGGGTGAAAACCGCACCGGACAGTCCCCTCGCCCCTTCGGGGAGAGGGTTAGGGTGAGGGGAATATACGGCACTCCCCGCTAGCCAAACCCACATTCCCCCGCTACACTCCCTTCATCCATCAACCCACTGAATATATAAGGAGGCCTATTATGCTGTATTGTGAAATTTTTAATTTTTCACATACTCTTGGCGATCGCACCAGCTCAAGCGTTATCGGTATCGTGCTGCGATAACTTCTGCTTGAGCGAAGCCACCAACCCCTGAAATCCCTTCTCTCGGGCTTACTGAGTTATCGTCAGCGATGTTTGACGAGGCATAGCCATGCCTGTAACTCTTGGGTAAGCAACAATGAGCACTTTACTCACTGCACATTCACTACGCGTTGATACAGCGTTTGGCACGCTCTTCGACTCTCTCTCCTTTACGCTGAAAAAAGGCGACCGCCTTGGTCTGCTGGGCGATAACGGCTGCGGCAAAAGCACGCTGCTCAAAGTTCTCGACGGAACGCAACTTCCTGCGGCCGGAACGGTTTCTCTTGCGGGTCATTGTCTGATGGCGCGCGTGGAACAGCACCTGCCGGAGGCTGTTTATCCCCTGACCATGCTGGATGCTGTGCTGGCTCAGCTGCCGACCGGCGAGCGCGACAGCCTGCGCTGGAAAGCGGAAACGCTGCTTGCAGGCATGGGCTTCACGCCGCAGGAAACGGCGCTGCAATCCGCTACGCTGAGCGGCGGCCAGCACACGCGTTTACTGCTGGCGCGAGCGCTGATTGGCGATCCGGATCTGCTGTTGCTGGACGAACCGAGCAACCACCTTGACCTGCCAACCCTGCTCTGGCTGGAGCAGTTTTTACAGAACTGGTCCGGCAGCTTTGTTCTTGTCTCACACGACCGGCAGCTGCTGGACGCGGTGACCAACGGCAGCTGGATCCTGCGCGATAAGACGCTGCACTACTTTGCCCTTCCCTGCACGGCGGCACGCAAGGCGCTTGAAGCAAAAGATGAAAGCGACGCGCAGCGCCATAAGGCGGAGCAAAAGGAAATCGACCGCGTAACGGCCAGCGCGAAGCGGCTGGCGACCTGGGGCAAGGTCTACGACAACGAAGATCTCGCCCGTAAGGCGAAGCAGATGGAAAAACAGGTCGAACGGCTGAAGGATAATCAGACGGAACTGACGGAGGGCAGCCAGTGGACCTTAACCCTGCGCGGGGACGCGCTGCGGGCCGACCGCCTGCTTGAAATCACCAACCTCGGCGTGCCCCCTGCGCCGGGCCTGCCGGATCTGTTTACGATTGACAGCGCGCGGCTGAAAAGCGGCTACCGCGTTGCAGTTGTGGGTCGTAACGGCTGCGGTAAATCGTCGCTGATGAAGCTTATCTGGCGACATTTTCGTGACGACGTCTCAGATGACGGGCTTAAGCGTCATCCGCGCGTCTCGCCCGGCTACTACGACCAGACGCTGCGCCAGCTGCCGGACGATGCGGCGCTGCTTGATGCGCTGGAGCCTTTCTCGCCCGATCCGCACACCCGCAAATTGGCGCTTATCAGCGCCGGTTTCCCATGGGCGCGTCACGGGCAGAAAGTCAGTACGCTGAGCGGTGGCGAGCGTTCACGCCTGCTGTTTGTCGGCCTGACGCTTGCCCGCTATAGCCTGCTGATGCTGGATGAGCCAACAAACCATCTGGATATGGAAGGCAAAGACGCTCTGGCCGAAACCCTGCAACGGTTTGAAGGCGGCGTTCTGCTGGTAAGCCACGACCGTCATCTGATTAGCCGAAGCTGTAACCGTTTCTGGCTGATTGAGGACGGCAGGCTGAGCGAATGGCACGACGCGGAGGCGGTGTTCGACCTGCTGCGTGAAGGCACTGAGCCGGCTGCACAAGCGGCGTCGACGGCCGCGTCCAGGGCGCGACCTTCTCAACCTGACGATCTGCTCGAACGCCTGGTCGCGCTTGAAGCGCTGCTGGAAGAGGACCTGGCGCGAAAGCCAAAACATCAGAAGCCGCAGCTGCAGGCGCAGTGGCGAAAAGAGATTGAGGAGATAGAAGCCCGGCTGTAACTCAGTACCCGGCGGTCGTTACGCCGGGTCATTTTTACCCTTTTCCAGACGGCGTTTTCCCCTACCGATTATTAGAGGATCGCCGTATTCTTAATCTGAAATTGCACTAAATAATGACATTATGTTGCGGATGCCTTGCATTACAGCGCCAACGTATTAATCCTTAGGAGGTATTACACCTGCTATGCAGATACTCATCATGAAAAGGAGAAACACATGAAGGCTGCTGTTGTCACTCAGGATCATCAGGTTAACGTCACGGATAAAACCTTACGCTCGCTCAGGCACGGTGAAGCGCTGCTGAAAATGGAGTGCTGCGGGGTTTGTCACACCGATCTTCATGTTAAGAACGGCGATTTTGGCGACAAAACCGGGGTGATCCTCGGCCACGAAGGGATTGGTATCGTCAAAGAGATCGGCCCGGGCGTAACGTCGTTAAAAGTGGGCGACCGTGCGAGCGTGGCGTGGTTCTTTGAAGGCTGTGGTCACTGTGAATATTGTAATACCGGCAACGAGACCCTGTGCCGCGCCGTGAAAAACGCGGGTTATTCCGTTGACGGCGGCATGGCTGAAGAATGTATCGTTACCGCTGATTACGCCGTAAAAGTCCCGGACGGGCTGGACTCCGCGGCGGCGAGCAGCATTACCTGCGCCGGCGTAACCACCTACAAGGCCGTGAAGGTCTCTGAGATCAAACCCGGACAGTGGATTGCGATTTACGGACTGGGTGGCCTGGGCAACCTCGCGCTGCAGTACGCTAAAAACGTCTTTAATGCAAAAGTCATCGCAATCGATGTGAACGACGAACAGCTGAAGCTCGCCGCCAGCATGGGCGCGGATTTAACCGTGAACTCCCGCAGCGAAGATGCGGCAAAAGTGATTCAGGAAAAAACGGGCGGCGCACACGCAGCCGTGGTGACGGCAGTGGCGAAAGCGGCCTTCAACTCCGCCGTTGATGCGGTGCGTGCCGGGGGCCGCGTGGTGGCCGTTGGCCTGCCGCCGGAAGCGATGAGCCTGGATATTCCCCGTCTGGTACTGGACGGCATTCAGGTGGTGGGCTCACTGGTGGGTACCCGTCAGGATCTGCTCGAAGCCTTCCAGTTTGCGGCAGAAGGCAAGGTCGTGCCGAAGGTCACGATGCGTCCGCTTGAAGATATCAACGCCATCTTCAAAGAGATGGAACAGGGCCAGATCCGTGGCCGCATGGTAATTGATTTACGCTCGTAAATCAGGGTTGCCGGGCGGCGGCTTTGCCCTGCCCGGCCTTCAGGACGATGAACGCCGGTCGGAAATCCACTCCTGAACCTCAATCTGAAAGGTGTCAGGAGCTTTTCGATACATCTTACGCGCCAGGTCCAGGATGGTATGGCGCCCTAACTCCTCTTCCATCCGCTGCTGCGCGCTGTCCATCACTGACCGCACACCGCACGGGCCGTCACAAACCCAGGCCGGTGGCGTTTCATCAAACACCGCAAGGCGTTGACGCACTTCCCGACACTCAAACATGCTCTTCTCGCCGTCGATAGCATGCGCCACATCCAGCACGGAGATAAGCTCAGCCGGGCGAGCCAGCTTAAAGCCCCCGCCCTTGCCTTCCGTACTGATAACCAGCCCGGCGCGTGACAAGCGGGTAAAAATTTTCCCGAGATAGTCGTAGGGTACGCCCTGTAGGGCCGCCATTTCCCGGACGCTCATTTCGCGCTCATTGCCTTTTGCATCCACCATGCACATCAGGCTGTGAATGCCATATTCCACACCAGAACTGAAAAACGCCATCGATAACTCCGGGTCATTGTTCGCTGCATTATAACGAATTTTAACTCAGAAAGAACTTGTCGCAGTTAACTACGACCATTATAGTAGCAGTTACGTCAGGCATGCAGCCTGACGATCGAAAGGATCGAGTATGAAAAAGCAGATTTTAATTGTGGGCAGCGGTTTTTCCGGCATGTGGGCCGCGGTCAGCGCAGCGCGGCTTTCTGCACTGGAAGGTAACAACAGCCTTAGCATCGCGGTGCTGGCACCTGTTCCGGAACTTCGCGTACGCCCCCGTTTCTATGAAGAAAAGGTTTCAACGCTGGTCGCCCCGCTGAGTGACCTGTTTGCAGAGTTGGGGATTGAGTTTATTGCTGGAACAGCACAAGGCATTGATACAAAATCAAAAACCATCACATACCGCGACGCCACGGGCTGCGATTCTGAAGTAAGTTATGAACGTCTCATCCTGGCAACCGGCAGCCGGGCCAAACGACCGCCGATCCCCGGTCTGGCACAGTACGCCTTTGATATCGACCAGCTTGAGTCCGCCCGGGCGTTCGAACAGCACCTTGATTCGCTGGTCACGCGGCCTTCAACGCCAGAGCGCAATACCGTGGTAGTGTGCGGCGGCGGTTTTACCGGTATTGAGCTGGCAACCGAACTCCCTGCCCGTCTGCGTGCCCGCTTCGGCACCGAAACAAAGACTAAAGTTATCGTAGTTGAGAGAGGTAAGGTGATTGGCGGACGATACAGCGAGGCGCTCCGCAGCACGATTGAAGCAGCGAGCAACGAGCTGGGCGTTGAATGGCGTTTGAGCAGTGAAATTGAGGCGATTGATGCCAACGGCGTGACGCTCAAAAACGGAGATCGCCTCCCCGCCGCTACCGTCATCTGGACCGCGGGTGTAGAGGCAAATCCTCTCAGCAGGCAAATCGATGGCGAACGCGATGATATGGGGCGTTTAAAAGTCACCGGGACGCTGCAGGTGCCTGCGCATCCGGACGTCTACGCGACGGGCGATATGGCACATGCCAAAACGGATGACGCAGGCAATACGGCGCTGATGACCTGCCAGCACGCGATCCAGTTAGGCAAATTCGCCGGACATAACGCGGCGGCCAGCCTGTTGAACCTGGAGCCCTATCCTTACCGTCAGGTGAACTACGTGACCTGTCTGGATTTGGGCGGCTGGGGAGCGGTTTATACCGAGGGCTGGGAACAGGCAGTAAAATCGGTACGAGAAGAAGCCAAGAAGATCAAAATTGCCATCACTAATGAGTTAATTTATCCGCCGGCAGCGGATAAAGCCATTGCATTTGCCGCCGCCGATCCGCTGGCGAAGTTTGTCTAGCTTCAGTCTAAGCCAGTCACCCGGAGCCAGCGGCATGACGTCGACTCCGGGCGTTTCCCTTAAAATCAGGCCAGCGCCCGGGCGTTGGCCTGGCGCTTTTTGGCACATAAATGTCCATACAACAGCAGCGAGGTCATTGCCGAGAAGGACAAGATCGCGGCCGGAAGCGTGACGTAGCTCCAGCTGAAGCCGAGAACGATCGTCATTCCGCCAAAATACGCGCCAATTGCACTGCCGAGATTGAACGCCATCTGCCCGCCTGCCGCCCCCAGCATCTCGCCCCCTTTCGCATTTTGCAGCAGCAGAATTTGCAGCGGCGCAGAGAGCGCGAACAGCCCGGCACAGCAGATAAATCCCATCACCAGCGAAGCGGTTTTCAGTTCGCCAAAAGCAAACAACGCCAGCAGCGAGGCCACAATCACCAGGTCGGTGGTGGCCGCAATGCGCAAGGGGCTAAAGCGCGCGGATAATTTTCCGCTGAGCATATTACCCAGCACCATGCCCAGCCCCATCAGCATCATGATCGCGGTCATTACCCCCTCTGAGAAGCCTGACACGTTGACCATAAACGGCTTCACGAAGCTAAACCAGGCAAACACGCCGGCGTTGCCGAACATCGTGGCGGCAAAAATGAGCCACGGCTCCGGTTTCTTCAGGAAGCGAAATTGTTCCGTCAGCCGGGTGGCTGTCGTGTCGCGTATATCCGGCACCCACAGCAGGACCGACAGGATCACCAGCGCGTCAAACACCGCAATTAAAAAGAAGGTGTAACGCCAGCTAAACTCGTGCCCAAGCCAGGTACCCAGCGGTACGCCCAGCAGATTGGCTACGGTCATCCCGGCAATCATCCCGGCGACGGCAACCGTCACCTTTCCCGGCGGTGCGATCTTCGACAGGACGATCGCCCCCACGCCGAAAATCGCGCCATGAGGGAAGCCAGAGATTAACCGCCCCGCCGCCAGCCCGACATAGGACGTTGAGAAAGTAAACAGAGCATTACCGATGACGCACATCGCCATCAGAAACAGCAGCGTTGTTTTAAGGGAGAATTTGCCGGAGAACAGCGCCACAATCGGCGCGCCGATGACTACGCCAAAGGCGTAAAACGAAATCATATTCCCGGCGGAGGGAATAGAAATTCCCGTGTCATGCGCAAGCTCTGTCAGCACGCCCATGATGCCAAATTCAGCCATCCCCAGGCCAAAGGTGCCAAGCGCCAACGAAAAAATTGTCTTTTTCATACTACAGCCACGTTTGAAAAATATGCAGGGTGCATTATTGATTAAACTTGTATGGTGAGCCAGCTCAAACCAGCTTTCTGACACATTAATCCATTTATTCAGGTCGATTACACCCAGGCCACGGCCTCGATTCCGCGACCGGATACGGGCCGTTCCGCAGAGGGTAGCGCCGCTTTCTCGAACGATTTCACAGAGTACATATAAAGGACGGCATGCAGATAAGGTTGAATTATCGAAACGCAGAGCTGACAAAATAAATCGAAAATCTTCCTTCAGGCATCTTGCAGATCGAGGTTAATTATACTGGAAGGCGGCTCGCATAATTTATATTACCAGGGGAAACGGTATTGTTTTTTATTGCCTTCGGCCGATAATGGCCGCACCAACCAAGGGGAAATTAAATGAAATCGAACCCATCCAAAAACATTTCTAAAAGAGAGCCTTTCACTGGAACAAGGACTCGCACGCCCTTAACGACAGCGGAGCGCGTGAGGCAACGACAACAGGATAAGGAGTTTATTAAAGCCATGAATGAATTAACGGCTAAAGGCGGATTACTGTCCGATGACCCTTATTTCGGAGGGCTTTGATGTGTTTTCAGTTTGACGTTTATCGTAACCCATCAGACAGAACGCGTGAGTATCAGCCCTATTTTATGATAATTCAGCACGATTATTATGAGGACTTATCGACAAGGCTTGTGGTGCCGTTAAGTTATCATAATCATTTAAAAGGGTATTTTCATGCCGCTACTCCTCTGGTGAATATTGATTTTCAGACTTTTTTTCTGAACACAACAAACATAACTCACGTGGAGACAAAGAAACTAAATAATAAAAATTATGTATGTAATCTTCGTAGCGCAAGAAGCGGAGTTATTGCGGGAATCGATGCGTTAATTACAAATACATAATTCAGGCCCGCGCAAGCGCAGCGCCGCCGGACAAAGCCGACGGCGCAAGGCTTACTTCAACCCTTCCGAACTCTCTTTTTGCGCTTCAACACGCTCAACGTCCCGATACCATCGAGGATGGTGTTTCTGCGCCCAGCGGCGGCTCACCTTCCCTTCAATCATGCCCTTAATCGACCCTTTCACCCAGAATGCCATATACATATGGATCAGGATGGCGTGGATCAGAATAATGGCCGACGTTGCGTGGATCAGCAGCGCGTAGCGCACTACCTGAATCGGGAAGTAGTGGGCGAAATACGGTCGCCAGATGATGACCCCGGTTACCAGCAGCACAAAAATCATGCTCATGATGGTCCAGAACATCATTTTCTGCCCGGCGTTATATTTGCCTACCTTCGCTACTTTATGCTCGTTGCCTTTCAGAACTTCAACGATGCCTTTCACCCACGGAATATCCTGCTTATCCGGGATATTGTGATGGACGAAACGCACGAACATAAACATCAGCACCACGAAAATCAGCATGCCGAAGAACGGGTGAAGAATACGCCCCATCTGCGGTGTCCCGAAGGTTTCCGTCAGCCACTGCAGCGTCGGGAAGAAGAACGAGATGCCGGAGACCGCCACCAGGAAGAAGCAGATGACCACCGTCCAGTGACAGGCGCGATCGACAAATTTGGTGCGCACTATCATTTTCGACTTACTCATGATGCTCCTCCTCGTCGTCATCCACCTCTTTATTCGGCCCAATACCGATGTAGTGATAAATCAGCCCGGCAAAGGTGGCGATAAAGCCCGCCGCCGAGAGCGGCTTAAGCGCCCCTTTCCACAGGTTGATGGAGGTATCGATGGCCGGATCCTTCGGCAGGTTGTGATACAGCTCCGGCTGGTCATTGTGATGCAGGACATACATCACGTGGGTTCCGCCCACGCCCTGCGGGTTGTAAATACCCGCCTTGTCGTAGCCGCGCGCTTTCAGCTTGTCCACCCGCTGCTGCGCCACCTCGAGCATCTCTTTTTTGGTGCCGAAGTGGATCGCGCCGGTCGGGCAGGTCTTGACGCAGGCAGGCTCCTGACCCACGCTAACGCGGTCCACGCACAGCGTGCATTTGTATACCCGGTTATCCTCTTTATTGAGGCGCGGGATATTAAACGGACAGCCCGCAATGCAGTACCCGCAGCCGATGCAGTTATCCTGCTGGAAGTCGACGATCCCGTTGGCATACTGAATGATTGCACCCGCCGACGGACATGCCTTCAGGCAGCCCGGATCTTCACAGTGCATGCAGCCATCTTTACGGATGAGCCACTCCAGCTTGCCGTTCTGTTCGGTTTCGCTAAAGCGCATCACCGTCCAGGATTTGGCGCTCAGATCCGCCGGGTTATCGTAAACCCCAACGCAGTGCCCCACCTCGTCGCGAATATCGTTCCACTCCGAGCAGGCCACCTGGCAGGCCTTACAGCCCACGCAGGATGAGACATCGATAAGCTTGGCGACTTCAGCCTTGTAATCCCGCGCGCGAGGCGCGGGGGTTATCGGGTTGGTCGCGGAGCGTTTAATAATGTCTTGTGTTTCCATCGCCATTTAATCGCTCCTTACGCTTTCTCGATGTTGACCAGAAACGCTTTGTACTCCGGCGTTTGCGAGTTGGAATCGCCGACGTTTGGCGTCAGGGTATTGGCGATATAGCCTTTCTGCGCCACGCCCTCAAAGCCCCAGTGCAGCGGAATACCGACCGTTTCCACCTGCTGACCGTGAACGTTCAGGGACTGCAAACGACGGGTAACCACCGCGACGGCACGAATAAAGCCGCGCTTGCTGCTCACCTTCACGCGATCGCCATTGGCGATCCCTTTCGCTTTCGCCAGCGTTTCGCTGATCTCCACGAACTGTTCCGGCTGCGCGATGGCGTTGAGCCGCGCGTGCTTGGTCCAGGTGTGGAAATGCTCGGTCAGGCGGTAGGTCGTTCCGACATACGGGAACTTGTCCTTTTTGCCCAGGCGCAGCACGTCGTCTTCATAGATGCGCACCACCGGACTCGACACCACGTTCGGGTGCAGCGGGTTGGTGCCGAGCGGCGTTTCCATCGGCTCGTAGTGTTCCGGGAACGGCCCTTCCGCCAGCTTGTCGATGGCGAACAGGCGTCCCAGCCCTTCCGGCTGCATGATAAACGGCCCGGTGTTGCTGCCGGGTGCGGCGGTGTTGAAGTCCGGGATATCGTTACCCGTCCACTTCGTGCCGTTCCACTCGATCAGCATGCGCTTCGGATCCCACGGCTTGCCGTTCACGTCTGCGGATGCACGGTTGTACAGCACGCGACGGTTCAGCGGCCACGCCCATGCCCAGCCCAGCGTGTTGCCCAGGCCTGACGGATCGGCGTTATCGCGGTTCGCCATCTGGTTACCCTGCTCCGTCCAGCTGCCGGTGTAGATCCAGCAGGAAGAGGCGGTGGTACCATCGTCGCGCAGCAGCGCAAAGCTGTTCAGCAGCTGGCCTTTCTTCGCCACCAGGTTGCCGCTGGCGTCGTACAGATCCGCCAGCGCCACGCCGTTATTCTCTTTGGCCACCTCTTCGGACTCGGGACGATCCGGCTGCTTATAGTTCCAGCTCATCTTCAGCAGCGGTTCAGCGCCCTTACCGCCTTCGGTGCGGTACAGCTCGCGCAGGCGATGGTAAATGCCGGCCAGAATTTCACCGTCATTACGCGCCTCGCCCGGCGCATCCTGGCCTTTCCAGTGCCACTGAAGCCAGCGGCCAGAGTTAGCGATGGAGCCATCTTCTTCCGCAAAGCAGGTGGACGGCAGGCGGAACACTTCGGTCTGAATCGCTGCCGGATCGACATCGTTTGATTCACCGTGGTTCTGCCAGAAGGTAGACGTTTCGGTGACCAGCGGATCGATAACCACCATGTACTTCAGCTTGCTCAGGCTGCGGACGACTTTGTTTTTATCCGGGAATGAGGCTACCGGGTTAAAGCCCTGGCAGATATAGCCGGTGACGTCGCCCTTATCCATCATGTTGAAATACTTGATGACGTCGTATGCCTGATCCCATTTCGGCAACCACTCAAAGCCCCAGTCATTCTCTTTCTGCGCCGCGTCGCCGTAGAAAGATTTCATCAGGCTCACGGCAAACTTCGGATAGTTACTCCAGTAGTTCACCTGGTCCGGTCGCGTTGCTTTTGGCGTGTTGGCGTCAAGCCAGCTTTGCCAGTCGCTCTGCTTTTCGGACGGCAGCGTCAGGTAGCCTGGCAGGCTGGTGGACAGCAGGCCGAGGTCGGTTAAGCCCTGAATGTTGGAGTGGCCGCGCAACGCGTTCACGCCGCCGCCGGCCATCCCCATGTTGCCGAGCAGCAGCTGGATCATTGCCATGGTGCGGATGTTCTGCGCGCCGACGGTGTGCTGCGTCCAGCCCAGCGCGTACAGGAACGTGGTGGTTCTGTCGGCGGCACTGGTGGAGGCCAGAACTTCACACACTTTCAGGAAGTCCGCTTTTGGCGTACCGCAAATATTCTCCACCACGTCCGGCGTATAGCGGGAAACGTGCTGTTTCAGCAGATTCCACACGCAGCGCGGATCGGTCAGGGTATCGTCCCGTTTCGCGTAGCCGTTTTCGTCGAACTGATAGTTCCAGGAAGATTTATCGTACTGACGCTTCTCTGCGTCATAGCCGCTGAACAGGCCATCTTCAAAGGCAAAATCTTCCCGCACCAGCAGGCCGGCGTTGGTGTAATGCTTAACGTATTCCGCGTTAATCTTGTTGTTTTCGATCAGGTACAACAGCACGCCGGAGAGGAACGTAATGTCCGTACCGGAGCGGATCGGCGCATAAATATCGGCCACCGATGCCGTACGCGTAAAGCGCGGATCGACGACGATCAGCGTCGCATCGTTGTTGTTTTTCGCTTCCATCGCCCAGCGGAAGCCCACCGGATGGGCTTCTGCGGCGTTACCGCCCATCACCACCACGACGTTTGCGTTTTTGATATCAACCCAGTGGTTGGTCATCGCACCGCGACCAAATGTTGGAGCAAGACTTGCTACCGTTGGTCCGTGTCAGACGCGCGCCTGGTTATCAACCGCCAGCATGCCGAGGGAGCGCACAAATTTTTGCGTCAGCATGCCGGTTTCATTACTCGCCGCAGACGCGCACAGCATCCCGGTGGAGGTCCAGCGGTTAACCGTGACGCCCTGCTCGTTCTTTTCAATAAAGTTGGCGTCCCGGTCCGCTTTCATCAGTTTTGCGATACGGGAGAATGCGTCGTCCCAGGAGATGCGCTGCCACTTGTCGGAACCCGGCGCACGGTACTCGGGATAGCGCAGGCGGTTTTCACTGTGAACGTAGTCCAGCAGCCCCGCCCCTTTCGGGCAAAGCGCCCCGCGGCTCACCGGATGATCCGGATCCCCTTCAATATGATAAATCGCTTCTTTGGCGTTCTTCGCGCCATCACCCAGGCTATACATCAATAGCCCACAACCCACGGAGCAGTATGTGCAGGTGTTACGGATCTCTTTCGCACGCAGCAGTTTATAGTTGCGTGCCTGAGCCAGCGCCATTTTGGGAGCGAATCCCAGCATAGCGGCTGTTGTTCCGGCCATACCGCCCGCGCAGATTTTAAAGAATTGTCTGCGGCTGACGTCCATTGCTGTCCTCGTTATCTGATAAGACTTCGCGCCGCAAACTAACAGCAAAGCCCCTGTTTTTTTTGCGTCAAATCAAGGTCGTCAAAGTTCGCCCCCTTAATAGTCACCGCCGGTACGTTTTTTTAACCCTTATGGGTTAACCGGGTCTGAGAAAATTCGCCAGAAGAAGCGGATAGATGCTATAAGTTTTCCCTTTGATTTTTATGGGACTGGCTGGGTAATGGACAGAAAAAGAGCAACGCTGATTGGTCTGGCGGCCATACTGCTGTGGAGCACGATGGTAGGACTTATCCGCAGCGTAAGTGAGGGGCTAGGCCCGGTGGGCGGCGCGGCGATGATCTACACCGTCAGCGGATTACTGTGCCTGGTGACGGTGGGCTTTCCGGATCTGCGGCGTTTTTCCACGCGCTATCTCATTGCGGGCAGCGTCCTGTTTGTCAGCTATGAGATGTGCCTTGCCCTGTCGCTGGGCTATGCCGCGACGCGCTCGCAGGCCATTGAGGTGGGCATGGTCAACTACCTCTGGCCGAGCCTGACGATCGTGTTCGCCATTCTGTTCAACGGGCAAAAATCCAGCCTGTGGGTGGTGCCTGGGCTTCTCGTCTCGCTGTTGGGCGTGTGCTGGGTTTTAGGCGGCGAAAGCGGCCTGCACCTGGATGACATTATGCGCAACGTCGTCTCCAGCCCGCTAAGCTACGGGCTGGCGTTTGCAGGCGCCTTTATCTGGGCCGCCTACTGCACCGTCACCAGCAAGTACGCGAAGGGGCAAAACGGCATCACCCTTTTCGTCCTGCTGACCGCCTTAAGCCTGTGGGTCAAATATGCCTTAAGCGATCAGCCTGACATGGCGTTCAGCGTACCGGTGGTGGTGAAGCTGTTAATGTGCGGCGTTGCCCTCGGCTTCGGCTATGCGGCCTGGAATATAGGCATTCTTCACGGGAACGTGACGATGCTTGCGGCAGTATCTTATTTTACGCCGGTACTTTCCGCCGCGCTCGCGGCTATTTTGCTCAGCTCTCCCCTTTCATTCTCGTTCTGGCAGGGCGCACTGCTGGTTTGCGCCGGTTCACTGCTGTGCTGGTACGCCACACGTAAATAACCCTGCACGCTTTTGCCGGGTACGCGCGTTGCCCGGCAGAAAATTAACAATAATTTAAAATGTGATCACACATCAGAATATTATTCATAACATTAGAGCGCGCAGGACATTCTGTTTATAGTGCTAAAACTTAACCGTATTCTGGCGCTAAATTGACATAAACTGACAACGCGCGAAATTAATGCAGACTTAATATTTGCCCCCTAAATAGCACAATGTGCAATAGTTTATTTCTGGGTGTTTCTTATGAAAATTAAGCAACCACTTAAGCAACCCCTCATAACCATCTGTTTTTACGATAGAAAACCATCAGAAATATTTATTTCCGCTCGCCTGTTTAACTCGCCAACGTAAAAAACATAAACGCTCAAAAACTATTTGGGCGCATATTATCCTGATTAGTTAATAATCACTTTATGTATATTTATTCATCGAATCAGGCGATTCGACGGCAATTTTTCAGATCATGATCACACTAATTGAAATTATCTTTAATATTTTGAAACTTATTATTGAAACCAGACTACGGAATTTCAAAAATAGTCTGCCATTGACGATCTGCCTCGTTTAAAAATCGTCCAGTTGGCTTAGGAAACACCTAAATAAAATTATAAGGATTATTTAAGATGAAACTTAAATTAGTTGCAGTGGCAGTCACTTCCATGTTGGCAGCAAGCGTTGTTAACGCAGCTGAAGTTTTTAACAAAGACGGTAACAAACTGGACCTGTACGGCAAAGTTACGGGTCTGCACTATTTCTCTGATGATACGGATAACGACGGCGACAAAACTTACGTTCGTCTGGGTTTCAAAGGTGAAACGCAGATTAACGACCAGATGACCGGTTACGGCCAGTGGGAGTATGAGTTCAAGGGCAACCGCTCTGAAGATCAGGGTGCCGACGGCAACAAAACCCGTCTGGCATTTGCTGGCCTGAAATTCAACGAGTTTGGTTCTTTCGACTACGGTCGTAACTACGGCGTTGCTTACGACATCGGCGCATGGACTGACGTTCTGCCAGAATTCGGTGGCGATACCTGGACCCAGGCCGATGGCTTCATGACCAGCCGTACTACCGGCGTTGCCACCTACCGTAACACCGACTTCTTCGGTCTGGTTGACGGCCTGAACGTTGCTGCCCAGTACCAGGGTAAAAACGACCGTAAAGACATCACCGAATCTAACGGTGACGGCTGGGGTCTGTCCTCTACCTATGAGTTCGACGGTTTCGCGGCGGGCGCAACTTACGCAAAATCTGACCGTACCAATGATCAGGTTAATGCTGCAAGCGACCTGAACGCAGGCGGTGAAAACGCGGAAGTCTGGGCTGCCGGCCTGAAGTACGATGCGAACAACATCTACCTGGCAACCACCTACTCTGAAACCCGCAACATGACCGCGTTCGGTAACGGCCACATCGCCAACAAAGCGCAGAACTTCGAAGTTGTTGCTCAGTATCAGTTCGACTTCGGCCTGCGTCCGTCCATCGCTTACCTGAAATCCAAAGGTAAAGACATCGGCTCTTACGGCGACCAGGACCTGGTTGAATACGTTGACGTTGGCGCGAGCTACTACTTCAACAAAAACATGTCTACCTACGTTGATTACAAAATCAACCTGCTCGACGACAGCAAGTTCACCAGCGATGCAAAAATTGCAACCGACAACATCGTGGCTGTAGGTCTGACCTACCAGTTCTAAGATACGTTAGTGCAGAAAGGCCAGCCCTCGCGGCTGGCCTTTTTTATTACTGCTGCGGCGCTTTCGCCAGGCTAAACCAGATCCCCACCGCCAGAACCAGCAGCATACCTCCCGCACTGCCTAACGCCACGCTGTGCGAGGTGATAAACGCGGATTTCGCCGCCGACATCACCGACTCGGCCAGTGCAGGCGTCAGATCCTGCGCGACGCTCATCGCTTCACCGATCGACGACGACGCTTTCTCGCCAAGCGACGCGTTCAGCCCCTGCGGCAGCGCAATCGACGCCGAGAAGCTGCGGGTCAGCAGCAGTCCGAAAATGGCAATTCCCAGACCCGCGCCCAGCTCATAGGACATGGTTTCGATCGCCCCTGCGGCAGCGGCCTTCTCTTTCGGCGCCGCGGCCATGATCGCAGAGGTGGATGCCAGCAGCGCGCTGGCGGCACTGAAGCCCAGCAGCACCATCAGGCTCCACGCCTGCCACTGCTGCGTGCTGAAGTCGAGCATCGACAGGCCGATAAAGCTGACCGCGCTGAGGCCCATGCCCCCGGCCGCGACGATGCGCAGCCCCAGGCGACCGACCAGCACCCCGGCGATAGGCCCGCTAAATCCACTCGCCACCATCACCGGCAGCATAAACATCCCCGCTTCGAACGGCGTAAAGCCATGAACGAACTGCAGCTCCTGCGCCATCAGCAGCTCAAAGCCCACCAGCGCGATCATGGCGGTCATCGCCATCACCACGCCGCTTAAAATAATGCGGTGGCAAAACAGGCGCATGTCGATCATCGGCACGCGCGCCCGCAGCTGAATGCGGACGAAGATAAACAGCATCCCCCCCCCGGTGAGTAAGGTACCGAGCACCAGCCACGGAGACAGCACGCCTTTCAGCGCGGTTTTGGCGCTATACACCAGCAGCAAAATGGCCACAATCAGCATGATGGCGTGGCTGATATTGAGCGGCTGTTCAGGCCGTCCCTGCTGAGCTGGCACGAACCGCGCAGCGAGCGAGACCACGACCAGCACGATCGGCACGTTAATCAGGAATACCGATCCCCAGTAAAAATGCTCCAGCAGCATACCGCCAATCAGCGGGCCAAACGCCGCCCCGCCCGAGCCGACGGCGGCCCAGACGCCAAGAGCGATATTACGATGCCGCGCGTCGATAAACAGCGTGCGGATCCCGGCAAGCGTGGCCGGAATGATCATCGCCGCGCCAATAGCCAGCGACGCGCGGGCAGCAATTAGCCAGCCCGCCGACGGTGCAAAGGCCGCCGCCAGAGACGACAGGCCAAACAGCGTGCTGCCGATCATCAGCAGGCGCTTAAAGCCTATGCGATCGCCCAGCGCGCCCATCGGCAGCACCATTCCCGCCATGACCAGCGAATAAATATCAATAATCCACAGCAATTCATTGCCGCTGGCCCCCAGCGTCATGCTCAATGTCGGTGCGGCCACGTGCAGCACCGTCGCGTCAATCGCCACCGGGATATACACCAGCACGATAATCACCAACGCTAACCACTGACGAAACATAAATTTCCTTATCAGATAAAAACTGGACACATGTCCAGATTGCGATCCTACGTAAAGTTGAACACTTGTCCAGCTTTTTGTTACACTCGTTTCGTTCCCATTGAGAGTGAGAAATTATGCGTTATCTGAGCAAGGACGAGCGTCGGGAAGAGATCTTACAGGCCGCGATGCGCGTGGCGCTGACCGAAGGACTGGCCGCGATGACCGTTCGCCGCATCGCCACCGAAGCGGGCGTAGCCACCGGGCAGGTTCATCACCATTTTGCTTCGGCTGGCGAGCTAAAATCGCTGGCGTTTGTCCGCCTGATCCGCGATTTGCTGGATGCTGAAGTGGTGGGTGAAAATGCCAGCTGGCGGGAGCGGCTGCATGCCATGCTCGGCAGCGATGATGGCGGTTTTGAGCCCTACATTCGCCTGTGGCGTGAGGCGCAAATTCTTGCCAGCCGGGATAATGACGTCAAAGGCGCTTACGTGCTGACCATGGAAATGTGGCATCAGGAGACGGTCGCGATTATTCGTGACGGCGCGCAGGCTAATGCCTTTACCCTTAATGACCTGCCGGAAAATATTGCATGGCGTTTAATCGGCCTGGTATGCGGGCTGGACGGAATTTACGTCCTAAATATGCCCGAAATGGACGATGCGGCATTTAATAAGCATCTGGATAAACTGATCTCCCTCGAATTGTTTTAATACTCCCATTGGGGTATTAATTCCCTCCAAAAGTTACAATTAGTAACACATAATGCGAACCCTGATTCCCTTTCCAAACTCAGGGATTCGCTTTTTTATCTATCCTTTCAGATGTATCCCATAACATCCAATAATTTTCACAAGCAGCCAACAGGCATCCTTCTGTTTTTACTTGTTTTTTCTCTCCATTTGGTTAAGCAAGAGGGCGATATGTCACATCAAAGTGAGAAGAGTAATCAACATTTGTTGAGTAACTGGAAACCGGAAAACGCGCAATTTTGGGAGAATAAAGGGAAACATATCGCTCAAAGAAATCTATGGATTTCTGTGGCTTGTTTGTTGCTGGCGTTTTGCGTGTGGATGTTATTTAGCGCTATTGCGGTAAATCTTAATAAAGTAGGATTTAATTTCAGCACCGACCAGCTTTTTATGCTAACGGCGCTACCTTCTCTCTCCGGCGCAATATTGCGTGTCCCCTACTCTTTTATGGTGCCGATATTTGGCGGGCGGTACTGGACCGTGTTAAGTACCGTTATCCTCGTCGTGCCCTGCGTCTGGCTGGGGATCGCCATTCAAAACACCGCTACCCCATACTGGGTCTTTATCATCATTGCGCTGCTGTGCGGTTTTGCCGGTGCCAACTTCGCTTCCAGCATGGGTAATATCAGCTTCTTCTTCCCGAAGGCCAGGCAGGGCAGCGCGCTGGGCATTAACGGCGGGCTGGGCAATCTGGGCGTCAGCGTGATGCAGCTGGTCGCGCCGCTGGTGATTTTCCTGCCGATGTTCACCTTCCTCGGCGTACACGGCGTACCACAGGAGGACGGCTCGACAATGTGGCTGGCTAACGCGGCCTGGATCTGGGCGCCGCTGCTGATTCTGGCCACGCTTGCCGCCTTCTTCGGCATGAACGATATCGCCAGCTCGAAAGCGTCTATTGCCAGCCAGCTTCCGGTGCTTAAGCGTTTTCACCTCTGGCTGCTGAGCCTGCTTTATCTCGCCACCTTCGGCTCGTTCATCGGTTTCTCGGCGGGCTTTGCCATGCTGTCGAAGACCCAGTTCCCGGACGTAAATATCCTGCACCTCGCCTTCTTCGGCCCGCTGATTGGTGCCCTGGCGCGTTCTGCGGGTGGGATGATCTCGGACAAACTGGGCGGCGTGCGGGTGACGCTTTTCAACTTTGTCTTTATGGCCGTCTTTAGCGCCCTGATTTTCCTGACGCTTCCCGGCTCGGGTTCAGGCAGCTTTATCGCGTTCTATCTGGTCTTTATGGGTCTGTTCCTTACCGCCGGTCTCGGCAGCGGGTCGACCTTCCAGATGATCGCGATTATTTTCCGCCAAATCACCATCGACCGGGTGAAAAAGCAGGGCGGCACCGACGAGCAGGCGCAGCATGAGGCGGTGACCGAAACCGCCGCCGCGCTGGGCTTTATCTCTGCCATCGGTGCGGTCGGCGGCTTCTTTATTCCTAAAGCCTTTGGCACGTCGCTGGCGATGACCGGCTCGCCGGTGGGCGCCATGAAGGTATTCCTCGTGTTTTACATCGTCTGCGTGTTCGTCACCTGGCTGGTGTATGGCCGCAAATCCTCACAAAAATAATAACTATATCTTCGCCGGAGCGTGCGCCACGCCCTCCGGCAATGCTATCGAAGCAGGAGAAATGTCATGAGCAAACTGTTGGACCGCTTCCGTTACTTCAAAACAAAAGGCGACAGTTTCGCCGATGGGCACGGGCAGGTGTATCACACCAACCGCGACTGGGAGGACAGCTACCGTCAGCGCTGGCAGTTCGACAAAATTGTGCGCTCCACCCACGGCGTTAACTGTACCGGCTCCTGTAGCTGGAAAATCTACGTTAAAAACGGCCTGGTGACCTGGGAAACCCAGCAGACCGACTATCCGCGTACCCGCCCTGACCTGCCTAACCATGAGCCGCGCGGCTGCCCGCGTGGCGCGAGCTACTCGTGGTATCTGTACAGCGCCAACCGTCTTAAATACCCGCTGGTGCGCCGCAGGCTAATTGAGCTCTGGCGCGAGGCGCTGGCACAGCATAGCGATCCGGTGCTGGCCTGGGATGCCATCCAGAACGATCCGCAAAAGGCGCAGAGCTACAGGCAGGCGCGCGGGCGCGGGGGGTTTATCCGCTCGAACTGGAAAGAGCTGAACCAGCTGATCGCCGCCGCCAACGTCTGGACCATCAAGCACTATGGCCCGGACCGCGTGGCCGGCTTCTCGCCTATCCCGGCGATGTCGATGGTCTCTTACGCCGCCGGCACGCGCTACCTCTCCCTGATCGGCGGCACCTGCCTCAGCTTCTACGACTGGTACTGTGACCTGCCGCCCGCGTCGCCGATGACATGGGGCGAACAGACCGACGTGCCGGAATCCGCCGACTGGTATAACTCAAGCTACATCATCGCCTGGGGCTCAAACGTGCCGCAGACGCGTACCCCGGATGCCCACTTCTTCACCGAGGTGCGTTACAAAGGCACCAAGACCGTCGCCATCACCCCGGACTTCTCGGAAGTGGCAAAGCTGAGCGACCAGTGGCTGGCACCAAAACAGGGTACCGACAGCGCGCTCGCCATGGCGATGGGCCATGTGATCCTCAAAGAGTTCCACCTTGATAACCCAAGCGACTACTTCCTCAACTACTGCCGCCGCTATACCGATATGCCAATGCTGGTGCTGCTCGACGAGCAGGCAGACGGTCGCGTGGTGCCGGGCCGCATGCTGCGCGCGTCGGATCTGGCCGAGGGGCTGGGAGAAGCCAACAATCCGGAGTGGAAAACCGTTGCCTTTGACGTCGCCGGGAATCTGGTGGTGCCGAACGGCTCCATTGGCTTCCGCTGGGGCGAAAAAGGCAAATGGAACCTGGAATCGCTTGCCGCGGGTCAGGAAACCGAACTGACCCTTTCGCTGCTCATCACCCACGACAGCGTGGCCGACGTCGCCTTCCCGTACTTTGGCGGCAACGAGAACCCGCATTTTCGCAGCGTGAAGCAGGAACCGGTGCTGACGCGCCGCGTGCCGAGTAAAACCCTCACGCTCGCCGACGGCAGCGAGAAACGCGTGGTCAGCGTTTACGATCTGGTGCTGGCGAACTACGGCCTCGATCGCGGCCTCGAAGACGGTAACGCGGCAACGAGCTACGCCGAGGTTAAAGCCTACACTCCAGCCTGGGGCGAGCAGATTACCGGCGTACCCGCATACCTCATCGAAAAAATCGCCCGCGAGTTTGCCGACACCGCGCATAAAACCCACGGCCGTTCGATGATCATCCTCGGTGCAGGTGTGAACCACTGGTACCACATGGACATGAACTACCGCGGGATGATCAACATGCTGGTCTTCTGCGGCTGCGTCGGGCAGAGCGGCGGCGGCTGGTCGCACTATGTCGGGCAGGAAAAGCTGCGTCCGCAAACCGGCTGGCTGCCGCTGGCCTTCGCGCTGGACTGGAACCGCCCGCCGCGCCAGATGAACAGCACCTCGTACTTCTATAATCACGCCAGCCAGTGGCGCTATGAGAAGCTGACCGCGCAGGAGCTGCTCTCACCGCTGGCGGATGCGTCGAAATTCACCGGCCACCTGATTGATTTTAACGTTCGCGCCGAGCGCATGGGCTGGCTCCCGTCCGCGCCTCAGCTCAACCTTAACCCGCTGCACGTGAAGGCGCGCGCCGATGCCGCCGGGATGTCGCCGCAGGATTACACCGTTCAGGCGTTAAAATCGGGCGATATCCGCTTCGCCTGCGAACAGCCCGACAACGGCAAGAACCACCCGCGCAACCTGTTCGTCTGGCGCTCTAACCTGCTCGGCTCGTCCGGTAAAGGCCATGAGTACATGCTGAAATATCTGCTCGGCACCGAGAGCGGTATTCAGGGTGAAGATTTAGGCTCAACGGACGACGTGAAGCCTGAGGAAGTGGAGTGGCAGACCGCCGCCATCGAGGGCAAGCTCGACCTGCTGGTGACGCTCGATTTCCGCATGTCCAGCACCTGCCTGTTCTCCGACATCGTGCTGCCGACCGCCACCTGGTATGAAAAAGACGACATGAACACCTCGGACATGCATCCGTTTATTCATCCGCTTTCCGCCGCCGTTGATCCGGCGTGGGAGTCCCGCAGCGACTGGGAGATCTACAAGGGCATCGCCAAAGTCTTCTCCGAGGTCTGCGTCGGCCACCTGGGGACCGAAACCGACGTGGTGCTACAGCCGCTACAGCACGACTCGCCGGGGGAACTGTCGCAGCCGTTCGATATTCTCGACTGGCGCAAAGGCGAATGCGATTTGATCCCCGGCAAAACCGCGCCAACCATTGCGGTCGTCGAGCGCAACTACCCGGAAACCTACGAGCGCTTTACGGCGCTTGGGCCGCTGCTGGACAAGCTCGGTAACGGCGGGAAAGGCATTTCCTGGAACACCCAGAAGGAGGTCGATTTCCTCGGCAAGCTCAATTACGTCAAGCTCGACGGCCCGGCGAAAGGCCGTCCGCGCATTGAAACCGCCATTGACGCTTCTGAGGTGATCCTCGCCCTCGCGCCGGAAACCAACGGTCAGGTAGCGGTAAAAGCGTGGGAAGCGCTGGGCGAAATGACCGGGCGCGATCACACCCATCTTGCGCTGAACAAGGAAGACGAGAAAATTCGCTTCCGCGACATCCAGGCGCAGCCGCGTAAAATTATCTCCAGCCCGACGTGGTCCGGCCTTGAGAGCGAGCACGTGTCGTATAACGCGGGCTATACCAACGTTCACGAGCTGATCCCGTGGCGCACGATTTCGGGCCGCCAGCAGCTGTATCAGGATCACGCCTGGATGCGCGCCTTCGGGGAGAGCCTGGTGGCCTATCGTCCGCCGATTGACACCCGCAGCGTCACCCATATGCGCGAGATCCCGCCGAACGGCTTCCCGGAAAAAGCGCTGAACTTCCTTACGCCGCACCAGAAATGGGGCATTCACTCCACCTACAGCGAAAACCTGCTGATGCAGACCCTGTCGCGCGGGGGGCCAATCGTCTGGATCAGCGAAACCGATGCCCGCGAGCTGGGCATTGAAGACAACGACTGGATCGAAGCCTTCAACGCCAACGGCGCCCTCACCGCCCGCGCGGTGGTCAGCCAGCGCGTGCCGCCGGGTATGACCATGATGTACCACGCCCAGGAGCGCATTCTGAACATTCCGGGCTCGGAAGTGACCGGACGGCGCGGCGGGATCCACAACTCGGTAACCCGCGTCTGCCCGAAACCGACCCACATGATTGGCGGCTACGCGCAGCTGGCGTACGGCTTCAACTATTACGGCACCGTCGGCTCGAACCGCGACGAGTTCATCATGATCCGCAAAATGAAAAACATTAACTGGCTGGACGGCGAAGGTCGGGATCAGGTACAGGAGGCGAAAAAATGAAAATACGCTCACAGGTTGGCATGGTACTGAATCTCGATAAATGCATCGGCTGCCACACCTGCTCGGTCACCTGCAAGAACGTCTGGACCGGGCGCGAAGGGATGGAATACGCGTGGTTTAACAACGTGGAGACCAAACCGGGCATCGGCTATCCCAAAAACTGGGAAGATCAGGAAGAGTGGCAAGGAGGCTGGATCCGCGGCATTCACGGCAAGCTGACGCCGCGCCTCGGCGGCAAAATGGGGGTGCTGTCGAAAATATTTTCTAACCCGGTCCTGCCGCAGATTGATGATTATTATGAACCTTTTACCTTTGATTATCAGGATCTGCACCGCGCCCCGGAGGGGGATCACCTCCCTACCGCCCGCCCCCGCTCGCTGATTGACGGCAAGCGAATGGACAAGATCGTCTGGGGTCCAAACTGGGAGGAGCTGCTGGGCGGCGAGTTCGAAAAACGCGCCCGCGACCGCAACTTCCAGAAGATCCAGAAAGAGATGTACGGCCAGTTCGAAAACACCTTCATGATGTACCTGCCGCGCCTGTGCGAGCACTGCCTGAACCCGAGCTGCGTCGCCACCTGCCCGAGCGGTGCGATATACAAGCGCGAAGAGGACGGCATTGTGCTGATTGACCAGGACAAATGCCGCGGCTGGCGTCTGTGCATCAGCGGCTGCCCGTACAAGAAAATCTACTTCAACTGGAAAAGCGGCAAATCAGAAAAATGCATCTTCTGCTATCCGCGCATCGAGTCCGGCCAGCCGACCGTGTGCTCGGAAACCTGCGTCGGGCGCATCCGCTATCTCGGCGTGCTTCTGTATGACGCTGACCGTATAGAAGAAGCGGCCAGCACCGAGCATGAAACCGATCTGTACGAGCGCCAGTGCGACGTTTTCCTCAACCCGAACGATCCGGCGGTGATTGAAGAAGCGCTGAAGCAGGGCATTCCGCAAAACGTAATCGACGCCGCCCAGCGCTCTCCGGTCTACAAGATGGCGATGGACTGGAAGCTCGCCCTGCCGCTGCACCCGGAATACCGCACCCTGCCGATGGTCTGGTACGTGCCGCCCCTGTCGCCGATTCAGTCTTACGCGGACGCGGGCGGCCTGCCCCAGAGCGACGGCGTTCTGCCTGCGGTTGAAAGCCTGCGCATTCCGGTGCAGTACCTGGCGAACATGCTCAGCGCCGGCGATACCGGCCCGGTGCTGCGCGCCCTGAAGCGCATGATGGCGATGCGCCACTACAAGCGCTCCCAGACCGTAGAAGGCGTGACCGATACCCGCGCCATCGAAGAGGTGGGCCTGACCGAAGCGCAGGTCGAGGAGATGTATCGCTATCTGGCCATTGCCAACTACGAAGACCGCTTCGTGATCCCGACCAGCCACCGTGAAATGGCGCGCGACGCCTTCCCGGAGAAAAATGGCTGCGGCTTCACCTTTGGCGACGGCTGCCACGGCTCCGACACCAAATTCAACCTCTTCAACAGCAGCCGCATCGACGCGATCAACATCACCGAGGTGCGCGAACATGGGGAGGGTGAGTAATGCAGATCCTCAAAATCATCGCGCTGCTGATTGAGTATCCCGATGAGCTGCTGTGGGAAAACCGCGAAGAAGCGCTATCCCTGATAGACCAGGACGCGCCCATGCTGCTGCCGTTTGCGCAGCAGCACCTGAGCGCCCCGCTGCTGGATAAGCAGGTCGAGTGGTGTGAAGTGTTTGAACGCGGCCGCGCGACCTCGCTGCTGCTGTTCGAGCATGTTCACGCCGAGTCCCGCGATCGCGGTCAGGCAATGGTCGATCTCATGGGGCAGTATGAGAAAGCCGGGCTGGAGCTGGACTGCCGCGAGCTGCCGGACTACCTGCCCCTCTACCTGGAGTATCTCAGCCTGGTCAGCGACGATGAGGCGCGTGAAGGGCTGCAAAACGTCGCGCCGATCCTGGCGCTGATTGGTGGGCGCCTCAAGCAGCGCGACGTCGCGCATTACCAGCTGTTTGACGCCCTGCTGGCGCTGGCGGGAACGCGGCTTTCCAGCGACAGCGTGGCAAAACAGGTGTCCGGTGAAAAACGGGATGATACCCGTCAGGCGCTGGACGCCGTATGGGAAGAGGAACAGGTGAAGTTTATCGAAGACAACGCGACATCGTGCGACAGCTCGCCGATGCAGCAATATCAACGACGCTTTAGCCAGGACGTTGCGCCGCAGTACGTAGACGTCAGCGCCGGAGGCCCAAAATGACACATTACCTGAACGTGTTTTTCTACGACATTTATCCGTACATCTGCGCCACCGTGTTTTTCCTCGGCAGCTGGCTGCGCTACGATTACGGGCAATACACATGGCGCGCCTCATCGAGCCAGATGCTCAGCAAGCGCGGAATGAACTGGGCCTCAAACCTGTTTCACGTCGGGATTCTGGGGATCTTTTTCGGGCACCTGTTCGGCATGTTAACCCCGCACTGGATGTACGCCTGGTTTTTACCGATCGCCGTTAAGCAGCAGCTGGCGATGGTGCTCGGTGGCGTTTGCGGAATATTGACGCTGGTAGGCGGCGCGATGCTGCTCTATCGCCGCCTGTTTAACCAGCGGGTGCGCGCCACCTCGACCACGCCGGATATCATTATTATGAGCATCCTGTTATTCCAGTGCATCCTTGGCCTGAGCACGATCCCCTTCTCTGCCCGCTACCCGGACGGCAGCGAGATGATGAAGCTGGTTGGCTGGGCGCAGGGTATCGTCACCTTCCGCGGCGGCTCTTCGGAGATGCTGAACGGGGTGGACTTTATCTTCCGCGTTCACCTGGTGCTGGGGATGACGATCTTCCTGCTCTTCCCGTTCACCCGTCTGGTACACGTGTGGAGCGCGCCGTTTGAGTATTTTACCCGCCGGTATCAGGTGGTGAGATCGCGCCGCTGAGCACCTCGGCTGGCGAGATAAAAGCAGAACGGCAACCCTGGTTGCCGTTTTTTATGCTTTCGCCCTCAGCGCGCGGTACGCTAATCCCTATTTCCCGGCCTGCGGATGCGTATCAAACCCTGCCATCACCGCCGTCAACTCTGCCAGGGAAAAACCGTGCTTCGGATCGTCAACCCCCAGCCCAAAGCGCTCCTGCATCAGCTGATACAGCGCTTGTGCATCCGGCAGCGCGATCTGCTCCTCCACGTGGCCGTTCTGCCAGTGGGTAAAGTTAAAGTTGGTCAGCGTCAGCTTGCCGCCGTCCGACAGGTGGCGGCACATCAGCAGATGATGGCGGAAATGGGACTGCGGCCAGTGCGCGGACCAGAAGTTTCCCATCACGTAATCACTGAAATACTGGGTCGTCAGGTCAAAGTGGTACATCGACTGCCAGTGCTCGTGATGGCGGAACTGTAGCACCCAGTCGTTGCCCTCGCTCAGCAGGCGGTACATGCCGTGCGGGGTCTCCTGCTCCTCGTTGGCGAGTAACCGAATCGGCGCCGTCAGCGTTTGTCCGCCAAACCCCACATCGGCGATCCAGCGCTCGCCGTTCAGCTCCACCAGCAGCAGCCGGTGCGTGCGCGGCGGCATCTGGGACGGATTTGCCAGCACGACCCGCCCCAGCACGCTGCGTACCGTAAATCCGACTTCACGTAATACTCGCTCGAACAGGCCGTTTTGCTCGAAGCAGTATCCCCCGCGCCGGGCGGTAACCAGTTTGTCCACCAGACACCCGTCGTCCAGATGGATCTCCCGCGGCAAAACGACGTCGATATTCTCGAAAGGGATCGCGCAGTTGTGGTGTAAATGCAGCGCGCGCAGGGTGTCGATATCAACAGACGTCGGCAGGGTCCAGCCGATGCGGGCGAAGTAGGCAGTCAGAAATGGGGACATGCTTCAGTTTCCTTTGAGAGTGATGTTGAGTTTATAAACTAATTTCGCGCACCCACTTTGATTTCCGTGCTTTTTCGCCATACTCATCACTAAAAACAAGGAGCCACCATGAGCCACTTTCGCCCTGTAGAATTACGTCATGCCAGCCGCCTTTTGAATCACGGTCCGACCGTGCTCATCACCAGCCGGGATGACGTCATCGATCGTCGCAACGTCATGGCCGCCGCGTGGTCTATGCCGGTAGAGTTTGAACCCCCGCGTATCGCGATAGTGGTGGACAAAAGCGCGTGGTCACGGGAGCTGATCGAGCGCAGCGGAAAATTCGGCATTGTGATACCCGGCGTGGCGGCAGCGAACTGGACCTACGCCGTCGGCAGCGTCAGCGGGCGCGACGAGGATAAATTTAACTGCTACGGGATCCCGGTTATTCATGGCCCCGAGCTTGGCCTGCCGGTCATTGAAGAGAAATGTCTGGCGTGGATGGAGTGCCGGCTATTGCCCGCGACCTCTGCGGCAGAGAAATATGACACCCTGTTTGGTGAGGTCGTTTCCGCCGCCGCGGACGAACGCGCGTTCGTTGCCGGACGCTGGCAGTTTGACGGGGATAAGCTGAATACGCTGCATCATCTTGGCGCCGGAACGTTTGTCGCCAGCGGGAAAATGGTTAAGGCGCTGGAGTAGCGCAACCTCCAAAGAGAAAGCCCCCTTCCTGAGGAAGAGGGCTTTTTTGTTACCTCACACGCTTCGCAATAATCTCATCCGCTACGTTCCGCGGTGCTTCTGCGAAATGATGGAACTCCATCGTATACGTCGCGCGCCCCTGGGACATCGAGCGCAGCGTGGTGGCGTAGCCAAACATCTCGGCCAGCGGCACGTCAGCACGGATAATCTGGCTGCCGTACTGCTCTGCCATCCCCTGCACCATGCCGCGACGGGAGGAGAGATCGCCCATAATATTACCGGCATACTCTTCCGGCGTTTCTACCTCGACGTGCATGACCGGCTCAAGAATAACCGGATCCGCGCGCCGTGCGCCCTCCTTAAAGCCGAGGATCGCCGCCATGCGGAAGGCCATTTCCGACGAGTCGACGTCATGGTACGAACCGAACGTCAGGGTCGCCTTCACGTCGACCACCGGATAACCCGCCAGCACCCCGGTATTCATGGCCTCGCGCAGCCCTTTTTCCACGGAGGGGATGTACTCGCGCGGCACCACGCCGCCTTTGGTGGCGTCTTCAAAGACAAAACCGCTTCCGGCGTCCAGCGGCTCCAGGCTCAGGACTACGTGGCCGTACTGCCCTTTACCGCCGGACTGCCGGACAAATTTGCCTTCGATATCCTTCACCGCCTTACGCAGGGTTTCACGGTAGGTGACCTGCGGACGACCGATGTTCGCCTCTACGCCAAACTCCCGCTTCATGCGGTCGACGATGATTTCCAGGTGCAGCTCGCCCATGCCGGAGATAATCGTCTGGCCGGACTCCTCGTCCGTGTGCAGGCGGAACGACGGATCTTCCGCCGCAAGGCGCTGCAGCGCAATTCCCATTTTCTCCTGGTCGGCCTTGGTTTTTGGCTCGATCGCCAGCGAAATAACCGGATCCGGGAACTCCATGCGTTCAAGCGTAATTACCGCATTCGGGTCGGTGAGCGTATCGCCGGTGGTAACGTCTTTCAGCCCGACGCAGGCCGCGATATCGCCCGCACGCAGCTCGTCCACCTCGTGGCGATCGTTGGCATGCATCAGAACAATGCGCCCGATACGCTCTTTCTTGCCCTTCACCGGGTTATAGACCGCGTCGCCTTTGCGCAGTATGCCGGAGTAGACGCGGATAAAGGTCAGCTGGCCGACGTACGGATCGCTCATCAGCTTGAAGGCCAGCGCCGAGAACGGTTCATCATCGCTGGGGTGACGCTCAGCATGCTGACCGTTTTCATCAACGCCATCAATGGCGGGCACGTCCAGCGGGGACGGCATCAGCTCGATAACCGCGTCGAGCATGCGCTGCACGCCCTTGTTCTTAAAGGCGCTGCCGCACAGCATCGGCTGAATTTCACCGGAGATGGTACGGCTACGCAGCCCCTGGATGATTTCAGCCTCGTCCAGATCGCCCGTCTCAAGGTACTTGTCCATCAGCGCGTCGCTTGCTTCCGCTGCGGCAGAAACCATCTTTTCACGCCACTCCTGAGCGGTACTCAGCAGGTCGTCAGGCACCGGCGCGTAGCTAAACGCCATCCCCTGCGTCGCATCGTCCCAGAGGATGGTGCGCATCTTGATGAGATCCACCACGCCGGTGAAATGCTCTTCTGCGCCAACCGGGATCACAATCGGGACCGGGTTAGCCTTCAGACGCTCCTGCATCATCCGCACCACGCGGAAGAAATCCGCGCCCGGGCGGTCCATTTTATTGACGAACGCCAGCCGCGGGACGTGGTATTTGTTCGCCTGGCGCCAGACGGTTTCCGACTGCGGCTGCACGCCGCCGACGGAGTCATACACCATTACGGCACCGTCGAGCACGCGCATGGAACGTTCCACCTCAATGGTGAAATCCACGTGGCCCGGGGTGTCGATGATGTTGATCCGGTGCGGCTCAAAGCTCCGGTCCATGCCGGGCCAGAAACAGCTCACCGCTGCCGACGTAATGGTGATCCCGCGCTCCTGCTCCTGCGCCATCCAGTCGGTAGTTGCCGCGCCATCGTGTACTTCACCCAGCTTGTGGCTCATCCCGGTATAAAACAGGATGCGCTCGGTGGTGGTTGTTTTACCGGCATCGATATGCGCGGAGATACCGATGTTGCGATAACGTTCGAGGGGGATGGGTCGGGGCATGATATTTCCTTAAGTCATAATGACTGATGTGTGACGACCGGGATGGTCGCGTGTTCGTTCGTTTGTTATAATAGTCCCATTGTACGAGTATTATCGAACTGTTTTTTAACGGTTGACCTATTGTTGATATAGCTCAATCTGACGTGAGACGCAGGAAAACGATGATCCCAAACCACCCCGAACCTGAACAAATACTGCTGGAAAATGTGCTGTTTGCCCTCGGCAATCCGCTGCGGCTGGCGATTATCCGTCGGCTGGCCGACGGCAGCGAACTGAGCTGCAACGCCCTGCGGCCGGAAGATGTGGTGAAATCCACCATGACCCACCACTGGCGCGTGCTGCGCGACAGCGGCGTGATCTGGCAGCGCCCACAGGGGCGCGAGAATATGATTTCACTGCGAAGAGAAGATCTGGATGCCCGCTTTCCGGGGCTGATGGCAATCCTGTTACAGTCGGAATCATCAGCGCGCTGACCGAAGTCCTTCGCCCAGCGCGCGCAGCGTGGCTTTTAGCCAGTTCGTGACGCCTCGCTTACCGCTGCGCTTGTGCGAATAAATCTTCACTTCAAACGGGCTGATGTGGAACGGCAAGGGAAAAATCTTGATGTTTGTCGCTGGCAGCAGCTTTTCAGCGGCGAATCGAGGCAATGCCATCAGCAGATCGCTTTCTGCAATCACAAACGGGGCGCTGAGCATGGACGGGGTTTTGATCGCAATGTGTCGGGTATAGCCCATGCGTTCAAGCTGCAAATCCAGCACCCCCTGCTTCTCGTTCCACGGCGTGACCACAAGATGCCGTGCGGCGAGATAATCCTCCAGCGTCAGCGCGCTCCGGCTCGCGTTGCTAATCACGACATACTCATCCGCGAACCAGCTAATCTCTTCCAGCTCCGGATACCGGAGATCTCCGGTGGTGCTGAATCCCAGGGCCAGATCCACCTCTCCTGCCAGTAATTCCGTCAACGCCGGGCTGTGCGGCAGATAACGTAATTCCAGACGCAGGCCAGGCGCCGCATGCTGAAGCGTATTCATAAGCGCAGGGAAGATGCAGAACGCGGTAAAGTCCGTTATCGCGATCTGTAAACACGCCGTACTCACGGCAGGATCAAACTCCGGCTGCGGCGACAGCTCCTGGTCGAGATATTTCAGGGCCGATGCAATAACGGGCGCAAGCTGCGTGGCATAGACGCTGGGACACATCCGATGCCCCTCCCGGTAGAACAGCGGATCGTTGAGTGAAACGCGCAGCCGTGACAGGGCATGGCTGAGCGCCGAGGTGCTCATCGCCAGCTCGTCCGCCGCCAGACGAACGGAGCTGTGGCGATAAATTGCGTCAAAAACCGGCAGGAGGTTTAAATCAAGGCGACGTAAGGCCGGATGCATAATATTCATCATTCGTTGATTTCATTGCACTTAATTCTTCTGACATTACCCTTTATGCTTACCCTCATCAACCACATACAAAGATAAAGGGACACCAATGAGCGTCACGATCCGTCAGGCGCGGCCTGAAGATGCAGCGGCAATTTACGATATGATTTACGAACTCGCGGTCTATGAAAAAGCGCCGGAAGAAGTGGTCAGCACGCCGGACGAGATCCGCAAAACGCTGTTTGGCGCGGACGGTAAAACCGAAGCGCTGATCGCCGAATACGCAGGACACGCCGTCGGGTATGCCGTTTTCTTCACCAGCTATTCCACCTGGCTTGGCCGTAACGGCATCTATATGGAAGATTTGTACGTCTCTCCGGAATACCGCAGCAGGGGCGCGGGGAAAGCACTGCTGAAAAAGATCGCGCAATGCGCGGTGGAACGTCACTGCGGCCGCCTGGAGTGGAGCGTGCTTGACTGGAACCAGTCTGCCATTGATTTTTATCTGAGCATCGGCGCTGTACCGCAGTCCGAATGGGTACGCTATCGTCTTGATGGCGACGCGTTGCGGACATTTGCTGAATAGCGTCGTCGCATGAAAACGCCCCTCTTTTTAGGGGCATAATGTCAGTGAAAGCGTTACTGAAGCACGGTATATCTGAGAAAAAGATTGCCGCTATTTTTGTCTTCTCATAGGACCGCGACGGGTCATCGACTGAGGCTCATTTCGCAGGAGTCTGACTATAGACCGGGATCCGCCGGGTTGTCATCGTCAGCGTATCGAACACCTCCGTCTCCGACGTCACTATCCTCACGCCGGTTTTCCTTAGCCTCTGCACGTCGGCCGCGATGCGCTGAATGCCAAACCAGAAAAGCCCGTCGAGCGCCGTTACGGATAGCCCATTTTCGAGTGCCAGCCTGAGTCGTTCCCTGGGGGCTTTCACCTGCTGGGCGATTTGCCGGTAAGGCACCTCACTTCCGCCTGCGCTATCGCTTCGCTGGATCCGCGTTTTCAGGTGATAGGTAAATTCGTCAGGAACGCCTTCAAGGTCTTTTTTAAGGCTGTAGACGCAGCCAAACCGCTTGCCGTTGAACAGGACATTTTTTTGGCTGAGCTGAAACTCATTTCTTATCCCATCAATCAGCTGCGGGGCGCGGGTGAGGAGTAACCGGAAGGGAAGCTCAAAGCTGGTTACATAATCCACATTCAGCAGCGCGAGACGCAAACGCTCTTCCGCACCGGACTTCTGCTCGCGACACTCGCGCATCACTTCCGCCCACTGGCGGGTCAGACGTTCCGGCTCTGCCGCTTCGGTAAGGAGATATTTTTCAAGGTGATAGTCGACTCTTCCGGTCATATTTTGCATCCCGACAAGGTGGATGCGGTAATTCTATCCAGCGCCGCCGGTTTTATAAAGGGCGGAGCGCAACGGCATCCGCCCCCTTTGCTACTGCTGGATACTCGACCGATCCGACATATCGCTGGCAGAGAAGGTTCTGGCTGAGGACTTGACCTGTTTTTTTCGCGCATACCGGTCCGGTTGCCCTTCAGGACGCGTTTTGAAGCGACGGTGCAGCCACATATATTGCTCGGGCGCCATCATCACCGCACGCTCAATCGCCCTGTTCATCTGCGTAGCCACGGCCGCCTTATCGCCCCCCTGTAGGTCACCGCTGATATCGTCCAGAATAATCAGCTCGTACCCTGTGCCGTCTGCTTTTCTGCGCGGTACGAACGGGATCACGGCCGGTCTGGCGCTTTTGACCAGCATATAGCTACCGGCGGTTGTCGCGGCGTCCGGGACGGCAAAAAACGGCACGAACACGCTGTTGGTTTTGCCATAGTCGTGATCCGGGGCATACCACAGGATCTCATTTTGCTTAAGCGCGCGGATCATGCCCTTCAGATCGTAGCGGTCGAGCATGGTTTTATTGGAACGCAGGCGACCGCGCGTCTGTAGCCAGTCGAGCAGCGCATTATTGTTGGGACGATATACACCAATTCCCGCATTGAGCATGCCAAAAATGCGCGCGCCCAGCTCAAGCGTCAGAAAATGCATGCCAATAAGCACCACGCCCCTGCCTTGCGCCCTCGCCTGTTCCATGTGCTCGTAGCCGGTCACGCTAAAGTATTTGCGCACGCGCCGGTCTGGCCAGAACCAGGCGATACCCGTTTCGATGACGCCCATCCCGACCGATTCAAAATTACGCTCAAGTAAACGCGCGCGCGCCTCGTCGTTCATGTCCGGAAAGCAAAGCTCCAGATTACGTCTGGCTATCTCCACGCGGCGTGGAAGCAGGCGCATGGCCAGCCGGCCAAGCCCGTGACCCGTTTTTAACAGTAGCGGATACGGTAGCTGTACCGTGCACCAGAGCGCTGCAATGCCGGCCCAGCTGAGCCAGTAACGAGGATGCAAAAAGGCGAGTGAAAACTCAGGTAATTTTGTCATGTGAAAATTATCCTTTTACTAATGTACTTATCGTAGTGCTGTTGCAGTGCTTACCTGCTGATTTAACGGATATTGTTCGGGTGGGGGATTGTAGCGGAATCGTTATGGTTTTTATTATCGATTTTTGCGATAGGAAATAAAGGCGGGTATCGCCGGGTGATATTGCACCACCCGGCAATCAAGCTACATCGAATAGCCGGGCTTCTTAATCAGTTGATCCAGTTTCGGGCCGATCTCGGTATCCCAGACCTGCGCCTTCCAGTCAGCTTCCTGAACCTCCTGAAGCGCCACGGAGATTGAGCGATCTTTGCTGTTCAGATGACGGGCGATCGCTTCGGCGATATCCGCCGCCAGCGCCGTTTTTTGTTCGTCATTCAGATCGCGTGGAAAACATTTGATATCAACGTGTGGCATGTGCAGGCTTCCTTATATGATGTGAGCTTTCAACGTTATCAGATAATGTCGTTAGCTTTTAGCACCTTGTGCAGTTGAGGTAACGCACAGACCGCATCCGCAACTGACGTGATAGCGGGCGTATTGGCAGCGAACCACTCATGACGCGGCCCCCAGGTGCGCGCGACGGCAATAAACACGTCAAGCAGCGTCAGCCGTTCGCCAAGGGCAAAGGGCGAGGCGCTGAGCTGAGCGTCGAACCACAGATAGAGAGATTTGCGGTACTCGATGCAGTTTTTCTTCAGCTGCTCCGGCGCGTCAGGCACCCAGCGCTCCGGATAATCTGCATAGGTAAACGTGGGATAGACGTTGGCAACAAACCAGATAAGCAGGCGCTGAAACTGCTGGCGCTCGGCCTGCCCCACGGGCGGCGCCAGGTCGGGGCATCGGTCGAGCACCATCAGGGCGATCGCCGCGGTTTCCGTCACGATCGTACCGTTTTCCAGCTCCAGCGTCGGCACCTGGCACAGCGGGTTGAGTTTTATCAGCAGCTCGCGCTGCGGGCCGGGCCGGTCAAACCCGTCCACGTTGATAAATTGATAAGGGATGTCTGCCAGGGTCAGCATCACTTCACTGATTGCCGAGCCCCAGCCGGGTACGCCATAGAGTTTAATCATGTTGCCTCCTCAGGGATGAAAACCCTAAGTGTATACCCGTCATACTTCAAGTTGCAGGTGCGTTGGCTGCATTCACTCACCCCAGTCACGTACTTATGTACGCTCCCGGGGATTCGTTCCCTTGCCGCCTTCCTGCAACTCGAATTATTTAGGGTATAGAGCACCATTAGTAGGTTATCCCGGGCGGGTTAACCTCCGAGCTGGTTACCGCTTCGCCCGCCTCCCCCCAGCGCGCCAGCACGTTTTGATAGTCCCCGCGCTTAATCGCACCGTCCAGCGCAGCCTGCAGCGCGTACACCAGCCCGGTCCCTTTTTTGGTGGTGGTAGCGACGTAGGCTTTCTTCGGCCCTAATCCCACGACGCGGGTTTTGCCGGTTAACGCCGCCTTGTAGGCCGATACGGATTGCGGTCCAAAGAACACGTCCGCCCTGCCGGACTGAATATAGAGATTGCCTGAGGCATCGTCGGTCAGATAAACCGGTAATGCAGGCTCGCGTCCGGCCTTTTTATTCTCCTCGTTCCAGCCGAGCAGAATACGTTCCTGATTGGTGCCCGATCCGACAATCACCTTTTTACCGGCCAGATCTTTCGCACTGGAGATCGACCGTACGTTACTGGTGGATTTCACCGAAAAAGCCAGTGAATCGACGCGATAGGTCGCAAAATCGAACTTCTCCTTGCGCTGTTCGGTGACGGCGATATTCACCAACGCCATGTCATAGCGCCCGGAGGCGATCCCCAGCGGCCAGTCTTCCCACGCCGTTGGCACCAGCTTCAGTTTCAGCCCCAGGCTGCCCGCCAGCAACCGGGCGATATCCGGGTCGCTGCCAATACGGGTGCGGTTATCGCTGGCCAGCAGCGCCAGCGGCGGTGAATTCAGGGCGGAAACCGCCACCGTGAGGGTACCTGGCTCAACAAATTTATAGTTCGCCGGAATTTTCGCCACCGCCTGCGGATCAACCGCCACCGGCAGCGGTTGTTCATTGGCTTTTACATCAATGCTGGCATGGCTCGCCGTCGTAAAGATCAGCCCCGCCAGAAGTCCATATTTCATCTGCGCTCCTTACAGCACTTTTGAGAGAAACTGACGCGTTCGCGGATGCGACGGACGGTTTAAGACCTCGTCGCTGCTGCCCTGCTCCACAATTTTTCCGTCGACCATAAACACCACCTGGTCCGCCACTTCCCGGGCGAAGCCGATCTCATGGGTGACCACCACCAGCGTAGTGCCGGAGCGGGCCAGCTTTTTAATCACGTCCAGCACTTCGCCAACCAGTTCCGGGTCAAGCGCCGAGGTGGGCTCATCAAACAGCATCACGCGGGGGCGTAACGCCAGCGCGCGGGCAATGGCAATGCGCTGCTGCTGTCCGCCGGAGAGGTGACGCGACCAGGCATCGGCCTTATCGCGCAGCCCTACTACATCCAGCAGGCCGTACGCGCGCGCTATAGCCGCCTTTCTGGTGAGCTTCTTGTGCGCGATGGGCGCCTCAATCAGGTTTTCCAGCACCGTGAGATGCGGAAAAAGGTTGAAGTTCTGAAACACGTAGCCCACGTTAACGCGCTGTTTGAGGATCTCTTTCTCCTTTAGCTCGTAGAGTTTGTCGCCCTGGCGGCGGTAGCCAATATACTCTCCGTCAATCTGAATAAAGCCTTCATCTACGCGTTCCAGATGGTTAATGGTGCGCAGCAGCGTCGATTTTCCCGAGCCGGATGGGCCGAGGATCACCGTGACGGAACCCGGCGGGATCTCAAGCGTAACGTTATCGAGCGCTTTATGACGGCCAAAAAACTTGCTGACGCCGGTAATAGCAATGTGTCCTTCAGGAGAGGCTTGCATGAATAGGCTCCTGTGCTGGCGAGGTGGTAACGGAACGCGTCCGGCTGGCAGTCCGGTTGTGGTTTACGGCGGAGCGGCGCTCGCTGCGGGCGAGCCCACGCTCAACGACGTGCTGGATGGCAGACAGGACGGTGGTAATCACCAGGTACCAGACGGCACCCACCATCAACAGCGGAATGACCTCCTGCGTGCGGTTGTAGATCATCTGGATCGTGTAGAAAAGCTCCGGCATCGCCAGCACGTAAACCATCGCCGTACCTTTGGCGAGACTGATGATTTCATTGAACCCGGACGGCAAAATGGTGCGCAGCGCCTGCGGAAGAATAATCCGCACGGTGCGACGCCACGCCGGCAGACCCAGCGCAGCCGCCGCCTCATACTGACCATGATCGACCCCAAGGAAGCCCCCGCGGATAATTTCCGCCGTATAGGCGCTCTGCACCAGCGTCAGTCCCACAACGGCGGTAGAAAATTGCCCGAGAACGTTGATGGTTTCAAACTTGCCCCAGGTAATGCCAGTAAAAGGCACGCCGAGAGAGAGCGTGTCGTAGAGATAGGAAAAGTTATAAAGAACGATCAGCACCACGATCAGCGGCAGAGAGCGAAAAAGCCAGATATATCCCCACGCCAGGCTGCTCAACAGCCAGGATGACGAGAGCCGCGCCAGCGCCAGCATGCCGCCAATCACCACGCTCAGCACGGTGCCTATCAGCGTGAGCAGCAGCGTCTGTCCGACACCTTCCAGGATCACCGGGTCAAAGAACCAGCGGGCAAATACGCCCCACTCCCAGCGTGGATTAAAGGCCACGGACTGAATCACGACCGCCAGCACAAACAGCGCCACCGCAGCGCCGACCGTGCGCAGCGGATAACGTGCCGGGACCACTTTTATGGTTTCAACCTTGCTCATCGTCGCTCCTTATGCGGTTTTGCTGAGCGCTTCGCGGATCAGCGTCTTGGTGAAGCGCAGCCGACCATCGAACGGCGGCTGGCTGTACTCTTCCGGATCGCGGTTGAGATCGAACTGCGGCTGATACCCCTGACTCAGATAAAGCCGTACCGCCTCCGGCTGACGAAACCCGGTAGTCAGGTAAATGTGGCTGTAGCCCGCCAGTATCGCCCTGCGCTCCAGCTCCTGTACCACGCGCGCGGCCAGCCCCTGCTGGCGCAGCGTTTTATTCGTCCAGATACGCTTGATTTCTGCCGTGCGTTCGTCGAAGGGTTTATAAGCGCCGGTAGCGATGATTTCGCCATCGCGCTCCAGCACGATAAACAGCCCCTGCGGCGCCAGGTACCACTCCGTCAGCTCGACTTCTGCATCTTTTGAAAAGTAGTCGCCGTAACGAGCGGCGTATTCACCGAACAGCCCGACGATAATGGGCTGAAGATCGGCGTCTTCCGGCGAAACGTCACGAAATTGTTCCCGCATAGCGCCTCCTTAATCGCCCAGACCAGCCGGGTTAACTTCGGAATGGGGGATACGCTCAACGCCTTCCCCCCAGCGGTTCAGCACGTTGTCGTAATCTCCGTTCTTAATTACGCCGTTAAGCGCCGTTTGAACCGGTTCAACCAGGCCGCTCCCTTTTTTCAGCGTCACCGCGATATGCGCCGCCTTCGGCCAGCCGCCGTCGACGCTGCCGACCAGCCTGGTTTTACCGTTCAGCGCCGCTTTCCAGGCGCCGATCACGTTCGGGCCAAAATAGGCGTCAGCGCGGCCTGACTGTAGCGCGAGGGTTTGCGCCGCATCGTCTTTGGTGTAGACCGGGATAAACGGCTTAAGCCCTTTTTTCAGGTTCGCTTCGTTCCACGCCAGCAGGATCGCCTCCTGGTTGGTGCCGGAGCCGACGATGATGCGCAGCCCGGCGATATCTTCCGCCTTCTGCAGCGACGCGATCGGGCTGGTGGATTTCACGTAAAAGCCAAGGGAATCCTTGCGGTAGGTGGCGAAGTCGAACTTCTCCTTGCGCGCTTTGGTGACGGTGATATTGCTGATCGCCGCGTCGTATTTCCCGGATGCAACCCCCAGCGGCCAGTCCTCCCAGGAGGTGGGCACTACGTTGAGCTCGAGCCCGAGGCTGTCCGCCACCAGGCGCGCAATGTCGACCTCACTCCCAAGCAGAGTTTTGTTGTCGTCGGAAAAGACCGTCAGCGGCGGCTGATTCAGTCCCGCCACCGCCACGGTAAATTTCCCCGGCACGGCAAAGCGGTAGTCTTTCGGCAACTGCGCGATCGCATCGCTGTTTTTGGCGGTATGGATCGGCGTTTTATTCACCTCAATGCTCACGCCGGTGCCGTTAATATTGACGTTCTCTGCCCAGACGGCAGGGGTAAAGGCCAGCGCAAGCGCCAGAATAAGCGATGATTTCTGCATAGCGTTTTTCTCTTTTATTGTTGTGTGAACTGATTTTTGGGTTCGTCTAAGCCCAGGCTTTCGCGCAGCGTGGTGCCGGGATACTCGCTGCGGAAAAGGCCGCGCGCCTGTAAAACGGGCACCACCTGGTCGACAAAGCGCGCAAAGGTGTCCGGCGTACCGCCCTGAATAATGAAGCCGTCAGCCGCCTTCTCCTCGAACCAGGCCTGTAATCCATCGGCCACCTGCTCCGGCGTGCCGGAAAAACGCGGGCGCGGCGATGCGGCTTCCAGCGCGACCTGACGCAGAGTTAAGTTGCGCTCACGGGCGTTACGCTTGATTTCATCGGTGGTGCTGCGGAAGCTGTTTTTGCCTAAATCGCCAATATCCGGGAACGGCGCGTCGAGGGGATACTGGCTGAAGTCGTGATGCTCGAAATAACGTCCGAGATAGTTCAGCGCATCATGAATGGAGACCAGCGCCGCCGTGGTTTGATACTGGTTTTCAACGTCATCGGCGTCGTTTCCGACAATCACGCTGACGCCCTGGAATATATGTAAATCCCCTGCGCGGCGACCGTGACTTTCCAGCTGCTGTTTAACATCGCGGTAAAAGGCCCGGGCTTCTTCCAGCGTTTCATGGTGGGTAAAGATGGCGTCGGCGTGTTTCGCCGCCAGCTTTTTACCGTCATCCGACGCGCCGGCCTGAAAGACAATCGGACGCCCCTGCGGCGTGCGGCCAATGTTCAGCGGGCCGGAAACCCGGAAGAAATCCCCGTGGTGATCCAGGGTATGCAGTTTTGACGCGTCGAAAAACTGTCCGCTCTCCTTATTGCGGATAAAGGCATCCCCTTCCCAGGAATCCCATAACCCTTTGACCACGTCGAGATACTCATCGGCAATGCGGTAGCGCAGCGCATGCTCAGGATGTTTGTCGCGGGAGAAGTTTTTCGCTGACCCTTCCAGCGGTGAGGTCACAACGTTCCAGCCCGCGCGGCCGTTGCTCAGGTGATCGAGGCTGGCAAACTGGCGCGCCACGGTGAAAGGCTCGCTGTAGGAGGTGGACAACGTGCCGACCAGCCCCAGGCGCGAGGTAACGCTTGCCAGCGCGGACAAAACCGTCAGCGGCTCAAAGCGGTTTAAAAAATGCGGAATGGATTTCTCGTTAATATAAAGACCGTCGGCCACAAAAATAAAGTCGAGCTTGCCCTCTTCCGCTTTTAATGCCGTTTCTTTAACGAAATCAAAATTAATGCTGGCATCCGCGACCGCCGCCGGATGACGCCAGGCGGACATATTTCCGGATGCACCATGCAAAATGGTACCCAGCCGCAATTGACGATTTGCAGACATATTCACCTCAAATAAATTAAACGTGTTGCAGGGCTTTTTCCGCGAGCTGTGCAAAATAGCGGGCAGCGGGTTCGATTAGTGCTTCGTCCGGGTTAAATGCCGGATGGTGTAAACCAAACGGGCTGTTGCTGCCAATGCTGACAAACGCGCCGGGAATGTTTTGCAGATAGACCGCAAAATCTTCCCCACCCATGTGCAATTCAGCATGCCGGGTCTCATACCCCGCCTCGCGCGCGACCGAGGCGGCAAACGCGGCCCAGCGCTCGTCGTTAACCAGCGCGGCTGGCCCGGCGTACCAGGTGATGTTGATCTGCGCGCTAAAGGCGCTGGCAAATCCGGCGGCGATTTCACCGACGCGCGCCTTCACGTTCTGCTGCACTTCCGTGCGGTGCGTGCGCAGCGTGCCCTCCAGCTCAACGCTTTCCGGCAGCACGTTCCAGGTATTCCCCCCGGCGATGCGCGTCACGCTTAGTACGACCGAATCCAGCGTGTTGACGTTACGGCTGGCCACGCTTTGCAGCGCGGTCACCAGCTGGCTTGCCAGCACGATGGCGTCGTTGCCTTCATGGGGGCGAGCGGCATGCGCGCCTTTACCGGTAATATGAATAACGAAGCGATCGACGTTGGCATAAAACGGACCGCCGCGCGTGGCAAATTCACCAACCGGCAGTGAAGGCTCGTTATGCATCCCGAAAATCGCGCGCACGTCGCGTAACGCCCCGGCACGCACCATGCTTTTCGCTCCGCCGAAATTTTCTTCCGCAGGCTGGAACAGGATCCGCACGCGGCCGTTGAGCGAGGTTTCCCGCTCCTTCAGCTTTAACGCGGCGCCGAGGATCACGCTGGTGTGAACGTCGTGACCGCAGGCGTGCATCACTCCCGCACGTCTGGAGGTAAACGGCACCCCGCTGCGCTCATCGATGGGTAACGCGTCGATATCGGCGCGCAGCGCAACCAGTGCATTGCCCGCGCCGATCTCCGCAACCAGCCCGGTCTGAAGATCGTAATCCAGCGGAGCAATCCCGGCCGCCGTCAGCCACTTGCGCAGGCGAGCCGTTGTTTCGACCTCCTGACCGGACAGTTCAGGGTTCTGGTGCAGCTCACGGCGCCAGGCAATCAGCTGTTCGCAAAAGCTCATACGGTAACCTCCCTGTTAAGACGCGCCTCGGCCAGCAGCCGCAGGGACTGCACGCGCGTTGCGCCATCAGCTACCGGCGTGTCGATGATAAATTCGTCAATCCCCCACTGCTGATGCAGCGCGTTAAGCCGTTCAAGCACCGATGCCGCCGTTCCGGCCAGCAGAGACTGCGCCCGACGCGCGATGCGCACCGGTTCGCTGCCCGCCTGCCGCGCAAAGGCGTAGGCCTGTTCTTCGCTGGCCACGGTGACGCGTTGCCCGTTTGCCAGCTCCACGCCCCACACTTCAACCTTCTGCGCCAGAGCGTCGGCCTCTGACTGGGTTGGGGCAACAATGACCTGCACGGCCACCATCACCTCCCGGACGCTGTGTTGACGCCAGGCCGTGACGACCTCGCGCAGCAGTTCCGGGTCACCGTTCAGGTGGGCGGCAAAGACAAAATGCCAGTCGAGCGAGGCCGCCAGCAGCGCGCTTTCGGTGCTGGCGCCCAGCAGAAAGCCTTGCGCAGGCACCGGAGGCAGAGGCGTGGCGCGAACCGTCTCCTCCGCTGCCTGATTTTCAGGGCGGATCCACCGTTCGAGCTGCGTCAGTTGTTCCGCGAAGCTGCCTTTCTCCTGCGGATTAAGGCCGTGCTGCAAGGCACGGGTCGAGAGCGGCAGACCGCCGGGCGCTTTACCGACCCCCAGATCAACCCGGCCCGGCGCAAGGGCGGCCAGTACGTTAAAATTTTCGGCGACTTTATAGGGGCTGTAATGTTGCAGCATGACGCCGCCTGAGCCCACGCGAATACGCTTTGTTTGCCCGAGGATCCAGGCAATCAGCAGCTCCGGCGAGGGGCTGGCAAGCGCCGGGGTATTGTGGTGTTCGGCAATCCAGAAGCGGTGGTAGCCCAGAGTCTCCGCCAGCTGCGCCAGCGTTAAGGTACGCGCCAGCGCATCGGCGGCGGTTTCGTGTTCTGCGACGGGGCTTTTATCCAGAATGCTGATTCGCCATGACATGTTGCGTTCTCGTTTGACTTAACATGTCGTCATTATTAAAGGCGGATTTCACCTCTGAGAAACAATTAATTTACATTTGAATTGCCGGAAAACGGGAATAGCGGATCCGTCATCGGCCTGACTGGAGCGAAGTAATGAGTGCTTCCGCTTCCCGCCGTCGGGTAATGCGGAGAAAGCGAATGTGCGCGTACTGCGGGTTTTGCATATCCGCTTCATAGCGTTTGCGGTTGCTGCGCCAGGTTTTGATCGTCCAGATGATAATCGAGTCCTTGCTAAAGAACGATCGACGAAAGCTTTCACGGTTCCCCGTGCCGGGCCAGAGCTCCTGTTTGTGCCAGGCGCGTCTGAAGGCGCGCGTCACCGCCTGCCAGAGCGTGCGGCTAAACCCACGATCTATCCACACCACCAGATCAACGTCGCGCCACTTTACGTCGCGCGTGCGGTTGTAATTCCCGTCCAGGACCCAGTCAGGCGAGGCGGCGAGCGCCTTTTCCAGCGTTGCGAGAAACTCATCATCCGGGGTTCCCTGCCAGTTCGCTCGCCAGTAAAGCCTGTCCATCTCAATGTAAGGGATGGCCAGCGCCTCAGCGATTCGCCTGCCAAGGGTACTTTTCCCACTTCCGCTGGTGCCTATGATATTGATTTTCACCGTTCCACCTGCAAATGCTAAAGTAAACGGATCGAATCATAACGTTAAAAATTTGTTTACGAAACGCCAGGCTAAGCGTCCGGATACTGCTCGTCGGTGACCTTCTCCAGCCACGCCACCGGACTCCCGTCGACCGCTTCCGCGATGGCGATATGGGTCATCGCTGTCTGCACGCTTGCGCCGTGCCAGTGCTTCACGCCGGGTGGGATCCAGGCGATATCCCCCTGATTCAGCGGTTCCGCCTCTTTGCCCCACTCCTGTAACCAGCCGCGTCCCTGCGTCACGATCAGCGTTTGTCCAAGTGGATGCGTATGCCAGGCGGTACGTGCGCCGGGCTCAAAAGTGACGTTCGCGCCGCCAACTTTTGCCGGTTCAGTCGCCTGGAAAGGCGCATCGATGCGCACGTTGCCGGTGAACCAGGCGTCTGGCCCCTTAACGGAAGGTAGCGAACCGCTACGAATAATTTTCATGATTTACTCCTCGTTTGCTGTTGTGTTAACGGTAGCGTAAAGCCGCTGTGAGCATTAGAGTGCATAATCAGAAAGGAACCATGAATTCAATTCATAAATTGGATACGCCGCTATGCTAAAAGAAAATTTAAACGATCTGCTCTCCTTTATGGTCGTCGCCCGGGAGCGCAGCTTTACCCGTGCCGCTGCGCAGCTGGGAGTATCACAGTCGGCACTCAGCCACGCGATGCGCAATCTGGAAGCGAGGCTGGAAGTACGTTTGTTGACCCGCACCACCCGCAGCGTGGCCCCAACCGAGGCCGGCGAGCAACTCTTCATGCGCTTAAGCCCCCATCTGCTGGAAATTGAGCAGGAACTCACCGCGCTGCGGGATACGCGGGACAAACCCGCCGGGAATATTCGCCTTACCGCCGGGGAACACGCCATGTCTGCGGTGCTGTGGCCTGTGCTTAAACCCTTTCTGGCGCAGTATCCTGACATTAGCATTGAAGTCACGGTGGACGATGGGCTGACAGATATTGTCGATGGCCGCTTTGACGCGGGGGTGCGTCTGGGTGATCAGGTAGCGAAAGATATGATTGCGGTGCGTATTGCACCAGACATGCGAATGGCGGTCGTCGGGTCGGCAGATTATCTGCAACGTTTCGGCGTGCCGGAAACGCCAGAGCAGCTTGAACAACACCGCTGCATAAATATGCGCCTACCCACACGCGGCGGATTATATGCCTGGGAATTTGAACGGGACGGACGAGAGCTGCGCGTGCGGGTTGACGGCCAGCTGATCCTCAACGGCCTGCCGCAACGCATCGACGCCGCCGAAAACGGTCTGGGGCTGGCGTACGTTCCAGAAGATGCGGTTCTCGACGCTCTTGCTAAGGGCCGCTTAGTACGTGTTCTTGAAGCCTGGTGTCCGGCTTTTACGGGTTATCATCTGTATTATCCGAGCCGCCGCCAGCACACTACCGCGTTTGCATTACTCATTGCAGCCCTGCGGCATTCATAATCTCTACCTGGGTGTAATTATCAAATAAACCTGATGTATAAACTGGCATTTGGCGGCCTTTTTGCCTAAAAAAACGCCACGATTCAGCGCGTTGCGATCCCCGTCTGCTCTGACCACACGATTTCCTTCGACGCGCATCACTTTCGGCACGGTTATATTTTGCGTCGCTTATCAATTGCGGGTAGGATGCCTCGCCATGTTTTGCCTTATCCATACACAGAATGACTGGAAAGGCAGCATGTGTCTGCGCAGAAGCAATCGTTTGTTCGGGCTGCTGGCAGGCAGGACTATCACGTTAATGGTTCAGACAGGCAAACAGGTAACTCAATGAAAACAAGCAATAAAAGCGCAGCCGATCATCATGCTGCGAAACGTCGCTGGTTGAACTCTCACGAAGAGGGCTATCACAAGGCGATGGGCAACCGTCAGGTGCAGATGATCGCCATCGGCGGCGCTATCGGTACTGGTCTGTTTTTAGGTGCAGGCGCGCGTCTGCAGATGGCTGGCCCCGCCCTCGCGCTGGTCTATCTGGTGTGCGGGATCTTCTCTTTCTTCATCCTTCGTGCCCTGGGCGAGCTGGTTCTCCATCGTCCCTCCAGCGGCAGCTTTGTCTCTTACGCCCGTGAATTTCTCGGTGAAAAAGCCGCTTACGTCGCCGGCTGGATGTACTTCGTTAACTGGGCAATGACCGGTATCGTTGATATCACCGCCGTCGCGCTGTACATGCACTACTGGGGCGCGTTTGGCGATGTGCCACAGTGGGTGTTCGCCCTTGGCGCGCTGGCGATCGTCGGCACCATGAACATGATCGGCGTGAAATGGTTCGCCGAGATGGAGTTCTGGTTCGCGCTGGTAAAAGTGCTGGCCATTGTCATCTTTCTGGTCGTCGGTACCGTCTTCCTCGGCAGCGGTAAACCGCTGGACGGCAATGCGACGGGCTTCCATCTGATTACCGATAACGGCGGCTTCTTCCCGCACGGCCTGCTGCCAGCGCTGGTGCTGGTTCAGGGGGTGGTGTTTGCCTTTGCCTCCATCGAACTGGTGGGTACGGCGGCGGGTGAATGTAAAGATCCGCAGACCATGGTGCCTAAAGCCATTAACAGCGTGATCTGGCGTATCGGCCTGTTCTACGTGGGCTCCGTAGTGCTCCTGGTGCTGCTGCTGCCGTGGAACGCCTATCAGGCGGGTCAAAGCCCGTTTGTCACCTTCTTCTCTAAGCTGGGCGTGCCTTACGTGGGCAGCATCATGAACATCGTGGTATTGACCGCCGCGCTCTCCAGCCTGAACTCTGGCCTGTACTCGACGGGCCGTATTCTGCGCTCCATGTCCATGGGCGGCTCGGCACCGAAGTTTATGTCGAAGATGAGCAAGCAGCAGGTACCATACGCGGGTATTCTGGCCACGCTGGTGGTGTACGTCTTCGGGGTATTCCTGAACTATCTGGTGCCGTCTCAGGTGTTTGAGATTGTACTGAACGTAGCCGCGCTGGGTATCATCGCCTCCTGGGCCTTCATCGTGGTGTGCCAGATGCGTCTGCGCAAAGCGATCAAAGAAGGTAAGGCGGCTGACGTCAGCTTTAAGCTGCCGGGCGCGCCGGTGACCTCATGGCTCACCCTGCTGTTCCTGCTGAGCGTGCTGGTGCTGATGGCGTTCGACTACCCGAACGGTACCTACACCATCGCGACTATTCCGCTGCTGGCGGTGTTGCTGATTGCCGGCTGGTTTGGCGTACGTAAACGCGTGTATGAAATTCACAGCACCGCGCCGGTTCATCCTGACGATGAAAAAAAGGACGCTCCGCTGGTTGAAGAGACGTCGCGCTAATACGGCGTCAAAAAAAGGGAAGGCATTAAGCCTTCCCTTTTTATTTTGTATCGTAAGACGGCAGCTTGCCGCTCACGCTACGACATTACAGCGCGATACGAATGACGTCGTCAGGCTGGGTCGCTTCCTGCTGACGGGTAGATTTCTGCTTCACCGTCACGTACAGCGTTTTGCCATCGGCTGACAGCGCCAGGCTGTTCGGGTAAACCGGCGTATCGTAGGTTTTGGTCACTTTGTAGGTTTTGGCGTCAATCACGCTCACCTTACCCGCCTCGCGGTGCGTCACGTAGGCTTCATTGCGTGCCGGGTTAAACAGCACCGCCAATGATTCCGGCGCAGAAACTTTCCCGATTACGCTGCCGTCTTTCAGGCTCACCACCAGCACCTCTGGCTGTTTAGAATCCGTCAGGAACGCGCGCTGACCGGCAGTGTCCAGGCTCAGGTTCAGGTAGAAGTGCTCTTTCCCGTCGTCCTGCACCTTCTTACGGCTGAGGATTTTGTTGGTTGCGGTATCAATGGTTACCAGCTCGCCGTCCGCATTGGTGGTGTACAGGTGTTTTGCCTGCGCATCCAGCGCCAGGCCGGTGCTGAACGTGCCGGTGTTCGTGATGGTGTCTTTCAGCTTCAGCGTTGCGCCGTCAACCACCCAAATCACGCTCTCTTTGCCGATGCCGGTAATGTAGACGGTATTGGTGGCGTCATCGGCCACCAGCTGGCGCGGCTGGAGGGGCTTCACCGTGTCGCTACGCTTGCGATCGTCCAGCACCAGGCGCCCTTTCACCTCGCCCGTTTTGGCGTCAATGGCCGTTACCGCGCTGTTGACGGTGTTTCCAAACCACAGCGTCTGGGTGGCATTATCGATCGTTGCGCCAAACGGCTTGAGATCGTTATGAATCGCCTGCGTCACGTCCAGCGTGACCGGATCCAGGCGATATACCACGCCGCCTTTATCGGTTTTGCGGCTTTGAGTCGTCGCAACCCACAGCGCGTTTTCCTGCTGGCTGACGGCCATTTCATACGCGCCCTTGCCTACCGCTTTGCGCAGCATCTCTTCAGCAGCATGAGCCTGGAACGTACCGGCAATCAGTAAAGAACCCAACAGCAGAGACCCACGCAGGCGCGGCGAGCACAGATGACGTAAAGACATAACAATTCCTTTTTAAATGAGGAGATTTACCGCTGACATCGCTTCCGGCGGGCAAAGTCATCGCTTTGCCGTTATTTTAATGAGAATAGTAATCATTAATGAGTTGAATGTGGAGTTTTTCTTTCCTTCCGACCCTTACATTCACGAAATGTGCGGTTATAGTTTTCATAACATTTACAAAGGATTTAACATATATACACAGGTTCCAGTTGATTTGGTTCGAATCTTTTCTTAATCGGTTACTTCATGAAAATCATTTCTGCCCGCAGGGCATCGCTACCGCTGCTGTTCGTTCCCGTCGTATTTGGCCCGCTGAGCGCGATGGCCGCAGAAGAACAAACCCTGATCGTCAGCGCTACGCCGCAGGCCGTCTCCGAGCTGGATACGCCAGCCGCGGTCAGCGTAGTAAGGGGCGAGGATCTGCGCCATGCCGCCCCGCGCATCAATCTCTCTGAATCTCTCGGCAGCGTGCCTGGCCTGCAAATCCAGAACCGCCAGAACTATGCGCAGGATCTGCAGCTGTCGGTGCGCGGCTTTGGCGCGCGCTCGACCTTTGGCGTACGCGGGATCCGCATGTACGTGGACGGCATTCCGGCGACCATGCCCGACGGCCAGGGGCAGACGTCAAACATCGATCTCAGCAGCGTAGAGAGCATCGACGTGCTGCGTGGTCCCTTCTCCGCCCTGTACGGCAATGCCTCCGGCGGCGTCATTAACATCAATACCCAGACCGGCCAACAGCCGCCCGTCGTCGAAGCCAGCAGCTATTACGGCAGCTACGGCACCTGGCGTTACGGCATGAAGGCCACCGGGGCGGTCGGCGACGGTACGCAGGCGGGAGATGTTGACTATGCGGTATCCACCACCCGCTTCACCACCCATGGCTATCGCGACCACAGCGGCGCGAGAAAAAACCTCGCCAACGCGAAGTTAGGCGTTCGCATTGATGATGCCAGCAAGCTGACGCTGAGTTTTAACAGCGTGGACATGAAGGCCAACGATCCGGGCGGGCTGAGCTATCAGGAGTGGCAGAACAACCCGCGCCAGTCCCCGCGCGGGGATCAGTTCAACACGCGTAAAACCATTAAGCAGACCCAGGCCGGGATCCGCTACGACCGTCAGCTGAGTGCGCAGGACGACCTCAGCGTGATGATGTACGCCGGCGAGCGTGAAATGACCCAGTACCAGTCTATTCCGGCGTCCACTCAGCGTGACAATCCGGCCCACTCAGGGGGCGTCATTGACATGCAGCGCCACTATCAGGGCATCGATACGCGCTGGACCCACCGCGGCGAGCTGCTGGTGCCGGTGACGTTCACCACCGGCCTGAACTACGAAAACATGAGTGAAAATCGCCGCGGGTATGAAAACTTTGTAATGAACAACGGCGCGCCGGACTACGGCGTCAAGGGCGACAAGCGCCGTGACGAGCGTAACCTGATGTGGAACTTCGATCCTTACCTGCAAACCCAGTGGCAGCTTACGCAAAAGCTGTCCGTGGAGGCAGGCGTGCGTTACAGCTCCGTCTGGTTCGATTCTAACGATCGCTACATTACCCCGCAGAATGGCGATGACAGCGGCGATGCCAGCTACCACAAATGGCTTCCGGCGGGTGCGGTGAAATACGCCGTGACCGATGCATGGAATCTGTACGCTGCGGCGGGACGCGGGTTCGAGACCCCGACGATCAATGAACTTTCCTACCGCCCTGACGACAAAGGCGGGCTCAACATTAACCTGCAACCGTCCACCAACAATACGTACGAGGTTGGCAGTAAAACCCGCATCGGCAACGGTATTCTGACGGCGGCGCTGTTCCGCACGGATACCGATAACGAGATTGTGGTGGACACCAACAATGAACGCCGTACCAGCTATAAAAACGCCGGTAAAACGCGCCGTCAGGGCGTGGAGATCGCGCTCGACCAGCAGTTTGCAGAGAACTGGAAGCTAAAGATGGCGTGGACCTACCTTGACGCGACCTACCGTACCAACGTCTGTAACAATGCAGACTGTAGCGGCAACCGGATGCCGGGCATTGCCCGAAATATGGGATACGCGTCGCTTGGCTGGGAGCCGGAGGAAGGCTGGTATGCCGGCGCGGATGCACGCTACATGAGCGATGTGATGGCGAACGATGCCAATACCGCAAAAGCGCCCTCCTATACCGTGGTCGGCCTGAACACCGGCTATAAGCTTAACTATGGCAAATGGGGAATGGATATCTTTGGCCGCGTCGATAACCTGTTCGATAAAACGTACTCGGGGTCCGAAATCGTTAATGCCAGCCGCGACCGCTATTACGAGCCCGCGCCAGGCCGTAATTACGGCGTAGGGCTGTCAGTTTCTTATCGCTTTGAGTAAAACTTTATCCGGCAACGGGCGTTGCCGGTAATAAACGCGCTGAATAACGCTATTCCCGGTTGCCTGATGCGCCGGGAATTTATTTGTCATATTACTGCTCGAATAAAGAAATAAGTGCGCGCGGGGATCCTTAACTAAAGTATTGCCGTTGCAGCAGGACGTTGGCTTCATCAATTGCCCGGTCAATGGCTTCCCGGCTGGCCTCCACGTCCCTGTTCTCAAGCGCCAAAAGCAGATCGGCGTAATGATAGGTCTCAGCCGGCATCTCCTTCATCTCTCCATGCAGATAGTTTATGCACGGGCCAATCCGCACCCAGAGCTGCTCGATCAGCGAATTTAAGGTCGGCATCTCGGCATACTGATAGAGCGTAAAGCGGAAGATGCGGTTAGCATGCAGCGCCTTCTGGACGTTACCCTGATGCATCGCGGTGCTGAAGTTATCCGAGAGCGCGCGCAGCGTGTCAAGCTTAGCCTCGGTCATATTCTGGCACGCCGCCGCAACCGCCATCGGTTCAAGCTGTTTTCGAATGGCATTAATTTCGTTATAGCGTTCCAGCGTGACTTCCGGCACCAGAAAAGCCTGCGCCGGCGTGGCCTGCAACGCTCCTGCAGAAACCAGTCGCAGCAGCGCTTCACGTACCGGTGTGATGCTGGTACCTAATTTATCCGCAATCTCTTTGGTGATCAGCCGAGCCCCGGGCTTTAAAGACCCCGTGATTAACGCTCCTTTTAAACTGATCTCAACTTGCATAGTCAGACTGATTCTTTGTGCTTTTTCTAAATGATCCAAATCAAGCATGTTTAATTCCCGTAGCCAAAACAAAATGCCATTCTCAGTGCCTGTTTAAAAAAACAGCACCGGTTCGATATATCCTGTATCGTCATGCCTGGTATTAGGGGCGCGCGTTAAAATATAAATAGGACAATTAAAATTGCGTTTATCACTTCTGGCTCAGCTGGGCCGATGGCGCGCAAAGCTTATGGGTTAATTAAAGACAATATATCGTATCTTCACAAATAATTATGGCGGGCCACGCCCGCCATAACCGACGTACCGTTTAGTCTGCCGCTACGCGTATCACGACCTTGCCGAAGTTTTTCCCTTCAAGCAGGCCAATCAGCGCGTCCGGAGCCGCTTCCAGCCCTTCGATGACCTGTTCGCGATAGTGAATTTTGCCTTCCTTCACCCAGCGCCCCATCTCCTGCTGGAACTCGTCAATACGATGCCCGTAGTCCTGCGCGATGATAAAGCCCTGCATGCGGATGCGTTTTTTCAGAATGGTGCCCATCAACAGCGGCAGCCGATCCGGGCCATCCGGCAGGTTGGTTGCATTGTAGCCGCTCACCAGACCGCATACCGGCACGCGTGCGGAGGTATTCAGCAGCGGCAGCACGGCGTCAAAAACCTTGCCGCCGACGTTTTCATAATAGACGTCAATGCCCTGCGGGCAGGCGCTTGCCAGCTGTTCAGCAAAATCATCCGCATGGTGATCGATACAGGCGTCGAAACCCAGTACCTCGACCGCATGACGGCATTTCTCTTCACCACCGGCCACGCCAACGACCCGGCAGCCTTTGATTTTACCGATTTGCCCGACCGTTGCGCCGACCGGCCCGGTAGCGGCGGCCACCACCAGCGTTTCCCCCTCCCGTGGCTGGCCGATATCGAGCAGCCCCATGTAGGCGGTAAAGCCAGGCATACCCAGAACGCCCAGCGCCCAGGACGGATGCGACGGGCTATCGCCCAGCTTCACCAGCCCTTGTCCGTCGGACAGCGCATACTCCTGCCAGCCGCAGTAGCCCAGTACCCATTCACCCTCTTTATAGTCAGGATGACGGGACGTCTCAACGCGGCTTACCGTACCGCCTACCATCACCGCGCCAATCTCAACCGGTGGAGAGTAGGACGGCGCGTCGCTCATACGCCCCCGCATGTACGGATCCAGCGAAAGCCATACCGTGCGTAACAATACCTGCCCGTCTGCGGGCGTCGGGATCGGCTGTTCTTCCAGGCGAAAATTATCGGCGACCGGTGCGCCGTGCGGGCGGGAAGCCAGAACCCAGCGTCGGCTTTGCGTGGTAGATTGACTCATTAATCGCTCCTTACTGCTGAAAATGTCATTCAAGCCTGGCACTTTATCCTGCGGATCGCCTTACCATTATGAGGCAGACTGATTCAGCCGTACGACCAGGTAAAGGCACGGCCGATCCGTTTCGTTGATAAAGCGGCAGTCATTCGGTGGCCCCAGCTCCAGGCAATCTCCGGCCTTCATTTCATGGCGGGTATCCCCTTCCTGAAACACCAGCTCGCCGGACTGTAGCCAGATAAGCTGGCGCGCCAGGGCATAAGAGGAGGCGGGCATTGGCACATCGCTGCCCGCGGGCAGCTCCACCTGAACGAGATCGATGGGCAGGTCGGTGCGCGGCGATACGTGCCGGCGCAGATAGTGCGTTTGCGGATCGCGCCAGACGGGCTGGTTAGCCAGGCGCAGCAGTTTCCCCTCCTGCATTTCCGCACGCGCAATCAGCGTCGACATGCTGATACCAAAGGCACCCGAAAAGCGCGCAAGCAGTGTTGCGGTTGGGCTGCTGTCGCCCCGTTCAATCTTGTGGATCATGGCGCGCGAAATACCTGCCCGCTCGGCCAGCTCGCTCAAAGACCAGCCTCGCGATTCACGCTCAATGCGAAGCCGGGCGCTAATCCGTTGATTCATAGTGTCTGTCATCGTGTTCATGACGTCATACTATAGTGTATGAATGGTTTTCCGGTGCAGTTTTAATGACAAAAAAATAGGGACTTAGCCATGGCGATGCAACCCGGTAAATGTGTAATATTGTAATTAATGCATACTACTATAGTGAACACCACAGCCAGAGGACCCGTCATGATCGTTCGTCATGCCCTAAAAGAAGATTGCGCCGCTATCGGAGAGATTTACAACCATGCGGTGCTGCATACTGCCGCCATCTGGAACGATACGACCGTTGATACCGATAACCGTATCGCCTGGTTCGAAGCGCGCAAGCTGATGGGCTATCCGGTGCTGGTCAGTGAAGAAGACGGCGTGGTAACGGGTTATGCCTCTTTCGGCGACTGGCGGGCGTTCGACGGTTTTCGCCATACGGTTGAGCACTCGGTGTACGTTCACCCCGACCATCAGGGCAAAGGCATTGGGCGGCTGCTGATGAAGGCCCTGATCGACGAAGCCCGTCAGATCGGCAAGCATGTGATGGTGGCCGGTATTGAGGCGCAAAATCAGGCGTCGATTCATCTGCATGAAACCCTGGGCTTCGTCACCACCGGAAGGATGCCGCAGGTAGGCACCAAATTTGGCCGCTGGCTGGATTTAACCTTTATGCAGCTTCAGCTCGACGAGCGCAGCGATCCGGATGTGCTCCCATGAACCAGTCGCTGACCCTGGCGTTCCTGGTGGCTGCCGGCATCGGGCTGGTCGTGCAAAACACCTTAATGGTGCGCATTACGCAGTCCTCCTCCACCATTCTTATCGCCATGCTGCTTAACTCGCTGGTGGGGATTGTGCTGTTTGTCAGCATTCTGCTGATTAAGAATGGCATGGCGGGGTTTAGCGAACTGGCGTCGACGGTGCGCTGGTGGACGCTGATCCCCGGCCTGCTCGGGTCATTCTTTGTCTTTGCCAGCATTAGCGGCTACCAGAACGTGGGCGCGGCGACGACAATCGCCGTGCTGGTGGCAAGCCAGCTGATAGGCGGCCTGGTGCTGGACGTCCTCAGAAGCAGCGGCGTACCGCTGCGGGCGCTGGTTGGCCCGGCGTGCGGCGCGGTGATGCTGGTGGTCGGCGCCTGGCTGGTGGCGCGGCGCCAGTTTTAACCCTACAGGATACTACCGCCCTGCGTGAGGTGGGCTAGGCGCGCTTCCGCCTCTTCTTTATGCTGCCTGCCATGATGCGCAATTGCGGTGCGCAGGCGCTGCTGCTGGGTATAGCGTTCTTCACGGCTAAGCGCGGTATCGTCGCTGAGTTCAATCAGCAGTTCATTCATGTGCGCGATAACGCTCTCTTCGATGGCAGCATCAACGCGGGCCATCACGTCGCTTAAATGTGACATTGTCACTCCTCCGTTAATGCCCGGCAAGGGTAGCGCCACCGGGCAAGACCTCAGTTTATCTTCGCCTTTGAGAAATCACTGCCCATCAGGCTCACGCTGTAGCCCGTGACGTTGCTGCGGGTCGCGTAGAAGGTTTTGCCGTTAGCTAACGCGATCCACGGCGCCTGCTGGTAGAAAATTTCCTGGGCCTGACCGTACAGCTTCGCGCGCTCGTCCGCGGAGCTCGTCAGTTTGGCCTTTTGCACCAGATCATCATACCCCTTATCACACCAGCGTGCGGCGTTGGATCCGGTTTTTATGCTGTTGCAGCCCAGCAGCACGTCGGCGAAGTTGTCCGGGTCGCCGTTGTCAGACATCCAGCCGAACAGCGCGGAGTCATGCTCGCCTTTACGCATGCCGGAGAGGTATTCCCCCCACTCGTATGACACAATTTTTGCCTTCACCCCCACCTTCGCCCAGTCGGCCTGGATCATCTCCGCAATGCGTCGGGAATTTGGGTTATACGGGCGCTGAACCGGCATGGACCACAGGGTCACTTCTGCGCCCTTTTCAAGCCCAGCCTGCTTCAGCAGCGCTTTTGCTTTCTCGGGATCGTAGCCGTAATCCTGAAGGTCTTTATTGAAGCCGAGCATGTTCGGCGGGATCGGTGATTTGGCTACCGTGCCAGACCCCATAAAGACCGCATTGACGATGGCTTTTTTATCGGTCGCGTAGTTCAGCGCCTGGCGCACCAGCACGTTATCAAACGGCTTTTTCCCGGTATTAAACGCCAGGTAACCCACATTCAGCGCCTCCACCGAGTGCAGCGCCAGGTCTTTATTTTTCTTAATCACATCAAACTGCACCGGCGACGGCGCGGGGATAATCTGACATTCGTTAGTCTGCAGCTTCGCCAGGCGCGTTTCGACGTTAGGGGTAATGGAGAAGATAAGGTGTTTGGTCGGCACCTCACCGTCCCAGTAGTTCGGGTTGGCAACGTAGCGGATCAGCGAGTCCACCTTGTATTGCTGAAGCACGTACGGCCCGGTGCCGATTGGCCAGGTGTCTACGTTTTCAGGCGTGCCCTTTTTCAGCATGGCGTCCGCGTATTCGGCGGAGAGGATCGAGGCGAAGTCCATCCCCCAGTCGGCCAGGAAAGCCGCATTGGGTTCGCTCAGCGTGAACTGGACGTGATAATCATCGAGCTTTTTCACCTCCTGAATCAGCTTGTCGAGGCCCACGTCGTTAAAGTATTCGTAATTGCCCTGCGAAACATTGTGATACGGATGCTTAGGGTCTTTCTGACGCATAATGGAGAAAATAACGTCATCAGCGTTAAAATCACGCGTAGGCTTAAAGTACTTATTGCTGTTGAACTTCACCCCTTTACGCAGCGTAAAGGTATAGGTTTTGCCGTCAGGTGAAATAGTCCATGATTCTGCCAGCGAGGGAACCGGCGTATTTTTCACCGGATCGAAGTTTATCAGGCGGTTATACAGCGTTTGCGAGCTGGCGACAAACGACGGGCCAGAGCTGGCGATCTGCGGGTTAAACGACTCTGGCGACGCCTCGGAGCAGTAGATAATGGTGTCATTATTTGCAGCCCATGCGGCGCTTGCCGGCAGCAGCGCGCTCAGCGCCAGCGCGAGCAATGTTTTCCCTGTAGACATAGTTATTACCCTTTCGGTTTTATTATAGTGAACCGTAATAACAGCACAGCCGTTTTAACCTGACAAATAACGAATCACTATCAGGTTATTCTAAAGGCGAACATTTCGCCGGTTTTAGCACCAGCATGACGAAAGCGATTTGCCTTAAGGTTCGTTATTCGTCAAGCACAACCGCCACGATCAATGCCGCAAGAAATCGTCCCTTTTGCCGTCTCCTCAGCCGTTTGTTTGCTTTCCCGTTTAGCTAAAGTAACGGCGTGAAGAAGTCTACAGGACCAAATCGTGGCAAAAACACTTTTACGCAGCGGTAATCTGGATGATTTTCAGGCCGTTGGCGGCGGCGGACAAGCCGTTTTTGAATCAGCGCTGCAAATCCGCGAAGCGCTCCGGTTACGCAAACAGCAGGCCATCGTTGACTGCCTGGCTATCCCGCAGGTCAATGACGGCGGCGACCGCGTTGACTGGTACTCGCCGATAGAGGGAACCGTTTCAGGCTGGAAGGCCGCGAACGAAGATGACCGCTATCGCGCCCTGCGCTACCTTGAAAATACGCTCGCCAGCGTGGAATCGCTGAGTAAAAAATGCCTCCAGTCGCCTAAAACCGCCCAGCAGCTGTTTGGCTCTCTGCTTTCAAAAGCCTTCCAGTTCCCCGGTGAAAACTTCGTGTTTCTGGTGAACGGCAGGCCGGTAATCTGCTTCTGGGGCTTTGTGAACCTCAACGAGAGCGCGCGGGACGACGTGCTCGACTGCCTGCGAGAATCGCTTATCCCTGAACCTGCACCGGTGTTAATCGAGGAGCCGGAGCCGGAACCCGAGCCTGCGCCGGTAGTCACCTTTGAGCAGGCCGATGCGCCGCTTATCGCGCAAGCCACCGCTGTACGTATCACGGAAGATGATCTGTATACGCCAGAGCCTGCCCGCGTGAACGTTGAGCCAACAGAGCCAGCCCCTGCTCTCGCGCAAAAAAAACGTCGCTCCCCCCTCTGGCTGCTGCCGGTTGCTGCCGTCGCTATCGCGGCCATCGCCGCCCCGCAGCTCTGGCCGAAACAGGCCCCGACCGCAGCGCCGGCCGCCACGCCCGCGCCAGCCCCGGTCGCCATTGCGCCAGCGCCCGTGAAAACGGTGAAGCCGCTTGAGCTGACGCTCCCGCTGCACCAGGCCGAGGTGGTGGAGCCGAAGATTAAAACCCCGGCTCCCGCTGCGGAGCCGGTGGTGATTACCGCTATCCCGAAAGATGCCATGGTAATGGAGGCAAACCAGGTCAAGGCTGGGTTAACGCGCTTCCTGAACGGCACCTGGCGCGCGTTCCTGGATGTGCAGGATCCGCTCACCGGTAAGCCGCCGTCGCTGCGCTACCAGATCCAGAACAACAAAGGGTTCGCCCGGGTGGTGCATGGCGACAACATCGTGTGCCGCGTAGAGGTCTTCTCCGGTTTACACAGCAACGGCGAGCTGCTGATCAAAACGCGCGGTAACGCACGCTGCACCGACGGCTCGCGTTATCCGATGCCGGAAGTGGCCTGCAAGGCGGGGACCAGCGACGTGGCGGAATGCACGGCACGTTATGACGCCAACACCGTCGTTCCTTTGACGTTTAAGAAAGCAGGTGCCTGATCCTATGCTGGTTAATCTTTGCGACTACAAACAGAGCGTTACGCTTATCGCTAACAGCGGCGTGCAGTTTCTTGATTTTGGCCTGACCCCGCAGGACACCGCCAGCAACGGGCGGTTCGTGCGTAAAACGGCAAATGGCCCGCTGCTGCGCCTGAATTTTGATCTGGTAAATGGCCGTTACACCCTGCCCGCCGCCGATGGCGGACAGCCCGAAGTGGTTAAGCCTGAAAGCACGATTTCGCTGCATGATTCCCTGACCGTGCTGGACGGCATCTGGCTGCCGCTCCCTTTCCTGCGCTTTAACCCGCCGAGAACGTTTGTAGATGGCCCGGATAACTGGGCCCGCGTGCAGGTGCGCAAACTGTCCGCGCCCGACGCCGCAGGCAATACGCACCGCGTCACCGTCGCGCTCGACAGCCAGATCGCGGAACATGCAACCTCCGCCCTGTCGCCGGTTGAAAACGATATCCTGAACGGCACGCGTTTCGCCCTCGCCTGGCGCGATAGTGAAGTTGAGAGTTTCCTGGACCAGACCTGGATTGACGGCTGGCTGCGTGAAGCCTTCACACAGTATGCTGACGGGGTTGAAAAACGCGCCGAGCGCGAGCTGCATCAGGCCATGCGCAGCTTCGAGTATCAGGCGCACTGGCTCAACCTGCTCTCCATGCTCGGTGAACAGCTCACCGTGCCGGAGGTGAAGTTTGTCACGCACACCCTGAGCACCCCGGCCATTCCTGTCGATCTGATCCTCGACGTGGGGAACACCCATACCTGCGGCGTGATTATTGAAGATCACGGAGACGCTAACGACGGCCTGCGTCAGACGGCTGAACTCCAGGTACGTTCCCTGAGCGAGCCGCAGTTCCTGAACGAGCCGCTGTTTACCAGCCGCCTCGAATTTTCGGAGGCGCGTTTTGGCAAGCAGCACTTCTCCGTGGAAAGCGGCCGGGAGGATGCGTTCGTCTGGCCGTCGATTGTCCGCGTGGGTGATGAGGCGCGTAAGCTGGCAATGCAGCGTCTGGGCACCGAAGGCAACAGCGGAATTTCCAGCCCGCGTCGTTATCTGTGGGATGAGACCCCGGTGGTGCAGGACTGGCGCTTCAGCCAGATGAACGGCAAAACCCAGCGCGAACCGCTGGCCACCGCGTTCCCGCTGATGAACCTGATGAACGATGACGGGGAACCGCTTTTTACCCTGCCGCCGGATGAGCGCCTGCCGGTCTTCTCGCCGCAGTACAGCCGCAGCACCCTGATGACGCACATGCTCTGCGAGCTGCTGGCTCAGGCGCTGGGGCAGATTAACAGCGTGGCTACGCGTTTGCGGCTCGGTTTTCCGGCGTCACCCCGCCAGCTGCGCACGCTGATCCTGACCCTGCCTTCGGCGATGCCGAAACAGGAGCGCGAGATCTTCCGCCGCCGCATGTTCGAAGCCATCGCCATCGTCTGGAAAGCGATGGGCTGGCATCCGCAGGATGAAGATTTTGCCAGCCGCAGGCAGCAGGAAAAAAGCGTGGTTCCGGTACCTGAGATCCAGATGGAGTGGGACGAGGCCAGCTGCGGCCAGCTGGTGTGGCTGTATAACGAAGCCATTTCCCGCTTCGGCGGCCAGACCGAGGCGTTTTTTGCCTCCCTCGCCCGTCCGGACCGCGCGCCAGAGCCGGGGGTCCAGCCGGGACGCGCGCTGCGCGTAGCCTCGATTGATATCGGCGGCGGCACGACGGATATGGCCATCACGCACTATCAGCTGGACGATGGCTCCGGGAATAACGTCAAAATTACCCCGCAGCTGTTGTTCCGCGAAGGATTCAAGGTTGCCGGTGACGATACCCTGCTCGACGTAATCCAGCGCTACGTGCTGCCCGCCTTGCAAACCCAGCTTCAGAAATCCGGCTTAGCCGACGCCTCTCTGCTGATGGCATCCCTGTTCGGTGACTCCGGTCGGATCGATACTCAGGCGGTACTGCGTCAGCAAACCGCGCTTCAGCTCTTTATGCCGATCGGTCACGCGATCCTTGCGGCGTGGGAAACGAGCGACGTTGACGATCCGCTGGCCGGGCTGCACGCCACCTTTGGCGATCTGCTTACGCAAAAACCAACGCGTAACGTGATGAATTATTTCCAGCAGGCCATCGACCACGCGTTGCCGGCTGGCTCGGAAGCATTCGACCTGTTCAGCGTGCCGCTGCACGTCAACTTCCGTGAGATGCAGGACGCCATGCTGGCGGGCCAGTTCACGCTTGCCGCCCCGCTTCATGCGGTATGTGAGGCCATCTCGCATTACGGTTGCGATATTTTGCTGATCACCGGTCGCCCGGGCTGCCTGCCGGGCGTTCAGGCACTGATTCGCCATCTGCAGCCGGTGCCGGTCAACCGCATCGTCTGGCTGGATAAGTATCAGGTTCATGAATGGTATCCGTTCAGCCAGCAGGGACGGATCGGCAACCCGAAATCGACTGCCGCCGTCGGCGCGATGCTCTGTAGCCTTGCGCTGGATCTGCGCCTGCCGCGCTTTAACTTTAAGGCGGCGGATATCGGCGCGTACTCCACGGTACGCTATCTGGGGGTGCTGGATAACACCGTTAATACCCTGCGGGAAGAGAATGTCTGGTATCACGATATCGACCTCGATAAGCCCGGCGCGAAACTGGATGCCCGCCTGCACTTCCCGCTGCGCGGCAACGTCACGCTCGGCTTCCGGCAGCTGGCAAACGCCCGCTGGCCCGCGACGCCGCTCTATACCCTGAGCATTAACTCGGCCGAGCTGGCGAAAACCATTGCGGGTGACGGCGTGCTGAACGTGCGCCTGAAGCTGCGGGGCGGTAACAGGCAGGAAGGTCCGGAATCCTTCGAGCTGAGCGAAGCCTGGCTACAGGACGGTACGCCGGTGCCGCCGGATGCTCTGACCTTTAAACTGAATACTCTGGCCGATCGCCGACACAGCGGCAGCCACTACTGGATCGACAGCGGGAGCGTATACCTGAAATGACTGCGACGACTGCCACCACTCAGGCCTTAATCGGGTGGATCAACGAGACGCGACAGCACGCCCCGATGCTGGATAACGAAGCCGATGCCCTGCTTGCGCGTCTCAACGCAGCGCGCGCGCGTGAGGAGGCGCTCGATCGCGCGCTTATCAGCCAGAGCACCGTGGGCTTATACGGTCACTCTCAGGCGGCGAAAGCGCACCTGCTCGCGTCCCTGTGCGGCAACGGCAACGAACGGCTGAACGTTATGCCGGGTCAACGCACGTTTGACTACTTCTCGCATATCAATCCCGGAAACGCGCCGACCAATATGGCCGTTCGTTTCAGCAGAACGGCCAGTGAGATCGTCGATGATGCGTTTCCGCTGCGGATCGCACTGGTGACGGAAGCCGAGCTGGTACAGCTTTTCATTGCGCGAACCACCCTGCACCCGCAGATCCGCCCGGTTGAAAAATCCGTTATCGAAGCCCGCCTTGAACAGTGGCGTGCCCTGCGCCAGCCGCAGAGCGTGCCGGGAATGACGGCGCAGGACGTCGCGGCCGTCGCCCGTTTCTGGCAGAGCATGGTACCGGGTGCAAAACAGCACGTTGACGATGCCCTGTGGTATCAGTTTGCGCTGCTCGTGCCGTCGCTCGATCTCAGCACCCGCGCCAGCGTCTGGTCTCTGCTGTGGGGTGAGCAGCAGGAGCTAACCCAGCAGTGGCTTAAGCTCGCCCATGTGCTTCATCAAACCAGCCATGCCGGCACGCTTGCTGCGCCGTTGAGTCTGCTGATGGACAGCTTCGGTCTGCCGTGTGAAGGATTCCTGACCCCTGGGGCGTTAAGCGCACCGGAAGCGCAGGAAACGCTCCTTCACCCTCTGGAAAATGGCGAGATGCTCAATGCCATCAGCCTTCCTGTCGACGTGCTGGCGTTTCTCACCCGCGAACTGGTGCTGCCCGTTGAGGGTGCCGTACTGGACAGCGTGGATATTATTGATATTCCAGCCATTTCTGACGACAACACGCCGCTGATGCACCAGGCTAAATCCCTGTGGCTGCTGGAGCATTATCGCCAGCAGCTCCAGCCGGACGTGCTGGTTATCTGCAACGCGACGGCGCGCCACCAGCAGACGGCGAAGACGGCCAGGATCCTGCAAAACTGGGTAAAAGAGACGCAGCCTGGCGAGGAGTCCGCGCTGCCGGGCCTGGTGTGGGCCATTACCCCTCACGATGCGCGATTCACCACAAAGCAGAATCTTGACGAAGCCGTTCAGCAGCTGCTGGGTCAGCCGGGACTGCGCTGGGGGACGCTGCAGGCGCTGGATAACCACAGCATGCAAAGAGTGATTGAATGGCTATCGCAGGCTACCCTGCCGGCGCAGCGGCAGAAGCGACTCCACGCGCTGAAATCGCTGCTGCGACAGGAGCTGTCTGCGCTGATGCAGCCGTACCTCGCGCCGCTTACGCAGACGCCGGATCAAAGACGCTCTCAGGCCGAAAAAATGGTGCGAACGCTGCAAGGCAGCGCTGCCCGCCACGGTGAGCTGCTTGACGGTCTTCTTCCGCCGTTAAAGGCATTTGAAACGCTGCTGACGGTTCACCAGCCTCGCGAGGAGCAGGTCAACGGCCTGTTTAATGATGTTATCGACCTGTTCGCAGAAGAGACGCACGAAAGCACAGGTGCGACTCAGACCAAAGACAGGGCGCGGCTGGCGCATAGCGTCTGGGTTAACCATCTGCGTCAGTGGAGCCGCAACGACGCGGCAGCGGCCCGTCTGGGCCTGGATCCTGCGATTTTACAGCATATTGCCGATGTGCTTATCGTCACCAGCTACCGCCTGAACCTGCCGCTGCAGCTGCAACGTATTGTGGAAACGGATAAAAGCAGCGCTGCGCAGCTGCACGCCGCCACAGGCAATTTCATCGGCTGGCTGGGATACGATCTGACCGCGGTCTCTGAGCGTCCGGCAAGCCGGATCCGTAAAGGACAGCCAATTTTTGTGACCCCGGTGGTCAGCAGCGCCTCTCCACGCCTCACCCGACTGGGCGAGCAGCCCGTTCATGCGGCGACAGCCTATGTATATGACTGGCTGGTTGCGCTCTACACCCGCGCCATTGAGAACGTGGATTACCAGTGTCCTCACGACGTGCAGCCTGCTGCGCGCAGGAAATTATTAACCCTGCTGCCTTAATCATCTCAGCCCGCAGAAGTGCGGGCTAACGCTCACTTACCATCAAAGAAGTTGGCTAAAGCCTGAGCTAACGCAGAAGGATTTTCCCAGGACATTGAATGGCCCGCATTGGGTATAATCTTTGTCGCCACGCCTTTTTGTTGCAGGCGATTAAAATCTTCATCGGGAAGTGACCATTCACCGAAAACTAACGTTATCGGGCAGGTTAACGACAAGAACTTGTCTTCCCAGTCAGGTTTTACCCCCTCTACCAGGCTCGTTGCGCCGCGCCAAACGGCCCAGGGGGCATTGCTTTGAAGGCTTCCAGCCCATGGCGACGTTTCTGCGCGAAGCATTTCATTATATCCCTGCTCCAGAAACCGTTGTTCTGCTTGGGCCGCAATAGATCGGCTGAATATTCCACCGCCCGCATGAAAATTGGGTTCAGAAACGATTAATCCCTTAACGCGCGGCTGTAATAGCACTGCCGTTTCAATAGCAATGCTTCCTCCCATGCTATGGCCATAGAGCCAGAAATGGTCCAGGCCGAGATGGTTTAACAGTTCAACTACCACCTGCGCCTGCTCGCTTGTGCGATAACGGTACTTTTCAGGTTTCTCACTGTAACCGCTGCCGGGAAGATCGATCAGAATGGCTCTGCGATCTCCAAACCGGGTGTCACAGACAATGCGTGGATACTCATACGAAGAGGCGCAGCCTAATCCGTGGATAAATACAACAGGCTCACCTGAACCGGGAAGATCGAGCCAGCGCACAGTACAACCGGCATGCTGCGAATAAAAACTGTTCATAAGCACTCCCTTTACAACGAACTGTTTATTTATACAGTCTCTATGTTTGAAATGCTATGTTCTGATTTAGAATCTGGAAACGTGCTTCAGAAAAGTGAGATCAACAGCGCAACAGGAAAGCTCATCGGCCAGGTGGAACCCACCAGGAAGGCGCTCAGCAGGCGAATGCGCTTACGATCTTTTGACAGGAACCAGGTGATTAATGCGCAGATGAAGGCCATGATTGCGTAAAACACCAACATCTTTTGATACAACGTCATTCTGTTTACCTGAGCCGAAAAAATAACCGCACGCAATATGCGGCATATGTTGACGCAGATCAAGTTTTTTCGTTACATCATAACCACTTAAATATTATGGATAATAACAACTGAGTACCTTGTGTAACAACGCGGGGGGAAGCAAAACGGCTATTGGTAATAACATGCATTAAAAATGCACTTTTTGATAAATTTACTCCGGCGGAACGCGTTCTAATTAGCACAGGCTATTAAGGGAGGAAACATGCTACGCATTCCGCAGAGTTGTATTCACACCCGTTCCACACCTTTCTGGAACAAAGAGACGGCACCCGCCGGTATTTTTAAGCGTCACCTCGATACGGGCACGCGCCCGGGCGTTTACCCTCGCCTTTCGGTGATGCGTGGCGCGGTGCGTTATCTTGGCTATGCCGATCAGTTCACGCCCGAGCCTGACAGCGAACTCGTCATTGAAGCCGGTCATTTCGGCGTTTTCCCCCCTGAGAGATGGCACCATATTGAAGTGATGACCGACGACACGTTGTTCAATATTGAATTCTTTGTTGAACCAGAGGTGCTTAAGTCCCTTTAGGCGCCTGACGACATGAAGGAAACTATTATGTTACGTATTCCTGAAAACTTTGTTCACACCCGCTCGACGCCGTTCTGGAATAAAGAGACCGCCCCAAAAGCGCTCTTCACCCATCACAACACGAAAGCTGGCGTCTTCGGTCGTCTGTCCGTCATGCAGGGCGCGGTGCGTTACTATGGCTTCGCCGATAGCGATGCTGCCGAACCGGACCTGGAAGTGGTGATTGAAGCCGGTTCCTTCGGGATTTCCCCGCCGCAAAAATGGCACCGCATTGAGCTGTTGACCGACGATACCTATTTTAATATCGACTTTTTCGCCGATCCAGCCGTCACGCTCAGCGGTGCGGGCATTGGTAAAGTGGTTAATACGCATAAGGAGTAAGTGATGGGTAAGGCAACCTATACCGTGACCGTTACAAACAACAGTAACGGCGTGTCGGTAGATTATGAGACAGAAGCGCCGATGGAGCTGTTAATCCCCGACGTCGCGGCTGACGTGGTGAAGGACCTGGTGAATACCGTTCGCGCCTACGATACGGAGAATGAGCACGAGGTGTGTGGCTGGTAGGCAGATCTGCCCGGCGTTTGCGCCGGGCAAGACGGCTTAGTGCTTTATCATGACATGTCGCACAACCGTATAGTCCTCAAGCCCGTAGACCGACATATCCTTGCCGTAGCCTGATAACTTCATACCGCCGTGCGGCATTTCGCTCACCAGCATAAAATGGGTATTGACCCAGGTGCAGCCATACTGCAACCGCGCGCTGAGCCGATGCGCACGCCCTGTGTCTTTCGTCCAGACGGAGGATGCCAGGCCGTACCGGGAATCGTTAGCCCATTCCAGCACCTGCGCTTCATCCTCAAACTCCGTCACGCTGACCACCGGCCCGAACACCTCCCGCTGAACGATAGCGTCATCCTGCCTCGCCCCGGCCAGCAGCGTTGGCTGGAAGTAATATCCTGCGCCCTCTCTCTTGCCGCCACCGGTGACCACGCGGATATGACTCAGCGCTTTGGCGTCGTCCACCGCGGCACAAACGCGAGCAAGATGCGCTGCTGAGCTGAGCGGGCCAAGCTCCGTAGACGTATCCTCCGGCGCACCCATCTTCAGCGTGGCGACGGCGGCGCCCAGCTTTTCGACCAGCGCCGGGTAAATCCCCTTCTGGGCGTATATACGACAGGCAGCGGTACAATCCTGACCGGCATTGTAGAAGCCAAACGTGCGCACGCCCTCAACCACCGCATCCAGATCCGCATCGTCAAAGACGATGACCGGCGCTTTGCCGCCCAGCTCCATATGGGTCCGTTTGATAGAGGAAGCGGTATGGCCAATGATATGTTCCCCGGTGGCGATAGAGCCGGTAAGCGAAACCATGCGCACTTTTTCGTGACCGGTCAGCGGATCTCCCACGGTTTTACCGCGACCAAACAGCACGTTCAGCACCCCTGCCGGGAAGATGTCCTTCGCCAGTTCCGCCAGCTTCAGCGCCGTCAGCGGCGTGATTTCCGAAGGTTTGATCACCACGCAGTTTCCGGCGGCCAGCGCGGGCGCCAGCTTCCACGCCGCCATCATCAGCGGATAGTTCCACGGGGCAATGGAGGCGACAACGCCTACCGGATCGCGACGGATCATTGAGGTATGTCCCTCAAGGTATTCACCCGCGGCCAGACCATTCAGGCAGCGGGCGGCCCCGGCAAAGAAGCGAAACACATCGACGACGGCCGGAATTTCATCCCCCAGGGCACAATGCAGCGGTTTCCCGCAGTTAAGTGATTCCAGCTGCGCGAACGCGTCGGCATTGGCTTCGATTACATCCGCCAGCTTCAGCAGGCATTCGGCGCGCGTTTTCGGCGTCGTCTGGCCCCACTCAGCGAAAGCACGATCGGCAGCCTGAACGGCAGCATCCACCTGAGCGGCCGACGCCTCAGCAATCTCCAGCAGCACCTCACCCGTGGCAGGATTGTAAACCGCCTGCGCCTCGCCTTCGCCGGCCACCAGTTCACCATTAATCAGCAGTAGATTTTGCATAACATTGTCCTGTTGAAGTCGACATTATTTTCGCTGTCAGCACGCGTATTGCCGGACTTATTCGTGACAACGTCACGTATCAAGTCGGCGCTCCCTAACTAAAGGTAGACCGCGTACCCTGTCGCTTCAGGAATTTTCATCAGGGTGTGACTGGAGCCAGCATCATTTCGCGAATGACTTCACCCAGCCGGGCGACAGCCTGTTCCTCCCGCTCCCCCCAGCCCCATGAGGTGTTAAAGCGGAAAAACGGCGCCCAGGTATCGGAGGTGGAAAACATTTTGCCGGGGGCAATGCTGATTTGATGGGCTAACGCCTTTTCGCTGAACCGTCCTGCATCGAGCCGTTCCGGGAGTTCCAGCCATAAAAAGTAGCCGCTGTCGTTATGATGGATTTTGACACCGGCAGGCATATGGCGAAGAAGCGTCTGCCAGGCATGCTGCTTGCGCTCGGCGAGCGTGCGCCGCAGGCGGCGGAGGTGGGCGTCGTAACGTTTGGTGGACAGATAGTCCACCAGCGCCAGCTGCATAGGGGAGCTGGTTGATAAGGTGCTCATCAGCTGTAGCTGCTGAATACGCCGGGCATGTTTTCCTGCCGCCACCCAGCCGATGCGAAAACCGGCCACCAGGCACTTAGAGAAGGATGAGCAGTGCAGCGTCATGTCCTGCTTGTCCCAGGCCTTCGCAGGCAAAGGTTTTTCACGGCCAAAGTAGAGTTCGCTGTAAACATCGTCTTCAATCAGCGTGACGTTATGCCGCGTTAACAAGGCCACCAGCCGGGCCTTCTTCTCTGCGCTCAGGGTGAAGCCCAGCGGATTCTGGCTGTTGGTCATCAGCCAGCAGGCTTTTACCGGGTAATCGCTTAACGCCTGCTCTAGCGCGTTAAGATCGATGCCTTCACGCACGTCAGTGGCGATGGACAAGGCTTTCAGCTTCAGGCGTTCAAGGGCCTGAAGCGCGCCATAAAAACAGGGGTTTTCAACGATGACCCAGTCTCCCGGCTCGGTGACGGCCTGCAGGCTGAGGTTGAGCGCCTCGAGCGCCCCGGCGGTGATCACGATCTCATCCGGGGAGATGTTCATCCCCTGCTGGGCGTAGCGGCGGGCGATAGCATGGCGCAAGTCGACGTTACCCGGCGGCAGGTTTTCAATCACGCTCATGGCGGTGGCCGTTTTACTGACGCTGGCCAGCGATCGGTTGAGCTGCTGAAGCGGGAAAAGACGCGGATCGGGAAACGCAGAGGCAAACGGGACTACCGAGGGATCGCGGCTGGCCTGTAACACGTCGAAGATGTAGGTATTAATGTCTACCACTTCGTCGCGCATCACCTGTGCGGGCGGTGCAGGCTGGTGGGAGGTCGGGCGCGCGGCAACGTAGTAGCCCGACTGCGGTCTGGCGACAATGCGCCCCTGACTTTCCAGCATCTGATACGCGTGGCCAACGGTCATAAAGCTCATGCCGCTGCTTGCCACCTGCTCTCGCAGTGAAGGCAGCTTATCGCCCGGCAACCATACGCCAAGTTCAATCTGCGAGATAATTTGTTGCGCCAGACGCTGGTATTTTTTCATCAGATTCTCCTTATTGCTGACAGTGTATATCAGCAGGAGAAAAAGAGAAGATTTTGCTAACTGTTATGGGAAATGCGGATAATTACTTGCGGTACTCGGTAACGTGATTCTGCGCGGAACGCGCTGCGGCCAGATGGTCGAGCGTGATCATCGACGATTTGCAGAAAATGCACTTCGCGCCGAAAGGATTTTTATCAGACACGTCAAAAGCTGAGGTGCGGTACTGCGAGCCATGACAGCAAGGGCAGCGAAAATGGATATAAGAAGTCATAGGATTCTCCTGTAAACGTAAAAACGTAAATTACTCATGAGCCGAACGGGCAATAGTGGTTCGATACAAAACGAATCGGAAAGTAGATAAAGACCCAAGAGAGGCTGCGGAGAGGCACAACGTGATGAGAACTGCTTTATAAAACTACGTCAGATATTTATTTGGATGCAAAACCAGAAGGCCATTAACGCATGTTGCTGACGACAAAGCAAGCGGTTTAATGCGTAAAAATCATAAAAAGAAATTTTTTATGCATACGTAATCCGAAACCAATGAGTATTCAAGAGTTAAATTCTGGCAGGAAAACCCATAACCTATTGAAATATAACCGTTACCTATAACACTTTTTGCCTACATTGCGAATACAGAAGAGGTATTAACTTATTAAAATTTAATCAGTGAAAAGGTGTTTTAAGATGGCAATACCAGCCTACCTGTGGCCAAAAGATGATGGCGGAGCCAATATTAACGGTTCCGTTGACGTGATAGATCGTGAAGGAAGTATTGAAATACTGGGTTTCGGGCACGGCCTTCATCTCCCGACCGATAACATGACGGGTAAAATTACCGGTACACGTATACATAGTCCGCTTAATTTTGAGAAGGAGTTCGACAGCTCAAGCCCTTATCTGTACAAAGCGGTCGCAGAGGGTCAAACCTTAAAAAGCGCCGAGTTTAAGTGGTACCGTATTAATGATGCAGGGCAGGAAGTTGAATACTTCAACATGTTGCTGGAGAATGTAAAAGTGGTATCTATTTGCCCACTAATGCATGACGTTAAAAACCCCGCCACGGAAAAACACAACCACCTGGAAAGTATTGCGCTTCGCTACGAAAAGATCGCGTGGAAACATTGCGACGGGAATATCATCTTCTCGGACGAATGGAAAGACAGATGATTCGGTGCTCTTTTCATTTGAACGGGGGACAACTTTCAACGTTGAGCTGTCCCGGCCTGGGCTTTTTCCCGGCGTATTCGGGAAATTCAGGGCATAACAGAAATAATCCCAATGCCGTTGCGACTCCCGGGGCGGGACCATTACCTCCAGGACTATATTATATTGTGACACGTCCCCGAGGTGGTTTAGCGACCCACTGGCATGACACTATCAAAGGCCTTGAAAGCGGATCAAACCGTGACTTTTGGTTTGCCCTTTATCGTCACGATAATCACATTGACGACACTACTTTTGTCAGCAATGTCGAACGTGGCTCTTTTCGTTTACACCCGGCAGGACAGTCCGGTATCAGCAATGGATGCATAACGTTACCAAACCATGACCACTACAGAATATTGATGCATGGTTTGCTGGCGTCTGGCACTGTAAAAATAGCTGCTGGATTAAATGCGCTCGGAACAATACAGGTATATTAATGAATGCAAAAAAGCATGTCCTGACGTGGATAGTCGAAACGTTAATGCTGTTCGTTATTTACTCTCTGTTTTGTTACATCATGCCTGATGTAAAGCTCTATCAACTCTACACCAGCTATTTTGGATTTGTGACTGAACTGGAATGGAGCGAAAACTATACAACCTTACTTTTCATTCTTTCTTTTCTGCTCAATGCCGTGTTGATTTACGTTTGGGCGATACGGAAGTGAACGTTTAAATGGGCGGGACTATTCCCGCCCGTCTCGTATTTACGCAAAGGCAGGCATGTTAACTGTTATGGATAAATAACAGCACTCTGTCTCTGCAACCCCTGTCCAGCGCGGCTTAGAATTGCATCGAATTAATTGCACTGCGGAGTTTTGCATGTTTGGTTTAGATGCGTTTCATCTTGCGCGAATACAGTTCGCCTTTACCGTATCCTTTCATATTATTTTTCCGGCCATCACCATCGGCCTGGCGAGCTATCTCGCCGTGCTGGAAGGGCTGTGGCTGAAAACAAAAAATCCCGTCTGGCGTTCGCTGTACCATTTCTGGTCGAAGATCTTCGCCGTTAACTTCGGCATGGGCGTGGTCTCCGGCCTGGTGATGGCTTATCAGTTCGGCACCAACTGGAGCGGATTTTCGCAGTTCGCGGGCAGTATTACCGGCCCCCTGCTGACCTATGAAGTACTTACCGCCTTCTTCCTCGAAGCCGGGTTCCTCGGCGTGATGCTGTTTGGCTGGAATAAGGTAGGGCCAGGTCTGCACTTTTTCTCAACCTGCATGGTTGCGCTGGGAACTATCATTTCGACCTTCTGGATCCTCGCCTCGAACAGCTGGATGCAGACGCCCCAGGGACACGAAATTATTAACGGTCAGGTCGTTCCGGTGGACTGGTTTGCCGTTGTCTTTAACCCCTCCTTCCCCTACCGCCTGCTGCACATGTCGATTGCTGCCTTCCTCAGCAGCGCGCTGTTTGTCGGCGCGTCTGCGGCCTGGCATCTGCTGCGTGGAAACAACACCCCCGCCATTCGTGCCATGTTCTCCATGGCATTGTGGATGACGCTGATTGTGGCGCCCGTACAGGCACTGGTGGGTGATATGCACGGTTTGAATACCTTAAAGCATCAGCCTGCAAAAATAGCCGCCATCGAGGGACACTGGGAGAATCCCCCAGGGGAACCCACTCCGCTGCTGCTGTTTGGCTGGCCGGATATGGAGCAGGAGCGTACCCGCTTTGGGCTGGAGATCCCCGCTCTCGGCAGCCTGATCCTGACCCACAGCCTCGATAAACAAGTTCCGGCCTTAAAAGATTTTGCGAAAGAGGATCGACCCAACTCTACTATCGTTTTCTGGTCTTTTCGCATTATGGCCGGCTTGGGCATGTTGATGCTGCTCATGGGCGTGATGGCGGTCTGGCTGCGCTATAAGCAACGCCTGTATGTCTCTCGCCCTTTCCTGAGGTTTGCCCTGCTGATGGGGCCGTCGGGGCTGATCGCAATCCTCGCCGGATGGGTGACAACGGAGGTTGGCCGTCAGCCGTGGGTCGTCTACGGGCTACAGCGCACGCAGGATGCGGTCTCCGCGCATGGAGATCTGCATATGAGCGTCAGTTTACTGGCCTTCTTCGTGGTTTATACCTCGGTGTTCGGCGTGGGCTACAGCTATATGGTGCGTCTGATTAAAAAAGGGCCGCAGCCCCACGAATCTTTTGCCACCGAGTCCGATGGACGCCCTGCCCGTCCGCTTTCCGCCGTCACCACTGAATTTAAGGAGTAACCGTAATGGGTATCGATCTTTCCATTATCTGGTTCGTTATCATCGTTTTCGCCACGCTGATGTATATCGTGATGGATGGCTTTGACCTGGGGATTGGCATCCTGTTTCCCGCCACGCAAAATGCCGACGATCGCGACGTGATGGTCAACAGCGTCGCCCCGGTCTGGGACGGAAACGAAACCTGGCTGGTGCTTGGCGGTGCGGCGCTGTTTGGCGCATTTCCCCTCGCCTATGCGGTTATCATCGACGCGCTGACCATTCCGCTGACGTTAATGCTGATCGGACTTATATTTCGCGGTGTCGCCTTTGAATTTCGCTTCAAGGCAACCCCGGCACACCGTCCGTTCTGGGATAAGGCCTTTATCGGCGGCTCCATTCTCGCGACCTTCACCCAGGGCATCACCGTTGGCGCTGTTATCCAGGGGTTCAGCGTAACCGGTCGCGCTTACGGTGGCGGCCCGTTTGACTGGTTAACGCCATTTAATCTCTTCTGCGGCGCGGGTCTTGTGGTGGCTTATGCGCTGTTAGGATCCACCTGGCTGGTGATGAAAAGCGAGCATGCCCTGCAACGGCGGATGCGCCGGATATCAAAAGGGCTTTTGCTCCTCCTTCTGGTATTTATTGCTGCGATCAGCCTCTGGACGCCTCTGGCGCAGCCAGCCATTGCCGCGCGCTGGTTCACGCTGCCAAACCTGTTTTACCTCCTGCCGGTCCCCGCGCTGGTTGCGATCCTGAGTCTGCTACAGTGGCGCTGCCTGAATAATCCTGCCAGCCATAATCTGCCGTTTATCACGACGTTAGGTCTGGTTTTTCTCGGGTTCAGCGGGCTTGGGATCAGCATCTGGCCGCATATTATTCCGCCGTCCATCACCCTGTGGGAAGCCGCCGCGCCACCTCAAAGCCAGGGCTTTATGCTGGTGGGCGCACTGTTGATCATTCCCGTTATTCTGGTCTACACCTTCTGGAGCTATTACGTTTTTCGCGGAAAAGTACAGCATGGGGAGGGTTATCACTGATGCAACAACCTGTATGGAAACGTTTGATGTGGCTTGCCATCATCTGGGGAGGCAGCGTGCTGGCGCTGGCCTGCGTAAGTATGCTCTTCAAAATGCTGATGGCAGCGGCAGGATTTAAATCTCACTAATTCACTGACCGGGCGCGCCGCCGCCCGGTCCCTTCTCGCACTTTCAGATAAAACCCATTAACGCCGCAGGGGGTATCGTTACACTCGAATAATATTTACAGCATTGATAGTTCGAGAAGAAAAATGAAAAAGCTCGCGGCAATAAGTTTACTCAGCCTTGCACTGGCTGGATGCGTTAATCCCGGCAAAGCCTCCGTTCAGGCCGATCGGTTAGAGAATCACCGTTTCGTGCTGGAAAACGTCGATGGCAAAGCGGTAAACGTCGGGAAAAGGCAGCCTGAAATCCGCTTCGGCGCGCAGCCCAACATCAGCCTCATTAACAACATTGTCGTCTCCGGCACCATGTGCAACGGCTTCAACGGACAGGGGAAATTGTCCGAAGGCGAGCTGAAGGTCAAAACGCTGGCGATGACCCGTAAACTCTGCACCGAGCCGCAGCTTAATGAGCTCGATAAGACCCTCGCCGATATGCTGCGCAAAGGCGCGCAGGTAGACCTGACCGAAGACCAGCTAACGCTGGCGACAGCCGATAAATCACTGATGTTTAAGCGAGTAGAATAACTCAGTAGCTTCCGCACGAACCCACGGCAAGCGACTGTTCGCTACAGCGTTTGCCGTTAGGCAACGCGCACATCCCGATGGCGGAACCGTCGAGCTGGCGGGCGACGGATAGCGAACCGCCGATCATGGCGCAGTTGGCCTGCCCGGAGCTGGACATGGCCGCTCTCATACCCGGCGTAACGTGTGCCGCTGTCGCCTGCTGTACAGGTTCACTGCTACATGCCGATAACAGTAACGCGGCACACCCTACCCAAAATGCTGAACGCATATCTTCCTCCCCATCATTTAAGCGAAACCTATGCATAATAGGCATCACGCGCCGCATCGTCGAGAGCGGATGTGCGTATTTATGCGCCTCTGAAACAATTTCTCGCAATTTTTTAGCCCAAATCTTGATCTACTCATTGGTACGGCGAATAACCAGGACACAAAAGCGAAAATCGTAAAACCCCGGGTTTGCTAAAATACACAGATAATATTCAGGGTCTGTTGTCGTTTTACGGGCCCCTCTTTTTTTTGCGCAATGTAAGGGTGTTGTCCTATGCAAACTATTGACGGCAATGGTGCAGTCGCGTCTGTTGCGTTTCGTACCAGCGAAGTTATCGCCATCTATCCCATCACGCCAAGCTCAACGATGGCTGAACAGGCGGACGCCTGGGCTGGCAATGGATTAAAAAACGTCTGGGGCGATGTCCCGCGCGTCGTGGAGATGCAGTCTGAAGCCGGCGCGATTGCCACCGTGCACGGCGCGCTGCAGACCGGTGCGCTGTCGACCTCCTTTACGTCATCGCAGGGACTGCTGCTGATGATCCCCACGCTTTACAAGCTGGCAGGACAATTAACGCCGTTTGTACTGCACGTGGCCGCACGCACCGTAGCCACTCACGCCCTCTCAATTTTTGGCGATCACTCGGACGTGATGGCCGTACGTCAAACCGGCTGCGCCATGCTCTGCGCCAGCAGCGTGCAGGAAGCCCAGGACTTTGCGCTGATTTCCCATATCGCTACTCTGAAAAGCCGCGTGCCGTTCATTCATTTCTTTGACGGTTTCCGCACCTCCCACGAAATCAATAAAATCGTTCCGCTGCCGGATGACACCATCCTCAACCTGCTGCCGCAGGCGGACATTGACGCCCATCGCGCCCGTGCCCTCAACCCTGAACATCCGGTGATCCGTGGCACCTCTGCGAACCCTGATACCTATTTCCAGTCCCGCGAGGCGACAAACCCGTGGTACAACGCGGTGTATGACCACGTTGAACGTGCGATGGACGATTTTGCCGCTGCGACGGGGCGCGAATATAAGCCGTTTGAGTACTACGGACATCCGCAGGCTGAACGCGTAGTCGTTCTGATGGGCTCGGCCATCGGCACCTGCGAAGAAGTGGTCGATGAGCTGCTGACGCGTGGCGAAAAGGTTGGCGTGCTAAAAGTTCGCCTTTATCGTCCGTTCTCGGCAAAACATCTTCTCTCCGCTCTGCCGGACAGCGCGCGCGCCGTGGCGGTACTCGATCGCACCAAAGAGCCTGGCGCACAGGCTGAGCCGCTCTATCTTGATGTGATGACCGCCCTTGCAGAGGCGTTTAACGGCGGCGAGCGTGAAACGTTGCCCCGCGTAATCGGCGGCCGATACGGTTTGTCTTCCAAAGAGTTCGGGCCTGAGTGCGTGCTGGCCGTGTTTGCTGAACTGAACGAAGCAAAACCGAAACCGCGTTTTACGGTCGGCATTTATGATGACGTGACCAACCTCTCCCTTGCGTTGCCGGAAAACACCCTGCCCTCGACTGCAAAGCTGGAAGCGCTGTTTTACGGCCTCGGCAGTGACGGCAGCGTCTCGGCCACCAAGAACAACATTAAAATTATCGGTAACGCCACGCCGTGGTATGCGCAGGGGTATTTCGTCTACGACTCCAAAAAAGCGGGCGGTCTCACCGTATCCCACCTGCGCGTCAGCGAGCATCCGATTCGCTCGGCCTACCTTATCTCTCAGGCGGATTTTGTTGGCTGCCACCAGCTTCAGTTCATCGATAAATACCAGATGGCCGAGCGCCTGAAGCCCGGCGGTATTTTCCTGATTAACACCCCGTACAGCGCCGATGAGGTCTGGGGACGTCTGCCGCAGGAGGTTCAGGCGGTGCTGAACCAGAAACAGGCGCGTCTGTACGTGATTAACGCGGCAAAAATTGCCCGCGAGTGTGGCCTGGCCGCGCGTATTAATACCGTAATGCAGATGGCCTTCTTCCACCTGACCAATATTTTGCCGGGCGACAGCGCGCTTACGGCGCTGCAGGGGGCGATTGCTAAAAGCTACAGCAGTAAAGGCCAGGAGCTTGTTGAGCGCAACTGGCAGGCGCTGGCGCTGGCCCGCGAGTCGCTGTTCGAGGTGCCGTTGCAGCCGGTCAACGCCAGCAGCCCGAACCGGCCGCCGGTGGTGTCAGACGCCGCGCCGGACTTCGTCAAAACCGTTACCGCGGCGATGCTCGCGGGGCTGGGCGATGCCCTTCCCGTGTCCGCGCTGCCGCCGGACGGCACCTGGCCGATGGGCACGACCCGCTGGGAGAAACGCAATATCGCCGAAGCGATCCCCATCTGGAAAGAAGAGCTGTGCACGCAGTGCAACCACTGCGTGGCCGCCTGCCCGCACTCGGCCATTCGCGCCAAGGTGGTACCACCAGAAGCGATGTCCGCCGCACCGGAAAGCCTGCACTCGCTGGATGTAAAATCCCGCGACATGCGTGGTCAGAAATATGTTCTTCAGGTTGCGCCGGAAGACTGCACCGGCTGTAACCTGTGCGTGGAAGTGTGTCCGGCAAAAGATCGTCAGAACCCGGAAATCAAAGCCATCAATATGATGTCGCGCCTGGAGCACGTTGAGGAGGAGAAAGTGAACTATGACTTCTTCCTCAACCTGCCTGAGATCGATCGCAGCAAGCTGGAGCGCATTGATATTCGTACCTCTCAGCTTATTACGCCGCTCTTCGAGTACTCCGGAGCGTGTTCCGGCTGCGGTGAAACACCGTATATCAAACTGCTCACGCAGCTTTACGGCGACCGTATGCTGATAGCCAACGCGACCGGCTGTTCGTCAATCTACGGGGGGAACCTGCCGTCGACCCCTTATACGACGGACGCTAACGGCCGCGGTCCGGCGTGGGCAAACTCCCTTTTCGAGGATAACGCCGAATTTGGGCTGGGATTCCGCCTGACGGTCGATCAGCACCGTGCCCGCGTAATGCGTCTTCTGGCGCAGTTTGCCGATAACATTCCGGCAGAACTAAACGACGCGCTGCATGCGGAGGCCACGCCTGAAGTTCGGCGCGAACAGGTTGCTGAACTGCGCAAGGCGCTTCAGGGTGTTGAGGGGGCCGAACAGCTGCTGAACGATGCCGACGCGCTGGTGGAAAAATCGATCTGGCTGATTGGCGGCGACGGGTGGGCCTACGATATTGGCTTTGGCGGCCTGGATCATGTGCTGAGCCTGACCGAAAACGTCAATATTCTGGTGCTCGACACCCAGTGCTATTCAAACACTGGCGGACAGGCCTCAAAAGCGACCCCGCTGGGTGCCGTCACGAAATTCGGCGAGCACGGCAAGCGCAAGGCGCGTAAGGATCTGGGCGTCAGCATGATGATGTATGGCCATGTTTACGTCGCGCAGATTTCGCTAGGCGCACAGCTTAACCAGACGGTAAAAGCCATTCAGGAAGCGGAAGCTTATCCTGGCCCGTCGCTGATTATCGCTTACAGCCCATGCGAAGAGCACGGCTACGATTTGGCACTCAGCCATGACCAGATGCGCCAGCTCACCGCAACGGGATTCTGGCCGCTGTACCGCTTTGATCCACGCCGTGCAGATGAAGGTAAATTGCCGCTGGCGCTGGATTCACGTCCGCCGTCAGACGCCCTTGCTGAGACGTTGCTCCAGGAGCAGCGCTTCCGCAGGCTGAACGCTCAACAGCCAGAGGTGGCTGAACAGCTGTGGAAGGATGCGGCAGCAGATCTCCAGAAGCGTTATGACTTCCTGGCGCAGATGGCGGGGAAAGCGGAAAAATCAACCAGCGAATAATAAACTTGCCCGGCCTGTCCGGGCATTTTTTTGCCTAAAAAAAAGCCCGATGCAGGTACATCGGGCTCATCCAGACAATCGGTGAAAATTGCGTATACGATTTAAACAATATTCACGTGAATTATGGAAAAGAAATCTTAAAGGCATATAACGGCGTGGAGATTACCCTGTTTACTCAGCAATTAATAATTTTTATTTTGTATTATTCAACTAAAAACATTCATGGAGTGAATCGCTATTTCAATAGCATCATTTAGTTTAGATTTTACTTACCCAGTAACAATTATATTTTATTATTCATTATCGGAGTGATTTAGCATGGGACATCTTTCCAGCCCGGAAAGTTCACTAAGCAATTAAAAAAATAACGACACAGGAATAATCAAAATGCAAAGAAAAGTACTGGCACTGATGATCCCCGCTCTGTTAATGGCTGGCGCAACTCATGCGGCTGAAATTTATAATAAAGATGGTAATAAACTTGATCTGTATGGAAAAGTAGATGGCCTGCACTATTTCTCCGACGATACGTCTAAAGACGGTGATCAAACCTACATGCGTCTGGGCTTCAAAGGTGAAACCCAAATCAACGACATGATGACCGGCTATGCGCAGTGGGAATACAATATTCAGGCGAACAACACCGAAGGCTCTGATAACCAGTCCTGGACGCGTCTGGCCTTCGCCGGCGTGAAGGTGGGCGACTATGGCTCGTTCGATTACGGCCGTAACTATGGCGTACTGTACGATGTGGAAGGCTGGACCGACATGCTGCCTGAATTTGGTGGCGACTCATATACCTACGCCGACAACTTTATGACCGGTCGTGCAAACGGCGTGGCGACCTACCGCAACACCGACTTCTACGGTCTGGTGCAGGGTCTGAACTTTGCGGTTCAGTATCAGGGTAATAACGAAGACGCCAGCAATAATCAGGAAGGCACCAACAACGGCCGCGATATTCGCCATGAAAACGGCGACGGTTACGGTATTTCTGCGACCTATGATTTTGGCATGGGCTTCAGCGCGGGTGCGGCGTACGCCTCTTCAGACCGTACCAACGATCAGGTAACGTCTACCCGTGCGGGCGGTGATAAAGCGGATGCATGGACTGCGGGCCTTAAATACGATGCTAACAATATCTACCTGGCGGCGATGTATTCCGAAACCCGTAATATGACGCCATATGGTGATAACGCAGACGCAGTTGCCAATAAAACCCAGAACGTTGAAGTGACCGCACAATATCAGTTCGATTTCGGTCTGCGTCCGGCTATTTCCTATTTACAGTCCAAAGGTAAAGACCTGGGCAATGGCCAGGACGACAAAGACCTGGTTAAATACGCTGACGTCGGTGCTACCTACTATTTCAACAAAAACATGTCCACCTATGTTGATTATAAAATCAACCTGCTGGATGAAGATGACGCATTCTACAAAAACAACGGCATCGGTACTGATGACGTCGTAGCGTTAGGCCTGGTTTACCAGTTCTAATGACATTAGCCCGCAGAAATCTGCGGGCTAACGTTTATTTATGTTGAGTTTCTTCTTTGCGAAAAGAGAGATAGCCAAATATCCCGCTATCACCGTCCATCGGATGATTTACCCCATCCATCACCACCACTTCCGGGAAATCAAATGGCGTGACGTTTTCAAGACATGCGACATTCACGCCATACTCGTTAGGGTTGGAACGTCTTTGATGGAACGTATAAATTCCGCACACCGCACAGAAGAAATGGCGCGCCGTGCCGGTGTTGAAGCGGTATTCCGTGAGCCTGTCTTCGCCCTGAGTCACCGTAATACCCGTTAACGGTGCAGAGACCACCACCGCACCACGCATCCGGCAAAAAGAGCAGCTACAGCGACGCGCGGTTTTCAGGCCGTCCGTCAGCTCAACCGTAAACTGCACCGCACCACAATGGCACCGTGCATGACGAATTTCAGCCATCGCTTATACCCCTTTTCTCACTAATTCAGCAGCTTTCAAAAAGACTTCATCCTCAACGCCATCTCCCTTCTGCCTGCCGAGCCTTACCAGCTCATCGACAATACTTTCCCGGTTGATGATCTTCTGGGATGAAACCAGACCAATAACGGCGGCGCCAATAGCCAGCCCAACCAACCCTGTTTGTTCGTCTTTATTCTTCATTGAAGCGCTCCCTTGTACCCTTCAAAAGAGTAGCAGGAGTAAAATAAAGCGTGCTGGCTATCGTTAATGGGATCCATGCCATAACTGTCAGAGATTTTCGACTTGCCTGAAAAAAATAGGGTTTGCCTTTGGGGCTCGCCAGTCAGTCATCCTCAAGATGAACGGCAAGTCCAGACATACCCGGTGCAATGTGTTCCGCCAGTACATGCCGGTCCGGGTACTCCCCTGAATTTTGTGAACGAAAAGGGATCGGCGCATCGTTAAAGAGATTCTCCAGACGACTTCGCCAGCTGGTCTCCAGTTCACGTATAGCATTAGCGTTAAGCTGGCCGCTACCGTAAACAGCAAACGTGGGTAATACCTCCATTCCGGTATAAAAGAGCGTGCCATGGGTGATCGGAAATAATAATTGCGCTAAATCGCCATTGATGCCTCTGGGTGAATAATCACGTTCTGGCCCGCCAATCGAAACAGCAAGCAATGCCCGTTTGCCTTTAAAACCGCCTTCACCATAACGATACGCGTTGCCCTTATTCTGATAGCCATATGCAAGACCGTAGGCCCACACCCGCTCTATCCAGCCTTTCATAATGGCAGGCATACTGAACCACCATAATGGGAAAAGGAAGATAACCGCATCTGAGGCCAAAACTTTACGCTGCTCTTGTTCAACATCAGAGGTCTGTCGTCCATGAGCAAAAGCATGCGCAGACTCCTGAATATAGGAAAAACGTTCAGGATTAATTCGTTCAGGGAAGTCCTGGGAATCAAATACAGCTTTCCACCCCATCTTGTGGAGATCCGAATGCACGACACAGTGGCCCTGCGCGGTTAATACCTGCGTCGCTATGTGGACAAGATGACGTGTTAAAGAGGTGGTTTCGGGCTGGGCGTAGACAAGAAGTACATTCATTTTTTCGCTCCCAATCAGTTGGAAGCAACACATTAATTCCGCGTCTGATATAGTTAAAATGAATTTATAAAATGGCTGGCATTATGATGGTTAATACCTTAAGGAATCTTGATTTAAACCTGCTGGTTACGCTTAACGCGCTTCTGACCGAACATAATGTCACCCGTGCTGCCGAGCGTTTGCATCTTTCTCAACCCACCGTAAGCGTGCAACTCGCCCGACTTCGGAAGGTATTCGAGGATCCGTTACTCATACCGGGTCCACGGGGGATGCGCCCAACCCTTCGGGCTGATGAGCTTCGTGAACCACTGCGACATGCATTAGCAGCACTTGAAGAGGTAATCTCCCCAACGGGTGTCTTCAACCCAGCGCAGGCAACTCACCACTGGCACGTCGCCGCCTTTGATTACGGTGTTTTAACTATCCTGCGTCCAGCCCTGAAAGCATTACGCGCTGCTGCGCCAGCTACACGTATTGCAGTAGTACATATGCTTCCCTCGCAAGCGTCCAGGAAAGCCGATCGGGGAGAAATTGACCTGGCCTTTATGACCAGGGTCGAAGCTCCGCAAAATTTATATAGTCGAACACTGTTCACTGAGCGCTATGTACTTGTTGGTCGTGCGGGAAACCCCCACCTGCAAAAACCCCTGTCGCTTGAGAAATTCTGTCAGCTTGAACACGTCATTGTCTCACCAGAAGGTGGAGGCTTTCATGGTGCGACAGATACCGTATTGGCCGAACGAGGTATGACGCGTCGTGTCTCAATGTCTGTGCCAGGTTTTCTGCTTCTCTGTGCGGTGCTGGAGAGTTCAGATATGGTCGCCATGGCCCCATGGCGGCTGGTGTGTGAAAACAATGCGCTGCAAACTGTTGAACCACCAGTTGAGGTGCCCGGATTTGAAATGGTTATGCTCTGGCCTGAGCGGGTCCATCGCGATCGCGCCCATATGTGGTTTCGTGAGAAAATCGCCTCATCGGTATAAGCATCAATCGGTACAGACATCTTAAAAGCTTGTCAGTTTATGCTGGAAAGAACGACCAACGCTTTAGACTCCTCCGCGTCTGTACCCATGAGATCGCAGCCCCTGGACGATGCAAAGAAAAACCGCCCGAAGGCGGCTTCTTATCACTCTGGTTCTTTATCGCCCGATTCGGGCGCTGAGCCAGGGTCGTCTTTTGGCTTGCTTCCATCCTTATCGTGGCTGTCCGGGACGGGGCTAAAATCAGGATGGTCGCCATTTACTGGCCGGTCAGTCATGTTCACCTCCATTTCTACCGCGTAAACCTTAAGTGTAGACACTCCATACGTTATCCCCAAACTTCACGTGGCGTAAGGGAATGCTGCTTTCATCCTGACATAAGGTAACGACGTGTCTGCGGTCAGTTTAGCGCTTAACAGTGCCATTTAAACGGGAGGTAAACAGGGTGCTCTAACGCGATGTAAATGCAATATTTCAAAAGCGTGTAGCAATGCTGGAGGTTGGTATTACGCCTGGCTGAAGATAGAATGGTTTGACAAAAGTTAACGTCAGGACGACCTGCTCATGATTTTTCTTTATTCCGCTATTGCACTCTCCTCCCTGGCAGCCTTCGTCTTACTTTGCTTTTATGCAATTTATCAATTCTCAGTAAAGGGAGACGTCAGTTTCTACGTAATGCTCTTCGCTTTAATATTCCTTTGCATCTCTTTTTACGGAGCCGTAGGTTTTACTTACACAAAGTTAAAAGAAGCCGGAACCGTCATCAAAATTATCTGAACCAGCCACTTTTAGTCACGACCGGTAACCGCGTTTCTTTGATAGCCTCGGCCGCTTTCTCGTTGACTCCCGGTGCTGGAAACCTGTTACGCTTTAACGAGCATCGGCACCGGATCTAACGCCGCTGTAAAACGTGCTGGCATTCGCCGCCGGAATCCGTACCATACGCGGCATACTTTTGCCTGCTGGCTTTTATCTGCCGGCGCTAACCCGTCTTTCATAGCCAGCCAGATGGGGCATGAAAACGCGCAAATGGTTTATGAAGTCTACGGTGCGTGGATTGAAGAAATGAATGGCGAACAGGTGCTGATGCTTAACGATAAGCTGGCACGCTTAAATTTTTTGCCCCTACTGGCTCCGAAGGTAGTAATAAATGCAAGAAAATCAAGAAATTAACAAAAAAGAGCAATACAACCTGAACAAGCTGCAAAAGCGACTGCGCCGTAACGTGGGCGAAGCCATTGCAGACTTCAACATGATTGAAGAAGGCGACCGTATTATGGTCTGCCTGTCAGGGGGTAAAGATAGCTATACCATGCTGGAGATCTTGCGCAATCTTCAGCAAAGCGCACCGGTGAACTTTTCCCTGGTGGCGGTCAATCTCGACCAGAAACAGCCGGGCTTTCCGGAGCATATCCTGCCGGAGTACCTGGAGAAACTGGGCGTTGAATACAAAATCGTAGAAGAGAATACCTACGGTATTGTTAAAGAGAAGATCCCTGAAGGCAAAACGACCTGCTCGCTCTGCTCCCGTCTTCGCCGCGGCATTCTGTACCGTACAGCAACGGAGCTGGGCGCAACCAAAATCGCGCTGGGCCACCACCGTGACGACATTCTGCAAACGCTGTTCCTGAATATGTTCTACGGCGGCAAAATGAAGGGCATGCCGCCGAAGCTGATGAGTGATGACGGCAAACACATCGTCATCCGCCCGCTCGCCTACTGTCGCGAGAAAGACATCGAGCGTTTCTCACAGGCCAAAGCCTTCCCTATCATTCCATGCAACCTGTGCGGATCTCAGCCTAACCTGCAGCGTCAGGTGATTGGCGACATGCTGCGTGACTGGGATAAACGCTATCCGGGTCGTATCGAGACGATGTTCAGCGCAATGCAGAACGTGGTTCCTTCGCACCTGGCCGACGTCGAGCTGTTCGATTTTAAAGGCATCAACCATGGTTCAGAAGTAATAAACGGTGGCGACCTGGCGTTTGACCGCGAAGAGATCCCGATGCAGCCTGCCGGCTGGCAGCCGGAAGAAGATGATGCGCAATTCGATGAACTGCGCCTGAACGTGGTGGAAGTAAAATAACCTTACAGCGTCTCAGAAACCGCTTCTGAGACGCTTCTTTAGCTTACTTCAGCAGTCGAACGCGACAGGTTTTCCCTTTAATTTTCCCGTTCTGCAATTGTTTCCAGGCTTTTTGAGCAACCGGCTGGCGAACCGCCACGTAGACATGTGCCGGGTGGACCGTAATTTTACCAATATCTGCCCCATCCAGACCGATATCCCCTGTTAACGCGCCCAGAACGTCACCCGGACGCATTTTGGCTTTTTTGCCGCCGTCGATGCAAAGGGTAACCATCTCCGCCACAAGCGGAACAACGCTGGTGTGGCCTGGTGCGCTCACCCAGTTGAGTTTCATTTGCAGCATTTCTGCAAGAATGTTGGCGCGCTGAGCCTCTTCAGGCGCGCAGAAGCTGATGGCAAGACCGCTGTTGCCGGCACGCGCCGTGCGTCCGATACGGTGTACATGCACCTCTGGATCCCATGCCAGCTCAAAATTGACCACCAGCTCAAGAGATTTAATGTCCAGCCCACGGGCCGCCACGTCCGTGGCAACCAGCACGCGAGCGCTGCCGTTAGCGAAACGCACCAGGGTCTGATCGCGATCGCGCTGCTCCAGATCGCCGTGCAGCGGTAACGCACTCTGCCCGGCTTCATTCAGGGCATCACACACCGCCTGACAATCTTTTTTGGTGTTACAGAACACCACGCAGGACGCGGGCTGGTGCTGGCTCAGTAATTTTTGCAGCAGCGGAATTTTGCCCTGCTGCGACGTTTCATAGAACTGCTGTTCAATTGCTGGCAATGCATCAACGGTATCAATTTCGATAGTAATCGGATCTTTCTGCACGCGCCCGCTGATCGCCGCAATGGACTCGGGCCAGGTAGCAGAAAAGAGCAGCGTTTGACGAGAGGCAGGCGCGAAGCGGATCACGTCGTCAATCGCGTCGCTGAATCCCATATCCAGCATGCGGTCTGCTTCATCCATCACCAGCGTTTGCAGCGCATCTAGTGAAACGGTGCCTTTTTGCAGATGATCGAGCAGACGACCCGGCGTCGCCACAATGATATGCGGCGCGTGCTGAAGAGAATCGCGCTGCGCACCAAAAGGGTGTCCACCGCATAGCGTTAAAATTTTGGTGTTCGGTAAAAAGCGCGCCAGGCGACGCAGCTCGCCCGCCACCTGATCGGCCAGCTCGCGCGTTGGGCAGAGAATAAGAGACTGGGTCTGAAACAGGGTTACATCGATGTGCTGTAACAGGCCAAGACCGAATGCAGCCGTTTTACCACTGCCGGTTTTAGCCTGCACGCGCACGTCACGGCCTTCGAGGATGGCTGGCAGGGCAGCGGCCTGGACAGGTGTCATAGTCAGGTAGCCCAACTCATTCAGGTTAGTGAGTTGGGCAGCAGGCAGAACATTCAGCGTGGAAAAAGCGGTCACAATATACTCTCGTGGTAAAGATTACGGTCAGATGGCGCGTATCCTCGCAGATCTCCGCTAACGATGCGACAATTTAATCGGCTCTTCATCCGGTGGCGGGTCCGGCATCGGCTGCGGACGGGGGATGGGGTCAGGCATTGGGGTCGGATCGGTTGGCACCGGATCGGACTGACGCGTGTTCACCAGGTGCAGGGTAAGTAGCATACTCATCTTTTCCTCCAGGTTTTGGTGTTGTCCCCTAAAGGGTAGACGCTGAGAAACAGGAGGCAAAAAAAAGCCGACTATAAAGTCGGCGTCGTACGAATCAATTGTGCTATGCAGTAATTCAAAAAAAGGAAGTAAGACAATATGGAGCGCAACGCCCATCGCTTGACGTTGCATTCACCTGCGGGAGTAATATTGCACCTTAGAGGGTCGGAGTTTATTGACTTCGCTCAATTAAAATGTCGTTTTGAAGCAGACAATGCATCATAAAAGCGTAAATTTACAGCCATTTACTGCGATGCAACCACCACGCAACACCGCCAATTAAAACCACTAACATGACGCAAAACGTGGTGAAGCCGTAATGGTATTCCCCGCCGGGGATCCCTCCCAGATTGACGCCAAATAGCCCGGTTAGGAACGTGCTCGGTAAAAAGACCATCGCCATTAGCGACATGGTGTACGTTCTTCTTGCCAAAGACTCCTGCATCACCTGGGCTATTTCGTCCGCCATGACCGCCGTTCTGGCGATACAGGCGTCGATCTCGTCCAGACCCCTGCCGAGCCGGTCAGCGATATCCTGCATTCTGCGGCGCTGATCGTCATTCATCCAGCTCAGGCGTTCGCTTGCCAGACGCGCGTAAACGTCGCGCTGCGGCGTCATGTAGCGGCGCATGACGATAAGTTGCTTACGCAACAGCGCCAGAAAGCCTCGTGGGGGGATTTGCTGATCGAGAAGATTATCTTCCAGATCGATGATTTTATCGTGGAGTTCTTCAATAAACTCGCTGGCGTGATCGGTCAACGCATCACAGACATCAACCAGCCAGCTGCCGCAATCCGTTGGTCCCGTGCCCTCTTTCAGATCGTTAATAACGTCATCCAGCGCCAGCACCTTTCGCTGGCGGGTGGAGACAATCAGGCGCTCATCCATATATACACGCATTGCTACAAGCTGATCCGGACGTTCATCCGTGCTGCCATTAATACACCGCAGCGTAATTAACGTGCCCTCACCCATCCGGCTGACGCGCGGCCTGAGGCTTTCTCCCGCCAGCGCATCCCGGACATTATTAGGCAACAGCGGCGTGGATGCGAGCCAGTCTGCGCTGTCTGGATGGGTGTAGTTGAGATGCAGCCAGCATGGATGTTCACTGTCGATTTCATCCGTATCTTCCAGCGGTCTTGCGCCACCACGTCCATCAAACACCCACGCAAAAACTGCGTCAGGAACGTTAACCTCAGACCCTTTTATGCTTTCCACAGCGCCTCCACCGTTTTAACTCTTCCGGTGTCAGTCTAGCTTTCGCCGAGGGTTAAGCAATAATTATGTGAGGCATGGTCCTGAATATGCTCAGGAATTCACCGCCCACTTGCGGCGCTTTAGCGCATTGTCAGGCTGGTATTCATTATTCAGGCGGAAGTTACGCGTTCGCGTTTGTAGTTCAATCACCTGATTGCGCAGCACGTCTGATGAACCATTAAGTTCTTCTACCATCGAGACGTTGCTCTGCGTGACGCGCTCAAGCTCTGATAGTGCCTGAGTTATTTGTGAAATGCCTTTTTCCTGTTCCGACGTAGAGGCGGAAATGTCATCCATCAGTCTGCTGACATTGCCCGAGCCGGCTACGATGTCGTGCATATTTTTTTCCGCCTCCGATACTACCGTGACGCCCTGGGTCACGTTATGGCTGGTGACTTCAATTAATGATTTAATATTTTTTGCCGCTTCGGCGCTGCGATGCGCCAGGCTTCGGACCTCACCGGCCACGACGGAAAACCCTTTACCATGGTCACCGGCTCTTGCCGCTTCCACAGCGGCATTAAGCGCCAGAATATTGGTCTGGAAAGCGATACCGTCAATCAGCGAGATAATTTCCGTCATCTGCTGGGCACATTCGGTTATCGATTGCATATTGTTTGCAACCTGCCCCATTAACTCCCCACCCTTACGCGCCCGCATAGTCGCAGCATTCGCCTGCTCGCTGGCTAAACGGGTATTGTCTGCATTATTTTTGGTACTCGCAGCCATCTGTTCCATGCTGGCCGCCGTTTGGACCAGAGAGGCTGACTGCTGTTCTGTTTTGACGGAAAGCTCCGCGCTGCGGGAAGAGAGCTGTTCAGAAAGCGTCATGGCAGTATGCGACGACGCGCGGATCTCACGCACCAGCGTTGCGATATTGCTGGAGAGACTATTAATTCCCGGGATCAGCCGCCCCGCACAGTTGTTACCGAACTCGGGAATCGACACCCCCAGGTTACCCGACGTGACTTCTTCAATACTTTTTTTCACCGTATTGATCGGCGTCACAAGGTATTTTGTCATGTACGCCCAGAGTAAAAATAAAGCGACAGATTGAACAATAATAACAGCAATTAAAAGCGACAAGCTGCCTGAGAATATTGTTATCACTCCATCACTTACCAAAAATACACATAAAAGGAAATAGGTAATAAACGTCCTGACACTAATATTTCTTAGCATACTTTTTCCTGCGGCTTTATATTTGGGTTGGCAATAAGGGTTATAGCATTGCCGGGTAACTTTGTCCTCAGGTTCGTGACCGGATCCCTTTTTTGCTGTTTAAATTCAGGTATTTAATTTAAACAACCGTAACATGCTGCCTTAAGGCAAACTGAAAGATATCAGTTTTGTTATAATGCATCCGCAAAAAACGTTAGCGGTATATTTAAGAAGGAATACCTTTAAGTCATATTGTTTAGTAATGCTTAATAAGTTAGCGCTGGTAATATATACACGTTGCATGGGATAGCATACATACACTTTTAAAGTTTTAGTTCAGTATTGTTAAACGATTGCAGGAAGGCTTCGGGCGCTAATGCGATTAACAGCTATCGTAATCGCACCGCGCCCTACTCTTTCGATTCTAGTGCTTTTCAATGTACATAGTACGACTGTACGCCACGTCCTCTGGGTTATTTATTGGATATCCTTTGACCCAGGGCTTAATGAGGCGGCCATTGGTGTATTGATAAATCGGAGCAATAGGTGCCTTTTCTGTCAGGATCTTCTCCGCCATGTTGTAGTCGGCATTACGCGCTTTTTCAGTGGTTTCAAGCGTCGCCTGATTGATAATCTTGTCGTACGCCGGATCGTTGAAGCGCGAGATATTCCCGCTATGGGAGGAGGTGAGCAGCGACAGGAAAGTCGATGGCTCGTTGTAGTCCCCTACCCATGACGCACGGATGACGTCAAAATTCCCGGTGTTACGGCTGTCGATGTAGGTTTTCCACTCCTGATTCTGCAACTTGACGTCAACGCCCAGGTTTTTTTTCCACATGGATGCAACCGCAATCGCAATTTTTTGATGATTTTCGGACGTGTTGTAGAGCAGCGTTAATTTTAACGGGCGCTGCGGGCCATAGCCTGCTGCCTGCAATAACGTTTTCGCCTGAGCATTCAGCTCCTGTTGCGACATCTGCTCAAATGGCGAGGTTTCCGGCGTGAAACCGGCAGTCACATCGGGAGTGAAATGCCAGGCCGGCTTCTCGCCTGTTCCCAGCACTTTTTCCGCCATGATCCGCCGGTCGATAGTCATGCTGAGCGCCAGACGCACGCGGGCATCAGCGGTTGGGCCTTTTTGCGTGTTAAACGCGTAGTAGTAGGTACCCAGCTGCGGCGGCGTGTATACCTGCCCAGGGATATCCTTAAGCAGCTTCTGATACATGTTTTTTGGGAACGATTCGGTTATATCAATATCGCCCGCCAGATAACGTTTCGTTGCTGATGACTCCTGATTGATCGGCACGAAAGTCACTTTTTGAAGCACCGTTTTGGCGTTATCCCAGTAATGAGGATTCGGCTCAACCACCAGTTTTTCATTAACCACACGATCTTTAAGTACATACGCACCATTACCGATGAGCGCGCCTGGACGTGTCCACTCTTTACCGCTTTCGACGTTGGCCTTTTGGACAGGATAGAACGCAAAATTAGCCGTAAGATTGCTGAACCACGGCAGGGGCTTGTCGAGCTGAACGCGCAGCGTTTTCGCATCGACCGCCGTTACGCCAAGGGTGTCTGGTGCAGCTTTGCCATCGATTATGGCCTGAGCGTTGTTAATTCCAGCCAGCGCCGCAAACCAGGCGAAAGGTGAGGTCGTTTTCGGGTCAACCAGACGACGCCAGCTGTAAACAAAATCCTGCGCCGTCACCGGGCTACCGTCAGACCACTTCGCGTTGTCTCGCAGGGTAAACGTCCAGATCCGGTTATCATTGCTTTGCCAGCGCGTCGCTACTCCCGGCACCAGCTCCCCTTTTTCATTTTGATTCACCAGCCCTTCATAAAGGTCGCGGATCACCTGAATTTCCGGTAATCCCACCGCTTTTGCCGGATCGAGGGAAGCGGGTTCATCTTTGATATGTCGAACCAGCTCCTGTTTTTGCGCCAGAACCGTTCCCTGGGGAACATCCGCGGCATATGAAAGTGATGAGAGCCCGCACAGCCACAGCGCAGTACAAAGAAGCGAAACAGGATGCTTCATACGATCCCCTTAATGATTTCAGGTAACAGGCAGATGCGTAATTATTTGTTTCGAAACGGAGAAATGCAAATGCTTCCTCCTGAAAGTTGATGTCAGGCAAATTTCTACACGAAAGGAAACTATTTGATTAAGCGCGGGTTTTGCACAACACTGCCAGAAGCGACTTCATCATCAGGGTTTACTATGGCAACCACCCGACCACGAACGGAACGCGGCGCCTTTCCGCCCGGTACTGAACATTATGGCCGCTCCTTTTTAGGCGCTCCATTAATCTGGTTTCCGGCTCCCGAGGCCGATCGCAACAGCGGCTTGATTATTGCGGGGACGCATGGCGACGAAAATTCGTCCATCGTGACGCTCTCCTGCGCGCTGCGGACGCTGGCTCCCGACTTGCGGCGTCATCATGTGATTTTGACCGTTAACCCGGACGGCTGCCAGCTTGGGCTACGGGCGAATGCGCGGGGAGTTGACCTTAACAGGAACTTCCCGGCGGCAAACTGGCGCGCCGGTGAAACGGTGTACCGCTGGAACAGTTCGGCGCAGGAGCGGGATGTGGTCCTGCTTACGGGCGACAAGCCCGGCTCCGAACCCGAGACTCAGGCGTTATGCCAGCTTATTCATAAGATCCACCCGGCCTGGGTTGTCTCTTTCCACGATCCGCTCGCCTGTATTGAAGATCCTCGCCATACGGCGCTCGGGCAGTGGCTCGCAGATGCGTTTGCCCTTCCTCTGGTGACCAGCGTCGGCTATGAAACTCCCGGATCGTTTGGCAGCTGGTGCGCCGACCTCGGCCTGCACTGTATCACCGCAGAGTTTCCGCCCATCTCCTCGGACGAAGCGAGCGAAAAATATCTGCGGGCAATGACGGACCTCCTGCGCTGGCAGCCTCAGAGGTGAAGCACGCCGGAGGTAAAATTCAGGGCGGGCGATACATCAACCGCGAGCCAGGTTGGGCCATCCAGATCGGCAAAACGCACGCTGTTCGCCAGCGGGAGCGCTGCGCCAATCGCCCTGGACGTGCAGAGCATACAGCCCAGCATTAAGGTAAATCCTTGCGACTGCGCGTCCTTTGCCAGAGCAAGGGCTTCGGTTAATCCACCGGTTTTATCGAGCTTAATGTTCACCATCTCGTAGCGGCCCTTCAGGGCCGACAGGCTTTCGCGAGTATGGCAACTCTCATCAGCACATACCGGAAGCGGATGAATGAAATTTGCCAGCGCGGCATCATCTTCCGCGGGTAAAGGCTGCTCAAGCATCGCAACGCCCAGGTCGGCCAGCAGCTGACAGCGCGCTGCCAGCCCTTCGCTGTGCCATGATTCATTAGCGTCGACGATCAGGGTCGCCTCAGGCACCGCGGCGCGAATGGCGATCATGCGTTCGCTTATCATACGGTCGTCGAGCTTTACTTTTAACAACGTCGCGCCCGTGGCATACAGCGCCTGGGCGCTGGCCGCCATCTGCTCCGGTTCACCTATGACTACCGTTTGCGCGGTGACGATCGAGTCTGGAAGCGTAATGTTAAGAAGTGAAGGCAGCATTTTGCCCTGTTTCGCCGCCTCAAGGCTCCAGAGAGCACAGTCGATAGCATTGCGGGCTGCGCCAGCCGGTAAGCGCTGCTGGAGCGCTTCACGCGTAAGGCCGGTCTGAAGATCGGGCACAACCGTCATGATCTGCGCCATCACCGACGCCAGGCTTTCACCGTAGCGTGGATAGGGCGTACATTCCCCGACGCCCTTCACGCCGTCCTCTTCACATTCAACCACCACCACACGGGCCTCATTACGGCTGCCGCGCGAGATCACAAATGGGGTATGCAATGGCCAGGCTTCTTCATAGACCTTAACGCTTCTCATCACTGACTCCTTGCAGGCCGGTAAGGCGTAAAATTGGTTTGCCGTGCTAACTGCGGATGACATACACTAGCCACGACGTTAACTATTTGTAAACAGGAAGATATCCATGTCACAACTCGTTCATTTCCAGGGCAACCCGGTTGCTGTTGCAGGTTCCATTCCACAGTCCGGCAGCAAAGCACAGCCTTTCACTCTGGTTGCTAAAGATCTGTCTGACGTCACGTTGAGCCAGTTTGCCGGCAAACGCAAAGTCCTGAACATTTTCCCAAGCATCGACACCGGCGTCTGCGCCGCGTCCGTGCGTAAATTCAACCAGCTGGCGACCGAAATGGACAACACCGTGGTGCTGTGCATTTCTGCTGACCTGCCGTTTGCCCAGTCCCGCTTCTGCGGCGCTGAAGGCCTGAGCAACGTCATCACCCTTTCCACCCTGCGCAGCCCGGATTTCCTGGAGAAGTACGGTGTTGGCATTTCCGAAGGTGCGCTGAAAGGCCTGGCCGCGCGCGCGGTGCTGGTCATTGATGAAAACGACAACGTTGTTTTCAGCCAGCTGGTAAATGAAATCACCACCGAACCGGATTACACCGCGGCACTCGACGCCCTGAAAGCGTAATCGTAAAAAAGCCTCTGCAAAGAGGCTTTTTTATTTATTCTTCACCCTTCTTCTGACTCAATCCGTACTCGCGCAGTTTATTGGCAATCGCGGTATGCGACACCCCAAGGCGCTTAGCCAGCTTGCGGGTACTCGGATAGCTACGATAGAGCTGCGTCAATACCGAGCGCTCGAAACGGCTGGTGATATCGTCCAGCGAGCCTTCCATTGCCTCTTCGCCCACCGAAACCGTTCCGGCATCGTAATCCGGCAACAAAATATCCTGCGGTCGTAGTTCATATCCTTCCAGCTGGGTCAACGCACGGTAGACCGCGTTTTTCAGCTGACGAATATTGCCCGGCCAGCCGTAGCGGGTCAGCACGGTGCCCAAATCGGCGGAGAGCTTCGGACGCGGGACGCCCTGCTCATCGGCAAAACGGGCCACGAACAGCTCCGTCAACGGCATGATGTCCTGCGGGCAATCGCGCAGCGGCGGAATATTGAGGGTCAGAACGTTCAGGCGATAGTATAGATCTTCGCGGAAGACGCCCTTCTGAACCAGCTCCACCAGGTTTTTCTGGGTGGCGCATATCACGCGCACGTCAACGTGCACTTCATGATCTTCCCCTACGCGGCGGAAAGTGCCGTCATTCAGAAAACGCAGCAGCTTCGCCTGCATGCGTGGCGACATTTCGCCAATCTCGTCCAGCAGCACCGAGCCGCCGTTCGCCTGTTCAAAAAAGCCTTTTTTACCTTCCGGCGCATGGCCGAACAGTTCGCTTTCAACCGCGTCTTCCGGTATAGAAGCGCAGTTGAGCGCCAGATAGGGTTTTGCCGCACGCGGGCTGGCCAGATGCACGGCATGCGCCAGCAGATCTTTTCCCGTACCGGTATCGCCGGTGATAAGCAGCGGCGCGGTCAGATTTGCCAGCTTGCGCGCCTGCTCAACCACGTGACGCATCTTCGGGCTTACCGCAATGATCTGGCTGAAGGCACCGACATCCTGGCTTGAAAGATTCTGCAACTGGCGGCCCATGCGCACGGTGGAGCGCAGCATGATCACGGCCCCGGTCAGCACGCGCGCGTCGTTTTCCCCTTTCAGGTAGACCGGCGTGATCTCCATCAGGAAATTCTGTCCGTTGATCGCCACGTGTTCGCTGTGGGTGTTTTGCGGGCTACTCTCCAGCCAGCGCTGGAAATTAAAGCCAGGGATCAGCTGCGTGGCGTGGTGGCCGATGAGTTTTTCCTGGCTCTGCGCAAACAGCTGGCAGCTGGCCTGGTTGACGCGCTCGACTTTATTTTTCAGATCGAGGGACAGGAACGGCTCCGGCATCGCTTCCAGCAGCGCGCTCAGGGCCAGGTGTTCACGCTCGGACGGCATCCATGGAATGGTGCGTACATCCGTAACGCCAGCGATACGGCGGATTTCCGCCATCAGGCTGCTGAAGGTATTAAATTCAATTTCGGCAAAATTGAGGTAAATTCGCCCGACAGGGTCGATCTCAATGCCACGTAAATCAATGCTACGTAAAACAAGAAGATCGAGTAACTCGCGGGTCAGACCGAGACGGTCCTCACAAAAGACTTCCAGACGCATGGGAAATTCACCGTTTAAGCCATTAACAGTAAAATGATATGTCAGATCGCGGTGTTCGGGAAGGTGGCTGTCAACAAATATTGACAGCCAGCACGATTAGTAAACAAAACCTCACTGAGCAGGTTTTTTGTTAAGCGTATCCTTGAGCTGGCCAATCAGCTCGCGCCGGAAATCGCCTAACCGCGGCTTGTCGCCGTCAATCCAGGGTAAAGGACGACAAACCTCCATCGCTTTGATTCCCAGGCGTGCCGTCAGCAGACCGGCACCGATCCCCTGCGCCGCTCGCGCGGACAGACGTGCCGCGAGATCCTGCGACATCCAGTCCATTCCTACCTCGCGCACCAGTTCGCTGGCCCCGGCGAAGGCGATATTCAGCAATACCAGCTTGAACAGGCGCAGCCGGCTGTAATAGCCAAGCTCAATGCCATACAGTCTGGCGATGCGGTTGATCAGGCGCAGGTTGCGCCAGGCAATAAAGGCCATATCCACCATCGCCAGCGGGCTAACGGCGATCATCAGCGTGGATTCTGCGGCTGACCGGCTTATTTCACGCCGTGCCTGCGCATCCAGCACCGGCTGAACAATATGGGCATAGAGCGTGACCACTTCCCGATCGTTCTGCGTTTCGTGGATCGCCGCGTACCAGCGCTGTAGCGCCGGATGAGAATGATCTACCCCGGCCTGAGCCGCCAGCTTTTCACAAAAAGCACGCCCTTTGCCCGTGCCGTGGCTGTGAAGAAGATCCCGCGCTTCATCACGTTCGTGGGCACGCTGTCGCAAACGCCAGAGCCGTCGCCACTCGGTGACCACTGACCCAACGCCCGCACCAACGATCAGTGCCCCGGCTGCACAGCCGCCCAGCGCCACCCAGTCCTGCGTCTGCCAGGCATTGATGCCCCACTGGACGCCCTGCCCGATTACGCTCGCACCGAAAAGGACCAGCCCGGCGCTGACCATCCTGCGCCACAGGCTGCGTTTCGGGCGCAGCGCCGCGTCAACGACCGCTTCCGCCTGCCCCTCTTCAACCAGCGGCTCTTCTGCCAGCACCGGCGCAAAATTGTCGGCCTGCGGGCCGCCGAAGGTGTGCGCCGATTTGAACACCTCCTCCGGTGTCTGCTCAAGCTGGCCAGTAAAATCAATGCGTGGTTTTAACGGTTCCGTCATCGCAATTTATCTCCAATCAAAAACTCCAGCGCTGCATCCAGACGGATGTGCGGCAATGGCTGGTCAACGTTCATCACCTGCGGACGGAAGGCTTCAAACTGAAACCCCTGATTTTGCCAGAAGGCCTGGCCCGGGAGACGCGCCGGGACTTCCCCCGGATAGACCGTGAGCGGTTCACCATCGCTGAGGCGATTACCGCGTAATGCCGGGATTTTCTCGCCATTCACGTCGATCAGCCCACTCTGGGTGGCCTGTACGGACGCCAGCCCCAGGCAATCCATACCGATCCCTTCGAAAGCCGCATTCTGCCATGCATCCTGCACCAGCTGTTGCAGCAGGGAAACCATATTGGCGTGCTGATCGACCGTCACGTGATCGGCCTTTGTCGCGGCAAACAGCAGCTTGTCGATCACCGGAGAGAACAAGCGGCGAAACAGCGTTCGCTGGCCGTAATGAAAACTCTGCATCAGCTGCGTCAGTGCCAGTCGCATATCGTTGAACGCCTGCGGCCCGCTGTTGAGCGGTTGCAGGCAATCCACCAGCACTATCTGACGGTCAAAACGTAAAAAGTGATTTTTATAAAAACCTTTAACGACTTTTTCACAGTAGTAATTGTACCTGTCCCGGAGCATGCCGGCGTTGGTGGTTTTGTCCGCCTGCGCCAGTTTCACTTCACCAATGCCGTCAACGTCCGGCCACGGGAAAAACTGCAGCGCGGGGGCACCGGCTAAATCTCCCGGCAAAACAAACCGACCCGGCTGGATAAAATGCAGCCCCTCCTGCTTGCACTGGTGCAGGTAGTCCGTCCAGGCCTCGGCTATTGCTGCCAGACGGTTTTCATCCGCTGGCGCCAGCGGATCCAACCCTTCGCAAAGTTGCCGCCATTTTGTTGACCAGTCCGCACGCTGCCCCTGCAACAGGCCGGTCATCTGTCGGGACCAGCTCAGGTAGTCCAGCGCCAGCATGGGTAAATCGAGCAGCCATTCGCCAGGATAATCCACAATCTCAAGATAGAGCGTGGACGTCTCTTTAAAATGGCGCATCAGCGATTCGTTAGAGCGAAAACGAAGCGCAAGACGAATCTCGCTCACGCCACGCGTTGGCGTAGGCCAGGTGGGTGGCTGTCCGTACAGCTGCGCCAGCCCTTCATCATAGGTGAAGCGGGGGATGCCAAAATCACGCTGCGGCACACGTTTCACGCCCAACAGCCGCTCCTCGCGCACCGCGCTAAGCAGCGGCAGCCGTGCCCCGGCATGCAGGTTCAAAAGCTGATTGACCATTGCCGTAATAAATGCGGTCTTACCGCTGCGGCTCAGCCCCGTCACGGCCAGACGCAGATGCCGATCAACGCCACGGTTCACCAGAGAATTGAATTCGTTTTTAAGTCGCTTCATCGCCATCCTTCATTGCCTGGAAGCCGGAAAAGAGTCACTTCAGAATACAATAAATTGGGGCAGATCGTTGATTATCAATTCTTAATTATTGCTATTGCCGTTTTCTCTCCAGTAAGATGGGCGCCATTGCTGTCCGTCTGGAGTGAGTAAGGTGTATGTCACCCACGATCTATGATATTGCACGCGTTGCTGGCGTTTCGAAATCAACCGTGTCGCGCGTTCTGAATAAACAAACGAATATATCTCCCGAGGCGCGTGAAAAAGTGTTGAAGGCGATAGAAGAGTTAAATTATCAACCTAATAAACTTGCCCGCGCGCTTACCTCTTCTGGCTTTGACGCCATTATGGTTATTTCGACCCGCTCAACCAAAACTACCGCAGGCAATCCTTTTTTCTCTGACGTACTGCATGCCATCACGGCAAAAGCGGAAGAAGAAGGTTTTGACGTCATTTTACAAACCTCAAGAAGCAGTGAAGACGATCTACAAAAGTGCGTGGGTAAAATAAAGCAGAAGATGATCAAAGGGATCGTCATGCTGAGCTCACCGGCTAACGAATCTTTTTTCGCCACGCTGGATGAATACGGTGTGCCGGTGGTCGTTATTGGTAAAGTGGAAGGTGATTATCAGAATATATACTCTGTCGATACGGACAATTTCCACGACAGCGCCATACTGACAGATTCTTTTATCAGGCATGGGCGAACGAAAATTGCCTGCCTGCATGCCCCGCTTGATTATCACGTTTCAATCGATCGTCTCGCGGGTTATAAATCCAGCCTTGAACAACAGGGATTTGCTATTAACCCGAACTGGGTTATTGATGGCGGATATACCCATGAAAGTGCACTTCAGGCGGCGTGTAAATTGCTCTCTTCTGATAACCCGCCTGACGCGGTTTTTGCCACGGACAGCATGAAATTGCTGAGCCTCTATCGTGCCGCGGATGAGCTGAATCTGACGATCCCTGAACAGGTCGCCATAGCGGGATACAGCGACCCGATGCTGTCTCTCATTTTGACCCCTGCACCAGGCGGTTTTGATATTCCAACGAGAAAGCTGGGTGAAGAGAGCTGCGACCTGCTGTTCAGGTGCATTGCGGGTAAAGCTGCGCCACATAAGGTACTGGTCGAAACGCATTTTTCAGATGCGGCTTCGCTGCGCTAAAAACCAGGGGCATCCGCCCCTGGTAACCGGTTATCAGAACGCGTAATTCACGCCGACACCCGCATAGTGGAAGCGATCGCTATCTCCTTCGTCGTGATTTTCCCATTCGTAGGCATATTCCAGCGTCATGGATACGCCATTCTCGAAGTCATAAGCATAGAGCAGCCCCAGGCGATTGAAGTCATGCCCTTCACGGGTTGGATCGTCCTGCCAGTCCCAGTTTGACCAGCGGTCAAGCCCAAGACGGGTATAAGGCGTCAGTGTCGTCTGACCTAATGAAACAGGCAGGTACGCGCGAATTTCCTGCGTGGAAAATTCACCGTTATTACGTGAACTGTCCATATTAAAACCACGCTCTAAATAGTAATTAACCTTTGCAGAGACGGTTTCATTTATTGTCCAGGTAAAGCCGGTTTCCGTTTCGACACGGCTGTCAGAATAGCCGGTTTTTCCCAGGTCATTTGCAAACTGATACATGGCAAACCAACCGCCAAAACGCCAGTCATCGGTTAATTTCAGGTCCCAGTCCGGCTGAATTTTGTAGCGCTGCATATTGGCACTACCGTCTTTTGCCCCATGCTCATCTTTAAAATGATATCCATAATTGCGGAAACCCCCCGTAAGACCCAGCGTAAAATCATCGGTGCCAATGAAGCGATACCGTAATTCAAATTCCGGACGGTCAAAATAGGTACCGCGCGTCATGCTGCTGTAATCAACCGGACCTTCCTGATACATGGCAAGTGAAATGGTCCACGCATCGTACGTGGCGTTAAACCACACGGAAGGTTCATATAATCCATCTTTATCGTCGCCCTGTCCTTCGACGTTTTCAATTTCATACATGGCACCAATATTAAACTCCCAGCGTTTTGCTGTTTCTGTTGCTTGCGCGCAGCTAACCCCTGCGCACAGAACGAGCGCAGCACTTCTTAGTAGAGTACTCATTAAAATATTCCTTTATAATTAACTAACAAAAAACCGGAAACTTTCATTTCCGGCGAACACCTTTCTTATCTAATAGCTAATTCAGTATCAGCATCGAAGAAATGGCATTTATTCATATCGAACTGGATGCCAATATTATCTCCCGCTATGTAGTCATTTGCCGCCCCTGCGCGGACAACCAGTTCATGCCCGCCCACTGTGGCATACAGCATAAACTCCGCCCCGGTCAGTTCGGCGACGCTGACTTTTGCCGTGATCTCTCCCCCGCTGCTCTGCGGGGTGAGAATGTCTTCCGGACGGATGCCAAATACGACCGCCTTACGCTGGTAGCCCTGCGCATTCAGCTCAGCCAGCTTGTCTTCAGGGATCTCCAGACGCAGCGTTTCCGTCACGAAATAGCGATCGTCGATTGCACCGCGAATAAAATTCATCGCAGGTGAGCCGATGAACCCTGCCACAAACATATTTGCCGGCTCGTTGTAAACCTGCTTCGGCGCACCTACCTGCTGAATGATGCCGTCTTTTAAGATCACGATACGGGTTGCCATGGTCATGGCTTCCGTCTGGTCGTGCGTCACGTAAATCATGGTGGTGTTAAGCTTCTGGTGCAGCTTGCTGATTTCGGCACGCATCTGCACACGAAGCTTGGCATCAAGGTTAGACAGCGGTTCGTCCATCAGGAATACCCCGGCTTCGCGTACGATAGCCCTGCCCAGCGCCACGCGCTGGCGCTGACCGCCGGACAAGGCGCCAGGTTTACGCTGGAGGTAGTCACGTAACCCGAGGATTTGTGCCGCCCAGCTGACGCGTTCTTCAATGACGGATGGCGCGATTTTTTGCATTTTCAGGCCAAACGCCATGTTGTCGTAGACCGTCATATGCGGATAAAGCGCGTAGTTCTGAAAAACCATGGCGATATCGCGGGACTTGGCAGGCACATCGTTCATGCATACCCCGTCAACGATCAGTTCACCCGCGCTGATCTCCTCAAGTCCGGCAATCATGCGCAACGTCGTGGATTTACCGCAGCCCGATGGACCGACAAAGACTATAAATTCTTTGTCTTCAATTTCGAGGTTGAAATCCTTTACCACGTGAACCTGATTATCATAGATTTTCTGAATGTGTTTCAGAGATAGTTGAGCCATTATTAATTCCTTATCAATGCGCCCGGGATGCCCAGAACGCCGTCAGGCATTTCCAGGTCAGTTCCCGCGTTGAATGAAGTTGTAGTCCCGCATGGTTCAGGCCAGACCCAATCCCGACCGACAGCATTCCTGCGGCGTTGATTGCCTCAACGCCTGCTGCGGCATCTTCGATACCGATAGCCTCTTCGGGACGTACGTTCAGCCCTGCACAGGCCGCGAGGAAAATCTCCGGATCCGGCTTTGAGCGGCGGATCCGCGAGGCATCCGCGCAAAAATCGAACGCCTGATGAATGCCCAGCGCATGTAAGATCCCCGGGGCGTTGAGCGATACTGACGCCAGCCCAATTTTGACCTTCGCCGCACGGATATCCGCCAGCACGTCGCGTATACCCGGCAGCAGCGAATCCTGCGTCAGCGATGACAGCGACTGGACATAGAGCGCGTTTTTCTTTGCCGCAAGAGCCTCACGCTGCTCATCGCTGAACATCCCCGCTTTCCCCCCATGCTTCAGGATGAGCTGGAGGGAATCCATACGGCTAATCCCCTTCAGCTGTTCGTTAAACACCTCGTCGAAGGTGATGCCGATCTCCTGCGCTACGGCACGCCAGGCGAGAAAGTGAAGGTGTGCGGTATCGGTAATCACACCGTCCAAATCAAATACAACAGCGTTAAGCGTCATGGCGCCCCTCCGTGGTAGCGGTCCCATTAACGGATGCAAGAAAGTCCTTATAAGCGCAGACCTTCCGCCCCGTTATATCCAGCGTTTTGCCCCACAGCGTCAAACTGACAGGTGCAGTAGTTTCGATGGTTAACTGGCCTTCTTCACAGGTGAAATGCACTGTGGCGTCCCGCCACCGCAGCGGGAAGGCAAGCCTGCTCCAGCGAGCGGGCAGCTTCGGCGCAAGGTGCAACTCCCCTTCGATGATTTGCAGGCCAGCAAACCCCTGAATGGCACCGGACCAGATCGCACCGGTAGCCGCGGCATGAATACCGTCATCGCTGCTGTGCGGATCGTCACCCAAATCGATAGCGATACCGTCTCGCCAGAAGGCATAGGCTCCTTCGGTGTCACCGCAGCGCGCGAGAACAATCCCGTGGATGGCTTTGCTCAGCGACGAATCATGGATGGTGCGTGGCTCATAGAAGGCCAGATTGGCGGCACATTGTTCCGGCGTAAACCGCTCCGGCAGCAGGTAGTTAAGCATCACAACATCAGCCTGCTTTAGGATCTGCATCTCATTGACTTCCGCGCGGGAGTAATCGAGCAGGATGGTCTGTTTACCCGCATTCGCTTTATAGCGGGTAAGGTCAATCGCCGGTTTTGCCATAAAGGTGTCATCCTGTGGGATAACCCCGTCTGCATTAGCCTCAGGCAGCCACAGGCGCGCCAGGAACCGTGCGGCATTATCCGTGAACCGCGCATCTTCCCGCCCAAACATCGACATAAACTGGCGCGCGCAGGCTACGTTGTGCCAGGCCAGATAGTTGGTGTAGGCGTTGTTGTTGACATGCTCGGTATATTCGTCAGGGCCGATCACGTCATGGATCTCAAGGCGACCATTTGTTTCCGTCGCGCGCCCCATCCAGAAGGAAGCAGTTTCCATCAGCAGCGTCAGGCCTTCATTACGCATAAAGGCATCATCGTGCGTCGCCTGCCAGTAAGCGACGACGGCCCAGGCAATATCCGCCACGATGTGGTGTTCAGCGAGCGCGGAAGCGACCTTCTGGCGTACCCCGGTGCGGATGTTGATTGCGGCAAACTCAGGCGTCTCCTCTTGTCCGCTGGCGGCGCTCTCCCACGGGAACAACGCCCCCGGCCAACCGTTACGGCGGGCTTTTTCACGGGCGCCTGAAAGGTTAAGCCAGCGATAGCGCAGCAGGCTGCGGGCAATCTGCGGGCGCGTAAACAGATGAAAAGGCAGCAGGAAAATCTCGGTATCCCAGAATACGTGCCCTTTGTACCCCTCGCCCGTCAGCCCTTTTGCGCCGATGCTGCTTCGCTCGCTGTGGGCTGGCGTCATTGTCGTCAGATGCCAGACGGCATAATCCAGCGCCATCTGATCCTGATGTTCAGACGACTCAACCTCAACGCGACAGTCGCGCCAGACCTTTTCCCAGGCGCTGACGGAACGCTTTAGCAACGCTGCGTAACCCCTTTCTGCACACGCCTTTAACTCAGCCAGCGAATGGCGGGCAAACGAGTCTTGCGAAAGGGCTTTATCGCTGCGGTGAGTAACCCAGACCAGCTTTTCAAAAGTTACAGCGTCACCTTTATTGACGGTCAGCGCGTGGTGCGCCATTACGCGTCGATTTTTGGCGGTAAAGCAGCTGTCGCTATTTTTAGATAGTCGGCAGCAGGCCGAAATCACCACGTCAGAAACGCGATCCTGCGTTTCATACACGCCCTGCATATAGTGCTCATCGAAAACTCTGACGGATATCTCATCCAGATGCTGCTTCCCGCTGTTGGTTTGGGTCGCGTCGATTCCGGTTTTCAGAACAACGCAAGAATCCGCATCAACTGGCGTGATGGAAAGCTGCATGGCGACCAGCGGCAGCTGGTCCAGCGAGACAAAGCGACGGCTTTCCAGGCGATAGCGTTTTCCCTCCGGCGAGCACCAGAGAACGCTGCGGCACAGTTCCCCGCTGGCGAAGGCCAGTTCACGGTGCCAGTCAAGAATTTCGCCGGACAGCAGCGTAAAATTGATGCCGTCCAGTTCAATATCGATGCCTGTAATATCGGGCAGATTGACCAGCTCGTTCGTTTCATTGCGCCCCGCACGATGGTACAGGCCCGCCAGATACATGCCTCTGGTCTGCTGGGTGTAATCTTCTTCATGCGTGGCGCGAACGCCCATATAGCCGTTACCGCAGGCCATTATGGACGCGTACTTATTCAGGCTATGCGGGCAAAAGCCCGGGTCGGTTAATACAGACTGGATCAGCATAACGTCACGCTTTCCCCTGTTTCCGCCGCTTTATATAGCGCTGCGACTAACTGCTGGATCACCAGCCCCTGTTCCGCATCGGCGATCATAACCGGCTCGCCCATCACGTGGCGCACAAAAGCATCCATACTGCGCAGATGACGCCGATCGTCTGCTTCTTCACGCTGCGTTAGCGTCTGCAAAACACCGGCTTCGTCGTTGTAAATGTGTGCCGGGAACAGCGTTGCGCCTGCCTTATCACCACAGAATGTGATATTCATGATGGACTGCTCGCGAATATTAAGCGCGAAGGAGGTATCCAGACGCAGAACGCTGCCATTGCTGAACTCAATTGTCCCGAAAAGCGCATCTTCGACGGTGAACTGTGCGGGATCCCACTCACCGAACTGGCCGCTGTGTTTCTGGTTCCCAAGCTTCTGAAAGCTGTGCGCGGTTACCCGCTTCACGCTCGGGAACCCCAGCACGTACATTGCGGCATCCAGCATATGAATGCCGATATCGATCAGTGGCCCACCGCCCTGCAACGCTTTATTCGTAAACACGCCCCATCCCGGTACGCCGCAGCGACGCAGCGCCTGCGCGGAGGTGAAATAAACTTCGCCCAGCGTGCCGTTAATGACCGCATTACGCAGCAGCTGGGTATCCAGGGCAAAGCGATGGTGAAAATCATATGCCAGCACTTTGCCCGCCTTGCGCGCGGCGATGCGCATCTGGTCGGCCTGCTGCGGCGTCATCGCCGGCGGCTTTTCACACATCACATGGCAGCCAGCCTCGAGGGCCGCCATCGCATGTTCGAAATGGAATCGGTTAGGCGAACAGACGCTCACCACATCCGGTTTCACGACCTGCAGCATCTCGTGCGCGTCCTGCCATGCCGATGGAATAGCATAACGGTCCGCGAACGCCTGTGCCTGCTCGAGGCGGCTGTCCATGACAGCCACCATCTGAACATCACTGCGCGAGGCGTAATACGAGGCATGCACTTTGTCCGCGACCTGACCGGCACCAATAATGGCGACGCGCAGAGGCGAAGGTGTAGAAGCACTCATCACGCTTGTCATCCTTAGCATTCACGCAAATAGGTGAGTGAATCCTGATAAGCCTGAGCCGGATCGTCGGCACGAACGCGGCACTCATACACCACATATCCCTGATAGTTATCGGCACGCAGCCGATCGAACAGGCTGGCAAAATCGAGGCTGCCGCTGCCCGGCTGATAGCGATGATTATCCGCAATGTGTACATGACCCAGCAGATCGCGGTTGTTGTGCAGGGCATCGGTCAGCGAGTCTTCTTCAATGTTCATATGATAGAAATCGCCAATGATCTGCACGTGCTTCAGGTCGTTTTCTTCAATATAACGACGCGCGTCTGCCAGGGTGTTGATCATATGGTCCTGATAGCGGTTCAGCGGTTCAAGGTAGACGGTGGTACCGGTGCGCGCGGCTACTTCATCCAGCCAGCGCAGGGAGGCACTTACGGCTTTCCGGTCGCCGTCGAGGCTGCGCGGAGAGGTCATCGGCGGCAGGCGGAAGGTAAACATCCCCCAGGCAGCAGGCACGATTATGCCCTTCCCGCCCACTTCGGCCAGTGCTTCCAGAATGCGTTCAATCTGCTGTAGCCCGTTGAGACGGCGTTCTTCGATAAAATCACCAATCCAGCCATCGTATCCGCCGCATGCCGTCGTAACCGGCAGGCCAGTGGCTTTGATAGCCGCTTTCACCTCATCGAGGTTTTCAACCAGCAGGCGGCCATCAATTTCGTAGCCATCAAAACCCATCGCTTTGATGTACTCGAACTTTTCCAGGATATTGGTTGGGAAAAAGGCCTGGTTTTGTGTTGCGATTTTCATGGTTTGCTTTCCTTAGCTTAAAAAGTGACGCCCATTTTGATACTGAGTTCAGGATGCCGATCGACATACTTCATATAGCTTTCCGGGCTGGTGGTGAAGGTCACGACCGGATCGATCAGATCTTCACAATTGAGATAGCCGTTCATCAGCAGTTCCCAGCAGGTCTCTTCAATACGCTTGCGGCTCCAGCGTGGGTAATCCGGGTTGGGTTCGCTGCATGCGCGGGAAAACACAATTTTCGCGTTATTGAAGTGCGCCTCGCGTCCAAGGTTGAAGCCGGCCGCAAACGGCTTGGCGAAAGCCACGTAGGAGATGGTTCCGCCGTAGGCGAGTCCGCGCAGCGCAGACTGTAACGCGTCCGCAAAACCGCTGGTTTCAACGATCACGTCCGCGCCCTGCTTGCCGGTCAGTTTCTTAATTTCCAGACCGACATCGGTACCGATTGGGTTCAGACAATGGTCCGCACCGTGACGACGAGCGATCTCACAGCGGTGTTCGATAGGATCAACGCCGATGACCACTGACGCACCGGCTTTTTTCGCCAGTTGAATCGCGATCTGGCCAATCGCGCCCAGGCCGACCACCACAACGAAATCCCCTACGCGGACGTTGGCATCACGCACGCCGCTCATGGCGAACTGTGCCGGATCGTAGCAAACGGCGTTTTTCCAGGAAGCGCCCTGCGGCATTTTGCGCAGCTTATAGTTATTGACCGCATTGACGATGACCGTTTCCTGCAGCGGACCGTAGCAGCAGACGCTGTCGCCGATCTGGTATTTCGTGACCTCAGCACCACATTCGATAATGTCGCCGACGATCATGTTCCCCAGCTGGAACTTACCAAATTCGATACCGCGGGCTGCGCCCTCTTCACGTGGCGTAAACATCTGCCACTCGGCGTTGAATTCCTCATCGATAAACGGGCTTGCCGCGCGGAAATCCACCACTTCGGTACCGTGTTTCGGCGCGCCAAAACGGGCACGAATTTTTACTTCATGCGCTGCAACGGGACGATCTTCATATTCCACCAGCGCCGCTACACGAGGCGCTGTCGCAACTAACTTTTTCATGACTCACTCCTTGTTAAAATCGGCCGCCTCAGCCCTTCACGCCGCCGGCGGTCAAACCACTTTTAATGAAACGTTCAGACAGGGCATACATAATGACGACCGGAAGTGCCGTCACCAGCGATGCCGCCATCATCCGACCCCAGATGTAATCTGGCGTACTGAAGAGCGTGTTCAGCCCTACCGGCAGCGTGAAGTTGCTGGCGCTGGACAGGAAAATAGAGGCGAACAGATAGTCATTCCACGCCACCATAAAGCAGTAGACAAAGACCGACACGAGACCGGAGATCGCCAGCGGCACGGTGATGCGGAAGATGATTTGCAGGCGGTTCAGGCCATCCATCATCGCGGCTTCTTCAATTTCGTCCGGGATGGTGTCGAAATAGCTGCGCAGCATAAATACCGCCGTCGGCAGCGTCTGGGTCACCATGGTGATGATTAGCGCCAGCTCGGTATCATAAATGCCGAGCGCGGTGATGATTTTGAACAGCGGCACCACCAGCAGGATCCCGGAGAACATATAAACGGTGTAAAAGCTGGCATTGATCGTTGTGCGCCCTTTAAAGCGCAGTTTGGACAACGCATAAGCGCCAAGCGTGCCGAGAAACACCGCAATGACCGATGAGGTCAGCGACACCACCATGCTGTTACGGAAGTAATCCACAAACGGGAAAATAAGTGGGTTAAAAATGTCGACGTAATGCTGTAGCGTCCACTCCTGCGGCAGAATGGTCGGATGCAGCGATATCGCCTCTTTCGCGCTCTTGAACGATGTCATCAGCATGACGAAAAACGGAAACAGCGTAATAATCAGAAATACCGCCAGCCCCAGATAAAATCCGATACGGCCCAGCACGCGTTTATTTGTTGCCATTGAGGTTTACCCTTTTTCTGGTCAGCAGAATGACGGCGAAGATGATCACAAACAGCACAACGGAAATGGCGGCTGCTTTACCCAGGTCATTGAAGGCAAATGCTGTTTTGTAGAGATACACGCCCAGAATATCGACCTTGGTCGTCAGCAGATAAACATCCGCAAACATGTAAAACATCCAGATGGTTCTCAGCGTGACCACCGTTGCCAGCACCGGCATGATGGCGGGCAGCGTAACGATACGAAAACGCTGCCAGGCGTTGGCTCCGTCCATCTCTGCCGCTTCGTACAACGATTTATCAATCGTCTGCAGAATCGCCAGGAATGAGATAAAGGCATACGGGAAGTAGCGCCAGATGGCGAACAACACGACCAGCACAAAGCTGCTGCCCGGGTTGTCAAACCACAGCGGCGCCTGCTTATAAAGATGCAGCAAGTCAACGCCCAGATAGTTCACAATCCCGTAGCCGTTGTTGAACATGTATTTCCAGGCAAATACGAGCGATATAGACGGCGTCACGTAGGATAAAATCACCAGCGAACGCGCCGTTTTCCGCATACGGAATTCCCGGTTAAAGAAGATCGCCACGGCCAGCCCCAGCCCGGTGCTGCCGATCACCACCAGCGCCGTGTACCAGAACGTCATCCACAGGGAGTGCCAGAAGGCAGCGTCGCCGAGAATGCGGACATAGTTATCCAGGCCGACGAACGCCGCATCAATACGCGGGTTCAGCGGCAAACGTAAAAAACTGATTTCAATGTTGGAAATCATTGGCCAGGCCACCAGGCCCCCCAGCAGAATCAGGCTGGGGGCCAACAGCAGCATGGCGAAAGGCATATCTGAACGACCAGAAAACAACGTCTTCATAATTCCCTTCGCAAAGCGCTCCTATCGTTGTGATATCAGGTCAGTCAGTTTTTTCTGGCTGTTGCTTAAGGTCTCATCGAGATCTTTTTGCCCCACCGTCACGTTATGCACCATGGAGCTGATAATGCCGGAGCCGGTAACGTCGCCCATGCGGGTAAAGTTTTTGTCGCCCACGGCACCAAACACCTGCACGTTCGGGAACTGCGCAATCAGTTCGTAAGGCAACTGGCCAAAGGCTTTGATCACGTCGTTGTTTTTCCAGCTCTCCGTGCCGACAACCAGCTTATTCACCGGCAGCGCCGCGCCCGGTGACATCATCACCCAGTCAGAGGCGTTCTGCGCCTGCTCCATCCAGGTGACGAATTTCTCGGCCGCCTGCGTTTCCTCTTCGGTCTGGCCTGTGGTGATGGTCAACGATGTGACCATCCCGTAAACGGCGGAAGATTTTTCCGTCGGGACGACAAATCCCAGGTTGGCCGGGGTGCCATCTTTGTAAACGGCAGGCAGGATATAGGTGGAATAAACGGCCATAGGCGCGGAACCATTCATGAAAGCATCTTTGATCTCCATGACATCGTTCGAACCTGGCATGGTGGTTGCCGCCAGTGCCTTATAGAACGCCAGGGCTTTCGACATTTCAGGGGTATCGATGTCAACGTTGCCGTTTGCATCAAAGACGTTGCCGCCGCCTGACAGGGCAAACTGGGAGAAAGCCTGCTCGGTCATAACGCTTTCCGCGGTAGGAAGCGCGATACCGTAATGTTTTTTGGCCGGATCATTCAGCGCCTGGCTGGCCTTCAGCAGCTGTTCCCAGTTGTGCGGCTCCTCGATTCCCGCCGCCGCGAGGGCGTCTTTGTGATACCAGACGCCGGATAGCCACGCGCTAACAGGCACACCCGTCCATGCGCTGCCATCTTCGGTGCGAACAACGCGCAGGATACCGTCGTAGAAGGTCTCCTCGCCCACGGCTTTGATGGCCTGGCCAATCGCTTTACGATCCAGCAGTTGCTCTTTATCCATCACTTTGGCGTAGTCATGGCTGACCTCAATCACTTCCGGTAGCGCACCGGTACGGGCCAACGTAATAACCTTGGTGTTATAGGCATCTTCCTCAACGGGTACCTGCTTCACCGTAATAGAAGGGTTCTCTTTCTCGAATTTTTCGATCAGCTTCGTGATGACCGCCTGACGCTCCTGTTCTACCGACGAGTGCATGAACTCGATGGTGACCTGAGATGATTTGTCGTCCTTACAGCCCGATAACAGGGCGCACGAAACCAGTGCTGATAACAGCACAATTTTGGGCATTTTCATTTTAGGGTCCTTTTTAGTTTTCTTTAATCCACATTACCTGCCATGGATTGAGGGTCAGATCCGTACCGCTAATCTTATATTGAGATAATAATTCCATACCGGACAGCGCGGGTTCATTAACGGCCTGCATTTTATTACTAAAATTAAATAATGCTGTAATCCGTTCCCCGTTTTCAGCAACGCGAACAATTTTAAGAATTTGTTCACCCACCGCTTCAAAAATTGCCTGGCTATCAGGATGGAAAGCGCGCTCTCCGCGGCGAATCGCGATTAGGCTGGTTAAACGAGAATAGATTTGATGTCGAATACTATTCTTATTATTAAGCTCCCGATCAACCTCACCAGCGGCGTATTTCTTCCTGTTTATCGCGCGGTTATATCCGAGACGCTCAACGCCTTCGTAATCATTACGCGATCCAAGTATGCTTTGAATATAAACAGCCGGTACGCCAGGGAAACTTAACAACACCGCATGCGCCAGAATAAATCGTGTAATGCGCTCCTCATCGGAGCTGTCTTGCGCGCTTAGCGCATCAAGATAGGTGACATTGATTTCATAAGGGCTTCGCGTTCCGTCGGGGTTATTTTTCCAGTTGACCAGCGCCCCTTCCTGCTGAAGATTTTCAACCAGCGAGAGGATCTCTGATTCCGGCAAAATGCCGCGTAACGGATTCAGCCCGATACCATCATGAGAGGCCAGGAAGTTGAACCACGTGGTATGTGCTGAAGGCAGCGCCAGCGAACCCGCCCACTGGCAGAGGGCTTTTACATCCTGACGATGAACGGCATGCAGCACCAGCGGTGGTAATGAGAATTGGTAAACCATCTGGGCTTCATTTTCACCATCACCAAAGTACGAAATATTGTCTTTGTGCGGAACATTCGTCTCGGTGATGATCACCGTTCCCGGTGCCACGGCGTCGGTAATGGCGCGGAACAGCTGGATAAGGCAATGGGTTTGTTCCAGATGAATGCAGCTCGTTCCCGGGATTTTCCACATAAACCCGACCGCGTCCAGACGGATATAGCGCGCCCCTTCCTCAAGATAATGGAGCAGGACATCGACCATCGCAATCAGCACCTGCGGTGAGGCGAAATTGAGATCGATTTGGTCATCGCTGAAGGTTGTCCACAGGTGACGTACGCTTCCGTCATGAAGGGTAAACGGCGTCAGCAGCGGTAACGCGCGCGGCCGGGTCACGGCAGATAAATCGGTATCGGGGTCGACAGAAATAAAGAAATCTTCAAAGCCTGGCTTCTGCGCCAGATAATTAGCAAACCATTCGCTTTTAGCTGACATATGGTTGCAAACGAAGTCAAACATTAAGCTGGCTGACTGTTTTAGCTCCGCAACATCTCGCCAGGTTCCGGTTTCAGGCGCGACGCAGTGATAATCAATGACGGAAAATCCGTCATCTGAGGACCACGGATAAAAAGGCAAGAGATGGACATGGGAAAAAGTACGAGAAAGCCATTCATTATAGAAACGGGTAAATATCGGCAGCGCTTTCTCCCCTTTCGCGGAGAACTGATCGGCATAGGTAATCAGGACGACATCTTTTTCATCCCAGCCGGATTTACGCTTTTCCGTAATATTAACAGCCGCTTGTTCAAGCTTAGTTAATAGCACGTCAAGGTGTGCATCAGAAAATGATTCACCGTAAATATGATTGATAAGATTTTTAATTTTTGCGTTCACATTATTTTCCATGGTAGCGGTCCCACGGAGTGGCAATCTACTCCCATGAAAAATATCTGTCAACGGACCTGGGGACGGAAAAAGAGATTCTTAAAGCAACTCAACGCAGTAATGTGAGCTGCCGCAAAGAAAGAAAAAAAGCCGAGGGGAGTTTCGCGCCCTCTCTCTGCGAGAAAGGGCTTATTCGGAAGGATAATTAGCGTGAGAGGTAACGACGGGAAACGCGTTTAGCGAGTTTCTTTAACAGGGGTTCGAGCGCGACCGCCAGCACCATTCTGACCGGTTTACGGGCAACAGACTTGATCGCCCAGCCCGCCACGCCTGCCGGGCCATAACGTAGCGCCGTCATCAGAACCAGTTTACCTGCGATTTTCAGGCCGGGTTTTACCTTCTGACCGGCCTGTTGCCAGTGTTGTTTCATGTAGAGTCTCTCTTAAAGCTGACGAAAACGGCTTCTTAGCGTAAAGGTGTCGGAGGTGACATAACGTTCCATCTCGCGCAACCGCTTCTCCCCTGCACTCAGCTGTTCATCCACCGCATTGAGGAGATCGCTGCTGGTTGGCATGCCCTCAGCATCCAGTTCGCCTTCCGGCATTGGGTCGAGCACAAACGACAGAATGATATATGCCACCAGGGTGATAAACGCCAGGCCGAAGAAAATCGACAGCACGGTGACCACGCGCACCAGCTTTACCGGGACGTCCAGATAGTGGGCCAGCCCGGCGCATACGCCCCGCACCATGCCCTTTTGCGGGATACGCCACAGTTTTTTATTCAGATTCAGTCCAGCCATTAACGGTCCCTCCAGTTCGGGTGTTCCGCATCCAGGATAGCTTCCAGCGCCTGAATACGTTCGCGCATTTTATTCGCCTCCGCAGAAAGCTGCGCCAGCCGCTGTTGTTCACTTTGCGACAGCTCCCCGCGTGCAGAGCGGTTGCTGTAGTGCAGCCAAAGCCAGATGGGCAGAACAAACAGCACGAAAATTGTCAGGGGTATAGCCAGAAAAAGCGCGCTCATGTGTACTCCTTGTCTTACGATGCGGCACGCTCAGGTGCCGCAGAAATTATTACTGGTTGTCTTGCTTCATTTTGGCCTTCAGCGCAGCCAGCTGCTCGCTAATTTCATCGTCGGCTTTCAGGTCAGCAAACTGCTGATCCAGGGTTTTCTGCTTACCGATGCTGTGGCTTTCCGCTTCGGCTTCCATGTGGTCGATACGGCGTTCAAACGATTCAAAACGCGCCATCGCTTCGTCCAGCTTGCCGCTGTCCAGCTGACGACGCACGTCGCGGGACGAGCTGGCCGCCTGATGGCGCAGCGCCAGCGCCTGTTGACGCGCGCGGGTCTCGCTCAGCTTGTTTTCAAGCTCGCCAATCTCTTTCTTCATACGCGCCAGCGTATCATCCACCAGCGTCACTTCATGTTCCAGCGTGGCAACCATGTCGGTCAGCTTCTGCTTCTCAATCAGCGCAGCGCGCGCCAGATCTTCTTTATCTTTACGCAGCGCCAGTTCGGCTTTTTCCTGCCACTCGCTGAGCTGAGCGGTCGCCTGCTCGATACGACGCGTTAACTGCTTTTTCTCAGCCAGCGCGCGAGCGGAGGTGGAACGCACTTCAACCAGCGTGTCCTCCATCTCCTGAATCATCAGGCGCACCAGCTTCTGCGGATCTTCCGCTTTTTCCAGCAGCGAGTTAATGTTGGCGTTCACGATGTCGGCAAAACGAGAAAAAATACCCATAATTCAATCCTCATAGTTCTGTTATCGGGCGATGCCCTGCTGAATAGTTAATACAAATCCCATGCCAACTTTTTATCTTATTGATTTCATTCAATGTGATTGATATTCATCCATCCAGCGACTATCCTCACCTGGTGAATATCGCTAAGGAGTGGTTAATTTCATCATGGCAGAATACAAAGACAATCTGCTTGGCGAAGCCAACAGCTTTCTGGAAGTACTTGAGCAGGTTTCCCGCCTTGCGCCCCTCAACAAACCGGTGCTGATTATCGGCGAGCGCGGAACGGGGAAGGAACTCATCGCCAATCGCCTGCACTATTTGTCAGGGCGCTGGGACGGCCCCTTTATTTCGCTGAACTGCGCGGCGCTGAACGAGAATCTGCTCGATACGGAGCTGTTTGGGCACGAAGCCGGCGCCTTTACCGGCGCGCAAAAACGCCATCCGGGCCGTTTTGAGCGTGCCGACGGCGGCACCCTCTTCCTTGACGAGCTGGCAACCGCGCCGATGCTGGTGCAGGAAAAGCTGCTGCGCGTCATCGAGTACGGCGAGCTTGAGCGCGTTGGCGGCAGTCAGCCGCTCCAGGTCAACGTTCGCCTGGTGTGCGCCACCAACGCCGATCTTCCCGCAATGGTGGCAGAGGACAAATTCCGCGCCGACCTGCTGGACAGGCTGGCTTTTGACGTCGTGCAGCTGCCGCCGCTGCGCGAGCGACGCAGCGATATTATGCTGCTGGCCGATCAGTTCGCGATTCAGATGTGCCGGGAGCTGGGGCTGCCGCTGTTCCCCGGCTTCAGTGAACAGGCCACCGAGACCCTGCTCGGCTACCGCTGGCCGGGCAACATTCGGGAACTGAAAAACGTCGTGGAGCGCTCCGTTTACCGTCACGGGAGCAGCGACACCGAGCTGGACAACATTATTCTCGATCCCTTCAAGCGCAGCGTTAAACCGCCCCCGGCACCGGCTGCGCTGCATGAAGGCCCGACGTTACCGCTCGATTTGCGTCAGTATCAGCACCATCAGGAACAGCTGCTGCTTGAGCAAAGCCTGACAGAGGCGAAATATAACCAGAAACGGGCGGCTGAACTTCTGGGGCTGACCTACCATCAGCTAAGGGCATTGCTCAAAAAGCATCAAATGCGCTGACATTATCAGCACTTATCCCCAGACATTTTTACGAAGCAGGCGTAAGTGCGATACACTTTGCAGATCGAATCTAAAAACCTTAAAAAATATGCGCCTGGTTTTATCGTCCCTGTTTGCACTCGGTCTGTTCAGCAATCTGGCCTTTGCTGCGCCCGAACGTCCTGTGCCCCCTGATATCCGCGATAGCGGTTTCGTCTATTGCGTCAGCGGGCAAGTTGATACCTTTAATCCGCAAAAAGCGGGCAGCGGCCTGATTGTCGATACGCTGGCCGCGCAGCTTTACGATCGCCTGCTCGATGTGGATCCCTATACCTATCGGCTGGTGCCTGAGCTTGCCGAAAGCTGGGAAGTGATGGATAACGGTGCGACCTACCGCTTCCGCCTGCGCGATGATGTCGCCTTTCAGCACACCCCCTGGTTTACTCCAACCCGCAAGCTCAACGCGGATGACGTGGTTTTTACCTTCCAGCGCATTTTCAACCGCAATCATCCGTGGCATAACGTCAATGGCGACAACTTCCCCTATTTCGACAGCCTGCAGTTCGCCGATACGGTCAAAAGCGTGCGCAAGCTGGATAACCACACGGTTGAGTTTCGCCTGACGCGCCCGGACGCCTCATTTCTCTGGCACCTGGCGACGCACTATGCCTCCATCATGTCTGCCGAATATGCGGATCGGTTGACGAAAACGGGGCGTCAGGAACGCCTCGACCGAGAGCCTGTGGGTACAGGTCCGTTCCAGCTGGGCGAGTACCGCGCAGGACAATACATTCGCCTGCAGCGTCACGAGCGCTTCTGGCGCGGCAGGCCTCTGATGCCGCAGGTTATCGTCGATCTGGGTTCAGGCGGCACCGGTCGTCTCTCCAAGCTGCTGACCGGCGAGTGTGACGTCCTTGCCTGGCCTGCGGCCAGCCAGCTGACCATTCTGCGTGACGATCCTCGCCTGCGCCTGACCCTGCGTCCCGGGATGAACATTGCCTATCTGGCGTTTAACACCGATAAGCCGCCGCTCAATAATCCGGCCGTGCGCCATGCGCTGGCGCTGGCGATCAATAACCAGCGTCTGATGCAGTCGATTTATTACGGTACCGCGGAAACCGCCGCCTCTATTCTGCCGCGCGCCTCGTGGGCCTACGACGGCGAGGCGAAGATCACGGAATATAATCCGGCGAAAGCGCGAGAACAGCTTAAGGCGCTGGGGGCGGAAAACCTGACGCTGCAACTGTGGGTGCCTACCAGCTCCCAGGCCTGGAACCCCAGCCCGCTGAAAACCGCCGAGCTGTTGCAGGCTGATATGGCGCAGGTGGGCGTGAAGGTGATCATCGTTCCTGTTGAAGGCCGCTTCCAGGAGGCGCGCCTGATGGACATGAATCACGACTTAACCCTGGCCGGCTGGTCTACGGACAGTAACGACCCGGACAGCTTCTTCCGTCCGCTGCTGAGCTGTGCGGCGATAAACTCCCAGACCAACTACGCCCACTGGTGTAACCGGGAATTTGATGCCGTACTGCAAAAAGCGCTGGCCTCACAGCAGCTTGCCTCGCGCATAGAAGCCTACGACGAAGCGCAAGATATTCTGGCCAGAGAACTCCCCGTGCTGCCGCTTGCCTCTTCCCTGCGCCTTCAGGCCTACCGTTACGATATTAAAGGGCTGGTACTGAGCCCGTTTGGTAATGCCTCCTTCGCGGGCGTAACCCGTGAGAAAGAACAAGAGGTGAAGAAACCATGATTATATTTACCCTGCGTCGGCTGCTGCTGCTGCTGGTCACGCTGTTCTTGCTAACCTTTGTCGGCTTCAGCCTTAGCTACTTTACCCCTCACGCCCCGCTTCAGGGCTCTTCGCTCCTGGACGCCTGGCTGTTCTGGTTTAACGGCCTGCTGCACTGGGATTTCGGCGTGTCCAGCATCAACGGACAGCTCATATCCGAGCAGCTGAAGGTTGTTTTTCCGGCCACCATGGAGCTCTGTATTCTGGCCTTCGGCTTTGCCCTTATCGTAGGCATTCCGGTGGGGATGCTGGCAGGAATATATCGCAATAAATGGCAGGATAAGTTTATCAGCGCCCTTGCCCTGATTGGCTTCTCCATCCCCATTTTCTGGCTGGCGCTGCTGCTCACCCTCTTCTTCTCGCTGACGCTAGGCTGGCTGCCGGTGGCTGGTCGTTTCGATCTGCTCTATAACGTGCAAACGGTGAGCGGGTTCGCCATCGTTGACGCCTGGCTTTCAGATTCAGTCTGGCGCGATGAGATGATCGTGAGCGCCCTGCGCCACATGGTGCTGCCGGTCCTGACGCTGGCCGTCGCGCCGACGACCGAAGTGATCCGCCTGATGCGTATCAGCACCATTGACGTTTTTGACCAAAACTATGTTAAAGCCGCCGCCACGCGCGGCCTGTCTCGCCTGACGATTTTACGCCGCCACGTGCTGCACAACGCGCTGCCGCCGGTTATTCCGCGTCTCGGGCTGCAATTCTCAACCATGCTGACGCTGGCAATGATCACCGAGATGGTCTTCAGCTGGCCGGGCCTTGGGCGCTGGATGATTAATGCGATCCGCCAGCAGGACTATGCGGCTATCTCCGCCGGGGTGATGGTGATTGGCTCCCTGGTCATCATTGTTAACGTTGTTTCCGATATTTTGGGTGCCATGGCCAACCCGTTGAAGCATAAGGAATGGTATGCCTTACGATAACGTCTACAGCGAAAAGCGCACGCCCGGTGCGCTACGCACCGTGTGGCGTAATTTTTACGGTGACACCACGGCAATGATCGGCTTTTACGGCTGCATTGGCCTCGTGCTGCTGTGTCTCTTCGGTTCATGGTTTGCCCCGTATGGCATCGATCAGCAGTTCCTCGGCTACCAGCTTTTGCCGCCGTCGTGGTCGCGCTACGGAGAGGTCTCTTTCTTCCTCGGGACTGACGATCTCGGACGTGACGTGCTCAGCCGTCTGCTGAGCGGTGCCGCACCGACCGTAGGTGGCGCATTCGTGGTGACGCTCGCCGCCGCCGTCTGCGGCCTGGCGCTGGGCATTTTTGCCGGTGCAACCCACGGCCTGCGTTCAGCCGTACTTAACCATATTCTTGATACCCTGCTCTCTATTCCCTCGCTGCTGCTGGCGATCATCGTCGTGGCCTTCGCAGGCCCGCACCTTTCGCACGCGATGTTCGCCGTCTGGCTGGCTATCCTGCCGCGCATGGTGCGTTCGGTTTACAGCCTGGTGCATGACGAGCTGGAGAAAGAGTACGTTGTCGCCGCCCGTCTGGATGGCGCCACCACCTTCAATATTTTGTGGTTTGCCGTGCTGCCTAACATTGCCGCCGGGCTGGTTACGGAGATCACCCGCGCCCTGTCGATGGCGATACTGGATATCGCCGCGCTGGGCTTCCTGGACCTGGGCGCACAGCTGCCCTCCCCGGAATGGGGCGCCATGCTCGGCGATGCGCTGGAGCTGATTTACGTCGCGCCGTGGACCGTGATGCTGCCGGGCGCGGCTATTATGGTGAGCGTTCTGCTCGTCAACCTGCTGGGCGACGGCATCCGCCGCGCAATCAACGCGGGGGTGCAATAATGCCGTTACTTGATATTCGCAACCTCACCATCGAAATCAAAACGGGTGAAGGCTGGGTAAAAGCCGTGGATCGCATCAGCATTACCCTTGCAGAAGGCGAAATCCGCGGGCTCGTGGGCGAATCTGGTTCGGGTAAAAGCCTGATCGCCAAAGCCATTTGCGGCGTGGCGAAAGACAACTGGCGCGTCACCGCCGACCGCATGCGCTTCGACGACATCGACCTGCTGCGTCTCTCCCCGCGCGAACGCCGCAAGCTGGTGGGCCATAACGTTTCGATGATTTTCCAGGAGCCGCAATCCTGTCTCGACCCGTCCGAGCGCGTGGGCAAACAGCTGATGCAGAACATTCCCGGCTGGACCTATAAAGGCCGCTGGTGGCAACGTTTCGGCTGGCGTAAGCGCCGCGCCATTGAGCTGCTGCACCGCGTCGGGATCAAAGACCATAAAGACGCGATGCGCAGTTTTCCGTATGAACTGACCGACGGCGAATGCCAGAAGGTGATGATTGCCATCGCCCTTGCTAACCAGCCGCGCCTGCTGATTGCCGATGAACCGACGAACGCGATGGAGCCGACGACGCAGGCGCAGATTTTCCGCCTGCTCACGCGTCTGAACCAGAACAATAACACCACCATTTTGCTCATCAGCCATGACCTGCAAATGCTGAGCAAGTGGGCGGACAAGATTGACGTAATGTACTGCGGACAGACGGTGGAAACCGCGCCGAGTGAAGATCTGGTGAACACCCCACATCATCCGTACACCCAGGCGCTGATCCGTGCGATCCCTGACTTTGGCAGCGCGATGCCGCACAAGAGCCGTCTGAATACCCTGCCCGGGGCGATCCCGCTGCTGGAGTCGCTGCCGATTGGCTGCCGTTTGGGTCCGCGTTGCCCGTATGCTCAGCGTAAATGCATTGAAACGCCACGGCTGACGGGGCCGAAGAATCATCTGTTTGCCTGTCATTTCCCGCTGAACATGGAGAGAGAGTGAAATGGTCGAAACCTTACTGGAAGTGCATAACCTGAGTAAGACCTTTCGCTATCGCACTGGCCTTTTTCATCGTCAGACAGTCGAGGCGGTTAAGCCGCTGAGCTTTACGCTGCGCGAAAAGCAAACGCTGGCCATCATCGGCGAAAACGGCTCGGGCAAATCAACGCTGGCAAAAATGCTCGCCGGCATGGTAGAGCCGAGCGGCGGAGAAATACTGATTGACGATCATCCTCTGGTTTTTGGGGACTATTCGTTTCGCAGCCAGCGCATCCGCATGATTTTCCAGGATCCGTCGACGTCCCTTAATCCACGCCAACGAATTTCGCAGATTCTGGATTTCCCGCTGCGGTTAAATACCGATCTGGAGCCGGAAGCGCGACGGAAACGCATTGTTGAAACCCTGCGCCTGGTGGGGCTGCTGCCCGATCACGTTAGCTACTACCCGCACATGCTGGCACCGGGTCAAAAACAGCGTCTCGGCCTGGCCCGCGCGCTTATCCTGCGCCCAAAGGTCATTATCGCCGACGAAGCGCTGGCCTCGCTGGATATGTCGATGCGTTCGCAGCTCATCAACCTGATGCTGGAATTACAGGAAAAACAGGGAATTTCGTATATCTACGTGACCCAGCACCTGGGCATGATGAAGCATATCAGTGACCAGGTGCTGGTCATGCATCAGGGAGACGTCGTCGAGCGCGGCAGTACGGCTGACGTGCTGGCCTCCCCGCTCCACGACCTGACAAAACGCCTGATTGCAGGACACTTTGGTGAAGCGTTAACGGCCGACGCGTGGCGTAAAGACCGCTAGCTGTTGCGTAACCCGCTTGCCAGCAGGCTAAACACCTCGATGGCATGCGGCAGCGTCTTCTGCGGCTCGTCACTTGCGGCAATCAACAGGGCAGCATTCAGCGCAGCGCCATTCAACAGATGGGCTGCGACTTTTGCATCCATTTTTTTAAGCACCTTGCAGCCGATCATTTTTTCGATAGTCTGGCGGGTCGATTCAAGGCAGCTATTCTGGCTGGGCCATTGCGCGGGATCGCCCAGAACGGCCGGGCCATCAAGAAGCACGATACGCTGCACTTCCGGAACGAGCGCCATGTTGATGTAGGCGATGCCTTCCGCGAGCAGTCGGTCCCAGTCGTTCTCCGCGGTTGCGGCAATGGCTTTCGCTTTTGCCGCCATTTCGCTATCAATCTGCGCGACCACCGCCGCCAGCAACCCCTTCTTGTCGCTAAAGTTATGGTACAGCGCACCGCGCGTTAACCCCACGCTGGCCGTGAGTTCGTCCATCGACGCTGCGGCATAGCCTTTTTCAGCAAAGGCCTTCCGCGCCGCCTGAATCATTTTTTCGCGATTTTCCTGAGCCGTTTCAGCACGACGTTTTACAGCCATAGGGCTCCCTTAGTTAACCGATCTTTTAATTTGACATACACGACGTATGTGAATTACATTTTTGACATACACCGCGTATGTTACTTCTGATGCGCAATCACGACAACATCTCTGACAAAAAAGGAAAAACCATGCATTCACGCGATCCTGTATTCCCGGCCAACCGTCATGCCCTGTATGAAGAGCACGGCTATTCAGCGGCAATCCGCTCAGGCGATCTGTTATTTGTTTCCGGCCAGGTTGGCAGCCGCAGCGATGGCACACCTGAACCCGACTTCCCCGCTCAGGTGCGGCTGGCATTCGATAATTTACGGGCGACCCTGGCAGCCGCCGGGTGTACTTTTGACGATTTAATTGATGTCACCACGTTTCATACCGATCCAGAAAACCAGTTCCCCGTCATTATGGAGGCGAAAAAACTGGCGTTTCCGCATCCTCCTTACCCAAACTGGACGGCTATTGGCGTTAACTGGCTGGCAGGATTTGATTTTGAAATTAAAGTTATTGCGAGGATCCCTTCGCCTGCTAATTAACTTACGGCATAATCTGTCCGGCACTAAACTGGTTTACCGTTAAGTACTCACTGACAGACAAATGAAAGACAGCATCAGAAAGTATATTCTCTCCTGGGTGGAGGAGAATAACTTCACTATTTTACATATTGATGATCTGGTTGCAGATATCGGATATAGCAGAAGAACCATCGAAACATGGTTCAAGGAGCATTATCAGCTCTCACTCGGAGAATATATTCTCCGAAGGAGGCTGAGCCGTGCTGCCATTATGCTAAGAATGACGTCTATTCCGGTGACGGATATTGCCTATTTATTCCATTACCAGAGCAGCCAGAGTTTTTCGAGAGCCTTTAAAAAAATGACGGGTCTGACGCCCTCTGAGTACAGACATGCCAGAGTGTGGGATTTTGATATCCTACAGCCCTCATTTTTATTAAGCGAACAACAAACGCCTGAGCTCGAAATATGTGAACTGAATGAGACGCTTATCTGTAACCATCAAATTATAGAGCACGATCATCTTTTTGATACCTCGGTACATGATATTACTAAAAAAATCAAAAAGCTCCTGACAGAAAACCGTCATGAAATCGAGAAAATTACCCTGCTGCCCCGCCGACCCGAACTCGGCAAAAGCCGATCGTATCTGGTGGAGGTGTTAATATCTTACGCTTTACAAAGCGACACGAAGGATAATAAACAAACGTGCGTAGTGCGTGGTAAATACGCAAGAATGCCCTTTAGCGGCAGTTGGGAAAGCTACAGCGCCTTTAACAAGATTGCCTTCGTTAAGGCGATGGTTAAAAATCGCCTGACGCTGCGCGACGATATTTACCTCATGAAATTTAATTCGTACAGCGAGGAACATGTCGATTTTGATGTTTACATCCCTGTCCTGTAGCCTCAGCTGCATTCAGCCTGTCTGGTGACGGTTTTGTTTTTACCGTTGTGCTTCGCCTCATAGAGCGCATCATCCACCTTACGAATGACATCGTTACTGTTGAGGCTGTTCTGAATGGCAGAGCACACGCCAATACTTAACGTTACCTCCGCGGGAATCGCATAGTGGTTGCCCTGTCCGGTGCGACGCTGGACGTTCTGGCGAATGCGCTCTGCAACGGATAGCGCCAGATTTGCGTCCGTATCCGGCAGCAGAAGACCGAACTCCTCGCCTCCCAGTCGGGCAAAAATATCCTTATCCCGGATGCTGTCTTTGATGATATCCACGACCGCCAGTAGGACGCGATCGCCTGCCGGGTGGCCCCATGTATCATTAATAGACTTAAAGTTATCGATATCCAGCATCATTATGCTGGCCCCCTTTTCTGTTCTGAGAGTACGGATCCGCTGAAGCGCCTCATAAAAATATTTACGGTTGAAAATTTGCGTAAGCGGATCGCGATTAACCCGGTCGCCAAAAATTTTTAACATGCTAAAGACATGAAACAGTAAGGTGCAAATAACAAACAATTTACTAAATACTTCTACCGTCCGGCTGATATACCAGAGCGACATATTGTACGTATCAAGCAGCAGCAGGAAAAAGTTATAAATGATGGCCGAGAGACACACCACAATAATACTGTTCCAGATCCCGGATGACAGTCGCGTCACATAGGTCATATAGCAGAGCAAAAACGACCAGAGCGCGATCAGAACGTTAACATAACTGACGTTCCAGACCGGATCGTGGCGGTCACGACCGTCTGACGCTATCGTTAACGACAATGCGGGATGGTAGCTGCTCAGATAATGGGCCAGCACCGGAAATACGACCAGCGGAATAAATAATGCCAGAGCCAGTTTAGCCTTATTACGACGCCCGAGTACCGATCGGGTTGAGAGCTTCTCCACCCAAACGGCGAGCGCCAGCAAAAAGATCAGGCTGAGCTGTCGGAAAAAATAAAACACCGCCGTATCGTTAGTTTTTACCGCATAGGAAAACCCGGCGTTTTCCGGAAGCTGAATAATCACGATGGTTTCAATGAAGTAGACCAGCCCGCTTAAAAACGCCAGGCTCAGTATTAATAATGAAGGGTGCGACCTGTCAGACGCATACTGCATCTGGATAAAAATAAAGATGATGGTATCCAGAAAAAACAGCGCAATCATGACAATTAGGTACGTTGTCATGGGTACCCTGAAACCTGGACTGTCATTCACGCAAAAGGAGTTCACCGCGATCATGAGTGCAAAAAGGAATGCACCGCACAGCACGATCATCTTCTCGGCCAACGTAACGTTATTCATCTTACTTCTTACCGCAAATCTCTATACACGCAAATCGACTCCCCTGACCGGCGAGGTCAGGGGATCGTACTACTGCTCTGGGGTGACATTCACCACATCGCCATGGCTGTCAAAATCAACGTACAGCTTTTTATTAGCCTGGAACTGCTGATAAACCGGCTGCGCAAGCGAAAAGCTCGTCGCCAGCTCCGCCTCACTCGCGACGCGGGCGGGCTGAACCGCTACGTTATGGTGTTTATAGCGGTTATAAAGCGCCCAGAGAACCAGCACCAGCGCGTTGAGTATCGCCAGGATGAAATAGAGGAATAGCCGCGAATACGCGTCATCCTCTTGCGCAAATCCCTTCAGAAAAAAAGAGATAAATCCCGTGGCGAAGTAGGTGAACACGGCCCATAAAAGGCAGGTTACCGCCAGTTCCACGCCCTTGCGCAGGCCATTCCTGCGCGAATAAATGATCCAGTTTTTCATGTTATCCCCTTGCGATCCCGCGGTCCGGACTGACCCAACGCGCGCGCGCGTTACGGGGATTTAGCATCACAGCCGTAAATGCAACAAGCGTGGTGAATAAGCTGATAAGCCAGAAGATGATTGGGTACCAGATGATCCAGAACAGCGTGGAGATGACGTTATGCTCATACCGGTATTCAATCATAATACTTACCAGGAACTGCACGAGGCACAGGCTACAGAGCAGCACTCCGGCATTCTCCGATACCGAAGAAATTGACAGCCCGCCCGCCGTACCGTTCTGGATGACGTCCACCAGGATGACCAGCCCGCTCACCAGGCAGGTGAATGCCCAGGCCGTGGAAGCACAATATTCCACAAACAGCGGCCACATATGGCGGTGTTTCCAGCGCCAGAGCGACCCCATATTTTTCAGGAATACCTCTGCGCCTCCCTTCGCCCAGCGCAAGCGCTGCTTCCACAGCCCCCGTAGCGTTTCTGGCATCAAAATCCAGCACAGCGCACGCGGCTCATAAAACACAGACCAGCGGCGAAGCTGCAATTTCCAGCTGATATCAATGTCTTCCGTAATCATGTCATCGCTCCAGTAACCGACGTCCGCCAGCGCGCTACGGCGAAACGCGGCAATGACGCCAGAGACGGTAAACACCTGGCCATATACCCGCTGCGTACGCTTGATTAGACCGATGATGGAAGAAAACTCGCCGACCTGAACTTTACCGATTAACGTTGAGCGAGTTCGGATCCGCGGATTGCCGGTGACCGCCCCCACGCGCGGGTTATCAATCATTGGCGCAACAAGCCAGGCTGCCGCGTCACGATCCAGACAGGCGTCGCCGTCCACGCAAACCAGAAATTCACCTTTTGCGGCGGCTGCACCGCTTTTCAGCGCAATCGCTTTTCCCTGGTTTTCCATCAGATGCAGAACGCGCAGGCGGGGATAACGCTCGGCCAGCATATTAAGCTGAAAGCCCGTATCGTCCGAAGACCCGTCGTTCACCGCGATAACTTCAAAATTGTCATACCGCTGGGACATGGCCGCCGCAATGGTCTCATGAATATTTTTCGATTCATTAAAACAAGGAATGACGATCGAAATTAAAGGATTGCCCCGGAGCCCGGGCGCCGGCGCATTCTTTCCCCACGCCCAGTGGCGTTCGCGATAAAACCAGAAAAATACGCTGCCGGCTATCCAGAATATCGACATAAAGAACGGCCAGAAAAAGACGTAACGCAGCATAACCTCTGCGGAAAACAGCAGAGTCAAACCGACTGGGATGCACAACACCAGAATTAAAATAACGATAGAGAAATAGCGATTATTCATCTTCAGGGTACCAGCTAGTTGAGAATTCTGGCCGAATAACATTTATCTTCGGCTGATTATTCAAAAAATCATCCGGGTAATAACCGTAATGTTTTATTCCGGAGAACTGCATAATACGCATCCATTGCGCAATCTTGCTGGATGCAATATGTTGATGCTGGCCGTCGGGACGCCAGTCGCGAGCCTGAAGCTCAATAATCATTTTATTTTTCCCGTCGGGTAACGCTGCTACACGAGCAATAAGCGCTTTAAACCATTTATCGCCCTCCCGACCGTTCACTCCCTCCATGTAGGGCATCGCCATCACGGCCGTCCAGTCATAGTGGGCGAGAAAGTCGCTGGTGTTTTGCGCAAACCAGGCTTCGCTTTGCGGTTCAATCAACGGCAACGCATACAGGTTACGCGCCGTTTTGATTTCCGGACCGCGGATCGCTTTTACTTTATCCGCCAGCTCAAGCGTGAAGCGGGTGAGCGTTTCGGTTTTAAAGCGGGTCCATGCCTCAAACCGCTCTGGGTCGTCACGAATGGCCCGAATATCACGTCCAAAGCCTGCTTTTTCGTAAGCATCCAGCGCAGCGGGGCTGGCATCCTCCGTATCGGACAGCACGGCGTCATCGTGAAAAAGAATGCCGTCAAAAGAGGCGTGCGCCGCCAGATCTTCATACACCTCACCGATTCGCTGCCTTGCCCGATCGTCGAAGGGCGACAGGCGACGATATTGTGAAGGATTGACCTGAGGGCCGTCCTCATCCCCTGTCTCCAGGCTATGCACGCGGGTTAAGGTTTCCGCCATTTCCCAGCTCAGAACGGGCATCCAGGCATAAACGGCCACGCTCGCCCGGGTACGCAGCTGCCACGCAACGCGGCTGAAAATATCGGCCTTTACCGGCATCCATCGATTCGGGAAGTAGACCGCTTTAACCAGACCGTCACCCGCCGGGTCCGCGAAGGCCTGGAGGTATACGGTGGTGATCCCCATGTCTTTCACTCTCTGAATAAGGGCATCGATATTTTTTTCCATCTGCCCGGCATCAGGATCAAATACGTAGTCCAGGTCGACATGCATCACGCGCTGAAGCTGCTGCTCCTGTACCCCCGTCACCTGAAGCGCAAACTCTTCCAGCGTCGGGTTGCCGTTAATCAGGATACGGGGAATTGCATCCAGCTGCGTGGCCGTTGACAGCCCGTCCTCAAGGGTGAAAAACATGTCAAACCCGAGTGCCTTTAGCTCCTGAATCGCCGTACCGTTCGCCGCGCCATAGGGCCACACCCAGGCCGTAGGTGCTTTGCCGGTATGCGCTTTTACATGGCTTATCAGCGTCTGCGCGTCTCGCCGTATCCGCGCCCGGTATTCCGTTTCGGTTTCATAGCGACGGCCGTCCTGAATAAACCGACGATTCGCAAAGGCAGGAAGCATGCTGCCGCTCGGGTTAGCAAGCGTCCCAAAGTGGCTGTTCCAGGTATGCCCGCCAATCTCTACCAGCGGCGAACGGGAGAGCTCCTGCACCTGTTGCCAGGTCGCAAAGCGTTCACGCTCGATCTTCTCATCACCGTATTGCACCGGTTGTCCGGCGGGGGTGTTGATCCAGCTCCCAACCGGCGCCCACAGAGCAGGCCACTGATTGGCGACGAGCAGCGGATAGACGCGCGTGTAGAAGCTGCTGAATCCGTCGTCAAAGGACAGCAGCACCGCTTTTTCCGGGAGCGGTTTTCCCCCACGGTGTGCCTCACGGATCTGCGCCACGCTGACAGGGCTATAGCCGTTAGCGCGCAGCCAGGCAAACTGCTCTTTCAGCGCAGAGGTCCGCACGGACATAAAGCGCTGATCCGCTTCGCCATCTTCGACCTCATGATACGCAATCGTCACGAAGCCATTCGCCGGCCATGGCGTCTCGGCGCGTAACTTTTCGCGCAGGGCCGGGCTGGTATAGGCCGGCCCGCGCCCGTCGACGCACGCTGCCACGAGCATAATGCCGAGCAGTACGAGTAATGTTTGAAATCCTTTCCGTAACATACGTTGCCTCAGAATCGAAGGGTCACGTTAAAATCAACTGACAGATTGTGTTCCTGCTTTCCGTCAGAGGGGCGTTTATCCCAGCGTATCGCCACACCGGCTTCACCACCGTCGCGCCAGGACACGCGTTGCCCGTAGCCAAGATGGGTGATAAGGCCGCTGCCATAGCCGTGCTGCCACGCATTACCTGCACCGGCGCTGAAGGTCTGCGTCCAGCTGTTTTCATACCGACGCCACAGCCGATGATCCAGCGTCACGCCTGCCATCACGTCGAGACGTTTTTCCGGGCTGAAGTAAGGCGTGTCAGACTGGCTGTTGGTGCCGTAATACACGCCGGGCTGGATACTCAGGTTCATATCAGGCGAAGCCCAGACCTGTTCCTGACCATTGAGGAAATATTCATTCCTGCGGTTACCGTCAGAGAAAGCGGTTTTCAGGTAGCGGGCGCTGTACTGACGGCTTTCATGCTGATACCAGCGTACCTCCGCCCCACCGCTGTTCGCGGTAATATCGTTTTTCATGGCGCGCATCGGCGCGTTACGCGATAAGCGTTCACCTTCCAGGCCCAGCTGCCAGCTATCGTTGACATCAACCCGGGCTGCAAGGCGTGCTCCGACTTTCCTGTCGCCGTTGAAATGTCTCTTCGAGACTTCAGCCTCTGCCCACAGGTCTCGCGAACGCCATTCCAGCCCCATGAGCCCGTCGCGAACCACGCCTTTCCCCTCCTGGAAACGGCCGTCAAAGAAGCCGTAGCCGACGAATCCACGCCAGTTATAGTTAAGCGGCGGGCTATAAAGGGTGGTATTGACGTTAACATCATGGCGCCCTGAATCAGGCGAATCAGAGTCCAGGCCGACCGTCCCCCCCATCCTTAATTCTGCGCGCTCATGGGTGGCAAACGCCTTGCTGAGCTGCTTTACCGCCGCGTTGTCGGGCGCGCGTTGCGCTACATCCTTTGTCAGCTCCTCCGCCTGTCGCCATTCCTGAAGATCCAGCGCGGCATAGGCCTGTTCGGTTTCCAGGGCAACGCTGGAAGGCTCAAGCAGTTCGGCCTGCTTTAAGCGCGCTTCTGTGGCCCTCGGCAGACCACGCGCAAGCAGCACGCGCGCATGATCTATAAGGAGCCCCTGATTACCCGGCGCCGCCTGCGATAGGCTACGCGTCAGCGCTTCCGCCCGGGCAAGATCCTGTTCATACATCGCAAGCGAGGAGCGGTACTGCTGCCCCTCAAGCCACTTATCATTCGGCACGGGCACTGACGATCCGCGCGGATACCAGGTGGCGGGCGTGGTATCAACGACGCGTTTCGTCAGCAGCTTTGCCGGGCGATAGTTTTCACTTTCCAGATGGCTGTAAAAAAGGTCGGCACGCTCTTCCTCCGAAATATCATCAACCTTCTGAGGATTCTGATAAAACAGCCTGGAGAGCATCGCCTGAGCCCGGTCGGGCTGGCCCGTTTTGAGGAACGCTGACGCGACCCAGTACTGGGCATACTCCGGCAGCACCAGACCTTCCTGTTTCATCTGTTGGTATTGCCCGATAACCTCCTGATGGCGGCTGCGGGCCAGCAGCGCCCCCAGCCTGTCGAAGCGAATACGGCGATACACCGCCTCATGCTCCGGCTTCTCTTTCCACTCGGCGATCATCCCGTCGTAAAGGGACAACGCCCGATCGGCGATGACGTAACGCTCTTTTTCACCGCGGGTCGGCATAAACGCGAGCCTGACTAACTCCGCCGCTGCGTCCGCACGTTCGCGGGCATCAGGCTCTTTCCCCTGCGCCTGAACGTGCTTTAACCCGGCTGACGGCAGCTGGTTATCCGCCAGCGCCTGGCGATAGGCATCGGCCAGCGTTTCAGGATGCTGTGACAGGCGCATCGCCTTCGTAATAGCGAGTAACTCATCAGGATAATTTCCGGCAAGCCTGTGCACATAGGCTTCAGTCAGGTAGTTTTTGCTGTCCGGCGTTCTCTTCTGCAGCCGACGGATCTCACGGAGCGCACCGGCATACTCGCCGCTGTCGGCCAGCGTTAACACCCTTCCCCGGCAAAACTCCGCCGTGTACGGGCTGTCATCGCAAATGCGGTCCCAGGCATTGAGCGCTTTTTTCCACTCCTGTTTATTACGCCACGCTACCGCCAGCGCGGCCCAGGCTCTCGCCGGCAGCGCGTAATGCTGGTGCCTGGAATAAACGTCGATAACCTCGCTGTCTTTACCGCCCCACAGGGCAATCTGCATCCAGTCGGCAATCTGGGATTCATCAAGCCGTTGATGGCCGGAAAACCAGGTTAATGCAGGCTGAGTATTTCCCTTTCTCGCTTCAATAATCAGCGCGTCGTACTGGTTATCATCCGCTGGCAGCATGGCCGACACCGGCGCGCAAGGCAGGTAAAACGTGCCGACAACTAACGTTTTAGCTATTAACTGTGCAATCCTCATGCATATAATCCCTATATCCGTATAAGGTAAAATTAGCGCTGCGCTTTATTTTGTATTAGATACCGCGAAAAATATTCTTCTCCTGACGCGTACTGCAGGAAATGGCGGAACTCGGCTAACTTACTTTCATATTTCTCTCTTTCCTTCTCTGATATTCTGGTTAAAACACAATCCTGTAATGTGTCCATTCCCAGCCATTCGCTAAATGCGACGGACCAGGCGATTGAGTCGATATCATCTTCATCGTACTCGTACATTTCTTCTTTCTTCATTAACAACTCCCTTTGAAAAATATCCACATCAAACGAGGTGCAGAATATTTCCTGACTTCAGTCGGTCACCGCAGACGCGTATACAGGGATGAAATTCCTGACGCGTGCCGACCCGCGGTAAATTTTAGGGAGTTGAGACAGCTGAACGGATCATTTTGCGCAAAAGCGCCCCGGGCGCGTTGAGAAGGCGACGGCGCCGTTCCCCTCTCTGGTTGGATGAGGCGAACCCGACGCGCGGTGGTATACTGCTGAGATGCATACGAAACAGCGTGAATAAGCGCCGGCTCAAGGCCTTCCGGCGCCCCGGTCACGGCAGATGAGCGAGAAATATCGTGACACAAGGGGCTGTGAGTGGGCTATAATTTCGAGCTAATTTCGAATGATTTTGAAATACTGCCTGTAACGCTATGAATTACAAGGCAAAATAAGCAATGAATATAAGGATTAAAGCTATGGGTTTTCTTTCCGGTAAGCGCATTCTGGTAACTGGCGTTGCCAGCAAACTGTCCATCGCATACGGCATCGCACAGGCTATGCATCGCGAAGGCGCTGAGCTGGCGTTCACCTACCAGAACGACAAGCTGAAAGGCCGTGTTGAAGAATTTGCCGCGCAGCTGGGTTCCAGCATTGTTCTGGAATGTGACGTTGCACAAGACGAAAGCATTGACGGCATGTTTGCTGAACTGGCAAAAGCATGGCCGAAATTCGACGGCTTCGTTCACTCCATCGGCTTCGCACCTGGCGACCAGCTGGACGGCGACTACGTTAACGCGGTTACCCGTGATGGCTTCAAAATCGCACACGACATCAGCTCCTACAGCTTCGTAGCGATGGCAAAATCCTGCCGCGCGATGCTGAACCCGGGCGCAGCACTGCTGACCCTGTCCTACTTGGGCGCTGAACGTGCTATCCCTAACTACAACGTTATGGGTCTGGCGAAAGCGTCTCTGGAAGCCAACGTGCGCTATATGGCGAACGCCATGGGTCCTGAAGGCGTGCGTGTTAACGCCATCTCTGCGGGTCCAATCCGTACCCTGGCGGCCTCCGGTATCAAAGATTTCCGTAAAATGCTGGCACACTGCGAAGCGGTTACCCCGATTCGTCGTACCGTTACCATCGAAGACGTGGGTAACTCTGCTGCCTTCCTCTGCTCTGACCTTTCCGCGGGTATCTCCGGCGAAGTGGTTCACGTTGACGGCGGTTTCAACATCGCTGCCATGAACGAGCTGGAAATCAAATAAGCCTGCCACTCTCTTCCCGCCAGGGAAGAGAGTTCTCCCCCGCCCCTCGTTATTCCGTTCTGCTATTTGTTATCACCTAACAATATTTTTCCCCTCATCCGCCTTACGCCAGGATATTGATCGCCATTTTGAGATCAAGGAACGCCCATGGAACAACGCCGTTTTTCCGGCAAAGGCCACTGGTATCATGAAACCCAGTCGAATCATTCGCAGACGGACGTTCTGCCTCTGGTGCCCGAAGCCGCTAACGTCGACGATCGTTTTTTGCTCGATTTAGCCCTGCCTGACGACATTGCCGCAAGCTGTTGTGGGTGGCTTACGCCAGCCCGAACCTTGTGCCACCACCTATTCCCGCTCGATACTCCCGTGAACCGTCTGCACACGCTTAGCGCCTACGACAGGCTGAGCACGGCGTTGACGGTTGCCCAGGCGTGCGGCGTACAGCGGCTCTGTAACCACTATGCTGCCCTGCTCGCGCCGCTTCCAGGCCCGGACTCCTCCCGCGAAAGCAATCGACGCCTGGCAGAGATCACCCAGTATGCCCGCCAGCTGGCGAGCTCCCCGGATGTCATTGACGACAAAGCGCAAACCCAGCTTGATGAGGTGGGGCTGACAACGTATGACATTGTGCTTATCAACCAGATCATCGGCTTTACCGGATTCCAGGCGCGGGCGGTCGCGGTGTTTCAGGCGCTGCTTGGCCACCCGGTACGCTGGCTGCCGGGACACCACATCCAGCCCCATACGCTACCGCTGAGCTTTACCCGATGGACCGCCACCCAGCCCGTAGTCGAACTAAAATATGCCAGTGCGGTTCAGCTTGAGGCGCTCTCGCGCTGGCAGGCCGAACCGGCGCTTGCAGCGCTCACGCCGGTTCTGTGCCACGAGCCGATGCTGCTAAATCTGACGGGTGAGATACTGGTTAACCATCCACAAAGCGAAGCCCAGCCGTCTGCATCGCTCTCGGCCGCCCATGCGCTGCTGCTTACGTCTCCCGATCGTTTTAGCGCCGCCCAGCTAACGCCTCTCACGGAGGCCGGAATCCCGCCGGGCAAGGCAATTAATCTGTTAACCCGCGGCGCATTTAATGGCTGGCTGGACCGTCTGCGCGTGGCGCTTGGCAAAGAGGAATAACCACACGCTTTACCTAAAGAGCGCTTGCTGTAGCAGTGAGAATCGCGTAAAACTGTCAGCCGCTCAATGGCTACGAAAATAGAACATTATGTTTCAGGACAACCCGCTGCTAGCGCAGCTTAAACAGCAACTGCATTCCCAGACGCCGCGTGCAGAAGGGGTCGTAAAAGCCACGGAAAAGGGCTTTGGCTTTCTTGAAGTTGACGGACAGAAGAGCTACTTCATTCCGCCTCCTCAGATGAAGAAAGTGATGCATGGCGACCGCATTTCGGCCGTTATTCATACCGAAAAGGAGCGTGAGTCTGCCGAGCCGGAAGCACTGATCGAACCTTTCCTGACGCGTTTTGTCGGGAAAGTGCATAAAAAAGACGATCGTCTTTCTATCGTACCGGATCATCCTCTCCTGAAAGATGCCATCCCTTGCCGCGCCGCGCGTGGCGTTGAGCATGACTTTGTCGAGGGTGACTGGGCGGTTGCCGAAATGCGCCGTCATCCTTTAAAAGGCGATCGCGGTTTCTACGCCGAGCTGACCCAGTTCATCACCTTTGGCGACGACCATTTCGTTCCATGGTGGGTGACGCTGGCGCGCCACAACCTCGAAAAAGAAGCGCCGGATGGCGTAGCGACCGAAATGCAGGACGAAGGTCTTGAGCGTCGCGATTTGACGGCCCTGGACTTTGTCACCATCGACAGCGCCAGCACCGAGGATATGGACGACGCGCTGTACTCCGAAGAGGCAGCGGATGGCAAACTGCATCTCACCGTCGCCATTGCCGACCCTACCGCGTGGATCGTTGAAGGCAGCAAGCTGGACGAGATGGCCAAAGTGCGTTCGTTCACTAACTACCTGCCGGGCTTCAACATTCCAATGCTGCCGCGCGAACTCTCTGACGATCTCTGCTCGCTGCGCCCGCATGAAGTGCGTCCGGTGCTGGCCTGCCGCATGACAATCGCGGCGGATGGAACAATTGAAGATGATATCGAATTCTTCGCCGCCACCATCGAATCCAAAGCCAAACTGGCTTATGACAGCGTGTCCGACTGGCTGGAAAATACCGGCAGCTGGAAGCCTGAATCCGAAAATATTGCTGCGCAAATTCGTCTGCTGCATCGCGTCTGCCAGAGCCGCAGTGAGTGGCGCCAGACCCACGCGCTGGTATTTAAGGATCGCCCTGACTACCGCTTTGTGCTGGGTGAAAAAGGCGAAGTGCTGAACATCGTCGCCGAGCCACGCCGTATTGCCAACCGTATCGTTGAAGAAGCGATGATCTCCGCCAACATTTGCGCCGCACGCGTGCTGCGCGACAGGTTAGGCTTTGGCATTTACAACGTGCACACCGGGTTTGACCCGGCGAACACCGAAGCGCTGGCCGCCCTGCTCAAAACCCACGACGTACACGTCGACCCGGAAGAGGTGCTGACCCTGCCAGGCTTCTGCAAGCTGCGCCGCGAGCTGGACGCACAGCCGTCAGGTTTCCTCGACAGCCGCATTCGCCGCTTCCAGTCCTTTGCGGAAATCAGCACGGAGCCAGGCCCGCACTTCGGTCTCGGCCTTGAGGCGTACGCGACCTGGACTTCACCTATCCGTAAGTACGGCGACATGGTTAACCACCGTCTGCTTAAAGCAATCATTAAAGGTGAAGCTATTGCCCGTCCACAGGACGACACCACGCTTCAGATGGCAGAGCGCCGCCGTCTGAACCGCATGGCGGAGCGCGACGTCGGCGACTGGCTGTACGCGCGTTTCCTGAATGATAAAGCAGGAACAGACGCTCGCTTCCCGGCTGAAATCATCGACGTTAGCCGCGGCGGTATGCGCGTGCGTCTGGTGGATAACGGCGCCGTTGCCTTTATTCCTGCCCCGTTCCTGCATGCCGTTCGGGACGAGCTGGTTTGCAGCCAGGAAAACGGTACCGTGCAAATTAAAGGCGAAACGATTTATAAGGTCACAGACGTGATTGATGTAAACATCGCTGAAGTCCGCATGGAAACCCGCAGCATTATCGCGCGCCCGGTTGCCTGATAATCGCTTAACATATCGGCCATTTTATTGGTAAATGGCCGATATTTTTCTCCCGCTTTATTTCCCGCAAAACCATCGTTTTATTTCACAATTTTCCGTATCCCGTCGCCACATTTCGCCAGAGTTATCTACAGTAAAAAGAGCCGTCATAGTCGACTGCAAATGAATAATTTGTGCGCTACTCAGCTGCCGCGGGAGAAAACGGGATGGACGATCTGGAGCAGAACCTGCTGTTTCGTTACATGGGTACCCATAGCCCCTGGTGGCGATTAACAGCAGACAGCAATGCTCTGCATCTTGCCGCAAGTGAAAACACCGACATTATCCAGGTTGTTGCGCTGGATGATGAACAGGCCGATCTGATTCGCCAGCTAACCGTGATCACCTCCAGCATTGCCATGACCCTGCCGCTGTACGGTGTTGAAGTCCCCGTTCATCTGGTGGGCCGTAAAATTAACAAAAGCGAGTGGGCGGGAACGGCATCAGCATGGAACGACACGCCTTCCGTGGCGCGCGATCTGGCGCAGGGACTCTCCTTCGCCGAACAGGTGGTGTCCGAGGCTAACTCCGTCATTGTCATCCTCGACCAGAACGGGAATATCCAGCGCTTCAATCGCTTAAGCGAAGAGTATACGGGCCTGAAGGAGCAGGAAGTTATCGGGCAAAACGTGTTTAAGCTGTTTATGAGCCGCAGCGAGGCCGCCGCATCGAAACGCAATATTGCCGGTTTTTTTCGTAACGGCAGTTCGTACGAAGTCGAACGCTGGATCAAGACCCGCAAGGGCCAGCGCTTGTTTCTGTTCAGAAATAAGTTTGTTCACAGCGGCAGCGGGAAAAATGAAATCTTCCTTATCTGTTCGGGCACCGACATCACGGAAGAGCGTCGTGCCCAGGAGCGGCTGCGCGTTCTCGCCAATACGGATACCATAACCGGATTGCCAAACCGTAACGCCATTCATGAGCTGATCTCCGATGCCATCAGCGCCCGTGGTGACGGACAGGTGGGTGTGGTCTATCTCGATCTGGATAACTTCAAAAAGGTAAACGACGCTTACGGCCACATGTTTGGCGACCAGCTGCTTCAGGCCGTTGCGCTGGCGATCCTGAGCTGCCTGGATGAAGGGCAAACGCTGGCGCGCCTCGGCGGGGATGAATTTATCGTGATGGCCACCGATACGTCACAGGGCGCGCTGGAAGCCATGGCGTCGCGGATCCTGACCCGCCTGCGCCAGCCTTTCCGCATTGGCTTGATTGAGGTGTATACGGGCTGCTCGCTTGGTATCGCGCTTGCGCCCCAGCACGGTAACGATCGCGAAAGCGTCATTCGCAATGCCGACACCGCCATGTATACCGCCAAAGAAAATGGCCGGGGTAAATTCTGCGTATTTTCGCCAGAGATGAACCAGCGCGTATTTGAATATCTCTGGCTGGATACCAACCTGCGTAAGGCGCTGGATAACGATCAGCTGCTGATCCACTACCAGCCCAAGATGACATGGCGCGGCGAAGTCAGGAGCCTCGAGGCGCTGGTGCGCTGGCAGTCGCCAGAGCGTGGCCTGATCCCGCCGATGGAGTTCATCTCCTACGCTGAAGAGTCAGGACTGATTGTGCCCCTTGGCCGCTGGGTGATGCTCGACGTGGTGCGGCAGGTGGCAAAGTGGCGCGACAAGGGTATTAACCTGCGCGTCGCGGTCAATGTCTCTGCCCGTCAGCTGGCGGACCAGACCATATTCAGCGACCTAAAACAGGCGCTGAAGGATCTGAATTTTGAATACTGCCCGATTGACGTGGAGCTAACCGAAAGCTGCCTTATCGAAAATGAAGAGCTGGCGCTCTCGCTCATCCAGCAGTTTAGCCGCCTGGGGGCGCAAATCCATCTGGATGACTTCGGGACGGGATACTCTTCCCTGTCGCAGTTGGCGCGATTCCCTATCGATGCGATTAAGCTCGATCAGTCGTTCGTCCGGGATATTCACAAGCAATCCATTTCACAGTCTCTGGTGCGGGCGATTGTCGCCGTGGCGCAGGCGTTAAACTTACAGGTTATTGCCGAAGGCGTGGAGAGCGCAAAAGAAGACGCCTTTCTGACGAAGAACGGCGTCAACGAACGGCAGGGTTATCTTTTTGCTAAGCCCATGCCCGCTGCCGCGTTCGAGCGATGGCTAAAGCGCTATCAGGCGCGGCACGTCCGCTAGCTGGCCTGCGTAACCCCGTCGCCTGATGGCGGTTTTGCAGCATAACCAGCCGTTCCATTTAGGGGTTGTTGCCGGCACGACGGGCTACCAGTGAAAATTAATCACTTTCATTTATGTGCTTTGGTAATTGCATTTTTTACCTTCTCTTTTGAAGCAATTTTCTGCATCATTGATAATATTCACATTTCGCTTCAGGGTAAGATTATGTCTAACATTGATGCAGCAGCCGTAGCACAGCGTATTGATACCGTGCTGGATATTCTCGTCGCGGGCGATTATCACTCTGCTATCCGTAATCTTGAGATCCTCAAGTCTGAACTCCTGGCTCAGAACGGCGCTGACGACGCACCACAATCTGCGCAACCAAAAGCCCCGTGGGAAGTGTAACCACGCCGTTTCCGCCCTTGTCTTTTAAATGGATGCTATGAATTCCCGACAACAAATTATTTTGCAGATGGTCATCGACCAGGGACGCGTAAGCGTGGTCGATCTCGCTAAAGCCACCGGCGTTTCTGAAGTCACCATCCGTCAGGATCTTAATCTTCTGGAAAAACAGAGCTATCTGCGGCGTGCGCACGGATATGCCGTGCCACTGGACAGCGAAGATGTCGAAACCCGCATGATGAACAACTACGCGCTAAAGCGGGAGCTGGCGGAATTTGCCGCGTCCTTAGTGAACAACGGTGAAACCGTCTTCATTGAAAATGGCAGCAGCAACGCTCTTCTGGCGCGCACGCTTGCTGAGCAGAAAGACGTTACCATCATCACCGTGAGCAGCTATATCGCCCATCTGCTGAAGGAAACCCGCTGCGAGGTGATTCTGCTGGGCGGCATTTACCAGAAGAAAAGCGAAAGCATGGTGGGACCCTTAACGCGCCAGTATGTTCAGCAGGTTCACTTCAGTAAGGCATTTATCGGCATTGATGGCTGGCAGCCCGACACCGGTTTTACCGGCCGGGATATGATGCGTTCAGACGTGGTTAACGCCGTGCTCGCCAAAGAGTGCGAGGCGATTGTCCTTACCGACAGCTCTAAATTCGGTGCCGTGCATCCCTATACGATGGGCCCTGTCTCGCGCTTCAGCCGGGTGATTACGGATGAGCGCTTGCGCGATGAATATCGCCAGCAGTTACAGCACGACGGCCTGACGGTTGATATTGTCAAAAAAACGGCCTGATTATCCTGCTGCGTCCGGATTATGGACGCAGTTCAACCTTTGTCTGAGATTATTCCGACCCCTCCTTTAAGAGTTTTTACCTGTTGAAACGCCTTTAAACACGTAAAATTATTATTAGCGATATAACAGGAAGTGACTATCACCTGCGTGATGATGAAACGCCTGCGCGACCAGCTTTCACGGGAACGGAATTTAAGTATAAATATTGTCTATACTTAAATAGCACTTCTTTCCGTGAATCGATAATTCAGGAGAAAGTATTATGACCTTTACCAGCAAAAAATTAGCCGCCGCTGTTCTGGCAATCACTGTAGCAATGTCCCTGAGCGCTTGCTCTAACTGGTCTAAACGTGACCGTAACACCGCGATTGGCGCCGGTGCTGGTGCTCTTGGTGGTGCAGTATTAACGGATGGTAGTACGCTGGGTACATTAGGTGGTGCTGCCGTAGGTGGTATTATCGGTCACCAGGTGGGCAAATAATCACCATAACGGCTCTCACCGGTAAAATAATATATTTTGTATTTTCAGGTCTGACTTACGCACGTAAAAAAAAGAGCCACGGCATTGTCCGTGGCTCATTTATTTAACCGCCCGCCAGCTTGACCTTCATCCCTTTGGCTTCCAGAAGCGATTTAATTACGTCGCGCTTATCGCCCTGAATCTCGATAATGCCATCCTTGACCGCCCCACCGCATCCGCATTTCTTTTTAAGCTCTGCGGCGAGTTTTGCCAGTTCCACATCGTCCAGATCGACGCCGGTAATCAGGCATACGCCTTTACCCTTTCTGCCGCTGGTCTGGCGCTGTATACGGACAATACCGTCGCCCCTGGGGCGTACAGCTTTTTCTTTTGGCTCCTCAATGCGTCCGGTATCAGTTGAATAGACCAGACGACTGTTGGCGTCACCCATTATGCCCCCTTTTTCAATGATGCATTAATCGCTTTCAGCGTTTCTGCCGGGTTAGCAGATTGCGTTACCGGACGACCAATCACCATATAGTCTACGCCCGCGCTCAGGGCCTGCTCCGGCGTCATGATGCGACGCTGATCCCCTGTCTCGCTGCCCGCAGGACGAATACCCGGCGTAACCAGCTTAAATTCGCGGCCTAAGGCGGATTTAAAACGCTCCGCTTCCTGTGCAGAACAGACCACTCCATCAAGACCGCAGCTTTGCGTCAGACGCGCAAGACGCTCCGCATGTTCTGCCGGTGACAACGTCACTCCCAGATCTCGGAGGTCGCTTTCATCCATACTGGTCAGCACGGTGACGGCAATCAGAAGTGGCGCCTCTTTGCCAAACGGCAGTAGCGCTTCGCGCGCGGCCGTCATCATGCGTGCCCCACCGGAAGCGTGCACGTTTACCATCCACACGCCCAGGTCAGCCGCCGCGGCAACGGCGTGCGCGGTGGTATTGGGAATATCGTGGAATTTCAGGTCGAGGAAAACGTCAAAACCGCGCTGGTGCAAATCGCGGACGAGTTGCGGCCCGAACAGCGTGAACATCTCTTTGCCGACTTTAAGACGGCAATCGCGAGGATCAATGCCGTCAACAAAGGCCAGCGCGGCGTCACGGTTATTGTAATCCAGAGCAACGACAACAGGAGAATCGGTAACTACGCGGGAAGTAGAGGAAGTAACAGACGTCATGACCAGCCCTTTTCGTCTATGGGCGCGCAGCGGCGCGGAACAGATAAACGGCGTGCATTCTACCTGCCATCGGCGGAAATGAACAGAATCGAATGTCTTTCCTGCTGAACGACAGACCGCACGGTGCTGGTTGGCTTACCCAAAAACATTAGTATGTTGTAACTAAAATGTGGTGTTTTAAAAAATTACTGCCCGTCCAGACCACGAATTGGCTTAATGGTGGACCACGCGCGGCACGATGGACAGTGCCAGTAGAGCGAGTAAGCGGTGAAACCGCATTTCTGGCAGCGGTAGCGCGGTTTGCTCCGCACCTGCTCGCCCACCATGTCTCGCAGCACCATCAGGCTCTCTTTGGCGCGCCCTTCCTCTGCCTCATTGAGGTGGTAGTCCATTAGCTTGTGGAACACGCGCATTGTAGGATGGCGCTGCAGCTGGCGCGTAATGTAGACCTGAGCGGTTTCACTGCCTTCGTGCTGCTCAACGACATCGGAGAGCATCAGCTCGGCCGTGGCCCCGGTATTCTCCTCTACGCAGCGGCGCAGAAACGCGACCCACTCGTCCTGCTTGCCCAGCTGCTGATAGCAGGTTTGCAGCATCTCCAGCGTTTCGCTGACCAGTTCTTTGTCCTGATCGATAACGCGAAGCAGGCTTTCCACGGCTTTGGCGTAATCCCCGTTTGCCATAAAGACCCGCCCCATCATGATTGAGATGCGAGCGCTGTTGCGATCGGCTGCCGCGCCTTTTTTAAGCAACGCCATGGCTTTGTCCATGTCATCGCTGCCCATTTGCTGGAGGGCCAGCTCGCAGTAAAAGTGGGCAATCTCGACGCGCTGTTTGTCTTTGCCGAGTTTCACCAGCCGTTCTGCCGTATCAATCGCTTTTTGCCAGTCGCTGGTGGCCTGGTAGATTTGCAGAAGCTGCTGAAGCGCACCGATACGGAAGTCCGTCTCATCCACCAGCTGGGTGAACATATCTTCGGCGCGATCGTAAAGCCCCGCGGCCATGTAGTCCCGCCCCAGCTGCTGCACGGCCAGCAATCGTTGCTCATAGGTCAACGAGGCGCTTTCCATCAGGGTCTGGTGTATGCGAATGGCGCGGTCAACCTCTCCGCGCGAGCGGAAAAGGTTTCCCAGGGTGAGGTGTGCCTCTACGGTGCCGGTATCCTCTTTAAGCATGTCGAGGAACAGATCTACCGCTTTGTCCTGCTGGTTGCTCAGCAGGAAGTTCACCCCCGCAACGTAGTCGCGGGAGAGTCGGTTTGCTTCATCCTGTTTTGTTTGTTGCGCGCTTCTGCGGCCCATATACCAGCCATAGGCTGCGGCGACAGGCAAAAGCAGAAACAACAACTCCAGCATATTCGATTATTCCTTGACTACCGGCACACCAGAGCTCGCCGGAATGTCAGACGCAGGCGCAAGTTGATGTTCAAGTCGTTTAATTTTACGTTCAGCGCGAACAAGAGAAACACGAACCTTAAGCCAGAACAGGCCACATACGAGCCAACCTATGACAAATCCCGCCGCGAATAATACTGCCAGCAGGCTCGACACCCGGTACTCGCCCTGCGCCAGCAGATAGTTGAAGCTTACCTGATGATCGTTTTGCGCGCCCAATGTGACTGAAATGACAAAAATCGCCAACACCAGTAAGAAAATGAGTAAATATTTCACATGACTTCCCGTTATGTGGTTCGAGCGTATAAAGCGTGTTCAACTCACTGCAATCAGCCTTATAAGCTACCATTTTAGTGGCGGGCGCGAAACGGAAAAAGTAACGCGCCCTTCATGGATTTAGGGTCTAAATGCGGAAAATCAAGCTTCAGGTTCCGCCTGACTCCCTTTCGGCTATTTCTTCCTTCTCTTCCGGCGGTGGCGTTAGTGGCCCACAAAAACGTTGAGCAAGCCACGTCGCCAGCGTCACCAGTACCCACGAGATCAGCGTTGCGACCACCAAATCACGCGGCCAGTGCATTCCCAGCAGCATCCGGCTACCCATTACGCCCGTGGCCCAGACCAGCAACAACGCAATGGTTAAGGTGCGTCGGCGCGGCCATAAAAGCCCTACGCCAAGCAATGCCCAGCTGGCGGCAAACATCGTGTGCCCGGAAGGAAACGCAAAACCGGTCTCTTTTTGCCAGTGTTTGCGTAAAAAGGTCGGAATATCCTGCTGTTCCGCAAGCTGTTCTTTCACCAGCGCCCCGCGATCTTTACGCTTTAAATTGTAGAACTCATCCACGGGAACATGGTGTGTTTTTTCCAGCCAGACGACGAAGGGACGGGGTTCCTGCACGCGATCTTTTACCCACGACTTCACCCCCTGCCCGACAAGAATAGCGCCGGCGAGAATGGCAAACAGCACCAGCGCCGCGCGCAGGCGAAAGCGCAGGCACCACAGAAACCAGCCACAGAGCAGCACGTGCGTAATAATCCCCCACGGCTGGGTGACCGTCTCGGTTATCCAGTATAAGGTTTTCAGCCACGTCTCGTTTTGTCCGGGCTGCCATGTCCAGCCGGAAAACCACACAACCAGGGGTATAACAAGCAATACGGCGGCGCCGGCGGCCGTGCGTCTGGCGATTGAAAGCATGTCCTCTCCTTTTTCACTAAGCACCACAATCATAACTGAATTTCATCTTTCTGGTGGATATGTCGGATCGTGCGTTTAACGTTCATATAGGGTGGTGGTGATTAGGTGAAGTTGCCGGGCTTGTGGCAAAATAGTCGAATACAGAAAGCAAAACGGGGCAAGGACACGAAACGTGTCAGCCTGGTCTGGAGAATCACATGCAGCTTAAACGTGTGGCAGAAGCCAAACTGCCAACCCCATGGGGCGATTTCCTGATGGTGGGTTTTGAAGAACTGGCAACCGGGCAGGATCACGTCGCCCTGGTGTTCGGCGACATTTCAGGACAGACGCCGGTGCTGTCCCGCGTTCATTCAGAGTGTCTTACCGGTGACGCGCTGTTCAGCCTGCGCTGCGACTGCGGCTTCCAGCTTGAAGCTGCCCTTTCTCATATCGCAGAGGAAGGCCGTGGCGTGCTGCTGTATCACCGCCAGGAAGGGCGTAACATTGGCCTGCTGAATAAAATCCGCGCCTATGCGTTGCAGGATCAGGGCTACGATACGGTTGAAGCCAATCATCAGTTAGGCTTTGCGGCTGACGAGCGCGATTTCACCCTGTGTGCAGATATGTTCAAGCTGCTGGGCGTGGACGAAGTGCGTCTGTTGACCAATAACCCGAAGAAGGTTGAGATCCTTACTGAAGCGGGCATCAATATCGTTGAGCGCGTGCCGCTGATTGTAGGTCGCAACCCGAAAAATGCACACTACCTCGATACCAAAGCCGCCAAGATGGGCCATCTGCTGAGCGAGTAATCGCAAAACGCCCGGCACGCGTGCCGGGCGTCTTTTATCAGTCCAGCATCTTACGAATCACATAATGCAAAATGCCGTCGTTCTGGTAGTAGGTCAGCTCTGTTGCCGTATCAATACGACAACGACAGTCCAGCACTTCCGTTTGACCGTCCGCGCGCGTTAACTTCACCGGCACCGTTTTACCCGGTTGCAGCTGTTGCAGACCGCTGATATCGATCTGCTCTTCCCCGGTCAGACCCAGCGTTTTACGCGTCACGCCCTGCGGAAACTCCAGCGGCAGGATCCCCATCCCGATCAGGTTTGAACGGTGAATACGTTCAAACGATTCGGCAATGACCACGCGAACACCGAGCAGGCGCGGCCCCTTCGCAGCCCAGTCGCGGCTGGAGCCGGAGCCGTACTCTTTCCCGGCAATGACCGCCAGCGGCGTTCCCTCCTGCTGATACTTCACGGCAGCATCATAAATCGAGATGACCTCCATATCCGGCAGATGGCGCGTCATGCCCCCTTCCACGCCCGGCACCATTTCGTTTCGAATGCGGATGTTGGCAAACGTGCCGCGCATCATGACTTCGTGATTTCCGCGACGCGAGCCGTAGGAGTTAAAATCGCGGCGTTCCACTCCACGGCTTTGCAGATAACGCCCCGCAGGGCTGTCCGCCTTGATGCTCCCGGCCGGTGAGATATGGTCGGTCGTGACGGAATCCCCCAGCATCGCCAGAATGCGCGCACCGTGAATGTCCTTCAGCGGCGCGGGCTCTGCCAGCATCTCGTCGAAGAACGGCGACAGGCGGATATAGGTGGAATCGTCCTGCCAGCCATAGGTGTCAGAGCCAACGACGTCGATCGATTTCCATTCCGGCGTACCTTCAAAGACTTCGGCATATTCCTTGCGGAACATCTCGGTGGAGACTTTCTCTACCGCGCGCGCAATTTCACGCGACGAAGGCCAGATGTCCTTCAGGTATACCGGTTCATTCTTGCGATCGTGCCCAATCGGATCGGTCGCCAGGTTAATATTCATGTTACCTGCCAGGGCATACGCCACCACCAGCGGCGGCGAGGCCAGCCAGTTGGTCTTCACCAGCGGATGAATACGGCCTTCGAAGTTACGGTTACCGGAAAGCACCGCGCCAACGGTCAGATCGCCCTGCCTGATCGCCACTTCAATGGGTTCAGGCAGCGGGCCGGAGTTACCGATGCAGGTCGTGCAGCCGTAGCCCACAAGGTTAAAGCCCAGCTCGTCCAGGTAAGGCGTGAGTCGTGCCTGGGCCAGATAATCAGAAACCACTTTCGAACCCGGCGCCAGAGAGGCCTTGACCCACGGCTGCGGCTTGAGCCCCAGCTCTACCGCTTTTTTAGCCAGCAGCCCGGCTGCCATGAGCACGCTCGGGTTGGAGGTATTGGTGCAGGACGTGATGGCGGCGATCACCACCGCGCCGTCAGGAAGCTGATACTGATGACCGTTCAGAACATAGTCGACCGGACGGCGATCTTTTTGCGCCGTATTCACCTCCAGCTCGTTGCTGGCGGCAAAGGCAGCCGGAACGTTGCTTAAGGCGACGCGGTCCTGAGGACGTTTTGGTCCTGCGAGGCTTGCCTCAACGGTGCCCATATCCAGTTCAAGCGTGCTGGTAAATACCGGTTCGTCACCCGGGTTACGCCACATGCCCTGCGCTTTGGTATAGGCCTCGACCAGGGCAACCTGCTCCTCGCTGCGGCCGCTGAGTCGCATATACTCCAGCGTAACGCTATCAATCGGGAAGAAGCCACAGGTCGCGCCGTATTCGGGCGCCATGTTAGCGATAGTGGCACGGTCCGCCAGCGGTAACGAGTCCAGACCATCGCCGTAAAATTCAACGAATTTGCCCACCACGCCGTGCCTGCGCAGCATTTGCGTGACCGTAAGCACCAGGTCCGTGGCGGTAATGCCTTCGGATAATTTACCGGTCAGCTTAAAGCCCACCACATCCGGAATGAGCATAGATACCGGCTGGCCAAGCATGGCCGCCTCCGCTTCAATCCCGCCGACGCCCCAGCCCAGAACGCCGAGGCCGTTGATCATGGTGGTGTGTGAATCGGTACCTACCAGCGTATCCGGGTAGGCCACCCAGGCTTTATCCTGCAGCTCACTCCAGACGGCTTTGCCGAGATATTCGAGGTTAACCTGGTGGCAAATGCCGGTTCCCGGCGGCACCACGCTGAAGCGGCTGAACGCCTGCTGACCCCATTTAAGGAATACGTAGCGTTCATGGTTACGCTCCATCTCCAGACGGACGTTTTCGCCGAACGCATCGTCGTCGCCGAAGCGATCCACGGTCACCGAGTGGTCGATGACAAGATCCACCGGAGAGAGCGGGTTAACCTTCGCGGTATCGCCCCCGAGACGCTTAACGGCTTCACGCATGGCGGCCAGATCAACGACCGCCGGCACGCCGGTGAAATCCTGCATTAACACCCTGGCCGGGCGATAGGCTATCTCTCTGTCTGCGTGAGCATTCTTTAGCCACCCTGCCAGAGCATGGATATCCTCCTCGGTAACCGAGTCGCCATCCTGCCAGCGTAAAAGGTTTTCCAGTAAGACTTTCAACGACTTGGGTAACCGCGAAATGTCCCCAAGCGTTCTGGCTGCCAGCGGTAAGCTGTAGTAGTGCCAGGTTTTATTTTCCGCCTGTAATGTGTCCTTACTGGCTTCGCGTAGGGTTAACGACATAAGCTCCTCCATAAAAACAGGGATGTCCTGACAATCATCAGGGCTGTAATTAAAGATAACACAAAGATGTCGTAACGTTTTGATAACAACCCGAATTGATAAATTTCGGAATGCTCCAGGGCGCGGGATAAAACAAAAAACCCCGCCGTGGCGAGGTTTTACGATTTAGTGGAGAGCCAGCCAGATGAGCTGACACCAGAAGAGGATCGACGCCGAGAATACGCCGAGCCACGACCAGTATTTTAAGGTTGTCATGTTATTCATCATAGGGACACCAGACTTTATTTATTAAACATGGCGAGGTCTGCCCTCGGTCTATATTGCTGATGTGTATTTATTAAAGAGTACAAAAGTGCAGCGTCGTTATTCAGACTATTTGCATCGTTACGCAAAATACTAAATTATTGTTTTTTGGGTTCGTCTTCCGCGAACACATCAATAAAGGCCTGCTGTTGCGGCGTCAGTTTCCACGAGGCCGGCACGCTGGTTGCTGGCGCCTTGCGCGCTTTGTGAGCATTGTCACGAAGCTGACACATCTCTTTTATCGCTTCTGTACGCACCGTTATGGCCATATTCAACCCCAGTATTTCCAGACAAGAAGCGCAACCACCACCCAAAACAGGGCAGAGCCAAGAAAGACCGCCAGCCAGGCTTTACGCTTAAGCGCGGGATCCCTTTGCGGTTCTTCACTTCCTGACGGCATTGCTAACCTCATACAATCGATATCGCTTATCATTTAGAGACCAAACAATTGGCACAAGTAATCATCTGATGAGATAAATCCTAAAGAAACTTTAGCCGAAAAGCCAGTGAATTTACGCATCTGCGTCCAGGAATATTCAATCTTTTGACCAGAAATAAATAATTGAAAAGAATAATTTGCACACCTGTAAATTACTTTCTACTTTTGTCGCAAATTTGCGACAGTAAAACCTTAGTCATTAAATGGATTATGAGGATATATGACGGTGACGCAGATGATGATAATTCTAATTCAGATTTGCGGGGTAAATTCGGTATCTTTCCGCAGGAGAAAGATACCGGATGTGATTATTTGGCGGGGAGCTTAATGTCTTTAAACATCTCTTCGATGTCTTCGTTGGAGCGCAGGGCCACTGCCGTATCCACCACGTCGCGCGTAAGATGCGGCGCGAAGCGTTGAATAAAGTCATACATATAGCTGCGCAGGAAGGTGCTGCGACGAAAACCTATCTTGGTGGTGCTGTGGCTGAAAATATCATGCGCGTCCAGGCGCACCAGGTCCGGATCGGAGACCGGATCCACCGCCATGCTCGCAATTACCCCAACGCCAAGCCCGAGTCGAACGTAGGTTTTAATTACGTCCGCATCCGTCGCGGTAAAGACAATGCGCGGTGTTAAACCCGCGCGGTTGAAGGCGGTATCAAGCTCCGAACGGCCCGTAAAGCCAAACGTATAGGTGACCAGCGGATATTGCGCCAGCTCTTCTATAGTTACTTCCCCCTTCCCCGCCAGCGGATGGTCGGGCGTTACGACAATTGAGCGGTTCCAGTGATAGCACGGCAGCATTACCAGGTCGTCATACAGGTGAAGGGCTTCCGTTGCGATGGCAAAATCCGCATTGCCTTTTGAGACGGCTTCGGCGATTTGCGTTGGCGAGCCCTGATGCATATGCAGCGAAACGCGGGGATAGCGTTCGATAAAGCCTTTAATTACGCCGGGAAGCGCATATCGCGCCTGCGTATGCGTGGTGGCAATATACAGGGAGCCTTTGTCGGGCCAGGTATGCTCCCCCGCGACGGATTTAATAGCGTCCACTTTGGAAAGCACTTCCCGTGCAATACGGATGATTTCCTGTCCCGCCGGCGTGACCTGCGTCAGATGTTTACCGCTGCGGGCAAAAATCTGAATACCTAACTCATCCTCCAGCATACGCACCTGCTTACTGATGCCGGGCTGGGAGGTATAAAGACCTTCTGCGGTGGAAGAGACATTGAGGTTGTGGTTGACGACCTCAACGATATAGCGAAGCTGCTGTAATTTCATGCCTGACCATCCGATTTAGCGCATGCGTCCATCGCTTAAGACGATTTGATAATAAGAAACGGGTTAACTATAACCACTATATCATTTATAGCCAGGCTGTATAGTACGGAACAAAAAATAATAACGAGGTATTAAAAAAGGGCCGGAAGTCCGGCCCTTTCACAGGTAAGTTACGGTAAGGGAAGATTATTTCTTGCCTTCAACCCATTTGCCGTCAACAAAGAAGGCTGACCAGCCTGTCGCTTTCCCCTCTTTCTCCGCCGCCACGTACTGCTGCTTCGTTTTACGGCTAAAACGCACCACGGTTTTATTGCCTTCCGGATCCTGCTGCGGCGCATCGGCCAGGTAGCGCAGTTTTTCCGGCAGGCGGTCGCGGAAGCGGTAAAGCTCTTCTACCAGCGGCGCGCGCGTTTCACGTGATTTCGGGAAAGTATTGGCCGCGAGGAATACCCCGGCAGCGCCGTCACGCAGCACGAAGTAGGCGTCCGACTTCTCACACGGCAGCTCCGGAAGCGGAACCGGATCTTCCTTCGGCGGTGCGACTTCACCGTTACGCAGGATCTTGCGCGTGTTTTTACAGTCGTCGTTGGTGCACGCCATGTACTTACCGAAGCGTCCCATTTTCAGGTGCATTTCGGAACCACATTTCTCACACTCGACGATTGGGCCATCGTAGCCTTTAATGCGGAACTCGCCCTCTTCAATCTCGTAACCGTCGCAGGTCGGGTTATTACCGCAGACGTGCAGCTTGCGTTTCGGATCGATCAGGTAGCTGTCCATCGCCGTGCCGCATTTCTTGCAGCGGCGTTTAGCGCGAAGCGCGTTGGTTTCAGCATCATCCCCTTCCAGCACGTTGAGAACTTCGTTCTCCGGAACGAGGTTGATAGTGGTTTTGCAACGCTCTTTCGGGGACAGCGCGTACCCGGAGCAGCCGAGGAACACGCCCGTGGTGGCGGTGCGAATGCCCATCTTTCGGCCACAGGTCGGGCAGTCGATGCTGGTCAGAACCATCTGGTTAGGCAGCATTCCGCCCTCTTCAGGATCTTTCTCGGCTTTCTCAAGCTGGTTGGTAAAATCGCTGAAGAAGCTGTCGAGAACCTTTTTCCACTCGGCCTTGTGGCTGGCAACCTCGTCAAGGCTGTCCTCCATCTGCGCGGTGAAGTCGTAGTTCATCAGTTCACGGAAGTTAGCTTCCAGCCGGTCAGTGACGATCTCGCCCATTTTTTCGGCATAGAAACGACGGTTCTCAACGCGAACGTAACCGCGATCCTGAATGGTCGAGATGATTGACGCGTAGGTGGACGGACGGCCAATGCCGCGTTTTTCCAGCTCTTTTACCAGCGACGCTTCGCTGAAGCGCGCAGGCGGCTTGGTGAAGTGCTGAGCCGGAACGAGATCGACAAGCGACAGCTCGTCACCTTTATTGACGGACGGCAGCGTTCGGTCTTCATCGCCTTTACGCAGCGCGGGCATTACTTTTGTCCAGCCGTCGAAACGCAGAATACGGCCGCGAGCCTTCAGGCGGAAATCACCTGCACCGACGGTCAGGGTGGTGGAGTCGTATTTCGCAGGCGTCATCTGGCAGGCCACGAACTGGCGCCAGATCAGCTGATAGAGCTTCTGCGCATCCGCTTCCATATCTTTCAGGGATTCAGCCAGTACGGAAACGTCAGAAGGACGAATCGCCTCGTGCGCTTCCTGAGAATTCTCCTTGCTGGCGTACTGATTAGGGCTTTCCGGCAGGTATTTTTTACCGAAGTTGTCGCCAATGTAGCCGCGCACCATGTTGACAGCATCCTGGCTCAGGTTGGTTGAGTCAGTACGCATGTAGGTGATGTAACCCGCTTCATACAGACGCTGGGCCATCATCATGGTCTTCTTCACGCCATAGCCCAGACGCGTGCTGGCAGCCTGCTGAAGGGTAGACGTAATAAACGGCGCACCAGGCTTGCTGCTGGTCGGTTTATCTTCACGATCCAGAACCTGATAACGCGCTTTTTCCAGCAGCGCCACGGCGGCCATTGTCTGGTCGCGGTTTTCAGGACGGAACGGCTTGTCGTTGTGGTGGCTCACCTGCAGGGGCAGCGCATCGCCGCCCGGCGTGGTGACATTCGCATCCACTTCCCAGAACTCTTCCGGAACGAACGCTTTGATTTCGCGTTCGCGCTCCACGACAAGGCGCACGGCAACGGACTGTACGCGCCCTGCTGAAAGACCGCGAGCGACCTTTTTCCACAGCAGCGGCGAGACCATGTAGCCCACAACGCGGTCCATAAAGCGACGCGCCTGCTGAGCGTTTACACGGTCGATATTCAGTTCACCCGGCTTTTCAAACGCCTGACGAATCGCATTCTTTGTAATTTCGTTAAACACTACACGGCTGTAGCGTTTGTCGTCTCCGCCGATCACTTCCCGCAGGTGCCATGCGATGGCTTCCCCTTCGCGGTCAAGGTCGGTTGCGAGATAGATGTGGTCGGCTTTTTCAGCCAGCTGCTTCAGCTCGTTAACGACTTTCTCTTTGCCTGGCAGCACTTCATATTGTGCATCCCAGTTGTGCCATGGGTTAACACCCATGCGGTTGACAAGCGCGCTACGTTCATCCTTTTTAGGCTTTTTAGCCCCTTTGGTGGAGGTAGAGTCTGCGCTCTTTTTGCTGGCTGAGCCACTGGTCGGCAAATCGCGGATGTGACCAACGCTGGACTTAACCACGTAGTCATTGCCCAGATATTTATTGATCGTTTTGGCTTTTGCCGGGGACTCAACGATGACGAGAGCTTTACCCATATTCACCTTTACCTAATTTAATTCTTCCAGGAATACGCCGCACGTTGATTTCCCTTCCGCTGACGACGAGCCATTGATATTGCGACGGCGTCAGGGGATATCAACCCCTATGTCTTACCGAACGTCAGAATGGCGACATCCAGGTCATTGAGTTATCGGGTATTTTTCTCACATCACTATTCATTCGTGACGAATTCCCGGTCGAATGTCAAGCAATTCTGTTGCCAGAATGACGAAAGCGCACACTGTACCTGATAAAATTCGTTACGCAACTTTATTAGCATGCAAAAGCAAATCCCGCCAGCAAGCCGCCGGTTCCTTATCCCCTCTGATAACAGGGAAAATTTGCCCCTGAAGCGCCCCAGGCGTAGACTATTGTCACTGTTTAAGGAGTGGAATATGCAGAATACAACCCAACCCATTGACCGAGCTTCTCTGCTTATCGAAGCAAACAAACTCATTCGAGACCATGAGGATACCCTGGCGGGGATCGAAGCGACTGGTGTAGAACAACGTAATGGCGTGCTGGTGTTCAGCGGTGAATACTTCCTTGATGAACAAGGGCTGCCCACCCCGAAAAGCACCGCCGTATTTAACATGTTTAAGTACCTGGCGCATGCGCTCTCAGAGAAGTATCACCTGGTCGATTAAGACAAAAACGCGAGGCAAATGCCTCGCGTTTTTCTTTACAGCAGCGGCTTTTGGCCCCGCTGGAGCCAGCGCAGCAGCAGGCGATCCGCGCTTTCTGCCGCGCTATTGGTAAAGCGATCCAGAAGGCGCTTGCGCTGGGTAAAACGTACCCCTACCAGCTCGCGGCCCTCCATCAGGTTGAGCAGCAGATCGTCACTGGTGCCAACGTCATCCACCAGCCCCTTCTCCTGCGCCTGGGTGCCGTACCAGTGTTCACCCGTTGCAACCTGCTCAATATCAAGCGTAGGGCGCATACGGTGCACGAAGTCTTTGAACAGATGATGGGTTTCGTTCAGATCCTCACGGAATTTCTGCCGCCCCTCTTCTGTGTTTTCACCAAGCAGCGTCAGCGTGCGTTTGTACTGACCCGCGGTGTGCAGCTCAATATCAATCTCTTTGTTTTTCAGGAAACGATTGAAGTTAGGGATCTGCGCGACCACGCCAATCGAGCCGATAATGGAGAAAGGTGCTGCAACGATTTTGTCCGCGACGCATGCCATCATATAGCCACCGCTCGCCGCCACTTTATCCACGGCTACAGTAAGCGGGATCTGCTTATCCCGCAGGCGCTGTAGCTGTGAAGCCGCCAGCCCATACCCATGGACGACACCACCCGGGCTTTCAAGACGAACCACGACCTGATCCTGCGCAGTGGCTACGGCAAGCACCGCCGTCACCTCTTCGCGCAGTGAAGAGACTTCGTGCGCGTCCATGCTGCCTTTAAAATCGAGCACATAGACCCGCGGCTTTGCGTCAGCCTGCGGGGCACCACGCTTTGCTTTCACCTTCGCGGCCCTGGCTTCCTGCTTCTGTTTTTTCTTGCGGGCTTTCAGCCACAGCTTCTGCTGATGATCGTCCAGCAGCGCCAGCGACATCTCTTCCTGCATCTCTTGATACTGCTCACTCAGGCGGGTAATGCGTAATTCACCGCGCTGACGCTTGCGCTGCGTCAGGTTGGCAATCAGAACGGCAATCACCGCAATAGCAATAACCACCGTCGCGATTTTGGCCAAAAACAACCCATATTGAGAAAGTAACTCCACGCGTTCCACCTTGATTTAACCACGAATCTTTCACGCCAGTGTACAACAGCCCGGCCTGGGCGTCTCGCTCGGGACATTACCTCTGCGAGGCGGCTTCAGGAATACCCCGATTCTGGTTTAAATCTTTGCAAATTGTTAATTTCCCAGCGTTCTGTCCGGTAGACTGATTGAATTCTGACGCTGTTTCGGGCATAAAGCCGAAAAGTCATAAATAAAGGTGCAGGTCCCGCCCGTTGCACCTGAGGAGTCACCGTGCATTATCAGCCACAAAAAAACCTTCTAGAGAACCGCATTATTCTGGTTACCGGTGCCAGCGACGGGATTGGTCGCGAAGCTGCCCTGACCTACTCCGAATACGGTGCCAGCCTTATTCTGCTCGGACGCAATGAAGAAAAGCTCAAGTCCGTCGCGCGGGAAATTGAAGACGCCAGCGGTACGCCCACGCCCTGGTATACCCTGGATCTGCTGACCTGCACGCCAGCGTCATGCCAGGCGCTTGCCCGGCGCATCGGCGCCCACTACCCGCGCCTTGACGGCGTCCTGCATAACGCGGGATTACTCGGTGAAGTGCGTCCGATGGATGAGCAGGATCCCGAGGTGTGGCAGCAGGTGATGCAGGTAAACGTCAACGGAACGTTTTTCCTGACCCAGGCATTGCTTCCTTTATTACTTAACTCAGATTCCGGCTCGCTGGTCTTCACCTCCTCCAGCGTGGGTCGTCAGGGCCGCGCGAACTGGGGGGCATACGCTGTCTCTAAATTTGCTACTGAAGGGATGATGCAGGTGCTGGCGGAGGAGTATCAAAGCCGCCACCTGCGGGTGAACTGTATCAACCCAGGCGGTACGCGCACTAAAATGCGCGCCAGCGCGTTCCCGACCGAAGATCCGCAGAAGCTCAAAACCCCGGCCGATATCATGCCGCTCTATCTTTGGCTGATGGGCGACGACAGCCGTCGCAAAACCGGAATGACCTTTGATGCCCAGCCGGGCCGTAAGCCGGGGATTTCGCAATGAGTGAAGAACGTCACCAGCAGCGCCAGCAGCGCCTGAAAGAACAGGTCGACGCGCGCGTGGCGGCCGCACAGGATGAGCGCGGGATCGTCATCGTCTTTACCGGTAACGGCAAAGGAAAAACCACCGCCGCATTTGGCACCGCTGCCCGCGCGGTCGGACACGGCCAGAAGGTAGGCGTGATCCAGTTTATCAAGGGCGAATGGCCCAACGGTGAGCGTAATCTGCTCGAACCGCACGGCGTCGAGTTCCAGGTCATGGCGACCGGCTTCACCTGGGACACCCAGAACCGTGAAACGGATACCGCCGCCTGCCTCGCCGTCTGGGAGCACGCCAAAAGAATGCTTTCCGACCCGACGCTGAATATGGTGCTGCTGGATGAGATCACCTATATGGTGGCCTATGACTACCTGCCGCTACAGGACGTGCTGGAGGCGCTCAAGAATCGCCCGGCGCATCAGACGGCGATCGTTACGGGGCGCGGGTGCCATCGGGATATTCTGGAGCTTGCAGATACCGTCAGCGAGCTGCGTCCGGTTAAACATGCGTTCGATGCGGGTATCAAAGCGCAAATCGGGATTGATTACTAAAGAAAAAAGCCCGGTATGTTCACCGGGCTTTTCGATTAACCGTTGTTATTATTACGGCTGCCAGAGCGGCGATTGCTGCTCACCTGGCTGTGACGCTTCACCGCACGGCGGATCTGATTTGCCTTCATGCGACGACGATCTTTTTCAACCGCTACCTTAGACGTGGTTTCTGGCGTCAGTCCAACCAGATCGCGCAGGTAGTTAGTTTGCGTCAGATCCAGCTCCGTATAGCCGCCGCGAGGCAAGCCTTTAGGCAGCAGAATGTCGCCATAGCGAACGCGGATCAGGCGGCTTACCTGCACACCTACCGCTTCCCACAGGCGACGAACCTCGCGGTTACGCCCCTCGGTCAGGGTAACGTTGTACCACTGGTTAATGCCTTCACCACCGGTAAATTTGATGGTCTTGAACGCCGCAGGACCATCTTCAAGCTGCACGCCGCGCGACAGGTCGCGCAGTTTGTTCTCGTCAACCTGGCCGAATACGCGTACTGCGTATTCACGCTCCACTTCACGGCTTGGATGCATCAGACGGTTTGCCAGTTCACCATCGGTGGTGAACAGCAGCAGGCCGCAGGTGTTCACGTCCAGACGCCCTACGGCAATCCAGCGAGCGCCACGCAGCTTAGGCAGACGGTCAAAGACCGTCGGGCGACCTTCCGGGTCGTTGCGGGTACACAGCTCGCCTTCCGGCTTGTAGTAAGCCAGCACGCGGCAGATCTGCTCAGCGGATTCTTTTACGGAGATAAGATGGCCGTCGATGCGGATCTTGAGCCCCGGTACGATTTCAACGCGGTCACCCAGCGTGGCAATTTTGCCGTCCACGCTCACGCGACCGGCTTCAATAATAGCTTCGATTTCACGGCGTGAACCGTGGCCGGCGCGCGCCAGCACTTTCTGTAACTTCTCGCTCATTGAGCTTCCTCAGGTGTCGCCTTCACAGGCGTCGAATCAGGTCAAAAACAGAGCAGCGCCCTGCTTTGATGGCCGCGTAGTATATCTGCTTACACCCTTACAAGAAAGGCTTAACGTCACCTGCGCCTTCACGAATCACCTCTGGCGCATCTTCGGTGAGATCCACCACGGTGGTCGGCTGCTGGCCGAGATAACCGCCGTGAATGATCAGCTCTACCACCTTTTCCAGACGATCTTTGATCTCTTCCGGGTCGGATTCGGTAAACTCACTTCCCGGCAGCATCAGCGAGGTGGATAGCATCGGCTCGCCGAGGGTTTCCAGCAGCGCCTGGGCAATCGGGTTAGACGGCACGCGCATTCCGATGGTCTTGCGCTTTTCCTGCAGCAGACGCCGCGGCACCTCCTTCGTCCCCTTCAGGATAAAGGTGTAGTTACCTGGCGTGTTGTTTTTGATCAGACGAAACGCCACGTTGTCGACGTAGGCGTAGGTCGACAGCTCGGAGAGATCGCGACACATCAGGGTAAAGTTGTGCCCGTCCGGCAGCTGACGAATGCGGCAGATACGCTCCATCGCCCCTTTATCTTCAATTTTACAGCCCAGCGCGTAGCCAGAATCGGTTGGATAGACAATCACGCCGCCCTTGCGGACGATCTCCACGGCCTGATTAATCAGACGTGGCTGGGGGTTATCCGGATGGATATAGAAAAACTGACTCATACTTCCCTCTCTTCAATTTGCTGCGGCTGTTCCCAGAGCTGCCAGACCGGCTCAACGCCGGCGGGCAACCAGAGCTTACGCCCCAGTTCAATCCACGCGCAGGGCTGATGAAAATCTGAACCCTGTGACCCAAGCAGGCCAAACTGGCGGGCGTAGGTCGCGAGCTGTGAGCGCTCATTGGGTGCCTGCTGACACTGGGCAACTTCCATCGCCTCACCACCGCATTCGGCAAAGTGCGCCAGCAGCCTTTTCAGCCATTTAGCAGAAAGATTATACCGCCCCGGATGGGCCAGCACCGCCTTACCGCCAGAATGATGAATCACATCAATAGCTTGTTTTATTGTACACCACTGTGGTGGAACGTATCCGGTTTTCCCGCGCGCCAGATATTTTTTAAAGACATCCGCCATGGTTGTTGCTTTCCCCGCCTCAACCAGGAAACGGGCAAAGTGGCCGCGCGTTACCGCTCCGCCGTTCGCCAGCTTTTGCGCACCCTCCAGCGCACCGGGAATATGCGCCTTCTCCAGCCGCTCGCCAATCAATTCCGCGCGATGATTGCGGCGCGCTTTTTGTTCCTGCAAAAGCGTCCGCATAGCCGGATGGTCTGGATCGATGTTAAGGCCAACGATGTGAATCTCGTGGTTTTCCCAGACGGTCGAAATCTCTACGCCGGACACCAGATTGAGCGCCAGCCCGCTGCGGGCAATCTCGGCGCGCGCCGCAGGAATGGCGTCTGTCGTGTCGTGATCGGTTATCGCCAGCGTGCCGACGCGCATTTCAACGGCGCGATGAACCAGATCTTCGGGTGTCAGCAGGCCGTCAGAGGCCTGAGTATGGCTGTGTAAATCATAAATAATGGCGTAGGTGGTATCGCTCAAAGCACTTCCCATAACAGGTTGGAGACATCCGAAGCCCCTATGATACCGACTAACGGAAAAATACTGAAATCAGTGGTTGACAACACGTCATCGAACTAGTTAACTAGTACGCAAGTTCACACGAGAAAGGTATCTGAAAATGACCGCACAATTCACTCTTCACGGTTGGTGGCGCACTTCCTGACTATCGGGCAGTGTCACGCGTCTGCGAAATGCAAACAGATACCCAGCCCGCTACCCAGCGGGCTTTTTTTTGAACAGAAAATGAGAACAACACCATGCAAACAGCCAAACCACACCTCGAATTGCTGACCTGCGAGGCGGCCTATCGCCACAACCCGACCGCCCTGTTTCACCAGGTCTGCGGTGCGCGCCCAGCGACGCTGCTGCTGGAGTCTGCCGATATCGACAGCAAGGACGATCTGAAAAGCCTGCTGCTGGTGGACAGCGCGTTGCGCATTACCGCGTTTGGTGACACTGTCACCGTTAAGGCCCTTTCCGATAACGGCGCGTCGCTGCTGCCGCTGCTGGATGCGGCTCTGCCGTCGGGCATTGAAAATGAGCATCACCCGGAAATGCGTATTCTCCATTTCCCACCGGTCAGCCAGCTGCTGGATGAAGATGCCCGCCTCTGCTCGCTGTCCGTTTTCGATGCCTTCCGCCTGCTGCAAAATCTGGTCACCGTGCCGGAAGATGAGCGCGAAGCCATGTTCTTCGGCGGGCTGTTTGCTTACGACCTGGTTGCCGGCTTTGAAGCGTTGCCGGAAACCGAGCAGGGCAACCGCTGCCCGGACTACTGCTTCTATTTGGCTGAAACCCTGCTGGTAATCGACCATCAGAAAAAATATACCCGCATCCAGGCCACCCTGTTCACGCCGTCAGCGTCTGAGAAAAGCCGCCTTCAACAGCGCATCGCCCAACTGCAACAGCAGATGACGGAGGCCCCGCCCGCGCTGCCGGTACAGCGTATTGAGCAGATGACCTGCGAGGTAAACCAGACTGACGACCAGTACGGCGCCGTGGTTCGCCAGATGCAGAAGGCGATTCGCGCCGGGGAGATTTTCCAGGTGGTGCCTTCCCGCCGCTTCTCTCTGCCCTGCCCGTCGCCGCTGGCCGCCTACGACGTGCTGAAAAAGAGCAACCCAAGCCCGTACATGTTCTTTATGCAGGACAACGATTTCACCCTGTTTGGCGCCTCACCGGAAAGCTCGCTGAAGTACGACGCCACCAGCCGCCAGATTGAGATCTACCCGATCGCGGGAACCCGTCCACGCGGCCGTCGCGCCGATGGCTCGCTGGATCGCGATCTCGACAGCCGCATTGAGCTGGAAATGCGTACCGACCATAAAGAGCTGTCCGAGCACCTGATGCTGGTCGACCTGGCGCGTAACGACCTGGCGCGTATCTGCACTCCGGGCACCCGCTACGTGGCGGACCTGACCAAAGTCGACCGCTACTCCTTCGTGATGCACCTGGTATCCCGCGTGGTGGGCGAACTGCGCAGCGACCTCGACGTGCTGCACGCCTACCGCGCCTGCATGAACATGGGCACCCTGAGCGGTGCGCCGAAAGTTCGCGCGATGCAGCTTATCGCCGAAGCAGAGGGCCGCCGTCGCGGCAGCTACGGCGGCGCCGTAGGCTACTTCACCGCACACGGCGACCTGGATACCTGCATCGTGATCCGCTCCGCCTACGTTGAGGACGGCGTTGCCACCGTTCAGGCCGGTGCCGGGATTGTGCTTGATTCTGTCCCGCAGTCTGAGGCTGACGAAACCCGCAGTAAGGCTCGCGCGGTACTGCGCGCCATCGCTACCGCACACCATGCACAGGAGATTTTCTGATGGCTGACATTCTGCTGCTCGATAATATCGACTCTTTTACCTATAACCTGGCAGATCAGCTGCGTGCGAATGGTCACAACGTCGTTATCTATCGCAATCACGTTCCGGCCCAGACGCTGATTGACCGTCTGGCGACCATGCAAAATCCGGTGCTGATGCTCTCTCCCGGGCCAGGCGCGCCGAGCGAAGCGGGCTGTATGCCAGAGCTGTTAACCCGCATGCGCGGCAAGCTGCCGATTATCGGTATCTGTCTCGGCCACCAGGCGATTGTGGAAGCCTACGGCGGCTACGTAGGACAGGCTGGCGAGATCCTGCACGGTAAAGCGTCCAGCATAGAACATGACGGCCAGGCGATGTTTGCCGGGCTGCCGAACCCGCTTCCGGTGGCGCGTTACCACTCGCTTGTCGGCAGCAACATTCCAGCCGGGCTGACCATCAACGCCTCGTTTGAAGGAATGGTAATGGCGGTACGTCACGACGCGGACCGCGTCTGCGGAATGCAGTTCCACCCGGAATCAATTTTGACTTCCGGCGGCGCGCGCCTGCTGGAGCAAACGCTCGACTGGGCGTTGCAGAAGCTGGAACAGACCAACACCCTGCAGCCGATTCTGGAAAAGCTGTATCAGGCCCAGACCCTGAGCCAGCAGGAAAGCCACCAGCTTTTCTCTGCCGTGGTGCGCGGCGAGCTGAAGCCTGAACAGCTGGCCGCCGCGCTGGTGAGCATGAAGGTGCGCGGCGAAAGCCCGCAGGAGATTGCCGGTGCTGCCACGGCCCTGCTGGAAAATGCGGCTCCGTTCCCGCGCCCGGACTATCAGTTTGCCGACATCGTCGGTACCGGTGGCGACGGTAGCAACAGCATTAATATTTCGACCGCAAGCGCCTTTGTAGCCGCGGCCTGTGGTCTGAAGGTGGCGAAACACGGTAACCGCAGCGTGTCCAGCCGTTCCGGATCGTCCGATCTGCTGGCCGCGTTCGGCATCAACCTGGACATGAATGCCGAACGTTCACGCGAAGCGCTGGATGACCTGGGCGTCTGTTTCCTGTTTGCGCCGAAGTATCACACCGGTTTTCGCCACGCGATGCCGGTTCGCCAGCAGCTTAAGACCCGCACGCTGTTCAACGTGCTCGGCCCACTCATTAACCCGGCGCACCCGCCGCTGGCGCTGATTGGCGTTTACAGCCCGGAACTGGTGCTGCCCATTGCCGAGACCCTGCGCGTGCTGGGTTACAAACGTGCCGCCGTGGTTCACAGCGGCGGAATGGATGAAGTTTCGCTGCATGCGCCAACGCTGGTAGCCGAACTGAACAACGGCGAAGTGCTGAACTATCAGCTTGAGGCTTCTGATTTTGGCTTAACGCCATACCGTCAGGAGGCGCTGGCTGGCGGTACTCCTGAAGAAAACCGTGACATTCTCACGCGCTTATTACAAGGTAAAGGTGAGGCCGCCCACGAGGCCGCCGTGGCTGCCAACGTTGCCATGCTGATGCGTTTACATGGCGAGGAAGATCTGAAAGCCAACGCCCAAAAAGTTCTGGACGTACTGCGCTCCGGTGCAGCTTACGATCGCGTTACCGCACTTGCGGCAAGAGGGTAAATAATGCAGACCGTTTTAGCGAAAATCGTCGCCGATAAGGCCATCTGGGTGGAAGCACGCAAGCAGCAGCAGCCGCTTGCCGGTTTCCAGAATGACGTCGTGCCGAGCAGCCGTCGATTCTATGATGCCCTCCAGGGCGCACGCACCGCGTTCATTCTGGAGTGTAAAAAAGCGTCTCCTTCTAAGGGCGTAATCCGTGACGATTTCGACCCGGCGCGTATTGCCGGTATCTACAAACATCATGCGTCCGCCATTTCCGTGCTGACGGATGAGAAATATTTTCAGGGCAGCTTTGATTTTCTGCCCGTCGTCAGCGGCATCGCGCCGCAGCCGATTCTGTGCAAAGACTTTATTATTGACCCGTACCAGATCTGGCTGGCGCGCTTCTACCAGGCCGATGCCTGCCTGCTGATGCTGTCCGTGCTTGATGACGAACAGTATCGCCAGCTCGCCGCCGTCGCGCACAGCCTGAATATGGGCGTGCTGACCGAAGTAAGCAACGAGGAGGAGCTGGAGCGCGCCATCGCGCTGGAGGCCAAAGTGGTGGGCATTAACAACCGCGACCTGCGCGATCTCTCGATTGACCTTAACCGCACGCGTGAGCTTGCACCGCGCCTCGGCGCGGGCGTAACGGTGATCAGCGAGTCCGGCATTAACAGCTACGCTCAGGTGCGCGAGCTCAGCCATTTTGCTAACGGCTTCCTGATCGGCTCCGCAATGATGGAACACGACGATCTGAATGCGGCCGTGCGCCGCGTGCTGTTGGGCGAAAACAAAGTGTGCGGCTTAACCCGTGAACAGGATGCCCTGGCCGCGTATGAAGCGGGCGCCATCTACGGCGGTCTGATCTTTGTTGATTCCTCCCCGCGGGCTGTCAGCGACGAACAGGCGCGTAAGGTCATCGCGGCGGCCCCGCTCAGCTATGTGGGCGTGTTCCGCAATGCGGACATCAACGACGTTGCGGCGAAAGCGGAAGCGTTAGAACTGAGCGCGGTTCAGCTCCACGGCGATGAAGACCAGGCGTATATCGATGCGCTTCGAGCCGTTCTCGCGCCTCAGATTCAAATCTGGAAAGCACAACGCGTCGAAGCCACGCTGCCCGCACGTAACCTGAACCAGGTGGATAAATACGTGCTTGATAACGGCCAGGGCGGTACCGGACAGCGTTTCGACTGGTCACTGCTGCGTGGCGAAGCGCTGGACAACGTTCTGCTGGCAGGTGGATTAAGCCCCGATAACTGCGTGGAAGCGGCTAAAACCGGCTGCGCAGGCCTCGATTTCAATTCAGGCGTAGAGAGCCAGCCGGGTATAAAAGATGCCAGCAAGCTGGCCTCGGTATTTAAAACTCTGCGCGCATATTAAGGAAGAGAAGATGACGACATTACTTAACCCGTATTTCGGTGAATTCGGTGGGATGTACGTCCCGCAGATCCTGATGCCCGCCCTGCGCCAGCTGGAAGAAGCCTTCGTAAGCGCGCAGAAAGATCCGGCGTTTCAGGCTGAATTTACCGACCTGCTGAAAAACTACGCCGGTCGCCCGACGGCGCTGACCAAATGCCGTAACCTGACCGAAGGCACGCGGACGACGCTGTACCTTAAGCGCGAAGACCTGCTGCACGGCGGGGCGCACAAAACTAACCAGGTGCTGGGCCAGGCGCTGCTCGCGAAGCGCATGGGCAAAACCGAAATCATCGCCGAAACCGGTGCGGGCCAGCACGGCGTGGCCTCGGCGCTCGCCAGCGCCCTGCTCGGCCTGAAATGCCGCATCTATATGGGGGCAAAGGACGTTGAGCGTCAGTCTCCAAACGTGTTCCGCATGCGTCTGATGGGCGCGGAAGTGATCCCGGTGCACAGCGGTTCCGCCACGCTGAAAGATGCCTGCAACGAAGCGCTCCGCGACTGGTCCGGCAGCTACGAAACCGCGCACTACATGCTCGGCACGGCGGCGGGTCCGCATCCGTTCCCAACCATCGTTCGAGAATTTCAGCGCATGATCGGCGAAGAGACCAAAGCGCAGATCCTCGAGAAAGAGGGTCGCCTGCCGGATGCGGTGATCGCCTGCGTTGGCGGAGGCTCTAACGCCATCGGCATGTTTGCCGATTTTATCGACGAGACCAGCGTTGGGCTGATTGGCGTAGAGCCAGCCGGTCACGGGATCGAAACCGGCGAGCACGGCGCGCCGCTGAAGCACGGTCGCGTGGGGATCTACTTCGGCATGAAGGCCCCGATGATGCAGACCGACGAAGGGCAGATTGAAGAGTCTTACTCAATTTCTGCCGGGCTGGATTTCCCGTCCGTTGGGCCGCAGCACGCCTTCCTCAACAGCACCGGCCGCGCGGATTACGTCTCTATCACCGATGATGAAGCGCTGGAAGCCTTTAAAACGCTGTGCCGCAATGAAGGGATTATCCCGGCGCTGGAGTCCTCACACGCGCTTGCACACGCGCTGAAGATGATGAAAGCGGACCCGGAGAAAGAGCAGCTATTGGTGGTTAACCTTTCCGGTCGCGGAGATAAAGATATCTTTACCGTTCACGATATTCTGAAAGCACGAGGGGAAATTTGATGGAACGCTACGACAACGCATTTGCACAGCTGAAAGCCCGCCAGGAAGGCGCGTTCGTTCCCTTCGTTACGCTGGGCGACCCCGGTCCGGAGCAGTCGCTGAAAATCATCGACACCCTGATTGAAGCCGGTGCCGACGCTCTTGAACTGGGGATCCCGTTCTCGGATCCGCTGGCGGATGGCCCGACCATCCAGAACGCCACCCTGCGCGCCTTTGCCGCGGGCGTCACGCCGACCCAGTGCTTCGAGATGCTGGCGGCAATTCGCCAGAAGCATCCGACCATTCCGATCGGCCTGCTGATGTACGCTAACCTGGTCTTCAGCCGCGGTATTGACGAGTTTTACGCCGAGTGCGCCCGCGTTGGCGTTGACTCCGTGCTGGTCGCTGACGTTCCGGTGGAGGAATCTGCGCCGTTCCGCCAGGCGGCGATGCGCCACAACGTCGCGCCAATCTTCATCTGCCCGCCGAACGCCGATGACGCACTGCTGCGCCAGATTGCCTCGTACGGGCGCGGCTATACCTACCTGCTCTCCCGTGCGGGCGTTACCGGCGCGGAGAACAAAGCCGCGCTGCCGCTGCACCATCTGGTGGAAAAGCTGGCGGAATATCACGCTGCGCCGCCGCTTCAGGGCTTCGGGATATCCTCCCCGGACCAGGTTACCGCAGCGATTGAGGCGAAGGCGGCTGGCGCGATTTCCGGTTCGGCTATCGTGAAAATCATCGAGAAAAACGTAGACAAGCCCGCGCAGATGCTGGCTGAGCTGAAAGCGTTCGTCACTGCCATGAAAGCGGCAACGCGCAGCGCCTGACCGTCCTGACCGTCTGGCCTCGCTGCCGGGCGGTCTTCTTTCCGATACGGCCTTCAGCGTGTCGGGTCAAAATTGATCGCGTCGATATTTTCGGCGTGAATAGCTTTTCAAACGTTTACGTAAGCGTATGATCTGGGCTCTTTTTAGCGTTATCCTTCTGAGTTCAGAGGTTATTCATGTCATGGCATTACTTCAAACAGACTTACCTGGTTAAGTTCTGGTCACCTGTTCCGGCCGTCATCGCGGCAGGCATTCTCTCCACTTATTATTTCGGTATTACCGGCACCTTCTGGGCCGTCACGGGCGAATTTACCCGCTGGGGCGGACAGCTCCTTCAGCTGGCAGGCGTACACGCCGAAGAGTGGGGCTACTTTAAACTCATTCATCTGGAAGGCACGCCGCTGACCCGTATTGACGGAATGATGATCGTCGGTATGTTCGGCGGCTGTTTTGCCGCCGCGCTGTGGGCGAACAACGTTAAGCTGCGGATGCCAAAAAGCCGCATTCGCATTATGCAGGCGGTGGTCGGCGGTATCATTGCCGGCTTTGGCGCGCGCCTGGCGATGGGCTGTAACCTTGCCGCGTTCTTCACCGGTATACCGCAGTTTTCGCTGCATGCCTGGTTCTTTGCCGTTGCCACCGCCATCGGCTCTTACTTTGGTGCAAAATTCACCCTGCTGCCGCTGTTCCGCATTCCGGTGAAAATGACCAAAGTCAGCGCGGCCTCGCCGTTAACACAGAAGCCTGACCAGGCGCGGCGCCGCTTCCGTCTCGGTATGCTGGTCTTTTTCGCCATGATTGCCTGGGCGATTTGCACTGCGATGAATCAGCCTAAGCTCGGTCTGGCGATGCTGTTCGGCGTTGGGTTTGGTCTGCTGATTGAACGCGCGCAGATCTGCTTTACGTCCGCGTTTCGCGATATGTGGATCACCGGGCGCACGATGATGGCGAAGGCGATCGTAGCCGGTATGGCGGTCAGCGCTATCGGCATCTTTAGCTACGTGCAGCTCGGCGTCGAGCCGAAAATCATGTGGGCGGGCCCGAATGCCGTCATTGGCGGCCTGCTGTTTGGTTTTGGCATCGTGCTGGCAGGCGGATGTGAGACCGGCTGGATGTACCGCGCCGTGGAAGGCCAGGTACACTACTGGTGGGTAGGTCTGGGTAACGTGATTGGCTCGACCATTCTGGCGTACTGCTGGGATGACGTTTCTCCGGTGCTTGCAACGAACTGGGATAAGGTCAACCTGCTGAACGCCTTTGGCCCGCTCGGCGGACTGCTGGTAACGTACGGCCTGCTGTTAATCGCCTTCTTACTGGTTATCGCGCAGGAGAAGCGCTTCTTCCGCCGCGCCTCAGCTACAACGAAAACTCGGGAGAATGCAGCATGAAAGAGATCGTTCCGGACTATCGCCTCGATATGGTAGGTGAACCCTGCCCTTATCCCGCCGTCGCCACGCTTGAAGCCCTGCCACAGTTAAACAAAGGAGAAATTCTGGAGGTCGTGAGCGACTGCCCGCAGTCCATCAACTCTATTCCGCTTGATGCCAAAAACCACGGCTACACGGTGCTGGATATCCAGCAGGATGGGCCAACCATACGGTATTTAATTCAGAAGTAATATTCCGATCTAAAAAGGCCTCCTGGAGGCCTTTTTTTAGCTTACTGGCTTTGGCCACCGCCGCCTTTTAAGCTTTGGGAGGCATGAATGTATGGTGAGTCGTGTTCCGCAAGCTGAACAAAGCGCACCGTGAGGTTGGTTGTGTGCTGCACTAAAGATGGTAAAGTAAAACTGTTTACCTGCACAAACCGGACACTCAAATTTGATGTTGGGGATATCCCCTCCAGCCAGGTGTATGGAATAACCACCATACAGCAATTATCCCCCTTGCAGGGATATATCGTCTTACGGTCCAAACCTATGGGCGTGATGAAACGACAGGTTGTTGAAAGTTAACTCTTATTGATCCATGGCAACAGGAAAAATTTTTACTTAAGTAAAATCTTAAGCCTGGTTGAATAAGGTTTTGATGGATTGATGTTGGTAAGATTTTCTGGATTGTTGCTCTTTTTTATCTCTTTTCACGCGTTATCTTTAAATTTTTCGTCAACGGTTTTGCGGCTAAATTGTCCAGAAAGAGGGCCGGTAGAAATCATCCTGCACGTTTATGACCACACGCAGGAAAAATGGTCAGGGAATTTTGAAACCGGCGCGGGTCATAAGCGATCCGGCGATACTGAAATTATTCCCTTTGCGAACGGCGATATTCTGTTCCACTCCATCTCACGCGATACGTTCAGCTACCTGTATGATGGCGAATCGAGGCTCAGGTATTGCGCAAAGCTGGATGAACGGCCTGTTTACCCTTCTTTTTAAGCCGGTATGACTGGCCGCCGTGCGGCCAGTTTTTTGAACGATCAGAAACGATATCCCGCAGAGAACATAAACACCCACGGATCCAGACGGGTGCTGATACTCTGCTGCTCCCCGCCTGCTTTGAAACGCACGTCGGTATCAATATCCATGTACCAGACGGAGGCGTTGATTAGCCAGTCGCGGTTGATGAGGTAATCCAGCCCCACCTGCCCCGCCACGCCCCAGGAGTCCTTCAGGCTAAGATCGGTCAGCCCGGCCGCTTTCCCGGTATCGTTAAATTTCTCGTCGAAGAAGGTCGTATAGTTCACACCGGCACCAATATACGGACGCACCTTGCTGCTGGAGTCACCGAAGTACCACTGCGCCATCAGCGTTGGCGGTAAATGATGCACCGTGGCAATGTCTCCGGTCGGTCCTAAACCGACGCGGTGACGGAATGGCGTTGCGGCCAACAGCTCGACGCCAACGTTATCCGTTGCCATATAGGTGAACGTTAAGCCTAACTGGGTATTGTTGCTGACGTTAAAACCGCCCATTCCCAGTACGCTGTCTGAACCTTCCGTTGGACGAACCGTTGCCGAGCCGGCACGGATAAAGAATTCACCCGCTTCATGCGCGTACGCGCCACCAGAGAGACTGCTTAATACAAGGGCTGCCACCGCTACTTTTTTCATATCCGCTCCATCGTTGTGGTTTTAATAGCGATGGAGAATATACCTACAAATAAGTAATAAGTGATCTAACACAGATCACATTAAAACCAGTAACTTAACATTTATTGATCCAGATTAATTTTTACCAACATCATGTTAGCGCCTGTCTTGATATAGCCCGGCAAGACGGGATTACCGCTGCTTTACAAAGATATGCTTTTCCATACAAGCCTTGAGGCTGCCACCCGCGTGATATCCGGTGTACAATTGCCGGCTAATTAACACCTGCAATACTCAAGGAGAGTGCATGTCTATCACGGCGAAGTCTGTCTACCGTGACACGGGAAATTTTTTCCGCAATCAGTTCGTTACGTTTTTACTGATCGCGCTGTTGTGCGCCTTTATTACGGTGGTTCTGGGTCATGCGTTCTCACCCAGTGAAGAACAGATTGCTACGCTGAGCCAGGGGGATCATCTTGCAGGCAGCGCAGGCTTGTTTGACCTTGTGCAGAATATGACGCCAGAGCAACAGCAAATCCTGCTGCGCGCCTCCGCGGCATCGACGTTCTCCGGGTTAATTGGGAATGCGATTCTGGCAGGTGGCGTGCTGCTGATGATCCAGCTCGTTTCGGCCGGACACCGCGTTAGCGCGTTGCGTGCCATCGGTGCCAGCGCACCCGTGCTGCCGAAGCTGTTTATCCTTATCTTCCTGACCACGCTCCTGGTGCAGATGGGGATCATGCTGGTTGTCGTACCGGGCGTCCTGCTGGCGATTGTGCTTTCATTCGCACCGGTTATGGTTGTGCAGGACAAAATGGGGATCTTCACGGCGATGCGCAGCAGCATTAAGCTCGCGTGGGCGAACATGCGTCTGGTCGCCCCGGCCGTTATCAGCTGGCTGCTTGCCAAAACGCTCTTATTGCTGTTTGCGCCGAACTTTGCGGTATTAACGCCCAACGTCGGTGCGGTTGTCGCCAATACGCTGAGCAACCTGATTTCAGCCGTGCTGCTGGTCTATTTGTTCCGCCTGTATATGTTAATTCGTCAGTAACCGGGATCGCAGAATGAAGCAGTTTCTAGATTTTTTACCGCTGATCGTTTTTTTCGCGTTTTACAAGCTCTACGACATTTACGCCGGGACGCTGGCCCTGATTGTAGCAACGGCTGTAGTGCTGATTTATAGCTGGGTACGCTATCGCAAAGTTGAAAAGATGGCGCTCATCACCTTCCTAATGGTGGCGGTTTTTGGTGGCCTGACGCTGTTCTTCCATAACGATGAATTTATCAAATGGAAGGTGACGGTGATTTACGGGCTTTTTGCTGGCGCACTGCTCATCAGCCAGTGGGTAATGAAAAAACCCCTGATTCAGCGCATGCTGGGCAAAGAGCTGACGCTACCGCAGGAGGTGTGGTCTCGTCTGAACATCGCCTGGGCGCTGTTCTTTATTCTCTGTGGCCTGGCCAACATCTATATCGCCTTCTGGCTGCCGCAAAATATCTGGGTCAACTTTAAAGTCTTCGGGCTTACGGCCCTGACGCTGATCTTCACTCTGCTGAGCGGGGTTTATATCTACCGCCACATGCCGCAGGACGATAAGCAGTAATCAGATGGCCAGATCGCCTCGCGGTCTGGCCCCTCTCTTTTTCCTTCCCTATTCTCATCACGCTTTCTGCAAAAATGTCCGAATCATGAAGATTTTGTGGAGATTGCTCCCCCTTCATTGTAATGAGAATCACTATCATTAATATTCGTCATCGCATTTTTAACAAATGGAAATGAGTTGATGAATAAAACAATAAGATTTGCCCCCGCGTCACTGACGCTGGCCATGCTTTCCGCACTCAGCCAGAGCGCGCACGCAGCAGACGATCTCCTCGCCGATGGTGAAACCATGGTGGTTCAGGCCACCGCAGAGGAAGCACTCAAGCAGCAGCCGGGGGTTTCTGTCATCACCGCAAAAGACATTGAAAAGGATCCACCGGTTAACGATCTTTCGGAAATTATTCGCAAAATGCCCGGGGTTAATCTCACCGGAAACAGCGCTACGGGCAGCCGCGGCAACAATCGCCAGATCGACATTCGCGGCATGGGGCCAGAGAACACCCTGATCCTGATTGACGGTGTTCCGGTAACTTCCCGCAACTCGGTGCGCTACAGCTGGCGCGGCGAGCGCGACACCCGCGGTGACACTAACTGGGTTCCGCCAGAGATGGTCGAGCGCATTGAAGTGCTTCGTGGTCCTGCTGCTGCCCGCTACGGTTCGGGGGCCGCCGGCGGCGTCGTCAACATCATTACCAAACGCCCAACCAACGACTGGCACGGCTCGCTCTCCCTGTTCACCAACCAGCCTGAAAATGATAAAGAGGGGGCGACCAAACGCGCTAACTTTGACCTGAGCGGCCCGCTCGCGGGCGACGCGTTGACGATGCGTCTGTACGGGAATATCAACAAAACCGACGCGGATGCGCAGGACATCAATACCGCACAGAATGGCTCCTGGGCCGCCGGACGCGAAGGCGTACGTAATAAAGACATTAATGCCCTGCTCTCCTGGAAGCTCACGCCGCAGCAGATAATCGATTTCGATTACAGCTACAGCCGCCAGGGCAATATTTACGCTGGGGATACGCAGTACAGCAACGGCAACGTCAGCCCCAACGGGCTGGTATCGTCCCTTTATGGTCACGAAACTAACCGCATGTACCGCCAGTCATACGGTATTACCCATAACGGCATCTGGGACTGGGGCCAGTCAAAATTCGGTGTCTATTACGAGAAGACCAATAATACCCGCCTGGGCGAAGGCTCCACGGGTAAAGTGGAGGGGATGATCAATAGCGATAAATACGACACCAGCCGTCTCGAGTCATACCGCTCCACCGGTGAGCTGAATATTCCCTTCTTCTGGCTGGTCGATCAGACCCTGACCGTTGGCGCAGAGTGGAACCGTGATGAACTGAACGACCCGGCGTCGATGCAGGCAACTAACGTGTCGGGAGAGGTAATTAACGGCGTTTCCGGCACGGCCTCCGAGCGTAACAGCAAAAACAGCGCCGACCTGACCGGTATCTATCTTGAGGACAATATTGAAGCGCGTCCGGGCACCAGCCTGATCCCCGGCATCCGTTTTGATTACCACAATCAGTTTGGCAGTAACTGGAGCCCAAGCCTCAACCTCTCTCAGGATCTCGGCGACATGTTTAAGGTCAAAGCGGGTATCGCACGGGTATTTAAAGCGCCAAACCTGTATCAGTCCAGCGAGGGCTATCTGCTTTCCACCCGCGGTAATGGCTGCCCGAATAACGTTTCCGAAGGAAGCTGCTACCTGCTGGGCAACCCGGATTTGGATCCTGAAATCAGCGTGAACAAGGAAATCGGCCTCGCCTTCGCGCTGGAAGGCTACGAAGCCGGCATTACCTGGTTCCGAAACGATTATAAAAACAAGATCGTTTCGGGAACGGACGTGCTGGGGCAGACCAGCAGCGGTGTGAACATCCTTCAGTGGGAGAATGGTGGTAAGGCCGTCGTTGAGGGGCTGGAAGGTAACCTGACGGTCCCGGTGATTCGCGACACGCTCACCTGGCGCACCAACGCCACGTATATGATTCAGTCTGAAAGCAAAGATACCGGCAACCCGCTGTCGATTATTCCTGAATATACCGTCAACACCATGCTCGACTGGGAAGTAAACAGCAAACTCTCGGCAAACGTTACCTGGACCATGTACGGCCGCCAGAAGCCTCGGGAAAATGCGGAAATCCGTAAAGAGGAAGGCACGATGTCAGACCGGGAGATCGGCGCGTATTCCATCGTAGGGATCGGCGGTAATTATCAGCTGACAAAAAACCTGCGCCTTAATGCGGGAATCAGTAACCTCTTTGATAAGCAGATTTATCGTGAAAATGAGGGTGCGTCGACCTATAACGAACCGGGCCGCGCGTATTACGCAGGCGTAACCATGTCCTTCTGACCCTCAGGCGCCTGCTCTGCGGGCGCTATCCCCTATTCTCTCCAGCCAGAAATCATAGTAGCATCCCGCCTGAAGTCTTCAGTTATGAGTTAAAAAACAATGACAACAAATAGCGCCCCTCAGGGCGAACTGGTTTTACGCACACTGGCAATGCCTGCGGATACGAATGCCAATGGCGATATTTTTGGCGGCTGGTTGATGTCGCAAATGGATATGGGCGGTGCAATCCTTGCAAAAGAGATTGCTCACGGGCGGGTGGTAACTGTCCGGGTTGACGGAATGACCTTCCTGCGGCCCGTAGCGGTGGGCGACGTCGTTTGCTGCTACGCGCGCTGCGTTAAGCGCGGCAACACGTCCATCTCTGTCAACATTGAGGTATGGGTGAAGAAAGTCTCTTCTGAACCGATTGGCCAGCGCTACAAGGCGACTGAAGCGCTGTTTATCTATGTGGCGGTGGATAACGACGGAAAACCCCGTCCGCTACCCCAGAACTGATCCTCAGACGTAAAAAAAGCCTCACTCGAGGCTTTTTTTATTGCTGTTATTCCATTTGGGCCCCGCCGTTCAGGCGGAAGACAATGTTCACAATCAGCCCGTTGCCTGGCTTACCGGCTTCATAGCGCCACTTGCGCATGGCCGATTTAACTTCACGTTCAAACATATTGGATGGCTGCGCGGACAGGATCTGCACGTTATCCACGCGCCCGTCTGCCGTAACGTCAAATTTCACCCGTACTCGCCCTTCAATACGTAATGCCTGAGCGCGAGCCGGATACTGCGGCTGGTTACGGCTCAGCGCGCGCGGCCCCGCAGGCGCTGTTACCGCTGGTTTGGCCGCGGTCGCGGTGTTATTCATCAGCGGACGCGAAGGTGCGGTATTTTCAACCGGCTGCGTGGCGCGCGGCTCTACCGGACGCACTTCACGTTTAGGGCGTTCCTCCACCTTTTTGACCGGTTTCGGTTTCGGTTTTGGCTTTGGCTTCGGTTTTGGCTCTGGCTTATGGATGACCACCGGCGCTTCTTTCGGCGGCTCCGGAACGGGCTCAGGCTCTGGCTCCGGCTCAGCAACTGGCTGTGGCGGCGGAGGCGCAACCTGTGGCGGTTCAAGATCCGCAGGCGAGACCATGGTCACCGAAATTGGCTGCGCGGGCGCCGGCATTTCAATAACCTGATGAACCGAGGTATAGAGCAGACCCGCCACGACAGCACCGTGAATAACGACGGAAAGCAGCGTCGGCCATGGAAAGCGGCGAGGTAAATCAAGGGTCATCGAAGTCATAATCATCAACGTTAAAAAACCGAACTCCGATTTTAAATGCAAATAGCAATCATATTCAATAAGACACTTTGTCCTGGCGCAATTTAAGCGTACAAGAGGACAAAAAAGGGGCATCCAGATCAGGGTTTTAACATTGTTATTATCTTTGCATTGCAGACATTTGTGCTTTCACATAACGTAAATGACACTTTTACCGGTTAAGGAGCTTTGCCGTGCTTTACGTGATTTACGCTGAAGATGTATCTGATTCTCTGGAAAAACGTCTTTCCGTTCGCCCTGCCCATCTGGCGCGCTTACAGCTGTTGCAGGATGAAGGCCGGTTACTGACCGCGGGCCCGATGCCTGCCGTCGACAGCAACGATCCTGGTGCAGCGGGTTTTACCGGCTCAACGGTGATTGCCGAGTTTGAGTCTCTCGAAGCCGCACAGGCATGGGCAGAAGCAGACCCGTACGTCGCGGCCGGCGTGTATGAGAACGTCACGGTTCGCCCGTATAAGAAAGTGTTCTGAAAGAAAGGCTCCAGCAGGAGCCTTTTTTCATTCCGGTAAAGAGCCGTTAAGGCGGGTAAACTGCTGTTCGGTAATCAGGCTTCCCCACTGCTCGCCCTCCCACTCACTGGCAAGCTGAAAGCCAAAGGATTGGTAGAGACGTCTGGCGGCCGTAAGCTTATTAAACGTCCAGAGATGTACCGCGGAAAAACCCATGCTGTCGCAAAAATTCATCGCTTCCGTCAGCAGCCTTTTGCCCGCCCCATGTCCACGGCATCCATCGTCAAGAATAAACCATCGCAGATGGGCTTCTCCCTGCTCAAGATCTTCACCATCAATGGCTACGGAGCCAACAATCCTGCCCTGAATGAGCGCCAGCCAGATTCGGTTACGGGGATTAGTAAGACGTCCGCTGAACTCAGCCAGCCCCGAAGCGACTTTGGCTTCAAAGAAGCTGCCGAACTGGTGTTCGCGGGCGTAGAAAGTCCCGTGCATCTCCGCGATGCGTCCTATCATACCGGGCAGATAGCCCTCAACAATCTCCAGCTCATCTGAGAATTTATCCGCAGGATTTTCGCGGCACGACAGCAGCGCACCGGCATAAAGCGATAACCCCCGGGCAATGGCCTGCTGTTGATCGGAAGTCAGCGACCGTATTGCCGAAATCACCCGCTCGCTACCGTAAGCGTTGATTTGCTGGACGGTCGCATGCCCTTTTGCGGTCAGCCGGAGACATTTTGCCCTGGCGTCTTCCGGTGATGCGAACTCCTCCAGTTCACCAGCGGCTATCAGACGAGCCAGCATTCGGCTGACGCTTGATTTTTCCAGCCCCAGCAGCTGGACTAGCTGTCCGGCCGTCATCTCTTTACGCAACCCAATTTCGACCAGAGTATGGACGGCGGAAGGGGAATAATTCGTTGAGGCCAGCGTCGAGGCCATAAATCCAAGCTCTCGCACCATCAGACGGGAGGCGCTGCGGATGTCACTGACTATAGGGGTTTCGATGTGCATTGTTGTTCTCCGTTATTTAGTTGTACTATACAACCAAATAACGGCACGTTGTCAACAGGATCAAAAAAGGCTCCCTCAGGAGCTTTTTTTAAACGCTTTAACACAATGAACCAAAAGGGTTTGTCTCATATAGTATTTACATGTTGACCACAACAAGACTTGAAGCCCAGCTTTTGCGGGCTTCTAACAACTATTGGTTGCGCGCAGCAATGGTCTCAACAATAACGCCGAGCGTGGTATCGTGCCATGGCTGTTCCCGGCAGGAGTTTAGCGACCCGCGAAAATCAGCGCTGCCCCCCGGATGGTGACCGTATCAGGGCGCCCCGGCGCTCGATTTCATCGACCGTAAAAATCCCTTGATTCAATGACCTCGACGCCGTGTTGATAGTCGCTCATCCGTAAAACTCCGTGGTGAAGTGGAGCGTCTATTTTCTTGCTTACAGGAGTTAGGAACTATTCGACTCAGTTCTTCTGCAGATTACACAGCAAGCCTTCTGCGGGGCACGTTGTCATTTTTGGGTTGAGCAGCTTTATCATTACAGTTACTATGCCTATCGTTTGTATGACTTTTATAATTCACAGATATATTTACTGATTTTTCATCAGTACACTCAGCAAATTACTATTCAATAAAACGGAATGTTGTTTTACAAGGGAGCACGATGAAAACCTTCGTTATCAACCTTAAAACTGAAATAAAAAAAAGAAACAATATTGATGCACAATGCAAAGCCAATGGTTTCGACTATGAAATCATTGAGGCTGTTAACGGCCGTGAACTGCAGGATGAAGCAACGCACCTTCTGGCTCATAACCCTTCACAGGCCAGACTAACAAAAGGCGTGATTGGCTGTACATTGAGCCATCTGTATATATATACCAGAATGGTAGCAGACAGCATCCCTTATGCCCTGGTGCTTGAGGATGACATTACAATCACTGAGTCTGCAAAAGAAGTTATTAGTACTGTAGAAAACGCACTTCAGCCGCGCAGCCGTGAAATTTACCTGCTCAATACGCCTGAGGCTATCACTCCGTTAATCAAGAAGAAACTGACTGAGAATGTCACGTTCCACAGAATGGCGCGGGCAAGCCAGTCACCTGCATACATTCTCAGCCTTGAAACGGCAAAAGCCTTGCTCGATTTTAACTACCCAATTAAATATGAAGTAGACCGCTGGGTTGCATTCCGAGATTACTGCAATATTAAAATATGGTGTCTCCCGGAAGGAGTCATCGATAGCTATGACCAGGATAAGAAAGAATCAACCCTTGAAGCTGAGCGCTGCAAAATTGAGCATGAGCGGCTGAGATTCCTGGCCACCCTAAGAAAAAAAGAGAAAGGATATCAAAGAAAGAGATTGGCTAATTTAATTCTAAAAAAAATCAGTCATCAGGTTATTTGAAATATGCCCCCAAAACGGGGCTTTTTTTAAGGCTTTTCAGGCCAGACGCATGGCGGAACAACTGAAGGGATACTGGCCAAACCAGCTGAGCTTCTCAGAGTCATGCGGAATGGTAATGCGAATGTTGATGACTCTTCAGGGCGCTTCACCAGGGGGTATCCCGAAGCTGATGCGTGATCTTGAAAGCATGGGGCTGCTGGTAAAATTGGGAAAGGGCCTTCCCGAGAGTGATAAAGGAAAGGCCCTGAAGATACCCCACAGCCCCGAAAAAGGGCCAGTCAGCTGCTTAACTGACTGGCATTACTCCCCCAGAAGCCTTTTTTTCATTCAGTGCAGCGACGCCAGCCGCGCCGCGAACCCGACGAACAGCAGCCCTATCAGACCGTTGCCCAGCCTGGCGAGCTTCTTTTTCGTTTTTAGATATCGGGTCACAAACGCCCCTGAGAAAATCAGGAAGCTCATGTACATGAAGCTGATCAGCTCAAGGGTCGTGGCGAGGATCAGGAACGACGTGCCGGTATTCGTCGCGTTTACATCAATGAACTGCACGAAGAACGACACGTAAAAAAGAATGGCCTTCGGGTTCGTCAGGCTCAGCACCAGCGAACGCTTGAGGATCGCGCTTGCCGGTTCGGCGCTATTATCATGTGCATTATTCTGACGGTTAATAACAGACCAGAGCATTTTGCCGCCGAGCCACAGAAGGTAAAACGCGCCCAGATAGCGGACGATATTAAATAACACCGGCGTGGTCTGGATTAACGCGGCGACCCCCGCCCAGGCCAGAAACATGAGTACAGCATCACCAATAAATACGCCGGTGGCGGCCAGATATCCTTTTTTAACGCCGTGGCCAATCCCTGTTTTAAGCACAAACAAGGTGTTCGGTCCTGGAACCAGCACGATAAAAAATGCGCCGACAACATAGGTCCAGAAATTCAGTACACCAAACTCCGCAAACACGTCTCACTCCTTTTGCACTACAACTGCGGGATTACCGCAAATAACGGTATCCCCAAATCAGGGCGCTATTGTACGCCGTTATAGCCGTCAAGATAAGTCGCTGCCAGTTCGTTGCCAAATAAAGCAGCATCCTTTTCATCCATTGCCGACGTCCACTTATCCTTCGCATTGCCTGCGAAGGACTCCTGCGACTTCGCATTTTCCTTAAGCTGATCGCGTATGCTTTGGGCGTATTGATGCGCTTCTGCCTGCGTCCGGCCTTCCGTGCGGTCGGCCCTACCGCGCGCGTAAAGCTCGCGGAACTGCGCCACGTTAAGGCGATAGTTCTTCTGCACGTCAGAGGCGTAATTGCCGCCGGTGAAGCCGGACTGATGCGAGACAAAATAAAACGCGTGCCGATCAGGGGAAGGTTTACTGCTGGTACATCCGCTTAATATCGCAATCCCGAGGATCGCTGCCACCGCTTTTCCGTTCATCCTTTTTCCTTTTAATAAAGCCAGCTTACTCCCCAGGCATAAACATAATCTGTCAGCGAGGAGAATGACGATAACCCTAAATCTTCCCTGAGCGCATCCAGCGCCAAAAGCACAATAAAAACCCAGAGATATGGATTCATCTTTTTATTTCATGACGTTAAGGGGGCGTAGTATATCGCTGAAACCGGAGAGGAGAGACTGCGAAAAATGATAGTCCGGAGGTTTAACGGGCACCTCAACGGTGCCCCTCATGCTTTTCAGATGTCCTGGACCGCGAACAGCAGCGCGTTACGGTGTCTGTTCAGTCCACATTTTCTGATGGCGTGGATACGCATATTGCGGCGGGATTGTGCTTCCAGCCAACGAGCCTTACGACGACTCACCTGTCGCAACATGCGCCAGCGCCCTACTTCAGTTCTACTGCGCTTCATGTCTACAACTCTTTCTCTAACAGAAACGTCATTATAAGCCTAAGCTGTCGGCAAACCAGCGCTTTTATCTGCCGTTTTTATTTGCCAGATGATTCCTGATGCGTAAACTCATAACAATACGCTTTCAAAAGGATTTTTTATTTATGACAACCTTCTACACCGTGGTGAGTTGGCTGGTCATTTTAGGATACTGGCTGTTAATTGCCGGGGTGACGCTGCGCATTCTGATGAAACGCAGAGCGGTACCTTCAGCCATGGCCTGGCTTCTGATTATCTATATTCTGCCGCTGGTGGGCATTATCGCCTATCTCTCTTTCGGTGAACTTCATCTTGGGAAACGCCGCGCTGAACGCGCCCGTGCCATGTGGCCCTCCACGGCAAAATGGCTGGCCGATCTCAAAGCCTGCAAGCATATCTTCGCCGAAGAGAACAGCAGCGTGGCCGCGTCCCTGTTCAAACTGTGCGAACGCCGCCAGGGCATTGGCGGCGTAAAGGGCAATCAGCTGCAGCTTATGACCACCTCCGATGATGTGATGCAGGCCCTAATCCGCGACATTCAGCTCGCCCGACATAATATCGAGATGGTATTTTATATCTGGCAGCCCGGCGGAATGGCGGATCAGGTAGCCGAATCGCTGATGGCCGCCGCGCGCCGCGGTATCCACTGCCGCCTGATGCTGGACTCCGCCGGCAGCGTCGCCTTTTTCCGCAGCCCGTGGGCCGGTATGATGCGCAATGCGGGCATCGAAGTGGTCGAGGCGCTGAAGGTGAATCTTTTCCGCGTCTTCCTGCGCCGCATGGATCTCCGGCAGCACCGTAAAATGGTCCTGATCGATAACTATATTGCCTACACCGGCAGCATGAACATGGTCGATCCCCGCTTCTTCAAGCAGGATTCCGGCGTGGGGCAATGGATCGATTTGATGGCGCGTATGGAAGGCCCGGTGGCGACCTCTATGGGTATCGTCTATTCCTGCGACTGGGAAATTGAAACCGGTAAACGTATTCTTCCGCCGCCGCCGGATGGCAATATCATGCCGTTTGAAGAAGCCAGCGGCCACACCATTCATACCATTGCCTCCGGCCCCGGCTTTCCGGAAGATCTCATCCATCAGGCGCTGCTGACCGCCGCTTACTCAGCGCGTGAGTATCTGATAATGACCACGCCCTACTTCGTACCCAGCGACGATCTTCTGCATGCCATCTGCACGGCGGCGCAGCGCGGGGTGGACGTGAGCATTATTCTGCCGCGCAAAAATGACTCGCTGCTGGTCGGATGGGCAAGCCGCGCGTTCTTCAGCGAGCTGCTGGCCGCCGGGGTGAAAATTTACCAGTTCGAAGGCGGGCTGTTACACACCAAGAGCGTGCTGGTGGACGGCGAGCTGAGCCTGGTGGGCACCGTCAACCTCGACATGCGTAGCCTGTGGCTGAATTTTGAAATTACGCTGGTGATTGACGACGTTGGATTCGGCGGCGATCTGGCGGCGGTTCAGGACGATTATATCTCCCGCTCCCGCCTGCTGGACGCCAGGCTGTGGGCCAAACGTCCGCTCTGGCAGCGAATTGCCGAACGACTGTTTTACTTCTTTAGTCCGTTGCTGTAAAACGTGCCCAACGATGTTAAACAGGTAGTCATCATGGAAATGGATCTGAACAATCGCCTGACCGAAGACGAAACGCTCGAGCAGGCTTACGATATTTTTCTCGAACTGGCGGTTGATAACCTCGACCCTGCGGACGTCATTCTTTTCAACCTTCAGTTTGAAGAGCGTGGCGGCGCCGAGCTGTTCGATCCGTCTGAAGACTGGGCCGAACACGTTGATTTTGACCTCAACCCGGACTTCTTCGCCGAGGTTGTGATTGGACTGGCAGATGAAGACGGTGGCGAAATTAACGACATCTTCGCGCGCGTGCTGCTGTGCCGCGAGAAAGACCACAAGCTGTGCCACATTCTCTGGCGCGAATAAATAAAGGCTGCGACGGCAGCCTTTTTTATTTACTCCGGTAATGCCTTTCCGCAGCGGTGACAAAACCGCGCGTCGGGTTCATGATTCCCCTGCTGACAATTCGAACATTTGCGTTGCCGTTTGCTGCTCTGAAACGCGCTGCTCATGTGGGTAGTAATTAGCCCCGTCGGGATCGCTATCACGGAATAACCGATCAGAATCAGGACAGAGGCCACAATACGTCCGAGCGGCGTATGCGGCGTAATATCCCCATAGCCTACCGTCGTCACCGTCACGATGGCCCAGTAAACCGACGCATTAAGGGTGGTAAAGCCGTATTTTGGCCCTTCGATTAAATACATCAGGGATCCAAAAACGATCATCACGATAGCAATAAACGAATAGAAGAGAATAAGCTGGTGGCGGGCGCTGACAATGGCGACCCAAAAAACCCGCAGCGACGGCATAAAGCGCAGCAGCTTCAGAATACGTAATACGCGAATCGCCCGCATTGCGCGCCAGGCAAAGACATAGTTCAGGCTAATTTCAGGCCACAGCCACATGACGTACAGCGGCAGAATGGTGGCTAAATCAATAATTCCCCAGAAGCTGAAGACGTATTTAGCCGGATTCGGCCAGCTGATGACCCTCAGTATATATTCGACGCTAAAGACCAGCGTAACGATCAGTTCCAGCCAGACGAAGACATGCCACTCCTCAAACGTCATGTGGTACTGCGTTCCGGCGCCGGATTCAATAAAGATGATGATGACGCTAATCAGCGCAAATAAGCCGCACAGTCCCTCGACGCGTCGACCGGAAACCGTTTCAGGATCGAATAAAAAATGATACAGCCGCTGGCGGGCCGACGTGAATAATCGCGACACAATAACCTCGAAAAATAAGGGCTGACATCTTGTCAGCCCTTGCGATTATAGCGGTTCTACTTTCAGGCAGGAAACCGCGTGTCGGAAACTGCCCTCCAGCACCGGCCGCGTCTTCGCGCATTCCGGCCCGGCTAATGGGCACCGCGTACGGAATACGCAGCCCGAAGGCGGGTTAATCGGCGAAGGCAGTTCGCCTTCCAGCAGCTGAATGGTTTTATTTTTCTCCAGATCGGGGTCCGGTACGGGTACCGCGGACATCAGCGCTTTGGTGTAGGGGTGCAGCGGGTTGTGATACACCTCGTCGTAGGTGCCCAGCTCCACGGCGTGACCCAGATACATCACCAGCACGCGATCGGAAATGTGTTTTACCACCGCCAGGTCATGAGCGATGAAAATCAGCGACAGCCCCATCTCCCTCTGGAGTTTCTGCAACAGGTTAACCACCTGCGCCTGGATAGATACGTCCAGCGCCGAAACCGGCTCATCGCAGATGATCAGCTTTGGCTCGAGGATCAGCGCACGCGCAATACCGATACGCTGACACTGGCCGCCGGAAAACTCGTGCGGATAGCGGTTGATGAGGTTAGGCAGCAGACCCACCTTCAGCATCATCGCCTTCACGCGGTCGCGCACTTCCTGGCGCGGCATCTTTGGATGATAGGTGCGCAGCGGCTCGGCAATGATTTCACCAATGGTCATACGCGGGTTGAGCGATGCCAGCGGATCCTGGAATATCATCTGGATATCGCTGCGCACGTCGCGCCATTCATCCGGCTTCATTCCCAGCAGATCTTTGCCAAGCCAGGCCACTTTACCGTCGGTGGCTTTTACCAGGCCGATAATCGCCCGCGCAAACGTCGATTTGCCGCAGCCGGATTCGCCCACCACGCCCAGGGTCTCCCCTTCGTACAGGCGCAGCGTAACGCCATCCACCGCTTTCAGGGTTTTAGCCGGCTGCCAGAACCACTGCTTGCCGTCTTTGATATCGAAATGAACCTTCAGGTCAGCGATTTCGAGCAGTACATTTCTTTTTTCATCAATGGCGTTCATACCAGCTCCTCCTGCGGCTTAAAGCAGGCGCGCAGACGGCCCGGGGCAAACGCCTCCAGCGGCGGTGCGCTGTTGCAGATTTCCATCGCGTGCGGACAGCGCGGCTGGAACGGACAGCCTTTCGGCAGACGCAGCAGGTTTGGCGGGTTACCGGGGATCGTCAGCAGCGACTCTCCTTCCGCATCAAGGCGCGGTACGGCATTCAGCAGGCCAATGGAGTACGGATGGGCTGGCTGATAAAACACGTCACGTGCGTTACCGTATTCCATCGTGCGGCCGGCATACATGACCAGGACTTTGTCACAAATCCCGGCGACAACCCCCAGATCGTGGGTAATCATGATAATCGCGGTGTTGAACTCGCGCTTAAGCTCGTTCAGGAGCGTCATGATCTGCGCCTGTACGGTCACGTCCAGCGCCGTGGTCGGTTCGTCGGCAATCAGCAGCTTTGGCCTGCAAAGCAGCGCCATTGCGATCATAACGCGCTGACGCATCCCGCCGGAGAACTCGTGCGGATACATGCGCATGCGCTTGCGCGCTTCCGGCATTTTCACCGCATCCAGCATTTTGACCGACTCTTCAAACGCTTCGGCTTTGCCCAGGCCCTTGTGCAGCATCAGCACTTCCATCAGCTGTTCCCCCACACGCATGTACGGGTTCAGCGACGTCATCGGATCCTGGAAAATCATTGAGATCTGCTCGGCGCGCAGTTTGTTCAGCTCATGTTCCGGCAAATTCAGGATCTCTCTGCCGTTAAATGTCGCCGAACCGCCAATCACGCCGTTAGACGCCAGCAGGCCCATCAGCGCGAAGGCGGTTTGGGATTTTCCGGAGCCGGACTCCCCCACGATACCCAGCGTTTCACCCGCACGCAGGTCGAAGTTGAGATCGTTTACGGCGGTAACGTCCCCGTCCGGGGTTTTAAAAGTCACGCGGAGATCTTTTACGTCCAGCAGTGCGCTGGTCCGCTGCTGCGCCTGAGGCGCGGTTGCCGTTTCAATAATGGTCATGGCGGCGCTCCTTAACGGTCTTTCGGGTCGAGGGCATCACGCAGGCCATCGCCGATAAAGTTGAAACAGAACAGGGTGACTACCAGGAAGCCCGCCGGATACAGCAGTAGCCACGGCGACACTTCCATGGAGTTTGCGCCATCGCTTAACAGAGCGCCCCAGCTGCTCAGCGGCTCCTGCGTACCTAATCCCAGGAAGCTCAGGAAAGATTCAAACAGGATCATGCTCGGTACCAGCAGGGAGGCGTATACCACCACCACGCCCAGCACGTTAGGAACGATATGACGCACCACGATATTGGCGGTAGAGACACCCCCAACCTGCGCGGCCTCAATAAACTCCTTGCGTTTGAGGCTCAGCGTCTGGCCACGCACGATACGCGCCATGTCCAGCCAGGAGACCATCCCGATTGCCACAAAGATCAGCAGGATGTTCTGACCAAAAAAGGTCACCAGCAGAATGACGAAGAACATAAACGGGAAGGAGTTAAGGATCTCAAGCAAACGCATCATTACGGAGTCCACTTTGCCGCCGAGATAACCGGAAAGCGAGCCGTAAAGCGTACCGACCAGAACCGCCACCAGCGCCGCGGCAATACCGACCATCAGCGAGATACGGCCGCCGATCGCCACGCGCACCAGCAAATCACGGCCGGAAGAGTCGGTACCGAAATAGTGCCCGGACTCCATATCCGGCGCGCTGGACATCATGCCCCAGTCCGTATCGAAATAGGTAAACTGCGACAGCATCGGTGCCAGGGTAACGAACAGCGCGATAAGCACCAGCACAACCAGGCTGGCAACGGCGGCACGGTTATGCATAAAGCGACGGCGCGCGTCCTGCCAGAGGCTGCGCCCTTCGACCTCCAGCTTTTCACTGAAGTTTTCCAGCGCCTCGCTGTTTTTCTTACTCAACATCATGGCGTGCTCCAGTTAGTAACGGATTTTCGGGTCGATAACGGCATACAGCACATCGACAACGGCATTAAACAGAATGGTCAGCGCACCCACGAGGATCGTGAGGCTCAGCACCAGCGAATAGTCACGGTTAAGCGCCCCGTTAACAAACAGCTGCCCAATGCCCGGCAGACCGTAAATGGTTTCAATGACCATGGAACCCGTAATGATGCCGACGAAAGCAGGCCCCATATAGGAGAGCACCGGCAGCAGCGCTGGCTTGAGCGCATGACGCAAAATAATCCGGCGCATCGGCAGCCCCTTCGCGCGGGCGGTACGGATGAAGTTAGAGTGCAGGACTTCAATCATCGATCCACGGGTGATACGGGCGATGCTGGCGATGTACGCCAGTGATAACGCCACCATCGGCAGTATCATGAACTTCAGCGCCCCGCCGTTCCAGCCGCCCCCGGGCAGCCACTGCAGCGTGATGGCAAATATCATGACCAGCAACGGCGCGACAACGAAGCTGGGGATAACCACCCCGGTCATTGCGACCCCCATCACGGCGTAATCCCATCGGGTATTTTGTTTTAGCGCGGCGATAACGCCCGCAGTGACGCCGAGAACCACGGCCAGGATAAATGCAGCAGCACCTAATTTAGCCGATACCGGGAAGCTGGACGCGACCAGGTCGTTAACGGAATAGTCTTTATATTTGAATGACGGTCCAAAATCACCGTGAGCAAGCTGCTTCAGATAGTTGAAGTACTGCGTGGTAATGGGATCGTTTAAATGGTATTTCGCTTCGATATTGGCCATGACTTCTGGCGGAAGCGTACGTTCGCCGGTAAATGGACTGCCCGGCGCAAGGCGCATCATGAAGAATGAAATAGTAATTAGAATAAATAACGTTGGGATCGCTTCAAGACAGCGACGCAGGATAAATTTCAACATTGCCCGTACCTTCTGGCGTGTGCCTGATGAATGTTACAAAGTAGACACAGTGGGGCAAGCTGGCTCGCCCCACGTATTGCCATTAATGCTTGATAATATAAAGATTCTTAACGGAAATATTATCCAACGGGTCTTTACCGGTATAACCCCCTACCCACGGCTTCACCAGACGGGCGTTGACGTAGTAGTACACCGGAACGATCGCAGAGTCTTTATCGAGCTGTTGCTCAGATTTAGCGTACAGATCGGCGCGCTGAGCGTCATCTGCTACCTTCAGCGTTTCACCAATCAGCTTATCAAACGCCGGGCTCTTATAATGTGCAGTGTTGTTCGAGCTGTCGCTGAGCATGGTGTTCAGGAAGGAGGTTGGTTCGTTATAGTCCGCACACCAGCCTGCACGGGCCACGTCGAACGTCCCCTGATGGCGCGTATCGAGGAAGGTCTTCCACTCCTGGTTTTCCAGCTTCACGTTTACGCCCAGGTTCTTCTTCCAGATTGACGCGACGGCGATAGCCAGTTTTTTATGCAGATCGGACGTGTTGTACAGCAGGCTAAACGTCAGCGGCTTATCGGCGGTATAGCCGGCTTCGGCCAGCAGTTTTTTCGCTTCTTCGTTACGTTTTTCCTGAGACCACTTGAACCACTCAGGCTCAACCAGCTTCATTCCGTCGGTGTAAGGCGGGGTATAACTGTAGGCAGGCAGGTCGCCCTGATTCTTCACTTTGTGGACGATGATATCGCGATCCAGCGCCAGCTTCAGTGCGGTACGTACGCGAACGTCGGTAAACGGTGCTTTCTGGTTGTTGATTTCGTAGTAATAGGTGCACAGATACGGATCGACGTGAACTTCTTTTGGGATCTCTTTTTTCAGTTTCTGGAACAGTTCAATCGGCATGTTGTTGTAGGTCATGTCGATTTCACCGCTGCGGTAGCGGTTAACGTCCGTTACTTCTGAAGCAATTGGCAGGTAGGTTACCTGATTAATAACGGTCTTCGCGTTGTCCCAGTACTGCGGGTTACGCTCCAGCACCATACGTTCGTTTACTACCCAGCTTTTCAGCTTGTACGCACCGTTGGTCACGATATTCGCAGGCTGGGTCCATTTTTCACCGAATTTTTCAACAGCGGATTTTGGCACCGGAGAGACGGACGGGTGTACCAGCAGCTTATAGAAGTACGGAACAGGTTCGCTCAACGTGACTTCAAAGGTGTTGGCATCAATGGCTTTTACGCCCAGATCGGTAACCGGCTTTTTACCCGTGATGATGTCATCGATATTGGCAATATGACCATACTGCAGGTAGCTCGCATACGGAGAGGCGGTATTGGGATCCGCCAGGCGCTGCCAGCTATACACGAAATCTTCGGCGGTTACCGGCGTGCCGTCGGACCATTTGGCATCTTTACGCAGGTGGAAGGTCCAGACTTTAAAATCTTTATTGTCCCACTTTTCCGCCACACCCGGCGCCGGATGGCCGTCCACGTCAGTCACCAGCAGACCTTCAAACAGGTCACGGTTAACGTTAGATTCTGGCACCCCTTCAATTTTGTGCGGATCGAGAGACTGTACTTCCGCGCCGTTGTTACGGACCAGCGTTTGCTTCTCGGCCAGCTGAACACCCGCAGGAACGTCCGCGGCCATTGCAGCATTACCCGCGATTAGCGCAGTTAAAATCCCCGCCGCTACCAGACTTTTTTTTGTGATGATGGACATTGTGTTGATACTCCACTCATTATAATGACCGGCCTTCGCCAGTTGTGTAATCCCCTGTTGGGGCCTGTACAGCGCAGGAGTTTTTTTTGCTGCTGTCAGGTTCTTTTTTTACTTCTTGCTATCACCGACTTCATTATTACTGACCGCTCGTACGGCGGCCTTGCGTCGATTCTTTAACCCTCTCCCCTGTCAGAGAGAGCGTGGATTTCATTGGCGAGAGCTATCTGAAAATAATTCTCATCAACTTGTTTAATTCAGCAAAATATAAGGCCGGAAAGTACCAAATGGTGCCACCACTCGCCAATACATTTTGCAAATTTGTTAAGCATTTCTCTTTTATAGCGCCTGAACACACATTGATGGCAGACGCCAATCCTGAAGAAAATGCTAAAAATGCTTGTTTATTATGCTATTACAGAAAAAACGCTCGTAACCGCGATGACATTGCCTGACCGCTCAATTTTTTCACGAAAATTTAACAAATGGTTATTATTTAGCACATTCGTCTGAGCCATCGCAGAATTTACTAATATCATTTCGGTTATCCGTCAGCAAGCCCCAGAGTATCATGTGAGTAAAATAACAAAGGGTTCGAAGGATTTATGTGCAGGATGGGAAGGGTGAAATTAACAACCTCTTGAAAAATAACAAAACAGAGTTATTAGCAGAACTTATTATGACGGGAGCGCATTTCAACTTTATTTATATGATTTACTGATAATCATGTAAAAAAAACGGAGCCATCGGCTCCGTCGTTTCAAATGAAGGTCAGTGTAATAATCCGGGGAATATGCTTTTTATACCGGTGACAATAAATTCAATGCCCAATGCCATTAACAGCAGCCCCATGATACGGGTAATGACGTTGATGCCCGTTTGTCCCAGCAGGCGAACCAGCCATGGCGCCATGCGGAACACGCCCCAGCAGCAGAGCGCGAAAAGAGCAATGGCAACGGAAAAACCAATCAGATGCATCAGGCTGTGGTAGCGCGTACCCCACACAATGGTTGAGCTGATCGCACCCGGTCCTGCCATGAGCGGTAAGGCCAGCGGTACCACGCCAATGCTTTCGCGGATCGCCGTCTCTGATTTTTCCTGCTTGTTCTGCTTATCCTCCCCCAGCTTGCCGCTGATCATCGACATCGCAATGGTCACCACGAGGATCCCACCCGCAATACGGAACGAATCAATCGAGATCCCGAACACCTGCAGAATGGCGTCACCAAGATAAAGGGAGGTCAGCAAGATGATCGCCACCGACAGGTTTGCCGTCAGGTTGGTTTTATTTCTTGCGGCTGCCGTTTGATAGCTGGTCATACTGATAAAGACAGGGATGATCCCGACCGGGTTGACCAGAGCAAACAAGCCGATAAAAAACTTAAAATATGTAGGGAAATCAAAGAGCGTTTGAATCACATTAAGCTCCGCAAATGAGCATGTCCTGGAAGAGATAGCGTGTCATGATAAATCCGCGCTGAAGATACGCTTTTTAGCCGCATACTTCACCAGAAATCTGTGCCTAAACGTTATCAATTCATGATGTTAAACGTTTGTATAATCAATGATAGCGCCACTTCCAATAGTTACTTAATTATTTAACAGTGGAATAATTAGCACAAATTAACCCTGCTGAAAGGTATCAGCTTAGTGGAAAATTGACCCAGATCATAATTTTCGTACTCAGAAGTGAGTAATCTTGATTACGCCGCCAGGGAGATCACCTATCAAAAAGGTATGATGCTAAGGTAAGGCTCTTTTAGTAAATTAGTGAGCTGGAGCAGAGAGTAATCCTTTGTTTTACTGTGTGTTACGCAAGTGGAATCGGCTCTGACTATACTGTCTGACGTATCGAGCGCTGGTTTACTAAAAGAGTTTAAACATTATCAGGAGAGCATTATGGCTGTTACCAATATCGCTGAACTGAACGCCCTCGTCGAGCGCGTAAAAAAAGCCCAGCGTGAATATGCCAATTTCACCCAAGAACAGGTTGATAAAATCTTCCGCGCGGCCGCTCTGGCTGCTGCAGATGCTCGAATCCCTCTCGCTAAAATGGCCGTTGCCGAATCCGGTATGGGTATCGTTGAAGATAAAGTGATCAAAAACCACTTTGCTTCAGAGTATATCTACAACGCCTATAAAGATGAGAAAACCTGCGGCGTGCTGTCAGAAGACGATACTTTCGGCACCATCACTATTGCAGAACCGATCGGCATCATTTGCGGTATCGTTCCAACCACTAACCCAACCTCTACCGCAATCTTCAAATCTCTGATCAGCCTGAAGACCCGTAACGCAATCATCTTCTCCCCGCATCCACGTGCGAAAGACGCCACCAACAAAGCAGCAGACATCGTCCTGCAGGCTGCCATTGCTGCGGGCGCACCAAAAGATTTAATCGGCTGGATCGACCAACCTTCCGTTGAGCTGTCCAACGCCCTTATGCATCACCCAGACATTAACCTGATTCTGGCGACCGGTGGTCCTGGTATGGTTAAAGCAGCATACAGCTCCGGTAAACCGGCAATCGGCGTAGGCGCGGGTAACACACCTGTTGTTATCGACGAAACGGCTGATATTAAGCGTGCTGTTGCCTCTGTTCTGATGTCCAAAACCTTCGATAACGGCGTTATCTGTGCGTCTGAACAGTCTGTCGTCGTCGTTGATTCTGTGTACGACGCCGTTCGTGAACGTTTCGCCAGCCACGGCGGCTACCTGCTGCAGGGTAAAGAGCTGAAAGCCGTTCAGGACGTGATTCTGAAAAATGGCGCACTGAACGCCGCCATCGTTGGTCAGCCAGCTTATAAAATCGCTGAGCTGGCAGGCTTCACCGTTCCTGCTACCACCAAGATTCTGATCGGTGAAGTTAAGGTTGTCGATGAAAGCGAACCGTTCGCTCACGAAAAACTGTCCCCTACTCTGGCAATGTACCGTGCGAAAGATTTCGATGACGCGGTAGAGAAGGCAGAGAAACTGGTTGCCATGGGCGGTATCGGTCACACCTCCTGCCTGTACACCGACCAGGATAACCAGCCAGAACGTGTTGCTCACTTCGGTCAGAAGATGAAAACGGCGCGTATCCTGATCAACACCCCTGCTTCTCAGGGTGGTATCGGTGACCTGTACAACTTCAAACTCGCACCTTCCCTGACTCTGGGTTGTGGTTCCTGGGGTGGTAACTCCATCTCTGAAAACGTTGGTCCAAAACACCTGATCAACAAGAAAACCGTTGCTAAGCGAGCTGAAAACATGTTGTGGCACAAACTTCCGAAATCTATCTACTTCCGCCGTGGCTCTCTGCCAATCGCGCTGGATGAAGTGATTACTGATGGCCACAAACGTGCGCTCATCGTGACCGACCGTTTCCTGTTCAACAATGGCTATGCAGACCAGATCACCTCTGTTCTGAAAGCGGCTGGCGTCGAAACTGAAGTCTTCTTTGAAGTTGAAGCTGACCCAACCCTGAGCGTTGTACGTAAAGGTGCCGAACTGGCAAACTCCTTCAAACCAGATGTGATCATCGCACTGGGTGGCGGTTCCCCAATGGACGCCGCGAAAATTATGTGGGTCATGTACGAGCATCCTGAAACGCACTTCGAAGAACTGGCGCTGCGCTTTATGGATATCCGTAAACGTATCTACAAGTTCCCGAAAATGGGCGTGAAAGCGAAAATGATCGCCGTCACCACCACTTCCGGTACCGGTTCAGAAGTAACGCCGTTTGCGGTTGTGACTGATGACGCAACGGGTCAGAAATATCCGCTGGCTGACTACGCGCTGACGCCAGATATGGCTATCGTCGATGCCAACCTGGTTATGGAAATGCCAAAATCACTGTGTGCGTTCGGTGGTCTGGATGCTGTGACTCACGCTCTGGAAGCTTACGTTTCCGTACTGGCCTCTGAGTTCTCTGACGGTCAGGCTCTGCAGGCGCTGAAGCTGCTGAAAGAAAACCTGCCGGCATCCTATAACGAAGGTTCGAAAAACCCTGTAGCACGTGAGCGTGTACACAGTGCAGCAACCATCGCGGGTATCGCGTTTGCTAACGCCTTCCTCGGTGTTTGCCACTCTATGGCTCACAAACTGGGTTCACAGTTCCACATTCCACACGGTCTGGCGAACGCCCTGTTGATCAGCAACGTTATCCGTTATAACGCCAACGACAACCCAACCAAACAGACTGCATTCAGCCAGTACGACCGCCCACAGGCTCGTCGTCGTTACGCTGAAATCGCTGACCACCTGGGTCTGAGCGCACCGGGCGACCGTACTGCTGCGAAGATTGAGAAGCTGCTGGCGTGGCTGGAAAGCCTGAAGGCGGATCTGGGTATTCCTAAGTCTATCCGTGAAGCAGGTGTTCAGGAAGCTGACTTCCTCGCACACGTAGACAAGCTGTCTGAAGATGCGTTCGATGACCAGTGTACCGGTGCTAACCCACGCTACCCGCTGATTTCCGAGCTGAAACAGATCCTGCTGGATACCTACTACGGCCGTGAATTCACTGAAAGCGATGTTGCTGCTGTGAAAGTGGAACTTCCATTAGTAAAAGCTGACAAGAAAGCGAAGAAAAACGCGTAATTGACAGCGTGATAAAAAACCCGCCAGCGGCGGGTTTTTTTATATCTGAATAACAGCCGCTCTGTTATTTCCGGCTGTCGCCCTGTAGCGCCGTCAGCGAGCCGACAACCAGCGCCTCTTTATAATGCTTGCGGCACACCGAGACATAGCGCTCATTGCCCCCTATCACCACCTGCTCGCCATCAGCGTAGGGTTTGCCCGACTGGTCAAGGCGAAGCACCATGCTGGCCTTACGACCGCAGAAACAAATCGTTTTCAGCTCAACCAGCTTATCTGACCAGGCGAGCAGATACTGACTTCCGGCAAATAACTCTCCACGAAAATCGGTACGTAATCCGTAGCACAGCACGGGAATATCCAGTTCATCCACAACGTCTGAAAGCGCATGGACCTGCTCTCGGGTCAAAAACTGGCTTTCATCGACCAGCACGCAGTGTACAGGCTTAGCGGCATGCTCGGTACGAATATCCTCAAGCAGATCCGTTTCTGGGTTAAACAGCCTTGCAGGCGACGATAGCCCTATTCGTGAACTCACTTTCCCGGCACCGAAGCGATCGTCGATTTCAGCGGTGTACACAACGGTACGCATGCCACGTTCCTGATAATTGTATGAGGATTGCAGTAACGCCGTCGATTTCCCTGCGTTCATTGCCGAATAGTAGAAATAAAGTTGTGCCATTGGCCGAAAAATCCTAATCAATGTGTAATATTCCCGATGATTCATTGTACCATATTTCGTACCTGCATCTGCGCCAGACCGCACGTTCGGGGCCTTTGAGCAGCGGTTAACCCCTCAGCATTCTGCGTAAAATAATGCGTTAAAACAGGCAGTAAAGGCATATAGCAATGACAATATGACAAGCGCAACGTAAGTGATAACACTTCTTTTTATACTGGATTGTTCGTGCTTTAAAATTCACTATTTATTAACTATTTTCGTTCTGGCTGCGCTTTCCCGGAGTAATACAAAAGGCTGATATTTATCAACCGCAACTATAATTCCTGCGGGAAAAGTCACAAAACAAACATGCAAATGACGAGTTTTTGCCGTTTGCATCGATATCTGACAGGTCAGACAAGCAATGAAATTTAAGATAGCGTAATTAATAATAGCGTCGTTTATTTTGTATTTTTTGAATTCCTTACATTCCGGCCTATTGCACAAGTCAAATTAACGCTCTATTATTAGGACAACAAACCCACCCCCATTATAAGTTTGAGATTACTACAATGAGCGAAGCACTTAAAATTCTGAACAACATCCGTACTCTTCGTGCGCAGGCAAGAGAATGTACCCTTGAGACGCTTGAAGAAATGCTGGAAAAATTAGAAGTTGTAGTTAACGAACGTCGTGAAGAAGAAAGCGCAGCCGCTGCTGAAATCGAAGAACGTACGCGTAAACTGCAACAGTATCGCGAAATGCTGATTGCTGACGGTATCGATCCAAATGAATTGCTGAACAGCATGGCAGCAGCGAAAACGGGCACCAAAGCAAAACGCGCTGCACGCCCTGCTAAATATAGCTACATTGATGAGAACGGCGAAGAGAAAACCTGGACCGGCCAGGGTCGTACTCCTGCTGTTATCAAGAAAGCAATGGACGAGCAAGGCAAACAACTGGATGACTTCCTTATCAAGGATTAATCTGGAAAGATTCTGAAAATCCCGCCCTGAGCGGGGTTTTTTATGCCTGCCATATTTTCCCGTACATCTCCTTACACTCTGTCATATTGCGATGCGCACTATTTAACGTCCTTGACAATCACGGTGACAAATACCGCACGGCAGGCATAAAAAAACCGGTGAGCATCGCCGCACCGGTCTTGTTTAGCAGGCTGGAGGATTATTACTTAATACCCACGCTACCTTTGAGCCAGGCTTTAAATTCTTCACCCAGGCTGTTGTGGCGAATGCCATATTCAACGAACGCCTGCATATAACCGAGTTTATTCCCGCAGTCATGGCTCTTACCTTTCATATGGTAGGCTTCTACGGTCTCTTTCTCGATCAGCATATCAATGGCATCCGTCAGCTGGATTTCATCACCAGCACCCGGAGGGGTTTTCGCCAGCAGCGCCCAAATCTCTGCGCTGAGCACATAGCGGCCTACGACAGCGAGGTTAGACGGCGCAACGTCAGCCTTCGGTTTTTCTACAACGCCAACCATCGGCACGCTTTCGCCCGGTTGCAGGTTTACGCCCTTGCAGTCAACCACGCCGTAAGCGGTAACGTCGTCGACTGGCTCTACCATGATCTGGCTGCTGCCGGTTTCGTCGAAGCGTTTGATCATCTCTGCCAGGTTTTCCTGGGAAAGATCGGATTCGTATTCGTCCAGAATGACGTCTGGCAGGATTACCGCAACGGGCTCATCACCCACTACCGGATGCGCGCACAGTACCGCATGGCCCAGACCTTTCGCCAGGCCCTGGCGAACCTGCATAATGGTAACGTGTGGAGGGCAAATAGACTGAACTTCTTCCAGCAGCTGACGCTTAACGCGTTTTTCCAGCATCGCTTCAAGTTCGAAACTGGTATCGAAATGGTTTTCGATAGAGTTTTTAGATGAATGCGTCACCAGAACAATTTCGGTGATACCTGCAGCAATACACTCATTCACGACATACTGGATTAATGGCTTATCAACCAGAGGCAGCATCTCTTTTGGGATTGCCTTCGTCGCTGGCAACATCCTGGTACCCAATCCCGCCACCGGGATAACGGCCTTTCTGACTTTCGAATTTAGGGCAGCCATTGAAATTCTCCTGAATTGTTCAAGTTTTGAACTTTTATGCATTGAATAACGCGTTGAGTATACAGTCTCAGCCACTAATACGGGTCTGAAAAGGACGCGTTGCCGATCAATTAAGACAAATACGCATGAAACTTGCAGCGATAGTAGCACCGCCGGCAAAAACACAGGTAAAGCAATCTGAAAAATAAAAACCGATTGCTTACTCCGTGGACAACATTAAGCGTAACCGTCCACCCGCACCCCAAATTTGGCACTGCCAGGAGGTGCAGCGATGACTAATTTGATTAAGGTAAGTATTTCCCAGCGTCCCCAAGGGTACGCCGTTACTCACCTGAATATGATGTTCTCCGGTATTCAGCGTGGCATTTAACCCTGCCGATACCAGAATAAGGTTATTCAACCCGCTGTGATAATAGCCAACCAGAAGCGGGAACTGACCCGGTAAATTCGCCTGGCGGAAAAGCTGGTTAACCTGTTTGAGTAAACTGCCTAGCTCAGGAAGCCGTTGCCCCTGATGGGATAATTGTTCCTGTAACAAACCATTAAACAGCGCGCGCAGCAATAAGGCAGCCAAAACGCCGTTATCTCCCGCCCGGGTGACGTCCAGACAATAAAAGGCGAGATCGGAATCTGATAACGGTGCAATATCCAGCACCAGTCCCGGCTGGTCAGCCGCTACCAGCTGACGATAATTTACCCTGCAATGAGAAATCTTTTGCTGCACGGGCGGCTGAAGTTCCTGAAGCAACTTTGCGGCCGCGAGGGGATTACTGACTAATGCATCCCAGTCCTGGAATAAACGTTCTTCTTCCTCAACCCGGGAATTAAACATATTAGGGTACAGGCACGCGAGCACCGTTTCACGCAGACGGTTTAAATCCTTGACGGGCTTGAGCAGGATATCCTGCACCCCCAGACGCAGCGCTTTGGCGATATCCGACATATTCTCGGTGGCGGAGATAACCAGAATGGGGGTCTGATCCCCTTCGTTACGCAGGTTCTCCACCAGCATCAGGCCGTTCATGCGAGGCATCTCGATATCACAGATCATCAGGTCAGGCGTAATGCTGGCCATTTTTTCCAGCGCCTCGACGCCATCTTCGGCAAGGGACGTGGTTGCACCCAGTGAGGATAACCACGAATCCAGTAGCGATCGGAAAACGGGCTCGTCTTCAACTATCAAAATGTGTTTTCCGGCCAATGGCTGTGTCATGGTTCCTCCCCTGGCTGACAGTTACTCAATAGTGGCATGCTATTGGTACTATCGCCTGTCAGATTTTGCTGAAGTAATCAAAAAAGTGCTTAACGTGCTGTACGCACAAAAGGCAACAGTTCATCTATTTTCTTTTCGACGGCTAACGAGCCCGCTGCAATGGCGGCTTCAGCCCGGTGGAAATCTAAGGTTGAGATTTGTGGGCAATAGGGTTGAATAAGAATATCCGGAGGATCGCCCGCCATACGGTTTCGCTTCAGGCGATTCTCAAGGATTTGAATGGAGGTCGTCATGATTTCGACGGCGTTAGGCGCGGCTACCGCACGACGGGAGGCCAGACGCCCTATTCTGCCGCGCAGACGCGCATGCCACGCCAGTTTCTCTGTTTCTGCCTCATCGCTCTGAAGATTAACCGACATCAGATCCTGCTGCATAAGATGGGCGTCGTGCTGTAAATCTACGGCAATGACGATATCTGCCCCCATAGCACGCGTCAGCGAGATGGGCACGGGATTCACTACCCCGCCATCAACGAGCCAGTAGCCGTTGTGCGGCACGGGGGCCATTAAGCCCGGTATGCTACAGGAGGCGCGTACGGCACGGTGAATATCCCCTTCGGTGAGCCATATTTCCCGGCCCGTACTGAGGTTGGTGGCAACGGCACCAAATGGCATATGGCAGTGGCTGAAGTCAGCGTGCGGCATAATCTTGCGGAACTGGTTGAACACGCGTTCCCCGCGCAGCAGCCCGCCGCGCTGCCAGGAGAGATCCATCAGGCGCAGCACATCCCAGTAGCGAAAAGAGCGCACCCAGCTTTCGAGCTCCGGGAGCTTGCCGCAGGCGTAAGCGGACCCGACCAGCGACCCGATAGAACAACCTGCAACGATATCAACGTCAATCCCCATCTGGTTTAAGGCGTTGATAACGCCAATATGTGACCAACCCCGGGCGGCACCTGAGCCCAACGCCAGTCCAATTTTTACCTTTCTCATTAGCCCTGTTTTACTTCCCCTGGATTCCCGACATAGCGTCAACGCAACTGCTCAGTTAACATGGTGCTACCTTAAGCGTTTAACGCCTTATTTTTTGTTCCAGGAAGAGAATCGTGTCTCAACTCTGCCCCTGTGGTAGCGCTCTGGAGTATAGCCTATGTTGCCAGCGATATCTTTCTGGCGAGCAGGTTGCTCCAGACCCGTCACACCTTATGCGCTCGCGGTATGCTGCTTTTGTGATCAAAAACGCAGACTACCTGATTAACACCTGGCACCCGTCCTGCCAGGCGGCCGATTTCCGCCAGGAGATTGAAGCCGGGTTCGCCAACACGACCTGGCTTGGCCTCACCGTCTTTGACTCCGCTCCCGGTCGTGATGATAACGAAGGCTATGTCAGCTTTGTCGCCCGCTTCAGCGAGCAAAACAAACCGGGAGCCATCATTGAACGTTCCCGGTTCTTAAAGGAAAGCGGGCAATGGTATTATATTGACGGTACACGCCCGCAATTCGGTCGTAACGATCCCTGCCCCTGCGGTTCAGGTAAAAAATTTAAAAAGTGTTGCGGCAGCAATGCCTGACAACTCAGACTTCGCAAATACTTAAACAGGATTTCCCGGCGATGCAATCATTACAACGTAAAGTTCTGCGCACTATTTGTCCCGATCAAAAAGGGCTTATCGCACGAATTACTAACATTTGTTACAAACATGAACTGAATATCGTGCAGAACAACGAGTTCGTTGACCACCGTACCGGTCGCTTCTTTATGCGCACCGAGCTGGAAGGCATTTTCAACGACACCACCCTGCTTGCCGATCTGGATAGCGCCCTGCCGGAAGGCTCGGTACGCGAGCTGAATCCGGCCGGCCGTCGCCGCATTGTGATTCTGGTCACCAAAGAGGCGCACTGCCTGGGCGACCTGCTGATGAAGGCCAACTATGGCGGACTGGACGTTGAAATCGCCGCCGTTATTGGCAACCACGAGACGCTGCGTACCCTGGTTGAACGTTTTGACATTCCGTTCGAGCTGGTGAGCCATGAAGGCCATACCCGTGAAGAACACGACAACCTGATGGCTCAGGCCATTGAGGCGCATAACCCGGACTACGTCGTGCTGGCAAAATACATGCGCGTACTGACGCCGTCCTTCGTGGCACGCTTCCCGAACAAGATCATCAACATTCACCATTCATTCCTGCCAGCCTTTATTGGTGCACGCCCGTATCACCAGGCGTACGAGCGCGGGGTGAAGATCATCGGTGCGACCGCCCACTACGTGAACGATAATCTGGACGAAGGCCCAATCATCATGCAGGACGTCATTCACGTGGACCACACCTACACGGCGGAAGATATGATGCGCGCAGGGCGCGACGTCGAGAAGAACGTCCTGAGCCGTGCTCTGTATCAGGTGCTTGCCCAGCGCGTCTTTGTCTACGGCAACAGAACGATTATTCTTTAATCCTTCGGAAAATGAATTGATTAGCTTTCCGCCTTTACGGATAAAAAGCAGGCAAACAACTTCATTTCCCTAAAGGAATACTTTACAGGGGCGCCTCATTTGATATGATGCGCCCCGCTTCCAACAGGAAGCAGGCCAGTAAAAAGCATTACCCCGTGGTGGGGTTCCCGAGCGGCCAAAGGGAGCAGACTGTAAATCTGCCGTCATCGACTTCGAAGGTTCGAATCCTTCCCCCACCACCATCTTCAAGCTGTACCTCAAAATATGAATTACCCCTGGTGGGGTTCCCGAGCGGCCAAAGGGAGCAGACTGTAAATCTGCCGTCATCGACTTCGAAGGTTCGAATCCTTCCCCCACCACCATCACTTCCAAATATCCCAATACTACCCTAAAGCACAATGCCTTATGTTCTTCCATTGCGGGGAAGGATGAGAAGCTTCGACTAAGGTTCGATTCGAGCGTAGCGAGAAAGCGTTGCCGCAGGCAACGACCCGAAGGGCGAGGCGCAACGCGCCGGGTAATCCTTCCCCCACCACCATCACTTCCAAATATCCCAATACTACCCTAAAGCACAATGCCTTATGTTCTTCCATTGCGGGGAAGGATGAGAAGCTTCGACTAAGGTTCGATTCGAGCGTAGCGAGAAAGCGTTGCCGCAGGCAACGACCCGAAGGGCGAGGCGCAACGCGCCGGGTAATCCTTCCCCCACCACCATCACTTCCAAATATCCCAATACTACCCTAAAGCACAATGCCTTATGTTCTTCCATTGCGGGGAAGGATGAGAAGCTTCGACTAAGGTTCGATTCGAGCGTAGCGAGAAAGCGTTGCCGCAGGCAACGACCCGAAGGGCGAGGCGCAACGCGCCGGGTAATCCTTCCCCCACCACCATCACTTCCAAATATCCCAATACTACCCTAAAGCACAATGCCTTATGTTCTTCCATTGCGGGGAAGGATGAGAAGCTTCGACTAAGGTTCGATTCGAGCGTAGCGAGAAAGCGTTGCCGCAGGCAACGACCCGAAGGGCGAGGCGCAACGCGCCGGGTAATCCTTCCCCCACCACCATCACTTCCAAATATCCCAAGACTACCCTAAAGCACAATGCCTTATGTTCTTCCATTGCGGGGAAGGATAAGTCGTGCCAGACCTGCGTCACTCAGCGATAAGCGCCCTGAAAGGCTAAGCCGGAACAAAAAAAGCCCCGCCAGGCGGGGCTTGTATCAGAAAAGTGAATCAGCGACGTGCGCGCACAATCTGGTACTTGCGCGTCATGTACTCCACCGGCGCGCTCCAGATGTGCACCAGACGAGAGAACGGGAACAGCACAAACAGGGTCATACCCAGCACCAGGTGAACGCGGAAAATAAACGCCACGCCGTCGAGATGCTCAGATGCACCGCCGTGGAAGGTCACCACTGACTGCGCCCATCCCACCAGCTTCATCATTTCACTGCCGTCCATATGCTGCGCGGAGAACGGTATGGTCAGCAGACCCAGCGCACACTGCACCATCAGCAGGGAGAGGATCAGGATGTCCGCTCCCGTGGTGGTAGCACGCACGCGCGGGCTGAACAGACGGCGCTTCAGCAGCAGCAGGCCACCCACAAGGGTCATCACGCCGCAGGCACCGCCGGCGATCATCGCCATCTTCTGCTTCACTTCAATCGGCAGCCACGCTTCGTACATCCAGTGCGGCGTCAGCATCCCCAGGAAGTGCCCCGCGAAAATCCCCAGAATCCCGATATGGAACAGGTTAGACGCCAGGTTCATCCCTTTGCGATCCAGCATCTGGCTGGAGGCAGCACGCCAGGTGTACTGGCCGTAGTCATAACGCAGCCAGCTTCCCACCAGGAATACGGTGCCCGCGATATACGGGTAAATGTCAAAGAAGAACATATTCAGGAAGTGCATTAGTGCCGTCCTCCGTTAGAGATATTCAGATATTGCGGAGCAACCGCTCCGGCAAAACGACGCTGGTGGGCTGAGATTTCAGATTCCCCGCAGTTCTGGTCCGCGAAGAATTTCACCTGCTCCTCTTCCCAGACCGCATCCAGCGCTTGTGGGGTATCGTCGCGGGCTTCATCCGCGATTTTTTCCGCCACTTTTTCACCGTCGACCGAGGCGTTAGCCAGCTTCACCAGCAGATCGAACAGGACCGCATAGCGGCTCTCACGCTGCTTCAGGCGCGCGCCGAGCAACGCCAGAATCGGCGCGATGTCCTGCAGGCCACCCAGCGCCTCCTCTTTCGGCAGCTGCGCCAGATACTCCAGGTACAGCGGCAGATGATCCGGCAGCTCGCGGCTGTCGAGCTGCAAACCGTGCTGCTCGTACTGGGCCATCAGATCCACCATTGCCTGACCACGGTCGCGGGATTCACCGTGGACGTGTTCAAACAGCAGCAGCGACGTCGCACGTCCACGGTCAAACAGCTGGCTGTAGTCCGCCTGCGCATCGAGAAGATCGCGCGCTAACAGGTCGCGGAGGAAAACGCCAAGGCGCTGGGCATCCTCTTTATCCAGGTTTTCAGATGACGCGAGTGCATCAAAGAGTTCCTGCTGATGCTGCGCAAGCGCAGCATCAGGGTACTCGAGCAGACGCGAAACAATGACGAGCTCAATCATTGGTGCGGCTCCGTTTTGCTGGTCACATCAAGGGCGTCGATGCGGCGGCTGTTAAACAGGTTGAACTTGCTGTCTGACCCGTGGCAACCGTCGCCAAAGGTAAAGCCACATCCGCTTTTTTCCGGGAAGGCTTCACGCGCCAGTTCACGATGGCTGCTCGGCACCACGAAACGGTCTTCGTAGTTGGCAATCGCCAGGTAACGGTACATTTCCTGCGCCTGCGCTTCGGTCAGGCCGACCTCTTCCAGCGCGCGGGTATCGTTGACGCCGTCAACGGTTTCCGCGCGTTTGAAGTGGCGCATCGCCAGCATGCGCTTCAGCGCCAGCAGTACCGGCTGGGTATCCCCTGCGGTCAGCAGGTTTGCCAGGTACTGAACCGGGATACGCAGGCTTTCCACGTCCGGCAGAATGCCGTTGCTGCCCAGTTCACCCGCATCGGCCGCAGACTGAATCGGAGACAGAGGCGGCACGTACCAGACCATCGGCAGCGTGCGGTATTCCGGGTGCAGCGGCAGGGCCAGCTTCCAGTCCATCGCCATTTTGTACACCGGAGACTGCTGCGCGGCGTCGATCACGCTCTGCGGAATGCCGTCTTTCAGCGCCTGTTCGATAACCTTCGGATCGTTCGGATCGAGGAAGACGTCCAGCTGACGCTGATACAGATCTTTCTCGTTCTCGGTGCTCGCGGCATTTTCAATCGCGTCCGCGTCATACAGCAGCACGCCGAGGTAGCGAATTCGGCCTACGCAGCTCTCAGAGCAGACGGTCGGCATACCGGCTTCGATACGCGGGTAGCAGAAGATGCACTTCTCAGACTTACCGCTCTTCCAGTTGAAGTAGATTTTTTTGTACGGGCAGCCGGTGATGCACATACGCCAGCCGCGGCACTTGTCCTGGTCGATCAGCACGATACCGTCTTCTTCACGCTTGTAGATGGCACCGCTCGGGCAGGTCGCCACGCACGCCGGGTTCAGGCAGTGCTCGCACAGGCGCGGCAGATACATCATGAAGGTGTTTTCGAACTGGCCGTACATCGCCTTCTGCATGTTCTCGAAGTTCTGGTCTTTGGCGCGTTTTTCGAACTCGCCGCCCAGAATCTCTTCCCAGTTTGGACCGCTGGTAATTTTGTCCATGCGCTGGCCGGTGATCAGCGAGCGAGGACGGGCGATCGGCTGGTGCTTGCTCTCCGGCGCGTTGTGCAGGTTCTGATAGTCGTAATCAAACGGCTCATAGTAATCGTCGATGCCCGGCAAATGCGGGTTGGCGAAGATTTTACCCAGCAGCATCGCACGGTTACCCATGCGTGGCTGAAGCTTGCCGTTGATTTTACGGATCCAGCCGCCCTTCCACTTCTCCTGGTTTTCCCAGTCGGTCGGGAAGCCGGTGCCCGGCTTGCTTTCCACGTTGTTGAACCAGGCGTACTCCATACCTTCACGGCTGGTCCAGACGTTTTTACAGGTGACCGAGCAGGTATGACAGCCGATGCATTTATCCAGATTCAGCACCATGCCGACTTGTGAACGAATTTTCATTTTACGCTCTCCTGTACCTGGTCATTACCTTCACCGTCTAACCAGTTAATATTCTTCATCTTACGTACCACCACGAACTCATCGCGGTTCGATCCTACGGTGCCGTAGTAGTTAAAGCCGTAGGCCAGCTGCGCGTAGCCACCGATCATGTGGGTTGGCTTCGGCGTAATACGCGTCACGGAGTTGTGAATACCGCCGCGCTGCTCGGTGATCTCTGAACCCGGCAGGTTCACGATACGTTCCTGCGCGTGGTACATCATGGTCATCCCGGCCGGTACGCGCTGGCTCACCACTGCACGTGCCGTCAGGGCACCGTTGCTGTTGAACACTTCGATCCAGTCGTTATCTTCGATACCCAGATCCTTGGCGTCCGTCTCGCTCATCCAGACGATTGGGCCCCCGCGCGACAGCGTCAGCATCAGCAGGTTGTCGCTGTAGGTTGAGTGGATACCCCACTTCTGGTGCGGCGTCAGGAAGTTCAGCGCCTTCTCAGGGTTACCGTTAGATTTCGCACCCATCACGGCCTTCACGGAGCGGGTGTCGATAGGCGGACGGTAAACCAGCAGGCTTTCACCGAAGTCCCGCATCCACTGGTGATCCTGATACAGCGACTGACGGCCGGTCAGGGTGCGCCATGGGATCAGCTCGTGAACGTTGGTGTAGCCGGCGTTATAGGACACGTGCTCATCTTCCAGGCCAGACCAGGTCGGGCTGGAGATGATTTTGCGCGGCTGCGCCTGAATATCGCGGAAGCGGATTTTTTCGTCTTCTTTGTTCAGCGCCAGATGCGTGTGGTCGCGGCCGGTGAATTCACTCAGCGCTTCCCACGCCTTCACGGCAACCTGGCCGTTGGTTTCCGGTGCCAGGGTCAGGATCATTTCTGCCGCATCAATCGCCGTATTCAGCATCGGCTGGCCTTTGGCCGGACCGTCCGCTTTGGTGTAATTGAGCTTGCGCAGCAGATCCATTTCGCTCTGGGTGTTCCAGGCGATCCCTTTCCCGCCGTTACCGATTTTCTCCATCAGCGGGCCGATAGAGGTAAAGCGCTCGTAGGTCGCCGGGTAGTCACGTTCTACCGGAATAATGTGCGGCGCGGTTACGCCCGGAATCAGGTCGCATTCGCCTTTTTTCCAGTCCTTCACGTCCAGCGGCTGCGCCAGTTCGGCAGCGGAGTCGTGCTGGATCGGCAGCGTGACCACGTCGGTCTCTTTGCCCAGGTGCCCCACGCAGACTTCGGAGAACTTCTTCGCGATGTCCTTGTAGATATCCCAGTCGCTTTTTGATTCCCACGCCGGGTCAACGGCCGCAGACAGCGGATGAATAAACGGATGCATATCCGAGGTATTCATGTCGTCTTTTTCGTACCAGGTCGCGGTTGGCAGCACGATGTCGGAGTACAGGCAGGTGCTGGACAGACGGAAGTCGAGGGTCACCACCAGATCCAGCTTGCCGTCGAGACCGTTGTCTTTCCACTCCACCTCTTCCGGCTTCACGCCGCCCTGCTTGCCGAGATCTTTACCCTGGATACCGTTTTCGGTACCGAGCAGGTATTTCAGCATGTACTCATGCCCTTTACCGGAAGAGCCCAGCAGGTTTGAGCGCCAGATGAACAGGTTACGCGGATGGTTTTTACCGTTTTCCGGCTGTTCAGCCGCGAAACGAATTGAGCCTTCTTTCAGTGACTTAACGGTGTAATCCACCGGCGACATCCCCGCCTTCTTCGCCTCTTCTGCAATGCGCAGCGGGTTAGTCCCCAGCTGAGGCGCGGACGGCAGCCAGCCCATGCGTTCAGCGCGGACGTTGAAGTCAATCAGGTGGCCGCTGTAGCGGGATTTATCCGCCATCGGCGACAGCAGCTCCTGGGCGGTAACCGTCTCGTAGCGCCACTGGCTGGAGTGGTTATAGAAGTAGGAGGTGCTGTTCATGTGGCGTGCCGGACGCTGCCAGTCAAGGGCAAACGCCAGCGGCTGCCAGCCGGTCTGCGGACGCAGCTTTTCCTGGCCCACGTAGTGTGCCCAGCCGCCGCCGCTCTGACCGACACAGCCGCAGAAGATCAGCATGTTGATCAGACCGCGATAGTTCATATCGAGGTGATACCAGTGGTTCAGACCGGCCCCGACGATGATCATTGAACGGCCGTGGGTCTTATCGGCGTTTTCCGCAAACTCGCGGGCGATGCGAACGATCTGCGCGCGCGGCACGCCGGTAATCTGTTCTGCCCAGGCTGGGGTGTAAGCCTTCACGTCGTCATAGCCGGTCGCGCAGTTTTCGTCGTTCAGACCGCGTTCCAGGCCGTAGTTGGCCATGGTCAGGTCATAGACGGTGGTGACCAGCGCGGTAGAACCGTCGGCCAGCTGCAGGCGCTTAACCGGCAGCTTGTGCATCAGGACGTTTTGCAGCTCAACCTTGTTGAAGTGCTCGGAGCCTTCGCCGCCAAAGTACGGGAAGCCAACATCGGCGATCTCATCCTGGCTGCCCAGCATGCTGAGGCGCAGTTCAGTCTCTTCGCCGGTAGTGCCGTTACGCTGCTCCAGGTTCCATTTGCCCTTCTCGCCCCAGCGGAAGCCGATTGAGCCGTTTGGCGCCACCAGCTCGCCGTTGCTGTTGCAGGCGACGGTTTTCCACTCCGGGTTGTTTTCCTGGCCCAGGGCGTCCACCAGATCCGCCGCGCGCAGCATACGGCCCGCCGCGTAGTAGCCGTCACGCTCTTCGAGCATGACCAGCATCGGCATGTCGGTGTAGCGACGCACGTAGTCGGTGAAGTATTGGCTTGGCTTATCGAGGTGGAATTCGCGCAGCATAACGTGGCCCATCGCCAGCGCCATTGCCGCATCGGTACCCTGCTTCGGTGCCAGCCACAGGTCGCACAGCTTCGCGATCTCCGCGTAGTCCGGGGTCACCGCAACGGTTTTCGTCCCTTTGTAACGCACTTCGGTAAAGAAGTGCGCGTCCGGGGTACGGGTCTGCGGAACGTTAGAGCCCCAGGCGATGATGTAGCTTGAGTTGTACCAGTCGGCAGATTCCGGCACGTCGGTCTGCTCGCCCCAGGTCTGTGGAGACGCAGGCGGCAGGTCGCAGTACCAGTCGTAGAAGCTCAGGCAGGTACCGCCGATGAGCGAAAGATAGCGCGCACCGGAGGCGTAGGAGACCATCGACATCGCCGGGATCGGCGAGAAGCCTGCCACGCGGTCAGGACCGTAGGTTTTCACGGTGTAGACGTTGGAAGCCGCAATCAGCTCGTTCACCTCTTTCCAGGAGGAACGAACGAAGCCGCCGCGACCGCGAGCCTGCTTGAAGCTTTTCGCTTTGTCGGCGTCTTCGATGATGGATGCCCACGCATCAACCGGATCGCTGTGCTGAACTTTCGCTTCACGCCACATTTTCATCAGGCGTTTACGCATCAGCGGGTATTTCAGACGGTTGGCGCTGTAGAGATACCAGGAGTAGCTGGCGCCACGCGGGCAGCCGCGCGGTTCATGGTTCGGCATATCCGGGCGGGTGCGCGGATAGTCGGTCTGCTGCATTTCCCAGGTCACCAGACCGTTTTTAACGAAAATCTTCCAGCTACATGAGCCAGTGCAGTTTACGCCGTGGGTAGAGCGGACAACTTTGTCATGCTGCCAGCGTTGACGGTAACCGTCTTCCCAGTCCCGGTTGGTATCCAGAACCTGGCCGTGCCCATCGGCAAAAGTTTCACCCTTCTGTTTGAAGTAGCGAAACCGGTCCAAAAATTTGCTCATCGGGTATCTCCTGTGTGGAGCCTGTGGCTCTCTAAATCGACATTGCTGATTTGCAGCGAAGGTAACGCTATGAAAGATGGTGAGAATTGATAACGATCAAGGCGAAGGGGGACTCTCACGGGGGGTATTAGATGAAATACCACCAAAGCGGTAGGTTTTTAAATTTACTATCATTTTGAAATATATGGATATTTTTTATTTATCGTACAAAAAGCAGGGAAAAATTTAACATCTTAGGTATTAAGGGGTAGGCTCCCCTGAAAAGCGATGGCCATCACAGCGTTACCCGCGCGATACCCCTGGCGAAGCCATTAGTATGTTGTAACTATTTGTGCCATAAAAAAAGCGCGGCACACAGGCCGCGCAAACGGATAATCAAGCTTACTTGTTTTTCTTGGTATTACGGCCGTATACCAGCCACGTGATAGCCACGCAGGCGATATAGAAGACGAGGAAGACCTTCATTGCTCCCGCCGGGGAGCCGGTCAGATCCAGCGAGATGCCGAACGCTTTTGGAATAAAGAAGCCACCGATGGCGCCGATAGCAGAGATAAAGCCCAGCGCCGCCGCGGTGTCGGTAGCGGCTTCACGCATCGCCTGCTCGTCGCTCCCGCCCTGCGCCTTCACGCGATCCATGGTCAGCTTGCGGAAGATGACGGAGATCATCTGGAAGGTAGAAGCACTTCCCAGCCCGGCCGTCAGGAACAGCACCATAAAGACGCCGAAGAAGGCAATGAAGTTACCCCCCTGACCATCCGCCGGCAGCGTCAGGAACAGCAGCGCACAGAAGATAGCCATCACCACAAAGTTCACCAGCGTGACGCGGGTACCGCCAAGGCGGTCAGAAATCATGCCGCCCAGCGAACGCGCCAGGGCGCCAATAAACGGACCGAAGAAGGCGAACTGAAGGATCTGCACGTCCGGGAACTGGGTTTTCGACAGCATCGCAAAGCCCGCGGAGAAGCCGATGAACGAGCCGAAGGTTGCCAGATACAGCAGCGCCATCACCCACAGGTGGCCACGCTTCAGCACCGGCAGCTGCTCGCTCAGGGAAGCTTTTGACGCAGACAGATCGTTCATAAAGAACCACGCCGCCAGCGTAAAGACCACCAGGAACGGCACCCAGATCCAGGCGGCGTTTTGCAGGAACAGCATCGAACCGTCAGGCTGCGTCACGCCGCCGCCGCCGAACGCAGCAAAGATAGAAACAGAGATCGCCAGCGGAGCAAGCAGCTGCATCACGCTCACGCCCATGTTACCCAGACCGCCGTTAATGCCGAGCGCCCCGCCCTGCTTCGCTTTCGGGAAGAAGAAGCTGATGTTTGCCATGCTGGACGCAAAGTTCGCACCCGCAAAACCGCACAGCAGGGAGATAATCACGAACACGCTAAACGGCGTGGAGGTATCCTGCACCGCAAAACCGAGCCACACGCACGGGACGATCATGATGCCGGTGCTGAAGGCCGTCCAGCGACGTCCGCCGAAGACCGGCACCATAAACGCGTAAGGCACGCGCAGCAGCGCGCCCGAGAGCGACGGCAGCGCGGTCAGCATAAAGAGCTGATCGGTGGTAAAGGTAAAGCCAACCTTTGGCAGGTTAACCGCAACCGCGCTGAACAGCATCCAGACGCAAAACGCTAACAGCAGGCATGGAACGGAAATCCACAGATTACGACTTGCTACACGATGGCCGCGCTGTTGCCAGAACGCCGGATCCTCTGGACGCCAGTCAGTAATGACGGCACCATTTTCCCTTTCGGGAGCGGATGAGTGACTCATAGACACCTCTGATTCTCGAATGATGCTGCAAACATTAGGGCTTTAGAGCGGCGGTAAGTTGATATAAATCAAAGGAAAAGTGGGACGTTTTGCGGCGAAAAAAAAGTCATCCCCCTTAGTGAGTAGACGCAAAACGTAAAAAAGGTGTGGTTTTTCACGGTTCTGACCCGTTCCTGCTGCGCCCACCCCCTAACCGTTACCCCTGCGGCAATTTAGAGGTAATCCTTTATTGGTATGGGTATACTCCAGGGTATGCACCAGAATAGCGCCATTCCTGCAATTATGTCACGTCAGGAGCCCGGCAACTCTATGTTAAAAAGATGTTTATCTCCGCTGACGCTGGTTAACCAACTGGCGCTTATTGTTTTGCTGTCCACCGCCATCGGTGTGACCGGCATGGCTATTTCTGGCTGGCTGGTGCAGGGCGTACAGGGTAACGCGCATGCCATTAACGAGGCAGGCTCCCTGCGTATGCAGAGTTACCGGCTGCTGGCGTCGGTCCCGCTGACCCAGGCCGATAAGCCGCTTATTGATGAAATGGAGCGTACCGCGTTCAGCCCGGAACTGGAAAAAGCCGCCATTCGTGACGGTCAGGAATCGCAGCTTAAGGCGCTTCAGGGCTACTGGCACACCCAGCTGGCGCCGGGGTTAAAGCGGGCGGAAAGCCGCGATACCGTCGCTCAGGATGTCGCCGGGTTCGTATCGCGCATCGATCGCCTTGTCAGCTCATTCGATCGCACCACGGAGCTACGCATTGACCGCGTGGTGATGGTTCACCGCGCGATGGCGCTGTTTATGGGCCTGCTGCTGATTTTCACGGTGATCTGGCTGCGCGCGCGCTTGCTTAACCCCTGGAAGCAGCTGCTGGCGATGGCTCGCGCCGTTACGCAGCGCGATTTTACCCAGCGCACGCACATCAGCGGACGCAACGAAATGGCGATGCTCGGCGAGGCGCTGAATACCATGTCGGCAGAGCTGTCGGAAAGCTACGCGGTGCTGGAGAAACGCGTTCAGGAGAAGACCGCGGGGCTTGAGCAGAAAAACGAGATCCTCTCTTTCCTGTGGCAGGCGAACCGTCGCCTGCATATGCAGGTACCGCTTTGTGAACGTCTCTCGCCGGTACTGAACGGCCTGCAAAACCTGACCCTGCTCCACGACCTGGAGCTGCGGGTTTACGACGTTGAAGATGAAGAAAATCATCAGGAATTTACCTGCCAGTCGGACATGTCCTGCGACGATAAAGGGTGTCATCTGTGCCCGCGCGGGCTACCTCCGCTCACCACCAGCGGCACAACGCTGAAGTGGCGGCTGATGGACAGCCATACCCAGTACGGTATTTTGCTGGCTACCCTGCCAGCCGGGCGTCACCTGAGCCACGACCAGCAGCAGCTGGTGGATACGCTGGTTGAACAGCTCACGGCCACGCTGGCGCTCGACCGCCACCAGGAGAAACAGCAGCAGCTGATCGTCATGGAGGAGCGAGCCACCATCGCCCGCGAGCTGCACGACTCCATCGCCCAGTCCCTCTCCTGCATGAAGATGCAGGTGAGCTGTCTGCAAATGCAGGATGAAGGTATGCCGGAGAGCAGCAAACAGCTGCTCAGCCAGATCCGCAACGAGCTTAACACCTCGTGGATCCAGCTTCGCGAACTGCTGACCACCTTCCGCCTGCAGCTCACCGAGCCAGGGCTGCGCCCCGCGCTGGAGTCGAGCTGCCAGGAATTTAGCGCCCGGCTGGGCTTCCCGGTGAAGCTGGATTACCAGCTGCCGCCGCGATTTGTCCCCTCCCATCAGGCGATTCATTTACTGCAAATTGCCCGTGAAGCCCTGAGCAACGTGCTTAAACATGCCGATGCGACGGCCGTCACGGTGACCGTGAGCTGCCAGGATAACCAGGTGAAGCTCAGGATCCAGGATAACGGCCGCGGCGTGCCGGAAAATGCCGAACGAACGAACCACTATGGTTTAATTATCATGCGAGACCGCGCGCAAAGCCTGCGCGGTGATTGCCAGGTTCGCCGGGGAGAGTCAGGTGGCACCGAAGTCGTGGTCACCTTTATACCCGAAAAGCCCCTCATAACTGCTCAAGGAGAAAACCATGACTAATCAGGAACCGGCATCCATCCTGTTGATTGACGATCATCCGATGCTGCGTACTGGCGTTAAGCAGCTTGTCAGCATGGCGCCCGACATCACCGTCGTCGGTGAGGCCAGCAACGGCGAACAGGGCATTGAACTTGCCGAATCGCTCGATCCTGATTTGATCTTACTCGATCTCAACATGCCGGGCATGAACGGTCTGGAAACCCTCGACAAGCTGCGGGAGAAATCCCTCTCCGGCCGGGTGGTGGTCTTTAGCGTATCTAACCATGAGGAAGACGTGGTCACCGCGCTCAAGCGGGGTGCAGACGGCTATCTGCTGAAGGATATGGAGCCGGAAGATCTGCTCAAGGCGCTGCAGCAGGCTGCCGCAGGCGAGATGGTACTGAGTGAAGCGTTAACGCCAGTGCTGGCCGCCAGCCTGCGCGCGAACCGCGCCACGTCCGACCGCGACGTCAGCCAGCTGACCCCGCGCGAGCGCGACATTCTGAAGCTGATTGCCCAGGGCCTGCCGAACAAGATGATCGCCCGCCGTCTGGACATCACCGAAAGCACGGTCAAGGTACACGTTAAACACATGCTGAAGAAAATGAAGTTAAAATCCCGCGTTGAGGCCGCCGTCTGGGTGCATCAGGAACGCATTTTTTAACTTACTCGTCCGGCAGCAACTTCCACCGTGGATCGTCGTCAGGCACTGCGACGAGCGGTTGCACCACGGAAAGCGTGATCTCATTGGAGGAGACACGCTGCCCATTCTTATCTTCCACAACGGCCGAGAGCCGCCATTCGTTTTTCGCCCCTTCCGCGTCGTTCCAGGCAGGCATGATCACGCTCCAGCCGTCGCTGCTGTTGCTGTTTTCCGGCGAGGTCAGGCTGAGCGCCTGGGTATCACCCAGCCAGTGGATCTGACGGATACCGTGCGTGCTGCGAATTTGCAGCTTCAGCATCACGGTTTCGCCCGGCTTCAGATCCCACGGCGGCGTGGCCAGATAAACCGACAGCGTTTTGCGCTGGCGGAACTCCATCACGGGCAGATTATCGCGCTCGGGTGAATCATAGCGGCTCCCGCGAAGCGAGCGCGTCGCCGCCACTTCCCCGGCGGAAAGCTGCTTCGCCAGCGGCACGCCAAAACGGTAGTTGAGCTTTAGCCCGAGGTTATTCTGGCTGACCCCGCTCTCCCCCTGCTTGTGGGCAGCCGTCAGGGTGACCAGCGGAACGGGGGTATAGTTCAGCCCCAGATTGACCGCCACCGGGTTGTGATACCCCGTGCCGCTGTTGAACAGATCCACGTTATCGCCAAAATACTGCTCAAAGCTGACGCTGGTGTTCAGGTGGTGAAACCACGGCAGCCAGGCTTTCGCCGTCACGTCGTACCCGCGCGCCATGCGCTGCTCCCGAATATCGGAGCGCGGCTGCCATCCCGCAAACGGCTGGTAGTAGTTGGCCGACAGGCGCAGGTTTTCGCCCCACGCCTCTGCCCCCAGCCCGGCACGTTGCAGGTTGTCCTCAAGCAGATTGTCGTAAAAGGTGTTGTAGCCCAGCAGCCACTTTCCGGCAACCCAGCGCTGGCCGATCCCCGCGTTGCTCACCAGCCCGTCGGCCTGCTGCGTCAGCCCAAGCTGGCTCCAGCTCAGGTAGCGGTTGTTATCGTTCCAGGGGATAAACCAGCTTCCGCTGCTGCCGTTGAAGTTGCCTTCATCATCCACCAGCACGTTAACGCTGGCGTTACCCCAGGGAGAAAGCCAGGATTCAATCTGCTCGTTGACTTCTCCGCTCACCGCATCGCGCACCTGACCCAACGCGAACTGCCGCGCCTGCTGCCCGGCGGTAAGGCCGTTATCGTTCATACTCGCCTCACCGAAGGCTTTCGCCATTTCGGCAAGGTGCTTTTCGCCCTCGCTGGTGGGCTGGGCCATGCCCAGGTCCGGCAGGCTATCGCCGTTGTTATCAAAGGGATTTTGCGCCTGCTGCACGAAGGATTTCGGCGCACCGTGAACGGCTCCGGCCGAAAGAAGGGGGAGTAATAGCAAAAAACCGATGCGGGACGATACAGCCTTCAACGTCGTCAATAAGAACCTGTGCGTATAAACAAACTCCTATTATGTTAACGCTATAAAACCCGAAATACAGTCTTAACAGCAATTTCAGGAATATCCTGAAAGCGTTTGTCCGCTTTACAACCTCATCCCAGCAGCCCCTTCAGTTCAGGCACGCAGGAGCCGCAGCCGGTGCCGCACCGTAGCGACGCCCCGAGCGATGCCACGGAACCGCAGCCTCCGGCAATCGCCTCGCGTATCGTGTTTTCCCCCACGCAAAAGCAGCTACAGATAATTCGCCCGGGATCGGATTCTTCATCCGGTCTTTGCCCGTTCAGCAGCGCGTGGCGTTCAGCTACCTCTACAGACGCAGCGGCGAAGGCTTCTTCTATATATGCATGCGCGAGCGCCGGCAGCGTATGGCCTTCCCAGAAGCCAAGCATCAGCTCGCCGTCATGCCAGGCCAGCACGCTGCTGCGTTCGCCCGCCTGAGCAACCTGAAGCTGCCAGCCGCGGCCGCTGGCGTAATTCATCACCCACGACAGCAGCGGCTTATCGCCCGCCACCGTCAGCCGCGAGGCTTTACGCCACCAGCATACCGGGGGCGGCAGCTCGGGCAGTTCCCGGGCATACAGCTCCCCCTGCCAGACCGGCTGCCAGGGCGCGATCCTGACGGCGGTTTGTTTACTCTCCGGCTGGCCAGAAGCCGGATCGCAGCGCCCTTCCACCAGCGCATTCACCTTCCCCTGGCGGGCAAACTGCGCGTTCCAGTGCATCGGCGCAAACAGCTCCCCCGCACGCTGGCCGGGGTTGATACGGACTCTGGCAACCATGACCCCGCGCGGAGAGCTGATCCGCGCCAGCTGGCCGTCGGTAAGGGCAGCGCGCGCGGCGTCGGTGGTGCTTATTTCCACCACAGGCTCGTCGACGTGCTGCATCAGGCGCGGGACGTACCCGGTGCGCGTCATGGTGTGCCACTGGTCGCGTATCCGCCCGGTGTTGAGCATCAGCGGATACAGCGCCCCGACGCGTGCCCCATGCGATTGCGGCTCAACCGGAACCATCGTACGCTGCGGGAAGTCACCGGCATGCCACTGGTACGGCTCCAGCCCATCCCACTCTTCCCGCGTCAGCCCCGCCAGCTCGCGCAGGTTCAGCGCCCGCTCCCCGCCGTTTTCAAACGCCGTCAGCGCCGCGTGCTCACAAAATATCTCCTGAGGATGTTCCCAGGCGAAGGCCTCGCCATAGCCAAGCTGCCCGGCGACCCGGGCGACGATCCACCAGTCCGGCTTCGCCTCGCCGGGCGCCGGCAAAAACGCGCGCTGGCGGGAAATACGCCGCTCGGAGTTCGTCACCGTGCCGTTTTTCTCGCCCCACCCCAGCGCCGGAAAACGGATATGGGCAAACCGGCTGGTGTCCGTCTCCTGCATCACCTCAGAGACGATCACCAGCGGGCAGCCCGCCAGCGCCTGGCATACCGCGTGGCTGTCCGGCAGCGAGACGGCAGGGTTAGTCCCCATGATCCACACCGCCTTCACCTCGCCGCGGGCAATGGCGTCAAACAGCTCCACCGCCATCAGCCCCGGAGTCTGCGCCAGCCGCCCGGTGCCCCAGAAGCGCGCCACCCTTGCCAGATCGTCCGGCTCGAAGCCCATATGCGCCGCCAGCTGGTTTGCCAGCCCGCCCACTTCCCGCCCGCCCATGGCGTTTGGCTGTCCGGTCAGCGAAAACGGGCCGCAGCCCGGACGATTAAATTTTCCGCTGGCAAGATGCACGTTAATGATGGCGCTGCACTTGTCGCTGCCGCTGGAAGACTGGTTGATCCCCATGGCGTAAAGGGTGATCGCGCGAGGCGCGGTGATAAACCAGTCGTAAAAGGTCCCTATTTTCCCGGCAGGGAGATCGCAAAACGCCGCCACGCGGGCAATGGGCCACTCACCGGTGCCCTGGATCAGATTGAGCAATCCCACAAACAGCCCGGCGTCGCTGCCGGGCTTCAGCGCCAGGTGCAGGTCGGCGATATCGCAGGTGGCGGTGGTACGCGGATCGATCGCCACGACCTTCATCTGCGGATTATTGAGTTTTGCCTGGACCAGCCGCTGGTACAGCACCGGATGCGTCCAGGCCGCGTTCGAGCCAACGAGCACCACCAGGTCGCTGTTTTCCACATCCTCGTAGCTGCACGGCACCACGTCTTCGCCAAAGGCGCGTTTGTAGCCCACCACCGCCGACGACATGCAAAGCCGCGAGTTGGTATCAATGTTTGCCGCCCCGATAAACCCCTTCATCAGCTTGTTGGCGGCATAGTAATCCTCGGTTAACAGCTGGCCGGAGGCGTAAAACGCCACCGCCTGCGGCCCCCATTGTTCAATAATTGCCCTGAGCCGCTCGCCTGCTGCGCCCAGCGCCTGCGGCCATTCCACCTCAGCGCCGTCAACGACCGGGTGCAGCAGCCTTCCCTGCAATCCCGTCGTCTCTCCCAGGGCAGCCCCTTTTACGCACAGGCGACCAAAGTTTGCGGGGTGCGTTTCATCTCCCCGAACGCTCACCTTTTCGCCGTCTACGCTGGCAATTACGCCGCAGCCCACGCCGCAGTAGGGGCACGTTGTCCGGGTTTCCGTCATGAGGCCTCCGCGCGCATCACCAGCTCTTCGTTGCCAACCCACACCTTGCCGTTTTCAATTTTTACCGGCCAGGCGCGCACGGCAGGCTCGCCGCTCTCGGCCTGACGCCCGTCGCGCAGGCGAATACGCTGCTTGTAGAGCGGAGAGATAACGACCGGTTCGCCTGCCGCATCGCCGAGAATGCCGCGCGAAAGCACGTTCGCGCTGCTGCCCGGCTCCAGATCGTCGAGGGCGTAAACGCAAGCCCCAAAGCGGAACAGCGCAATCGGATTGCGGCCAAGCCGCGCGCCGATGCCCGCCTGCTCCGGGATATCGTCAATGCCGCAGATCTCCTGCCAGCGCTTGCTTTCGTCCGCTGCGGTAACGTTCACCGACGTGCGGAACAGCGCCAGACGATCGGGATCGTTCAGCGTGGTCTGCCACTCACACTGATACGTTTCCACCACCCGGGCCATCTCCTGCTCCAGCTCGTGGGCGATCCCCAGGCTGTCGTGCAGGATCACCTCCCGCAGATAGTCGAGGCCGCCTTCAAGGTTGTCCATCCAGGTGCTGGTGCGCTGCAGGCGATCCGCCGTGCGGATATAAAACATCAGGAAACGGTCGACGGTGCGGATCAGCGTTTCGTCGTCCAGGTCGCTGGCAAAGAGATCCGCATGGCGCGGCTTCATCCCGCCGTTGCCGCACAGATAGAGGTTCCAGCCCTTGTCCGTGGCAATCACCCCCACGTCTTTGCTCTGCGCCTCGGCGCACTCGCGGGTACAGCCGGAAACCGCCATTTTGATTTTGTGCGGCGCCCGCAGCCCCTTGTAGCGGTGCTCCAGCCTGACCGCGAGGCCGGTAGAGTCCTGCACGCCGTAGCGGCACCACGTCGACCCGACGCAGGACTTCACCGTGCGCAGGGATTTCCCGTACGCGTGCCCGGTTTCAAACCCGGCCTCCACCAGCGCCTGCCAGATCTCCGGCAGCCGATCGAGGGTGGCGCCGAAGAGGTCGATACGCTGGCCGCCGGTGATTTTGCTGTACAGGCCGTAGCGCTTCGCAATCTGTCCGATGGCGATCAGGCCGTCGGCGGTCACTTCCCCCGCGGGCATGCGCGGCACGATGGAGTAGGTTCCGTCCTTCTGGATATTGGCGAAGTAGCGGTCGTTGGTGTCCTGCAGCGGCAGGTGCGCCGGCTTCAGCAGATACTCGTTCCAGCAGGAGGCGAGCACCGACCCGACCAGCGGCTTACAGATTTCACATCCGTGCCCGTGGCCGTAGCGGCTGATGAGCTGGTCAAAGGTGCGGATATGGTTGACGCGCACCAGGTGGTAAATCTCCTGACGCGAGTACGGGAAGTGTTCGCAGATATCCTTTTTCACCTCCACGCCCTGTTCGGCAAGCTGAAACTCCATCACCTGCTTCACCAGCGCGCTACAGCCCCCGCAGCCGGTGGCCGCTTTCGTACACCGTTTAATGGCTCCCATCTCCGTCGCACCGCCGCTCACCGCCCGGCAGATATCGCCTTTGCTGACGTTATGACAGGAGCAGATCTGCGCGCTTTCCGGCAGCGCCGCCACGCCGAGCGCTTTTGGCGCGCTGCCCGAGGAGACGGGTAATATCAGCGTTTCCGGCTCTTTCGGCAGGCCGATACCGTTGAGCATCATCTGCACAAGGGTGGCGTATTCGCCAGCATCGCCTACCAGCACGCCGCCCAACAGCGTTTTGCCGTCGTGGCTAACCACGATTTTCTTATAGATTTGCCGCGGGCCGTGCGTCCACTGGTAGCTCATCGCCCCCGGCGTGCGTCCGTGAGCGTCGCCGAACGAGGCGACATCCACGCCGAGCAGCTTGAGTTTGGTGCTCATATCCACCCCGGTGAAGGTCTTCTCCTCACCCGCCAGCGCGGCGGCGGCCACCCGCGCCATCTGGTAGCCCGGCGCTACCAGGCCGTAAATTTTGCCCTCCCACAGCGCGCACTCGCCGATGGCAAACACGTCCTGGTCAGAGGTATGACAGCCGTCGTCAATGCAGATCCCGCCGCGCTCGCCGACAGCCAGCCCGCAGCCGCGCGCCAGCGCGTCCTGGGGACGAATGCCCGCAGAAAAGACCACCATGTCCGTTTCCAGCCGTTCGCCATCGGCGAAGCGCAGGACTAATCCGTCGTCCGTCGGGATAATGTCGGTCGTGGCTTTAGAGGTATGAACGCCGACGCCAAGCGCCTCAATTTTCTTACGCAGCATTGCCGCGCCGTCGTTATCGAGCTGCACCGCCATCAGGTTCGGCGCAAACTCCACCACGTGGGTTTCCAGCCCGAGCTGCGTGAGGGCATTCGCCGCCTCCAGCCCCAGCAGGCCGCCGCCAATCACCACGCCGCGTCGTGACCCCGCGGCATGGGCCGCAATGTTGTCCAGGTCGTCAAGGGTGCGGTAGACAAAGCAGCCCGGCAGATCGTTGCCCGGCACGGGCGGGACGAACGGGTATGAACCGGTCGCCAGCACCAGCTTGTCCCAGTGGATCTCATGCCCGCTGGCGGTGCGCACCACGCGCGCATCGCGATCGATAGCGACGATCTGCTGCGACAGGCGCAGCTCGATGCCGCTGTCGGCAAAGAAATCCCCTTCCACCAGCGAGAGCGACGCCGCGCTGCGCCCGCCAAAGTACTCGGACAGATGTACCCTGTCATAGGCGGCATAGCGCTCTTCACCAAAGACAACGATCTGGTACTGCTGATGCAGATTGCGGTTAACGCAGTCTTCAAGGAAATGATGGCCGACCATACCGTGTCCAACCACCACCAGAGTAGGTTTTGTCATAGCGTTCTGTCCTGCAACCCGCGGTTGCGTAGTGAAACGATCGAACAGCCAGTCCGCGTGGGCGGGCGCAGCCGTTGCCAGTAAATCGGTAAATGTCGCCGCGCTGCGGCAGTCTCCCATCAGCAGCACGCCAGCCAGCGCCCCCCGGTGGATCAGCAGGCGACGATAGTGGCGGGTTAGCGGATCCCACGAGCTCCAGACCACGTCGTTCTCCTGCGCAGCCGCGCGACCGAGGCTGAACAGCTCCACGCCGGTTACCTTGAGGCGCACGCCGCTGTCGGTCAGGGCAAACGGCGCGGCGATCTCTCCGGCCAGCCGCGCGGCGAGGATATCCGCCTGCGCCATGCAGGGGGCGACCAGGCCAAAGGTCTGGCCGTCAACTTCGCAGCACTCGCCAATGGCGAAGACAGCCGGCACCGAGGTCTGCATCTGGCTATCCACCACAATGCCGCGCGCGCAGCGAATGCCGCTTGCCCGCGCCAGCGCGACGTTCGGCTGCACCCCGGTCGCCAGCACCACGCGCGCGGCCGCGACGCGGCGTCCGTTAAGCAGTTTCACGCTATCCTCATCAATCGCCGTGATGCCCGAGTCGAGCTCGCAGCGAACGCCCCGCTCCGCCAGCGCCTCTTCCAGCAGCACGCCCGCCTGCCGGTCCAGCTGCTGCTCCATCAGCCACGGGCCGCGGTGCACCAGCGTGACGCTGTCACCCGACCGCGCCAGCGCCGCAGCCGCCTCCACGCCGAGCACCCCGCCGCCCAGCACCACCGCCGGACCGGAAATGCGCTGAACGGCGCGGGTATCGTCCAGGGTACGAAAGGTAAACACGTGCGGCGCGCCGCTGCCGGGGATCGGCGGCACAAAGGGCGTTGACCCGGTGGCAAAGACCAGCGCATCCCAGCCCAGCCTGCGGGCAGCGGTATGCACTTCACGCGCGCTCACGTCCACGGCAATGACCTTTTCCCCCCGAAGCACCGTCACGCCTCGCGCCCGGTACCACTCCTCATCGTGCAGGTAAATGCTCGCCGCCTGCTTTTCCCCGCCCAGAACCGGTGAAAGCTGGATACGGTTATAGGCATGCTGAGGCTCGTCACCGATGACGGTGACGCAAAAACTACCGGGAGCACGCCCGGTCAGCGAGTCAATCAGCCGGGCTGCCGCCATCCCATTACCGATAATGACCAGTCGCATGGTTGCCCCTCGCTACGCCGCTTTCGGCTGTTTTTCGTAGAGGAAATGGAGGATCTGCTGGCGCATGTGGTGATAGCGACCGTCGTCCGCCAGCTGCACCCGGTTGCGCGGGCGCGGAAGATCGACGCGCAGGATCTCGCCCACGGTGGCCGCCGGGCCGTTGGTCATCATCAGCACGCGATCGGAGAGCAGCACCGCCTCGTCGACGTCGTGGGTAATGAGCACGATGGTGGTATTCAGCGCCTGCTGGATCTGCATCACCGAGTCCTGAAGGTGCGCCCGCGTCAGCGCGTCCAGCGCCCCGAACGGCTCATCCATCAGCAGCACCTTCGGCTTCATCGCCAGCGCGCGGGCGATCCCCACGCGCTGCTTCATGCCGCCGGAGATCTCCTCCGGACGCTTATGCAGCGCGTGGCCCATCTGCACGCGGTCGAGGTTGTGTTCAATCCACTCCTTACGCTCGGCTTTGCTCATGGCGTGGCGAAACACCCTTTCCACCGCCAGCGCCACGTTGTCGAAGCAGGTTAGCCAGGGCAGCAGCGAATGGTTCTGAAACACCACCGCCCGCTCGGGTCCCGGCCCGGCGATTTCGCGGTTGTCGCAGATCAGCCCGCCTTCCGTCGGCAGCGTAATGCCGGCGATAAGGTTTAACAGCGTCGACTTGCCGCAGCCCGAGTGACCAATCAGGCTGACGGTTTCACCCTCGTGAATATCAAAAGAGACGTTCTGCAGCGCCAGGAACTCGCCGCTGGCGGTGGAAAAGCGCTGGCTCACGGCCTGGACCTGAATTAACGGTTTCATCTTCGCTCCTTATTTTTCCTGCCAGCTAAAGCGACGGGCGATCAGCATCAGCCCCTGCTCCAGCAGCAACCCGACCACGCCAATGATGACGATGGCGATGAGAATGTTTTCAACGTTGAGGTTGTTCCACTCGTTCCAGATCCAGAAGCCGATGCCCAGCCCTCCGGTGAGCATCTCGGCGGCGACGATCACCAGCCAGGCAATGCCGATGGAGAGGCGTACCCCGGTCAGTACCGCAGGCAGCACCGCCGGGAAGAGAATGCGGCGCATGATGTCCCATTCAGAGAGCTGCAGCACCCGGGCGACGTTGAGGTAGTCCTGGGGGATACGGCGCACCCCTTCGGCGGTGTTGATGACCATCGGCCAGATGGAGCAGATAAAAATGGTCCAGCTGGACGCCGGCTCCGCTTTCTGGAACAGCAGCAGGCCGATGGGCAGCCAGGCCAGCGGGCTGACCGGACGCAGGAGCGCGATCAGCGGGTTAAACATGCGTGAGAAAAAGGTGAAGCGGCCAATCAAAAAGCCCAGCGGAATGCCCGCCAGCGCGGCCAGCCCGAAGCCAATGGCGACGCGCTGCAGTGACGCGAGCACGTTCCAGCCGATACCCATATCGTTTGGCCCGTCGCGGTAGAACGGGTCGGCGAACAGGGTGATGGCCGAATCCAGGGTGCTGAGCGGTGTAGGGAAGCCTTTGCTGTTGATCGCCGCCAGCTGCCAGAGCACCACCAGCAGCCCGAGACCGAGCAGCGCCGGAATAACGCGCTGTAAAACATCGTTCATCCGACGCGTAAACGCCGGGGCGCGGCGGCGTACCCGTCGCGGAGGCAGGACAATCACCTCCCCGCTCTCCGGCGTCTCTTGTGGTTTCGTACTTTGTAAATGCTGCATAATCAGGCCCCTTTACGGTGAATGGCGAAGCGGTTGGCGTACCCTTCCGGATCGGTGCCGTTCCAGACGGTGCCGTCCATCAGGGTGCTGCTGCGATAGGGTGATGACGGGGTGGACATGCCGCCGACGGCGGTCGCCGCATCCTGCCAGACCGCGGTCTGGTTGATGCGCCGTGCGATGCCCACGTAGTCCGGCGCGGCGTGGAGCAAGCCCCAGCGGCGGAACTGGGTTAAAAACCACATGCCGTCGGAGAGATACGGGTAGCTCACCGCACCCTCGTTGAAGAAGCGGATCGGGTGTGCGTCCTGCCAGCGCTGCCCCAGGCCGTTGTCGTATTCGCCCAGCATTCGCCCGGTGAGGTACTGCTCCTTGCAGTTCAGCCACGCGCGGCGGGAGAGGATCCGCGCGGTCTCGCGTTTATTTTCCGGTGAGGCCTCGATCCAGCGCGCGGCTTCCATCACCGCGCACACCAGCGCCCGGGCGGTGTGCGGATTTTTGTCCACCCAGTCGCGACGCGTGCCGAGAATTTTTTCCGGATGATCGGCCCAGATGGACTGCGATGTGGCGGCGGTAAACCCGATGCGGTCGTTAATCGCCCGCGCGTTCCACGGCTCGCCGACGCAAAAGCCGACCATGTTGCCGATGCGCATGTTCATCACCATCTGCGGCGGCGGCACCACCACCGTGCGCACGTCGTCGAACGGATTGATGCCCGCGCTGGCCAGCCAGTAGTAGAGCCACATGGCGTGCGTGCCCGTCGGGAAGGTATGCGCGAAGGTATACGTCCCCGGAGCCTGCTGGCCAACCAGCGTCTTCAGCCCGTCGAGATCGCGAACGCCCTTCTCCGCCAGATCGCCTGAGAGCGTAATGGCCTGACCGTTCTGGTTGAGGGTCATCAGGTTCGCCATCTGCTGCGGCTTGCCGGCGATGCCCAGCTCAAGCCCGTACAGCAGGCCATAAAGAACGTGCGCCGCGTCCAGCTCGCCCGCCACCAGCTTGTCGCGCACCGCTGCCCAGCTCGCCTCTTTGGTGGGGACAATGGTGATGCCATATTTTTTATCGAACCCCTTCAGGGCCGCGATAACCACCGGCGCGCAGTCGGTGAGCGGGATAAACCCGATGCGTACCGTCTCCTGTTCGGGCTTATCCGACCCCGCCGCCCACGCGGCCTGCATGACGCCCGGTAACAGCATTGCGCCACTTGCCAGCATGCTGGCCTGCAAAAACCGCCGTCTCGACAATTCCGCCATAACCGCTCCTGAAAAAAAGCCAAAAAAAAGCGCCCGCCGTGCCGAAGCACTGCTGGACGCCTTTATCCCGAAGACGCATGCACCGCCGTTGGCGCATCGTCGAAAATGGTTAATCTGTTAATGCAAAGCTAATGCCAGCTTTTAACACCCTGTTTTACTGGCTTTACCCCCGGCAGCCGCGATTTCACGCACCGCTATCAGGCAGAAAATGCCCGCCGATTGTGCAGCTACTCCTTAGGGGTTATCGGCCAGAGGTTCCTGACGGTGAGCAGCGCACGGGCGATATCAACCATGCGCTGATTTTTATCCATCGCCATTTTGCGCAGGGCCGTCCACGCCTGCTCCTCGCTCATGTTCTGGTGGGTAATCAGTATGCTTTTGGCCTTATCGATGAGCTTACGCTCCTCCAGCGTGTCCCGCAGGGAGGCCAGCTGGCGGGATAGCTGCTCTATCTCGCGCGCCTGCTGACGCACCAGCGTAAGCAGGGGTTTATCCGGGTAAGGCGCAATCGGGTCGTCGCGTTCATCGCCTCCCATCGCGGCCGCACCGGAGGTCTGAATTGCCTCATCCACCGCCACCATCAGGTCGGCAATCACGATCTCCTCAAGCGCGCGCAGATGCTCAAGCCGCGACGTTTGCAGTGAAAACCAGTTCAGCGCGGTATTGCCGTTGTCAGCGGAGGGCTGCCGCGTGCAGGCGACGCGCCGGAGCTGCTCCGTCTCACGGTCGGGCTGGCAGTGACGGGCGAACGTGTCCTGCACGTCCGCGTGGCTATGGGATAAAAAGATCTCAAAACAGGCCTGCTGTCCGTCAATGCGGTCAACCAGCTTCTGACGGGTATCGTCATTGAAAAAACCCTGCGTAAAGCCAATGGCCCCAAGCGCGCGCTCTAGCCCCACCAGCTCTTTGCCCTGCATCAGGCTATAGAGGGCAACAAAACGGCCCGCGATTTGCGGATCGTCAATGCTGTCATTCAGCTGCGGTACGATACTGAGCAGCTGACGGAGCATCCGGCTGTAGCGATCCATGGCCTGGGGAGCCGTGATGCTTTGCGCGTCTATCCCGTTACGCAGGAGTGGAAGCGTATCCAGGCTGAGCAACGCGCAGGCGATGCGCTCGCAGACGCCGCTCCCCGTGACCGGGAAGTGCGCGCTGAGCTCGGCATGCAGCGCGGTGAGGTTTTCATCCACCAGCCCGCGACTGGCTTTGCATTCGGGGACATACAGCTTACCCTGAGAGCAGAGCCAGACGTTGGATGCCCCGCGCTCGCACTGGAGCATATGTGCCAGACGGCTGATGCCATTCACCAGCACGCCAAGCGCGGCCAGCCTGCCGAGCTGCTCCTTGCGCAGCAACGTCGCGCGCTGGAACCACTCGGTTGCCGCAGGTGAACTGCCCGCTATTAATGTCATGCTTACTCTCCCGGATAACGAATCTCCGGAGTAGTAAGCAATTTTCGTGCCCTTTAAATAACAGGAGTCAACATGCAGAAGATTGTGATCGTCGCCAACGGTGCGGCCTACGGCAGCGAATCCCTTTTTAACAGCCTGCGTCTGGCGATAGCGCTGCGCGAGAAAGAGAGCGCGCTTGAGCTGCGTCTTTTTTTGATGTCGGACGCCGTCACGGCCGGACTGAAGGGGCAGAAACCCGCCGAGGGGTACAACATCCAGCAGATGCTGGAGATCCTGACCGCGCAGGACGTGCCGGTCAAGCTGTGTAAAACCTGCACCGACGGACGCGGCATCACCGGGCTGCCTTTGATTGAGGGCGTCGAGATCGGCACGCTGGTGGAGCTGGCCGAATGGACGCTGAACGCGGATAAAGTATTAACATTTTAATAATTTCGCCGTAAAAATAGTATTTTCTTATGGACGCGGTTTCAGCATCAAGTTTACCTGCAAGGTTGCCGATGGAGATGGAAACAACACAGCAGGTATTAAACTTATGTTCAGATCCATTCGCGCCCGCATCATTGCCGCGACGACAGGCTGTCTTGTCGTCGCCCTTCTTCTTAATACCGTTATCAACTTTCAGGTTACGCGCCACGATAACCAGCAGTCACAGCGCGATATTCTGAGCAGCACCAGCGCCAGCCACACGATGGCGATTGCCGACTGGGTGAAGGGCAAAATGGCCGTCATCGCCTCGGCGCAAAGCGTGGCGTTAAGTGATGATCCGGTGCCCGTATTTAAGCAGCTCGCGCAGGCGGGCGGGTTTACCAACGTGTATGTCGGGTACGCCAGCAAAACGGCCAAATTCTCCGACCCGGCCGGCGTACCTGCCGATTACGATCCAACCATTCGCCCCTGGTACCAGCAGGTCGTCAGCGCGGATGGCCCGGTGGTGACTGCCCCCTACGTGGACGCGGGTACCGGAAAACTGGTGGTCACCTTCGCGATACCGGTAAAGGAGAACGGCACGCTGAAGGCGGTTGTGGCGGGCGATGTGGCCCTGGACAGCGTGGTGGCTAACGTGCGCGGCATTCACCCGACCCCGGCCAGCAGCGGATTACTTTTGAGCAGCGACGGCACCGTGATTGCCGCCAACGACCCGGCCCTGACGCTGAAGCCGTTGAATGAGGTCCTCAAAGGGATCGATTTTGCGGCCCTGAAAAGCGGTAACCTGGTTGACGGGACGTTTGACGGTAGCGATAAAACGTTCGTCGCGACCGCCGTACCGGGCACCCGCTGGCTGCTTGTTGTCGCGCTCGATAACGCGGATGCCACCTCCGGAATGCGCTCCCTGCTTAAAGCCTCAGCGCTGTCGCTGGCGATCCTCGCCCTGCTGAGCGGCGCCATCGTGCATGTCCTGATCGCCCGCCTTCTCAAACGACTGTCTGATATCCGCGATGCGATGAACAACATCGCCAACGGTACTAACGATCTGTCACAGCGCCTGCCGGATAAGGGAGACGACGAAGTGGCGCAAATCGCTCAGGCCTTTAACGCCTTCAGCGATAAGCTCTCCGTGGTGATGGTCCAGCTGCGTGAGGCCAGCGCCTCGGTGAAAAACGCCGCGCGGGAGATTGCGGCGGGCAATCAGGATCTTTCCGGACGAACCGAGCAGGCCGCCTCCAGCCTGCGGGAAACGGCCAGCGCCGTAGAGGAGATTACCGCCTCCGTCACGCAGTCAAACGAGTCGGCAGCAGAGGCGAACGAGCAGGCGAGCAAGGCCTCGGCCGCGGCGGCGCGCGGGGGCGACGTCGTCGCTCAGGCCATCAGCACCATGCAGTCCATCGAGGTCGCTTCCGCAAAAATTGGTGATATCACCAGCGTCATTGACGGCATTGCCTTCCAGACCAATATCCTGGCGCTGAACGCCTCGGTGGAAGCCGCACGTGCCGGAGAGCAAGGCCGCGGGTTCGCGGTCGTCGCGGGCGAAGTGCGTAATCTGGCCAGCCGCAGCGCTCAGGCGGCGAAAGAGATCAAATCCCTCATCGACTCTACCACCGAAAGCGTCGCGACCGGCTCCCGGTACGTGCACCTTGCGGGAGACAGCATGGATGAGATCCGCTCCAGCGTCGGGAGCGTGTCGGGCATCATGCGCGAAATATCGATTGCCACCCGCGAGCAGATGAAGGGGATCCACGAGATTAATCACGCGGTTAGCCATCTGGATCGGATGGTGCAGCAGAACGCCGAACTCGTGGTGCAGTCTGCCGCTGCGGCCAGCGCGCTGCAAAGCCAGGCGGGCGACCTTGCTGAGACCGCCGGACATTTCCGCATATAATTTTCTCCAGGCGCGCGCAGGACAGGGAAAACGCGCGCCGGCTGAATGGTTTCAGGGATTTTGTCATTTTTGTTTAATCGTTACGCCCTTTTTTGATCAAAATCAGCATCCCGCCCCTCCCCCTTTGGTGTTATGCAATGAGTAAATTGTGAACAACATCACGCTCGGGATGGGCAAAAAAACGGGGTAATAAAATGGCACTGGTTAAAACAAGCTTGAAGCTGTTTGGCGGGGATACGGTAGTGGTTCGTTGCTCAGAGCGTTGCCGCATCCACCTGATGAGTTCGAAAGCGCACGCGCAGTCTGGGGCGGATATCCTCTCCGTGCAGGATGATAAGGCATGGCTGACGGTGCCCTATACCGGCACCTGGGATGTTCTGATCGACAGCCACAGCCAGTCGCTCGAGCACTCCGTGAGCTACGTGGCGGCATAATGCAAAACGCCCGGTTAACCGGGCGTTAATTCATGCAAAACCTGGCCTCAGCGTCGCGCCGGGCGGGTTGCCTTCCAGCAGCGCTTTCACCTTCACCACCAGCTCGTTCAGACAGTCGTCCTTCATGCCGAGCCGCGTCAGCTCCTGATCGAGCGAGAACAGGTACTGCGCGTTGGTGCCCAGCGGTCCGCTGGCGGCGGCAATCAGCGGAGCAATCACCTGGGTTCGGGTATCGGCTTCATACAGCGGATGGCGCGGATCCATAATGAATACCAGCGCGCTTACGCTGCGCCCGTCGTCCAGCTCCAGCCTGCACCAGCTGGGCATATAGCAGCCGGTAATCATTTCGCGCTTCCACAGCAGCGTCAGCTCCTCTTCCAGCGTGGCGTCCGGAAGACGGTATGCTACGCCCGTGGTGCGCCCGCCCTCTTTTAGTGCAAGCATGCGGCCCGGCCGGCAGGCGCTGCCGCGCCCGGCGGTGAGGCGCAGGCAGAATGCGCGGTGCCAGCCGGGCAGCGTTCCGGTTGCCGATTCGACGTACTCGAGCGCCGGGTTCCACATCAGCGAGCCGTAGCCAAAAATCCACACCGGACCATCATCCGGGCGGCAGGCAAGCGTTGCCGCAAGCGACGCCGCACGCTGTTCAGCCGACCAGAGAAGCGATTCCTCAATAGCGCCAAATGCCGTCTTACAATCTGCCTTCATCAGGAAATCACGCGTTAACACATTCCACCTCCGCCACTGCATGCTTCCCTGCGACATCTGTAATTCGCCTTCCCGGCCTTGTATGCTGTTCATTTTAACAGCAGGTGAGCAACGATAAGCAATTCGCGGGCCAGATGCAACACAGCGGTAGCTCAACCGCCTGAAATGTCAAAATGAAGGTGGCGTATTATTCAGCGGCTATTTCTTTTTATGCCATTTGTCATCGTCCCCTTTCTCGTACTCATTTTTTACGGCGGCCCAGGCGACCTTGTGCGCCGTCTCTTCACGGCTGGCATCGTCCCGGCGATCTTCTTTATCTTTGTACTGATCCCAGGCGCTGTTAAACGCTTCTTTGTAGATATCCTGCGCGTGAGCAGGCAACACGTTTTGCACGTTATCCGGTAATTCGCTTTTCGATTTGTATGGCATCGTTAACCTCTCTTTTGGCTAAAGAGATAAGTGTGGACGACGATACGTCAGGGTGCCACCCGGCGATGAAAAATGAACATCGTTGAATCATAGTTTATTGTTATTTAATGACTATTTATCACAGATAGAACATTATAAGCTTCAACCATAAAAATCTTAACAAAGGGTAAAATTAAGTAAAAATTAAAGGGTAGTTAACCAATTTCTGTTAATTTAATGGCCTCAAAATCTATCTATAATTACAAGCACCTGCACTGATGGAGAAACACATGACAGCAACACACGAGGCGGTAAAAACCCGCCACAAGGAGACGTCTCTCATTTTCCCGGTTCTGGCACTGGCTGTGCTGCTCTTCTGGGGAAGCAGTCAGTCATTGCCAGTGGTTGTGGGGATCAATATTCTGGCTCTCGTGGGAATTCTGACCAGTGCATTTAGCGTGGTGCGCCATGCGGATGTTTTAGCCCACCGTCTTGGAGAGCCGTACGGCTCATTAATTTTAAGCCTTTCGGTTGTTATTCTTGAAGTCAGCCTAATTTCCGCATTAATGGCTACCGGCGACGCCGCGCCAACGCTGATGCGCGATACGCTCTACTCCATCATTATGATTGTGACCGGCGGTCTGGTCGGTTTCTCTCTTTTATTAGGTGGCCGTAAATTTGCCACCCAGTACATGAATCTGTTTGGCATTAAGCAGTATCTGATCGCCCTGTTCCCGCTGGCGATTATCGTGCTTGTCTTCCCGATGGCGCTGCCGGGCGCAAACTTCACGACCGGCCAGGCGCTGCTGGTGGCGCTGATTTCCGCGGCAATGTACGGCGTATTCCTGTTGATTCAGACCAAAACGCACCAGAGCCTGTTTGTCTACGAGCATGAAGACGACGGCGATGACGATGACCCGCATCACGGTAAGCCTTCGGCCCACAGCAGCGCGTGGCACACGGTTTGGCTGATCGTGCATCTGATTGCCGTTATTGCGGTTACCAAGATGAATGCGAATCCGCTTGAGGCGCTGTTAACTGAAATGAATGCGCCTGTTGCCTTTACCGGTTTCCTGGTCGCGCTGCTGATCCTGTCTCCGGAAGGCCTGGGTGCGCTGAAGGCGGTGCTCAATAATCAGGTGCAGCGTGCGATGAATCTGTTCTTCGGCTCCGTGCTGGCGACCATCTCCCTCACCGTTCCGGTGGTGACGCTGATTGCCTTTATGACCGGGAATGAATTGCAGTTTGCGCTGGGCGCGCCGGAGATGATTGTGATGGTGGCGTCGCTGCTGCTGTGCCAGATCTCCTTCTCTACCGGACGCACCAACGTGCTGAACGGCGCGGCGCATATGGCGCTGTTTATTGCGTATCTGATGACGATCTTTGCGTAGTTTTATCTGGTGCGAGCTGATGCCCTACCCCAACCCTCTCCCACGGGGAGAGGGAGAACAAAAAACCCGCCGAAGCGGGTTTTTTTATTAGTTGCTGGTATCCAGCTCGTCGAAGCTCTTCACCAGATCGTCAATTGCCTTGATCTGCTTGAGGAACGGCTCCAGCTTGTCCAGCGGCAGCGCGGATGGACCGTCGCATTTCGCGTTAGCCGGATCCGGGTGCGCTTCAATGAACAGGCCCGCCAGGCCCGTTGCCATCCCGGCACGCGCCAGCTCGGTAACCTGAGCGCGACGGCCGCCAGACGCTGCGCCAAACGGATCGCGGCACTGGAGGGAGTGCGTAACGTCAAAAATAACCGGAGACTGGTTAGAGACGTTCTTCATCACGCTGAAGCCCAGCATATCCACAACCAGGTTGTCATAACCGAAGTTTGAACCACGGTCGCACAGGATCACCTGGTCATTACCGCCTTCGATAAACTTATCGACGATGTTACCCATCTGGCCTGGGCTCACGAACTGCGGTTTTTTCACGTTGATCACGGCACCGGTTTTCGCCATGGCTTCAACCAGATCGGTCTGGCGAGCCAGGAACGCCGGAAGCTGGATCACGTCTACTACGTCAGCCACAGGCTGCGCCTGAGACGCTTCGTGCACGTCGGTGATCACCTTCACGCCAAACGTCTGTTTCAGCTCCTGGAAAATCTTCATCCCCTCTTCGAGGCCCGGGCCACGGTAGGAGTGAATGGAGGAGCGGTTGGCTTTGTCAAAAGAGGCTTTAAACACGTACGGGATGCCCAGCTTTTGGGTCACGGTCACGTAGTGTTCGCAGATGCGCATAGCGAGATCGCGGGACTCCAGCACGTTCATACCGCCAAACAGCACGAACGGCAGGTCGTTTGCCACGTTGATATCACCAATGCTAACCACTTTTTGTTTCATAGGATCGCCTTATTCAGGTGTGAATCGGAATTAAATTTAATGCAGTGTAATGTGTTTATGCGCGATCGCGTTGATCTGCGCGCGAATCATTTCGCTAATCGGATCTTCCGGACATTGCTCGACGAAATAATTCAAATCGTTCAGCGCCACGTGCTCGCAGTCGAGCTGCGCGTAAATCAGGCCGCGGTCGCGGATTTCGTACGGATCTTCCGGATTAAACTGCAGCAGCACTTCGCTTGCGCGCAGCGCCAGCTCCATCTGACGCTCTTCCATCAGCGCAGACTTCAGAGTATCCAGCAGCTTGCGGATAACCTCAGCGTTATCGGCTTCATCAAGATCTTCATTGAACAGTTCGGCTATCGGGCTGATGTTGCCCTTCAGCCAGACGTCAAGCGTGTGTTCATCCAGCGTGTCGCCGTTAAACGGATTGATTAACCACATCTCACCGTCCAGCCACTCCGCGCGCAGGATCATCTGCGTCGGGAAGATGACCGGCACCAGCGGAATATCCAGCCGGTGCGCAACCCACAGTAAAATGGCGCCCAGCGCGACGGCGCTGCCCTGACGATTTTTCAACACCTGGTCCAGCCACAGTGCGTCAGACAGGCGGTACACGCCGCGCGTGTCGCAGAAACCCCATTCGCCGTAGAAAAGCTCAATCAGCTTCTCCAGTTGCCAGTCCTGCGGACGTGCCTGACTGATCTCCTCGCGCGCCAGGCTAACCAGATTTTCCAGTTCAGCGTAAACGTACTGTGACGTAAAATCGTCGCGGATCATCTCTGAAATCAGGATCATACCATCGCAAAGCGGCGCTTTATTAAATTCGAAATCGGCTAAGGACCTCATGACTTACCCCAGTAACGGTATTCTTGTGGTGGCGAGTTTAATGATGATGTACAGCACCACCAGACCCAGCAGAAAGGCGATAAAACCCGTCTGCTGGCTGCGCGGACGATGACGCCCAAGCGCGATAAAACCCAAAACGATGTAGATGATAACGCCAAACAGCTTTTCAGTCAGCCATGCGCCTTTATCAGTAAATGGCAGATAGCCGGTCTTCCACATTAACCCGGCGCCGGAAAGAAACAGCACCGTGTCGATACAGTGCGGAGCGATGCGCACCCAGCGGGCGTTAATCAGCGGATTATTACTGTAGCGCCACCAGTAGCGGACAATGAAAAAGCCGATGGTCAGGGCAACGGCCAACAGGTGAACGGAGATCAGCAGCGTAAACAGGCTCATGACCGCTGCCCCAGCGTCAGGCGCTCGTTGCCGCCGTAATCCCGACAGGTTTCCACCATGCGATAGCCGGCACGCGTAAACAGCGCCCGCACCGCCTCCCCCTGCGTCCAGCCATGTTCCACCAGCAGCCAGCCATCGGGAAGCAGATGTTGCCGTGACGTTGTCACAATGTGATCGAGATCCGCAAGCCCCTGATTAGCGGCTACCAGCGCCGTCAGCGGTTCAAAGCGTACGTCACCCTGCGCCAGATGCGGGTCATTTTCGTCAATGTAGGGAGGATTGCTGACAATCATGTCGAACAGGCGGTCTTCAAGGGCGGTAAACCAGCTGCTTTGCAGAACGGAAACATTGCTAAGCCCCAGACGCTCAACGTTGCGCTGCGCGAGAGTGACCGCATCAGGCATCACGTCCACTGCCGTTACGGTGCAGTCCGGCCGCTCGCTGGCAAGCGCCAGCGCAATGGCGCCGGTGCCCGTTCCGAGATCGAGGATCCGGCACGGCTGCGCAGGCAATCGCGCCAGCGCCTGCTCCACCAGACACTCGGTGTCCGGGCGCGGGATCAGCGTGGCCGCTGAGACGTACAGCGGAAGTGACCAGAACTCGCGTTCGCCTACCAGATGCGCCACCGGCTCGCCGGCTTTGCGGCGGGCAAGCAGCGACTCCAGCTGCGAAAGCTGTTCAGCGGTCAGGATGGTTTCACCGAACGCCAGCAGGTACGTCCGGGCTTTGCCCGTGACGTATTCCAGCAGTATTTCGGCGTCGCGCTTCGGGCTTTCACCCGCAGAAAGCGCACTGGCGGCATGGCGTAGCCAGCGTTGAAAATCCATTAATCCTGCTCGGACAGCGCCGCCAGCTGGTCGGCCTGGTATTCCTGCACGATAGGCTCAATCAGCATATCGAGCTTGCCTTCCATCGCCTCATCCAGACGGTAGAGCGTCAGGTTGATACGGTGATCGGTTACGCGGCCCTGCGGGAAGTTATAGGTGCGGTTACGATCGCTGCGGTCGCCGCTGCCCAGCAGGTTGCGGCGGGTAGAGGCTTCCGCCTGCTGGCGTTTGGCCATTTCCGCCGCGTGAATGCGCGCGCCCAGCACCGACAGCGCCTTGGCTTTGTTTTTGTGCTGGGAACGTTCGTCCTGACACTCCACCACAATGCCGGTTGGCAGGTGGGTAATACGGATGGCGGAATCGGTAGTGTTAACGTGCTGACCACCTGCCCCGGAGGAGCGGAAGGTGTCGATACGCAGGTCCGCAGGGTTGATATCCGGCAGTTCCGCTTCCGGCAGCTCTGGCATCACCGCCACCGTACAGGCAGAGGTGTGGATACGCCCCTGCGACTCGGTCGCCGGTACGCGCTGCACGCGATGGCCGCCGGATTCAAACTTCAGTCGGCCATAGACGCCGTCACCGCTGATCTTGGCGATCACCTCTTTATAGCCGCCGTGCTCGCCTTCATTGGCGCTCATGATCTCCACGCGCCAGCGGCGGGACTCTGCATAACGGCTATACATACGGAACAGATCCCCGGCAAACAGCGCGGCTTCGTCGCCGCCGGTACCGGCGCGCACTTCCACGAAGGCGTTACGTTCGTCATCCGGATCTTTCGGCAGCAGAAGCACCTGAAGCTGCTGCTCCATCTCCTCTGAACGCGCTTTGGCATCCTGCAGCTCTTCCTGCGCCATCTCGCGCATTTCAGGATCGTCGAGCATCATCTGCGCGGTTTCGATATCTTCCTGAACCTGTTGCCAGTCGGTAAAGCATTTTGAAACATCACTTAACTGCGCGTATTCACGCGACAGCGCGCGAAAACGTTCCTGGTCGGCAATGGTCCCGGCATCGCCGAGCAGCGCCTGTACTTCTTCATGGCGCTCGTGCAGAGCTTCCAGTTTAGCGACGATAGAAGGCTTCATAGGCGTAAATGCACCTTGTCATAGAAAATGGGTATAGGGCGCTATTCCAGCCCGAGGCTGTTGCGCAGAATAGTCAGGCGTTCATCATCCCCGTCACGGGCAGCCTGCTGAAGAGATTTGGTTGGAGCATGGATCAGGCGGTTGGTCAGCTTCCAGGCCAGATCCTGCATAATTGCCTGCGCGTCGCCGCCCTGTTCAAGCGCCGCGAGCGCTTTGGCCGTCAGATCATCTCGCACCTGCTCCGCCTGACCGCGGTACTCGCGGATGGTCTCGCTGACGCTTTGCGCGCGCAGCCAGGCCATAAATTCGCTGGTTTCCTGCTCAACGATGGTTTCCGCCTGCACCGCCGCCGCTTTACGCTGGGCAAGGTTGTGCGAAATGATGCTTTGCAGGTCGTCAACGCTGTAAAGGTAGGCGTTCGCGAGCTTGCCCACTTCCGGTTCAACATCGCGCGGAACGGCGATATCCACCAGCAGCATCGGCTGATTTCGGCGAGACTTCAGGGCACGTTCGACCATTCCTTTGCCGATAATCGGCAGCGGGCTGGCGGTAGAGCTGATAATAATGTCCGCCTCTTTCAGGCGTTCATCAATGTCGCTCAGGGCAATCACCTCAGCGCCCACTTCATCTGCCAGCGCCTGCGCACGCTCGCGGGTACGGTTGGCGATGATCATCTTCTTCACTTTGTGTTCGCGAAGATGGCGCGCCACCAGCTCGATGGTTTCACCAGCCCCCACCAGCAGCACCGTGACGGTCGACAGCGACTCAAAGATTTGACGGGCGAGCGTACAGGCTGCGAAGGCAACCGAAACCGCACTGGCACCAATGTCGGTTTCGGTTCGCACACGCTTGGCCACGGAGAACGACTTCTGGAACATACGCTCCAGTTCGCTGGCTTTCAGATGCCCTTTCTGGGAATCCGCAAAGGCTTTTTTCACCTGGCCGAGGATCTGCGGCTCGCCGAGCACCAGCGAATCCAGACCGCTCGCGACGCGCATAAGATGGCTGACCGCATCGTTATCCTGATGCCAGTACAGGCTGTTGCGCAGCTCTTCCTCGTTGAGGTTGTGGTAATCGCAGAGCCAGCGGATCAGCGCGTCGTGCAGGTTGTCCTGCTCCTCTACGCTCAAGTAAAGCTCGGTACGGTTGCACGTCGACAGCACCACGCCACCCTGCACCATCGGCTGTGCAAGCAGGCTGTCCAGCGCCAGGTCGAGCGTATCCGGCGAAAACGTAACGCGTTCTCGCAGCGAAACCGGGGCCGTTTTGTGGTTAATGCCGAGTGCTAATAGGGTCATGTTGAGCGGGAGTAGTACCAGCGTTAATAAGGTTAGCAGGACGCATCATACAGGATGCGCGAGATCAATAAAAGAGACTGCACCCTTTCGGAGTAATAGGTTACATAGCGCTTTGAGATAATTTGAACGTAGACGGTGCCCCCCTTCAACGCTAGCATTAACACTTATAACTGCAACGTATCTCAAGGATTTGTCATCATTATGACCCGAATGATTCGCCTGCTGCCTCTGGCGGCCCTCGTTCTGACCGCCTGTTCCGTTCATCAGCCGAAAGGCCCGGGCAAAAGCCCTGACTCACCGCAGTGGCGTCAGCACCAGCAGGACGTGCTGAAATTAAGCCAGTACCAGACCCGCGGCGCGTTTGCCTATCTCTCTGACGAGCAAAAGGTTTATGCTCGCTTCTTCTGGCAGCAGACGGGCCAGGATAACTATCGCCTGCTGCTGCTGAACCCGCTGGGCAGCACCGAGCTGGAGCTTATCGCGAAACCGGGCGAAGCGCAGATCACCGATAACAAAGGCCAGCACTATACCGCGACCGATGCCGAAGAGATGATTGGCAAGCTAACCGGGATGCCGATCCCGCTCAACAGCCTGCGCCAGTGGATCCTCGGCCTGCCGGGTGATGCAACCGACTATAAGCTTGACGAACAATACCGTCTGAGCCAGGTGAACTACACCCAGAACGGTAAAACCTGGAAAGTGGTTTACAGCGCCTATGACAGCAAGACTCAGCCGTCGCTGCCGTCCAATATGGAGCTGACGCAGGGTAGCCAGCGCATCAAGCTGAAGATGGACAACTGGATCGTTAAATGATGACCCGCTGGCCCTCTCCCGCAAAACTGAACCTGTTTCTCTATATCACCGGGCAGCGCGCTGACGGCTATCACACGCTGCAAACGCTGTTTCAGTTTGTCGATTACGGCGACACGATCTTTATCGAGCCGCGTCATGACGGGCAGATTTGCCTGCGGACTCCCGTCGACAGCGTGGAGCATGACGATAACCTTATCGTACGCGCCGCGCGCCTGCTGATGAAGGCAGCGTCGGCGTCCGGTCGTCTGCCCGCGGGAAGCGGGGCGGATATCCGTATCGAGAAACGCCTGCCGATGGGGGGTGGTCTGGGCGGCGGTTCGTCAAATGCCGCGACCGTGCTGGTGGCCCTTAATTACCTGTGGGGCTGCGATCTTTCCACAGACGAGCTGGCAGCATTAGGGTTGACGCTGGGCGCGGATGTACCGGTGTTTGTGCGCGGCCACGCGGCGTTTGCCGAAGGCGTGGGTGAAATTTTGACGCCGGTCGACCCGCCGGAAAAATGGTATCTGATTGTGCATCCCGGAGTGAGTATTCCTACCCCGGTAATCTTTAAAGATCCTGACCTGAAAAGAAATACCCCGGTACGGTCAATAGAAACGTTATTAAATTGTGAATTCAGCAACGATTGCGAGGATATCGCAAGAAAACGTTTTCGCGAGGTTGATGCGGTGCTTTCCTGGCTGTTAGAATACGCGCCGTCGCGCCTGACCGGTACAGGGGCCTGTGTCTTTGCTGAATTTGACACCGAGTCCGCCGCCCGTCAGGTGCTTGAGCAAGCGCCGGTTTGGCTGCATGGTTTTGTAGCGCGCGGGATGAACACTTCCCCCCTACAGCAGGCCATTCTGGCGCAGACTGAGTTTCGGTGACAACGTCACCCTGTTCCAGACGTTGCATCGCGCTCTTTAATACACCGCCTGGATAGCATTCGCTTAGGCCCCGCAGTTTGCGGCGGACGCTATCCACCACTGGACGCATGCCTGAGGTTCTTCTCGTGCCTGATATGAAGCTTTTTGCTGGTAACGCCACCCCGGAACTAGCACAACGTATTGCCAACCGCCTGTACACTTCCCTCGGCGACGCCGCTGTAGGTCGCTTTAGCGACGGCGAAGTCAGCGTACAAATTAACGAAAATGTACGCGGTGGTGATATTTTCATCATCCAGTCCACCTGTGCTCCAACGAATGACAACCTGATGGAACTGGTTGTTATGGTCGACGCCCTGCGTCGTGCTTCTGCAGGCCGTATCACTGCTGTTATTCCTTACTTTGGTTATGCCCGCCAGGACCGTCGCGTCCGTTCCGCGCGTGTGCCAATCACCGCTAAAGTTGTCGCTGACTTCCTGTCCAGCGTCGGCGTTGACCGCGTACTGACGGTTGACCTGCACGCAGAGCAGATTCAGGGCTTCTTCGACGTTCCGGTTGATAACGTATTCGGCAGCCCAATCCTGCTGGAAGACATGCTTCAGCTGAACCTGGACAACCCAATTGTGGTTTCTCCGGATATCGGCGGCGTGGTTCGTGCTCGTGCTATCGCGAAGCTGCTGAACGATACCGACATGGCGATCATCGACAAACGCCGTCCGCGCGCTAACGTTTCCCAGGTGATGCACATCATCGGTGACGTGGCTGGCCGCGACTGCGTGCTGGTTGACGACATGATCGACACCGGCGGTACGCTGTGTAAAGCAGCAGAAGCGCTGAAAGAGCGTGGTGCAAAACGCGTATTCGCTTACGCAACTCACCCGATCTTCTCCGGTAATGCAGTGAATAATCTCCGCAACTCCGTTATCGACGAAGTTGTGGTTTGCGATACCATCCCTCTGAGCGACGAGATCAAGGCACTGCCAAACGTGCGTACCCTGACCCTGTCCGGGATGCTGGCCGAAGCGATTCGTCGTATCAGCAACGAAGAATCCATCTCTGCTATGTTCGAACATTAATCGAACACGGCCAAAAAACCCGCTGCGGCGGGTTTTTTTGTTTCTGTTATGTATTAATGCTCTAAATAATTCGTGTTGCAGGAAGGCGGCAAGTGAATGAATCCCAGGAGCTTACTTAAAGTAAGTGACTGGGGTGAATGAGCGCAGCCAACGCCTCTGCAGCGCGAAGTATGACGAGCAATGATTAATGCCTCCTTCACCTGCCATTTATATGACAGATGATGCGCACACGGATGATAGATAATTGTGAAAAACGTAACCTCCTCACATGTTCTGCCCTTTCGCGCCCTCATCGACGCATGCTGGAAAGAGAAATACACCTCGTCACGCTTTGTCCGTGACCTGATTGCCGGTATCACCGTCGGGATCATTGCCATCCCGCTGGCGATGGCGCTGGCGATTGGCAGCGGCGTCGCGCCGCAGTACGGCCTTTACACGTCGGCGGTTGCCGGGATTGTAATTGCGCTGACGGGCGGGTCCCGCTTCAGCGTTTCCGGCCCGACCGCCGCCTTTGTAGTGATCCTCTATCCGGTTTCCCAACAGTTTGGTCTGGCAGGCCTGCTGGTTGCCACCCTGATGTCCGGCGTCTTTTTAATTCTGTTCGGTCTGGCCCGCTTTGGACGGCTGATTGAATATATTCCCCTTTCCGTGACGCTGGGGTTCACCTCGGGTATTGGTATTACCATCGGGACCATGCAGATCAAGGACTTCCTCGGCCTGGAGATGGCGCACGTTCCGGAGCACTATTTGCAGAAAGTGAGCGCGCTGTTTATGGCGCTGCCGACGGCCAACCTGGGCGACGCGGCTATCGGCGTCGTGACCCTTGGCACGCTAATCGTCTGGCCTCGCCTGGGCATTCGCCTTCCGGGGCACCTGCCCGCCCTGCTGCTGGGCTGCGCGGTGATGGGTATCGTCAACCTGCTCGGCGGACAGGTCGCCACCATTGGTTCCCAGTTCCACTACGTTCTGGCGGACGGCTCACAGGGCAACGGGATCCCGCAGCTGTTGCCGCAACTGGTGCTGCCGTGGAATATGCCCGGCTCCAGCTTCACCTTAAGCTGGGATTCCCTTCGCGCCCTGCTGCCCGCCGCGTTCTCCATGGCGATGCTGGGGGCCATTGAATCCCTGCTTTGCGCCGTGGTGCTGGACGGCATGACCGGCACCAAACATAAAGCCAACGGTGAGCTGGTCGGCCAGGGCTTAGGCAATATCGTCGCACCCTTCTTCGGCGGAATAACGGCTACGGCGGCGATTGCCCGCTCCGCCGCGAACGTGCGCGCGGGGGCAACCTCCCCGGTATCAGCGGTCATTCACTCCCTGCTGGTGATTATGGCGCTGCTGATCCTTGCCCCGCTGCTTTCGTGGCTTCCGCTCTCCGCCATGGCCGCCCTGCTGCTGATGGTGGCCTGGAACATGAGCGAGGCGCATAAGGTGGTTAACCTGCTGCGTCGCGCGCCGAAAGACGACATCATCGTGATGCTAATCTGCATGTCGCTGACCGTGCTGTTCGATATGGTTATCGCCATCAGCGTCGGCATTGTGCTGGCCTCGCTGCTGTTTATGCGCCGTATTGCGCAGATGACGCGTCTCTCGCCGGTTAACGCTGAGGTGCCTGACGATGTGCTGGTGCTGCGCGTGATCGGCCCCCTGTTCTTTGCTGCCGCGGAAGGGTTGTTCAGCGACCTGGAATCCCGCATCGCGGGTAAACGGATTGTGGTGCTGAAGTGGGATGCCGTCCCGGTACTGGATGCTGGCGGTCTGGATGCCTTCCAGCGCTTTGTTGCGCGTCTGCCGGCAGGCTGCGAGCTGCGGATAAGCAATCTTGAATTTCAGCCGCTGCGCACCATGGCGCGCGCGGGCATCCAGCCGATCCCTGGCCGGTTGTCCTTCTACCCTAACCGGGAAGCCGCATTAGCGGATCTGTGAGTCACGTGATGCAGAGAAGCGTCTCTGCATCATCACCCCTATCGCCTGCTGGAGCCATTCAAGCACGGCAGGCGTCATCCACGTTCCTTTCATCAGATGCGGCTCCTGCTGCATGGCGATACGAAACTTTTGCTGCGTCTCCGGGTCTGTTCCTGCGTATGACTGGAACAGCGCCAGCCAGGTTTCTGCCAGCTGTTGCGCACCGTCCGATGCGGGATCGAGCCGTTCGCGCTGCGCCCTGTACAGCTTCGCCACCAGCGGCGGCCACTCCATCATGCGGTCAAAGTAATGCGCCCGGGTAAAAGCCATCTCCTCAGCAGAGAGATACTTCTCCCAGATGCTGAGCTTTGATTCGGCAAACGCCCGCGTGATGTAATCAGTCATCTCCGGCGTGATGCCGGTTTGCTCCTGCATCTGCGGCTCAACGCTGTGCATCTCGTTGAGCCGGGTCAGGAATTCCGGCCTGCCTGCGGTATCCTTCTCCAGGCGCTCCATCCAGCGCGACGCCAAATCAATCGCCTGCGGATCCCTGACGTCGACGTGTTGTTCCAGCATTTTTTTGGCCTCCTTGACCAGACCGGACCAGATATCCGCCAGCGCCTCTTTCTCTACCGCAAACGGCAGCTGCTGCAATTCTTCTTTGCTAAACCAGCGATCGTACATATTCATTAACTCCAGAGTCTGTAGCCAGGATTCCAGATCCGGCGTCGCATCGTCGTTAAGCCCGGTACGCAATTCCACCAGCCGGTCGCGCAGCGTATGGATGCTGCGCAGCTGCTTGTCCAGCAGGGTGATTTGTCCATCGAGTAGCTCGGTTAACGACAGCGATCCCTGTTCCAGAAACTCCCTTATTTCGGCAAGCTCCAGACCCGCTTTCGCCAGCGTCTGGATCATATGCAGACGCTGCACGTCCGCCAGGTTATAAAGCCGATAGCCTGCCGCGCTTCTGGCAGAAGGCAACAGCAACCCTGTTTGCTCATAGTGATGCAATGTCCGCACGGTGATCCCGGCGCGTTTCGCCAGTTCACCCACCTGAATCAACATAACGGCTCCTTTTGTTCTGCCAGTGTCGCTACTCTGAAGCCTTACGTTACGTGAGGGTCAATGCGTCATGCAAAAAAAAAACGACCCCAGATGGAGTCGTTTCGGTGTTCTTTATTGGGCACTAGCCGTGCTTATGCTGGTCGCGGCGGCATCGTTTATCGTAATGGCGCACCCACCAGTATTTATCGCATACTTCCTCATGTCCGCTCACGCGCGCCCCGGCGAGCCACAATACCGCACCGAGGAAGATGCTCAGCACCGCGCCATGCGCAAAGTATTGTGGGAGGTCAAGCTGCGGTAGTTGGTTTAAAATTGAATAACCGACACCGGCGACCATCACGAACAGTCCCAACCCCATTAGCACGTTACCGAGCATTGAAGCGTTTTTGCGTTTCATATGTCACCTCCGGAACTTTGGGTTGTCAGGGGAAAAGCCCCTTCTCCTTGTGTGTAAAGTATAGACAACAGCTCTTATATGAGTTGCGTGAATGATCACATTTACAGATAACTGCCCGACAAAAATTTACAAATAAGGTATTGAACAGCTTGAAATTCTAATTGTTCAGGTAAGTAATTATTCGCATTTCAAGATGCGGCAGCCAGAATTTTGTCAAGCGGCGCGCCAGACAGTAAACTACGCGCCAGATCTGGAACCCATTAGGAAGTAAAACGTGACGATTAAACTGATTGTCGGCCTCGCCAACCCGGGCGCAGAGTACGCGGCAACCCGCCATAATGCCGGTGCCTGGTATGTCGATCTGCTGGCAGAGCGTTTGCGCGCTCCCCTGCGTGAAGAACCGAAGTTTTACGGGTATACCTCGCGCATCAACCTTGCGGGGGCTGACGTGCGGCTGCTGGTGCCAACCACCTTTATGAATCTGAGCGGCAAAGCCGTGGCGGCCATGGCAACGTTCTATCGCATCAATCCGGATGAGATTCTTGTAGCCCACGACGAACTGGATCTTCCGCCAGGCGTGGCAAAGTTTAAGCTGGGCGGTGGTCACGGTGGCCACAATGGGCTGAAAGATATTATCAGCAAGCTGGGTAATAACCCCAATTTCCACCGTTTGCGCGTCGGAATTGGCCATCCGGGCGATAAAAACAAAGTTGTCGGCTTTGTGTTGGGTAAGCCCCCGGTTCCTGAGCAGAAGCTCATTGACGAAGCGGTGGACGAAGCGGCGCGTTGCACCGAGATTTGGCTACAGGACGGCTTAACGAAAGCCACAAACCGACTACACGCTTTTAAAGCGCAATAGTCGGCCTCCTGCGGCTTTTTTACCGCGCGCTGTGCGGGTTACGTGTATAATAGGCGTAGTTATTTACTTTTCTTCAATCGGTTATCACTAACGGATTGATTATCAAGATATTAAGGTGATTTAGAAATGGGATTCAAATGCGGTATCGTCGGTCTGCCAAACGTGGGCAAATCAACCCTGTTTAACGCGCTTACCAAAGCGGGTATCGAAGCGGCGAACTTCCCGTTCTGTACCATTGAACCGAACACCGGCGTTGTACCAATGCCCGACCCGCGTCTGGACCAGCTTGCGGAAATCGTGAAGCCGCAGCGCATCCTGCCGACCACCATGGAGTTCGTGGACATCGCGGGCCTGGTAAAAGGCGCATCCAAAGGTGAAGGCCTGGGCAACCAGTTCCTGACCAACATTCGTGAAACCGAAGCGATCGGTCACGTGGTGCGCTGCTTCGAAAACGACAACATCATCCACGTTAACAACAAAGTGGATCCGGCCGACGACATCGACGTTATCAACACCGAGCTGGCGCTTTCTGACCTCGATACCTGCGAACGCGCCATTCACCGCGTGCAGAAGAAAGCCAAAGGCGGCGATAAAGACGCGAAAGCGGAGCTGGCTGCGCTGGAAAAATGTCTGCCACAGCTGGAAAACGCGGGCATGCTGCGCGCGCTGAAAAACCTGACTGAAGAAGACAAAGCGGCGATCAAATACCTGAGCTTCCTGACCCTGAAGCCAACCATGTACATCGCCAACGTTAACGAAGACGGTTTCGAGAACAACCCGTACCTCGACAAAGTGCGTGAAATCGCGGCGGCTGAAGGTTCTGTGGTTGTTGCCGTGTGCGCTGCCGTTGAATCCGATATCGCCGAGCTGGACGATGCTGACCGTGAAGAGTTCATGGCCGAGCTGGGTCTGGAAGAGCCGGGCCTGAACCGCGTGATCCGCGCAGGCTATGAGCTGCTGAACCTGCAGACCTACTTCACCGCTGGGGTGAAAGAAGTGCGTGCGTGGACCATCCCTGTGGGTGCAACTGCGCCTCAGGCGGCTGGTAAAATTCACACCGACTTCGAGAAAGGCTTTATTCGTGCGCAGACTATCGCGTTTGAAGACTTCATCACCTACAAGGGTGAACAAGGCGCGAAGGAAGCGGGCAAGATGCGTGCGGAAGGGAAAGATTATATCGTTAAAGATGGCGACGTAATGAATTTCCTGTTTAACGTCTAAAAGATAAAACGGTTCTTTGTGGGGTTCTTCGCTGCCTCATATAGAAGCCAAAATATAAAATCCACGCCACTGCGTGGATTTTTTTTACACGTTAGCTACTCGAGCCACCACGTTTACAGGCCTGTATCGGGAAGGCTCCCCATCCCGCGGGCTCTCCGGGCAAAGGGCGGGCCAGTTATCCTTCCACACCCGCAGCAGCGAATAAAGCGTGAGCGCATTACTGATGCCAAGCTTACCAAGAGCCTTTACCTTATGCGAGCTATAGGTTTTTCGGTTCATACGGCGCAACCTGGCCTTGTCATCAGCATCGGTTTCTTCGCACATCACCCTAATCGCCCATTTCTCTCTCTCGGTTAAGTGCGGTCTCCCCAGAGTATTAACCCGATGGCCAGACAGATAAAAGGCATATGTCTCCAGAGAAACATCACGCTTAAAATAAAAACTGCGGCAGTGCAGCAACGCGCTGTAAGGATCGAATATTTTGTTCCTTTGCAGTTCGCCAGAATCAAAAATATATGCCGAGCGCAACCCGGTATCAAAAATGACGAGATGGCGGGTATTCACAGCCGGCATCTCTTTCGCGATAACCTTCAGCCCCCCGATAAAATAGTTATCATTAGAAATAATTTGCACCTGTCCGCCCGTTTCAAATTGCTGAATCATAAAAAGGCGCACGCAGCGGCGCCTTGTGTTATTAAATCAAAGACTATCTGGAGCAATGCTCCATAAGGACAAACAAAGCGTCATTGCATTTCGCTGGATCACGCATATAGGCTTCAGGCGAAAAGATCTGCAGCGGCAATCCCGCGTTCGTTAGTACGGTGAGATTATAGGGCGACTTATTATCTACCCCTTCTGCATAGCAAATCTCTTTATATCGCTGAGGAACGGAAAGTAATGAGCAGAAGACATCGTAACGCTGTGCATCAGCGCCAAACCGGCTGGAGACCAGCGTTTGCACGGCCTGCGGATCGTCTTTGAATTTATTAAGACTCTCGATTTCTACCGCCGTGAGCTTATTTTCACCGACCGTTTCACCCAGCCAGCGCTTGACGCAAACCGCCGCGTTTGTGCCCGAAATATCACCGCTACGGATAGCATCCGCCATCTTTCCCGGCTGCTTCAGCGCGGCGTTGATCGTCCGAATTTTATCCAGCTCGAGGCTTTCTCTGAACATACCCACCATATAATCAGGATTTTTATCCATGCGTTCCGTCATGGCCAAACGTAGCTCTTCAGCCGCAGCCGGTTGGATATTATTCAGTTTCGGGTTACCTGCGGTCTTACTCTTATTCGGCACAAGCGAGCTTATCGCCGAGGCAACATGCCGCAGTCCGGACTGAACGGACCTGCCCATCGTTTCCAGCGAATTTGCAACACATTCCAGACAGGAAAGAAAGCCTCGCTTAATCGTTCTCAGACCATCACTCACGGCGGTCGTCACGGAATGTAAAATGCTATGATCTATTTTTCTCGGCTCAAAGCCGGAGTTAATTGACATGGTCGCCATAAATATACCTTTAGTTAATGTGAAACGTCGCCACCAGGGGAAAGTGGCGACTGTGAAAAAAGAAATCAGTGAATTGACGCCACGTGCGTGACAATATCCCCCACCGTCAGCTCGCTCGTTATTTCAGACTCATGAATCGCGACGCCAATTTCCTCAAGGCGCATAAGCAGATCGATCAGCTCAATCGAATCCATAAGCAGGTCATTAACAAGGCTATGGTGTAATGAAATATCCTTAGGCAGCACGCCGTTCACCTGGTAAATAAGGTTAGCGACCAACGATTCTGCATGGTTATCCACCACCATATTACTCATCGCCGTACTCTCCAGTCGGGTTCGTGTCCGTCACGCTGCCTTTTGTCGCGTCGCCACGGCGCACGGTGCCGGATGTCGACGCCTCGGTATTCCTTGGAACGAAGGATTTTGGTTCAGGAACGTCAAAATTCCACTGGCTGCGCGTTCTAATCGTGGAGTACACATGGCCCGGGGCGGTGCTGCTGGTCGGTCGGGATACTCTGGCAGACGCTGGCTGTGCCCCGATCTTCTGGGCCTCTTCGAAATACCTGATCCGATCAGCGATGCTAAATGGATTTGCGGCACTCACCTGCGGCGACGGAATGCCTGACGCATCCGCTGCGGCAGTCTGATGCCCGCTGCCCGGCTCTTCCGGCCTTGCTTCACGCACATCGCCAGCCTCGCGTGCACCACGGCGAGCGGCATTCTGTATGCGACCATCCGCTTCGTCCACGGACGAGGAGACTGGCGGCTCCTCTTGACCCAAATCGTTCAGGGTGACAAGTTCGGCAACGCTGGGCTCAGGCAAGTATGAAGACGTGACCTGTAGCGTCTGGCGAACCGTCGTTCCGGAGCGCAATACGTCACTGGTCGATCTCATGGATTCGTCCACGGGCGGCTGCGCCGCAGTTTGTCCGGGCGTCGGCGATGCTGCCGGACGAAGACCATTCACCGGCTTCAGGGTGGGGAACGCCTCCACTGGCTTATTCATCGGCACAAAGTGATTTACCTTCACAGGGTCACGTCTGCTCCACTGGTTCAGCGTTCGCTCAGTGGTGTAGATCTGGGACGTTTTATTTTCACCGGCAGGAATGGTTGCTGCCGTTTGATTTGCTACGCTGCGCGTGGCAGCTGCCGACGGCTGCTCATCCTGTGGGCGAGTACGGGTCCCTTCCACTGGCGGCGCTGTTTCCGGCGCACGGGTAGAGACGTTCCGGGTGGAATCCGGGATCCGCTCATCCGGATCCTGCGCGCGTGCGCCTGTCCTCCGGGAATCAACGTCGTCAGCGCGCGTGTTCACGCTATCATCGACGGGCCGATCCTCGCTCTGCTGAGCGAAAGGCGGAATGACCTGAGGCTGTTCGGTTACGTTTTCTTGATTACCTACCCTTACGCTTTCGATATGATCGATTACGCGTGAACCATAACAACCGTCGATGATGCGCCTGGCTAACTCATACTTTTCCTTCGGGCTAATGTTTAGCTTCTCGACGATTTCGAGCCTTCTGGTGTGGGGATCGACGACAGCAGAATTTCCACCCGGATACACCGGGGCATTCGAAATGTCACCGTTGCGGTTCGAGTTAGAATTATTAATGTGAAGCGTTACGCCGCCCTTATCTGCTCCACCGTGAATATCGTATCTCCGGCCATCCGGCGTGGCTTTTACCGCTTCCGGCGTTGTCGCAGGCTTTTCGGGATGAGCATCAGCGGGCGGTGCATCGAAGTCATGCCTGATCAGCGCCTTTGAGACGGCCGCGCATTCGTCTATCAGCATGCTCATGTTCTGAGTCAGCAATTCCCATGGCTTACCCGGCTCGCTCATCACATCCAGACGCCTGTTTAAAACGGTGCTGCAGGCATTTAGCTGTTCGTTAAACGTCTCTTTATCCTTTACGTCAATGCCCTGGCTTTCGTGATACTTGAGCCATGCCGGATAGCAGTACGTTTCCATAAAGTTATTAATGAACTTTTCACCTGAGCGCCGGGCAAATTTAGACACCAGGTCATCAAGCTGACCGGCGATTTTTTTCTCATCCTTCTCGCGCCCGGCCAGATTCGCCAGCTTGTTGCTTACGCTGTCCAGCTTTTCTTTATCCGCCGGCGTGCCGTGCTCCTTCACCTGTTCAGATATGAATCCGATAAGATCCCTTGCTCGCGTCCCGTTATAGGTCAGGCTGGCATTATGCAGTTTGACCGGAACGCCTAATTGAATTTCAGAGCGCAGGGCGTCACGAGCAAGCGTTTCGTCATGAGGTTGAGTAATAAAATTCTCGCGCGCCGTGTTATTTACGTGCTTAAGCTTCGCAAGTACCTCGTGCTGCTGCATTGCATTTTTTGCCACCCCTTTGCTTTGCGCGTTTGGGCGTATTAATTCTATTTGTGAGAAACTTCGGGTAATTCCGCGCATTCAGTTATTCTCCCAGAGAGTTATTTTTGAAATTTGACGCAGGGTAAAATACTTTGCAGCAACCCTTGCCAGAAACGCTGAAAGGATGATTTAGATTTTGAGCCACATTCCTGGACTTTATAATGATGAACTTCAGGGGGCGCGATAGATTCGCGCCACGTTTGTTCCGGCTGGGTATGTGCCGAAAATAACTGCGCGGGTAAACGCTGCTGCGGAAACATCACCACGTTATGGGACTCACGCTCTGCTGGCGGCAGTTTCGCACCGATGCAATAGCTAAGAACGCGTACCTCATTCCTCATCGTGTCTTCATTATCAGACCATGCGAGCGTTTCGGTGCTGATTGCAGCGCTAAATTTAAGACCGCCAATGCGGGCATAATATGCAGATGCGGTTTCACAAACACCCTGCCCCGGCAGGCATGAAATAGTAGCATTAGAATAGACATTATTAACTGGCATGGCTGTTCACCTGTTAAATCACCCCAGTGCTTTAAGCACGTCTTTTGCACTGTCGGCCATTGAACTTATCGCACCGCTCAGCACTTTATTTAGGTTATCGAATGTGCTGTTGGCCTGCGTATATCGCTGGGCGAACGACTGCATATTACTTTGCAGCCCGGTGCCGATGGCATTAAAGGAAGCCAGCCATGCCTGATAGCTGGAGGTCGATACTTTTCCGCCGCCATCGCTTGGATAATAAGGACGGCCATTATATTGATCGAGATTGAAGCTTATTTTGCCGCTGCCCTGGTCAACCTTAAAGGCAGGCTCAAGCGTGGCCGTCATGCTGGCCTTTTGCTCATCGGTCATTTTATCCCAGTTGGCGACGCTGCCGAGATCCATACCGTTAACGGCATTATTAAATTTATCGTATCCCCCCTTCATCGTATTGTTATTGAAATCAACGTTATTACCATCCTCACCGGCCTTTACAGCATCAGCGCTGGCTTTCTGTACATACTCGTTGTAGGCCTCATACATCTCCGTATATTTCTGCATCAGGCCAGCATAGAAATCGACGTAGTTCGTTCTGATATTTTTAATGGCCTCGGCCATCACCGCCCAGAGCTTGCTGTAGCTGGTATGAACGGAAATCTCGTTGTCACCAGTTCTGGCTTTTGCGGCCTCTTCAGCTTCGGCAATTTCCTGAAGTGAGGTTTGCATGGTCGCTTTGAGCTGGTTCTCAGAAAAGTTGGCCTTGATTCGGTTCTGCGCTATTTCATCTTTAATCGTACCCAGTGCGGCTGCCGTTTTATCAACCTGCTGGTACCTGGCGGAGATCATCTCCTCCACGGTGGCTGTCGTGCCAGCCTTGTCATTTGCCGCCTTTATCTCTGCCAGCGCGGCGCGCAGCTTGCTTTTGAGGAAAGCCTCATCACTGGTCTCGAGACCGTGCTGCTGCAAAACTTTTCGAATATCCTCTAGCTGGTTATCACTTTCCGTCGACGTTAAGGCGGAAATGAGCTGTTTTAATAACACCGTATTCAGTTCAGACGTTGATCCCATGCCGACTTCCGCGACCTGTGAAGCAGAAATCATGGGTGTTTCAACAACTAAAGGGCGAACGGGCGCAGACGCGCTGCCGCTAACTGGAAGCATATCTTTGTATCCTTTACAAAAATGGCGGGATAGCTCCCGCCGGGAAAGTAAGCCGATAATTAACGCATGCGCTCGGCGATGGTTGACGCCGCGCTGTTGTTCGCATTGAGCACATTTTCAGCAGCCTGGCTAAGCGCCGCGCGAGTATCCGCCGCTTTTTTCGCCACTTCTTTATGCGTATTGGCCAGTTCGCTGTTCTGGTTGCCGTCGGCGCGGGCTAAATCTGCTTCACCCTGCATTTCGGCGGCGTTAACGTTATATGCCCCTTCGGTAATATTGCGGGTGGTATTCGCCAGCTGGTTGCCCAGCTCGGTGACCACGCGAACTTTCTGCGTGTTGTTCTGAATTTCATTGTGTTTGAGATGCTTCTGCGACGCAGAAAGCTGCTCTTCGCCCTGGGTTTTGCTCATGGTTTCTTTGACCTTGCCGTCCATGCGCTGTCCTTTCATGACCATGTTGTCGCCAGCGCTACCAATGGCATTTTTCTGCTGGGTAACACCAAATTCCTGATTTTTCGCCACGGCAACGTTGTTTTTCAGCGATGCATTCTCTTTACGCAGCGCGTTAGTGGACGCCACTGCCATGCCGCCCTGTGCAACCGCGGCGGTTACGCCGCCCACGATGGCGCCATCACGACGCTCCTCGGCGGCTTCAATCCCTTTCTGCGCGCTGCGCGCCGTCGATTCGATAAAGCGGTTCGAGGCTTTCGCCGCCGACATATTCTGCGTATTTTCACTTTCCAGCAGCGCAACGGTCAGCTTATTGCTCAGGACGATCTGACTCATCGGGCCGACGACGTTGATGAAGGTCGGCTTGACCGAATCGGCACCGGTAATATCCGTTCCGCCGGCAACCGTTGGCTGGGAGCGAGTCTGCCCCACCGCGTTGGTGGTGGTATTACCGGAGGTGTCAACAGCGCTTTTGCTTTCTGCCGCTTTATTATTGGGCTGGGTAATATTGGTCTGCGCCGCCATAATGCTCGGCATAGCGGACGCCATACGTTCAGACTTATTCGCATCACCTTCCCCTGCGGCAGAAAGCGTTACGGTTGACATCGCGCTTTGGCTGTTAACATCATTGCCACCGTTTCGCTGCGCCACGGCGGCGGCCTGAGCCTCATCGCGTCGGGCGCTTTGCATATCCATGACGGATGACAGCATGCCCTTTTCGCTGGCCCACTCGGATACGTTCTGCGGGCTGCGAGTTTCCGGCTTCGCATTTTCCGTCTTTTGACTTTCGGTGAAGTTAATTTGAACGGGACGTGCGGATACATTAGAAATAGATGTGGTCATTGAATTAATTACTCCTGTTATGAATCGTTCTGTAAAAATGCACGTTGCTTATCCAGCAACGGAACTCATCTGTTTAGTGATATATCTACCGGCCTTCAGCTGGGTGTCGGCCACGGCGGAAATGTTTTTCACAATTTGGTTAACCGTCTCCATGCGGTGCGTGAAGGTATCGATGGCACGATTCATCATCTCGTTGAGCAGCTCCTGCAGCGCGGCGTCTTTCATCATCTGAGCCTTCGTCTTTGAGGCTTCAACCATCATGTCGGCCACCACGATGCTGCCAGCAACCTGAATAGAGGTGTTCACCACCGCCGCGCCGGTAACCGCCATCTGCGTACGGTTGTAAATTGTTCCCATTTTGACTTCGTCCATGCCCGCCGCCCGGCCAAAGCCCTGGAACACGCGCTTGAACGCCTGTGCAAAGGCGCTGTCCATCAGCCGCTGCATGGTGGTTTTCGTCGCCTGTTCGGTCACCTCTTTCGCCACCTCCTCAGACACTTCTTTCGCGGCGGTGCGCAGGGTGGTTTTCGCCAGATCCTGAGTTACCTCTTTCTGCACTTCGGCGGCCACGCTTTTGCCCATGGTCTTGCTGGCTTCTTCACCCACTTCGAGGCCGATCTTCTTCATGACGACACCAAACACCTTGCTCAGCGCGCTGCCCGCGACGATCACCCCAGCGACCAGCACCGCGGCGGCGGCGATAGCGCCCAGGATCTTGCCGACCATTTCGGCCGTCTCTTTATCGACGCCCATCGCCTCGAGGATCCCGGCAAACATCTTGCCCATCAGCTCCATCAGCGGCTTGACGATCGCATCCATCAGCGGCTTCATCGCGTCGGCCATAAAAGAGTTGCCCGTGATCGCCTGATTAATCTCATCACCGATCGCCAGTGCCAGACCGACGGCGGCCAGCGCCAGCGAAGCCCCGCCAGTGAACGCGGCGGCAACAAAGCTCACGGCGGTAATAAGCCATCCGAGTACCTTTCCGATGCAGCCCATCGTTTTTTGCATTTCCTCGGCCTTACGCACCTCTTCTTCGTACTCTTTGGCCTTTTTTTCAGCGTCCTTGGCCGACGCTTCCGCAAGCTTCTGCTTCAGCTCAGCGGTGGCCTGCAGATCGTCACTGGAGCTTTTGGCAATCAGCTGCGACATAAGCGCCATCAGGAAATTAAGGCTCTTTGACTGGTCATCGTTGTTTTTGCGCTGAAACTCTACGGCGCTTTGCTGCTGCGGCGTGAGCGTGTTAATGAGCGCCTGGGATTTGGTTTGCGTCGCTTCCAGCGCCATGCGCGAGTTCGATTCAGCGGTTTTGGCAGGGTTCAGCGTCTTTTCGACAAATCCGTTATACAGTCCGGTAGCCGTCGTAAGCGCGAGCTGCGCGCTGGTGACTGCCGTCTGGGCCCGATCGATTTGCTTTTGCAGATCGTCCGACACCGGATCCTGCCCGGCGGCCTGATTCTTGAGCGCGTCCAGTTCTGCCTGCGCGCTGTCGAGCGCCTTTTGCGCGGCGTCAACGCCGCTGGAAAGCCCGTCGGCCTGCTGCTGCGCCGCTTTCAGGGCATCGGAATCGGCGGCCCACTGGGTTCCCTGCTGCTCCAGCATCGCGGCCATTTCAGACCATGCGCTGGTTGCTCCCGACATCATCGCGTTGAAGCTGTTCAACTGAGATAGCATTTTCTCAAGCGACGTATTGGCCGTGAGCTGCGTAATTTTCCCCAGCAGTTCGGTCAGCTCAGCCGCGCTGGAGCGCTGGCCGCCTCCGCTTGCCGCGGCCTTTGCATTACCGCCCTGCGGCAACTGGAGCACGGGCATCTCCTGAGCGTTAATGGCCGACTTGCCGCCATTTCCCACCAGTGCCTGCTGGGTATTTTTCAGCACGGCCAGCAGCTGCTCCGGCTGTAAAGATTGCACGGCGCTTTTGACGCTTCCCGCCTGCGCGTGGTTTTTGTAACCGTCATTGCCCAGACGCCTGGCCTGTTCAGACTGCTTTTTAAGTTCGTCTTTTCCTATTTCCAGACTAACCTGGTGATAACTCCCGGCATCCTGGCTATCGACACGCATATTCATTACGATTCCTCATACTCATTTTTCTGCTCCATCTCATTAGGCTGATCGCGTTTTAATTTATTCATCGCGGAAACATAAGCTGCAGCTTTCTCAACTAATAACGGATCGCGACAGCGTTCCATTACTATTTCAAAACATTTTCGAGCCTGCGCCGCCTGACGCTGCATTAAATTACACTGCCCGGCGTAAAACATCGGTCGATAATCTTCCTTCGACAAGGAATAGGCGAGAGCGTAGAAATCAATGGCTTTCGCATAATTTTTTTTCAGCTGATAAACCGCTGCCAGCCCCATCGCGTATTCAGGGTTGTAAAAGTCATAAATACAGAGAAAACGGAACAATGACTCTGCGTCATTCAGCTTGCCCTGGTGATAAAAATCATATGCGAGTTTATAAACATCCTGCATAGTATCGCTCGATACATCGTGGATATCCTTCATCGTCGCGCCATTCTGAAGGGCATCCAGCAAACGGTCAGAATAAACATCTAACTCTTCATCCGTTTTATAACCCTCATCCTCGGTGAGAAATTCAAGCATATTTTTATCAACCATCTGTGTCTCTTCCCTTATTAATAAGCAACGTATAAGTCACGCATTTGACGTATGGACAGACAGCCAAGAAGATATAAACATCTTACTGTTGTCCATTGGTCGTTAATACAAAAAAACCGCACAGCCCCAGGGCGGAACTACTGACGGGGGCTGTTCTCAGAGTCGGGCTCTGGTGGGGCGGGATCCGCATCGAGAGGTACTATGCCTGCTGCTTCGACCTGGCGTAGCCAGATGAGCACGTCCATCACGTCCATCAGTACCTCATCTTCCAGCGAAATGAAGCTGTACTGGCTGTAGGTATGATACAGCCGACGCGTCAGCGGAATATTACGTACCACCGGCACGCCAATTTTCTCCGCATAGGCGATCGCGGCCTTCGCCTTCAGGTTGGTGCAGCGCAGGGCAATAAAGGGCAGCGACGCGACTTCGGGGTTAAAATAGACCGCCATGGCAATGTGGGTCGGGTTCGCCAGCACCACTTCTGAATTGCGTACCGCCGCCATCTCCTCCCCGGAAAGCAGATCCTGATGCGCACGGCGCCGCGCGCTTTTGATTTGCGGGTTGCCGTCGCTCTCCTTGTGCTCCTGCTTCACCTCGTGTTTATCCATTTTCATATCTTTAAAATGGAGGAAGTACTCCACTAAGAGATCGGCCAGCAGCACAAATATGGACCAGGCGATAAATACCATCACCGCCTTCACCGCCAGGGCCACCCACACGGCAACCATCCCCGGCATGTCGGCGCGATACAGCGTCAACGCCTGGCGGAGATCCTGCTGAATCAGGCTATTACAGGTGGCGGCGAACACCACCAGATAGCACAGCGACTTCACCAGCTCCTTAACGGTGCGCATGCTGAATATTTTCTTAATCCCCTCCACGGGGTTCAGCGCTTTAAAATTCAGCTTGATGGCTTCGGTCGCCAGCGTAAATCCTGTTTGCAGCAAGGTGGCGGCAAAACCGACAAGGGTACATACCGTAATAAAGGGCAATGCCAGCGTGAAAAAAATCCTGGCGAGCTCCAGGAGGAACACGCCCATGCCGGGCCGGGTCGGATACTGCAATAAATGCGTATAAAATGAGATGAAGGGGCCGAAGCTCACGGCATGCGCCAGAAAATAAATCCCCACCAGCAAAATAACGGTGGTAATGACGTCTTTACTTTTGAACGTCTGCCCTTTTTTTGCCGAATCTTTGCGTTTTTTACTGGTCGGTTGTTCTGTTTTTTCAGCCATTGCGTTCTCTCAGGAAATAAACTGACGGAAGTCGGCAATGGAAAACAGCTGCAGCGGTTTCTCGGTTAATGCCTGGAAACCGTAAAACAGAAAAACGACAAAGGCAATCGTGCTTTTCACCGTTAGCGACAGCGAAAAGGGGTTAAGCTGCGGGCAATAGCGAGCAAATACGCCCAGCAGTATTTCCGCCGTCATCATCACCAGCATGATCGGTGCTGCCAGCATGATGCTGTTTTGCATTAACACCTGAAGCAGCACTCCCGTATACTCCCAGCGTATGCCGTCCAGCGAGCTGCCTCTCGGCAGCATCTCGTAGCTCTGGACCATCACCTCCATTAATTTCAGCATGCCGCCGCTGACGAAGAAAATCGCACCAAAAGCAAAGCTGAGAAAGCCGGACAATATTGAACTTTGTACGCCGTTCACGGGGTCGATACTGTCGCTGATGGTGGCCCCGCGCTGGTTATCAAGGATTTCACCCAGACCAGTGACAATCCAAAAAGGAATACACAGCGTGACCGCCAGAATTAATCCAACGACAAACTCTTTTATCAGAATAATAAACCAGCCCTGCTCCGGCGTGACTACCGTTGTGAAACTTGGCCACAGCCCGATAATCGTCAGCGCAATAATCGTATTCTTAATAACCAGATTGGATAAGACCCGTTCGCCTAGCGCTGGCAGCATATAAAAAACGATAGCCAGCCGCGCGTACACCATAACAAACGTCAGCACGCTGTGCTGAAAATTAAGATACAACGCAACAAACAGCATAGAGATTCCGTTTTAGCGAAAAGCCATATAAAAAGCCTGGTTAGCAAAGTTCATCATTTCTGCCGAGAACCATTCAATCAGCATAAAAATACTGGCGAAGACCGCCAGCATTTTCAGACCAAACGGCAGCGTCTGCTCCTGAATTTGCATAATGGTCTGGAATAAGCCAACAATAATGCCGACCACGGTTGCAAAGGCAATCGGTACCGCGGTCAGCTTCAGCACCACGATTAGCGCCGTATTTCCGATAAATAAAACGTTATTCATGATGTCATCAGATCGGCATATTGAGCGATCAGTCCTTTCGTTAATAAGGCCCAGCCATTCATCGACACAAACAGGATGAGTTTTATCGGAATTGAGATCGTCACCGGGCTCATCATCATCATTCCGAGCGCCAGCAGTATGCTGGAGACCACCATGTCAATCACGACAAACGGCACGTACAGATAAAATGCAATTTTGAACGCGCTCTGAATTTCGCTTAATGCATACGCGGGCATCAGCGTCATTAGCGAAAGCGTGCTCAGCTCATGATCCTCCACTTCCGGCGCCGGCTCGCCGCTGCGCTGCTGCTGGACCTTATTGAAGAAACGGATCAGGTCGTGGTCGGAGTAGCGCACCAGATAGTCACGGTAGCTTCCCAGCCCCTGCTCCATCAGCTGCGTAACCGATCCGCTGTTGTTAAAGTCAATATGATTCGATTCGATATAGTCGGAGATGCGCTGGCATACCGGCATCATCACAAAGGCGCTTAAAATCAGCGCCACGCCGTTTAACGTCAGGGTTGAGGGAACCTGCTGGATCCCCAGCGCATTACGCACCATGATCAGGACTATGGAAAACTTAATAAAACAGGTGCCCCCCGCAATAATAAAAGGCAGCAGGGTAAAGAACGACAGTAAAGCAATGAGGGAAATATCGTTACTCAACATCGGATGCGCCCATATTACCGATAAGCCCAGCGTTTACATGGTTCACTTCAACGGCAAGCGCGCCATTTTCCAGCGCCACCAGCTCACCGCGCGCAAAAAGCTTCTTATTCAGGTAAATCTTCATGTTTTTTTCCGCATCCTGCGGGAGAGCCAGCGCGGCACCGGGTCGGATATCCTCAAGTTCGGCCAGCGTCACTCTGCTGCCGTCCAGAACAAACTCAATCTCTATCGGCAGGCTGGCCCACTCGTACAGCGTTTCATCCTCATCGCGGTACTCTTCTTCATATTCAACATACTGTTCTTCCACAATAACCTCCTGATTCAGGGTAAAGCTCACTCGATAAATGCGGCGCGCGCCAACGGTCAGATACGCCTCGGGGCGCTTGATTAACAACAGGTCGCCTGGGGCTACGTCCATCAGCTGCGACAGGCTGAGCCGGCTGCATCCCAGGCTGAACTGAAGCGGGTACGGAACAAGCCAGGCCGGAATACCCGGGGTGCGGTATCGCTCAAGTGGATCTTCCGGCCAGTCCAGGCACCACAATGGACAGGGATCCGCGTGCAGCAGCAGCGCAGCGTGAGGTAGCTCAGCCACCGCTGGCGTAATCGACTCAACGGACCAGACCGTTTCGGCGAAATAAAAATTCAGCCCGAGCCTGGCCAACCAGCTCGCCAGATAGTCCACCGGCACCTCCTTCCACGGAATGGCGGGGAGATGGAGGTTCATTTGCCTAAGCCAGGCGTCGACGTCAAACCAGGCCTGCGTCTGGTCGTCGTTCTCATTACGCAGCCTCAGCGGCAGGTAGCGCGCATCCGGTGCCGGGTGCGAAATTTCACTGCCGGGAAGCCGGTTATGCAGCTGCAGCAGCTTCTGCTGTTCTTCACAACGCTTGCGTAAATGGTGGCGTAAACTCATTCTTGCTCCTCATCCTGCTGGGGCTGCTGCTCGCGCTTTTGCTGTTCGTGCCGCTCCTGCCTCGGCTGCAAAAGCTCCGGCGAATGCCCTGCCAGCGCGCCGAGATTGCGCGACAGCGCATCCGCCGCGCGCGCATCCGACGGCAGTAGCGTCATGTTGCCCTCCCGCAGGGCCTGCGCGGGAATGGTCACCTTCACCGAGTGGTCTCCCGACCAGCGCTGGAACGAATAATCCACTTCGAGCGTTTGCGCCTCTTTAGCTGACGGCGCTGCCGTCGCGGCGTTCACCTGGCTCTTTAGCTGCTGCAGGGTCGCCAGCACGGCCTTGGTTTGCCCCTGCCGTTCACTCTGTACGTTTGTTCTGAGATCTACCGCTTTGCCCGGCGCCAAAATAGGTCTCTCCTCGTTCAGCTCATCCTTGCGCTGGAGGCTGCTCTCAGAGTGACGGCTCGCGTCCTCACTCTTTGTCACGCGTGCGGTTAGCGGCTGAGAAATGACGGTCGTCTCTGCTCCCGCTGCCTCGACAGCAACCGGCTGTGAGATCGCCCTGGCATCCGCCTGCCTGACCGGAGCGATCGATGCGCGAGGTGGAGATACGCTCTCTTTCATCGAGTCAGCTGCGGCTACCGGCCTGTCAGCGGTGGATAGGGGCCTGTCGCCGGTGGCTAGCGGCTTAATCAGCGTCGCTTCAGTCCGGGCGGAAGCCGCCAGCATGACCTTATGGCGCTGACCCTCATCGCTGCGGCTCACCTGCCGTACAGGCTCGGGCACTGCCGCGGGGTTGGCCGCTTTATTCTCCTTTTGCTGCCACCCGCCGCCGGTGAGCGCCCCGTTGAGCACCTGTACCAGCATCTGCGCGGTAAGCGCCGCGGAAGACGGCTGTTCATCGAGCCGATTTTGCTTTTTCTTCTTATCCACCCATTCAAGCAAAACGCTGTCATCCGAAACGGAGCCGCTAGCGAGCGCGGTATTAACGTTAACCTTAGAAACTTTTTCGACCATATCCCGCCATCTCCTGGATTTCATTTTCAGCAGCGTTATCACGGCGGCGAATATAATCGCGGCGCAGTGGCTGCAAATAATAATTCAGTTTGTAATGCTTCTTATCCAGCCGGGTCATTGAGGCGCGCAGCTGTTCTTTATTTTGCTCAAGCTTCTGCTGTTCACTTTCCAGCTGATTTATCTTATGGAAGACATACTGCTGGTGCGTGAGTAACGCGCCCTGCTGCCTTATTCCTTTATAAATATCCGCCCGGCTCATAATCCCCGCGGGAGTAAGCATTTTTATTTGTTGATTGATATCCGAAAACTCCTGCTGATATTGCTGTATCTGCAAAATTACCTGGGCTAAGTTATTGTCGGTTTTAACGATATCCTGCTGTAACACCTGCTTCTTGCGCTCGAGCATGCCGACAAATTCGCGCCCTTTACGCCACGCTTCCATATAACGTCTCCAGACAAGCCTGCATGTCCGTTTTTTCAGTCATCCGTTGTTGCAGAAAAGCCTCCATCTGGTCTTTGCGATCGAAGGCGGCATCATTCTCCGTATTTTCACCGCGGCGATATTCCCCAAGGTCGAGATAGAGCTGCATATCCTTCTGGCGCACGAGGTACTCGCGAAAACGCGTCGCCAGAACCTGATGATCCTCGCTGGTCACCTGGGTAAAGACGCGGCTGATGCTTTGCATGACGTCGATGGCCGGATAATGCCCCTTGGCCGCCAGCTTTTTGCTGAGGTAAATATGGCCATCAAGAATTGACCTAACCTCATCGCCGATGACGTCTGACTCTTCCTCATTTTCAATCAGGACGGTATAAAACGCGGTTATCGAGCCTCTCAGAAAACGGCCTGGACGCTCCAGAAGCTTTGGCAGCGCCTCAAACACCGAGGCCGGGTACCCTCTTCGCGCCGGCAGCTCGCCCATACTCAGCGCGACGTCGCGCAAGGCGCGCGCGTAGCGGGTAATTGAATCCACGAACAGCAGAACGTTTTTGCCCTGTTCACTGAAAAATTCAGCTATCGTAGTGGCGATCTGCGCCGCGTTGCAGCGCTCCACGCAGGATCGATCGGACGTGGCATAAACCAGGATAACCTGCGAACGCCGGGAGGAGCGCTTAAGCTCCTCAACAAACTCCGTCACCTCGCGGCCACGCTCGCCGATCAGGCCAATAACGTAAATATCCGCTTCTGAATGTTCGATGATCATGCTCATCAGCGAGGTTTTGCCGCAGCCCGCGGCGGCGAAAATCCCCATACGCTGGCCCTGGCCGCAGGTCAGCAAACCGTCAATCGCGCGGACGCCGGTCGCCAGCGCGTCGGCGATCGGTTTACGCTGTGTGAAGTCTCGCGGCGCGCCGCAGGCATCAAGGCTTACGCCGCCCGTTAAGGGCGGCTGGACAATCTCATCCAGCCGCCCACGGATGGTTCCGGTTGCGTCAATGATGGCCCCGGCAATGTTTTCATGAACCTCGATACGAAACGGCTTACCGGTAGGTAGGAGCACATTGCTGCGGGAAAATCCTTGATTGTCATTAAGCAGGCTTAATAACGTATGTTCTTTGTTAAACCCAATAACCTGGGCAAAGCCCATAACCTGCGGTTCGAGCAGGGATTTCTGAATCTCACAGACCTCCCCAATACGCGTTCCCGGTAAATGTGCTTCAATAACATTCCCCTGAATACGCAGCGGGTGTGCGAGATGAACCAGACATTGCGCAACCATCGAATTAGCCTCCGGAGTTAAACGAGCACGGACCGGTAGTCCTGCAGGATGGTCAGGAAGTGGTCGAGCATCGGCAGAAACGCGTCAGGACTGGACATATGCTTCTCTTTTACCTGCGCACGAAGTTCCAGGTGGCCGTCGACCGGATACAGACAAGGCTGGCCAATATGGAAGAAATCTTCCTGGTGATTCATCATCAGCGGCAGCAGACTGGCGCTGCAGTAAGCCAGACTGGTGGGCGCATTTTCCATTACTTTCGCCCATACCCAAACTTCATCATTTTCCTCGCGGATATGAATAGTTGGGATGTCGTCTTTCATGGTCAGCGAAATTGTCGAATGGTTATTTAAATCACTGTCCAGAATATCGCTAATGCCTGCATCGTTTAGCAATCTGGACAGTAATTCGACGATATCGTATTTCATTCTTACCTCTGTTATTTCTCTAATGTACCAATTACATCAACATCCACACCGGAAGCGACGTCTCCATAAGAAAGCACTTCCATTTCTGGATAACTGCCTTCAATTATTTTCTTCACAAAACGACGTATATCTAATGACACCATTAAAATTATGTCGCGCGCGTTTACGCCATTACTGCGAATACAGTTTTCAAGACTCTGAATAATACTTTCCGTTTCTGGCGGAGCCAGATTAATAAAGGTACCGCCGGAAGTCTGACGAATACCGCCGCGAACCAGCCCTTCCATATCATGCGACATTACCAGCGTGCGAATCTGTCCATTAGCGGAAAAACGGTTGGAAATATAGCGCGATAAAACGCCGCGAACATGCTCAACCAGCATAATGGGGTCTTTTTCCTTCGGTGCCCATTGCACCAGCGCTTCAAGGATCAGTCGCATATTGCGAATTGAAATGCGCTCCTGCAGCAGCCGCTGGAATACTTCGGTGATGCGCTGCACGGTATTGTTGCGATAGCACTCCTTTAAAAGTTCGGGATATTTCTTTTCCAGGTCGTCCAGCAGCGTTTTGGCTTCCTGAATACCGAAGAACTCCGAAATATTGTGCACCAGCAGGGTAGATATGCAGGCATAACATTCATCCACCGCCGAGCGGGAATAGAATCCAAGCTCCAGCGCAGTCTGGCTATGTGATTCAGGGATCCAGTAGGCGACGCCCTGGGCGGTTTCCACGGCCTGCACGCTGTCGTCCATAACCTGTAGCTCTTCTCCGCGCAGCAGCACCTTGCACATTCCCGGCAGAATATCGTAGGCGGCAACTCGAATTTCGTTAATTGCCACGGTCAGCTTGCCGCGCTCGATGTGCTCGTCATAGTTCATGACTACTTCAGGCAGGCGGACACCGTACTCAATAAAGAAATTACGCTTCAGCAAAGAGCAAAGATTGTGTTCTTTAAAATACTCTTCATAGCCTTTCCACGCGGAAATAATCAGTGGAATGGTTTCAGGAATATATTCACCATCAATCATCACCGGCTTGCTTTTCAATACCGGCTGTTCATCCTCTTCTTCTGCCGGTGCAGCCGGTTTTTTGCCTCTTTTCTCGTCAATTTTATCCTTGATATAAATGCCTAACAAAACCGCCGCAAGCAGCAAAAATACGGGTAGCGGGAATCCCGGCAGCAGACCAAGCGCAATGGCCAGTACGGCGGTAACCAGCAGAATAAATTTATTGGAGAACATATCCTGGAGGATCCTTGCCCCCAGGTTGCTGTTTTCACTGTTATTCACGCGGGTCACGATCAGCCCGCCGCTTATCGAGATTAACAGCGCCGGGATCTGCGCCACCAGCGCATCGCCGATGGTCAACAGCGTAAAGACCGACATGGCGTGGGAGAGATCCATCCCGTGCTGCAGCACCCCGACGGAAATACCGCCGATAAGGTTCACGAAGATAATAATGATCCCGGCAATAGCGTCACCTTTAATGAACTTCATTGCCCCGTCGAGCGCACCGTACAGCTGGCTTTCTGCCTCAAGGTCGCTCCGGCGTCGCTTCACCTCTTTCTCATCGATAACACCGGCCTTCAGATCGGCATCAATGCTCATCTGCTTGCCCGGCATCGCGTCAAGCGAGAATCGCGCCGCTACCTCGGCAATACGCTCCGACCCCTTGGTGATCACGATAAACTGCACGATCGTCACGATGAAGAAGATCACGAAGCCAACCACCAGGTTATCGGCAATAACGAACTCACCAAAGCTGGCAATAATCTCACCGGCATCGGCATCGGTCAGCACCAGACGGCTGGTACTGATCGATATGGCCAGTCGGAAAATGGTCGTAATCAGCAGTATTGACGGGAATGTTGAAAACTCCAGCACCCGCGTAATATAGAACGAGCCAATGAAAATCAATAATGCCATGGTCAGGTTAAGACCGATAAGAAAGTCCACCAGGTACGTTGGCAATGGAATAATCAACATCACCACCACCATGACCATTATCGACAGAATAATGAGCTCTGGTCGGCTGCGAAGCTGCAGAATAAATTTTTCAATCATTTTATTTACGCATTAAGTTGGAGGCGATGGATAAACATCGGCAATTATTTATAGTGTTCGTTCCAGATACCCGTATTTTTCTCTTTTTCAGCCATTTTGCGTAATATCATGGACAAATGGTCCATTACAATTTCGCGATACATTAAGTCTGCAAAGAGAAATTCAGGCGTCAGGTTAAAAATATTGCGTAATGCCTGCATCACCGTCGCCCGCTGTTTGAGCAACAGCATGGACATAAACTCTTTACTGAATCGCTTAAGTACACTCTTAAATTCATCTGTATCTACCAGGCCCGTAATATACAGCGCGACAATATCGGCCTCTCCCGCCAGGATATGCTGATTTCGCATTTGCTCGCGAAACGCAAACTTCGCAAAGTTTTCATTCAGTAGCTTATCGAGCGTGTTTAATACGCGTGCGTCTGATAGCTTAGCGCTCAGCGGGCCGAACTCCGAAGAGTGCACCCCCGGCTCATTCGCCTTCATATCCGCGACCAGCGCCGCCAGGGTAAAGGCGAGCAGCCGGGTGCGGTTTTCATAGCCATATACATCAACCCAGTCTTTGTAGATAAAGCCCGCCGGCATATCCAGCTCCAGAAAGTTGAGGTAGCTGTTGCGCAGATCTTTAGCCGACAGCGGCCTGCCTTCGCTTTCCTGACTAAAACGCCTGGCCAGACGGCCAACGTTTATCCCGGACTGCATCTTTTTGCTGTCGCCGAACTTCTCCAGATCGGCAATCGCCTCTTTGATTTTCTTTTTCTGAAGCTCTGACAGCTGACGGCTCAGCAGCATTTCCCGCAGTGCCAGCATCAAATCACTGTCGTTAGGGAAAAGCTGGCGGGCAAAATTAATCAGCGTATTGACGTCGCGCAGTTTTGCCACCTGACGAATGAGCGTATCCAGCTTCTCATCAGCCTGGTCCTCAAGCATGGCGGAGACAAAATCATTATCCGTGCTGTCGTTTTTTCGCCCCATCTTGCTAAAACGTCCAAACGCGCTGAGGATGTCCGCCATCTCCTCAGCGGCATTGCTCAGCTCCTGCTGCAGGTTCAGGGGCTGTACTTCCTCTCCCCCATCCGCCATCAGCGTCCCAGAGTGACTCTGCGGCATCGGGGTATCGATGCGTTTAAAATCTATGCCGGGGACAGAACGAATATTAATCACGAGAGCAGCCCTTAATTATCTTTCATCGTTTCGCGCAACATGGAGACCGTCGATTTCAGAGTCACTTCGTTGCCCGTCCAGGTACGTCCCAGAACCGGGTTATTTTCCGTGCGTCCCTGCCAGGTTTCGCCGCTGGTCAGGAGGCCCGGCTGGATCAGGAACAGGCGCACCATCTTTTTGTGGCTGGTATAGCTGTAGTCAAACAGCTTGCCCACAAACGGGATATCGCGCAGCAGCGGGATCCCGAGGCTATGATACTCATCCTGATCGCGGCTATAGCCGCCGACCAGCAGGCTATAGCCGACCGGAACGCGCGCCTCGGTACTGATCTGGGTATTGTTAACCATCGGCAGGCTGTCGATGTTTTCCGTGGAGCCATCGGCGTTCAGCGGTAGTCCGCCGTCCTGAATATTGAGGATCATCTCAATTTCCTGCTGACGTTGAGCCAGACGCGGCAGCACGCTTATCATCGTGCCGTAGGTGATCTTCTCCAGCGACGAAGTGCGTTCGCCAATCAGCTTCGCGTAAAAGCTGCTGTTGTTATCAAATAGTGCCGGAACGTTTTCCTGGGTGAGGATCTCTGGGCGAGACACCACCTGCGCGCTGCCTTTCTTCGCCAGCGCAGAGACGTCCGCCAGGAAATGAAGGCTATTTTCCGGCGTCAGGGAGCTGGTATTGAACGTCACCCCGGTATTGCCCAGCTTCGCCGCGCCCTGCCAGCGAATGCCCAGCTCGTTGATATCGTCTTTTGAGATATCAATAATCCACAGAGAGAGCTGGATCTGCTGTTTAGGAATGTCGATAGCGTTCACCAAATCCTCAACGAAGCTTACCTGCCGCTCGGAGCCCTGAATCAGCAGGCTATTCGTGTCGGAATACCCCACGATATTGATCGTCTGCTGGCTGGGGATATCCCTGTCAACCGCCCCGCTCCTTGCCGCAGGTGCCGCGTTAAATGACGGCAGCGGCGGAAAGTTGCCTTTTTGCGTCGCAGACGCGGCTTCCAGCGCGCTACGCGTATCGTTATCAACGGTAATATTCGCGCCCGCCGGCGCTGAACGCCCTCCCTCGCGGCTGCTGGTATTGTTTAACAGCTGATTCAGCACCGTCGCTACGCCTGGCACGGTAATAGGAACATCCCGCTGGGTATAGTTACGGTCGTTCACGAAGGTATTTTTCAGCTTGATCACGCGGATTGTGGTCTCTCCGGTTCCCGGCCTCGCATAGGTGGCATCAATGTATTTTGCCGCGGCGGAGACAAGCTCGACGTAAACTGGCGGGCCCGAAACATAAAACGAGCCCGAGCGTCCGTCTGAACGCAGCGGGAATCGCGGATCGTACAGGCCCGACGACTGCAGGTAGGCGACCAGCCTGTCATAAGGTGCGTAGGCCAGGCGCACGACGCTGCTTTGTATTTCGCTGGTGTCGTAAATGTAGACCGAGCTGCCGTCGTCATACCAGATAAGACCGGTACGGGCGGCCACGGTATCAAGCACCGATTTAGGGTCATTGAGGTCAAAATTGCCGGATACCCGTTTTTTCGCCGCCTCGACGCTAACGATAAAAGGCTTATGGAGCGCGCCACCAACGACAAAAAAGAGCTGCTGAACGCTGTTGTTGCTCGCCACATAGGTATTTTCCGCCGTCGACTGAATGGACGTTGCGGGCGCTGAGGTAGTATTCAGCATATTTGCGCCTGCTGGCGCACAGGATATTACCGTCAGCAGGAGATAGGGCACTCTGCTATTCAGCGTTTTGCGAACAAACTTATTCATGAAGCAAACCTTCCAATTTTTTAAACTCCCTGGGGGTGATGCCAAATAGCGACTTTATTTCGCTGGAAAAATGCGAAGACGATGCGTAGCCATTGTCACCCGCAATGGTGGCAATGGACTGGTCATTCTCAATCAGCTGCAATGCGCTATTCGCCGCACGCCATAAGCGCAGCTGTTTTTTGGGGCCTCGTGTAAAGGCGTGGTGGCAAAGCTTTCTGAAATAGGACTCTGAAACGCCATAGATTCGACTGGCATTATAAATTTTGTGCGTTTCGCTCTCTTTATCTTCATTCATGACCTGCGACAGCAAAAAATGCGCAATCCAGTAACTCTCCACGTTACGCACAAAGGCAAAAAGGCTTTCCAGGCGTCGGTCTTGCGGATCTAATAACGATGAAATAAGCAACGCCATCAGCGATTTATTTTCATGTTCAACTCTTAATACCAGATGAGATGCGGTAAGCAGCATAACGTTTTCCTGCCCCTCGATACCCTCACCGCTGGCTTCCGGGCATTTAGTCTGATAGTCGAGAAAAGAAAATAACGTCGTCGCCTGAGACATAGACTTAACCTCGACAATCCATTCCCCAGAAAAACATAAGTGTATTTCACTCAGGGTGGCGATCATTACAGCATGACGGATAGTATCGAATGCCACTGCGCTCTCTTCCTCCGTTTGGTCGATGCCCAGTGACATAATAGAATGCTGATTAACCGGCCGCGCATATAAAATCGCTGAGTGACACTTGATATCTTTACAATCAATTTTGTGCGTTTTCCCTCTGAGAATATCATCAGACAGGAGCTGCTGAGATTTCTGCTCCAGATGGCGTTGTTTATGATTATTCATCATCGTTGCACCCTACATGAGTAAGTATGTCTATCAATACTAATGAATCAGATAAAAACAGTTGAACGAGCACGGGTTTTAAGAATTTCCGTAAACTTATCAGAAAATTCCGCACGGTCAATGGCGTAAAATAATATTAAATTTTTAATAAATTTTATTATAAAAACTTCAAAAAAAGATCAAGACTAATTGTTGCGGATTATTCCTGGCTTCCGTATATTCATTTTCCCGTAAGCATCTGTTGTAATGCAATGCAGTCGGGATACCAGTATGGATTCAAGTATTATTTATATTTTGATTTATCCAATAAGCTATTGACAGCAACTGGCCCTTATATTGAAACCGGTAGCAAAACAATTTAACGGTAGCAGATTAAATATACAATCTTAAGGATGCCAGCATCTGTTTGATTGTTTTTTTATATTGAATGGCTCTTTTCTATGAACAGCGACATGAATGAAATAACTGAAGCGATGCCTGTTGTGCCAGAGACAAAGAAAAGCTACACATTGAAGGTGCTGTTTGGCCCTATGTTTGGCTGTGAACTTAATCTGCCAGCAGATGACTATTTTATTATTATTAATCAGAGCATTGCTATCGATGACGCTGGCAGCGCAGCGATATCAAGCGGCGAGCATGCCGCAGCGTATACCCATAATACGCTCTATATACCTTGCGACCGCCCGTCGCCGAACCTCATTTTACGCCTCTCGGCCCCAGCAGAAGACGGAGAAGGCCCGGGCAGCTTTCGGGTAGAGGTTCAGGATGAGAATAACAGTTTCCCGACCATCGTTAATGAAAACGAAATATTTACCCGTGAACATATTCGTTTCGCCCTAAAGCGCACTGAAGATGAGTGGCCGGAAAGTATCCGTAATTTTGCGCTCCCCCCCAATGTTGATGCAGAATTCAACGGACAGGAGACCATTGCTGAGTTTAATGCTAAAAAGCACCATACGCTGATCGTTGGTGCTGCCATTCTGCTGATTTTAATCATTACTGCCGCCGTTATCTGGTATAAAAAACTGGAGAACGATCGTCAGGTATTAAATCTGAATGCGGCGCTCGCCGGCGCGCCCGCGGCTATCGATATTTATCGAGGCCGTGAGAATAGTACAATATATGTTCTGGCAAGCAAATATCAGGCCCTGGAGTGGGTAAAAGAAGCCTTATTCAAGCTAGGTGAAAATAATAACGTCGTTCCTGTATGGTTAGTTCAGCACCAGAAAGCCACAACCGAAGTGCTGATCAAGTCAGGCTATCCGGTAGTGCAGATCGATTACACCAAGCCTCAGCACCCTGTGATTATCCTCTGGCAGGATCTTTCTCCCATTCAGCAGGAGAAGTTAACGTCATTGGCACTGCAGAAAATTCCGTTTGCGCTTGATATCCAGGTATTTATAAAAAGCAAACAGCAGCTCCTGCAGGATGCACGCCAGGGCTTAGACCGCATGCACATTAATTATCGTCAAATAAACTCGTCAAGCGGCTACGCCTTAGTGATTCGCGATGCGCTTAGCGATAATGCTCTTTCGGCGTTGCAGCGATTTATAAATGATTTCAATCGTCAATGGGGAACACACATCATTAATTTTTCGATAAACCTCAATGAGAACTGGTTAGAGAATAAATCTTACCTTGACTCATCGAATGGTTATTTGTTTTTAAACCCTCGTCACTGGTACTTTCCATTAAAGCAAGGAGATATAAATGGCTGATACAAATCCTAGCCCGACCCCCACGAGCAACGGTTATTTTCTTGATGACGTCTCGGTCGCATTCGAGAACGGTGCGGCAGACATGATGAAGCAGCTTCAGGATGCCCAAACGGCTCTTGAAGCCGACCCATCCGATCCCGCCGTGCTGGCTAACTATCAGGCGAAGCTGCAGGAATATACGCTGTTCCGTAACGCCCAAACCAGTACGGTTAAAGCCTATAAGGATATTGGCGCAGCCATTATTCAGAACTTCCGTTAATTATAAGTGGTACGAATATTTTCGTACCCTTTCCTTTTATTGGAGATTTTATGAGTCAGCCAATCGAAGCATTATCCGCATTAACTCGCCTGAGCCCACACGGTATCAATCCGGAGGACAATACCTCAGTCACGGTACATGACCAGTATTTTAACAATCTGGTTGCCAGTACGTTTAATAAGATCAGCGACACCGACATGCAGTTCAAGAATGTGATTAATACGCTCAGCCAGTCGCCCCAGTTCACCAGCGACCCGCAAAAATTATTGATGCTGCAGAGCTATATTGGCGAGTACAGCAACTATGTCTCTCTGGTGAGTACGCTGGCTCGTAAGGGGGTTAGCACAATTGAAACCCTGGGAAAATCGCAATAATGAGCACTACATTTTTCCGCACCCTGGCGGTTGTCTTTTTTGCTTTTATGTTGAGCGCCTGTAATGACGAAAAGCTGCTATTCAATCTGACCCAGGAACAGGCCAATCAGGTGCTGGCCGTCCTGCAACAGCACAATATCTCTGCCAGTAAGGAAGGCACGCTCAAGGCGGGCTATACCGTTGCGGTAAACAAGTCCGAAAGTACCGCCGCGCTGTCAATCATCAACCAGTACCAGCTACCGTGGTCCGCTGATGTGCAGATAGCCCAGGCCTTTCCCGAAGGCGCGCTGGTCTCCTCCCCTAATGCCGAGCAGGCGCGCGTTCTCTCTCTTCAGGAGCAGAGGCTTGAGCAATCTTTGCGCATGATAGCGCAGGTCGTTAACGCGCGCGTTCACGTGAGCTATCCGGCGTTCAACAATGACAGCAGCAGAACGCCAACAGGCCACGTTGGGGTGATAATCACCTATAAAGGTGAAATTGACGATAACCTCTTCATCTCGCAGATTAAATCGCTAATTAAAAACAGTTTTGATGACGTGCGTTATGAAAATATCTCGGTTGTGCTGTTCCCGGCACCGCTGATCCAGTACGTCACGCCAACCAAAGTCCCTGACGCTCTGCCTGCCACCTGGATACTCATTCTCGTTGCGCTAGCGCTGTGCGGAGCGGTCACTTCTGGCTACATGCTTTACCGCGTCAGCCGCCGTCCTCCGGTTGAAAAAGAGCATAGCGCAGAGCCGCTCGCACCGGAGAACGCAGAACCATGAGAGCCGACGATCAGCACATGATGTCTATCCTGTATGCGCCGGCCGGGTATGCCCACATGAGCCATCTTCCGCAAGCGCTAGCCTATGGCGATATCGACTGCCCGACGCTGCGTAACCTGTGGCTTCTCCGTCAGGGTAAACTCAGCCATCTTCCGCCAGCGTGGCGGTCTGATAATAAAACGCTGTCGCAGATGCTGTCGTGCTGGCATCTGATTCCCGAAACGGCGCACCTGATCGGCGGCTATCTCATGCGAAATCATCTGCTTAAGCGCGGCGCGCTGATAATGTCCGATCCGCGGCTTCTGGCCTTTATTTCATTGCCAATGCCCCACGGCATTGCGCTCGATCCCGGCGGCCGGACCTCAATGGCAACTACCTCCTGCGGGCTGGCGTTTATTCTGAGCCAGTTCCCAGAATTACCTCAGGCGCTACGACAGCGCCTGCTGCTGCACTTCCCCGCGGGGATGTCTATTGAACCGCTGCCGGCGGGAAAAACGCTTAACCATATCAATCTACTCCGAATGGCCCTGACCTATGCGAACCATTACTACTGATACCTTACCTGAAGATATCGATAATCAGGTTGTGGTTAAGTCCGGTGAACGGACTCGCCATCAGCGAATGACCGTAGCGCTGGAACGAACCCTCAGCCGCTGCAGTGAAATTCACGCGGAATATGAACTACAGACCATCAGGCTACGAGAGAGCTGTGAAAAACAGGGCTTTGAAGCCGGTTTTCGCCTGTTCTTCGACCAGCTTGTGGCACTGATTGATGATTATCAGCGCCTGCAACGCCAGCACCAGATGCAGTTCCGCGAGCAGGTCGGTGATGCGCTTAAAGGCGCGCTGCACGACACGATGATCGTGAATCGAATTATTCATCATTTACAGGAAAAGTGCGGTCATCAGAAGGCGCTGCGGATCATCATCCCCACTGCCGTGAAGCTGCCGGAAGGCGCCGACGCCTCAAACTATCAGTTCACCGATGACAACCATATCACCGTGCAAAATGATATGGATGCCATCCGCTTTCCCAGTGAATCACTCTGTCGCCAATGGCTACATCATGCCGATGAAAAGGTTGCTCCCACCGAAGCGGTGATGTCCCATCTGGCCCCTGACGTGCTGCGAGATATCGCCAGTCAACTTATTGGCCTCAGTAACCAAATCCCCCTCACCTCCACTTATTCAGAACATCAACAGGAAGAGCACGATGAGTCAGATTAACCCGGTCTCCGCTGCGGCGCTTGCCGCATACTCCAGCGCATCAGATGAAGAAAACGCTACGGGCAGCAATTTTAACACTAAGGTGCTGGATTTTTTTAAACAAAACCAGCCTGAAGGTTCACTCAATGAGGTGCTCGCACAGCTTAAAAATCTGGCCGACCCGGGTGAAAAGATTTCAATGCAGCAGCTAAACTCGGCGATCCTCATTGCTGATGGCACCCTGCGCAAAGACCCGGAATATAAGACATATACCGACAGCACCCTCGACAGGATGACGACCCAGATGCTTGGCGTGAATATGTTTTACAACAACATGCTGTACAAAAGCTTCACCAAAACCGACGACGATACTTCCCTCTAATTCATTCAGCCCAGACCCGGCGTAGCGCCGGGTATTTACATTATGCAGATTAAAACCGTTATTGCTCTCGCCAGCCCTTTCTTCCTCTCTTTTCATGCTTTCGCTCAAAACGGCGACTGTATTACTCAGGCAGCACAATGTTTCCAGGTCAACCCACTGCTTATCAAAGCGATAATCTGGCACGAATCCAGGAATCAGCCGCAGGCGCTGAATTTCAATAAAAATAAAACCGTGGACGTCGGCATCATGCAGATTAACACGGTGCATTTTAGCAGTCTCAAAAGCCGGGGGATTGATGAGCAGCGCCTGCGCAAGGACAGCTGCGCCAATGTGTTCTCGGGAACCTGGATACTAAAGCAGAAAATTGAGCGTTATGGTTATACCTGGGACGGCATTGGCAGCTACCATTCACGAACGGCAGCTCAGCGTGAAAAGTATGTGCGAAACATCGTCTCACTTATTGCCCATCAGACGGCCACCCTCGACAAAATTGCCGTTCCCCCCTCGCACAGCGTCCCAACGCTTTTCTCATGCCGGTAAGTTAAAGCAATAACGCAGGCGCTGGCCTGCGTTATTGTTTTAGTCAGCATGATCTGGAATAGAGAGGTAAATAACGCCGTCACTTATCTTAAATTAAGGCTAATTTAACGAGTAAAAGATTCAGAGCCTGAGATTAGTCTGCTTTGATAGCTTCGGTATTCAGCGTGCATTTTCCCATAAGCATGGACGCCCTGGGGCTACAAACCAGTCCGTGATCCGTTTTGCAACAGTATAAATAATTATCCATAAGCCTGGTCTTACTGTACTGCGCCAGCAGTCCGCCAGAAAAGAAGACCTTCTTTTCTTCAAAAAGATCCTGTGCATATCCCCTTGCCCCCATGGCCACCCCCGCCAAAAAGATGCTTAACGTTGCGACGGCGAAAATAAACCACTTCCTTGACGTCAGCTTTCGCCCCACCGGCTTGTGCTGTGGCACATAGGATACAACCGTCATTGACGTTGTGGGGGGAGCGGGCTGATAGCTGGTAATGGGTTTAGCTGAATAAGAGATGTTGTCCAGTTCAATCGTTCCTGCCGCCGGGGAACGTTCGTTTAGCGTGTCAGGCTCCAGTTCGGGCTCTGATAGCGACGCCTCCCAGGTGGGTTCGGCGGTAAGCTGATAGCCTAACTTTGGAATAGTGACGATAATGTTCTTAGATTCATCTTTAAGGCTAATGCGTAATGAGCGTATCATTTGCGCAATACTCTGGGAGGTAACATAGCTGCCATCCCAAACTTCCGAAAGAAACTCGTCCTGAGAAACCGGGGATGGATATTTGGCGCAAAGCAGGGCCAGAACGTCTGACTGTTTTTTTCTCAACTGCAGGATTGTATCTTCGCGTTGTAAGGTTCTTAATGCCGGATTAAAAGTGTAATCAAGAAAGAAAATCTTGCCTTGCTTCGTTGAGCTATTTTTCAATTTAGATCCCTCAGTCATTTCATTTGATGAGTGAACATACCATCAAGAAAATGCATGGCCGAAAGCCTCAACCCACGCCTCTAGACATTTAATCGACAACTGATTAGTTCATTTCACATTTATTTAATTAAACGATACCTAAACGGACAATTACATTATCAGCTCACCAATATAATTACCTGCGGTATTAATATGTGTCAGATGGAATATTATGGATAATGCTTTACTCTGTAAAAATATCATCTTAACACAGTAAATCCATAGTTTTATAATTGATTTAAACGATCGATGCCCATACGTTAATCGTCAAAACAAATCACACTATTTATTTACATTCAATTAAAATCAACTTCATATACTCCTTCAGCAAGCTGAAAAATAGCATATGATTCACATCTTTAAATTAAGCTAAATCTGTCCCTGATAGACATATTATCGTATGCCGTTTAAAAAAAATGCGGAACATCCTTGTCCGCTAATAAAGCAATGTCCTCACGCTACATGAATAGTCACTGCATTCTGGAGTCGAATCTGTCGCTAACCTTGACTCCTTTTCCCGACCCAATCCATGGTCAAAAATTTAACATATATCCAGGAAACCACTCTATCAAAAAACGCCACTTAGCCTGTCAGTACTGCGTCAGAATCATCGTCGCCGATGCGGAAAATGCCCCTGTTGCAATATTCTCATAGCTGACCGAAGCCGGTTTCACCGGAGTAAAGCTCAACGGCACGGTGAAACTGCCATTCGTGACGCTGAGTTTCTGGCTATCTCCGTTGGCGATCGCATTCCCATTCCATCGCATTTCCACAGCCAGATTATCATTATTGGTTTTAATCGCCTTATTATTCCAGGCCGGAGATAAGAGGCTCATTTTGACATCAAAATCCACAGTGTGCGCCGCGTCACAAACTATATTGAAATCTTTTCTTACAGTTTGCGATGACGTCCCGCCTGAGACAATATCACCGCGTTCAATCTGCCCTAAATCCACGTTGAAGGTCGATCCAGACATAACGCTACAGGTCGAGGTATTAATATCCACATCGTTCGACGCGTAGAGGGTCCAGGTATAGTTATGACGCTCGCCTTTATTATTGGTCTGCACGAATCGCAGGCTCCCCAGCTTATCGCCGGTCTTGATGTGAATCTCCTCCCCGAGCGACGTCAGTTCAAAATAAAGCACCACCGGTAATTGTCTGGATTCACCATTGTTTAGATCGAAGATTTTCGTTTCTGATACCGGCGCAGGATGTTCGGTCCCCGAAATCGTGACGCCATATTTAAGGTTTTTAAATATACCGCTTTCAAGCTTTACCCCATCGGCCCCCAGCCACATGGTGTCGATCCAGCCGTCCTGTCCCGCCGTATTCTTGCAGGTAATTTGGGGCGCCAGATCGACGATACTGTTTTTACCGGTATTAACATCTGAGCTGACGTTAATATGGATATCGGCGTCGCCGCCGTGCCAGCCAATCTTGTCACACTCATAGGCCGACGCCGCCACGCTTTGCAGCAGCAGAATTGCCAGCAACGGCAATTTTATCTTCATAAGATTTTCCCTAGGGGTAATTAAGCTCAAACGTCGCCAGCGCGCTAAATTCGCCGCGGCGCAGTGTGCGGTTGGCGAGCGCGCCTGGTTCACCTATCACGTAACCTTCCAGCGCCAGCTCGCTGGTACCGTTCTGAAGTGAAAACGCCTTTACCGTCTTGTTGAAAGGTAAAGGCGTGCCGTCCGGCAGCGACATGCCGATGGCCAGACCGCTATCGGCAGGAGACGTCACGGCCAACATGCCGGAGAGCTCCGCGCTCTCAGCGCCCTTAAAGGTCACTTCAACCTGATTGCCAAGCGTCAGGTCGCACTCCCTGAGCTTGATGACGAACGGCTGCGCGTGGGTGCGTGTATGTAGATAGAGATACGTATCGATTACCGTGCCAAAATCGAGGGTTATGGCCGCGGAGGCGGGATCGAGCTCACAGGGATCGGCCACCAGCTGGCCGTCAAACCGCAGATTATTACTTACTTCTTTTACGCCGCCCTCCGCCGCACACGCGGCGTGGGTGATGATAAGCAACAGTAATCCCAGCGCCCCGCGCCGCGTGTAGAATATGTCCATGCTATTTCCTTAGAGGTATTCCGCCAGCAGCGTCGCGGTTGCGCTAAACGCGCCTTCACTCAGCTCGCTGACGCTCGGATCTTTTACCGGTACCGCTTCAAGGGTTGGCGGATTTTGATAGGTAATATCCAGCGCCTTGTTGATCTCAAACGGCTGCCCGTTCTGAAGGATCTGGATCCCCAGCCCCGCCGCATTGGTGCTCAGCGCGCTGGCGTCAAAGGAGGCGGCGCTGCCCTTCACAATCATGGTCAAACGCCAGGTTGGATCGATATCATCGCAAACCAGCTGGTAGCTGATGGTCTGCCTGTAGCGCTGCCCGTCGACCTTGTGGATACCAACATTGTCGAAATGAATGCTCAGGTCACGGTCGTTATTGATGTGGCAGGGATGAATTTTCAGCGTCCCGTGAAACGCGATGTCGCTACTGTCGCCGGTCGCGACGGCGAAAGCATGCCCGGAGGCAGAAAGCACCAGGGTAAAAATAGCGCCGCGCAGACGCGCCCGGCTGCGATTAAGGAGGGTGTGAATCATCGTTCTTGCCTCAGTTATAGGCCACTTTCAGGGTTGCCGTGGCGTTAAATGCCTGGCCGTCCTGAAACCGGGCGCCGCTCTCCTTTTCAAGCACCGCATACAGCGAAGGCGGACTGCTGCTATCAAAATCGATCCAGTGATTAAGCGGCAGGGTCGCGCTGCCGTTTTGCAGCTTTATCGTCAGCCCATTGGCATCGGTTTGTAGCCTGCTGGTATCGCCACCCGCGGGCGTGCCGGATACCTGCAGCTGCACCGTTTTGCCATCCGGGTCGCCCTGGCAGCTCACCTGATACGGGATCGCCTGACGATACGCCGTCCCCACGATCTCATTGATGTACACATCGCCAAATTCGACCTTTATCGGCTCGTTGCTGGAAAAGGTACAGGACGCTGTAGCAATCACCTCGCCGGAAATGGCGATGTCCACGTTGCTGGATCCCGGTCCGGCGGTCGCGCCGGCGGCGGCCACCATCATCAGCGCGCTAGCGCCGCGGCTCAGACATTTCATGACGCGCTCCTTAGTCATAGTCCAGTTCAAATCCTACCGTCGCGCGCCACTCGCCGGACGACAGGTCCTGGGCCGTGCGTTCCGGCTGCACGCGGTACAGCATCGCACCGTTTCCCGGCACGATAAAATGCGGCACGCCGCGCTGACCAAGACGAATGTCCCGGCCCGCGCTGTCGGTGATACGCAGGCCCATCCCGCTTACGCCGTTGACCTTAACCAGCTCGGGCGTGTCCGGATCGGCGGGGGCGGTGAACGTCACGCTAACCATTGGTTGTGCGCTATCCCAGTAGCGATTGCCCGTGCGCAAATCAAGCATATTGCCGCCGACATGGACGCAGTCGCGCAGCCGCAGGATAAACGCCTGCGCTTCCCCGCGTGACCCCGTCTTTTGCAGAAGCGACGTCGTGATGCGCCCCAGATCGATCTCCTGATTTTGCGAGACCATATCGAGGCGACAAGCACCCTCTACAAACTCTCCGTAAACGTGCAGTTCGCCGTGCTCGCCTTCCACACCCCAGCTATCCGCGTCGGCGAAGGCCGGCATTGCCGGCCCGAGCGCGCTTGCGATAAGCAGCACCGCGGCGCGTTTTGTCGTTTCATTCATCGTGCTTATCCAGCCCTGCTGTCAACAACCCGGCAAACATCGTGCGCGCAGCTGAACATCAGCTTTGGCCGGCCGCCATAGTCATTAATCCAGGTCATAATGGGCTTATTGCCGAGCGCCCCCGCCTTCACGGTGAGCGGCGATTCAGAGAAAGGGGCAATCATCACCGGGTCAAACCCGGCAATGGGCGCGCCGCCCGGCTGATTGTACGCAGCAGCCAGCGTCACGTAATAAGGGCTGGGGTTACTGACGCGGTAGCCTTCGCCGTGGCGGGTTAAGACCAGCTTTTTCTGCCAGAGATCCGGGGCCTGATTGCGGTCAAGCTGCAGCGAGGCCGGACGGTAGAAAAGCTTGATGCGCGTTTGCAACGCAATCTGCAGGGTGTTCGCCTTGCTGCTTTTGGGCGGAATTTCACGCAGGTTAAAGTAGAAAATTGATTCTCTGTCCTGCGGCAGCGACTGGGCATCATCGGTAAGCTGCAGCTTTACCTGCCCTTTAGCCACGGGCTCTACCCGCTGAAGCGGCGGCAGCGCCGCCAGCGGCCCGCTGATTTTGTTCCCCTTTTCATCCTCAATCCACGCCTGCGCCAGGTAGGGCAACGCCTTGTTCTGGTTGGAGATGTTCAAGCTCATCGACCTGTTCGCGCCGTTAAACACTGCCCGCGTGCGGTCAAGCGTAACGGCAGCCTGCACGCTCTGGCAAAGCAGCCCGGAGATCAGCACTGCTCCGATCCCCGTGAACGATAAATGATGTTTCATACGGATATACTCGCTGTTGTTGGGCCACCGCAGAATACGGTTGCCCGGTTGTTTTCCCCGCGGTCGCGGATGGCTGAAACGCTATATCTGCTGCGGCCGGCAGGTTAACGGCAGAACGCGGACGCCGGTCGGCAGGGGGTTAGGCAGCGTTACTACGCACTGCGTTTGCCCATCCCACATCACCCGCATCGACTCCCCGCTGACCATCCCCGTTAGCCATACCATGCCGTCATCGTCGACGATCCCGGCCTGGCTCTCACGATGGCTGAGCACCGTCGCTCCGAACGGTGGAACGCTGCCGTTGGTAAGACGCAGCTGCACCATCGCCTTTTCCCCGGCAATCATTCCAAAACGGCGGTAGCCGATGGCCCCTTCCGTCAGCGTTCCCTGAACCACCGACCGCGTTGCCTCGACGTTGTCGGCCAGGTTGTTCACGTCCACGCTGAGGCTGCTGCGATAGCCATTGCTGATATCCGCAACCACGGCCTTGCCAAAGCGGTTCGTCTGGGTTCCCGTGCCGTATCCGCGGACGGGTACCCCAGCAATGCCCGCCGTATCAACCATCATTCGTGTTCCACCCATGCTGCTCACCCGATGCATCGCCACACCCTCTGGCGTCGCAGTAAGGCCCCCCTGAATCGCTCCGCCCCAGGAGCGATAGCGCCCCTCTTCATAGGTGGTATTAGCGGTCAGCTCGGCAACGTCGCCCTTGTGCGTAAAGTACCCGCTGCTGGCTGCCCGGCCCTGCCGGGCAACCCCGGCTTTAATCCGGTAGGTATTGTTTGCGTCAATGTTGTCGAAATAGCCGATCATCGCCCCGTTGCCTGAACTTCCCGCCTGGCCATCGACATTGAGCGTGCCCCCATTACCCCACGGCACCGAGAGGCTCAGGTAAGCGCCATCGTCGCGTGTATGGTTAAAAAGAGAGCGATAGGCCGACAGGGTCAGACCAAGATTTTTAAGCTGTCCGGCATCGAAAAAGCGGGATAGCGAGAGGTTGTAGGTATCGTTATCCGGGCGGTCCCAGTAGGTCTGGTGGCTATAGTTCACATACGCACTAAGCCCCAGCTGCCGAAACTGTTTATTGAAAGCAATGGTGTAGAGCTCTTTATTGTTATTTCCCGCTATACCGTGATAGCGCGCGCTTAAAAACTCCGACATATTCATAAAGTTACGCTGCGAGAAGCGATAGCCTGCGAAGGTGACCTGGCTGTCGTATTCGTCAAAGCGTTTGGAGTAGCTAAGGCGCCAGGAGCCACCGGACCGGCTGCCCGTCTGCGGCAACACGGCACGCGACTCGGTGAAGTCAAACGAGACCGCCCCCAAGGCCAGCAGGTCACGACCGACGCCCGTCGCCACCGCGTTATAGTCACCCGCCAGCAGGCTGCCGCCGTAAAGCGACCAGCCGTTATTGATCCCCCACGAAAATTCCCCCGTGGCAAATCCCGGCCCCACGCTGTTGTGGCGGTAATCCGACGGCTTGCCCAGCGCCAGCTTGTAACGCACCATACCTGGCCGCGTCAGATAGGGAATATTGGCAGTATCCATCTGGAAATGGCGAACGGTGCCGTCCTGTTCCTGTATCTCCACGTCCAGCGTTCCAGAAACCGCCGTGTTCAAATCCTGAATACGAAACGGGCCCGCCGCCACGGTGGTTTCGTGCAGCACGCGTCCCTGCTGGCTAATAGTGACCTTCGCGTTGGTCCTCGCGACGCCGACCACCTCCGGCGCATAGCCGCGCAGGTTGGGCGGCAGCATATTGTCATCCGATTCCAGGCTGCTTCCCGTGTAGCGGAAACTGTCAAACAGCCCCGAGTTGAGATAGTTTTCCCCCATCATCAGCTTCGACTTCAAGGACGGCAGCGCCCGCCACGCGTAGTAACGACTCCACGCCCACTCGCGCTGATTGTCCTGATACGACCCAGCGCTGTGGCTGTAGCGCGCCTGCCAGTCTGCACGCACCCGCCAGCCGCCGACGTTAAAACCGGTAGTGCCGTTACCCGTCAGTGATTTCATCTCGCGGCGGCTCCCCGTTGCATACCGCGAAGACTGACCGTTAAGGTTATAGTCAAAAATGGCCCCGCCAATCCCCTCATCCCAGCTGCCGGGGGGATCCCAATTCTCAGCGGTATATTCGAGATAGGCCTGGGGGATGCTCAGGTACAGCGTATTAGAACCTAGGTCGGCGCGCTGGCTGGCGCCCGGCAGGCTCGCCAGCTGCAGGCAAGTACCGTGATGCCACCACGTCAGCGTGCTTTGCAGCGCTGATTTAAGTCCAAGCAGCGCCACAAGGTCGTGCGTCAGGCATACCTCACTGCCCTTTGGATCATCATCCGGCGCCAGAAAACTGAGCGGCTGTTCGGGCAACTCGGTCTTGTTCAGGCGAACCACCATCTGGTAATTTCCCGGCATAATAAAACCGGCGCGAGAGAACTGACTCAGGTCGATATGCGCCCGATCGCTGACGTCCAGCACGTCGGTATTAAATTGAATGGTTTGTGCCGCATACCCACTGGCCATCCCTCCCTGTAAGGCCAGGGTGACCAGCACGGCAATGCCCGAAAAATTAAAAACGTGCCTCATCAAAAATAATCCAGTTTGAAACGCACCGTAGTCTGGTACGCACCCGCGCGCAGCTTCTGGTGGTTACCCACCAGCCGCAGGCTGTAATCAAGGCGCATGGCGCCAGGCTGTAGCTGCCCCGAAGAGGAGGCGATTCCCGGCCGCATGCGGTTGCCTGCGGCATCCATAATTTCCAGACCGACCCCGCGGGCCTCGCCGCGAAGCGCGAAGAGCGAGCCATCGGTGATGGCCCCATCGAAGGTGACGCGAAAATGTGACCAGTCAGGATGGTTTGGCAGCATCGGTTCCAGCGCGCAGTTCTCGAGGTGAATGCTGAACGGCTTTGATGGCCCGACGCCGGCATTGATGATCTGATCCAACGGCAGCGTGATGAGGTCGATCGCCTGATCGCGACTATCGACTTTGATCGCGCAGGGCGTATCGATAATCGCCCCCTGCATGCTGACCTTGCCATGCCCCTGGCCGGTAATGTTAGCCGCCGGTACGCCCACACAGACGAAGGGCAATGTCAGCCACAGCAGCCGCACAGGCGTGACAAATGAAGCACTATGTTTCATAGATTTCCCGCAAAAAAACCGAACCAGACGGCCGCAAGGCCAACGTCGTCTTACTGGTAAGCCAGGGTGAAGTTGGCAACCGAGGTAAACTCACCCGGCACAACGGAGGACGTGGCGCCGTTCCCCTGCAGATAAGCGGCATAGGTAAGGGTGTTATCACCCTGCTGGGTTTTGGTGACCGAGCTCGGCGTACCAAGCGGGATGTTGGTGCCATTGTCATTGGTAATGCCAATAGCCGCGCCGCTGGCCGTGCCAACCAGCGCCAGATAGCCTGGCTGGGCGCTTGATTCCGATCCCGTGAAGGTGACGGTGACCGTTTTATCCGTCAGGCCAGCGAGATCGCAGCTTTCAAGCTTGATATCAAACGGTCGCGGACGCGATTTCCCGCCGTTCGCCAGCGCTTTGTTGGAAATTTCACCCAGGTCAACGGTTTGTTCAATGGTATCGGGGGTAATTGAACAAGGGGCGTCGATAATTGCGCCGGTAAATGTGACCTTGCCGTGCCCCTGATCGGCCGCCTGTACCTGACCGACGAGTACGGTAGTCGTCATGCCAAGCGCCCAGGCCCATTTGGTTAATTGCATCGTTATTCTTTCCTGTAAAAGTTAATAGATAACACCAACACACACTTTATCCGCATAGAGTTAGTGGCTTTAATCTACTTAATTTTTACTGGCACAACTTTCAAAAAACGACACCGCAAAAATATCCTCTTTTCAGTAAAAAGCGTTTTTTGCAAGAAGCACACGATGGCGCATGACACTATACATCCCGACAGCTAAACCGGTCCTGTGAACGGTTTTATATTGTAATTTAATGCCAAGCGAGGAAATTATGTCGTTAACTGTACGTGAACAAAATCGATTTATTGCTGCCCTTGATAACCTAAGAACCTCCGAGCGGGTGCACAAAAGCGATCTCAAAACCGTTAATAAAACGCTGGATAAAATGGGCAGCGTGGCTAATAGTAAAGAATTACTCGCAAGTCTCAGCGATCGAATGCGTCAAAACTTTGACATTAAAGATTCCAAAAAAGTGGAGTCGTTTATTGAAAATGTCAAGGACAAGCTTGAAAAGCAGGAATCAAAGATCCACGATAAGAAACTCACGCAGCTGAACAATATTGGCAACCGTATCTTTCAGGCAAGCCAAAAAATTGAGGTTGATCATCTCAGCAAAGAGATCGCGCTCAAGACGAGTGCGGCAAATCGTCAACTGGAATGCGCCAGGTCTGATAAAAACCTGGTTCACGAAATGATTGACAAACGAAATGAAGCAAAAGAGTTTGTCTCTATCGAGAAGCATAAATTAGAACAGATCACTCCGCAGAAAATTAGCGAAGATCAAGAAAAACGCATTAATAGATTGACCCAGAAAACAAATAGTGAGATTGACAAACTGAAGGTTGACATTCGTAGAATTAATAAACGTGAGCCTGAGCTCTTTAAATTCCTTAATAACCTGGGGAAGACCGACGTTATTAATGATTTGGCCAAAGCGCAAAATAATAAATTCCTCAAGAGAACAATGGCTACGCCTGAGTATGCTGAAAAGATGTTTGGTACCAAGACCATTGTGGTTGAGGGTCGACGCTCCTATTCTGCTACGACAACAAAAGAAGTGCTGAGCGACAACGGAGCAGAGTTCCTCACTCGCATTAAGAAATATCAAAACGCTAAAAATGAGGTTGCAGCCATTAAACATGAAATTAGCCGTATGGAATCTGCCAGAGACGCGCGGATCGCGGCCATTAAGTCTGAAGAACGTTCGCCGCTGCAGTCAAAATATGACGCTAGAATTGCGCAATATCAGGACGGTGTCAAAGAGATGGGTGAAACCGAAAACCGCGCCCTGAATACGTTAGCGAAGAGAATTAACTTCATCGATAGCACAATTGAGCATACAACCGCGCTTAAGAAAGGTATTGAAGAAAAAGCCGAGCTTATGGCTGACCCTGAAGTTAAACAGTCAGCGGCTCGTCATGAAAATAGCATTAGCAGGCTCGTCGCCAGGAAAGAGAAGCTGGAAAACAGTTACCAGCGTCTTGTTGAGGCGTCAAACACCGGTAAAAACTACGTCAGCGACGTTGAATCCGACATCGGAAGCGATTACTAAAGTCACGTGTAACCACGCCTGGCCCTCTTCACGAGAGTGACGTTTAAAATCCACGCCCCGGCGTGGATTTTTTCTGTTAACTAGCCCCCGCGTTCTGAAAGTGTGCTTCTCAGGGAGCCAGGGCCTGTTCACAACCCGCTTTTTCACTACGGGATAAACGGTGACCTCGATAGGTTTTCACCAGATCAGGCGCGCCCATTCGCTGAAGCCGATGACGACGAACCCGCGATTACACCACCGGTGCGCCTCACGGTTTTGCTCGTATACCGTGCTGAACCCGTACCAGGGAACGCCGGAGAAAACTGATGGGGTTACTGATGATGCCACAACGCTTCCAGCTGCGGTAAAGCAGTACGTAAAGCCCGGAGCGATACTCACCCTGAATCCGGGGCAGTACGCAGAGCTCAACATTAATGTCTCAGCTGGGGATGGTTTGGGAGTATGCAACATGGAGGGAACGGCAAAGTAGATAGCTGCTGGATAAAAACCAGAAGCGTCACTGGGTCTGGAACGACAATTCCAGCCAGTGTACTGCAGTAATTGGTGAACTGGATACTGTGAAGTTTATGCGGGAGGCGCAATGGATGGCAAAAGTATCGTTAATTAACGAAGGAATATTAGATGAAAAGAACAGGCTTGGCAGGTAGTTTGCTGGCTATGGCGAGTAAATGCCAGGTGTAGTAGTGATGACGAAAAAATCTGGTCATGGATATTGCCATTAAGACAGTCGGGAAAGGTATGATGCTGGATAAGGATGTGCGGATTTCAGTAGAATATGTCAGTACAATTAGCGATGAATCAGGACTTGATGTCTATCAGTGTGCGGCTGATTTAATGTTCATAAAACCAGAACTGAAAGATTCGCTTCCAGTAGCTCATTATGTTTGATTTGTTTTGAAAAAAATCCACGATTTGGCGAGATTTTCCATTATTCTGAACTATATCTTTGATAAGTAAAGATTTATAGCATCAATATACTATTACTTTCTTTATCCATGTCCAGACTTCCTAACGCTCCAAGATCTAAAGAATAAATCTCATCAGTACCTTTGCGCAAATTCAAAAAGTATCCCAGATCAGCATCTTGACCAATCAATAAAACGTCAGGCTCAACCGCTTGAATAGTATATGTATCATTTCTTTCTAGTAAGTCAAAACAATTGAAAACATATAGCTGGTCACCATTTGCTCGTTGAATTTCATAAGAGTCACTATCCTTAACGTTCTCAATCATAAAGCGCTTATACTCAGAGGGTAAAGAGGAGCGCATGAGCTTTTCAATTTTCTTTAACTGATCAATTAAATATTGTTTTTTCATATAACTTCATCTATAAATGAATAAATTACATACCCAAATAAATATTATCTCCATTTGGTTCGCATTCGTTAATTAATCAGTGAAATTATTAATAATTACAATTACTGTAACTTTCCTGCAACTAATAAGTCGTTAATTGTACACCATTAGAGCTGGGCTAAACAATAGCGCCCAGTTTTTCTCAATGCCGTTATTTAAGTAATAAAAAGTCGCGCCTTCAGGAGGTGCAGACCAAAATAGTTTTTCGCCCTGAGCATTGAAGATGGTCAAAACGGTTGGTTATGGCTTTGGCTCGCTTAACGCAAAGACTAACTGGCGTGTTGAGTCGACCATTGCGAGGTCTAAGCAAGGTATACTTAAGCGTCCGCTTCTTGTGCAGCATATCCACTCGAGCACGTCTTTTTCTTTAAAAAATTGAAGTAAGCGATCATCTTCGCTCTTAATACATATTTTTATTACGTTAATAAGAAATTTTCAGATGATCTCGATATGTTATAGTTTAAATCCCGATATATATTATATAAAGCATCAATTATCAAATCGTTCTGAAGATTCCAAAGAGGTTTAGTGTGTTTATTTTTGAAAATAACATCGCAATTTGATTTAGGGCATGAGTGTTTTATCTGAATACTCATGAAAATCATCTTTTTTTCGTCATAGATGATGTGTCTAGGTCTATAAATATATCCTTATAGAAGAATGGCATCATATTTCCAATCACGGACCATAAAAATGCATCAATGTGTTAAGATCCTCTAAATCTTGTTTGGTTGGTTTATTTTTCTCCATTTTATCATATTCATAAATTATTCCTTTCATAGGAATGCCGAAATCATGATTAATTGCCAGCCCCATTAGCTTATCAATATCAGCCTGATTTTTTAAAGTATTCTTTAAAAATTTATGGAGAAGTTTTTCAGCATCTTTTCTTTCTAAGAAATACATCATATTTATCCGGTGATATTTCAATAAAGTAAAGGATTACGATTACCATCTTCATACACTTGCAAAATGCAGTTTTACAATGCTGTGAATATTTTAAAGCTTCATATCATATTAAGGATAGCAAGATGAGTGAGCAGATCAAGTTTTAGAACCAGCTAAAGACCATGCTTGCAGCAATGGCTCTTAGCAGACAGTTTTAGAGCCTAATCGCACTTAAGAAAAATAAGTCCAACAAATCCTCAAAAGAACAGTGTCTATCATCATGGTTTAGTGTACAAAATTGTAACAGACTGGGGCAAGACTGCTTCGAAGGCTAATTTCGTCCGCACGCAGATGAATTGATTGATGCTAGCTTTAATTTTAATACATCAGCCGGTTAATAGTGATTATTTTTGCGCTCTTTTATTAAAAATTGTCTGTTTCTGTGGTTGGAGTGAGAATTTCAAAAAAAGACAACCACTTAATTATAACCTCGCAAAAAATCATTCCTTCCCTTTGCTTAATATCAGGGCATCTTTTTTTTAATATCAAGTGCGTAATTAACAACATCATCTAAAAGTTTTTCTTCCCTGAGGGAAAAGTTTGCGTATTGAGCCATAGCTCTGCATGTTGACAGACTTTCAACTATTTCCAATGCAATTTCGTCTTCAAAAATTATTATCTGATCATAACGAATTTTAAAAAAATTTGCCGATTCATGTTTACCATTGGCATTAAGTTCAAAAATTATTTTTTCAAGTGCATTTTTTAAGTTATTCAAATTCATTACCAGGGAACCCTTAAAGTTTTAACCACCCATGCTCTTGGAAGATTTGACACCACAGCCTGGTATCCCATCCCAGGATATCCTGCCCCTTGAGCTGCAGCAGGACCTTCACTCACCCAAGTTCCCTTAGGAACTCTAAACTCTGATACATTAGTAATATTTACACCCCAATCATGGCGAATAGCTAGTTTTTCTCGCAACACCTCCTCGGAATTGTATTTTTCATTTGTCAGCCAAGAGATTTTTCTTCCTGTTCTATTATTTACACCATGATATTTATAAAAAGTCTCGTCTCTTTTTAGCTGCCTGTTTTTATAAATACTTTTATCTAATGTTTCAGCAATTCCTCCAGGAAGTTGCGGCCCTGGTTTTTTCCCTGTATTGCATCTACTCAACCCCCACGGATCCACCCACCCCAGCGCATTCGGCGCATACTGGTAAAGGTTTATCCCTCCCGCCAGCCCTATCGGGTCCTGCTGCGTAAACCGTCCGCAGTCCGGGTCGTAATACCGGAACAGATTGTAGTGCAGCCCTGTCTCACGGTCCAGGTATTGCCCCTGCATGCGCAGGTTCTGGGGATATCCTGATAGCTGCGTCTCACTTTCCCGCAGAAGCTTGCCCCAGGCGCTGTTAACGCCTTCCCAGCGCACCTGCCCTTCGATATCCGTCATTCGCTCCGGCGTGCCGTTGGGCTGGCAGTGGAACCAGAAGATCTCCGGGGCATCAACACCGTCAATGCGCGCCAGCGGGTCGTAGCTGTCCTGGCCGCTGTAGACATAGGTCAGCGGCACGTCTCCGTGCAGCTCCTGGAGCAGGCGGAACCCTTCCCAGACAAACCGGGTGGTGACCGGCTTACCGGCTCGCTGACCGCCCAGCATCTGCTGGCGCGTTTTGCTAATGCGGCGTCCGAGCGGATCGTAGCGGAAGCTGACCCGCGTTTGCGGCCTGTTGCGATCCCGCGGCTGGCTAATCACCTCCGTCAGGCGGTGCTCGCCGTCGTAGCGATAGTGCCAGCGGGTCTGACCGTTATCCTTCTCCACGATGTCATAACGCCAGCGGCGGGACCAGCGGCGCGGCGACGGGCGCTGGGCGTTACCGGTGAAGACGTCCCGGCGATGCAGGCGACCAAGACGGTCGTAGTCGCTGCGGGTGGTCAGCAGCCCCTGCGTGCGGCTTGTTTCACGGTGAAGTTCGTCGCGGGTATACTGACAGCTTATTGAGGGTAAGATTCAGCAAGGAGCGTAAGAGGAAGCCCGAATGCGTACTGAAGGTAAATATTACATCGTTAATGATGGCGATGTGATGAACTTCTTATTTCACGTTTGATTAGTTTTGAATGAAAAAATCCACGCCAAGGCGTGGATTTAATTCAGAGATAAACTCCCTCTTCTAATGAATTTTCAGTAAACGTTGCTTTTGTAAAAGAAATTAGAACATCTGAACCTTGCTTTTTGTATTTAACTTCGTAACTACCAGGTTCTAAAGTAATAAACTCACCTGATATAACATCTGAATCATCAGGCTCAAGATCTCCGCCCGTAACATCCTCTCCTGCTCCAATGAAAACCTTTCCAGAAGGTACTTTTAAAAATAGCGCCCCGGCATATTCATCAACATCATTTTTAATAAGGACTTTATAAACACCATCATCTCCAAGATTGAGAAATAATACATTCCCTTTATTTATTTCTTCAATTTCATCTTCTGGAAGACTCCACCAATCTGCATCATCATCAATCCTATGTTTTAATGACATCAAATCATAAATAACTAATGTGGCAGTATCTGTCTGTATATTAATTAATTTATTCACTTTACCCCCTATTGAAATATTATTTCGCTGATGGCATCCCCAGGCTGAAGCCCCGCCTTTCTGCCTGCATTTTTTAAAGAACTACCGACACTTTTATTAATTGTTTCATTCAGCATTTGTAATCTTTGTGTAGGCGAACCTCCCACAATTAAATCAACAGGATGATCAGCGTTTAACTTACTTAGATCAGGAGTTGAGCCAAACATCCTTTCAAATCGTGCAGAAACAGCTTGCCTGTAAGAACTTTGCAAAGATGAAATCCTAACTTCATGGGTGCCTGGAGACCAAACTAACTCTCCTCTTTGAGCCGCTCGGTTTAATGCATTCATTTTTTTCATGAACTGCCTTTCGAGGAATTTTCTCTCAGTTGACGACAGCTTTGTGCTGCTTAAAATCTTCGGTTTATTGACAGTTAACCGGGTGCCTCCAGAACACCTACTCAATCCCCACGGATCCACCCAACCCAGCGCATTCGGCGCATACTGGTAAAGGTTTATCCCTCCCGCCAGCCCTATCGGGTCCTGCTGCGTAAACCGTCCGCAGTCCGGGTCGTAATACCGGAACAGATTGTAGTGCAGCCCTGTCTCACGGTCCAGGTATTGCCCCTGCATGCGCAGGTTCTGGGGATATCCTGATAGCTGCGTCTCACTTTCCCGCAGAAGCTTGCCCCAGGCGCTGTTAACGCCTTCCCAGCGCACCTGCCCTTCGATATCCGTCATTCGCTCCGGCGTGCCGTTGGGCTGGCAGTGGAACCAGAAGATCTCCGGGGCATCAACACCGTCAATGCGCGCCAGCGGGTCGTAGCTGTCCTGGTCGCTGTAGACATAGGTCAGCGGCACGTCTCCGTGCAGCTCCTGCAGCAGGCGGAACCCTTCCCAGACAAACCGGGTGGTGACCGGCTTGCCGACTGGCTGTCCGCCCAGCATCTGCTGGCGCGTTTTGCTGATGCGGCGTCCGAGCGGGTCGTAGCGGAAGCTGACCCGCGTCTGCGGCCTGTTGCGATCCCGCGGCTGGCTAATCACCTCCGTCAGGCGATGTTCGCCGTCATAGCGGTAGTGCCAGCGATTCTGACCGTTATCCTTCTCCACGGTGCGCCCGTGGATGTCATAATGCCAGCGAATACCGTTCAGCTGCGTCAGGCGGTTGTGCGTGACCTTCTCAGCAGATCCGTCGAGCGGGTTACCGGCCGCATCCCAGCGCCACTGCTCCTGCCCGGGCAGCGTGCCGTCCTGAACGAGCAGTCGCCCGGCGCTGTCGTACTGCCAGCGGTACCAGCTGAACGGGTTATCGTCCCGCTCTTCACGCACCAGGTTATTGCGGTAGTCGTAATCCCAGCGGCGGGACCAGCGGCGCGGCGACGGGCGCTGGGCGTTACCGGTGAAGACGTCCCGGCGATGCAGGCGGCCGAGACGGTCGTATTCGCTGCGGGTGGTCAGCAGCCCCTGCGTGCGGCTTGTTTCACGGTGGAGTTCGTCGCGGGTAAAGTCGGAGACCGACAGCTTATCGAGAGCAATGCCGAGCAGATGTCCGCTGCCGTAGTAGAACTGTTTTAGCTCGCGGCCATCCGGCAGCGTAACGGAGGTGCGGTTGCCCAGGGCGTCGTACTGCCACACCAGCTCGCCGTGCTCGCCCGCTTCGCGCGTGACGCGACCGAGCGCATCATACTCAAAGGCAAGCTCCTGCTCTGCCTCGGCGCTCCACGCGTCGGCTGAAAGCGCCGGGTGCAGCCCAATCCGGGTCAGCAGCCCTGACGGGGTATAGTGGTAGCGGGTCTGTCCTTCCGGCGTGGTGCGGGCGACCAGCTGGCCGCTCGCGCTCCAGGCAAAGGCGTGGGTAATGGCCTCCGGATGACCGGCGGCAAAGGTACGCGTTATGGTGCGCCCACAGGCGTCGTAGCGATACTGCGAGGTAACACCGTCCAGCCCCACCTCTTCGAGCAGCAGCGAGTCAGGCCCCCAGCGGAACTGATATGCCTCGCCGTTTTCGTTTTCAAGAGCAATCAGACGCCCCCGGCTGTCCCAGCGGCGATGGACCTCTTCACCCTGAGTATTACGCGTGGCGGTTAAGCGCCCGGCCTCATCGTATCTGAACTCACTTTCTTTACCGTCAGCGCCGGCATGCTTCACCGGCAGGCCGCGTTCGTTCCATTTGAGCGACTCCGTCCAGCCTTCCGGGCGATCGAGCTGCACCGGGCGCCCTGCCGCGTCGTAGCGATAGCGCGTCTCTTCACCGTCGGCGCCCGTCTCGGTCATCAGCCAGCCCAGCGGATGATAGCTATAGCGGGTGGTGCGGCCAGAGCAGTCCGTCGCGCGCACCACCTGTCCCGCCTCGCTGTACTCCTGATAGCGGCTGTTTCCGGCGGCATCCACCTCTTCAACAACCTGACCAAACTCGTCCCGGCGCAGCAGCGTGATCTGCCCCATCGGGTCCACCACGCGCTTCAGGCCGTGATGTTCGTCGTACCAGAAACGGGTAGCGCTGCCGTCGGCTTCGATAATCGCAGACGGCAGCGCGCGGTGCTCAAGCCAGGTGGTGGTGCGGGCATTGCCGTCGGGGTCGATCTCCTGCACCCGGTTGCCCATCTCGTCATAAACGAAGGTAACGGCGTTCCCGAGCGGATCGATGCGGCGGGTCAGGAGCTCGTTGTCATCCCACTCGTAGCGCCAGTTTTCACCGCGCTCGTCGACGTAGCGGACAATCAGATTTTGCGCGTTCCAGTAGTGCTGACGTTTCTGACCATCATAGTGATCGACGGTGGTCAATCCGGCGTCCAGATCGTAGGTGAAGCGACAGCCGTCGCCCGTGCTGGTGCGGTTCTCCACCACGCGCCAGTGGTCAAATTTTTTCCAGCGGTATTCGCTCTCAAGACCGCCCGGCAGGCGGTGCCAGACCATCAGGCCGTGGTCGTTATAGCGGTATTCGCGGGTGACAACGCCAGAGGCATCCGTCGCGCTCGCCAACTGGCCGCGCGCATCATAGGCCCACTGCATCAGCGGCCAGGTACGGCTGCCGTCAAAATGGCTGGCAGCGGTCACGCGCTGCGGGAACCGTTCGTCCTCATAGCGAAGTGTAACGTCTATCGCCCGCGGCTCATCGTGAAGACCAACCAGCCTGCCGTGCTCGTCCCACTCCGTCAGCAGCGCGTTGCCGTATTCGTCGCTTAGCGAGGCCAGACGCAGAACGGATGGATTCATGCGTGTCGGTTTATACAGACGCCACACCGCGCCGTCATCGTCGGCAATCGCCACGTCGCCGCTCTCGTTGCGACGGATAATAATGCCTTCGCTGATGCTGTAAAACGCGCGGTCCACTGGCGGCAGTTCAAAGCTCAGCTCACGTCCGGTTTCGTCGAACCAGGTCGCGCTGTTCTCTTCAAGCGTCAGATAGCTGTCGAAAGCGGTAGCCCAGCCCAGGCCAAACAGCCCTTCGCGGGTGGTCAGGCTGTTGTAGCTGCGCTGCCAGCGAAGCGGGAAGCGGCCTGGAAGCGAGAAATCAAGCTCATCGTCGTCATTCAGCACCTTTACGCCTGTGGCCGCGTGAACCGGGTGCGAGGAGCCAAACACGGCGTTAACGGCCATATCGGCCAGCATACCGCCCCCGGCAGATGCCAGCGCGCAGGGCATGTTTTTTAAAATCTTGCCCGGACGCCCGCGCAGCAGGGAGAGCGCAATCATCCCCAGCGCCAGCCCCGGCGTTTTGCCGCTTTTGATATCGCGGACCGTCAGCGTCTCGCCGCCGATGATCACGTTCGGGGAGACGTCATCGGAAACGGTACCCTCGCAGGTGGTGCGATCTTTCGCACGCACCGCGGGCTGGCCGTTAATGAAGACGCTTTTCGAGCCTTCCGCCAGATACTGCGGTCCGGAGTGCTTTTCACACGCCACCTTGTCTTCTTCCAGCGGTGAGGTTCCCGCGGCGGCAGACGCCACGCTCGGCTGCCACATTTCGCTGCCAAACTGTCCGGCAGCGGAGAGCAGCATGCCCGCGTAATCGGCAAAGCTGCCCGGCGACTGCGGTTCAGGTGAAGGCGTATCTGCTGGCGTGAGCGTTCCGGCCGCGCGCGCGGCGGGGATGGCATTCGTCAGAACGTTGTCGGAGCCGGTAGTGATTTTACCCGCAGGCGACGGAGGGAAAATTGCATTGCCTAACCCCTCGGCAGCGCTGCTGATATCGTCTGTGATCCCCGCCACGTTTGCCAGCACGCCGCCAATGATGCCGCTTAACAGACAGCTGGAGCCAATCGCCGCCACGCCTGCGGCTGCCGCCCCTGCCCCCAGCAATGGTGCCGCCACGGTAGCGGCTGCCCCCACCGCCGCGCCGATTACCGCATAAGCGGCACCTTCCGCCACAATGCTGGTGATATCCGCGAAGATGCTGGAATGAATAATCTCGTCACCCTTACGGGCCGCGTTGTTATCGCTCATGCCTTACGCATTCCGGTTGTCGTTCAGCGTCAGGCTCTGCTTAAGCGCGCTCCAGCGCCCCTCGTCCTCTTCAGTGAATGCTCTGAGCGCTGAAAGGGTAAAAATCATCAACACCGGTTTGCCCGGCGTCTGCACGGCCAGCTGTTTTTGCCAGAGGCGCTGGCCGTTATGGTCAAAGTTGGTTTCAACTTCCAGCCCGTTGATTTTGCCGTCAGGCCCGGCTTTCACGCGCTGGAATTCGCTCTGGACGATCTCGCCCATCTGAGGGCGCATCACGTCCCACTGGCGGTGGAACTCTTTCTCATAATCGCAGCCATCCGGGATAACGCCGCGGCTGACCACGACGGACAGCCCGCTTTCGTCATCGCGAATAATGTTCATGCTGTTATCCTGCCAGGCCGCAGGAAAAAGGGAAAACGAACCTTCCTGGAGGGTATATTTCATAAGTGAACTCGGGATGATTAATATTGAGAAAGATGAAGAGCGGTAAACGTAGATCTTTTATCTGCACTTCTTGCAGATGCGAAAAAACCGGTACCGAAATAACCGTACCGGCTGGAAAGTGTAATGCTTATTAACTATCGTAACGTGACAAAACGACGCGCTTAAGGCACTCTTGATCCATTACCGGAAAACTAAATGACCACGCTAGCCCTCGCTCATCTGTAGCGGTTCGGTATCCAACCGATTGCCCGGAAGTTTTCCCGCGAGGAATATTAGACAGTTTAACATCGGGGAAATGGGTTTTGACCTGGTCGAGGGTGATGCAAGGATGCTCAATGACAAACGAAACAAGTGAAACACTATTATCTTCATTCCCCCACAAACGAACATCTACATCGCTGATTCGTGTCCCATCCGATAATGTAAATGGAGCCGATGTATAACGATCGTTTATTTCTGGATTTTTTTTGATTAGCGGTTGATTGAGCAGTTTACTCACATCCTCGGCTTGTTTACCCCAAACTGTTTTAAGCTCTTTGACTACTTGCCATAAGGAATCTTGATTCATATCCGTTTGTCCTGCATAAGAAAATGTTGAAAATAGTGGGAGCAAAAAGAGGATAGTATTTTTTGTCATTCTACTTACCATAGAAACCCCCATAATAATCGTTGTAATTGAGATCGGTTCCTGAAGCTATTTCGCCCTTACCGTAGACTTTACCTATAGCTTTAGCAGCATCAACGCGCGACAACTCGCCACTTATCATTTTATCATAGGCTGCATTATAAGCCTTTAAATTTTCAGGGCTTCCCGCAATGTCAATATCGATGCCGCCATTTCCCAGAATTTCTCGCTGTATTTTTATATTATTTAATGTTGCACCACCTTCATCCATAAGCTGGCTGTTAATGAAGTTTTCTTTACTCGAATAATCAGCAGTTACAGGATACGTGGCATGTCCTGCTTCATGGGCCAGCGTTTGTACCGTCGTGGCTGTGTCTTCCATATGTTCGGGATCCATAACGATCAATTTATTATCCGAATCAGCATAACTCCCCCCTCCGGTAGCGCCAGGTTGAATGGCCCATCCCTTGTCTTTCAAATCTTTTAGCTGGGTTTGAAGAGTCGGCGACTTATTAATCTCCTTCACCACGTCGTCATTGAAAGGCATAACATCTGAGCCATTCGGATTATTTTTGTAAACATAATTCCCTTTCAAAGGTGGGGCTGTTGTTGATGCTGAAGCTGGAGCGGATTTCGACTGACCAGCTACTGCAGCTGCAACGGGAGCAGGACGCTTAGCGCTCTCTGGCGGCGCAAATTTCTCCTGCACTGCAGCATCAATATCTCCTTTGTGCCCTGCGCCCGGTGCCGTTGTGCCCGGCTTGGTACCAGAGGTATTCAGGTGCAGCTTACCGCCCGTGGTGATATGACCATCCCCTTCAACGAAGAAGTTAAACTCTTTGCCGATCAGGCTAATTTTGCCGTTCGCGTTGAGTTCAATCGCGCTCTCGCCGGATACCAGCCTCAGCTTAGTCCCGGAAGCGATAACGTACTGCTCCACCGCCGCATCCAGCTTGCCTTTGCCCGTCAGGATCTCGGTGCCGCCTTTCACGGCCTGAGTCTGGTTCGCTTCCACGCGATGCAGCTCGTTTTTCTTCACGTAGTGGCTGCGCTCGCCGCCGACGCTGTGCGTTTCATCATTCTTAACGCTGGTGTCCATATTTCGCTCGGCCTGGATCCATACCTGCTCCGCGCCCGCCTTGTCCTCAAAGCGCAGGGCGTTGGCGTTGTCGACCAATCCATCCTTCGAGCGGCTCATGAAGCCCATCTGCGTCGCCGCTGCCGGCAGCGCCCACGGCGGCATGCTCGCGTCGTTGTACACGCGCCCGGTGATAATCGGCCGGTCCGGATCGCCGTTGATAAAGTCCACCACCACCTCATCGCCCACGCGCGGGATCTGCACCCCGCCGTAGCCCTGGCCCGCCCAGGCGCTCGACACGCGCACCCAGCAGGAGCTGGTGTCGTCCCCCTTCGCCAGGCGGTCCCAGTGGAACTTCACCTTCACGCGACCGTATTTGTCCGTCCAGATGCTCTCCCCCTGTGGCCCGACAACCTTCGCCGTCTGCGGGCCGTAGGTGCGCGGCCACGCGGTGCTCTGCGCCGGACGATAGGAGACCGATGCCGGGATGACGGTGAAATCGGTGCGGTGAACGGTTTCACCCTCCCCGCTGGCGTAGCGGTTCTCCTCGAAGTGATACCCGGCCGCCGTCACCAGATACTCGCCGTTATCGCTGAAGAACGGCGCGTTAGTCAGGGTGAAGGTGTGGCCCGGCGCGATGCCCGCCGCCGTGGCCGTGGCCTGAATCTGCTGATGCTCCACCTGCCAGCGCTCCTGACGAATGCGGGCGTAGAACTCCGCATGCCCGGTCTCCACAAAGCGGCCCGGCCAGTCGTACACGTCAATGCTGCCCGGCTTCGGCGACGCCGGGTTCTGCTGCGCCTGGAACAGCCACGCGTTCGGCTTGCGGAAGTCGTAGTCGTCGAGACTGTAAATCCCCGGCGTCACGCTGTCCTCCAGCGCCCACTGGCTGATGCCCTCTTCGTCCGTGCTGCCGCCGGACGGCGTCTGGTGGTACGGGATGACCTCGTAGCCGCTGAACGGCTGGTGCTGGGTGGCGGCGTCGGTCAGGACCAGGGTGTGCCTGTCGGCCTCGTGGCTGAAGTAATACGCAATCCCCTCCAGCTCCATCAGGCGGCTGATGAAGTCCAGGCTCGACTCCTGATACTGCACGCAGTAGTCCCACACCCGGTAGCTGCCGGTGAGTTTATCCTCAACGTTGACCTGATGTTCGCCCAGCAGGGTTTTCACTATCTGCGGCACCGTCTGGCCCTGGAAGATGCGCAGGTTACGGTCGCGCTTCATCGGCCACAGGTCCGGCTCCACCGTCAGCTGGTAGACCGCGTAGCGGGTGCCCGTCAGCTCAACGGCGCTCACCGCCACGCGCGTGACTTTGCCGTTGATGAAGCGCGGGGTAAGCAGGTTCTGGGTCGGGATAGTCACCGTGACCGGCTGACCCAGCAATTTGCTGCGGTCGATGCGCGCGTCCGTGCCGAGCAGGGTCAGCGTCAGGGCGAACGACTCGGACATCGCCTCGCGGCCGGAGAGTTTCCAGAAGAGCAGCCCCTCGACGGGGAGCTGAACGGTAATTCGGTTGAGCATAATCTTTATTCCGTAAATGCAACGTCTTAGTTTCAGCAGCCGCAATGCAGCGTCAATTACAACGCTTACTTAAGCCACAAACCTGAAAACATAAGGACACACCCCAACGAAAGAAGGAGCCTGGCGAAGATAAACAGGGGCGACGCTACAGTGTATGTGACCCGGGAGATCTTTTCATAATTCGGAGCGTTGTATTTTTTATGCCCCGCCATAACACCAGAAAATATTGTGCATAGCAAAACGACGGTAAATTTCATACCCCAGACGCACAGGAGAGACATTGATAAGATGATGGAGTAGTGTTTAGCCACCGCGACCGGAAATATTGAAAATGTCAGCGCCAGCCATTTTAAAAGAAAACCAATGCCGGCTGTAGAAAGCAGGACAAGCCCCAGCATCAGACCCATGCTGATCCATTGTTTCTTATTAAAAAGGTTATTGTCATTCCAGATAAGTGCAAGCGTGAGGATCAAAAAGGAAAAAAAGAATAACCAGTTCATTTCAGGGTGCCTCTTTTGCCCCTCAATGCCTGGCTTTCCCGTCGCCTATGGTGACGGGAAAGCCGGTTATGTGGCAGGCTGAATATAATTATTTATTAGCATTGAACACAAAAAAGCCATCCACTTCCTGCTGGATCGCTGACTGGTGGGATGCCCCTGGTGCATCGATGGCATTGGTTCCTTCAGCAGGATTTAAATGCAGCTGCCCGGAAAGCGTATTTATTTGCGCATTCTGTTTTGCAGTAAAGTTGAAGTTATTGCCGATGATATTCACGCTGCCGTCTTTTGTTAATTCGATAGCGCTTTCACCACACTCCAGCCTCAGGGTATTACCCGCTGAGAGAATGTAGTTATTAACAACTTTATCGCTGCGGCTGCTACCCGTCAGGCAAACCACCTCACCTTTCACACCTGCTTTCTGATTTTTTGCCACCCGTAAGGTTTCATCTTCGCCCACATACTGGGTTCGATTTTTTTCAGTCGCATGGGACTCATCATTCTTAACGTTGATATCCAGGTTGCGCTCGGCCTGGATCCACACCTGCTCCGCGCCCGCCTTGTCCTCAAAGCGCAGGGCGTTGGCGTTATCGACCGAGCCATCCTTCGAGCGGCTCATAAAGCCCATCTGCGTCGCCGCTGCCGGCAGCGCCCACGGCGGCATGCTCGCGTCGTTGTACACGCGCCCGGTGATAATCGGCCGGTCCGGATCGCCGTTGATAAAGTCCACCACCACCTCATCGCCCACGCGCGGGATCTGCACCCCGCCGTAGCCCTGGCCCGCCCACGCGCTCGACACGCGCACCCAGCAGGAGCTGGTGTCGTCCCCCTTCGCCAGACGGTCCCAGTGGAACTTCACCTTCACGCGACCGTATTTGTCCGTCCAGATGCTCTCCCCCTGCGGCCCGACAACCTTCGCCGTCTGCGGGCCGTAGGTGCGCGGCCACGCGGTGCTCTGCGCCGGACGATAGGAGACCGATGCCGGGATAACGCTGAAGTCGGTGCGGTGAACGGTTTCACCCTCCCCGCTGGCGTAGCGGTTCTCCTCGAAGTGATAACCCGCAGCAGTGACCAGATACTCGCCGTTATCGCTGAAGAACGGCGCGTTAGTCAGGGTGAAGGTGTGGCCCGGCGCGATGCCCGCCGCCGTGGCCGTGGCCTGAATCTGCTGATGCTCCACCTGCCAGCGCTCCTGGCGAATGCGGGCGTAGAACTCCGCATGCCCGGTCTCCACAAAGCGCCCCGGCCAGTCGTACACGTCAATGCTGCCCGGCTTCGGCGACGCCGGGTTCTGCTGGGCCTGGAACAGCCACGCGTTCGGCTTGCGGAAGTCGTAGTCGTCAAGGCTGTAAATGCCCGGCGTGACGCTGTCCTCCAGCGCCCACTGGCTGATGCCCTCTTCGTCCGTGCTGCCGCCGGACGGCGTCTGGTGGTACGGGATGACCTCGTAGCCGCTGAACGGCTGGTGCTGGGTGGCGGCGTCGGTCAGGACCAGGGTGTGTTTGTCGGCCTCGTGGCTGAAGTAATACGCAATCCCCTCCAGCTCCATCAGGCGGCTGATGAAGTCCAGGCTCGACTCCTGATACTGCACGCAGTAGTCCCACACCCGGTAGCTGCCGGTGAGCTTATCCTCGACGTTGACCTGATGCTCGCCCAGCAGGGTTTTCACTATCTGCGGCACCGTCTGGCCCTGGAAGATGCGCAGGTTGCGGTCGCGCTTCATCGGCCACAGGTCCGGCTCCACCGTCAGCTGGTACACCGCGTAGCGGGTGCCCGTCAGCTCAACGGCGCTCACCGCCACGCGGGTCACCTTGCCGTTGATATAGCGGGAGGTAAGCAGACTCTGCGTCGGGATGGTCACCGTGACCGGCTGACCGAGCAGTTTGCTGCGGTCAATGCGCGCGTCCGTGCCGAGCAGGGTCAGCGTCAGGGCGAACGACTCGGACATCGCCTCGCGGCCGGAAAGTTTCCAGAAGAGCAGCCCCTCAACCGGGAGCTGAACGGTAATTCGGTTGAGCATAATCGTTAATCCATATGGCTTATGCGATGAAAAGTATTACGGCAACAGACAAGCATGAACAGGCGCTGTTCCGGTCAATGCTCTGCAGGGTCGGCGGGCTGTTTTTTTATGATAAAGATGAGCGTTCCGGTTTTTAGTAATTCAGAAAATACAAACAGCACAATATTTAGGGGAAGAATGCTTAACCCAGTACCGACAATAACAACAGGGAATAACGTCACTGAACAACTTACAGTGAGAACGCGCAATGCTTCCTGCGAAAGGGCAAAACGGACAGCGTATCGGTGGTTTGTGAAAAAAAACCAGGCGGAGAAAAACATCGAAATGGGCAACAGAAAATATGCGAGATAGAAGATTCCTGTCAGAATGCCATTTACCCCTCCAGCAATGACCATAAAGACGATCATCCCCAGATTTCCTCCGGTGGCGTCCCACCAGGACTCAAGCAAACGTAAAGGCCCCATCGAATAAAACACAATCCCGATGATATCCATCACGCCCCAAAAATAGAAAACCTTTTCTTTTGAGATCATCAACGCCAGCCTTACTTCACGGGTGCAGGAGGCCATTTACCGCCATGCTGAATAAGCGCATCTTTGATTTCAGTCAGTTTTTGATATTCCTCACTGCCCTCTTTCGCCCGGTTCAGATAACGCTGCAGCTGGTTGGCCATTGTCCAGCCATTATCCGCCTTGATCTCAGCGTTTGCGCCACGCTCCAGCAAAAGCAGGACATGGTCGTAAGAGTGAAAGTCCAGCGCGGCGATCAGCAACGTATTACCCAGTGAATTGGTAATATTGATGTCTGCTCCACCGTCAAGCATCGCTTGCAGCGTATCGGTGTTTTTTGCTTCGAGGGTTTCGAAGATAATCGGTTCCCCAAACGTTTTATCCTTCGCATCCGGCGATAATCCGCCTTCCAGCATCGCCTTTATCCAGACCCCACTATCTGCTTTCAGCACATATTCGGCCGGACTACTCTCCCCCTCAGGCCTTGGCTGGAGCGGATCCGCCCCCGATTTAACCAGAGCGGTAATAATTTTTAGCTGATCCGGTGTTTTTTTATCGTTAATTGCGTTCATCACCGCCCAAAACAAAAGCGTCATGTCCTCTTTACCGGGTTTATTAAGGTCTGTTTGCGACGCTAATTTAACAACCTCATCCCTCTCACCGGCTTCAATTGCACGCGCTACGGTGAGCTGCTGACCGCTGAAATAATTGTCTGGTTTTAAATCCATATTTTGTTTGCACCCCTGAACCATTAACATTAAACAAAGCGCTATCCAGCCTGTAATCAATGATTTCACGCGCGACTCCCGATAATAGCGATGTCTTCATCCTTCTGTTGTTCAATACATTTTATCGCCTGATCGATTCCATGACGATCGAGCGCGCCCCCCGTGCCACCCGGAAGATCGTGTGCAATTCCGGCAGCGTTAGGCATGACGGCAGAAAGCTCCTCTTTGGCTATCAGTGTCGGTATATGTCCTTTTACCGTTTTGAGATCTTCCCAAAGATTAACTTCCTGGATCTTTGTAAGCAGTTCGCCTTCAACACGGTAGGCCTGAATATTTTCGTTACTGCCTAACAAACTTCCGCCGTATTTCTCTACGGTGCCTGAATTCAGACCGGCCGCGTTGAAGGTCCATCCTGGCATACCGCTGGCCATCGCGGTAGCAGACGCTAATCCGCCTCCCAGAGAGTGGCCCGCAATGTCCACCTGTTGGCCAGATTTAGAGAGTTGTTCGCCAAGACCCACCGCTCTTTTATAATAATCTGACGCCATTCCGAGCCCTTGCGCACCATTATTTTTCCAGTCAGCCATGTTCTTCATGGGGAAAAATTCGGGTTGCCGTGACCCTCTGAAAACTAACGTTGGGTTCATCTCGCGACCAAAAACCTCAGGGTCGGGTTGATAAACGCGGGCCAGAAAATCCGGAGAGCCTGAGTTGTCGAACAGTGATTTGCTGTTTAGCCCAAGCTTCTTCAGCGCGGCCGCATCATTACTGATATCCGTCCACCCCTCCGGCACGCCCGGCGTCGTTTCCAGCGGATTTACCGTCTTGTAGACGTTCTCAGCAAGCTTCGCTTTTTCGACCGCAATATTATTCGCCGCTAACCGCTTAGCCGCTATCTGCGCATCCGGGTAGAGACTGTTGCTGCCCTTTGCAATCAGCTCCTTACGCGCCTGCCAGCGTTCGGCTTTGGTCATATTTTCCAGCTGTGCCGCATAGGTTTTACCGTCTTTGCCCGGCGTTGGCGCATCCGGCACCTGCGCCGCTTTAGACTTCACCACCTGCTTCGGCAACACCGTTGGCGCAGGGCGAGAACCATACGCTCTCACCATGGTTTCGTAACGATCGACAATCGTACTCACCGGGTACCAGCCCAGACCAACAAGGGAGGCAGCCTGCAGCTGCCCTTTGGCATTGATATAAAAAATCTCCGTTACCGATGACCAGTCGCGGAAGCTTTCGTCGATGGCCACTACCCTGCCGATATCCAAATCCTGAGCGATCAGCTTGCGCGTATCGCGGCCGGACTGATAAGGATTCGCGCCGGTGATGTTGCGCAGCAAATCGTAGCGCGTGAAGAGCGAGCGCAGCGAATGGTCGGGAACCGACATAATCCACTGCCCGGCAACGGACGGGCGGATAATTTTCGCAAACAGCGCCGGTGAAACGTTCTCATGAAAAAGATAGACAAACTTGATGTTGTACATGCGCTCCGTCCTGTTACCCGCTGGCCTACGGGTTCACCAGCCAGGTACCTGGCTTCGCAATATCCAGCGTCTGGGTACGCGTTCTTCCATTCCCTTCCAGCTCGATACGGGCCTCGCCCGCCGGCAATTTCAGCGATGCGTAACCGTTATTTCCCGGACGCAGCGCTTTCGGCTCACCGTTAACCTTCAGCGTCTCGCCGTCGAGCATGCGGATATAGACAAGCGCGACGGGGCTGGCGGCAACGGGCGGCGTACCCTGCTGTGCCGCGGCAGGTGGTGCAGCCGGCTCGTCGGCCTCTGCCGTTTCCGGTGTGGTATTCGCTGCGGCAGTGGTCCGTGCAGGCGGAGTCGCGGCAGGCGCTTGCGCCGTCTGCTCTGGTGCGCTCTGACCGCCGCCGAACAGCATCGCGCCGGCAACAACCCCAACCAGTACGCCCGCGGCGACCAGCCCCGGCAGCTTGTAGCGCCGCCAGTCCAGCGCGGAAGCAGACGTCTCCTCTTCAACCGGCACCAGCATCGTGCCCGTCTTTTTCGCGGTCAGCACGTCGTCGATACCGGCGACGGGCATTTCGATCAGGGCCGCAAACTCCTCGATGGATTGCGGGCGATCTTCCATATGCAGCGCCAGCGCCCGGTCAATCGCCTGCAGCAGCGGAATGGAATAGCCCTGCGGCATCAGTTCCACCAGCGGTTTACAGGTGTCCTGAATGGAGCGCACCACGCTGACCGGCGGCGGAGAGCCTACGATCAGGGTGCGCAGCACGGCGCCGAGAGCGTAGATATCCGTCCACGGCCCCTGCTCGCTTTCATTGTCGTCGGTATATTGCTCGATTGGCGCGAACCCCGGACGCAGCATGGTTTCCGTCTCGTCCGAGAGATTACCGATGGTGCGGCGCGCCGAACCGAAATCAAGCAGCACCGGCAGGCCGTTATCCTGGATCTGAATGTTGTCCAGCGAGATATCGCGGTGCAGATAGCCTTCATCGTGGATCGTTTTGATGGCGCCAAACAGCATCGGCAGCATGCGACGGATCCACGTCTCGTTAATCAGCTCGGGCTTCTCTTCGCGCAGGCGAGACAGCGTGGTGCCGCTGTAGAACAGCGTTCCCATGTAGGCCGTGTCGTTTTGTACCCAGAAACGCAGCACGTGCAGCAGGTTCGGGTGGTTGAACCGCGCCAGCAGGCGGGCTTCCTGAATGAAGCTGTTCAGGCCCGCGGAAAAGGCTTTGCCGAAGCGCTCGCTGCGCAGCACCAGCGTCATGTCCTCGCCGCGCACGGCGAGGGAGGAAGGCATAAACTCTTTGATAGCGATAGTGCGTTCGAGCTGGTGATCCCAGGCGCGATAGACGATGCCGAATCCGCCGCCGCCAATTACCTCTTTAATCTCAAACTCATTGAAACGGTACCCGACCGGGAGCGCGTTTGGGACAGTCCGATTGTTATCATTATCCGTCATCTTTTACAGTTCTCTTGATGATTATTACGCGGCAAACTGACAGTGGAACTCGCCCTGCTCGCAGGTAACGTGCAAACGACGATACTGCTCGTCGCTGCGGCTGGCGGTAAGTAAAATCTGGCTCATCTGCGGCAGCAGCGTATTGGTCAGAATTGCATCCACCATACGCCCGCCCGACTCTACCTCGGTACAGCGCTGAACGATCTGTTCAACCACGCTGTCGTCAAATTCAGAAATTATGTTGTGATTCTCTTCCAGACGACGCTGAATGCGCCTGAGCTGCAGGCGCACAATCTGCCCCAGCATCGCGTCGCTCAGCGGATAATACGGCACCACCAGCAGACGGCCCAGCAGCGCAGGCGGGAATACCTCCAGCAGCGGCTGGCGCAGGGCGCCGCTTAACGCGTCCGGCTCAGGCATCAGTTCCGGGTCGGCGCACATGGCGCCGATCAGCTCGGTGCCAACGTTGGACGTCAGAATAATAATGGTGTTACGGAAATCAATATGACGCCCCTCGCCGTCCTCCATCCAGCCTTTGTCAAAGACCTGGAAGAAGATCTCATGAACGTCCGGGTGCGCTTTTTCAATTTCGTCCAGCAGCACCACGCTGTAGGGGCGGCGGCGCACGGCCTCGGTTAAGACGCCGCCTTCACCATAGCCCACGTAGCCCGGAGGCGCACCTTTTAACGTCGATACGGTGTGCGCTTCCTGGAATTCGCTCATGTTGATGGTAATTACGTTCTGCTCGCCGCCGTACAGGGACTCCGCCAGCGCCAGCGCGGTTTCGGTTTTGCCGACGCCGGACGGCCCGCACAGCATAAATACGCCGATCGGTTTGTTCGGATCGTCGAGCTTCGCCCGCGAGGTTTTCACCCGACGGGCGATAAGCTCCAGACCGTGGCGCTGGCCGATAACCCGCTGGTTCAGCGTGTCGGCCAGGTTCAGCACCGCGTCAATTTCATTTTTCACCATCCGGCCCAGCGGGATCCCGGTCCAGTCAGAAACCACCGCGGCCACCACGTTTTCGTCCACCGCGGCAAACAGCAGCGGTTCGTCACCCTGTAAGGCCGCCAGCGCCTGCTGCTGCTCTGCCAGCTGGCCGCGCAGTTCAGCCGTGTCCTCGTCGCCCGCCGCAAACAGCGCGGCGCGCAGGCGGATAATCTCCTGCACCAGATTGCGCTCTTCTTCCCAGCGCCGGGCCAGGGCTTCGCGCCTGGTTTCAAATGCGTCCCGCTCGGCGGTTAAGGTCGCCACACGCGCCGGATCGCCTGCCCCGACCCGCGCCTCACGTTCAGCAATCTCCAGCTCCACGTCCAGGGCGGCCAGGTGACGCAGGCAGTCTTCCAGTTGGGCAGGCGGCGCGCTCTGGCTGACGGCCACGCGCGCGCAGGCGGTATCCAGCAGCGCCACCGCTTTATCAGGCAGCTGGCGCGCGGGGATATAGCGATGAGAAAGCTTCACCGCCGCGCTGACCGCTTCGTCGAGAAGTAAAACCTGGTGATGGGTTTCCAGCGGCGAAACGGTGCTGCGCAGCATCAGAACGGCTTTCGCTTCGTCCGGCTCGTGGACCTGTACCGTCTGGAAACGGCGGGTGAGCGCCGGATCCTTTTCGATGTATTTTTTGTATTCCGCCCAGGTGGTCGCGCCGACGGTGCGCAGCTGCCCGCGCGCCAGGGCGGGCTTCAGCAGGTTAGCGGCGTCGCCGGTGCCCTGCTGACCGCCCGCACCGATAAGGGTATGGATTTCATCAATGAACAGAATAATCGGCGTAGCGCTGGACTGCACTTCATTAATCAAGGCCTGGAGGCGCGCCTCGAACTCTCCCTTCATGCCCGCCCCGGCCTGGAGCATGCCGATATCCAGCAGCCACAGCTGAACGTTTTGCAGCGGTTCCGGCACGTCACCGCTGGCGATGCGCAGCGCCAGCCCTTCCACCACCGCCGTTTTCCCTACGCCGGCTTCCCCGGTCAGCAGGGGGTTGTTCTGGCGGCGGCGCATCAGAATATCGACCATCTGGCGGATCTCTTCATCGCGCCCTACCACCGGGTCAATTTTTCCTTCCCGGGCGCGCGCCGTCAGATCCTGACCATACTGCGCCAGCGTCCCCTGCGCGGCAGGTACCGCACCGGCGGGCGCCTCTACCGCGGCGGCGGCCTGCTGGCTCTCTTTGCTGCTGGCACAAATGGCGTCGAACTGCTCGATCAGCACCTCAACGTTAAGCCGTGTGAACTGTGCCGAGATGCCTTTCAGCACGTTGGCCAGATTCCATGTTTTCAGTATTCCGATCAGCAAATGACCGCCGCGGATCCGGCTGACGCCGAACTTCAGCGAGCCGTAAACCCACGCGCGCTCGACGGCGCTGTCGATATGTTCGGACAGATCCGAGACGGAGCTTGCGCCGCGCGGCAGGGCATCCAGCGCCGCTACGATATCGCGGGTCAGCTGCTGTTCATCAAGCGCGAAGTGACGGATGACCTGCTGCAGATCGCCATCCTGCTGCTGCATAAGCTGATGCAGCCAGTGCACCAGCTCAACGTACGGGTTGCCGCGCAGCTTGCAGAAGGCAGTCGCGCTTTCCAGAGAGGTAAATAACAGCGTATCCAGTTTGCCGAAAAGCACGGCACGGCTAATTTCTGACATGTTAGTTTCCATTAACAATGATTCGGTATACGAAGGATTATCGCTCTGCGCGATACACCAGATCGCCACGCGGAACAGGCTGTGGCTGAATGCCCAGCCAGGTGTTGTACCCTAATCGACCGGTGCTGCCGAGCGCGGCGCCCTGCACCGCATCGGCGCGCAGGATCGCCCGTGTTTCCCATTCAAATTCTACCCCGACGTACTGCCGCACCCAGTCGCGTAGCTCGGTCACCCACGGTTCGCCGGGCAGAAAACGGTTGTACTCGTCGGCGCTCAGCGGGCCTATTTCCAGACGAAACTTGTGCTGCACGTCGCGTACCGCAATCCCGAGAAAGGCGGATTCGCCCATGCGCGGCAGGCGACGCCCCTCGCCCAGCTGCGCCTGCTCACGGGGGGAGAGCGGCATCCACTGCGGCACGTTGGCCACCAGCCTGACCGGGACGTTGAAATAGTTACGCAGGATCTTCTCCAGCCCTTCCGGGTCCCGCCCGTGGCGGGTCAGGTGTCCGGCGTGGGTAAAGCGGGCATGCGCGCTCAGGCTGCCTTTGGTCATCTGGCCCGGCTGGCCCATGCCGATCAGCGACGCCAGATAGCCTTCGAAGCGCTTGTTGTCATCGCGATCGAGGGAAACGGCTGGCTGCGCGTCCGCCCAGGCGCGGTAAAACAGCAGCGTCAGGCGGTGGTGAAAGAGGTCGGCAAACGCGCTGAGGCTATGGTCCTGATGATGATGGATACGCTCGCGGGCATACTCGGTCATATGCACCGGCAGCGGGCCGTTCGGGCCAAACAGCCCGAAGCTGAGAATCGAAACCTCGTGCAGCCCGTTCTCTTTGCGCTGCCGGACGTCGGCAACCGTGGATGGCGCAAACCCCATCGAAGGCTGCTGGCCAATGCGCAGCGGCTCAAATTTCGGCAGCGGCGCACGTCCAAGCGGATAGCGTTCGCCGCCCTGGGCGTCAATGCGCCTTAACAGCTGAAACAGATCGTAGCGCCACGGCGTCTCGCGCACGCCGCGCCAGAAGGCATCGGGCAGCGGCGTCAGGCGATGCACGCGAAGCGTTGCAGGGGCAACCTCACTCATACCAGCGCCCTTTTACCCATGCGCGGCGCCCAGTAGCCGATCTCGCCGCGCTGCTGGCTCTTGAGCGTGAACTCCGTAAAGCTGTTGATGGAGACCAGACGGGCAAAGAGACGCTCCAGCACGCTGCCGAAAAGCCACGGGCTGGCACCGGAGAAGGCGCGTTCATCCACCGTCAGGGTAATGCCGATCCCGCGGGCGAACACCACGGGGCCGGGTTCCGGCACGCGGCGGTGCACCGGCTCCAGCACGCAGTGGCGAACGCCGTCCACCTGACGGGCAACCGGCGTCTCTGCCAGGTTGGCATACAGCCCTAACAGCTGGCGCAGCGCGGCGGCGCCCTCTTCGTTTTCACTGTCCATCAGGCTGAGGTAATTCATTTGCAGCTGGCTGATAAGCCGCCAGGTGCTGAACCCTTCCGCCAGCGCCGGACGCGGCGGCGTCGGGCCTTTACGCAGGTTGAGGGTCTTCACCGGCATGGAGTCGGCCATAATGAACTGCCCGAGCTCCTGCTGGAGCATCAGCGGCAGGTCGCGGCTGGTGCACAGCACCTCGGCGGAAATGTAGCGCAGGTTGTCCTGCCACGGCGCGTGCTGCGCATCCACCAGCGAGACAAACACCTCCGAGCCGATATAGCCGGTGCGGGTACCGTAGCGAAGCGCATGCTCCGAGAGGACGCGCTGCTCGCGGCGCAGGGAAAAATAGGCGCCGTAGTTGCCCGCGTCGCCGCTCCAGGTGCTCCAGAACGGGCGAAACGTCTGGTCGTCCCGTTGCCCGTCCGCGCTGGCATAGATTTTTTTCACCGCATAAATCTCATAATCCAGCGGCCGGATGTTATCCACCACCAGATGGTATTCATGCTGGCCTTCGCTCAGCTTCTGGCGCGCAGCCACTTTCGGAAACAGGTTGATTACCGGCGTGCAGTGCAGGGCCAGATGGCTGGCGTCCACCACGCGCTCCAGCTGATCGTCGCTCTTGTCGAGCAGAATGAAGATATCAAACGCTTTTTCGTCTTCGCAGTGCTGGATCAGCTTGCCCAGCCCGCTCAGGCTAATAAAGCGAAAACGAGCCGGGAACGCAAAGTACTCCTGCAACAGGCGATAGCCGTCAAAGTTACGCAGATCGTCCGGGAGCAGCGCCTGATCCGCCTCAAAGCCCTCCTGACGCAGGGCGTCGGACGACAGCAGCTGGCGCCGGGGCTGGCTGTTAACCGTCTGGCAGACGATACCAGCATGGTGCTCCATCACCAGCTCCAGCAGCTTCAGCGCCTCTATGTCCGGGCCGCTTAAGAAGAACTCCAGACGGTCAAAATCCAGATGCCCGAGATGCTGCGGGCCATCGCAGGCAATGCGGATCCGTAACGCGCTGCTGATCCCCCTCTGGCTCAGGCCCAGCTGCGCCAGCGGCAGGTCGGCAGGCACGCCGCCCAGCTCGATGCGGTCGATTTTCAACGGCAGCAGGTTGACCTCGTGCGCCGTGGTGTAGCTACAGGTGACGCCGGTTTTTTTCAGCGCCAGGCTGTCCATCATGGTGCCGCGCGGCACGATAAAGCCTTTGCTCAGGTCGCCGCGGCTGCTGTCGGGCTGAATTTCTGCGATCGCCATCGACGGCGTGGGCGCCAGATAGTTCGGCGCAATCATCTCCAGCATGCGCTGCGAGAAGCGCGGAAATTCCGCGTCCATTTTCATCTGCACGCGGGAGGTCAGGAAGGCAAAGCCTTCCATCAGGCGCTCGATGTACGGATCCGCCACTTCGATGCCGCGCATGCCGAGCCGTCCCGCCACCTTAGGGTAGCGCTCGGCGAACTCCGCGCCCATCTCGCGCAGGTAGGCCAGTTCACGGTTGTAATATTCGAGCAGCTTGCTTTCCATAATTACCCCGCATCCTTCAGTTCAAAATGCCCGTTTTCCAGATCGACGTCCGTGCGAAAGAGAAACTCAAGCGGATACGGCACGCACCACAGGCGGCCCTTGATTTCGATAGACAGAACGTTGTGCAGATCCAGCGACGAGGTATCGGACACGCAGCGAACCTGAAGCCCCTGCGGGAGGATCCGCGGTTCAAAGTTAATAATCGCCTCGGTAAGCTTGCGCTGAATGTCATGCCATTCGATATCGGACATTCTTTTCCCGGCCAGCGGCGCAACGCCGAAGTTAACGACGGAACGGCTCACCTGCGTCAGCCCGCTTAAGTCGCTGGAGGCATCGTGGTTGATGGTATTAAACAACCACTGTAAATCCCGCAGCACGTTGCGGCGCAGCGCGGCGTGGGTGATCAGGTTGCTGTTAGCGGACTCGCGTTTCTTTTCCGGATCGTTATCGGTCAGGCGATCCAGCAGCGAGGGCTGCATTTTGTCGCGCGCCCCCACTTTCTCCTGCCTGCTGCGGGCCTGCCAGCCGCTGCGCAGCAGATCGCCTTCGCCAGCAGGATTACTCATCAGCACCATCCGCGGCGAACGTCACCAGGCTCAGGGTGAGCAGCGGGCTTTCGCTTTGCTCGCTGAGCCAGGCCTTCTGTCCCATGCCTTCATACAGCGTGCCGTCATCGTCGAGGGGAAGCCATTCGGTGGTACGTCCAAGCCTGACGCTGTCGGGTGCCCCGTCAGTAAACGGATAGCGCGCCGGGATCTGACAAACCTGCTCGGTGCCGTCCGTCAGACGAACCAGCGCATGACGCCATACCAGATCGGTCACGCTGGCCGGAGCCTGAAAGCGGATGGTGTCGATGGCGCAGAACGGCACCCAGAAGTAGCGGCCATTGACCAGGGTTTCACACACCGGCCCCAGGCGGGCATCGCCGTCCATCAGCCACTCGAAGGTGTGCTGTTCGTCATTCTCAAGCGTAAGCTGGCCTGCGCCTGCCGGCGCCTGCTCCAGCGCGGCAAGGCGCAGGGCTTGCGCGCGCTCGCCGCCTTCCGTCAGCGCCTGGGCTAAGATCGCCATCCACGGCCACTGCGCCTCGGGCATCGCCGGGCGTGCCTCTCCCGCAAACGCGCGCGCGCGCTGCTGTTCGCCCTGAATGGCCTGCTCCAGCAGCGTGACGGTCGGTTTTGCCTGCGGCTTTAGCGCCAGCCAGCTTTTCAGCTGGGTCAGGGCGCGCGCCCAGTTGCCGCTGAGGATCAAAAACTGCACAAACGCGGCGCGCAGATCGGCATCCGCCGGGCGGGCTTTGATATCGGCTTCCAGGCGAAGCAGCGCGTCGCTAATCGACTCGCCCGCCAGATGTTGATAAAGCGTATTCATAGCCACTCCTTAATTAGCCGCGCGCCATGCGCCTACTGCCGGATCGCGAAGCTGCGGGCGCAGCGTATCAATCAGAACAATGTTCAGCTCCGCGCCTGGTGCAACCCATGCGCTCCAGGTTTTCTTCACCGCCGCAATGCGCGCCTGGAGCCTGGCGTCGTCGCTGGCGATCTCACGGGAGATCTCCACCGCCACCGTGCCGTTGCTCTTCCAGCCGTTCAGGCTGCTGTCGTACGGCAGGATCATCCAGCTCTGGTCGCTGTTCTGGGTGCTGAAGACCATGCGCTCCTTGTTGACGGAGGTGATCAGCGCGTTTTCAGGATCGACACTGTTGTTCAGGCCCATCACCGGGAAGCCGTGAATATAGGTCACCGGGATCGCTTTCTGCGTCCCGTTGCGGTTCTGGGTGACGACCGTGTGGCCGCTGAGCCAGCTGCCGTTGCCGCAGCGGGTGGTGTCGGAGTCCGGGATAAACAGCGCAGGCGCGGAGGCACCGCCCTCCCAGAAGGTGCGCAGGTGGCAACCGTCCTGAAGGGTGAACTCCTGCCACGGGGAGCGATCTGCCGCCACGGTACGCGTTTCCGGGTTCTGGTCAGGCGGCAGCAGCGCGCCGGAGGTCGCGGGCGCCGTGGCCGCCGTTTCCTGCTGCTTCACCACCAGCGCCCAGTCCTGCGCTTTGGCCGCCGTACCCCGGGCGAGCGTCGTCCCTTCGGGATCGTTTAGCGTCCAGTTAAGGGTGTTGAGCCTGCTGCACTGGTGCTCCAGCAGCGAGCCCAGGCGCGGCACGAAGTTTTCCAGCACCGAAACCTCTTTCCTGCCGTTGGCCACGATACGCAGCGCAACGTCCGACTTACACCAGCTTTGCGGCGTATTGTCTTTAATGTTGTCGATCCAGATATCCAGCTTCTGCGCAGGAGACTGCACGATGCGGAAGTTTTCAGCCTGTGCGGTGGTCGCCACCGTCAGAAGAGCCAAACCCGATAGCCAAAGTTTCATATCAATCCTTGTGTGTCTAATCAGTTCCGCAGGGAAGAAATTGCGCTGCGTCAGAGAGCGTATGCAGCAAAGTGGTGTCCTGAGGGTTGCCCATCCACACCGCGACGGCGGTATAGTTATCCTGAGCATTGCCCTCCTGTTCGCCATTCTTTTGAATGATTTGGTTCATTAAGGTCAGCCACTCCTGTGGCGTATTGACCATGTGCAGCGACTGCTTCATCTGCTCTTCGCTGACGCCGTGCCAGAAACCGTCGGTGCAGAGTAAAAAGGCATCGCCGTCTTCAACCTGCACAACGTCGCTGTAGCTCGCCTCCGGTCCGCCGTTCTCAATACCCAGCGCCAGATACAGCAGGTTGCTGTTGAGATCGTCGGTCTGGTGCCCGGCGTCCTTCATCTGCTGTACGAGGCTGTGATCGGTCGTGACGTGCCACAGCCAGCCGCGGCGAAACAGGTACAGGCGGCTGTCCCCGGCGTGCGCCCAGTAGGCCAGGCGGTAATCCCTGTCGATAAACAGGCTGACCAGCGTGGTGCCCATCCGGCGGTAGTCCTGTACGGCCTGCTGTTCGCTGAGGATGGTGCGGTTTGCCGTTTGCACGTAGTCACGAATATGCTGCGCGTTCAGGTGCTTATCGCCGTCGAAACGGGAAATGATGCTGTTGCGGGCCAGTTCAGCGGCCACCTCGCCGCCCGGCAGGCCCGCGATGCCGTCACAGACGACAAAGCAGGCTGAACGTTCCCCAATGGTTTCTCCCGTCTGATCCTGGTTGCTGGCGCGCGTCCCCTGGCGGGAGAGAGAAGCCGTTGCGATATTCATTTGTCTTCGGATCCGCTCTGTGAGTCTTTGTACTGATTGACCTCCATGTCATAGGCATGGAGGAAGGCTTCGCCAAACAGGGTATGGAAGTCGTCTTCGATCTCCCCTGCCGTCTCGCCATAGCTGCGTACAAAATAATCCCACAGCGCGGCTTTACGGCTGCCCGGCAGCGCCAGGCGCGACGTCATCCCGTTCTGCTTCGCCTGCTCTTCGAGCTGCTCCGGGTTAAAGGATTGCAGCATGGCGGCAATGATGGCGCGGATACCGGAGATCATCCCCAGCTGGTGCGCCTGTAAATCGATCAGCGCATCGCGCACCGATTTGGTCGGCGGCATAAAGCCAGGCATCGGCGTGCCGAACATCTGAATCAGCACCGTTTTCCCGGTCGGCAGCAGCTTGAACGGGTTGTTGGCATCGTCGAGCACCATGGTCATATCGGCCTTCACGCCGCGCTTGAGGATAGAGCGCGACGAGAGCAGCGCCACGGTTCCCTGGGAGAACATGCCCAGGATCTGGCCCAGCTGACGCATATTTTCCCGATCGAACTGCGGCACCGGCTGCATTTCGCTCAGCCCCATCCCTTCCAGAAGCGCCTCCAGCAGCTCGCCCTGCAGCACCTCGCCCTTCTCGCCGTTCTGCATGGTGGAGGCAGGTGATGCAGCGTTTTTAACCGGGTCGATACGCAGGCGGCCTTTAGGCGCCTGAGCGTTGCTGCGCGCCACGGCCTGCGGCGTTGGCATGGTGAAGCCGGCGTAGTCGGTACGCGCGGGCTCTTCTTCTTCCGCGCGCGGCGCGTCCTGCGGTTCCGGGGCGAAGAGCGGAGAATCGGCAAGGGGATCCGCTTCCGGCTCGGGCTCGGATACCGGCTCTGGCTTCGGCTTCTCGGCCGCGATCTCATCCGGATGCGTTAACGGCGCGCCGCCCATCAGGCCGAGCGGGTCATCATGGCGTGCGGCAGGCGCGCTGGCCGTCCCGCCAAACAGGGCCAGCGGATCGAGTTCATCCGCCGCCTCCTCCTTTGGCTGGGCAGGTTTGCTTTCGTCCGGCTGCACCAGCGCTGAAGGGGTGACATCGTCAAAGATGCTCTCTTTTTTAAACAACGCTTCATCGCTGAACAGCGTGTCCGGGTCAACGTTCTTACGCTCGAGCCTGGGATCGCTGTCGTTGAACATTGCCAGCGGATCTTCGGCGTTGCGCTCCGGGGCCGCAGGCTGGGAAAACGGGTCGTGAGAAGCCGCGGGCTGTGGTTTTGCGCGGTTACTGGAGATGCTGTCGGAGATGGAGAACTCCTGCATCAGGCTGTCCCAGATTTCCGTCGGCACGGCCGTCGGCTCGGCTTTGCCGCGCGGCGCGGCGCTTGCAGGTTTCGGCTGCGGTGCCGGAGCAGGTGTCGCCGCCGGACGCGCCTGCTGCATGCTGGCCGCCATACGGCTTACGGGCTGGGTATCGTGAATCAGTTCGCTGACTTCGATGCGATACTCATCAATACCGAGAATATCCCCATCCTGAAGCTCAACCTGACGCCCACGCTCAAGAGGAATGTCATTTAATACCACGCGGGTAACGCTGCCGCGGTTCGTGACGCGGCATTCGCCGCTGGCGTCGACGTGAACGATGGCCTGCAAACGCGAGATAGTGCGGTCATTGTCCGGCAGCACCAGATTGTTATCCGTACCGCGCCCAATGGTGCCGCCCGGGGCATAAAAATCACAGCTGCTTTGCGGCGGCTGATGACCGGGTTTCGTAGAAATAATCGTGAATCGCATGGCGTATTCCTGCTGGTATGATTAGCGCTCAAACGCTGCCGCTCTCGGAGGTGAAAACGGCGGGGTTTGGGGGTTAAGGCATCCTATTCGGTCTGCGTAATCTTTAATTGGCCTGACGCATTTTCTTCGAGCGTGAATCGGGCAGCATAACGAACAGAATCGTTTTTTCCCGAGACTTTCAGGGCGACATCATATTCCCCGGTCTGCCACGCAATACCGCTCCATTGATGACACTGCTGGGTATTCAACGTCACCACAGGGCTATACGTAGATGGCGGTGATATCGTTTTCCATTCATTCCCCGCCCGTTTCATAATGGTGGGCGAATGGCTGGTAACAGGCGCATCTAATCCGGAATTAGCAGGAATTGCGAAGCAGGGTTCGTTGTTTTTAAGCGTAACGGTAAGCGACTGGTATTGTGCGGGATGAGACACGCAGGCACTCGCCATTAACGTAACCGATAATGCACCGAATACTTTTTTCATAACCATGCCCGCCGTTCCTTAGGGTTTTTAATAAACAAAGACAATGCTTGCTGATACTTATCCCTCAGATCTGGTCCGATAATACCTTCAAAACCTGCAATATTGCGAAAATCACCCAAGCCGTAATTTATCAGAAAATAATAATCTGAAATGATTGAAGCCTGCTGCTCCATCCCAAAGTTCGAGAGTTTTTTATCCGGCGGTAACGAGCAATTATAGCTTGCGGCCCAACTGAATGCGCCTCGGGTTCGTACATTCATTCCAATCTGGTGTTGCAGCACATGAACCATTTCATGAATAAACCAGTGTTTATACCGAGGGACTTCCGTGGAGAAATCATCACGGTAATGGGGTTCCCGGAAATAGAGTTCACCATTAGGCGTCATTGCAACATTGTTAGATTGCATATTAAATGGCAGATAGCTTTTATTATGCACTTTTACTTCTGAATATTTTATGGCGTCACCAAACACGGTTCGTGCGAGGGCGATTTCGCCAATAGTCAGAGGACGAGAGCTTCCTTCCTGCAAACTTGCCATACTATCTTCCCTTCCGGTTGATAATGACCGGGGAAAACTCCCCGGCCATACGGGCAATTACGCTTCTTTGTTCTCTTTGATGTTCCAGCCAGCGCTGCTTTCAGCACCTTTACCACCGGCAGTGGTCTGCTCCCAGTACTGCTGTTTCACTTTCGCAGCCTGGAATGCATAGGTCACGCCAACGGTATCGCCGTTGTCGGCACCGGTGTACTGAACGGAAGTCACGAGAACGTCTTCCAGGGTGATGCGGGTATATTCAACCTGCTGACCACCCGCCTTGCAGACGGACAGTTCAACTTTGGTCAGGTGCTTACCGCTTGCGCAGTGTTTCAGGATTGCTGTAGTGGATTTGTCGATCAGAGCGTTAACGTGCAGATCGTTAAAGTTAACTTTACCGGCACCGCCGCCGCCGCCAACGCTCATATTACCCGGCTGGGACGCGCCCCAGGAGAAGGAGGTAATATCAGTCCAGCCGGTGTGGTTAGAATCTTTAGATTCGCCCGTAACACCCTCGACCTTCAGAAACATATCAATAGCCATAATATCTACTCTTCGTGGATGAACAATATTGCTTTCGAAAAAGCCCTTATATGGCAAACAGGAAAGCATGGGGCTGAATAAAACCGTCCATATTTTACCTCTGCCTCATATCAAACGACCCGTGTCATTTGACAGTCTTACATTCCCCCTGAATGAACGGAAAGAATGTGAAGTCTTTTACTACTGCGGATTATCCTGAATCCAGGTACGATCAGGATCGCCAATGATGAGCTGCGGAACCAGTTTATTCAGTTCGTCGCTATGATAAAGACGTAGACAATTTAAGGTTACGCCTTTTACATCAGGTTTGCGCTCCGAGTGGAAACCATTAATTTGGTGTTTATACTTCCCAATGATGGCGTTAACTTTGTCAGTACCGTTTTCAGCATCAAACGGTATCCACTCAATAAATGCACTCGCACTGCGGGCCGCATCAGCAGAAAATTGACTGCCTTTATCTGCCACCTGCGCAAGGCAGCGCGCCAGGACCAAATCTTTTACCACCTGCCGGTATGTTTGCTGCTGATAAAAATCAACGTAAGGGTTGTCACCGCGAGCAGAAAAAGATAAGCAAGTAAGCAAAAGAAATGCGGTCTGTAGAAACCTGAATATAATTATTTTAATTCCCAAAACCAGATTTCCTGACAGTACGGAAAGCAATCGGAGTTACATATAAACGAATTATTACTCAGAGGCTCGATAAGGTCGATATGACCACCACCATACCCATCAATTTTATTGAAGAAAACAACACCTTTTCGGCCCAACATTGAGCGTGCACCAGCCTCGCGGTCTTTAAAGATTTCTGCCTTGCCAAACACATGGGATTTATAAAGCTGATCGGCAAGTAATTTTGCGCCAGGCTCGATTGTTTTTCCCTTATAGGGACCGGTCTTTATGGGTAAACGCCCTGTAAATTCAACATTGCATTTTAACAATGCCAGGCTCATTCTTACCGCACAGGTATTTTCGTATGCCGGTTGTTGCTTGATAATCGTCGAATAATCGTAGCCAATTTCTGAAAATACCTGTTCACCCGAGGCAAAACCCGCGCGTGTGTGATTTGAAGAGTAATGCTGACGTTTAAGTTGTTCGTATAATGGTCTCATCTGTCACTCTCCTTTTTTGCACGGGCGTAATTCTTTCATGCCGTCAATGATGATTTTTGAAGCGCGCTCCTCGCCTTGCTGTTTCGATAAGTTCGCAAAACGAGAATAGAGAAACTCATGTATTGTATTTGGCAAAAAAGGCCTGCCCTTGCACCATGCGGTGCCCTCAGACGCGTCGACTACGCCGAGAAGATACATATTTGCCTTAATGCGTTCACGTTCATTCGTTTTCGACAGCCAGGCTTTAGCAAATCGCTCTGCACTCAGATTTAAATCGTACCCTGTTAACAGCGTCGGATCGCGTTGGAAGTTTGATGTGTCATCCTGAGGCAATGCTTCCGCTTGAGGGTATTTGTAATTTCCAGCGTCCGCGCTTGCGAGAGTAGAAACTGCCAGCAAACTGGTCGCGATCAAAAGTATATGTTTCACCATCTATCCTTATTCACTGACAGAAATAAGCTAAGCTCTTCCGCTCAGATGGCCGGCCCCTTCGGGCCGGCAATCGTCATTACGCGTCTTTCGTCTTCAGCGACGGCAGTTTAGATACCAGGCGCAGGGAAACGGTCAGGCCTTCCAGCTGGTAGTGCGGACGCAGGAAGAACTTCGCGGCGTAGTAGCCCGGGTTGTCTTCGATCTCCTGCACCTGCACTTCCGCAGCCGCCAGCGGCTTGCGGGACTTGGTTTCCTGGGAGGAGTTAGCCGGATCGCCGTCCACGTAGTTCATTACCCAGTCGTTCAGCCAGCGTTCCATCTCTTCGCGCTCGCGGAAGGAGCCGATTTTGTCGCGCACGATGCACTTCAGGTAGTGGGCAAAGCGGCAGCAGGCGAACAGGTACGGCAGGCGAGAGGCCAGACGCGCGTTCGCGGTGGCATCCGGATCGTGGTACTCGGCCGGCTTTTGCAGCGACTGCGCGCCGATGAAGGCGGCAAAGTCGGAGTTTTTACGGTGAACCAGCGGCATAAAGCCGTTTTTCGCCAGCTCGGCTTCGCGACGGTCGCTGATGGCAATTTCGGTCGGGCACTTCATGTCCACGCCGCCGTCATCGCTCGGGAAGGTGTGGCACGGCAGGTTTTCAACCGCCCCGCCGGACTCCACGCCGCGAATCGAGGTGCACCAGCCGTACTCTTTGAAGGAGCGGTTGATGTTGGCCGCCATCGCATAGGCAGCGTTCGCCCAGGAGTAGCTGTTGTGGTTCGCGCCGTCGGTCTGCTCTTCGAAATCGAAGCTGTCGACCGGGTTGGTGCGAATGCCGTACGGCAGACGCGACAGGAAGCGCGGCATCACCAGCCCCAGATAGCGGGCATCTTCCGATTCACGCAGTGAGCGCCAGGCGGCGTACTCGGTGTTCTGGAAGATTTTCGTCAGATCGCGCGGGTTGGCCAGCTCCTGCCAGGACTCCATCTGCATCACGCCCGGCGCGGTGCCGGTGATGAACGGACAGTGGGCCGCGGAGCCAATGCGCGCCATCTCGCCCAGCAGCTCAACGTCCTGCGGGCTGTGGTCGAAGTAGTAGTCGCCCACGATGCAGCCAAACGGCTCGCCGCCAAACTGACCGTACTCCTGCTCGTAAATTTTCTTGAAGATCGGGCTCTGGTCCCAGCCCACGCCCTTGTAGCGCTTCAGGGTACGGCCCAGCTCCTGCTTGGAGATGCTCATGAAACGGATCTTCAGCATCTCGTCAGTTTCGGTGTTGTTCACCAGGTAGCTCAGCCCGCGCCAGGCGCTCTCCAGCTTCTGGAACTCGTCGTGGTGAATGATCTGATTCACCTGCTGCGACAGCTGCTCGTCAATACCGGCAATCAGGTTCTGAATGGTGCGGTAGGTGTCGTTGGAGAAGGTCACGGTGTTTTCCAGCGCCTGCTGCGCCAGCGTTTTTACCGCGCTCTCAACGGCAGAGCGCGCCTGATCGGTTTTCGGGCGGAACTCTTTATTCAGCAGCGCGCTGAACTCGTCCTGGCTGAACGCCTGGCCCGCCTGCTGATCGTGTTGTTGAGTCTGGTTGCTCATCGATTATTCCTCGCTACCTTTCGCACTTTCGTCATTTTTTGGCATCTGGCTCAGGGATTTGAGCAGCGTCGGATCCTGGAGAATTTTGGCGATCAGCTCTTCCGCACCGTTTTTGCCGTCCATGTAGGTCAGCAGGTTAGAGAGCTGGGTACGCGCTTCCAGCAGCTTGTTCAGCGGCTCTACCTTGCGCGCCACCGCGTCCGGCAGGAAGTCGTCCATGCTGTCAAAGGTCAGATCGACGTTGAGCTTCCCTTCGCCGGTCAGGGTGTTATCCACCTGGAACGCCACGCGCGGCTTCAGCGCCTTCATGCGTTCGTCGAAGTTGTCGATGTCGATTTCCAGGAACTTACGCTCGTCAACGGCTGGCAGGTTTTCCACCGGCTTGCCAACCAGATCGGCCATAACGCCCATCACAAACGGCAGCTGAATTTTACGTTCTGCACCGTAGATCTCTACGTCGTACTCGATCTGCACGCGGGGAGCACGGTTGCGTGCGATGAATTTCTGTCCACTGTTACTCATTGCCATGATGTTCTCCATCAAAGATGCGCGGTGAAGGTGAAACGGCAGACTCCATGCCTGTCGTCATAATGCCAGGACGCGTCATTCGCGGCGTCCAAAGATGTTTTCCAGTTGGTTAACGCCGTCTGGCGCCAGGTCGCGAATAATGTCCATAAAGTTGAGTTCAGACAGCCGCTGCACTCGTTCAATCATGAGCGGTGCGGGATGGCTCGGTTCGTACTGCGCAAAATACTGCTTCGCTTTTTCCAGCATCAGCTGGGCGTCGGCGCGGCTGGTCACCTGCACGCTGCGCCAGTCCGTTACCTGCTGGACAGGCGCAGCGGCAGCCGGCTGCGGCTCCGCGTGCTGTTCAGCCTGCGCCTCGCGGTTCGGCAGCAGCTTGCTGATGTCGGTCACCTGGCAGGCGCTGGCCACCAGCCCGACGGTTTTCAGCAGCTGTTCCATCTCCGGTACGCCGCTTTCTCCGAGATAGCCGGTAAGCAGCTCGCGGATGGCCAGCAGACGCGCGTTGATCTCGATAACCGCCGCGGTGCCGGGCTGGTCGCCGCGGGCCAGCTCGTCAATCAGTCTTGGACGTCCGCCGGGATAGTCCGGGCATTCGGTTTTACTGCCGTCGAGCAGCGCCTGAGCGTCACGCAGCGAAATTTCATCGCCGTTTGAGCGCAGCAGCGAGGCGTTGCGTACCGCGACGGTCAGCTCGGACTTATCGCTCAGCCCGGCGAGGGCGTTAATGCGGTAGAACGGATCGGTCTCGCCATACTCTTCCAGCAGGGGGTAGAGCTGCTCCCAGTACCGGGACAAGGCTTCCTGCACCAGCAGCAGCCCGTCGGCGTAACCAGCGAGCCCGCGGCGACGCGTCCAGGCGTGGGTTAACGCCAGCATGACGCGAAGATCTTTGGTGCGCCCCAGCAGGCTGGTAGCGAGTTTTTCTACCGTGTTCCAGTCGGCGGGCTCCGCCGGAATAATGGTGTCGCCAAACTGCTGCTCGGCTTTGCCCTGGCTTGCCTGCCCCATGGCCTGGAAATCGGCGTCGTACTCCAGGTTTTCCCCGCAGGGGTTTTCAGGGCTTATCGGCGCGAGAAATTCATCGATATTCATAAAGTCCCTGCTTATTCAAACATAGGCGGATAAAGACCGTGGCGGCCCGGTCTGGCGCCGCCTGCCGGATCGAACAGCAGCGTAAACAGCTGCCCGGTGAAGTTCCCGCTGTGTACATGAGTATAAAGCGGGTAGCCGTCGCAGCGGTTCGTCCACCAGTAGCTGGTCTGACGCAGCGGATCGAAACACTCCGCCGCCTGCGGCCAGCCCAGCGTGTTCTGACCGTCGTCCTCATAGCCAATCACGTCCAGAATGTCGGATCGCTTCTGCGGCTCAACCGGCTGCGGCGCCGGGATCGTCATTAACATTTCATCAAGCTGTGAAGCTGAATAGCCGTTACGCACCGCGTGCAGCCCCAGGCGGCCAAGCTGCTGGTACCAGCCTTCAGCCTGCCCGAGCAGACGGGATGACCATTCGGCCGGGGTAAAGCTCAGCTGAATGCAGACCGGATAGTGGCGACCTACGCTGTCGCGGCCCGGAAGCAGGCAACCCATCTGAATCATCTGGCTGCCGAGCATCGGCGGAACGACAAAGTTCCACACCGGCGCTTTGGTAAACTGGCGCTCGCCGCTGCGCTGCTCTTCCTGTTGCCAGGCCAGCAGGCCGACCTGAAACCAGTGCGACCACTGGCGTTGCAGGGTGTCCGGAAAGCGACGCTGCAAAAAATCTCCGGCGCTGGGCAATTTGCCATACCAGCTGTAGCGGTTCATCGCAGGGGTATTCGTCATACGGCTGTCCTTGCGGTTATGGGCATGAGAAACGGGGAAGCTGGAACGGGTTGCGGATGCTGTTCGGCGCAAACTCCAGCGTGACCTGATGTCCGTCGACGCTGAAGGTAGCCTGACGGCTCAGGCTACCTGCGCCAGGGCTGGTGCGCGCCTTGTCGAAAAAGCGGTTGAGCGCCCAGGCGCCGTTGGTTACCAGCGTCGCGGTACTGCCGTTTGCCAGGCCGAGCTGCATACGCACCTGGTTGGTGCCGCCCGGCCCCGGCCAGTTCATGATCTGCACCGCCTGCGGGCCGTGGCTATAGCGCAACAGCTGCCCGTCCACGTCCAGGGTGAGGTTCAGAATGGTGTTATCCATCCGCACGGTGCGCACCGTGACCTTAAAGGAAGGCGTCGTGGCTCCGTTGGCAAAGAAGGCATCGCGGATGGACTGCGCCTGCTGGAACGGACGCAGCAGCCCTTCGCTGCCAGGGAGCGTTTTGCCGTCGATGCCCGGCATAAAGCGCCAGTTCGCCTGAGTGGTGTCCACTTTATTGGTCAGGTTATCGCGGAAAAAGGTGTCCATCAGCCCGGTTCCCGGGGCAAACATGCGGGCGAGATCGTCCGGCGTCACCTCGGTGCTGGCGCTGCGCACCAGCGGGTAGCGCCCGGCAATCGCCTGACGGCAGAACCCGCCTACCTCCACGTTGATTCGCTTACGCACGTTCTCCAGATCCCGGCGCTGGGTATCGCTGCTGGCGCCCACGGCCATGTTGCTGAACATGGTTTGTAGCCCGCCCGGAAGACGGCCCGCGCTGGCCTGCAGGCGGCTGATTGCATCGCCGCCCGGGGCAGGCATACCGCTGTTAGCCGCATCCTGAACGGCGGTCAGGTAGCGATAAAGCTCGTCAACCTGCTTGAGAAAATCATCAAAGACGATGGTCTTGCCGCCCTTCTCCAGCGGCTGAGCCAGCTCAATCATTGGGGCAAAGTGGTCGGTCACCAGCAGCTCGGGCGCCTGGTTTACCACTGCGCCCTGGGTTGGGGCATTGTCGTCGTTGCTGAAGAGCGCCTCCAGCGTTCGGGTGGCGCGGTTGCTTTGCGCTTCCGCTTTCTGCGCATCTTCAGGTGCCGGGGCCGTGCGCGACAGCGTCAGCACTTTGCTCAGGTTGAGCACCAGACGGCGCAGCGGCGAGTTGGTGCCTGAAAGCAGGCGCGCGGTATTGATGCGCTGGGAGAGATCGGCGCTGTTATTGAGCTGAATGTCCGCGAGGAAACGATCCCAGTTGACGATAAAGTCGCGCATATAGAGCTGACGCACGGCGTTGTCGATCTGCTGTTTATCTTCCTCAGCGCTGGTGGCGCCCAGCACCCAGGCATCGTCTTCGTGCAGGGCGGTGGTGACGCTGTCGATCTGGTCGTTAAAGCTTTTCCAGTAGCCGTCCGGGGTAAAGAGCCCCGGCACGCCTTCGCTCACCGGCTTGCCGCTTTTCCGGGAAAAGACCAGCTCGCTCTGCGGGCCGCCGAGGTCAGAAAGCGAAACCGGCTTCAGGCTCTCGTCACGCTCCAGCAGACGCTTCAGGCGGCCGTAGACGCGGGTAGAGAGCGGCTGCTGGTTGATGAGCGCCCTTTCCCGGGCCACCAGGTCTTCGTCCTGCGCATACGGTGAGGCCTGAATTTTCGGCTCCAGCAGCTGCGTCAGGTGCCACTCCAGCTCCTGGAGCTGCGCCTGCGTAACGTTCTGCGGCAGGTTGCGCTGCAGGTTAAGCATCACCCACGAGTGCAGGAATTTGCCGTCGTAGTGCTTCGGCTGGTAGAGCATCTGGTAGGCTTTCAGCGCCTCATAGCTGTACTCCACGTCGCTGCCGTTGTCGTTACGCAGCCAGGTGGTGATGTGCATCGCGACGGCAGGCAGCAGCAGCTGGTCCAGCGCTTTCTGATAAAGCGACTGGGACGCATCGCTGACGTCATCCCCGCGATAAAGCCCCATCCGGCGGGACACCGGTGGGTCGTTCACGTCAAACGCATCGCTTTTCGGCAGATCCACCAGCCCGTTAAGCAGCGGCAGAAGCGCAAACAGGTCGCGCTGGGGCTGATTTTGCAGCGCCTTGCTCTGCTGCTCCAGCATCGGCACCTTCGCGTCAACCTCTTCCAGATACGCTTTGTTTTTGGCGTAGCTGGTCAGCCACAGGCCAGCCAGGATCGCCAGCAGGGCCAGCAGCGCCGCATAGCCGGACCACATCACGGCGCGGTTACGCAGTTCCCACCAGCGGTTTTCGCCGGCAATGCCCGCTTCCTGGAAAATCACGTTTTGCAGCAGGTTCTTGATGAAGAAGCTCTGCCCCTTCGCCCCCGGGATCGGCGCGTCTTTGCTCACCGAATCCCAGCTGTCGCTCTCGCCTCCTTCCGGCAGCGAAAGCGCGCGGTTCAGCTCGCCCATCACCCGATCGAACGGCATGCCTTCCTGCGTGCCGCTGGCGAAATAAATGCCGCGCGGAGAAAATTCGGTTTCAAAGTTTGAACGGGCAAAGACCGTGCTCAGGTAGTCTGCCAGCAGCGGGCGCAGCGCGGCGAACTCCTGGGGGAAGAGATACGCTTCGGCGCGCGTTTTTGCGTCGTGCTCCTTAAGCATGGTTTCCGGCAGGCCAGCGTCCAGACGCTGTTGCAGCAGGGAGAACTCCTGCTGGAAGTTCCCCATCAGGTCGTAATCGGCGTGTCGGGTTTGCTCCCACGGCAGCGTAAAGCCCCAGATCTGGTCGCGCTGGGCTTTGTCGTAATCGGCAAACCAGGCGCGGAAGCCTTTGAGCAGGTCAGCCTTGGTGACCATGACGTACACCGGGAAGCGGATACCCAGCTGTTCGTGCAGCTCCGAGAGACGCTGGCGAATGTTCACCGCCTGCTGGCGGGAGGCCTCCGCGGACTGAGACAGCAAATCGGAAATGCTGATGGTGATAATTACGCCGTTAATCGGCTGGCGGCGGCGGTATTTGCGCAGCAGGTTGATGAATTCCAGCCACTCGCCGGCGTCCTGAACCTGCTCGCTCTCCTGGGTGGTGTAGCGGCCAGCGGTATCCAGCAGCACCGCCTCGTTGGTGAACCACCAGTCGCAGTTACGCGTGCCGCCAATGCCGCGCAGCGCGGTTTTACCGAAGCGGTCCGCCAGCGGGAACTGCAACCCGGAGTTGGCCAGCGCGGTGGTTTTACCGGAACCCGGCGCACCAATGATTACGTACCACGGCAGCTGATAGAGATACTGCGTGCTGAAGCGCTGCGTCCACTGCGCGCCGTGCCCCGCCTTGCTGAAGTGGGCTTTTTTCAGCATCTGGGCGGCTTCGTCGAAGCGCCCGGCCAGGATCTGCTCCTCGCTGTTCAGTCGCTTCTGCGGATCGGCCGCTTCCGGGCTGGTGGTGTTTTCGTTGAGCTTGTCCATCAGCTTGCGGTTCAGCCAGGCGTTATACAGCCGCGGCAGAATGTGGCTCTGGGCCCAAATCAGGTAGACCACCGCAATGCTGATGACGCGGTTTTGTTCAGATTCGAGGGGGCGGGTATCGACGATGGACAACAGCGGGCCAATCATCCAGATCACCGCCGCGAGCGCCGTTACGCCGAGGAAGCTCCACAGAATGCGATTGGTCAGTATGGAAAGAAGAGTAGTCAGCATCCTTAGTTTCCTTGCGGCAATCCGTTCAGCTCGGCCTGCGTATTTTCAGGCGACACCAGCAGAGTGATCTCTACGCGGCGGTTACGGGCGCGATTTTCAGGCGTAGTGTTTGGCGCTACCGGGTTGATCTCGCCTCGCCCTTCGGCTTTCACGCGTTCTGGCTGCGAGAGGCTGCCCTGCAGCTGTTTTTGCACCGAGCGGGCGCGCTCAAGCGAGAGTTCATAGTTGGAGGCGAAGCGAGCGCTGCGGATCGGCACGTTGTCGCTGTAGCCCACCACCAGAATCTTGCCGCTGACGTTATTCATCGCCTGGGCGATGCGGTCAATCACCGGCTCATAGCGATCGCGTACCACCGTTGAGGCAGAGGCAAACAGTCCGTCTCCTTTGAGGATCACCACGCTGCGGTCCGCCTCATCCTTAACGGCCACCAGGCCGGCTTCAATTTCCGGCTTCAGGAAACCACGCAGGTTGAGCACCGCCGGAAGCTGGCGCGCGGGCTGCTGGATGGTGGTTTCAGGCAGCTGAGACTGGTAAATCTTCGCCAGCACCGGGCTGGTGTTATCACCCAGACGCCAGTTGAGAACGATATAGAACAGGCAGGCGATAAAGCCGACCAGCGCCACGCACGCCCACAGGGGGATCATCGGACGCCAGAGCTTACGCAGCACCGGACGATCTTCCGGGTGGGGCGAAAGCGGCGGCGGGTAGCTGCCGCGCACGCCACGGATCATCTGCCACAGGCGCTGTTTGATGGTTTCTAGCTGGGTGCGGCCATTGTCCAGCACGCGGTAGCGCCCTTCAAAGCCAAGCAGCAGACAGTAGTTGATCATCTCCAGCAGCAGAATGTGCTCGCGCGGGTTTTGCGACAGGCGCGCCAGCAGCTGGAAGAACTTCTCGCCGCCCCAGGTTTCGTTATGAAACGTTACCAGCAGGCCATTGCTTGACCAGACGCCGCTGCTGCCCCATGGCGTCAGGGCGGCCGCTTCATCCAGCGCCGTACAGAGGCAATAGCGCGCGCCGACGATCACCTCATAGGGCAACCCCGCCTGCTGGCACCGCACTTCGAAACGGCGAATCTCATCAATCAGGCGCTGGCGCAGCCCAACCTGGTCGTCGTGGGAAACCGAATGACGGATTTGCGGAATCGCGTTGAGCAGCGGATTGGCGGCCGCCACCAGCTGATTATTGCCACTGGCTCCGGTAAACACGGCATCACTGCCGGTATCCTGTCGTTCCTGCATATTAAGCGCTCGCTTTATTATTCTGTCGGGCTACGGATGGCCCAGAACTCCATATCGAGACCCGGGAATTCCCCTGCAAGATGCAGAGCGAATGCGCCGGACTTGTCCATCTCGTGCCACAGCTCGCTGCCCCTCTCCAGCTCGAAATAGCTGTAGCCCGCATGCCACGGGATCTGCGGCGGGGCAACGGGCATTGCGCGGAGCATAATGCCCGGCAGCTGGAGCTGTACCAGGTCGCGAATTTTCGAGACCGGCGCTACCTTCATCTGGGCAGGGAAATGGGTTTGCAGGTGTTCGCCAGGCACGTTGGCTTTGACCGCCAGCACGAAGCCAAACTCCCGTACCATGCTGGTTTCCGGCACGGTGGCGATATTCAGCCCGTGGGAACGTTCGTGCAGCGGCAGCTGAATGGCGTGGTCTTCCATCACCAGCGACAGCCCCTGGCGCAGCATCAGCATCAGCTTGCTGAAGCAGACGGCAAGATCGTCATGATCGTATACCGGCAGAACGCTCTCGGCGGTGCGCTGCGGTGTCCAGGTGGCGAGCTCCGTCGCAAACGGCAGCCAGCTGCGCCAGAGCGCTTCCGGATGAAGCAGCGGCAGCGTTTTAAGATGCGACACGTCTCCCAGATGACGGTTGATCAGCGAAAGCAGCGTAAATTCAATCATCTCAGAGGTGTTAAAACGGCCCGGCTGGCGCAGGCGCCCCCCAATCTGCTGGCTACGCTGGACCAGCAAACCGTGCAGATCGTTGATCATGCCGTAGAGCTGGGGGCTGTTATTGGCGTTCAGCATCGGCGGGATGTAGCTGTTATCGAGCCGCACGAGGTTGTCGTTGCGTTTTTCGGTCACGAACGCCACGCCGATGGCGGTCCACTCTGCCGTCAGATCTTTTTCCAGCATCAGCGTCAGGCGCAGACGGCCAAACTGGACCGTCGCCTCCCCCACCGCCATGGCGTTATCGTCTTCCACCTCTTGTTCAAAGGTAATAAAACGCGCCAGTGAAGCCTGCTCCTCGCTGAAGATCACCTCTTCGCGGCCGCCGCGACGAACCGGCAGCGCAAGCACCACCTTTTCATTGGTGAGATTATCCGGGATCCTGAGCGGAGCCGGACCGTTACGATCGCTGCGAATCTGGAAAAACGTGCCGTCAGGCAGCAGGCCGCTGCAGTAGCTCAGGGCGATGCAGCCCTGACGCAGCATCGCCTCGTCCAGCTCAAGGTCGAGAAAGCCCCAGAGATACGATCGCTGCAATGCTCCCCACTCACGAACGTGGTTGAGCAGGTAACTTTCTGCCCGCTGAAAATGGTGCGGACGCAGGAACATACCTTCGGTCCAGACGACCTTTTCTGCTTTCGTCATGATGATCTCTTTTCTGTTATGTAGGCCGTTACTGGCTGATGACCCGGATTCCATTTACGTCAAGAAAGACGCTGGCCTGAAGTTCATCTGCGGACCATTTCCAGAACTGGTAAATCGCGTTTTCGCCGGGAACAGGCAAAGGGAGTGAGACGCGCCATTTTTTTCCGTCCAGCGCCTGATATTCCGCCATCACGCCGATATAGCGCGCTTCCGGTGAGCTTTGTCCGCTCAGGGTTTTCGAAAGCTGGCCCGGCATCAGGAAGAATACATCGCTGTTCAGCAGATTCGCGCCAAGGGTAGCTGACGCGTTGTTCTGCAGGGAATAGAAGTCGCTGGACATGAAATCCGCATCGGATTTCAGCAGCAACACTCTGACCTTAAGCGGCGCAGAATCATTGATTTGAGGATGAGCCTGAAACTGCAGATTGTAGCGGGAGGGGTCGCTGTGTGAAGACGACGTACAACCACCGATCTGAGCGAAAATCACCGCCAGAAAAGCGAACCACATCAGATGTAATTTTTTATTATTCATAAAAATACGCTCTTGAAACCCGTTTAGTTCAGGATCCACGTACCGTTCGCGCTGTCTTTGCAGGCTTTGCTGTTGCCATCGACGTCAACACAGGTGGCTTTTTTCCGCGCTTTAGGACGCAGTGCCTGTTTACGTACGGTGGCCTCGTACTGGTCAGCCTTGATTACGGCACGCATCGGCACGTAACCAATCAGCTGTTCATTCCCTTCATCGGCCAGCGCCATCCAGAAATGTTCAACCTGACCCAGCACAACATAGGTTTTGCCGGTTTCCAGGGTACGGATCACTTTTCCGCCGTAATCAGGACGGCTCATCAGGGACGCCGGATACATGGCACGGTACGGTTCATTCACCTGGGTGAACTCCGCCGGAGGGGTAACGGCATGACGGTGCGTCAGCGTGACGCCGTTAACCTGGCTGGTGACGATCGTATCGTCGGTGATCGCTGGTTTCTGCGGCGCCTTACAGCCCGCCACCGCCATAACAAACAGAAGTGATAACAATACGCGCAGTTTCATATGCTTTTCCGTAGCGATATTTAGAGGATGAAGAGAGGGGATAAAATTTGACTTAGGTGCTATTGTTAAAATAGTCAGGATATTTTCGGCATGTAACTATTTAAAGGCATAGCTACCGCACGAGCCTAACAGAAATAGGCCCAACGCGTTCCTGACATATTTTGACAAACGGTAGACAAGTTTACATGAGCTTGTCATCAATTCAATATTTCCCGCCTGCTTAACGGCGTTTAATGATACGCCCAATGCATTATAGGATTAATCTCATAAAAAAAGAGAACTTAGCTGAAATTGTTTTTTTCCGTAAGAAAAAATCCACATAACTAATTGATTAAAAAGACATATCCTGTAAAAGAGAACCGCTATCATTAACGTAACCACCCTATTAACGCCACTACCATATTTAGTAGATTTTCATTTTTTCTGTGCGCCGTGGGATATATTTAGGATTATTTCTTTGTTGCATTCTGAAGGTATCTTTCACACAACAGGAGCTGCGCCCATTAACAAAAAGAGGGGATAAAAAAGGAGTAAAGTTAATTTCGCAATGCGAAATAATGCCGCGGCTTTTATCTTTTTGGGTTAACTTTTGGTCGTTAACAATTAAGTCCCGCTACATCTTTTTGTTCTATTATTGCTCAGCCGCATGCCCCCTCCCTCCAGGAAACGGGAATTTAAGGGGCATCGGCATTGCGTCGCTCAAAGAATGTTTTACCGTTACTACATATCTCTATAAAATCTGAGTAACATCTTTCGGGTTACTCCTTCACCCGTGCACGCTTAACTCTCGCCTCCTCCTCCGCCCCGGCGGCCTTCACCAGCGTGAAGCTAAAGCTCACTTCCGTATGCGGCTCATGTATATCCCTCTCGCGGGCAAGCGTGCTGTCGGTGACTTTCACCCGATCGGCAATCAGCTCCTCACGGGTGGCAAAGGCAAAGTCATCCCACAGGTACCGATCGCCGTTAAGGTTGATCTGCGTGGTGAGGTGTTTAAAGCCCGGCGCGGAAACAAAGAAATGAATATGCGCCGGGCGGTTACCGTGACGGCCCAGCTCGTTCAGCAGCTTCTGCGTCGGACCATCGGGCGGGCAGCCGTAGCCACAGGGAACAATGCTGCGCACCGCGTAGCTGCCATCGGCAGCCGTTTTTACCCGGCGGCGGAGGTTATATTCAGGCTGCGACGGGTCAAAGAAGGAGTAGCCCCCGTGCGTGTTGGCGTGCCAGATATCGACAATCGCCCCTGCGACCGGTTCACCGTCAATATCGGTCACGGTGCCGTGCAGCCACATGGCTTCTGCCCGCTCGCTGCCGTCGTCCATGCGTGCAAAATGGTCGCTCAGCGGCGCGTTCGCGACGTACAGCGGCCCTTCAATGGTGCGCGGCGTCCCCGCGCGGCTGACAGTCGCGGCCTCTTTTTCATCGGCGCGCATGTCGAGGTAGTGTTCCAGCCCCAGCCCTGCGGCCAGCAGCGCCGCCTCTTTACGCTCGCCGAGCTCGTTCAGGTAGTTTACGGCGATCCAGAATTCTTCGTCGCTGATGTCGAAGGTTTTAATGGTATGGCACAGATCGTTCAGCAGCTGATGAATAACGCGCTTAACGCGCTCGTTGCCGCCGTCGGTATTGAGGCCACTGCTGATGGCAAGTAAGGTCTCAAGCTCTGACTGCTGGGAAGGGTTTTTAGACATTGCGGGTTCCTCATTATCGTAGGGTATTTACCGTTTATCGTTATCAATTGACGATGGATGGCCGCAGAGCGGCTGAACGCTTATTGCCATGTACGGATAGAGCGGCAGCGCCGTTAAGAGGGCGTGCAGCTCCTCGTTGTCCTTAACGTCAAAGATGCTCACGTTGGCGTACTGCCCCACTACCCGCCAGATGTGCAGCCATTTGCCTTCACGCTGGAGCCGCTGCGAGTAGGCTTTCTCTTTTGCCTTAATCTCATCCGCCTGCACCTGCGGGAGTGAAGCCGGGATGTTGACCGTCATTTCTACTTTGAACAGCATATGAACTCCTTACTGGCGCGCGTAGTGGCGTAATTTATCGTCGTCGACCTCAATGCCCAGGCCTGGTCCGTCCGGCAGCGTTACCTGCCCGTCGCTGAACGCCAGCGCGCGTACAACGACATCATCTTTAAGAAGCAGCGGGCCGAACATCTCGGTGCCCCACTGCATCTGAACCGTTGACCAGGCATGCAGGGAGGCGACCGTGCCGATCGTTCCTTCCAGCATGGTGCCGCCGTAAAGCGCAATGCCCGCCGCCTGCGCTACGCTTGCCAGCTTCAGCGCCTGAGCCGGGCCGCCCGCCTTGGCGATCTTGAGGGCAAACGCCCCGCGAAAGCCGCCGTTCGCCAGGGTAAAACCGTCATGGCCGGTTGCCACCGCCTCATCCGCAAGAACCGACACCTCGAAGCGCTGGCTCAGGGCAATGAGCCCCTCCCGGTCCCACTGCGCAATGGGCTGCTCCACCAGGTCTATTCCCCCGTCCTGCAACAGGCGCATACCTTTTATTGCGGTCGCCAGATCCCAGGCCTGGTTGACGTCGACCCGGATGCTGACCTCATCCCCGAGCGCGGACCTGATCGCCAGCGCATGGCGGACGTCGGTCATCAGATCGCGCGCGCCAATCTTCAGCTTGAAGGCGCGGTGTCGCCCTGCCGCCAGCAGGCGTCTGCCCTCTTCAATGTCTTGCCCGGTATCCCCGCTCGCCAGCGTCCAGAGCACCGGCAGCCGCCTGCCCAGCGCGCCGCCCAGCAGCGTGCTGACGGATACGCCCAGCGTTTTGCCCTGCGCGTCCAGAAACGCCGTTTCGAGGGCCGATTTCGCAAAGGTGTTGCCCTTCACGCTGGCATTCATGGCCTGCGCCAGCGCCGCCGGGCCGCTGAAGGTTTTGCCGCACAGCAGCGGCGCGAGATAGGTGTCGATGGCTGACCTGATCCCCTCCGGGCTTTCGGCGCCGTAGCTCAGGCCGCCGATGGTGGTCGCTTCGCCCCAGCCGACCACGCCCCGGTCGCAGGTCATACGCACCAGGGCCAGCGTCTGGCAGCCCATCGTCGCCATCGACAGCCTGTGTGGACGAATCGTCGGAATATCCACCAGCCAGCAGGCGATGGACTCAATCGTGATGCTCATGCGGAACTCCTGCGGTTAAAAAAGTGATGAGATGCTGATTGAACGCCTGCGCACAGGCCGTACTGGAGAGGTGTGAGGCGGGTAAGGCCAGGTATCGCGCGTCCGGGGCGGTCTCCACCAGCCATCGTGCGTCGCGGGTCGTTGTCACCGGATCGTGTTCCCCGGCAATTACCAGCATCGGGCGCGGCATGAACTGTACGTCGTCACGCAGATCGGCATATGCCAGCGCCTCGCAGCAGGCGGCATAGCCCTCCGCAGGCGTATCTGTAAGTCCGGCGATCAGCTCCGCCACTACCTCCGGATGCGCCTGGCGAAAGTCAGGCGTGAACCAGCGGTCGGCTGCCGTGGCCGCGACGGGCGCCATTCCATGCTCGCGTACCAGAGCCGCACGCTGTAGCCACCCCGCCGTTTCACCAATTCTGGCGGCGGTGTTTGCCACCACCAGGCGGTGAAAACGTTCCGGGGCGTGGCGGTTCAGCCACAGCCCCGTCATTCCGCCCAGGGAGATCCCACAGAAGCAGGCTTTCTCAACGCCCAGGCGATCCAGCAGAGCGATCGCGTCCTGGCCCGCGGAGGCGAGGCTTACCGGCCCCCGCGGCAGGGGCGAGCGCCCGTGGCCGAGCGTGTTGTAGCGCAGCACGCGAAAATGCCGCGTCAGTGCGGGAAGCTGCGCCTGCCACATTCCATAGGTCGTGCCGAGTGAATTAGAGAGCACCAGCAGCGGCGCATTGGCCGGTCCGTCCAGTCGAAATTCAAGATCCATAGCGTTTTCCTCAGGCCGTGGCGTCTTCACCGCGTAACGCAAACGTCAGCCCGACGGGCGTGACGGACTGCAAATAGTCCGGGGTGACGTCGCCAAAAAGCTCGCGCACCACGATGCCGCAATCGGTAATATCCATCACCGCCATATCGGTGTAGATCCGGTCGATGCAGGCCACACCGGTCAGCGGACAGGTGCAGGCTTTGACGATTTTGCACTCGCCTCTTTTGGTCAGGTGTTCGGTCATCACAAACACCTTTTTGGCGCCAATCGCCAGATCCATCGCCCCACCGACCGCCGGGATCGACGACGGCTCCCCGGTGCTCCAGTTAGCCAAATCGCCGCGCTCGGAAACCTGATACGCCCCCAGCACGCAGATATCGAGATGGCCGCCGCGCATCATGGTGAACGAGTCGCCGTGGTGGAAATAGCAGCCGCCCGCCAGCAGCGTCACCGGCTGTTTACCGGCATTAATGAGCTCCGCATCCTCCAGTCCTGCCCGGGGCGCCGGCCCCATGCCGAGAATGCCGTTTTCACTGTGCAGGACGATCTCACGATCGGCAGGCAGGTAATTGGCGATGCGGGTCGGCATGCCGATACCGAGGTTGACGTACGCCCCTTCGGGAATATCGTCGGCAATACGCTGCGCCAGCTGCTGGGGGGTAAGCGTAATCATGCGGACTCCTTAAGCGCTGCCGCCACCCGGACCACGCGCTGCACGAAGATCCCCGGCGTGACCACCGCTTCAGGATCCAGCTCTCCCAGCGCCACCGTCTCGCTCACCTGCGCGATGGTGCAGGCGGCGGCGGTGGCCATAATCGGCCCGAAGTTGCGCCCGGTTTTGTCAAACGTCAGGTTGCCCCAGCGGTCGGCCTTCAGCGCCTTAATCAGCGCGAAATCGGCCTTCAGCGGCGTTTCAAACACGTAATCTTTTCCGTCGATGCGACGCGTCTCTTTGCCTTTAGCCAGGTCGGTACCGAAGCCGGTGGGGGTGAAGATCCCGCCCAGCCCCGCGCCTCCCGCCTGAATGCGCGCCGCAAGGTTGCCCTGCGGCACCAGCTCCAGCTCAACCTCTCCGCGTCGGTAGAGATCGTCGAACACCCAGGAGTCCGCCTGGCGCGGGAACGAGCAGATCACCTTCCTGACGCACCCGGTCTTCAGCAGCGCCGCCAGACCGTAATCGCCGTTGCCCGCGTTGTTGCTGATGAGCGTCAGCGCGCGCGGCCGTCGGCGAATGAGGGCATCAAGCAGCTCTGCGGGCTGTCCCGCGGGGCCAAATCCGCCGACCATCACCACCGCGCCGTCAAAAACGTCAGCAACCGCGTGGTCGGTATCGGCCATCCGTTTATCAATCATTCTGTCACCTCTTGTTTTGCCGGCAGGCTGCGCAGCGCGAACCACGCCAGAATCGCGTAGAGCATCAGCAGCAGGGAAACCGGCCAGTAGGAGTCAAATTCAATCAGCAGCGCTACCGCCAGCATCGGCCCTAACCCCCCGGAGAAGATCGACCCAACCTCGTGCCCGAGCGCCAGACCGGAGTAGCGCACGCGGACCGGGAAGAGATCGCTCATGATGCAGGGCTGGGTACCAATCATCGCTCCGTGGCAGAACGGCAGACCGAGAAACATGCCGAGCAGGATCCAGCCGTAGCTACCGGTAGACAGCAGCCAGAAGAACGGGAACGCCATCACCAGCAGGCCAATAACGCCGACGTAATACACCGGCTTAAGGCCGATGCGATCCGAGAGCGCGCCCCAGAACAGAATCGAGAAAAACTCCACCAGCATTGCCAGCGTTACGGCGCTGATGATGTCCCCGGTGCTGATACCAATGTGTCTGGCGTAGACCACCGAGAAGGTAAAGAAGATGTAGGACGCGCCGTTTTCCGGCAGGCGCAGGGCAATCGCCTGCAACAGCGCTTTGGGGTGATCGCGCATCAGTACCAACAGCGGAATTTTCTCGTGCTTCTCTTCCGGCTTCGCCTGGGTGAACGCCTTGCTTTCGCGGATGTTTTTACGGATATACACGCCGACTAAAAAGATGACGATGCTCAGCAGGAACGGCACGCGCCAGCCCCAGCGCATAAAGTCCGCTTCCGGCAGCTTCTGCACCAGATAAAAGGCAAACGCCGAGAGAACGAACCCGCCGGAGACCCCCATCTGGCTCCAGGCGGTGTAGTAGCCGCGACGGGATGCCGGCGCGTTTTCACTCAGCATTAATACGCCCCCGCCCCACTCGCCGCCCGAGGCCACGCCCTGTAAAAAGCGCAGGATGATGAGCGTCAGCGGTGCCCAAATCCCCATCTGCGCGTAGGTGGGCAGCAGGCCGATAACGAAGGTGGTCGCCCCCATCAGCGTTAAGGTCATGATCAGGGTCATCTTGCGGCTGTATCTGTCCCCCAGATGCCCGAAGAGGATCCCGCCCAGCGGTCGCGCCAGAAAGCCGACCGCGAAACCGGAAAACGCCAGCAGCGTGCCCTGCAGGGGATCGCCTCCCACCGGAAAGAACAGCGGGCCAAACACCAGAGCCGCCGCGGTGCCGTAGAGGAAAAAGTCATACCATTCCAGCGCGTTGCCCAGCACGGACGCGATCACCAGCTTACGCATCTGGTTTGTATCCTGGCTCACGTCGGTCGTGATTTTTTGTTCTGTTACGACATTGCTCATTACGCATTACCCCTGTTGGCGGGAAAAATGGCTAGGCCTCAACGTCGTGCCCGACGGCATGGTAACGACGGTTGAAGTAAACCAGCCCGCGAGGCTGGTCGCTGATGCGGATCGCCTGCACCTGGCAGTAAAAGACCGAATGGCTGCCCACCTCGTGGCAGTCGGCGATCCGGCAGTCGAAGCTGGCAACGGATGAACTCAGCACCGGCGCCCCGCTGCTCATCACCTGCCAGCTGTCGTGCATGAAGCGCTCTTCAGACCGCAGGCTGGCGTTGGCAAACACGCCGGACAGCGCCTGATGGCTGCTGGAAAGCACGTTCACGCACAGCACGCCGTTGCGGCAGAAATGTTCATGGGCGTATGAGTTGCGGTTCATGCAGACCAGCAGCGTCGGCGGCTGGTCGGTCACGCTACAGACCGCCGAGGCGGTGAAGCCAAATTTGCCCGCCGGGCCGTCGGTGGTGATCACCGACACGGCGCTGCCGAGCTGGGCCATTGCGTTACGAAATTCAGTTTGCAGCGTCATGGTTTTCTTCCTTACAAATCGATGACTAAACGACCGCATCTCGCGCGGGAGCAGCACAGCAGAATCTGGTCGCCGTCCGCCTTCTCTTCATCGGTGAGGTAGTGGTCCCGGTGGTCCGGCTCGCCTTCGAGGACGTCCGTCAGGCAACTGCCGCAGATCCCCTGTTTACAGGAGACGTTGACCTTCAGCCCGGCCTGCGCCAGCGCCTCGACGATGGTCTGATTTTCCAGCACGGTCACGGTGATGCCGCTGGCGGCCGCGACAACGTCAAACGCCTCGCCTGCGGTGGCGACGTCGGCGCTAAAGCACTCCTGGTGGATCCGTTCCGGGGAGACCCCCTTCGCTAGCGCTTCCGCCTTGACCGCCTCCATCAGGCGCGAGGGGCCGCAGACGTAAACGTGGGTATCCGGCGGCACGTCGCCCAGCACCGCCGCCAGATCCAGGCGCCGTTCATCGCTGAAGTGCAGATGCGGCGCATACGCCGAGGCTTCGAGCTGTGCCGCAAAAGCCGCCTGCTTGCGGGATCGCGCGCAGTAGTGCAGCGCGAACGATCGTCCGGCGGCGTGCAGTTCGGCGGCCATCGCCAGCAACGGCGTGATGCCGATCCCGCCGCCAATCAGCAGGCTGTGCGCCGCGCAGGCGTCGAGGGCAAACAGGTTGCGCGGCTCGCTGGCGGTCACCAGGTCCCCTTCTTTCAGCGCGTGAACGGCCAGCGAGCCGCCCTTCGACTGCCCCTCTTTCAGAATGCCCAGCTGATAGTGGTGCCGGTCCTGCGGATCGCCGCACAGGGAGTACGGACGAATCAGATCTTCGGCGAGATGCAGGTCGACATGCGCGCCCGCGCTAAACGGCGGCAGCGCTAGCCCTTCAGCATGCGTCAGCGTCAGCAGGACAACCTCCCCCAGCAGCTCGCGCCGGGTAACCCGTAAAGTCAGCATGTTGCCTCCTTAGCGCATAAACAGGCCGCCGTTGATGTCCCAGGTTGCCCCGGTGACAAACGACGCCTGGGGTGATGCCAGCAGCGCCACGGCCTGCGCCACAAACCCCGCCTCACCGAGCCTGCCAACCGGGATGGTTTCCAGCAGCCTGGCCATTTTCGCCTCCGGCACCAGCGCGTGAACGGTGGGCAGATCCATGGGCCCAGGGGCAATGGCGTTGACCGTCACGCCTGATTTCGCCAGTTCCCGGGCAAATATTTTGGTGAGGGTGAGGATGCCGCCTTTAGAGGCCGCGTAGTGCGCCCCCGACGCCGTACCGCCGTTCTGCCCGGCGAGCGAGGCCAGGTTGATAATCCTTCCGTACCCTTTACCGGCAAAGTAGCGGCCAACGGTCTGGCAGCCGATAAAGGTGCCGCGCAGATTGGTGGAGATAACCCGGTCGAACTCGTCGACGTCAATTTCCATCACCGGCGTGGCGAGCGTCAGCGCGGCGTTGTTCACCAGCACCTCCAGGCTGCCGAAGCGGGCGAGGATAGCCGTCAGCGCCCGTTCAAAGTCATGCGGCTGGCGAATGTCCAGCCCGAGCGCCAGCACCCTGCCGTTATCCAGCTCGTCCGCCGCCTGCCGCGCCCGGCCAGCGTCCACGTCGGTGAGCACGACCTGAAAGCCCTGCTCCAGCAGGCTGGCGGCAATGGTTTTGCCCAGGCCGGAGGCCGCACCGGTCACTAATACGGTTTGCGTCATGCGTGGCTCCTCACAGGATGTAGCCGATGCTGTGCAGCACATCGTCGCTGTTAACCAGGCGGATCACCTTCTGCTGGATCAGCCAGCGGTCGCCCTGCTGGCGCAGGTGCCAGGTGATGTCTGCGGCATAGTGTCGGCTGTGCCCCTTGCGGTGCTCCCACAGGGATTGCGCCCCGCGCACCACGATGGTGTTGCCGTCCGACTCAAGCACGCGCAGGCGCGACAGGGTGCGCAGGGTGCGGGCGCGCGGCGTGGTGGAGATCGACTCCCCGCTGTAGAGGCGTTTCACCCGCTTCTCCCGCATGTGGCTATCGTCGCAGGCGTAGTTGAGGGTGTTCTTAAAATCGGTTTCGGCGGGGTCGATGGGCACCACGTACAGCCCGTCGTGCAGCCACAGATCCAGCCAGGCGTTAAATTCGCCCTGGTCGAGCAGATCGCCTTCGAGGTTAACCACCGTCATGGCGGTAAAAAGTGCAGTATCCGGCATCATCATTATTCGGTCTCCGTCATGAGTTTTTTCCACTGGCGATAGGCAGCGCGCATGCCGGTTTCGGCGCTTACGTCACTGCGCAGCCCGTCATCGGTGCGATACTCCCCGGCCAGCCCGCGATTAAGCATGATCCACAGGTCATCACCCGACGTGGCCCCGCGCTGAACGCGCTCCCAGGCTTCGGAGTCATCCGGCGTACCGAATCCCATCGGCCCCTGGAAGTGTTCGTGCAGACGCAGGCGCACCTGATTGGCAATTTCCGGGCCGCCCTCCATGGTGATCGCCGCATGGTGAATTTCGGTTTCGTTCACGGATACCGGCTGGAGGACGCGGAAGAAGGCCATCGAGCAGGCGATGTTAGGGAAAATATTGAGGTTAAAACCGGAGCCGCCGACGGCGCGAACAATGCGGCGCACCTGCGCCTCGTCGTGCTCGGCGCGCAGGGCGTCCGCCAGCTCGATGAAGCGCTCCGGGATGGGGGCGTCGGGATTAGCGTCCAGGTCCACCAGCTCCGGGATCATCACCATCACGCTGTGGCCGTTGCCGAGATCTTCAACGTAGCCGCTGCCGTCGACGAAGTTGAGCATCTCTTCGGTCTGCTTATCGACGGAGCTTAAGAACGAGCGGTGCACCACCGGAAAGTGGTAGCCGTCGGTGGTATTTTCGAGCTGAATTTTCCAGTTGCCGGGAAAGCGGAAACGGTGCGCGGGTCCGGTTTTTATCGGATAGCCCGCCCCCTGCTTCATAAACAGATCCATCCACTTTTTAGCCGCCCCGAGAAAATCATCCAGCGGTTCAATCTGTTCATTAAAGGTGGCGAAGATCATGCCCGCGTACTGCTCGGTGCGCAGGGATACCAGCCCCAGCTCGCCCTTCTCCAGCTGGTCAGCGTAGCTTTCCGGATGCGGCACGCCGCGCAGGCTGCCGTCCAGCGCATAGCCCCAGCCGTGGTACGGGCAGACAAAGCTGTTGGTCTTACCGCTGCGGTGTTCACATACCGTGGCCGCGCGGTGGCGGCAGCGGTTCAGCAGCGTATGCACGTTGCCTTTACGGTCGCGCACCACTATCACCGGCTGGGTGCCGATCTCGGTGGTTTTGAAGCTGCCCGTTTCCGGGATTTCGCTGACATGGGCAACCCAGACCCACGTTTTGCTGAAAATTCTCTCCAGCTCCAGGCGGAACAGCGCTTCCGAGGTATAAAGCGACGTATGCACGCGGTCGTGCTGCACGAGCGCCGCAATCGCCGAGCGCGATGGCGCGGTATCGATATTTTTAACGTTGATGAGGTGGTCGCATTGCATATCCAGTCTCCTGCCGATTTAGTTGTTATCCGGTACGGGTAAGGCATCCGCGGCGTGCCAGCGGTCGACCGGCCTGCTGAACAGATTCCGGGTGGTGAAGTGGGTCATTGCCATCCCGCTCTCCTCGCTGGCAAAGCTAACCTCTATTTCAGCCGCGTTAAGGTGCGCGCCGCCTGCGCTGAACGCCGACGTTTGCAGCATCAGCCAGCGGCCCTTAAGCTGCCCGTCCGGCTCGTGCCACAGTGCCTCCGAGCACAGAAAATGGGCGTTAATGGTGAAATGCGCGGGCTTTCGCACGTAGGCCGCCATCATCGTCATAATTGCCTCCCGCCCCCGGTGCCGACCGAGCCGGGTAGCGTAGGGTTCACCCACCCCTTCCCAGCAGGCGTCGACGGTAAAGAGCGCGCCTATGGCCTGCACCGTTTCCGGTGAATCGAGGCGATCGCACAGGTGCATGTAGTCGCTGATGCAGACCCGTGCGGCCTGGTATGCTTCAAGCTGCCGCAGTCGCAGCGCGTCCCGGGCGTTCATGGTCAGCTCTGAATAATCAGTTCGCGGCCCACGCGGGCTTCGATTTTGCAGTACTTCCACAGCCTGCTGCCGCTGTCGCCAACCGGCGTGGTGCGAAACAGGTTGCAGACCGCCGCCACGTTTTCGAGGCGCTCCGCGTCCGCCAGCACGTAGGTGGTCCACGGCGCGGCGGTGGACGGCCCGACCATCAGCTGGTCGTCGTCCATGTTGCCAAGCACGCGAATGCCCTGCGTCTCCTCAATACCCTTCATCATTACGCCGAAGGCGGCCCATACCTGCCCGGCTTCTGCCGCACTCGCATCGAAAAAGTTCTGATTAACGCCGATGCAAAACAGCACGCGTAAGGTTGTTGTCTGGCTCATCCGTTACTCCTTTAGGTAAATGTCACAGGTAACCCGGCAGCGGTTTGCCGCCAAAAAAGACCGTCCCGGCATTCAGGTACGAGAGGTCACCCATAAAGGCATGCTGGGTAATCACCATGGTGTCGCGCACATAGCGCTGGAGCGGGCTGGTCATGCTCACCCCACCCATACCGTTCAGCGCCAGCGCCTGACGCGCCACCTCCGCGGCCACGCGGGTGGCATGGGTAGATGACAGGCGCAGGGCGTTGATTAGCCCGCAGTGCGGATCGTCCCCCGCCAGCAGGCTCTGCCAGACGTCATCGATGGCCTCGTAAAACCACGCGCGGGCGGATCGCAGTTCCGCCTCGCAGCGGGCGATTTGCATCTGCGCCTGCGGGCGTTCAGCCAGGCGCGGTGCGCCGGTGACGGACTGCTGACGATGCGCAAGGGCGTAAATTTCGCTGAGCGCGGCGCGCGCCACGCCGAGCGCCACCACGGAGAGCACCTGCGTGGCAAGCGACAGCACCGGGTAACGGTAGAGCGGCCCCTCCAGATTCAGCGCCCCGCCCCGGACAAAGGTCCATTCATGCGGCACGAAGGCATCGTTGACCACCAGGTCGTGGCTGCCGGTTCCCGCCAGCCCGACGGTGTCCCAGACCGGATCGATCTGCACGCTCTGGCGCGGCAGCACCGCCATCCGCGGCAGGGGGTGGTCATCCTCCGGCAGGATCCCGACGCCCAGTACCGACGCCCCCATGCAGCCGCTGGCAAAGCTCCAGCGCCCGCCGACGCGGTAGCCGCCGTCGGCCCGCTGCGCTTTTTGCGTCGGGAAGATCCCCCCGGCAAAAACCACGTCAGGTCCGTCGCACCACAGCGCCTTCAGCGTGTCTGGCGGAAGCGCGCCGAGATAAAACGGGCTCATGCCGAAGCTCGCCACCCAGCCCGCCGAGCCGTCGGCGGTTGAGATCTGCTCAATCAGCTCGCAAAACTGCGCCGGGGAGCATTCGTCTCCGCCGTACTCTCTGGGCACCAGCGCACGGTAGACGCCTGCCTGTTTGAAACGGGCGATCACGTCGTCAGAAATATGACGCTGATGCTCAAATTCATGGCTGCGGGCAGCAATATCGCTCAGCAGCGGGACCAGCTCCTCACGGACGGGTACGGCAGACATAGCATCCTCCGGATAGTTATCAGCGGCATGCTCGGGGCGAGCGAGGCCGCAATGAGACGAACTCACTGGATCTTCAGGGTGAAAGCAGGAACGTAAGGGCTAGTGACGTCGTCGCGCGTTCAGCCACCCGGCGGCCTGCACCAGCAGCCCGTCATCACCTCTGCGGGCGATAAGCTGGAGCGCCACCGGGCGACCGTCGATTTCGCCCACGGGCAGCGTTATTGCAGGATGGCCGCTAAGGTTAAACGGGCGCACCAGCCGGGTGAGATTGACGACGCTGAGCGGCTCTTCGGCTTCCCGCAGCGTCGGCGGCAGCTCCGGCAGCGTCGCCATCGCCAGCAGCGGCGTAATGTTAAGTAAGTCATCCACCTGTTCGGTGAACGCCCGGCGGATTTGCTCCGCGTGGCGAAGCGCCTCTTCGCTAATATCAGCCCCGGCGCGTATGCGCGACGCCACGTCTGGCGAGACTAAATTGCTTTTCAGAAGCGGGCCTGACGCCAGCCAGTTTTCATGGCTGATAAGCGTAAGCCCGGCGCGATGGGCCTCTTCGAGCAGCGGCAGCGCGGCTTCCTGCGGCGTTACGCCAGCCTGAGAGAGAAACTCGTCAATGCAGGCGTCAATATCGGGCTCTGCCGCCAGCACGTACGCCAGGGACGGAAAGGCCTCCAGCGGCGGGCCGACGGGAACGGCCAGGCGGGTCATCACCTTACGCAGAACATCAGCATCGCGGGCGAATACGCCGACGCAGTCAAGCGAACTCTGTTCCGGCATGACGCCGCTGCGGCTCAGTACGCCAAACCCCGGCTTAAGGCCGATAATTCCGCAGCAGGCGGCAGGCATACGCACCGAACCGCCGGTATCCGTCCCGAGAGAAAAATCCACCTCACCGGAGGCCACCACCGCCGCCGAACCGCTGGAGGAGCCCCCGGGGATCAGCGTCGGATAATGTGGGTTTAGCGGTGTGCCGCAGCGCGGATTGATGCCGGTTACGCCGAAAGCCAGCTCGTGCAGCGTGGTTTTACCGGTCAGCACGCACTGCGCCTCCAGCAGCCTGGCGACCACGTCCGCATGGCGCTGCGCAACCGGTGCATTAGCCAGTGCCGGCGAACCCGCCCGCGTACGGTGCCCGGCAACGTCCAGCGTGTCCTTGACCGCAAAGCGGAGATCGCCCTCGCCGAGGGTAAACTGCTCAATATAACCATTGCTCTTGAATACTGGCTTCATGATGAACACCTTAACCAGAAAAAATGAATCACATTCAGGCGGAGCGTCGTTGCGCTTTTTTTGTGCTGAATGACGGTAGGTCAATCATGGAAGATTTAGATGAATATTCAAGTAATAATTCACGTTAATTTTACTGATGCACAACATTTCATTAACCTCTCAACAAGCAGGGTTAATGCTTCATGGCGATGAAAAATAAAACAAAACGGTGGGAAACGGCAGCGACGCAGGCGATATCGTCTTATCGCCACACGTCTTTGAAAAGTGAGTAATTACAGTAGATTAGAAAGAATAGCTACGCGGATCACAAATTTAGTATGCGGTTAAAGTTCGTTGAGGTTATCCAGCACTTTTGCCAGGGAGGCGTTCATTTTCGTTACCTGGCTGGCGGTCATTCCCTTAAAACCTTTCTCAAAAACCTTGCCTGCCTGAGCCATCGCTTCCTCCACTTTCTGGCGACCGGCATCGGTGAGCTGGACCACCGTTACCCGCGCGTCCTGTTCGCTGCTTGCGGTGGTGACCAGCCCTTCGTCACGCAGCCGACCGACGATTTTCGTCACGGTGGGCATCTTGGCCATTGCGTATTCGGCGATCTGGGAAATGCTGGCCCTGCCGTACTGATGCGTTACCATCAGCACCCGAAAGCCTGAGACGTCCAGCTGGGCTTTTTTTAACGTAATCTCCATGATTTGCGTGTAGCGAGCGTGGACGTTAACGATCCAGTAAAACGGAAACTCTTCGCGGTGAAAGGCAGCGTCAGCGGCCTGACCATCAGTGGTTTTTTTTATCGTCGACATGCGTTTCCTTACCAAAACAGGCGGCAGATGAAACGATTATACCCTGCGGCCCGGTGACGGACATAGCAGCAATGCGCGTAACGCTGGCGTTTCAGCCCTTTACCGCCGGGCATTAGCGATCCGGATCGCAATATGATTCATAAATGCTATGCAATTAACAATTACGTATCATTTTTCGAACATTAAATTGACGTCCTGCCTGGCTATTTTCTATACGTTAGCCGACCTGCACTCTCATTCTAATAATCGCAATGTGGAGCTTTTCATGAACGCACCTCCCGCTCAACCGCCTCTGGATCCGCGTCAGCAAGCCGTTATCAAGAAACTGTTCCGTCGTTTAATCGTTTTTTTATTTATTCTGTTTGTTTTTTCCTACCTCGACCGCATCAACATCGGCTTCGCCGGCCTGACGATGGGCAAAGATCTGGGGCTGACCAGCACCATGTTTGGCCTGGCAACCACGCTGTTTTACGTGATGTACGTGATTTGCGGCATTCCCAGTAACGTGATGCTGAGTATCGTCGGCGCGCGCCGCTGGATAGCGATCCTGATGGTGATCTGGGGCATTGCCTCTACCGCGACCATGTTCGCCACCGGACCAAACAGCCTGTACGTGCTGCGCATGCTGGTGGGGATAGCGGAGGCGGGCTTCCTGCCGGGGCTGCTGCTCTATTTAACCTACTGGTTCCCGGCCCACTACCGCGCCCGGGCAAATGCCCTGTTTATGATTGCCATGCCGGTAACGATGGCGCTTGGATCCCTGGCTTCCGGCTATATCCTGAACATGGACGGACTGTTAAATCTCAAAGGCTGGCAGTGGCTGTTCCTGCTGGAAGGTTTCCCGTCGGTACTGCTGGGGCTGGTGGTCTGGTTCTGGCTGGATGACAGCCCGGCGAAGGCCAAATGGCTTACCGAGGACGATAAGGCCTGCCTGAACGAGATGCTGGAAGCCGATAAGGTAGCGCTGCAAACTTCGCAGCTGGCGGCAAGCGCGGCTGTCCTGCCTCAGCGTAGCATGGCGCGGGAGCTCTTTACGCCAGTCATCATTTTGTACACCGTAGCCTATTTCTGCCTGACGAATACCCTGAGCGCGCTGAGCGTCTGGACGCCGCTGATTTTGCGCAGCTTTAACGAAAGCAGCAGCAACGTCACAATCGGTATTCTGAGCGCCATACCTCAGGTTTGTACCATCGTCGCCATGGTGTGGTGGAGTAAACGCTCTGACCGCCTGAACGAGCGCAAGGCGCACACGCTGCTGCCTTATCTGTTTGCCGCGGCGGGCTGGATATTGACTGCCACCAGCACTACCCCACTATGGCAGTTTGCCGGGATCGTTATGGCCTCGGCGGGCGCGTTTGCCGCAATGGTCATCTTCTGGACTACGCCGGATCGCTACATCTCCCTGCGCGCGCGGGCGGTGGGCATCGCGGTCATTAACGCCACCGGCATGACCGGCGCGGCGCTCGGTCCCCTGCTGATGGGCTGGATGAAAGACGTCACGGGGAACTTTAACGCCGGGATTTTCATGGTGGCCGGATTCCTGGTGCTGGGGGCACTGATTATCGCCGTTATTCCAATGAAAAAGGTCAGCGCGCCCGAGGCGGCGCCATCACCGGCCGCTTGACTTATTTTGCAATAAAGGTACTTTTCAGGACATGAAGAAGATCCTGATTATCGTCCCTGACGGCGGCATGCTGTTCGAAGCCGCCGGTATCGCAGACATTCTGATGCAGGCCAACCGGCTGCACCCGGACGGCCTTGCGCAGCCCCGCTATCGCATCATTATTGCCACCACGCAGCCGCATCAGGTGATCCACGGCCAGTCCGGATTAAACCTGCTGGCGGACTACCGCCTGCCGGAGCTGGACCCGCGCGAGCCGCTGGACACCATCATCATTACCGGACGCGGCATGAATGAGCAGGAGAGCACCGCCGTCGTGGACTGGCTGCACCTTGCCGCGCCGCATGCGCGACGCGTTGCCTCCATATGCGGCGGCGCCCTGCTGCTGGCACAGGCGGGGCTGCTCGACGGGCGGCGGGCAACCACCCACTGGCGTCTTCTGGAGACGCTGCAAACCCTCTATCCTGCGGTTAACGTCGTGGGCGGCCCGCTCTATATTCAGGATGGTTCCGTCTGGACCTCCGGCGGCGTCAGCTCCGGTTTTGACCTGACCCTGGCGCTGGTGGAGGACGATTACAGCTTTACCCTGGCACGCAACGTGGCGCAGGACATGGTGATGTACCTGAGACGTCCCGGCGGTCAGCTCCAGTTCAGCCGCTATAGCCTGGAGCAGTCCGCCGCAGCCGGCCCCGTCAGCGAGCTGCAAAGCTGGATCCTGCAGCACCTCACCGCCGATTTGTGCGTCGAAAAGCTGGCAGAACGGGTGGCGATGAGTCCACGCAATTTCACCCGCGTGTTTACCCGTGACGCCGGCGTGCCTCCCGCCCGCTACGTCACGGAGGCTCGCCTGGCCGCCGCCCGACAGCTTCTTGAACAGACCCACGATTCACTTGAAGCCATTGCCGAAAAAAGCGGATTTGGTACCAGCATTAACCTGCGCCGCGTTTTTGAAAAGCAGCTCCACCTGACGCCGGGAGAATACCGCCAGCGCTTCCACTGCCGCAAAATGGCGTAATATGATCCTTTTTTGTCATTTACGCCATCCCGACTGGCGCCTACAGTGACTCCAGACAACACAGATAAGGAGTGCATCATGGTTAAGGTCGGTATTAACGGTTTCGGCCGTATCGGACGTAACGTCCTGCGCGCGGCGCTGGGCAACCCTGACCTTCAGATTGTGGCCATTAACGATCTGACGGACAGTAAAACCCTCGCCCATCTGCTGAAATATGACTCACTGCTGGGCACGCTACCGGTGCCCGTTGAAGCGGCGGACGGCGCGCTCCAGGTGGACGGCCAGCGCATCACCGTATTTAGCGAACGCGATCCGGCCAACATCCGCTGGAAAGACGCGGGCGTCGAGGTGGTAATCGAAGCCACCGGATTCTTTACCGAGCGAGAAAAAGCGGCGGTGCATATCTCGAGCGGCGGCGCGAAACGCGTCATCATTTCCGCGCCGGGCAAAAACGATGACCTGACGGTGGTGATGGGCGTGAACGACGGGCTGTACGATCCGGCACAGCATTTCGTGGTCAGCAACGGGAGCTGCACCACTAACGGACTGGCGCCGGCCGCGCAGGTGCTGCACCAGCAGTTTGGCATTGAGCACGGTCTGATGAACACCACCCATGCGTACACCAACAGCCAGGCGCTGCACGACCAGCCCGAGAAAGATCTGCGCGGCGCACGCGCGGCGGCGCTGTCGATTGTGCCTTACTCCAGCGGCGCGGCGAAAGCGCTGGGGAAAGTGATCCCCTCCCTCGACGGTAAGCTGACCGGGTACTCCCTGCGCGTGCCGGTTCCGGTGGTATCGATTGTCGACCTGACCGTAACGCTGAGCCGCGATGTGACCGCCGGGGAGGTCAATGACGCGTTCCGTCAGGCAGCCGCCAGCGGACCGCTGAAGGGCATTCTGGGCTACAGCGATGAACCGCTGGTCTCCAGCGACTATCAGGGCGACCCGCGCTCTTCCATCATCGACGGGCTTTCCACGCTGGTTATTGGCGGGAACATGGTGAAAATCCTTTCCTGGTATGACAACGAGTGGGGATTCTCAAATCGCCTGGTGGATCTGGCGGTACTGATGGATAAGAGAGGGTTATAAGATTTAAGCCGGGGGGCGCTTGGGTCCCCCCGGCCTGTAGGGTATTTAGTTGATTAATGTGTTCCGCAATATTTATCTTATCAATTCTTAAAGGCCACTCATCACCTGATAAAATATATAAGCCCTTTGGTTTTAATAAATATCAGTCCTGAGAGTGCGATCACTTTTCTTTTTTTGCATAGCAGTCATTATTTATCCCACCAACAACAGGGATAAATAATGCATTACAGCAAATCAATTATAGAAAAAATAGGTTCCGATAAAGATCTTGCTTTAAGGCTAGACTATGCTGTTGCAGGGGTTAAAGATGGAGCCATTGAATATTTAAATAATCTTGGCGATGCTACTACACGTTTACTCTATTATACCTCTTGCTTCACTGATAATTACTTTGATGTATGTAAAAAACTGGCTTCCGAAGACAAAAGATTCATGCTAGGTATTGTAGAATTAGTTAAACATAGAGATTTAATATTCCGCATGGTTAAGATATATATAGAAACAATGCTGAAAAATAGAAGTGAGCATGAGAAACAAAGTATACTCGAAAAAGTCATTCCCTTCACGACAGGTTATTCAATAAAGCAAGTCTCTAAAACAGGCCTGATTTACGTTGTAGCAAAATATATATGCTATGGCAATAAAATGAACACCGCTGTACAAAATGCCTTAATGAAAAAAGTTGCCGGGCGAATGGGAGGTGCATTTTTAGTCTTAAACGCCTATACCCTGGTTCAACACGCGGCTGAAAGCGCAAATAACCTTAAGACATCCCTGCCATTATTTTACCAGGCTTTATATTTAGAGAGAATTGAAATGATGTATTTTCTCATCGAACCGGTAATTATGAAAGCTGGTTATTTGAATATTTACACAGCATCAGACGATGATATCACTAATGCATTTATAAAATTGTTCCGGTAATGAAAAAGTTCATCAAGAGCCTTATTAGAGTCATCCTGGAAGACTTGAAGAATGATTTTAAAGCCTATACCTCTATTTTTGTTATTGTGGTTTTATCCACGATACCAGCAAACTTCATTGAGAATGATATAACCGCAATCCTTACCATAGGGGTGATTGCTGTAGTTGTTCTTTACGTTTTCTATTTCTACGAACCCAAAGGATAAATAAATGTCTACCCCAGCACATATTTGGTTTACGGATGAAAACAATGCCCCCATTCCAGGAGAATGTTTAATGCCTTCGAGATTGGGCTCTACCGAACTTAAATGCTTTAACCATTCCGTCTGGATACCCACCTGTTCGAACACCGGGAAATTGACAGGAACGCGACTACATATTCCTGTTACCTTTGAGAAAGAAATAGACCGCATCACTCCCTATCTCTTTCGAGCCGTATGTACAGGGAGAATGTTCAAAACGGCATTGATTAAAATGTATAAAATTAATGACGCCGGGATGGAGTATGAATACTTCAACATAACGCTGGAAAATGTGAAGATAACCCGGATCTCCCCAGTCCTGCATCCACTTGGTATCGCCAGCGCGCACATGGAGGAGGTTGAAGTACGTTATGAAGCCATTGAATGGAAATATTGTGACGGAAATATCAGGTTTAAAGATACCTGGAATGAGAGGGCGACGGCATAATACCAGTACAGCCGATAATCCCCTCTCCCGCAGGAGAGGGGAAGTTATTACTCCGCTTTAACCTTCACACCCATAAGCACAATGACCATCGCCGTGACCAGCAGGAAACCGCTTCCGGCAAAGACCCCGCTGGCACCGTTAAGGTCAAACACCGCCCCGCCACCTGCCGCTCCCGCGCCGATGGCAAACTGGATTGATGCCACCAGCAGGCCCCCTGCACTTTCCGCTTCATCCGGAACGGTGGTAGCAAGCCACGTTGACCAGCCCACCGGCACCAGACCAAAGGCAAAGCCCCACATCGCCACCAGCAGTCCGTCCAGCATTGCCAGATGGCCAAACGCCACCATAGCGAGTGCCAGCATCCCCATGGCGAACGGGACCAGCGCCAGCGTCAGGCGCAGATTGCGCGCCAGCAGGTGTCCGGCAACGGAGGTGCCGATAAAGTTGGCAATACCAAAGCCCAGCAGGATCAGCGAGATGCTTTCTACGCTCGCCTGCCCCACCGTTTCGAGGAACGGACGCAGGTAGGTGAAGAAGGCAAAATGGCCGCTGAAGATAAGGATCGTCGCCAGCATTCCGCCAATCATCCCCGGACGACGCAGCACGCGGAACAGCGTACTCAGGCTCCCGCTGCTCTCCGGCTTCATGGACGGCAGGACCCAGAGCTGCCACAGCAGCGCCAGCATGCTCGGCAGAATGCACAGGATAAACACGTTACGCCAGCCGATCAGGCTGCCGAGATAGCTGCCCAGCGGCGCCGCAACCACCGTAGCAATCGAAACGCTGGAGAAGATCACCGCCAGCGCTTTTGGCACTTTATCGGCAGGGACCAGACGCATCGCCGTCGCGGTCGACATCGCCCAGAATCCCCCGATGGCAATGCCCAGCAGCAGGCGCCCCATCAGCAAAACGTGAAGCCCGGGCGCAAAGGCCACCAGCAGGCTGGAGACGATTTGCAGCACCGAGAAAAACATCAGCACCCAGCGCCGGTCGATACTTTTGGTCGCGGGGGTAATCAGCAGCCCGGTCACCAGCGCCACGAGGGCGGTGGCGGTAACGGCCTGTCCCGCCATTCCCTCACTCACCTCCAGGCTTGCGGCCATCGGCGTTAACAAACTGGCGGGCAGAAACTCTGCCGTTATCAAACCGAATACCCCCAGCCCCAAAGAATAAACCGCCCGCCAGGCAGGTTTTGCCGGCGCTACGGCCTCTCTCGCCGCGACACATGAGTTCATCTGTTGTACTCCCGTTATAGAAATGTGACTAATGTCGCAAAAGCATAGAGAGTTCAGCATGGACGATCTATGACATATAATCTCCACTTATTGATTATTCGTCCGGAGTTCTGCCATGACCGTTACGTCACCCGATTTGATCAGCGAACTGCTGCGCGGCATGCGCCTGTCGGGCGTGAAGTATCGACGGATTGAAGCCAGCGCGCCGTTTGGCGTGGCCTTCCATCAGGCCGCGGGGAAGGCGCAATTTCATTTTGTCAGCCACGGCACTGCCCTGCTGCGTATGGAGAGCGGCGCGACGTTCCCGCTTAACGGCGGCGACGCGCTGTTCATCCCAAACGGCAACGCCCACGCCCTGCTCTCGGATGAACGCGCCGATATCACCCCGGTCAGCGCCTTTCCGGGAGAACCCCTTTGCGGTTCGGTCTGCGCTATCACCTGCGATCCGTGTCCGGACAAGGAGAAAACCATCATCTTCAGCGGATGTATGGATTTTGAACTAGGGGGCATGCAGCCTCTGATCAAAGCCATGCCGGAAGTCATGATGGTGAGCCGGCTGATGTCAACCTGGCCGGAGATCCACCCGCTGCTTGCGGCGATGGAGCGCGAATCGATGACGCGCCAGGCCGGATTCGCGGGGATCCTGGCTCGCCTTGCGGATGTGGTCGCCGCGCTGATTGTTCGCGGCTGGGTGGAGGCGGGATGCGGCAACGCCACCGGATGGGTGCAGGTGCTGCGTGACCCGCGCCTGAGCCGGGCCATTTACGCAATGCACCAGCAGCCGGGCGTGAACTGGAGCGTGGCGGACCTCGCGAAGGAAGCCGGCACCTCCCGGTCCGTGTTTGCCGAGCGCTTTCTCGCCGCGACGGGCACCACGCCGGCCAGATACCTCAGCGAGCTGAGGATGCGGCTGGCCATTCAGTATATTCGTCATGAAAATCAGCCGATTGAAGCGGTCGCGCTGCGGCTGGGTTACGGCTCTCTGGCGGCGTTCAGCCGGGCGTTTAAGCGGATTATCGGGCATGCACCGGGCACGCTGCGGGAAGCCAGCCAGGCCCCGGAGGAGGCCTGACTGGCGAACGGCATCAGAAGTAGTATTTAAAGCGCACGCGTCCGCCGTAGCGATCGTCATTCCGGTCATCGCCGTCGTTCGGATGCGCTTCCACCCAGGAGGCGTAGGCGCCAAGATAAATATTGAAGTTTTTCATCTTCATGACGTTCGGGATCAGGTATGAAGCATGCAGGGTGTGAATATCATAATCCCCCGGATCGGTGACCCAGCAGTCGCCGTCGCAGTCAGCGTCAAGGTTAGCGGCGTTGAAGCTATCGATCTGGTTATGCGCGTAGATATAGCCCAGCTCAAAATTACGCCATAAGGCATTCACGCCCGCGGTGAAATCCTTCTCGTCCGTGGCGTCCATGTATGCGGTGTTCAGGTTCGCCACGATGCCGTTATCCGGGTCGGTTTTCTGCCCGTTCCACGTCATGGTGAAGCCGTAGCCAGTGCGGTCAGACTGATCCACCCAGTTCCCCGATCCGTCGCGGTAGCCGTAGGCGTTGTTGACGAGGTTGCTCTCCATCGCGAGGGCCGTCGAGAAGTTGCCCTCCTGCCAGGCAATAACCGGGCGAAGGTAAGCGACGTTTTTATCGTTATCCAGATCCACGCCGTGATACTGCTGGTCTACAAACAGCGCGCTGCCATCTTCCAGCAGGGTGTTAACCTCGAAATACCAGTTACCCAGGGTTTTGCTCAGCAGGAAGTTACCGCCGCTGTCGCTACGCCCCCGCCCCTCTTTCATCATGTAGATGTAGCCATAGCCGTCGCTGTAAAGATCGTTGGCCGTGTTGCCGGAATATTCAACGAAGGTGTCCTGATTCAGCGGGAACATGTCGTAGGCTTCGAAGCGGCCGACCTTCACCTGCCAGTCGTTTTCCGTGCCGAAGAAGAAAACGGCATCATCCAGATTCATTTTGCCCGTCAGGTCCGCCAGCGGCTGCACGGAGAAACCGGCAAAGTTGCCGTTTTCCATGCGCCTGTAGCCGTCAAAGCCCAGCAGAAGGCGTCCGTTAATATCCCAGCGTTCGTGGCCGCCGGGTGCCCAGTCCTTATTGGCCGACGTTTTTACAGAGGTTAAGCTGCCGGTCCTGCTGGCCGCGTCCATATTAAATTCAACGTCACCATAAAACTTAATATCCCCGTAGCCGGATAACGTCAGCTTCGGCGCCGCTTGCCCTGCGGCAGGCTCGGTGGATTCAACGACCACCGGATAAGAGGTAACGCCAATCCGCTGTTGTTCCAGAGCCTGAATTTGCGCTTCCGCCTTTGCCGCCCTTGATTCGGCCTTTTCGAGACGCGCCTCCAGCTGCGCCAGTTTATTTTCCAGCTGCCCGGTCTCTTTTGCTGCCATTGCTCCGGTAGTACAAAACGCACTGATAATAAGTGCAAGATATTTCACTTTCATCGACTCCATCCTCGTGAGTTAATCATTATTTCCTGACGGACACAGAGAACCTCACCGATAATTCGCATGAATTATCGGCTTACTGCTTCACCCCTTAAGAATGCGCAAATTCGCCTTTATTTAAATCACGCACCACGCCGTTCATGACGCTTTCGGTTAATTTATAAAACCTAATCGAGAAGGCGGTAAGTAAATAAAAGATTGACGGGATCAGCGTAAACAGCAGAATGACGCCCTGAACGGCGGTTTCCGATTGTACGGTGCTGTTCGACTCATAATTGAACCAGGCCAGCACCCATCCCAGAATGGCACCGCCGACGGCGACGCCTAATTTAATTACGAATATATTGGCCGCCACATTCATTCCAGTAATACGACGCTGGGTTTTCCATTCGCCATAATTATTTGCATCGGTAATCATGGACCACTGGAGCGCGCCGTTGCCGCCCTGCACAATTTGAATAAGAATGTGGGCGATCAGCGGAATCGCCCAGAACTCCAGCGGCAGCCAGAAGCAGGCCACGCCCAGTGCCGCGTTCAGAATATTGATCCAGAACGAGAGTTTGACCTTGCAGAAACGGGTGCCGAACGGCTGGGCGAGCACGGAGCCAAGCATGGAGGCCAGCATCCCGCCGAGCATAAAGAACGAGATGACGTCCGCCCCCTTGTTGAGCACGGTATTCACGTAATAAACCACCGCGCCGCCGCGGATCACCACCGCCACCAGCATCATGAAGTTGTAGAGGGAAAGAACGCGCCACTGATCGTTACGAAAGAGAATCTTAACGTCTCGGGCGATGTTCAGATTCTCCTCTTTGATGGGCTGCACGCGCTCTCTGGTGGTTGCAAAGCAGACGATGAACATCAGGCAGCCAATCGCGCCAAAAATCGCCATCGCCTCCTGTATGCCGGTGGCTCTGTCACCGGGACAGAGATAGTCCGCCAGGGGCAGAATGAGGGCGGTTCCAAGCGCACCGCCAATGGGGGTGATGGCAAATCGCCATGACTGTAGCGAGAGGTTTTCACGCGGGTCGGAGGTCAGCGCGGCGCCCAGAGAGCAATATGGAATATTAATGGCGGTATACATCAGGGTCATAAATATATATGCCCCGACGGCGTAATAAATTTTGCCGGTTTCGGTGAAATTCGGAATGGAATAAACCAGTACACAGCTCACCGCAAAAGGAACGCATATTGCCAGTAGCCAGGGACGAAAACGCCCCCAGCGCGTTGAGGTTGCGTCGGCAATAGCCCCCATCACGGGATCGGTAATGGCGTCTAATAAACGCACCAGCAGAAACATGGTGCCCATTACGGCCGGCGGCAATCCATATATATCCGTATAGTAATACGCCAGAATGGCCACCGATGAGTCAAATACAATATGACTCGCTGCATCTCCCAGGCTATAGCCTATTTTTTCTTTGACCGGAATTTTTTCAGCCACCGACATCGCGTTACTCCTCGTTAATGAAACCGCTTTCTTTTATCGCGGTAATGTCGCCCGAGAGTGACGTCACGTTCCATTATGTTTTTTCATCCCTTAATTATGTTTTTTGCTTTATGTGATCGTGACAATTAAAAGAAACCATTTGCCGACCACATTATGCGTAACGGATCGCACTTTATTTTTATATTCATCTGAACATTCACAATATCAATATTTCTCCGCATCGTCGGGGCTTTAAGCGCAGCGGTAAATAATCTGTATTTGTGCAAAATGCGACGTTCGACACGCGAAGCGCGGAATATTCGACTAAGGTTTTCAGGTGATTGACGACAGCGTGACCGCTGCTCAGCGAAATAAGGAGAAGTAACGATGATAACACCTCAAAAGCTGCGCCCTCGCCTCTTACCTCTGATCCTGGGCAGCGCGTTGCTCACGGTTGGCGCAGCAGGCAATGCGGAAGAGAAAATCTCTGGCCAGATCGCTTCACCTGATATCCTGCTCGGCCCCCTTTTCAGCGATGTTCAGAGCGCTAAACTGTTCCCGGATCAGAAAACCTTCGCGGATGCCGTTCCGAAAAGCGACCCGCTGACGATCCTGGCGGATTACCGGATGCAGCATACCCAGTCCGGTTTCGACCTGCGCCACTTCGTGGAGATGAACTTTATTCTGCCAAAGGAGGGTGAAAAATACGTTCCTCCCGAGGGCCAGAGCCTGCGCGAACACATTGACGATCTGTGGCCGGTTCTGACCCGCACAACCGATAAAGCCAACAAGTGGGATTCGCTCCTGCCCCTGCCGAAGCCGTACGTGGTGCCCGGAGGACGCTTTCGCGAGGTCTATTACTGGGACAGCTATTTCACCATGCTGGGGCTGGCCGAGAGCGGGCACTGGGACAAGATTAGCGACATGGTGGACAACTTCGCTTACGAGCTCGACAGCTGGGGCCATATCCCCAACGGCAACCGCAGCTACTACCTGAGCCGCTCGCAGCCGCCGTTCTTCTCGCTGATGGTGGAGCTGCTGGCCACGCACGACAGCGAGGCGTTAAAGAAATACCGTCCGCAGATGGAGAAAGAGTATGCCTACTGGATGGAGGGGGCGGATGGGCTTCAGCCCGGCCAGGCGAACAAGCGCGTGGTGAAGCTGGACGACGGCTCCCTTCTCAACCGTTACTGGGACGATCGGGATACTCCGCGCCCCGAGTCGTGGCTGGATGACGTTACCACCGCCAAAAATAACCCTGACCGTCCGGCCACGGAGATTTACCGCGATCTGCGCGCCGCCGCCGCGTCGGGCTGGGATTTCAGCTCCCGCTGGATGGACGATCCGCAAAAGCTGGGCACCATTCGCACCACCAGCATCGTGCCGGTGGATCTGAATGCCCTGATGTTTAAGATGGAAAAACTGCTGGCCCGCGCCAGCCGGGAAGACGGCGATGCCGCCAGCGCAGGCAAATATGACGCGCTGGCCTCGGCGCGCCAGAAGGCCATGGAGAGCCACCTGTGGAACGATAAAGAGGGCTGGTACGCGGATTACGATCTGAAAAGCAAGAAGGTGCGCAACCAGCTAACGGCTGCGGCCCTCTTCCCGCTGTACGTGAAGGCGGCATCACAGGATCGCGCGGATAAGGTGGCGGCCGCCTCATCAGCGCGCCTGCTGAAGCCGGGCGGTATTTCTACCACGACCGTCAACAGCGGACAGCAGTGGGATGCGCCGAACGGCTGGGCGCCGCTACAGTGGGTGGCCGTGGAAGGGTTACAAAACTATGGCCAGCAGAAAGTGGCGATGGACGTGACCTGGCGTTTCCTGAAAAACGTTCAGCATACCTACGATCGCGAGAAGAAGCTGGTTGAGAAGTACGACGTCTCCTCGACCGGAACCGGCGGTGGCGGCGGTGAGTATCCGCTGCAGGACGGTTTCGGCTGGAGCAACGGCGTGACGCTCAGGATGCTGGACATGGTATGCCCGCAAGAGAAGCCGTGCGACAGCGTGCCGGAGAATCAGCCTGCGGCAAACGACGATGTGGCGTCCGAGAAGCAGGCGGCGCAGTAGCGCCCCCTGACCCTCTCCCCGGCGGGGCGAGGGTCAGGATCCGTTCCGGCTAGTGGCCCGGTAGCGTTACCGGGCTTTTTTCAGAAGCTATAGCTTGCCCCGACCTGGAACGTCCGGTCACGGCCTATCCAGCAGTTGGCGGCGTCATAGCAGGTGAGCGTCTCTTTGTTGGTCACGTTCTGCGCGCTGGCCTTCAGCGTCAGCCCCTCCAGCGAGGGAGTCATTTCGCCCATGCGGTACGATGCCGCCAGGTCGTACTGCGTGGTGCCCCCCAGCCTGCCCGCGTCGTTAGCGGGCGAGATCTCCATCGGCCCGGTGTAGCGAGCGCCGACTCCCAGCGTTACTCCCCTCAGCGACGTGCCCTCAAAGGCGTAATCGCTCCAGAGATTAAAGGCGTTCTCAGGCACCTGCGTCGGTCGTTTGCCCCGGTATTTGTCATCTTCGGTGTTGATGGCATGGGTGTAGGCGTAGTTGGCAATCAGCGTCAGGTTATCCGTCGGACGGCTGATGGCGGACAGCTCCGCGCCTTCAGATTCCACTTCCCCGGTCTGGCGATAGTTGAGGAAGCCCGGATCGCTGGTGACCACGTTTTTCTGACGAATTTTAAACACCGAGGCGGTAAAGGTGGTTGCGTATTCCGCCAGCAGGTATTTCACCCCGCCCTCAACCTGTCTGCTGGTGGTGGGCTTAACCGCCTTCGCGGTCAGCGTGCCCTGCGGCGATACCGGAGCGAATCCTTCCGAATAGCTGATGAACGGCGACAGGCCGTTGGCAAAGGCATAAAGCGCGCCCAGTCGTTTGGTGAGGCGATCCTGCGATACCCACGCTTTGTCACCGTTTTGCAGATAGCTGGTGGTGACCGAACGGTAGTCGTCATAGCGCAGGCTGGCCAGCACGTTCAGCCCGCCGAACTCCACCTGATCCTGCACGTAATATCCGTTCTGCTGATAGCTCAGACGGTTTTTCTGCGCGGTAAACAGCCCCAGCGCGCCGCTGTCGATCTGCGAATAGTCCGGATGGCGCATATCAATGCCCGGCGTGGCCGAGGCGTAGCGGTAGCGGAAGTGACCGTTCAGCTTCTGATAGTCAAAGCCCGCCAGCAGATGGTGTTTCCAGTCTCCCAGCGCGACGGTTCGGGTGACCTGGCTGTCTACGTTGACGCTCTGCAAATCTTCATCCGTGGTATAGGCGAAGCGGTTGAGCCGGTATACCTCGCTGCCCGTGCCGGTGGAGTAGGCGCTGCGCTGATGGGTGTCCACGTCAAAGTAGCGCGCCTTCTGGCTAAAGCCCCAGCCGCCGTCAAACGCATGTTCAAAGCTGTAGCCCAGCATCCACTGGCGCTGCTTAAAGCCGCTCCACTCGTCGCCGGCATAGTCACGGCGATCGGCGTAGGTTGACCGCAGGTAGCTCAGCGGCAGCGGGTCTGACGGCGTCAGGCTCGGCGTGTTTTGCGCCAGCGCGTCAACGGTCAGGCGCGTGCTGGCGTCCGGCTCCCAGGTGACGGAAGGGGCCACCAGATAGTTTTCATAGCGCGCGGTGCGCGCCTGTTCGTCACTCTCCGTCGCTTTGCCCAGCAGGCGATAGCGCCAGTCGCTGCTGGCTATCTGCCCGGTGGCGTCCAGATAGCCCTCTTTCAGGCTGCGGTTTCCGGTGTTCAGGCCCAGCTCCGTTTTCGCCTCCTTCTGCGGCTTTTTGCTCTGGATATTGACCAGCCCGCCCGGCGAACCGCCGCCGTAGAGCACGGATGATGGCCCTTTCAGAATATCAACGCTCTCAATCAGCAGCGGATCGATTCGCGCCTTGGTGTTCCCGGTGACGTTGTAGGGAAGCTGCAGGCCGTTGTAGAACTCCTGTTCAACGTTAAACCCGCGGATCTTGTATTCGCTCATGTAGGAGGTGCTGCCGCGCACCTCCGTCGAGACGCCGGGCGCATAGCGCAGGATCTCGTTTACCGAGCGGGCCTGCCGCTGCTCAATCTCTTGCGCCGCAATGGTGTTGATCGCCTGCGGGGTTTTGCTTTCCGCTACGGCTGACTTCGTGGCGCTGTTGGTCCAGGCGGGAAGCGCGCTGCCCTGCTCTGTTCCGGTCACCAGGATGGTGGATTCCTCTGCGAAAGCCTGCGTCTGCCCTGCCAGCGTGACGGCGCCCGCCAGCGCACATACCGCAAAACGTGAAGTACTCATGGTGTCGTCTTGTTATTAGATGATATTGGGAATGGCAATTATTATCATTCCCATTAACAAAGCAATATGGGCGGTGAAAAACAGGCGTTTGTATTAAGTTTCGCCATGGCGTGCCGATAACCCTGAGATAGTCTGTCATTTATCGAGGAGCCTTCTGGCGTGAGTAACTACAGTGCGCAGTTCCTGAAACAAAATCCGCTGGCGGTATTAGGGGTGTTACGCGACCTGAAAAAAGGTGAGGTGCCGCTGCGCATCAGCGCGTCAGCCAGTCAGTTTATCAGCAAGATCCTGGACGTGACGGCGGAGCACCTGATCGTCGATCTCGGCAGCCGGGATTATGAAAACCGCGTCGCGCTGGAGGCAGAGAATCTCTCGGTAATGGCCGAAACGCACGGTGCAAAAGTCGAGTTTGTGCTGCCTCGCCTGACCGCGACGGCGTATCAGGGCCTGCCTGCCTTTATGGCCCCGCTGCCCGCTAACCTCTGGTTCGTGCAGCGCCGGGAGTATTTTCGCATCAGCGCCCCGCTTCACCCCGCCTATTTCTGTAAGGCAAAAATGCCGGACAAAAAAGAGATCCGCTTTCGCCTTTTCGATCTGTCGCTGGGCGGTATGGGAGCGTTGATGGATACGCCGAAGCCGGAAGGCCTGGTGGAAGGCATGCGTTTTAGTCAGATTGAGCTGGACATGGGCGGATGGGGACGCTTCTGGTTTGACGCCCAGCTGATTGCCATCGGCGAGCGCAGGGTGGTGGACGGCAAAAACGAAACCGTTACCACGCCGCGCCTCAGCTTTCGCTTCCTGAACGTCGGGCCCGGTGCCGAGCGCGAGCTCCAGCGCATCATCTTTTCACTGGAGCGTGAAGCGCGGGAGCGCGCGAATAAAGTGCGCTGAAGGACGTCGGGCAGCGTGCTGCCGCCCGACAGCGGCGTTACATGGCATCCATCGCTTTCTGTACTTTCCAGATATAGCGCGGAGCCTGTGCCGACGGATGATTCTTCACAACGTGGTCGAAAAATTCGTCTTTATCCATATCGTTAATCTCTTCAATCGCCTCTTTGCGATCGGACGAGAAGGTCCTGAGCAGCGCTCCGGCACCGTTAACGTACGACACCACCAGCGCATACTGCATGACCTCCGGATCTTCAATGCCCTTCAGAATGCCATGTTCCAGAATGCTCAGGTAAGCCGTCCCCATAGAGATATTACGCTCCGGGTTTTTCAGCTCGCTGGTGGACGGCTGCCCCTTCCAGCCCATGTAGCGATAAACCTCTCTCCCTGCCGTCGAGGCTTTTAGCTGCATCAGCCCCACCGCGTTCGATTTACTCACCAGCGTCGGGTTACCGCCGGATTCCACCGCAATGATCGCCGTGACCAGACGCGGGCTGACGCCCCAGGCCTTTCCGGCTTGTTCGCTGATCGGCATCCACTGCATGGCCCGCTTCACCGGGACTTCAGGGTTCCAGGGGGGATTCTGATAATCATGTTTTGAACTACAGCCAGCGAGCAGCACAATCAAAAAAGCAAACCATCTCAATTTCACGTCATCTATCCTTATAGCCGGTCATCGCGGTACGTCGCCTCTTGTCGCAGGCGACGGATAAGCGGCATGATATAGACAATTAGATTCTCATTCAGCAAGGAATTGCCATGTCTCAGTTTCATCTCATCGCCCCGTCGGGCTATTGCATCAACCAGGAGGCGGCGCTGCGGGGCGTTCAGCGCCTGCTGGAGATGGGCCATCAGGTAGAAAATCAGACGATTATCCCCCGCCGCATGCAGCGTTTTGCCGGTACGGAGGCGCAGAGGCTGAGCGATATCAACGGCCTGGCGAAGCTGGAAGGCGCAAACAACATCGTGCTGGCCGTGCGCGGCGGCTACGGAGCGAGCCGGCTGCTGGAGAGCATTGACTGGGCCGGGCTGGCGGCACGCCAGCAGCAGGATCCGCTGCTGATCTGCGGGCACAGCGATTTCACCGCGATCCAGCTCGGCCTGCTGGCGCTGCATAACGTCATCACCTTTAGCGGCCCGATGCTGGCCGGCAACTTTGGCGCGCCGATGCTGGATGCGTTTACTGAGGAACATTTCTGGCGCGCCCTGCAAAACCCGACCTTCACCGTCGAGTGGCAGGGCAACGGACCGCACTGGGAGTGTGAAGGCCAGCTGTGGGGCGGAAACCTGGCAATGCTGGTGTCGCTGATTGGCACGCCGTGGCTGCCGCAGATTGAAGGCGGGATCCTGGTGCTGGAAGATATCAACGAGCACCCGTTCCGCGTCGAGCGCATGCTGCTGCAGCTGTACCACGCCGGGATCCTCGATCGCCAGTCGGCCATCGTGCTGGGCAGCTTCAGCGGCTCAGCCCCGAACGATTACGATGCTGGCTACACGCTGGAGACGATGGTTGATTTCATTCGCTCCCGGCTGGATATTCCGGTGATTGCCGGGCTGGATTTCGGCCATGAGCAGCAAACCGTCACGCTGCCGCTGGGCGCGCAGGCGATTCTGAGGCACGACAGGTCGGGCAGCCGGTTAACCATGCACGGTCATCCGGTCTTAAAGGCATAAAAAAGCCGTTATTCCCCCTCAATAAAACGCAGATGTCGTTGTTAATATGTTAGGGTTTTAATAACAGCGTTCACATTGAGGTGGGAGTAAGACGACATTGGGTGCCACAGCGATAATCAGTCTTTTCATTCTGGGTTCCATCCTGGTAACCTTCAGCATTTTATTAAGTTCATTTTCATCGCGTCTTGGCATACCTATTCTTGTCATTTTCCTTGCTATCGGCATGCTGGCAGGAATCGACGGTATCGGCGGTATCCCCTTCGATAATTACCCTTTCGCCTACATGGTGAGTAACCTCGCGCTGGCGGTCATTTTGCTCGACGGCGGCATGCGCACCCAGGCAAGCTCGTTTCGCGTTGCCTTAGGCCCGGCGCTGTCCCTGGCGACCGTCGGCGTGCTGATCACCTCCGGCCTGACCGGCATGATGGCCGCCTGGCTTTTTAACCTCGATATGATGGAGGGCCTGCTGATTGGCGCGATTGTCGGCTCTACCGATGCGGCGGCGGTCTTCTCCCTGCTAGGCGGCAAAGGGCTAAACGAACGCGTTGGCTCAACGCTTGAGATTGAATCCGGCAGTAACGATCCGATGGCGGTATTCCTGACCATTACCCTGATTGAGATGATCCAGCAGCACGAAACCGGCCTGAGCTGGATGTTTGCCTGGCACATCCTGCAGCAGTTTGGTCTGGGGATTATCATTGGCCTGGGCGGCGGTTACCTGCTCCAGCATACGATCAACCGTATCTCTCTCCCTTCCGGTCTCTATCCACTGCTGGCTCTGAGCGGCGGCATTCTGATTTTTGCCGTCACCACCGCGCTGGACGGCAGCGGTATCCTGGCGGTTTACCTCTGCGGGTTCCTGCTGGGCAACCGGCCGATTCGTAACCGCTATGCGATCCTGCAAAACTTTGACGGGCTGGCCTGGCTGGCGCAGATCGCCATGTTCCTGGTGCTGGGCCTGCTGGTGACGCCTTCCGACCTGCTGCCCATCGTCGTGCCGGCGCTGCTTTTATCGGCGTGGATGATCTTCATCGCGCGCCCGCTGTCGGTGTTTGCCGGCCTGCTGCCGTTCCGCGGGTTTAACCTGCGCGAGCGGGTGTTTATCAGCTGGGTGGGGCTGCGCGGCGCGGTGCCGATTATTCTGGCGGTGTTCCCGATGATGGCCGGGCTGGACAATGCCCGTCTGTTCTTCAATGTCGCCTTCTTCGTGGTGCTGGTGTCGCTGCTGTTTCAGGGGACCTCGCTGGGCTGGGCGGCGAAAAAAGCCAGGGTGGTGGTGCCCCCCGTCGGCTGGCCGGTTTCCCGCGTGGGGCTGGATATTCACCCCGAGAATCCGTGGGAGCAGTTTGTCTATCAGCTGAGCGCCGACAAATGGTGCGTGGGCGCCTCCCTGCGCGATCTGCATATGCCCGCTGAGACGCGCATTGCCGCGCTGTTCCGGGATAACGCCCTGCTTCACCCGACCGGCAGCACGCGGCTGCGCGAGAACGATATCCTCTGCGTGATAGGCCGCGAGCGCGACCTCCCTGCCCTCGGCAAGCTGTTCAGCCAGTCGCCGCCGGTGGCGCTGGATCAGCGTTTCTTTGGTGATTTTATTCTCGAAGCCAGCGCCAGCTTTGCCGACGTCGCGCTGATTTACGGTCTGGAAGAGGGCCTGGCGGACGGCAACGGTCAGCAAACGCTGGGTGAAATAATCCAGCGGCTGCTCGGGGCTGCGCCGGTTGTGGGTGACCAGGTGGAGTTCGCCGGGATGATCTGGACGGTAGCCGAAAAAGAGGATAACGCGGTGCGTAAGGTCGGTATGCGCCCAATGGATGAGGAACCGGAGTAGCGGATTCTTCCGGGTAAGCGCTGGCGCTTACCCGGAACAGGAGTGCGTTACACCGTCACAACCGGCACGCGCGGCGCCAGCGCGCACATCAGCTCATAGCCGACGGTGCCCGCCGCGGCGGCCACATCATCAATTTTGACCTCGTTGCCCCACAGCTCAACCGGTGAACCAATGCCCGCCTGCGGGCACGGCGTTAAATCTACGGCCAGCATGTCCATTGAAACGGTGCCCACGGTGCCCGTGCGAACGCCGTCGATCCATACCGGCGTGCCGCTCGGGGCGATACGCGGATACCCGTCCGCGTAGCCTCCCGCCACAATACCGATGCGCTGTTCGCCCGAGGCCCGGTAGCGGCTGCCGTAGCCCACCGAATCCCCCGTTTTTAGCGTCTGCACGCCAATAATTTCGCTGCGCAGGGTCATGACCGGCTTGAGGCCGCTGTTGGCGATATCCTGCCACTGTCCGGAGGGTGACGCCCCGTACAGAACGATCCCCGGACGCACCCAGCCGTAGTGTGCCTCAGGATGCCAGAGGGTGGCCGCCGAGTTCGACAGCGAGCGCGGACAGTCCAGCCCTTCTGCCGCCTGCTCGATGCGCACCATGGCATCAGCGATCCCGTCTGGCTTTTCCGCATCGGCGAAGTGCGCCATCAGGGTCATCTCACCGACGTTTTTCAGCGCGCGAAGCTGCTGCCAGACCGTATGCACCCGCTCGGGCTGGAAGCCAAGGCGGTTCATACCGCTGTTCACCTTAAGATAGATATCCAGCGGGGCATGCAGCTTAGCGTCCTGAATGGCCTTGATCTGCCAGTTACTGTGGACGCTGGTGGTCAGGCGGTACTTATCCAGCAGGGGCAGATCGTCCGCGTGGAAAAAACCTTCGAGCAGCAGAATCGGCCCCTTCCAGCCGCGCTCGCGCAGCAGGATGGCCTCTTCAAGATTGAGTAAAGCAAATCCATCGGTTGCGCCCAGCGCGCTCCAGACACGGTCGATACCATGTCCGTAGGCGTTGGCTTTCACCACCGACCAGACGCGGGAACCTGGCGCAGCACGGCGAACAATTTGCAGGTTGTCCTTCAGCGCCTGCAAATCCAGCTGAGCCAGAATTGGACGGGACATGACGACTCCTTAATTATGCGCGCCGTGCAGGTGCTGGTGGCGCGATGGGGTAAACCCTGATTGATAGCGTGCGGCGCTCAGATCGTCAAACGGAATTGCCGGCGTGCGCCCGGAGATCAGGTCGCTCAGCAGCTGACCGGAGCCGCAGGCCATGGTCCAGCCGAGCGTGCCGTGGCCGGTGTTGGTCCACAGGTTTTTGTACGGCGTACGGCCCACAATCGGCGTGCCGTCTGGCGTCATCGGGCGCAGTCCGGTCCAGAACGTCGCCTGTTCAATGAAGCCGCCGCGCGGGAAGAGATCGCCCACCACCATCTCCAGCGTTTCACGACGCGGCTTGAGCAGTTCGGTATTGAAGCCGACAATTTCCGCCATGCCGCCAACGCGGATGCGGTTGTCAAAGCGGGTGATCGCAATTTTGTAGGTTTCATCCAGGATGGTAGAGACCGGCGCGCCGCTGTCCTCTTTTACCGGAATGGTCAGGGAATAGCCCTTAAGCGGGTAGACCGGAATATCCAGAATGCCCTTCAGCATCGCGGTGGAGTATGAACCAAACGCCATCACGTAGGCGTCGGCCTTGATCACCTCGTCGCCACACTTCACGCCGTAAATCTTTTCCCCTTCCGACAGGAGCTTGTCGACCGAAGTGTTGAAGCGGAACGTCACTCCGGCCTGCTCGCACATCTGCGCCAGACGCTGGGTGAAAAGCTGGCAGTCGCCGGTTTCATCATTGGGTAAGCGCAGGCCGCCCGTCAGCTTGTGGGCCACCTCTGCCAGCGCCGGCTCCACCTGCGCCAGCTGGCTCGCCTCGAGCAGCTGGTAAGGGACGCCCGCGTCTTCAAGCACGGCGATGTCGCGGGTGGCGTTTTCATACTGTTGCGCGGTGCGGAACAGCTGGAGCGTGCCGCCCTGGCGCGCCTCGTACTCGATACCCGTTGCGGTGCGCAGCGCCTTCAGGCAATCGCGGCTGTACTCCGCCAGGCGCACCATGCGCCCTTTGTTTTCCATGTAGTGGCGCGTGTCGCAGTTACGCAGCATCTGCCACATCCACTTAAGCTGGAACTGCGTGCCGTCCAGGCCGATCGCCAGCGGCGCATGGCGCTGGAACATCCACTTAATTGCCTTCAGCGGTACGCCGGGTGCCGCCCACGGCGCAGCATAGCCCGGGGAGATTTGCCCGGCATTCGCCGCGCTGGTTTCCATCGCCGGACCGGATTCGCGATCGATAACGGTAACCTCATGTCCCGCCTGACTTAAATACCAGGCGCTGGTTACGCCAACGACGCCACTTCCCAGTATGACAACACGCATAGCCACTCCATTATGTGCAAAAGAACAATCATCTAATTACAGATTGATAACCTAGTTGAAAATATTATTCAACATATGACTTTTTTATGGTGACTTAACTCACATATCCCTCTGTATCAGGGGATAGCGCTTATTTGGCATCTCCTGCTGCGCGTTATTTTTAACCAGTAGAAAATTCTGTGAGCACCGCTTTTTTTGCCGTATTGAAAACGCGAAATCGCAAAGAAAAAATTTTCTGCGTCCCGCGTATTTGAATGGGGTGATCTATGCTTGAAAGGAGGCTCTCCAGACAGAGAGAGCTACCAACAACGAGGGCGCGCTAATGGCTACAATAGATTCCATGTCCAGGGACAGCACCCGTCTGAGCGATGGACCCGACTGGACCTTCGAGTTGCTGGATGTCTACCTGGCGGAGATCGACCGGGTGGCAAAACTCTATCGTCTGGATACCTATCCCCATCAAATTGAGGTCATCACCTCCGAACAGATGATGGACGCCTACTCCAGCGTCGGGATGCCGATTAACTATCCCCACTGGTCGTTCGGGAAAAAATTCATTGAGACAGAGCGGCTCTATAAGCACGGGCAGCAGGGGCTGGCGTATGAAATCGTCATTAACTCCAACCCGTGTATCGCCTACCTGATGGAGGAGAACACCATTACCATGCAGGCGCTGGTGATGGCGCATGCCTGCTACGGGCATAACTCGTTCTTCAAAAACAACTATCTGTTCCGCAGCTGGACGGACGCCAGCTCCATCGTCGATTACCTGATCTTTGCCCGTAAATACATTACCGACTGCGAAGAGCGCTACGGCGTGGACGAGGTGGAGAAGCTGCTGGACTCCTGCCACGCGCTGATGAACTACGGCGTTGACCGCTATAAGCGCCCGCAGAAGATTTCGTTGCAGGAAGAGAAAGCCCGGCAGAAGAGCCGCGAGGAGTACCTGCAAAGCCAGGTGAATATGCTGTGGCGCACCCTGCCGAAACGCGAGGAGGAGAAAACCGTCGCCGAGGCGCGCCGCTACCCTTCCGAGCCGCAGGAAAACCTGCTCTACTTTATGGAGAAGAACGCCCCGCTGCTGGAGCCATGGCAGCGCGAGATCCTGCGCATCGTGCGCAAGGTGAGCCAGTATTTCTATCCCCAGAAGCAGACCCAGGTCATGAACGAAGGCTGGGCAACCTTCTGGCACTACACTATTCTTAACCACCTGTATGACGAGGGAAAAGTCACCGAGCGGTTTATGATGGAGTTTCTGCACAGCCACACCAACGTGGTGTTCCAGCCGGCCTATAACAGCCCGTGGTACAGCGGCATCAACCCGTACGCGCTCGGCTTTGCCATGTTCCAGGACATCAAGCGCATCTGCCAGTCGCCAACGGAAGAGGACAAATACTGGTTCCCGGATATTGCGGGCTCCGACTGGCTGGAAACGCTGCACTTCGCGATGCGTGATTTCAAGGATGAGAGCTTCATCAGCCAGTTTATGTCACCGAAGATCATGCGTGATTTCCGCTTTTTCACCGTGCTGGACGATGACCGCAACAACTTCCTTGAAATCTCCGCGATCCATAACGAAGAGGGCTATCGCGAGATCCGCTCGCGCCTGTCGTCTCAGTACAACCTGAGCAACCTGGAGCCGAATATTCAGGTCTGGAACGTGGATCTGCGCGGGGACCGCTCTCTGACGCTGCGCTATATCCCGCACAACCGCGCGCCGCTGGATAAAGGGCGTAAGGAAGTGCTGAAGCACGTGCATCGCCTGTGGGGATTTGACGTATTGCTGGAACAGCAGAACGAAGACGGCAGCGTGGAGCTGCTGGAGCGGTGTCCGGCGCGCCTGAATACGCTGTAGCGCCAGCGGGCGAAAAAAAACCTCTCAGCCGAGAGGTTTTTTTATTTCAGCGGCCCTGAATGGCCAGATCGCCCGGCAGGGTTTTCTGCATCCGGTGCCAGATTTCCCCGGAGTCGTGACCGTAGCGACGTACCGTTTCATAGACCTGATCGTGCAGCCCTTCGGTGCAGAGCTTGCTCAGCTTATGGTAGAAGCCGAGCGCCAGGCTGCGGGCTTCAGGGTTGGCAAAGTAGTGACGGCCAATGCGCGTATACAGCCCCTTCATGCCGTTCAGGATCAGACCATAAATCGGATTGCCGGACGCAAACGCCAGACCGCGGAACACGTTATAGTCGAGGGTCGCAAAAGCGTCCGCGTGGTCTTCCACCTCGTTGGCGGTGGCGAGCACCTTCAGGGCATCTTCAGGATGCTGGCGAAACGCGGTGCGGATAAAAATAGTGGCGATGTTGGTACGCACAGAAAGCAGATTATCAATCAGCTGCGGTACGCTTTCGTGGTCGAGACGCGCCAGCGTTTCCAGAATATTCAGCCCGGACGTTTCCCAGAAGTTGTTCACTTTAGTGGGTTTGCCATGCTGTATCGTCAACCAGCCATCGCGCGCCAGACGCTGGAGCACTTCTCGCAGCGTGGTACGGGTGACGCCAATCAGTTCAGAGAGTTCGCGTTCAGCAGGTAGAATTGATCCCGCAGGGAAACGATTATTCCAGATGCTTTCAATGATGTACTCTTCCGCGAAACCCGCCGGGCTCTGCGCCTTAATGACCATAGTGAGATTTCCATTACACAGCTTTTAGCAAATTGCACTCATCATACCAGAGGCGGACAGAGGCAGATAGCGCAGCAGAGGCAGAAAAGAGGGATCGACGTTTCATTTTTATGAAATTTACAAACGGGCTTTATCCCCCTCTCCGCCGCCATTTTGCGTATACTGATGTCTTGTCTTACTTGACGGGGAAAGGACGTCTGTCGTGGAAATTTCATTTGGCCGCGCGCTGTGGCGCAACTTTTTAGGCCAGTCACCTGACTGGTACAAACTCACTCTACTGGTATTCCTGATCGTCAATCCCGTGGTCTTTCTGGTAAACCCCTTTGTTGCCGGGTGGCTGCTGGTTGCCGAGTTTATCTTTACCCTGGCGATGGCGCTGAAGTGCTATCCGCTGCTGCCCGGCGGCCTGCTGGCGCTGGAAGCCGTGGCCATCGGCATGACCAGCGCGGAGCACGTTAAAAACGAGATTGCGTCGAACCTTGAGGTCCTGCTGCTGCTGATCTTTATGGTGGCCGGGATCTACTTTATGAAGCAGCTGCTGCTGTTTATCTTCACGCGCCTGTTGCTGAGCATTCCGTCAAAAACGCTGCTCTCGCTGGCGTTTTGTCTCGCCGCGGCCTTCCTTTCGGCCTTCCTGGACGCGCTGACGGTGGTGGCGGTTGTCATCAGTGTTGCCGTTGGTTTTTACGGTATTTACCACCGGGTGGCTTCGTCTCGTCCCGGCGAAAGCCTGCAGGACGACAGCCACGTTGAGGCCCATAACCGCGAGGTGCTGGAACAGTTCCGCGCGTTTCTGCGCAGCCTGATGATGCATGCGGGCGTAGGTACGGCGCTCGGCGGCGTGATGACCATGGTCGGGGAGCCTCAAAACCTGATTATCGCCAAAGCGGCAGAGTGGCATTTTGGCGAGTTTTTCCTGCGCATGGCGCCGGTCAGCGTGCCGGTGCTGATCTGCGGCTTAGCGACCTGCGTGCTGGTCGAAAAATTCAACCTGTTTGGCTATGGCGCTCGGCTGCCCGAGCCGGTCCGCACGGAGCTGCATAAGTTTGACGAGCAGAGCCGCAAGCAGCGCACGCGCCAGGAGACGCTGCGCCTGATTGCGCAGGGCATCATCGGCGTGTGGCTTATCGCGGCGCTGGCCTTCCACCTTGCGGAAGTCGGGTTAATTGGTTTGTCGGTGATTATCCTCGCGACCAGCTTCGGCGGCGTAACGGATGAACATGCCATCGGCAAAGCGTTTACCGAGGCGCTGCCGTTTACCGCCCTGCTGGCGGTGTTTTTCGCCGTCGTGGCGGTGATTATCGACCAGCATCTGTTCGCGCCGATTATCGCGTTTGTGCTTCAGGCCTCGCCGGACTCGCAGCTTACGCTGTTCTATCTCTTCAACGGCCTGCTGTCCTCGATATCCGATAACGTCTTCGTCGGAACGGTGTATATCAACGAAGCCAAAGCGGCGATGGAGCAAGGGATCGTCAGCACCGGGCAGTTTGAGCTGCTGGCGGTAGCCATCAACACCGGGACCAACCTGCCCTCCGTTGCGACACCAAACGGCCAGGCGGCATTCCTGTTCCTGCTGACCTCGGCGCTGGCGCCACTCATACGTCTTTCTTATGGAAGAATGGTCTGGATGGCGCTGCCGTATACGCTGGTGCTCACCCTTGTTGGTTTGCTGTGCATCAAAATTACTCTCGTTCCCTGTACGCAATGGCTGTTACAAGCGGGTATACTTGCGGCGCATTAAAATTCGTTTACACTGCGCTTTCTAAGCATGTTCCAGGGAAATGATTATGTTGCGATTTTTGAACCAGTGCTCACGCGGTCGCGGAGCCTGGTTGTTGATGGCCCTGACCGCCTTCGCGCTGGAAATGGTCGCGCTGTGGTTTCAGCATGTGATGGGGCTGAAACCATGCGTGCTGTGTATATATGAGCGCTGTGCGCTGTTCGGCATTATGGGCGCGGGTCTGGTCGGTGCGATTGCCCCCAATACGCCGTTACGCTATGGGGCGATTGCCATCTGGCTGTACAGCGCCTGGAAAGGGATTGCGCTTGCCTGGGAGCATACCCAGATGCAGCTTCACCCTTCACCGTTTATGACCTGCGATTTTGCTGCCCGCTTCCCGAGCTGGCTGCCGCTGGATAAATGGCTGCCGCAGGTGTTTGTCGCATCCGGAGACTGCTCCGTTCGCCAGTGGGAATTTCTGACGCTGGAGATGCCGCAGTGGCTGGTAGGCATTTTTGTGGCCTACTTCGTGGTGGCGCTGCTGGTGCTGATTGCCCAGCCGTTCAGGCCGAAGAAACGCGATTTGTTCGGAAGGTAAAAGCAAAACGGCAACGATAGTTGCCGTTTTTAGTTTTTGCGCCCTCTCCCGTGGGAGAGGGTTGGAGTGAGGGCATCAGGCCGCACCTCAATAAAAAACCGCCCCGGCGGTTTTTTTTATTATCAACGGTTGGGGTGATTCAGAATGTGGTCTTCCCAGTCCCGCACCTCAGACTCTTTCACCGCAATGTGGCGCACGGAAATGCGTTCGCCGTGCATCGCCGCTTTGGATCCCGTCAGCAGCGGGTGCCACGCCGGGAGGTCTTTTCCTTCCGCCAGCAGGCGATAGGCGCAGGTGTGCGGCAGCCACTCGAAGGTCGGCAGGTTTTCACGGGTTAATTTGATGCAGTCCGGTTCGTATTCGAAACGGCGCTCGTAGTTGCGGCACTGGCAGGTTTTGATGTTTAGCTGCCTGCAGGCTACGTTGGTGAAATAGATTTCGTCCGAATCTTCATCCATCAGCTTATGCAGGCAGCACTGCCCGCAGCCGTCACACAACGATTCCCACTCCGCATCGGTCATGTCGTCGAGAGTTTTGCTTTGCCAGAAAGGAATATCGTTCATCAGGATGTCCACACGTCAAAATAGAGCGCACCTTATAACGAGTCTGGCACGTTGATGCAAGTTTTGCCGCCCTTTTCGGGCGGCAAGGCGCTTTTACAGCACGCGGGTTTTCAGCGACAGGCCGTTAAAGCTGACGTCCAGTTCGTCGCCGCTGTGCAGGGGACCCACGCCTTCCGGGGTGCCGGTGAGGATCACATCGCCGGGCTTCAGGGTGAAGAAGCGGCTCATGTAGGCAATCAGCGGGACGATCTTGTGGATCATGTCAGCGGTGGTGCCCTGCTGGCGGACCGCGCCGTTGACCGTCAGGCTGAACGTCGTGTTCTGCGGATCGTCGGTAAATTCACTTACCGGAACGAAACCGGAGATGGGGCAGGAATTATCAAAGCCCTTGGCTTTTTCCCACGGCTGCCCCGCCTTCTTCATTTTACCCTGCACGTCGCGCAGGGTCAGATCCAGCGCAACACCGTAACCCGCAATCGCTTTCTGCACGTGATCTTCGGTGGCCTGGCGTAGCGTCGCGCCTATCAGCACCGCCAGCTCCACTTCATGATGCACCGAGCCAAGCCCCTGCGGGAGCACCAGCGGCTGGCGAATATCGCACAGCGCGGTTTCTGGCTTGATAAACAGAACCGGCTCCTCCGGCACGGCGCTGCCCATCTCCTGAATATGTTTCGCATAGTTGCTGCCCACGCAGACCACTTTGCTGACGGGATAATCCAGTAATGCACCTTGCCAGTTATGATGTTGATACATGGTCGACCCCTAATCGGTTGAGAAGTTGATCCCGGAAAGAGCGGGAGTTATTTCTTTCCGCTCGCCTCAAGATGCTGTTTTAATAAATTCTCCGGCGGTGGCGGAAGCTGTAAATAATAGCCTTGATCCGCTAATGCCTTTTTCACTTTTTCCAGATCGGCATTGACCAGCTTCTTGCGGCCATCCAGCGGCAGCAGCATCGCCAGCTGCGGTCGGCCAAAGCTTTTCATTAATTCTTCCGGCACGCGGGAAAAATCGTCTTTCTTTTCGACATAAAGATAGGTCTGGTCGCGGCTGGTACTTCTGTAGATCACACAAAACATGTTTTTACTCTGAATTAACGGGTGGTTGCTTGCCTCAATATACTCCTGACTATAACATGCCTGATACTCTTCGGAATATCGCGGCGATGTGTTGCGGTTAATAGCAAATTGAGTAAGGCCAGGATGTCAAATACGCCCATCGAGCTTAAAGGCAGTAGCTTCACCTTATCAGTGGTTCATTTGCATGATGCAAAACCCGAGGTTATTCGTCAGGCGTTAGAAGACAAAATCGCGCAGGCTCCCGCTTTTCTTAAGCATGCGCCCGTCGTCATCAATGTAAGCGACCTTGAGGGTCCGGTGAACTGGAAGCGACTCCAGCAGGCCGTCACCTCTACGGGGTTGCGCATCGTGGGCATCAGCGGCTGCAAAGAAGCTGAGCTGAAAGCCGAAATTGACCGGGCAGGTTTGCCGCTGCTGAGCGAAGGCAAAGAAAAAGCCCCCCGCGCAGCGCCTGCAACCGTTCCCGTTCCCCCGCCTCCGGCGCAAAACGTAACCGCTGTCACAAAAACGCGATTGATTGATCTGCCGGTTCGTTCCGGTCAGCGCATTTATGCGCCAAACTGTGATCTGATCGTTACAAGCCACGTCAGCGCGGGCGCTGAACTGATTGCAGATGGCAATATTCACGTTTACGGTATGATGCGTGGACGTGCGCTTGCGGGTGCCAGCGGCGATCGAGAAGCACAAATATTTTGTACTCACCTGACGGCAGAACTGGTGTCTATCGCAGGTGAATATTGGCTGAGCGATAAAATCCCAGCCGAATTTTATGGCAAAGCGGCCCGTCTGCAGCTGGCAGACAACGCTTTGACCGTTCAACCGTTAAATTGATCCCTTTTAACAAGGAATTTCTATGGCACGCATTATTGTTGTGACTTCGGGTAAAGGAGGCGTTGGCAAGACCACCTCCAGCGCGGCCATCGCTACTGGTTTGGCCCAGAAGGGAAAGAAAACCGTCGTAATCGACTTCGATATCGGTCTGCGTAACCTGGACCTGATTATGGGCTGCGAGCGTCGCGTGGTGTATGACTTCGTGAACGTCATTCAGGGCGATGCCACCCTTAACCAGGCGTTGATTAAAGACAAGCGCACCGAGAACCTCTACATTCTCCCGGCGTCCCAGACCCGCGATAAAGATGCCCTGACCCGCGAAGGCGTGGAGAAGGTGCTCGACGATCTGAAAAAAATGGAGTTCGACTTCGTGGTCTGCGACTCCCCTGCCGGTATCGAAACCGGCGCGCTGATGGCGCTTTACTTCGCGGATGAAGCCATCATCACCACCAACCCGGAAGTCTCGTCGGTACGTGACTCCGACCGTATTCTCGGCATTCTGGCCTCAAAATCCCGCCGCGCGGAAAATGGCCAGGAGCCGATCAAAGAGCACCTTCTGCTGACCCGCTACAACCCGGGCCGCGTGAATAAAGGTGATATGCTGAGCATGGAAGACGTGCTGGAGATCCTGCGCATCAAACTGGTTGGCGTCATCCCGGAAGATCAGTCCGTGCTGCGCGCATCAAACCAGGGCGAGCCGGTGATTCTGGATACACAGGCAGACGCGGGTAAAGCGTATGCGGATACCGTTGACCGTCTGCTGGGAGAAGAACGTCCTTTCCGCTTCATTGAAGAAGAGAAGAAAGGTTTCCTCAAACGCCTGTTCGGAGGATAAGTTATGGCATTACTGGACTTTTTTCTCTCGCGGAAAAAAAGCACCGCCAACATCGCAAAAGAACGTCTGCAAATCATCGTTGCGGAGCGCCGTCGTAGCGACGCCGAGCCGCACTACCTGCCGCAGCTGCGTAAAGACATTCTGGAAGTGATCTGCAAATACGTGCAGATTGACCCGGAAATGGTCACCGTTCAGCTGGAGCAAAAAGACGGGGATATTTCAATTCTGGAGCTGAACGTGACGCTTCCGGAAGCGGAAGAGTCACGTTAAATCGTTTGTGGTTCGTAACCCCGGCAGGCGCAGCGCCACCGGGGAAAATATGCCGGGTATATGCCCGGCATATTTGTTAGCGCGGATACCCTTCCAGCAGGGTATTCAGGCGTTCGGCCATCAGTTCACCCCGCCATCCCGCGACCAGCTCCGGCAGGCCGTTCTGCGGCTTTAACTTCCAGTGCCAGTTCAGCAGCTGGTTAATCTGACGACGTGAAGCCAGCAGCTCCGCGCTCAGCCTGCTTTCGCTCGCCACCGCCTGCACCAGCGCTTTGATATCCTTAAACGCCTTGCGGTATCCCGGCATATCCATCAGGTTTAGCAGCGGCTCCGGCAGCGCCTCTTCCGGCAGCTGCCGGGCTTTCTCAACCAGCGCGAGCAGGGTTTTGCCGTGGAAGCGGATCTCGCTCCCGGAAAGGCCGATGCTGTCCAGCTCGCCAAGACTGCCCGGCATGTAGCGCGCTACGGCCCACAGATGCTCTTCGCGCACCACGAAATTAACCGCCAGGTCACGCTCGCGCGCTTTACGCAGGCGCCAGTCGGCCAGCAGCTGCAGGCAAGCCAGCTGGCGCGTGCGCAGCTGCCAGGCGTTGGTGATATCACGCCAGGCCTCTTTCGGGTCAACGACTTCCTGACGACGCTGTTGGGTCATGCGGCACTCGTCCAGCGCGGCGTCCAGCCAGCCGGAGGCTTCCGCCTCCTTCATGAGCTGGCCGGCGATCGGCAGCAGGTAGAACACGTCTGCCGCGGCATATTCAAGCTGGCGCGCCGTCAGCGGACGCGCCAGCCAGTCGGTGCGGGACTCGCTCTTATCGAGCGTCAGGCCGGTGTACTCTTCCACCATCGCCGCAAAGCCCCAGGAGAGCGGACGACCGCTGAACGCCGCGAGGATCTGGGTGTCAATCAGCGGCTGCGGCATGATGCCAAAGGTGTTGAGGAATACTTCCAGATCTTCACTGCCTGCATGCAGATATTTCGTTACGGCGGTATCAAGCAACAGCTCGCGCATTGGCGCCCAGTCGGTGATGCCAAGGGGGTCAATCAACGACACGTTTTTGCCGTCATACATCTGAATCAGACCCAGCTGGGGGTAGTACGTTCGGGTGCGGACAAATTCCGTATCCAGGGCGATAGCGGGGAAATCACGCGTCACCTCGCACAGCGAAGCCAGCTCGTCGTTGGTAGTGATCATCTGGTAATTCAAATCGGACTCTCTTTTGTTTGCGCCCATAAAAAACGCCGGCTTAACCGGCGTCTGGGCGATTAACGTGAAGCTCAGGCCTTATTGTCCACGTTGGCACGGGCTTCGTCACGTAATTCTCGTCGTAATATCTTCCCGACGTTGGATTTCGGCAGCTCGTCGCGGAATTCCACCAGCTTCGGCACTTTATATCCCGTCAGGTGACGGCGACAGAAGGTTATCAGCTCCTCTTCCGTCAGCGAACCCTGTTTTCTGACCACAAATATCTTCACCGCTTCGCCGCTGCTGCCGGACGGGACGCCCACTGCCGCCACTTCCAGCACGCCGCTGTGCTGCATGACCACATCTTCAATTTCGTTCGGATAGACGTTGAAGCCGGAAACGAGGATCATGTCTTTTTTGCGATCGACGATGCGCAGGAAACCTTCGTCATCCATCACCGCAATGTCTCCGGTGTAAAGCCAGCCGTCTTTGATGATGTCGTCCGTGGCATCCGGACGCTGCCAGTAGCCCAGCATCACCTGCGGCCCTCTTACGCACAGCTCGCCGGGTTCGCCATGAGGCACTTCGTTGCCCTCATCGTCCACCAGCTTTGCTTCCGTCGACGGCACCGGCAGGCCGATGCTGCCGCTGTGGTAGTCAATATCGTGCGGGTTCACGCTGACCAGCGGCGCGCACTCCGTCAGGCCGTAGCCTTCCAGCAGATACTGCCCGGTGAGCTTCACCCAGCGCTCGGCAACCGCCTGCTGGACGGGCATACCGCCGCCCGCCGAAAGGTGCAGCGTGGAAAAATCGAGCTGCTGGAACTCTTTGTTGTTAAGCAGCGCGTTAAACAGGGTGTTCACGCCGGTCATGGCGGTGAACGGGTATTTCGCCAGCTCCTTAACCAGGCCGGGGATGTCGCGCGGGTTTGTGATCAGCACGTTCTGGCCGCCCAGCTCGATAAACAGCAGGCAGTTCATGGTCAGGGCGAAAATGTGATACAGCGGAAGCGCGGTGATCACCAGCTCTTTGCCCGGGTGCAGCAGCGGGCCGTAGGTGGCGTTAACCTGCTCAAGGTTCGCCAGCATGTTGCGATGGGTCAGCATCGCCCCTTTAGCCACGCCGGTGGTGCCACCGGTGTATTGCAGAAACGCCAGATCTTCCGCCACGATTTCCGGCTTCACGTACTGCATCCGGTAGCCCGCATGCAGCGCGCGGCGGAAGGAGATGGCGTCCGGCAGATGGTATTTTGGTACCAGGCGCTTAACGTATTTGACGACAAAGTTGACCAGCGTACCTTTCGCGGTAGAGAGCTGGTCGCCCATGCGCGTCAGGATTACGTGTTTGACCTGGGTTCTTTCAACCACCTTTTCCAGCGTGTGGGCAAAGTTGGAGACGATCACAATCGCCGCCGCACCGCTGTCATTCAGCTGATGCTCCAGCTCGCGCGGGGTGTAAAGCGGGTTGACGTTCACAACGATCATCCCGGCCCTGAGGATCCCGAACAGCGCCACCGGATACTGCAGCAGGTTCGGCATCATCAGCGCGACGCGATCCCCTTTCTGCAACCCCAACCCTTCCTGTAAATAGGCCGCAAACGCCCGGCTGCGCTCTTCCAGCTTACGGAAGGTCATCACTTCGCCCATGTTCACAAATGCGGGCTGGTCAGCATAACGCCGTACCGAGTGTTCAAATAATTCAATCAGGGATTGATAACGGTCAGGATTGATCTCCGCAGGGACATCTGCGGGATAACGGTTAAGCCAAACCTTTTTCAATGCATCACCTCTGAAATGAGTGTTCGTCGTCATCACAGCCCCGATAATAAACAGTTTGTTAACATTATATTAACTCAGCGTACCAGTTTATTAATTGTTCAGATTGCAGGTTGCGAAGCGCGTCACTCTTTTTTTTCGTTTTATCCGTAAAAAAACAGAGACAGCGGCTGAGCCGCTGTCTCTTTTCTATCAATAACAGTAACTTACTCGGTTACGATGGTTTGTACCTGTGCCGGGCCCGGAGTGTACCAGCCCCAGCCACCGTAGCCGTAACGGTACGGATGAGGACCCCACATCCAGGGGTCGATCGGCTGCGGCGGCATGACGACCTGCTGGGCAATACGCCAGCGCTTGTAGCCGTTAACCTGCATGGTCATAAATTTGTACGGCGTATTGCCGATTTTACCCGCCACCGAACCGGTGATCGGGCCGACAACGGTCACCAGCTGTCCACGGAAATCAACCGGGTCGAGGAAGCCGCTAACGTCCGCGTAGATCCGCCCGCGCGAGGCTTCACCCAGAACAGGCCGCGCGCCGCCGTCCAGCGGGACGGTGGCAATTTCCAGGCGGGTTTTACCCTGCTGGTTAACGACGTCAACCACCTTGCCGCCAAACCGCGCTTCCTGGCCAACGTACAGCTCCGGGGCATTCATCACGCGTACCAGATCCTGCTGTGGCGTCGGGCTGGTGCCCTTAATCGCATCAGGAACGGTAACGCACCCGCTCAGCGCTATGGCAAACGCGCCTGCCATAAAAAAGCGTACAACTTTAGTCTGAACCGCCATGATGCGACTCCTTTTTCTCAGTTCCTGTTACTGAGATTCACTCGCGGCCCGGAAGTTTCTTCCACGCGACGGTGTTTCGTAAATAAACCGGTTCAGCGTGTTCAACCGCCACGGTTTTTCCTGCTGCAAGCAGCTGACCGGCGATCGGGAGCATATCTTCAGCGGCAGGCAGGAGCATGTTGCCGTCCACCAGCGTGATGCCGGTATCCTTCGCCATCTCAGGCCATGCCGGCCAGCCGGTTCCGACCGTTGCCCACTCGCCGGTGAGCTGCTTCAGGCGTTCCGTAACGGCTTCAGGCTTAAGCACCGCTTCCGTCTCTTCGCCGTGCCAGACGCCGTTTTCATCGCGGGTATATTCCGCCCAGTACACTTCACCCATGCGGGCATCAATCGCGGCCAGCACGCGGGTGGCCCCGGTCATGCGCCAGGCGCCCTGAGCCATCGTTGCAAGCGTAGAGACGCCGATCATCGGCAGCTCGGCGCCCAGCGCCAGCCCCTGCGCAATGCCAATCCCGATACGTACGCCCGTGAAGCTGCCCGGCCCACGGCCATAGGCCAGCGCGTCGAGATCGGCCAGGGCGGCGTTGCCCTCGGTTAAAATGGTTTTCACCAGGGGCAGAATACGCTGGGTGTGTTCCCGTGGGCACTCTTCGAAATGAGCAAAGATCGTACCGTCGTTCCACAGGGCAACGGAACAGGCCTCTGTCGCGGTATCAATAGCCAGAATTCGCATCAGTCGTCGCGCTCTCGCAATGGTCAGTCACAAAATGGCGCGCATCTTAACACACTCCGGCGAGAATTACTCCGCCGTTGGGTTCGCCAGGAAGCGAACCGCGCGTTTAATATCCCGCGTGCGCGGCGCGGGCGGCAGGCTGGCAAGGAAGGTGGCACCGTAGGGGCGCATCACCAGGCGGTTGTCGCAGATAACCAGCACGCCACGATCGGTAACGTCGCGGATCAGGCGCCCTACCCCCTGTTTAAGGGTAATTACCGCGTCCGGCAGCTGAACGTCGTCGAACGGATCGCCCCCGCGCAGGCGGCAATCCTCCATGCGCGCTTTCAGCAGCGGGTCGTCCGGCGAGGTGAACGGCAGTTTATCGATAATCACCAGCGAGAGCGTATCGCCGCGCACGTCCACCCCTTCCCAGAAGCTGCTGGTCGCCACCAGCAGGGCGTTACCGGCGCTGACGAACTGCTGGAGCAGCTGGCCTTTGCTGGTTTCTCCCTGTAACAGCACCGGCAGGGTCATGGTGGCGCGGAACTGCTCGGCCAGATCGCGCATCATGGCGTGAGAGGTGCAGAGCATAAAGCAGCGGCCGTTGTTGGCCTCAATCATCGGCTTGAGCATTGCCGCCAGATGGCGCGCCGCCCCCGGCTGATTCGGCAGCGGCAGATTGCGCGGCACGCACAGCAGCGCCTGTTTTTCATAGTCAAAAGGGCTCGGCAGAAGCAGGGATTCTGCCTGCTCGATGCCGAGACGCTCGGTAAAGTGGTGCAGATCGTCATTGACGGACAGCGTGGCGGAGGTAAAGACCCAGGTACCGGGCTTTTGCGCCATCACCTCTTTGAACTTATCGGCAACGGTCAGCGGCGTCAGCGCCAGGGTGAAGTGGCGAGAGGTGCATTCATACCAGTAGCTGTACCCCGGCTGGTTAATCTCCTTCAGCCGCTTCAGCCGCCCGCGATAGAGCGTGGCGCGCTCAAAGGCGGCGTCCAGCAGGGCGGAGCGTCCAAGAGACAGCTTCGCCACGTCGTAGCAGAGCTCAAGAGCGTCATCGAGCAGCAGCAGCGCGCGCTGAATGTTTTTGTCTGCGAGCAGTTCGCGCAGGTTGCCGCGATAGCCCGGCTCGCCGAGCTGTAAACGGAAGTCCTGCGCGCACTGCGCCAGGCGATCGGCGCACTTTTGCAGCTGCTGGGTGTCTTTTAATTCGGTGCGATAGGCAATGGTGAAATCTTTCGCCAGATCCTGAAGCTGGCGGCTTGAGAGCGACTGGCCGAAATACTGGCTGGCGATGTCCGGCAGCTGGTGGGCTTCATCGAAGATCATCACCTCCGCTTCGGGAATGAGCTCCCCAAAGCCGCTGTCTTTCACTACCATATCCGCGAGGAACAGGTGGTGGTTGACTACCACCACATCCGCATCCATGGCGGTTTTGCGCGCTTTCACCACAAAGCAGTCTTTGTACAGCGGACAGTCGCTGCCGAGGCAGTTATCGTTGGTGCTGGTCACCAGCGGCCAGGCGGGGGAGTCTTCCGGCACGCTCGCGCAGGTGCTGATATCCCCCTCCTCCGTCTGGTTGGCCCAGGCGCGCAGGACAATCACATCGCTCAGGGTTTGCACCGGCAAATCGCCTCCCGCCAGCGCCTGCTGTTCGAGCCGCTCCAGGCAGAGGTAGTTAGAACGCCCTTTCAGCAGCGCCAGACGGCCTTTGTATTTCAGCGCTTTCGCCACCGTCGGCAGGTCACGGCTGTAGAGCTGGTCCTGTAGCGCTTTTGATCCCGTAGAGATGATCACCTTCTTTTTCGCCCGCAGCGCAGGCGCGAGGTAAGCGTAGGTTTTCCCCGTGCCGGTTCCGGCCTCCACCACCAGCGGCTGCGCCTTGTCGATGGCGTGCGCGACGGCATGCGCCATCTGACGCTGGGGTTCACGCGGCTTAAAGCCGGGAATAGCCTGTGCTAACTGACCTTCTGGGGAAAAATCGTCTGCCACGGTGTTCTCTCACTGTATTTTTGCACAGGGATTATGTCAGCCCATCCTCTCCTGTGCCACCCCAAATAGTGACGACGGCGGAACAATATGGCAGTCTTGCCGGCTGACGACGAAAAATAACGAGGATACGTTTATGACTATTGTGCGCATTGATGCCGAAGCCCGCTGGTCTGATGTGGTGATCCACAACCAGACGCTCTACTACACCGGCGTGCCCGCTAACCTGGACGCCGACGCCTTCGAGCAGACGGCGAACACCCTGGCCCAGATCGACGCCGTGCTGGAAAAACAGGGCAGCGACAAATCCCGCATTCTGGATGCGACGATTTTCCTGGCAAATAAGGACGATTTCGCGGCAATGAACAAAGCCTGGGATGCGTGGGTGGTGGCAGGTCACGCGCCTGTACGCTGTACCGTACAGGCCGCGCTGATGAAACCGGAATATAAGGTAGAGATCAAGATTATCGCGGCGGTGTAAGCCCGTTACTCTTCATCTTCATCCTCAAAACGCGCCACGATCCGCTCGCCGGTATGGGTGGCGCGAAGTTCTTCCGCGACCTGGGAAATCGCCTGTCCGCTGCTCATCCCCTGGGACATCAGCTCCTGGATACGCTCAACAGCTTTCTGCTGCTGGTCATGGCTGAGAGAAGGTAAACCTGCAAACATCGTCAACTCCTGCTAAATTATTCGCGCTAATTATTTCACGCTGCCCGGTAGTATGCCATACATGAACATGCGCTTCCCCACTGTTATTGCCTTGCCCTGGCGTGAAGACGCCGCCGAGTTCTGGTTTTCTCGTCTGAGCCATCTTCCCTTTGCCATGCTGCTGCACTCGGGCCATGCGGATCACCCCTACAGCCGATTCGATATTCTGGTAGCCGACCCGGTCAGGACGCTGACCACCGAAAGCCTTTCACCGACGGACGATCCGCTGATGCGGCTTCAGGAGGAGATCGGCGCGCTGGGATTATCAGCCGCCCCAAACCCGGATCTCCCGTTCCAGGGTGGCGCCCTGGGCCTGTTTGGCTACGATCTGGGCCGCCGCTTTGAAACGCTGCCCGGACGGGCGCTGGCGGATATTTCCCTGCCCGATATGGCGGTGGGGCTGTATGACTGGGCGCTGATCGTGGATCACCGTAAACAGACGGTTTCCCTGGTATGCCATGGTGACGAGCAGGGGCGTCTGGCCTGGCTTGAGGCGCAACGTCCCGCTCCGGTGGAACCCTTCAGGCTTGCCTCCGGCTGGCGCTCGAACATGACCGCCGCGGACTACGCGGAAAAATTCACCCGCGTACAGGCCTATCTGCAAAGCGGTGACTGCTATCAGGTTAACCTTGCCCAGCGTTTCCAGGCCGCGTACCGCGGGGACGAGTGGCAGGCGTTCACCCGCCTTAATGCCAGCAATAAGGCCCCGTTCAGCGCGTTTTTACGCCTTGAACGCGGCGCGATCCTCAGCCTGTCGCCCGAGCGCTTTATTCATCTGGCGGAAGGTATAATTCAGACACGCCCGATTAAGGGCACCCTGCCGCGCCTTGCCGATCCGGATGCCGACCGCCAGCAGGCGGAAAAGCTGGCGGCCTCGCCGAAAGACCGGGCTGAAAACCTGATGATTGTCGACCTGATGCGCAATGATATCGGCCGCGTCGCCGAGCCGGGCAGCGTGCGCGTGCCGGAGCTGTTTGTCGTGGAGCCTTTCCCGGCGGTACACCATCTGGTCAGCACCGTTACCGCGCGTCTGCCCGCGTCGCGCTCGGCCTGCGATCTGCTTCGCGCGGCGTTTCCTGGCGGCTCCATCACCGGTGCGCCAAAGGTCCGCGCAATGGAGATTATCGATGAGCTGGAGCCACATCGCCGCAACGCCTGGTGCGGAAGCATCGGCTATATCAGCCTGTGCGGGACCATGGATACCAGCATCACCATTCGCACCCTGACGGCCAGCAACGGCACCCTGTACTGCTCCGCGGGCGGCGGCATTGTGGCCGACAGTCAGGTTGAGGCGGAATATCAGGAAACCTTTGATAAAGTGAATCGTATTCTGAAGCAGCTGGAGAACTAACGGTGGAGAAAGAGAACCTGACGCTGGATGATTTTTTATCGCGCTTTCAGCTTTTGCGGCCCCAGATTAACCGCGCCACGCTGAATCAACGTCAGGCGGCGGTGCTGATCCCCGTGGTGCGTCGGGAGCAGCCGGGCCTGCTGCTGACGCAGCGCTCCCCCCATATGCGAAAACACGCCGGCCAGGTTGCCTTTCCCGGCGGCGCGGTGGACAGCACCGACGCTTCGCTGATTGCTGCCGCACTGCGTGAGGCGCACGAAGAAGTGGCCATCCCGCCTGAGGCCGTCGAGGTCATCGGGGTGCTGCCGCCGGTCGACAGCGTAACCGGTTTTCAGGTCACCCCGGTCGTCGGCATTATCCCCCCCAATCTTCAGTATCACGCCAGCGTCGATGAAGTGTCTGCTGTGTTCGAAATGCCGCTGGAAGAGGCCCTTCGATTGAGCCGCTATCACCCGCTGGATATTCACCGTCGCGGACACGATCATCGGGTCTGGCTGTCGTGGTACCAGCATTATTTTGTCTGGGGCATGACGGCAGGCATTATTCGTGAACTGGCCCTGCAAATCGGCCTGAAGCCTTGACTATACTTTACATTCCACCCTTTTCTGGCAGGTTTGCGATCGGCGTCGCGCTATTAGCAAAACCATCGTTAACCATTAGTTTAATTCATGTGAATAGTTAAGCCGAGGTTGATGTTCCCTCTTACACTATGCGCAGTTATAACATCGTTACTGGAACCCCAGTAACCCTGTCAGGAGTGTGAAAGTGATTAGTATATTCGACATGTTCAAAGTGGGGATTGGCCCGTCCTCTTCCCACACTGTAGGGCCGATGAAGGCCGGTAAACAGTTCGTCGATGATCTGGTCGAAAAAGGATTACTGGAAAGCGTTACCCGTGTCGCCGTAGACGTTTACGGTTCACTGTCATTAACGGGTAAAGGCCACCACACCGATATCGCCATTATTATGGGTCTGGCGGGCAACATGCCGGACACTGTTGATATTGATGCCATTCCGGCATTCATCCGCGACGTGGAAACGCGCGGTCGCCTGCTGCTGGCTAACGGCCAGCACGAAGTGGATTTCCCGCAGGATGACGGGATGCGTTTTCGCAGCGACAACCTGCCGCTGCATGAAAACGGCATGACCATTCATGCCTGGAGCGGCGAAAAAGAGATCTACAGCAAAACCTATTACTCCATCGGCGGCGGCTTCATCGTTGATGAAGAGCATTTTGGTAAAGAGAGCGCGGGCGACGTCAACGTCCCCTATCCGTTCAAATCCGCTACCGAAATGCTGGGCTACTGCAAAGAGACCGGCCTGTCCCTGTCCGGTATGGTGATGCAGAACGAGCTGGCGCTGCACAGCAAAAAAGAGATCAAAGACTATTTTGCCAACGTGTGGCAAACCATGCGCGCCTGTATTGACCGCGGGATGAACACCGAAGGCGTTCTGCCCGGGCCACTGCGCGTGCCGCGTCGTGCCTCTGCGCTGCGCCGTATGCTGGTGACCACGGACAAGTTCTCCAACGACCCGATGAACGTGGTTGACTGGGTAAACATGTTCGCGCTGGCGGTTAACGAAGAGAACGCCGCGGGTGGTCGCGTCGTGACGGCGCCAACCAACGGCGCGTGCGGTATCGTTCCGGCCGTGCTGGCCTACTACGATCACTTTATTGAGCCCGTGACGCCGGACATTTATATCCGTTATTTCCTCGCGGCAGGCGCCATCGGCGCGCTGTACAAGATGAACGCGTCTATCTCCGGCGCTGAGGTAGGCTGTCAGGGTGAGGTGGGCGTTGCCTGCTCCATGGCGGCAGCCGGTCTGGCGGAGCTGCTGGGTGCAAGCCCAGAGCAGGTTTGCGTGGCGGCCGAAATCGGTATGGAGCATAACCTCGGTCTGACCTGCGATCCGGTTGCCGGTCAGGTACAGGTGCCGTGCATTGAGCGTAACGCCATCGCCTCCGTTAAGGCCATCAACGCCTCGCGCATGGCGATGCGCCGTACCAGCGAGCCGCGCGTGTCGCTGGATAAGGTTATCGAAACCATGTACGAAACCGGCAAGGACATGAACGCGAAGTACCGCGAGACCTCTCGCGGCGGCCTGGCCATTAAGGTGCAGTGCGACTAATACTTCCCCTCGCCCGTCTGCAACGGATGGGCGAATTTTCCCTTCTCGTCTCGTCGCTTCCCGTATTCCCCACTACACTGTCTCTGTTGCGTCCGGCTTTTTTGACTGGTGCTTATCAGGCGACCGTTCATGCAAAATGCACAAACGATCATTAAAGACTATCGCCGAAAGCGCGCTATCGTCTGCGTCACGGTTGCGCTCGTTACGCTCGTCCTGACCCTGGGCGTGCGCTTTATTTCACAGCGCAACATAAATCAGGATCGGATCCTCGACTTTACCCACAGCACCGTGCGCGCGCTGGACAAGGTGCTTATGTCCCTGGAAACCCACCGTGAAACGCTCCTCTCGCTGGTTGGCGAACCCTGTTCTGAGGTAAATCTGGTCCTGCGAAAGCAGGCTGCGATTCTGCAAACCGTACGCTCGATCGCCCTCATAAAAGACGGAACGCTGTATTGCTCAAGCGTGTTTGGCATTCGTAACGTTCCCGTCAGCGAATTTCAGCCGATACTGCCGTCCAGTGAACCAAAGCTGCTGTTACTGACCGACCGGTGGCTTTTAAAAGGCAGCCCGGTGCTTATCCAGTGGTCCCCCGTGGCGGGCCAGGGCACGGACGGGGTAATGGAGGTGGTGAATATCGATCTTATTACCAAAATGATCCTCGAGCCGCAGCGGCCGCTTATTACCGACGTTGTCCTCAAGGTAGGCGATAATTTTCTCCGCTACGGGCAGCAGGTTTCGGATACCCTGGCCCTGGATGAAAACGCGCCCCGGCTGGAACAGCCCTCGCATCGTTATCCGTTCAGCGTTACCGTGAGCGGGCCAGGCCCCGGCGAGATGGCGTTAAAAAACCTGCCAACCCAGCTGCCGCTGGCGCTGATGCTCAGCTTGCTGATGGGCTATATCGCGTGGCTTGCCACGGCGCGGCGCATGAGCTTTACCTGGGAAATCAACATGGGGATCGCCGCCCGGGAGTTTGACCTCTTTTGCCAGCCGCTGGTCAATGCCCGCACCGGGGAGTGCGTCGGCGTTGAGATCCTCCTGCGCTGGAATAACCCGCGCCAGGGGTCGATCTCTCCCGACGTGTTTATACCCCTGGCCGAAGAACATAATCTGATTGTGCCGCTTACCCGCTACGTCATCAGCGAAACGGTGCGTCAGATTGGCTATTTTCCCGCCTCACGGGATTTTCATATTGGCATCAACGTGGCCGCCAGCCATTTTCGCCGCGCCGCGCTGATCCGTGATCTCAACCGGATCTGGTTTAACGCCAGCCCGGTTCAACAGCTGATTATTGAGTTAACCGAACGCGATGCGCTGCTCGACGTGGATTACCGCATCGTGCGCGAGCTGCACCGTAAAGGGGTGAAGCTTGCGATTGATGATTTTGGTACCGGCAACAGTTCCCTTTCCTGGCTCGAAAAGCTTCATCCGGACGTGCTGAAAATCGATAAGTCCTTCACCGCCGCGATCGGCACCGACGCCGTAAACTCAACGGTAACGGATATTATTATTGCCCTGGGCCAGCGGCTGAACATTGAACTGGTTGCGGAAGGGGTTGAAACCGGGGAGCAGTCGCGCTATTTGCGCCGTCACGGCGTGCATATTCTGCAGGGATTTTTGTATGCGCGGCCTATGCCGCTGCGGGAGTTTCCGAAATGGCTGGCGGAGAGTTCCCCTCCGCCAGCGCATCACAACGGACACATCGTGCCCTTAATGCCGTTACGCTAGATGGCGTTACTCTTCTTCGTCGTGGGCTGACTGCTCTTTAACAATACGCACCATATCCACGCGATAGTCGTTGGCCTCAACGATGGTAATTTGCAGCGGCGGCAGTTCAAGCACGTCACCGACGCGCGGGATCTGTCCGTTAACCGCAATAACCAGCCCCGCCACGGTAGCGATGTCTTCGTCATCATTCACCACGTTTTCCACGCCCAGCGTGTGCGACAGCGCGTGCAGGTCGGTGGTCCCTTTTACCAGCCAGCCGTCACCGTCGGCAACGATTTCCGGCGTTTCATCCGCATCGGGGAATTCCCCGGCGATGGCTTCCAGTACGTCCAGCGGCGTCACCAGACCCTGTACCACACCAAATTCGTTGGTGACGATAACAAAGCTTCCGCGCGCGCGGCGCAGCACGCCCAGCAGGTTAATCGGATCCAGCGTCTCCGGCACCACAATAGCGGGCGACGCGGCGGCGACAGCTTCGACGTTGATGCCCTCTTCCAGCGCCACCAGCATCTCCTTCGCGCGCACCACACCGATGATTTCATCCAGCTCGCCCCGGCAAACCGGGAACAGGCTGTGCGGTGAGGAGAGCAGCTGCTGACGAATTTCATCGACGCTCAGGTTGGCATCGACCCAGCTGATTTCACCGCGCGGCGTCATGATGCCGCGCAGGGAGCGGGAGGCCAGGGAGAGCACGCCGTTAATCATGTAACGTTCTTCTTCCACGAACGCCCCTTCCGGAACCGGCACCGGATTACGGTTTTCGGAATCAGACTGCACGTTCACCTGACGGCGACCGCCCATCAGACGCAGGATCGCATCTGCGGTACGGGCGCGCAGCGGCTGATTCGATTGCTGCTTAATAAAGTTACGGCGTGCAATCTGGTTAAACAGCTCGATCAGGATCGAGAAGCCAATCGCGGCGTACAGGTAGCCTTTCGGAATATGGAAGCCAAAGCCTTCCGCCACCAGGCTCAGACCAATCATCAGCAGGAAGCTCAGACACAGCACCACTACCGTCGGATGCTGGTTGACGAAGCGCGTCAGCGGCTTCGAGGCCAGCAGCATTACCGCCATCGCAATCACAACGGCCGCCATCATCACCGGCAGATGGTTCACCATGCCCACCGCCGTAATCACCGCATCCAGCGAGAAGACCGCATCAAGCACCACAATCTGAAGCACGACCACCCAAAAGCTGGCGTAGCCTTTCCCGTGCCCACCGTCGTGCTGCCGGTTCTCCAGCCGTTCATGTAGCTCTGTTGTGGCTTTGAACAGCAGGAAAAGCCCCCCCACCAGCATGATCAAATCGCGTCCGGAGAAGGTGAAATCCATAACGGTGAACAGGGGCTTCGTCAGGGTGACCATCCACGAGATCACGGACAGTAAGCCCAGTCGCATGATCAGCGCCAGCGAGAGGCCGATCAGACGCGCTTTATCACGCTGTTTCGGCGGCAGCTTGTCCGCGAGGATGGCGATAAATACCAGGTTGTCGATACCGAGAACGATCTCCAGCACGACCAGCGTAAGTAAGCCGACCCAGATTGACGGGTCCATTAAGAATTCCATGAGACGCTCCTGCTAAAGAAATGACAAAGCGGTGCCCCGGTACGGTTGGGCAGATCACAGGGAATGAGCGATGGTGCGTGGCGAAGATCGCCGTTGAAGAAGGCGCGGGGTGGCCTGATAGATGACTGACGTCGGTGACGGTCCATATAGTGGGCTGTAGCCCTATACTCCTGAATTATTAAACGGAGGCTAAACATATCAGAGACAAGTGGTTTTTAGCAAAGATTTACGTTCCTTTGCAATCTTCTGTAACACACGCGGTTTACCTTACAGAAAAATCTGTAAGGCGTAGCTAAATTACGGATCTTCATCACATAAATTATTTTTTCACTATCTAAAATAATTCGCGGAAGTCTTAGTTTTTAGAACTCTAACCCTTATCTGAATCGATTCGGTTCGCCAATACGATTCTCAATACGCCTGCCTGGCAGACGTATCAATGATAATAAAAGGAGGTAGCAAGTGACCATTGCTATTGTCATAGGCACACATGGTTGGGCTGCGGAGCAGTTACTCAAAACGGCAGAGATGCTGTTGGGCGAGCAGGAAAACGTCGGCTGGATCGATTTCGTTCCCGGTGAAAACGCCGAGACGCTGATTGAAAAGTACACTGCTCAGCTGGAGAAACTGGATACCAGCAAAGGCGTGCTGTTTCTCGTGGATACATGGGGCGGCAGCCCGTTCAACGCTGCCAGCCGCATTGTCGTCGATAAAGAGCATTATGAAGTCGTCGCCGGGGTGAATATCCCGATGCTGGTGGAAACCTTCATGGCGCGCGACGACAACCCAGGCTTCGATGAACTGGTGGCGCTGGCGGTGGAAACCGGCCGCGAAGGCGTGAAGGCGCTGAAGGCCCAGCCGGTTGAAAAACCCGCCCCTGCTCCCGCGGCACCGAAAGCGGCAGTCCCGGCGAAGCCAATGGGCCCGAACGATTATATGGTTATCGGCCTCGCGCGTATCGATGACCGTCTGATCCACGGGCAGGTGGCGACGCGCTGGACGAAAGAGACCAACGTACAGCGTATTATCGTGGTCAGCGACGAAGTGGCCGCCGACACCGTCCGTAAAACCCTTCTTACCCAGGTTGCACCGCCGGGCGTCACCGCGCACGTTGTGGATGTCGCCAAAATGATCCGCGTTTATAACAACCCGAAATACGCGGGCGAGCGCGTGATGCTTCTGTTCACCAACCCGACAGACGTCGAGCGCCTCGTTGAAGGCGGCGTGAAAATCACCTCCGTTAACATTGGCGGCATGGCATTCCGTCAGGGCAAAACGCAGGTCAACAACGCGATTTCAGTCGATGCGAAAGATATCGAGGCCTTCAACAAGCTGAATGCACGCGGTATCGAACTGGAAGCCCGCAAGGTTTCCACGGATCCGAAACTGAAAATGATGGATTTGATCGGCAAAGTGGGGAAATAAGCCCGGGCCGGTTTTCACATAAAGCTTATGTAATAGGAGAAGTACAATGGAGATTACCACTCTTCAGATTGTGCTGGTGTTCATCGTCGCATGTATTGCGGGTATGGAGTCCGTACTTGATGAATTTCAGTTCCACCGCCCTCTGGTGGCCTGTACGTTGATTGGCGCCGTTCTCGGGGACATGAAAACCGGTATCATCATCGGTGGTACCCTGGAAATGATCGCCCTCGGCTGGATGAACATCGGTGCGGCAGTGGCGCCGGATGCGGCGCTGGCGTCCATCATTTCAACCGTTCTGGTTATCGCCGGTCATCAGAGTATCGGTGCCGGTATCGCACTGGCCATCCCGCTGGCCGCTGCGGGCCAGGTGCTGACCATCATCGTTCGTACTATCACCGTTGCCTTCCAGCACGCGGCGGATAAGGCAGCCGAAAACGGCAACCTTACGGCGCTCTCCTGGATCCACGTTTCATCCCTGTTCCTGCAGGCGATGCGTATCGCGATCCCTGCGGTTATCGTGGCGATCTCCGTCGGTACCAGCGAAGTTCAGGGCATGCTGAACGCTATTCCTGAAGTGGTCACCAGCGGTCTGAACATCGCCGGGGGTATGATCGTGGTGGTTGGTTATGCGATGGTCATCAACATGATGCGCGCAGGCTATCTGATGCCATTCTTCTACCTCGGCTTCGTTACCGCGGCATTCACCAACTTCAACCTGGTTGCGCTGGGCGTGATTGGTGCAGTGATGGCGATTCTCTACATTCAGCTCAGCCCGAAATATAACCGCGTGGCGGGTGCTCCGGCGCAGGCTGCTGGTAACAACGATCTCGATAACGAACTGGACTAACAGGTGAGCGACATGGTTGATATGACTAAAACTACCACTGAGAAAAAACTCACTCCGGGTGATATTCGTGGCGTGTTCATCCGTTCTAACCTGTTCCAGGGTTCGTGGAACTTCGAACGTATGCAGGCGCTCGGCTTCTGCTTCTCCATGGTGCCGGCCATCAAGCGCCTGTATCCGGAAAACAACGAAGCACGTCGCCAGGCGATTAAGCGTCACCTGGAATTTTTCAACACCCATCCGTACGTCGCCGCGCCGGTTCTCGGCGTGACGCTGGCGATGGAAGAGCAGCGTGCGAACGGCGCAGAGATTGACGACGGTGCCATCAACGGTATCAAAGTCGGTCTGATGGGGCCGCTGGCAGGCGTGGGCGACCCGATCTTCTGGGGTACCGTGCGTCCCGTCTTTGCGGCTCTGGGTGCCGGGATCGCCATGAGCGGCAGCCTGCTTGGTCCGCTGCTGTTCTTCATCCTGTTCAACGCGGTGCGTCTGCTGACCCGTTACTACGGCGTGGCGTACGGTTATCGCAAAGGGGTGGATATTGTTAAGGATATGGGCGGCGGCTTCCTGCAAAAACTGACCGAGGGGGCGTCAATCCTCGGCCTGTTTGTGATGGGGGCGCTGGTTAACAAGTGGACACACGTGAACATCCCGCTGGTGGTATCGACCATCACCGGTCAGGATGGCCAGACGCGCGTCACCACCGTGCAGACCATTCTGGACCAGCTGATGCCGGGCCTGGTGCCGCTGCTGTTGACCTTCGCCTGTATGTGGCTGCTGCGTAAGAAAGTGAACCCGCTGTGGATCATCGTTGGCTTCTTCGTCATCGGTATCGCGGGCTACGCCGTCGGCCTGCTGGGTCTGTAATAAACTGCGTTATCGACCGGGGGCTTGCCCCCGGTCTTTTTATCTGGAGGATGAATGACTTTCACGGACACCGTACTGGTTTTGTTTATTGTTGCCCTTCTGGCTTACGCGATCTATGACGAGTTCATTATGCCTCGCCGCCACGGCGAGACGCTGCTGACCCTTCCTCTCTTACGCCGTGGACGCATTGATGCGTTTATCTTCGCCGGCCTGGTCGTCATCCTGATTTACAATAACGTGACCAGCCATGGTGCAATATTAACCACATGGTTATTATGTGCGCTGGCCCTGATGGCGATTTACCTGTTCTGGATCCGTTCGCCAAAACTCATCTTTAAAAAACACGGATTTTTCTTCGCCAATGTGTGGATAGAATATAACCGTATTAAAGAGATGAATTTATCCGAAGACGGCGTGCTCGTCATGCAATTAGAACAGCGCCGCCTGCTTATTCGGGTCAAAAATATTGATGACCTTGAAAAGATCTACAAACTTCTTCTTAAAACTCAATAGCTTAATATTATAGCACCGGCTATATAACGCGATATTGTTTCGCACTCAGTATAGCCGTTGCTATATCTTGCTTGCGTAATAACTTATATTTATTAACGATATTTTCACGCATAAACCTAAATGAAAATCGTTATCAAACAATAAGCTAAATTACGCCTTCTTCATTGTTGTTTTATATTCTCAAAATATGTTAAGGTTGCGCCCGTCGTTGGGGAGTAGCCGATTTCCTGCATGCAGGAAATGTACGTGTCAACATACTCGTTGAAAAACGTGGCGCGTACGGATCGCTTTCAGCACGTTATCGTGCCAAGAGGATCAGGCGAGACCATAGATACATCAACTGCTGTTTACTGGGGGCAGTGATGTGTCATATGGATATCCCCGGTCTGGACGCTCTGATGAATATCTCCGCTACGATCCTTCTCGCTTTTGGCATGTCCATGGACGCGTTTGCCGCCTCCATCGGTAAAGGTGCCACGCTCCATAAACCTAAATTTTCTGAAGCTCTGCGTACCGGCCTCATCTTTGGCGCTATCGAAACGCTGACGCCGCTTATCGGTTGGGGTCTGGGAATGCTCGCCAGCCAGTTCGTGCTGGAGTGGAACCACTGGATTGCCTTCGTGCTGCTGGTCTTCCTCGGTGGACGCATGGTGATTGAAGGTGCTCGCGGTAACGGCGACGACGAGGAAGCGCCGCTGCAACGCCACGGCTTCTGGCTCCTGGTCACCACAGCGATTGCCACCAGCCTGGACGCGATGGCCGTCGGCGTTGGTCTGGCCTTCCTTCAGGTCAATATTATCGCCACCGCGCTGGCGATTGGCTGCGCGACGCTTATCATGTCGACGCTGGGAATGATGGTTGGCCGGTTTATCGGCCCGCTGTTAGGCAAGCGAGCGGAAATTCTGGGCGGTATCGTGCTGATCGGGATTGGTGCCCAAATCCTCTGGGCACACTTCGCGGGTTAAGCGTCGCGCTGCCAGCAGTGGATGCTGAAATCCGTCTGGCAGCGAAATTCTGCGCAGGTCGCTAACGTTTCCCACACCTCTGGTTTTGCCCGCCACGCGAACGGCGTCATTTGCAGCAGCGCCACGGCTTCACTTCCCTGCAGCGTCATTTCATACCCCACCGACTGCGCCTGCGTTAACGTAAAGCCCGCCAGCTGTTCAGAGTGAGGCGCATGCAGGCGCACGTCATCGTAGATTAGCCCCTTCAGCTCCATCAGATGGCGTGGCCCGGGCGTGACGGTGATAACCCACCCGCCGGGCTTAACCACGCGCGCCAGCTCCTCTGCCTTACAGGGCGCATAGATGCGCACTACGGCATCCATACTCGCATCCTCAAACGGCAGCCTGTGGCTCGAGGCGACGCAAAACGTCACGGCGCAGTAGCGTTTTGCCGCCGCGCGGATAGCCACCTTCGACACGTCCAGGCCGAACGTTTCAGCGCCCTTCTCTCGCGCCACGTCAGCAAACGCTGCGGTGTAGTAGCCTTCGCCGCAGCCGATATCCAGCACGGCGGAGGCGGCATCCGTCAGGCTTTCAGCCAGCCGGTGTGCAACGGTGTCCCTGAGCGGCTGGTAATGCCCGGCATCAAGAAACGCCCGGCGCGCCTGCATCATCTCTGCGCTGTCTCCCGGATCCCGGGAGCGCTTGTGCTGCACCGGCAGCAGGTTCACATAGCCCTCCTTCGCCATGTCAAACTGATGGCCCTGCGGACAGGTAAAGCTTTTCTCCGAGCGCGTCAGCCGCGCGTGACAAAGGGGACAACTGAAAGACATGACAACTCCGGGGACGTAAACCAAAAGGCGAAGTGTACCGCTATTCGCCGGGGTTATAAACGGCTGGGTTGCGCATCACGATCAGATGGTCAGAATCTTCCGGCAGCCCGTCGGGCTTCACGTTTTCCAGGCGCAGGACGTTCCCCATAATTTCGCTGAACACCGGCGCGGAAACGGCTCCCCCATAATAGGCGCCGTTTTGCGGATCGTTGATCACCACCACCAGCGCAAAGCGGGGATCGCTCGCGGGCGCAACGCCTGCGGTATACGCGACGTATTTATCCACGTACTTACCGTGCTCATCGATTTTTTTGGCCGTCCCGGTTTTTATCGCCACGCGGTAGTTACGCACCGCCGCCTTTACCCCACCGCCGCCGGGGAGCGCGACGCTCTCCATCATGTGCTCCACCTCGTGAACAATCTGTTCGGGCATCACCCGTTTGCCAATTACCGGCGGATCGATACGGGTGATCGACAGAGGACGTTCAATCCCGTAGCTGCCGATGGTGGCATACACGTGCGCCAGCTGGAGTGGCGTTACCATCAGACCATAACCGAACGCGAAGGTCGCCCGATCGAGCTGACTCCAGAATTTTCGCTGCGGCAGTAAGCCCGAACTCTCCCCGGTTAAGCCAAGCCCGGTACTCTCACCAAAACCAAAGCTTTTGTAGGTATCAAGCAGCCGCTGTACGGGCATTGCCAGAGAAAGACGGGACACGCCCGTGTCGCTGGATTTTTGCAGGATCCCGGTCATCGTCAGCTCCGGGTAGTAGCCCACATCGCGAATACGGTGACCGTCAATGGTGTAGGGATGGGTATCTATCACGCTGTCAGGCTGAACCAGCCCCTGCTGAAGCGCCGTCATCAGCACCAGGGGCTTGACGGTTGAGCCGGGTTCGAAGGTGTCGCTGATAGCGCGATTGCGAAAATCATCCAGCGTCGCTCCTTCCCTGTTGTTGGGGTTGAAGTCCGGGAAGCTCGCCATCGCCAGAATTTCACCCGTATGGATATCGATCAGCACCGACGCGCCTGACTCGGCTTTGTTCCACGCCACGGCGTTATCCAGCGCGTCCTCCGTGATGGTTTGCAGGCGTTCATCGATACTGAGCTGGATATTATGCGCCGGTACGGGCGCCACCTCGGTGAGGTTCTCCACCACGTGACCGTAGCGATCTTTCCTCACCTGCCGCACGCCAGCCTTTCCGGTGAGCTGCGCATTAAAGCTTTTCTCAACGCCTTCAATGCCCTGACCGTCAATGTTCGTAAAGCCGATAAGGTTAGCGGCCACGTGCCCGGCAGGATAAAACCTCCGGGATTCATCCCGAAGGTTGATACCCGGAAGGCGCAGCTTATCGATCCACTTAGCCTGGGCGGGATCGACCTGACGGGCGAGATAAATAAATCGGCCATGCGGATTGCCGTTGATGCGCGACGCAAGCGTGCTCAGGGAGAGGTGCAAGGCGTTTGCCAGCGCCTGCCAGCGCGAATCAAAACCCACTCCACCTTTTTCCAGTACGGTTTTCGGATCGGCCCAGACGGCCTGGACAGGTACGCTTACCGCCAGCGGGCGTCCTTCACGGTCAACGATCATTCCCCGCGGGGCGTCGATTGGCACTTCGCGCAGGGAGCGCATATCTTCCTGCTTCACCAGATTGTCCGGTTTGACGATTTGTAACCACGCCACCCTGCCCAGCAGAAAGGCCAGGCTGCAAAAGATAGCGAGACACAGAAGAGCAAAACGCGCCGGCGTAAAATTTCCGGTGGCCGTTATAGTATTTTTTTTCACCTTAACCCCAGGGCTGTTAAACAACGCACTGATTTAACGGGAAAAGAGGACGATAAGGCGGGAAAACAATGCTAATAACCTCGCAGCTTTGCAACAAGTTACTAACAGGGAAGGATTACGTAATAATTTGAGAAATAAACGCATAAAAAAGCCCCGCATCGGCGAGGCTTATGTCTGAGATCGAAGCGCCTGGCGCTTCAGTCAGCAGTGATTCGATCAGATAGCAGTTACGTTAACCGCAGCTGGGCCTTTCTGGCCGTCCTGAATTTCGAACTCAACGTTCTGGCCTTCAGCCAGAGTTTTGAAGCCGTTACCCTGGATTGCAGAGAAGTGTACGAACACGTCTTTGCTGCCGTCAGCAGGAGTAATGAAGCCAAAACCTTTAGACTCGTTGAACCACTTAACTTGACCTTTAATCTTTGCCATTTGCAAAATTCCTTAGAGTGTTTTCTTAGCCCGCAGGCATAACTGAGATAAAACTGAGACATTACTGCATGAGGCACTAATATAAGGTTCGGCAGAGAAGCGGTATTCAACGACAACGTGTTTACTCAGGACTTCTTTACTGAAAATGCCACACATAAACAGAACTGTACCTCGTTTGACCCAAACCGTGTTATCACATACAACGTTTAATATGGCAAGCCATTTTTAAACGTGTCTCGATCCGCCGCACAAACTCTGGCGTTACTTCGCCACACTCCGCACAGTTATGCGTATTGCAAAGTAAAGCACCAGCCGTTTTACCTGCCCTCGGGGTGCACTGACGCGCCCTGTAATCAAAGACTTTTTAAACATAGCTCAACTATTTCAGGTCGTCCATATTCCGCTAAACATTTCTTTAAAAGAATGACTGAGTTAGAACATTTTGTGAAAAGTTATGCTGAAATCTTTGCAATGCACCAAAACTGTGACACGCAATATTCAATGTTAAATACCTTTCACTAACTGTATTAAAATTCACCATTTAACAGTCGTTGTTATGCACCAAAATAATGAAATTTTTATGAACGTGCCTCAAAAGAAGGCAAGCAAAACGTTTCGATTAAAATAAAACACTTCTGGAAATTTAAAGTACATTCTTTATTCAACGAAACGGCACCAGTTATATGCGGATAATTCTTCGCCATTTTTCAGCGCACTGAATCAATAGTTAACTGTTGCTTAATATTAGGAGGGGATTTTACAGGCGTTTGTTGTTCAGGGAGGAGATTTACGCCGTACGCTCGGGCCACCTCCCCGTTCGGGGCAGACTATCGTTCGGCCACCAGACGAATGAAGTCTTCATCCTCTTTTTGCTGAACCGCGGCTTCCTTCGGCACGTCTTTCGCCTCCGGTTCGTTGGCTTCACACAAACGACGCAGCAGCGCATTCTGGCGCTTCTGCTGATCGAGTAACGCTTCCAGCAGCTCAATCTGCTCGTTTGTACGGAAACTGGCACGGTTAACGTAGAACCACAATACCAGCCCAACAACCAGCACAACCAAAGCCATCACCAGGGATGCAATGCTCAGCAGCCCCGCATTCAGTAACTCACCCATCTTACCACCTCAGTAAAAAAAGCCATTTTACCACTGCCGCAGGGGAAGGAAATCACCCAGCGAAAAAATGACGATCTACCAGGGGATAAACTGATTAATTGAACAAATGCCGCTAAAGAACTGTACATCCTGATCGCACATCACGTTGATAGTCTGCGTCCACAGCACTACGCATGCCACCAACACTATAATCAGAATTACCCAGCGTATTTTTTTCACTCCACACTCCGTTTTATCACCTGATGTAGCCAGGTTATCACGGCTATCTTAAACAGGGGCTAACTGTACCCGCAACAGACCCTTTTAGGAATCGTGCACTTGTTTCACTGCGTAAACCCGGTACGCTTACCCTATGACAACAAAGAAAAAAGAGGCATTAATGCGTTTAATTATTCGTACGGTTATTGTACTGGCCATCGTGTGGATTGGCCTTCTGTTAAGTGGGTATGGCGTATTAATGGGGAGCAAAGAAAATGCCGCGGGCCTGGGTATCCAGTGCAAGTATCTGACCGCGCAGGGCGTGAGCACGGCCCAGTACATTCATTCAGACAGCGGGATTATCGGGCTGACCAACTGCCCGGTGCTGCGTAAAACGTCTGTAGTGGTTGATAACGGCTAAGCCTGGTTAAATGCAGTTTACAAAAACGCCGCAGTAATGCGGCGTTTTTAATGGGTGCAAGGATCAGAACGGGTAGTCGTTATAGCCCATCTGCTCTGAAATTTTGCGCGCGGCGGTGTGCAGAATCGCCACATACTCATGGAGACGCTCTTCAGAGAATCGCAGCGTAGGGAACGAAATGCTCAGGCCCGCAATCACAACCCCGAAGCGGTCGAACACCGGCACGCCGATGCAGCGCAGCCCCTCTTCCTGCTCTTCGTTATCTTCCCCGTAACCCTGTTCACGGACCTTATCCAGCACGGCCAGCAGTTCATCGGTACTGGTGATGGTGCGGTCAGTGCTGCGTTTGTATTCCACGCCGTCGAGGATCTGCTTCACCTCTTCGCGATCGCGCCAGGCCAGCAGCACTTTACCAATTGCGGTACTGTACAGCGGGTTGCGGCGACCGATACGGGAGTACATGCGCAGGTTGTACATGGAGTCAATTTTGTGGATGTAAACGATGCTGTCTTCATCCAGCGCGCCGAGGTGAATCGTCTCTTTCGTCAGGCGCGAAAGCTCGCGCATCTGAATGTCCGCGCTGCGGATCAGATCCACGTTTTGCAGCGCGCGGGCGCCCAGCTCAAACAGCTTCAGCGTCAGAGAATATTTTTCTGATTCACCTTCCTGTGCGACATAACCCAATGATTTCATTGTCTGCAAAAAGCGATAAACGGTGCTTTTCGACATCATCACACGCTGCGATAACTCTGTAATACCAATTTCACGCTCTTCTCCGAGCGCCTGCAAGATGCCAAACACCTTCAGCACGGAAGAAACAGAATCTGGCTGCTTATCCAAATCTGCGATTGCCATTTATCACCTCATGGAGAGTGTTTTATAAAAATCAGAACCGGTTTTTATTATAAATTCGTGCGGTGCGTGCTGCAATCAATCTGGGTTTACTTCGTTACAAATCTGCGACATAAAACTGAAATAACGATGCTAAAATAGTTACCCTGAAAATAATTTCACCCTGAGCCATTTTTTTCCATGCAAAAACACCTTTCTGATGGCCTGCCCTTACCCCAGCGGTACGGCGCAATTGCCACTATTATCATCGGTATTTCGATGGCCGTCCTTGACGGCGCTATTGCCAACGTTGCCCTCCCCACAATAGCCAGCGACCTTAACGCGTCTCCGGCAAGCTCAATCTGGATTGTGAACGCGTACCAGATAGCGATTGTGATTTCACTCCTGTCACTCTCGTTCCTGGGCGATATGTTTGGCTATCGCCGGGTTTACCAGTGCGGGCTGGTGGTGTTTACGCTCACCTCGCTCTTCTGCGCCCTGTCCGATTCACTGCATACCCTGACGATAGCGCGTATCGCCCAGGGGTTCGGCGGCGCGGCGCTGATGAGCGTCAACACGGCCCTGATACGGCTCATCTATCCCCATCGCCACCTTGGGCGCGGCATGGGGATTAACTCGTTTATTGTTGCGGTGTCGTCTGCCGCCGGGCCGACGATTGCCGCCGCGATTCTCTCCGTCGCGTCGTGGCAGTGGCTGTTTGCCATCAACGTGCCGCTGGGCATTGTGGCCATCTTCTTCGCGCTGCGTTATCTCCCGGAGAATGGCCCGAAAAGCACCGTGCCGCGTTTCGACCTGCCCAGCGCAGTGATGAACGCGCTGACGTTTGGCCTGCTTATTACTGCCCTGAGCGGCTTTGCGCAGGGGCAGTCGCTGACGCTAATCGCCGCAGAAGCTGTGGCTATGCTCACCGTCGGCTTTTTCTTCGTTCGTCGCCAGCTGGCGCTGCCGGTGCCGTTATTACCGGTAGACTTGCTGCGCATTCCGCTGTTTTCACTCTCGATTTGCACCTCGATCTGCTCGTTCTGCGCCCAGATGCTGGCGCTGGTTGCCCTGCCGTTCTTCCTGCAGAGCGTAATTGGCCGTTCGGAGGTGGAAACGGGCCTGTTGCTCACGCCCTGGCCTCTGGCAACGATGGTGATGGCCCCGCTGGCCGGATACCTTATCGAGCGCGTGCATGCCGGGCTGCTGGGGGCTATCGGGCTGGTCGTGATGGCAATAGGGCTGTTCTCATTGGCGCTGCTGCCCTCGTCGCCGGGCGATCTGGATATTATCTGGCGCATGATCCTGTGCGGTGCAGGTTTTGGTCTGTTCCAGTCACCCAACAACCACACCATTATCACCTCCGCTCCTCCGCAGCGCAGCGGTGGCGCCAGCGGGATGCTGGGAACGGCGCGGCTGCTGGGACAAAGCACCGGGGCCGCCCTGGTGGCGCTGATGTTCAATCTTGCCGGGCAACACGCGACCCACGTTGCGCTGCTTACCGCCGGAGCGCTGGCAACCCTCGCGGCTATCGTCAGCGGGCTTCGCGTCACCCAGCCACGGGTACAGGCATAAAAAAACCGGGCGGAGAGTCTCCTGCCCGGCTTTTTCCAACCCGAGAGCGTTACTTCAGGTATTCACCGCTGCGCAGCGCTTCAATGCGTTTATCCAGCGGCGGGTGAGACATAAACAGCTCACTCAGCGACTTCGATTTGCCGTTGATGCAGAAAGCCATCATGCTGTTCGCTTCCTGCGGCTCGTAGCTGGTTTTCAGACGCTGCAGCGCGGCAATCATCTTCTCACGACCTACCAGCTTCGCTGAGCCGGCATCCGCATGGAACTCGCGGTGGCGGGAGAACCACATGGTAATGATGCTTGCCAGAATGCCAAACACCAGCTCCAGCACCATTGAAACCGCAAAATAGATCAGCGGGTTACCGTTGCTCTCTTCACCCTCGTCACGGTTGCCCCCCATGAACCCGGCGGCGATCTGCGCCAGAATACGGGAGATGAAGATAACGAAGGTGTTCACCACGCCCTGGATCAGGGTCATGGTAACCATATCACCGTTGGCAATGTGGCTGATCTCGTGGGCAATAACCGCTTCCGCTTCGTCACGGCTCATGTTTTGCAGCAGACCGGTACTGACGGCCACCAGAGAGGCGTCACGACGCGCGCCGGTGGCGAAGGCGTTGATATCCGGCGCGTGGTAAATGGCCACCTGCGGCATGGCAATGCCCGCCTGCTTTGACTGCTGAGCAACCGTGCTCATCAGCCACTGTTCCATATCGTTACGCGGCTGCTCAATAACTTCACCGCCCACGGATTTCAGCGCCATCCACTTCGACATCAGCAGTGAAATGAAGGAGCCACCAAAACCAAACAGCAGCGCCATAATCAACAGACCCTGAACGCTGCTCGACTGAATTCCCGTCAGGCTTAGCACCAGCCCGAAAACCACCATTACCGCCAGGTTGGTGAGCAGGAAGAGCGCGATTCGCATCATAATATTCTTTTAACCTCAGTTTAACAAAACGCACTATGCGATTACCCACATCGTATGGGTATTCCGGCTATTTTCAAGCATCCAGGCGGCGTAAGTCACCAGAAAGACACAACTTTACACAATTGGAAATCTGCTTGACGGGAGAGTGCGGAACAAAAAGAAACAGGCACAATCGCTTGTGCCTGTTGGGAGATTATTTTGCCGGAGCGGGTTGCACGGCAGGCTTCTCTTTTTCCAGATTCGCCAGGTCGAGCGCGATATGCACCGTCTCGTCGAGGTACGGATCCGGCTCCTGGTAATCTTTAGGCAGATCGTCCAGCTTCTTGAGCAGCGGCTTGCCTTCACGTTTGAAGCGATCGTTAATACGCGCCAGACGCGTTGCATCATCTTCGTTGTTCTCTTTCTCACGCTGAGCGTAGTTAAGAGAGACAATGTTCCGTTTCGCTTTCAGGGCATTGAAACGCGCGATGTCCTTCATGATGTACTGGAATTCCGGATCTTTCACGATGCGGTCGTTATGATTTTTCAACAGTTCCGGTCCGAACTGTTTCATATCACCCGACTTCACGAATGTCGCGGCATCAATGCTGTCCCACGGCAGCGCATTATCTTCAAACTTCTCGCCCGTTTCCGTCTCTTCGGTACCTGTCGGCATCAGGATATCCGGCGTAACGCCCTTACGCTGCGTACTCCCGCCGTTCACGCGGTAGAATTTCTGAATGGTGTACTGTACGGAACCCAGCGCAGGCCATTCCGGGCGCAGCATCTGGTCGTAGATACGGTTCAGAGAGCGGTACTGCTGAACGGTGCCTTTACCAAACGTCGGTTCACCGACGATCAGCGCACGGCCATAGTCCTGCATCGCAGCAGCAAAGATTTCGGATGCAGACGCGCTGAAGCGGTCGACCAGTACCACCAGCGGGCCTTTGTAGTAGACCACGCCGTCGGTGTCGGCATCTTCACGCACTTTACCGTTGTTATCACGCACCTGCACCACCGGGCCGGACGGGATAAACAGACCGGACAGCGAGACCGCTTCGGTCAGGGCGCCGCCGCCGTTGCTGCGCAGATCGATGATCACGCTGCTGACGTTTTGCTTCTCGAGCTTCTGCAACTGCACCTTCACATCGTCGGTCAGGCCAACGTAGAAGCCAGGGATATCAAGAACGCCAACCTTCTCTTTACCGACGGTTTTCACCGACATTTTCACCGCGCGATCTTCCAGGCGGATACGCTCGCGGGTCAGGGTAATGATTCGGGTCTTGGTCCCCTTACCGGCAGGGAGAATTTCAAGGCGAACTTTGCTGCCCTTTGGCCCTTTAATCAGCGCAACCACGTCGTCGAGTCGCCAGCCGATCACGTCTACCATGCTCTGGCCGCTCTGACCGACGCCCACAATGCGGTCCCCAACGCTGATCGCTTTGCTTTTGGATGCAGGACCGCCGGCCACCATGGAGTTGATTACCGTGTAGTCATCGTCCATCTGGAGCACCGCACCAATACCTTCCAGAGACAGGCTCATTTCGGTATTGAACTGTTCGGTGTTACGCGGAGAGAGGTAATTAGTGTGCGGGTCAATTTCATGGGCAAACGCGGTCATCGCCAGCGAGAAGACATCCTCACTGTTGGTCTGCGCCAGGCGACGGATGGCAAATTTGTAGCGACGGTTTAGCGTCTCACGAATCTCTTTCTCGTCTTTACCCGTGAGCTTGAGGCTCAATTCGTCGTACTTAACCTTTGCGTCCCACAGCGCGTTCAGTTCGGCCTCGTCTTTCGGCCATGGCGCTTTGCTGCGGTCCAGATTAAAGGTGTCGTTGCCGGTAAAGTCCATCGGACGTTCCAGCACCTTAAGCGCGTATTGATAACGTTCAAAACGGCGCTTTTGCGATAAATTGTACAGATCGTAGAACAGATCCAGCTTTCCGGAGCGCAGCTCATCACCCACTTCGGATTTACGTTTAGCGAACTGTTCGACATCGCTGGCCAGCAGTACGTTGTGGCTGTAATCCAGCAAGTTCAGATAACGGTCAAAGATTTTGGCCGAGAAGGCCTGATCGAGATCGAACTGACGATAGTGCGAACGAGTAAAGCGCGACGTCACGCGCTCACTCACCGTCGCGTGCTGGGTCTCTTCCTTGAGAACAGGAATTTGATCAACACGCGTAATATCGTCCACAGCGAAAGCGTGGCCTGTTATAGCAAACAGGCCAGCCAGCGCGGTGAGCTTAAAAAAAGTGTTCATGCCAGGCTCGGCCTCCGTTTCAGAACAACAAGTGTTCTGCGCGTACAATCATTGACATACCAGAAGTCAGCTGTACACGAACGCCATCTTTGGTGATTTCCAGTACGGTGGCGTCCATCGCGTTGTTACCCGCTTTCACCTTCAGCGCCTGACCCACGCTCAGCGCGTTAATGTCAGAAACCGGGGTGTGGCGTGGCTCTTCGCGCGGCGCACGTGGGGCTTTAGCTGCTGGTTTGTCAGCACGCGGTTTGCGATCGTTATTTTCAGAACGACGCGGTGCCGGGCGTGGTTTGCGCTCGCGACGAGGGGCGTCTTCCTGACCGTTTGCCGCTGCGGCTTCGCGTTTTTTCGCCTGCTGCTCCGCACGCTGTGCCTGCACGCGAGCTTTGGCTTCTTCAAGCTGCTTGCGTGCGTGCTCTACGTGCTGCTCATCCAGCTCACCGCACGGGTTGCCGTCAAGGTCGACACGGGTCGCGCCCGGCTTGATACCGTACAGGTAACGCCAGCTTGAGGTATAAAGGCGTAAGGCAGAACGAAGCTGCGTTTTGCTGAGGTTCATTTCGCCCTCAACGCGCGCGACCAGATCCTGAAAGATACCGACTTTCAGAGGACGCGCTTCACCTTCAGCGCTGAAGCACTGCGGGAAACGCTCGGCCAGAAATGCGATAACTTCTTTACTGCTATTCAACTTAGGTTGATTTTCCATGAAATTTCCTGATTACAACGGACGTTGCCAACAAGCGCAGGCATGAACAGGCGACATTATAATGACGCTATCAGTAAATGCTACGTTATCCGTTGATTATCCTGCGACGCTCGCAAAGAATTTATGATAATCGGTTGCTGCCAGAACATTTTCCAGGTTCGCCACCAGCTCGCGCAGCCCCTGTTCGTCCTCGGCAGTGAAGCGGCTGAAGACCGTACTGTCGATATCCAGAACGCCAATAATCTGATTTTTGACCACCAGCGGCAGAACGATCTCTGAATTGCTGGAGGCATCGCAGGCGATGTGCCCATCAAACGCGTGGACATCTTCAACGCGCTGAACCTGACGGGTTGCCACCGCGGTACCGCATACGCCACGCCCTACCGGAATGCGCACGCAGGCAAGCTTGCCCTGGAAAGGCCCAAGCACCAGCGTTTCACCTTCAAGCAGGTAAAAGCCCGCCCAGTTCACGTCTGAAAGGCGTTCGAACAGTAACGCGCTGGTATTTGCCAGAGTGGCTAAGAAACTGGTTTCCCCCGCCATTAATGCCTTAAAATCGCGATTCAGATCCGCGTAGAATTCTGTTTTGTTCATTATTCAATCACTTAGTTATCTTACATATTTACCGCATAGCCTATTAAAATAAGCATTAAATGCGCTCATGCTCAAGATGAATCCGTTCATGAGTTATTATAACTTTCAACAATACTAATCTGTGCGCGACTCATGGCCATAAAAACACCCAAAATTACGCCGACAAGCAAGATCGTTGTCCATACGGTAAGCCAGCCTTTGCCTCGTGCACATTATCAGCGTTGCCCCCAGTGCGATACGCTTTTTATGTTGCCGAAGATGAAATCGCATCAAAGCGCCTTTTGCCCGCGCTGCGATGCCAAAATCCGCGACGGACGAGACTGGTCATTAACGCGTCTGGCGGCAATGGCGGTGACGATGCTGCTGCTGATGCCCTTTGCCTGGACCGAGCCGCTGCTGAAGCTCTATCTCCTGGGCGTGCGAATCGACGCCAACGTATTGCAGGGGATCTGGCAGATGACGCGCGAGGGCGATCCGCTCACCGGCGCGATGGTGCTGTTCTGCGTCGTCGGCGCGCCGCTGGTGCTGGTCGCGGCGATTGCCTACCTGTGGTTTGGCAACATCCTGGGGATGAACCTGCGCCCGGTCCTGCTCATGCTGGACAAGCTCAAGGAGTGGGTGATGCTGGATATCTATCTGGTCGGCGTCGGCGTCGCCTCCATCAAGGTGCAGGACTATGCGTTTTTGCAGCCCGGCATTGGCCTTTTCGCGTTTATTTCGCTGGTGCTGCTGAGCATTCTGACCATGATCCATCTGAACGTTGAACAGCTCTGGGAGCGATTTTACCCCCAGCGCCCCGCCACCCGGCCGGATGAAAACCTGCGCGTCTGCCTGGGATGCCACTACACCGGCCTGCCGGATGGGCGTGGACGGTGCCCGCGTTGCCATATACCGTTAAGATTACGGCGCAACAATAGCCTGCAAAAATGCTGGGCGGCGTTAATCGCTTCCCTGGTATTTTTGTTCCCGGCAAACATGCTGCCGATCTCCGTGATATACGTGAACGGCGCCCGCCAGGAAGACACGATCCTTTCCGGGATTATCTCCCTTGCACACAGCAACGTGGGGGTTGCCGCCATCGTTTTTATCGCCAGTATCCTGGTGCCGTTTACTAAAGTGGTGGTGATGTTCACGCTGCTCATCAGCATCCACTTTAAGTGCGAACAAGGACTTCGCACCCGCATCCTGCTTCTGCGATTCGTGACCTGGATAGGTCGCTGGTCGATGTTGGATCTGTTCGTGATTTCGTTAATGATGTCGCTCATCAATCGCGATCAGCTACTTGCTTTTACCATGGGACCCGCAGCTTTTTATTTCGGCTCTGCGGTGATATTGACTATTCTTGCAGTGGAATGGCTGGACAGCCGCTTACTTTGGGACGCACATGAGTCAGGAAACGCCCGCTTCGCCGACTGAAGCGAGAATTAAAACAAAACGCCGCATTTCGCCATTCTGGCTGCTGCCTGTTATCGCGCTGCTGATTGCAGGCTGGCTTATCTGGACGAGCTATGAAGATCGCGGAAGCACCATCACCATTGACTTCCAGTCTGCGGACGGCATAGTCGCCGGACGGACTCCCGTTCGCTTCCAGGGGGTGGAAGTGGGGACCGTACAGGATATTTCCCTGGGCAAAGGACTGAACAAAATCCAGGTACGGGCAAGCATTAAGTCCGACATGCAGGACGCCCTGCGCGCCGAAACGCAGTTCTGGCTCGTGACGCCTAAAGCCTCTCTGGCCGGCGTTTCGGGGCTGGATGCCCTCGTTGGCGGTAACTATATCGGCATGATGCCCGGCAAAGGTGAGCCGCAGGATCACTTTGTTGCGCTGGATACGCAGCCGAAATACCGGCTCAATAACGGGGATTTGATGATTCATCTCCGCGCGCCGGATCTTGGCTCACTGAACAGCGGCTCACTGGTCTATTTCCGTAAAATTCCAGTCGGCCGCGTCTACGATTACGCCATCAACCCAAACAAAGATGGCGTGACCATTGACGTGCTCATTGAGCGGCGCTTTACCAGCCTGGTGAAAAAAGGCAGCCGCTTCTGGAACGTTTCGGGCGTTGATGCCGACCTGAGCCTGAGCGGTGCGAAGGTGAAGCTCGAAAGCCTGGCGGCGCTGGTAAATGGCGCTATCGCCTTCGATTCTCCGGAAGGCTCAAGCCCGGCCGCCGCAGAAGATACGTTTGGCCTGTACGCGGACCTGGCGCACAGCCAGCGCGGCGTTATCGTCAAGCTGACCCTGCCGGATGCTAAAGGGCTGAAGGCCGGCTCGACTCCGCTCATGTACCAGGGGCTAGAGGTCGGTCAGCTGACAAAATTAACCCTCAACGCGGGCGGCTCCGTTACCGGTGAAATGACCGTGGATCCAAGCGTGGTCGATCTCCTGCGGGAGAAAACGCGCATTGAGCTGCGTAATCCGAAGCTGTCGCTCAGCGACGCCAGCATCAGCACCCTGCTGACGGGCAGTACCTTCGAGCTGATCCCGGGTGAAGGTCCTCCGAACAAAAACTTTGTTATCGCGCCGGCGGATAAAGCCCTGCTGCAAAAGCCAGGCGTGCTGACCGTAACGCTTAACGCCCCGGAGAGCTATGGTATCGAGGCCGGGCAACCGCTGATCCTGCACGGCGTGCAGGTAGGCCAGGTTCTGGAGCGCAAGCTGTCGGAAAAAGGGGTCTCCTTCTCCGCCGCCATCGATCCGCAGTACGGCAACCTGGTTCACGGCGACAGCAAATTCGTGGTTAACAGCCGCGTCGACGTGAAGGTGGGCCTGGACGGCGTTGAGTTCCTGGGAGCCAGCGCCAGCGAGTGGGTAAACGGCGGGATCCGCATTCTGCCGGGCAGCAAAGGCGCGCTGCGCGAAAGCTATCCGCTGTTTGCCAATCTGGATAAGGCGATCGAAAACAGCCTGGGCGACCTGCCGACCACCACCCTGACCCTGAGCGCTGAAACGCTGCCGGACGTACAGGCGGGCTCGGTCGTGCTGTATCGTAAATTTGAGGTCGGGGAAGTGATCACCGTTCGCCCTCGCGCGGACGCGTTTGATATCGAACTGCACATTAAGCCGGAATACCGCAAGCTGCTCACGCCAAACAGCGTGTTCTGGGCAGAGGGCGGCGCGAAGGTACAGCTCAACGGCAGCGGGCTGACCGTGCAGGCCTCTCCCCTCTCCCGTGCCCTGCGCGGGGCTATCAGCTTTGATAACCTGAGCGGCGCGGGCGGCAATATGCGTAAAGGCGACAAGCGGATCCTCTTCCCGTCTGAAACCGCTGCGCGCGCCGTCGGCGGGCAGATCACGCTGCACACCTTTGATGCCGGCAAGCTGGCGGAAGGGATGCCAATCCGCTATCTGGGCATCGATATCGGGCAGGTGCAGAAGCTGAAGCTGATCACCGCGCGCAACGAAGTCCAGGCCACCGCCGTGCTTTATCCGGAATACGTGCAGACGTTTGCCCGTGCAGGCTCTCGCTTCTCGGTGGTTACGCCGCAAATCTCTGCCGCCGGCGTAGAGCACCTCGACACCATTCTCCAGCCGTACATCAACGTTGAACCGGGTCGCGGCAATACGCGTCGCGAATTTGAACTGCAGGAAGCGACCATTACCGATTCCCGTTACCTGGACGGCCTGAGCATTGTGGTTGAAGTGCCGGAGGCGGGTTCGCTGGGCATTGGCACGCCGGTGCTGTTCCGCGGTATCGAGGTGGGAACGGTAACGAGCCTGACGCTGGGGAACCTGTCCGACCGCGTGATGGTCGGCCTGCGCATCAGCCAGCGTTATCAGCACCTCGTGCGCAACAACTCGGTGTTCTGGCTGGCTTCAGGCTACTCGCTGGACTTCGGCCTGACCGGCGGGGTGGTGAAAACCGGCACCTTCAACCAGTTCATTCGCGGGGGCATTGCCTTTGCCACGCCGCCGGGCACGCCTCTGGCGCCTAAGGCGCAGGCGGGTAAACACTTCCTGCTGCTGGAAAGTGAACCGAAAGAGTGGCGTGAATGGGGAACGGCGCTGCCGCGTTAATCTCACAGGCTCCGGTGTCAACGCGCCGGAGCCTTTATGCTACACTGCTCGCCTGAATGTTTCCCTGTGGTGTGCCCGTGGCTCAAAACTCCGTATTTCTTCCTGAACAGTTCCTGGCGCAGATGCGCGAGGCGCTTCCCGCTCATCTCTCTTTTGATGATTTTATCGCAGCCTGCCAGCGCCCCTTGCGCCGGAGCATTCGCGTCAATACGCTCAAAATCAGCGTCGAGGCGTTTCTGGATCTTGTCTCCCCCTACGGCTGGCAGCTAACGCCGGTCCCGTGGTGTGAAGAGGGTTTCTGGATCGAGCGGGATGATGAAGAGAGCCTGCCGCTCGGCAGCACCGCCGAGCACCTGAGCGGGCTGTTTTATATTCAGGAAGCCAGCTCCATGCTGCCGGTTGCCGCGCTGTTTGCCGATGACAATCAGCCTGAGCGGGTAATGGACGTCGCCGCGGCGCCCGGCTCTAAAACCACCCAGATTGCCGCCCGGATGCACAACCGCGGCGCCATCCTCGCCAACGAATTTTCCGCCAGCCGCGTCAAAGTCCTGCATGCCAATATCAGCCGCTGCGGGATCCACAACGTGGCACTGACGCACTTCGACGGACGCGTGTTTGGGGCCGCTCTGCCGGAGGCCTTTGACGCCATCCTGCTGGACGCCCCCTGCTCCGGCGAAGGCGTGGTGCGTAAAGATCCCGATGCGTTAAAAAACTGGTCCGTTGAAAGCAACCTGGAGATCGCCGCCACGCAGCGTGAACTGATCGACAGCGCCTTTCATGCCCTGCGCCCCGGCGGGACGCTGGTTTACTCCACCTGCACGCTGAACCGCGATGAAAACGAGGACGTCTGCCTGTGGCTGAAGCAACACTATGCGGATGCCGTCGAGTTTCTCCCGCTGGACGCCCTCTTCGATTCGGCCAATGCGGCCGCCACGCCTGAAGGCTTCCTGCACGTCTTCCCGCAGATTTACGACTGCGAAGGCTTTTTCGTCGCGCGTCTGCGCAAAACCCGCGCCGTTGACCCTCTCCCTGCCCCTAAGTTTAAGGTCGGCAACTTCCCGTTCTCCCCGGTCAAAGGACGCGATGCGGCGCAGGCGGAGGCGGCTGCCGGCAAAGTGGGCCTGCGCTGGGATGAGAGCCTGCGCCTCTGGATGCGTGACAAAGAGCTGTGGCTGTTCCCTGCGAATATCGAACCGCTGATTGGTAAGGTGCGCTTCTCCCGCCTAGGTATTCGCCTCGCGGAGATCCACAACAAGGGCTATCGCTGGCAGCATGAAGCGGTTATTGCGCTGGCCGGTCTTGAAAACACCTTCGCCCTGACGCATCAGGAAGCGGAAGAGTGGTATCGCGGCCGTGACGTTTACCCGGAAAACGGCCCGGCGCAGGATGAAGTTATCGTGACGTATCAGGGCTATCCGCTGGGGCTGGCAAAAAAAGTTGGCTCGCGGCTGAAAAACAGCTATCCACGTGAACTGGTACGCGATGGCCGCCTGTTTACCGGTAACAGCCGCACCGCCTGAAAAAAACGCATTTTTTTACTGGCGATTTCGCTCTCCTTGTCTAGGCTCAAAGATGGGTGGCTGTACTGGTCATACCAGATTTTGGGCAACGAACCGGAGAGCATTATGACGAAAACCAGCGTACGCATTGGCGCTTTTGAAATCGACGACGCTGAACTGCGCGGCGAAGCACAAGGCGATCGAACGTTAAGTATTCCCTGCAAATCCGACCCGGATTTGTGCATGCAGCTGGATGCCTGGGACGCGGATACCAGCGTCCCGGCTATTCTTGATGGGGAACATTCCGTTCTGTACCGTGAGCATTACGACAGTAAAACCGATGCCTGGGTCCTGCGTCTTGCCTGACCCAAAGAGAACCCGCCCGAAGGCGGGTTATTTATTACTGAAGCTGCACCAGCGTCAGGAAGCCTCCAAAAACCGCCCCCGTATCGATATAGTGCAGATTGTTAAAGTCATATCGTTTGTCTAAAGGCGTATGCCCGAACCAGAAGTGATCCGCGCCGCTGATGCCCTGCCCTTTACCCGCCATCAGCCCCGTTAAGCGATCGCGATCCCACAGCACGCGCTGCGCATCCACCGGCCTGTTCCAGACATATTCGGCTGATGGATAATCCGCATGGGCGACAACGTTCAGCCCGTTTGCGCAGGTTATTTCAATGACGTGCGGTAAGGCCCGACACGCGTCGAGTAAAGCCATCGCCTGTTTTTGCTCGTCACCCTTAAGAGCGGTAAACCAAATACCGCCATTTATCGACCAGAGAGTAATATTATTATTTTCAAGCGCATCCAGCGCCATTTGCTCGTGGTTGCCGCGAACAGCGCAAAACCATTTTTCCTGCACCAGCTGTAAACATTTTACGCTGTCAGGCCCGCGGTCGATAATATCCCCCACCGAGATCAGCAGATCCGCGTCAGGATTAAAACGCCGCTGCTTCAGCTCCTCCATAAGCCCCTGATAGCAGCCATGAATGTCGCTGACAACCCAGACATGACGCCAGCGATCCCCGCTAATTTTCCGATACATAACGCCTCCTGTAAAAAGTATAGCTGCAACAGAAAATGTCATGGGCTGACGTCAGACGCCTCGAATCCAAACGAATCGTAAACCAGCCGGAAATAAAGATCGCTGCGCTATTAATCCCTTATCCCCGGCCCTTTAAAATAGTGCGGAATAAAACGAGGGATTTTCACGTGTCAAACATACACCTGCAAAACGATGTTTTTTACCCACATCGTACAAATATTATTTCTGAACTGGTGAAGGGAAAACGCGTTCCTGGCCCTATCTGGCAGAAACGTGAATACCGGTTAAAGTTCCTGTTGCGCTCGCTTTTATTCTGGTCCTCCACCCATCGCATGCTGGAGGCGCTGTCCGGACGCGACGACTTTGACAAACTGCTAGCGTCTCAAATTACGCTGCCGAGCAAAACCCACCGCCAGTATCTGATGCGCGGCCTGAACTCAAACGACAGAGCGGATGCTATCGTCAGCCACTATGACTGGATCGATAGTCTGAAAAATACCGCCCTTGCCCACGCCCTGACCAGCCCGCAGGAGCTGCCGGTTGTGCAGTTTGAGGCTAAAAACGGCGTCACGTATACCGTCAATGCCTCGTCCGCGGGTAAAGCCGAGCGCGAAGGCGAAAGCACGCTGTGGCTGCACGACAGCGACAACACGCTGCTCGCCAGCCTGACCTTTTGCGTCGCACGCAGCAACGGCCGCGCGGTGCTGGTGATCGGCGGGCTCCAGGGTCCGCGTCGCAACGTGCCGCGTGAGGTGATTAAAGAGGCCACCCGCGCGTGCCACGGTCTTTTCCCGAAGCGCGTGCTGATGGAGGTAGTCTTCCAGCTTGCCGCACGCTCAAACATCAGCGCTATTTTTGCCGTCAGCGATGAAGGACATGTGTTCCGCGCGCTGCGCTATCGCCTGAGCAAAGGCCGCCATTTCCACGCCAGCTATGACGAGTTCTGGGAAGGGCTGAACGGTAATAAGGTCTCCCCATTCTGCTGGCAGCTGCCGCTGCGGATGGAACGTAAATCGTTAGAGGAGATTGCCAGCAAAAAACGCGCTGAATACCGGCGCCGCTTCGCGTTACTTGATGAAATCGCGGCATCGGTTGATTCGCGGTTTTAGCCCGCTGCCGCCTGAGGAAAAGTAGATACAAAAATTTAACAATGCAGCCCAAAAGGACTGGACTTTCACCCGTCGGGTGGTGAATGGTGAGGAAGGCAAACAGGACGTAAACCTCCTGCGAAGGCAATAAGCGGATGATATCGTTTGCTTTAATGCAGATAAAAAAAAACGACTTCGATTCCTGTTTTCTCTAGGTCCAGTCCTTTAGTCTTAATTCAATACCCTTCCTCTGCAAACGTCATTTCCAGGGTTTCACCTTTACGTTCTCCTGGTAAGACGAGCACATAATCGCTCTGTGTCAAAATTGTTCAAATGGATGCAGGACCATTTTACGGTTGGCCTAAGTAGCTTTCATTTCCCTCCTGTCGCATTATTTGAAAATGACGCATCCGTGTTATCCAACTCTTAGAACCAAAAATATTGAAGATTATAATAGATATAACTTCAGATAAATTAAAAGCGCCTTCTACTAACATCCATTGCACCCTTCATCACCGTTAATAAACAAACCACAAACAAATCCCCCATACATAGATACAGTTGAAACATTTCATAAATAAACAAAAAGTCAAAAAATCAACTCATTTTTATTTTTTTGTTGATTATTGCGAATTTTAAAATTAATCTCTACGGATCATAAGGTTCATTTTACATGCACTTTATGATTAAGTTGGTTGAACGTTAAATAAATTATAATTTACGTTAAATGTTATAACTGGTTAATTTACCGCCAAAACTACGAGCCAAAGTATGATCATGCAATCACCAACCACACAACACTCTGTTTTTGTTGAAGATAAAAATAACGAGCTACTATCAAACCTGGTATCTGTTATATCGTCAGTAATGGATGCCATGGAAAAAGCGATACCAAAAAATATCGAAGTTGTTTTACATGATTTAACTCACCCCGATACATCAGTTATTAAAATTATTAACGGAGAGATTACGGCCAGAAAAAGAGGTGACTCATTATTGAAGGCTCCCGATAACAATGATGGTTTTGCAGGCATGCTCCTAAAAGACAGAGATCGTCTCACTCCTTTTATACTTAGTGGGTACAATTGCGTAATAAAAAGTGGCGAGGTAGTTAAAAGCGGCAGTAGCACATTCTATAATGACAACGGTGAACCTATCGCCGCATTTGCTATAAACGTTTTGGTTTAATCAGATAAATCCTATTACATTATCGTAATTCATATAAATATTTAACGAGAGCATAAGCACTCGTCAGTCATTATATGCCCTCTTTGTGCAATGTCATATGTCTATGCGGGCCTGCATTTCATCTTTTAATACAAAGAGGGCTTTTGTCGCAAATACCATGAATAAAAAAATCTTATTCATGATATGCGTTATTATTACCAGTCAACAACATGCGTTCCCTGTTATAGCAGAGCATTCCCTCCAGGCAGCAGTCCGATCAGGGAGGCGATCGTCGAGGGGTAACTGGCAGGAACCCGGCTGCCCCTTTTGACTCCATGCTTTACTCACCGGAACACCGCGGGGGAAGAATTTGCATTACGATTGCCGGGACACAAAAATTTAACAAAGACCAAAAAATACCTGGACGCACGCGGTGCAGAGTATGTTATGGTTTAGACAGGATATGGAATATTCGAGTAATTTTCGGGGGATTTCGTGTTGAGCCCGGTAAGCCCTTGAAAATGAATAGATAAAAAGAGACCGAATACGATTCCTGTTTCCGCCACAACCAGCCTTTTTTGATTTTATTCAAACACTTACACATCAGCAACCCGTTAAATACGGGTTCCAATGCTTACCAATACATCCATTCAAGATCAAACCGTTGCCATCTTTTTCGAGTGGGCGACGGGTGAACTTCGGGATCGCTTCGATCCGAAATCTCCCCAACTTTGCGTAGCTCCTTCCAGTTTCGTAACACGCCGCTTTACGCATTTCATCCCCAACAGCATAATCGCCCCGAATCAGTTTGTAAGACTTAACCAGCGCGCGCGACTTTTTCTCCCTGCCCTATACTTTCAGTCTGACTGACTGGAGGTTACTATGTGTGGACGTTTTGCACACGCCCAAACCCGTGAAGATTATCTGGCATACCTGGCCGACGAATCCGATCGTGACATCGCCTACGACCCGGAACCAATTGGCCGCTACTACGTCGCGCCCGGCACAAAAGTACTGCTGTTGAGCGAACGCGATGAGCAACTGCACCTCAATCCGGTATTCTGGGGTTACGCGCCCGGGTGGTGGGATAAACCGCCACTGATTAACGCGCGTGTCGAGACGGCGGCCACCAGCCGAATGTTTAAGCCTCTCTGGCAGCATGGCCGGGTCATATGCTTCGCCGATGGATGGTTCGAATGGAAGAAGGAAGGCAACGAAAAACAGCCCTACTTCATTCACCGGGCCGATGGCCAGCCCATTTTCATGGCTGCGATCTGCAGCGCGCCATTTAAGCGCGGCGATGAAGCAGAGGGCTTTCTGATAGTAACGTCAGCAGCCGATAAAGGTCTGGTCGATATTCACGACCGCCGGCCACTGGTTTTGTCGCCGGAAGCGGCGCGCGAGTGGATGCGTCAGGATGTAGGAGGGAAAGAAGCTGAGGAGATAGCCGCCAACGGCGCCGTGCCAGCCGACAAGTTTGCCTGGCACGCCATTACACGTGCGGTGGGTAATGTCAAGAATCAAGGGCCGGAAATGATTGCCAAAAATTAGATAATTATTAATAACCTGCGTAGCCTCGACGACCATATGATGCAGTGATAGAATGCCTTTTATTAGGCATTAACAATTACTAATTTATTTTTACCCTTAAGGTTAGATGATGGATTTATTATTCTCGCTTTGCCTTGTTTTGACCTGTTTAGCACTCGCAATTGGAATATTTAGCTTGCCGTTATTCAGGTTTATAGATGAAGATACAGATACAGCAAGGGCCAATAGTTTAGATGGCATGAGATTCATTCTTGCTTCTTTTGTAATATTTCACCATATTGACTGCGCCTATACCTACATAACAAAAGGCAAATGGATGCCGACTTCAGATTGGTTGTTATATATGGGTAAATATGGTGTGGCTTTATTTTTCATGATTACAGCTTTTTTGTTTTGGGGGAAAGTAAGAAAATCCAATAAAATTGATTGGGTTGACTTATATAAAAAAAGATTTTATAGGATTGCACCTTTATCTATTTTTTGCTCAGCTATTGCGCTGGCAAGTCTGTTTTTATTGACAGAAAGAAAGGAATTTTCTCATAGTATACTGGCTGCTTCACTCTCCTGGTTTGATGCTGGGTTGTGGAATTCAAAACCTGCTGTTACTGCGTTTACACCTCCATTTATGGCATTAGCTGGCGTTACCTGGACGCTCCGATGGGAATGGATCTTTTACTTTTCACTCCCCCTGTTTTTCATGTTTAAAAAATGGTCATTTGAGTTAACTGTTTCTGTATTTGCTTTTTCTGTTTATTTCCTTCCAGACTTTACTAAAGATGCATATTTATGGTCGTATTTTTTCGCTGGAATGTTATGCAACGTTCTAAAAGATAAGATACACTTAAACGCTAAATCTGCCAATACCATATTAGTGATTATGATATTAATTACTTTGTTAGTCCAACCAGCTTTATACGGCTCTCCTGAAAAGATATTCCTCTGCGTTATATTTTTCGCTGTAGTATCAGGAGCTAATTTTTTTGGTGTATTAATTAACAAAGCGGCAATTCGTCTTGGGGCAATAAGTTATAGTTTATATTTAACGCAAGGATTGGTTCTTTTCCCAATGGTTATCTACTTTAGTAATGAAAGAAATTTAGACTTAAATATAAACACATTTATTATATTCGCAGTATCTTATGTCTTGATTTGCATTCTATCATCATTAACCTTTCATTTTATTGAAAGGCCATTTATGAACAGAATAAAGGCCAGTAATACTGCCGACCAGGCATACAATAAATAATGGCATCCGGCGACTTGTCGCCGGAGATTTAGATCTTTAGTTATCTAACAACCAGTAGGTCTGAATATCTTGTCGTATACCTTGGCGATAACATCTCACGCTTCATTTTCCATTGCTGCTGAATGCCCTGACCGGCAAAGTAGAGCGTACCTCTGCCACCCTTAGCATTGAGTTGATCCAGAACGTTCATCAAAGATGCGCTATCGTTACGCGGCGCATTTTCATCAAACAGGTTGAGTTGGGCTACACCCTGGCTGAAGAAGTCGCCCAGCATAATGCCAGCCTTTTGATAGCGGTGACCATCCTTCCAAATTTTGTCCAGGCACTTTACCGCAGCATTGACGATGTCGCGGGAATCATGTGTCGGGGTCAGCAGCTTTACCGATGCGCTGTTGCCGTAATATGGCTCGTTCAGCGCAAACGGAGAGGTTTTCACGAACGCAGAGATAAAGCGGCAGTACTGATGCTCACCACGAAGTTTTTCAGCACCACGGGCCGCATAACTGTAGATAGTCTGGCGCATCTGTTCATACTCGGTGACGCGTTCGCCGAACGAACGACTACAGACGATTTCCTGTTTTGCCGGCGCAAACTCTTCCAAGTCTAGGCATGGCTCGCCGCGTAGCTCACGCACCGTTCGCTCCAGCACGACGTTGAAGTATTTAGGGATAATCCACGCACTCTGTTCTGAGAGGTCCATTGCTGTTTTGATGCCCATAGTGTTTAGTTTCTTACTGATGCGACGACCAACGCCCCAGACATCCTCCACAGGAACAAGCGCCAATAGCCTCCGCTGACGTTAAACGTTTGAGAGATCAACCACACCGCCAGTCTGCCGCTGCCATTTTTTCGCAACATGGTTAGCAAGCTTCGCCAGCGTCTTGGTCTGGGCTATGCCAACGCCGACAGTAAGATGAGTCCGCTGTAAAATTGTCTCGCGGATTTCTTTTCCGAACTCAGTCAGGTCCCGGCAGTTTCTTACGCCTGACAGGTCGCAGAAGGCTTCGTCTATGCTGTAAATTTCGACGCGAGGGCTCATTTCTTCGAGTGTCCTCATCACCCGGTTCGACATGTCTGCGTACAGCTCATAATTGCTGCTGAAGCAGACAACACCAGCGCGCCGGAACAACTCTTTTTGCTTGAAGAACGGCTCTCCTATAGTAATACCAGAGGCTTTGGCCTCGGCGCTGCGTGCTATTACACAGCCGTCATTGTTCGAGATAACGACCATCGGCCGCCCCCTCAAATCAGGTCGAAACACCGTCTCGCATGATGCTTAGAACGAATTCACATCACAGAGTGCAAACATATTCAGCTCGCCGATTTAACGATGAAAGTCACGACACCGAACACATCAAGCGTATCTTCGCTGCCGACGATGATCGGTGAGTAAGCGCTGTTCATCAGAATAAGCTGGAAGGTCGGGCGCAGCTGCAATCGCTTAACAGTGAACTCCCCTTCCACCGCGGCAATGACAATATCACCGTGCTCAGCTGTGCGTGAGCTGTCCACCACCAGCAGATCGCCGTCGCTGATCCCCACCTCAATCATTGAGTCTCCGGCAGCTTTTACGAAATACGTCGAACTGGGATGGGACACTAGCAACTCATTGAGATCGATACGCTGCTCAACGTAATCAGCGGCCGGGCTCGGGAACCCGCATTGCACTAAATCGCTGAACAGAGGGATAGCAATAATTTCACGTAACTCTGCTGGTCTGAAGAACTCCTTGATTCACACTTCAAATACTGTTTTTATATACAGTTGTTTTAACTGGGATATTGATCAAGATGGTCGCTTGTTTATGTGTGGCCACTTATTAGCCGCTTCGTTTGTAAGCCTGTAACGCTATTCGTTTTTTGGTATTTGTAAATTTCAAAAGGAAGAGTGTCGACTGCTCATTTTGGATACTACATGAAAGGGTTTTCGTCTGAAACAACTGGGCGAATGGTATGCGTAACCACACATACCAAGCGAACGTCATCAAGCGCCTCGCCTTCGATGGCTTCACCATCATCAGTAATCAGCACGTCACCGGCCCAATATGCATGCTGCTGGCGTCCGCAAAACCAGATGAGCAAGGTACCTCCTATCTTAAACAGCATTTCTTTCTCAATGACATCATACCCTTGCTGCGTTTCAACAATACTGGAAGAAGGTGGAAGGAATGACTCTGAGGCCGCAACGAAGGCGGTGTGTATATCTGCTGTGCGTGGCATAATTACCTCACAAAATAACTGTATGCATACACAGCATTGATCAGTAATCTTATGCAGTCAATCATCTCTATTACGGCATTGTTAAGGTGTGTCTAACTTGGTGAACTGAATAAATATCAGACAGTAAATAGGTGGATTTCATCACATTATTAGTAGTTCTTGCGCCTTGTGACAAGACATCTATTAACGGAGCTCTTCCAAATATGGTACAATCATCACAATTCTGAGCACACTCATTGTGAGATTATCATGTTATTTTCCATACATTATTTAAGAGGGTTGGCAGCTTTATTTGTTGTTATGTACCATTATAGAAGAATATTAAATGATGTATATGTTCAAAAGGATCTTGGTGATATTTTATTCAATGGCGCATTCTTTGGGGTAGATTTGTTTTTTATGATTAGTGGCTTTGTTATTGTCCTCTCAACTAAGCATGATAATTCCTTGATTTCATTCTACGCAAAACGATTCTTTAAAATTTACCCAGTATATATAGCTGTTTTCATTGTTTGGGTGATAATGCAGTATCCGTCTACTTTCGATGTTGAGCTAGCCATTAAATCCCTACTTTTCATACACTTTGACTACACCAAACCTGCTCCATGGTTTGGTTACTCTTCTATAAACACAGCATGGACATTAACTTACGAAATATTATTTTATTTTATTTTTTCATTAGGACTACTTTTAAATCACAAACAAAGAACCATAATCGCCTCTTCTATTATCGTTCTTTTGTTCATCTCAGCCAACTATTATTTTAACGGCTTTATTTCATTCAACCCTCACACCACGATAGGGAATGGAGAAACTTCAGGACTAATAAAATTGGTGGGTTCTCCACTAATGCTTGAATTTATTTTTGGGATGATTGCCTGCGAGCTTTATCTAAATATAAAAAGAAATGAGTCTTATGTGTTTTTAAAAAATACCACAAAACCTTTTATTATAATTAGCATGGCATTCTTCCTATTAAGTATATCAAGAGGTGACATTCCCCACGGGCCGCTTGATATTGGCATACCATGTTTCTTGTTGCTTGTATCTTTTGTGAATTATGAACGGTATTATGGGCTTAAACAATCTAAAATACTGTCATTTCTTGGTGATATATCATACCCTTTATACTTAGTTCACCTAGTAGTTTCTGGATATATGTATGATATAAAGAAAATATTCCCTTACTATGCTGAATTGCACGGCTTTTCCAGACTCCTCTTCCTCTTACTTACAAGCTTCGTACTAGCTTATGCAATACATGTATGCATAGAAAAACCAGCATCCAAGATCGCAAGGGTAGCGTTAGACAAGTTTAAAATGAGACAAGCATAGGAAATAGGCGCTCGTTACTTGAGCGCCATATAATCAGAAGTTCCTTGATATTTCAGTCCACACGCCTGTTGAAATTTGTCGCATGGTTATCATTGCCCTAGTGACAGACAATGATGCGTTTACTGCTCCTTTCATATAAAAGTTTGAATCGCCACGGATTTAACAGACATCCCAGATTCATTTAAGATGATTTCAAGAGAGGTGCCCATGAGCGGTAAACGTTATCCCGAAGAGTTTAAAATTGAAGCAGTCAAACAGGTTGTTGATCGTGGTCATTCTGTTTCCAGGGTTGCAATACGTCTCGATATCACCACTCACAGTCTTTACGCCTGGATAAAGAAGTACGGTCCGGATTCTTACACTCATAATGAACAGTCAGATGCTCAGGCCGAGATCCGCCGTCTACAGAAAGAGTTGAAGCGGGTTACGGACGAACGGGACATATTAAAAAAGCCGCGGCGTACTTCGCAAAGCTGTCCGACTGAGGTACGCCTTTATCCGCGACAACAGCCGTTGCTGGCCTGTTCGTTTGCTCTGTCGGGTTCTGGATGTCCATCCGAGTGGATTTTATTTCTGGCTTCAGCAGCCACATTCACAGCGTCACCAGACAGACCAGATACTGACCGGGCAGATCAAACAGTTCTGGCTTGAGTCTGGCTGCGTCTATGGTTATCGCAAGATCTATCTCGATCTGCGTGATACCGGACAGCAGTGCTGAGTGAACCGGGTCTGGCGGCTGATGAAGCGTGCCGGAATAAAAGCTCAGGTTGGGTATCGTAGCCCACGGGCACGTATAGGCGAAACCAGCATCGTGACACCCAACAGGCTCCAGCGGCAGTTCAATCCGGACTCACCGGATGAGCGTTGGGTGACGGACATAACCTACATCCGAACCCACGAAGGCTGGCTGTATCTGGCCGTGGTGGTTGACCTGTTCTCCAGAAAAGTTATCGGCTGGTCAATGCAACCCCGCATGACAAAAGAGATTGTCCTGAACGCATTACTTATGGCGGTGTGGAGGCGTAATCCTCAAAAGCAGGTACTGGTTCACTCTGATCAGGGCAGTCAGTACACGTGTCATGAGTGGCAGTCGTTCCTGAAATCACACGGTCTGGAAGGCAGCATGAGTCGTCGCGGTAACTGCCACGACAACGCAGTTGCGGAAAGCTTTTTCCAGCTACTGAAACGCGAACGGATTAAGAAAAGGATCTACGGAACGAGAGACGAAGCCAGAAGCGATATTTTTGATTATATCGAAATGTTTTATAACAGTAAGCGTCGTCATGGTTCGAGCGAGCAGATGCCACCGGCTGAATATGAAAACCTATATTGTCAACGGCTCAGAAGTGTCTAGATTATCCGTGGCGATTCACCGAGTTCGAATATTACGACCTAGCTTCAAAAGTAATCATTGGGCTGGTAACCGGTATTGCAGCTTCATTCTTAACCGCTAAATTTGCTCTTAACCGATTTTACAAGGAAAAGTGGTGGGAAAAACGCCTAGCCTCATTCACTGATGTAATTGATAAAGCATATAGAGTCAAAATGACTGACCGCTATTTTCTCAATCTAGAATGAAGCCTCACGCAGGAACAGGATGATACTTTTAACAGACATCCTCCTGAACAGGAAAAATTACTCACCGATCTTTATTGGGAGGATATTCAGGAACTTGAGCGCATAGCTCAACTTTCTGCTTTTACCCTAACCCCAAAATCCTCTAAGTTATTGAATGATTTCGTCAAAAAGAGAGCCGTTACTCGCTCAGACTTTAGGGTTGATGCCATCAATTCCCTTGTTGGCGCTGAAACAGATCTTGAGGCATCAGAAAAATTATTGGATGGGCTTGTGCAGGAAGCTAAAAGAGCACTGAAAATAAAGTAATTTTGACTCTACTCAGCACTAAATCTAACCGCCTCCGGGCGGTTTTTTCTTGCCTGATTTCGATTAATCGACACCTCAACGCGGCCTCGCTTATAATGCCTAGCAGCTAAGGAGTTCACATGGCTAAGCTTCTCAACTTGCAGGAATGGGCTGCTGAGGTCTACGCGACTCCACCCTCCCTTTATACTCTGCGTCGATGGACGCGGGAGGGGCGAATTTATCCCGCGCCAGAGCTGCACGGAAAGGAATATAAGGTTCAGCCTGACGCTATTTACCTGGATCCGCGCAAGAAGAATCTGCGCGCTAAACCGAAACCCACCAAACTGCCTTCCGGCGGCACCTTACTGGAGAGACTGACTCATGGAGAAAAGGCCAGTACGTTACGACGCTAACCTGCCCCGTAAACTGACCTATCGTAAAAGAGACAGACTTTACAGCTGGCGCAATCCGTTGACCGGGCAGGAGATTTCTCTTGGCCGGATTGATCGCAAAGACGCTGTTGCCCAGGCCATTGAGGCCAACAACTACATCGACCAGAATTACCTTCCCTCTTCTCTCCTGCATCGCATAAAAGACGTGCCCACTTTCACAGTGGCTGCATGGCTTGAGCGTTACGAGGTAATTCTCGAGCGGCGCGAGCTGAAACCAAACACGATGAAGGTCAGGCAAAACCAGATCGCCGCGATAAAGGAAGAGTTCGGAAAAATACCCCTCGCATCAATTACAACAAAGGATATCGCCTCATTCCTTGAATCGTACATTCTCTGCGATAAAAAGAGCATGGCCTCCGGGCTGCTTTCAGTCTTAATGGACATCTTCAGGGAGGCGATCGTAGAAGGTCATGTCGACAAGAACCCAGCCGAGCCGACGCGAACGCCGACACCGAAAGTTAAACGAGAGCGCTTATTGCTCGAACATTTCACCGCCATCCGCCAGGCTGCGTTAACTCATTCTGACTGGGCGCCAAATGCATTCGACCTGGCGCTTGTCACAGGCCAGCGGCGGGAAGATATCTCTCTGTTCAGGTTTAGTGACGTCAAAGACGGGAGGCTTTTCGTTACTCAGGAGAAAACAGGTCACAAACTGGCGCTTCCCCTTGATTTGAGGATGGACGTCGCCGGGCTTGTGTTGCAGGATGTCATTGAACGATGCCGGGTGAACAACACTTCTGACTTCATGCTTTTCTCGCCGGTTCGCCGCGGCGGGAGAAAGCCGGGGCCGCTAACTCCTGACGGACTCACCCAGGCATTTGCAGAGATAAGGGATTCGACCGGGTTAAAATTTGGACCTAACCCACCGCCTTTCCATGAGATCAGAAGTCTGGCGAGCAGGCTCTATGAAAAGGAGCGCGGAGAGGAATTTGCTCAGCGTTTACTCGGCCACAAAAATTTAACAATGACCAAAAAATACCTGGACGTACGCGGTGCAGAGTATGTTATGGTTTAGGCAGGATATGGAATGTTCGAAAAATTTTCGGGGGCGTTCGTGTTGAGACCGGTAAGCCCTTGAAAAATCAATAGATAAAAAGAGACCGAATACGATTCCTGTATTCGGTCCAGGGAAATGGCTCTTGGGAGAGAGCCGTGCGCTAAAAGTTGGCATTAATGCAGGCTCTGTCGCCTTGCCCTTTAAGAATAGATGACGACGTCAGGTTTTCCAGTCCACAGCAAAAGTGGCCTGAAAAAAAGCGTCAGAACATCACTAAATGTGAAAAACCGCAGCGCTTTTGCAAGCCCTGCGGTTTTTTTTACTGGAAACCTGACGGCTAACAGAGCTTTTCTGCGCGCGCAATAAACGGTGCCAGGCTCTTCTTCTGCCCCGGATTAGCCGGATCGTCAACCTGAATCACGCTGACGGGCTGACCATTGCTTTTCCCGCTGGCAACCTGCCGCTCTGCCACGTCATTTAACGGATACTGGACCAGCGTGCTGGGATTAATGACGTACAGCGCGTGGCCGGGACGGCAGGTGAGCATCACCTCTTCGCGATTAAACGCCCAGTTATCCTTGCCCATCTCAAAACGGCTGACGGTAATGACCTGCGGTGCGGCCAGCGCGCTGCCGGCACTGGTAAGAAGTAAAAGAGAAAGCAGTGTCTTTTTCATATGTTTATTAACCTTGTCAGAAGGGTTCCCAGGTTGCGAAGAGACTGACTGCCGCCAGCACCAGCGCGCCTAGCACCACTTCTGCCTGTGTCATCCTGATAAAAATCTGTTGTTCCCGCCCGGCCTCAGGGCGAAAGCGTGGCACCAGAAAATACCGATTCGTCAGCGCAATTGCCACCATCATGATGACCAGCGCACATTTAAACAACAGCAGCCGTACGTAAGGCGCCTGCCACGGTACGTCAATGCCAACGATGAACAGCGTATTTACGAGCCCGGTAAGCAGCACGCCTGCAACGGCGTAATGCCCCACGCGGGAGAAGCGCATCATGGTAAAGATAGCCGCTGGCCGCCAGCGCCCTGTTGCCAGACGCATGCAGAAAAGCAGCGGCACCAGACCGCCCAGCCAGGTCGCGGCACAAAGTAGATGAAGCGCGTGGTTCAGACGGTGCAGCGCCCCCGGAGCGCCTGCGTCCATCGCGGCATGTCCAACCCCTGCCAGCAGCACGAGCTGTCCCATGGCAAGCAGTAGCAGCCGTGAGCCTTTTTGTGGTGCCAGCCATGCTGCGCCCACGGTGACCGCTGCCAGAACCATTTGCCACAGCCAGACGCCGCCAAACTGCGTCCCCAGCACGCTGCGCCAGACCTCCGGGCTAACGACATCGCCCCAGCCGTTGCCCATCAATCCGCTTTGCAGGCCAAACATCAGCCCAGCCGTCACCAGGCCGATGAGGGCCGCGACCTTCTGCTGTAGCTGGAAACGCTGCGTCATCAGACGCTGCAGCGACGACGGCGCAAACCAGACGCTGTATAACGCGTTGCCAAAGAGCAGCATCAGCGCGGAAAAATGGATAAAGCGTAACGCTACGTAGCTCAGTGCCAGCATACTATTTCACGCTAAAGCGATAGCTGCCCCTGGTTTTGTGGCCGTCCACTGAAACCACGTGCCAGTCCACCGTGTAGGTGCCTTTCGCCAGCCGCTGTTCAAGAGGAACAATCAGCCGCGCGTTATCCTTCTCGTCACGCTTCACCGCGCCGGTTTTGATCTTCTGCTGCTGCGCGTCGGTCACCGCTACCCCGCTAAAGGCCGGCTCAATGCCTTCCGAGAAGCTCAGGGTGATGAACTTCGGCGCCGCCGCGACCGTATTTTCCTGCGGGGATTGCTGTTTAAGATGGGCGTGGGCCAGAGCCGAGGGCGTGATTGCCGAAGAGACAAGGAAAACCAGCGCGCACGCGACGCGGGAAGGGGTAAGATGCATCACAATCATTCCTTTTCGTTATGCCTGAATGGTAAAGAATAACGCTGTATAATAGACGAGTCGAGGATCATCCTTTGCTCCCTTGTCATCATTGAATAATCGCGGTAACGTTGCCGCCGCAGAAAAAGGAGAAGGAAATGAACGTTAATCTGGCCGCCCTTCCTCAGGACGAGATGGACAAAGTCAACGTCGATCTCGCCGCCGCTGGCGTTGCATTTAAAGAGCGTTACAACATGCCCGTTGTGGCCGAAGTGGTTGAACGTGAGCAGCCCGCGCATCTTCGCGACTGGTTTCGCGAACGCCTGATCGCGCATCGCCTCGCGTCGGTTAACCTCTCGCGCCTGCCGTACGAACCTAAAGTTAAATAAGCTTAACGTCTCGTTACACTTCCTTACGCGTTATGTGGCAGGATAAGAAAACCCTGATAAATTTAGGTGTAATCTTAGAATCCCAGCGACTCAGTGTATAAGGAAGTCACGATGTCACGATGGAATATTGCCGCGGCCCAGTATGCCCCGCGGCACGGCTGCGTAGACGAGCACGTAAAACACCACCTGCATTTCATTGACGAAGCAGCCCGGCAAGGGTGCGATTTAATCGTCTTTCCGGAGCTGTCGCTTACCGGCCCCGGAGATCCAACGTTACCTCCGCCACCCGACGATTTACAGCTTGCTCCCCTCCTTCACGCCGCGCAGTCGCGCTTTATCACGGTAATTGCCGGCGTAACGCTCCAGCAACACGGCCAGCGCCAGAAGGGCCTCGCGCTTTTTACCCCCAGCCTCTCGACCATTCGCCGTTACCCCCAGGGCAACGGGGCGGGCGTGATCCCAGGCGACAAACGCTTAGCCATCGTTGATAACCAGGGTGAGTCCCCGGAGCTGGATCCGGAGGCGACGCTGTTTACCAGCAGCCTTGCGGTGGGCGATCACCGCTGGCGGCAGTCCATTAGCGCGCTACAGCGCTTCGCACACAAATACGCTATCGCCGTTTTAATGGCGAACGCGCGCGGCGGGAGCGCGCTATGGGATGAGAAAGGCCAGCTGATCGTTCGCGCCGATAAGGGCGAGCTGCTGCTAACCGGTTCTTTAGGCCGACAGGGTTGGCAAGGCGATATCATTCCTTTAGGCTAGGCATTTTAGGATCAGGAGCGATCGATGCTGCGCGTTATCGATACCGAAACTTGCGATTTGCAGGGTGGAATTGTGGAAGTCGCTTCCGTCGACGTGATTGACGGAAAGATAGTCAACCCGATGAGTCACCTGGTGCGGCCGGATCGCCCCATCAGCGCGCAGGCGATGGCCATTCATCGCATTACGGAGTCGATGGTGGCGGACAAGCCGTGGATTGAAGAGATCATTCCTCACTATCACGGCAGTCAGTGGTACGTGGCGCACAACGCCAGCTTTGACCGCCGCGTGCTGCCGGAAATGCCCGGCGAGTGGATTTGCACCATGAAGCTGGCGCGCCGCCTGTGGCCGGGGATCAAGTACAGCAATATGGCGCTATATAAGTCACGCAAGCTCAGCGTGCGGACGCCGGAGGGGCTGCACCATCACCGGGCCCTGTATGACTGCTACATCACCGCCGCGTTACTCATAGACATCATGAATACCTCTGGCTGGACGCCGGAGGATATGGCAACCATAACCGGGCGTCCCGCGCTCCTGACCACCTTCACGTTCGGTAAATATCGTGGAAAACCGGTGGCAGAGGTCGCGGATAAGGATCCGGGCTACCTGCGCTGGCTGTATAACAACCTCGACAGAATGAGCCCGGAACTGCGCCTGACGCTGAAGCATTACTTAGGCGAAGCCTGAGTTCCCGCATGGCCTGGCAGCGTGCCCTGCGCCAGGCCAATCAAAAAGGCGTACTCCAGCGCCACTCCTTCGTACGATTTAAATCGCCCCGACTTACCGCCGTGCCCGGAATCCATGTCGGTACACAGCAGCAGCAGGTTATCGTCGGTTTTCAGCTCGCGCAGCTTCGCCACCCATTTCGCGGGCTCCCAGTACTGGACCTGAGAATCGTGCAGGCCGGTGGTCACCAGCATGTGCGGGTAGGCTTTCGCCTCGACGTTATCGTAGGGGCTGTACTCCTTCATGTACCGGTAATACGTTTCATCCTGCGGGTTACCCCACTCCTCGAACTCGCCGGTCGTCAGCGGTATGGACTCGTCCAGCATGGTCGTCACCACGTCCACAAACGGCACCTGGGCGATAACCCCCTTAAAACGTTCGGGACGCTGGTTGATTACGGCCCCCATTAACATTCCGCCCGCGCTGCCCCCCATGCCAAAGCAGAGCTGCGGATCGCCATACCCCTGCGCGATCAGCGCGTCGCAGACGTCAAGGTAATCATTAAAGGTGTTTTTCTTTTTGAGGAATTTACCGTCTTCGTACCAGTGCTGCCCAAGCTCGCCGCCGCCGCGAATATGGGCGATGGCATAGACAAAGCCGCGGTCGAGCAGGCTCAGCCTGCTGCTGCTGAAATCGGCATCCATGCTGGATCCGTAAGAGCCGTAGCCGTAGACCAGAATGGGGTTTTTGCCCTTGCTGAAGTGGTCCTTGTGATAGACTAGGGACACGGGGACTTCAACGCCGTCGCGCGCGGTCACCCACAGGTGCTCGCTGCGGTAGTTTTCCGACTCGAACCCTCTGACCTCCGCCTGCTTAATCACCTGACGCTGCCCTGTATCCATATCCAGCTCAAACAGCGTATCCGGGGTGGTCATGGAGGAATACCCGTACCGCAGACGTGACGATTCCGGTTCCGGGTTAAAGCCAATCCACGTCACGTAGGCCGGATCGTCAAACGCAATGCCCACCACCTCGCGGGTTTTGCGGTTGATCTGGCGGATACTGGTCAGCCCGCGCTGTCGCTCCTCCACCACCAGCCAGTCGGTGAACAGGGTAAAGCCCTCGAGCATCACCTGATCGCGCGCGGGAATTAACACTTCCCACTTGCGTTCATCGCGTACTTTGGTCTTATAGAGACCAAAGTTTTTGCCCTCCCGGTTGGAGCGCAGGTAAAAGCTGTGCTGGAAGTGATCGAGGCTGTACTCATGATCTTTACGGCGCGGCAGGAAGCACAAAGGCTGCGCATCCGGCAGTTCGGCATCGAGCAGCAGCACTTCGGATGTCGTGGCGCTGGAGAGGAAAATAATCACGTAGTGGCGCGATGACGTTTTATGCAGGCTGACGTAGAACGTTTCGTCTTTTTCCTCGTAGACCAGTTCATCGTCGGCGGAATCGGTCCCTACCGTATGACGCCACACCTGGTAAGGCAGCAGCGTCGAGGCATGCTTTTTAACGTAGTAGACCGTTTCCGAATCGTTGCCCCAGACGAAATCCGGGGAGACATTTTCCAGCATCTCGGGATACCAGTTTCCCGTTTCGAGATTGCGAAAACGCAACCCGTACTGGCGGCGGGAGAGGTAATCCTCAGCCAGCGCCATAATGGCGTTATCCGGTGAGATCGACATGCCGCCCAGGGTGTAAAACTCGCTGTGGGCCGCACGCCTGTTGGCATCCAGCAGTATATCCCATTCGTCCCACTCGGCGCTCAACACCGACTGTCGCTGGTAGATGGGATACTCGTTTCCGGGTTCATAGATATGGCGATAGCGATAGCCGTTTTTGGTCCACGGGGCGGAGATATCGCGCTGGGGGATACGCTGCACCATTTCGTTCAGCAGCCGATCCTGAAGCGCCTGCTGGGTGCCCATGACCTTCCGGCCATAGTCGTTTTCTTCGTGCAGATAGTCGAGCACTTCTGGCCGGGAACGAGAGTCGTCCCGCAGCCAGTAGTAGTTATCTATACGCGTATCGCCATGCGTGACGATCGCATAAGGAGTACGTCGGGCTTTTGGAGGCATGGCATTCTTACTTTTTCGTTTTACATCCTATAAGGTTGGCAAAACGCGCGCATGATGCAAGCGAAACATGGCCTCCTAGCCCACAAGCGCCTGTTTCTGCTGCTGGATATCCTTCTCGATGCCCTCGCGAACGTCCTGCGGGATCTTAAGCGCATCGCCCAGCGCGTTCAGGTAGCTGCGCTCCATAAAGTGGTCGATGTCAATGGCGGCACAGCTCAGGAAGTAGAGTTCAAGCGCCTCTTCTTCGTTTTTTACGCCCTGCGCCAGGCGCTGCGGATCGAGCGGCTGTTCGATAGCTTTCGCCACCAGCGCCCTGCCCTGCTCCTCAACGCCCGCTTCGCGCATCTGCTGGTCAATCGCGGCGCGTTCGTTATCGTCGATATGGCCGTCGCTTTTGGCCGCAAACACCAGCGCGAGGAGCAGCCGCTCGGTGCGTAAATCTAACGGCGACACCTGGTTTCCGTACTGCGGTTCATCCTGATGCGCGCTGCGCACCTTGTCTTTATATTTGTTCCACAAAACGGAGCCCGCAATGGCCCCTCCGCCCGCCAGCAGCGCGCCGGTGCCGTATTTAGTGAGCAGCTTGCGCGATGATTTATTGGCGACCAGCAAGCCGGCCAGCCCGCCGAGCGCGCCCGGCACCAGCAGCTTGCTTAGCCCCTGCTCGCCGGACGACGAGCCTTTTTGTCCCAACAGGGATTGCAGTTGATTCATCCAGCCTGACATATTTTTCCTCACGTAACGGTGCTTAACGTTCACAGCCTAAGCGAGCAGGTGTCAGGAAATGTCTGTCAGTGCTAAAGAAGCGCAAATTTCTCGCCTGCCGCGGCGGTCACGGACAAGACAGACGCAAACGTTTTCGTTTATACTGCCCGCATCGTTTTCAGGGGGATTTTTATGACTCGTTTAGGAACTGCGCTGCGTCCTGCCGCGACGCGCGTCATGCTGTTAGGATCGGGCGAACTGGGAAAAGAAGTGGCCATTGAGTGCCAGCGTTTAGGCGTTGAGGTGATTGCGGTTGACCGTTATAAGGATGCACCTGCCATGCACGTTGCTCACCGCTCGCACGTTATCGACATGCTTGACGGTAACGCCCTGCGCGCGTTAATTGCCGGGGAAAAGCCGGATTTCGTGGTACCGGAGATTGAAGCCATTGCCACCGATATGCTGATCGCCCTTGAGCAGGAGGGACAGCGCGTGGTGCCCTGTGCTAAGGCGGCAAAACTGACCATGAACCGCGAAGGTATACGTCGTCTGGCGGCCGAGGAGCTGCAGCTTCCGACCTCCAGCTACCGTTTTGCCGGCGATAAAGCCGGGTTTATTCAGGCCGTTGAAGAAATTGGCTACCCGTGCATCGTTAAGCCCGTGATGAGCTCCTCCGGCAAAGGGCAGAGCTTTATCCGCGACAGCAGTACGCTGGACACGGCATGGGACTATGCCCAGCAGGGCGGTCGTGCCGGGGCCGGTCGCGTCATCGTGGAAGGCGTGGTCAGGTTTGATTTTGAAATTACCCTGTTGACCGTCAGCGCCGTGGACGGCGTCCATTTCTGCGATCCGATTGGCCATCGCCAGGAAGACGGCGATTATCGCGAATCCTGGCAGCCGCAGCAGATGAGCGCCCTGGCGCTGGAGCGCGCGCGGGAAATCGCCCGCAAGACGGTGCTGGCCCTGGGGGGCTATGGCCTGTTCGGCGTCGAGCTGTTTGTATGCGGTGACGAGGTGATTTTCAGCGAAGTCTCACCTCGCCCGCACGATACCGGAATGGTTACGCTGATTTCGCAGGATCTCTCCGAGTTCGCGCTGCACGTACGCGCCTTCCTCGGCCTGCCGGTTGGCGGCATCCGCCAGTACGGCCCGGCGGCATCAGCGGTTATTCTGCCGCAGCTGACCAGCCAGAACGTCACCTTTGATAACGTCGAAGGGGCGGTTGGCGCCGGGATGCAGGTCCGACTGTTTGGTAAACCGGAGATCGACGGCACCCGTCGTCTGGGCGTGGCCTTAGCGACGGGTAATACCGTAGACGAGGCCGTCTCGAGGGCGAAAGCGGCCGCCGCAGCCGTGAAGGTCGAAGGATAAAAAAAACGGGCCATCAGGCCCGTTTTTATTTTGCAGGTCGGCAACAGGCTTACTGCTTCGCGCCTTCAACCGCTTCGCGAGCCAGCTTAGTGATGCGATCCCAGTCGCCCGCTTCCAGCGCGTCCGCCGGAACCAGCCAGGAGCCACCGATGCACAGCACGCTTTTCAGCGCCAGGTAGTCGCGGTAGTTGGCCGGAGAGATGCCGCCCGTCGGGCAGAAACGCACCTGTGAGAAGGGACCCGCAATCGCCTGTAGCGCTTTGGTGCCGCCGTTGGCTTCCGCCGGGAAGAACTTGAACTCTTTCAGACCGTAGTCCATACCCAGCATCAGCTCAGAGACGGTGCTGATACCCGGGATCAGCGGAATGGTGCCCTCGGTTGCCGCTTTCAGCAGCGGCTCGGTCAGACCCGGGCTGATGGCAAACTGCGCGCCCGCTTCGGTTACTTCCGCCAGCTGCTGCGCGTTCAGAACGGTGCCCGCACCGATGATGGCTTCCGGCACTTCTTTCGCGATAGCGCGGATCGCGTCCATCGCGCAGGCAGTACGCAGGGTCACTTCCAGAACGCGAACGCCGCCCGCAACCAGCGCTTTCGCCATAGGTACGGCGTGCTCCAGCTTATTCACCACGATAACCGGCACGACAGGGCCAGTGGTCAGGATTGCTTCTGCACTTGTTTTCCAGTTTTTCATCAGAGTTTTCTCTCGCCAGATCGTTAAAATCAAGTCGTCTTAAAACGTAATACAGGTTGCGCCCTGCTCCGCGCCGGAGAGTTTCTCACGCAGCGCGCCAAACATTTCGCGTCCGGTACCCACGCGCGACGCGCTCAGGTCAGGAATGTGCGGCTGACGTGCCGCCAGCTCGGCCTCATCCACCAGCAGGGTTAACTCGCCTGTCTGACCGTTAACGCGGATCGTGTCACCATCGCGCACTTTCGCCAGCAAACCACCGTCGTAGGCTTCCGGAGTGACGTGGATTGCAGAAGGCACTTTACCGGACGCACCCGAGAGGCGTCCATCGGTCACCAGCGCAATTTTGAAACGGCGGTCCAATAATACACCAAGCGGCGGCATAAGTTTATGTAATTCTGGCATTCCGTTCGCTTTTGGCCCCTGATGGCGTACTACAACCACGCAGTCTTTATCAAGCAGCCCTGCTTCAAAGGCAGGTAAAACGTCATGCTGGCTTTCAAACACCACCGCCGGCGCCTCGATAACCTGGTTCTCTTCCGGCACGGCAGAGGTTTTCATCACCGCACGGCCAAGGTTGCCGCTCAGCACCTTAGTGCCGCCGTGAGGAGAGAACGGCTGTTCGAAGGTTGCGATGACCTGCGGATCGAGAGAGTGGCTCGCCCCTTCGCGCCAGTCCAGCTCACCGTTGTTCAGCCACGGCTCCAGGGTATAGCGGTGCAGGCCAAAGCCCGCCACCGTGTTCACGTCCTCATGCAGCAGCCCGCCCTTCAGCAGCTCGCGCATCAGCACTGGCACCCCGCCTGCCGCCTGGAAGTGGTTGATGTCCGCCGGACCGTTCGGGTACAGGCGCGCCATCAGCGGCACCACGGACGAGATATCGGAGAAGTCATCCCAGTTGATCAGAATGCCCGCCGCGCGCGCCATCGCGACAAGGTGCATGGTGTGGTTGGTTGAGCCGCCGGTCGCCAGCAGGGCAACAATGCCGTTAACGATGACTTTTTCATTCACCATTTTGCCCATCGGCATCCACTCGTTACCGTTGCCGGTAAGACGCGTCACCTGACGGGCCGCGGCTTCGGTCAGCGCTTTACGCAGTGGCGCATCCGGCTGGATGAACGACGAGCCCGGAAGCTGCATCCCCATGAACTCCACCACCATCTGGTTGGTGTTAGCCGTACCGTAGAAGGTACAGGTGCCCGGGGCGTGGTAGGACGCGGCTTCCGCTTCCAGCAGCGCCTGACGATCAGCCTTCCCTTCAGCGTACAGCTGGCGGATACGCACTTTTTCTTTATTCGGCAAACCGCTTGCCATCGGGCCTGACGGCACAAAAATCGCGGGCAGATGGCCAAACGACAGCGCGGCCATCACCAGGCCGGGGACGATTTTATCGCAGACGCCCAGATAGAGCGCGCCATCAAACATATTGTGAGACAGGCCAACCGCCGCCGACATGGCGATCACTTCGCGGCTCAGCAGCGACAGCTCCATGCCGTCCTGCCCCTGAGTCACGCCGTCGCACATGGCCGGCACGCCGCCCGCGACCTGCCCCACCGCGTTTACGCTGTGCAGCGCGTTGCGGATGATAGTCGGGTAGACCTCATACGGCTGGTGCGCAGAGAGCATGTCGTTATAGGAGGTAATGATGGCGATATTGTTACGCAGCATGCTCTTCAGCGCGTCTTTATCACCGGGCTGGCAGGCCGCAAAGCCGTGGGCCAGATTGCCGCATGCCAGCTGCGATCGGTGAACCGTTTCACTCTTCGCCTGTTCGATGCGGGCAAGGTAGGCTGAACGGGTCTCTTTCGAGCGCTCAATAATGCGCCGTGTTACGCGTAACAATGTCGGATTCATAAAAGCTCCTCTAATTTATCTGTCCGGGCTCGGGAGTTTACATAGTCTCTGGCGATGGTTAACAACGCTGAAACGCCTGGTGTCCGGAGCACAGGGGCAAAATGTCTTCCGGCAGTGTAATAAAAAAAGCCCCGCGGGTGAATCCACGCGGAGCTTAAAAGATTAAAAATTGTGCCCGTTGCTGTGTTAGATCATGTTACCGGTAAAATAACACCTTCGGGCTAGAGGACGATTTACTCAAACTCGTTCCAGGAGCGGCCATCGCGGGTGATCATCGCAACGGAGGCGACAGGACCCCACGTTCCCGCCTGATACGGTTTTGGCGCGTCCTGATCGGCAGCCCAGGCTTCGGTAATTGAGTCGACCCACTTCCACGCCTCTTCCACCTCATCGCGACGCACGAACAGCGCCTGAATGCCGCGCATGGTTTCCAGCAGCAGACGCTCGTAAGCATCGGCCAGGTGCGTCTGGTTAAAGGTTTCGGAGTAGCTCAGATCCAGCTTGGTGGTTTGCAGGTTGTGCTTGTGATCGAGACCCGGCACCTTGTTCAGGATCTGAATATCCACACCCTCGTCCGGCTGCAGACGGATGGTCAGCTTGTTCTGCGGCAGCTCCTGCCAGGACTCCTTGAACAGGTTCAGTTCCGGGTTTTTGAAGTAGACCACCACTTCGGAGCATTTCGCAGGCAGACGTTTACCGGTACGCAGGTAGAACGGAACGCCGGCCCAGCGCCAGTCGTCGATATCCACGCGGATCGCCACAAACGTTTCCGTGTTGCTGGACTTATTCGCGCCCTCTTCTTCCAGGTAGCCCGGCACTTTTTTACCCTGAGCAAAGCCTGCGGTGTACTGGCCGCGCACGGTTTTCTCGCGCACGTTGGAGCGGTCAATGCGGCGCAGGGACTTCAGTACTTTTACCTTGGCGTCACGGATGCTGTCTGCCGTCAGATCCGACGGTGGAGACATGGCAATCATGCACAGGATTTGCAGCAGGTGGTTCTGGATCATGTCGCGCATCTGGCCTGCCTGGTCGAAGTAGCCCCAGCGGCCTTCGATGCCCACCTCTTCCGCCACGGTGATTTCCACGTGGTCGATAGTGCGGTTGTCCCAGTTGTTCACGAACAGGGAGTTGGCAAAACGCAGCGCCAGCAGGTTCAGTACCGTCTCTTTCCCCAGGTAGTGGTCAATACGGTAGACCTGGCACTCTTCGAAGTACTCGCCCACCTGGTCGTTGATTTCACGGGAGGTTGAAAGCGAGGTGCCCAGCGGTTTTTCCATCACGACGCGCGCCGGCTTGGCGTTCAGCTTCGCTTCGCCCAGGCCTTTGCAGATGGCGCCGAAGGTGCTTGGCGGCATCGCGAAATAGTTAATGGTGACGCGATTTTTCTGGTCCAGCATATCGCCCAGACGGGTGAAGGCGCTGACGTCGTTCACGTCAAGGTTGCAGAAATCGAGGCGCCCGCTCAGCGTATCCCACAGGCTTTCATCAATTTTCTCCTTCATGAACGTTTCGAGCGCCTCGCGCACCACTTTGGTATAAGCTTCCTTATCCCAGTCGGCGCGCCCTACCCCCAGAATACGGGTGTCGGGATGGATCTGGCCCGCTTTTTCCAGCTGATACAGGGAAGGCAGCAATTTCCGGCGTGCAAGATCGCCTTTCGCGCCGAAAATGACCAGGTCACATGCCTGGGCTGTTTGCGTTACCGCCATGTCATTCTCCTCAGTTAGATCCCCTGGTACTCTGCCAGGTATCGTTGTAATTTTATTACAATGCACTGTACTGCTTTTACGAGTTTCCTGAAACCATTAGCGCTTAACGTCGCGTGCGATACGGCGATTTTTCGCCGGTCAGGCGTTAGCGGCGACCCGATGACGCAACAAACGTCGATTCTTTGCGCAACGCGGCCACAGTAAAACCCGACATCGATCAAGTAATGAAAAAAAACAACAACATTTCTTGTCGACGATTACCCTTTCGGGAATCCCGGGGGTAATATCGGCTACATCGACTCAGGATTTCATCTATTTATGAAATCGTTTCTGCCCCCACGAGCGTCTTGTTAACAATGAACATGCTGGAAAAAATCCAGTTTCAACTGGAACACCTTAGCAAATCCGAGCGCAAAGTGGCTGAAGTTATTCTCGCCGCTCCCGCTCAGGCGATTCATTCAAGCATCGCCGCTCTGGCTCAGGAATCGGGCGTCAGCGAACCGACGGTAAATCGATTCTGTCGTAGTCTGGACACCCGCGGCTTTCCTGATTTTAAACTGCATCTGGCCCAAAGTCTGGCAAACGGCACCCCGTATGTTAATCGCAATGTGGATGAAGACGACAGCGTTGATGCCTACACGGCGAAAATATTTGAATCGGCAATGGCCACCCTCGACCACGTTCGTCAGTCGCTTGAGATGAGTTCAGTTAACCGTGCGGTCGATCTGCTCACCCAGGCCAAGCGGATTGCCTTCTTTGGCCTCGGCTCGTCCGCCGCCGTGGCCCATGACGCGATGAACAAGTTCTTTCGCTTCAACGTGCCGGTGATTTACTCCGATGACATTGTGCTGCAACGCATGAGCTGTATGAACTGTAGCGAAGACGATGTGGTGGTTCTCATCTCGCACACCGGTCGCACCAAGAGCCAGGTAGAGCTGGCGCAGCTCGCGCGCGACAACGATGCGATGGTGATCGCCCTGACGACAGCAGGCACCCCGCTGGCGCGCGAAGCAACGCTCGCCATTACGCTGGACGTGCCGGAGGACACCGACATGTACATGCCGATGGTCTCCCGCCTGGCGCAGCTGACGGTCATCGACGTGCTGGCGACCGGTTTTACCTTACGCCGGGGCGCAAAATTCCGGGATAACTTGAAGCGGGTCAAGGAAGCCCTGAAAGAATCGCGTTTTGATAAAGAATTGCTTATAAAGAGCGATGTTCCCTAATAACTACGATGTACGATTTACGGCATTCGGTCCGCTCGCTACTGCCTTGCGATAGATGAAGATCGATTCAATGTTCACGCAACACCAAAGTTGTTTCAGTCAACGGAGTATTACATGTCCAGAAGGCTTCGCAGAACCAAGATCGTCACCACCTTAGGCCCGGCCACCGACCGCGATAATAACCTCGAAAAGATTATCGCCGCGGGTGCCAACGTGGTGCGTATGAACTTCTCTCACGGTACGCCAGAAGACCATAAGTTACGTGCCGACAAAGTCCGTGAAATCGCGGCAAAACTGGGCCGCCACGTTGCTATCCTCGGTGACCTCCAGGGTCCAAAAATTCGCGTATCGACCTTCAAAGAAGGCAAAGTCTTCCTCAACATCGGCGATAAATTCCTGCTGGATGCCAACCTGAGCAAAGGCGAAGGCGATAAAGAGAAAGTGGGTATCGACTATAAAGGCCTGCCTGCTGACGTTGTGCCAGGCGACATCCTGCTGCTGGACGATGGCCGCGTGCAGCTGAAAGTGCTGGAAGTTCAGGGCATGAAGGTGTTCACCGAAGTGACCGTCGGCGGCCCGCTCTCCAACAACAAAGGCATTAACAAGCTCGGCGGTGGCCTGTCTGCCGAAGCGCTGACCGATAAAGACAAAGCGGATATCGTCACCGCAGCGCAGATTGGCGTGGATTACCTGGCCGTCTCCTTCCCGCGCTGCGGCGAAGACCTGAACTATGCCCGCCGCCTGGCGCGCGATGCAGGCTGCGATGCGAAAATCGTTGCCAAAGTTGAACGCGCTGAAGCCGTATGCGATCAGGACGCGATGGACGACGTGATCCTGGCGTCTGACGTGGTGATGGTTGCCCGAGGTGACCTTGGCGTGGAAATTGGCGACCCTGAACTGGTCGGCATCCAGAAAGCGCTGATCCGTCGCGCGCGTCAGCTGAACCGTGCGGTGATCACCGCTACCCAGATGATGGAATCCATGATCACCAACCCGATGCCTACCCGTGCGGAAGTCATGGACGTGGCCAACGCCGTGCTGGACGGTACCGATGCGGTGATGCTGTCAGCAGAAACCGCTGCGGGCCAGTATCCGGCGGAAACCGTAGCCGCAATGGCGCGCGTCTGCCTGGGTGCAGAGAAGATCCCAAGCATTAACGTCTCCAAGCACCGCCTGGATATTCAGTTCGACAATGTGGAAGAAGCGATCGCGATGTCCGCGATGTATGCCGCCAACCACCTGAAAGGGGTTACGGCGATCATCACCATGACCGAATCCGGCCGCACCGCGCTGATGACGTCCCGTATCAGCTCCGGCCTGCCGATCTTCGCGATGTCCCGCCACGAGCGTACGCTGAACCTGACGGCGCTGTACCGCGGCGTTACGCCCGTGCATTTCGACAGCACCAACGACGGCGTGGCCGCGGCGCACGATGCAGTAAACCTGCTTCGCGACAAAGGCTACCTGGTGTCGGGTGATATCGTCATCGTGACGCAGGGCGACGTGATGAGCACCATCGGCTCAACCAATACCACCCGCGTACTGACCGTAGAGTAAGATCCGATCCCCTCTCCCCTAAGGGGGAGAGGGATAAGGTGAGGGTTTTCTATTTCTTCGGGAAAAGCTCTTTACGCTTGTACGGCTCCGTTTCACCCGGTTTACGTGTTTTAAGCAGCTTCAGGATCCACGTATACTGCTCCTTGTGCGGCCCCACCAGCAGCTCCACCTCTTCATTCATACGACGTGCAATGGTGCGATCGTCTGCGGTAAGCAGATCGTCCATCGGCGGACGTACCTCAATGCTCAGTCGATGCGTTTTACCGTCATAAACCGGGAACAGCGGGATCACCCGGGCGCGGCAGACCTTCATCAGGCGGCCAATCGCGGGCAGCGTTGCCTTATAGGTTGCGAAGAAATCGACAAATTCGCTGTGCTCCGGGCCGTGGTCCTGATCGGGCAGATAGTAGCCCCAGTAGCCCTGACGTACAGACTGAATGAAGGGTTTAATCCCATCGTTACGGGCATGCAAGCGTCCGCCAAAGCGACGGCGCACGGTATTCCAGACGAAATCGTAGATTTTGTTACCCTGGTTATGGAACATCGCCGCCATCTTTTGCCCCTGCGAGGCCATTAGCATCGCCGGAATGTCGACGCCCCAGCCGTGCGGCACCAGGAAAATCACCTTCTCGTCGTTGCGACGCATTTCGTCAATGATTTCCAGCCCCTTCCAGTCAACGCGGCCGACGATCTTCTCAGGCCCCTTCAGCGCCAGCTCCGCCATCATCGCCATCGCCTGTGGCGCGGTGGTATACATTGCATCAATGATGGCCTCGCGTTCGGCGTCGCTTTTATCCGGGAAACAGTACAGCAGGTTAATTTGCGCACGGCGGCGCGCGCTTTTTCCCAGGCGGCCCGCAAGGCGTCCCACGGTGCCGAGCACCGGATCGCGAACCGAAGCAGGTAAAAGCGCCATGCCGGCAAACGCGTAAACGCCAAGCCAGGCGCCCCAGTTACGCGGGTGGCGAAAGGATTTTTCAAACTCGGGAATGTACTCAATATTGTTTTTTTTGGTTTCCATGCGGGTTCCAGGGTCTGGTGACGCAAAAAATTATGCAGATAGTGTAGCGAGGCAGCGCTCCTCGTACAAAAGAAAAAGCCGGCGCACACTGACGCCGGCTTTATTCACATACGGAAGGCTTAGTCGAAGCGCAGCTGCGGCATAACCTCTTTCACCTGCGCCAGATAATCTTTACGATCTTTGCCGGTCAGCCCCTCGGTGCGCGGCAGTTTCGCCGTGAGCGGGTTAACCGCCTGCTGGTTGATCCACACTTCATAGTGCAGGTGCGGACCGGTCGAACGACCGGTATTACCGGACAGCGCGATGCGGTCACCGCGTTTCACCTTCTGGCCCGGCTTGACCAGTAGCTTGCGCAGGTGCATATAGCGGGTGGTGTACGTGCGGCCGTGACGAATGGCAACGTAGTACCCGGCAGCGCCGCTGCGCTTAGCCATCACCACTTCACCATCCCCTACTGCCAGCACCGGCGTGCCCTGCGGCATTGCGAAGTCAACGCCACGGTGCGGCGCAACGCGTCCGGTGACCGGGTTCAGACGACGCGGATTGAAGTTGGAGGAGACGCGGAACTGTTTAGCCGTCGGGAAACGCAGGAAGCCTTTTGCCAGACCGGTACCGCTGCGGTCATAGAACTTGCCGTCTTCCGCGCGGATCGCGTAGTAGTCTTTGCCATCGGAACGCAGACGCACGCCCACCAGCTGGCTCTGTTCACGCTTACCGTCCAGCATTTCGCGAGACATCAGCACGGAGAAGCGATCGCCTTTCTTCAGCTTGCGGAAATCCATCTGCCATTGCATGGCTTTAATTACCGAGCTGATTTCAGCGCTGGTCAGGCCGGCGTCGCGGGCGCTGGAAACAAAGCTGCCGCCAACGGTTCCGCTCATCACGCTGTTAACCCAGTCGCCCTGCTGCATTTCGCTGGTCATTTTGAAACCGTTTGCGGTGCGATCGTAGGTGCGGGTTTCGCGACGGGACATTTCCCAGGTCAGGCGCTGCAGGTCGCCGTCAGGGGTTAAGGTCCAGGAAAGCTGCTGACCGATTTTCAGGTTACGCAGCTCTTTGTCAGATGCAGCAAGCTGGCTGATGTTGCCCATGTCGATACCGTACTGGTTCAGAACGCTGCTCAGCGTATCGCCAGTAGAAACAACATATTCATGAATGCCGGCTTCGTTCTGGATTTTGTCGTCCAGCTCGTCCTGGGGAATGGCTTCATCTTCCTGAGCAGCCTGGTCGATAGGCTCGCTGGCCTCAGGCAGTAGAGAGCGAATTTCGCTCTTTTCCAGTTCGATGGTTTTGATAATAGGGGCAGAACTCGGGTGGTAAACATAGGGTCGCCATACGGCGACCGCTAATGTGAGAACGGTAAGTGACCCCAGCATAACGCGGTGGGGTCGAGGCAGATTGTTAAATGCCAGGGCGACAGAGCGGGCTATCTGTTGCACGTATTCACTTCCTCGTTAATCTCCTTTCAGGCAGCTCGCATACTGATTCGCCAGTTGGCTGAGGAACTGCGAATAGCTCGCTTTGCTCAACTGGATGTTCGTACCTAGCGGGTCAAGGGTTCCCATGCGCACGGATGTTCCCCTGGCCACGGCTTCTACGACCGCTGGCCTGAACTGTGGCTCAGCAAAAACGCACGTCGCTTTTTGCTCAACCAGCTGTGTTCTGATTTCATGTAAACGCTGCGCACCAGGCTGAATTTCGGGGTTGACGGTAAAGTGTCCCAGCGGGGTCAGACCGTAATGTTTCTCGTAATAGCCGTAAGCATCATGAAAAACGAAATACCCTTTTCCTTTAAGCGGTGCGAGCTCGTTACCTACCTGTTTGTCGGTTGCGGCTAGCTGAGCCTCAAAATCCTTCAGGTTGGCGTCGAGTTGGACTCGACTTTGCGGCATAAGTTCCACTAATTTGTCGTGGATTGCAACCGCTGAAAGCCGCGCTATCTCTGGGGAAAGCCAGAGATGCATGTTGTACTCACCGTGATGGTGATGGTCGTCACCTTTTTCGTCGTGAGCATGCCCGTGGTCGTGTTCGTCACCGTCGTCATCGGCCCCTTTCATGAGCAGCGGTTTTACCCCGGACAACCCGGCAATGGCGACCTGTTTATTTGCCGGGACCTTACTGGCCGACTTTTGCATGAAGGCTTCCATCTCTGGACCAATCCAGACGACTAAGTCCGCGTTCTGTAAGCGTTTTACATCCGACGGGCGCAGGGAGTAATCATGCTCCGAGGCGCCGTCAGGCAGCAGCACCTGCGTTTCCGTTACCCCATCTGCGATAGCCGCGGCGATAAAGCCAAGCGGTTTAAGCGAAGCGACAACGGCAGCGTTAACATCTTGTGCGGTTGTCCCCCAAAGTGCAGCGGATAAAGCTGCGAAAAGAAGCGTATTTTTCTGTAACATAATGCGACTAATCATCGTAATGAATGCGTGGAATGTGATATTATAACATTCGATAACTTCTGCAAGCTTAAATTGACATGACGACTTTAGTTTCTCTTGAAAATGTTTCGGTCTCGTTCGGCCAGCGCCGCGTCCTTTCTGACGTGTCGCTGAATCTGAAGCCCGGCAAAATACTGACGCTGCTCGGCCCTAACGGGGCGGGTAAATCAACGCTGGTGCGCGTCGTGTTAGGCCTGGTTGCGCCTGATGAAGGGGTAATTGTCCGCGAAGATAAATTGCGTATCGGCTATGTGCCGCAAAAGCTTCATCTCGACGCCACGCTGCCGCTGACGGTAAGCCGCTTTCTGCGCCTGCGTCCCGGCACCCGTAAAGCGGATATCCTTCCGGCACTGAAGCGCGTTCAGGCGGGCCATCTCGTCGATGCCCCTTTGCAAAAACTCTCGGGGGGTGAAACCCAGCGCGTCCTGCTTGCCCGCGCCCTGCTCAGCAGCCCTCAGCTGCTGGTGCTGGACGAACCCACCCAGGGTGTTGACGTTAACGGTCAGGTGGCGCTGTACGATTTGATCGACCAGCTGCGCCGGGAGCTTAACTGTGCGGTGCTGATGGTTTCCCATGACCTGCACCTGGTGATGGCCAAAACCGACGAAGTGCTGTGCCTGAACCATCACATTTGCTGTTCCGGCACGCCGGAAGTGGTTTCAATGCATCCGGAATTTATCTCCATGTTTGGCCATCGCGGCGCCGAACAGCTGGGCATCTATCGCCATAATCACAATCACCGCCATGATTTACAGGGACGAATTGTCCTGCGTCGGGGAAATGGACACTCATGATTGAACTGTTACTGCCCGGCTGGCTGGCCGGGATTATGCTCGCGTGCGCCGCAGGCCCGCTCGGGTCGTTTGTGGTATGGCGCAGAATGTCCTACTTTGGCGATACGCTGGCCCACGCCTCGCTGCTGGGCGTCGCGTTTGGACTGCTGCTGGACGTGAATCCGTTTTATGCCGTTATTGTCGTCACGCTCCTGCTGGCCGGCGGCCTGGTCTGGCTGGAGAAACGCCCTCACCTCGCCATCGATACCCTGCTCGGCATTATGGCGCACAGCGCCCTGTCGCTGGGGCTGGTAGTGGTGAGCCTGATGGCAAACATCCGCGTTGACCTGATGGCCTACCTGTTCGGCGATCTGCTGGCCGTCACGCCAGAGGATCTGATGTCGATAGCCATCGGCGTGGTGGTGGTGCTGGGTATTCTGCTGTGGCAGTGGCGAAACCTGCTGGCGATGACCGTCAGCCCGGATCTGGCCTTTGTCGACGGCGTGAAGCTTCAGCGCGTGAAGCTCCTGCTGATGCTGGTCACGGCGTTAACCATCGGCGTGGCGATGAAGTTTGTCGGCGCGCTGATCATTACGTCGCTGCTGATTATCCCTGCCGCCACGGCGCGTCGTTTTGCCCGTACTCCGGAACAGATGGCGGGGATTGCGGTGATTATCGGGATGATTGCGGTGACGGGGGGGTTAACCTTCTCGGCGTTTTACGACACGCCCGCGGGACCGTCGGTGGTGCTCTGCGCGGCGGTGCTGTTCATTTTCAGCATGATGAAGAAGACGGCAAGCTGACCTCGAGGGCGCTGATGCCCTCACCCTGCCCCTCTCCTACGGGAGAGGGAACAGAACGCTACGGCATTGCCGGTGGCGTAATCCCGAAGTGATTCCACGCCCGCACCGTCGCCATACGCCCACGCGGCGTACGCTGCAGGAAGCCCTGCTGGATCAGATAGGGCTCCAGCACATCTTCAATTGTCTCACGCTCTTCGCCAATCGCCGCCGCGAGGTTATCCAGCCCCACCGGCCCGCCAAAGAACTTGTCCAGCACCGCCAGCAGCAGCTTACGGTCCATATAGTCAAAGCCTTCAGCATCCACGTTCAGCATATCCAGCGCCTGGGCGGCAATCTCGGCCGAGATGGTTCCATCGTGCTTCACCTCGGCAAAGTCACGTACGCGGCGCAGCAGACGGTTGGCGATACGCGGGGTACCGCGTGAACGCTTCGCCACTTCAAACGCCCCCTCTTCGCTCATATCCAGCCCCATGTAGCGCGCGCTGCGGCCCACAATGTGCTGAAGATCGGGCACCTGATAGAATTCCAGGCGCTGCACGATACCAAAACGGTCGCGCAGCGGAGAGGTCAGCGATCCGGCGCGCGTCGTGGCGCCAATCAGGGTAAACGGCGGCAGATCGATTTTAATGGAGCGCGCGGCCGGCCCTTCTCCAATCATGATATCCAGCTGGTAATCTTCCATCGCCGGATAGAGCACTTCCTCCACCACCGGCGACAGTCGGTGAATTTCATCGATGAACAGCACGTCGTGCGGCTCGAGGTTGGTCAGCATCGCCGCCAGATCCCCTGCTTTCTCAAGCACCGGGCCGGAAGTGGTGCGCAGATTTACGCCCATTTCGTTGGCGACAATATTCGCGAGGGTAGTTTTACCTAACCCCGGCGGGCCGAAAATCAGCAGGTGATCGAGCGCATCGCCGCGCAGCTTTGCCGCCTGGATGAAAATTTCCATCTGAGAGCGTACCTGCGGCTGGCCGATGTACTCATCCAGCAGCTTCGGGCGGATCGCCCGATCCACCACGTCATCTGGCTGAATGGTGCCTGCCGATACCAGGCGGTCTGCTTCAATCATCCTTTACCTCACAATGCAGCGCGCAGCGCTTCACGAATCAGGGTTTCACTGCTGGCATCCGGTTTAGCAATTTTGCTCACCATCCGGCTGGCCTCCTGAGGTTTATAGCCCAGCGCCACCAGCGCGGCAACCGCTTCCTGCTCGGCATCGTCATCCGACGCCGGGGCGCCTGGAGAAGTCAGCACCAGGTCGGCGGCCGGGGTGAACAGATCGCCATGCAGCCCCTTAAAGCGGTCTTTCATCTCGACGATCAGGCGCTCGGCGGTTTTCTTGCCGATGCCCGGGAGCTTAATCAGCGCCGCGGGATCTTCACGCTCAACGGCATTCACAAACTGCGGGGCCGACATGCCGGATAAAATCGCCAGCGCCAGCTTCGGCCCGACGCCGTTGGTTTTAATCAGCTCGCGGAACAGGGTGCGTTCCTGTTTGTTGTTGAAGCCGTACAGCAGCTGAGCGTCTTCGCGCACCACAAACTGGGTAAAGACGGTAGCCTCTTTGCCCGCTTCCGGCAGCTCGTAGAAGCAGGTCATCGGCATATGGACTTCATAGCCCACGCCGCCCACTTCCAGCAGCACTAACGGGGGTTGTTTTTCAATGATGATGCCTCTGAGTCTGCCTATCACGTGACGCTCCTGCGTTCTGGAAAATTTTTGATTTGCGACATAATAAAAAAAGGCTGGATAAACATCCAGCCTGATTTCTGATTATCGTAACCTGCCTCGCGCCAGATTGAGCCGCGACTCGCTCATCTGCATCGCGTTCTGGCTGACGTGGCAGTGGGTAATCGCAATTGCCAGCGCGTCGGCGGCATCGGCCTGCGGGTTCGCGGGGAGCTTCAGCAGGGTACGCACCATGTGCTGAACCTGACTTTTCTCCGCGCTGCCAATCCCTACCACCGTCTGCTTAACCTGACGGGCCGCGTACTCGAACACGGGCAGATCCTGGTTTACGGCGGCAACAATCGCTACGCCGCGAGCCTGGCCGAGCTTTAACGCCGAGTCCGCGTTTTTCGCCATAAAGACCTGCTCGATGGCGAAATAGTCTGGCTGAAACTGCGTGATGATCTCCGACACGCCCGCATAAATGAGCTTCAGACGTGACGGCAAATCGTCCACTTTGGTGCGAATACAGCCGCTGCCGAGATAGGTTAGCTGGCGTCCCACCTGACGAATAACGCCATAGCCGGTGACGCGTGAGCCGGGGTCAATCCCGAGGATAATCGACATCACGCGTCTCCTTTAACGGATTTAAACGCTCTCATCAGAGAGTCGCTGCAACCTCATCAGAGATTTCACCGTTGTGATACACTTCCTGCACGTCGTCGCAGTCTTCGAGCATGTCGATCAGACGCAGCAGCTTCGGTGCGGTTTCCGCATCCATATCCGCTTTGGTGGACGGGATCATGGACACTTCAGCGTTATCCGCCTTCAGGCCAGCCGCTTCCAGCGCATCGCGCACGGCACCCATCTCTTCCCACGCGGTGTAAACATCAATCGCACCGTCGTCGTAGGTCACCACGTCTTCCGCGCCCGCTTCCAGCGCCGCTTCCATGATGACGTCTTCGTCGCCTTTCTCGAAGGAGATGACGCCTTTTTTGCTGAACAGGTAGGCAACGGAACCGTCGGTGCCCAGGTTACCGCCGGTTTTGGTGAACGCGTGGCGCACTTCCGCAACGGTACGGTTGCGGTTGTCTGACAGGCATTCAACCATCACCGCCGTACCGCCAGGGCCGTAACCTTCATAAATGATGGTTTCCATGTTCGCGTCTTCATCACCGCCCACGCCGCGCGCGATGGCACGGTTAAGGGTGTCGCGCGTCATGTTGTTGGACAGAGCTTTATCAACCGCCGCACGCAGGCGCGGGTTAGAGGCCGGATCGCCGCCGCCCAGACGCGCCGCTGTTACCAGCTCACGAATGATTTTGGTAAAGATTTTACCGCGTTTGGCATCCTGCGCCGCTTTACGGTGTTTGGTGTTGGCCCACTTACTATGACCTGCCATAAAAAGTTCTCCAAAAATCGCGCCTTCTCAGGCAGCGTTAATTACAAATTCTTCAATCGCCTGCCGGTTGCTCCATGACTTGGTCAGTGCGGCAGCATCCGCCGCATCCACCCAGCGGTAGGTCAGATGTTCAGTGAACACGATCTCCCGCTCATGGGGAAGCGCAAGGCAGAACCACGATTCCGTATTGCGCTCAATTCCCGGCGCGTAGCGATGACGTAAATGGCTAAAAATTTCAAACTCCACCGTGCGCTGACAGTCCTTCAGGGTCAGTTGCTCGCGAGCAACGTCAATGGTGACCTCTTCCTTTACTTCGCGCGCGGCGGCCTGCGGCGCGGTCTCCCCGTCCTCCAGGCTGCCGGTAACCGACTGCCAGAAATCAGGATCGTCGCGCCGCTGCAACATCAGCACCCGCTTCGTATCTTCTGCATAAATGACCACCAGAACCGAAACGGGACGCTTATATGCCATATCAGTTTTTCTCTTCCTTCTTCACCACCTCAATGCCCAGCTCGGCCAGCGCGGCCGGGTTGGCAAAGCTTGGCGCTTCGGTCATCAGACACGCCGCTGCGGTGGTTTTCGGGAAGGCGATAACGTCACGGATGTTATCGGTGCCGGTCAGCAGCATGGTCAGACGGTCAAGACCGAAGGCCAGACCCGCGTGCGGAGGCGTACCGTACTTCAGCGCGTCCAGCAGGAAGCCAAACTTCTCGCGCTGCTCCTGCTCGTTAATGCCCAGAATACCGAACACGGTCTGCTGCATTTCACCGCTGTGAATACGCACGGAACCACCGCCCACTTCGTAGCCGTTGATAACCATATCGTAGGCATTAGCCACTGCATCTTCCGGTGCCGCTTTCAGCTCCGCCGCCGTCATGTCTTTTGGCGAGGTGAACGGGTGGTGCATCGCGGTCAGGCCGCCTTCACCGTCGTCTTCAAACATCGGGAAGTCGATAACCCACAGCGGTGCCCATTTGCTTTCGTCGGTCAGGTTCAGGTCTTTGCCAAGTTTCAGACGCAGCGCGCCCATCGCATCGGCAACAATTTTCCTGTTGTCTGCGCCGAAGAAGATCATGTCGCCGTCCTGCGCGCCAGTGCGCTCAAGGATCGCTTCCACGATGTCCGCGTTCAGGAACTTCGCCACCGGGCTGGTGATGCCTTCCAGACCTTTTGCACGCTCGGTAACTTTAATATAGGCCAGACCTTTGGCGCCGTAGATCTTGATGAAGCTGCCGTAGTCGTCAATCTGCTTACGGCTAAGCGCTGCACCACCCGGTACGCGAAGGGCTGCCACGCGGCCTTTCGGATCGTTAGCCGGGCCTGCAAACACCGCGAACTCAACGGCTTTCACCAGATCGGCCACGTCCACCAGCTCCATCGGGTTACGCAGGTCCGGTTTGTCGGAGCCGTAGCGGCGCTCGGCTTCGGCGAAGGTCATGATAGGGAAATCGCCCAGCTCAACGCCCTTCACGTCGTTCCACAGGCTACGCACCAGCGCTTCCATCACTTCACGCACCTGCTCGGCGGTCATGAAGGAGGTTTCCACGTCGATCTGGGTAAATTCTGGCTGACGGTCAGCGCGCAGATCTTCGTCGCGGAAGCATTTAACGATCTGATAGTAGCGGTCGAAGCCGGACATCATCAGCAGCTGTTTGAACAGCTGTGGTGACTGCGGCAGCGCGTAGAATTTGCCTTTATGAACGCGGGATGGCACCAGGTAGTCGCGCGCGCCTTCCGGCGTGGCTTTGGTCAGCATCGGGGTTTCGATATCGAGGAAACCGTGGTCATCCATAAAGCGGCGCACCAGGCTGGTGATTTTCGCACGGGTTTTCAGGCGCTGAGCCATCTCCGGACGACGCAGATCCAGGTAACGGTATTTCAGACGCGCTTCTTCAGTGTTGACGTGGTTAGAGTCCAGCGGCAACGCTTCCGCGCGGTTGATGATCGTCAGATCGGACGCCAGCACTTCAATTGCACCGGTCGCCATCTCGGCGTTGATGTTTTTCTCGTCACGCGCGCGTACCGTGCCCGTAACCTGAATGCAGAACTCATTACGCAGCTCAGAAGCCAGCTTCAGCGCATCAGCGCGATCCGGATCGAAGAACACCTGAACGATACCTTCGCGGTCACGCATATCAATAAAGATAAGGCTACCAAGATCGCGACGACGATTGACCCAACCACACAGGGTGACCTGCTGCCCGACGTGGGACTGACGCAGCTGCCCGCAATATTCTGTACGCATGAGATATCCCTTAATTAGCCGCAGGCTGATTGTCGCCTGTCTCGCAGGCTACGATGTCGCAGCTTTCTGTATGTCACAACTGGATGAAAAAAGGCGGCTATTATACTGGAAATTCTGCCGCACGATAAGAGCGAAGCACGGCCTGACGCGCGTTTGCTGTACTCTTATTGTCTATTCTCACAAAAATTAACAAAATTATCCGACCGATAACAGGCCATCACGTCGTAAGGTGTAGCGGAAGCGATTAATTTGACTGGAGTTAGTATGTTGACACTTGATGCCACCAAAACCGCCCTCGTGGTGATTGATTTACAGGAAGGGATCCTGCCTTTTGCCGGCGGCCCGCACGCCGCTGACGACGTGGTAAGCCGCGCAGCGCGTCTGGCGGAAAAATGCCGGGCCGGCGGTTCGCCTGTGGTCATGGTGCGCGTCGGCTGGTCCGCTGATTTCGCCGAAGCGTTAAAACAGCCGGTGGACGCCCAGGCACCCGCACACGCGCTGCCGGACAACTGGTGGACCTGGCCGGTGTCGCTCGGCAAACGCGACAGCGACATTGAAGTCACGAAACGCCAGTGGGGCGCCTTCTACGGCACCGACCTGGAGCTACAGCTGCGCCGTCGCGGGATTGACACCATCATTCTGTGCGGCATTTCCACCAACATTGGGGTGGAGTCTACCGCCCGCAACGCGTGGGAGCTGGGCTTTAACCTGGTGATCGCCGAAGATGCGTGCAGCGCGGCCTCGGCCGAGCAGCATCAGGGCAGCATGACCCATATCTTCCCGCGTATCGGCCGCGTGCGCAGCACGGATGAGATCCTGAGCGCGCTATGATGTACGTGGGCCTGCCCCAGTGGTCGCACCCGAAATGGGTGCGCCTGGGTATAACCAGCCTGGAACAGTATGCCCGACACTTTAACTGCGTGGAGGGCAATACCACGCTGTACGCCCTGCCCCGCGCAGAGATCGTCGAGCGCTGGCGCGAGCAAACCACCGACGACTTCCGCTTTTGCTTCAAATTTCCGGCCACCATTTCGCACAATGCGGCGCTGCGCAACTGCGATGATTTAACCCACGAGTTCTTCACCCGGATGTCGCCCCTGGCAAACCGTATTGGCCAGTACTGGCTCCAGCTTCCCGCCACGTTCGGCCCGCGCGATTTGCCCGCCCTCTGGCAGTTTCTCGACGCCCTGCCACGCGATTTCACCTACGGCGTGGAGGTGAGGCATCCAGATTTCTTTGCCAAAGGCGACGCGGAGAAAGCGCTGAATCGCGGCCTGCACGAGCGGTCAGTCAACCGCGTTATTCTCGACAGCCGGCCCGTGCACGGCGCGATCCCGCACAGCGAGGCCATTATTGACGCCCAGCGCAAGAAGCCTAAAGTGCCCGTCCACGCGATCGTGACGGCGAAAAATCCGATGGTCCGGTTTATCGGCAGCGATAATATGCAGCAAAATCAGGAGATGTTCGCCGTCTGGCTGCAAACGTTAGCGAAATGGGAACCGACCACCACCCCCTATCTCTTTTTGCACACGCCGGATATCGCCCAGGCGCCTGAACTGGTCGATGCTCTCTGGCAGGCCTTGCAGCAGGCGGTTCCGTCGGTCGGACCCGCGCCCTCCATCCCACAACAATCTTCTCTTTTCTGAAATCACCCCCTATCATAGAGACGTGCCATCTGCCAAAAACAGGGAGTTAGTATGGTCAGCGCGCTGTATGCGGTGTTAGGTGCATTACTGCTGATTAAATTTTCATTTGATGTTGTGCGCCTGAGAATGCAGTACCGCGTCTCCTACGGTGACGGTGGTTTTTCTGAACTGCAAAGCGCAATCCGGATCCACGGCAACGCGGTTGAGTACATTCCCGTCGCGTTAATTTTACTGCTGTTAATGGAGATGGATGGCGCAGAAACCTGGATGGTGCACGTCTGCGGGCTGCTGCTGATTGCCGGTCGCCTGATGCATTATTATGGTTTTCACCATCGCCTGATCCGCTGGCGTCGTTCCGGCATGAGCGCGACCTGGTGTTCGCTTTTGCTGATGGTGCTGGCTAACCTTTGGTATATGCCGTGGGAGTTGGTTTTCTCCTTCCGTTAGCGCACAATATGCCCCTTTATTTTTCCCGGATTTTTACGTTATGTCAGATCGCGACACGCTTTTTTCCGCGCCTATCGCCAGCCTGGGCGACTGGACCTTTGATGAACGGGTAGCCGAAGTCTTCCCGGATATGATCCAGCGCTCTGTTCCCGGTTATTCCAACATCATCTCCATGATCGGCATGCTGGCGGAGCGATTCGTTCAACCCGGCACGCAGGTCTATGACCTGGGCTGTTCGCTCGGTGCGGCAACGCTGTCCATTCGTCGTAACGTTCATCATGAAGGCTGTAAGATCGTGGCTGTCGATAACTCTCCGGCCATGGTTGAACGCTGCCGTCGCCACATCGACGCCTATAAAGCCCCTACCCCTGTAGAGGTGATTGAGGGCGATATTCGCGATATCGACATCCAGAATGCCTCGATGGTCGTGCTGAACTTTACCCTTCAGTTCCTGGTGCCGGAAGACCGCCAGCTGTTGCTGGATAAAATTTATCAGGGGCTGAATCCGGGCGGCGCGCTGGTGCTGTCCGAGAAATTCAGCTTTGAAGACGCCAGCGTGGGCGAACTGCTGTTCAACATGCACCATGATTTCAAGCGTGCGAACGGCTACAGCGAGCTGGAGATCAGCCAGAAGCGCAGCATGCTGGAAAACGTGATGCTGACGGACTCTGTGGAAACGCACAAGGCGCGCCTGCGTAAAGCCGGATTTGAACACAGCGAGCTGTGGTTCCAGTGCTTTAACTTTGGCTCGCTGGTGGCGCTGAAGGCCGGAGACGCAGCATGATCGAGTTCGGTAATTTCTATCAGCTGATTGCCAAAAATCACCTCTCCCACTGGCTGGAAACCCTGCCTGCGCAAATTGCCGCCTGGCAGCGCGATCAGCAGCATGGTCTGTTAAAGCAGTGGTCAAATGCCGTGGAGTTTCTGCCGGAACTGACGCCGCATCGTCTGGACCTGCTGCACAGCGTGACGGCGGAAAGCGAGGAGCCGCTGCCGGCCGGGCAGCTCAACCGCATTGAAACGCTGATGCGTAACCTGATGCCGTGGCGCAAAGGGCCGTTTTCCCTGTACGGCGTGAACATCAACACCGAGTGGCGTTCGGACTGGAAATGGGATCGCGTTCTGCCGCATCTGTCCGACCTGACCGGGCGCACTATCCTGGACGTGGGCTGCGGTAGCGGCTATCACATGTGGCGCATGATCGGCGCAGGCGCGCATCTGGCGGTCGGTATCGATCCGATGCAGCTGTTCCTGTGCCAGTTTGAAGCGGTGCGTAAGCTGCTGGGTAACGACCAGCGCGCGCATCTGTTACCGCTGGGCATTGAGCAGCTACCGGCGCTGAAGGCGTTTGATACGGTGTTCTCCATGGGCGTACTGTATCACCGCCGTTCCCCGCTGGAGCATCTGTGGCAGCTGAAAGATCAGCTGGTCAGCGGCGGCGAGCTGGTGCTGGAAACGCTGGTGATCGAAGGCGACGAACACGCGGTTCTGGTGCCGGGCGATCGCTACGCGCAGATGCGCAACGTCTACTTTATCCCTTCCGCGCTGGCGCTGAAGAACTGGCTTGAGAAGTGTGGGTTCGTGGACGTGCGCATTGCCGACGTCAGCGTGACCTCTCTCGAGGAGCAGCGCCGTACCGACTGGATGATTACCGAATCGCTGGAGCAGTTCCTCGATCCAGCCGATCGCAGCAAAACCGTTGAAGGCTACCCGGCCCCGATGCGCGCGGTGCTGATTGCGACGAAGCCGTAGTATTTATCCCCTCACCCCGGCCCTCTCCCCAAAGGGGCGAGGGTGAAAAGACCGCACCGTGCAGTCCCCTCTCCCCTGTGGGGAGAGGGTTAGGGTGAGGGGAAAGAATAAAAAAAGGCCCCTGTGTAAATGGCAGGGGCCTGGTACAAGCAAGCATCATATTGGGCGACATGATGCGCGGTAAAAATCGGTACGTTGCTACACGTGATGACGTTCAATCAGCGATTTCATTACCGCAACCGACTCTCCATCCACACCGTAGCGCGAGTACTCATCCGCTTCAGCATCCGTCGACATTGACAACCCTGTATTGCGATAGCGCATGGGTGAAGGTGTCCATTTCCCCGCCGAGCTGTGCAGCTCTTCCACCCCTGCGTTTAAAAACAGTTCCAGATTGCTGGCGCGTACTCCTGCGCCCGCCATGATTATTGGAACACCGGAATGTGCTTTTAGTTCCGTAATTAATTGCAGTCCTTTTTCAGCAGAGGACTGCTGGCCCGACGTCAGCACGCGCGCCACGCCCAGTTCCGCCAGCGTATCAAAGGCTTGCATCGGATCTTTGCACATATCAAACGCACGATGAAAAGTGACCGCCATCCCCTGCGCGGCCTGCATAACCTGACCCATGCGCGGAAGATCGATATTACCCTCTTCATCCAGTATGCCGGTTACCAGCCCCGGGAACCCCGCATCACGGACGAAGGCGATATCCTCCAGCATGGCGCTGAACTCCCCCGCCGTGTAGCAAAAATCTCCGCCGCGCGGGCGAATAATCGGGTGCACCGGAATGGTGACGGCCTGTCGTGCCGCGCTCAGCACGCCAGAGGACGGGGTTAATCCCCCCTCTTTCGGTGCCGCGCACAGCTCAATGCGATCGGCCCCGTGCCGCTGCGCGGTGACGGCACACTCCACGCTGTAACAGCAAATTTCCAGCAGCGCCATGTCATTCTCCTTACGTTTCACTCAACGGACCATCGTGGCACGTTGCTCGCATCAGGTCCGGGGCGATGCTCACAACGCTTACGCTTCGCTGGCGACAATCTGCTCGATGGTCCAGGGATGGAATTTGACCGTCACGTTTCCGTCCGTCACGGCAAGCGTTGGGTTCGGCAAGCGTTCGCGTGCGCCCTTCGGCGAGCTGGTTTTCACAAAAATCCCCGGCTGGCTTAAGCCCTCGTCGGAAAGCAGCGCCAGCGCGCGGGCGTTGAGGGTGTCTGGCTCGCCCGGCAGCACAATTTCGATATGCTCCCAGCCTTCGTGCGGATAACGCTTTTCTCCCGGCCAGGGCAGTTCAACAACGGTAAACTGCCAGTGCGCCACCTTTACCGGCTCGTGAAGCTTAAACAGGCAAATTGGGCGACCGTTAATGATATTCTCTGACAGCAGTTCACCGCACTGCTCAAAGCCGCGCCGCCAGCGTTCGGCCGTGGCGTTCTGGTGGCAGCGCAAGGAGATGTGATCGGCATCAAGCGGCGCGATATCCAGCCCGAGACGGGTGGCAAGTTCTGTGAACGCCCGGGTGAAGCGCGGTAAATCTGCGGAAATATCATGCAGTTCGTCAATGGAGTGCCAGTTCGCCATAGGTCAGTCTCGTCTCGTGTCGCAAAGCCGCTAATTTACTCTGTTGCCCCCTTTCGACCAACCGCAGAATCACGCTTTTTTCGGCTGCATGTTTATGCACGCTTTCTTAGCCTGGATTCTGAGCGATCTTCGCCCCCCGCAGTGCTGACGCCCGAAGGCATTTGCAGTATACTCCCGCCCTAAATTCTTAAACTGGCGCGGGCGAAGTTTACCCGCATCAAAAACGTAAGGTATCCAGGTGAATATTCAGGCTCTTCTCTCAGAAAAAGTCAGTCAGGCACTGATTGCCGCAGGCGCGCCTGCGGATTGCGAACCGCAGGTTCGTCAGTCAGCAAAAGTACAGTTTGGCGACTATCAGGCTAATGGCGTGATGGCAGTGGCTAAAAAACTGGGCATGCCGCCGCGACAGCTCGCTGAGCAGGTACTGACGCATCTGGATCTCACCGGCATTGCCAGCAAAACGGAAATCGCCGGTCCGGGCTTTATCAACATTTTCCTCGAACCCGCGTTCCTGGCAAGCCACGTTGATGCAGCGCTGAAATCCGAACGCCTCGGCGTGGCCCAGCCCGCGCCGCAGACCGTGGTCGTTGACTACTCGGCGCCAAACGTGGCGAAAGAGATGCACGTAGGCCACCTGCGCTCCACCATCATCGGTGACGCGGCGGTACGCACGCTGGAATTTCTCGGCCACAAAGTGATCCGCGCCAACCACGTCGGCGACTGGGGCACCCAGTTCGGCATGCTGATCGCGTATCTGGAAAAACAGCAGCAGGAAAACGCAGGCGAGATGGCGCTGGCGGACCTGGAAGGGTTCTACCGTGAAGCCAAAAAACACTACGACGAAGATGACGCCTTCGCCGAGCGCGCGCGCAGCTACGTGGTGAAGCTTCAGGGCGGCGACCCGTACTTCCTCGAGATGTGGCGCAAGCTGGTAGACATCACCATGTCCCAGAACCAGCTTACCTACAACCGTCTGAACGTGACCCTGACCCGCGACGACGTGATGGGTGAAAGCCTGTATAACCCAATGCTGCCGGGCATTGTGGCGGATCTGAAGGCCAAAAACCTGGCGGTGGAAAGCGAAGGCGCCACGGTGGTATTCCTTGACGAGTACAAAAACAAGGAAGGCGAACCGATGGGCGTGATCGTCCAGAAAAAGGATGGCGGCTATCTCTACACCACCACCGACATCGCCTGCGCGAAATACCGTTATGAAACCCTGCACGCGGACCGCGTGCTGTATTACATCGACTCCCGCCAGCACCAGCACCTGATGCAGGCGTGGACTATCGTGCGTAAGGCGGGTTACGTGCCGGACTCCGTGCCGCTGGAACACCACATGTTCGGCATGATGCTGGGTAAAGACGGCAAGCCGTTTAAAACCCGCGCGGGCGGTACGGTGAAGCTTTCCGATCTGCTGGACGAGGCGCTGGAGCGCGCGCGTCGTCTGGTAGCAGAGAAAAACCCGGATATGCCTGCCGACGAGCTGGAAAAACTGGCTAACGCGGTCGGCATCGGCGCGGTGAAATACGCGGATCTCTCCAAGAACCGCACCACCGACTATATCTTCGACTGGGACAACATGCTGGCGTTTGAAGGCAACACCGCGCCATACATGCAGTACGCCTATACCCGCGTACTTTCCGTATTCCGCAAAGCCAGCATCGACGAAAGCGTGCTGGCGAACGCCACGGTGACCATTACCGAAGACCGTGAAGCGCAGCTGGCCGCGCGCCTGCTCCAGTTTGAAGAGACCCTCTCCGTGGTCGCCCGTGACGGTACGCCGCACGTCATGTGTGCTTACCTGTACGATCTGGCCGGTCTGTTCTCCGGCTTCTACGAACACTGCCCTATCCTGACCGCCGAGAGCGAAGCGGTGCGTAACAGCCGCCTGAAGCTGGCGCAGCTGACGGCGAAGACCCTGAAGCTGGGTCTGGATACCCTGGGTATCGAAACCGTAGAGCGTATGTAAAAAAAAACCCGGCGGTCGCCGGGTTTTTTATTATCAGAAATACTTCCGCAAATACTCCGTCAGGCACAGTATCGCCATTGCCTGCCCGTACGGCATCGACGTGAGCGGTATCTGGCGATAAAACTCAAGTTCGCTTCCCATCCCGGTCCCGAACGAGGTTTGCAGCAGCTCCCCTTCCGGCGAGATGTTTTTCACGATACCGCGAATCGCTTTCTCCGCCACGTCAGCATACTCTGCGCTAACGTAACGCTTGCGCACCGCTTTCAGAATACCGTAGGCAAAGCCTGCCGTAGCCGACGCCTCCAGATAGGACAGAGGATCGTCGAGCAGCGTATGCCACAGGCCGCTGTCGTCCTGACATTTCGCCAGCGCGGCAATCTGGGCATTCAGCACCTGCACCAGATAGCGGCGCACGGCGCTGTTTTCCGGCAGATCCACCAGTTCGAGGAAGTCCGGGATCACGATGGTCAGCCAGCTGTTGCCGCGCGCCCAGCGGGCATGAGCAAAGTTATGGTTACCGTCGTAGCTCCAGCCGTGGAACCACAGGCCGGTCTCCCGGTCCATCAGGTTCTGCACGTGCAGCAGGAACTGGTACACCGCTTCCTCAACGTATTCCGGCCTGTTCAGCAGCTTGCCAATTTTTGCCAGCGGCAGCACCGTCATCATCAGCGTGTCGTCCCACATCTGCTGATGGTTCTCTTCCGCCAGGGTGATATGCTGCATGCCGCCGTGTTCGGTGCGCGGCATTTCACTCATCGCCCACTCCGCCCAGCTCTCCAGCCACGGCAGCCAGGCCGGGTTCCGGGTCTCTTCGTAGCGATAAGCCAGCGTCAGGAACGGCGACATGGTATTCACGTTTTTGGTGGTTGCCCCTTCCGCAAAACGGTCAGCAAACCAGCCGTCGATAATGTCGCGCATCCCCTCGTCGCCGGTCTGGCAGTAATACTGCCAGATACCGTACAAACCGACGCCGTGCGTCCATTCCCACCCGGCCCAGCCCTTGGTGTCGATCACGCGTCCGTCGTCCAGCCGCAGCAAAAATTCACCCGTTTTGTCGTGGATAGTGACCAGGTTATGCGTCACTTTCTGAATCAGCGACTTCAGCTCATCCCGGGCAATAAAGCGCTCAGGCTGGCGCAGTAGCGGGCTATGTTTGACAGGCCAAACTTTCATAATCTTAACCTCTGTTGTATGTCGAATTCAGTACCGCACGGTCCTTCAGCGCAGGTGCTGCCGGCTTATTGCGATTCAGGTAACCGATGTTGTTATTGCCCCACAGGGAGTCGTACGGCATACCGGCCAGCATTTCCACGGTGGCGCGGGCGTGCGGGGTTGCCGCTTCAGGCATCGCGCGGCCGGACTCGCGCATTTTCGCGGTCTCTTCGCGCAGCGTGCTGTGGGTTTGCAGATTGAGCCTGAAGCGCAGGGAGACCAGGAAGCCGCAGAACAGCACCAGAATGGTGCCGACGCTCAGGATCATCAGGATGGTGTGGCTCACTTCCGCAGGCTGCACCTTCTGGCCGCTGACAAAGCCGGACATCTGCATCACAATGCCCACCAGCATCACCGCACCGGCCTGAGACGCTTTGCGGGTCAGGGTCATGATGCCGGCGAAGATGCCCTCGCGACGCTGTCCGGTGATCACTTCGTCCACGTCAGCAATGTAGGTGTAGGTGTTCCACGGGACATAGTTGATACCGCCGCGGCCTAGACCGGCAACCGCAGAGATAAGCAGCAGCAGAGCGTAAACGTCGCTCAGGCCCGCGTAATACAGCACGGCGTAAGAGAGCGAGGCCAGGCCAAACAGCACCACCACCATGCGGTAAGACGGCGCGGGCCCAAAGCGAATGCACAGCGGGATCATCCCAATCACGGCGAGGAACTGGAAGATGGCCATCGTGCCCAGCAGGTTAGAGGCCATAGACGCTTCCTGCATCAGCACAAACACCACGTAATAGGTAAATACGGCGTTGAAGACGTCCTGCGCAATGTAGCCGCCGAGGTACATGCCGAGGTGCTGGCGGAAAATCTTGATGCGCAGCGTCGAGCTTAACTCCACGAACAGACGGTTCAGGCTCTGGCCCAGGGTGAGCTTTTTCTTCTCTTCTTCCGCGCGCAGGGCCGCTTCGGACCACTCCTCGCGCGGGCGCTCCCAGGTGAAGAACCAGACAAAGATCAGCATCAGCGCGCACAGCACCGAGAAGACCAGGCTTGCGTAGAAGAAGGAGATCGCGTTGTCTTTACCGAAATGCGTGAGCAGGATACCCGGCAGGAATGAGGCCAGAATGGCGGACATCTGCGCCATTGAGATACGGGCGCCGGAGAATTTGGTTTTCTGTTTGAAATCGTCCGTCATCTCCGGAACCAGCGTTTCATAGGGCACCAGGATCATGGTGTAGACGATATCGAAGATCAGATAGGTTAGCAGGTAGTACCAGAAGCTCATGTCCCCTACCCACATCAGCGAGTAGCTGAACACGCAGGGAATACCGAGCAGGATAAAGAACTTACGGCGGCCAAAACGCTTGCCGAGCCAGGTGGTGCCAAAGTTATCCGTTAAAAAGCCCATTAACGGGCTGACAACCGCATCAAGTACCCTTGCGGCGGCGAAGATAAAGGTTGCTTCAATCGGAGTGAGCCCACAGAAGGTGGTATAAAAATACAAAAGCCAGGCCGCCGTCAGCGCGGTGGTACCCGCCCCGAGGAAGTCTCCTGACCCGTAAGCAAGATAATTTGCGAGTCCAATTTTACGTGTTTTCATTGCCGTCAACCCTAATCAGTTTTGGGAGACTCCCTGTAAGCAAACCTCATCCGGGAGCTTTTACACGGCTACAGTAAAAGTATCGACCTGGTGAAACCTTTCTGTTTCTGCCATCACAGGGTGGCGAATGGCAAAAATGCAAAGAGTGTCGATACGCGTGTCACTGATTTATAAAACAGCGTTTCTTTTGTATCAAAAGGGAAGGTCAATTTTGCGAGCCAGCCTTCAGAAATGCGGAAGGCTGGCGAAAAGGCAGGCGGCTAGCGGTAGTTAACGAGGACTTCGTTGCGCTGAATCTTCAGCGCCGGGATCAGGCGGCCCCCGCCCGGCACTTCCCAGATGAAGCGTAACGGCTCCTGGGCAGACACGCCGTTGAAGGCCCGGGTAGTACCGTTCTGACCGTCGATTTCCGCGCAGCGGGACAGCGAGCACAGGCGCACCCGCAGCCCGGCAGGCGTCGGTCCGATCGGCGTATAGCTCCACACCACCAGCGTCATCTGCCCGGAGACGGGTTCAGGGGGAGACAACGGACGGGAAGCGATCGACTCTCCCCGATGGTTAAGCGTCAGGCCGATGCTGCTGGCCTGCCATGAACCCTCGCCTGCGGCCTGCGCCGCGAGCGGGAAAAGTAAGATCCACAGCCACTTACGCATTATTTTCCTCCTATGGTCGCCGTCATGCGGATATTGCGGTTGTCGGACAGCTCCATGTTCGACAGCACCACCAGCTGGTTCAGGCTCCGGCGCAGGAAGCGCGACAGCAGCGGACGCAGCGCGTGGTTCACCAGCAGCACCGGCGGCGCGCCCAGCATCTCCTGACGCGCCAGCGCCTCCTGGGTTTGCGCCAGTAATCTGTCCGCCAGTCCGGGCTCCAGCCCGCCACCGCCCTGGAGCGCCTGGAGCAGCAGACGCTCCAGCGGCGTGTCGAGGCCAATCACCTGCACCTCGCCGGTTCCCGGGAACCACTGCTGGGTGATAGCCCTTCCCAGCGCCACGCGCACTACCGCGGTCAGCTCGTGCGGATCGTTTTGCAGCGGAGCATGTTCGGCCAGCGTCTCGAGGATGGTGCGCATATCGCGAATAGGCACCTTCTCGTCGAGCAGGTTTTGCAGCACCTTGTGCAGCGTGGTTAAGGTCAGCACGCCCGGCACCAGGTCTTCGGTCAGCTTCGGCATCTCCTGGGTCACGCGGTCGAGCAGCTGCTGCGCCTCCTGTCGTCCGAACAGTTCGGCAGAGAACTGGCCGATCAGGTGGTTGAGGTGTGTCGCCACCACGGTACTGGCCTCGACCACCGTGTAGCCCTGGATCTGCGCCTGCTCTTTCAGGGCGCTCTCAATCCAGATAGCCGCCAGGCCAAAGGCCGGATCGATCGTCTGCTCGCCCGGCAGCGTGCCTGCGGCGGTGCCCGGGTTAATCGCCAGCCAGCGGCCCGGATAGGCGTCACCGCTGCCGATCTCAACCCCTTTCATCAGAATGCGGTAGCGCGCCGGCGGGAGGTCCATATTGTCGCGAATGTGGACGACCGGCGGCAGGAAGCCCATATCCTGGGCGAATTTTTTACGGATGCTGCGGATACGGCCAAGCAGCTCGCCATCCTGCTGGAAATCCACCATCGGGATCAGACGGTACCCCACCTCCATGCCCAGTGAATCTTCCAGCTGAACGTCGTTCCAGGTGGCTTCGACCGCCTGGGTGTTCTCGGGCATTTTAACCGGCGCAGGCTCTGCCGCAGGCTGGGTTTCCCGGCCGCGCATCCACCAGGCAAGCCCCAGCAGCGCGGCGGTAAACAGCAGGAACACCAGGTTCGGCATCCCCGGCACCAGGCCGAGCAGGCCGAGAACCGCCGCAGCCAGCAGCATCACCCGCGGGTTGCTGAACAGCTGACCAACCATCTGCTCACCCACGTCCTGATCGGTGCTGACGCGGGTAACAATTACGCCTGCCGCCGTGGAGATCACCAGCGCCGGGATCTGGGCGACCAGGCCGTCACCGATGGTCAGCAGCGTATAGCTTTCCGCCGCGTGGCCCATGTCCATGCCGTGCTGCAGCACGCCCACCAGCAGGCCGCCGACGACGTTAATCACCATGATCAGAATGCCCGCGATGGCATCACCGCGCACAAACTTACTCGCACCGTCCATGGAGCCGTAAAAGTCTGCCTCCTGGGTCACTTCGGCACGGCGTTTTTTCGCTTCATCTTCCGCGATCAAACCGGCGTTCAGGTCGGCGTCGATCGCCATCTGCTTGCCCGGCATCCCGTCGAGCACAAAGCGCGCGCCCACCTCTGCGATACGCCCCGCGCCCTTGGTGATAACCATAAAGTTGATGATCACCAGGATGACGAACACCACGATACCGATAGCGAAGTTACCGCCCACGAGGAAGTGGCCGAAAGCCTCAACCACCTTACCCGCCGCGGCCGCACCGGTGTGACCTTCCATCAGGATAATACGAGTGGAGGCAACGTTCAGCGCCAGCCGCAGCAGCGTGGTGAACAGCAGGATCGTCGGGAACGCGGCAAACTCCAGCGTGCGCTGGGTGAACATCGCCACCAGCAGCACCATGATCGACAGCGCGATGTTGAAGGTGAAAAGCAGGTCGAGGATAAATGCCGGCAGCGGCAGCACCATCATCGACAGAATTAGCAGGATCAGAATCGGTCCGGCAAGGATCTGCCATTGCGTCGATTTCAGGTTGCCGGGCAGGCGCAACATTGCCACCAGATTAGCCATCAGTGTCCTTCTCGTTCAAAAAATCCAGTGCTTCAGGCACCGGAAGGTTCTCAGGTTTTACAGGTCGTTGACCGCCTGCTAAACGCCAGCGTTTCAGTTGCCACACCCAGGCCAGTACCTCTGCCACAGCGGCGTAGAGCTGTCCCGGTATCTGCTGACCTATTTCCGCGTGGCGGTACAGCGCACGCGCCAGCGGCGGGGCTTCAAGGATCGGCACGCGGTTTTCGGTCGCGATTTCACGAATGCGCAGCGCAATCAGCCCTGCCCCTTTCGCCACCACTTTCGGCGCGCTCATTTTGTTTTCATCGTACCGGAGCGCCACGGAGTAGTGGGTCGGGTTGGTGACAATCACGTCAGCCGTCGGCACGTCTTCCATCATGCGACGGCGCGCGGCGGCACGCTGCATCTGGCGAATGCGGCCCTTAACGTGCGGGTCGCCCTCCATCTGCTTATATTCGTCGCGGATGTCCTGACGTGACATGCGCAGCTTCTTGATATGGGAATAGATCTGGAAGATGACGTCGAAAGCCACCATCGGAATAATGCTGAGCACCACCAGCAGCGAGCATAACCCGGCCAGGTTGAGGGCGTTTTTCATCGCCGTCAGAGGGGATTCGGCGATCAGGCGCATCATTTCCGGCCAGTTGTGCCAGAGGAAAAACCCGGCCGTCCCGCCCATCAGCAGCGATTTCAGGATCGCTTTAAGCAGTTCCGCCCCCGTTTGCGCGGAAAACATTTTTGCAATGCCGGGAAACGGATTGAGCTTGGAGAATTTTGGCTGCAGTGACTTACCGCTAAACACCAGACCGCCGAGCATGACCGGGGAGACCAGCGCCACGATGACCACGCCGACGATCAGCGGCAGTAAGGCAATCATCGCGCTTTTTACCAGGTTGATGATCTGAATCAGGATTAGATTAGGATCGTTTACCATGCTGTGGTCAAAACGTAAGCCGGCTGAGAGCATGCCCGCCAGCCTGCGCGCAAGCAACTCCCCGCCCCACCAGATAATGCACACGCCGACCACCAGGATCAGCAGCGATGTCAGCTCCCGGGATCGGGGGATTTGCCCATCCTCACGCGCCTTTTCAAGCCGATGGGGTGTGGGGGCTTCCGTTTTGTCGTCGTTATCTTCTGCCACTGTGCCTGCTCGCAGCCCATTAATTCACGGGTATCATGCCAGCGCAGAGAAATTCCAATGGCGGGAAAAGCCCGTTTAATCGGGCTCTTTTCACTGATTATGTCATTGACTGCCTCAGGCCGCGTTCGCGACCCGAGGCAGAGCGGGCTATCAGAAACCCAGGCTGTCGAGCAGATCGTCTACCTGGTCCTGGCTTGCCACCACGCCCGCCTTGCTGGCGTCGAGCTGTGGGCCATTGAGCAGGCTTTCGTTCTCGCGTTTCGGACGGGCGGCTGGTTCGGGAATGTTCTCCAGCAGCACCATCAGCAGCTGACGCTCAATTTCCTGAATCACATCCATCATGCGCTTGATCACCTGGCCGGTAAGGTCCTGGAAATCCTGCGCCATCATGATGTCCAGCAGCTGGGCGTTGGTGAAGCTGGTGTGGCCCGGCACGTCGCCAAGGAACTGGCGGGTATCGGTCACCAGCTCGCGCGCGTCCGCCAGCTCGATGGGGTTTTCAAACCACTCGTCCCAGCGCCGGGTCAGGGCTTTTGCGCCCTTTTCCATCGCGTCCTGGTGCGGCTGCGACGCCTCAACGCTGTTCAGCGCGCGCTCGGCCGCCTGAGCGGTCATCTGCACCACATAGTCCAGACGGTCGCGTGCGTCAGGAATGGCTTCCGCCGCTTCGGCGATAGCCTGGTCCAGCCCCAGCTCGCGCAGGCTGTCGCGCAGCATGCGCGTCAGGCTGCCGATGCGGGCAATGATGTCGCTCGGCGAATGTTCTTCAACGGGTTTCATAGCAGGTTGCATCATAACCAACTCCTCACATGCCGAGTTTCTCGAAGATCTTGCCGAGCTTCTCTTCCAGAGTCGCCGCGGTGAATGGCTTCACCACGTAGCCGCTTGCGCCCGCCTGTGCGGCGGCGATGATGTTCTCTTTCTTCGCTTCTGCGGTCACCATCAGTACCGGCATAGAGGCCATGCCCGCATCGGCGCGAATGGTTTTCAGCAGCTCCAGCCCGTCCATGTTCGGCATGTTCCAGTCAGAAATCACAAAACCAAACCCGCCAGCCTGCAGCTTGTTCAGCGCATCCACGCCGTCCTCTGCTTCTTCAACGTTGTTGAAGCCCAGCTCTTTCAGCAGGTTGCGCACAATGCGTCGCATGGTGGAAAAGTCATCCACAACCAAAAACTTAAGCTCTTTATCCGCCATAAAATAATACTCCTGAGTCAAATACGTATTGCCTGTCCGGCACTGATTTTCGCCAGCATCTGCTGGCTTACCTGGCTAAGATCGACCACTTCGCTCACGCCACCCATGTTGATGGCCTCGCGCGGCATGCCGAACACCACACAACTTGCTTCATTCTGCGCAATCGTCCAGGCGCCAGCCTGGTGCATCGCAAGCATTCCGGCGGCGCCGTCGTTGCCCATCCCCGTCAGGATCGCTCCCACGGCGTTGCGCCCCGCATGTTTCGCCACCGAATGAAACAGCACATCCACCGACGGACGGTGCCGGTTAACCGGCGGCCCGTCATGAATTTTGATTTGATAGTTCGCCCCGCTGCGCGTCAGCTCCATATGCTTGTCCCCCGGCGCGATATACGCATGCCCCGGCAGCACGCGCTCGCCGTCCTCCGCCTCCTTCACGCTAATCTGGCACAGCTTGTTGAGGCGCTCCGCGAACGAGCGGGTAAAGCCTGGCGGCATATGTTGCGTAATCAGGATACCCGGGCTTGAGAGCGGCAATGGCTGGAGTACATGGCGAATTGCCTCTGTTCCTCCGGTTGACGCGCCAATCACCAGCAGCTTTTCCGAGCTGAGCAGCGGCCCCGCCTTCAGCGCTGCCGGAGCCGCCATCGGTTTGTGCGCGGCGAGCTTCGCCCGGGACGCGGTGCGGATCTTCTCGGCGATCGTTTCGCTGTACGCCAGCATGCCCTCGCGAATGCCGAGCTGCGGCTTGGTGACGAAGTCCACCGCCCCCAGCTCCAGCGCGCGCAGAGTGATTTCAGAGCCCTTCCCGGTCAGGGAGGAGACCATCACCACCGGCATCGGGCGCAGGCGCATTAATTTTTCCAGAAAATCGATGCCATCCATGCGCGGCATTTCGACATCCAGCGTCAGCACGTCGGGGTTATATTTCTTGATTAAATCCCGCGCGACCAGCGGATCCGGCGCGGTGGCCACCATCTCCATATCGCTGTGGCTATTGATGATTTCGGTCATGATCTGGCGCATCAGCGCCGAATCATCGACTGACAATACCCTGATTTTACTCATGCTTTTTCCTTACTCAGCGCATATACCGTTTGCCCACGCAGGCTAAACTCACGCACGAGGTTGCTGAAGTTTTCCGAGTGCCCGGCAAACAGTAAACCGTCAGGCTTGAGCAACGGAACAAAGCGACGCAAAATGTCCTGCTGCGTCGTTTTATCAAAATAAATCATCACGTTACGGCAAAAAATGGCGTCAAAAGGCCCCGGAACGTTGTACTGCTTATCCAGTAAATTAACGGGGGCAAATTCCACGCAGTTCGCCAGCTCCTGGCGTACGCGCACCAGGCCTTCGTGAGGGCCGGTGCCGCGCATGAAGTAGCGCTGCAGCTGCTGAGGAGAGAGCGTTTTCAGCTCATCCTGGCGATAAACGCCGTTGCGCGCTTTTTCCAGCACTTCGGTGTCGATATCGCTGGCGTACACTTTCCAGCGGCCCGGCGCCATGCCCAGGGTGTCTGCCAGGGTGATGGCCAGCGAGTACGGCTCCTCGCCGGTAGAAGCCGCAGCGCTCCAGACGCGATACTCTCCGCTACGGCGACGGGCGTGCTCCGCCAGCACCGGGAAGTGATGCGCTTCGCGGAAAAACGCGGTCAGGTTGGTGGTCAACGAGTTGATAAATGCCTGCCATTCGGCGCTGTTCTGGTTCGCTTCGAGCATGCTCAGATAGCGGCCAAAATCGTCCAGCCCCAGCGTGCGCAGGCGCCGCACCAGCCGGTTATAGACCATGTCTCGCTTATGGTCCGCAAGCACGATCCCCGCACGCTGGTAGATTAACTGACATATCCGACGAAAATGCGCGTCGGACAGCGCGAGGCGCTGTGTCATCTGCAACAGTAATGACGTTTGCCCTGAGGGCATGGGTGATGTCATAGCGCCTTCTTAATCACATTCAGGATACAACGGGCACGGCCTGTGGCCGTCCGACTTCGGTTACTGCTTCAACGTGCTCTTTCAGATTAAATATGGCGACCAGCCCGGTAAGGTGGTCAGCCTGGTTTGCCAGCTGTTCGGTTGCCGCCGCCGCCTCTTCCACCAGCGAGGCGTTCTGCTGCGTTACCTGATCCATCTGGGTCACGGCCTGCGCCACCTGTTCAATGCCGCGGCGTTGCTCATCGGACGCCGAGGCGATTTCCCCCATAATGTCGTTAACCCGCGTCACGGAGGTGACAATCTCGTGCATGGTCTGCGCTGCCGTATCCACCAGGGCCGAGCCCTGCTGAACGCGGGAGACCGACTCTTCAATCAGCCCTTTTATCTCTTTCGCCGCGTTGGCGCTGCGGCTGGCAAGGTTACGGACTTCCCCTGCGACCACCGCGAACCCGCGCCCCTGCTCGCCGGCGCGCGCCGCCTCCACCGCGGCGTTCAGCGCCAGAATGTTGGTCTGGAACGCGATACCGTCGATAACGCTGATAATGTCGCCAATCTTCTGCGAGCTGGCGGCGATGTCCTGCATGGTGCTGGCGACGTGAGAAGCCTGATCGCCTCCGCGCTTCGCCGTCATCGCCGCCTGTTTCGACAGATCGGACGCCTGGCGCGCGTTATCGGCGTTCTGGCTTACCGTCGCGGTTAGCTGCTCCATGCTGGCCGCCGTCTGCGCCAGCGAAGCCGCCTGCTGCTCGGTGCGGGACGACAGATCGTTATTGCCCGCCGCAATCTCTGAGATCCCGCTGTGCATGGCGTGGCTGCCCTGCCGCACGTCGCTTACCGTTTCCCGCAGCGAGCCCTGCATGGCCTTAAGGCTTGCAAAGATCGCGGATATCTCATTTTTCCCGTACACGGCAACCGGACGCGCCAGGTTGCCACCCGCAATGCTGTCGAAGTGGCTGCTGACGACCGCCAGCGGCTGCACGATCGTCCTGCGCGCCCACCACAGCGAGCCGCCGGTTAACAGCGCCGCCAGGACAACCATGGTCAGGAAAATCACCCCCGACGTGCGGTAGCTGGTCCGGCTGTCCGCGCCGGCACGCGCGACAAACTGGTTAATGTCCTGCTGCCACGCGTTGAAGCTGCCGTCGAACGCCGCCTGCGAGTCCTGCACCGGCGCGGTCAGGAAGTCAGAAAGCTGGTTGTTCTCCAGCCACGTTGCCTGATGTTCCAGATCGCCGTACCAGGCATCAAAGTTCTTCTTCATGGCGCCCTTCAGCGCTTTCTCTTTTTCACTTACGGCTTCCTGCGCCGTAAATGCCTTAAACTGCGCATCGGCCTGCTTCAGGCTGCTGCGGGCAATCGCCATCAGCGCCTTAATATCATCCGGCGGATAGCTCAGCGCGGTTAACGTCCCGGCTTTGTTCAGCGCGGTGCTTGCCTGCAACAGCACGGCACGCGTTTGTGCCAGCGCGGAGCGCTGCTGATTACTCGTCTCAACTTCCTGCAAATTCTGATAGCCATCGCGAAACGCCCAGAAAGACAACCCGTTACTGCCAACCTGCAACACCCCACACAGGATCAGAATCAAAAACAGTGTGGTCGAGATACGAATACGATTTAACATCCACGCTCCCATCAAGCGGCAAGCGGCCGCGGTTTAACTGTCAGTCAAAATGTTTCCCAGTTTTCATCTTGTCCGGTCACCGCTGCGCGCGGGCGTGTCGCCGCGGGCGCCGGGGCTGCGTCGTCGTACCCGGTACGCGCGCTGACCGTATTTGTCATTGTTGAAGTAAGACGGAACGCCGAGACGGCCATTTTCAGGCGGCTCGCCTGGTCCTCCAGCGCGGCAGCCGCGGCGGCGGACTCCTGCACCAGCGCGGCGTTTTGCTGCGTCACACGATCCATTTCCGATACCGCCAGGGCGACCTGGTCAATACCGCGACTCTGCTCGTCCGATGCAGAGGCGATTTCACCCATGATGTCCGTCACGCGAGTCACGGCATTCACGATGTCATTCATGGTTTCACCCGCGCTTTCCACCAGCACCGAGCCGGTATCCACGCGTGAAACAGAGTCTTCAATGAGGGCTTTGATCTCTTTCGCCGCATTGGCGCTGCGGCTGGCGAGGTTACGCACTTCACCGGCGACGACCGCAAACCCGCGCCCCTGCTCGCCAGCACGCGCGGCTTCCACGGCGGCGTTCAGCGCGAGAATGTTGGTCTGGAAGGCGATACCGTCGATAACGCTGATGATGTCGGCAATTTTCTTTGAGCTGTCGGCAATGTCGTGCATGGTTTTCACCACGCCGTCTACGACCCGCCCGCCGCGCTGGGCGGTGTCGGAGGCGCTTTCCGCGAGCTGAGACGCCTGACGGGCGTTGTCGGCGTTTTGCTTCACGGTTGCCGTGAGCTGCTCCATGCTGGCCGCCGTCTCTTCAAGGGCCGACGCCTGCTGTTCGGTACGGGATGAGAGATCGTTGTTGCCCATCGCAATTTCGCTGGTGCCGATATAAATGGCATCCGCCCCCTCACGCACGTTCGCGACGGTCTCAATCAGCGAACGCTGCATGCGATCGACGCTGGTTGCCAGCTCGGTGATCTCGTTGCGCCCGGAAATAACCAGCGTTTTCGTCAGGTCGCCGCGACCAATCTCGCGGATATGGGCAATGACGCGGCCAAGCGGGTTCAGAAGGATATGGCGAATGCCGTACCACACGGACATCAGCACGATGACCAGCGCGAGGGCGAGAACCGCCATCTGCCATTTCGCAAAGCGGTAATCGTTCTGGCTCTGCGTAAACGCGGAGTGATAAAGCTCGCCGCTGGCCTTAGCGTACTCCCCGAGCGCCGCGCCGAGGGCGTTCTGCATCCCCTGGGTCGGCTGGGCGAAATAGGCCTCCATGTTGCCGTTCTCAAGGAACTGCACCAGCTCCGTCAGGCCAGCGAAGTAGGCCTGATATTTTTCATCTATGTTTGCGCTCGCCTGCGCCATTGCTGGCTGAGGGGCGATTTTTTTGAAGGTGTCGTAGTGTTTTGCCGCGTCGGCCAGCGTCGCGCGCGCGTTCTTCAGCAGTTCCGTTTTCGCGCTGCTCTGCTGGTTGCCAGGATCCATCATCATGCGGGCGGACGAGCGGCTCAGGTTAATACGCGTCTGCAGCATCAGGTCCCAGGTCGTGGTCAGCTCGCTCTGCTGCATGCGCACATCGTTCGAGGCCGCGAAGCTGTCCTGGTTTTGTTTTAACGACGAGAAAAAGAGGCCGCCGGAAATAAGCTGAAGAAGTGCGAAAATGACCAGCACCAACATAAGCATTGTGACAACGCGGATACGGTTCAACATACAACACCTTCTCATAGATTTATTAACGGTGTTATCGGCACAGGCCACGGGAACTTTACATTTGCGAAAGGGAAAAGCGCGGGGAGTCAGAACGCAACGTCAACGATCAGCGTGTCGGTGTAGGTACCTGCCGGCGGCGTGGCCTGATTGGTCAGGACCTTAGCGGTGTAGTTATAGGTGCGCAAAAGCCCGTCGGTGCTGACCTGGGAGGAGCTGGCGCTGGCCCAGCGCTCGCTGCCGCTGCCGCCCCAGCGGTTGCCCGACGCCTCTTTAAAGATGTCGTAGCTCATAAAGTTACTGCCGCTGACCATACGGCGAACGTTGTTCAGGGCGTTGGCACCATTGTTTATGCCTATGGTGTAGGTGCTGCCCTTGGTGCAGGTGACGGCAACGGACTGTGAGACGGTGGGAAAGTTTTGCACCAGCGGCGCGCTGTTGAAGTTGACGTCCGGCGTGCTCATGGTGCTGCAATCGTTGGTCACGTTCATGTTGAGGAGAATGGAGGTGGTCGCCGTGCCGGTTTGCGGCGTCAGGCATGCCCCGGCGACGCCAACGGCACAGACGTTGTAACTGATGCTGAACGTTAACAACACCTGGTACGGCCCGGCCGTGACGTTCTGCCCCGGCACGGTACGGAAATAAAGCGGAATATTGTAGCGCCGTGACCCCAGCAGCCCGAGCAGCGTGTTGCCGCTCCAGCTATAGGTTTTACTGATTTGCACTTCACTGTTTGCGCCGCAGCCTGAGGCACCGCACAGGCGCGCAGGGATCACGTCAGCGATGGCCGCGTTGTCGGTACGTTTCATGGTGGCGCGGCTGTTGGCGGCTATCGACGCCGAGGTGTAGGTCAGCGTCACCGAGTCGTTGGTGAGCAGGTTGAGAACCGTGTCGCAGGCCACCACCAGCGTGCCGGTGGTTTGCACCTCCCCCGTACCGCTAAGGGCAAACGACGTGACGCTGCCAAACGCGGCATTCACCGTACTGACGGTGCAGGCCGCCCAGCTGCCGCCGGAGAACAGCAGCAGGAGCGCGATAAGCAGGCGCTTCACGGCGCCTCCCGGCAGGTCAGCGGACCGAAGGTTTGCAGCTTATGCCCGGGGTTTTCGCCCACGGTCAGCGTGGCGGTACAGCGTTTGCCGTCCGGCATGGTGACCTCCAGCGGGTTCACGTCGTTCAGGTTTTCCAGCCAGGCGATGCCGTCATAGCCAACCACCGCATTGCTGCGGGAAGCGCGCCTGACCTGGCTTCCCACCGGAACGGCATTCCCCTGCGCATCGTGAAGGATCACGCTGGCGACGCGCTCCTGCTCCATCGGGAAATCCACCAGATAGCCGTTGTGGCGGCGAATCGCCACCCGCCTCTCGGTCTCTTTCAGCCGGGTATCCGCCGGCAGGTTCAGGGTATCGATGCGGTAGCTCGCCGGATAATAGGCTGACACGCCGCTGACCAGCAGATAGCCTTTGCTATTGGTCTTGCCGACCGGCTGGTTTTCGTAGCTGACGGGCACGTCCGGGTGACCGTCGGTGCTAATAACCACAAACGCGTCGTTGATTTTATTCGCCGCAAACAGTTCACCGTCCATCAGCACGATGGAGCCCATCGCCTCGCCCCACCACGTCATCATGCCCTGCTCGCCGTAGCCGCCCCCCTGAAGCTCAACGTTATTGTTGCGCCAGCCGAGCGTGGCCTGCTGGTAGTTGCTCGAGCGCGACTGGTTGGCCCAGGCCATATTCCAGCTAAAGCCGCCGTCCGAAGGCATCGAGTGGTTATAGTTGACGCGCTGGGTGCTGCCCGCGTCCGGGGTATTTTCAAAGGTGACGGCAGCGCTGTCCCGTTCCCCCAGCGGCACCTGAAGCGACAGCGCGACCGTCCAGTCGCCCCGCTGCTGGTCGCGGCTGGCGGCCAGATAAATACTGCTTGAGCCCCACAGGTTTCGGCTCCAGGAGAGGTTGAGCAGCTCGGTTTTCTGGCTGTCAAAATTCTCCACGCCGATCCACGCCGCGCCGATATTGCCGTAATCCCCGAGGTTAAAGGTTAGGGAGTACTGATCTGTGTTGCGGCTCAGGCTCGCGACGGGGTTATCATATTCATCATAAACGGTGGGCCGATCGTAAAGAGCAAGGTTGCCGAAGCCGCGGTCGCGCCGGGTATGCTGAGTTGCCACGCTAAACTCGCTGGTGCTGTACTGATAGCCCCAGTTCATCTGCCCCCCTTCGTCGCCGCGCATCCGGCTTTGGGTGTAAGAGGTATTGACCACCCCAAATCGCCCGAGCTTCACCACCGTGCCCGCACCGCCGAGCGCCAGCGACTCCGCCCCCTCCGCATGGCCTTCCAGCGTCAGCCAGTCCGTAACACCGTAGCGATACGATCCGCTGCCCGCCGCCGGGCCATAATCAAAATTCTCGATGCCGTAGTTGCGCCGCAGGCTACCCAGCGTCACTGCGCCGTCGCTCAGCCCCTGCTTCAGCACATCGCTGCTGACGTAAAACGGCAGCGTGGTGCTCACCTGCCGCCCCAGCGCGTCGGTGGTGACCAGTACCGCATCCCCCGCGCCGTTAATATAGGGCAGATTGGTCAGGGTAAATGGCCCCGGCTGAAGACGGGTGGAGCCGGAACGGTAGCCGTTGATAAACAGATCGACCGAGGTAGGCACCGCCGCCTCACCGGAAAATTCCGGAAGCGGCCAGGTCACCAGATCCGGACGCAGGGAGAAGTCGCGCCCGTAGCTGATCCCGCCCATGCGCACGCTGCTGCTCCAGCTCAGCGCATCGCTGATGACGTCCCCGGCGGTCCAGGTGGTGGCATCGTCCTCGTTGGTGATGAGCAGGGTTGAGTCGTAGCGCACGTACCCCTCCTGCTGCCCGCTGCTTCCGGCGAAATTCTGTCGCGCGTACCCTGTCGAAGAAAATGAATAGTCTTCGTTGAAATAGCGGAACTCATGCCACACCGACGCCTGGCCGCCCGTGTGCTCGGTATGGTTGGTATAAACGTCGTAGTTGAGCAGCGCGCCCCGGCCATAATGCGGCTTGCTTTGCGCGCTCTGACCGTTAAACGAGGTGACCCGCGCCGCAACCCACTCCCGGGGAACCGTCAGCAGCAGCCGCTGGGCGCTGCTGTCATACTCCACGCGCACCGATGAAAGCGTTGAAAGGTTCACCTCTCCGGCAGGCACGTGCTCCGGCGGCAGCCCGGCGCGAAGCAAATCCGCCCCCGAAATAAACCAGGCTCCCCCGCGCTGCGTCACGGGCACGACCTGGCCCGTGTCATAGTGGTTCAGCACCAGTGCGAGCTGGAACACGGCTTCGCCGTTCATCGACCGCGCGTCCGGCGGCGGCGGTAAACTGTCGTCACCGCCTTCGGCCCACGAGCTGGTACTGACGCAAAGCAGGATCATCATTGCCGGTTTCAGCTGTCGGGGGTCGATTGCCATTGCGTATCCCTGGCATTGATTTGCGCGCTCATCCGGTTCGGCTGGTAAATACCTGCCGGAAGCGGCCAGCTTCGGGTGCTGCCCGGCAGCACATAGCCCAGCAGCCCCTCGGCAACCGTGCGTTTTTGCCCGCCCTGCTCAACCGCAACCTGACTAAGCCTGACGTGAACGTCCCCCTGATTGCGCACCTGCAGCGCGGGTTTACCCTGCTCCTGAATGACCCGCCAGCTCAGGTTGCCGGGGTTTACCAGCGCATGATGCGCGCCTTCGTTGATGGTGGGGATCCCCTGACCGTAGACGAATAAAGGAATGGAGTAGCGCATTTGCAGCTTGAGGCCCATGGACGGTTCGGCTTTGGCATCCGGCTGGGGCAGTTCATCCACGATAATGCGGTAGGCTTGCTCGACGCCCGACGGGATCGTCCCCTGCCTGATCAGGCGAATCAGCTGTTTATTGCCCCTGCCGATGGTCACAATTGGCGGGCTGGCGACCACGTCCTGCTGCGCCGTATAGCGCTCATACCCGCCCTCCTGCTTCCAGCGCACAATGCGCACCTGCATTGTCGTGGCGCTGTTTCCCTGATTCTGGATCCACAGCTCCGTTGCTTTGGCGTCTGCCGAAAGCCACGGATCGATGGGCCACAGGAGAATGGTTGCCGCTGCCCGCGCCTGACCCGCCGCGAGGGCCGTCGTCCCCAGCAGCCCCGCCAGGCATAACCGCCTGAAAAATGGCTTCATCAATGCTCTCCCTTTCCTACCATGACAAGGTCACGGTGAGTTGATCTGAATAAGTTCCCGGCAGGCTGAACCCCGTCAGGAGCGCGACGCCAAATAAAGGCAGCGCGATGTTATTGCTGTTGGTATAGGTAATTGGTATGGCCTGGTTAACCCCTATTTCACTGTTTGCGGCCAGCGAGCTGCTGCTGTAGAGGCGGTATCCGACCACCTCTGTCCCGCCTGAACGGGTCATCCGCCGCACCGAGCTGTAGTTCTGCCCGCCGTTAATGCTCATGCTCAGCGCCACGCCCGGCGTACAGGCGATGGACAACGCGCCGTCGGCGACAAAGCTGGTGCTCACCGGCGTGTTCTTCACGCCGCTGTGGCTCCCGAAATCCAGGGTCCCGAAGCGTCCGCCCGTGCCGGTGCTCACCGAGCAGCCCGGTACAACCGTCGCGCTCACCCTGAATGACTGGGTGGTCACCGCCCCGGCGCCGGGGATCATCATCAACCCGGCGACCAGGGCTAAAAAAGGGTGCACGACGCCCTCTGCGCGCTCGCGCAGACGTGAACACAACGCCTTCATGGCTGAACTAGTAGGTTACGCTGACGTTAATCGTGTCGGTGTAGGTTCCCGGTACGACCGTCACGCTGTTGCCGCCGCCCGTTATGCGTGCGTAGAGGGTGTAGCTATCCACCCCACCCGCCGTAGAGGCGACCGGCAGCGCGGCGTTATTTGCCACCACGTTGTTGTAACCGCTATCGCTGAACAGGCTGTAGGCCACGCCCTGCGCCGCGTTGGCGGTGTTGATCAAATAGCGGCCCGGCGTACCCGGGGTGCCGACAACGGTACCGGGCGCGGTGGCGTTGGTGTTGCCGGTAATCGCCACCGTATAGCTGGCGGTGGTGCATTGAATGGTAAAGGTGTTACCTCCGCTGGCGCCGGTCAGCTGCGTTGTCAGCGTGGAGAAGGTAGCCGGATGGGTCCCAAAATCGAGTGTCCCGAAGTTAATGCCGTTTTGCGTTGGCGAGCCGTTGATTAAGCAACCGTTAGTCAGCGTGAGCGTCGCACCGATAGTGCCGCTACTGGTGACCGCCAGGGCCTGGCCGACGGTCGTCGCCGCCAGCAGCGTGCCCGCGCAGATAACAAGAAGTTTTCTTTTCATTTACCGCCCTCCGGGAGAAATTCTGGTTCGCTTGCCATATTTTATTCATACTGTTCAGTATGTTAGCCCCGCTTAAACATCCCTCACCGCGGTTACTGAGAATTTAGTTTATGGATACTGCTTCAACCACTTTCGCCGCTCTGACGGCAATACGCCCTGAATTAACAGACTATTAACAAATATTACAAAGAGTTAGGAAAATAAAACGGGCATTATTCTTGCTTGCCCTGAAGATATATCGCTTAAAGTGTGATCTCGATCACGATATATCGGCGAAGCAAAAACAACTAATTCGATAAAAATTAAAAACAAGTTGTATGTGACGCAGCTTTACTTCAATTTATGCCCTGAATATTTTCCTGTGCTTAAATAAAAAATTTGCATGTGTTGGCACAGGAGCTCTTTTAGTGCATAGAGGATCTTTTTGTGGCAAGTGCAAATAAACTCACGCTCTTCATCGTGATTTTCATGCTGGCGGGTATTCTTTCAGGCGCGGCGATCCACGAGTATGCTTCGCCCGACGCGATTCAGGCCTGGTCGGAGAACATTACGCTGCTGACCGACATTTTCCTGCGGCTGATTAAAATGGTGATTGCCCCGCTGGTGTTCAGCACCCTGACGGTGGGCATTATGAAGCTGGGTGAAACGTCGACTATTGGACGCGTGGGCGGCAAGGCGATGGTGTGGTTTATCAGCTCATCCGTGCTGTCGATCCTGGTGGGGCTGTTTATTGTTACCCTGGAACAACCCGGCAGCGGCCTGAACCTGAGTATTCCGGCAGAGACGGTTGATACCGGCCTGGCCGTTAGCGGCATGTCGCTGAAGGCCTTCGTATCGCACACGATCCCCACCAGCATTGCGGGCGCGATGGCGAACAATGAGATCCTGCAAATTGTGGTCTTCTCGATGTTCTTCGGCATCGGCGGCGCGTCATTAGGCCAAAAATTCAACGCTCCGCTGGTTGCGGCGCTGGACGTGGTATCGCACATTATGCTGAAGGTGACGGGCTACGTGATGTACGTTGCGCCGCTGGCCATTTTCGCGGCGATTTCGTCCGTCATTGCTACCCAGGGTCTGGGCATTCTGCTGAACTATGCCTCCTTTATCGGCGGTTACTACGTGGCGATCCTCCTGACCTGTATGGTGCTGCTGGCGGTGGGCTACATGGTGCTGAAGAAAAACATTTTCCGCCTGGTGGCCATGCTGAAAGATCCGGTGCTGGTTGCGTTTACCACCAGCAGCTCCGAAGCGGCGTATCCTAAAACGCTGGAACAGCTGGAACGCTTTGGCTGTTCACGAAATATCGCCTCTTTTGTCCTGCCCATCGGCTACTCGTTTAACCTGGTTGGCTCTATGGTGTACTGCTCGTTCGCATCCATGTTTATTGCCCAGGCGTACAATATTCACCTCAGCTTTACCGAGGTCACGGTGCTGATGTTAACCCTGATGCTGGCGTCAAAGGGGATTGCGGGCGTACCGCGCTCGTCGCTGGTGGTGCTGGCGGCAACGATTCCGAGCTTTAATATTCCGGTGGCCGGGATCCTGCTGCTGATGGGGATCGACCATTTCCTGGATATGGGGCGTTCGGCTATCAACGTGCTGGGGAACGGCATTGCGACGGCGATGCTGTCGCAGAATGAAGGCGCGCGCGAGGCGCAAGCGGAGCTGGTGGAGCAGGAAGCGTAAGGGTGTAAAAAAGGTGAGGCCTGTTGCCCTCACCCCGTCCCTCTCCCACGGGAGAGGATGCTAACGCTAAAAACGGCAACCGGGTTGCCGTTTTGCGTTTACCTATGCCACGTGATTGGCCGCGATATCCAGCAGCGCCATCTCTTCGCTGTTGAGCAGCTTCTCAATATTCACCAGAATCAGCATACGCTCGCCGAGCGCGCCCAGCCCCGTCAGGTATTCCGTTGACAGCGTGACCGCAAACTCCGGCGCGGGACGGATCTGGTCGGCGGTGAGCGACAGCACGTCAGACACGCCATCCACCACGATGCCCACCACGCGCTGCCCGAGATTCAGGACAATCACCACCGTGTTGTCGTTGTACTCCACATCGCCCTGGCTGAACTTCACGCGCAGGTCCACGATTGGCACAATCACGCCGCGCAGGTTGGTTACACCCTTGATGAACGCAGGCGTGTTGGCAATGCGCGTTACCTGATCGTATCCGCGAATTTCCTGCACTTTCAGGATGTCGATACCGTACTCTTCGTCACCTAAAGTGAAAACCAGGAATTCCTGCCCAGATGGCTCGCCCGCCAGTTTCGTTACGTTACTCATACCGGTCATGTTATTACCTTCTACTTAATCAGGCGGCTGTGTACGCCACACGTTGTTCACGATTTAATCCCTGAAGTGCCGATACATCGACGATCAGCGCGACGCTACCATCCCCCAGAATGGTGGCAGCGGAGATCCCCGGCACTTTGCGGTAGTTACTTTCCAGGTTCTTCACCACCACCTGATGCTGGCCAATCAGCTGATCGACCAGCAGCGCATAGCGGCGTCCGGCGCTTTGCAGGATCACAACGATTCCCTGCGTGGCCTCGGTTTTGGCACCGTCCACTTCGAACACTTTCCACAGCTCCACCAGCGGCAGGTACTCGCCGCGGACTTCGAGGACGCGCTCGCCGCCCGCCAGCGGATGCAGATCTTCTTCGCGCGGCTGGAGTGATTCCATCACCGCGTTCAGCGGCAGAATAAACACCTCGTCCGCCACCTTGACGGACATTCCGTCCAGGATGGCCAGCGTCAGCGGCAGCAGGATACGGATAGTTGTGCCCGCGCCCTGTTTAGACTGGATCTCAACGTGGCCGCCCATCTCCTGAATGTTACGTTTCACCACGTCCATGCCCACGCCACGGCCGGAGACGTCGGTGACCTGCTCCGCGGTTGAGAAGCCCGGCGCAAAGATCAGCATGCCCACTTCTTCATCGGTCATATTTTCGTTTACGGCCATGCCCTGCGAAACGGCTTTTGCCAGAATGCGCTCGCGGTTCAGCCCCGCGCCGTCGTCGGTCACTTCAATGCAGATGTTGCCGCCCTGGTGTTCCGCTGACAGGATCAGGTTTCCAACCGGTGACTTCCCGGCCGCCACGCGGTTTTCAGGCAGCTCGATGCCGTGGTCGAGGCTGTTACGCACCAGGTGCGTTAACGGGTCAATAATGCGCTCGATCAGGCTCTTGTCCAGCTCGGTGGAGCTGCCCATCAGCGTCAGCTCGATCTGCTTGTTGAGCTTGCCCGCCAGGTCGCGAACCAGACGCGGGAAGCGGCTGAAGACGTATTCCATCGGCATCATGCGGATGGACATCACCGACTCCTGCAAATCGCGGGCGTTACGTTGTAACTGACCCATGCTGGTGATGAGATCGCCGTGGGTAACCGGGTCCAGCTCGTTGGAGCGCTGGGCCAGCATCGACTGGGTGATCACCAGTTCGCCCACCAGGTTGATTAGCTGATCCACCTTCTCTACCGCCACGCGAATGCTGGTGGACTCGCTGGAGCGCGCCGCCGGTTTTTCACCGCGCGCGGGTGCCGCCGTCTCTTTTGGTACCGCCTTCAGCGCCGGCGCGGCGGGCACCGCGGCAGGAACGTCCTCTACCGGCGCGGGGGCTTCAACGGCCGCGTCTTCGGTTTCAAACGCGATTTGGTCGGCTTCAATAACGAAGCACAGCACCGCCACGATATCGTCCTGACCAATGCCGCCGTCGAGCGTCGCGGCCAGGCTGTCTTTGCCCTTCACCACGTTGCTTAACGTCGCCAGATTGCCCAGCTCGTCTTCCAGCAGGTTGACTTCGTTCTCTTTCAGGCGTGACAGCACCACCCGCAGCTTGCCAGCGGGTGCGGCAGGCGCAGCATCCGTCCCGGCAACCGCATCCACAACGCTCAGTTTTGCCGCAGGGACAACCGGCGCGGACGCCTCACCTTTGGCTTCCAGCGCCAGCTGACGAAGCGCATTGCAGATGTATTCAAAGCTGGCGGCATCAGGCTCTGCCGAACTTTTATAGGCGTCGAGCTGTTCCTGCATAATATCTTTCGTTTCCAAAAACAGGTTGATAATGTCGGTATTGAGCTGCATCTCACCGCGTCGGGCGTCATCAAGCAGGTTTTCCATTAAATGGGTTGTTTCCTGCAGGACGGTAAAACCAAAGGTACCGGCCCCGCCTTTGATGGAGTGCGCCGCACGGAAGATGGCATTAAGCTGCTCGGAATCCGGTGCCTCAGGCACCAGGTCCAGCAGGTGTTGCTCCATGTCAGCCAATAGTTCATCGGCTTCATCGAAAAATGTCTGGTAAAAATCGCTAATATCCATGCTCACGCTATCACCTCGGATTGGCTGGTGGCGATGTTGGAACGGCAGCCGAAGGGACGGCCCCAGGCTGTTTTAAATCGTCCAGTGACTCACTCTGACTTTCGGCGTTTTCATGCAGGATGGCCTGCTCCGCCTGCTGGTTCAGCACTAAAAGACTGATACGACGGTTGATGGCGTCATCCGGCCCGCGGTCGGTAACGCGCATGGTTGCCGCCATGCCGACCACGCGCAGTACCTTGCCATCATCAAGCCCACCCGCCACCAGCTCGCGACGCGAGGCGTTGGCGCGATCGGCAGAAAGCTCCCAGTTGCTGTATCCCTTTTCTCCCGAGGCGTACGGGAAATCATCCGTGTGCCCGGACAGGCTGATGCGGTTAGGAATGCCGTTCAGCACCGGCGCAATGGCGCGCAGAATATCGCGCATGTACGGCTCAACGTCGGCGCTGCCGGTTTTGAACATCGGCCGGTTCTGGCTGTCGATGATCTGAATACGCAGACCTTCCTGCACGAGGTCGATCTTCAGGTGCGGGCGCAGCGCGCGCAGTTTCGGATCGGCCTCTATCAGCTGATCCAGATCGCCGCGCAGTTTTTTCAGGCGCGCCTGCTCCATCCGTTTTTTCAGCTCGTCGATGTTGGGCTGCTTTTTGACTTCGCCCTGCTGCTGGGTGTAATCGTCACCGCCGCCGGGAATCGGGCTGTCGCTGTTCGAAATGCGCGGCCCGCCGCTCACCGCCGTTGCCAGCGGGGTTCGGAAATATTCCGCAATCTGGATAAGCTCTTTCGGGCTGGAGATGGAGATCAGCCACATCACCAGAAAGAAGGCCATCATGGCGGTCATAAAGTCGGCGTAGGCGATTTTCCAGGAGCCGTGAGAACCGTGTCCGTGCCCCTTATGCTTGCGCTTTTTGACGATGACGATCGGATGGGACTGGTTTTTCATGCGTCCTCAGTTGTCGTCTGTTGGTTTGGGTTTTTCACCGCGCGCACGTGCTCTTCCAGCTCGATGAACGACGGACGTTCGCTGGAGTAGAGCGTCTTACGACCAAATTCGACGGCGATCGGTGGCGCATAGCCGTTGAGGTTAGAGAGCAGCGTAATCTTCACGCACTGCATCATTTTTGTAGTTTCGGCGCTCTTCTGGCGCAGAACGCTTGCCAGCGGGGAGATAAAACCGTAGGCCAGCAAAATACCGAGGAACGTCCCCACCATCGCGTGGGCGATCAGCGCGCCCAGCTCTGCCGCCGGGCGATCCGCCGAGGCCAGGGCATGCACCACGCCCATGACCGCCGCCACGATCCCGAAGGCCGGAAGCGAGTCGCCCACCAGCGCCAGGCTGTTTGCCGGCACTTCGGATTCGCTTTCGTGGGTTTCGATTTCTTCGTCCATCAGGGCTTCAATTTCGAAGGTGTTCATGTTGCCGCTGATGATCAGGCGCAGGTAATCCACGATAAAATCGAGCATTATCGCGTCGGCAAGAATGCGCGGGTAGCTGGCGAAAATTTCGCTCTCTTTCGGGTTTTCAATGTCCCGCTCAAGCGAGAACATCCCCTGCTGGCGCGACTTCGCCATCAGGCGATAGAGCAGCGCCAGCAGATCCATATACATGCTTTTGGTGTATTTTGAGCGACGAAACAGCAGCGGAATCGCCTTCAGCGTGCCCTTGATCGATTTACCGTTGTTACCAACGATAAAAGCCCCTACCCCTGCGCCGCCGATGATGACAAGTTCAGCCGGTTGATAGAGTGCTCCAAGGTGCCCGCCGGTCATCATGTAACCGCCGAAAACTGTACCGAGAACTACCAGGTAACCTAATAAGATAAGCACGACATCATCCTTCCGCTAGTGACTATGGCAGGACGTTCAGTTCGAGCGCGTTACCGGAACGCAGGGTAAAAAAAAGCAGCGGTAATCGCTTACCGCTGCTGGAATCTTGCCCACAGGTTCGGGTTAAACAGCGTGTTCGATCTGTTCATCCAGCAGTTGTGGAATAATATCGGCAGCATCCCGGGAAAGTTTACGTCTTTTTACGGCCCGGGACGGAGGCTGGCACAAACTACAGGCAAAGCTGCCCGCAGGCTGGTGCGCGTGGGTAATAAAATTGCCGTCGCAGCAGTTGCAGCGCGACAGTTCAAGCATTCCGCTTTCAACAAAACGCACCAGCGTCCATGCGCGGGTTAGCGCCAGCAGGGGCCCTTCTTCCTGCTGAGGGCATTGCTCAAGGTAAAGTTTGTAGGCTCTGATAACGGCATCAACGCCGCTGCATAAGCCCGTTTTAAGCAGGTACTGCCAGGCGTTACAGAACATGGAGGCATGAATGTTCTGTTCCCAGGTCATGAACCAGTCTGTCGAAAACGGCAGCATACCTTTCGGCGGCGGGCTTCCGCGTAATTCTTTGTACAGCTTGATCAGACGACCACGGCTCAGCTGCGTCTCGCTTTCCAGCATCTGTAAACGAGCACCCAGCGTAATGAGTTCCATCGCCAGCTGTATATCACGGGCTTCCTGAACAATGCTTTTTTCGCTCATTGTTAAGCCCTTTTCTTCCGGGCTACGTCATCAGGCTGGCTGATTTCGCTGAGCAGGCGGGTGGAGAGAAGAATACCGGTGTGGATCTGTTGCAGATCGTCCACGCGGGATTCCTGAGTCAGACGCGTGATGGTCTGCGGGTTATCAAAGCGGAACTGGCAAACCAGTTGATTAGTTTCAGCCAGCTTGACCATTTGCGGGAGCGTTAATCCACCCAGCATGGTTGCCATCTCTTCGGTAACACCCAGACGAAACATCGCTGATGCCTTATCCTGACTAATCAAACGCTGCGCGAGCAGTAAATACGACAAATTGATGTCATAAATATGTTTTAGCAACTCGGATGTATGCATTTTTCCCATCCCGAATAACCAACTATTATTTTTATGCGGTAAGACCGCACCCCGTGATGTCGCCGGGAAATCACCCGGTATAAAAAGAAAAGGCTAAATGCATAGTTGAATTAAGGTTTGTACGTCGTAAAGCGCGTGACCGGCTGACATGGCCCAAAAGTCGGTTACACATTTTATCTTTTCTTACAAATAACTAAGATTTTTCCTAATTCGACGCAAACTCTACTCGTCAGTTTTGACACATACAATGCAGCCCCCCCTGAAATTTAAAATAAATGTGATCCACGTCACATAATTTACGCGAATGTAACCTATAAATCCATCAGCACGACTTGTAATTTGTCTATTTTTCGAACAATCGAAGCTGATTTATATTCTTATTGATCGAATACCCATGCAGAGGAATGACGGATCGGGCACGGAAATTGCCTGCCAGCGTAAACCCGCTCCCCTTTCGCCTTTTGGGTATACCCCTATAGAAAGCAGGTGTAGTTTATTTAGTAAAAACAGTAGGTTATCGTCGATAAAAGGAAAGGTAGTTTCGGAGGGTAATTATCGCACCCGCGTTGAGTATCGATTAAGGCGATTTAACAGCACGGAAGGTTAAATGTGTGATTTGCGTTAAGTTGTTAATTATTTTCATTTAGGGCGGCGTTTTAGTTATTCTTCTTATAAGAATAATTAATGAATAATTATGATAAGCTTCACATTTCTGTCGTATGCCCCTCTTGCAGCAGCGCCAGATTCGCGGTAAAGCTGGGAAAACGCGTCATTCTGACATAAAGGAGTGTGTGATGAGTTACTCCCATCTTCTTGTTTCCGTTGCTGTTTCGCCTGAAAGCCACCACCTTGTCGCCCGCGCCGTTTCCATCGCCCGCCCGAACAATGCCCGCATCAGCCTGATCACGCTGGCCGCTGAACCTGAAATGTATAATCAGCTGGCTGCGCCGATGCTGGAAGATATTCGTGAGGTTCTTCAGGAGGAAACGCAGCAATTTCTGCGCGAGCTGGCAGAGAGGGCAAACTATCCCGTTCACCAGTCGGTAATCGCCACCGGGGAGTTAAGCGAACATATTCTCGCCATGTGCAGGCAGGAGAATATTGACCTGGTTATCTGCGGTAATCATAACCAGAGTTTTTTTTCCCGGGCGGCGTGTTCGGCAAAATCTATCGTTTCGTCAAGCCAGGTGGATGTGCTGCTGGTGCCTCTCGGGGGCAGTTAATGCCCCCGGAGAAAATCACGCCAGTTTAGGGAATGTCGCGATCTTTTTTTGCAGGTCACCTTCCTGACTTTGCGGCTGGATCGCGCGCAAATCGTCGATAAAACGCGCCTGCCAGCGGTTAATATCATTCTTCACGATGGTCTCCATCATTTCCGAATGACGTGAAATACGTTCCGCAAGCGGCATGGTTAACGCGCGGTTCAGCGCATTTGCCACGTCATCGCGATCGTACGGGTTTACAATCAGCGCCGAGGTTAACTCGTTCGCCGCACCGGCAAATTGCGACAGCACCAGCACGCCCGGGTCAGCAGGATCTTGTGCTGCTACATACTCTTTTGCCACCAGGTTCATCCCGTCACGCAGCGGCGTAACCAGCCCGACGTCCGCATAACGGAACACCTTCATCAGGATCTTGCGCTCAAAATGCTGATTTAAATAGAAAAGTGGCGTCCAGCCAAGCTGCCCGTAGCGCCCGTTAATGCGCCCTGCTTCGGTCTCCAGCTGGTGACGAATATCCTGATAGGCCTGAACCTCCCCGCGCGACGTTGGGGCGATCTGGGTATAGCGAATTTTGCCGTGATGCTGCGGGTACTTATCCAGCAGGGTTTCGTAGGCGAGAAAACGCTCCGGCAGGCCTTTGGAATAATCCAGTCGTTCAACCGAAAAGATATTCTTAACGTGCTTAAGTTCATCCTTAAGCTGGGCAAGCTTCGGCGGCAGCGGGCCGGAGGCCTGCTCGGCAATTTCGTCAGGCTCAATGCCAATCGGGTAAACTTCGGTATGGAAGTTCCGTCCCCACGCCGTGTGGGATTTGCCCCCGTGCGTCACCAGCCGCGTTTTACCCGACACGCTGTCGAGGAAGGCCAGCCTGTCGTTTTCCGTCTGGAAGCCCAGCAGGTCGTAATCAGACAGCGCTTCAAGAATTTCATCATGCTGCGGCAGCGCGGTAAAGATCTCCGGCGTCGGGAACGGTATATGCAGGAAGAAGCCGATGCGGTTATTCACGCCACGCTTACGCAGCTCCCTTGCAAAAGGCAGCAGATGATAATCGTGGATCCATAAAATATCGTCTTCTTCGATAAGCGGCAGCAGTTTATCCGCCAGCAGCGCGTTGACGCGCATGTAGCCTTCGTAGGACTCACGCTGGAACTTCACCAGATCCAGACGATAGTGAAACGCCGGCCACAGCACGGCGTTTGAAAACTCGGAATAGTATTCATCGTAGTCCTTCTCGCTCAGGGCGAAGGAGGCCCACGTAATATTGCCCCGTGACACCTTTTTTAGCGGTTTCTCATCATTGCTGATTTCCCCGCTCCAGCCAAACCAGAGGCCACCGGCGGCTTTCAGGGCACCTAATACCCCGACCGCCAGGCCACCCGCGCTGGCTTTTTTATCATCCGGCGGTGCGATGCGATTAGAGACGACGACTAAGCGACCCATAATGATTTCTCCCGTTGTTTTGCGCTATTTGTTGTTGTTGCTGGTTAGCGACGTCAGATATCCACTGCCAGACGCTGGCGACGTTTTCCAGACGCCATGCGGCAGTAGTTTCGCCAGGACCAACCTTGACGGACATGCCGTCGGCCTGGTTTACCACCCCAAACCCGGCCTCGTCGGTCAGGTCATCCCCAAAAAATACCGGCGTGCGCCCCCGGAACGGCGGCTCCGCCATGAACGCCGCAATGGCAGCGCCTTTGTTAATTCCTGCTGGTTTAATCTCGACCACGCATTTACCCGGCTGAAGCGCCAGCTCCGGATGGGCGTCCGCCACGCTTCGCGCTACCGCAAAGATTGCAGCCTCATGATGGGGCGCCTGACGGTAGTGCAGCGCAAAGGCCATGCCTTTGGCTTCCAGTTCCGTACCGGGAAGCATTTCCAGAGCCGAAGTGAGTTGCGCATGCAGCGCCTGAATCAGCGTATCGGGGAGTGAAACTATATGCAGTTGATCATGGATATCGCGGCGCTCCGCTCCGTGTACACCGGCCAGCGGAAAGTGATAAGGACTGGCGAGCACGTCCAGCTCGGCCATTGAGCGCCCTGAAATCAATGCCAGTGCCCCCTCGTTCAGTCGGGAGAGCTGCTGCAAATTCTCTAACACCGTATCCGGTACTACAACGTCATCGGGATGCGGTTCTATCCCGGCGAGCGTCCCGTCGAGGTCAAAAAAGAAAGCAAATTTTCCGGGCAGTACAGGCGGTGCGGTTAACAAGTCAGCCACCCTAATCCTCCTTACGGTTAGCAAAACAGCCATGTAAGTATAGACAGTGTGACGGCGCTCGCCATTTAGCAACCGGCCCGTCAGCGAAACTGGCGGGCCGGTCCGGGGGTCAACTATGGTTAATAGTTGAGCATAGCGGTGTTGAAAAAAGAATCAAACGGTACGCTTCGCTTTTTGCTTGTAACGGTCGAAGATCACCGCTGCCAGCAGGATCAGGCCGCGAACGACGTACTGAGAGAAAGGCGAAATATTAAGCAGGTTCATCGCGTTCTCCACGGTCCCCAGAATCAGGATACCCGCCACCACATATGAGATTTTTCCGATGCCTCCCTTGAGGGAAACGCCCCCCAAAACGCACGCAGAAATGACAATCAGCTCATATCCGATAGAGGTCATCGGCTGACCGCTGGTCATGCGGGACGCCAGAATAATCCCTGCCGCCGCCGATACCAGCCCGGAAAGCACGAAGATGATGATTTTGGTTCGCACGACCGGGACGCCCGCCAGGCGCGCCGCTTCCTCATTACCGCCAATCGCCAGGGTGTTACGGCCAAAGGTGGTGCGGTTAAGCAGGAAACCGAACAGGATCAAACAGGCTACCGTCAGCCAGATTGGCGCCGGCAGGCCCAGCCAGTTGGCATAGCCCAGCGTGAAGAAACGCTCGTCTTCAATCCCAACCGCCTTACCGTCGGAGATGATATAGGCCAGACCGCGCACGATCTGCATGGTTGCAAGCGTCGTGATCAGGGCGTTGATCTTCAGGCGCGCAATCACAAACCCGTTCACCAGGCCGCTCAGCACGCCGAGCATCAGCCCGGCAAATACGCCGATCCACAGGCTTTCGGTCATGTTGATGACCACGGCGGTGGTGACGCCGGCACAGGCAATTACCGAGGCGACCGACAGGTCAAAATCGCCGGAAGCCAGGCAGAACAGCATGCCGCAGGCCACCATGCCGGACATGGAGATCGCCAGCCCCAGCCCCTTCATATTAATGAACGTGGCGAAGTTCGGCACAAAAATTGCGCAGGCGACGAACAGGGCGGCAAAGACCACCAGCATGCCGTACTGGTCCCAGATGCGGCCAAAACTGAAAGCCGACTTCGGCGCTCCGGATGTAGTAACAGAGGACATCATTGACTCCTTACTCAGGCGACAGCCTGGCTAACTTTAGGCATGGCGAGACTCAACGCCTGTTGTTCATTCGCCTGTTCATGCAGCAATTCACCGGCAATTTCACCTTCGCGCATCACAACGATGCGGTCGGCGACGCCCAGCACCTCGGGCAGATCGCTTGAAGCGAACAGCACCGCCACGCCGCGTTTTGCCAGTTCATAGATGACGTTATAGATTTCGTGTTTGGCCCCCACGTCGATACCGCGCGTTGGCTCATCCAGCAAAATGACCTTCATGTCTTCCGACAGCCAGCGGCCCAGAATGGCCTTCTGCTGGTTACCGCCCGAAAGGTTCATGATCAGCTGTTCAGCGCCGGGGGTTTTGATGTTCAGCGAACGGATATGGTGCTCCGCGTTGCTCGCCTCCCAGCCGTCGTTAATCAGACATCCCGCGCGGATGAACTTGCGCCGGGCAGAGATGTTGATGTTGTCGCGCACCGAGTGCACCGGGATGATGCCCTCGGCCTTTCGATCCTCAGGACAGAGCATGATGCCCGCGTTAATGGCATGCGCGGGCTTCTGAATATCGACCTTTTGCCCGTCCACAAACACCTGCCCCTGGATAATGCGCGTGCCGCCGAACAGCCCTTTCATCAGCTCGCTGCGCCCTGCCCCGACGAGACCAAACAGCCCCACGATTTCCCCGCTGCGTACCGTGAGCGAAATGGGCGTGCGGACCCCCGGCGCTTTGACGTTATCCAGACGCAGACGCTCCGGGCCGTACTCTCGCGGTTTCCAGTGGTAAATATCCCCCAGATCGCGTCCAACCATCGCCTGCACCAGCTGGTCATGATCCACCTGCTGCATATCGCTGAAGGTGCGCACGTAGCGGCCATCCTTAAATACGGTGATGGCATCGCTTAAGGCAAAAATCTCTTCCATACGGTGAGAGACATATAAGATGACGCGGCCTTCCCTGCGCAGCTCGCGGATCACGCGAAAGAGGTTTTCAATCTCGCGCGCGGAGAGCGAGCTGGTCGGCTCGTCGAAAGCGATGATCTTGGCGTTGCGGGCCAGCGCCTTGGCAATTTCCACCATTTGCCACTGGCCGATGGAGAGATACTTAAGGGGCGTTTGCGGATCGACATCCAGCCCGAGGTGTTTCAGCTGCAGGCCCGCTTCATAGTTGAGCAGCGAGCGGTTAACCACGCCGCTTTTGTGCGGAAGCTGGCCCAGATAGATGTTCTCCGCCACGGTCATCTCAGGAATAAGGTGCAGCTCCTGATAGATGATAGCGACCCCGGCGTTCAGCGCCGCCGTGGTGTCGGCAAAGGCCACCTCTTCGCCACGCAAGGCCAGCGTGCCGGTGGTGGGCGTGTAGTTGCCGCTGAGTATTTTTAACAGCGTGGATTTTCCCGCGCCGTTCTCCCCCATCAGGGCGTGAACCTGTCCGGCATAGCAGTCGAAGCTGATATCGGTCAGCGCGTTTACGCCGGGGAACGTTTTACCGATGCCGCGGAAAGAGAGGTACGGATCAGACTGTTGCATAACGACTCCGTGATTCCTGTAGTGTGTACGTCTGGCCCCTCACGGCGCGTAAGGGGCACAATCACAGCGTATTACTTACCGCCCAGTCCTTTTTTCGCCAGCTCCTCTTTGAAGTTTTCGCGGGTGATCAGCACCACGTCGGTTACTTCGGTGAATTTCGGCGGTTCAACCCCTTTGGTCACCCAGTTGTAAAGCATCTCGCTGGATTTATAGCCGTGTACGTCCGGGCTCGGCAGCAGAGAGCCGTAGAAGCCGGTCGCCTGCGCTTTGGAGAGTTCGCTCACCGCGTCAACGCCGTTGATGCCGATGCCGATCACGTCCGGCGCCTTAAAGCCCTGACCTTCGGTTGCGCGCACGCCACCCAGCACGGTGTTGTCGTTCATGCCGACCACCAGCCAGTGCTTCACCTCAGGGTGCTGAACGAGCATGGAGTTCGCCGCATCAAAGGCGCCGGGGATATCGTTAGATTTGGTAGGCACTTTGTAGATCTGTTTTTCCGGGAAACCTGCGGCTTTCAGCGCGTCCATGGACCCGGTGGTACGACGACGCGCGGTATCCAGCTCGTCCGCGGTGATGGCCATGACGGCGGTCTCTTTTACATCCCAGCCGCGTTTCTGCATCTCTTTATAGAGCTCCTGGCCCTGACGCTCGCCGATTTTGGTTGCCGCCATCATTACCAGCGGTACGGTATCCATCGGCTTGCCTTTGGCATTCACGAACTGATCGTCCACGGCGATCACTTTCATATCGTAGCCGCGCGCTTTCGCGGCAATGGCGGAACCCAGTTTGGGATCCGGCGTGCAGATAACGAAACCTTTCGCGCCGCTGGCCGCCAGGCTGTCGATGGCGTTTAGCGTTTTCTCACCGTCAGGCACGGCGATTTTGATCACCTCAAAACCTAAATCTTTCCCGGCTTTATCAGCAAATTTCCATTCGGTCTGGAACCACGGCTCTTCAGGCTGTTTAACCAGAAAACCGAGCTTTAAATTTTCAGCGATAGCGGATTGTGACATAACGGCAGCCAGGCCGATGGCCGCCAGCGCTTTAGTAAATTTGTGCATGGTAAACTCCAGCTTTAGCATTCTTTTCTGTAGGGAATAATGACGAACGTCTTATTTAATCGGACTTAAAACAAGGCATTAGCGCCTACCTCGTCATAAGCGTTAGTGCTGGTGATAGTTTTAGCGGGAAATTAATCATCCATAAGAGAGCGCCATCACACCGCAGAATTACAGTAATTGCGTACATAAATTCAGCGGAAAATGACATAAAAATGGGCAGAATTGTCCTACAAATAGTGGGGAATTAAGCAGAATAATCCATAAGGTCAGCTAAGGAGTCCCTGTTAACCGGACGCGCGGGCGCCCGGTGGGACGTTTACCAGGGGTAATAGATGTGTTCAGCATGCTCGCGGACGGGAGCGTCATCTCCCAGCAAACGCGCGGAAAGGGCCAGCGCAAAGTCAAAGGCGTGGCCAAGGCCTTTGCCGCTGATCAGGTTGCCGTCCTCCACGACCGGGGCATCCACGTATTCTCCGTCCCGTACGGTTTGCCATAAGTCACCGGAACAGACGTAGCGCCGCCCCTTCAGTAACCCGTTGCCGCCCAGGACTCGCGCCGCCGCGGAGCAGATTGGGCAGATCAGCCTGCCACTCTCGTCATGCGCGGCAACAAAGCGGATAACGTCGCGGTCGGCCGCAAGATTCATGCTCCCCTGCGGGCCGCCGGGCAACACCACCGCGTCATACAGCGTGTCGATGCGCTCCGCTAGCGTACCGTCTGCGACCATGGGAATGTTGTGATAGCTCACCACCGCCCGCGACGCGGCACAGGCCAGCGTTTCTACCTCAATCTGCAGGCGACGCAGAATATCAATAGTGATAATTGCCTCTGCCTCTTCAAAACCAGGTGCCAGCAGCACCGCAACCTTAGCCATCGTAAACCTCAGCGAATAAAAGAAGATAAAACATCGTTTCATTTCCATCGCTTACCGGATGACAATCTTACGACGCGATCGCAGAACGGTATATTTAATAAAAATTGATTTAGCTCAAATTAGCAGCAGCAGGATATATTCATGAATATTAAATCCGTTTTAACCCTTTCACAGAATTTCTCGCCAAAGAACGTTTCCCTAAACGACAGAAATGAGCGAAATGTGATTATAAATTATTTATATCAACACGTTAACTGATGGCGCATTTGTTTACCTGTTTATAATTCTCAACTATATTTAATTTTGTAATGTATGGTAAACACAGCCCAATTAAGAGTTTTCTTAAGCGAAAGAGAAGCGTATGCTTATTCGTATCGAACACAGGAAGTGAATATTCGAACGCTTATACCTTGCAGAAAATTTATTCTGCCATTCAGTCGTCAGTACCTGCCGGGTCAGGTTATGTAGCGGACATCATGTCCAACAGTCAATAAGGATATTAGTATGACTACCCCAACGATGATGCAAAAACTCAACGCCCAGATGAACCTGGAGTTTTACGCTTCCAATCTGCATCTGCACCTTAGCGCGTGGTGTTCCAGAAAAAGCCTGAACGGCACTGCCACCTTCTTTCGTTCACAGGCGCAAAGTAACGTCACGCATATGATGCGCGTGTTTAACTTTTTGAAGGCGCTTGGTGCAAATCCCACCGTCAAAGAGCTTGAAACGATTGAAGATAACTACTCTTCACTGGAAGAACTGTTCCAGAAAACGCTGGAAGAGTATGAGCAGCGCTGTGCAAGGCTGAGCAAGCTGGCCGATGAAGCCATGGCGCAGCAGGACATCGCAACCCTCAAATTCTTACGTGATATGGATAAAGAGCAGCAGCAGGATGGCATGCTGCTGAAAACGCTCGCAGATGAGATCCGCAATGCAAAACGCGCGGGTCTCGGTCTGGAGCAGACGGACCGCCATCTTCTCGACCTCGCCACCGTTCAACACCACTAAGCCCGTCTCGCCCGCTTCCGCCCGGAAGCGGGTATCAACTGCCTGCTTTTGCTGACATTTAACAAATCCGATCTCGCTCCCAATGAATAACCACACAACATGTAATGATTTGTTAATTACAATCATTGACGAGGGAGCAGCATGATCACCATTGAGTTTATTGTCATTATCCTCTGCCTGCTGACGGGCACACGCTTCGGCGGCATGGGGCTTGGGCTGATAAGCGGCATCGGCCTGTTTATTTTGAGTTTTGTTTTTGGGCTACAGCCCGGTAAACCCCCGGTGGACGTAATGCTCACCATCCTTGCCGTCATCGGCTGTGCCGCCACGCTCCAGACCGCCGGTGGCCTGAATGTGATGATGCAGTTTGCGGAGCGCCTGCTGCGTAAACATCCGCAGCACATCACCCTTCTCGCGCCGTTTACCACCTGGATGCTGACCTTTCTCTGCGGAACCGGTCACGTCGTCTACACCATGTTTCCCATCATTGCGGATATCGCGCTAAAAAAGGGCATTCGCCCGGAGCGCCCAATGGCGGTCGCCTCGGTGGCGTCTCAGATGGCCATCACCGCCTCCCCCGTCTCCGTCGCCGTCGTGTCGCTGGTTTCCATTCTGGGTGCGCAGCACGGTATTGGCCACGGGTGGGGGATCCTCGAAATTCTGGCCGTCTCCGTGCCGGCCTCGCTGTCCGGGGTTGCCATTGCCGCGCTGTGGAGCTTACGCCGCGGAAAAGATCTGGCAGACGATCCGGAGTTTCAGGAAAAGCTGAACGATCCGAAACAGCGGGAGTTTATTTATGGTGGAACGGAGACGCTGATGAATCAGCGCTTCCCGAAACAGGCTTACTGGTCAACGTGGATCTTCTTCGCCGGTATTGCCGTAGTGGTGCTGCTGGGGGCGCTGCCAGCGCTGCGTCCGGCCTTTGAAATCAAAGGCAAAATGACCGCCCTGTCGATGAACCTTGTCATACAGATGATGATGCTGATTGCCGGTGCCGTAATGCTGATGACCTGCAGGGTAAATGCGTCGGCGATTTCAAACGGGGCGGTGTTTAAGGCGGGGATGGTCGCGATCTTCTCGGTGTTCGGCGTGGCGTGGATGAGCGATACCTTTTTCCAGGCGCATCTCGACGAGCTGAAAATGGCGCTGGAGGGGATAGTGAAAAGTCATCCGTGGACGTACGCCATCGTGCTGTTTCTGGTTTCAAAACTGGTCAACAGCCAGGCTGCGGCCTTAACCGCCGTCGCCCCGATGGGATTGATGCTGGGTATCGACCCGAAAATGCTGGTTGCCTTCTTCCCGGCGTCGTACGGCTACTTCGTGCTGCCAACCTATCCGAGCGATCTGGCGTGTATCGGATTCGATCGTTCCGGCACGACCCGCATCGGTAAATTCATCATCAACCACAGCTTTATCGTGCCGGGGCTGATTGGCGTGAGCTGCGCCTGCGTGGTGAGCTATCTGCTGGTGCAGACGTTCTTCTGATCTTTCTGCGGGCGACAGGCTCTGTCGCCCTTCGGCGTAAAATCAGCAAGGGTGTCTGATTTCGGTTTACCTAGTGCGATTCACCCTGCGGCGTGAAGCGCAGCTCAATCAGGGCGATAGCTTTCTGGATTGCGCGGAGCGTAACCGGGTCAGCCGCGGCGGGGTGGTTGGTGAAATCGATGTTTTTCAGCTGGGTCGACATCTTTTCGCGTACTTCTACCGGTGCGATAACGTCAATTACGTCAAGGATCTGTTTGATGACCAGCTGGCAGGCGACGACGTCAGATACCAGTTCCTGATCGGCGCTCAGGTTTTGTGACATGGGGATTCTCCTTATTTAAAGGCCGCCATAGTAGCAAAACAGAGGCCCTTCCATCTCCCTCTCGTCGTACGCAGACGTAAAAAAACCTGCCGAAGCAGGTTTTTTTATCAGAACATCGCGCCCGGTGGGACGTCTTTGAAAGTTGTGCAGTAATTAGCCCACATGCTTTTCAGGATTTTGCGCAGTTTCATCGTGTTGCTCCAGTAACGTGTTATGCAGGTGTTATTGTCGATACGCTTATAATATGACCACCATCACAAAAATCAACCATTTTGTGACGCACATCACGCTCAAAAAGGCTGCATTGCGGCGGGCATGTTAAAAAAAGTAGCGATAAATCCGCAGGTTACGGGCTTATAAATTCCAGTAAATTTTTATAGAATTTTTTGAAACGGAAGGAACGCAAGGGATGAAGCGGCGATCGCTGATACGTCAGCAGGGAGGGTTGACACGCTGCGCCTGGCACGGGATGCGGGCAGCGCGATATCTTCAAAAACGTAATGCGGCATGCCGGGCAGGTATAGCCCTGCCCGGCAAAGCGGAATCAGCCAACAATGGCGCGGACAAAAGCTTCAATCTCTTTGTCCTGGCAGTTCTCGAAGAAGCACTGCTGGAAGCGCTGGCCCGAAACGGCGGTTTTAACCAGCTCGGGATCGATTGCGCGCAGGGTATCCAGATAGTTTTCTTTCACCACCGCCGCTTTCACCTGATTCAGAATACCGGCGTTGCGCACCTGCGGCTCTTTACGCTCTGGTGGATAGCCTTCGCCATTGCGCCCGGTAAACGCTTTCTCGAAGATAAAGCGCACGTTCAGTTCAGCGCCCCAGCCAAAGCCTTTCGCGAACGGCAGGGAAAGCGCGTTGCCGTTGTTGATTTGCGCGAACAGGAACGCGTCAGCAGGATCGATGCAGTAGCCGCAAATTACGCCCGGATGAATGTTCAGGGACATCAGCGCGCCCTGCCCGGTTCCGCAGCCGGTCACAACAAAATCGACGGCTTTTGAATTGAGCAGAATGCTCGCCATGATGCCAAGGTGAATATAGGTAAGGTGGTGATCGTTTTCATCACTCATACCGACGTTATAGACCGGGAAACCTTTCTCATCGGCAACGGCCTTCAGCTCATTAAGGATGATGGCATTTTTAGCGGCCTGGCTGTTTTCCATCATCAGTGCAATTTTCATCTTGTCTCTCCTGAATGCATGGCGGGCGTTCCCGCTGTGGATAGCTTTTCACCTTAACCTTACTATCAAACAAACGCACTTTCAAATTAAGTGAAAACTTGTTTTAAAAAACAAAGATGCGCTCACAGTTTGGCGGGCTGGCCCGGTTCGTTGCGAAGTGTAAGGGGAGATCTTCCGGCTATTCCGCCCATTGCGGCCTGCGGATCGGCTTACAATAGCGTATTTCCCGTCACGCAGAGTTAACTATGAAAAGAGTAATCCTGGCCGCAACGATCCTGATGCTCGCGGGGTGCAGCATTAACCGTCAGGCGGAGATAAGCAGTGTAGACGCCCCGAACGGGATTGTGCGCCTCGACTACGGTCAGGCGCTGCTTCAGAACGCCTGGTCTGACGACTATGTGAATAACGGTACGGCAGCCAAAGCCTGTCAAAACATGGGGTATGCCACCGCGTCCGCCTACGGGCAGCCGATAAAAACCTGCACCCTCATCAGCGGCTCGCTCTGTCTGAACGAAAGCGTGACCATTCAGTACAAATGCATGGGATATGCCGTTACCTCCGCAAACCAGAACCCATGGTATTAACGGGTGCTGCCAGCCACGCTGGCAGCCTATTTAATAAGAACAAAAACAATTCTCATTAATTAATATAAAGAGTGGCAATGCGTGTTATTCCCATTCGTATTTTTAATAAAGAGATATTTATTTTACTTTTTGCAAATAATTAAATAACAAATTATAGTGTCGCTCATCGTGAACCAGTAATAATAAACCGGAGCTGCACCATGCTAAAAACCGAAATGATTGAAAAGCTTAATGCGCAAATGAACCTTGAGCTTTTTTCATCCCTCCTTTACCAGCAGATGAGCGCCTGGTGCAGCTATCACAGCTTTGAAGGTGCGGCCGCGTTCCTGCGTCGCCATGCCCAGGAAGAGATGACGCACATGCAGCGTCTGTTTGATTATCTTACGGATACCGGCAGCCTGCCGCGCATTGACAACGTGGCATCGCCTTTCGCCGAATACGGCTCTCTGGATGAACTGTTCCGCGCCACCTACGAGCACGAACAGCTGATCACCCAAAAAATTAATGAACTGGCTCATGCGGCGATGACCAGCCAGGATTATCCAACCTTTAATTTCCTTCAGTGGTATGTTGCTGAACAGCACGAAGAAGAGAAACTGTTTAAATCCGTCCTGGATAAATTATCTCTGGCGGGTAAATCCGGTGAAGGTCTGTACTTTATTGATAAAGAGCTGTCGACCCTCGACGCGCAGAATTAATGTTAAAACGGTGCTGACCCGTCAGCACCGTTTTATTTAATGGCGGCATATTTTACTTTCGTGAGTAGAAAAGCCCTCTTCTGCCGGAATAAATTTTCCCCGCGCCGCCAGAAACGCCACCAGCTCCGCCGCTGACATATCCGAAGCCGAACAGGTATGGAACCGCGCATCTTCGCCAAAGCGGGCACCTATCGCCGCCACCAGGCTTTGCTCCGTATAGCGTTCCCCCGACTCAATCATCATATTAAGCACATCGTGTCCGTGAATTGACATGGTTACCTCCCGCAAATAAAAGGCAGACTAAACGCTTCCTCAGCCACGCGCCTTGCGCTGGCGCAGGTTCCCCCTTTTCTTTTTGTAAATTAATCATTACACCCTATGTAACGGTGATTTGACGAGATGGGGCTTTTCCCTTACTCTGCGCCGCAGAATAGGTTGCGGTATCGAAGGGTTGTAGAGGAAAGCGTGAAGAACAGAACTCTGGGAAGTATTTTTATCGTCGCCGGAACGACAATTGGCGCAGGAATGTTGGCCATGCCGCTGGCTGCCGCGGGCGTCGGGTTTGGCGTAACCGTACTGCTGCTGGGCGGCCTGTGGGCGCTGATGTGTTACACCGCGCTGCTGCTGCTGGAGGTCTATCAGCACGTCCCCGCCGATACCGGCCTGGGCTCGCTGGCGGCACGCTACCTTGGACGCTACGGGCAGTGGATCGCCGGTTTTAGCATGATGTTCCTGATGTACGCGCTGACTGCCGCCTATATTAGCGGCGCCGGAGAGCTGATTGCGTCAAGCATCAATGACGGCTTCGGGACATCGATTTCGCCGGAGACGGGCGCAATTGCCTTTACGCTGACTGGCGGCGGCGTGGTTTGCGCCGGAACGTCGCTGGTCGATCTCTTTAACCGCTTTTTGTTCAGCGCCAAAATCCTCTTCCTGGCTGCGATGCTGGTGCTGCTGGCGCCGCACGTCCACAAGATCAACCTGCTCGCCATGCCGCTGGAGAAAGGCCTGGCGCTTTCGGCGATCCCGGTCATTTTCACCTCGTTCGGTTTTCACGGCAGCGTACCGAGCATCGTCAGCTATATGAACGGCGATATCCGCAAGCTGCGCCGCGTGTTTATCATCGGCAGCGCCATACCGCTGATTGCGTACCTTTTCTGGCAGCTGGTAACGCTGGGCAGCATTGACTCCACAACCTTTGTTGGCCTGATGGCGGAGCACTCTGGCCTGAACGGTTTCCTGGTTGCCCTGCGCAACGTGGTGGCTTCTACGCACGTAGAGCTGGCGGTGCATCTGTTTGCGGATCTGGCGCTGGCTACCTCCTTCCTCGGGGTGGCGCTCGGCCTGTTTGACTACATGGCGGACCTGCTCCAGCGCCGCAATACCGCTGCCGGCCGTTTACAGACGGGAGCAATGACCTTCCTGCCGCCGCTGGCCTTCGCGCTTTTTTACCCACGCGGCTTTGTGATGGCGCTGGGATATGCCGGCGTGGCGTTATCGGTTCTGGCCCTGCTCCTGCCTTCCCTGCTGGCCTGGAAAAGCCGCCAGCAGCATCCGCAGCAAGGGTATCGCGTGGCGGGAGGTAAGCCGCTGCTGTGCCTGGTGTTTAGCTGCGGAGTAGCGATTATTCTGGTGCAGATATTGATTGCAGCGGGGATGCTGCCGGAAGTGGGATAAGAATAAGGGGCTATTTTTAGCCCCTTTTTATCAGTGCAGACAGCAGCTTTTGAACTTCTTCCCGCTGCCGCACGGGCACGGATCGTTACGACCCACCTTTGCCCCGTTCACGATCGGTTGCTTCGCTTCCGGCTGCTGCGGGTTAGCCACCCAGTAGTTATACAAACGCAGCGCCGCAGGCTGGATGCTCTCAATGCTGGCCATGAACTCCTCTTCGGTCAGCGCATCCAGCTTCTCGCTGGTCTCTTCCGTACCGTGCAGCGCAATCACGGCCAGATCGGCCTGTAGCGATTCCGGCAGGGATGACCAGTCCGTCAGCGCCACGCCGCGCATGTAGCCATAGCACCACTCTTCCACCACGGTATAACTCTGGCCGTCAACGTCGTTATAGCCAAAGAGCGGCTCAAACTGGTCCGGGTATTCGCTCAGACGCTCGGCAATATCGTTCATATGCTTAAAGCAAAGATCGATAAAGCGGTTCATCTCGCGGTCGTTTTTCCAGCGCGGAATAAACTTCTCACCGCCCCAGACCGCCACCAGCCAGGTGTCGGGCTCCACCACAACGGGACCGGAAAGTACTGCGGTAAGCATGCCGTCCAGTTCGGACACGTCAATCACGGATGCATCGTCGTGACCGTAAGACATTAATGTCTCTTCCAGCCACGCCATCTCGCTTTCATTTAATGGGCCTTCAGCCATTGCTGATACTCCTGATAAAAAAAACGATCCTGACATATATCGCCGCGCGTGCCTATCTGAAGTTTAGGTCTTTATTGCTGCATAAACGTGCAATTCGTGACCCTTGCACAACTTATGGGCTTTGTTGTTAAGGAGATGTGATCTCCGCTGTAATTTCACGTCATCCCGCAAAGGCGCATAAAACGGCACTCTATACTCAACATGCTGTGACCCGGTCAAGGGATTAACCATTCTGGCAACCTTTTTGCTTAATGTTCTGCGCGCTTCGCGGTGCGTAGGATCCTCGCCGTATTAAGCAGGAGATTGCTTCTAACGTGCATTTTGTTCTCGCTCTTGTTTTTGGATTAACGATGCCATCAGGCGTTCGGGTTTATACCTGGTGCAAAAACCTCTTTGCTAAGGAACATAATAATGTCGCTTAAATTTACCAAAACGTCCCTTTCCCTTGTGCTGGCTGGCTGCCTGGTGACGGCCTTTTCCGCGCGGGCAGATATTGTGATTGGCGTGGCCGGGCCGTTCACCGGCCCGAACGCAACCTATGGCGATCAGTACTGGCACGGCGCCACGCAGGCGGCGAAAGACATTAACGCCGCAGGCGGGATCAACGGTGAGAAAATCAGGCTGGTTCAGGGCGATGACGCCTGCGAGCCTAAACAGGCGGTAGCCGTTGCCAACCGCCTGGTCGATCAGGACAAGGTCAACGCGGTGGTCGGCCACTTCTGCTCCTCGTCGACCATGCCCGCCTCCGAGGTGTATAGCGATGCAGGAATATTATCCATCACCCCCGGCTCGACTAACCCGCTGATTACCGAGCGCGGCATGAGCGATATGTTCCGCATGTGCGGCCGCGACGACCAGCAGGGCCAGGTCGCCAGCGATTTTATTATTGATAAGCTGAACGCTAAACGGGTGGTCATTATCCACGATAAAGACACCTATGGTCAGGGGCTGGCGGACGCCACCAAAGCGGCGCTGGCGAAACGCGGCGTCAAGGATGTGATGTACGAAGGGCTATCGCGCGGGGAAAAAGACTTTAACGCGCTGGTAACCAAAATTGGCGCGCAGAAACCGGACGTGGTGTTCTTCGGCGGCTGCCACCCGGAAGCGGGCCCGCTGGTTCGCCAGATGCGTGAACAGGGCGTACAGGCGAAGTTCTTCTCCGGTGACTGCATCGTCAACGAGGAGATGGTGACCGCCGCCGGCGGTGCGCAATATACCAACGGCATCTATATGACCTTCGGCAAAGATCCCCGCCAGATCCCGGACGGGAAGGCCGTTATCGAGAAATTCCGCGCCGGTAAATTTGAACCTGAAGGCTATACGCTCTACGCCTACGCTTCGGTGCAGGCTATCGCGGCGGCGTTTAAGGCCACCAAAGGTACGGATTCTGCGAAAGCCAGCGAGTGGCTGAAGGCCAATTCCGTCGACACGGTTATGGGTAAAAAAGCCTGGGACAGCAAAGGCGATCTCAGGGTGTCTGACTATGTGGTGTACCAGTGGGACGACAAAGGCAAGTATAAAGAAGTGCCGTAACGGGACGGAATCTGCTCGACGCCGACGGGGTTGCCCGTCGGCGTAACCCCTCATTCAGGTGCGCAACGATGAGTACTTTCTTCCTTCAGCAGTTAATTAACGGCCTGACGCTGGGTTCGGTCTATGGCCTTATCGCTATCGGCTACACCATGGTGTACGGCATTATCGGCATGATCAATTTCGCCCACGGCGAAGTGTATATGATTTCCGCCTATCTCTCGGCCATTGGCCTTGCCCTGCTGGCATTTTTTGGACTCCAGTCATTTCCGCTGCTGATCCTCGGGACGCTGGTATTCACCATCGTGGTCACCGGGGTTTACGGCTGGACTATTGAGCGCATCGCCTATAAGCCCCTGCGCAACTCGACCCGCCTGGCTCCGCTGATCTCGGCCATCGGGATGTCGCTGATCCTGCAAAACTACGTCCAGCTCAGCCAGGGCCCGCGGCAGCAGGGCGTACCTACCATGCTGGACGGCGTGCTGCGCTTCCACCTGGGCGAAGGGTTTGTCCAGATAACCTATACCAAGGTCTTTATCCTCATTGCCTCTTTCGCGGGCATGCTGGTCCTGACCTGGATTATCAGCCGTACCCGCCTGGGGCGGATGTGCCGCGCGGTGCAGCAGGATCGCAAAATGGCCTCTATCCTGGGCATCAATACCGACAGGATTATTTCGCTGGTGTTTGTTATTGGCGCCGCCATGGCCGGGCTGGCGGGCGTGCTGATCACCATGAATTATGGCACCTTCGATTTTTACGTCGGGTTCGTCATCGGCATTAAGGCATTCACGGCGGCGGTGCTTGGCGGCATCGGCTCGTTGCCTGGCGCGATGCTCGGCGGGCTGATCCTGGGGATCGCCGAAGCGCAATTCTCCGGGCTGGTGAACTCGGACTACAAGGACGTGTTCTCGTTTGGCCTGCTGGTCCTGATTCTGATCTTCCGTCCTCAGGGGCTGCTGGGCCGCCCCGTCGTGGCTAAAGTGTAAGGAACAACGCGATGACCTCTGACGGATTTTCCCTGAAGCGCTGCATTCTGGACGCGATTTTTTCCGGAACGATCGCGCTGATTATTTTCGGCCCGATTGCGGGCGTGATACTGGATGGCTATAGCTTTACCTTTGACGGCCAACGTCTGGCGTGGATGACGGGCACCGTGATGCTGGGACGCTTTTTGCTCAGCGCTTTTTCCGGTACGGCTGCCGGAAGACGGCTACAGGCACGGTTTGAATCTGACAGCGCGGGGGTGTACGTCCGGCCGCCGGGGTACAAGAGCCGCATGCGCTGGATCCTGCCGCTGATCGTCACGCTGGCGATTTGCTTCCCGTTTGTTGCCACCAAGTACGTCCTGACGGTTGCCATTCTCGGGCTGATCTACGTCCTGCTCGGCCTTGGGCTGAACATTGTTGTCGGGCTGGCGGGGCTGCTGGATCTGGGCTACGTCGCCTTTTACGCCATTGGGGCCTACGGCCTGGCGCTTGGGTATCAGTATCTTGGCTTAGGGTTCTGGAGCATGCTGCCGCTGGCGGCGCTGATGGCCGCGGGCGCGGGCGCCCTGCTCGGCTTTCCGGTGCTGCGCATGCACGGGGATTACCTGGCCATCGTCACGCTCGGGTTTGGCGAGATTATCCGCCTGGTGCTGAACAACTGGCTGACCTTCACCGGCGGGCCTAACGGCGTTTCAGCCCCGGCCCCGACCTTTTTGGGCCTGGAGTTTGGTCGACGCGCTAAGGAAGGCGGCGTGCCCTTCCACGAGTTCTTCGGCCTGACCTATAACCCCAACATGAAGTTTATCTTCATCTATGCGGTGCTGTTTCTGGTGGTCGTGCTGGTGCTGTACGTTAAGCACCGGCTGACGCGAATGCCGGTTGGCCGGGCGTGGGAGGCGCTCCGTGAAGATGAAATTGCCTGCCGCTCAATGGGGCTTAACCACGTCCTGGTGAAGCTTTCGGCGTTTACCCTCGGCGCGTCGACAGCGGGTATCGCCGGCGTATTTTTTGCCACCTACCAGGGTTTTGTGAACCCCACCTCCTTCACCTTTTTCGAATCGGCTCTGATTCTCGCAATCGTGGTTCTGGGCGGGATGGGCTCTACCGTGGGCGTCGTTCTGGCAGCCTTCGTGCTTACCGTCACGCCGGAGCTGCTGCGCAGCTTTGCGGAATACCGCGTGCTGCTGTTCGGCATGCTGATGGTGGTCATGATGATCTGGCGTCCTCGCGGCCTGATCCGCATCAACCGCAGCGGGTTTGCCGTGCGTAAAGGAGTCGCACCATGAACGCAACAATTTTGCGCGTAGAGCATCTGAGGATGCATTTCGGTGGCATCAGGGCCTTAAACGACGTCAACCTTGAGGTGCAGCGCGGGTCGATTACCGCCCTGATTGGGCCTAACGGCGCGGGAAAAACGACCGTCTTTAACTGCCTGACCGGTTTCTACCGCGCTTCCGGTGGCAACATAATATTCAATGCGCGTGATAAAACCACCAACGTCATCCAGGTGCATGGCCAGAAGTTCCAGCCCGGCGACTGGCTCAACCCGACGCAGCTCGGCCAGCGACTGTTCTATAAAATGTTCGGCGGCACGCATCTGGTGAACCGCGCGGGTCTTGCCCGCACCTTTCAGAACATCCGCCTGTTTCGTGAGATGTCGGTAGTGGAAAACCTGCTGGTGGCGCAGCATATGCGCGTCAACCGCAGCCTGCTTGCGGGGGTGCTGAATACTCCGGCATATCGTCGGGCGGAAAGCGATGCGCTGGACCGGGCGTTTTACTGGCTGGAGGCGGTGGATCTGGTGGACTGCGCGAACCGGCTTGCCGGTGAAATGTCCTACGGCCAGCAGCGGCGCCTCGAAATCGCCCGCGCCATGTGTACCGGCCCGGAGATGATTTGTCTCGATGAACCCGCCGCCGGGCTGAACCCGGTTGAGACGCACAAGCTGAGCGAAATCGTTCGCTTCCTGCGCGACCACCACGGCATTACGGTGCTGCTGATTGAGCATGACATGGGGATGGTGATGGAGATTTCGGATGACATCATCGTGCTCGATCACGGCGACGTTATTGCCAGAGGTACGCCAGACGCGATCCAGCACAATGACAGCGTCATTGCCGCCTATTTGGGTACCGACGAAAGCGAGGTCAGCCCGTGAGCGAACCGATGCTTCAGTTTCACAGTGTGGACGTTTTCTATGGCGCGATCCAGGCGCTCAGGCAGGTTTCGCTTGAGGTTAACGAAGGAGAGACCGTGGCCTTGATTGGCGCTAACGGTGCGGGGAAATCGACCCTGCTGATGTCTGTCTTTGGCCAGCCCCGCATTCGCAGCGGGCAGATCGTCTTCTGCGGCGAGGATATCAGCGACAAATCCACCCACTACGTCGCTACCGGCGGCATTGCTCAGGCGCCTGAAGGGCGACGCGTTTTCCCCGATATGTCTGTGGAAGAGAATTTGCTGATGGGGACGATTCCCATCGGCAGCCAGCACGCAGCGGCAGATATGCAGAGCATGTTTGACCTGTTTCCCCGCCTCAAAGAGCGGCGCAACCAGCGGGCGATGACGCTCTCCGGGGGAGAACAGCAAATGCTGGCTATCGCCCGCGCGCTGATGAGCCGCCCCAAACTTCTGCTGCTGGATGAACCCAGCCTCGGCCTCGCGCCCATCGTGGTTAAACAGATTTTCCAGACGCTGCGCGAGCTGGCCCGTAACGGGATGACGATTTTTCTCGTGGAGCAGAACGCGCACCATGCGCTGAAGTTGTCCGACCGCGGCTATGTAATGGTTAACGGGCAGATCCGCTTAAGCGGCAGCGGCGAGGCGCTGCTGAACGATCCGGAGGTAAGGAAAGCCTATCTTGGAGGGGCGTGAAGCGTAGAGGCCAGCGTGAGTAAAACTCACAGTGATTTCCATTATTAATCGTTTTTCTGAAGCGACCGCATTCAAATATCATCATCACGACCCGCCGTTGCGCGGGTCGATAAACGTTCAGCCGCACGCTGAATAATAATGATAAGAGGATCCGGGGCAAACATGACACTTGATGCGTTATTTCAGTTAATGAAGTTCGACTTACCGCCTGACGCCCGTTCAGCCGTTGATTTACAGGATTTTATGGCCATGCTTATGGCGACGAAACCTCACTCTGAGGCCCTGTCACCGTTTTCGCAGCGCGTGTATATGCTTTGTGCCGCCCATCGTGACCCTAAACAGGCGGCTGCGCTGCTTTCGGCCTCTCTGCCCGAAGCAGGAAAGCCCCTTCCGCTGCTCGACTTCTCTGGCTGGCCACAGGTGCGTTACGCCGCTTCCGGCGAACTACAGACGCCCGAGTCCGAAGACTATTTTCACAGGGTTTCGTCTGCCGCCACGATATTACGCGCGGCAATCCTCGACGCCGGGCAGCAGGAAAACACCCCTGCTTTTTATATTCTGGATAAGGTGCTCAGCCTGAACGGCGCTTTGCCGGAACGTTATAAAAAGATGGCGAACATTACTTACTCATAACGGCACTATTAGACCCGGCCTTCATCGTATTCCAGACAAACGATATCCAGAGCCGGGACGATCGGGGCGTGGTTTTGCAGCCAGGCCAGAAGATGCTGGATGCTGTCTCTTTTGAGCGAATTTTTTGGCCAGACGAGGTAGTAGCCATCTCCCGTCGCGATAGCTTCCCTGAAGGGCAGGCCGAGCAGGCCGCTTTTCAGGGCGTCGAGCGTAAGGCGCAGGTCGGCAATCGCGATACCGTGACCGTTCATGGCGGCAATACTTCCCTGTTCCAGGGTATCAAATACCATGCCGCTGCTCATATCGAGCCCCGGGTACAGCCCCGTTCTTCGCAGCCAGCGCCTCCAGTCCCTTCTGTCCGGCGAAGGATGGATCAAATCGCATTGCGCAAGCCGCTGCCGGGCCGGTTCGATAAGCGAGGGGGTGCAAACCGGGATAAGCCATTCACTAAAAAGCAGCTGGCTTTCCGCCGACTCACCGAAATGGCCGTTACCGAGCAGGATGGCGCAGTCGTATGGCTCAAGGTTGAAATCAACGGTATCAATGTCCATCCAGACGCTGGCAATCTCAACCTGTGGTTTTGCATGGCTGTTCCGAAAGGATCGCAGCACGTCGAGAAGCCATCTCATGGTCAGGGTGCTGGGCGCTTTTAGCCGCAGCAGATGATTTTCACTGCGAAATGCCCGGCAGGCCCACTCAATGCTCGTGAAGCTCTCGTTCAGCTGCCCGGCCAGCACTCGCCCGGCCTCGGTGACCTCTACCCTGGGGCCCTGTCTTTTAAAAAGCTCGCAGTCGAACCACAGTTCAAGGGTGCGGACGTGTCTGCTGACCGCGCCCGGCGTAATATTGAGCGTTTCAGCGGCTTTGCTGAAGGAGTTCAGTCGCGCAGCAACTTCAAACGCACGCAGCGCATACAGTGGCGGTAAAGACATAGCGGCCCTTAAAATGAGGTGATGGCATCTGGAATCGGGTCGCAGGCCTGAACATCTACAGACCGTAAAAGGCGCCCGCCTTAAGATAGCATAATGCGTATCTGTTTAATTACGCTGCAAAAGGATCGCTAAAGCCAGAGAGGGAGGATGCTGAGAAGCGGAATGACAGGCACAAAAAAACCACCTTTCGGTGGTTTCACGACACTGCTTATTGCTTTGATTATTCTTTGTTTCCCATGGTAGCCGGAGTGGGACTTGAACCCACACAGCGCGAACGCCGAGGGATTTTAAATCCCTTGTGTCTACCGATTCCACCATCCGGCCAGGGAAGAAAGTGGAGGCGCGTTCCGGAGTCGAACCGGACTAGACGGATTTGCAATCCGCTACATAACCGCTTTGCTAACGCGCCTTAAATCTGATGTCTTTCGACCTACACCCGCAAATGCCGATGTATTTAAACTGGAGCGGGAAACGAGACTCGAACTCGCGACCCCGACCTTGGCAAGGTCGTGCTCTACCAACTGAGCTATTCCCGCATGTCATCAAGCGTTATCTAACTTCTTGATTTCATTATCGTCCGGCTGACTGTGCCGCCGTTCGATGCGTTGCATTCTACTGATATGTCGTTTTGAGTCAACGATATTTTTTGCATCTCAGGATCGTTTGCTGAAAATTAAGGCGAAACGATCACTGTTCAAGCAAATCTCCGCGCGCGGCGTTCAAATATTGCAGCATTGACCACAGCGTCAGCACCGCCGCGACCCACAGCAGGCCGATACCTGCCCACTCAACCCAGGCATTCGGACGCCACAGCATCCACACCAGCGCCGCCATCTGTGCGGTGGTTTTGACTTTACCGATCCAGGACACCGCCACGCTGCTGCGTTTACCCAGCTCCGCCATCCACTCGCGCAGGGCAGAGATAATAATCTCACGGCCAATCATGGTCGCCGCAGGCAGCGTAACCCACCAGGTATGATAATGTTCCGCCACCAGCACCATCGCGATTGCCACCATCACCTTATCCGCGACCGGATCGAGGAACGCGCCGAATCGGGTACTCTGATTCCAGCGACGCGCCAGATAGCCGTCGAACCAGTCCGTAACGGCGGCGATCAGGAAAATCAGCGCACAGGCAAACGGTGCCCACACCACCGGCAGATAAAATGCCAGTACAAAGAACGGAATGAGCACAACGCGAAAAAGAGTGAGCAACGTAGGGATATTAAATCGCATGATGACGGTAACTGTCTGTTGTCAGTAAAATTTAGCTCTATGTTGCTACAGAGCCCTCAATGTTTCAACGAGTAGTAGATCTTTTCTGCCAGCCCTTGCGAAATACCCGGCACTTTTGCAATTTCCTCCATGCTGGCATTGAGTAATCCTTGCAATCCGCCCATGTACTTCAACAGCATCTGGCGACGTTTTGGCCCGACGCCTTCGATAGTCTCAAGGGTACTGGTATTTTTCACTTTCGCCCGTTTTTTCCGGTGCCCGCTGATGGCGTGATCGTGCGACTCATCGCGGATATGCTGGATCACGTGCAGCGCAGGAGAATCAGGCGGCAGGCTGAAGCCCTCCCCTTCCGGCTCGAAGAACAACGTCTCCAGACCCGCTTTACGATCCGCCCCTTTCGCCACCCCTAACAGCAGCGGATGGTTTTTATCCCACTCCACGTCGAGCGATTCAAATACCGCCTTCGCCTGTCCAAGCTGCCCTTTCCCGCCGTCGATAAGTATAACGTCAGGAATTTTGCTCGCTTCGATCGCTTTACCATAGCGGCGGCGCAGCACCTGGTTCATGGCGGCGTAATCGTCGCCCGGGGTAATGCCGGTGATGTTATACCGACGATACTCTGCCCGCAGCGGACCGTTGGCATCAAAGACCACGCACGACGCCACGGTCTGCTCGCCCATGGTATGGCTGATGTCGAAGCATTCCATACGCTTCACTTCAGGCAGCTTGAGCAGCGTAGCGAGCGCGGTTAAGCGCTGGCTGACGGTGGACTGCTGAGAAAGTTTGGTGGTCAGCGCCGTGGCGGCATTGGTTCGCGCCAGCTTCAGATAGCGGGCGCGATCGCCGCGCGGTTTCGTCTGCACGTTCACCCGGCGGCCGGCCAGCTCCGAAAGCGAATCCGCCAGCAGCGTTTTGTCGTCGAGGGTGAAGTCGAGCAGGATCTCAGACGGCAGCGTACGCATCTGACTGCCCTGCAAATAGAACTGGCCGACGAAGGTTTCCACCACTTCCCCCAGTTCGGTGCCGCCCGGCACCTTCGGGAAGTAGCTGCGGCTGCCGAGCACCTTGCCCTGACGAATAAACAGCACGTGAACACAGGCCAGACCGGCGTCAAAGGCAACGCCGATAACGTCGAGGTCGTCGCCCGTGTTGGAGACAAACTGCTTCTCGGTGACTCTGCGCACCGCCTGGATCTGATCGCGGATGCGCGCGGCTTCCTCAAACTCCAGCCCCGCGCTGGCTTTCTCCATGCGGGCAATCAGCTGCGTCAGCACCTGATCGTCTTTACCGGCTAAAAACAGACGCACGTACTCAACCTGCTGCGCATACTCTTCTTCACTTACCAGCCCTTCGACGCACGGCCCCAGGCAGCGGCCAATCTGATATTGCAGGCACGGCCGGGAACGGTTGCGGTAGACGCTGTTTTCACACTGGCGAACGGGGAAGATTTTTTGCAACAGCGCCAGCGTTTCGCGTACGGCATAACCGTTCGGGAAAGGGCCAAAGTATTCACCCTTCGCATGCTTAGCGCCACGATGCATCGCCAGGCGAGGATGGGTATCACCGCTCAGGAAGATAAACGGGTAGGACTTATCATCGCGCAGCAGAACGTTGTAGCGCGGCTGATACAGCTTGATATAGTTGTGCTCAAGCAGCAGTGCTTCCGTTTCCGTGTGAGTCACGGTGACATCAATGTTGTGGATGAGTGCGACCAGTGCTTCGGTTTTACGAGAGGCAAGATTGCTGCGGAAATAGCTGGAAAGGCGTTTTTTCAGATCTTTTGCCTTACCGACATAGATAACCGTACCGCCAGCGTCGTACATTCGGTAGACGCCCGGCTGGCTGGTGACGGTTTTCAGAAATGCTTTTGAATCGAACGCTTCACTCACTGACTTATTAACGACTCCGCATTGCACAAACCATGGCGAATGGCCAGATGAGTCAGTTCGACATCACCGTGTATGTTCAGTTTACTGAACATCCGATAGCGATAGCTGTTGACCGTTTTCGGGCTGAGATTCAGCTGCTCTGAAATCTCATTCACCTTCTGACCTTTAGTGATCATCAGCATAATCTGCAATTCACGCTCAGACAAACTGGCGAACGGAGATTCCGTTTTTTCCGGTTCAATCTGACTCAGCGCCATCTGTTGAGCAATGTCTGAAGCAATGTACCGCTGACCTGCATAGACGGAACGGATCGCATTAACGACTTCCTGCGGCGCGGCACCTTTGCTGAGATATCCGGCAGCCCCTGCCTGCATAACCCTGGCCGGGAGCGGATTTTCGGTATGGACGGTCAGCATGATGACTTTTGTGTCAACGAACATGCGGGCGATTTTACGCGTGGCTTCAAGCCCGCCGATTCCGGGCATGTTCATATCCATCAGCACCACGTCTGCTGAGTTAGCGCGACACCATTTTACGGCATCTTCGCCACAGCATGCCTCGCCGGCAACTTTAATACCCTTTATATCTTCAAGAATGCGACGTATCCCTGCGCGCACCAGTTCGTGGTCATCAACAAGAAGGACGTTGATCAAAGGAAATGTCTCCAGAATAGGGATAACGCTACTGACTGCTAATTCCGCTTATATTAGCGGTTTTCCATCCAAGTTTAAAACGCTAAAAAATCGGCTATACGATTGTGGTCTCGTTTTTGGAAATTAGGCTGTACAGCAGCTGGAAAGAAAACCCGCGCACGCTGGGCTTTTGCCGCTATTTTTAAGCACCAGCATTCAAAAAGTTACCAAAACATTTGTTAACGCAAACTAAAAAATGCTCTCATTTTTTTGTAACAACAATTAACGAATGGCGAACCGGTGATAAACATTTAATTGTCGCTAACATATTGGACAGATTACCTTCATAATCCGCGCGAACCAATAATCAATACCTGGAAAAGTATAAAAAACAACCACTGCATTTTTTGCCGCGGCTTGTGGTATACTCCGCCGCCTTAACTTTCATCGTCGCGCTCAAGCGCTGTTTTATAATGAGGAAAATAAATGAGCACACCTGAATTTGCCACTGCCGAGAATAACCAGGAACTGGCACAGGAAGTAAACTGCCTTAAGTCGCTGCTGACGCTTATGTTACAGGCGATGGGCCAGGCTGATGCTGGACGTGTGATCATTAAAATGGAAAAACAGATCGCGCAGATGGAAGATCGGGCGGAATCCGCTGTTTTTGCCAATACGGTTAAGCAAATTAAACAAGCCTACCGCCAGTAACAAAAACGGCTGGATGCAGAGCATTCAGCCGTTTTCTCGTCTGACACGCAGAACGTGATATCAGTCAGATAAGCCCCGTCGCTGCGGCATAACACGCTATCTGGGTTTTATTCGGCGCGTTGAATTTCTTCTGCATATTCTTCTGATGGAAATTCACGGTATTTTCCGAGATAGAGAGAATAATAGCGATCTCTGCCGACGTTTTCCCTTCCGCTGTCCACTTCAGAATTTCCCGCTCACGCTTGCTGAATTTCATTTCCGGCGGCATCACCATCTCATCCTCAAAACGAAGCAGTGAGGTTAACGCCATCTGAACCAGCATTTGCAGACGCAGCTCCACTTCTTCGCTGGATATTGCGCTAGCCTGCAGGCTGGTACGCGACACGGAGAGGAACCCAAGCGCATGATTTGGCAACATCATGCACTGCGTTATTCCTTTACGTAAACCGTGATCCCGCGCCCCGTCCCATAATTGCTGGGCATCCGTGAATAATTCATCCGTCCAGGGCAAATGGCCCTGTATGAAATTCTCGGGCTTAAGTACCGGATCGATTGAGAAATAATTCTCGGACTGATATTGCGCCATCCACTGCTGCGGATAAGTGGAGTGGACGGACGTACGCGGGCGGGTAAATGGCACAGGGTGTCTGACGCAAAGCGCATAATAATCGAAGTCTAGCGCCTGCGTTTGTCGCTGAAGTTCCTGATATACCTCGTCGGCACAGGTCATTTCCTGAAACCGGAGAAAGCATTCCCGTCGCCAGGTGAAAAAGTCTATATCCCTCATACCTTCTGAATGAAGCCTCTGATAAAAGATAATCATAATTATGGTGAATATAACCTAACACATAAATCACGATTATTTATATAAAATGTCGGCGCCGAGCAGATTATCTTTAATTTGGCGAGGGCTTATCCAAATTCGGTGGAATAAAAAAGCACCAGAACAGGCTTTAAGGGAAGATAATTTGCTCCAGAAGGAACATCTGGAGCAAATTGCGTGTGAAAATGCTACTGCATTAAGAATTTTTCAAGGAACTGGCGCGTGCGCGGCTGCTGCGGATTGGCGAACAGATCCTTAGCGGGCCCCTGCTCTACAATTCGCCCCTGATCCATGAAGATAGCCCGATCGGCAACGTCGCGGGCAAAGCTCATTTCATGGGTCACAATCACCATCGTGCGTTTTTCCTGCGCCAGCTGTCGGATGGTGTTCAGCACTTCCCCCACCAGCTCGGGATCGAGCGCCGATGTAGGTTCATCGAAGAGGATTACGTCCGGGCGCATCGCCAGCGCGCGGGCTATGGCGACACGCTGCTGCTGACCACCGGAAAGACGACGCGGATAGCTTGTCTCTTTACCGGCCAGCCCAACTTTCGCCAGCAGTTCACGGGCGCGGGCGGTCGCTTCTTCCCGGGGTTCACCCTTAACGATGACCGGGCCTTCAATGATGTTTTCCAGCACCGTGCGGTGAGGGAAAAGATTAAAGCTCTGGAATACGAAGCCAACGTGCTGACGCAGGCGACGAATCAACCCTTTTTGCTGACTGATGGATTTGCCGGTATCAATGGTGATATCGCCCACGCGGATCGTCCCGCCCTCCGGCTGCTCCAGAAGATTGATGCTGCGCAGCAGCGTGGTTTTCCCTGACCCGCTCGGGCCGATAATCGCCACCACTTCGCCCTGCGCGACCTCAAGGTCGATTCCATGCAGCACCGTTTGCCCGTGGAACTTTTTCACCAGGTTTTTAACGTCAATTGCACTCATTTTGGATCACGCTCCTGGCGGTTAAGCTGGTTTTCAAAATAGTTTTGCAGGGCGGAGAGCACCGTCGCCATCACCCAGTAAATCAGCGAGGCCGCCAGATACATGGTAAACACTTCAAGAGTACGCGAGGTGATCAGCTGCGCCTGACGGAACAGTTCCGGCACCTGGATGGTGGCCGCAAGCGAGGTGTCTTTTACCAGGCTAATAAAGCTGTTGCTCAGCGGAGGAAGCGCCACGCGCGCCGCCTGCGGCAGGATCGCCCGGCGCAGCGTCTGCCACGGGGTCATCCCGATGCTGGCCGCCGCTTCCCACTGCCCCTTATCGATAGAGGAGATTGCCGCACGCAGCGTTTCAGACGTATACGCCGCCGTATTCAGCGACAAACCTATCATCGCCGCCGGAACAGGATCCAGCTCGATGCCGAACTGCGGCAGCCCGTAGTAAATCATGAACAGCTGGGCGATAAGCGGCGTTCCGCGGAATACGGAGATGTAAAACCGCGCCAGCCACCGCACCGGCAAGATGTTCGACATGCGCATCAGCGCCAGAATAAACCCGAGTACCAGCCCGAAGAACATTCCGCCGATACTCAGCTGCAGGGTAAACACGGCCCCTTTAAGCAGAAATGGCAGGGAATCAATAACCAGTTGAATACTTTCTTGCATTATTATTTTTCTACCTGATTTTTAGACGTGAGGATGATAGGCAAACAGCGCAGGCGCCCCGCCAGTATGAACAAACAAAATCGGTCCTTCATCCTTAAAGCGCTTGCGGGCAATGCCGTCGATCAGGCCAGCCATTGCCTTACCGGTATAGACCGGATCCAGCAGAATACCCTCAAGGCGAGCCAGCAGCTTAACGGCCTCCATCCCTTCATCGTTTGGGGTGCCATAGCCAGGGGCAAAATAGTCATCCCACAGCGTAACTTCCGCCTTCGCCTCCAGCTCAAGCTGTTCTGCCACCGCCTGCTGCAGGGTGACGACTTTTGGCTTTTGATCCGCCACGCTTCTGGAAACCGTGACGCCAATCAGCTCAACGTCCGGCATCAGCTGCTCAAGCCCGACCGCTAATCCCGCATGGGTCCCTGCACTGCCGGAGGCCACCACCACCGAGGACAGGCTCACCGCGCCTTCACACTGCTGAGCGATCTCCAGCGCGCTCTCGACATAGCCGAGGGCGCCCAGCGCGTTCGAGCCGCCCACGGGAATAACGTAGGGGCGGAATCCCTGCGCTTCCAGCCGCGTTGCGAGCTCGTCAAGCTGCGCGGACGGGTCGGTCAACGCGTCGACCATTTCGACCTGCACATTAAACAGATCCAGAAGCAGCCGGTTACCGTTAGTCAGGTAATTCTCTGCCCGCGTGCCGATCGGGTTCTCCAGCAGGGCGACGCAGTGCAGGCCCAGCTTTGCCGCCACGGCGGCGGTCTGGCGAACGTGGTTGGACTGGATGGCCCCTGCGGTGACCAGCGTGTCCGCGCCCTCGCGCAGGGCATCGGCGGCGAGAAACTCCAGCTTGCGCAGCTTATTTCCGCCCATCGCCACTGGCGTCACATCGTCACGCTTAATGAAAATATCGCGCCCAAGATAGTCAGAAAATCGCGGCAGGTACTCCAGCGGCGTGGGGGCGCCAATAAATTCCAGACGGGGAAAGCGCGTTAAATTCTGTAGTGACATGGTTCCTCCGGTCACGCAAACAATTGTTATTTCATTATGCACGCAGACGCGCGAGAAATAAAAAAGGCGCTTTTAAAAGCGCCTTTTTTTATCGGTCAGGGACTTATTTGGTCACGTCTGCGCCGAACCACTTCTCGGAAAGCGCCTTCAGGCTGCCGTCTTTCTGCATTTCAGCAAGCGCGCCGTCGATGGCCTTCAGCAGGTCGTCGTTGCCTTTACGCACCGCCACGCCGGACTCCTGACGGGAGAACGGCTCGCCCGCAACGGCCAGGGTGTTATTGGTTTTCTTCACCAGGTCCAGCGCGGCCAGGCGATCGACCAGAATGGCGTCAATACGGCCTACGCGCAGATCCTGGTATTTAGTCGGGTCATCATCATACGTGCGGATGTCCACGCCCTGCACGTTCTGGCGCAGCCACTCTTCATAGTTAGTGCCCAGACCCACGCCGACTTTCTTACCTTTCAGATCCGCCGCGGTTTTAATGCTGCCTTCGTTACCTTTCTTCACCAGCGCCTGGATACCGGACACGGTGTACGGCGTGGAGAAGTCGTACTTCTTCTTGCGCTCGTCAGAAATGGTCACCTGGTTAATCACTACGTCAATGCGTTTGGAGTCCAGCGACGCCAGCATACCGTCCCATTTGGTCGGTTTCAGGGAGGCTTTCACGCCGAGATGTTTTGCCAGCTCCTGCGCAAACTCCACTTCAAAACCGGTCAGCTTGCCGTCGTCACCCTGGAAGCTAAACGGAGGATAGGTTCCTTCCAGCCCCACCAGCAGCGTGCCGCGCTCTTTGACTTTGTTGAGCAGATTTTCTGCTGCGAACGTTTTCACGCTCATACCCGCGACCAGCGCAACGGCCATCATCCCCATCAGCGCCTGACGACCCAGAAGTGCTAATTTCATAAGTACCCCGATACAGTGGAATTTTTGAGTAGTGTAGAGAAATCGCCTGCAACGTCAAAGGCGGCTGCGCTACATCTTATTCTTTTTTAATATATATCAGAAGTTGTTCCGGCGCGGACTTTCTGCTTCATGACGCCCGGCATCTGGACTTTATACTGGGCGTACTTGCGCAGCGCGATGCGGTAGTTGTTGGTGCTGGTGGCAGGCAGCCACGGCTCGAGATTTTCATCCAGATAGCCGGTTGTCAGCAGATCCCTGGAGATATTTTGCAGGGTCAGGTGCTGACCAAGGCGACGCAGGCGAACGACGTATTCCCGCACGGTGCCGTGGCTCATCTCGGTTTGTTCAAACAGGAATTGCTTAAAGCCGATAATATCAAAGAAGTCGCTTTGCTCTTTGCAGTGGAGATCGCCACAGAAACGGCAAAGCGCCACCCACTCTTTTTGCTCTTCAAGCCAGGCGGCTTCATCCATCAGCGTGTCGAGGCGGGAAATCGCTATCTTATTCACAATTTCGCCGCGACGAACCAGCGTGATGCGGTCGAGTAGTTTTTTACAGTGGGCGCAATGCGTCTGGCTGTGTTTAAAGTCTTTCAGGTAGCGGCTTAAAGGCCGTCTTTTTGATTGCTGCACCGTCATGATAACTCCTGGTTGTCAATACGTTGTGCGGCATTTTTCAGGTGAATCAATCACCTATAACTTACCCAGTTTTGTGCGCAGACGTTTAATGGCCTGGCTGTGCAGCTGGCTCACCCGTGACTCACCCACCTCCAGCACGGCGCCAATCTCTTTGAGATTGAGCTCCTCCTGGTAATAGAGCGTCAACACCAGTTGTTCACGTTCCGGTAACGCTTCAATCGCTTCCATCACGCGCTGGCGTAAATTACCTTCCAGTAAATGGTGTAACGGGTTTTCTTGCTGATGCTCATCCGTCACCAGCTCGATGCTATCGCCATGCTCTTCGCGCCACTCGTCGTAAGAAAAGAGTTGGCTGTTGTTGGTATCGAGCAACATCTGGCGATACTCTTCAACAGGTATGCCCAGGCGTTCCGCCACTTCCGTTTCCGTCGCGTTGCGCCCAAGCTCCTGTTCCAGCTGCCCCATTGCATGCGCTACTTCACGGGCGTTGCGGCGAACGCTGCGCGGCACCCAGTCGCGGCTGCGCAGCTCGTCCAGCATCGCACCACGAATACGCTGCACTGCGTAAGTCGTAAATGCCGTTCCTTGCAGAGCGTCGTACCGGTCAACTGCATTCAATAACCCGATACCGCCCGCCTGCAGCAGATCGTCCAGTTCCACGCTCGCCGGCAAACGCACCTGGAGGCGCAATGCTTCGTGACGCACCAGCGGAACATAACGCTGCCACAGCGAGTGTTTATCCATTACACCTTCAGCGGTATAGAGTGAATTCACGATAAACAGCCCTGCGTTAGTTGAGTTATCGGCATGATTATCCGATTCTGGAGGGTAATCAATTGGATGAATAATGGGTGAAATGGGGGGTTATTTGCCTATTACTTTATAATCCTCGACGCTGGCACAGCATATAAAACCAGTTCAAAAGCCAGTTCCGGATGATGGCCGCGAAGATAAAAGGCGTAATCTGCGCTGAGTGACTGAATATATTGCGGAATAGTCAGCAAATCTTCCGGTTTATGATAAAGGCTGATTGCCAGCAGCGGCTGCCAGGTCCGAATAGTCTCAGCGGCGCCCTCCAGTGCTTTAAGCTCCGCCCCTTCGACATCCATTTTTATAAATGTGGCTTTACCGCCCTGGAGGATATTATCGATGCTGTCCAGCTCAATGGTGACGGTATTGCTGCTTTGCTCCACAAGGCGTGAAGAGAGGGCATTTCCCGACTGAAAAGAGAGAACGGTTTTATTATCCCATACCCCTTTTTGCACCGGCTGGCAGAATGGCCACCGACGCGTATTGTCACAAAGCTGAGCATAATTACCGGCATCCGGTTCGAAACCGACAATTTTTTCCGGCATCGCGACCTGCTGGCGCTCCACTTCCTGCATAAACGCGCCGATGCTGTCGCCATTGTAGGCACCGCAATCGATGAAGACTTCGTTATCCTGTAGACGGAGAACATCGGCAGGGAAATAGTGCGCTGGCTCGTAGACCGTCTGGTAATAGCCACGCGTTGCGCTCAGACGCTGCTTCAGGAATGCGACCAGCGTTTCTCTTGAGCGTTCGTCTGCCAGGCCTGCATAGACCTCTTCGAGGACGTCGCTATGCCCGGCGCAAAACGACGGGGTATACCATAAACGGGTGCTGACGCCGATAAACGCGGGATCGTATACCAGCACGTTGGCGCCACCGCGACGTAATTCGTCCTGCAACGCTTCGCTTACGTACTGTAGCGCCACGATACAGTTAAATTCGCCGGGCTGTTCAATGAGATCTTCAATCGCCACCACCGGCAGGCCGTGGAAGGTCATGCCCTCGGTCAGGTACTGTCGGTTTAATGCCACCTTATCGAGAGGCATATTTTCCCGGAACATAAATTCCGCGGTCATCTGCCCGAGGCAGCCTGCGCCGTACAGCACCAGCGGAAGACCGCTGGCATGCATAGCGCGGATGCTTTCAACGAAGTGATTATCGTAGCCCTGTATTTGTTCCAGTAATGTCATGTGGTCCTCAGCTAAACCTTTGTTAACGATGCAAATCGACTTTCGCAGACGTCACCGCGCTCTGCTGCGCTTTTTCGAGAAACTCCAGGCCGCTAACGGCGGTATCGCAGCTGAGGCTGTATCCTGTAGGCTCACCGCGTAAGCTGGCGGCGATGTCGGCGTAATAGTTAGCAAACGCCTCAATAAAGCCGGCGGGATGCCCTGCCTTAAAACGACAATAGCGCGGCTGATTAGCCACCCTGTTATCTCCCGCCGTGCGGTCGATAAGCCGCACGTTGCCGTGTTCATCGGCAAGACGGAGATATTCGGGTTCCATCTGCAGCCACTCCGCGCTGCCCAGCGATCCATAGATGCGGATGCGCAGGCCGTTGCGGTAACCGAGCGCCGCTTTGCCATACCAGTAGTTGCAAACCATATCGTCGCCATAGCGGGACACCAGGTTCACCGTATCGACAACGTCCGATACGCGCGCAAAGGTGCTGTTGATCGCATAGACATCTTCGGCTTGCCTGTCCGTCAGAAACTCCACCAGCTGGTGGACATGGACACCAAGGTCGAGCGAAACGGTGGGAATGTCTCCGTCAACTCGTCGCCATTCCTGAGGCTGCGGCACGCTGCCATCCTCACGGCTGCGAATAAACCCTTCCTGCGGCATTTCGACCATGACGTGCTGAATTTTGCCCAGCTCGCCGTTGAGCAGGCGCTCGCGCAGTTCGCGAACCATGGGATAACCGGTGTAGTTATAGGTGACGTACAGTTGCCCTTTCATGTCCGCCACGCGCCGGGCGATATCCCGCGCGTCTCCCGCGCTGGCAACCAACGCTTTTTCACTGATAACCGGCAGCCCGTACTCCAGAGCGGCCATGATAATTTCACGGTGGGCCGGCGTAGGCGTCAGGATAACCACGGCATCCAGCCGCGCGTGCTGTTCTTCCAGCAGGGTAACCGCGCTGGTGTAGATGGACTCGTCGTTAAGCCCCCAGGCCCGCCCCGTCTGCTGGTTCAGGGACGCATCGCGGCTAAAGCAGCCCGCCGTGAGCTGGAAATGTCCATCCATTTGGCTGGCGATTTTGTGGGTCAAGCCGATGGCGGAATTGATCCCACCGCCGATAAATCCGAGTGACAGCGGCCTGTTCATAATCCGGTCCTTACAACGTAGTAAAAGAGAAATAGTTTTTTAGCTGCGGCGTGTGGCGCGCCATGGCAGTAAGTTCGGTAAACTCCGCAAATACCAGCCCGGCGCGATCCCCGGGGGCAGGCCCGAGTTCATCGCCCGGCTGTTTAAGCGGGAAAGCCTGCATGACCGTGGCCGGCAGCGAGGCGTAGCTAAAGCCGAAGAAACGGCTTTGCCGTTCGCTGGAGACCGTATGGCGCGCAATGTAGCGCTGGCGCGCCGGTCGCCGGTGCGCGAACGCGGTCTCCTCACCGATAAAGGGGGCGACAAATTCGCGGCAATAATCTATGCCCGTTGAGAACTCAATCAGCTTCGAGTAGAGATCGCCGGGGCAGCGGCGGGTAACCTCAATCAGCCAAAACGCCTCTTCGTCAGCGATAAGCTGGGTATGCAACAAACCGTCTACCAGATTCAAATCACTGACGATGGCCTGCATGCACTCGCTGATGCGGTCGCGCATCGGCTCGCTGAGGTTGACGCTCAGGCAGCTGCTATTCACCTGCCACGGGTAGACCGTGCAGTACTCATCGACAAAAAATTCGCAGACGATTTGCCCACCCCGGATAAAGGCGGAGTGGCTGTACAGGGCCCCCTGGCAGAACGTTTCAATGACGCACTCCCCTCCTGTCGATGCCGCACGGGCGACATTTACCGCCTCATCCAGCTCTGACGGCTGATGAATCAGTGAAATCCCCTTTCCGCTGTAGGCATCAACCGGTTTAACCAGCAGCGGAAACGCCATAGCGCGCGCCTCCTGAAGGCTGCCGGCGGCCTGCGGGATAGGGTATCCCCGGGCGCTGGCCCATTTCCTGAAACGGTCCTTAAGAAAGAGAAGATTGCTGACGTCGGGCTCGTCGAAGCCTGGAAGGCCCAGCGCCTGCGCGACCCGACAGCCAGACAGGTAAGAGACGTCGGTTACGCCCGGGGAGAGCGCGGTAATGTTTTCAGCACGGGCAATCGCCAGCACGGCGTCGCTGTCGGCATAATTTTGCACGCAGGCCGCGTCGGCATATTTCATCCCCGCGTCCTGGGCTTTTCCGCTACAGGCGAGCGTGCGAAAACCCGCCGCTTTAATGGCCTGCTGCAAGGGCAGTGAGGCAAAGCCCGCGTCAAGGATCATGGCAGTCCGCGTCATCGTCATACCGCCAGCGCCGTGAGTATTGTTGACTCGTCAGACGGTAACCGCCCGGGCAGCGCGGCGCGCTTCAGGGCATTCACCACCCGATCCTGATCCTGTGACGTTAATCCCGGATAAACAGGCAGGCACAGCACCTTGTCTGCGATAGCGTTCGCCACAGGCAGATGCTCTTCCGCGGACGTTGGGAAACCTCTGTACATGGCAAAGGAGCTGATCAGCGGATAGAAATAGCGGCGCGTCAGAATGTTATCTGCCTTGAATAGCGCATAGACTTCATCGCGGCTTCTGCCAAATTCCGGCTCAATGAGCACCGGAAAATAGGCGTGATTCCAGCTCACATCGTCTGGCACGTCGACGAACGTTAATCCTTCCAGCCCCTCCAGGAGGTCGCAATAGCGTTGATGGAGCGCCTTGCGCTCCTCCAGGGCTTTATCTATATGCTTAAGCTGAAGCAGGCCAAACGCGGCTTCCACTTCATTCATTTTGGCGTTTATCCCCGGGGCCACGATGCGGGTTTCACCAGCAAAGCCAAAATTCTTGAGATAGTCGATGCGCTGCTTGGTTTTCAGATCCTGGGATATAATCGCCCCGCCCTCAAAGGTATTAAAGACTTTGGTGGCATGGAAGCTGAGTATCGATAAATCGCCGTGGTTTAAAATACTGACATCATTTTTACGCACGTTAAAGGCGTGTGCGGCATCATAAATAACCCGCAAACCGTAAACGTCCGCAATTTTCTGGATCTTATCGATGTCGCAAGGAATACCGTAACAGTGGACAGGTAAAATTGCCGTGGTATGCGGCGTAATTAATTCTTCGATACGATCCGGATTAATATTATAGGTTCGCGGATCGATATCAGCGAAGACGGGCGTTAAGCCATTCCACAGCAGGCTATGCGAGGTGGCAACAAAGGAATAAGGCGTGGTGATCACCTCGCCGCTCAGACGCAGTGCCTGAAACGCCGTCAGCAAGGCCAGCGTACCGTTAGCAAACAGCGACAGGTGCTTTACGCCAAGATATTCCGCCAGCGCTTCTTCAAGCTGCTGGTGAAAAGGCCCGCCGTTCGTCAGGGTCTTGTTTTGCCATATTTGCTCCAGATAGGGGATAAACTCTTCCAGAGGAGGCAAAAAAGGACTGGTTACGTAAATTTCACTCATAGCGTACCTCGGTATTGATACCGGCAAATTTTTTCCAGACGGCCTGCGTTATTAGCGATGTTCATTTATGCGCGCTCTTCAGCAATGAGGAAGGCATGCGGTTTTTCTCCACGGCAATAGATCCCCCACGCTTCGCGCAGCGCCCGTTCAAAGTTTTCAGCAACATTAAAATCGGGTACATGGTCGACCGGGATCCGCTCCCGCATCCCCTGACGTATTTCAGCCAGCTCGGGAATACGTTTACTCCAGCCGGTGGCCCTGGAAATATAATCGGCTTCATCTGCCGCAATAAACTGCTCCAGCCCGTAAGAACGCATAATATCGACGCCCTGCTGGCAAGGTATGGTTGGGCCATTCATCGTTAATGTCGGCACGCCCATCCACGCCCCGTGATGCGTGGTCGTTCCGCCGCTGTAGGGGAATGCATCGAGCAAAATATCAATTTCATGATGCAGGGCCAGGTACTCGTCCAGTTCGACCAGCCCTCTGAAAAGCAGCCGTTCCTGAGAAATACCACGCTGCCTGAGACGTTTTGTCATGGCCGCGATCATTTCGGCGTCGGTCATGTTACCGATTAACAAGCGACCCTCAGGATAGCCCTGTAAAATAGCGGCCCACGCGTCCAGAACCTGGTCGTTTATTTTTTTAGAACGGTTAAAGCTGGCAAACGTAATATAGCCGTTGCGAAGCGCGGGCAATGGGTTAATGTCCGGGCTTCGCGGATGGGGCTGGAAGCTCTTACGCGTTGCGACGAACATCGCGTTTTCCACCAGCTGTTCTTCAAGCGCCGGCGACTGCGCCAGGCTCGATGAAAGCAGAATATAATCCATCTCCTTCATACCGGTCGTGCCGGGATAACCTATCCAGGTTATCTGGATCGGGGCCGGACGCAGGGCGAAGACCGGTAGCCGGTTGTAGGCGGTATGGCCCGATAAATCGAACAGAATATCGATCCCGTCTTCCGCTATCAGCTTCGCCAGCTCGATATCGCTGATGGCATCCACCTGGCGCCACAGGGTAGCGCTCTCGCGAAGGTGGCAGTAAACGTCATCCTCTTCCAGGAAAAGGGTGTTATAGGCAACCAAATCATACTGTTCACGATTGATGGCGTCCCAGTAAGGCAGCAGGAAATTGGCCACGGGGTGCTTGCGCAAATCACCGGAAACAAAGCCGAGCCGGAGCCTGCGCTGAGGCTCCCGGGAATTGCCGAGCGCAAGCTTTACCCCGCTCTCCTTAGCCCAGGCTGAAGCGCGACGACCAAATTCCAGATGCCTTTCCAGCAGTTCATCCGCCTTCACGCTGGCGTCGTGACTCATCACGAAGAGCAAATTGCTGAAGTAACCAAAATTGTAGTTACTGAGCTCGACGGCCTTTTCCATGAAATAGCGCGCCTCGGCCATTTTATGATTGTCACTCAGGACGATGCCGGTAAGACCAAGCGAGCTGGGGCCAGGGTGCTGGAAGCGCATAATTTCCCTGCAGCATTTTTCTGCCAGCGACATATCGCCATACGCATGATGCAGCGACGCCAGGCTGAGCCAGTAGTCAATATTCTTATTGTTGAGGCGAAGTAAGGTACGGACGATCTGCCGGGATCCGTAAAATTCACGCTTACGCTGGAGCACCGTGGCAAGATCGTAATAGATATCAAGGCTGGAGAAATAATATCCCATCAGCCTGCAGAGCGAGGCCAGAGCCTCGTCCCAGGCCGAGGTCAATACGCACGTTTTTGAGTAGCAGCGAAGCACGTGAATATTGTCGGGGTTTTTCTCCATTAATTCGCGGGCGTATTCCCGCGCCTCTTTGGAGCGCCCTTTTTGAATAAGGCCGTTCGCCCGCTCGTAAATCGCATCGACGGCCGGATCGGCTAATTCGGGTTCGGCATTGCCTTTCAGCAGCATTCCGCCCTGCGCCCTCTCGACGCTCAATAACAACAGCAGAGAAAGTTGCGATTTCAGCACGTCGAGCATGCCCGCTCGCAGGAAACGCTGGAGCTGTTTTTTCCAGGCCTCCGGCGAGCCCGTAAGCAACCCTTTAACCTTCAGCGCCGAGTAGTGTTCCCAGTTCGCCTGCCCTGCCCTGTTCATATCAAACCGCAGGTAATGCCACTCGTCGGGAGTCAATGAGACCCACTCTCCCCACAGGTTCATGAGGGGGATATTCTCTGCTGGACGCCCGGAGGGGAGTCGCCCCACCGGTACCAGCTCATCATGCCGCGCGGCGTTGTATGCGCCAGGAGCGGCGCTCCAGAAGAAGCCATCAGCGCAGGTCATGAACAGCGTTTTCAGGGCTTCCCATACCGTCTGCTGATAATCCTCCTGAGTTTCAGGGGCACGGCAGTTAAGCACCAGCTGTTCGAAGCTTAAGGACATTGGCCAGGCATTACCCAGCAGTTCCATGATGCGGATAATAATGGCGTTGTCGGTACGAATGATTCGGCCATTATTATTTCTGAATTCGTGCGGCGCTTTTGCGGGATCCACGTCCACCGGCACAAAGCTGCCGGCCCAGTGCAGGTTTTTGAGCTGGTCAAGATCCGGTTCGGCAGGAGGCGAGAGCGCGTTCAGATGACAAAGCAGGGTGAAGCGTTCTTCTCGCTGCACGGCGTAGTCAAGATACTGCTGTGCCATCGTTCTGCTGGCACCGTCGCTGACGGCCTCCAGCAGCCGTGCCGTTGTCGGGTTATAGTAGCCTCCCAGCTCCGACTGCGGCAGTACGTCACCCAGATACTGCAAGCCCATCTGTTCGGCCTGCGCGCTGAAGTCAGCAAGCGTACAGGCTCCGTCGGTCGGGCTTAAGTAGGCCAGAACCAGCGCGTTGTCGTCCATTTCTTCAGCAAGCCGGACTTCATTCCTGAGCGGGCCCTCCTCCAGCGTTAACAGCATAAAGCTGAGCATGGCGCGGGCGGATGCCAGCAGGTCGCTTCCCTCTTCTGCTCGTTCAAGATGAAACCGTAACGCTTCTCCCAGCGTCAGGCGCGCAGAACTGCCGGGCAGTACGGACCATTTTATGGCGATAACGCCGCTGGCCGATAAATGCGCGTGACACCACTTCAGCAAGGCTTCCCGCTCGCTTTTCCCCAGAAAGGCAAAGGTCTGGTGAATAATGATATAATCAAATTCGCCGGGATCGGCAGCCAGTAAATCCCCTAACCCCGCGGCAAAGAGCTCAACGTTCTGACATCCTAATTCTGCGGCATGCTGCTGCCCTTTCTGGATAGCCTCTTCATCAATATCCACGCCAATGGCGATACTCTCGGGGTACGCCCAGGCATGCATTATCAGGCGCGTTGCCGATCCGCAGCCCATCTCCAGGACGCGGGCAAACGCGGGCAGCGGCGCAGCCAGGTGATTAAGCAGCGCAGAGGCATGGAGGGACTCAGGGCTAACCCGATAGTAGGGATACAGTGTCGTCACGTTTATTCCAGATTCTCGTTATTACAGGCCAGGTTCAGCGCTGGTACTGGCGGATGAGCGCCGATTTATAGGCCTGACATGACCCTTCTTCCTTTATCGTCACCCAGCTGAACGCCTCTTCACCCGCCTCGCTGTCCAGCATTACGCGACGCTCGGCTCGCGTGATGGCGCGATGGTCCTCTGGCGACAGGCAGTCCAGACAGGAAAAGAGTGCGACCTGCTCCAGGCCCGGCGCGTAGTTGCCGCTGGCGAGGTTATCGTCGATAAAGTGCGCCACCCGGTCGAGATAGCGCTGCGCGACGCCGCCGGGTCTGGCGTAGATGAAACCGGCAAAGACCTCCTCCCAGAAAGGAGCGGCTTCGGTCTGCAACAGCAGCAGCGGCGCGTCGGGCTCCGTCCAGCGCTTGCGCACCAGCACATTCGTGTTTATGGCAATAACGGGCGTATTGAAGGTCGCCAGGGCATGGCGCAGGAAAACGATACGACGGGCAGCGCTGACTACCGACGCGTCGGCGTTACTGGCTATTTTTTCATGGCTGGCAGAGAGGTTAAGTTCCGGAAGCTGTTCCCGAAGCGCCGTCAGGCTTGCTTTAACCGCATCGCTACCGTTAAAAAGATGCAAGTGAACATCCAGCACGTCGCGGTTGGTGTCATACAGGGAGTACAGCATCGGTACGGCGTGTTCGAAATACTCCTCGCTATCGCAGGTTAACAACACCGTCGTTTTACCGGCTGAGGTTTTTTCAATCCAGTTTTCAAAGGCTCCCGCCTTCACCACGCCTTCACTCGCGTTCAGCGATCGGAAATCGATGTAAGAATCCGGAATGCCCCCGAGCCTGTAGATCCCACAGGCGATCATCAGCAGGGCCATGGGATCTTCGCCAATCAACGACGCATCCGCGGTCAGCGCCTGGATCACCACCATCGCCTGGTTGAAGTCGTTTTCCATTAAGCAGATCAGCAGCAGGATTTTCAGTACCGGGGCCGAGCTGCTTACCAGCGAAAGGTTATTGTTTATCAAAAATAGCGCTGAACTGATTTCATTCACCCGGAATAACAGCTGAATGGCGGCGACAAGATAATTAATATTGCTATCGGCTTTTAGGGCCGAGACGATATATTCGGTAAGCCGGGCGCGCTGGTCTGCGGATAATGCCTCTCCTTCGCCAGTGCGGGCGTCATTCAGCGCGCCGTTGGCCAGCACGATCGCGCACAGCATATTTTTTAAGGCCGCATCTTTTTCCGCCTCCAGCCCCGTTTCTGCCGCACGGATCGTCGGCTCGAGGGCGGTAATATTGGCGCTCTTAAAACTGAAGATTTCCGCCGCGATGTTTGCGGGCATAACGTCGGCTTCCGGGAGATCGATAAACCGGGTAAAGACATCCCGATAAAACTGACGCATAGCCCGGCTACGTGCGAATTCACTCATCTTATAACTCATCGGTAAACTGTCGTCAGACGACCGGAAAAAGAGATTTTAGGCAGAGTACCACTGCGCTACGGGGGGTGATGGCGGGAAAACGCTGCTAAATGCAGCCTTATTTTGCAGATTACGCGCGGGTATTTTTAAGGATAAATAGTGAAAAAAAAGGCTGCTGTTTCCAGCAACCTTTTTTACATATTTTGCGGCTATTAACGCAGCAGAGACAGCATCGCCTGTGGAACCTGGTTTGCCTGAGACAGCACGGAAGTACCAGCCTGCTGCAGGATCTGCGCGCGAGACATGTTAGAAACTTCAGTTGCGTAGTCAGCGTCCTGGATACGGGACTGAGCAGCAGACAGGTTAGTGATAGAGTTGTTCAGGTTGTTGATGGTAGATTCGAAACGGTTCTGAATCGCACCCATGTTAGAACGAGCGGTATCAATTTTAGAGATAGCGTTGTCTGCGGCGGTGATGAACGCTTTAGCAGTGCTGTTGTCGGTGATAGTACCGGTCAGGCCAGTGTCGAGGCTGGTTGCTTTAGCATTGATCAGTGCGCCAGTGGTGATAGCGATGCTATCAGTAGCGCCAGTACCCGCGCCAACCTGGATGTTCAGGGAAGCAGTCTGGCTACCGTCCAGCAGTTTTTTGCCGTTGAAGTTAGCAGCGCCAGCGATACGGTCGATTTCACCCAGACGCTGAGTGATTTCAGTGCTGATTGAGGTGTAGTCAGTGGTGCCGTTAGTATCGTTCGCAGCCTGAACAGCCAGCTCACGGATACGCTGTAAGTTGGAGTTGATCTCGTTCAGGTTACCTTCAGCGGTCTGAACCAGAGAGATACCGTCGTTAGCGTTACGTGCAGCCTGAGTCATCCCTTTGATCTGAGAATTCATACGGTTTGCAATCGCCTGACCAGCAGCGTCATCTTTAGAGCTGTTGATACGCAGACCGGAAGACAGACGCTCGATAGCGGTGCCCAGAGAAGACTGAGATTTGTTCAGGTTGTTCTGAGTGGTCAGGGACAACAGGTTAGTATTGATAACTGCCATAATTTTAATTCCTTCAAAAATGGTTTCTAGGGTCGGTGCCTAACACTCACGGCGTCTCTCACCGTCAACAAGGTTATCGACGCCCTGGCAGCAGACTTTAGAAAATATCGAAGAAAATATTTAATTTATTGTTTTATAAAGTTTTATTTACATTAAACCGGCGCCAGCACTAATTTAAGCATGCAAAATGACGACGCCTGACGCTGCCTGTATGCACGCTTATTACGCGATAAATTTTTTTGGCTCGCCGTAAACTTTTTGCCAGCCTGGCCGATAAACGACTGAAACATCCATTGAGAAGGAATATTACATGGCGACAATCAGTAATCTCGGGGTGGGCATGCCCGGCCTGCAGGATCTGTACGATAAGCTCCAGGCTGCAGAAGAGACAAAATTAACGGCCATTGCCAAACAGAAAACGACGTACGACGCGCAAATTACCGGTTACGGCAAACTGCAAAGCGCCCTGACGACCCTGCAAACCGCAGCTGCCAAGCTGGCAAAAACGGATACCTGGAACTCCACGTCAATTAGCAGCACCAACACCGCGTTCTCGGCGGTCAGTACCTCCAGCGCCAACGTTGGCGATGTCACCGTAAACGTCAGCAAGATTGCGAAAGGCCAGGTTCTGACGACCGCGCCCGGCACCATTGACAGCAATACGAAGCAGTTAGGCGGCACAACCGGTTCCAACAGCCGAACCATTACCATCACCCAGGCAGGAGCCGACAGCAAGCCGCTGACGGTTACGCTTGCCGATGGCGACACGTCGCTGAATGGGATTGCGAAAGCCATTAACGCGGCCAACGGCGGCGTATCGGCAAGCGTGGTGAAGGCCGACGACGGCGACTACCGCCTGATGCTGACCTCTAAAACCACGGGTACCGATTCCGATATGACCGTAACGGTAACCGGGGACGATACGTTGAATGCCGTCATCGGCAGCGGCGCGCTTAACGAGCAGGTGAAGTCGCAGAATGCCGTCGTTAACGTGAACGGTATCCAAATTGTTCGCCAGAGCAATACCATCACTGACGCCCTGCCCGGGGTTACGTTAACCCTGAAAGCGCCGAGCACGGCAGATGAAACCCTGACGGTAGCGCGCTCGACAGACGACAACAAAAAAGCCATTACGGAATGGGTGACTGCCTACAACGCGCTGCAGTCCACCATTGCCTCGCTGACCAAGTATGAGCCGCCTGCGGTGGGTGCAACCGCCCAGTCGTCGAACAACGGCGTACTCATGGGTGACAGTACTATCCGCGGAGTACAATCCGATCTGCGTGCTTTATTGACCAATGTGCAGAGCGGTTCTTATGCCATCATGGCGCAGCTTGGCATTACGCAGGACCCGGTTAAAGGTGCAGATGGCGCAATTGGCAACCTGAAGATCGATGATAAAAAATTAACCAAAATCCTCACGGAAGATCCTGCTGGCGTGCAGGCCTATTTTGTGGGTAACGGCAAAACGACCGGTTTCGCCACGCAGATGAATAACAAGCTGACCGATATGCTGAGCACCTCTGTCGGTAAAGAGGGCGTTATTCAGAATGCGAAGGACGGTATCAACGCCACGCTTAAGTCCATCGGCAAACGTTACGACGCGATGGAGCTGTCCATCGAAGCCACGATGGCGCGCTATAAAAAGCAGTTTAACGATTTGGATAAGCTGGTCACCAAATTCAACAGTACGGCCACTTATTTGAACCAACAGTTCAGCAGTAAGTAAGAAAGGAACCGATATGTATAGCAAATCTGGTGTACAAGCCTATCAGCAGGTAGGTCTTGAATCTGCTGTCTTGAGTGCCAGCCCGCACCAGTTGGTTGTCATGTTATTCGACGGTATCCATAGCGCGCTTATACGGGCGCGCCTTTTCCTTGAGCAAGGGGATATTCCCGCTAAGGGCGAGGCCCTGTCTAAGGCCATTAATATTATCGAAAATGGCCTGAAGGCAGGGTTAAATATGGATGTGGGGGGAGAACTTCCCCACAACCTTTCTGCGCTTTATGACTATATGGTACGCCGTCTGTTACATGCAAACCTGCGCAATGACATTGAGGCTATTACCGAGGTCGAGGCTCTTCTGCTCAATATTTCCGACGCCTGGAAGCAAATCGGCCCGGGTTATTCTCCCAAGCAGGATTAACTGTAATGAACGACTCCAGCTTATCCCTAAAAAAGTGGCATGCTCTTTATGCGCTTAGCAATACCATGCTAAGCCTTGCTCAATCCGGGAAATGGGATGAGCTAATCGATCGGGAGGTTGCATACGTTTCGCTGGTTGAAGAGATCAGCACGACCCCTTTTCCGCCTGACAGCAAGTCCATTCAGGACCAGGCGATGGTCATCCTGAATCAGGTGCTTCAGAATGAACTCATTCTTAAAGAGTTGCTGCAGGAAAGAATGAGCGAGCTGAGCGGTCTTATTGCCCAAACCAATAAGCAAAAAAACGTCAACGTCACCTACGGCAGGCTTTCGGGCAACATATTATTTCCCGGAGAGATGAATCACTAATACACGTTAGCGATTCTTGATCCATACTCCAGAAGTCAGCCAAACGGCTTCTGGAGCACGGACGATGAAAAACCCCACCCTGTTACAATGTTTTCACTGGTACTACCCTGCTGGCGGTGAATTGTGGCGAGAGGTCACGGCATTAGCCCCCAATCTTAACGAAATCGGCATCAATATGGTCTGGTTGCCGCCTGCATATAAAGGCGCATCCGGAGGCTATTCCGTCGGGTATGACTCCTACGACCTCTTTGACCTCGGTGAGTTTGACCAGAAGGGCAGCATCGCAACGAAATACGGCGATAAAGCGCAGCTGCTGGAGGCCATCGACGCCTTAAAAAGCAACCAGATTGCGGTCCTGCTGGACGTCGTGGTTAACCACAAAATGGGTGCCGATGAAAAAGAACCCGTGCGCGTCCAGCGCGTGGATGCCCAGGATCGCACGCAGATTGGCGATGAGATAATCGAATGTGAAGCCTGGACGCGCTACACCTTTCCGGTGCGGGCGGGCCAGTATTCGCAGTTTATCTGGGATTACAAATGCTTCAGCGGTATCGACCACATCGAGAACCCTAACGAAGACGGCATCTTCAAAATCGTAAACGACTACACCGGCGAGGGCTGGAACGACCAGGTCGACGACGAGATGGGCAATTTCGATTACCTGATGGGCGAGAACATCGATTTTCGTAACCATGCGGTGACGGAGGAGATCAAGTACTGGGCGCGCTGGGTAATGGAGCAGACCCGCTGCGACGGCTTCCGTCTGGATGCGGTAAAGCACATTCCGGCGTGGTTCTACAAAGAGTGGATTGAGCATGTTCAGGAGGTAGCCGCGCAGCCGCTGTTTATCGTGGCGGAATACTGGTCTCATGAGGTGGATAAGTTGCAGCACTACATCAACCAGGTGGACGGTAAAACCATGCTGTTTGATGCGCCGCTGCAGATGAAGTTTCACGAAGCGTCACGCCAGGGCCGCGACTATGACATGAGCCAGATTTTTACCGGCACGCTGGTGGAAGCCGATCCGTTCCATGCCGTCACGCTGGTGGCCAACCATGACACCCAGCCGTTACAGGCGCTGGAGGCACCGGTTGAAGCGTGGTTTAAACCGCTGGCCTATGCCCTTATCCTGCTGCGTGAAAACGGCGTGCCGAGCGTGTTCTATCCGGATCTCTTTGGTGCCAGCTATGACGACACGGGGGGTGATGGCGAAACGTACCACATTGATATGCCGGTGATCGAGCAGCTCCACGAGCTGATCCTCGCCCGACAGCGCTTCGCCCACGGCGTGCAGACGCTCTTTTTCGACCATCCAAACTGCATTGCCTTCAGCCGCAGCGGAACGGAGGATAACCCTGGCTGCGTGGTGGTGCTGTCGAACGGTGATGACGGCGAGAAAACGATCTGTCTCGGTGAGAATTACGGCAATAAAAACTGGCGTGATTTTTTGGGCAATCGCGAAGAAACCGTGACCACGGCGGCGGATGGTGAAGGAACGTTCTACTGTAACGGCGGAAGCGTCAGCGTCTGGGTCATTGAGGACGCGCTCTAGTACTGGAAAAGTGCGGCCTGATGCCCTCACCCCGACCCTCTCCCACGGGGAGAGGGCGCAAACCCTAAAAACGGCAATATAATTGCCGTTTTGCTTTTACCGTCAGGGAAGCTTGCTCTCCAGCGGATTTTTGCTCAGATAATCTGCGCACTCCACCGTTGGGCGATCGACCTTTTGCAGCTCCATACCGTCATATTCGAGCGTTGAACCGTCACGTTCGAGCGGATAGACGTCAAGCTTACTCGTCACGTTATAGTAGCTGTCCGAACGGAGCATGATCTTGCCCGGCACGGCTATTACCCGCTGCCACTGGCGGCAGTCAAGCGTATCCCCCTCTTGCGTCACCACCAGCGTGGCAATCGCTTCCGGGCTCACCATCGCGCTCTGCGGCCCTTTCGACTGCCAGTAACCCGCCAGTTGAGAAGGTACCGGATGCTTAATCACTTCCTGGTAGTTATCGACCTGAACACAGCCCGCCAGCGCCAGCATCGCAGCCACAATTGCTACTTTTTTCATCATCTTTCCTGCATGCGAAGAAAAAAATATTGTGGCATTAAAGCCATAAGGCTGCCAGCGCAAGATTGGCAATGATTACACCTGCATGCCCATCACTTCCTGATACGCCGACACCAGCTTGTTACGCACCTGCAGTCCCATCTGCAGTGACACCGACGCTTTTTGCAGATCGGCCATCACATCGTTGAGCGCCACGCCGGGTTCACCGAGGGTAAATTTTTCAGCCTGGGTACGGGCCGCGTTCTGCTTATCGCTGATCCGGTCCAGCGCCGCATGCAGCTGGCCGGCAAAGCTGATGCCCGGCTGCTGGTCAGCCACGTTCTGATTACGGGCCGTCATCGCCGCGGCCTGCAGCTGACTGATTACCCCTTCAATACCCTGTATAGCCATGACTCTCCCCTGGATGGTTTTTTACGGGGTCAAGACTAACAGCTTGTCAATAAGATAATGGCGGTAAATAGCGTTAAAAAACCAGGTTATTTGACGCATAGAAAATCCCGAATCATCAAATAATGGCAGGGCCATCAGTATGGAACTTTTGTCGTGTTTGCCGACCCGGGAGTCAGTTTTGTTTCTCTACACGAATAACGTAAACCACCAGGATTTAAGAGGTGCGCAATGAGTGCGACAGCAGCATCGACAGCGCCACAGAATAAATCACTCGAGTGGATGAACCGCCTTCGCGCGAACCCTAAAATCCCGTTGATTGTGGCAGGCGCTGCCGCCATCGCGATCGTTGTTGCGATGGTCTTATGGGCAAAAAGCCCGGATTACCGCACGCTCTACAGCAATCTTTCCGACCAGGATGGCGGTGCCATCGTTACCCAGCTGACCCAGATGAACATCCCGTATCGCTTTGCCGATAACGGCGGTGCGCTCGAAGTACCGGCGGATAAAGTGCACGAGCTTCGCCTGCGTCTTGCCCAGCAGGGGCTGCCGAAAGGCGGCGCGGTTGGGTTCGAGCTGCTGGATCAGGAAAAATTCGGCATCAGTCAGTTCAGCGAGCAGGTTAACTACCAGCGCGCGCTGGAAGGCGAGCTGGCCCGCACCATTGAGACCTTAGGCCCGGTGAAGAGTGCCCGCGTGCACCTGGCAATGCCTAAGCCGTCCCTGTTTGTCCGCGAACAAAAATCCCCTTCCGCCTCTGTGACCGTCAACCTCGAACCGGGCCGCGCGCTGGATGAAGGGCAGATCAGCGCCGTCACGCATCTGGTCTCCAGTGCGGTAGCCGGTTTGCCGCCGGGTAACGTCACGCTGGTGGATCAAAGCGGTCACCTGCTGACGCAGTCCAACAGCGCGGGGCGCGATCTCAACGACGCGCAGCTGAAGTATGCCGCCGATGTGGAAGGCCGCCTCCAGCGCCGCATCGAAGCGATCCTCGGTCCGGTTGTGGGCAACAGCAACGTGCACGCGCAGGTCACCGCGCAGATTGATTTCTCAAATAAAGAACAGACCGAAGAACAGTACAGCCCGAACGGGGATGCCTCCCGCGCCGTGCTGCGCTCGCGTCAAATCAACGAAACCGAACAGGTGGGCGGCCAGTATCCTGGCGGCGTGCCGGGCGCGCTCTCTAACCAGCCCGCGCCTGCTAACGCCGCGCCAATCTCCACGCCGCCGGCAAATCAGCAGAACGGTCAGCAAAACGCCCAGCAGACCACCTCTACGGCAAACAGCGCAGGCCCGCGCAACAGCAGCCGTAACGAAACGACCAACTACGAAGTCGACCGTACGATCCGCCATACCAAAATGAACACCGGCGATATTCAGCGCCTCTCCGTTGCCGTGGTGGTGAACTACAAAACGCTGCCGGATGGAAAACCGCTGCCGCTCACCGCGGAGCAGATGAAGCAGATCGAAAACCTGACCCGCGAAGCGATGGGCTTCTCTGAAAAACGCGGCGATACCCTGAACGTCGTCAATTCCCCGTTCAGCGCGGTAGATGAAAGCGGCGGAGAGCTGCCGTTCTGGCAACAGCAGGCGTTTATCGACCAGCTGATGTCCGCGGGCCGCTGGCTGCTGGTGCTGATTGTCGCGTGGCTGCTGTGGCGTAAAGGCGTTCGTCCTCAGCTGCAGCGTCGTGCTGAAGCCGAGAAAGCCGCTAAGGAACAGATGAACACGCGTCAGGACGTGGAGGAAGCGGTTGAAGTTCGCCTCAGCAAAGATGAACAGCTTCAGCAGCGCCGGGCGAATCAGCGCATGGGCGCTGAGGTGATGAGCCAGCGTATTCGCGAAATGTCAGATAACGATCCGCGCGTTGTGGCGCTGGTCATCCGCCAGTGGATGGGTAACGAACATGAGTAACACGCTTACAGGCACCGATAAGAGCGTCATCCTGCTGATGACCATTGGCGAGGATCGTGCGGCAGAGGTGTTTAAACACCTCTCCCAGCGCGAAGTGCAAATTCTCAGCGCGGCGATGGCGAACGTGCGCCAGATCTCCAACAAGCAGCTGACCGAGGTGTTGTCCGAGTTTGAGCAGGAAGCAGAACAGTTCGCGGCGCTCAACATCAACGCCAACGACTACCTGCGCTCCGTGCTGGTCAAGGCGCTGGGCGAAGAGCGCGCCGCCAGCCTGCTGGAAGATATTCTCGAAACGCGCGATACCGCGAGCGGGATCGAAACGCTCAACTTTATGGAGCCGCAGAGCGCCGCGGATCTTATTCGCGACGAGCACCCGCAGATTATCGCCACCATTCTGGTCCACCTCAAACGGGGCCAGGCGGCCGATATTCTGGCGCTGTTCGACGAGCGCCTGCGCCACGACGTGATGCTGCGTATCGCCACCTTCGGCGGCGTCCAGCCAGCCGCGCTGGCGGAGCTGACCGAAGTGCTGAACAACCTGCTCGACGGCCAGAACCTCAAGCGCAGCAAAATGGGCGGCGTGAGAACGGCGGCAGAAATTATCAACCTGATGAAAACCCAGCAGGAAGAAGCCGTTATTACGGCGGTACGCGAGTTCGACGGCGAACTGGCGCAGAAAATTATCGACGAGATGTTCCTGTTCGAAAACCTGGTCGAAGTGGACGATCGCAGCATCCAGCGCCTGCTCCAGGAAGTGGATTCGGAATCCCTGCTTATCGCCCTCAAGGGTGCCGAGCAGCCGCTGCGCGAGAAGTTCCTGCGCAACATGTCCCAGCGTGCGGCAGATATTCTGCGCGACGACCTGGCCAACCGTGGTCCGGTGCGTCTGTCTCAGGTAGAGAACGAGCAGAAAGCGATCCTGCTTATCGTTCGTCGTCTGGCGGAAACCGGCGAGATGGTGATTGGCAGCGGAGACGACACCTATGTCTGATGAACTGTCGTGGAAGCGCTGGACGCCTGACGACCTCTCCCCTCCTGCCGCGGCGTTTACGCCCGCCGTCCTGTCATCCGACGAGGACGACACCGGTGCAGAGGAGGTGCCGGAGCTGAGCGAGGAGGAACAGCGCGCCCAGATGCTGGCCCAGCTGCAAATGCAGGCTCACGAGCAGGGCTTTAACGCCGGGATGAGCGAAGGTCGTCAGACTGGCCACGCGCAGGGCTATCAGGAAGGGATGGCAAAAGGTTTAGAGCAGGGTATTGAGCAGGCGCGCCAGCAGCAGGCGCCGCTTCATGCCCGCATGCAGCAGCTGGTGAGCGAGTTTCAGCACACGCTGGACGCGCTGGACAGCGTCATCGCCTCGCGCCTGATGCAGATGGCGCTCGAGGCGGCCCGCCAGGTAATTGGCCAGACGCCGGTGGTGGATAACGCGGCGCTGATTAAGCAGATCCAGGCCCTGCTCCAGCAGGAGCCGCTGTTCAGCGGTAAGCCGCAGCTGCGCGTTCACCCGGATGACCTACAGCGCGTGGAGGAGAGCCTCGGCGCAACCCTGAGCCTGCACGGCTGGCGCCTGCGGGGCGACCCGTCGCTCCATCACGGGGGCTGTAAAGTCTCCGCCGATGAGGGCGACCTGGATGCCAGCGTCGCGACCCGCTGGCAGGAACTGTGCCGCCTGGCGGCACCGGGAGTCGTCTGATGACCGCACGCCTGACGCGCTGGCTCAACACGCTCGATAATTTTGAAACGAAGATGGCGCAGCTGCCGTCCGTTCGTCGTTATGGACGCCTGACGCGTGCCACCGGCCTGGTGCTGGAGGCCACGGGCCTGCAGCTTCCGCTCGGCGCCACCTGCGTGATTGAGCGTCAGGACGGCCTGGAGATGCGCGAAGTGGAGAGCGAAGTGGTCGGGTTTAACGGCCAGCGGCTCTTCCTGATGCCCCTTGAGGAAGTGGAGGGCATTTTGCCCGGCGCGCGCGTCTACGCGAAAAACATCACCGGCGATGGGCTGCAAAGCGGCAAACAGCTGCCGCTCGGCCCGGCGCTGCTGGGGCGCGTGCTGGACGGAAGCGGTAAGCCGCTTGACGGCCTCCCCTCCCCCGACACCACCGAAACCGGGGCGCTGATCACGCAGCCGTTTAACCCGCTGCAGCGCACGGCCATCGAGCATGTGCTGGATACCGGCGTTCGCCCCATCAACGCCCTGCTCACCGTAGGCCGCGGGCAGCGTATGGGCCTGTTCGCCGGATCCGGCGTCGGTAAATCCGTTCTGCTCGGCATGATGGCGCGCTATACCCAGGCGGACGTCATCGTCGTTGGCCTGATCGGCGAGCGCGGTCGCGAAGTAAAAGACTTCATCGAAAATATTCTGGGTGCGGAAGGCCGCGCCCGTTCGGTAGTGATCGCCGCACCGGCTGACGTGTCGCCGCTGCTGCGTATGCAGGGAGCCGCCTATGCCACCCGCATTGCGGAAGATTTCCGCGATCGGGGCCAGCACGTGCTGCTGATCATGGACTCCCTGACCCGTTACGCGATGGCGCAGCGTGAAATCGCGCTGGCCATTGGTGAGCCACCGGCCACCAAAGGCTATCCGCCGTCCGTCTTTGCCAAACTCCCGGCGCTGGTTGAACGCGCGGGGAACGGCATCAGCGGCGGAGGGTCGATTACCGCGTTCTACACGGTGCTGACCGAAGGCGATGACCAGCAGGATCCGATTGCCGACTCCGCGCGCGCGATCCTCGACGGCCATATTGTGCTGTCGCGCCGTCTGGCCGAAGCCGGGCACTATCCCGCTATCGATATTGAAGCCTCGATCAGCCGCGCGATGACGGCGCTGATTACCGAGAAGCACTACGCCCGCGTGCGTAACTTCAAACAACTGCTCTCCAGCTTCCAGCGCAACCGCGATCTGGTCAGCGTTGGGGCGTACGCCAAAGGCAGCGACCCGATGCTCGATAAGGCGATTGCCCTGTGGCCGCAGCTGGAGGCATTTCTGCAACAGGGTATTTTTGAACGCGCCGACTGGGACGATTCCATCCAGGCTCTGGAGCTGATTTTCCCGCAGGCGTAACACAGGTGGAGGGCGAAGGTCATGGCGCAAAACAGCGCGTTATCAACGCTAAAAGATCTGGCTGAAAAAGAAGTTGACGATGCCGCACTGCAGCTTGGCGCAATGCGGCGCGGGTGCCAGCAGGCTGAAGAGCAGTTGAAGATGTTAATCGACTATCAGCATGAATATCGCACCAACCTTAACACCGACATGACGCAGGGCATTGGCAGCCAGCGCTGGATTAACTACCAGCAGTTTATCCAGACGCTGGAAAAGGCAATTGAGCAGCATCGCCAGCAGCTTAACCAGTGGACCCAAAAAGTGGATACCGCGCTCAATTTCTGGCGCGAGAAAAAACAGCGGCTGCAGGCCTGGCAAACGTTACAGGACCGGCAGATTGCCGCCTCGACCCTGGCGGAAAACCGTCTGGATCAGAAAAAAATGGATGAGTTTGCCCAGCGCGCATCAATGAGGAAACCAGAATGATCACACTGCAACAACTGCTGATGACCGACAGCGACCTGACCGGCGGCACGCTGGCCGGAAAAGGCGCTGAGGGTGCGCAGGATTTTCTCTCTCTGCTGGCGGGCGCGCTGACGGAGACCACCGGTAAAGGTAAAGATGCGCCGCTGACGCTGGCCGACCTGAAGGCGGCGGGCAGCAAACTGTCGAAAGCGGCGCAGGAAAAGAGCGGTGATACCGCGCTCCAGGCCAAAATCGCCGAGCTGATTACCCGCCAGGAGACGCTATCCGGGGATGACACCACCCTGCAAAGCCTCGTCTCCGGGCTTAAGCCTGCGACGGGCACCGATGCGCTGAAGGTGCTGGCCCATGCGGATGCGAAAGCAGACCCCGACGCCGCCACCGACGAAGACGAGCTGGCCGGGCTAAGCGCGCTGATGGCGATGCTGCCGCACCAGCAGATCGCCGCGCCGGTAGCGCCGCAGCCTGCGGGTACCGGGGGAGCCGCGCCGCGTGCCGCCCTCACCCCTGCCCTGGCCCAGACGGGTAACGGCCCGCAATCGACGTTTAGCCGCACGTTAACCGGTCAGGAAAACGTATCGGTTCAGGATAGCGATAAGACGCTGCCCGCCGCGGCAACCCTTACGCCTGTTGTCGCCGCCGCCGCTGAGAAACAGGACGTGCTGAGCACCCCGTCGTCCACCGCGGGCCCAACCGCAACGCTGGCACCGATACTTAGCGGCCTGACGCCGTCTCAGCCAGCCGCGACCGTTGCCACTGCGCCGGTGCTAAGCCAGCCGCTGGGCACGCCAGAATGGCAGCAGAACCTGAGCCAGCACATCACGCTGTTCACTAAGCAGGGACAGCAGACCGCGGAGCTGCGTCTGCACCCGGAGGATCTGGGCCAGGTGCACATTTCGCTTAAGCTCGATGACAACCAGGCACAGCTGCAGATGGTTTCCCCGCACGGCCACGTCCGCGCGGCGCTGGAAGCGGCCCTGCCTGTCCTGCGCACGCAGCTTGCGGAAAACGGCATTCAGCTTTCACAAAGCAGCGTCAGCGGTGAGAGCTTTGCCGGACAGCAGCAGTCCTCATCCGGACAACAGCAGCACGCGTCACGTTCCGGCCAGCACGGCGGCTTTAACGATGAGGGCGAGGAGCTATTGCCGGTCCCTGCCGCCCTGCAATCCGCCGCTCGCGGCACCAGTGCCGTAGACATCTTTGCCTAAACGCCAGAGGTAACGTGATTATCCCCGTCTTTTCCACGCTTTGACCTAAGCCGGACACGGGATAATCACCGTATTAAGCTGTACCGAAACAGGAAGCTCGTATCAGATGACAGACTCCGCTATCACCAAAAAAAGCAAGCGTTCCATCTGGATCCCGCTGCTGGTGTTGATTACCCTCGCGGCCTGCGCCACCGCAGGCTACAGTTACTGGCGTATGCAGCAGGAACCGTCCACCGCTGCCGCCAAGGCTGAAGTGCCGCCACCTCCGGCGCCGGTCTTCTTCCCGCTGGATACGTTCACCGTTAACCTGGGCGATGCGGATCGCGTGCTTTACGTGGGCATTACGCTGCGTCTGAAGGATGAAGCGACCCGTGCGCGTCTGAACGATTACCTGCCGGAAGTGCGCAGCCGTCTGCTGCTGCTGTTCTCCCGTCAGGATGCCTCCGCGCTCGCCACCGATGTGGGTAAGCAAAAGCTGGTCGACGCGATTAAACAGACGCTGTCGACCCCGCTGGTCAACGGCCAACCTAAGCAGGAAGTCACTGACGTTCTGTATACAGCCTTCATTCTGCGGTAACGACATGGGCGACAGTATTCTTTCTCAGGCAGAAATCGACGCGCTGCTCAACGGCGACAGCGATAAGAGTGACGATCCGAAACCGGGTCTCACCGGCGACGACAATATTCGTCCCTACGATCCCAACACCCAGCGCCGCGTGGTGCGCGAGCGTCTCCAGGCGCTGGAGATCATCAACGAACGTTTTGCACGTCAGTTCCGCATGGGGCTGTTTAACCTGCTGCGACGTAGCCCGGACATCACCGTGGGTGCGATCCGCATTCAGCCGTATCATGAGTTTGCCCGCAACCTGCCGGTGCCAACCAACCTTAACCTGATCCATCTGAAGCCGCTGCGCGGTACCGGCCTTGTGGTGTTCTCGCCTAGCCTGGTCTTTATTGCAGTGGATAACCTGTTCGGTGGCGACGGCCGTTTCCCGACCAAAGTGGAAGGGCGCGAATTTACCCATACCGAACAGCGCGTGATTAACCGCATGCTGAAGCTGGCGCTGGAGTCTTACAGCGACGCGTGGAAGGCGATTAACCCGCTGGAAGTGGAGTACGTCCGTTCCGAGATGCAGGTGAAGTTTACCAACATCACGACTTCGCCGAACGACATCGTGGTCAACACCCCGTTCCACGTTGAGATCGGCAACCTGACGGGCGAGTTCAACATCTGCCTGCCGTTCAGCATGATTGAACCGCTGCGCGAGCTGCTGGTGAACCCGCCGCTGGAAAACTCACGCCATGAAGATCAGAACTGGCGTGAAAACCTGGTGCGTCAGGTACAGCATTCGCAGCTGGAGCTGGTGGCTAACTTTGCCGATATCTCCATGCGCCTGTCCCAGATCCTGAAATTACAACCCGGCGACGTTTTGCCGATAGACAAACCCGACCGCATTATTGCCCACGTGGATGGCGTACCCGTGCTGACAAGCCAGTACGGCACGATTAATGGTCAGTATGCGTTACGCGTTGAGCACCTGATCAACCCGATTTTGAATTCGCTGAATGAGGAACAGCCCAAATGAGTGACATGAACAATCCGTCCGATGAAAACAGCGGAGCACTGGACGATCTGTGGGCTGACGCGTTAAACGAGCAAAAAACCACGCCGACGAAAAGCGCGGCGGACGCGGTATTCCAGCAGCTGGGCGGCGGCGACGTCAGCGGCACGCTGCAGGATATCGACCTGATTATGGATATTCCGGTCAAGCTGACCGTTGAGCTGGGCCGCACCCGCATGACCATCAAAGAGCTGCTGCGCCTGACCCAGGGCTCCGTGGTGGCGCTTGACGGTCTGGCCGGCGAGCCGCTGGATATTCTGATCAACGGCTACCTGATTGCCCAGGGCGAAGTGGTGGTGGTGGCCGATAAATACGGCGTGCGCATCACCGACATCATCACCCCTTCCGAACGTATGCGTCGCCTGAGCCGTTAAGCATGAAAACCCAGGCAACAATTTCCGCGCCCTCCGCCGTGCCCGGCTCACCGCTGCTTCAGGTGAGCGGTGCGCTGTTCGGTATTATTGCCTTTATCCTTATCGCCGCCTGGCTGGCAAAGCGTTTCGGCCTGGCGGGGAAAACGGCCGGCACGCGCGGGCTGAAGGTCAGCGCCAGCACGACGCTCGGGCCGCGCGAGCGCGTGGTCATTGTTGAAGTTGACGATGCGCGACTGGTGCTGGGCGTTACCGCCTCCAGCATCAACGTCCTTCACACGCTGCCGCCTGCGCCCGCCGCGGTGGAGGCTAACGCACAAGCCCCTGCGGATTTTCAGTCCGTCATGAAGAGTTTGCTCAAGCGTTCCGGGAGATCCTGATGCGCCGTTTGTTACCCTTTACGCTGGCAGGCCTGAGCCTGTTCGCCCCCGCTGTGTATGCGCAACTGCCGGGGCTGGTTTCAACGCCGCTGGCGAACGGCGGACAAAGCTGGTCCCTGTCCGTGCAGACGCTGGTGTTCATCACCTCGCTGACCTTTATTCCGGCGATCCTGCTGATGATGACCAGCTTCACCCGCATCATCATCGTGTTCGGCCTGCTGCGCAACGCGCTCGGTACGCCCTCCGCGCCGCCGAATCAGGTGCTGCTGGGGCTAGCCCTGTTCCTGACCTTTTTCATTATGTCGCCGGTTATCGATAAGATTTACACCGAGGCGTACCAGCCGTTCAGCGAAGATAAGATTTCGATGCAGGTCGCGCTGGAGAAAGGGGCGCAGCCGTTACGGGAATTCATGCTTCGCCAGACGCGCGAAGCGGATTTGGCCCTGTTCGCCCGCCTCGCCAACACGGGCGAGCTTCAGGGGCCGGAAGCGGTGCCGATGCGTATCCTGCTGCCGGCTTACGTCACCAGCGAGCTGAAAACAGCGTTCCAGATTGGCTTCACCATTTTCATTCCGTTCCTGATCATTGACCTGGTGATCGCCAGCGTCCTGATGGCGCTCGGGATGATGATGGTTCCGCCTGCCACCATTGCCCTGCCCTTTAAGATCATGCTGTTCGTGCTGGTCGACGGCTGGCAGCTGCTGGTCAGCTCGCTGGCGCAGAGTTTCTACAGTTGAGGAGCGCGCAATGACGCCTGAGTCGGTCATGATGATGGGCACGGAGGCGATGAAGGTCGCGATTGCCGTTGCCGCCCCCCTGCTGCTGGTCGCGCTGGTGACCGGTCTGATTATCAGTATTCTTCAGGCCGCCACGCAGATTAACGAGATGACCCTGTCGTTTATCCCGAAGATCATCGCCGTCTTCGTGGCGATTATCGTTGCCGGGCCATGGATGCTCAACTTGCTGCTGGACTATATGCGCAACCTGTTCACTAACCTGCCGTACATCATCGGCTGACGGACGATGCTTCATTTCACCAGCGATCAGTTTGTTCAGTGGCTCGGCATCTATTTCTGGCCGATGCTGCGCATCATGGCGCTGATCTCAACCGCCCCTATTCTCAGTGAGAAATCGATACCCAAGCGCGTCAAGGTTGGGCTGGGCATCGTTATCACCATTATCGTTGCCCCTGCCCTGCCGCCGGTAGATATTCCGATTTTTTCCCCGAACGCCGTCTGGATTGCCCTACAGCAGGTAATGATCGGCGTGGCGGTTGGGTTTACGATGCAGCTTGCCTTCGCCGCGGTGCGTACCGCGGGGGAACTGATCGGCTTGCAGATGGGCTTATCCTTCGCGACCTTCGTTGACCCGGGCAGCCATCTGAATATGCCGGTGCTGGCGCGGATTATTGACCTGCTGGCGATGCTGCTGTTTCTCACGTTCAACGGCCATCTGTGGCTGATCTCCATGCTGGTGGATACCTTCCACACGTTGCCGATTGGTGATGACCCGGTGAACAGCAACGCCTTTCTGGCGCTGGTGCGCGCTGCCGGGCTTATCTTCCTGAACGGGCTGATGCTGGCGCTGCCGATCATCACCCTGCTGCTGACCGTCAACCTCGCGTTAGGGTTACTCAACCGCATGGCGCCGCAGCTGTCGGTATTTGTCATCGGCTTTCCGGTGACGCTGACGGTAGGGCTTTTATTAATGTCATTGCTGATGCCACTTATCGCCCCCTTCTGCGAGCATTTATTCAGTGAGATATTCAATCTGTTAGCGGATATTGTCAGCGAACTTCCACGCAAATAATAACCCCCAGCGTTTGCAATGTCTTTCTGAGGATATTCCTAAAATAAAACTCAAAAAACATCTACCAGGATATATCTGACGCGGTTTAAATGTTTCTAACCACCTCACAATACTTAATATTTACTTTACTTTAAGATGATTCCTGGCAAATTATACGTAACTTTACGGGATAGTGAGTCCGCCTGAAAGTCTTTGTCATGCTCACAGGTTTATTAGGTTTTATCCATCCCGTATGGCTGTTTATGAGCTCTCAGGCAGATGGTGAATTATCGTTACGCATTGAGTGAGGGTATGCCATGTCAACGATCATTATGGATTTATGCAGCTACACCCGGCTAGGGTTAACCGGGTACTTAGCAAGCAGAGGGGTAAAAAAGAGAGATATCAACGATGCGCACACCGTTGAAGAACTCGCAGCCGCTTGTGACGTTCACAAGCCAGGCGTGGTGTTTATTAATGAGGACTGTTTCATTCACGATCCCGCTAACAGTCAGCACATTAAGCAAATCATTAATCAGCATCCTAAGACCTTGTTTATTGTCTTTATGGCGATCGCCAATATTCATTTCGATGAATATTTGTTGGTCCGTAAAAACTTATTAATCAGCTCTAAATCGATTAAACCAGAGTCACTTGATGATATTCTGGGCGATTACCTGAATAAAGAAGTTAAGAATGTAGGTGCGGTTAACTTACCCACCCTATCATTAAGCAGAACTGAATCAAGTATGCTAAGAATGTGGATGGCTGGACAAGGGACAATTCAGATCTCAGACCAGATGAATATTAAGGCAAAAACAGTATCGTCACACAAAGGAAATATTAAAAGGAAAATTAAAACGCATAATAAGCAAGTGATATACCATGTCGTACGCCTGACAGATAATGTGACGAACGGGATTTTCGTTAATATGCGCTAAGCTGCACGGCCATGTTGTACCCTACCTCTATCTCTGGCCTGGCCAGAGATTTTGCTTTTTAGCCGCAGAAGCCGGGGTGACAAGCCCCCGACGCCGCGCTATTCCGCCGTTTCCACAAAGATCCCATCCGGATGCCCCAGTTCGTTAAAGAACCAGATGCCGAGCGGGTAGTCTTCCAGCGACACGAGGTACATCGTGCCTTCATTGAACTCTTCTAATGCCAGCACCACGCCCGGGCGGCGCGGCCCACCGTCCGTTTTCACGGTTACCCGATCGTTGACCTTCATACTTTCCTCCTGTGGTTTTGAGCCAGTGTAGAACAAAATGGATTGCCTGACATCGGCGCCGGGCGCGAATGGCGTTTTTGTGTGCGGTCTATACTTAGCTGTGGAGATGGTTAAATGAGGAGCCCGTAATGAAGACCGACAAAGAGTACAGCGACACCATCAAGCGTGAGGTAGAAGTGGATGTCGACGCCCTGCTTGCCGCCATTAACGAAATTAGCGAGTCCGAAGTACATCGCGCCGAGGATAATTCAGACCATGTCGTGGTTAACGGACGTGACTATCACACCTACCGTGAACTCGCCGAGGCGTTCGAGCTCGACATTCATGATTTTAGCGTCTCGGAGACGAACCGCTAGGATGAAAAAAATCCCGGTCATGGGGATGACCGGGATCAAACTTGCTTATGCAAGAAGCACTTGTAAATTCGTTACACCAGGAAATCTGATGCAGGTAAGACATTAGCCCCATCGGTTTTGTCTTACAAGCATATATTCTCTGAGCGAATATAATATTTTATACATGTGAATTTTTGTTATGAGTATAAACCTGCGTGGGGTGTGGGTTTGTCGGGATCGTTACCGGTTCAACGGGGTGACAACGCTTCTATTTTTTAAGAATTTTCTCATAAAAACCGCCATCATCCGGGAGAGTTTATGCCTTCGCTTCAGGAGACGCTGCTCGTCTTTACCGACCTCGACGGCACGCTGTTGGATTTTCATACCTTCGACTGGCAGCCCGCCGCCGCGTGGCTGGAGAGGCTGCAGGATGAGCAGGTTCCGGTCATACTGTGCAGCAGCAAAACGGCGTCGGAGATGAACGATATCCAGCAGGAGCTGGGGCTTGTCGGTCTGCCGTACGTTGCGGAAAACGGTGCGGTGATCCAGCCTGACGTCCGGTGGGAAAACGCCGCGCGTTTCATTTCAGAAAAGCAGCACGGCGGTATTCGGGAATTCATCGAGCGGGTTCGCCTGGAGCTGCACCTCAAGTTCACCACCTTCGATGATGTGGATGAGCGGGTCGTGGCCGAATGGACGGGGCTAAGCCGCCCGCGCTCCGTGCTGGCACGCCAGCACGAGGCTTCCGTGACGCTTATCTGGCGCGACAGCGATGGGCAAATGCAGCGCTTTGCACGGCTGCTGGCCGGACAGGGGCTGAAGATCGTGCAGGGCGCGCGCTTCTGGCACATTCTGGACACGCGCTGCGGAAAAGACGTGGCGGTTAACTGGCTGGTTGAGCGCTATCGCCAGCGCGACGGCTCAGACTTCACGACGCTGGGTCTGGGAGACGGCCCCAACGATGCGCCGCTGCTGGACAGCGTAGACTATGCGGTGGTCGTCAAAGGCTTCAACCGGGCAGGCATCAGCCTGAAGAACGACAGCCCCGCACGGGTTTATCATTCCCGGCTCAGCGGACCGGCTGGCTGGCGCGAAGGGCTTGATTACTTTTTTTCCTGATCCTGCCAGATAACCCGGTTACGCCCGCTCTGTTTCGCCTCGTACAGCCGTGCATCGGCGGCGGATTGCAGTTGTTCAAAGTGATAGTTGCCCTTCTCCTGCGCCCCGGAGACGCCAAACGACGCGCTCACGCGCAGGGTCGTGCTCTTTTTAATCAGAATTTCTTTGCTGTCGATTCGCTCGCGGATACGTTCGGCCACCTCAGCCGCCTCCTCCAGCGTCAGCCCGGGCAGCACCACGCAGAACTCCTCGCCGCCGACGCGCCCGGCAATATCGCCGGCGCGAACGGTGCTGGCAATCAGCCCCGCCGCATGGGACAACACCTTATCACCCGCCTGGTGACCGAAACGATCGTTGATGCTCTTGAAGCAGTCCAGATCGATCTGAATGATGGAGAACGGCAGCGACTGCTGTTCACACTGCTTCGCCAGCACTTTCGCCCGCTCGAACAGCGCCCCGCGATTATTCAGCCGGGTAAGCGGATCGTGCCAGGCCTGCCACTGCAGCGAGTTCTGCAACGAATACATATTGCTGACCATGCGCCGGATCACCAGCCATGAAATGAGCAGCATTGCGGTAAACAGCGCCCAGAGCAGGGCCAGCACGATGCTGATACTGCCGAAATCACCGCGAACCCCCTCATCCAGGGTGTGTACCCGCAGGACGAGGCCGTCGAAATGATCGAGGCGCGCCCAGCTGATAAAGCGGCTTCCCAGGCGAATGCCGCCCTCGGTGTCCAGCTCTATAGCGTGCGCGATTTGCGCCAATTCCCGCTCGTCGAAGTGATTAACCTCCTCTGCCGGGGTCTCAGTCGTCGCGAGCATGTTGAGGCGGCTGTCATACAGCTGGTACTCCCCTTCCGTATGGTCGTCCATCGCCTCCACCAGCAGCTGGCGTATGGTGGCAAAGGTGAAATCCATCGCCACTACGCCATACCAGACGTGATGGTAATAGACCGGCACGCTGGCGGTAATGAGCGGCTGTTTACCCGCAAAAGCCGAGGGAGGCGAGATAAACCACCGAACCGCCCGCGCCCGGTTTTCACGATCTGTCTGCTGCGTAAACCAGGGCTGCGTGACCAGATGGTAATAGCGCTGGGCAATATCGCCGTGATGCGCAGGCGTATCCGTTTCCAGAAAAAACCCAGCGCGAGAAACGTATAATACCCGCTCCTCGTGGCGTGAATTTGTGGAGGCCAGGCGCAGTAAATAGCCCACTTCGAGCGCGGCGGAGAGCTCGTTATCCAGGTAATCGTCATCGCGAGTGAGCAGCGTTGTTTTTTCAACAAACGCATCCGAAACGCCGTTGATCGGCAGCGTGCGCTTTTTATCGACCGCGATTTGCCAGACGGGGGAACGCCGCACGCGTTCAAAACGCTTTACCGCATCCTGCAGGACCCCAAACGCCAGCGGCGTCTCCAGCGCGTCCAGCATGCTGTGGCGAAAGTAGAGCATTTTATTGACGCTAAACTGGAGCTGTCTGTCCAGCGAGCTGGCAACGGTTTCCAGATGGTTACGCTGGCTGGAGATGTAAGCCTCCTCCAGCACCACGACTTCGCGCCAGGTCAGGAGGGTGGAGAAGATCAGCACAACAATAAAACAGAGGTTAACAACCAAAAGGGGATTGCTACGCTTGTGCAGCCATTGCAAAAAAGATTGTTTAACAACGTACGTATCGTGCTGCACACACACTCCCTGATTGCCGTTCACCCTGCGGCATGGTAACCCATCAGTCAGTAAAAACGCCCGGCAGAGCCGGGCGTTACGTGATTAAGCCTTATCGCGACTTTGCCTTTCATCACCGGGCTGAAGCTCGTCTTCACGAAAAGCCTCGCGCTTAATGCCGTATCCATCATGCCACCGGCATTCCACCATTCCGCTGGAATAACCGGTGACGATCATGCTCGGACCGCCACCCTTAGGCTTAACTTCATCACTGACCAAAAAGACCATACCTGCCTCCTGTATCAGGGTGAAACGTTATCAATTTAGACGAGGAACGCGCTTTTTGCACCCGCAGCGAGTCAATAATTAATGCGATGTGCCGCGTACTTTTCCAACCAGCTTAACCACTGCCACCACAATGAGGCCGACGATAAAGCCCAGCACGAGGTTAAGCAGCGTCGGCAGAATGGCGGCGACCACCGTACCATGTCCTGACGCCAGATGTTCAATCGCATGATGCAGCGCGGCAACGCCGTGTACAATAATTCCGCCGCCGACCAGGAACATCGCCAGGGTACCCACGATTGACAAACTTTTCATCAGCCACGGAGCCAGCACCAGCAGGCTTTTGCCGATGCCGCGCGCAATGGCGCTGGATTTTTTTTCCAGCCAGAAGCCGATATCGTCCAGCTTGACGATAAGACCGACCAGGCCATACACCCCAACCGTCACAAGAATGGCGATCAGCGACAGCACCATGACCTGGTTCATCAGCGGTGCTTCGGAGACGATCCCAAGCGTAATCGCCACAATCTCAGCCGAGAGAATGAAGTCGGTACGAACCGCGCCTTTGATTTTATCGCGCTCAAACGTTTTAGGATCCTGCGCGGCCAGCGCTTCCAGACGCTGCTGGCGCATCTCAGGGGTATCTTTCTCCTTGCGCGCCGCAAGCATGTGCAGCACTTTTTCGGCACCTTCAAAGCACAGGAACGCGCCGCCAATCATCAGCAATGGCGTAATGGCCCAGGGAATAAAGGCGCTGATCAGCAGCGCCAGCGGAACGAGGATCACCTTGTTAATAAAAGATCCTTTCGCCACGCCCCACACCACCGGCAGCTCACGGTTCGCCCGCACGCCGCTAACCTGCTGCGCGTTCAGCGACAGATCGTCTCCCAGCACCCCGGCGGTTTTCTTCGCCGCCAGTTTTCCCATCACCGAAATGTCATCAAGCAGCGTGGCGATATCGTCCAGTAATGTTAATAAGCTACTTCCTGCCAAAATCTCTATCCTTCTTTTTTTGCTAATTAAGTGAATAGTATGGAACAAAACTCGCGGCCCGGAAACAGGCACCTCGCGTCAACAAAAATTTCACATAACCAGCACAATTAAAGCGCTCGCCAGCGAGATAGTTTTGGCGTTAACTATGAGCGAACTTTTTATTTCGTCGTGAGGGACTATGCGTTTCCGGCATCTGCTACCGCTCATTGGAGCACTTTTTTCCCTGTATATCATCTGGGGATCCACCTATTTTGTTATCCGTATTGGCGTGGAAAGCTGGCCCCCGCTGATGATGGCCGGCATTCGCTTTCTTGCAGCCGGCGTGCTGCTGCTGGCGTTTTTACTGCTGCGCGGCCATAGGCTTCCGCCGCTGCGCCCGATGCTTAACGCCGCCCTGATCGGCCTGCTGCTGCTGGCTATGGGCAACGGTGCGGTTACCGTCGCCGAACATCAGAACGTGCCGTCGGGGATCGCCGCGGTGGTCGTCGCGACCGTGCCGCTGTTCACGCTCTGCTTTAGTCGTCTGTTCGGGATCCGCACCCGCAAGCTCGAATGGCTGGGCATCGCGATTGGGCTTGCGGGAATCATCATGCTCAACAGCGGCGGTAACCTGAGCGGCAATCCGTGGGCGGCGGTGATGATCATGATTGGCTCCATGAGCTGGGCCTTCGGCTCGGTCTACGGCTCTCGCATTGAACTGCCTGCCGGGATGATGGCGGGTGCCATTGAGATGCTCGCGGCGGGCATCGTGCTGCTGATTGCCTCCACGATAGCGGGCGAAAAGCTGACGGCGATGCCGGGTCTGTCCGGTTTCCTGGCCGTCGGGTATCTGGCGCTGTTTGGCTCCATTATCGCCATCAACGCCTATATGTACCTTATCCGCAACGTATCGCCGGCGATCGCCACCAGCTACGCCTACGTTAACCCAGTGGTTGCCGTACTGCTGGGCACCGGTTTTGCCGGCGAAGTCCTGTCGACGATTGAATGGCTGGCGCTGGGGGTCATTGTCTTTGCGGTGGTGCTGGTCACGCTGGGTAAATATTTGCTGCCCGCGAAGCCGATCGTCACGGCGTGTGGGGCGGAGAAACCGTGATCGGGTGAATGCCCTGCGTATCGATCTGCGCGGCCTGACCGCCGCCGCAGATCCACTCTTCCAGCCGCTCGGTCAGGGCGTCGTCACCGAGCTGCAGTTTGCCGCGCAGCGCGCACTCCCAGACGATCAGCACGCGCCAGCCCTGAGCGAAAAGCGCCGAAACGTCGCGCTTGTCGCGCTCGACGTTCTTGCCAATCTTCTCCAGCCAGAAATCGGTGCGCGTCGCCGGGACTTTAAACAGATAGCAGTCGTGGTGATGCCAGAAACAGCCGTGGGTAAAGATGATGCACCGGTAAGCGTCGATCACGAAATCAGGACGCCCGGCAAGCGCGGCATCCTGAACCCGGAACGTAAACCCGACGGCGCTCAGGAGGCCCGCAATCCGCTTTTCGATCGCGGTATCACGCGTGCCGATCGCGCGCATGTTCTTGCTGCGCGTGGCCTTATTGTGAACGTCCGCCATTGACGGCCTCACTCTTGCGAATTTCAACCGCCTTACCGATGCGCGACACCAGCAGTTTTGCTACGGCGGCAAAGGCAGGCACCACAACCGAGTTGCCGAACTGGCGATAGGCCTGGGTATCCGACACCGGAATACGGAAGCGGTAGCCCTGCGGCGTCTCAAAACCCATCAGACGCGCGCATTCGCGCGGCGTTAAGCGACGCGGTCGGTGCTGCTGGTTGTGCGGATCGTCAAAATCCTTTTCGCCCAGCGCCCTATCCCATCCCCGGTCAATCAGGATCTCCGCGCCGTCCTTGTAGTAGCGCGCCGACAGCGTGCGCGTCACGCTGTCGGGATTAAGCGGGTTGACCATGCCAAAACCAAAGCCGTTGCCCTTAGCCTGATGCTTTTTGGCATAGCGATAGAGGTATTTCCACAACACCGGCGTCAGGATGAATTTGGCGTCAACGGCGGGCTCCAGCAGATCCGCAACCGTCGGGCGGCGCGCCGGATACAGCGAGGGCAAATCACGCAGCGTAAAGTCGCCTTTCAGATCCAGATCGCGACGGAAGCCTACCAGCACGATACGTTCCCGATGCTGCGGCAGGAAGTGTTTGCCGTCGATAATTTTCGGATCGTCCGGCCCCATATCGTCCGCGTCCGCCACGTCGTAACCCAGCTCATCCAGGGTTTGCATGATAATGCGGAAGGTTTTTCCGCCGTCATGGCTCTTTAAATTCTTGACGTTTTCCAGCACAAAAATCGCCGGGCGGCGGGCGTCGATGATGCGGGCAACGTCAAAGAACAGCGTTCCCTGCGTATCGCAGGCAAAGCCGTGCGCGCGGCCCAGCGCGTTCTTCTTCGAGACGCCTGCCAGCGAGAACGGCTGGCACGGAAAGCCGGCCAGCAGCACATCGTGCGCCGGGATGGTGTTGCGAATGTGCTCAGCGGCTTCTTCGTCGCTGACGCCGCTTTTGTGGCTCAGGGTGACGTCGCGGATGTCGGCATTGAACTGGTGCTCGTCGGGGTCGCAGTACCAGTTCGCCTTATAGGTGCGCACGGCATGCTTATTCCATTCGCTGGTGAACACGCACTGCCCACCAATGGCTTCAAAGCCGTGGCGAATGCCGCCGATGCCGGCAAAGAGATCGATAAAACGAAAGGCATAATTCGGATGCGCAGCGGGTGGGCGCGGCAGCAAATTTTGCAGGTAGCGGAACTCGCCGTCGCTGAGGCGGTGCCCTGCCCTGTCGCTTATCAACAGCCGCTTGAGTATTGCCGGGCTCCAGTGGCTTTCGCCATGGGCCTCCAGCTGGTTTGCCAGCGTTTTAGCATCGTACATTTCCAGCAGCTGACGCAGCAGTCCCTGCACAGATGCCGTTGATTTCTCAACCCGCTCGGGCGCGGGTACAGTCACTGATAGATTTTCCAGCATTCTCTTAACCGGGCAATAAAGACAGAAAACAGATTACCACAGTTCAGGATCGCAAACTGCGACGGAAATGGTTCAGCACCCGGCTATCCGTTCCGAGATAATCGCCCTGTAGTTCAGCGCTGAGCTTCGCCATAAACTGGATCAGGAAGTCGGCATTGTGGAGCGCAAGCTCGCGTCCTCGCGGGGTTTGCATGGTGTCCGGCAGGCGCAAGAGTTTGGTCTGGAAGTGGTCGAGCGCGAAGGTTTTATCATCCAGCGGTCGGGCACCGGCAAACGGGTCGTCGGCATCGAACAGCGCGACGCCCAGCGCACCGGACACGGCAAAAACGCGCGCCAGGCCGATAGCGCCTAAGGCCTCCAGCCGGTCGGCATCCTGCACGATTTTCGCCTCAAGGCTTTGCGGCGCAACCCCGGCGCTGAAGCTATGCGCCTCAATGGCATGCTCAACGGCCGCATAGCGCTCTGGCGGGAAGTCAGGAAAATCGCGGCGCAGGATCTCACGCGTTTTGCGCGCCGCCAGCAGCGAGGACTGGCTCCGATCGGGATGATTTTTCGGCAGGCTGACAACGTCATGGAAGTAGCATGCGGTCAGCACAACCAGCGGCTCGATGTCGTGCTCAGCCATAATGTTCTGTGCCGTCACCCAGACGCGGCGAAAATGGGCGATATCGTGGGCCGCATCATCGGTGAAATGGTTTTCATCCAGCCAGCGTTCAAAACGGTGCTGCCACTGCGCAAGTTCCATACTCTCATCCTGTTGCTCAAAAGAGGGTTAATTATAATACACCCGAATCAAACCCACTTAAAAATAGAAGCGCGAAATACTTAATAATAATTACAGCTCATATTTTCAATGAATTAATTCACCTGAAAAATAAAGAGATAAAAAGAAATATTTTGTAATCTTTTTACCCATTTAATTACATTTATTTTTGAAACTAAATAACTCTTCATAGAATAGTATCGGCCATGTAGTTACGGAGGGTAATTACATATATTCAGACAAATTATATTTAAAGGGAATATATAATGAAAAGAAAAGTTCTGGCAATTCTTGTACCCGCATTATTAATGGCTGGCGCAGCAAATGCGGCTGAGATGTACAACAAAAACGGCAACAAGGTCGACCTGTACGGTAAAGTCGATGCGCGTCACACCTTCTCTGACCATGCAGGCGACGACGGTGACGAAACTTATGTACAGGTTGGTTTCAAAGGCGAAACGCAGATCGCTAACGATCTGGTGGGCTATGGTCAGTGGGAATATAAAACCTACGCTAACGATACCGAAGGTGCGGGCGACAAATCTTTTAACCGTCTGGCCTACGCTGGCCTGAAATACGGTGAATATGGCTCATTTGATTACGGTCGTAATTACGGCGTCGTGTACGACGTTGAAGCCTGGACCGATATGCTGCCGGTATTTGGTGGTGATTCCTACACCTGGACTGACAACTATATGGTTGGCCGTACTAATGGCGTGGCGACCTACCGTAATAATGATTTCTTTGGTCTGGTCGACGGCCTTAATTTTGCGCTGCAATACCAGGGTGCTAACGAAGGCGCGAACGCAAACGAAGATCAGGAAGGCACCAAAAACGGACATGACGATGTGCGTTTCCAGAACGGCGACGGCTTCGGTATGTCGAGCACCTATAACTTCGATTTCGGTCTGACGCTGGGTGCGGCGTATTCTTCCTCTGACCGCTCTAATAAGCAGGAAGCCTATGGCAAGCATTACAGCGCACATTTCGCTGGTGGCGAAACAGCCGAAGCATGGACCATTGGTGCAAAATACGATGCCAATAACGTCTATCTGGCGATGATGTATGCAGAAACCCGCAACATGACCCCATACGGTGATTATGGTATCGCGGATCAGACTCAGAACTTCGAAGCCGTTGCACAGTACCAGTTCGACTTCGGCCTGCGTCCATCTCTGGCATGGGTTTACTCGAAAGGCAAAGATATGACCTATCCAGGCACCGCCGGTAACCCGCAGGGTCAAAAAGGCGACATGGATCTGGTTAACTACATCGACGTGGGCATGACCTACACCTTTAATAAGAACTTCTCAACCTATGTTGATTACAAGATCAACATGCTGGACAACGATGAGCGCTTCTATGAAGCCAACGGTATTTCTACCGACGACATCGTTGGCGTAGGCATGACCTACCAGTTCTAATCCCCAAAACAGTAAAGCCCGCTACGCGGGCTTTTTATTTTATGGCGCTTCCTGCAAGGCCAGACGGATAAACCCGTTATTCTGCGCCAGCAGCTCATGCGCTTTCCACGCATCTAGCCCCGTCAGCACCATCAGCACCGCCGTTTTGCAGTGGTGGTTACAGCTCTCCAGCGCGGCCTTCGCCTGCGCCCGGGTGCATCCTCCCGCCTCCATTACAATGGCGATTTGCCGTTCGGCCCACCGGGTGCTGGTGGCCTCAATATCAACGCGCAGGTTGCTGTATACTCGTCCGGTTCTTACCGCCAGACCGGTGGTGACCATATTCAGGATCATTTTTTGCGCGATGCCCGCTTTGGTATTCGCGTACCCGGCCACCACATCGGCACCCGGATCGGGCGCAATCACCATGCTCGCCAGCTGCGCCGCCTCGCTTTGCGTATCCCCCGTGACCAGAGCAACCGTTGAGCCCAAAGACCAGGCATGGCGCATCGCGCCCCACACCCACGGCGTTTTGCCGCTAACGGACAGCGCCAGCATCATGTCGTGCTCGCCAAAATTGATCGTCTGGAGATCGGCAACGCCGCGCTCGTAGCTTCCGGCGTTATCGCCTGCCGTAATCGCAATGACGGGATGTTTACCTGGCGCAAACTCCGCCGCCGCCTGCTCCGCCACGCGTCCGGACGCGCCCGCGCCGGTCAGGACCAGACGTCCGCCGTGGCTAAGGGTTGCCGCCGCGTTATCTACCACGCGGGCGAGCATCGTCAGGTGTGGGGTAAGTGCAGAAGCGATCTGTGCGTCATCCTGGTGAATGACTTTCAGCATATCCAGCGTGGATAATCTGTCGATATTCATCGTGCTGGCGTGCCGTTTTTCCCTGGCCGTACCGGTAAGCATAATGCTCATAAACTGCCTCCTTATTATGAGTACCCCCACACTATAAAGTGTTTTATATAGGTCACCTGAGAGGAGGGTCACGAAACGCCCTTCTTTACATGGCTTTATGAAACGCCCGTCATCAGCGATAATTAGCCCATTCTTTATCATCGCGGAGTGTTAATGAGCGATTTGCAGCCCTTTTCCCCGACGCGCAAGCGCCCTATGAAGCTGAACACGCTGGTTACGCTGATGGTATGCGCCATTATCGGATCTGTGCTGCTGGTGGTCTTCGCGCTCTATTCTGTACAGATTACCCGGGCAACGCGCGATGACGTAAAAGACACCGCGCTGGGTATCGCCCGTACGCTGGCAGACAGCCCGGACATCAGGCGCGGCCTGATGGAGTCGCCCCAGGCCGGCATCATCCAGCCGATAGCGCAGGCCGTGACGAAGCGTAACGATCTGCTGTTTACCGTGGTCACCGATCTGCGCGGCGTGCGTTATTCCCATCCCAATGAGGCGCTGTTAGGTTTGCATTTTATCGGCGACGATCTGACCCCCGCCCTGGAAGGGAAAGAGAATGTCTCCGTAAACCGCGGCGCGCTCGCGGAAGCGCTGCGCGTCTTTACGCCGGTGTATGACGACCAGCACGAGCAGATAGGCGTGGTGGTGGTCGGCATTTCGCTGAATAAGGTAGAAGATCAGATTGCCCGCGGGCGGCTTAACGCCGTGTGGACCATCCTGTTCAGCGTCCTGATGAGCTCGCTGGGGATATGGGGCTTAGTCCGGGTTCTCAAACGCATCCTGTTCGGGCTGGAGCCTTATGAGATCTCCGCCCTCTTTGAACAGCGTCAGGCCATGCTGCAGTCCCTGCGCGAGGGCGTCATGGCCGTGGACATTCACGGCCGCGTGACGATGATTAACCATACCGCCAGAGAAATTTTACTCCTGACCTCCGGCCAGCACTCCGAAAGCAGCAGCGAACCGCTGCTGGCCAGCCTGAGGGAGGTGTCGAGAACCGGCATTGCGCGTCAGGATCAGGAGATTGGCTGTAACGGACGGCTGCTGCTGTGCAACATGGTGCCGGTAAAAAGCCAGAATCAGGTGATCGGGGCAATCAGCACGTTCCGCGATAAAACCGAAATCAGCCAGCTGATGCAGCGTATTGATGGCATGGTCAGCTACGTCGATGCCCTGCGCTCCCACACGCATGAGTTTATGAACAAGCTGCACGTGATCCTCGGCCTGCTGCACATGAAACGCTACGACAAGCTGGAGGAGTACATCATCCAGACCGCGCAGAATTATCAGACCGACATTGGTGCGATACAGCGTAAGGTTAAATCGCCGGTCATTGCCGGCTTCCTGCTGGGTAAAATCAACCGCGCGAAAGAGGCCGGTGTAACCCTGACGCTGGCGGAGGAGAGCCAGCTTCCGGACACGGCCAATGAAGAGCAGGTTGCGGTGCTGATTACCGTGCTGGGCAACTTAATTGAAAACGCCCTGGATGCGATGGAAGGCCAGCCGGAGGGTGAGATCGGACTGCTGCTGCATTACCAGAACGGCTGGCTGAGCGGTGAAGTCAGCGATGACGGTCCCGGCATCGACCCCGAGCGGCTGGAGGCTATTTTTACCAAGGGCTACTCAACCAAAGGTGAAAACCGCGGCGTTGGGCTGTTCCTTGCACGTCAGCAGATCCAGAACCTCGGCGGGGATATTACCGTCGAGTCGGAGCCTGGCGTGTTTACCCAATTTTTTGTTCAGATCCCCTGGGATAGCGAGAGGAATATCGCGTGATAAATGTGTTAATTGTCGATGATGACGCCATGGTAGCCGACCTCAACCGCCTGTACGTTAACCGCGTTGAGGGTTTTAGCTGCTGCGGCGTCGCTTCCACGCTCAACCAGGCCGAGGCGCTGATTGCAAATCCGGCCCAGCCGATCGACCTGGTGCTGCTGGATGTCTATATGCAGCAGGATAACGGGCTGGATCTGCTGCCCGTCATCCGCGCGTCGGGCCGCCCGATTGACGTGATCATGATCTCATCGGCCTCCGACGCGGCGACGATCCAGACGTCCATGCACTACGGCGTGGTGGATTACCTGATTAAACCGTTCCAGTTCCCGCGTTTTGAAGAGGCGCTAAACGGCTGGAAGGCAAAGCGCAGCCTGATGGGATCGCATCAGTATTATGAACAGGCCGACGTGGACAGGCTGATCCACGGCGGCGCGCCGGAGCTGGCCGACAGCAAGAAATTACCGAAAGGGTTAACGCCGCAGACGCTGCGCACGATTTGCCAGTGGATCGACAGCCATCCGGAGACTGAATTCTCCACCGACGATCTGGCCAACGCGGTAAACATTTCACGCGTTTCCTGCCGCAAATACCTGATCTGGCTGGCGCAAATCAACATCCTGTTTACCAGTATTCACTACGGGGCCACGGGCCGCCCGGTGTATCGCTATCGTTTACAGCCGGAACAGACCGGCCTGCTCAAGCAGTACTGCCAGTAATACGGTAGCCCTCGTCCAGCAGGGTAAAGCGGAAGTGGTGCATCGAGGAGAACACCACTTCTTTCGTTTTGGTGACAAAAATCGCTTCAATATCAGGGCGCGAGCGCAGCGCGGCGCAGCCCTTCTCCACTCCCATGCCGTAGATCAGCGTGGTCCAGAGATCGCCGTCGATGGAGTCTCCGGAAATAATCGTCACGCTGTCCAGCTCGTTATCCAGCGGGTAGCCGGTGCGCGGATCCAGGATGTGGTGATAGCGTTTACCGTTCTGTTCAAAGTAGCGCTCATAGGTACCTGACGTCACGACAGACCGGTTCTCTACCGTCATTGCCCCAATCAGCGCGTCACCGGCGAACGGTTTTTTCAGGCCTACGCTCCAGCCCCCTTCCGGGGAGCCCAACGTCTGGATGTTGCCGCCGAGGTTAATGAGCCCCAGCTCGACCCCCTCCTTGCGCAGATAGTCCCGGACCCGATCGGCAATATAGCCTTTAGCAATGGCGCCCAAATCAATCTCCATGCCGGCCCGCGTCAGAAACACGCTGCTGCTGGATTCATCCAGCACCACGTCAGCGGGACGGGTCAGATCCAGCAATGCCGTGATTTCATCCGCAGGCGGTACGGTGTCGCCCCGAAAGCCGATTTTCCACCGCTTCACCAGCGGACCGATCGCCAGGTTAAACGCGCTGTCCTTGAGCAGGCTTGCCGCTTTCGCGCAGCGGATGAGATCGAATACCGGACGGCTAACGGCAACCGGATGACTGCCGGCGGCATGGTTGATGTCCATCACCTGAGAATGGGCACGATTGACGGTAAGGAGATCTTCGTACTGTTTGATGAGTCGAAACACGCGGGAGGCAAGCGCTTCGTCATGGGAAAAGAGTTTCAGGAGAATGGGCGAGCCCATCAGAACGGCGGAGTAGCTGTAAACGCGGTTGTCGTCAGGCATGGCAAAGTCCTCAGATGTAGCCCCGGCAGGCACCGCGCCGCCGGGGTTTAATGCCGGATAGCGCGATGCGTATCCGGCCTACAGTACAGGAGCCTTATGCTTTTTTCGCTCGCATCGCCGCCTGATGTCCGGCAAGCGTACCAAAAATAATGATATCTGCCACCGCGTTACCGCCGATGCGGTTACCGCCGTGGATGCCCCCGACAACCTCACCCGCGGCAAACGCCCCTGGCAGCACGTTGTGGTTGCCGTCCAGCACGCAGGTATCGGTGTTGATGGTCACGCCGCCCATGGTGTGGTGTACGCCCGGTGCAATCTGAATGGCATAGAATGGCCCTTCGTTGATGGGCGCACGCAGCGCGGTGGTACGACCAAAATCGTCGTCGTGCTGTTTTTCCACAAAGCCGTTGTAGCGTTCAAGCGTTGCCAGGAACTGGTGGCGATCCATCCCCAGCGCTTCCGCCAGGGCTTCCGGCGAGCTGGCGCTGGTGACGAAACCTTTTGCGATGTACTCATCCGCGGCTTTGTTTTTAGCCCGAACATGCTCGTCAAAGACGATGTAAGCGTATTTCTCCGGCAGCGCGATGATTTGCGCCGAGACCTTGTCGCGGGTCTCCATTTCGTTAAAGAAGCGGTTGCCCTGCTGGTTCACCAGAATCGCCCCGCCGCCGCGGATGGATTCGGAAATCAGATACGAGGTTTTCTGCTCAACGGTTGGGTGGATCTGGATTTCGCCCATATCGACGGTGCCTGCGCCAATACGTTCCAGCAGCGCGATACCGCCCCCCGTCGCCCCTTTGTGGTTAGTGGTGACGAACCCTTCCAGGTCCGGACGGTATTTCACCACCATCTGGCTGTTGGCGCTGAAGCCGCCCGTCGCGACAATCACGCTTTTGGTTGCCACGGTGAGGGTTTCATTCTCTTCCGTCGTCAGACGCACGCCGGTGACTTCGCCGTTTTCAAAGAGGATGTCGCTGACGGAGGTATCCAGCATCACCTCAATGTTGCGCCGGTTGACGTTACGCACCAGGCCGCTGATCAGGTAACCGCCCACCGCGGAACCGTCTTTTGGACGGTGAGTACGGTCGATGCTCATCCCGCCGGTTGTGGTGATGTCGTTCAGCATAATGCCGCGCGTAGCCAGCCACTCGATGGCTTCCGGTGCGTTCTCGACAAAGCGACGCAGCAGTTCCGGGTTGTTCTTGTTGCCGCCGCCTTTCAGGCTCTCCTGATAGAACAATTCTTTGCTGTCCTGGATGCCCTTCACGCGCTGGAAGCGGGTTTCGGCGGCGTTCATACCGGCCGAAGCTTTGATGGTGTTACCGCCGATGGTTGGCATTTTCTCGACGATCAGCACGCTCGCGCCTTCGTCATGAGCCTGAATCGCCGCCGCCAGACCTGCGCCGCCGCTGCCGACCACCACAACGTCCACGCTTCTGGTTTCATTCGGGTCTGCGCCCTCTTCTGCCGCCAGCGCCTTGCTGGATTTCAGCATCGCTTTCGAAACCGCTTTTTTCACCGCCTCGCTCTGGCTGGTTGCGCCCGTAATCGCGTCCACGTGCGGGGTGTTGGCGTCCAGAATGCGGGTGCGGATCTCTTCGAAGCTGGTCACAAACTCCACGTCTTCGCCGGGGCCGGAGGCCAGTTCGATATCCGCGATACGATCGGTTTCAAGGCTGACGTTAATCACCAGCTCGTTAGCATCGTCCTGCACTTTCTCGGTGAAGGTGCCGGGCTTGAATTTAGATTCGCCCATGCTCATGTCGCGGATCATCGCTTCCACCAGCGAGAAGCGCCACAGCGGTTCAGGAATGTTCAGCGCTTCACGGCGGGTGCTGTCCATAAACAGCTCGAGGCTTTCACCGGCAGCGATGCGGTCGGTCCAGTCCGGGTAGGCGATAGTGGCCCGCCCGACGGCAATCAGATCGTAGCCGCGATCCAGCGCCTCATTCACATCGGCGGCATTTACCACGCCGCCAACGCCCATCACCGGCACCTGTGCCAGGGTTTCAGACCGCATCGCGCAGTATTTTTCAATCAGCGGCGTTGGATCCTGAGTGTCGACGATAGAAGGTCGCAGGGTGGCGCCAACGGAGAAGTGCAGGTAATCCACGCCGCGCGCGGCCAGTTTTTCCAGCAGATACATGGTGTCGTCGAAGCGAATGCCCGGGACCTCCAGCTCTTCTGGCGAGAAACGATAGCCGATAATGAACGCGTCGTCCGCGTACTGGCGCACCATTTTATGGGTAATGTCCAGCACCGCCAGCGGGAATTTCGCGCGCTTATCGCGGCTGCCGCCCCACTCGTCATCGCGCTGGTTAGAATTTGGGGAGTAAAACTGCTGGATGAGATAGGTGTTCGCCCCGTGGATTTCGACACCGTCGAAGCCGGCCTGAATCGCGCGGCGCACGGCTTCACCGAACTTGCCCACCATGCCTTCCACTTCTTCGGTGGTCAGCGCAACCGGCGTCGCGGCACCGTCACGCGGCGCGGCAACGGCGCTGGGACCAACCGGCGTGCGGCCGCCGATAAGCTTAGGATCGACCATACGGCCGCCGTGGTAGATTTGCAGAAGGGCTTTGGATCCTTTGGACTTAATGGCGTCAGCGATTTTCGCCAGCCCGGCGATTTTCTCGTCGTTATCAATACCAATTGCGCCCGGGAACGCCAGGCCGAGATCGTCGACAAAACAACACTCAACGATGATGGTGCCGATGCTGCCAGAGCGGGCGCGGTAGTATTCCACCAGCTCGCTGGTCACGGTGCCATCGTAATAGCCGGTACAGGTTGTCATCGGGGCCATTAACAAACGGTTTTTCAGTTCAGTACCATTCGGTAATGTGAAAGGGCTTAACATACGTTCGTTAGTGCTCATAATAGAAACTCCAAACTTTAAAAAATTAAGAATTCGTTATCGGGCTGAATTTTTATTTCGTCGTTTTTGCCGATGTCATGATATTAATATAATGCTTTTTTTAGTTTCTAAAGTCATTACGTTAGTTAATAAACTATTTAATCCCTGCGATAACAACAATAATACATTGGTGTTAGCCATATAATTTCATCCATTTACAACAATGCAAACTTCGTTAACATACTTAAGGTAAGACCATTTTATCAACGATAAATAAACTCTTATCTATCAATTAATTGCATAAATACCGAGCTTTATATGTTATCAAAATGAAAAAACTAACAAGAAAAACCCCTAATACCCACATACGCCGTAGTGGTTATTTAAAAGAGCATAAAAATACGCATCCATTTCTGTTTATTTGATCGCGATCAAAAGTTTCGACACCTAAACGCGCAATATATAAATATCATCATTTTTTAATTAAGCGCCCAGCAAAAAGCGTTTAATCCCTATTACTGAAATAACTGAAGCGCCGCTTTAATAACTAAAAAAAGCAAAGAAATTAAATAAAGCGAACCGGCTATTTCATCGTATGACGAATCTTTGACAACTTAAGACGTGAAACTATGAAAACAAAAACTGCTGTAACGCCTCCTGCGGCGAATCAAGCATCAAATGGAACAGCTAAACGACTGCTGATGATGGCCCTGCCCGTCATAGTTGCCGTACTGCTGCTGTTTGTTCCCGTTCCTGAAGGCCTGCCGCCTTACGCGTGGCACTACTTCGCAATCTTTGTTGGCGTCATCGTCGGGTTAATCTTCGAACCGCTGCCGGGTGCCGTGATCGGCCTCACCGGCGTAGTGGCGATTGCGCTGTGCAGCCAGTGGGTGCTCTTTAGCCCGGAACAGCTGGCCGATCCCAAGTTCAAGCTGGCGGGTGCCTCCTTTAAATGGGCGGTCAGCGGGTTTGGTAACTCTACCGTGTGGCTGATCTTCGGTGCCTTTATGTTTGCCGCGGGCTACGACAAAACCCGCTTTGGCCGTCGCCTGGCGCTGATTCTGGTGAAATACCTGGGCCGCCGCAGCCTGACGCTCGGCTACGCGATTACCTTCGCGGACCTGCTGCTGGCACCGTTTACCCCGTCCAACACCGCGCGCAGCGGCGGGACAATCTACCCCATCATTGCTAACCTGCCGCCGCTGTACGGTTCAAAACCGAACGACCCAAGCGCGCGTAAAATTGGCTCGTACCTGATGTGGGTGGCGATCACCGCCGCCTGTATCACCAGCTCTATGTTCCTTTCCGCCCTCGCGCCTAACCTGCTGGCGCTGGCGCTGGTAAAAAGCACGGTAGGCATTGATATCTCCTGGGGGACCTGGTTCCTCGCCTTCCTGCCGCTCGGCGTGCTGCTGATCCTCACCATGCCGCTGCTGGCCTACTGGTTCTACCCGCCAGAAGTCAAAGTGAATAATGAAGTACCGCTGTGGGCAACCCGTGAACTGGAAAAGCTCGGCAAACTGTCGCGCAATGAAATCCTGCTGCTGGTGTTTGTGTGCTGTGCGCTGCTGATGTGGATCTTCGCCGCCGCGTGGATTGAACCGGCCATGGCCGCCCTGCTCATCGTTGGCCTGATGCTGTGGACCGGCGTGCTGGAGTGGAACGATATCACCGGTAACAAAGCCGCGTGGAACACCTTCGTCTGGTTCGCCACCCTGGTTGCGCTGGCGGATGGCCTCTCCTCAACCGGCTTTATCAGCTGGCTGGGTAAAGAAGGCGGCCTGCTGATGAGCGGCATCTCGCCGGGCGTGGCTACTATCGTGCTGCTGCTGGCGTTCTACCTGCTGCACTACCTGTTTGCCAGCACCACCGCGCACACCACGGCGCTGCTGCCGGCGATGCTGACCATCGCCTCCACCATTCCGGGCATGAATATGGAAGTGTTTGTCCTGCTGATGGTGACCTCGCTGGGCGTAATGGGGATCATCACCCCGTACGGCACTGGCCCAAGCCCGATTTACTACGGTAGCGGCTACCTGCCAACCAAAGACTACTGGCGCCTCGGCACCATCTTCGGTGCCATCTTCCTGGCGGCCCTGCTGCTGATTGGTTATCCGTGGATGTCCATGATGTTCTGATTCCTGACCGCCGGGCTAACCCTCCGGCGGTTTTATTTTTATGGAGCAAGCTATGTCGAACAAACCGTTTTTCTACCAGAACCCGTTCCCGCTCGCGCACGACGACACCGAATACTATCTGCTGACCAAAGAGCACGTCTCGGTTGCCGAGTTTGACGGTCAGGAAGTGCTGAAAGTTGAGCCGGAAGCCCTGACCCTGCTGGCACAGCAGGCCTTCCACGATGCGGCGTTTATGCTGCGTCCTTCGCACCAGAAGCAGGTTGCGGCTATTCTGAGCGATCCGCAGGCCAGCGAGAACGACAAATACGTTGCCCTGCAGTTCCTGCGCAACTCCGAGATTGCGGCGAAAGGCGTGCTGCCAACCTGCCAGGATACCGGCACGGCAATCATCATGGGTAAAAAAGGCCAGCGCGTCTGGACCGGCGGCGGTGACGAAGCGGCGCTAAGCCAGGGCGTTTATAACACCTATATTGAAGATAACCTGCGCTACTCGCAGAACGCGGCGCTGGATATGTATAAAGAGGTGAATACCGGCACCAACCTGCCCGCGCAGATTGACCTCTACAGCGTGGACGGCGATGAGTACAAATTCCTCTGCATGGCAAAAGGCGGCGGTTCAGCGAATAAAACCTATCTCTACCAGGAAACCAAAGCGCTGATCACCCCGGCGAAGCTGAAAAATTACCTGGTTGAGAAGATGCGTACCCTCGGTACCGCAGCGTGCCCGCCGTACCATATCGCCTTCGTTATCGGCGGAACCTCGGCGGAAGCCACGCTGAAAACCGTCAAGCTCGCCTCCGCGCGTTACTACGACGACCTGCCAACCGAGGGTAACGAGCACGGCCAGGCGTTCCGCGACGTTCAGCTCGAACAGGAGCTGCTTCAGGAAGCGCAAAACCTCGGCCTGGGCGCGCAGTTTGGCGGCAAATACTTCGCCCACGATATTCGCGTGATCCGCCTGCCGCGCCACGGCGCGTCCTGCCCAATCGGCATGGGCGTCTCCTGCTCCGCCGACCGCAATATCAAAGCGAAGATCAACCGCGACGGGATCTGGATTGAGAAGCTTGAGCACAACCCGGGCCAGTATATTCCGGAATCCCTGCGCCAGCAGGGTGAAGGCGACGTGGTCAGCATCGATCTGAACAGGCCGATGAACGAGATCCTGGCGCAGCTTTCCGCGCATCCGGTCTCTACCCGCCTGTCCCTGAACGGCACCATCATCGTGGCGCGCGACATCGCCCACGCGAAGCTGAAGGAGCTGCTCGATAACGGCGAAACGCTGCCGCAGTACGTAAAAGATCACCCGATCTACTACGCGGGCCCGGCGAAAACGCCGGAGGGCTACGCTTCCGGCTCGTTAGGCCCAACCACCGCGGGGCGTATGGACTCCTACGTGGACCTGCTGCAGTCCCACGGTGCGAGCATGATCATGCTGGCCAAAGGTAACCGCAGCCAGCAGGTGACGGATGCCTGCCACAAACACGGCGGCTTCTACCTCGGCAGCATCGGCGGCCCGGCGGCGGTGCTGGCGCAAAACAGCATCAGGAGCCTGGAGTGCGTGGCGTACCCGGAACTGGGAATGGAAGCTATCTGGAAAATTGAAGTGGAGAACTTCCCGGCGTTTATCCTGGTGGACGACAAAGGCAACGACTTCTTCCAGCAGATCCAGAATAAACAGTGCCAGGGTTGTTCACAGCGCTGAGCGTTTCCATAACGCCGGCAGCAGCGACAGCGTATCGTTAATCAGCCCGCGGTTGTCGCTGCCCGGCTTCCAGATGGTCACCATCGTCTGGCTTATCCCCTGGCTGCCCACTTCGGTGGGCAGCCTTTTTACGTTTTTCCACCGCGCCGCGCGAAGATGGGTCGGCAAAAAGCCCCAGCCGCAGCCCTGTTCCAGCAGGCCGCGCAGCATCTCCAGTTCATTGGTGTAGAGCGTGTGTCCGGCGATTTGCAGGCGGCGGGCAACCGGCTCGTCAGACGCGTCATGCATAATCACCTGCGGGACCAGAGAGAGATCGAGCAGCGACACCGGCGACGTCACCTCCGCAAAAAGCGCCTCTGCGGCGTAAAAATCCATGTCGATCGCCCCCAGCGCCCGCCACTCCATTTCATTGCCCACGCTGCGGTTGCGCGCCTGGCAGATCGCCAGATCGGCCTCACCGCCTGCCAGCATGGCTTCCGCGTCATCGCGCGACGCGCTGGTCAGGCTCAGGCGAATTTTTTGCGTCGCCAGTGTGGCAATCAGCGCCTGCAAAAAAGCCCGGGGGGTGAACGGATCGTAGACGAGGGCAATGTCCTGCGTCGCGCTGGCCGGTACCGCTCTGGCAAAGGCCTCAAACGCTTTTACCTGGCGCATCAGCAGATGAGCCTGCCGCTGAAGCTGCTCCCCCTCCGGCGTCAGGCGCAGGCTGCGCCCCTCTCGCAGAAACAGCGCGTAGCCCAGCCCGTCCTCAAGAAAATCAATCAGATCGCGCAGGGTTGTACGATCTTTGCCAAGCTTCATCGCCGCCTTCATCAGGCTGCCATGCTCGGCGACGGCGGTGAATGCCTCAAGCTGGGCAAACGAATAGTTCAGTGACGACACGTCATCCTCCCCGGGGATTTTATGGGGGATTTTCCCCCATTACGCGCTTTTTATTATAGGCCGGGGGTTCTTAAACTGAAGCCCTTCCTGAGCCACACGAGATAAACATGAAAACTAAAACGAACCTCACGCTGCTCGCGGCGCTTGTTGTCAGCAGCCTGCTGTCGCCCGCCGCCATGGCGGCCTGCAACGGTACCGACCTCGCTACCTGTCCGGCGCCTTTTGACGCACGGCTTCCGGATGCGCATACGATGCTCACCTGGAGCCAGGCCGATCGCGTGGTGGGCTTTCGCAATGACTATCGCAACTACGCCGGCGACGTGTTCCGCCACGGCAACGCCTCGCCACTGCTCGCCGCGGAAAAGCCGCTCGCTGACGTCCGCTATCGGGTGAACGGCAAGACCTGGGATCTTCAGGATTACCTCGAACGCCAGAACGTCAGCGGCATGCTGGTGCTCAAGGACGGCAAGATCGCCTTTAAATATCTGGGAGAAGGCAATACCGATTCAACGCTCTGGACGTCGCGCTCCGTGGGAAAATCGGTGGTCTCGGCGCTGGTGGGTGTTGCAATTAAAGAGGGGAAAATCCACTCCCTGGACGATCTTGTCACTCAATACGAACCGGACTTAAAAGGCACCGCCTGGGAGGGCGTGACGCTGAAACAGCTCATCACCCACACCTCGGGCGTGGCGTGGAATGAAGATTACACGAACCCAAAATCTGACTTCGCCCGGCTTACCGAATGTGAAGCGAAACCCGGCGCGTACGACTGCGTGCGCACGCTGGTGAAGGGGTTACGCCGCGAGCATCCGGCGGGAGAAAACTGGTCGTATTCGTCGGGCGGCGCGTGGCTGCTGGGCGACGTGCTTGAGCGCGCCACGGGAATGACGCTTGCCGCATACCTGGAGAAAAGCATCTGGCAGCCTTACGGCATGGCGAGCGACGGCGTGTGGCACGCCTACAGCAAAGGCCAGCACGACGTGGGGGCGCACGGGTTCAACGCCACGCTGGAGGACTGGGGGCGCTTCGGGGAATTTATCCTGCATAACGGTACGCTGCCGGACGGCAGGCAGATCCTGCCGGAAGGCTGGGTGAAGCAGTCCTCGGACTGGACGCAGGCTAAAGGGTCGGTGTCAGAGGCGCACCCGAAAGGGCTGTACGGCTTTCAGTGGTGGAACAACGAAGTGCCGGCTAATGCCGTCGGCGTGACGCCGAAAGTGGAGGATTCGCTGAAGGATTCCCTCTGGGCGCTGGGAATTTTTGGCCAGATGATTATGGTCAACCAGAAGGAAAATCTGGTTATCGTTCAGTGGTCCACCTGGCCGCAGGCGGAGCCGTCGTTCAGCGCCCAGCCGCTGGAGGCGTCACTGATGTTCAGCGCAATAGCGAACGCGCTGCGTTAAACAACCTGAGCCAGGCGCTGCCTGGCTTCACTTCTGCGCCATGTCACAAAACAGGCATTTCAGCAACTTAGGCTGAAACGGTGAATAAAAAATTGCCGAATTGTTAAGTTATTGTTGGCAATGTAAATCCTGGTCAACGTAGCGTCATTGATGCGCATCGCGCATCGGCCTATGCGCTAATTGCGCTTATTAATTTCCGCTTCCTGATCCAGTTTTCAGAAACAGACGGGCATAACGTCACTATAAAACTGGAGATAATCATGGTTACCTCAACCTCACCTGCAACGGTCCGTGCGAAAGCCGGCGCGATTTTTCGCGTCACCTCGGGCAACTTTCTTGAGCAATTCGACTTCTTTCTTTTCGGCTTTTATGCCACCTACATCGCCCACACGTTTTTCCCGGCGAGCAGTGAATTTGCCTCGCTGATGATGACCTTCGCCGTCTTCGGCGCAGGCTTTCTGATGCGTCCCGTCGGGGCGATTGTCCTCGGGGCCTACATTGACAAGGTGGGCCGCCGTAAAGGGCTTATCGTCACCCTGTCGATTATGGCCGCCGGAACGTTTCTGATTGTGCTCATTCCCTCTTATCAGAGCATTGGCCTGTGGGCGCCGCTGCTGGTGCTGACGGGCCGCCTGCTGCAGGGCTTTTCTGCGGGGGCGGAGCTTGGCGGGGTTTCGGTTTATCTGGCGGAGATCGCCACGCCGGGCCGCAAAGGTTTTTACACCAGCTGGCAGTCGGGCAGCCAGCAGGTGGCGATTATGGTCGCGGCGGCAATGGGCTTTGCGCTGAATATGATGCTGGAAGAGAGCGCCATCCGCGAATGGGGCTGGCGTATTCCGTTCCTGTTTGGCTGCCTGATCGTACCGTTCATCTTTTTCCTGCGCCGCAGGCTGGAGGAGACCGAGGAGTTTAGCGCCCGTCGCCATCATCTGGCGATGCGTCAGGTGTTCACCACGCTGCTCGCGAACTGGCAGGTTGTTGCGGCGGGCATGCTGATGGTGGCGATGACCACGACGGCCTTTTACCTGATTACCGTTTACGCCCCAACCTTCGGCAAAAAAGTGTTGATGCTGAGCGCGTCAGACAGCCTGCTGGTCACGCTGCTGGTCGCCGTGTCTAACTTCATCTGGCTGCCGATTGGCGGCGCGCTGTCGGACCGCTTCGGGCGCAAGCCGGTGCTGATTGCCATGACGCTGCTGGCGCTGGCGACCAGCTATCCGGCGCTGACGATGCTGGCGGCGGCCCCGAGCTTCTCAATGATGCTGGCCGTGCTGCTGTGGCTCTCCTTCCTTTACGGCCTTTATAACGGCGCGATGATCCCGGCGCTGACGGAGATCATGCCAACGGAAGTTCGCGTGGCGGGCTTCTCGCTGGCGTACAGCCTGGCAACGGCGGTCTTTGGCGGCTTCACGCCGGTCATTTCTACCGCCCTTATCGAGTACACCGGAGACAAGGCCTCTCCGGGATACTGGATGAGCTTTGCCGCCGTGTGTGCCCTGCTGGCGACGCTCTATCTCTATCGTCGTCGCACGTTAACCCTGCACGCCGCCGTTAAGGAGTGATTCAGCATGCATACATTCAGAACGGTGGTTGCCGCCCTGACGCTTGTCGGCTTCAGCGCGGGCGCGCTTGCGCAGGACGTGACGGTAATGATCTCTGGCGGCTTCAGGGCGGCGCTGGAGAAGCTGACGCCGCAGTACGAAGCGAAAAGCGGCGACAGGCTGATTTTAATTTCCGGCCCGTCGATGGGCAAAACGCCGCAGGCCATTCCGGCCCGGCTCGCCCGGGGAGAAAAGGCGGACGTGGTGATTATGGTGGGCGATGCGCTGGAGAAGCTTGAACAGGATCGCCGCACGGCGCCGGGCTCCCGCGTGGAGCTGGCGGATTCGCCCGTCGGGATGGTGGTGAAGGCGGGTGCGCCAGTGCCGGATATCAGCACGGTGCCCGCCCTGCGGCAAACGCTGCTGAAGGCCCACTCCGTTGCCTGGTCCGACAGCGCCAGCGGCCGGTACGTTGAGAGCGCCCTGTTGCATAAGCTGGGCATTGCGGATCGGATAAAAACGAAGGGACACCGGGTTGAGCGCATTCCGGTGGCGTCTGAAGTGGCGAAAGGGAAATACGCGCTCGGCTTCCAGCAGGTCAGCGAGCTTCTGCCCGTTCCGGGGGTGACGTTTGTCGGTAAGCTGCCGGAAAATGTGCAATACATTACCCGTTTCGCCGGAGCCGTCACCCGGGGCGCCGACCATCCGCAGCAGGGCGGCGCGCTGCTGGCGTTCCTCTCTTCCCCAGAGGCCGCCAGCGTCATTACCGCCACCGGCTTACAGCCCGTTAGCGCAGCTCGCGATACTGCTCGGTGATAAGCGTTTCCAGCTCAGCCGCAATATAGGACTGGATCCGCCCGCGGCGGCGAATCAGCCCCACGGTTCGCCTGACCTCGGGCTCAGTCAGAGGAACAGACGTCAGCAGGGAATGCTCCGGGCGGGGCATCGACATGGCGGGGACGGCCGCAATGCCGATCCCCGCTTCAACCATCCCCAGCATGGTCGTGACGTGGCGCGTTTCGCAGATGCTGGGGCGCTCGGGACGAATATGGCCGATCCGCTGGTCGAGGAGGTTGCGGTTCCCGGAGGTCTTGTCCAGGCCGATATAATCCTGCTGATAAAAAGCCTGCCACGTCAGGCTTTTTCTTTTTGCAAACTTACTGTCGCGTCGGCAGGCGGCAACGTAGATATCCTCCACCAGCGGAACAAACTCAACGTCGGACGGCAAACGCTGGGAAAAGCAGATGCCAAAATCCGCCTGCCCGCCGGTCACGGCGTCGATTACGTTTCCGGCGCTGCTGTCGATGAGCTTAATACGCACCCGGGGGTAGCGCGTCTGAAAACGGCGGATCACGTCCGGCATAAAGTAACAGGCGGCGGACGGCACGGCCGCCACCGTGATCAGCCCCGTTCGATCCTCGCTGGCTTTATCGATATCCGAGAGCATGGACTCCACGTCGGCAAGCAGTTGCCCGCACCGGTCGGCAAAGGTCTGGCCATAAAGCGTCAGCGTGACGCGCCGGGTGGTACGGTCGAACAGCTTTGCCCCCAGCGCCGCCTCCAGCTTTTCTATTCTGCGACTCAGCGCCGACTGGGAAAGGCAGATAGACTCTGCCGCAAGACGGAAATTGCCATATTCCAGCAGCGCGCGAAAAGCGTAGAGATCGTTGAGGTCAAAATTGACGGGCATACGGACGTGATCCTTGAGCACAGTAGGGTTAGAAAAGATTTATCACAGTTGCGCACGACATACTTCACAAAATGAAGGGGATACACCTAAAGCGCTATCAACCTGACGGCACATAGTGATAGTTTATGCGGGCTGGATTCCTCTTAAACAGGCTGGCAGTCAGCACGCCGCAGCAGAGGAATGTCATACTACAAAACAGAGTATGTTGGCACGCTAACAGCCCCTGACCTTTCCATTTTTTTCACGTGCGAGTAACGAGCAAAGCGATGATTAAGTGGCCCTGGAAAACGAACGACGCCGATCGAAATATGACGCTCCCCTGGGACGAGGCTATGGCGATCCCCGTCCTGGCTAATCTTTTGCCCGAAGAGCAATCCAGGCTGACTCAGATGGCCGAGCGTTTTTTACATCAAAAACGCCTGGTACCGCTACAGGGCTTCGAGCTGGATCCGCTGAAAAACGCGCGCATCGCCCTGCTCTTCTGCCTGCCGGTGCTGGAGCTGGGCATCGAGTGGCTGGATGGCTTCCACGAAGTGCTGATTTACCCGGCGCCGTTTATCGTGGACGACGAGTGGGAAGATGACATTGGCCTGGTGCACAACCAGCGTATGGTGCAGTCCGGACAAAGCTGGCAGCAGGGGCCAATTATTCTCAACTGGCTGGATATTCAGGACTCGTTCGATGCCTCAGGCTTCAACCTGATTATTCACGAAGTGGCGCACAAGCTGGATACCCGCAACGGCGATCGCGCCAGCGGCGTGCCGATGATCCCGCTGCGCGACGTCGCGGGCTGGGAGCACGACCTGCACGCGGCGATGGAAAACATTCAGGATGAAATAGACCTGGTTGGCGAGAGTGCGGCCAGCATTGATGCCTACGCCGCAACCGATCCCGCCGAGTGCTTTGCGGTGCTTTCTGAGTACTTCTTTAGCGCGCCTGAGCTTTTCGCTCCTCGCTTCCCGGCGCTGTGGCAGCGCTTTTGCCAGTTCTATCAGCAGGATCCGCTGCAGCGCCTGCGTCAGAGTGAAGACTCTGCGAACAATTCCCCTCACGCCTTCCATTAACGTTCGACAGGGGTACGGTTGGCAGACCGTACCCACACGCATACCGCGAGGAACAGCAGCGCCATTCCCCATGCGGCACTAATCAAATACTGCTCGCCGTAAAAGCGCGTTACCACCGGTACCAGCAGCGCGCTGACGCCGTAGCCCAGGGTATGACTGGTGGCGATCGCCCCCGCGCCTTTGCCGGTCGTCAGCCGATCGTTGAGCAACAGCTGGTAGCCCGGCGTCGCCATTGCGGCCCCCAGCGAGGTGATGACAATTCCCACGTAGAACAGCACCACGTCCGCGATACACATCAGTCCAAGCCCCGCCACCATCAGCACCGCTGCAATGGAAAGCAGCACCTTCGGGCTGAAATGCTGCGGGCGCACCACCAGAAACTGCGCCGCGAGGGTCGCCAGCGCGGCAAGGCTAAGCAGCAGCGCCACGTGATGGCTGATTTGCACCGCGTCGCCGCTGAACAGCGGGGCAAGGTGCGGGGACAGGCCAAGCTGCATCAGGCTGACCAGTGCCGCCAGCAGCAGCGCCAGCAGCAGAAAAGGCAGCATTGAAGCCTGCAGGCGCGTTGACTGATGCGCCACCGGCGGCAGCGGCGGATCGGCAGCCTCGCGCAGCACCAGCAGCAACGCGATAAACGGCGCCAGCGCCATCAGCCAGAGCGGCGCGATCGGGTTAAGGCTGAGCATCAGCGCGGCCAGGGGCGGCCCTGACAGACGTCCGCAGCTGAGGCCGGAGCTTATCGTCGCCAGCGCGGCCATTCTTTTATCCAGACCCGCGCGCTGTATGGCCCACGTCTGCGCTGCAGGCACCAGCCCTGAAACCGTCAGGCCGTACAGCGTACGCGACAGCACCAGCCCCGCCATTCCCCAAAGGGTATTCAGCACGCCGTTGGCCATCGCCCAGACCACCAGCGCCATCACGCCGAAGCTCGCCAGATACCCGCCCAGCGAGGCCATCATCACCACCTTACAGCCGTGCCGCTCGCTCTGACGCCCCCACCAGGGCGATGCCGGCAGAAAAAGCATCGAGCCGAACATCAGCAGTCCCGCCCAGGCGGAGAGCGACAGGCCGGTGAGGGAAACCAGCTGCGGCAGCATAACCAGCAAACCGTTTTGCCCGATGCCCAGTAACCCTGCGCACAGCGCCAGGGGCCAGTTCGCTTTGGGAGCGATGATTTCAGTGAGATTTTCGGTACGGGTGCCCATAGAATTGTGAAGATAATGTCAATAAATGTGTGGAAATTATGAAGTTTATGAAAACAAATATTGCAAAAATAGTTGCGGCTGTAAACAGAATGAATATCATAACGAGAATTATTATCAGTCATGGAATGAGGTACACCTATGCGTACTCTGCCCCGCTCCGCCGGTACAGACGTTGCGGCCCAGTGTTTCCTGAACGCGCTGCTGCGCGAAACGAAGGACTGGCGTTATCTTCCCGCAGCCCGCGCGGATGAGCTATCGCAGATTCATATCCCGCTCTCCCCATCCCGGGCCATCCGGGTTCCGGTACACTATTTCTCCCCCACTCAGCATCATCAGTATCGCTTTCCGGCAACGCTGATTCAGGCAGACAGCGACGAAGGTGACATGGTCACTTTCCCTCAACTGATTGATTTAATTCTTGAAAAAGACGCCGTCAAAGGCTCGCTTGATGCCGGTACGCTGGCGCGCTTCAGGCAGCGCGTGCTTGAAAGCCATACGCATACCTGGCAGGCCATTGACTTACGCCACGGCTGGGCCACCCTGCGCGACGGGCCGCTGTCGTTTGCCGAAGCGGAACAGGCGCTGCTGGTCGGCCACGCGTTTCACCCGGCGCCCAAGTCGCACGAGCCGTTTAACGAAGCCGAGGCGCGTCGCTATCTGCCGGATTTTGCCTCCCGTTTCCCGCTGCGCTGGTTCGCGGTGGAGAGTACGCAGATTACCGGCGACAGCCTGAACGTCTCCCTGCGCGAACGCCTGCTGCGCTTTGCGGCACAGAGCGCGCCCGGGCTTCTTGGCCACTTCACCGACACCCGCTGGCTGCTGCCGATGCACCCGTGGCAGGCTGACTATCTGCTTGAGCAGCCGTGGTGCCAGCGTCTGGTTGAAAAAGGCGCCCTTCAGGATCTCGGCGAAGCCGGAGCGCAGTGGCTGCCCACCAGCTCCTCCCGCTCGCTGTACAGCGAAACCAACAGCGACATGATTAAGTTTTCCCTGAGCGTGCGCCTGACCAACTCCGTGCGCACGCTGTCGGTAAAAGAGGTTAAGCGCGGAATGCGCCTGGCGCGCCTGGCGAAAACAGAACGCTGGCAGGAGCTTCAGGCCCGCTACCCGACCATGCGTGTGATGCAGGAAGACGGCTGGGCGGGCCTGTGCGACGAGCACGGCGTCGTTCATGAAGAGAGCCTGATGGCCCTGCGCGTCAACCTGCTGTTTGACACCCCTGAAACGCAAACCAACGTGCTGGTAAGCCTGACGCAGGCCGCGCCGGACGGCGGCGACAGCCTGCTCGCGGCGGCGGTGCGCCGTCTGAGCCAGCGCCTGGCGCTACCGCTCGACAAGGCCGCGCGCTGCTGGCTGGATGCCTACTGCGATCGCGTGCTGCTCCCGCTGTTCAGCGCCGAGGCGGATTACGGTCTGGTCCTGCTGGCGCACCAGCAAAACATCCTCGTTGAGATGCAGCAGGATTTCCCGGTCGGGCTTATCTACCGCGACTGCCAGGGCAGCGCATGGACCGAAGGGGCCGACGCCTGGCTGAAAGCGGCGGGCGAAACCGAGGTGGAAAACCGCTTTGGCGAAAGCCAGCTGCTGCGCTACTTCCCGTACTACCTGCTGCTTAACTCCACGCTTGCCGTCACCGCCGCCCTCGCCGCTGCCGGTTTCGACAGCGAAGAGAGCCTGATGTCCCGCGTGCGCGACGCGCTGGCCGGCCTGCGCAGGACGGCGAAGCAGACCCGCTGCCTCGACTACGTGCTCGACAGCCCGACCTGGAACTGTAAAGGCAACTTCTTCTGCTACCTGCACGACCGCAACGAAAACACCATCGCCGATCCTGCGGTGATCTATTTCGACTTTAGCAACCCGTTTTACAAGGAGAAGGCGTGATGGCCATTGCGAATATCGTACATTCCGGCTTCGGCTTCCGCTGCGCCGCAACGGAACTGGCCCTGCCGCTGACGCTGGGCCTCGACGGTAGCGCGGTGCTGGAACGCCTGGCCGGGATCCCGGACGGCTGGCTGGTGGAAGCCCTCGATCAGCTGTTCGTCGCCGCCCCCGCCCTGACCGGCATTACCCTGCCGTGGGCAGCCTGGCAGGATGAACCGCAGGCGCAGGCGCTGTTCAGCCTGGCCCACGGGGATTACCTGGCGCGCGAAACGTTCTGGCAGCTGCCGCTGTGGCTGAAGGGCGAACGGCCGCAGGCTAGCGGCGGGATGCAGTTTGATGAGAGCCGCCAGCTCTACTTCCCGCTGCGCCCCCATCGCCCGCAGGGCGAGGTGTATCGTCGTTACGACCCGCAAATCAAACGCACCCTGAGCTTCCGGGTGGCGGACGTGGCGCTGGACGGCGAACGATTCACCCAATGGATGAATAACCCGCGCGTGAACGCCTTCTGGGAGATGGCCGGCCCGCAGGCCGAACAGGAGAACTACCTGCGCCGTCAGCTCGACTCGGCGTACTGCTATCCGGCGATCGGCTGCTTTGACGACCAGCCGTTCGGCTATTTTGAACTCTACTGGGCGGCGGAAGACCGCATTGGCCGCCACTATCGCTGGCAGCCGTTTGACCGCGGGCTGCACATGCTGGTGGGTGAAGAAAACTGGCGCGGCGCGCAGTATATCCGCAGCTGGCTTCGCGGCCTGAGCCACTATCTGTATCTCGATGAGCCGCGCACGGCGCGCATTGTCGCCGAGCCGCGCTTCGACAACCAGCGCCTGTTCCGCCATCTGGCGTCCGCCGGTTTCGACACGGTGAAAGAGTTCAACTTCCCGCACAAGCGTTCTCGCCTCATCATGAGCGAGCGTCACCGCTTCTTCAGCGAGGTGGGACTGTGAACGCACTCTGGCAAAAAGTGAATCGCGAGATGGTGGCGAAGATCCTCGCCGAACTGGAATACGAACGCACCCTGCGCGCCGAAGCCCTGGGCGCGGACCGCTGGCAGATCGCCATGGGCAGCGAAACATGGCAGTTTTGCGCCACGCGCGGCATCTGGGGCTGGCTGCATATCGACCCTGATACCCTGGTCACCGCCAGCGGCGCCGCGGTAGAAGCGGAGCACGCGCTGCTGCATCTGGCGAGCGTGCTTGAGATGAGCGACGCGCAAACGGCGGAGCACATGGAAGATCTCTACGCCACGCTGCGCGGCGACATGCAGCTGCTGCAGGCGCGCGAGGCGCTGGATGCCGACGCGCTCATTCATCTTGACCCGGACGAGCTGCAGTGCCTGATGAGCGGTCACCCCAAGTTTATCTTCAACAAGGGACGCCGCGGCTGGGGGCTGGATGCCCTGCGCCAGTACGCCCCGGAATATCGCGGGCGTTTCCGCCTGCACTGGGTTGCCGTGCAGCGCGACCAGCTGGTCTGGAGCAGCGACGCCGATTGCGATATCAATGCCCTGCTGTCCAGCGCCATGAACGAGGCCGAGCGCGCCCGGTTCGACGCCCGCTGGCAGGCGCTGGATCTGGACGACAGCTGGCTGCCGGTGCCGCTGCACCCGTGGCAGTGGCAGCAAAAAATTGCCATTCATTTCGTAGCGCAGCTCGCGCGCGGCGAAATGGTTGAGCTGGGCGAGTTTGGCGATGAGTATCTGGCGCAGCAGTCCCTGCGCACGCTGACCAACGCCAGCCGTCGCGCGCCGTATGACATCAAGCTGCCGCTGACCATCTACAACACCTCCTGCTACCGCGGCATTCCGGGCAAGTACATTGCCGCCGGTCCCCTGGCCTCGCGCTGGTTACAGCAGCAGTTCGCCAGCGATGCCACGCTGGTTCGCTCCGGGGCACGGGTGCTTGGCGAACCCGCCGCCGGGTATCTGGCGCATCGGGGTTACGCCGCCCTGCCGAAAGCGCCCTATCGCTACCAGGAGATGCTGGGCACGATCTGGCGCGAGAACCCGTCCCGTTATCTGCATGAAGGCGAACAGCCGGTGCTGATGGCGGCGCTGATGGAAACCGACAATGCCGGACGCCCGCTGATCGACGCGTGGATCGCACGCTCGGGATTAACCGCCGAGGCATGGCTGGAAAAGCTGTTTGAAGCGACGGTTATTCCCTTCTATCACCTGCTCTGCCGCTACGGCGTGGCGCTGATCGCCCACGGCCAGAACGTGACGCTGGTGATGAAAGACTACGTCGTGCAGCGCATTCTGCTGAAGGATTTCCAGGGCGATATGCGTCTGGTGGACGAGGATTTCCCGCAGGCGCAGAGCCTGCCCGACCCGGTAAAAGCGGTCACCGCGCGCCTCAGCGCGGATTACATCATCCACGACCTGCAAACCGGCAACTTTGTGACGGTGCTGCGCTTTATCTCGCGACTTACCCTGCAATGCGGCGTCAGCGAAACGCGCTTCTACCAGATCCTGGCGCAGGTTTTGCAAAGCTATATGACCGCGCACCCGGATCTGGCGGAACGCTTCGTCAAATTCGATCTCTTCAAGCCGCAGATTATTCGCGTGATCCTCAACCCGGTCAAACTGACCTTCTCCGAACACGACGGAGGCAGCCGCATGCTGCCGAACTACGTCAGCGATCTTGATAACCCTCTTTTTCTGGTCTCCCAGGAGTCAGCGCAATGAAAACGTATGATTTCATCGGCATCGGTATTGGTCCGTTCAACCTCAGCATCGCCGCACTGGCGGAGGGGCTGGACGGTTTTAGCTCGCTGTTTCTTGAACGTAAGCCGCATTTTTCCTGGCACCCTGGGATGATGGTGCCGGACTGCCACATGCAGACCAGCTTCCTGAAGGATCTGGTCAGCGCCGTGGAGCCGACCAACCGCCACAGCTTTTTGAACTACCTGGTGCAGCGTAAAAAATTCTACCGTTTTCTCACCACCGAGCAGCGCACCGTCTCCCGCGAGGAGTTTGCCGACTACCTGTGCTGGGCGGCGGATAACCTCACTAACCTGTCCTTCAGCCAGCAGGTGCAGCAGGTCAGCTTTGATGAGCAAAGCGGCCTGTTTGAGGTTATGACCCAGCGGGATCGCTTCCTGGCGCGCCACGTCTGCGTGGGGATTGGCAAACAGGTCAATCTGCCCGACTGCGTCACGGCGCAGGACGATACCTGCTTCCACGCCAGCGAGATGATGCTTCGCGCGCCGGATCTGGCCGGCAAGCGCGTCACCGTCGTCGGCGGCGGCCAGAGCGGTGCAGATCTGTTTTTGAATATCTTCCGCGGTGAATGGGGCCAGCCGCTGAGCCTGAACTGGGTGTCGCGCCGCAACAACTACAACGCGCTGGATGAAGCCGCCTTTGCCAACGAATATTTCACGCCGGAGTATGTGGACAGCTTCTCCACCCTCGGCGATGACGCCCGTCGCCAGATGCTGCACGAGCAGAAAATGACCTCCGACGGGATCACCACCGAGTCGTTACTGGCGATTTACCGCGCCATGTACCACCGCTTCGAAGTGCTGCGCGAAAAACCCTGGGCGCACCTTCTGCCGTCACGCTCGGTGACGGCGCTGGCGCGCCAGGAAAACGGGCAGCGCCTGAGCATACAGCATCACCTCGACGGCGGCCGCGAGCAGCTGGACAGCGACGTGGTGATTTTCGCCACCGGCTACCGCGCCGTGCAGCCTGCGTTTCTGGCCCCGCTCTCTCACCGCCTGCGCCTGGACGAGGATGAAGCCTTCTGCATTAACAATGATTTTACCCTTGAATGGGACGGCCCGCAGAGCAACCGCCTGTTTGCCGTGAACGCCGGGATGCACCGTCTCGGCATTGCCGAACCCCAGCTCAGCCTGATGGCCTGGCGTGCGGCGCGAATACTCAATCGCGCCCACGGCGACGAGCCGTTTGAGCTGGCAACCACCCCCGGCGTTATCCACTGGCGGAGCACCGCCGGCCCGGAGAGCAGCCCGGTTTTTAAATCATTAGCAAAAACCACCGAGTACTGACACACACATTCAGGATCAACATAACAATGAAACGTTCTCATCTTTGGGTATTAAATCCGTGCCTGCTTGCCATGCTTTCTACCTCTGCGTGGGCGGAAGAACAAAAGGAAGAAGATATTGTGGTTTCCGCCAGCCGCGCGCACCGCAGCGTGGCGGAGATGGCGCAGACGACCTGGGTCATTGAGCGTGCGGAAATTGAGCAGCAGGTTCAGGGCGGGAAAGAGATTAAAGACGTGCTGGCGCAGCTGATCCCCGGCATGGACGTCAGCAGCCAGGGGCGTACCAACTACGGCATGAACCTGCGCGGTCGCTCCATGATGGTGATGGTAGACGGCGTTCGCCTGAACTCTTCCCGCAGCGACAGCCGCCAGCTTGACTCTATCGATCCGTTCAACATTGACCGCATCGAGGTTATCTCCGGCGCCACCTCGCTCTACGGCGGCGGCAGCACCGGCGGCCTGGTGAATATCGTCACCAAAAAAGGCCAGCCTGAGACCGAAGTGGAGTTCCAGACCGGGGCAAAAAGCGGATTTAACAGCCATAACGATCACGATGAGAACGTCTCCGCCGCGGTGAGCGGCGGTAACGACAACGCCTCTGGCCGTCTGTCGGTCTCCTATCAGCGCTACGGCGGCTGGTACGACGGCAACGGCGACGAGGTGATTATTGATAACACCCAGACCGGCTTACAGTATTCCGACCGTATTGACGTGATGGGCACCGGCACCATCAACATTGACGACCATCAGCAGCTCCAGCTAACCACGCAGTACTACAAAAGCGAATCCGACGGGAAGCACGGCCTGTTCCTCGGGGAGAATTTCGCTGCGGTAACGGGCGATGCCAAAGCCTACAACAAAAACAACCTGGACTCTGACCGGATCCCGGGCACAGAGCGTCACCTGATTAACCTGCAATACTCGAACACCGACTTCTGGGGCCAGGATCTGGTCGCGCAGATTTACTATCGCGATGAGAGCCTGACCTACTACCCGTTCCCGACGCTGAGCAAAGGCACGGTGACGAGCATTGGCGCGTCCCAACAGAAAACTGATTTTTACGGCGGCAAGCTGACGCTGAACAGCAAGCCGGTGGACGACCTGACCCTCACCTGGGGCGTGGATGCCGATCACGAAACCTTCGACGCCAACCAGCAGTTCTTCGACCTGAGCAAAGCGGCAGCAAGCGGCGGCATGAAGCTGGACAACGCCTATAACGTGGGCCGTTATCCGGGCTACAGCATTACCAACCTTGCCCCGTTCCTCCAGGCCAGCTATGACATTGACGCCATCACCCTGAGCGGCGGCGTGCGTTACCAGTACACCGAAAACAAGGTGGACGATTTTGTCGGTTACGCCCAGCAGCAGGCTATCGCCACGGGCAAAGCGACCTCGGCAGACGCGGTGCCGGGCGGGAAAACCGATTACAACAACTTCCTGTTCAACGCGGGGATCCTGGGACGCCTGACCGAACGTCAGCAGCTGTGGTTTAACTTCTCCCAGGGCTTTGAAATCCCGGACCTGGCGAAGTACTACGGATCCGGTACCTATCAGCTGGTCGACGGTCACTATCGTCTGCAAAACAGCGTGAACGTGAACGACTCCACGCTGGACGGCATTAAGGTCAACGCTTATGAACTGGGCTGGCGCTTCACCGGCGATAACCTGCGTACGCAGGTGGCGGCTTACTACTCGCTCTCGGATAAGACCATTACCATCAACAAGAGCGACATGACCATTAACCTGGAAGACGACAAACGCCGTATTTACGGGGTTGAAGGCCAGGTGGATTATTTCTTCACCGACAGCGACTGGAGCACCGGGGCGAACTTTAACGCCATCAAGTCCGAGACGCGCGAAAACGGGAAATGGGAGAAGCTGACGGTAGACAGCGCCAGCCCGTCGAAGGCCAGCGCATGGGTTAACTGGGCGCCGGGCGACTGGGCGTTGCGCGTGCAGAGCACGCAAACCTTTGACGTGTCCGATGCCGACGGCAAGAAGATCGATGGCTATAACACCATTGATTTCCTGGGCAGCTACGCCCTGCCGGTGGGTAAAGTCAGCTTCAGCGTGGAAAACCTGCTGGACAAAGACTACACCACCGCCTGGGGCCAGCGCGCACCGGGGCTGTATAGTCCAACCTACGGCGCACCGGGTCTTTATACCTATAAAGGCCGTGGACGCACCTTTGGTCTGAACTACTCCGTCCTGTTCTGATCCTTCGCGCCGCCTGCGGGCGGCGCAGCCTGCTGTGCAATTTGAAAGCAAATTTGCTATTAAATCATCGGTTTGCTGAAATTCTCGGCAAACGAACAAAAACGCCGTTTTCCCCTTTGACAAGGCGCACGCAGGTCGATAATATTCGCCTCGTTCACACGATTCCTCTGTAGTTCAGTCGGTAGAACGGCGGACTGTTAATCCGTATGTCACTGGTTCGAGTCCAGTCAGAGGAGCCAAATTTGAAAAGCCTGCTTTTAAAGCAGGCTTTTTGCTTTTCTGCATTCGGTTAATTTGCCAGGTGACGGCTATGCCCTACCCGGTCAGCAAACTCTCTGACTGCGCGCGGAAATTTAAATCTGATAATCAATCGCCACTTCTTCCGGCTCCATCACCTGACGTTTGATCTCGTCTACCGAGAGCCCGGCGTTGCACAACTCAATAAACCGCCACACGTAGTTGCGCTGGAGCTGCCCGCGCTTCAGTCCCAGCCAGACGGTATTCGCGTCGAACAGATGGCGCGTGTCCAGACGCACCAGGTTCCCGGCTTCACGCTCGCCGCCGGACTGTTCCGCCACCAGGCCAATCCCCAGCCCTAACTCGACGTAGGTTTTGATCACGTCGGAATCCTGCGCGCTCAGCACCACGTCCGGCGTGAGCCCTTTGCGCTTGAACGCCTCATCAATGCGCGAGCGGCCGGTTATGCCCTGCCGGTAGGTGATGAGCGGCCATTTGCCGATCTCTTCCAGCGTCAGCGGCGAAACCTGGTTCAGCGGGTGATCGTCAGGCAACAGCAGGCTGTGATGCCAGCGGAACCACGGGAAAGCCACCAGCAGCGGGTCGTTGCTCAGCCGTTCACTGGCAATGCCGATATCGGCCCCACCGTTATGCAGCAGCACTTCGATTTCCTGCGGCGTGCCCTGGATCAGCTCGAGACGGACGTCCGGGAAGATCTCACGAAAGGCTTTGATCACCGTCGGGAGGCTGTAGCGCGCCTGCGTATGGGTGGTGGCGATGGTCAGCACGCCGGAGGCATCGCTGGTAAAGAGATCCGCCAGCCGGCGCACGTTGCTGGCCTCGTTGAGTATGCGCTCGGCGATGGTCAGCAGCGCCTTGCCGGGCTCCGTCATGCCGAGCAGGCGCTTGCCGCGGCGGATGAAGATCTCAATGCCTAACTCCTCTTCCAGCTCGCGGATGTGTCGGCTGACGCCCGACTGGGAGGTGTAAAGCATGTTGGCGACTTCAGTCAGGTTGTAATCCCGCCTGGCCGCCTCACGAATAATTTTAAGCTGCTGGAAATTCACGATTCACTCCGGCGCATCTGACATAACGCTATTGTTAGAGTCAGCCGGGCTGTAAAACAAATAATAAAAACCAGCATCTTATGCTTATCTGGAATATCAGCTGACGAGCTGCAGCTCGCGATTTTCCAGCGATGGCTTGCTGACCAGAGACATCAGGATCTCTTTCACCGCCTGCGCCTGCGGAGAAAGCGAACCGCGCGCGGACATGTTCAGGGACAGCGGCAGGCTCATGGACGGCGTGGTGATGCGGGCCATCCAGCCGTTCGCCGCGCTGCACAGCGAACGTGCGGCGGACTCGGGCAGTACCGTCACGCCCATCCCGCTGGCAATGGCGGCAGTCAGCGTGGAGATGGAATCAATCTCACCGATAATTTTCGCCGTGAGGCGGCGCAGCGAGAACGCCTCATCGACGCGCACGCGCACCGCGCTGTAGTCACGCGGCAGGAACAGGTTCATCTCCGCCACCGCCGTTAAATCAATGCTCTGCCCCGGGCAATCGCGGGTACCGACCAGATAGAGGTCTTCCTTCAGCAGCGGCTGGCTGGTTATCCCGGCAACCGGTGAGCGATCGTAGAGTACCGCCATGTCCAGCTGGCCGCTGAGCAGCTTGTCATTCAGGACGGCACCGCTGTTCTCATGCAGGTAAACCAGCACTTCCGGCAGCTCTGCGCGCACCGCCTGGAGCAGCGGCATGGTGACGGACGATGCGGCCGTACCCGGGGCCAGCCCGATGGAGACATGCCCGCTCAGGGTCTGACCAACGTTGTGAACGGCCAGCTGCGCCTGTTCACACTGACGCAGGATGGTGCGAGCGTGGGTATATAAAATTTTACCTGCTTCAGTAGGCGTTACGCCGCGCTTGGTGCGGATCAACAGCTGCTGGTTCATTTCGCCTTCCAGAGTCGCGACCTGCTGGCTCAGCGCAGGCTGCGCGATGTGCAGCACTTCAGCTGCCTGCGTCAGGCTGCCGATATCGACGATTTTTACGAAGTATTTCAGTCGTCTTAAGTTCATGTTGCCCCCTGTTCGAAAATACCGTGCCGCTAACGGCTGTGTTGTTGAACAGGTTTTGCAATATGAATGCCAGTTTTTGCTGATGGCCCGATATCGTCGCTAAGCGGCTGAAAATAAGGAAAGCCAATCGCTGAAGCCCTTTTTCAGGCGCAGGCAACGGTTTCCGATCTGCCCCATTCGGGGTATATCTGCACAAAAATGGTGCATTACGTTGGCAAAATCGTCACTTTGCTGTTTTTGTCAGCAAACGATCGAAAGACGGCGATCCATCCTTTGACAAGGCGTACGCGGGTCGATAATATGCGCCCCGTTCACACGATTCCTCTGTAGTTCAGTCGGTAGAACGGCGGACTGTTAATCCGTATGTCACTGGTTCGAGTCCAGTCAGAGGAGCCAAATTTGAAAAGCCTGCTTTTAAAGCAGGCTTTTTGCTTTTCTGCATTTGCGCTGTCGCAGCCGCCCGTCGAACTATCCTCACATGCCGATCTTCACCGGCATCCCCGACCGCCGCTCCAGTTCGGCCTGCGCGCCATCGCTAACGAGCTGCGCCCGCAGCGCGGCGGTTATGGACAGCGGAACCTTATTCGTGGACTCAAATTCGGCGCGATTGCGCGAAAGCGGCTCGTGCACTTCTACCCAGCGGCTGCCGTCCGGCTCCGTGGTGACCTTTACGGGCATATCGATAAGCTGCACCCGCGTGCCCACCGGGACGTTATCAAACAGGTATTTGATGTCCTCATTGCGCAGGCGAATGCATCCCTGGCTGACGCGCAGCCCGATGCCGAAATTCGAGTTGGTGCCGTGAATGGCATACAGCCTGCCAATATAGATGGCATACAGCCCCATCGGATTATCCGGCCCCGCGGGTACGAACGCGGGCAGGGTTTTGCCCTCTTTCGCGTAAGCGCGACGCGTGTTGGGCGTAGGTGACCAGGTTGGGCCTTCCTGCTTACGCTCCACGGCGGTTACCCAGTTACGCGGCGTTTCGCGTCCGGCCTGGCCGATGCCGACAGGCAGCACCTCCACCGTGTTGCCGTCGGGTGGATAATAGTAAAGGCGCATTTCCGCCACGTTCACCACGATCCCCTCACGCACCGTTGGCGGCAGAATCAGCTGCTGCGGCACCACCAGCCGCGTTCCGGCTCGGGGCAAAAACGGATCGACCCCGGGGTTAGCTTCCAGCATATTGCTCAGCCCCTGCCCGTGCTGCGCCGCGAAGGCTTCGAGCGGCAGGGTATTGCCCTCGGGCACGGTAACGGTGACGGGTGCCCCCACCAGCCGGCTTCCTTCTGGGGGGAGCGGATAGGTTACGGCAAACGCCGCGGGCGCCAGGGAACAAAGCGTAAAAACGAACGAGGCAAATCGAATCATAATGTTCTGTGCTCGGTTAAAAGAGAAAGCCTGCCGGTGGGCAGGCTTATCTTACTTGCATAGCTATGCTTTTGGCGTGCGCCACTTCCGGGTAAGGACTTTTTCCGCTTCGACAATCATGAACATCGCAAACCCAATCAGGAAGGTAATGATCCAGTAGCGGAACGGCAGCGCTTCGGTACCGAACAGCATCTGCATAAACGGTGCATAGACGATCAGAAGCTGAAGCATCAGCAGCACGCCGCTGACAATCCATATTCCCTTATTGGCCAGCAGACCTTTGCTCAGGGAGAAACCGTCGGTGACGCGGCAGTTGAGCATGTAGAACCACTGGGCCGTCACCAGCATTTGCAGCAGCACGGTGCGGATGAATTCCGGCGAGTAACCCCGCGGCTGCAGCCAGGCCTCCAGCACAAAGGCGCTGATGGCAATCATCAGGCCGACAAACGCCACCCGCCAGATGGCGAAACCGTCCATGACGTGCAGATTCGACTTCCGCGGCGGCCGGTGCATGATGTCCTTCTCGCCTGCTTCAAACGCCAGGCCAAACGACAGCGTTGCCGACGTCGCCATGTTCATCCAGAGGATCAGCACGGGCGTTAACGGGATCAGGTTCCCCGCCAGCAGGGCAATAATGATCAGCAACGCCTGGGCGATGTTGCTTGGGATCACAAACAGAATGGTCTTCTTCAGGTTGTCGTAGACCCGCCGCCCCTCGTGCACCGCACTGGCGATGGTGGCGAAGTTATCATCCGTTAGCACCATGTCGGCGGCTTCTTTTGTGACCTCGGTACCTTTGATGCCCATTGCGATGCCGACATCCGCCCGCTTCAGCGCCGGAGCATCGTTCACGCCGTCCCCGGTCATCCCCACCACTTCCTGCTTACTTTGCAGCGCCTGCACCAGGCGGAATTTATCTTCCGGGCTGGTGCGCGCAAAAATATCGTATTTCTGCGCCGCCTCGCTCAGCTGCTGGTCGTCCATTGCCTCCAGCTCGCGTCCCGTGATGGCGCTCGCGGCGTTACCGATGCCCAGCATCTGGCCAATACTCATTGCCGTTTGCGGATGATCGCCGGTAATCATCTTCACGCGAATCCCCGCCTGCAGGCAGTCGGCAATGGCCGTAATGGCCTCCGGACGCGGCGGATCCATCATGCCGGCGATACCGAGCAGAATAACGCCCTCCTGCAAATCCGCATGCTCCAGCTCGCGCTGGCCGCTGGCGGCAGGTTTCCAGGCCGCCGCCACCATGCGCAGCCCTTCACGGGCATACGCTTCAATTTTCTCTTCCCAGTAGGGCTGATTGAACGGCTCCAGCCCGCGGTTCGTCTGCTGCTGCTGGCAAAGGCGGAAAAGCACGTCCGGCGCGCCGGTGATCAGTATCACCTCTTCGTCGCCAAGACGATACAGGGTGGACATGTACTTGTACTGCGAATCAAAGGGGATTTTACCGCGCAGTTCAGAATCGACGGCAGGCAGCGGGATTTTCGCCGCCAGCACCTTCAGCGCACCCTCGGTCGGGCCGCCCGTGATTTTCCACAGCCCCTGCTCATCTTTGATCAGCTGGCTGTCATTACAGAGATCGACGGTGCGGAGATAGCGCTCCAGCACCGAGCCCCGGGCCACGCTCGCTGGCGTCGGGTCGTCAACAGGGTGAATATTCCCCACCGGCTCGTAGCTGTCCCCCTCCACCCGATAGGTGGTGTCCGCGGTGATGACCGCTTTTACCGTCATTTCGTTCATCGTCAGGGTGCCGGTTTTATCCGAGCAGATGACCGTCATCGCCCCCAGCGTTTCCACGGTGGGCAGCTTGCGAATAATCGCCTTGCGCCGCGCCATCGCCTGAACGCCCAGCGAGAGGATAATCGAGATAATGGCCGGTAATCCTTCCGGCACCGCCGCCACCGCCAGGCTTATCAACGACAGCACCAGCTCTGAAACGGGCATATCCCTGAAGATGAGGCTGAAAACAAAAAGCGCCACCATCATCACCAGAATGGTGATGAAAATGGTCTTGCCGAGCCTGTCCATTTGCACCATCAGCGGGGTACGGTGCTTTTCAATGTCCGACATCATCTGGTTGATGTGGCCGAGCTCGGTCTCGCCGCCGGTCGCCACCACCAGCCCTTTCCCCCCGCCGGAGCTGACCGTGGTGCCGGAATAAAGCAGGTTGTAACGGTCGCCTAACGGCAGTTCGCCGCTGAGCGCATCGCTGCTTTTCTCCACGACGGTGGATTCGCCGGTGAGGATAGCCTCTTCCACCCGCAGGTTGTGGGCCTCTATCACGCGAAGGTCGGCGGGAATGCGGTCCCCGGCGCGTATCACCACAACGTCTCCCGGCACCAGCGCCGTGGTGGGGATGGTTTCATGGCTGCCCTGCCTGATGACCACCGCCTCGCTGGAGAGCATATTGCGAATGCTTTGCAGCGATTTCTCCGCGTTGCTCTCCTGAATATGGCCGATCAGGGCGTTAATGACGGCGACCCCGAGAATGACAAACATATCCACCCAGTGTCCCATTACCAGCTTCAGCAGTGCCGCCGCCAGCAGGACATAAATAAGGACATCGTTAAAATGGGCTAAAAAGCGCAGCCAGCCGGGTTTACCCGCTTTTTGCGGCAGCGCGTTTTCACCATATTGTTCCAGCCTGGCGGTGGCTTCCGTACGGCTAAGTCCGTCGGGGCTGGATTGTATATTTGTCAGGGTTTCTTCAACGGTCTGTTGATAATACGGACGGTGAGGTTTTTCTGTTTTCATCGTTCCTTCCTCGGGTTCTTTTCAGAAATCACCTTGCTTCACGCCATTAACGAATAACGAAAACAGGAACATGCGCGTAACGAACGATACTCGCCGCCTCCGATCCTAATAAGTGGGTTTGAATATTAGGATTGCGCGACCCCACAATTATCGCTCCGGCGTTAAGTTCATCCGCCAGCTTTATTACCTCATCACGAATATTTCCGCTGCGAACGTGGAGATGGACGTGGGCTTCCGGCAGGTTGACTTTTTTTACCAGCGCGGCAAGCTTTTCTTTAGCGTTATTAATCATATATTCATCCATCTTTCTTGCGTCTGCAATAAAGCCGCGCGTCAGTTCAGCGGAAAACTTTGGCATAACGTGCAGCAGGTGGATTTCACCCGACGCGCTTTGCGCCAGGAACTGAGCGTGCTGAAGCGCTTTGTCAGAGAGGGTTGTCTCATAGACGTCCACCGGAACCAGAATATTTTTATACATACCGAGCATCCTTTTTATGACCAACACGACGGTGTGTGAACCAGGAGAAATCGCATAACGCGCAGGGGTATACGCGTGAATGACGTTTAGAGAAAAAAGGGATGAATGCTATTAAACGTAGCACAGGAATATCAGGATGTTATTCAAAGCGAACCAGCTTTTGTTACTAACGTTCAGCCCGCAGGCGACACGCCGCTAATAATGGTTATTTAACATTTATTTATTCACCGACTATGCTCATAGTCAGGCACGCCACGCGCTCACTGATATTTATCCCGCGCCACCTTCCACCTCATGGAGGAATGCATGTACGGTTTAAGCCTGATTCGACTTGGTTTGTTTATCGCGCTTGCCATTATCGCCAGCACGGCAATCGGCTTATTTACCTATGCGGTCGTCTCGGCCCTGGCAGAATAGCGCCGCCTCAGCATTGATGGCGAAATAAAATAATTATTTTCAGGGGTATACCGTGAAACGTTACGTCTCTTTTCTGCCCGTCGCGTTACTGCTGCTGACGGCGTGCGACTCCAGACCCGATCCCGCCGCTCCCCTGCCCAAAATGGTAAAGGTCGCGGAGGTGGCTGAAGCCGGCAGCGCGCAGCAGCGGGTTTTCCCCGCCCGCATTGAATCCGGCGACGCCACGGATCTGGCCTTCAAGCGTCCCGGGCAGATTGAGGCGCTCGATATTCGCCAGGGCGCCGTCATCAGGCAGGGGCAACCGCTCGCCAGGCTCAACGCCCGCGAGGCGCAGCAGCGCCTGAACGACAGGCAAACGGCGGCGACGCTGGCCCAGCGGCAGTTCGACCGCTTCCAGACGCTGGCGGGACGCCAGGCCATTTCGAAGGCCGAGATGGACGTTCAGCGCGCGCAGCGCGACTCCGCAAACGCCGCGCTACAGATTGCCCGCGAAGAATTAAGCCAGATGACGCTCGTCGCCCCCTTTAGCGGGACCGCGGCCAGCGTGCACGTGCGAAACCATCAGGTCGTTTCAGCAGGCCAGCCCGTCGTCACGCTGACCCGCACGGACACGCTGGACGTGGTGTTCAGCATTCCTGAGAATCTGTTCAGAACCTTCGATATCCGTAACATGCAGTATCGCCCGGTCGTGAGGATTAACGCCCTGCCTGACCGCGAATTTACCGCCGTCTACAAAGAGCACTCGGGCAGCAGCGACAGCAATACCCTGACCTGGCAGGTAATTTTAACCATGCCCAGGCCGGACGATTTTCCCGCCGTGGGGGGCGTCAGCGGGACGGTCACCGTCAATCTAACCAACCTTCCCGCGGGGGTGGGCACTCAGGCGCTGGTGGTGCCGGTTGAGGCGGTCTTTAACCCCGATAACAGCCCGCGCAATGAGCCGCACGTCTGGGTGGTCAAGGGTGAGGGCGATGCGTTGCACCTGGAAGATCGCAAGGTCAGCGTGGGCCAGGTCAGCACCGAGGGAGTGGTGATCACGCGCGGACTTCATGCCGGCGAGCGCGTGGTGGCCGCGGGAGTGGGGGAATTGCATGCCAACCAGCCGGTTCGCATCTGGACGCGTGAACGGGGACTGTAATGGATATTACTCGTCAGTTTATCAACAACCCGGTTCGCGTCTGGCTGACCATTCTGCTGCTGGGCGTTGGCGGCGTGTTTGCCCTGCTGAATATCGGCAGGCTGGAAGATCCCGCATTTACCATCAAAACGGCGGTTGTGGTCACCCATTATCCGGGCGCGTCGGCGCAGCAGGTTGAGGAAGAGGTTACCCTGCCGCTGGAAAACGCGCTTCAGCAGCTACCGTACCTGGATAACGTCAGCTCCATCTCCTCCAGCGGCCTGTCGCAAATCACCGTGAATATCGCGTCGCGCTACCATTCAAACGATCTGCCGCAGATCTGGGATGAACTGCGCCGCCGCGTGGGGGATGCCGCGCGCCAGTTTCCGCCGGGCGTGGTGACCCCGTTTGTGAATGACGATTTTGGCGACGTGTTCGGCTTTTTCTTTGCCATTTCCGGAGATGAATTTAGTAATCCGGAACTGGTGCGCTATGCCGAGCAGCTGCGCCGGGAGCTGGTCCTGGTGCCGGGCGTCGGTAAGGTCGCCATCGGCGGGGCCATCAGCCAGCAGATCAACGTGGATATTTCTCTGAGCAAAATGGCCGCACGCGGAATCACGCTAAACCAACTCTCCGCGCTGCTGGGCAGGCTGAATGTGGTCTCCAGCGCGGGGGACATTCCCGCCGGAACCGAGTCGATCCGCCTGCATCCTACCGGTGAGTTCGAGAATATTGACGAGCTTGCCGATCTCATCATCTCCCCGTCCGGCACCGGGGCAACTACCCGCCTAAGGGATATCGCCACCCTGTCGCGCGGGCTGAATGCCTCACCGCCCGGCATCTACCATGCCAACGGCAGAAAGGCCGTCACCATGGGCGTCTCTTTTATCCCCGGCGTGAATGTGATCGACGTGGGGCATGCGCTGGAGGTGAAGCTTCAGCAGATGTCCGCTGAAAAACCGGCGGGGATCCATATCGACCTGTTTTACGATCAGGCCGCGGAAGTGGGCCATTCCGTGAACGGGTTTATCGTTAATTTCCTGATGGCGCTGGCAATCGTCGTCGGCGTGCTGCTGATTTTTATGGGCCTGCGCAGCGGGATTATCATCGCCTTCTCCCTCGCGCTCAACGTGCTGGGTACGCTGCTTTTCATGTATCTCTGGGGAATTGAACTGCAGCGCATTTCCCTGGGGGCGCTGATCATCGCCCTCAGTATGCTGGTGGACAACGCCATCGTGATTGTCGAAGGGGTACTTATTGCCCGGCAGCAGGGTTCGCCCCTGTCCGGGGCCATTAATCACATCATCCGCCGCTCTGCCCTGCCGCTGCTGGGCGCGACGGTGATCGCTATTCTGGCCTTTGCGCCCGTCGGGCTGTCGCAGGACTCCACCGGCGAGTACTGTAAATCGCTGTTTCAGGTGCTGCTGATTTCGCTCATGCTGAGCTGGTTCTCAGCGCTCACCATTACCCCGGTGCTGATTAAGTGGTGGCTGTTTAAGCATGACGCTGCGCCGCCGAAGGCCGACGAAACGGATCCTTACGACAAACGCATCTATCGGCTCTATCAGGGCTTGCTGAGCGCGCTACTGCGGCGTAAGGCACCGACGCTGATCGTCATGGCCGCCCTGCTGGCCGCTGCGGTCTGGGGCTTTGGTGCGGTTCGCCAGAACTTCTTTCCCTCCTCCAGTACGCCGATTTTCTTTGTCGACCTCTGGCTTCCTTACGGAACCAACATCAAATGGACCGAGAAAATGACCGGGGATATCGAGAAAACCATTAACGGCCAGCCCGGCGTGGAGACCACGGTCTCGACGATTGGTCAGGGAAGTATGCGTTTTATTCTGACCTACAGCGGGCAGCGCCAGTACAGCAACTACGCGCAAATCATGGTGCGGATGGACGATCGACGTACCATTCCGGCGCTGGCACGCCACGTGGATGAGTACATTGCCCGCCACTACCCGCAGGTTAACGCCAGCACGAAGCGGGTAATGTTTGGCCCCTCCGGCGACAGCGCCATTGAGGTACGCATCAAAGGGCCCGATCCCGACAGGCTGCGCCTGATAGCCAGCCAGGTGGATGATATCCTCGCGCGCGATCCGGCCACCGACAGCGTAAGGAACGACTGGCAAAACCGCAGCAAGGTGATCCGTCCCCAGTACGTTGCCGCGCTCGGCCGCGAGCTTGGCGTGGATAAGCAGGACGTCGATAACGCCCTGGAGATGAATTTCTCCGGCAGCCGGGCGGGACTGTACCGGGAAGGGAGCGACCTGTTACCCGTGGTGGTGCGCCCCCCGGAAAGCGAGCGGCTGGACGCCAATCACCTGAACAACGTGCTGGTCTGGAGCCAGACCCGACAGCAGTATATTCCGCTGAGTAACGTCGTCAGCAGCTTCTCGCTGGAGTGGGAAGACCCGCTGATCCTGCGTCGCGACCGCTCGCGGGTGCTGACCGTGCAGACCGACCCCGACCCGCTGAGCCAGCAGACCTCCGGCGATATTCTCGCCCGCGTGAAGCCGCACGTTGATGCGCTTCCCCTGCCCCACGGCTACAGCATCGAGTGGGGCGGAGATGCAGAAAACTCCAGCGAAGCGCAGCAGGGCCTGTTCACCACGCTGCCGCTGGGGTATCTGGTGATGTTTGCCATCACGGTTCTGATGTTCAGTTCGCTGAAAAACGCCGTTGCCATCTGGCTGACCGTACCGCTGGCGCTGATCGGCGTCACGCCGGGATTTTTACTGACCGGGATCCCCTTTGGCTTTATGGCGCTTATAGGCCTGCTGAGCCTGAGCGGGATGCTGATCCGCAACGGCATTGTGCTGGTGGAAGAGATCGAGCAGCAGAAAGCGCATAAGGATCAGCACGACGCGATCGTCTACGCCGCCACCTCGCGCCTGCGCCCTATCCTGCTGACCGCCTTTACCACCGTGCTTGGCCTCGCTCCCCTGCTGCTGGATGTGTTCTTCCAGAGCATGGCCGTTGTGATTATGTTTGGACTTGGGTTTGCTACAATCCTTACGCTTTTGGTACTCCCGGTAATTTATGCGTGTTTTCATCGTAAGGACAAAGCTGAACAACAATGAATGCGACAGGGCTGAACATCATCAAGACGCTGGGCTGTATGACGGCGGTAACCTTTTTCACCATCTACAACACCTGGGATCGTTATGATTATGACTACCACTGGATCCTGGGCTTTTTAACGTTTATTTCGACCATCGCCACGCCGCTGTTTTTTGTGGTTGCAGGTTATCTGGACGGGCAATCCCGTCACGGCACAAGCTGGCAGCTTAATAAGATCAAAAGCCTGGTTATCGTCTTTCTGTTCTGGGTAACCATCTACTACCTGTGGGAGCCCTATCAGCGCGGCTATCTGATCCAGCCCTGGTTCGTGTTCGCGTTTGTCGTGATTTACACGTTTCATCCGGCGGTGGAGTGGCTCAGCCAGCGGCGCAGGCTGTTTTGCGGGGTGATTGCCGGCCTGCTGCTTTTCTCGTACGGGTACGATTTGCTGTCAGCGCTCTATCCTGAGGCCCATGTTCTTTCGCTGTCGCCCCAGTACCGGCTGTGGACGTGGCTGCTGTTTTATCTGACGGGGCAGCTTTTTTGCGATCCGCAAATCGCAGCGTGGATCGGCCGCAAAAGCGTGGTCAGGGCAGCGGTAATTGCCATTCCTTTTATTTATCTCTTCACGTGGTTTTACGAGCGGCACTTCTTTTTCGCGCTGTTTAAAGCCGACAGAAACGCCTTTATACTCACGGGATCGCAAATCTACATTCTGATCATCGCGCTGGTGATTGCGGCAAATGGCGTACGCTTTCGCCGCAATGCGGAGTTTAAGGAGTCCGTGCTGGCCGCCATAAGCAAAACGATGACCGGGGTATATATTATGCACTACTCGGTGTTTCACCTGCTGACGGCCCTTATTCCGGTGACCTCGCTGAGCATCAAGCTTGCCCTGATCGTGCTCACCTTTATAACGTCGGTCCTGTTTTCTCTGCTGATCCTCTCCAACGCGGTGGCTAAAAAAGTGATCACCCTTTAAAAGCCCAGCCGCAGCCAGGCAAACAGCACGTTGCCGTTGTTGTAGGTTCCGGGAATATAGGTGAACTGAACGGTAGCGCGCTTGTACCCGGCGGAGAACAGGGGAAAGATAAACGGAAGCGGTACATAGTTAGCAAAGTCGTCGCGGGCCGTGATGCCCGCCGCGGCGCCCAGCCCCAGGCGAAAATCTTTCGCGTTATCGAGATACCACCCTTTTTCCCAGCCGTAGCCCATCGCGGGCTGCCACTCGTTGTGGGAATCTTTAAACATCATGGCAAAGAGCGCGCTCCAGTTGCCCTCATCGCTGTAGCGAGATATGCCCAGCCCCCCGCCCCACGGCATTTCGTTGTAATTGTCCGTTTTTTCTTTATCGTACATAAAGCGAGCGTGCCAGCTCAGAAACGGCAGATAGAGATCGTAACGATCCGGCTGCTCCCAGGTCTGAGAAATATCCTCCGTCAGCGCGTCCCACCAGCGGTGAATGCGCTGCTCGCCATAGACTTTAGGCTCCGCATGCAGCGGCGAAACCACTAAAAACAGAACGACCCAGAGTGCAGGAAAGAGGCGTTGCATGGTTATTCCCTCAGCTTACGTCACGTTGCGATCGTTATTACTGTAAACCATCCAGACCTAACCGGAGCCAAACAGGTTGATTTATGTTGGGGCGGGGTAAGATGAAATATATTTATTTAGCGCTTTCAGGAAAGATAAAAACGTTTTCTCAGGCCGCCCGTCGCGGTAGTCTCATACGTTCCGTCACTACGACGGCCGCAGTGTGAGTGACCTTTTCTTATACCAATAATTAAAAATCAGTACGGACAGGACAACTATGGACTCAACCCTCATCTCCGCTCGCCCTGACGAGGAGACACCTTCGCTTAACCGCGCCCGCCGCGCCGCTTTAGGGAGCTTCGCAGGCGCCGTCGTCGACTGGTATGACTTTCTGCTCTACGGCATCACCGCCGCGCTGGTGTTCAACCGTGAATTCTTTCCCCAGATCGGCCCCGCCATGGGCACGCTGGCCGCCTTTGCCACCTTCGGCGTCGGCTTCCTGTTTCGCCCTCTCGGCGGGGTGATCTTCGGCCACTTCGGCGACCGCCTGGGCCGCAAGCGCATGCTGATGCTCACCGTGTGGATGATGGGCATTGCCACCGCGCTAATTGGCATTTTGCCGTCCTTTGACTCCATCGGCTGGTGGGCACCGGTGCTGCTGGTGACGCTGCGCGCCATTCAGGGCTTTGCCGTAGGCGGCGAATGGGGCGGCGCGGCGTTGCTCTCCGTGGAAAGTGCGCCAAAAAACAGGAAAGCCTTTTACAGCAGCGGCGTACAGGTGGGATATGGCGTGGGCCTGCTGCTCTCCACCGGGCTGGTGTCGTTGATAAGCCAGCTCACCACCGACGAGCAGTTCCTGAGCTGGGGCTGGCGTATACCGTTTATCTTCAGCATTGTGCTGGTCGTGGTGGCCCTCTGGATCCGCAACGGCATGGAGGAGTCGGCCGAATTTGAACAGCAGCAGCGGGAAAAGCCGGTAGCGAAAAAACGGCTACCGGTAATGGAAGCGCTGGTGCAGCACCCTGGCGCTTTTCTGAAAATTATCGCCCTGCGCCTGTGTGAACTGTTGACCATGTATATCGTCACCGCTTTTGCCCTGAACTATTCGACGCAAAACCTCGGCCTGCCGCGGGAGCTGTTCCTGAACATTGGCCTGGTGGTCGGCGGAATAAGCTGCCTGACCATCCCCTGCTTCGCCTGGCTCGCCGACCGGTTTGGCCGTCGGCGGGTTTACATCACCGGGGCATTAATCGGCACCCTGAGCGCGTGGCCGTTCTTTATGGCGCTGGAGGCGCAGTCGGTCTTCTGGATCGTCTTCTTCGCCATCATGCTGGCCAATGTCGCCCACGACATGGTGGTATGCGTGCAGCAACCGATGTTTACCGAGCTGTTCGGCGCAAGCTACCGCTACAGCGGCGCGGGCGTGGGATACCAGGTCGCAAGCGTGGTCGGCGGCGGGTTTACGCCGTTTATCGCCGCCGCGCTGGTGACCTTCTCCGGCGGCGACTGGCACAGCGTGGCGATTTACCTACTGGCGGGCTGCCTGCTCTCCGCCGCGACCGCCCTGTTTATGAAGGAAACCGCGCACGGCTGATCTCCTCACTTTTGTTTCACAGGCGTGTGACATACTATCGGGTATCGCCGCACACCTGTGGAACAAGGAGACAGACATGAATAATAAGGGCTCCAGCCTGACCCCGGCTCAGGCGCTGGAAAAACTCGACGCGCTGTATGAACAGTCCGTCAACGCGCTGCGTAACGCCATCGGCGACTATATCGAAACCGGGAAACTTCCCGATGAAAAGGCCAGAACCCAGGGCCTTTTTGTTTATCCATCGCTCTCTGTCACCTGGGACGGCAGCGCCAGCAGTAATCCGAAAACCCGCGCCTATGCCCGCTTCACCCACTCGGGCTGTTACAGCACGACCATCACCCGTCCCGGGCTGTTTCGGCCCTATCTGGAAGAGCAGCTCACGCTGCTGTACCAGGACTACGGCGCGCATATCAGCGTCGAACCGTCCCTGCACGAGATCCCCTACCCCTACGTGATAGACGGCTCGGCGCTGACGCTGGACCGCTCCATGAGCGCGGGGCTGACGCGCCACTTCCCGACGACCGAGCTGTCGCAGATTGGCGATGAAACGGCTGACGGCATCTACCACCCGGCTGAGTTTTCACCGCTGTCGCACTTTGATGCCCGCCGGGTGGATTTCTCGCTGGCGCGCCTGCGCCATTACACCGGCACGCCGGCCGAACACTTCCAGCCGTTCGTGCTGTTTACCAACTACACGCGCTATGTGGACGAATTTGTCCGCTGGGGCTGTAGCCAGATCCTCGACCCGGACAGCCCTTACATCGCCCTCTCCTGCGCGGGCGGGATCTGGATCACCGCCGAAACCGAAGCGCCGGAGGAGGCCATCTCCGACCTGGCGTGGAAAAAGCACCAGATGCCGGCCTGGCACCTGATCACCGCCGACGGGCAGGGCATTACGCTGATTAACATCGGCGTTGGCCCGTCGAATGCGAAAACCATCTGCGACCACCTGGCGGTGCTGCGCCCGGACGTCTGGCTGATGATCGGCCACTGCGGCGGCCTGCGCGAAAGTCAGCTGATTGGCGATTACGTCCTGGCCCACGCCTACCTGCGCGACGACCACGTTCTCGACGCGGTTCTGCCGCCGGACATTCCAATCCCAAGCATCGCCGAAGTGCAGCGCGCCCTTTACGACGCCACGAAAGAGGTGAGCGGCATGCCGGGTGAAGAGGTGAAGCAGCGCCTGCGTACCGGTACGGTCGTCACCACGGATGACCGCAACTGGGAGCTGCGTTATTCCGCCTCCGCGCTGCGCTTCAACCTCAGCCGCGCGGTGGCCATCGACATGGAAAGCGCCACGATTGCAGCGCAGGGCTACCGCTTCCGCGTGCCTTACGGCACGCTGCTGTGCGTATCCGATAAGCCGCTTCACGGGGAAATCAAGCTGCCGGGTCAGGCGAACCGTTTTTACGAGGGGGCAATTTCTGAACATTTGCAAATCGGTATTCGCGCCATCGATTTGCTGCGCGCGGAAGGCGACAGGCTGCATTCCCGCAAGCTACGCACCTTCAACGAGCCGCCGTTCCGCTGATAGCAGGGCTTCGCCTTCCCGTCTCTGGGTAAGGCGAAGCCGCTTCCCGACAGGTTTACAGAACGCAGAAAAGCAAAAAGCCTGCTTTAAAAGCAGGCTTCTTAAATTTGGCTCCTCTGACTGGACTCGAACCAGTGACATACGGATTAACAGTCCGCCGTTCTACCGACTGAACTACAGAGGAATCGTGTGAACGGGGCGCATATTATCGATGCGCCCTGAGGATGTCAAAGGGTGAATGCAGATTTTCAATCGTTTGCCGATTTATTCTCCACTTCGCGCATTTGTCAGGCGTTCGCGGTTTCCGAAACCGCCTGTTCCGTTTTTTTGCGCGGGTATTTCCACAGCCAGCGTCCGCTCACCATACGCCAGTAGAACAGCGCGCCGCGCACGGCCCAGTCAAGGAACATCCCCAGCCAGACGCCGACCACGCCCATGCCCAGCATCACCCCCAGCGTGTAGCCCGCCACGACGCGACAGCCCCACATGCCGAGCATGGACACCCACATGGCGAAGCGGGCGTCGCGCGCCCCTTTCAGCCCGGCAGGCAGCACCCAGGAGGCCGCCCAAATCGGCATAAACGCCGCGTTGAGCCAAATCAGCACCTTCACCACCTCTTTTACGTCATTTTCATGCGTGTAGAACGAGGCCATCAGCCCTGCAAACGGCGCGGTTCCCCACGCGATTGCCGTCAGCCCAATGGTTGAAAGCCAGAAGACGTGGCGAAGCTGCCGTTCCGCCTGCCCTATCTGCCCTTTTCCGAGGCGCCTGCCGGTGATAATCGTCGACGCTGACCCCAGCGCGTTACCGGGCAGGTTAATGAGCGAGGCGATGGAGAAGGCAATAAAGTTACCGGCGATTACGTCCGTCCCCATCCCGGCAACAAACATTTGCGTTAACAGCTTCCCGCCGTTGAACAGCACGGATTCAATACTGGCCGGAATACCAATCCCCATCACTTCCCAGATAATGGCGAAGTTAAGCGGACGGAAATAGCTTTTCAGCGTCAGGCGCAGCGATGGCGCGATCCCCGCCATCAGAACGCCGATAATGGCCGCCGCACCGATATAGCGGGAAATGGTCAGCCCTAGCCCCGCGCCGACAAAACCCAGCCCATCCCAGGAGAAGACGCCGTAGATCAAGATAGTGCTGATGATGATGTTCAGGATGTTCATCCCGCCGTTTATCAGCAGCGGAATTTTTGTATTGCCGGCCCCGCGCAGCGCGCCGCTGCCAATCAGCGCGATGGCGGCCGCCGGATAGCTCAGCACCGTCATTTCCAGATAGGTGAGCGCCAGCGCCTTCACTTCACCGGTCGCTTCACCCGCCACCACGTCAATGATCTCTTTGCCGTAGTAATGGATAACCGCCGCGAGAACGATCGAAAAGAGCGTCATGATCATCAGCGACTGTCTGGCTGCTTCCCGGGCGCGTTTCGGATCGAGCTTGCCGAGGCTGAACGCCACCACCACCGTCGTCCCGAGATCGATAGCGGCGAAGAACGACATCACAACCATGTTGAAGCTGTCCGCCAGCCCTACCCCGGCCATCGCTTCTTTGCCAAGCCAGCTCACCAGGAAGGTGCTCAGCACCCCCATTAACAGGACGCAGGTATTCTCCAGAAAGATGGGCACAGCAAGGGGGGTGATTTCACGCCAGAACAGAACTCGATAGCTTTTACGTTTGGCATACCAGGGCGTGCGCATTATCGCCTGGCGTATGGGGGCGGTGACGTTCAAAATGGACCTTAGCGAGAAAGTTGAAACTCCATTTCAAATGATGGGGCAGAAATGCGTATCCTGCAAAGTATTTTCCATAAAATTATGTCTGGATTAGCAACAAAACGACGACAGAATCATCAATCAGTCACTTTTACCTAAGATCAGGTTTGACAAAAGTTTTTTCGCCGCTAAGATAAGCCTCCACAACGATTCCTCTGTAGTTCAGTCGGTAGAACGGCGGACTGTTAATCCGTATGTCACTGGTTCGAGTCCAGTCAGAGGAGCCAAATTTAAAAAGCCTGCTTTCGAGCAGGCTTTTTGCTTTTCTGCGTTCGCTAAAACTGTCGGAAGCAACCAGGCCATACCCGACCACGGAACCGCAGGCCCGGCAGGCGAAGCCGCCACCGGGCAGTAAATTGCGCGATTACTCGCCTTTAGCGTCGACGTTTTTAATTTCGCCCATCACCTTCAGCTTCTTGGAGATGTCGCGACGCTCTTTGGACAGCTCGGCGTTTTTAATGATGTAGTCATCAACGCGATCTTCATAGTCGCTCTTCATGCTGGCAATGATGCCCTGAATAGCTTCAACGCTCATGCCCGGCTTGATGTAGTCGCTCAGGTTGTCCAGCAGCAGGACACGTTTCTGGTTGTCACGGATCTTCTTCTCAACGTCCTGGATTTCACGCTGCAGTTTATTTTTGCGGCGGAACAGGCGGACGAACTCCAGAACATCCTGGAACGAAGGCTTAGTAGTTTCCATTTTTACACCCCTGATAATGTGAGATTCGGATTCGTTAAGGCAACCGTTTTAACAGACAGCGGCTGCGAATGACAATGAGTATATCGTTTAAAACCATCATAACCCTAATTGTTGCTGAATCGAAGCAGCAGGCGTCACATACGCTTTTTATTTGCGCAGCGCCCGGCAGATCAGCTGCGATAACAGCTCCAGCTGCCGCGCCAGCTCCATGCTCAGCCAGACGTAGCCATGGATGGGCGTTTCCGCCACGCTGTCGACATGCCGTTCATTCATCAGCTGTTTCAGCTCGGCGACGATTTCATTCAGGCGCTCGCTGTTGGCCCGAATCGGCTGGGGGTTCCCTTCGTAGAGCGCGTGGGCAATGGTCAGCAGGGTTTGCTGCGTCATCTGCTGCGTCTCTTTCAGCGTATGCGCGTTGAGCATCAGGAAGTGGCTGGGACGTGAAGCCCAGTGGGCATTGATTTGCAGCTCAAGCATGCAGACCAGATTGCGGCTGACCGTCTGAATGGCCTCAAAAATGGCTTTTTGAATGTGCGTTTCTTTGCTTGCCGGAGTAATCAGCCCGCGCATTTTGACCACATCATTGAGGATTTTTTGCAGGTGCTTTTCCAGCCGCGGACGTTCGATCAGGTTTGGAGAAAAACCGGCCTGGTAGACGCGGTTAAACGCGGTGACGTAGCTGGCCATCTGAATGCGCCAGTGCAGGAAAGCGCGCTGCGGCCAGATGCCGGTAAACAGCATGGCGAGCAGCGAGCCGAGAATAACGTCCCCGCTTCGCCATAGCGCGGTAGTCATGTCCCCAGCCGGGGCGCCGACCACGACCGCGAGCGTAATGCCAATCAGCAGGGCCTGGTACGGCCTCTTGCCCAGCGCCAGCCAGCCGCAAAGAAACATCGCCACCGCGCACCACAGCAGCATGACCGGGAAGGAAATCAGCTCCAGCTTGAGAGCGATAAGCCCAAGCGCAGAGCCTAAAACGGTGCCGCCAATACGCTCGAATGCACGCGGGACAACGTTACCCCAAAAGGAGATAGGCCCCATCACCACCACCAGCGTGATCAGCGGCCACGTTCCTTCCGGAATATCCAGCAAACGAACCAGAACGAAGGTCAGAACAAACGCCAGCGCGATGCGGCAACCGTGCACCACGCGATAATGTTTGTATAACCGAATTTCAAAGGGCGTTAATGATTTGTCGGGGCGCACACCCGTCTCCAGCTTCACGGCAAACCACAATTGTACTGTGTTTTCAGCCGGATTGTTTACACCCGGCTGAAAAACCCTGCATTCCGCAGGCTTAACCCACCTTATGCTCTACCGGAACAAACATCTCAATGTCCCAGTAGCCGTCTGCATTGCCATCGTTCAGATAGCGTTCGAAACAGGGCTTTGGTGCAATCTGGAATTTGCTGTCCTCCAGCAGGGAGTTGAAGAACTGATACCACGGGGTGGCGAAGTCATCGTTTTCCACTCGCGCGGTGGCGATGGCATAATCACCGGCAGCAATCTCGGTCATCATTACCCCTTCGCTGTTCTCAGGAATGGTGAAATCGTCCGCTACCGTTACGGCGGTATCGCAGCGGAGTTTTTCTGCCGGTACTTGATCCGGATTATCGTAATAAACGGCCACCCACTCCTGCGGCTGGATATGACGGCCGTCTACCCACATGACCAGCTGTTCAAATCCCTGCTTGACCGTTTTCTCCCACGGCCCTACGAGATGAAAGCCTGCGATCGTACGTTTCTGCTGCTGCCTGATGCTGTAGTCCATGCTGCCTCCGTTTATTACTGTGTATTTATACACTATAAAGCAGAGTAAATATTATCGGCAAACGAGAAGTGTTAATTATGCGAGCAGACTCGCAACGCTGCCAGTCTGCTCAAAAAGGTCAGAATGTATGGTGGAGATAATCACCAAGGCGGGAGAAAACGCCACCCTTATCAACGCCTTCCAGCGTAACCAGCGGCCAGTGCGCCACCACCTTGTCCCGATCGTACAGCTGGATTTCCCCTACCCGCTGATGCGCGGCAATCGGCGCTTCCAGCTCTTTTTTATCCAGCACGTATTTGGCCTTAATGTTCGGTATTTCCGCTTTCGGTAACGACAGCCAGAAGTCCCGATCCGTGCCCAGCGCGATCTGCTCTTTATTACCGTACCAGACGCGCTCGGTGCCCACCTTCTTCCCGTTATGCAGAATCTGCACCGTATCGAAATTCTGCTGTCCCCAGTGCAGCAGCTTGCGCGCCTGATCCTCGCGCCCTTTCGGGCTGTCTGCCCCCATCACAACGGCAATCAGCCGGCGCTGGCCGTCCACCGCAGAAGCAATCAGGTTGAAGCCCGCGCCCGACGTATGCCCGGTCTTCAGGCCGTCGACGTTCATCGTTTTATCCCACAGCAGGCCGTTGCGGTTCTGCTGGGTGATGCCGTTCCAGGTCAGGCTCTTTTCGCTGTACATATGGTAGAACTCTGGTTCACCGTGAATGATGGCCCTGGACAGCACCGCAAGATCGTAAGCAGAGCTGTGCTGGCCTGGCGCATCCAGACCATGCACGGTTTCGAAGTGGGTATCGCGCAGGTGCAGCTTTTCCACATAGTCGTTCATCAGTTTGACGAACTGCGGCTGACCGCCCGCCACGTGATCGGCCAGCGCCACGCAGGCGTCGTTGCCGGAGTCAACAATCAGGCCGCGGCTGAGATCGCGTACGGAAACCCTGTCGCCCTCTTTGAGAAACATCAGCGATGAGCCGTCAAAGACCGGGTTGCCTTTTGCCCAGGCGTCACGCCCTACCGTCACAATGTCGTCCGGGCTGATGCGGTGGCTGTCAATGGCGCGATCGACAACGTATCCCGTCATCAGCTTGGTCAGACTCGCCGGATTGCGCTGCTGATGTTCGTTGCCCGCCGTTAAGATTTGACCCGTGGTGTAATCCATCAGTACCCACGATCCTGCCTGGATGGCAGGAGGCTGCGGTGAAAAATCCAGCGGATCGGCAGCCAGCGCGGATGAAATACTCGAAGCGAGTAAAGAAACAGCAATAAACAGACGGCGTTTCAACGGTATATCCTCAGGTCATTAAAAATCGATGACCTTTTTACGGGAGTTCTGATGTCGTTACCTGCCTTAATTGCAAAAAAATGTGACAGCGCGCAGGTTTTACCGGAACAGATCTCGCAAATTTCTTGCGTGAGCGTGCTTTTTATTCGGACTGCTCACCCCAATCGTTTACCATAGAGACGTCAATTTTTAACAGGATGAGATTACTGGTGTCTGACTCTGCCGCGCGCCCGACTTTTTTGTTCCACGATTACGAAACCTTTGGCACCCATCCGGCGCTGGACAGACCGGCGCAGTTTGCTGCCATCCGTACCGACGACGAATTTAATATCATCGGCGAGCCCGAGGTGTTTTACTGCAGGCCCGCCGATGACTACCTGCCGCAGCCTGGCGCGGTGATGGTGACAGGCATTACGCCCCAGGAAGCGCGGGAGAAAGGCGTCAGCGAAGCGGAATTTGCCCGCCGTATTCACGATCTGTTTACCGTGCCCCATACCTGCGTGGTGGGCTACAACAACATCCGTTTCGACGATGAAGTGACGCGCAATATCTTCTACCGCAACTTCTACGATCCCTATGCCTGGAGCTGGCAGAACCGCAATTCGCGCTGGGATTTACTGGATATCATGCGCGCCTGCTATGCGCTGCGCCCGGAGGGGATTACCTGGCCGGAAAATGACGACGGCCTGCCGAGCTTCAGGCTGGAGCACCTGACGAAGGCCAACGGCATCGAGCACAGCAACGCCCACGACGCGATGGCGGACGTCTACGCGACCATCGCCATGGCGAAGCTGGTTAAAACCGCGCAGCCGCGCCTGTTTGAATATCTGCTGAGCCATCGCAGCAAGCAGAAGCTGATGACGCTGATTGATGTACCGCAGATGAAGCCGCTGGTGCATATTTCGGGTATGTTCGGCGCGTGGCGCGGAAACACGAGCTGGGTGGCGCCGCTCGCCTGGCATCCGGACAACCGTAACGCCGTTATCATGGTGGATCTCGCCGGGGATATTTCGCCGCTGCTTGATCTCGACAGCGACACCTTACGCGAGCGGCTGTATACGCCGAAAGAGGCGCTGGGTGACCTGCCCGCTGTGCCGGTTAAGCTGGTGCATATCAATAAATGCCCTGTACTGGCGCAGGCCAATACGCTGCGCCCGGAAGACGCCGACCGGCTGGGGATTAACCGCCAGCACTGCCTCGATAACCTGAAGGTGCTGCGCGACAACCCGCAGGTGCGCGAGAAAGTCGTCGCCATTTTTGCTGAAGCGGAGCCGTTTGTGCCGTCAGAAAACGTGGATGCACAGCTGTACAACGGCTTCTTTAGCGACGCCGATCGGGCGGCGATGAATATCGTGCTGCAAACCGACCCGCGTAACCTGCCCGCGCTGGATATCACCTTTGCGGATAAGCGTATCGAGAAGCTGATGTTTAACTATCGGGCACGTAACTACCCCGGCACGCTGGATGAAGCAGAGCAGGAGCGCTGGTTACAGCATCGTCGTAACGTCTTTACGCCCGAGTACCTGCACAGCTATGCCCAGGAGCTGGAGATGCTGTACGGCCAGTATGAAGGTGATGCCGAGAAGCAGGCGTTGCTGAAGGCGCTGTACCAGTATGCGCAGGAGATTGTCTGAACCGCAGATATAAAAAAGCCGGAGGCGATGTCTCCGGCTTTTTTTTAACGCGTTAAAACTTACGCTACGTCTTCGTACTGAGGAACCGGGTTGCGGAAGCTCTTCGTTACGCAGGCCAGGTAAACCAGACCGATACCGCCCCAGATCAGACCCAGAACCATTGAGCTCTCTTCCAGGTTAATCCACAGCGCGCCCACCGTCAGCGCACCGCACACCGGCAGCACCAGGTAGTTGATGTGATCCTTCAGCGTCTTGTTGCGCTTCTCACGGATCCAGAACTGCGAAATCACGGAGAGGTTAACGAAGGTGAACGCGACCAGCGCACCGAAGTTGATAAGCGCAGTTGCTGTAACCAGGTCGAACTTAATCGCCAGCAGCGCAATTGCGCCAACCAGCAGCACGTTCCACGCCGGGGTACGCCATTTTGGATGCACGTAACCGAAGAAGCGGGTTGGGAACACACCGTCACGGCCCATCACGTACATCAGACGCGATACGCCCGCATGAGCCGCCATACCGGAAGCCAGTACGGTTACGCTGGAGAAGATCAGCACGCCCCACTGGAAGGTTTTACCCGCCACGTACAGCATGATTTCAGGCTGTGATGCATCCGGATCTTTAAAGCGAGAGATGTCCGGGAAGTACAGCTGCAGGAAGTATGACGCGCCGATGAAGATCAGGCCGCCAATCAGCGCAGTCAGGAAAATCGCTTTCGGGATCACACGCTCGGCGTCTTTGGTCTCTTCAGACAGAGAAGAGATACCGTCGAAGCCCAGGAACGAGAAGCACAGGATAGTCGCGCCGGTGATCATCGGCACCACGTGCGCGCCTTCAGACCAGAACGGACGGGTGCTGGTCAGCGTACCTGCGCCTTCACCGTGGGAAACGCCGTAGATAATCAGCCCAACGATAACCGCCACAATACCCATCTGAAGAATAACGATCAGGGTATTGAAGTTAGCCACGGTCTTGATGCTGCGCAGGTTAGAGATGGTCATAAAGGCCACCAGCGCCACCACGAAGATCCACGACGGCACGGAAGGCACCAGCGCTTCGAAGTAAATTTTTGCCAGCAGAATGTTGATCATCGGCATGAACAGGTAGTCCAGCAGGGATGACCAGCCCACCATAAAGCCAACCGCCGGGCTAATGGATTTCTGAGCATAGGTGTACGCAGAGCCTGCGGACGGGAAACGGCGAACCAGTTTACCGTAGCTCAGCGCCGTAAAGAGAATGGCGACCAGCGCAAAGGCGTACGCCGTTGCAACGTGACCGTCAGTAAGGCCTGATACGATACCGAATGTATCGAACAGCGTCATCGGTTGCATATAGGCCAGGCCCATCATAACAACCGGAATCAACGTAAGCGTTTTACGTAATTCCACGCGAGAGGTGTTTGGAGTTGCGTTATGCGACATAGTTATTCTCCTTTACGGTGATAACCGCCACGTAAGCGAAAAATTGCCCCATTTCTTTCTTCCTCAGCGACAACAACTGTCGGATTTTAGTAAATATCTATCCGGTACGAAGCCCGGCCTCTTGGTTTTTAGTTTCGTTTCGTACATGCAAAAAAAAATAACCGACGCCTTTTATATCGTCGATTATTCATTTGTTTGCAGCGGCGGCATTTTGCCCTATTCCAGATACAAAACGCAATACATTGAGAAACAAGCCCATAAATTAATTTTTCTAACTGGTTGATTTCCCATCATCTGCCTGAGAGTAAACGGCGGCGATAGCACTATTTGCTAAAATTTCGTCTCGCCACCAGGCGCTGGCAAGCCCTGCGGTTTGTTCATTCCAGCCCACCCAAACCGATTCGTTACCGCGTTGCGCTAAAACCTGTTTTTCCACCAGCGCTCCGCTTTCAATAAACCGCTGCGCTAAATAGCGGGGAAGATAGCCGCACCCCAGGCCGCTAATTTGCAGTTCGAGCTTGGTTTTAAAATCAAAAACGGTGATGGCCTCCTGCTCGTCTAGTAGCTGCGATGATATGCCGCACTCCGGACGCGCGCTGTCGCCTACCACAATGGCGCGATGGTTTTTAATCACGCGTCGGGTAACGGGCTCAGGTTCATTTGCCAGCGGGTGATGAGGCGCTACGGCAAAAATCTGCTCCAGAACGCCCAAGCGGGCATAGCCAAATTCACTCAGCTGGGGTGGTTCATGCAGCGCCCCAACGATGATATCCGCCCTGCCCTGCGTTAAGGCGTCCCACGAGCCGCCCAGCACGCCGTTGATAAAAATCAGCCGCGTGACGCTGTGGCGCTGATAAAACGCCTCGATGAGCGGCGTAAGCAGCGAAAAAGGGAACGTGTCATCTACCCCAATGACCAGCTCATTTTCCCAGCCCTGGTGGAGCTTAACGGCCTGTTTTTCCAGCTCGCGCACCGAATGCAGCACGTCGCGCCCCTTTTCCAGCAGCATCTGCCCTGTGCGGGTAAAGCGCGCGCGATGACCGGTGCGGTCAAGAATTTGAATGTTAAGATCGCTCTCAAGCTTTTGCACGGCATAGCTCAGGGCCGAAGGCGTTTTGTAGAGCTTTGCCGAAGCGGCGGCAAAGCTCCCCTCTTTTTCCAGCGCATCCAGAATAACGAGAACATCCAGCAGCGGTTTCATCTTCGCCCCCTTGCGGTGTGCGATTGTCTCCGCCGGTGCAGTTATTCCATCGGCATAACCAGCGGATCGGGATACTGATACTCAAACCCCAGCTCATGGCAAATGCGATTGCCATCAATAATTTTGCCTTTGCGATCGCCCTGCGCATCGCTGAATACCGGCGGAGCCAGGCCAAGCTGGCGCGCCATCAGCGGATAAAAGGTACTGCGCGGCGGATGCGAAGGCGCACATATATTATAGATGTGCCCCCCTTTTGGAGCCTGTAAAAGCAGCTCTATCGCGCTGACAACGTCCGCCAGATGCACCAGATTGACGCCGTGCTGGCCGTCCGGCGCCGATTTACCGGCAAAGAAACGCCCCGGATGACGCCCCGGCCCCACCAGCCCGGCGAGGCGTAAAATATCCACCTGCGTGCCGGGCAGGTTATGCAGCCAGTCCTCCAGCTCTTTCAGCACCCGGCCGCTGGCGGTCACCGGACGGCGCTCGGTGCTCTCCTTCGCCGTGCCGTCGATGTCGCCATAAACCGACGTTGAGCTGGTAAAGATGATGCGCGGAATATGGTGCGCCAGCGCGCTGTCCACAATCTCCTGTACGGCCTGCAGGTAAAACGTCTCTCCCGGCCCGCTGCGCCGCGCCGGCAAGGTAATCACCAGCGCGTCCACATTCATCAGCTCATCCAGCTCGTCCGTATCGCAAATTAACTCAGGTTCGAGACGCAGCTCGACGCCCTCAATGCCGCACATGCGCGCCGCTTCAACCCCGTCCCGCGTGGTCTTACTCCCCGTCACCTGCCAGCCTTTCGCGGCTAATGACATCGCCAGCGGCATTCCTAACCACCCTAAACCGACAATCGCGACCTTTTTCATGTACATTCTCCGCTTAACTCCGCCTTTTATAAGGCTACGCCAGCCTGATGGAACGCACAATTCATAGCATCAATATGAAATGAATTAATGATCAAAAAAAGCCCTTGCTTTCTGGCGTACAACTGGTTTAGGTTAAAAGACATCAAATGCATAAGCATTCAACGAGAATTTATATGACACGCGTTCCATTTAAAAACCACCACCATCACCATCATCCTGACTAGTCTTTCAGGCGATGTGTGCTGGAAGACGTTTGGATCTTCCAGTGGTGCATGAACGCATGAAAAAGCCCCCGGAAGATCACCTTCCGGGGGCTTTTTTTTGGACCGCATTCAGACAGGTTATTACAGGTTAACGAGGAACACAGAATGTTAGATAACGCACGTTTACGCATAGCTATTCAAAAATCAGGCCGTTTAAGCGACGATTCACGCGAACTGCTGGCCCGCTGCGGGATTAAAATTAACCTGCACACCCAGCGCCTGATCGCCCTTGCTGAAAATATGCCGATCGATATTCTGCGCGTGCGTGATGACGATATTCCTGGCCTGGTGATGGACGGCGTCGTTGACCTCGGCATCATCGGCGAAAACGTGCTGGAAGAAGAGCTGCTCACCCGCCGCGCTCAGGGTGAAGATCCGCGCTACTTTACCCTGCGCCGTCTGGACTTCGGCGGGTGCCGCCTGTCGCTGGCGACGCCGGTTGATGAAGCGTGGGACGGCCCGGCCGCGCTTAACGGTAAACGTATCGCCACCTCTTACCCTCACCTGCTGAAGCGTTACCTCGACCAAAAAGGCGTGCAGTTCAAATCCTGCCTGCTGAATGGCTCCGTGGAAGTGGCCCCGCGTGCGGGCCTGGCCGATGCCATCTGTGACCTCGTCTCCACCGGCGCCACGCTGGAAGCGAACGGCCTGCGCGAAGTGGAGGTTATCTACCGCTCCAAAGCGTGCCTTATCCAGCGCGACGGCGACATGGCCGACGCCAAACAGCAGCTCATCGACAAACTGCTGACCCGCATTCAGGGCGTGATTCAGGCGCGTGAATCCAAATACATCATGATGCACGCTCCAACCGAACGTCTGGATGAGGTAATTGCCCTGCTGCCGGGCGCCGAGCGCCCAACCATCCTGCCGCTGGCGGGCGACCAGCAGCGCGTGGCGATGCACATGGTCAGCAGCGAAACCCTGTTCTGGGAAACCATGGAAAAACTGAAGGCGCTGGGGGCAAGCTCTATTCTGGTGCTGCCAATTGAGAAGATGATGGAGTAACGGCCATGCGTTTTAACACAATCATCGACTGGAATACGTGCAGCGACGCGCAGCAGCGCGAGCTGCTGATGCGTCCGGCCATTTCCGCCTCTGAGAGCATCACCCGCACCGTGGGGGAGATCCTCGACAACGTCAAAGCCCGCGGGGACGATGCCCTGCGCGAGTACAGCGCAACGTTTGATAAAACCGAGGTTAACGAGTTACGGGTTACCGCCCAGGAGATCGCCGAGGCGGAAAGCCGCCTTGGGGACGAGATCAAACAGGCGATGGCCGTCGCGGTAAAAAATATTGATACCTTCCACACCGCGCAGGTACTGCAGGCCGTGGACGTGGAAACCCTGCCCGGCGTGCGCTGCCAGCAGGTGACGCGCCCGGTGGCCTCCGTCGGCCTCTATATTCCCGGCGGCTCTGCTCCGCTGTTTTCGACCGTACTGATGCTGGCAACCCCGGCACGCATTGCCGGCTGCCAGAAAGTGGTGCTGTGCTCTCCGCCACCGATTGCCGATGAGATCCTCTATGCGGCAAAACTCTGCGGCGTGCAGGCGGTATATAAGGTGGGCGGAGCGCAGGCGATTTCCGCCATGGCGTTCGGAACGGAGTCTGTTCCCAAGGTCGACAAAATTTTTGGCCCGGGCAACGCGTACGTTACCGAAGCGAAGCGCCAGGTCAGCCAGCGTCTGGATGGCGCCGCGATTGATATGCCTGCCGGGCCGTCTGAAGTACTGGTGATCGCCGACAGCGGCGCCACGCCAGACTTCGTGGCCTCTGACCTGCTCTCGCAGGCAGAGCATGGCCCAGATTCGCAGGTGATTTTACTGACGCCAGATGCCGATATGGCAAAACGCGTGGGCGAGGCCGTTGAGCGCCAGCTTGCCGACCTGCCGCGCGCGGAAACGGCGCGTCAGGCGCTATCGGCCAGCCGACTGATTGTGGCTCGCGATCTCGACCAGTGTATTGCCATCTCCAACCAGTACGGCCCGGAACACCTGATTATTCAGACCCGCAACGCGCGCGAGCTGGTTGACGGCATTACCAGCGCGGGCTCGGTGTTCCTCGGCGACTGGTCACCGGAATCCGCCGGGGATTACGCCTCCGGCACCAATCACGTGCTGCCGACGTACGGCTATACCTCAACCTGCTCAAGCCTGGGGCTGGCAGATTTCCAGAAGCGCATGACCGTGCAGGAACTCTCCCGCGAGGGGTTTGCCTCGCTCGCGTCGACCATTGAAACCCTGGCCGCCGCCGAGCGCCTGACCGCCCACAAAAATGCCGTGACGCTGCGCGTTGCCGCCCTGAAGGAGCAAGCATGAACATTGAAGAATTAGCCCGCGAAAATGTCCGCCGCCTGACGCCCTATCAGTCCGCGCGCCGTCTGGGCGGAAACGGCGACGTCTGGCTGAACGCTAACGAGTATCCAACGGCGGTGGCCTTCGAGCTGTCGCAGCAGACGCTGAACCGCTACCCGGAATGTCAGCCGAAAGCGGTGATCGAAAACTACGCGCAGTACGCGGGCGTGAAGCCTGAGCAGGTGCTGGTCAGCCGCGGGGCGGACGAAGGCATTGAGCTGCTGATCCGCGCCTTCTGCGAGCCGGGTAAAGACGCGGTGATGTACTGCCAGCCCACCTACGGGATGTACAGCGTCAGCGCCGAAACCTTCGGCGTAGCCTGCCGCAACGTGCAGGCGCTGGAAAACTGGCAGCTCGACCTGCAGGGCATCGCCGATAACCTCGACGGGGTGAAGGTGGTGTTTGTCTGTAGCCCAAACAACCCGACCGGACAGATTATGGATCCGCAGGACGTTCGCGCCCTGCTGGAGATGACCCGCGGCAAAGCGCTGGTGGTGGCTGACGAAGCCTACATTGAGTTTTGTCCGCAGGCGACGCTGGCGGGCTGGCTTGAAGAATATCCGCATCTCGTCGTGCTGCGCACCCTGTCCAAAGCCTTTGCCCTCGCCGGCCTCCGCTGCGGATTTACGCTGGCGAATAAGGCGGTTATCGACCTGCTGCTGAAAGTGATCGCCCCTTACCCGCTTTCAACGCCGGTTGCCGACATCGCGGCACAGGCGCTGGCCCCGCAGGGGATTAAAGCGATGCGCGAGCGCGTGGCGCAGATCCTTGAAGAGCGCCAGTATCTGGTCGAGGCCCTGAAGGCTATTCCGTGCGTGGAGCAGGTGTTCGATTCTGAAACCAACTACGTCCTCGCGCGCTTCACCGCCTCAAGCGCGATATTTAAATCATTGTGGGATCAGGGCATTATCTTACGAGACCAGAATAAACAACCTTCCCTGAGCGGCTGCCTGCGGATTACCGTCGGCACCCGTGCAGAGAGCCAGCGCGTGATTGACGCCCTGAAAGCGGAGAAAGTATGAGCCAGAAAACCCTCTTTATCGATCGTGACGGCACCCTCATATCGGAGCCACCCAGCGATTTTCAGGTCGACCGTTTCGACAAGCTGGCGTTTGAACCCGACGTGATCCCGGTGCTGCTGAAGCTTCAGAAAGCGGGCTATAAGCTGGTGATGATCACCAACCAGGATGGTCTTGGTACCGCGAGCTTCCCGCAGGCGGACTTCGACGGCCCGCACAACCTGATGATGCAGGTGCTGACCTCGCAGGGCGTGGTGTTTGAAGAGGTGCTGATCTGCCCGCACATGCCTGCCGACGAGTGCGACTGCCGTAAGCCAAAAGTGAAGCTCGTCGAGCGCTATCTGGCGGAAGAAGCGCTTGATAAAGCGAACAGCTACGTCATCGGCGATCGCGTCACGGATATCACCCTGGCGGAAAACATGGGCATCGCGGGCCTGCGCTACAGCCGTGACGCGCTTAACTGGACGATGATTGGCGAACAGCTGACCAGACGCGACCGCTATTCGCACGTTGAGCGTAACACCAAAGAGACGCAGATCGACGTTAAGGTCTGGCTCGATCGCGAAGGCGGCAGCAAGATCCACACCGGCGTCGGCTTCTTCGACCATATGCTGGACCAGATCGCGACCCACGGCGGCTTCCGGATGGAAATCACCGTTAAGGGCGATCTCTACATTGACGATCACCACACCGTGGAAGACACGGGACTGGCGCTGGGCGAAGCCCTGAAGCTGGCGCTGGGCGACAAGCGCGGCATCAACCGTTTTGGCTTTGTCCTGCCGATGGACGAATGCCTGGCGCGCTGCGCGATGGATATTTCCGGTCGTCCACACCTGGAATACAAAGCCGACTTCACCTACCAGCGCGTGGGCGATCTCAGCACCGAGATGGTGGAGCACTTCTTCCGCTCGCTGACTTATACGATGGGCCTGACGCTGCACCTGAAAACCAAAGGTAAAAACGATCACCACCGCGTGGAGAGCCTGTTCAAAGCCTTTGGCCGTACCCTGCGCCAGGCGATCCGCGTTGACGGTGATGCCCTTCCCTCGTCGAAAGGAGTGCTGTAATGAACGTGGTGATTCTGGATACCGGCTGCGCCAACCTGAACTCCGTGCGCTCGGCAATTATGCGCCACGGCTATGAGCCAGCGGTGAGCCGCGACCCGGACGTGGTGCTGCGCGCGGATAAACTCTTTCTGCCGGGCGTAGGCACCGCCCAGGCGGCGATGGATCAGGTCCACGAGCGCGAGCTGGTTGAGCTCATCAAAGCCTGTACCCAGCCGGTGCTGGGCATTTGCCTGGGCATGCAGCTGCTCGGGCGCCGCAGCGACGAGAGCAACGGCGTCGACCTGCTGGGGATTATTGAAGAAGATGTGCCGAAAATGGCCGACCACGGCCTGCCGCTGCCGCACATGGGCTGGAACCGCGTCTATCCGAAGGCGGGTAACAGGCTGTTTCAGGGTATTGAAGACGGCGCGTACTTCTACTTCGTCCACAGCTACGCGATGCCCGTCAATACGTACACTATTGCCCAATGCAGTTACGGCGAGGCGTTCACCGCCGCGGTACAGAAAGATAATTTTTACGGCGTGCAGTTTCACCCGGAACGCTCCGGCGCCGCCGGCGCACAGCTGCTGAAAAACTTCCTGGAGATGTGATGATTATTCCCGCTTTAGATTTAATTGACGGCACGGTGGTTCGCCTCCATCAGGGCGACTACGGCCAGCAGCGCGACTACGGCAACGACCCGCTGCCGCGTCTCCAGGCGTATGCGGCGCAGGGGGCTGAGGTGCTGCACCTCGTCGATTTAACCGGCGCGAAAGATCCGGCGAAACGCCAGATCCCGCTGCTGAAAAAACTGGTGGCTGGCGTGGACGTTCCCGTGCAGGTTGGCGGCGGCGTGCGTACGGAAGACGACGTTGCGGCACTGCTGGACGCTGGCGTGGCGCGCGTGGTGGTCGGTTCGACCGCCGTAAAAGATCCTGAGACGGTCAAGGGCTGGTTCCGCCGCTTCGGCGCGGATGCGCTGGTGCTGGCGCTGGACGTGCGCATCGACGAGCAGGGTAACAAGCAGGTCGCGGTCAGCGGCTGGCAGGAGAACTCTGGCGTTACCCTGGAAGCGCTGGTCGATATTTATCTTCCCGTTGGCCTGAAGCACGTGCTGTGCACGGATATCTCCCGCGACGGCACGCTGGCAGGCTCTAACGTTTCTTTATATCAAGACGTTTGCGCCCGCTATCCGCAGGTGGCGTTTCAGTCCTCCGGCGGCATAGGTGATATTAACGATATCGCCGCGCTGCGCGGGACCGGCGTGAAGGGCGTGATTGTGGGTCGGGCCCTGCTGGAAGGAAAATTTACTGTAACGGAGGCGATTCAATGCTGGCAAAACGGATAATTCCCTGCCTGGACGTGCGCGACGGTCAGGTGGTTAAGGGCGTGCAGTTCCGCAACCACGAAATCATTGGCGACATCGTTCCGCTGGCTAAACGCTATGCCGACGAAGGCGCAGACGAGCTGGTATTTTATGATATCACCGCCTCCAGCGATGGCCGCGTGGTGGACAAAAGCTGGGTAGCGCGCGTGGCAGAGGTGATCGATATCCCCTTCTGCGTGGCGGGCGGGATCAAATCCGCTGACGACGCGGCCAAAATTCTCTCTTTCGGTGCGGACAAAATTTCCATTAACTCCCCTGCGCTGGCAGACCCCGAGCTGATCACCCGTCTGGCCGATCGTTTTGGCGTGCAGTGTATTGTAGTAGGTATCGACACCTGGCATTGCGCCGCAACGGGCAAGTATCACGTCAACCAGTACACTGGCGATGAAAGCCGCACGCGCGTGACGCAGTGGGAGACGCTGGACTGGGTGCAGGAAGTGCAGAAACGCGGCGCGGGTGAGATCGTGCTGAACATGATGAACCAGGACGGGGTGCGTAACGGTTACGACCTCGAGCAGCTGAAAAAAGTGCGCGCCGTGTGCCGGGTTCCGCTGATTGCCTCCGGCGGCGCGGGCACCATGGAACACTTCCTGGAAGCCTTCCGCGATGCAAACGTGGACGGCGCGCTGGCCGCGTCCGTGTTCCACAAGCAGATTATCAATATTGGTGAGTTAAAAACGTACCTGGCCGACCAGGGCGTGGAGATCAGGGTATGTTAACAGAGCAACAACAGGCGCAGCTGGACTGGGAAAAAACTGACGGATTACTGCCGGTGGTTGTACAACATGCCGTATCAGGCGAAGTGCTGATGCTGGGATACATGAACCAGGAGGCGCTGGCGCAAACGATCGACAGCGGTAAGGTGACGTTTTTCTCGCGCACCAAACAGCGCCTGTGGACCAAAGGTGAAACCTCCGGTCATTTCCTGAACGCGGTAAGCATTACGCCGGATTGCGATAACGACACCCTGCTGGTGTTGGCAAACCCGATTGGGCCAACGTGCCACAAAGGGACCAGCAGCTGCTTTGGCGAGGCGAGCCACCAGTGGCTGTTCCTGTATCAGCTGGAACAATTGCTGGCTGAGCGTAAAACGGCGGATCCCGAGAGCTCGTACACCGCGAAGCTGTACGCCAGCGGCACCAAGCGCATTGCGCAGAAGGTGGGTGAGGAAGGCGTTGAGACCGCGCTGGCTGCCACCGTGCATGACCGGGAGGAGCTGACGAACGAAGCGTCGGATTTAATGTATCACCTGCTGGTGCTGCTTCAGGATCAGGAGCTGGATTTAACGGCGGTAATTGAGAATTTACGTAAGAGACACAAATAAAAAAAGACCGGGGAAACCCGGTCTTTTTTTGTCTGCAAATCAGGCTTTCGGTTTGTAGTTTCTCAGCGCGTTACGGCCAAGAACAACACCAGAACCGATAATTCCACCGAGGAGTACGGCGAGGATCAGGGTGATAGCTTTTTTCGGGCTGTCGCGACGGATCGGGAGATTCGGTTTCATAACGTAACGGTAGACGTGTACTGTGTCCGGGTTAACGTTAAGGTTCTGAATATCCAGCAAGTTTTGCTTGGTCTGGTAGTAGGCACCTGAGAAAACGAGCGGACGGGATGCCTCGTTATCAATCATTGACTTCAGCGCTACCGTGCCCAGCAGGAACATGGTTTCCTGAGTAACGTCCTGAGTTTGCTGGAGCTGCGGAGTGCTAATTTTCGCGGCTTCCGCGTTTTTATACGCCTCAGTAATCTGCTTAATACGCAGATCTTTTTGCTCCTGAGCCACTTTTTCCTGGTTCTGAATGGAGTCGTTCAGGGTAGTGATCTGCTGCTTAAGGTTATCCTTGAGGTCAAGAGTCAGTTCTTTGGCCGTCTGCTCGTCAACCTGTTGAATATACTGTGCAAGTTGCTTTTGTGCAGCTTCAGCAGATTCGCCCTGATATGTAACCGTTAAGGGTAAGCTCTGCCCCTTGACGGTAGGTTCAATTGTGAGTATTTCAGGGAGCTCTTGGTTTTCAAGAGCTTGCGCTAAAGCAGAAAAAGAAGAATTGAAGCGGCCAATAGCGCGACCTTGAATATCCTGCATTGAGGGTGCGGCACTACCATAGAGAATATTCAATGCATTCGCGTAAGTTGCAATTTGCGCTGCGTCAGGCTGGGCGATGATCGCCGACGAGGTCCACTTTTCTTTTGCAATGGTGATATAAACGCCAGCAAGAACGATAAAAACAGCAATAAACGCTCCAATTACCCACTTGCCGCGCCACAGCTGTAGTACTAAATCCAGTAAATCAATTTGCTCCGGGTCATTGCTGCGAGTGACCAGGCTATTGTTGTTTTGCGTCATACAATCCCTAACAGATCAAAAAAGGGCAAAAAGAAACATGTCTACCTAGTGTATCTGTTGCTACGGATTTTTCTATAAGAATCCGATGAGTTATATCGGAAAGATGGGTTATGTATGTGAAGAACAACGCGCTATCATAGCGGGAATCTGATGTCTTGTGGCATCAACAAGAACACTGTTTTAATGAGGGAAGCTATGAAATTTCTGATTACGGGCGCAGCGGGGTTTATCGGTTCTCACGTCAGCAAGCGCTTGCTTGATGCGGGGCATGAGGTCGTTGGGATTGATAACCTCAATGATTATTACGACGTCAATCTTAAGCTGGCACGCCTGGACTTATTGAAATCCGAGCGTTTCACTTTCCTCAAGCTGGATTTAGCGGACCGTGAGGGCATGGCTGCGCTCTTCGCTGATGAGAAATTTGACCGCGTCATTCATCTGGCCGCACAGGCGGGCGTCCGTTATTCTCTGGAAAACCCCCACGCCTATGCTGATGCCAACCTTATAGGGCATCTTAACGTGCTTGAAGGCTGTCGCCACAATAAGGTTCAGCATCTTCTGTATGCATCATCCAGCTCCGTTTACGGCCTTAACCGTAAGATGCCGTTTTCCACTGACGATTCAGTGGACCACCCGGTATCCCTGTATGCGGCAACCAAAAAAGCTAACGAGCTGATGTCGCATACCTATTCGCATCTGTACAACCTGCCGACCACTGGCCTGCGCTTCTTCACCGTGTATGGCCCGTGGGGACGCCCTGACATGGCGCTGTTCAAATTCACCAAAGCTATGATTGAAGGTAACAGCATCGACGTATACAACTACGGCAAGATGAAACGTGACTTCACCTATATCGATGATATCGCCGAGGCGATTATTCGCCTGCAGGACGTCATACCCGAGGCCAATGCCGACTGGACGGTCGAAGCGGGTTCACCTGCAACCAGTTCTGCTCCATACCGCGTATACAACATCGGCAACAGCTCTCCGGTAGAGCTGATGGACTACATCACAGCGCTTGAAGAGGCTCTGGGCAAAGAAGCGGTAAAAAATATGATGCCTATCCAGCCGGGTGACGTACTGGAGACCAGTGCAGATACCAGAGCGCTTTATGACGTCATTGGGTTTAAACCGCAGACCTCCGTCAAGGAGGGCGTGAAAAACTTCGTCGACTGGTACCGCAACTTTTACAACGTTTAAAAATAGAAAACCCGGCTAAACGCCGGGTTTTTTATGCGCGACAGTTAGCAATCAGTCACTACCGAACAGGTCACGGGTATAGACTTTATCTTTAACGTCAGCCAGCTCTTGCGCCATGCGGTTAGAGATAATCACGTCCGCTTCTTTCTTAAACGTATCCAGATCGCGAATTACGCGCGAGTGGAAGAACTCGTCTTCCTGCATGGCCGGTTCATAAATGATGACCTGCACGCCTTTTGCCTTAATACGCTTCATGATCCCCTGAATGGAAGAGGCGCGGAAGTTATCCGAACCGCTCTTCATGATCAGTCGATACACCCCCACCACTTTTGGCTGGCGCGCCAGGATCGAATCCGAGATGAAGTCTTTACGCGTACGGTTAGCATCCACAATTGCGGAAATCAGGTTATTTGGCACCGCCTGATAGTTTGCCAGCAGCTGCTTGGTGTCTTTTGGCAGACAGTAACCGCCGTAACCGAATGACGGGTTGTTGTAGTGGTTACCAATACGCGGGTCGAGGCACACGCCTTCAATAATCTGACGTGTGTTCAGGCCTAAGCTCTCTGCATAGCTGTCCAGCTCGTTGAAGTAAGCCACGCGCATTGCCAGATAGGTGTTAGCGAAAAGCTTAATCGCCTCCGCTTCAGTTGAGTCGGTGAACAGAACCGGGATATCTTGCTTGATGGCGCCTTCCTGAAGCAGCGCCGCAAAACGCTCCGCACGTTCGGAACGCTCACCGATCACAATGCGTGATGGATGCAGGTTATCGTATAACGCCCTGCCCTCGCGCAGAAACTCCGGCGAGAAGAAGACATTATCAATACCCAACTCTTCTTTAATCGATTTGGTGAAGCCCACTGGAATGGTCGATTTGATAACCATCACTGCGTTAGGATTGATCGCTACAACGTCTTTGATAACTGCCTCAACGGTAGAGGTGTTGAAGTAGTTGGTTTTCGGATCGTAGTCGGTTGGTGTGGCGATGATGACGTAATCCGCATCACGATACGCATCTTCTTTGTCGGTAGTAGCACGGAAATTAAGCGATTTATTCGAAAGATAATCCTGAATCTCTTTGTCAAAAATAGGAGACTGCTTCTGGTTCAGCATGTCCACTTTGGCCTGAACGATATCCAGCGCAACCACTTCATGATTCTGGGCAATCAATATACCGTTTGAGAGGCCAACGTAACCAGTTCCGGAGATAGTTATTTTCATTCGCTTATGACTTCTGTGAGTTAATTGTAGAGATGATCGTCAGACCATCGCGAAATAGACTGTTGGGCTTTGTACCTCCAGCCTGACAGAACTGTCAAGGCAAACCAGGACTAATCCCCGCAAGGGGGCCGACATTCAGACAACTTCGAAAAAAAACGTCATTTTTTAACGTAAAAAAACCCGGAGATATCTCCGGGTTATGTTCACCGCAGCTGTATTAACTCAATCCAGCCATTCGGTGTGGAACACACCTTCTTTATCGGTACGCTTATAGGTATGCGCACCGAAGTAGTCACGCTGTGCCTGAATCAGGTTCGCTGGCAGAACGGCAGCACGATAGCTGTCGTAGTACGCCACCGCAGCGGAGAAAGTTGGAACCGGGATACCGTTCTGCACGGCGTACGCAACGACATCACGCAGCGCCTGCTGATATTCGTCTGCAATCTGCTTGAAGTAAGGCGCCAGCAGAAGGTTGGCGATACCCGCATTTTCAGCATAGGCATCGGTGATTTTTTGCAGGAACTGAGCACGAATGATGCAGCCGGCACGGAAGATCTTCGCAATCTCGCCGTAGTTCAGATCCCAGTTGTTTTCGTCTGAAGCTGCACGCAGCTGAGAGAAGCCCTGCGCATAAGAGACGATTTTACCCAGATACAGTGCACGACGTACTTTTTCAACGAACTCAGCTTTGTCACCGGCTGGTTTAGCCTGCGGGCCGGACAGCACTTTGGATGCCGCAACGCGCTGCTCTTTAAGAGAAGAGATATATCGCGCGAATACAGATTCGGTGATCAGGGACAGCGGCTCGCCCAGATCCAGAGAGCTCTGGCTGGTCCATTTACCGGTACCTTTGTTCGCCGCTTCATCCAGAATCACATCGACCAGGTATTTACCCTCTTCATCTTTCTTAGTGAAGATATCTTTGGTGATGTCAATCAGATAGCTGTTCAGCTCGCCTTTGTTCCACTCGGTAAAGGTCTCAGCCAGTTCTTCGTTAGAGAGGTTCAGGCCGCCTTTCAGCAGGGAGTAAGCTTCGGCAATCAGCTGCATATCGCCGTATTCGATGCCGTTGTGAACCATCTTCACATAGTGGCCAGCACCGTCAGGACCGATATAGGTCACGCATGGCTCACCGTCTTCCGCAACGGCTGCGATTTTGGTCAGGATTGGCGCGACCAGTTCGTACGCTTCTTTCTGGCCGCCAGGCATGATAGATGGACCTTTCAAAGCGCCCTCTTCCCCGCCGGACACGCCCGTGCCAATGAAGTTAAAGCCTTCAGCAGACAGTTCACGATTACGACGAATAGTGTCGTGGAAGAAGGTGTTACCACCATCGATGATGATGTCGCCTTTATCCAGATATGGCTTCAGGGAGTCGATGGCAGCATCGGTACCTGCGCCCGCTTTAACCATTAACAGGATACGACGAGGTGTTTCCAGAGACTCAACAAACTCTTTAACCGTATAGAAAGGAACCAGTTTCTTTCCCGGATTCTCAGCGATGACTTCTTCGGTCTTATCACGGGAGCGGTTGAAAACGGAGACGGTATAACCACGGCTTTCGATGTTGAGCGCCAGGTTGCGCCCCATCACTGCCATACCGACAACGCCGATCTGTTGCTTGGACATTACATACTCCTGTCAGGTGACTGATATGAACTCAAATTAATAATCTTTTATTGACTAATACGATTACTTTACATCAGTTTTTGTTAAAACACTATTTCTATTATCGCAATTGTTTACAACATAAGCATTTTTGGTAAAAAATAAATTTGAAAGCCCTAGAGGAATAAAAATCACCCACATATAGTCAAACTTTAGTAAATAAGGATTTGTGGCATTAGCTATCATGAAACTTATAAAACCTGAAAGATAGCAGAACTCAAAACTGTTACGACCAACAAGTTTAACTCGTTTTATTAAAGTGAAAAATAAATACAAAACTCCAGATAAATAAATAAAAAAGCCTAGAATTCCAAATTGGAATAGAAAAGCAACATAGGATAATTCATATGCCCATGGCTGGGTATCTGAACGTAAATAGGAAGCTGCTGCACCAGCCCCATTCCCAATCAATGGATGTTCAAAAAAACCAGCCATGAGTGCATCAAATTGGTATTTTCTTTCTAAATTGCTTTCATTGCTGTCGAAGTTAAATATATTAGCCACACGATCTATAAAATAGTCTGGATAGACCATGTAAAAAACATAAATAGCGACACAAGCTAGTAAAGCAGCAATTAGAAGCCTTGAAAAATATTTGTTATTTGACCGTTTATCAGAGGTAAGAAGGACTGATATCATAGGTGCCATGAACATAGTTAATAATAGCGCTCTACGCCCCGACAAGATAGCAATAACGCATAAAATGACAAATAAGACATAATATCTCGCTGGAGTTTTCCTAAAAAAAATTGCGGATATTAAAAAAGGTATCAAAAAAATGAGAGAAGATATATTTGGCACAGTAAACTTAAAATACCCACCTGAATTGTCGATCACGACAGAATCTTTATCATAAATGAGTGTTGCAATGTTATAAATGCCAACATGAATCCAAAGATAATCGATTAAAATAAGTAAAATAATTAAAGATAAAACCCAAGCAGCATAAACAAATAATTTATAGAGCTTTTCATTTAGTTGCTCTCTGTACAAACCAGAGAGGATTCCGAATAAAACCGGGTAAATTATGAGAACTGTTGACATACTAACTGCACCAGGATTACCACGCAGAGCACCGTATAAAACCCATACAGCCCCGACTATAGTAAATAGTACCGTTAATAAAACATTTTGCTTTGCTATGGTTAAAAACCCACCAGTTTTTATAAAATAAAGTAGTAGAATTGAAAGCAATAATGCAAACTTAATGAGCGAGAGTGAAGTTGGCAATATTAAGGAAAGGAATAATAACGCACCACTTAGCTTATAAAGAAAATCATTAAGTGTCAGATTCATAAGTTTATTTATCGGCAGGATTAGCGGTGAATGAATTATAGATTTTCATATGAATTTGAACCACACTCTTAATATCAAATGATTGCTCAGCTAGTTCCCTTCCATTAAAAGCCATCTGATGTCTTAACTCAGGATTATTGAGCAGCAATTTTATTGAATCAGCAAGTGTCAAATGGTCTTTTACATCTACTAAAAGACCTGTCACATCTGGCGTTATAGCATCACGACAGCCGGGGACATCAGTGGTCACAACTGCTCTGCCACATGCTGCGGCTTCAATCAAACTTTTAGGAAGCCCCTCACGATATGAAGGAAGCACAACAATATTTGAATACGACATTACCTGTGGGATGTCTTCTCGGTAGCCCCAGTATTCAATAATACCTTCGTTTTGCCATTGTTCTATTTCAAAGTCTTTAGCTGAATTGGGATTCTCATCTATATTACCAACCAGAACTGCTCTAAATTTGATATTTTCCTTTTTAATCAAACGCACTGCAGCGATGAACTCTCTTATACCTTTATCATAGAGTAACCGTGAAACGAACATCACAACAGGTACATCAGTCGGTTCCGGTTGTACAACATATCTTGTAAGGTCGACACCAGAACCTCTAATTATGACGGCTTGCGATTCACGTATCATCCCATAATGGATAAACAACTGCTTATCATTTTCATTCTGAAAAATAACCTGAGTACGTTCGTTTTTAAGCGAGAAACTATAAAACAATAAAATAATATTTTTAATCAATTTAGCTTTTAAGCTGCTATCTATAAATGCATATCCTAAGCCAGAAATAGAGGCAACGCGTCTATTTACACCTAAAAGTTTACATGCAACCCCACCATAAGCTACAGGTTTGGCTGTAATCATATGCACAACGTCAGGTCTTAATGCTTTGATGATTTTATAAATTTTAAGAAAGGCTTTTATTTCTTTTATAACGGATATTCCAGCGCGTGTTAATGGAATAGGATGAGTAATAATACCTAAATTTTTAAGATATTCCTCAGAACCTGTTAATGCACATGCTAAATGCACCTCATACCCTTTACTAATACATTCCAAAGCAATAGGTAAACGATGTGAAATAAAAAACGAGTCAACGTTTACAACAAAGAGAATTTTTTTCATACATTTAAAAAACCGAGAGGAAATGCTTTAACATTTCCTCTTATTATTAATTAATTGAATAATACCATTTGACTGATTCTACTAATCCATCTTTCAAAGTGAATAGTGGCTCATATCCAAGTCTTGTTTGAATCTTACTGATATCGGCTAAAGAATGTTTGACATCACCTTCACGAAAGTCTCGATACACTAGTTTATTATCCTTGACGTCTACTCCATATTTCTTTAGTTCGTTTGCTATTGCATTATACAATTCATTTAATGACGTTTGTTGCCCAACAGCGACATTATAAACGGTATTTATGGATTCTGGATCCATAGTTTTAGCTGCGAGCAAGTTTGCTTGCACAGCATTAGCTACAAAGCAAAAATCACGACTCGTACTGCCATCCCCATTCACATAAACAGTCTCATCATTAAGGATAGACGCTGTCCACTTAGGAATAACGGCTGCGTAAGCACCATTAGGATCCTGGCGGGGACCAAATACGTTAAAATATCTTAAACCAATGCTTTCAACACCATAAACTTTAGCGAAAACTCCTGCATAAAGTTCGTTAACATATTTCGTCACTGCATATGGAGATAATGGTTCACCAATTAAATCTTCTACCTTAGGTAAACCAGGATGAGTTCCATAGGTTGAACTACTCGCAGCATAGACAAATCGTTTGACATTCTGGTCTCTTGTTGCAACAAGCATATTCAAAAAACCAGAAATATTATTTTCGTTTGTTGTTATCGGGTCTTTTATAGATCTAGGAACTGAACCTAATGCTGCTTGATGTAAAACATAATCAACCCCCTCACAAGCATTTAGACAATCATCTAAATTACGAATGTCACCTTCGATGAATTTGAATTGATTCCATTGTTCTTCTCTAACCGCTTCTTTGACAAGATTCAGATTTCTTTCATGTCCAGTAGAAAAGTTATCAAGACCTACAACTTTTTGATTTAATTTGAGTAATTGTTCTAGAAGATTACTCCCAATGAACCCTGCTACACCAGTTATAAGCCATTTATGGTTGGATGCTAAAAGAGTTGATTTTAAGGTTTCAAAAGTATTCATTTTACAGTCTCCAACTGGTTATACCGTGTTTTGCGACTTCTTCAGTTGCCCAGACACTCTTAATATCAGAGAAGACACCACCTGGGATTATCTTTGACTTAATATTATCGAAACCACCGTTAATATATTCCTTATGACATACGCTTAGGATAACAGCATGGCAAGGAGGAATTTCATCCCAGCTCTGAAGCTTTATATTATATTCATGTTTTGCTTCTGAATGCGAGGCAAGTGGATCGTGTACAATAATATTTACGCCATACGATTCCAACTCTCTAATAACATCAATGACTTTACTGTTTCTCAAGTCGGGGCAATTCTCTTTGAATGTTAACCCCATAATTAATACATTTGCACCTTTAACAGAAATGTTTGCTGCAATCATTTTTTTTACTGTCTGCTCAGCAATGTACTTACCCATAGAGTCGTTAATTCTACGTCCGGCAAGTATCACTTGAGGGTGGTATCCGATCATATCTGCTTTATGTGTCAAATAATATGGATCAACACCTATACAATGTCCTCCAACTAAGCCTGGGCGGAACGGTAGGAAATTCCATTTAGTACCTGCAGCCTCAAGAACTTCAAGTGTATCAATTGATAACTTGTCGAATATAATAGCCAGTTCATTCATCAATGCAATATTTAGATCACGTTGAGTATTTTCTATTACTTTCGCGGCTTCTGCGACTTTGATGGAACTTGCTTGGTAGACTCCAGCTTTAATTACCATCTCATATGTTTCACTTACTTTCTTTAAAGTTTCAGGTGTGTCACCAGAAACTACTTTTACAATTTTTGTAACAGTCCTTTCTTTATCTCCGGGGTTGATTCTTTCTGGACTATAACCTACATTAAAATCTGTTAACCATTTTAAGTTAGAAAATTTCTCCAGAATGGGTATACATACATCTTCTGTGGCGCCAGGATATACAGTTGACTCGTAAACAACGGTTGCGCCTTTTTTTAAATTTCTGCCTACAGTTTCTGAAGACTTAATTAAAGGCGTAAAATCTGGCTGATGCGATTCATCTACCGGGGTTGGTACCGCAATGATGATGAAATCCGCTTCGTTGAGTTTTGTAGCATCGGTTGTACAAATAAGTTTATCTGCTTTAATTAATTCCTCAGTAGCAACCTCTCCTGTCGGATCAATATGTTCCAAATAAGAATTAACCTTCGATTCAGATAAATCAAACCCAATCGTTTTTGTTTTTTTACCAAATTCTACTGCTAATGGTAAACCGACATATCCTAGACCTACGACAGCTATGATCATTTTAATATCCTGAGTTTATCTATTCTTAAATAAATGCATTGTTAATTTAATGCCAAATTTTATATAAGCTAATCTTTTTTTGCAATCTTCTTTATTAGTTGAGATAAAATTACACTATTAATTTGTAGAGTATAATTTTCCTCAACGCGACGTCTCGCATTAGTACCCATTGATTGTAATATCTCGGGTTTCTCTAAGATATAATTAAATGCCTGGAACCAATCTTCTTCCGTATTAGCAAGAAATCCTACATCAGGAGTCACTACTTCTGAATTGAAACCAACGTTAGACGCGATAACAGGTTTTGAGCTAGCCATATATTGGATTAACTTATAGCCACACTTACCTTTTTCCCAAGGGCCATCTTCTAAAGGCATAATGCCAATTGAAATAGTCTTCAAAATTTCACATTCCGAGTCTAATGACCATGGTAATTGCTCTACCGGAATAGGGCAATCGTCGATCACATCAGCACCAATGGTAATTAGGCGTATATTCGTATGGTGTTTTAATTTTTCAAAAACAGGCCAAATCAATTTAAGATATTTTGTTGTACTTGGGGAACCGATCCAACCAATTTTAATTACATCAAGTTTAGAATCTGAGTCTTTATGATATCGATTAATATTAATCACAGTAGGAATCTTCAGGACATTTTTTGCACCATTTTTTATGGCTAAATTTTCTAAATACGAATTACCTACTGTCACATAACTTGCATTTGAAAGCAGTGGTTTGAGTTTATTCTGTAAAAGCAGTTTCTTAAATTTTGAAGTTGTCAGATCATAATTATGGAAGATTGCATCATCATAATCGACTATATAAGGAATCTTTGCATTACATATTAGCCTTTCAAATATCCCAGGGAGATATGGGAAAGCCTCTTTTTCGAGAAAAATAACATCATACTTCTTCAAATCAAAAAGAATAACTTTTATTCTGTGAAGATAATATTTTACTAGTGAAATTTTAGATCGTTTTTTCTTGGAATATAGTTTACGAAGATATTCATTATCAAAAAGTGCAGAAACTGTAGTTTTAATGCCTTCTTTTTCAAAATATTCGATGTAATCAAGCGAACGTAGACGACTACTTGCACCTAAACTTTCGTATTTCGATAAAATTAAGAGCTTAACCATTTATTTTTCTCCCTCTTCTTATCAATCCTGGAAGCTCTTTGTAAAGCATTCTGTATGCTTTTAATGTGTTAGCAACTTCTATTCTTGAAAAATGTAATATACCTCTTAACGTGCGAGTGAACAACTCCAAGACTATGGTAAGAAAGAGAAGAACATATGCCTGCCAAAGGGGAAAATGTTTAAAACCAAATAAAATCCTGCTACGCAAAGAATAAAATAATCTGAACGCTTTTACTTGTTCTGATGTGCCCCCCCCTTTATGAAAAGCAGCGGCAGTCGATAAATAATGGATCCTAAATCCTTTATCTAAAACTCGGCGAGAAAGATCCAAGTCTTCTAAATAGACAAAAAAAAGCTCATCGAATCCCTTCAAACTTTTGAATAGTTCATTTCTGATACAATAAAAGGCACCAATTGTATGTGGAACATCAGCATCTTTATCATAATCTAAATCTTTCAAAAATATATATGGGAATAACTTCGAAGATACTGCTGACAGGCCAGTTGCATGATTAAAATAATGTTTAAGCCTAGGTTGAACAGTACAATGTTTTTGTATTTTATTTGATGAATCAATTAGTTTAATACCACATACACCAACGTCATTATTTTCCTCCATATAGTTTATGACTTTTGTTAATGTATCAAAATATATCTGAGCGTCCGGATTCAGGAACAAAATGTACTTAGACTTTATATTCTTACTGGCAACATTACAAGCTTTCCCAAAACCTAAGTTTGATTGCGAACATATTAATCTAATCGCGAAATCGTCAGTTTTAAGATTGCTAATATTTGTTATAGAGTCATCTGTTGAATTATTATCCAGAATGACAACTTCGTCTATTAAATTTGAATGATAACAAATGATAGAATTTAGACATTCCTTTAACTGCTCACCAGCATTCCAATTAACGATTACAATACTTAAAGTCATTTTTTAGCCATAAAATAAGAAAAGTTATAAATTTTTCTCGATTGCAATTTCGGCAACCAAAAGTAATAAGAAATCTACAAATGTTCGAGCAAGCCATGCATATGCAACGCCTATCAAACCAAGTTTGCTAATCATATAGAATAATAAATAGATGTAAGGTACCAATTCAATTAAATGAATCGCTGCTGTATAATGTGCTTTCCCTTTAGCCTGTATACTTGCATAGGGAATTTGGGCAATAGCATTAAATACAAAACCAATAACAAGTATTCTTAAAATCAGTGTCGGTTCTGATGCAGAAAAGGCTACGCCCATCCATAACCTTAAAATATCGCTAGCGAAGATAAATACAACAATTGCTACCGGTAAACAAGCCATTAATAGAATCAAATATCCAAGGCGTTGATGTTTTAGTCTTTCACTTTGATTTTTTGCATAACTTAACTTTGGAAATATAGCTCGAGATAATGCTGCTGGAATAATTGTTAAACGCGCCACACCTTCAGAAGGTGCTGTATAAAATGCAATATTATTAGCACCCATTAAATGGGATAGTATAAAACGGTCTGCAATTGTCATTATTGGGCTGATAATATTACTTACTGTAATCCACCCACCAAATTTTAATAATCTAAAAAAAACGATTTTATGAAAATGAAATTCTTTAACAATAAAGGTTAGGCGACTTAAATAAATAGCTATCAACATTCCTATAATTCGACCACACAGTAAACCATAAACAGCATAGTTAAGATTTTTGTCAAAATATACAAAAAGGGCCGGCATACCTGCAATAAATATATTAGCTATTATTTTTTGTGTGTTAACATGTCCAAATTTTTCTTCTCCTTCCATAAACCCCATGAATAGTTGATTGATGAGAAAAATCGGGATGCACAGACCTACAATAATAACACTGCTCTTAACGACACTTTCATTTATAGAGGTTACGTTTAAAATTTCCATCGTAAATGGGGATAAGAGCAATAATGTACTAAACCCCAAAAAACCCATAAACAACATACAAAATATTGAAGTAGTTACTATTTTTTTTCTTTCATTTTGATCATCCCGAAAAAATGATATTTCTCGTATAACTGAACGAGTGATACCTGCGTCAAATATGCTTGCATAGCCTACTATCGCAAGTGCTAACGTAAAAAGTCCAAACTGTTGGGTACCCAGTGCCCTTGCAAGGTAGCCTAATGCTGGAATAGCTACAAATGAAGGAATAGCATACCCCAAAATATTCCATAAACTGTTACGAATTAAACTCATTTTACGTCCAAGTTTACACTGAAAGAGGTGTAATTATAATTCTGAAAATTTTTCTGCTTTGGAATCTTTAAGAGAGAGTTGTGGCTCATCTTTGATAGGCCAAGATATATTGAGTGAAGAATCATTCCAGAGAAGGCCCTTTTCACATTCAGGATGGTAATAATTTGTAGTTTTATAGACAAACTCAGCCACATCACTCAACACCAAAAATCCATGAGCAAACCCTTCAGGGATCCACAATTGACGTTTATTTTCAGCTGAAAGATTCACACCAACCCATTTTCCAAAAGTCGGAGAGGATTTACGGATATCAACCGCAACATCAAATACTTCACCGGCGACACAGCGCACCAGTTTTCCCTGCGCATACGGTTCCAGTTGATAATGTAAACCGCGAAGCACACCCTTGCAGGATTTAGAGTGATTATCCTGCACAAACTCAACTTTACGTCCTACTGCCTCTTCGAATACTTTCTGGCTGAAACTCTCAAAGAAAAAACCACGATCGTCACCAAAAACTTTTGGCTCAAAAATGAGTACATCTGGAATATCAGTTTTAATAACGTTCATGTCTTAGTAACCTTTAATCATCTTAAGCAGGTATTGCCCATAGGCATTTTTCTTCAACGGTTCAGCCAGCTTCTTCACCTGCTCCGCATCAATAAACCCTTTGCGATACGCAATCTCTTCCGGACAGGAGACTTTTAGCCCCTGACGCTCTTCAATCGTCGCAATAAAGTTGCTTGCCTCGATCAGGCTTTGGTGTGTACCAGTATCCAGCCACGCATAGCCGCGCCCCATCATAGCAACGGAAAGACGGCCCTGCTCCAGGTAAATACGGTTGATGTCGGTAATTTCCAGCTCACCGCGTGCAGAAGGCTTCAGGTTCTTCGCCATTTCCACTACGTCATTATCGTAGAAATAGAGCCCAGTAACGGCATAGTTGCTTTTAGGTTCCAGCGGCTTCTCTTCCAGGCTAATGGCCGTACCATCTTTATCGAACTCCACCACGCCATAACGTTCAGGATCGTTAACGTGATAGGCAAATACTGTCGCACCATCGCCCTTGCCAACTGCACCTTCCAGCTGTTTTGGCAGGTCATGTCCGTAGAAAATATTATCGCCAAGCACCAGCGCGCAGCTGTCGTCACCAATAAACTCTTCGCCAATGATAAAGGCCTGCGCAAGTCCATCAGGGCTTGGCTGGACTTTATACTGAAGGTTTAGCCCCCACTGGCTACCATCACCCAAAAGCTGTTCAAAGCGCGGCGTATCCTGTGGCGTACTGATGATCAGTATATCCTTAATCCCTGCCAGCATTAGCGTTGACAGCGGATAGTAAATCATTGGTTTATCATAAATTGGCAGCAGCTGCTTGCTTACCGCCATGGTCACTGGATAGAGACGAGTGCCGGATCCGCCGGCAAGGATAATACCTTTACGTGTAGTCATTATAATTTCTCTATAAACACGAAATGCCCGTAAACGGGCATTTTTTAAATGATTAAATAGATTGCGCCGTGAAAAGCTCAGCAAGCATACGTTTCACACCATCGTGCCATGCAGGCAATACCAGGTTGAAGTTCTGCTGGAACTTAACGGTATTTAAGCGTGAATTATGTGGACGACGCGCGGGCGTCGGATATGCTGAGGTGGGAACGGCATTCAGTTTTTCAATAGCCAACTCAACGCCGTTCTTTTTGGCCTCGTCAAACACTAGCGCCGCATAGTCGTACCAGGTTGTCGTTTCAGAAGCAACGAGATGGTAAAGCCCTGCAACTTCAGGTTTAACCATTGCCACACGAATAGCGTGAGCGGTGCAATCGGCTAACAGCTCAGCGCCCGTTGGTGCGCCAACCTGGTCATTAATTACGGAAAGTTCTTTGCGCTCTTTCGCAAGGCGGAGCATGGTCTTGGCAAAATTGTTGCCCTTACCAGCATATACCCAACTTGTACGGAAAATGAGGTGATTAGGGCAGTTATCCTGCAAGGCTTTTTCGCCATCCAGTTTCGTCTGACCATAAACATTCAGCGGCGCCGTCGCGTCCGTTTCACTCCATGGCGTTTCGCCATCACCCGGGAAGACGTAATCCGTGGAATAGTGCACAACCCAGGCACCGATCTTTGCAGCTTCTTTCGCGATAGCCTCAACGCTTGTCGCATTCAGTAACTGCGCAAACTCTGGCTCAGATTCTGCTTTATCCACTGCGGTGTGAGCAGCTGCGTTGACGATCACATCAGGTTTAATATTACGAACCGTCTCAGCAATCCCTTCAGGGTTGCTAAAATCGCCGCAGTAATCTTTTGAATGCACATCAAGCGCAATCAGGTTGCCCAGTGGGGCCAGCGCGCGCTGTAGCTCCCAACCCACCTGCCCTGTTTTGCCGAACAGAAGGATGTTCATTATTGACGTTCCCCGTAATTCTGTTCGATCCAGGTTTTGTAAGCACCGCTTTTTACGTTGCTAACCCACTCCTGGTTGCTCAGGTACCATTCAACAGTCTTACGAATTCCGCTTTCGAATGTCTCCTCAGGCTTCCAGCCAAGCTCAACGCCAATTTTGTGCGCATCAATCGCGTAGCGACGGTCATGCCCCGGGCGGTCAGCAACGTAAGTGATCTGATCGCGATAAGAGCCTTCTTTCGGCACGATCTCATCCAGCAAATCGCAAATAGTGTGCACAACGTCCAGATTTTGCTTTTCGTTATGCCCACCGATGTTGTAAGTCTCACCCGGTTTACCCTGGGTAACAACGATATAGAGCGCACGTGCATGGTCTTCGACATATAGCCAGTCGCGGATCTGGTCGCCTTTGCCGTAAATCGGCAACGCTTTTCCGTCCAGCGCGTTCAAGATTACCAGTGGGATAAGCTTTTCCGGGAAATGATACGGACCGTAGTTGTTTGAACAATTGGTGACAATCGTCGGGAAACCGTAGGTACGCAGCCAGGCGCGGACCAGATGGTCGCTGGACGCTTTAGAGGCAGAGTATGGGCTGCTTGGCGCATAGGCTGTGGTTTCAGTGAAGAGCGGCAGGTCGGTAGAAGCCGGATGCTCGTCCGGGTGCGGCAGGTCGCCGTACACTTCATCGGTAGAAATGTGATGGAAGCGAAACGCTTTTTTTGCTGCATCATCCAGCGCAGACCAGTAAGCGCGGGCCGCTTCCAGGAGCACATAGGTGCCAACGATGTTGGTCTCAATAAACGCAGCCGGACCGGTAATGGAACGGTCAACGTGACTTTCTGCCGCCAGGTGCATTACCGCATCCGGTTTATGCTCGGCAAAAATACGATCCATAGCCGACTTATCACAAATATCCGCATGCTCAAAGGCATAACGGTCGCTGCCGCTGACATCGTTGAGGGACTCCAGGTTACCGGCATACGTCAGTTTATCCACGTTAACGACTTCGTCCTGGGTATTTTTAATAATATGTCGTACAACCGCTGAGCCGATGAAACCGGCCCCGCCCGTCACAAGAATTTTCACGTTAACTAATCCGTCTATTGGAGATATAGAGATATTGGCAATCGAGAAACCACTGTCTTAATTACGGTTTCACAAATTGTGCACGCTACCGCCCCTGGCTTGACAGCTACCAGTGCACTGAGCGACGTTTGAATAAAAGATTTACAGTCTGATTACAGACAAAACTGGCGTTAATTGTCGTCCTAAATCGCATCAGAAACAAGCACAAATCGTTACAAATCAGTCCAGATTTAAAGCAGATAACTCTCTGTTATCATAGGAATTAATAACAAAAAAGCGACAGCCATCATTTTAGTTATGTAACCACATAACAAAATGATGGCTGTCGCTCGTAAACCGATTATGCCTGTGATGAGCTATCAGTCGTTAGCCAGCAGCTTCTCAATGCGGCTTCTGAACTTCGCCCCTTCCTTCAGGTTACGCAGGCCGTAGTTCACAAACGCCTGCATATACCCCATTTTCTTGCCGCAGTCGTAGCTGTCGCCGGTCATCAGCATCGCATCAACGGACTGCTTTTTCGCCAGTTCGGCGATCGCATCGGTCAGCTGGATTCGGTCCCAGGCGCCCGGCGCGGTTTTCTCCAGCTCGGCCCAGATATCCGCATTCAGAACATAGCGGCCAACCGCCATCAGGTCTGAGTCCAGCGTCTGCGGCTGATCCGGTTTTTCGATAAATTCAACGATACGACTCACCTGCCCTTCCGTCTCCAGCGCTTCTTTGGTCTGGATAACAGAGTATTCGGACAGATCGCCTTTCATGCGCTTAGCCAGCACCTGGCTGCGGCCCGTTTCGTTGAAACGCGCCACCATCGCCGCCAGGTTATAACGCAGCGGGTCAGCAGAAGCGGTATCAATGATGATATCTGGCAGTACCACGATAAACGGGTTATCGCCTACAACGGGGCGAGCACACAGGATGGAGTGGCCCAGGCCCAGCGGCTGTGCCTGGCGCACGTTCATGATGGTTACGCCAGGAGGACAGATAGACTGCACTTCTGCCAGCAGCTGGCGCTTAACGCGCTGCTCAAGCAGCGCTTCGAGTTCGTAAGAGGTGTCGAAGTGGTTCTCTACCGCATTCTTGGATGAGTGCGTCACCAGAACGATTTCTTTGATCCCTGCAGCAACAATCTCGTCGACGATGTACTGAATCATCGGCTTGTCAACGATCGGAAGCATCTCCTTAGGAATGGCCTTTGTGGCTGGCAACATGTGCATGCCCAGACCTGCTACCGGAATGACTGCTTTCAAATTAATCATTATATCTTCCACCTTAAAATGGTTGACGAATTATAGCTTTTAAACCTGTTTTCGCCAGCATGATTTGCCGTAAATATGAAGTAATCCTAAGCTACCCCACCACAAATTACAGTAGTTGTAATCTGAATAGATCGCGATTCTGTGCCAGGAAAAGTCGCAAAATTGCGTCCCGGTTAGCGGTGCGGTAGCGCAAAATTCAGCCGTTCCGTATTCACAACGTGTTGATCCACCCGGTCAATATCCACCGAGCTCTGCCCCTTCTCATTCACTGCTTTGATGTTTGCCAGCGACAGCAGCGTCTCGTTTTTAGCCATAAACTTCCCGCGCACGTCTTTGCGCAGGTCGAAGTTGATCTTCAGGGCTGGCCCGGTCGTTGACTCCTGCATCACGTTGATATTGCGCAAGAAAAGGTGCTGGGGTTTGTTATGCAGCTCAAGCGTTGCGCGCTGCATCTCAACGTTGGTGATGGCAACAAACGACGTGGCATTGCCGGATGAGATCTGTATTCCGCGCAGCTTATACGCCAGCTTTCGGTTATCCAGCCGGATATCGTTGAGTTTGAAGTTCTGCGGGATCGACAGATAATCCCCCTTGATTACGCCATAGCCAATTAGCATGCCAGCGCTGTTGACCATATCGACATTATCAATAACGAAATTATCACAGCCATAAATAGCTACCGTCGCGTTATCAATTCCCGCTTTTTTGCTGAAGTCAGGCGTAATATTTTTGGCCTTAATATTACGAATAACAAAGTGCTTACCGTTTTCGACATGCACCAGCTGTCGACAGTTGCTGCCCGTGATATTTGCCACCACGAAGTTTTTTACGGTCTGCTTTTCCGGGTAATCATTGTCGTAGGTACTGCCGGCAAGCCCGATGCCAATGCCCCAGTTGATCTTGCCGTTCGTGCAGTTAATGTTATCGATTACGTGGTCCGAGATCAGGATATTGCGATCGTTGATCGCCACGTTCCACTCTATCGCATCACCCTGTAAGTGGCTGAATTTGCTGTTGGTGATGCGCGCGCCGTCCACCTGATTGTGGAACCCCTGACGCAGAATCGCGTAGTTGGCCTGCGTCACGGTAATGTTATCGATAAGCAGATTGCGCATCACTCGCCGCTTTTTACCGCCGATGTAAATCTGGGTGACGGGGCCGAAGCCGCTCATCGCCAGCCCTTTGATGGCACAGTCGGAGCCACGGACGTCCAGCGTGATGTTGTGCGTGCGCCCTTCCCCCTCGCCGATCACCTTACAGCCTTCCTGGAGCACAAAGCGCCCGCGCCCGTTGCCCTTAAGCGCGCCGCGGATGAGCAGCGTTTTGCCATCAGGGATAAAAATGCCGGTGTTGATGTTTTCGCAGGTTAACCCGGCAGGAACCACCACGGTATCGCCTTCGCTAAAGGCCTGCTTAAAGGCGGCGATCCAGTCGTTATGGTTATAGCGATCGACAGAAACCGTCTTTCCGGTGGCCGCCCGCGCGGCGCGGGGCGACAGCAACGGCATGGCAGCCAGGACGGATAAAGAAGAGACAAATCGGCGTCGGGTAATCTTTTTCAGCATACAACCTCAGCGTTACAGCGTTTGCAGCAGGCTCGCTAACTGGCGATTAATTACCTGCTGGTTAAATTCTGCTTCGACTTTTTGTCGGGCGTTTTGCAGCACGGGTACCAGCGTCTGGCTATCAATATCACTGAACGCCGCCAGGCGGTCCGCCAGCGCCAGCGCATTGTTTTCAGGCACCAGCCAGCCGGAATGCTCAGAGGTGATCAGCTCCGGGATGCCGCTGTGTAACGTCGAGACAACCGGAATACCGACCGCCATCGCCTCCATCAGCGCCACGGGAATGCCTTCCATATCGCCATCGGCGCCCGTCACGGAGGGGAGCAGGAACACATCCGCCTCGTCGAGCATGGCCTTCACCTCGTGGCTCGGCTTGAAGCCGGGCATCTCGACCACGTCTTCCAGCTGGTACTGCTCTATCAGCGTGCGCAGGCGACGCTCCCACGGCCCGATCCCCAGGATGCGGTAGTGGAAATCGACGCCGCGAGCCTTCAGCTGGCGACAGGCCTCAATGGCCACGTGCAGCCCTTTCTTTTCGGTCAGGCGGGCCACGGAGATAATCTGCAGCGGCTTGCCCGGCACCTTGACCGGGCGCTGGGTGAAGCGCTCCATGTCCACGCCCATGCGCGAGACGGTAATTTTCTCGCTCGGGCACCCCATGGTTTTCAGGCGTCCGGCCCACAGGTCGCTTATCGGCAGCATCATGTCGCCGCGGCGAAACAGCTGCTGATACTCCGGGGTATAGTGGTTCAGCACCTCGCGGCTGGAGATGTCGATACCGTGGAATATGGTCGCAATTTTGCCCTCAATCACCCCAAGCTCGCGCAGCTTCGCGGCGGTGACGCCCGCTGGGCCGAAGTGGGCGATAAAAACATCGGCACGGTACGGCCGCGCCGTTTGCCCGCAGATGGCGGAGAGGATCAGGTTGCGCGCCTCCGCCCCATAGCGCGACATGTTCAGCGCCCGCCACGTCGACGCGCGATGCAGCCCGCGCAGCGTCTGGCCGGCGCGATAGCGCAGTTTGTTCATCCGCCCGCCCGGCTCATCCTGCAGCCAGCGGGTTTTCGCCTCCAGCCCATACTGGGTATACGCCGCATGGGTGTTCTGCGTATCGCCCTTTTGCAGGGCGATAATCTCCACGTCATATCCCATATCGATAAACGCGGTGATTTGGTTCAGCACAAAGGTCTCAGACGACAGCGGGAATTTCAGCAAGAAGAAACCAACCTTCATTTCCCCTCCCGGACGCGATCGAGTACGGATTTCACCATCCCAATGCCTTTTTCGCGTTCGGCTTTCACCGCTACCGCCAGACGTTCGTTGATTGCAGGCAGCTGGCCCAGCGTGTCGCCAACCATCGCACCAAGCGAACCGTCCAGCAGATGACGAATATCAACGGCCATTTCCGGCATGCCGAGCTGCTGCATAATGCCCGCTGACTTGTGTTCGTAGTTAATGGCAATCGCCGGCGTGCCGAAGTTCATCGAGATAATCGCCGAGTGCAGACGCGTGCCCACCGTCAGGTCGCAGGCGGAGAGCAGCTTGCCCATCTCCAGATCGTTCAGCTCGTCCATCACCACGTGGTAGCGGGACGGATCGTTCACCAGGTTGCGCAGGTTCAGCGCCACCATGCGGTCATCCTTGTTATAGCTGTCGATACCGGTGCAGGTGGAGAGCGCCAGCACCTGGTAGCCGCTGTCGAGCACGCGGTTTACCACGTCGGCAAACGCTTTCTCGTACGCCGCCTGGGTGGTGCCGAGACGTTTATCGAACGGGGCGAGTTCGCGCAGGGTAATCGCGACGGTTTTCTGTTTTGCCGCCACGTCCAGCCAGTGCCGGACCGCGTAGCTCGGCTGGAAGCTGTCGACCTGATGATCCACCAGCCAGGCGGTATCCACGCCGTGCTCCACTTTTGACGTGTCGATCTCGCTGCGCTTCATCATGTCGAGGCTGACCGATTCGCGCAGGATCAGCGCGTCGCAGTGGCCGAAGACATAGTTTGCCAGCTGGTTAAACTGCGGATCCTGGAACGGCCCGACGCTGTGGCCGATCATAAACAGCGGCTTTTTCGCCATAAAGGTGCAGAGCGCATGCTCAAACTGCGGCACGCCGTAGAGATCGACAAAGAACGAGCCGCCAACCTGAATAATGGCGTCATAGCCGGACAGCAGGCGCACGAAATCGGTAAAGCCCTGCGCGATGGCGATGTTGCGCAGCCTGCCGGTATCGGTCACGCGGGAGAGCAGCACCTGATGCTGGTAGCGGCGACGCAGCACCTTCTTCACGCGCCCCATCACGCCCGCGGCGTTGTTGTGCTGTTTCATCTGGCCGTAGAGCGGGTCGCCCATTACCGGACGGTTCAGTAACCAGGACGAGCTGACCGGATAACGGCTCATTACGTCCACTTCGGTCTCAGGCTTAAGGGTGTTAATTGCATCCAGTAAACCGCGCAGGATGGCGCTGTCGCCACGGTTGCCGCAGGTATGGTTGCCAAGAATAAGTAATTTCATAATGGCCTCTTAAATATCTAGCCTGCGCGAAGCAGCGTTTTCATTTTTTCGTTACGGCAAAACTGGCGCTTCATCTCAACCACCAGCGCGTTGCGTGACAGCACAATCATCACGCCGAAGGCCAGCGCGCCTGCCGCGACCTGCACCGCAAGCAGCGCCGCCAGCGGCAGATGGCCGCCGAGCACCACGCCCAGGCCGTAGCTGACGGCAAGCGTTGGCAACGAGAGGTAGAGCGGCAGCCACAGGCTGTGGATGTATTGACGATAGCTGGAGCCCAGCACCGGTTTGATCATCACGAAGTAGCTCAGCACGGTATTGACGATCTGCACCAGCAGGAACCCGAGCGTCACGCCAATGGCGCCCGCCATGTGCCCACCCACGATAATCGCCGGAATAAACAGGAAGGTTTTAAACACGTTGAACTTGAAGCTGATATCCACGCGCGCCTTCGCCATCAGCAGGGAGCCAATCGGGTTTCCCACGGAGCGCAGCAGCCCCACCACGCAGAGCAGCTGGAGGATCGGGATGATGCTGTTCCACTTCTCGCCAAACACCAGCGGCACGAAGTTGCTGGACACCACCATCAGCCCCAGCAGCACCGGGAAGTTGATAATGCCCACCACGGACAGCAGCTTGTAGAAGTTGACGCGCAGCTTCTCGGTATCGTCCTGAATCTTGGCAAACGCCGGGAACAGCACGCGGGTGATGATCGGGTTGAGCTTCATTGGCGGCACGACCGCGACGTTATACGCCAGGTTATAGCCGCCCGCGACGCTGGCGCCCAGAATGCGCGCCAGCACCAGCGTGGAGAGGTTGGTATTCACATAGTTAATAATGCTGTCTGCCGTCAGCCACGCGCCGAAGCGCAGGTTGGAGGAGACGGACGCCAGCGAGAAGTGCAGCCCCGGGCGGTAAATCTTGCGGCCAAAGAAGCCAAACAGCAGCGTGCGCACGGCAGAGTTAACGAGGTAGCCGAGAATGGCGGTCATCGCCAGCGGCCAGAAATGGGCGCTCACCACGGTGAAGGTAAAGCCCGCCAGCACGGCGCTGGTCTCAATCATGCCGATTTTGTTGAACTCCAGCTCTTTTTGCATCAGCGCGCGAAACTGCTGCCCGTGCGGGATCACCACAAAAGCAAACGACAGCGTGCGCATCAGCGGGGCCAGATCCGGGTTGTGCAGCACGCCGGCAATCACGTCGCTCAGCAGGAACACCAGCACAAAGACGAAAATGCCCAGCCCGACGTTCAGCCAGTAGAGCGTGGTCAGCTCCAGGTGGCTAATCTCTTTGCGCTGGATAATCGAGTTGGCGATACCGAAGTCAGACAGCGTATCGGCCAGCGCGATAATCACCAGCGAGACCGTCAGCAGGCCGAACTGGTGGTTATCAATAATGCGCGCCAGCACCGTCATCTGCACCAGCCCGAGGCCGATGATGACGATGGTGGCCATGGCTGACCATTTCGCGCCGCTGATGGTTTTTTCACGTAAGCTCATCTTAGTACGCCGCTTTGTTCACGAAGCCCTTGAAAATGGTCAGAAAAACAATCTTGATATCGAACCAGAGGCTCCACTCGCGGATGTACTCCAGGTCGAACTCGATGCGTTTTTCCATTTTTTCCAGCGTGTCGGTCTCGCCGCGCCAGCCGTTGATCTGCGCCCAGCCGGTGATGCCTGGCTTCACCTTATGGCGCAGCATGTAGCCTTCAATCAGAGTGCGGTACTGCTCGTTGTGGGCAACAGCGTGAGGACGCGGCCCAACGATGGACATCCCCCCGGTGAACACGTTAATGAACTGCGGCAGCTCGTCCAGCGAGGTGCGGCGCAGGAAGTTGCCCACGCGGGTGACGCGCGGATCGTTCTGCGTCGCCTGGGTCACCACCTTGTCGTTCTCCATCACCTTCATGGAGCGGAATTTCCACACCATGATCGGCTTACCGTCCATGCCGTAGCGGGTCTGACGGAAGATGATCGGCCCCGGCGAGCTGAGCTTCACCGCCAGCGCAATGCAGCACAGCACCGGGGAGATCAGCAGCAGGATCAGCGACGAAAGCACGATGTCCTCCACGCGCTTCAGCACGCGGTTAATGCCCGACAGCGGCGTGTCGTACAGCGGAACAACCGGCACCCCGTTGACCTCTTCAATACGGGAGTGAAGAATGTTGAAGGTGAAGACGTCCGGGATGAGGATCACCGAGCAGGTGGTATCGGCAAGCTCGCGCATCAGCTTCTTGATGCGGGATTCATCCTTCATCTGCATGGCGATATAGACGTTATGAATTTTGCCGGCCTTCGCGTCGTCGATAAGCTGTTCGTAGTTGCCCGCCCAGTCGGACGGCACGCCGCCGGGCTTCGCGTCGTGATAAATACCGACCACTTCAAAGCCTAACCACGGCTCTTTGCGGAAGCCGTCGAGCAACACCCGGCCGACCGGCAGATCGCCCGCCACGGCAACGAAGCGGCGGTTATAGCCGCGGTTGCGCAGCCAGCCCGCGCCAAAGCGGATCAGCGAGCGGCAAACCACCATGCCAACGCTGGTCAGCAGATACCAGCAGAGATAGGTCACAAGGCGGTTATCAAAATCATGGCTGAACGCCACCAGGCCCGCGCTGAAAATCAGGCTTAAGGTCCAGTTCTGTAGCAGCAGCATCAGTTCGGTGGTCATTTTTACGCCGCGCCATGAGCGATAGAAATCGGTCATGCCGCCAATCATCTGAAACACCACCAGCGCAATTAACGCCATCAGCAAATGCATGTAGAAGAACGACTGCCCGCTGACCCAACACACCGCCCACAGTCCGCCTACCATGATGGTGATATCAGAAAAACGCTGCACCATAGAGATTAACGATGCATTCGTTCTCGCTCGTTCGCGCTTTTTTAGATTCGTCATCGTTGTTCCTTTATTCAACCAAAACCTGGGCCCCTCACCCCGGCCCTCTCCCCAAAGGGGAGAGGGTGTTCAAGTTCCCTCTCCCCTTTGGGGAGAGGGTTAGGGTGAGGGGCCAGGCTCAGGCTTTCGTATTACTGATTCAACAGCGCCAGAATGTCCTTCGTTCGAGCTTCCATCAGCGCGGTATCGGCACGGGATTCGACGTTCAGGCGCACCACCGGCTCGGTGTTTGAGGAGCGCAGGTTGAAGCGCCACTGCGGGAACGACATGCTGATACCGTCGGTACGGTCAATCTCCAGCGCGTGAAGGGCAAAGTGGTGTTCAACGCGGGCAATCGCCTCGGCGGGCTGCGCCAGCTTGCTGTTGATCTCGCCGCTGGCCGGGAACGCCGCCATGCGGTCGCGCACCAGCTCGCCCAGGCTCTGCCCTTTCAGGCACAGCAGCTCGGTCACCAGCAGCCACGGGATCATCCCGCTGTCGCAGTAGGCAAAATCGCGGAAGTAGTGGTGCGCGCTCATCTCCCCGCCGTAAATGGCGTCTTCTTCACGCATCCGCTCCTTAATAAACGCGTGGCCGGTTTTGGACATCACCGGCGTACCGCCCGCGGCACCCACCACGTCGACGGTGTTCCAGGAGAGGCGCGGGTCGTGAATGATCTTCGCGCCCGGGTTTTTCTCGAGGAACGCTTCCGCCAGCAGGCCGACAATGTAGTAGCCCTCGATAAACTGGCCTTTCTCGTCGAACAGGAAGCAGCGGTCGAAGTCGCCGTCAAAGGCGATGCCCATATCGGCGCCGTGCTCGATTACCGCGTTGCGGGTGTCGTCGCGGCACTCCGGCAGCAGCGGATTAGGAATACCGTTCGGGAAGTTGCCGTCAGGCATGTTGTGCACCTTGACGAAGGTTACCGGCACGTTCAGCGCCTTAAAGCGGGCCTCAAGTGCATCGACAACCGGGCCTGCCGCGCCGTTGCCGGAGTTAATGACCAGCTTCAGCGGCTTAAGGTTCGCCACGTTGATGTAGCCCAGCAGGTGGTCGATGTACTCTTTTTGCAGGTTAATCTGCTTATAGCTGCCGCGTTTTGCGTCGTTAACCGGCGGGAAGTCGTTGGCCTCTGCCAGACGCTGCACGTCGCGCAGCCCGGTGTCGCCGCTGATAGGACGTGCGCCCTTGCGCACCAGCTTCATGCCGTTGTAGTCCATCGGGTTATGGCTGGCGGTGACTTCGATACCGCCGTCCACGCCGAGGTGGAAGGTGGCAAAATAGATCTCTTCGGTACCGGAAAGGCCGATATCCAGCACGTCCACGCCCGCGTCCTGCAGCCCTTTCGCCAGCGCCAGCTTCAGGGATTCGCTGGTCAGACGCACGTCGCCGCCCAGCACGATGGTTTTTGGCTTGAGATATTCGCCGTACGCGCGGCCGATGCGCCACGCAATGTCTTCGTTCAGCTCTTCGCCCAGCTTGCCGCGAATATCGTAGGCTTTAAAACAGGTTAATTTTTCCATGATGACCTCTTTTTCAGGCAACGGTTGGCCCTGACCACATAATGGCCAAATTTATTTTTGTCATTCGTAGGCCCGGCAGGCGCAGTGCCGCCGGGCATGATGCGGGGTGCTACACGCGCCCGTAACGATCCTGGAAGCGGATAATGTCGTCCTCTTCCAGATAGGAGCCGGAGCGCACCTCAATTAAGTCGAGCGGAATTTTTCCGGGGTTTTCCAGGCAGTGCGTCGCCCCCAGCGGAATATAAATGGACTCGTTTTCACCCAGCAGCTTCACTTCCCCGTCGATGGTTACTTTGGCGGTACCCGCCACCACCACCCAGTGCTCGGCGCGGTGGTGGTGCATCTGCACCGACAGCCCCTCGCCCGGCTTCACGGTGATGCGCTTCACCTGGTAACGTTCGCCCGCGTCGATGGAGTCGTATTTGCCCCACGGACGGTACACTTCCCGGTGAATATGGTGCTCGTGGCGGCCGTCGGCCTTGATCTTCTCCACCACTTTTTTGACGTCCTGCACGGCATTACGGTCGGCAATCAGCACCGCGTCTTTGGTCTGCACCACCACCAGATCCTTCACCCCTACCGTGGTGACCAGGCCAGACTCGGCGTAGACGTAGCTGTTTTCCGTTTTGTGGCTAATCACGTCGCCGTGATGGACGTTACCCTCCGGGGTATGCGCGCTGATCTCCCACAGGGATGACCAGGAGCCGACGTCGCTCCAGCCCGCATCCATCGGCACCACCACGGCGTCCGCCGTGCGCTCCATCACCGCATAGTCAATGGACTCTTCCGGGCAGGCGAGGAAAGAGGCTTCATCCACGCGGATAAAGTCGAGATCCGGATCCACCACCGCCATCGCTTTCTCGCAGGCGCTTAAGATATCCGGGCGATATTTTTCCAGCTCTTCCAGGTAGCGCCCGGCGCGGAACAGGAACATACCGCTGTTCCAGTAATATTCACCGCTGGCAACGTAGGCCTGCGCGGTTTCCAGATTAGGTTTTTCGACGAACTGGGCCACGTCAAAGGCCACGCTGTCGCCCTCGCCTGGCGTCACGCTGCCGCGGCGAATGTAGCCATAGCCGGTTTCCGGCAGATCCGGCACGATGCCGAAGGTCACCAGCTTGCCGCGCTCGGCGTAAGGAATGGCCGCACGCACCGCGTCGCGGAACGCCTCTTCCTGCTGGATAACGTGGTCAGCCGCCAGCACCAGCATCAGCGGATCGCAGTCCGGGCTGCTGCGTTTCGCCGCCAGCGCCGCCAGGGCGATAGCGGGCGCGGTGTTGCGACCGGCAGGCTCCAGAATGATATTTTCGGTGAGTTTGTTCAGCTGGCGCAGCTGCTCGGCAACGATAAAGCGGTGCTGTTCGTTACAGATCACCACCGGGCTTTCGCACTCCACGCCCTGCAGACGGTTAACCGTCGTTTGCAGCATGGTGAGGTCGCCCTTCAGGCAAAGAAACTGTTTTGGATAAAGCACGCGGGACAGTGGCCACAACCGGCTCCCGGATCCACCCGCCATTACGACCGGATACAAAGTGGTTTGACTCATGATTTATCCCCGTATATCTGCAATAAATTGGCTCAGCACGTTCTCTTTCTCGAGCGTGCATTCGGCATATTCACGTGCCACCGTGTTCTCTTTTGGCATGGCAAGCGCCTGCTCAATTCCGGTCACCAGCGCGGGAACCGATTCCGGCTCCACGCAAACGGCAATGCCCGGGTAGCTGTTGCACAGCTGGCCTAATTCGGTATCGGCTTCTGCCGTTATTACCGCGTTGCCGCCCACCGCCAGAATGTTGGTCAGCTTGGACGGCAGCACCGCATCCGCCGCGCCGCGTTTTTGCACCACCAGATGGCAGTCCGCCATTTTCAGCAGCGCGGGCAGCGCGTCATAAGACTGAAGCGGGAAGAAGCGGACGTTGGTCAGGCCGCGCTCGCTGGCCATTTTTTCCAGGCGCGCCTTGCCGCCGCCCTGCCCGACAATCACGAACGTCCACGGGTGTTCGCTCAGCTGAAGCGCGGCGTCAATCACGCTCTCCAGCCCCTGCTTTTCGCCGATGTTGCCCGAGTAAAGAATGATTTTATGACCATCAGGCAAACCGAGCTGCGCGCGTAACGCCTGCGCGTCGCTTTCCGTTACGTCGCGAAAACGCGCCACCTCGGACCAGTTCGGGAAGAAAATCACCTTCCGGGCCGGGACGCCCTTCTCCTGCGCCTTATTCATCATCGAGCGCGAGATGGTGGAGACGTAATCCACGTTGAGCAGCCCGCTGCGCTCGAAGGCGCTGGCGAGCTTCGCCACCTTGCCGCCCTTGCCCTTGCCCGCCATTCCGAGGCCGAGCATCGCGTCCACTTCATAATCCTGGATGTGCAGCAGGGTGCGCGCGCCGGAGAGTTTCCCCAGCAGGCGCATGCCCGGCGTGCAAAACAGCGTTGGCACCACGCCGATGATGCGATCCGGCTTCCAGCGGCGCTGCGCCATCAGCGGGAAGAAGCTGCTCAGGGCAAAGCTGCCCAGATGAATTAAACGTTTCAGCGTCGAGGGCTGCTTCGGCACGTAGAGCGGGCAGCGCCAGACGGTCGCCGCGCCCTCTTCGCGGCGATAACGCCAGCTTGAATAGCGCTCGCCTACCTTCCACTCCGGATAGTACGGCGGCGCGGTAATAACACGCACGTCGTGCCCCTGGCTCGCCATCCACTCGACCATCTCGCCGGTGTATTTCCCGATGCCGGTCAGCTCCGGCGAGTAGTTGATTCCATACACCAAAATTTTCATAAGCCCGGCACTCCGGACTGACGATCTGCCAGGAAATAGGCACGACTGTTGTCGTGCACATTGTCGCTGGCAAGCAGCGCCTCTGGCGTCAGCCAGCGGTAGTCGTCATGCTGAGAATCAGGCAGACGCAGGTCTGCCTCACTCACCTTCAGGCGGAACCCCAGCACGATGTAGTGCGTAGTAAAGTCCGTGCCTGAAAAGTTATCGTCATAGAAGTGCTGCCAGACCCCGTAAAACTGGCCCGCTGCCATCGGCAGGTGCTGGCCCAGTTCCGCCAGAGTGAGACGCTCAAACGCATCGCTCAGCGTCTCATCCTTCTGCACGCGCCCGCCGGGCACGAACCAGAAGCCCTGTGCAGGACGATTGGTTCGTTTCCCCAGCAAGAACTCGCCGCGTTCGTTCTCCACGATCAAGTCAACTGAGATGAGCGGAGTGGAACGAACGACCGTGGCAAAATCTTCCTGACTTAAAAACATCATTACCCCCGGAAGCGGTGCTGGTTTTCCAGGAACCACTGGTAGGTGCTGGCCAGCCCCTGCTCCAGCGACACCTCGTGATACCAGCCCAGCTGATGCAGACGGGTCACGTCCAGCAGCTTGCGCGGCGTGCCGTCCGGTTTGGTGGCGTCAAACACCACGCGGCCCTTGTAGCCCACCACCTGCGCGATGGTCTGTGCCAGCTCGCGAATGGTGCAGTCGACGCCGGTACCCACGTTGATGTGCGACAGCATCGGCTCGGTGTTTTCCTGCCACACCTCGCGATCCAGCTCCATCACGTGAATGCTGGCCGCCGCCATATCGTCTACGTGCAGGAACTCGCGCATCGGCGTACCGCTCCCCCACACCACCACATCCGGCGCGTTTTCGGCGGTCGCCTCGTGGAAGCGGCGCAGCAGCGCCGGGATCACGTGCGAGTTGCTCGGGTGGAAGTTGTCGTGCGGACCGTACAGGTTAGTCGGCATCACCGAGCGATAGTCGCGGTTGTACTGACGGTTGTAGGACTCGCACAGCTTGATCCCGGCAATTTTGGCAATCGCGTACGGCTCGTTGGTGGCTTCCAGCGTGCCCTGCAGCAGTTCGCTTTCGGCGATCGGCTGCTTCGCCATTTTCGGGTAGATACAGGATGAGCCGAGGAACAGCAGCTTGTTCACATTGTGCAGATGCGCCGCGTGAATAATGTTGCTCTCAATCATCATGTTCTCGTAGATGAAATCCGCCGGGTAGGTGTTGTTAGCGACAATGCCGCCCACCTTTGCCGCCGCCAGATACACCTGGTCGATACGCTCGCTGGCAAAAAAGTCCTGCACCGCTTTGCTGTCAAGCAGGTTCAGCTCGTCGCGGGTGCGAACCAGCACCTCAACGTCACCGCGCTGCTCCAGCTGGCGGACAATCGCGGAACCCACCATTCCGCGATGACCGGCGACAAAAATACGTTGTTTGGTCATTCTCAGGACTCCAGCGCGATGGCAACCTCGTAGCCATGAGACTTGAGCAGAGAGTGTTTTTTCGCTGCTTCAAGATCTTTGGCCACCATCTCGGATACCATCTCCTGCAGAGTGGTTTCTGGTTTCCAGCCCAGCTTCTCGTGCGCTTTGGTTGGGTCGCCCAGCAGGGTTTCCACTTCAGCAGGACGGAAGTAACGCGGGTCAACCTGGACAATCACGTCGCCTGGCTTCACGCCCGGCGCGTCGTGGCCGGTCACGGAAACCACGATACCCTTCTCTTCCACGCCGGTGCCTTCGAAGCGCAGCTTGATACCTAGCTGTGCCGCAGCCATCTCAACGAACTGACGCACGGAATACTGCACGCCGGTCGCGATGACGAAGTCTTCTGGCTGCTCCTGCTGAAGCATCATCCACTGCATCTTCACGTAGTCTTTCGCATGGCCCCAGTCGCGCAGGGAATCCATGTTGCCGAGGTGCAGGCAGGATTCCAGACCCTGAGCAATGTTGGCGATAGCGCGGGTGATTTTGCGGGTCACGAAGGTTTCGCCGCGACGCGGGGATTCGTGGTTGAACAGGATGCCGTTACAGGCGTACATGCCGTAGGATTCACGGTAGTTCACGGTGATCCAGTACGCGTACAGCTTCGCTACCGCATACGGAGAACGTGGATAGAACGGCGTGGTCTCTTTCTGTGGAATTTCCTGCACCAGGCCGTACAGCTCGGAGGTGGATGCCTGGTAGAAGCGGGTTTTCTTCTCAAGACCGAGGAAGCGAATCGCTTCCAGCAGACGCAGGGTACCCATGGCGTCAACGTCAGCGGTGTATTCCGGAGATTCGAAAGAAACCGCAACGTGGCTCATCGCCCCCAGGTTGTAGACTTCATCCGGCTGCACTTCCTGCAGGATGCGGGTCAGGTTGGAGGTATCGGTCAGGTCGCCGTAATGCAGGTGGAATTTCGGGTTAGCCGCATGCGGATCCTGGTAAATGTGATCGACACGCTCGGTGTTGAATGAAGAAGCACGACGCTTAATACCGTGAACTTCATAACCTTTTTCCAGCAGCAATTCTGCCAGGTAAGAACCATCCTGCCCGGTAACGCCGGTGATGAGAGCGACTTTAGACATGTTTATATTCCTCTGTACTTATCAAAGTTTTTCAGTTTCAACGCGTTCGCGTATCACCACTGCGGGGTTGCCACGGCAAACTTTATTTGCCGGTAGCGATTTAAAAACGCTGCTGCGGGCACCAACAACCGTGCCATCGCCAACAGAAACACCCGGTGCAACAAATACATCCGTTGCCAGCCAGCATTTTTCGCCGATCGCAATTGGCGAAGCGGTAATATCAAAATGCGGACTCATAAAATCGTGGCTGCCGGTGCACAAATAACACTTCTGTGAAACCACCGAGTTTGCGCCAATCGTAATCTCGCCCAGGGTATATAACACCGCGTCATCCCCTACCCAGGCGTAATCCCCAAGCGTTAATTTCCAGGGGTAGGTAATTTTTACCGAAGGTCGAATGACTACGTTTTTTCCGATTTTTGCGCCAAACAGGCGCAATAAAAATGCTCGCCAGCGGTACATTATCTGCGGCGACCAGGCAAATAACGTTGCCTGTACGGCCCACCACAGCTGAACTTTAATACCGCTCCCGCCCCGAAAGCCTTTCGGCACGGAGAATCCGTTTAATTCCTGCATTACATTTCCTTATATCTCAGGCTTTGTTATATAAGGCTTTCGCTTTACCCGTCGTTTTCAGACGTAATAAATAAGATAATTCCGCCCAGAACCCCGGCACGCGTAATATTTTACGCTGCACGTTTTTTGCATCCTGGCACAACTCCAGATTATTCGAGGTTGACACGCCGCCCATTGAAAATTCAGATACCAGCCCTTTAATACGACGGAACGGGTAACCGGATTTGTACAGGCTGGCGGCCAGGGCATAATCGGACGACACTTTATATTGCAAGTCGTAAGGCTGCTTTTTCAGGCCACTCATCGGGAAGAAAATAGCCTGATGGCTGGCCGGCAGGCTGTGGTAGATATACCAGCCGGGCTTCGCGCCGCGCAGCACTTTTTTCCCATCACCGAAATCAAGCAGCGCATCACCGATAAACATGGCGTCCTCTTTCTGGCGCGCGAGCTGACGGGCAAATAACGCCACGTCTTCATGGAACACGTCGCCGGAATTGAGGAAGATGGCGTAACGGCCCTGCGCCATCGTGATGCCTTTATTCATCGCATCGTAAATGCCTTTATCTTTCTCGCTGATGTAGCGCAAGTTGAACTCACCGTTGAGTTTTTCCAGAAACTCTGCCGTGCCGTCGTTCGAGCCGCCATCGACCACGATCCACTCAAAGGTGAGGCTCGGATCGCGCGCCAGGTTGCGCAGCGAGCGCCAGGTTTTTACCACCCCTTCGTAATTACGAAAAGCGACAGTAATGACGCTAAGAAACATAAATCACCTCATTTCGTCATACGCTCGTAATATTCAGCGCCTTTCGCAAAATAAACGGGCAGACAATCAAGAAAGCATATTCCGGGCTAAATATTGACCCGGTGAAAAACAACGACACCGGTGTGAACAGATAAAGCTGCACGCGAAAGTTTTGGTTATCACCAAACGCGTTAATCATCATTTTGAAAACTTTAAACAGATACCACAGCGTCAACAGTACGGCGAACCAGGAAAAATAAATAATTAACAGATACAGACCATTGTCTATGGTTTTACCGACATCCGCACCGTTAAAGATTCCGAATGATGCAACATATTCGTAAAGTGAGCCGAATCTTACTACACCATCAATATGGGTTAAGGAATAACCCACCATCACCAGTGGACCGATGATGCGATAATAGGACGACGAGCCTTCCGTTCCCAAATCACCCAGGCGTTCTGAGATGTACGGAAACGCAAATATTACGCCCACTAAAAACACCGTCAGGGAGATAATCGCCAGCGGCAGTTTTTTCTTAATCGCCTCTTTGTTCAGGTACTGGAACGCCCACTCCAGCAGGTAAAACAGGATAAACGTCATTACCCCGGAGAACGACCCAGACAGAACGATTCCTGCAAGAATCATAGCATCGGTTTTAGGGGTTTTGATACCGAACTGTTTGATGCTGAGCCAAATTGAGATTAATGCCAGAGCAAAGAACGCCGGTTCAAAATAGAGCGCCGTGGTTCGCTTGCCGCCAAACTTAATGAAGTTCAGTACATAGCTGTTACTGTATATAAGATATTTCGAAATTATTTCCATCAGGCTACTGCCGCCCGTCAAAATAATTTGCGCCATCTCCAGTGCCGCAAGCACGACAATCATCCCAACGACAATATAAAAGAACCTGAGGATTTTCCTATAATTGTGCGGGGAGATAGTTTTAAAACGAATACTCCAGACCATGCCGATAATTATGACGATATAAACAAACAGCATGGTGGAGGTGACATATTTGCTGGCGTCCAGCGACTGGCCAAAGATGTAGTTAAACGCCGTCAGGCCAAACCCGATGCCCAGCGCAATCATCAGCTTTTTAAGGTTGAGCCTGTCAACGTAAAGCAACAGCAGAACCGGCAGGAAGGTGACGATGGTGATCGGGAAACTTTCGCCGAGCTGGGCAATCTTGACGTTGACCAGCAGGTAGATCAGCGGCAGCAGCAGATAGCTACAGATTCTGATAGAACGAGACATACTCCTCCAGCATCTGTTGTCCACTGTAGGCCTTGCGGCTGCGGTTGCGGAACGATTCCAGGTCGGTGCCAAAAACGGCCTGCGCAATGTCGGCCTTCGGCATCTGCACCAGCGGCAGCACCTCGTTTTCGCTGAAGGTTTTTCCGCCTGATTTCTCCAGCACTTCACGCGCCGCGTCGCTGTGGGTTGCGATGACCGGCACGCCAATAGAGAGCGCTTCGCACAGGATCAGCGGATAGTTGTCTACCCGCGAGCTGAACACCAGCGCATCCATGCCGTTGAGGGCGCTCATCAGCTTGCGCTTGTCGGTTTCGAACCCGTGATTTACCACGTTCGCCCCTTCAAACGGGGAAAATTTGCCGAAGGTGTGCAGTTCAATCCTGTCGCCGAGCGCCATCATGTCGCGCACCAGCTGCTGGTTGGTTTTACCGTCGTAGCGCAGATCGTGGGCGACGATGGCGATTTTCGGCCGGCCCGCCGTTTCCGCCACCGGCGTCAGTTCCGCCAGAATCTCTTCCGTCGCCACGTCGATACCGTTGTTAATAATCCTGCAGCGCCCAGCCCCGTACAGGCTGTTGAAGGCGTCCGCCACGTGCTGGCTTGGGGAAATAAAGGTACAGCCGAGCGCGAGCATGTCGCGGAACAGCTGACGCTTACCGTCAACCAGCTGGTGCGCGCGATCCACCTTCACCGGCGGATAGTTGCTCAGGGTCGGGCACTTCTGGCAGGCGTTTTTCCAGCCTTCACAGCCGTCGGTAAAGGCGCAGCGGCCGGTCACGCTCCAGTGATCGTGCAGCGTCCAGACGAATCGGACGTCCGGCTTATGCGCTTTTACCTTGCCGCAAAACGCCACCACCTCTTCCAGATTCAGCCAGTAGCTGTGCAGCACGTGAAAGTGCAGCACAACCGGGCCGCTGGTGCGGGTAACGGTGCGGTAGAGATTATTCAGGTTGCCGAACAGGTCGCGGTTAAACAGGCGGAACAGCGCAATATTGGCGATGGAGGTCAGACGCGGCGTCTGCTTCAGCACCTGCGGATAGTTGTCATGGCTGACGCTTTTCTTGCCGCCTTTGCCGTAACCGTAAACAAAGCGCGACTGTAACCCTTTTTGCAGCGCGCGCTGGTGCAGATCCAGCGCTACGCCAGCCGCCCCGCCCTCGGCGAGGCGCACGTTAAATTGCAGAATGTTCATTTAATCACCTTCACGCGGGCTTTTTCGCCCACTACCAGCGCGTTGTCCGGAATGCTGTCCAGCACCACGCTGCCTGCGCCAATCGTCACGTTATTGCCCACGGTAATATCACCAACGATCACCACGTTCGCGCCCAGCTCGACGTTATTGCCGATTACCGGACATGCCAGGCTGTCCGGCCCGCGGTTGCCGATCGTCACCGCGTGGCGAATGGTGAAATCATCGCCCGCGACAACGAACTTGTTGATGACAACCCCATAGCCGTGGTGAATGGTAAAGCGGCGGCCGATGGTGGCGGCAGCCTGAATTTCGTAGCCAAAAAAGCATTCGGTGATAATGCGGTAGAGCACCAGCACCGGCGCGGCCCAGAGGTTATTTAAGACATTTTTCTTGCGCCACACGGAGCAAAAGTGGGCAATGCGGTAGGCCAGAACCATGCAGCACGGGCGCAGGCTCCAGCTGTTTGCGCGGCAATCTTCCAGAAACATTATTTCCCCCGAAGTCCATCGGCCAGACGCTTGCCGTTACGCACGGACAGCAGCGTCAGCAGGGTGCGCCAGTTCATGCGCTTGTTGCGGATCTGATAGAGGGTAAAGAGCTGGTACTTCCGGCTGGCACGGTCAAACTTGTCCTTGTGCTTGCGGTAAAAATGGAAGTAGCCCGAGAATTTTTTCGGTGACGAGGTGATTTGCATCTCCCCGTGATTGATGTGCAGGATCTGCGTGGCCTCTTCCACCTTCCACGGCTCGCCGTACTCCACCACCATGCGCAGGAAGATGTCGTAGTCCTGCGCGGCCTTCAGTTCGGTATCGAACAGGCACTCCTTAAAGCGCCAGGCCCAGGTAAAGACCTGATTGCCAATAATGTTGCGCTTGTAGAACAGGCGGCGGGAATACGGCGATTTCGGATACAGCGGCAGGCTTGCCGGCTGGGAGTACACCTCGCCCTGGCAGACATAGTCGTTAGCGTACAGAAACGCGTGGGTCACCAGCTGCGCCTTGTGCGACAGGAAGATCGACAGACGGTTTGGCGTCCATTCGTCATCGTCGTCGATGCCGGTGAGATACTGCCCTTTCGCCTGCATAATCGCCTGGTTGCGCACCGCGCACGCCCCGGAGTTGATGGCGTTGTGCGTGTACATCACGCGCGGATCGTTCAGGTCTTCGACAAACTTTTGCAGCTGTTCGTAAGAGGAGGAACAGTCATCCACGATGATAAGTTCCCAGTTATCGTAGTCCTGACGCAGCACCGATTTAATCGCGCGGATCGCCAGCTGCTGACGGTTCCATGTCGGCATATAGATAGAAATTAAAGGGCGTTGTGTGGTCATATTTTCCTCCTACCCCTCACCCCGGCCCTCTCCCCACAGGGGAGAGGGTGAAAGGCCGCACCGAACAGTCCCCTCTCCCTTCAGGGGAGAGGGTTAGGGTGAGGGGTGTGGGGTGTGTTTTGTTATTTACTGTCAGACTTATATTCGTACTCGTAATAACCGTAATCCTGATAGCCCGTCGCGCGGCGGAAGATGGAGTTCAGGATCACCCCCTTCACCTCAATACCGTTCTGCTCGAAGCGGCTCAGGCTGGTTTCCACTTCCTTCAGGGTGTTCACCGCGTAGCGTGCGACCATCAGCGTGGTGCCCGCGTGGCGTCCGACCACGGCGGCATCGGTCACGGCCAGAATCGGCGGCGTATCGATCAGCACCAGGTCATAGTTTTTGCTCGCCCACTCAATCAGCTGCGTGAAGCGCTCGCTCATCAGCAGTTCAGACGGGTTCGGCGGTACCTGGCCGCGCGGGATCAGGTCAAATTTCGGAATCGAGGTCGGCTTGGCGCTCTCGCTGATTTCCCCTTTACCCAGCAGGATCTCCGACAGGCCGTTAACGTTGTTGGTGCCCAGCAGCTCGTGGGTGTAGCCCTTACGCATATCGCAGTCGATCAGCAGCACGCGCTTGTTGGTCTGGCTCACCACCGCCGCCAGGTTGGCACAGACGAAGGTTTTACCAATTGACGGGCTAACGCCGGTCATCATCAGAACGTTGTTTTTGGCCTGCATCATGGCGAAGTGGAGGCTGGTACGCAGGCTGCGTACCGCTTCAATGGCCAGATCGGTCGGGTTACCCACGGCCAGCAGCTGGCTCTGCTTGTAGCGCTTAACGCCCTTGACGGTTTTGACGCTGTCACGGGTCTTCTGCCACTCGGAGAGCGGAATGCTCGCGTAAACGCTGATGCCGTTCTCTTCCAGCACCTGCGGGCTTTCGATACCGCGGTTGAACAGGGAGCGCAGCAGCACGCCGACGATAGAGAGCATCAGGCCCAGAATAATGCTGCCGAGGATAATCAGCGCTTTCTTCGGCTTCAGCACGCCAGGCTGGGTGATCGCCGGGTCAACGATACGCACGTCGCCGACGGTGCTGGCCTCGGTGATTTTCAGCTCCTGCTGTTTGTTCAGCAGCTGCATGTAGACCTGCTGGCCGGATTCCACATCACGCGTCAGGCGCACGATTTCCTGCTGCGTCTTCGGCATCGCGGTTACGCGGTCGTTCAGCTTCGCTTTTTCTTCTTCCAGGGTACGACGTTTCTCCAGCAGCGTGCGGTAGGCCGGGTGACGTTTTGTGTAGAGCTTGGAAATTTCCGCCTCTTTGAAGGTCAGCTCGTTCAGCTGCGCATCAATATTGACCATTGAGTCGAGAACCGATTTCGCCTCCAGCGGCAGGTCGACGGAGTCTTTATCCTGACGGTAAGCGTTCAGCTTGTTCTCGGCGTCGTCCAGACGCGCGCGCACTTCCGGCAGCTGTTTGCTGAGGAACGCCAGGCTTTTCGCCGCTTCCGCAGACTTGCGCTCAATATTTTGCTCAAGGTAGTTGCGGGTGATGCTGTTCAGGATGTCGCGGATTTTGTCCTTATCTTCACCGGTGAAAGTCATGCTCAGAACACCGGTGTCCTTGCCGTTTTCGGTGACGGTGAGGTTGTTTTGCAGGTTGTTGATCATCCCGAGGGTAGAGAATTTAGTAACCGTAAACTCGCCGCCCTCGTGCGCGTTGATGGCGCCTACCCTGAAGCTGACGCCGTCTTTGGTCAGCATCTGCCCCACTTCACCGCGCGCGCTGAAGCCCGCGTCGCTGGTCAGCTGATACTGTTTTGGCCCCAGCACGGTAAGGGTAAAGACCTGGTCCCCTGCCCCTTTTGGTATCACGAAGTCGGTGACTTTTACCGTATCGTTACTGCGCCCCATCAGGCGATCCCAGCCTGCACCAAACACCGGGAAGGTGTTTTTCGTAACCGCAATATCCAGCCCCAGATCGTGAACCGTTTTGCCCAGCACCAGGCGCGACTGGATCAGCTGAATTTCGGCTTCCGATGCCGGTGGCTTGTTGGCCAGCGCCGAGCCGATATCCTGAACCAGCGAGTTACCGGTGTTTTGTTCAATCTGCACCAGCGCGTCGGCGCTGTAGATTGGCGTCGCGAACAGCGTATATATGACCGCCGCCACGGCAAAGACGGCGGTAATACCCAGCACCCACCATTTCGCTTCAATAACGGTGCCGACCAGGCGACCGATATCAATTTCATCACTGCCCGACGTCGGGGCGGCAGAAGCTTTTGTTTTTTCTGTCATTGTTATCCCTGCTGAGCTTTCAGTGCCTGCGCCCACTGGCGGGCAGACTGGTCTAGTAAGGTGTATACCGCCTCAAAGGCCTCGCGGCTCTTGCGATACGGATCGGGAATTTCGCGCTCACCGTCCCAGTGACCAAACAGCATCACCTTGCCGCGCATCTCCGGTGCGATATCGCACAGCGCGTGAATGTGGCGTTTTTCCATCGCGAGGATCAGGTCATATTCCCGGCACATCCGGCCAGAGACCTGACGGGCAACGTGCCCGTCGAGTGAGAGGTTATGTTCGAGGGCTACGCTTGAGGCGCGCTCGTCGGCGCCTTTACCAACCAGCGCCCCCAGCCCTGCGGAGTCGACCGTTAACCCAGGCTGGTAATTTTTCAGCAGCCTTTCAGCCGTGGGGGAACGGCAAATGTTCCCCACGCACACCACCAGAATTTTGTTAAACATCGCGGCTTACCAGGTATGAATGTCGCTCGCCGTATCCGTCATGTAGCGAACGCCACTGATGGTAGGCAGCAACTGGTTGATCAGACGGTTCCAGCGGGCAACCGGCGCGGTGGTGACATAGACCACATCGTAAGGCTGCAGGCGGAACGCCGTAGCCATGACCAGGGACGTCGCGTCGGACATATCCAGCTGGTAGATGTTGGCAATCTTGCCTTTCGCGTTCTCGCCCTTGATCGGACGGATCACGAAGATACCGCTGGCGTTGGAGGCGGTCAGATCGATGCCTTCCGCATTGCCCAGCGCTTCGGTCAGGGTCATACCGCTGAAGTCCATCTTGAGGGTGCTCTGTTTCTTCACTTCACCCATCACGAACACTTTCAGATCGTCGTTGCGCGGCACGTACAGGATGTCGCCCGGATAGAGCAGGCGGTTCTGGGTCAGGTCGCCGTTTTGCATCAGCGCCTGGAGGGAGATGCGCTGCTCTTTACCGTTGTGGGTGAGCACCACGTTGCGCCAGTCGGCGCCGTCGGTTAAACCGCCTGCGGCGTTGATCGCATCCAGTACCGTGAGCGGTACGTTGGTAATGGCCTGCTGACCGGACTTATTGACCTGGCCGGAGATATAGGCTTTCTGGGATCGGAACGCGGCGATATTAACGTCCACCTGCGGGTCAGCAATGTACTGCGCTAAGCGGCCGGTAATATCACTACGGATCTCAGCAAGCGTTTTGCCCGCAACATGCACTTTGCCAATGTAGGGATAGAACATGGTGCCATCGGACTGTACCCAGTTACCGGTGTCGCTTGAGCTGCGGTACTGGCCCGCAGGGGTGGTCAGTTCCGGGTGATCCCAGACGGTGACGTTAATCACGTCGCCGGGACCTACGCGGTACTGATAAGACGCAATTTCCTGGTCCAGAGACATATTTGGCTGAGCAACATTTGGACGTGGGCGTAATTGTTCCACCAGACGTGGGGTTAATGGATACACATTCACCATTTTGTCGAGATCAAAATCAGCGTCCTGCTGCTTAATCACATCCTTGCCCATTGTTGACATATTGCTGCCGGGAAAGACCGTGCAACCACTCATCAAGGTCACAGACACCAATAATGGCATCAATTTCATTTTGGATTTCATCATTGATTATTTATCACTTTGGCAGAGTAATTATCCTGTGCAATTTAAATAAGCGCGGGTCGTGGTGACAATCAGAATGCAGTTAATCATTTAGCAATTTAACTGGCATCAGTCCTAAAAAAAGCTTATTCATCCATTGACTATTGACAGAATAATTGAGGCTGATTCACACGCTTTCAGGCACGCTACCGCCCTTGGCTTTCAGTTACCAATCCACTGACTAAACAATGCTTTATGGATAGACACCCTCTTAATCAAGGCCATTTGCAAAATATATCAGCCACTTCGAACACGCGGCCGATAAAGAATAAACCTCGCAAAAGGCCAAAACTAAAATAGCAACAAGGAAATTTAACATTTGATGCTGGGAGAATTGTTGCAGCTAACCTAATAGCAGGCAAGGAGACAACCGTCCTAATATTGTTTTTTAAGATTAATATTAATAGCAAAGTTTTGATGTTTTCGGATTTTCTTTATATTGACAAAACAGACGCCAAAACCATTCATTGCGATATATCCTAAATATCGTTCTTCGTAATTAAATCTTCGCAATTAACTTATTTACACCATGGGCAAATTCGGTTTTACCTTGAGGCAGCATTAAGAGAAATCTCAGCTCGGCATTGCAATTTCCCTCGGCTTTATCCATGATCGAAGTGTGACATTAGTCATATAACAGAAGGTATTGTGTTTACTATGGAATGGATTGCCGATCCATCGATCTGGGCCGGGCTGGTGACGCTGGTCGTCATTGAATTAGTGCTCGGCATTGATAACCTGGTGTTTATCGCCATCCTTGCCGATAAATTGCCTCCCTCGCAGCGCGACCGCGCGCGCGTGACGGGCCTGCTGCTCGCCATGGTGATGCGCCTGCTGCTGCTCGCCTCGATATCCTGGCTGGTTACGCTGACCAAACCCCTGTTCAGCGTGCAGAGCATGAGCTTTAGCGCCCGCGACCTGATAATGCTGTTCGGCGGGCTGTTCCTGCTGTTCAAAGCCACGGTAGAGCTTAACGAGCGGCTGGAAGGTAAAGACAGCGAAAATCCCACCCAGCGACGCGGCGCAAAATTCTGGCCGGTGGTGGCGCAAATCGTGGTGCTGGACGCCGTCTTCTCTCTCGACTCCGTGATCACCGCCGTCGGGATGGTGGACCACCTGGCCGTCATGATGGCCGCCGTTATCATCGCCATCACCCTGATGGTGCTGGCGAGTAAAGCCCTGACGCGGTTTGTGAACAGCCACCCCACCATCGTGATCCTGTGCCTGAGCTTCCTGCTGATGATTGGCTTTAGCCTGGTGGCCGACGGATTTGGATTCCATATTCCGAAGGGGTATCTGTACGCCGCGATTGGCTTCTCGGTGCTGATTGAGTTCCTGAACCAGCTGGCCATATTCAACCGCCGCCGTTTCCTTTCGGCGAACCAGACGCTGCGCCAGCGCACCGCAGATACGGTCATGCGCCTGCTGAGCGGCAAAAAAGAGGATGCCGAGCTGGACGCCGAATCCGCTGCGATGCTTGCCGATCACAGCGACGGACAGATATTCAACCCGCAGGAGCGGCGCATGATTGAGCGCGTGCTTAACCTCAACCAGCGCTCGGTCAGCAGCATCATGACCTCCCGCCACGACATTGAGCACGTTGACCTGACGGCACCGGAAGAGCAGATCCGCGCGCTGCTGGATAAAAACCAGCACACCCGGGTGGTGGTTACCGGCGGGGAAGAGGAAGAAGAGCTGCTGGGCGTGGTGCACGTAATCGACCTACTGCAGCAGCAGCTTCACGGCGAGCCGCTCAACCTGCGCGCGCTGGTGCGCCAGCCGCTGGTTTTCCCGGAAGCGCTGCCGTTACTCTCCGCGCTGGAGCAGTTCCGCAACGCGCGTACCCACTTCGCGTTTGTGGTGGATGAATTTGGATCGGTGGAAGGGCTGGTGACGCTCAGCGACGTCATGGAAACCATTGCCGGCAATCTGCCCAATGAAGTTGATGAGATCGACGCCCGCCACGATATCCAGAAGAACGCCGACGGTAGCTGGACCGCGAACGGCCATATGCCGCTTGAGGATCTGGTGCAGTTCGTCCCGCTTCCGCTGGACGAGAAGCGCGAATACCACACCATTGCCGGTTTGCTGATGGAGCATCTGCAACGCATTCCGCAGCCGGGGGAAGAAGTACAGGTGGGGGATTACACGATCAAAACGCTGCAGGTGGAGAGCCATCGCGTGCAGAAGGTTCAGCTGATACCGCTGCACGCTGCGGATGAAGCGGATTTTGAGGTGTAAAAAAGCCGGGTAGCGCTGCGCATACCCGGCCTTTTGAAGCGTGGTTTTGCAGGCCGGGAAAGGCGAAGCCGCCGCCCGGCACAACAAACATCAAAGCTTATCCAGCAGTTTTTTCACGTCCTTGCCGGACTGAGACTCCTTATTACGGTCCGCCCAGTCATTCAGCCGACGTTTCGCTTCATCCTGAAGATGCTTACGCAGGATCTGGTCGACCTGCAGGCTGTAGTTCAGCTCCTGCCATTTCCCGTAAACGCTCAGCGGGATCGGCGTCTCTTTCAGGAAGTCGACAAGCTCTCCTTCACCTTCCCAGCCGGCCATCACGCGCACCTTGAAGTGGGTGTCCGCCGTCTCTTTCACCAGATCCAGCGCTCCGCTCCCGGTCAGCGCCAGCAGAGACGAGGTCCCCTGCATCCCGTCCAGCGTTAGCTGACCGTTGTCGAGTGCCAGCTCGCTGGTAAAGCTGTCGAGACGGGTTGCGCTGTCGTAGTTCTCGTTCGCCTTCACGCTGCTGCTGCGCTCCACCGCCTGCTGCACCAGCTGCTGGAAGTTCAGCCCCTCCATGCGCGAGTCTTTCAGCTCCACGTGCGCCTTACCCTGCCAGCTGCGGCGGAAGGCGTCAGCATCAATCTTCGTGCCGGAGAAATCCCCCGCCAGCGTCAGCTGCCCCGTAAGGGCAATCGGATAGTTAAAGGCCTTCAGGATCGTGCCAATCTCGACGTTTTCCAGACGCGGCTGGAACGCGGCGCTGGCAACGTCGCTGCGCACGTCCAGGGTGCCCGGCAGCGAAAGGCTCCCGGCCCCCATTTTTCCGCTGAGGTCGGAGATAACCAGCAGGCCATTGCGGTTAAACATCTGGCTGCTGACGTCGGTAAAATCAATGCCGCGCCAGCGCACGGTGTTGGCCTTCAGCAGAATATCGGCGGTAAACCCGCGCAGGCCGTTGTAGTCAGGCCGATCGAGATTCGAGGAGATCACCGGACGCGACTGCGTTGCCTGGCTTTGACCCACCTGGGTGACGGAGCCATCGGACGCGTTAACCGGCTGAGGCGCAAGCAGGTTCTCCAGGTTCAGCCTGTCAAATTGCAGATCCAGCACCCAACCGGGTTTCTCTGCAAGCGTGACGCTCGCCTGTCCCTTCAGGCTACTGTCGTTGGCCTGGAGGTTGAGCGCGTTCAGCTCCAGCTGCTTGCGCTCTTCGTGCCACACCGCCTGCATGGTGCCCTTTCCGGCAATCCCTTTCGTCGGTAAGTCTGCTCCGGTGAGCTGCCAGCTCAGCTGCTGAACGTCCGCCGTCAGCTGGTGCGGGTAGTCAGACGCGTTCACGTTGGCGTTTATCGACAGGTTGAGATCCCGCTGGTTGCGGTTGATGCGCCCGGAGAACTCCATGGTGGCGTTATGGCTGGCGTCCTGCTCCATTTTGAGATTGATATTGCGTACGGTGATCTGTTCGTCGTCCTCGTGCTGGAAAACCAGCACGCTGTCAGCCACTTTCAGATTAGCAATGTCAAACGACCAGCCGGCATCGGAGGGAACGTCAGGCAGGGTGTTTTCACGCGGCGCGACCGGCGCGTCCGCCTGGCGAACGGCTTCGGTCTGGGGGGTAAGCTGAATCACCGCCCCTTTCAGCATCACCTGATCCACCTGAAGCTGATGCGACAGAAGCGGAATGAGTGAGACATCAAGACGCATATTGTCCGCCGTGACCAGCGGCTGCGCGGCCCCCGGTGCGGTGAGCGACATGCGTCCTGAGAGAATACTGAGCTGAGGCCAGACGTGCCAGCGCAGCGGCCCGTCCAGCTTGAGTTCATAACCGCTGCGCGCTTCAACCTGCCGCACCATATAGGCACGGAAGTCATTCGGATTAACCAGCAGAACTAACGCTGAAAGGCCAGCCACCAGCACCACCAGCAAAATCATCAGCGTCGTCAGAACTCTTCTCATGGCTTCCTCAGTGAACTTACAAATCAGTCTTTATCGATACGACTGGCAACCGCACCCTGCTGGTCGCGATATTTTGCGTCCTGGCGGCGGTTATAAGGACGGTCTGCCGGGCCTGTCAGCGGTTCAAAGCTCAGCGCACCGATCATCATCCCGGGACGCAGGGCCAGCGGCAGTTTACCGGCATTAAAGAATTCCAGCACGATTCGACCCGACCAGCCCGGATCGATACGGTGCGCGGTGACGTGCACCATCAGGCCCAGGCGCGCCAGCGATGAACGTCCGTCAAGCCAGCCCACCAGATCCGCAGGCAGTGTGACGGATTCAAAGGTCACCGCCAGCGCCAGCTCACCCGGATGGAGATAAAACGCCTCTCCTTCTTCGATGACGATTTCGTCGCTCATGACGCGATCCAGCGCCGCGCTGACTTCGTCTTTCGGACCGCTCAGGTCGATAAACGGTGCCGTGTGGCCGCTGAAGGTGCGGAATTTATTCCCCAGACGCACGTCAACGGTCACGCCGTTAATACGCTCAACCGGCGGACGCGGGGTGATGGACAGACGGCCTTCATCCAGCCAGGCTTCTATATCGCGGTCACAAAGACGCATGGCACTTTCTCCTTTCGTGCATCGCGCCCTGAAGCCTTACGGGCTCAGGGCAAAACCAGGTTATCTCTGAACGGTACACAATTCACACGGCTTATTCAAAAAACTGACTGATTTTCGCTTTTAAGATATCAATTGCAATACGGTTTTTACCGCCGCGAGGCACGATAATATCGGCGTACTGTTTCGAAGGCTCAATAAATTGCAGGAACATCGGGCGAACGGTCTTTTGATATTGCGCCATCACGGAGTCCATGGAGCGGCCGCGTTCGTTAACGTCGCGTTTGATGCGACGCATCAGGCAGATATCCAGAGGGGTGTCGACGAAAATCGAGAAGTTCATTGATTCGCGCAGGCGGGCGTCGGTGAGCAGCAAAATCCCTTCAAGGATAATGACCTTTTTCGGCTCGATGCGGATCGTTTCTCGGGTGCGGGTATGTTCTACGTAGCTGTAGACGGGCAGTTCAATGGCCTCGCCGCGCTTCAGCGCTTCCAGATGCTGGAACAGCAGGCTGTGATCCATTGCACTGGGGTGGTCATAGTTGGTTTTTACGCGCTCTTCCATCGAAAGATGGGATTGATCTTTGTAATAGCTGTCTTCGGGAATAACACCGATATGCTCATCACCTACCTGTTCACGCAGTTCACGATAAAGCGTACTGGCAATAAGACTTTTACCTGAAGCCGATGCGCCGGCGATGCCTATGATGACGCACTGATGAGACTTATCAGTCATAAATTTAGCGACCTGATTAACCTGGATGTAAGGAAGGACGACGCCGGAGCGTCAAACGCGGCAATTATAGGGATTTCGGGGGCGTGATACCAGTCGAATGCGCAGGTTATGCGAGGCGGGCTGAAAAGTGCCGCTTCACGCCCTGAGCGAAATTTTTACGATCGCTTTTTCGACATTTGATCCCCTTTCTTCGCAGAGTAACTATTTTATAAGTCTATGAAGTCAAAATCTGAGCGCTCAGCATATGAATTGTAAAATGTTTGTACTAGCATAAACCAAATTAATGATTTCACGCGTCCGGACCTGGCTCCTGACAACACGGCGTCCCTGGATAGAGCGGTAATGAATAAACAATACCAGCGGGTTTTGGTTACTACCCCACATCCTTTACTACGACTTGTCTGTCTGGGTCTCGTCACGTTCATTTTTACCCTGTTTTCCCTTGAGCTGACCCGCTTCGGGTCGCTGCTGGCACCGCTGTGGTTCCCGACCTCCATTATGATGGTGGCGTTTTACCGCCATGCGGGAAAAATGTGGCCCGGCATCGCCCTCGCCTGCTCCTTTGGCAATATTTTTGCCTCGTGGATGCTCTTTTCATGGGACGCCATCAACCTAACCTACACGGCGATCAATATTATTGAGGCCTGTATTGGTGCGGTGCTGCTGCGTAAGCTGCTCCCCTGGTATAACCCGCTGCAAAACCTCAACGACTGGATCCGCCTTGCCGTCGGCAGCGCCCTGGTGCCGCCGCTGGTGGGCGGCGTTCTGGTTCATTTTCTGGTGCCGGGCCCGGAGCCGTTGCGCAATTTTCTGTTCTGGGTACTTTCAGAAGCCATCGGCGCGCTGGCGCTGGTACCGTTAGGCCTGCTGTTTAAGCCGCATTACCTGCTGCGTCACCGCAACCCGAGGCTGCTGCTGGAAACGCTGGTGACCCTGGTCATCACCCTGGCCCTGAGCTGGACGGCCATCACCTGGCTGCCGTGGCCGTTCACCTGCATCATCGTTTTGCTGATGTGGAGCGCGGTACGCCTGCCGCGAATGGAAGCGTTCCTGATATTTTTATTCACCATCATGATGGTATCCCTGATGATGGTGCGAAACCCGCCCTCCATGACGCCTTCAAACATGATGGTGACCTTCAACGCGCCGTGGCTTCCCTTCCTTATGATGCTCCTGCCGGCCAACGTGATGACGATGGTGATGTATGCCTTTCGCGCCGAGCGTAAACACATTACGGAAAGTGAAGAGCGTTTTCGTAACGCGATGGAGTATTCCGCGATTGGTATGGCGCTGGTGGGGATTGAGGGCCAGTGGCTTCAGGCCAACAAGGCGCTGTGCAATTTTCTCGGCTACAGCCAGACGGAGCTCCAGTCGCTCACGTTTCAGCAGCTAACCTGGCCCGAGGATTTACATACTGACCTGGAACAGCTGGGACAGCTGATCAACGGAGAGATCAACAGCTACAGCCTCGAAAAGCGCTACTATACCCGCAACGGCGAGGTGGTCTGGGCGCTGCTGGCCGTCTCCGTTGTTCGCCATGCCGACGGCACGCCGCTCTACTTTATTGCCCAGATAGAAGACATCAACGACCTGAAACAGACCGAGTGGGTGAATAAGCGCCTGATGGAGCGCATCACGCTCGCCAACGAAGCCGGTGGGATTGGCATCTGGGAATGGGACCTGGAGCCGGACGTGATCAGCTGGGATAAGCGCATGTTTGAGCTGTACGAGATCCCTTCGCATATCAAGCCCACCTGGCAGCTCTGGCATGACGCCATCGTGCCGGAAGATCGCACGAACGCCGAACGGGTGCTGCGCGAGTCCCTCCAGGCGAGGGTGCCCTTCAAGCTGGAGTTTCGCATCCGCGTTAAGGGAGGCATTCGCCACATTCGTTCGCTGGCAAACCGGGTGCTGAATAAACACGGCCAGGTGGAACGCCTGCTGGGCATCAATATGGACATGACCGAGGTGAAGCAGCTTAACGAGGCGCTGTTCCAGGAAAAAGAGCGTCTGCACATTACCCTCGACTCCATCGGCGAAGCGGTGCTCTGCACCGACATCGACATGAACGTCACCTTTATGAACCCGGTCGCCGAGAAGATGAGCGGCTGGACGCAAAACGACGCGCTGGGTCAGCCCGTGCTGAAGGTGCTGCACATTACCTTCGGCGAGAATGGCCCGCTGATGGAGAACATCCACAGCGGGGATATGTCCCGTACCGATATCGAGCAGGACGTGGTGCTTAACTGCCGGAACGGCGGCAGCTTCGACATTCATTACAGCATCACGCCGCTGAGCACCCTGGACGGTCACAACATCGGCTCGGTGCTGGTGATTCAGGACGTGACCGAGTCGCGCAAAATGCTGCGCCAGCTGAGCTACAGCGCCTCCCATGACGCCCTCACCCGGCTGGCGAACCGCGTAAGTTTCGAAAACCACCTTAAGCGCCTGCTGCAGACGGTACACGAGACGCATCAGCGCCACGCGCTGGTCTTTATTGACCTTGACCGCTTTAAGGCCGTGAACGATACGGCAGGCCACGCGGCAGGCGACGCCCTCCTGCGCGAGCTGTCATCGCTAATGCTGACGATGCTGCGCTCCAGCGACGTGCTGGCGCGCCTGGGGGGCGACGAGTTTGGCCTGCTGCTCCCGGACTGCAACGTCGAAAGCGCGCGTTATATTGCGGGCAGGCTGATCGACGCTATCAATAACTACCATTTTTCCTGGGAGGGACGCCTGCACCGCATCGGCGCCAGCGCAGGTATTACGCTGATTGACGATAACAATCGTCTGGCCGCGGAAGTGATGTCGCAGGCCGACATCGCCTGTTACGCCTCGAAAAACAGCGGACGCGGCGTCGTCACCGTGTATGAACCCCAGCAGGAGCGGATCCACAGCATGCGCAGCATGATGTCGCTGGACGAGCAGTGGCACACGATCAAGGATAATCATCTGTTGATGATCGCGCGCAGCGTTGCCTCGCCGCGCGTGCCCGAGAGCAGCAGCTTCTGGCTGCTCTCAATGCGCCTGTGGACCAGCCAGGGCGAAGTGCTGGAAGAGCACGCCTTCCGCGCGGGGCTGGCGGAGCCGGAGCTGCTGCACGCCCTTGACCGGCGTATTTTCAGCGACTTTTTCCGCACCCATGCCGCGCAGGTGGCGGCGAAAGGGATGGGCGTCGCGCTGCCGCTGTCAGAAGCGGGTTTAGCCAGCGTTACGCTGGTGGACGAACTGCTCGACCTGATTGCACGCGGTCCGCTGCCGGCGCGTCTGCTGCATCTGATGATATCCGTCGACGTGCTGAGCAATGCGGACGAAAACGTGCAGCAGGGTCTGCAAAAGCTTCGTCACGCCGGCTGTCGGGTGGTGTTAACCCGCGTGGGGCGCGATATCAACGTTTTCAGCCGCCTCAGCGCCAGCACCGCAGACTATCTGCTGCTGGATACGGACGTGGTGACGAACGTTCACGGCAACCTGATGGACGAGATGATGGTAACGATCGTTCAGGGTCACGCCCAGCGTCTGGGGCTAAAAACCATTGCCGGGCCGTGTAACCAGTCGATCATGATGGACACGCTGTCAGGCATCGGCATTGACTATATCTTCGGCGATACCATCGGAGAAGCGCAGCCGCTCGATCTACTGCTCAATACCAGCTATTTCGCCATCAACTGACGGCGACCAGCCGTCGGTATACCAGATATGTAACAGCGCATACGAGCGCCACGGCTGCCAGCGTTCGGCATAGCGACGGATCTGCGCAGGCGTCATTCCGGCAAAACGCTGCTTAATCAGGTAATCATCCGGCAGAAAAACATCCTTCGCCTGCCAGCCGCGCAGGGCCAGATAGCTGGCAGTCCAGCGCCCGATGCCGGGCCGCTGCTGTAAAGCCTTCAACCCGGCCTCGATATCCGCAGGCGGGAAGAGCGGAAAGTCACCGTCCACTACCGACTGCGCCAGATGAATCAGCGACTCCGCACGCTTCAGCGGCATCCCGAGGGCCTTAAGCGCCAGCGGATCCGCAGCAGCGACCGCCTCTGGCGAAGGAAAGCAGAGATACCCCGGCGCGTCCGCAATCGGTTCGCCGCACAGCGCCACCACCCGTGACGCCAGCTTTGCCGCCATCGCCACGCTCACCAGCTGGCCGAGAATGGCGCGCACGCCCTGCTCCCAGGCATCCACGGCGCCCGGCAAACGTAGCCCCGGACGTGCCGCACCGAGCTCGCCGAGGGTCTGCGCTATCCGCTGCGGATCGCAGGCGAGATCGAACAGGCGGGCAATGCGGTCAAGACATGTTTCCGCCACCGGGATCAGGCCCGGGCTCAGCGTCACGGCCAGCGTATGGGTTGCGCAGTCCGGCGTGACGCGAAAAACGCCCTGATGCCCCTCGTAGCCGAAGCTCCGCTCGTAGTAATCGTCCGTAACGGTTTCAACCCCCGTGACCGCACGCGCCGCAAGAAAGCCAAACATCCACTGCCAGTCGTAGGGGGGTTGCCAGTTCAGGGTGTACATCGTCTCTCCTTTTTTGTTCACCTCAGCATAAACCGAAAGACCGCGATGCGCCTTGCTTTCATATTCCTGTTGTCGCCTGGCAGACATTTCGCTAAAGTCTCGCCCCTTCTCACCGGCATGGGGATTTATCGTGTTTATTGGATTCGACTACGGCACCGCAAACTGCTCGGTTGCCATCATGCAAAACGGACACCCGCAGCTCCTGAAAATGGAAAACGGCAGTGCGCTGCTGCCCTCCATGCTCTGTGCGCCCACGCGCGAAGCGGTAAGCGAGTGGCTGTTCCGCCACCATCAGGTGCCGGCCACGGCGGCTGAATCGCAGGCGCTTCTGCGTCGGGCCGTCAGCTTCAACCGGGAAGAAGATATTGAGGTTACGCCGTCCAGCGTGCAGTTCGGCCTCTCCTCCCTCGGGCACTACATCGAGGATCCGGAAGAAGTTTACTTCGTTAAATCGCCTAAATCCTTCCTGGGCGCCAGCGGGCTGAAGCCGCAGCAGGTCGCGATGTTCGAAGACCTGGTGTGCGCCATGATGCTGCACATCCGCAATCAGGCCCAGTCTCAGGTGCCGGACGTCATCACCCAGGCCGTGATCGGTCGCCCAATCAACTTCCAGGGGCTGGGTGGCGACGAGGCTAACCGGCAGGCGCAGGGGATCCTCGAGCGCGCGGCGCACCGGGCAGGCTTTCGCGACGTGGTGTTCCAGTATGAGCCGGTTGCCGCGGGGCTGGATTTTGAAGCCACGCTGGCGGAAGAAAAACGCGTGCTGGTTGTGGACATCGGCGGCGGTACCACCGACTGCTCGCTGCTGCTGATGGGGCCGCAGTGGCACCACCGCCGCGACCGCGAAAACAGCCTGCTGGGGCACAGCGGCTGCCGCGTGGGCGGTAACGATCTGGATATCGCCCTGGCGTTCAAGAGCCTGATGCCGCTGCTCGGCATGGGCGGACAGACCGAAAAAGGGATCGCCCTGCCGATCCTGCCGTGGTGGAACGCCATCGCGATCAACGACGTGCCCGCACAGAGTGATTTTTACAGCACCGCCAACGGCCGTTTCCTGAACGATCTGGTGCGCGACGCGCAGGATGCGGAGAAGGTCGCGCTGCTGTATAAGGTGTGGCGTCAGCGTCTGAGCTACCGCGTGGTACGTACTGCCGAAGAGAGCAAAATTGCCCTTTCCGATCGTCCTGAGCATACCGCTTCGCTGCCGTTCATCAGCGACGATCTGGCGACGGCTATCACCCAGGACGGTCTGGAGCTGGCGCTCGCCCAGCCGCTGCAGCGCATTCTGGAGCAGGTACAGCTGGCGCTGGATAACGGCAAGGTGAAGCCGGATGTTATCTACCTGACTGGCGGTAGCGCCCGTTCACCGCTTATCAAAAAAGCGCTGGCGGAACAGCTGCCGGGCATTCCGATTGCCGGTGGCGATGACTTTGGCTCCGTTACGGCAGGACTGGCCCGCTGGGCGCAGGTGATGTTTAGCTAGCGTTGGGGCGGTCTGGTCCCCTCACCCCGACCCTCTCCCACAGGGAGAGGGTGCAAACACCAAAAACGGCAACGGATGTTGCCGTTTTGCGTTTACCTCCATTCAGACCATTCCTGACAGTGTTCCATATTTCCTCCATTTTTCCGCTGTGTTACCTGACTAAACTAGTATCATTCCCCGAAAGAGCTTCAGGATGAGAACGTATAACGATGAAAGGCAGTAACAAATCCCGCTGGGCAATCGCCGCAGGTCTTTTTGTGGTGGTCCTTGCCGCCGCCTGGTACTGGCACAGCCAGTCCGCGAACTCCACGGCTCCCGCAGGCGCCAGCAGCCCGTCTCAGCGCCCGGCGGGCGGGGGTCGCCAGGGTATGCGCGGCGGCGCGCTGGCGCCGGTGCAGGCGGCAACGGCGGTGAATAAAGCGGTACCTCGTTATCTCACCGGGCTTGGAACCGTAACCGCCGCCAATACCGTCACGGTGCGCAGCCGCGTGGACGGTCAGCTGATGGCCATTCACTTCCAGGAAGGTCAGCAGGTGAAAGCCGGGGATTTGCTGGCCGAAATCGATCCAAGCCAGTTTAAGGTGGCGCTCGCGCAGGCGCAGGGGCAGCTCGCGAAAGATAAAGCCACCCTTGCCAACGCCCGGCGTGATTTAGCCCGCTATCAGCAGCTGGTCAAAACCAACCTCGTGTCGCGTCAGGAGCTGGATACCCAGCAGTCGCTGGTCAGCGAGTCTCAGGGGACCATTAAGGCCGACGAGGCCGCGGTCGCCAGCGCCCAGCTGCAGCTCGACTGGAGCCGGATCGTCGCGCCGATTGACGGGCGCGTCGGCCTGAAGCAGGTGGATATCGGCAACCAAATTTCCAGCGGCGACACCACGGGCATCGTGGTGATCACCCAGACGCATCCCGTCGATCTGGTCTTTACCCTGCCGGAAAGCGACATCGCCACGGTAGTGCAGGCGCAGAAGGCCGGAAAAGCGCTGGTGGTGGAAGCCTGGGATCGCACCAACAAGAAGAAGCTGAGCGAAGGCACGCTGCTGAGCCTGGATAACCAGATCGACACCACTACCGGCACCATCAAGCTGAAAGCACGCTTTAACAATCAGGACGATGCATTGTTCCCGAACCAGTTCGTCAATGCGCGAATGCTGGTTGCGACCGAGGAAAACGCGGTAGTGATCCCAACGGCGGCCCTGCAAATGGGCAGTGAAGGCAACTTTGTCTGGGTGCTCAACGGCGAAAACAAGGTTAGCAAGCATCTGGTGAAAACCGGCATCCAGGACAGCCAGACGGTGGTCATCGACGCCGGACTTTCTGCGGGTGACCGCGTCGTGACCGACGGTATCGACCGCCTGACCGAAGGCGCGCAGGTCGAGGTGGTGGAAGCCCGGACCGCGGGAGCAAAATCCTGATGCAGGTAATGCCGCCGAGCTCCACAGGTGGGCCTTCACGCCTGTTTATTTTACGTCCTGTCGCAACGACCCTGCTGATGGTGGCGATCCTGCTGGCCGGGATCATTGGCTACCGTTTTCTGCCCGTGTCGGCGCTGCCGGAAGTGGACTACCCGACCATTCAGGTTATCACGCTCTATCCGGGCGCCAGCCCGGATGTGGTCACGTCCGCCATCACCGCCCCGCTGGAGCGCCAGTTTGGCCAGATGTCTGGCCTGAAGCAGATGTCCTCCCAGAGTTCCGGCGGCGCGTCGGTGGTGACGCTTCAGTTCCAGCTTACGCTGTCGCTGGACGTTGCCGAGCAGGAGGTGCAGGCCGCCATTAACGCCGCCACCAACCTGCTGCCGTCTGACCTGCCGAACCCGCCGGTCTACAGCAAGGTCAACCCGGCGGATCCGCCGATCATGACGCTTGCCGTGACGTCGTCCGCTATGCCGATGACGCAGGTGGAAGACATGGTCGAAACCCGCGTGGCGCAGAAGATTTCGCAGGTCTCCGGCGTGGGGCTGGTAACGCTCGCGGGCGGCCAACGCCCCGCCGTGCGCGTTAAGCTCAACGCCCAGGCCATCGCCGCGCTGGGGTTGACCAGCGAAACCATTCGCACCGCCATCAGCAGCGCTAACGTCAACTCGGCGAAAGGCTCGCTGGACGGCCCCGATCGGGCGGTCACCCTCTCCGCCAACGACCAGATGCAGTCCGCCGATGAGTACCGCCAGCTGATTGTGGCCTATCAAAATGGCGCGCCGATCCGCCTTGGCGACGTGGCTACCGTTGAGCAAGGGGCTGAAAACAGCTGGCTCGGGGCGTGGGCCAACGGGCAGCAGGCAATCGTCATGAACGTGCAGCGCCAGCCGGGTGCGAACATTATTGATACCGCCGACAGCATTCGCACCATGCTGCCGCAGCTGGTGGAAAGCCTGCCGAAGTCGGTCAGCGTGAAGGTGCTTTCGGATCGCACCACCAACATTCGCGCCTCGGTCACCGACACCCAGTTTGAGCTGATGCTGGCGATTGCGCTGGTGGTGATGATCATCTACCTGTTCCTGCGTAACGTCCCGGCCACCATCATTCCTGCCGTCGCGGTGCCGCTCTCGCTGGTCGGCACCTTCGCGGTGATGGTGTTCCTCGATTTCTCCATCAACAACCTGACGCTGATGGCGCTGACCATCGCCACCGGGTTCGTGGTGGATGACGCCATCGTGGTTATCGAGAACATCTCGCGCTATATCGAAAAGGGCGAAAAACCGCTGGCCGCCGCGCTGAAAGGGGCCGGTGAAATCGGCTTTACCATCATCTCCCTGACCTTTTCGCTGATTGCGGTGCTGATCCCGCTGCTGTTTATGGGCGATATCGTCGGCCGCCTGTTCCGCGAGTTTGCCGTCACGCTGGCGGTCGCCATTCTCATCTCCGCCGTGGTGTCGCTGACGCTCACGCCGATGATGTGCGCCCGCATGCTGAGCCATGAGTCCCTGCGCAGGCAAAACCGCTTCTCCCGCGCCTCTGAGCGGATGTTCGAGCGCGTTATTGCCGCCTACGGCCGCGTGCTGGCGAAAGTGCTGAACCATCCCTGGGCAACGCTCGGCGTGGCGCTGGGAACGCTGGCGCTCAGCGTGATGCTGTGGGTATTCATCCCGAAAGGCTTCTTCCCGATTCAGGATAACGGCATTATTCAGGGCACGCTTCAGGCGCCGCAGTCGGTCTCCTTCGCGAACATGGCGCAGCGCCAGCAGCAGGTGGCGGAGATCGTCATGAAGGATCCGGCGGTGGAAAGCCTGACCGCCTACGTGGGCGTGGACGGCACTAACCCGGCGCTGAACAGCGCGCGCCTGCAAATTAACCTCAAACCGCTCGATGACCGCGACGACCGGATCAGCGCGGTGATTGAGCGCCTGCAAAGCGCCGTGGCACGGGTGCCGGGCATTGAGCTGTACCTGCAGCCGATTCAGGATTTAACCATCGATACCCAGGTAAGCCGCACGCAGTACCAGTTCACGCTCCAGGCCACCTCGCTCGAGGCCCTGAGCACCTGGGTGCCGCAGCTGGTCGACAGGCTGAAGGCGCTGCCGCAGGTTTCTGACGTCAGCAGCGACTGGCAGGACAAAGGGCTGGCGGCCTACGTCAACGTCAACCGCGACACCGCCAGCCGCCTCGGCATTACCATGTCCGACGTGGATAACGCGCTGTATAACGCCTTTGGCCAGCGCCTCATCTCCACCATCTATACCCAGGCGAACCAGTACCGCGTGGTGCTGGAGCACAACACGGAAAATACGCCGGGGCTGGCAGCGCTGGACTCGGTACGCCTGACCAGTAAAGACGGCGGCATAGTGCCGCTAAGCGCCATCGCGACGGTGGAGGAGCGTCATGCCCCGCTGTCGATTAACCATCTCGATCAGTTCCCGTCCACCACCATTTCCTTCAACGTGCCGGACGGTTATTCGCTGGGCGAAGCGGTGGAGGCTATTCTGGGCGCAGAAAAAGCGCTCAGCTTCCCGTCCGACATTCAGACCCAGTTCCAGGGCAGTACATTGGCGTTCCAGGCCGCGCTGGGCAGCACCGTCTGGCTGATTGTCGCGGCGGTGGTGGCGATGTATATCGTGCTCGGGGTGCTGTATGAGAGCTTTATCCATCCGATCACTATTCTCTCCACCCTGCCGACGGCGGGCGTAGGGGCGCTGCTGGCGCTGATGCTGGCGGGCAGCGAGCTGGACGTGATCGCGATAATTGGCATCATCCTGCTTATCGGGATCGTGAAGAAGAACGCCATCATGATGATCGACTTTGCCCTTGCCGCCGAGCGCGAGCAGGGCATGGCGCCGCGCGAGGCTATATACCAGGCCTGCCTGCTGCGCTTTCGTCCGATCCTGATGACTACCCTCGCCGCCCTGCTGGGCGCGCTGCCGCTGATGCTGAGCACCGGCGTGGGGGCGGAATTGCGCCGTCCGCTGGGTATCGGCATGGTCGGCGGCCTGCTGGTGAGCCAGGTGCTGACGCTGTTCACCACGCCGGTCATTTACCTGCTGTTTGACCGTCTGGCGCTGTGGACGAAAAGCCGCTTCCCGAAACGTGAAGAGGAGGCGTAAGTGAAGTTTTTCGCCCTCTTCATTTACCGCCCGGTGGCGACCATATTGCTCTCCGTCGCCATTACGCTGTGCGGCGTGCTGGGCTTCCGGCTGCTGCCGGTGGCACCGCTGCCGCAGGTGGATTTCCCGGTGATCATGGTCAGCGCCTCGCTGCCGGGCGCGTCGCCTGAAACCATGGCCTCGTCCGTTGCGACGCCGCTTGAACGGTCGCTTGGGCGCATTGCCGGGGTCAACGAAATGACCTCCAGCAGCTCGCTGGGCAGCACGCGCATCATCCTGGAGTTCAGCTTCGACCGGGACATCAACGGCGCGGCGCGTGACGTGCAGGCCGCGATCAACGCCGCGCAAAGCCTGCTGCCGAGCGGCATGCCGAGCCGCCCAACCTACCGCAAAGCCAACCCGTCCGATGCGCCGATCATGATCCTGACGCTCACCTCGGAGACCTACTCTCAGGGCGAGCTGTACGATTTTGCCTCCACGCAGCTGGCGCAGACCATTGCCCAGATTGACGGCGTGGGCGACGTGGACGTCGGCGGCAGCTCCCTGCCCGCCGTGCGCGTGGGGCTGAATCCGCAGGCGCTGTTTAATCAGGGCGTGTCGCTGGACGATGTGCGCTCCGCCATCAGTAGCGCCAACGTGCGCAAGCCCCAGGGGGCGATTGAGGACGGCAGCCACCGCTGGCAGATCCAGACCAACGACGAGCTGAAAACCGCCGCCGAGTATCAGCCGTTGATTATTCACTACAACAACGGCGCGGCGGTGCGCTTAAGCGACGTCGCCAGCGTTACCGACTCGGTGCAGGACGTGCGTAACGCCGGGATGACCAACGCCAAACCGGCGATTTTGCTGATGATCCGCAAGCTGCCGGAAGCCAACATCATCCAGACGGTGAACAGCATCCGCGCGCGCCTGCCGGAGCTGCAGGAAACCATTCCGGCAGCAATCGATCTGCAGATTGCGCAGGACCGCTCCCCCACTATTCGCGCCTCGCTCGGAGAGGTAGAGCAAACGCTGATTATCTCCGTGGCGCTGGTGATCCTGGTGGTGTTTCTGTTCCTGCGCTCGGGTCGCGCCACGCTTATTCCCGCCGTTGCGGTGCCGGTGTCGCTGATAGGCACCTTTGCCGCTATGTACCTGTGCGGCTTTAGCCTCAACAACCTGTCGCTGATGGCGCTTACGATTGCCACCGGCTTTGTGGTGGATGACGCCATCGTGGTGCTGGAGAATATCTCGCGCCATCTGGAAGCAGGCATGAAGCCATTGCAGGCGGCGCTTCAGGGAACGCGCGAGGTGGGCTTCACGGTGCTGTCCATGAGCCTGTCGCTGGTAGCGGTATTCCTGCCGCTGTTGCTGATGGGCGGCCTCCCCGGACGGCTGCTGCGTGAATTTGCCGTTACCCTCTCGGTGGCGATTGGCATTTCGCTGGTTATCTCGCTGACGCTCACGCCAATGATGTGCGGCTGGATGCTCAGGCGCAGCAGGCCGCACTCCCAGCCGCGCCGCAAAGGCTTTGGCCGTTTCCTGATGGCGATGCAGGAGGGCTACGGCAGGTCGCTGAAGTGGGTGCTGAACCACACGCGGATGGTCGGGCTGGTGCTTATCGCCACCATTGGGCTTAACGTCTGGATGTACATCACCATCCCAAAAACCTTCTTCCCGGAGCAGGATACCGGGGTGCTGATGGGGGGCATTCAGGCGGACCAGAGCATTTCGTTCCAGGCGATGCGCGGCAAGCTCCAGGACTTTATGAAGATCATCCGGGAAGATCCGGCCGTGGACAACGTGACCGGCTTTACCGGCGGCTCGCGCGTTAACAGCGGAATGATGTTTATTACCCTTAAGCCGCGCGGCGAGCGTAACGACACCGCGCAGCAGGTGATTGACCGCCTGCGGGTGAAGCTCGCCAAAGAGCCGGGGGCAAACCTGTTTCTGATGGCCGTTCAGGATATCCGCGTCGGCGGTCGTCAGGCTAACGCCAGCTACCAGTACACCCTGCTCTCGGACGACTTATCCGCCCTGCGCGAGTGGGAGCCGAAAATACGTAAAGCGCTGGCCGCTCTGCCGCAGCTGGCGGACGTGAACTCCGACAGCCAGAACAACGGCGCGGAGATGGCGCTCACCTACGATCGTGAAACCATGGCGCGGCTGGGCATTAACGTCGAAGCGGCTAACAGCCTGCTTAACAACGCCTTCGGCCAGCGCGAAGTGTCCACCATCTACCAGCCAATGAACCAGTATAAGGTGGTGATGGAGGTGGATCCGCGCTACACCCAGGACATCAGCGCGCTGGACAAGATGTTTGTCATCAACAGCGACGGCAAGGCGATTCCGCTGTCGTACTTCGCCAGCTGGCAGCCGTCGAACGCGCCGCTGTCGGTGAACCATCAGGGGCTTTCTGCCGCCTCGACCGTGTCGTTTAACCTGCCGACCGGCTCGTCGCTTTCTGAGGCCAGCGATGCCATCAACCGCGCCATGACCCAGCTCGGGGTGCCCTCCTCCGTGCGCGGCAGCTTTGCCGGTACGGCGCAGGTATTCCAGGAGACCATGAACTCGCAGGTCATTTTGATTCTGGCGGCGATTGCGACGGTCTATATCGTGCTGGGCGTGCTTTATGAAAGCTACGTGCATCCGTTAACCATTCTCTCAACGCTTCCTTCAGCGGGCGTGGGGGCGCTGCTGGCCCTGGAGTTGTTCGGTGCGCCCTTCAGCCTCATCGCGCTTATCGGGATCATGCTATTAATAGGTATTGTGAAGAAAAACGCGATTATGATGGTCGACTTCGCGCTGGACGCCCAGCGCAACGGCAACCTCACGCCGGACGAGGCGATATTTCAGGCCTGTCTGCTGCGTTTTCGCCCGATCATGATGACCACGCTTGCGGCGCTGTTTGGTGCCCTGCCGCTGGTGATTTCCGGCGGTGACGGCTCTGAGCTGCGCCAGCCGCTGGGGATCACCATCGTTGGCGGGCTGGTGATGAGCCAGCTGTTGACCCTCTACACCACGCCGGTGGTCTATCTGTTCTTCGATCGCCTGCGGCTGCGTTTTTCGCGTAAAAAGAGAACCACGGTGACCGAGTAAATGACCGAACTCCCCGGTAACGTTCGCTGGCAGTTGTGGATAGTCGCGTTCGGCTTCTTTATGCAGTCGCTGGACACGACCATCGTTAACACCGCCCTCCCCTCGATGGCCAAAAGCCTGGGGGAGAGCCCGCTGCATATGCATATGGTGATTGTCGCCTACGTGCTGACGGTCGCAGTGATGCTGCCCGCTAGCGGCTGGCTGGCGGATAAGGTCGGCGTGCGGAATATCTTCTTTACCGCCATCGTGCTGTTTACCGCCGGCTCGCTGCTGTGCGCTCAGGCCAATACCCTCGATCGGCTGGTGATGGCGCGCGTGCTGCAGGGCGTCGGCGGCGCGATGATGGTGCCCGTCGGGCGTTTAACGGTGATGAAAATTGTTCCGCGCGAGCAGTATATGGCGGCGATGACCTTCGTCACCCTGCCCGGTCAGGTTGGCCCGCTGCTCGGCCCGGCGCTGGGCGGGGTGCTGGTGGAGTACGCGTCCTGGCACTGGATTTTCCTGATTAACCTTCCGGTCGGCATCATCGGCGCGATTGCCACCCTGATGCTGATGCCGAACTACAAAATGCAGACCCGGCGCTTCGATTTCTTCGGCTTTATCCTGCTGGCTGCCGGGATGGCAACGCTCACCCTGGCGCTCGACGGCCAAAAAGGGCTGGGCATTTCGGCCCTCTCGCTCGCCGCGCTGGTAGGGCTGGGAGTTACCGCCATCCTCTGGTACCTGTGGCATGCCAGAGGCAACGAGAAGGCGCTGTTCAGCCTGAATCTGTTTAAAAACCCCACCTACCGTCTGGGGCTGCTCGGCAGCTTCGCCGGGCGCATTGGCAGCGGCATGCTGCCGTTTATGACGCCGGTGTTTTTGCAGATCGGCATGGGCTTTTCGCCGTTCCATGCCGGATTGATGATGATCCCGATGGTGCTCGGCAGCATGGGGATGAAGCGCATCGTGGTGCAGGTAGTAAACCGCTTCGGCTACCGCCGCGTGCTGGTGGCGTCAACGCTCGGGCTGGCGCTGGTCAGCCTGCTGCTTATGGCCGTGGCGCTGCTGGGCTGGTACTACATCCTGCCGCTGGTGCTGTTTTTGCAGGGGACAATCAACGCCATGCGCTTTTCATCGATGAACACCCTGACGCTTAAGGATCTGCCGGACGAGCTGGCGAGCAGCGGCAACAGCCTGCTGTCGATGATCATGCAGCTTTCCATGAGCGTGGGGGTCACGGTGGCCGGTATGCTGCTGGGTATGTACGGCCAGCAGCATCTCAGCGTCGACACCCCCGTCCCGCATCAGGTCTTTTTCTTTACCTATATCAGCATGGCGGTCATTATCGCCCTGCCCGCTTTTATCTTTGCCAGAGTGCCGAATGACGCGACTAAAAACGTCGTGCTCCGCCGCGGCAAAAGGAGTGCACCATGAAATTCTGGCGTCCCGGGATCACCGGCAAGCTTTTTTTAGCCATTTTCGCCACCTGTATTGTTCTGCTGATCACCATGCACTGGGCGGTGCGGGTCAGCTTCGAGCGCGGCTTTATTGATTACATCAAGCACGGAAACGAGCAGCGGTTACAGGGCTTAAGCGACGCGCTGGGCGAGCAGTACGGCCTGCACGGTAACTGGCGTTTTCTGCGCAACAACGACCGCTTTGTGTTTCAAATCCTTCGCTCGCTGGAGCACGATAATGACGACGACCGCCCGGGGCCGGGCATGCCGCCGCACGGCTGGCGCACCCAGTTCTGGGTGATAGACCAGGACAGGCGCGTGCTCGTCGGCCCGCGCTCGCCGGTACCGCCGGATGGTACAAAGCGCGCCATCACCTCGAACGGCGCCACGGTAGGCTGGGTTATTGCCTCGCCGGTCGAGCGGCTGACGCGCAACACCGACATCAACTTTGACCGCCAGCAGCGTCAGACCAGCTGGCTGATCGTCGCCCTCTCCACCCTGCTTGCGGCACTCGCCACCTTCCCGCTGGCGCGGGGCCTGCTGGCGCCGGTTAAGCGTCTGGTTGAGGGTACGCACAAGCTGGCGGCGGGCGATTTCTCTACCCGCGTGGACACCCGCAGCCAGGATGAATTGGGCAAGCTGGCGCAGGACTTCAACCAGCTCGCCAGCACGCTGGAGAAAAACCAGCAGATGCGCCGCGACTTTATGGCTGACATTTCGCACGAGCTGCGCACCCCGCTGGCGGTGCTGCGCGGCGAGCTGGAGGCGATTCAGGACGGCGTGCGGCAGTTCACCCCCGAATCCGTGGCCTCGTTGCAGGCGGAGGTGGGTACGCTGACCAAGCTGGTGAACGATCTGCATCAGCTGTCCATGTCCGACGAAGGCGCGCTGGCCTACCAGAAGGCGCCAGTCGACGCGATCAATATTCTTGAAGTCGCGACCGGCGCCTTCCGCGAACGCTTCGCCAGCCGTGACCTGAAAATCAACCTCTCGCTGCCGGACAGCGCGGTGGTGTTTGGCGACAAAGATCGCCTGATGCAGCTGTTCAATAACCTGCTGGAAAACAGCCTTCGCTATACCGACGGCGGCGGCGCGCTGCATATTTCCGGCAGGCAGGAGAACGGACGCTTTGCCCTGACCTTCGCGGACTCCGCCCCTGGCGTAAAGGATGCGCAGCTGGAAAAACTGTTCGAGCGCTTTTACCGCACCGAAGGTTCCCGCAACCGTGCCAGCGGCGGCTCCGGTCTCGGGCTGGCGATTTGCGTCAACATCGTGGAGGCGCACGGCGGCACCATTCGCGCCGCGCATTCGCCTTTTGGCGGGGTTAGCATTACAGTAGAGTTACCTCTGGAACGGGATTTATCGAGGGAAGCATGACCGAATTACCGATTGACGACAACACGCCGCGCATTTTGATCGTGGAAGACGAGCCCAAGCTTGGGCAGCTACTGATCGACTATTTACGCGCCGCAAGCTATGCCCCGTCGCTTATCAGCCACGGCGACCAGGTACTGCCCTACGTGCGCCAGACGCCGCCGGATCTGATCCTGCTGGATCTGATGCTGCCGGGCACCGACGGCCTGACCCTGTGCCGCGAGATTCGTCGTTTCTCCGACGTTCCCATCGTGATGGTGACGGCCAAAATAGAAGAGATCGACCGCCTGCTGGGGCTTGAGATTGGCGCGGACGATTACATCTGCAAGCCATACAGCCCGCGGGAGGTGGTTGCCCGCGTGAAAACCATTCTGCGCCGCTGCAAGCCGCAGCGCGAACTTCAGGTGCAGGATGCGCAAAGCCCGCTAATTGTTGACGAAAGCCGCTTCCAGGCGAGCTGGCGCAGCAAAATGCTGGACCTGACGCCCGCCGAGTTCCGCCTGCTGAAAACCCTCTCCCACGAGCCGGGGAAAGTGTTTTCCCGCGAACAGCTGCTCAACCACCTGTATGACGACTACCGCGTGGTAACCGACCGCACCATCGACAGCCACATCAAAAACCTGCGCCGCAAGCTGGAAGCGCTGGATGCCGACCAGTCGTTTATCCGCGCGGTGTATGGCGTGGGGTATCGCTGGGAAGCGGACGCGTGCCGGATTACCTGACAGCATTCTCCCCTCACCCTCTCTCCAAAGGGGACTAAAACACCCTCTCCCCTTTGGGGAGAGGGCAGGGTGAGGGCTCCGGGCTTTACCTCCCCGCCCCGCAGCGCTACAATGCCCGCCCTTAAAGTGGGGGATCTCCCCTTACCGCTGCACCAGGTGTATGCGGATCTGACCTGTCATCAGAACGAGAACAAACATGTTTAAACCGGAACTCCTTTCCCCGGCGGGAACGCTGCAAAATATGCGTTACGCTTTCGCCTACGGTGCCGACGCCGTCTACGCGGGCCAGCCGCGCTACTCGCTGCGCGTGCGCAACAACGAATTCAACCACGAGAACCTGCAGCTCGGCATCAACGAAGCGCATGCTCTGGGCAAAAAATTCTACGTGGTAGTCAACATCGCGCCGCACAACGCCAAGCTGAAAACGTTCATTCGCGACCTGAAGCCGGTGGTGGACATGGGGCCGGACGCGCTGATCATGTCGGACCCGGGTTTAATCATGCTGGTTCGGGAGAACTTCCCGGAGATGGATATTCATCTCTCCGTGCAGGCTAATGCCGTCAACTGGGCAACGGTGAAATTCTGGAAACAGATGGGGCTGACCCGCGTCATTCTGTCTCGCGAACTGTCCCTTGAAGAGATCGAAGAGATCCGCACCCAGGTGCCGGATATGGAAATCGAAATCTTCGTTCACGGCGCGCTGTGCATGGCCTACTCCGGCCGCTGCCTGCTCTCCGGCTATATCAACAAGCGCGATCCGAACCAGGGTACCTGCACCAACGCCTGCCGCTGGGAGTACAACGTTCAGGAAGGCAAAGAGGATGACATCGGCAATATCGTGCACAAACACGAGCCGATACCGGTTACAAACGTTGAGCCTACGCTTGGCATCGGCGCGCCAACCGACAGCGTGTTTATGATTGAAGAAGCCAAACGTCCGGGCGAGTACATGACCGCCTTTGAGGACGAGCACGGCACCTACATCATGAACTCGAAAGATCTGCGCGCCATTGCGCACGTTGAGCGCCTGACCCAGATGGGCGTGCACTCTCTGAAAATCGAAGGCCGCACCAAGTCTTATTACTACTGCGCCCGCACCGCGCAGGTGTACCGTAAAGCCATTGACGATGCCGCCGCCGGAAAACCGTTCGACACCAGCCTGCTGGAAACGCTGGAAGGCCTGGCGCATCGCGGCTATACCGAAGGCTTCCTGCGTCGTCATACGCACGACGACTACCAGAACTACGAGCACGGCTACTCCGTTTCCGAGCGTCAGCAGTTTGTCGGCGACTTCACCGGCGAGCGCAAAGGCGCGCTGGCGGCCGTGGCGGTAAAAAACAAATTCACCAAAGGCGACAGCCTGGAGCTGATGACCCCGCAGGGCAACATGAACTTCCGTCTGGAGCATCTGGAAAACGGTAAAGGTGAAGCGATTGAGGTTGCGCCGGGTGACGGACACACCGTGTGGCTGCCGGTACCGGAAGAGGTGGAGCTGGAGTTTGCGCTGCTGATGCGCAATTTTGAAGGTGAAAACACCCGAAATCCGCACGGCAAATAGTCAATCAGCGGGATTTTTTCACGCCGGGATAATTCTTAGAATCGGATCACATACCGCTTCGTTCAATATGGGTATTATCCCCCCCGCTGAAAAACATAACCCATAAATGCTAGCTGTACCAGGAACCACCTCCTTAGCCTGCGTAATCTCCCTTACGCGGGCTTATTTTTTTGTTAACTCCTGAAATTCTTCCCCCTGATAAATATGGCGTTGCATTGACCCGGGAAAGGTTTGTGTCAGCATCAGGCGTATCATCTAAGGAAATCGAACGAACAAAGGATCCTAATCACAATTTTTAATGGATTAGAGAGGGATGAACACTATTCGGAACATTCCTAATTTTAAGTGTTAACAGGACCTTTACTCTTGATTTAATAACAGTCAACGTTTCACACGGACGGAGAGATGAAGTGACATTCACAGGACAATTTTCAAAGGATCTTCCAGATTACGAACTCGCACGCAGTCTTGGTCTTGCCTCTGGCGGCGATATAAATTTCACAGCACTTGCTGGTCAACTAGACTGCAGCAGAAATTTTAGCCAGGCCGGGATTATCTACTCAGACGGTACACGTCAGTGGCTAGTAAGGCCATCAAGAAGGATTGCGACACCAAACGAAAGCTCGGTTAGTCATGTAGTCATAACCAAAGTAAATGCCTCACAAGTTAACCCCGTTCACGCAACAACGGCTACGATTCAGTCCCCTTCCCTGGCGACTGAAATTGGTTCAACGGCAATTTCCTGCGGAGCCGCAATTCTTACTGTTGTACTTGCGGCAGGGGCCGGTATGGCTATACCTCTCACTGCAGGGTCTTCCGGTGCTATAGCCGCTGTGATTTTAGCCGGTGGTGTAGCAACTGGAATTCAATGTGCAAATGGGCTTGGCCGACTATCGTTGATTGCTATGAATCATGATGACTACGTTGCGTGGATGGACTCCCAGGAGTGGTATACAGCAACCAACACAGCCCTGGATGCGATTTCTCTTGCCGGGGCTGCTGCGGGTCTAAAAAGCGCTGCATTAACATATCGCCTTCTTAACCGTTCATCGTCTGAGAGTTTGCTCTCCTTATTACAAAAAATGAGCCGGGCCGACCGTACGCGATTAACAGAGGAGATTATTCGTATCCGCAATCCCGGCATCTCGAATTCAGGTGTAAAAGCAGCAATGAAGGCAGGCGTGTATCCCAAACGTTATCCGTCAGAAGCGTTGCAGTTGCTCTTACAGCGTGAGTTGCTGAACACCATTTCAAATTCCTCTGCCTTCGTTGGAAGTGCTATTTCAGGAAATATCAGAAATCCACAGAATGTTGCACAAACGGGTAAGTACATTTTTGGTTTAATTCAGTCTTTTTCATTTACAGGAAGTTAATGACCCGTCCATGATGAAATACATTAAAGATAGCCTTGCATTAAGTGCTTTGGTTAAAAGTAAAATGGCGACCGATGATCTCAACCAGCTTGAAACATTAAAAGAACAGCTAAAAGATCGGTTCGGCGTTCCTGTGGGCGTCCATATGACAGGAATTCCTTTGGCAGTGAGCACGTTACTGGCTATTTTTTGCTACGCCATGCTGCAAGTGTCCCTCTGGTTGTTGCTGTTTCGCTGGCTCGGCTTACCCGAATTTAAGGTTATGATGGGAGTATTCATTGCAGCGATTGTGTATTGCCTGGTAGTGATGAGCACGATGTTTCTGACTACACGAGGTTCTTTACCTGGATATAAACTGCATATTTTCGTCATTACGCTGACAGGCATAATGAGCATCATTTATTTCATCTGGACGGGGATTTCGCTTTTATTCGGCCCTGTTGAGAACTACACACCGCAAATAACCTCTTTGCTGGGGCTGGGATGTTTCTTTCTGAACATTATGTGGATGAATTCATCGATTTTTTACCGCTCCATTGCGCTAACGCTACATAATCGGGTCTGGCGTAAGCAGCTCAAAATCGAGGCAAGGCCAATGTCACACCTCAAACGTTGACCACAATAGTCAATTGAGCGGCAGTAGTATGCACTGTAAGCGCTACGGGGTTCTTTAGTCGATTTCAAAGCCCTTACGCGGGCTTATTTTTTGCCTTTCATCCTGTTCTTACCCGCTTTTTCCCTCTCTGGGATAAACTCTTTCTATAGCTAAAAAAGGGAGCAACCCGGATGGCAACCTATCCAGACAGTTTATTAATTCTTAACGGCAAGAGTGCAGGCAACGATCTGCTGCGCCAGGCGATTACCGAATTGCGTGAAGACGGAGCATGCATACACGTGCGGGTAACGTTTGAAAAAGGCGATGCGGCGCGCTACATCGACGAGGGCATCAGGTTAGGTGTTCAGACCATCATTTCCGGCGGCGGCGACGGAACGATCAACGAGATCGCCGGTGCGCTCATTGACCTCAACACCGCAGCTCGCCCGGCGATGGGGATTTTACCGCTCGGCACCGCCAACGATTTTGCCACCAGCGCCGGTATTCCGGAGGATGTGGGAAAAGCGCTACAGCTGGCCATTCTCGGTAAGGCTACCGCCGTCGATATTGCTCAGGTAAATGAACAAACCTGCTTTATCAATATGGCGACGGGCGGTTTCGGCACCCGCATCACCAGCGAAACGCCGGAAAAACTGAAGGCCGCGCTGGGCGGCGTTTCGTATCTCATCCATGGCCTGATGCGCATGGACACGCTCAGACCCGACAGCTGTGAGATCCACGGTGAAAACTTCCACTGGCAGGGCGACGCGCTGGTGATTGGTATCGGCAACGGGCGGCAGGCGGGGGGCGGACAGCAGCTTTGCCCGGAAGCGCTGATCAACGACGGTCAATTGCAGCTGCGTATTTTTACCGGCGACGGGCTGCTGCCAGCGCTGTTCACCACGCTAACGCAGCCGGAGGAGAGCCCAAATATTATCGACGGGAAATCCGCGTGGTTTGAGGTGATCGCCCCACACGGCATGACCTTTAACCTCGACGGGGAGCCGCTGAGCGGAGAGCGGTTCCGCATCGAAGTTTTGCCCGGAGCGCTGCAGTGCCGGCTGCCGCCTGACTGTCAGCTGTTGCGCTGATATTTTACCGGATAGCGGCCTACGCTTTTCCCCCTAACCCCTGCGGGTGAGGGCAACGGACCGCACAAACCTAATACATCGCCACCTCCCGCGCCATCTCGCGGGAGTACTGCTGGCTGGCATTGACCAGCATCCTCGTATAGTCGGTCTTCGCTTTCCCGGCGACCAGCTCGTCTACCGTCAGGCTTTCGAGAATTTTGCCGTACTGCATCACCGCCACCTTCCGACACAGATGGGCAATCACGCCCAGATCGTGCGTCACCATCAGGTAGGTCAGATTCGACTCACGCTGGAGCTCCGCCAGCAGGTTAAGGATCTCCGCCTGCACGGAAACGTCCAGCGCGGAAGTCGGTTCATCCAGCAGCAGCACCTGCGGCTCCAGTATCAGCGCCCGGGCAATCGCCACGCGCTGGCGCTGTCCGCCTGAAAGCTGATGGGGATAGCGGTCACGAAAGGCGCGGTTCAGCCCCACTTTATCCAGCAGGGCGTGAACGCGCCGATCCCGACCTTTTATACCGTGAATGTGGAGCGGCTCTTCCAGAATATCGCCGATGGTGTGGCGCGGATGCAGCGAGCCGTACGGATCCTGAAACACCATCTGTACCCGACGACAACGTTCACGGCTGATGCGCTTTTCCAGCGGCCTGCCGTCAATCGCCAGTTCGCCCTCCCAGTGGGTAAACAGCCCGGCAAGGGATTTCAGCACGGTAGTTTTGCCCGAACCGGACTCGCCCACCAGGCCGTAAATCTCCCCTTCCGCAACGCTAATACTCACATCATCCAGCACCTGATTGCGCTTTTCGCCCTCGCCAAACGTCAGGTTGAGGTGTTTTATCTCGATCATCTCTGCTCCTTAATCGGTGAGCCAGCTGGCCTGACGCTGCAAAACCGGCAGCGTCGGGCGGCGATGGTTGATTTCCGGCAGCGCGCTAATTAAGCCCTGAGTATAGGGATGCTTCGCGTTGTGCAGCTCCTTCGCGGCAATCGACTCCACCACCCGTCCGGCGTACATCACCAGCACCCGGTCGCAGAAGCTGCGCACCAGGTTAATGTCGTGGCTGATGAAGATCAGCCCCAGACCGCGCGACTGCACCAGGTCGTCGAGCAGGCCCAACACCTGCAGGCGAACCGAAACGTCCAGCGCCGAAGTGGGTTCGTCGGCAATAACCAGCTCCGGATCGGTGATAAGCATCATGGCGATCATGATGCGCTGCCCCTGCCCGCCGGAAATCTCGTGCGGATAGAGGTGGTAAACCCGCTCCGGCTGGCGGATACGCACCACGTCGAGCATCTCCAGCACCTTCGCTTTGGCTTCAGCCTTGCGCCCGGGGTGATGGGTCAGCCAGGCTTCAGCAATCTGATCCCCCACGCACACCACCGGATTGAGGGAATACTTCGGGTCCTGCATGATCATCGAAATCCGCTTGCCGCGAATGCCGCGCATCTGCGCCTCGCTGACGGTGCGAAGATCGACATCGCCGAACTGCATCCGCTCGGCGCGGATCTGCGCCTTGGCCGGATGCAGGCGCAGCAGCGCCCGCCCGACGGTGGATTTACCGGAGCCAGATTCGCCAACAATCGCCAGCTTCTCGCGTCCGAGCTGGAAAGAGACGCCGCGCACCGCGTTTGTAACCGCGCCGCCGTTGATGAAATCGACGTGGAGGTCGCGCACGTCGAGCAAGGTGTTATTCGCTGCGGGGATCGAGGATGTCACGTAGGCCATCTCCTAAGAAGTTGAACGCCAGGCTGTTAATCAGGATCGCCAGCCCCGGAATAGTTACCACCCACCAGCACTCCATCATGTAGGTACGGCCGCTGGAGATCATCGCCCCCCACTCCGGCTCTGGCGGCTGCGCGCCGAGACCGAGGAAGCCCAGTCCGGCCGCGGTGAGGATGATCCCGGCCATGTTCATGGTGATACGAATAATCACCGACGGCAGGCACAGCGGGACGATGTGGCGCCACAGCACGCGCGCGGGGGACGCTCCCTGCAAACGTACGGCGGAGATAAAATCGGCCTGCCGCAACGAGAGCGTTTCGGCGCGCGCCAGGCGGGCAATCGGCGGCCAGGCGGTGAGCGTAATGGCAATCACCACGTGCTCCAGCCCCGGCCCGAGCGCCGCGACAAACGCCAGGGCCAGCACCAGGCTCGGAAACGAGATAAAGATATCGGTGACGCGCATCAGCACCGCATCAACCTTGCCGCCAAAGTAACCTGCGGTCACGCCCAGCAGCAGCCCCAGCGGACCGACGGTGACGGAAACCAGCAGCACGATATAGAGCGTAATGCGCGCGCCGTACACCAGCCGGCTGAAGATGTCGCGACCAAACTCGTCGGTGCCGAACCAGTGCTCTGCGTTCGGCGCGACCAGCGCGTTGTTAAGATCCTGCACCAGCGGATTATACGGGGCGATCAGCGGGGCAAACGCCGCCACAGTCAGCAGCAACAGAATAATCCCGCCGCCGATGGCGGTGAGCGGGTTGCGCGCCATTCTGCCGACAAAGCTGGCGGCGCGCCCCAGCGCGCGTCTGATACGCTGGCGGCTTTCGGACTGCCCCGCCCCCAGCGGCGTATCCAGCGAAACGGTCATGATTTCGTCCTCGGATCAAAGAGTTGATACAGCATGTCGGAGAGCAGGTTGAGCATCACGAAGATTATCCCCACCAGCAGCACGCAGCCCATCACCGCGTTCATATCCCCGAGCAGCAGGCTGCCGGTCAGATAAGAGCCGAAGCCAGGCCAGGAGAAGACGGTTTCAATCAGCACTGCCCCCTCAAGCAGCGAGCCGTAGGCCAGCGCCACCACCGTCAGGAGCTGAACGAGAATGTTGCGGAACGCGTGGTTCCAGATCACCTGACGTTCGGTTAAGCCTTTCACCCGCGCGGTAATGATGAACTCCTGCGACAACTGCGCCAGCATAAAGCTGCGCGTCATGCGGCTGATGTAGGCCAGAGAGTGGAAGCCAAGCAGCGACGCGGGCAGCACCAGATGGTTAATGGCGTTCCAGAATACCGCGCTGTTTCCTGCCAGCAGCGCATCCACCGTCATCAGCCCGGTGCGACGCGGCACTAATCCCTCCAGTCCGAGATCGAGACGCCCTGCGCCGCCTACCCAGCCAAGCCAGGCGTAAAAGAGCAGCAGCCCCATCATCCCGACCCAGAATATCGGCGTGGAATAGCCCGCAAGGCTTATGATTCGCACCACGTAATCCGAAACGCTGTTGCGCCGCGCCGCCGCCAGTACCCCAAGCGGAATGCCTAAGCCCGCGCCGACGATAATCGCCATCGTCGCCAGCTCCAGCGTCGCCGGGAAGACGCGCAGGATATCGGCGGTGACCGGTTTGCCCGTCAGCAGCGCGTTACCCAGATCGCCCTGCAGGAGATTGCTGAGGTATATGCCAAACTGCGTCAGCAGCGACTTGTCGAACCCCAGCTGGTGATACACCTGCTGATAGGTGCTGTGGTCGGCATCCGGGCCGACAATCGCCAGCACCGGGTCGACGGGCATCACGCGGCCGATGAAAAAGGTCAGCAGCAGCAGGCCGAACAGCGTTACCACCACCTGCGTCAACCGCTTAGAGAAGCGCCGGGTCCGGGAGCCGGGCGCGAGGATCGCCGCACTCATTGTTCACCTCCGGTTTTGTAGACCTCACGCAGGAACGTGGTTGCCGACGGGTGCGACTGGAAGTTCTTAACCTCGTTACGCACCACCACCGAATCCACCATCTGCGACAGGGGGATCATCGCCGGGATCAGCGCGTCGTAGCGCACCTGGATCTGCTGGTAGTCGGCGATCTGTTTTTTCGGGTCGCGCTCCAGCAGGGCCCTGTCGATCATCTCGTTGAGCGGCTTGTCATAGAAGCTGGTGCGCCAGCCCTGGAAGTTGGTCAGCCGGGCCTGGTCACTGTTGTCCGGGTTATAGACCAGCGCGCGCAGGCTGGAGTGCGGATGCGGCTCAACCCCGCTCCCCCCGCGCCCTACCAGCATGTCGAACCTGCGCTCGCGCATCGCGCCGTAGATCTGGTTCCCGGTGCCGGTGATGATTTTGGCGTTGATCCCCGCCTGCATCAGCGTCGACTGCACGGCGATGGCGATATTCAGGAAAGGCTGATCTGCCAGCACCCGCAGGGTAGTATCAAACCCGTCCGGGTAGCCCGCCTCTGCCAGCAGCTTTTTAGCGCGCGGGATATCCAGCCTGTAGCCCGGGTCCGGCAGCGTGGACGGCATGCCGGCTTTAATCGGGCGCTGGTGCAGCACGCCGTAGCCCGGCATCAGCGCTTTATTGATGCCCTGATAGTCAATCAGGTAACGCACCGCTTCGCGCACCTTCGGGTTGGCGAAATGCGGCTCCTTCATGCTCATCGCCACGTAGTAAACCGTGCCTTTCTGCACGGCTTCGACCGTAAGCTGCGGATCGTTGCGCAGGGCGTTAATGTCCGCCACCGCCATGTTGTTGGCGATGTCGAGGTCGCCCTTCTCTATCATCAGCCTCAGGGTTTGCGACTCCTGAAAATGGCGCAGCACCACGCGGCTCATCTTTGGCGCTTCCCGCCAGTAGTGCGGGTTACGCTGCATGCGCAGCACGTCCTTCGCCTGCCAGGTTTCCAGCATAAAAGGGCCCGAGCCGGCCTCGTTAGTGGTGAGCCAGCGGTTGCCCCAGTCGTTGTTTACCGCATGCTGCTGTACCGTTTTGCTGTCGAGCACGCCGAGGTTGCCCAGCGCGCCGAGAGAGTAAATCACCAGCAGCGGATCGTTAGGCTTAGGCAGCTCAATCTGGACGGTCCGGGCATCGGGCGCGCTGATTTTCCTGTCGATGTTTTGCTTAGAAAAGCCGTAGGATTTCCACACCGACGCCTGGGCGAGGTTAAGGTGCAGCAGACGCCGCATCGACCACACCACGTCCTCCGCCGTCAGCGGATTGCCGGAATGGAATTTTACGCCGTCGCGCAGGTGGAAGGTCAGGGTTGTACGGTCCGCAGAAATGTCCCAGGACGTTGCCAGCGCGGGCCTGACGTTGGTGAGGTCGTTCGGATCCAGCTCCACCAGCGAATCGTAGAGATTAACCACAATGCCAACCACTTCGTTACCGGTCATTGCCGCCGGATCGAGGGTCAGCAGATTGTTCATATTCATGCCGATGATGAGCTGGTCGGGCGGCGTTTTCGCGTACGCGGCCCCGCTCCCCATCATCAGCGAGAGCGCAAATAAGCACGCCCCGGCTAAGGAAGTTCTTTTCATGTATATATCGCCTGTAGGGTACGTTTTTTTAGCTGTCAGTCGTGGCTGACGGTATTGGCTTCGATATATGCAAAATTAATGTCTTCGCCCAGTCCGGGGCGGGTCGGCAGGCTGACCATGCCGTTTTCATCCATCGGATCGACCAGGCTGTTGAGGTACGCCGCCGGTTCGTCGTAGTCGAGGAACGGGTGCAGCAGGCCGCGCTCGTACCAGCGGCAGTTTTTAATGGCACCAATCACCGCCAGGCTTGCCGCCCCGTTACCGTGGATTTCGCAGTCCATACCGAAAGACTCCGCAAGGTTCGCCACCTTTAGCGTCGGTGAGATGCCTCCCACGCCGTTTGCCCCGGCGCGCAGGATGTCGCACGCCCCGGCCTTCACCCAGTCCGCGCGGCTGTGATGTTTCCCGCCCAGGCTTTCCGGCCCGATAATCGGGATCGACAGGTTCTCCGCCAGCCACGCGTAGGAGGCCATGCTCTCCTCTTCCATTGGCTCTTCAAACCAGGCGAAGCTGAGCTTTTCCAGCTCTTTGCCGATGTACAGCGCCTCGGTGCGGCTGTACCAGTGGTAGCCGTCAATCATCAGGTCGATATCCGGACCGACCGCTTCGCGCACGGCGGCGCAGGCTTTGACGTCCATCTTCGGATCGGGGGCGAAAGAGACCGGCGGCATCCAGGTGTGCAGCTTGATGGCCTTATAACCGCGCGCCACCAGCTTTTCAGCAAAGCTGGCGTATTCATCCGGCGTGGAAAGCCCGCCCGGCAGATCGTCCCCGCACATGGTGCTGCCGTAGGCCGGAACCCTGTCGCGATAGCCGCCGAGCAGTTTCCAGACCGGCATGTTGAGCTTGCGGCCGATGAGATCCCACAGCGCCTGTTCCACGAAGCCCAGCGCGCGCTCGGTCAGCTGATGCGCGCTCCCCCGCTGCCAGTGCGCCAGGTCCTGCCAGATGCGCTCGCGGTTAAACGCGTCCTGGCCAATCAATACTTTGCGAAAGAAGGTGTTAACCACAAAGGGGCGCACCACTTCCGGCGGGGCGAAGGAATATCCTTGCGTGCCATCGTCTGCCGTGATGGTCAGCATCGCCATTCTGGCCAGGCTCTCCGGCCCCGGATGCGAATGCCCGGCGCTGTCGGAGACCCGGCGCGTCGGGTACTGGAAGACGGTGACGTTTACAGATTCAATTTTCATGATCAGTCCTTAACGCGACAGAGGTTCAGAGCGGCTCGTATTTTGAAAAGCCGTTTCGAAACTAACTTTAAGCGCAAAATTCATCCACTGCCTTAGACAAATTCCGCTAAGCGCCGACCATTTTTTGTGCATATGCACGGACTGAAGTGACAGTTTTCACAAAAGAGAGGGGAAGTGTGAGGTGGATCGGGAGAAACAAACTGCGGGTTTGAACCCCCCTCACGCCGGCCCCTCCCAAAAGGGCGAGGGGGCAAAGATCGCACCTTACGGTCCCCTCTCCCCTTTGGGGAGAGGGTTAGGGTGAGGGGAAAAAGAGTTAAGCGATCGTGACTTTACTGTCCAGATACACATCCTGAACCGCGTTAATCAGCTTCACGCCGTCGGCCATGGATTTTTTGAACGCCTTACGGCCGAGGATCAGCCCCATGCCGCCCGCGCGTTTGTTAATCACCGCCGTGCGTACCGCGTCGGTCAGGTCGGTTTCGCCGCCTGCCGCACCGCCGGAGTTAATCAGCCCGGCGCGGCCCATGTAGCAGTTCGCCAGCTGGTAGCGCACCAGATCGATCGGGTTGTCGCTGGTCAGCTTGCTGTAAACGCGGTCATCGGTATAGCCGAAGTTCACCGCTTTATACCCGCCGTTATTCTCGGCCATTTTCTGCTTCACAATGTCCGCGCCGATGGTCGCCGCCAGGTGGTTTGCCTGGCCGGTGAGATCCGCAGATACGTGATAATCCACGCCGTCTTTCTTAAACGACGCGTTGCGCAGATAGGCCCACAGCACGGTCACCATGCCCAGCTCATGCGCACGCTCGAACGCGGCGGAAATCTCTTCTATCTGACGACGCGACTGCTCGGAGCCGAAATAGATGGTCGCCCCCACCGCTACCGCGCCCATGTTGAACGCCTGCTCGACGCTGGCGTACAGCGTCTGGTCGTATTCGGTTGGGTAGCTCAGGGTTTCGTTGTGGTTCAGTTTGACGAGGAACGGAATGCGGTGGGCATAGCGACGCGATACGGAAGCCAGCACGCCATAGGTGGAGGCGACACAGTTACAGCCCGCCTCAATCGCCAGCTCGACGATGTTTTTCGGATCGAAGTAGAGCGGGTTCGCGGCAAACGACGCCCCCGCAGAATGCTCAACGCCCTGGTCAACGGGCAAAATAGAGAGGTAGCCTGTCCCGCCCAGACGGCCGGTATTGTACAGCGTCTGCATGTTTCGCAGGACGGCAGGCGGACGGTTGTTGTCGACCATAACGCGGTCTACGTAGTCATGGCCAGGCAGGTAAAGCTGGTCGGCTGGAATGGTCATACAACGATGCTGTAAAAGGCTGTCGGCGTCTTTGCCAAGCAACTGCGCAATATCAGTCATAGTGATGCTCCCGTAAGTCCGACGTGATGTCGGCACGTGTGATCCAAACCTGCGTTTTTTGCAGGCAGACTAAGCCTGGTACCGACTTACTCTATTTTCCACCATTTGCAACTTTTTTAAGCACAATCTGCTGGCTCGTTTCGTGTACAACATTTTTGTTACACTGATCATACAATCGCCTTAAAGGTATTTAAAAGGTATTATCACATGGTATGTTACTCGCGTACCTCTGACATGCAGGATTAAAAAATGAAAACGAAAGTCCAACTGTCATTCATGATGTTCGTTGAATGGTTTATCTGGGGCGCCTGGTTTGTGCCGCTGTGGCTATGGCTGAGTAAAAGCGGGTTTACCGCAGGGGAAATCGGCTGGTCCTATGCCTGTACCGCCATTGCCGCGATTCTCTCTCCTATCCTGGTCGGCTCGCTGACGGACCGCTTCTTCGCCGCCCAGAAGGTGCTGGCGGTGCTGATGTTCGCGGGCGCCATTCTGATGTACTTCGCTGCACAGCAAACCCAGTTCAGCACCTTCTTCCCGCTGCTGCTGGCCTACTCTCTGACCTACATGCCCACCATCGCCCTGACCAACAGTATCGCCTTTGCGAACGTCGATGACGTGGAGGCCGACTTCCCGCGCATTCGCGTAATGGGAACCATTGGCTGGATTGCTTCCGGCCTGGCGTGCGGTTTCCTGCCGCAGATGATGGGCTATAGCGATATCTCTGACACCAATATTCCCCTGCTGATGACCGCAGCCAGCTCTCTCCTGCTTGGCGTCTTCGCGCTGTTCCTGCCGAATACCCCGCCGAAGAGTACCGGCAAGCTGGACTTCAGGGTGATGCTGGGGCTGGATGCGCTGATCCTGCTGCGCGACAGAAACTTCCTGGTGTTCTTCTTCTGCTCGTTCCTGTTCGCCATGCCGCTGGCCTTCTACTACATCTTTGCTAACGGCTATCTCACCGAAGTGGGGATGAAAAACGCCACCGGCTGGATGACGCTCGGCCAGTTCTCTGAAATCTTCTTCATGCTCGCGCTGCCGTTCTTTACCAAACGCTTTGGTATTAAGAAGGTCCTGCTGCTGGGCCTGATCACCGCCGCCATTCGCTACGGCTTCTTTGTCTACGGCGGCGCGGAGCAGTACTTCACTTACGCCCTGCTGTTCCTCGGAATCCTGCTGCACGGCGTGAGCTATGACTTCTATTACGTTACCGCGTACATCTACGTGGATAAAAAAGCGCCTGTGCATATGCGCAACGCGGCGCAGGGCTTGATCACGCTGTGCTGTCAGGGCTTTGGTAGCCTGCTGGGTTACCGCCTGGGCGGCGTGATGATGGAAAAAATGTTCGCTTACAAAGAGCCGGTGAATGGGCTGACCTTCAACTGGGCCGGAATGTGGACATTTGGCGCAATCATGATTGTGGTGATTGCCGTGCTGTTTATGCTGTTTTTCCGCGAATCGGATAAAGAGATCACCGCAATTGAGGTGGTTGATGGCGATACCGCGCTGACACGAGGGGAAGTTAAATGAAACAAGACCGTATTCTCGGTGCCCTTTATGGGCAGGCGTTAGGGGATGCGATGGGGATGCCGTCGGAGCTGTGGCCGCGTAAGCGGGTGAAAGCGCACTTCGGCTGGATCGACCGTTTCTTACCCGGCCCGGCTGAGAATAATGCCGCCTGCTACTTTAAGCAGGCGGAATTTACGGATGACACGTCGATGGCGCTGTGCCTGGCCGATGCGATTATCGAATGCGACGGAGAAATCGATCCGGACGTTATCGGTAAACATATTCTGCGCTGGGCGCTGGACTTCGACGCGTTCAATAAGAATGTGCTCGGCCCGACGTCCAAAATCGCCCTGAACGCCATCCGTGACGGCAGGCCGGTGAGCGAGCTGGAAAACAACGGCGTCACCAACGGGGCGGCGATGCGCGCCTCCCCGCTGGGCTGCCTGCTGCCGGCCACGCGCCTGGCGCACTTTGTGGAACAGGTTGCGATGGCCTCCAGCCCGACGCATAAATCGGATCTCGCCATCGCCGGGGCTGTGGTCATCGCCTGGGCGGTGTCGCGCGCCATCGACGGCGAAAGCTGGCAGAACATCGCCGATGCCCTGCCGGGTATCGCCCGCGCGGCCCAGGAGGCGAACACCACCACCTTCAGCGCGTCGCTCTCGGCACGCATTGAGCTGGCCCTGAAAACCGTGCGCGAAGCCAACGGTACGGAATCGGCCAGCGAGCAGGTCTATCAGCTGATTGGCGCGGGAACAAGCACGGTTGAGTCCGTTCCGGCAGCCATTGCGATGGTCGAACTGGCGGGAACCGACCCGAACCGCTGCGCGTTTTTGTGCGCCAACCTGGGCGGCGATACGGACACCATAGGTGCGATGGCAACGGCAATCTGCGGCGCGCTGCATGGCGTTCAGGCGATCGATCCCGCGCTTAAGCACGAGCTTGATGCGGTGAACCGGCTTGATTTCGGCCATTACTGCGACAAGCTGCTGCACTTCCGGGAGCAAAGGGAGGGGGTATGAGCGCTTTTGCCCACCGTCTTGAAACCCTTCATGCCACACGGCCGGTCACGGTGCTTGGTGCGGCTGTCATCGACGTGATTGCCGACGCGTACGCCCTGCCCTGGCGCGGGTGTGATATCGAACTGAAGCAGCAGGGGGTGAATATTGGCGGCTGCGCGCTAAATATCGCCATCGCCCTGAAGCGGCTCGGCATTGCCGCGCAAAACGCACTCCCCGTCGGCCACGGCGTGTGGGCAGATATTATCCGTAACGCCATGGCGAAGCAGGATCTGCACAGTGCGGTAGAAGCGGAAACGGGCGATAACGGCTGGTGTCTGGCGCTGGTGGAGCCCGACGGTGAACGCACCTTTATGTCGTTCAGCGGCGTGGAGAACCAGTGGCAGCAGGGCTGGCTGGACGGGTTAAGCGTACCAGAGAAAAGCCTGGTCTATCTGTCCGGCTACCAGCTGGCTTCACCCAGCGGCGAACTGCTGACGGCCTGGCTGGAAAACCTTCAGGATGTGACCGCCTTTATCGATTTCGGTCCGCGCATTGCGGATATTCCGGTCCCGCTGATGGCGCGGATCATGGCCCGTAAACCGATCGTATCGCTCAATCGTCAGGAGGCGGAACTCGCCGCCGAATGGCTTGGCGTGAATGCAGAAAACCTTGGCGCGCAGTGGCAACACCGGTTCGGCGCTGCGCTGATCGTGCGCCACGACAAAGACGGGGCGGTCTGGTATGACGGTGATGCTTCGGGGCACGTTCCGGCTTTTCCAGCAACCGTCGTCGATACCATCGGCGCGGGTGACAGCCATGCGGGTGGCCTGCTTGCCGGACTGGCCGCAGGCTGGTCACTGCCGGAGGCGGTGCGGCTTGGCAACGCCGTCGCCGCCTGGGTGGTCAGCCATCGCGGTGGAGACTGTGCCCCCACGCGCGAGGCATTACTCCTCGCACACAAAAACGTATAGATCGCTGCGGCAGTAGCTGATGCTGTACTCAATTGGCCGGTGCTGTTGATCGAGCGCGACTTGCCTGATAACCAGCACCGGTATTTTATCGTCCATCTTAATATGCGCCTGAAATTCGCTGTCCGGCATACAGGCGCTGACGCGTGAACGGGTGCGCTGCGGAAAGATATTCTGGCTGCGGAAGTAATCATACAGCGAGACGCCAATGTCGTCCGGGTTAGGAATTAACCCTACCGGTACCCAGGACTCCTCTATCGATACCGCATCGTCGTCCACGTAGCGGATGCGCTTAAGCAAAAACACCTCGCTCTCTGGCTCCAGAGAAAGCTGGCGGGCAATCTCTTCCGGGCACTTCACGACGCTTCTGTTGACCCACAGCGTGTTGGGCGTTTTCCCGCGCAGCACCACCTGCTGGGAAAAACCCCGCGCCTCTTTGAGGGAATATTCAAAGATATTGTTGATCTGCGTGCCGTAGCCGCGGGCGCGGGTGACGACGCCAGCCTCCTCCAGCGCCTGCATTGCTTTACGCACCGTAATACGCGATACCCCGGCGAGCTGGCTCAGATCCCGCTCGCCGGGCAAAATATTCCCGTGTGCCAGCACCCCGCTGCGCACCGCGTTTTTCACCGTTTCGGCAAATTTCAGGTACAACGGCATGTTGTCTGGCGCGGCAATGCGTTCCCTGAGTTGGGCAATTAACCGGGTATGCGCTTGTTCCATCTCTGTTTTTCTCTGGCATAAGGTTTCCTGCCAGTATACGGCTTACCACCATGCATGGAAATGGTGAACCGGACCAATACCGTGACCCACTTCCAGAGAATCCGCTTTTGCCAGCGCGCCGGAGAGCCATACCTTGGCTTCCTGCACCGCACCCGCCCAGTCATTGTGGCGCGGACGCAGCGCCGCCAGCGCCGCAGAGAGCGTGCAGCCCGTTCCGTGGGTGTTTTTGGTCTGTACCCGCGGTGCGGTGAAGCGCTGCGCGCCGTCGCGGGTGAAGAGCCAGTCCGGGCTTTCTGCGTCATCAAGATGGCCGCCCTTCATCAGCACCGCGCTACACCCCATCGCCAGCAGCGCGTTCCCCTGCTCTTTCATTTCGCGCTCGTTCCGGGCGTGTGGCGCATCCAGCAGCGCGGCGGCTTCAGGCAGGTTGGGCGTGATCAGGGCCACCTGCGGCAGCAGCTTTTTACGCAGCGTTTCGACGGCGGAGGCCGGGAGCAGCGGATCGCCGCTTTTTGCCAGCATCACGGTATCGAGCACCACGTTTTGTATCTGATAATGCCTGAGCCGTTCGGCGACCGCTTCAACGATATCGGCTTCTGCCAGCATGCCGATCTTGGTGGTATCGATGCGTACATCGCTGAATACCGAATCCAGCTGCGCGGCAACAAAATCAGGCTCAATGCGATAAACCGACTGCACGCCGCGCGTGTTTTGCGCCACCAGCGCGGTGATGACAGAGCAACCGTACGCGCCAAGAGCGGAGAAGGTTTTCAGGTCGGCCTGGATCCCTGCCCCGCCGCTTGGATCGGTACCCGCAATGGTGAGAGCATTAATACGTTTCATACCCGCTCCTCCAGCGCGTAGAGCGCGTCCAGAAAAGCAGCGGCAAAGCTTCCGGGGCCGCGGGTCTGGGATACGGCAATCGACCCCGCGCGCTTCATCCACCCGCAGGCCGCCGTCACGTTGTCGAGCCTGTCGCCCGGCAGCGAACAGCTGGCGGCAACGACCGCAGAGAGCGCGCAGCCCGTTCCCACCACGCGGGTCATCAGCGGATCGCCCCCCGTAACCGTGCGGATTCTCTGGCCGTCGGTAATGTGATCCACCTCTCCCGTCACCACCACTATGGCGCTGGTCTGGCGGGCCAGCGCCTGCGCAGCGGGCAACGCGCTCGCCGCGGTATCGGTAGTATCCACGCCGCGTCCTCCCGCGCTCATGCCGGTGAGGGCAAGTATTTCCGAGGCGTTACCGCGAATAGCCGCGGGTTTGAGAGAAAGTGCCTGGTGACAGAAGCGGGTACGGAACGTCAGGGCGCCTACCGCGACCGGATCCAGAGTCCAGGGTTTGCCTGCGGCCACCGCACTCTCTATGGCCCGGCGCATCGACTGGGCACGCGGGGCGGTAAGCGTGCCAACGTTGATTAACAGCGCGTCGGCAAGCGCGGCAAACTGTTCGGCTTCTTCAGCTTCGATCACCATCGCCGGCGATGCGCCAAGCGCCAGCAGAACGTTGGCGGTGAACGTCTGCACGACGTCGTTAGTCATACAGTGTGTGAGCGGGGAACGGGTTCGGAACTGATGTAAAACAGGTAGATCGAGCAGGTTAGTCTGCATGGTTTCGCTCCTGCCGTACGTGAAGAAGCGATGACCGGGAAGGCATCTGACTTCCCTACGCTGGCATTATCCAGATCAGGTAATACGGGTATTTCTCAGCCTTCACAAAGAAGGGCACCCCGAGTCATTTACAAAAAAAATCAAAAGCTTGCGATTAACGTCCCGTTAATCCCTGTTCTGGATCATGCCAGCGGGAAGCCAAAGACTCAACCCTAAAAATTCCTCTGTGTCCCAGCTTGTGTCTCACGTTGTGTCCCACAGATAAATGGCAGGCACAAAAAAACCGCCCATAAGGCGGCTTAAGGAAATTATTCAGTCATGATGATTTAAACCGCATACGTTTTCTTCATGCAGTCGAAGTGCTTTTGCCAATTCCAATTGAAATGCAAATGACAAGCGGGAACAGCTGATCTTGAGACCGTCAATAATGATGTGTGAATAGCCACGAATAATCTAGACACTTCCTAGTCGTTGATAATACTGGTTTTCATATTCTGCCGGTGACATCTGATTGCTCGAACCATGCCGACGCTTACTGTTATAAAACATTTCGATGTAATCAAAAATATCGCTGCGGGCTTCTTCCCACGTTCCGTAGATCTATTTCTTTATCCGCTCGCGTTTCAGTCACTGGAAAAAGCTTTCTGCAACCGCGTTATCGTGACAGTTACCGCGACGGCTCATACTCCCTTCCAGGCCGTGTGATTTCAGGAACGACTGCCACTCATAGCTTGTGTACTGACTGCCCTGGTCCGAGTGAGCCAGTACCGGTTTTTGCGGATTACGCCGCCATACAGCCATCATCATTGCGTTCAGGACAATGTCCTTTGTCATCCGGGATTGCATTGACCAGCCGATAATTTTGCGTGAGAACAGATCAACAACCACGGCAAGATACAGCCAGCCTTCGTGGATCCTGATGTAGGTGATGTCCGTTACCCAACGCTCATCCGGTGCTTCCGGGTTGAACTGTTTAATCTGTCCTGTCAGTCTCAGGTCTGCCTGATGGCGTTGTGAATGCGGCTGCTGAAGCCAGGCGTAAAACCCACTCGGATGAACATCCAGCACCCGGCAGAGCATACGAACAGGCAAGCAACTGGCGTTGTCACGGATAAAGGCGCACCTCAGTCGGACAGCTTTGCGAAGTACGCCGCGGCTTTTTTTAATATGTCCCGTTCGTCGGTAACCCGCTTCAGCTCTTTCTGGAGATGGCGGAGCTAGGCCTGAGCATCTGACTGTTCTTTATGAGTGGAAGAATCCGGACCGTACTTCGTTATCCAGGCGTAAAGGCTGCGAGTGGTGATATCGAGACGTGTTGCAACGCTGGAAAGAGAATGACCGCGATCTACAACCTGTTTGACTGCTTCAATTTTAAACTCTACGGGAAACGCTTAACGCTCATTGGCACCTCTCTTTAAGTCATCTTAAATGACTCTGAGGTGTCTGTTAAACCTGTGGCGATTCAATACTCATCCCCCGGGTACATATGCACTTTATCCACAAGTGATTATATATGGAAAAGCAACCGGATATCGGCTTCCAGTAAGTTTCGTCGGCTAAGGCCAGTTAAAGTCGAAAAGTCAAAAAACAACCTTAGCGTACAATAATTTTCGATCACCAAAGTGCCCCTAGGAAGCACGTACCTCACAAAGACTGTAAATAGTATCTCGTGATTCACGGGCTTTAGGCCATTAACTTTGTTAATTATTTCCTCTTTATTATCATATTAATTCATGTTGAATTTTTTTCATGTCTATTGGAAAAGAATTTATTTTTTCGAAATTTAGTTTTTAGTGTTACGTAAGACATACTAATCAGATGAAAAAACCGCTAGGAGTAGATGGCGGGTAACACATGCAGAAATTATCTCACCCAAAGTGTAAATTAATTGTGATTGACATGTTTCTACCGATAACGATACATTCACAGAACTACGAATAATTCAGAGAAAAAAGATCTGGATATATTCTTTAAAAATTGTATAAGCCAAGTGACAATGGCTCAAAAAAACCAAGTTAAGCCATGCTTAATTCATCATTTATTAATGATTACATATTAATGGTTCATTACTAAGTCTGTCCACATCAGGAATCAGAATATAACAAGGGAGATGCTATGAGTTATGTGGAACAATTAACTCCGCAGATGTTGGCATATTCGAAAGAGTTTGCTGATAATGGCAAAATAAATTGGCTTCCTTATGTCATGTACTTTCATCCGTATAATCATCGATCATCTGTTGTTAATACAGATAGTCGGGGCTTCAGGTATAGTAACGCCTGCGGAAAAATATATTCTGTTGGTGATTGCAGTCAACTTAATAGTTGCCGCATTATCGCTGGGAGTTCAACGGTATTCGGTATAGGAGCAAGCGCGGACTGTCATACCCTGGCGTCACGGATGAGTATAAATGATCCGCATACATCTCCATGGATTAACTTCGGGGGGCGTAGTTTTAATTCTACACAGGAAATGATTCTGTTTTCGCTTAATCGCCACCTGTTGCCTGAGATTGATGAGGTCGTTTTAATGTCTGGTTTTAACGATCTTGGGCTGGCGCGGTTACCTGCGCGTTTTCGGCAAGAACATGGTGCTTTTTTTATGGGCAACCAGTTTCATAGTGCCATGCAGAGCTTCCAGGAGACTCGTGTGTCACGATGGGTTAGTCGTAGGAAGGCAGTAGAGCATGATGATGTTCCTTCTCTCGAAGAACAGATTTCCTATGCTGTTGAACTCACGAGACGGAACCTATCAAACTGGTCAGCGCTTTGCTCAGATATGAAGGCCCCCCTAACTTTTGTGTTGCAACCTCTAGCAAACTGGGTGCGTGTCCGTGGGGCAAAAGAAGAGGAATTACTTTTTGCTGAACGTGAGAAATTGGGCGGATTTGCCCAGCACTACGGGGATATTCTTAGTCAAGAGACCTATGAAACATACCGTGACAAACTGGCTGCGGCGTGTGACGAACTGGGTATTTCTTTTATCGATCTGACATCGGCCATTCAGGATTCCATTTCGGATGATTTATGGCTTTTTGTTGATCGTATTCATTTCACAGATGAAGGGCATGACATTGTTGCCCGCATTTTGATTGAACAACTTGCGATGAAAAAGAGGAAATCATGAAGCGACTTATTCTTGCAATTAAAATGTTATTCGTACGTAAAAAGAAAAAGAAAAAAGACGATCCCTCTATTTATCCTATGTTCTGAGGCACATCGCAACATAATTGGAAGGTGTTTCGTTATTTATTTATGAGGGGCTTATGTGGCGAGCTGTTTTTGCTTACTCGGTGCGTCCGGAGATTTATCTGGACGTAGATAATATTTATAGTTTGTTTCCTGAACAAATCCCCCTGAGCGGAAATATTACATCATGTGTTTCTTCGCTCACTTTAACATTGAAACATTTAGCACTACGCTGGAAGCAATTTCATGAATTCGCAGGGCATGGCTCGTCTGTGCAAAATATTATTCTTCAGCAGACCGCTCCCCTTGCAGCAAGTATGGGAGTGGCGCTTCACGGAATGAGCGCACCGGGCGTTTTTGAGGATGCAGTGCATTTACGTCTTCTTACGTTGCTTGCCGATGATGTTGGAGTGGGAGAGGCAGAAAATTCTCGCTTTGACCGGTTCTGTTCACTCGCGCGTACCCAAGGCGTCTCGAATATGTCAGCTGGCAGCCGGGAGTTGAGTGATATTCGTGAAATTCGTGATATATGCTTTAAGTTTCCCGCCATACTTTACGCTATGAGCAGGCGCAGTGACGCTTTTGATTATGAACTTATTGGTTTCGATTTTGCTTGGAGAACCGCTGGTCTTTTGCCTGCCTGGCAATCGCTCGATGTTAATGAATCGGCGCTAATGCACCTAAACATGGGAGTCGGACGCGGTGCTGCCCTTTCTTACGGAGAGATAGTACAGCCGATTACTGAAGAGCTTTTCAACAGCCTGTGTGCTGAACAAACAGCCCGGACGAGAATAGCCTTCGGCATTGGCTTATTCGAGGCGTTGTTGCAGGAGCTGGATGATGCTGTACTTACGATTACGCGCTCGATGTGCAATCCCCGCCTCGCGATGGCTAGCCTTATTCAGGAACGAGCTCGTGAAGCTCAGGTTTATCATGCAGGATTTATTCTTGAGGGACGCCCTCTTTCAGAGTGGTTTGCTGAGGCTCGTGATAATCCCCTTCCTCTGGTTGATGCTCTTGGTTGCAGCCGCTTGGTTCGTCCAGGGGCTCCTGATCGTAGTGTTTTGATTAATGGCTTGGTGTCAGACAATGGAGCGATGTTCCGCATCTTTAGCCAGAAAGATCTTCTAACGATCCGTAACTGGATACTCAGCCTTACCGATGCTCCTAACAACGGCGAGACAATTTTACCCGCTGAAGTTTGCGTAGCCTCATTCTCTTGTGAGGTTCGTGCTGGCGATTGCTCACTTGGAGCCCAACCTGGCGACATCCGCAGCGCATATTACCTATTACAAGGGAGGGCACTTACCCCAAACTTACGTGATTTTGCCAAAAGTTATTGCCACTTCTGGCTCCAGAAAGCACAGGAATCTTTCGACAAAAATCCTCGTTCTTTCCCACATACTTGGTCTCCGGGCATACTCAGGGAATGGTTGTTAACGTCGCATGATGCACATGCTCAGAATTTTAGTACCTCACAAAACGTCGATATGCCTTCGCGTGAATCTGTCATTGCGCAGACGCTACAACTGGCACCACTCACCCTGATTGATGGGGCTTGGCTTCAAGGATTTACTGACATCTCGCTGGCCTCTAGTCGCACGGGAAGTCCTCTGTTTGAGACATTCTGGGATGAGCTCGGTAATGGTCAGTGGAGACTTAATCATCCGAAAATTTACCGAGATGTTCTCGCTGCAATGTCGATAACGTTACCTGCAACTGGCAGCCTTTCTTTTGCGCAAGATATACGGTTTGCAGATGACGCTTTTCAACTCCCGGTTTACTGGCTTTGCCTCGGTAAATTTCCGTTAACATTCCGACCGGAAATTTTAGGTATGAATCTGGCGATGGAACTGTCCGGGGTCGGCGGCACTTACCGAAACGCGCACCGTTTCCTCAAGCATTATGGACTGCCGACCACTTTTGTCGATTTACATAACACCATAGATAACGTCTCAACTGGGCATGCAGCTTGGGCCGCAGAGGCGATTGATGCATGGATGCAATACTCGCAAGATCTGATTCCCGTAGAAGCAACTTGGGCACGTATACGACTTGGTTACGAGTCTCTTGCTCCTGTTGTTAATTCACCGGAACAGCTGAATTTCTTTTCTTCACATAAGCGAGATCTGCAATTTTCGAGTGACCTTTCCCCCTTGTTACACCGTCAATTCCATTCCTTCGAGGTGGTAGAGTGAGACATTATCATTTAGGTATTTCAGCCTATTTCCATGACAGCGCAGCAGCTCTGGTGTCTGAAGGACAAATTATTGCCGCTGCGCAACAGGAAAGATTCAGTAGGAAACGCCACGACAGCAGCTTCCCAGCAGATGCCATCTGTTATTGTTTGGATGAGGCAGGTGTAGGGCTTAGTGACTTGACGTCAATTAGCTTTTATGATGCTCCAGATCTTAAGTTCGAACGTTTAATTTCCTCGTTTGCCAGCGCGGGACCGGGAGGTCTTGCCGCTTTTCAGCGGGTCTTTCCAGAATGGATTCGTTGGAAGGCGCGGCCAGAAAAACAGATCATGTCTTCGCTATTGAAACTTAATCGCGGGCACCCCAAGGTAAATATCATTTACGGTACGCATCATCGCTCTCATGCGGCGTCTGCGTTTTATCCTTCTCCCTATAATCGTGCAGCTGTGCTGTGTATCGATGGTGTAGGCGAATGGCAAACGACCACTATCTGGCACGGAGAGGGTTCTGACCTCACGCTGAAAAATGCAATCTCCTATCCACATTCACTCGGACTGCTTTATTCAGCATTTACCGAGTTCTGCGGTTTCAAAGTCGATTCAGGTGAATACAAGCTTATGGGGCTTGCCCCTTATGGCGAACCGATTTACGCACAAAAAATTCTCGATGAGCTTATTACGCTTCGTTGCGACGGATCATTCTCCCTTAATATGAACTATTTCACATTCCTTCAGGGACAGAACATGGTGGGTGAAAAATTTGAATCCTTGTTTGGTCGTTCCAAACGTCAACCAGAAAGTGTAATCACGCAAGACGATTGTGATTTTGCTGCCTCAATTCAGAAGGTTGCAGAAGAGGTGGTATTAGGCCTGGCGAGAGCAGCGAAGCAGTTGACGGGAGAGGACCGTCTCTGTCTCGCTGGCGGCGTTGCCTTGAACTGTGTGGCGAACGGCTGTCTTTCACGGGCGAGGATCTTCGATGAGATTTGGATCCAGCCAGCGGCGGGTGATGCCGGGTGTGCGCTTGGTATTGCGTTGGAGCAGGATGCTAAATGTCAACAAAAACGAATGAAGCCAGCTTCTGGTCACCGAGATGCAATGCAGGGGGCTTACCTGGGACCGGCATTCAGTGACGAGAGGGTGATGAATTATCTGAATGAACAAGATATTCCCCATCAGCTGTTATCAGAGGAAGAAATGCTGAGTTTTACAGCAGAAGCGCTGGCATCTGGCAAGGTTGTGGGCTGGTTCCAAGGAAAAATGGAATTTGGGCCAAGGGCGCTGGGCGCGCGTTCTATTCTAGGCGATCCACGTAACATTGAAATGCAAAAAACCATGAATCTCAAAATAAAGTTTCGCGAGTCGTTCCGACCTTTTGCTCCTATGGTGCTTGCTGAACGTGCATCGGAATTCTTCGATATCCGTCAGGAAAGCCCCTATATGTTGGTGGTTTCAGAGGTGCGTAAAAAGTGGCTTAAACCTGTTGAAAACCGTCATCTTGGCTCAATCAATGATGTTCGCTCGACGATGCCCGCTATCACCCATGTTGACAATTCAGCTCGTGTACAAACCGTGCATCCGGAAACGAATCCGCTTCTGGCTCGACTATTACAAAAGTTTGATGAGCTTACGGATTATCCCGTGTTGGTAAACACCTCTTTTAACGTCAGAGGAGAGCCCATTGTATGCACGCCGGCTGAGGCATACCTCTGTTTTATGCGAACTAATATCGATCTCCTAGTGTTGGGTAATTGTGTCTTGCGTAAGGAAGAACAACCCGCCCTGGAGAACGATTCGGACTGGCGTACAGAAATCGCTCTCGATTAAATTATGAGGCAAGTTACAATGCTGAAAGTCATAACTACTGCCCTGTATGTTCTTCTGTTCATACCTGTCTGGGCATGGCGTAAGTTCCTTGGGCACAGCCGATTTGAACGCTTGTTCCATAATCGTTCTAGCGCATGGGATCATCCGCTGACGCTTACCAAGGAGCATTCCGGTCGTGTGACGCGATCGATTTTTCTGAAAATCTGGACGGCAATTTTCCTTGCCTCCCTGTCAACGTTCTTCCTATTAATGGTTCTCGCCGCGCGCGTGTTTAATGACAGCGCGTCTCCTCTTGCGGCGAATATGGTCGTATTAACCCAGTGGTTACCTGCTGTGTTGGCTTTGCCGCTTATCCGGCGGGCGGGGGCAAGATTCTCACCCCGTAATCTGCTACGGACGTCAGAATTTGCCAGCGCGCTAATTGTTCCAGCCATTGCGTTCGTTTCCGGTTCTTATTACGTCATGATTTTTCTTCTTCTGTTGAAGGGTGGGTTAGACTCTCTGTCCAAGATGGCACGCGCGGTGGCTCTGAAAAATTACTTTTCTGGCCAAGCGTTGAATCAGGCGGCATCCTACTATAACACGGCAATGCTGGGGGGGGCCGGAGTCGGTGCCCTGCTGGGGGCACTATTGCTATCCGTGCTTCCGCTGGAAGCCATTTTGGGACTATGTATGATCTGTCACCTGGCCGCGGGTATTTTGTATACGCGCCTGCCAGCGCCACTAAACGACGTTAAAATACCAACAGCGAACGGGACATCGTTTCACACGCCCGTACGCGATCCTCGCCTACGCATGTCCATTATTTACTATGTCTCGACCGTTGCGCTCTATCAGGGGTATCAGAACGTCGCGCGTTCGGTCTATCCCACAGAACAGTTGGGCATGGATCCGTCCGGGATTGCTTTGATACAAACCATTGCGAGTTTTGCTTACATTCTGGGCGCAATTTTTGCTGCGCGACTGGATCTATCCGGCAACCGTTATACCGTTACTGCCCCTGTTTCGCATTTACTCACTCTGGCGCTGATGCTGCCGCTCCCCTTTATCACGTCCGCGGTCCCTGGTCTTGCCGTCTATGGCCTGTTTGCGCTGCTATTTGAGGTGGCATGGGCCGTCCATCAGCGCTACATAATTGTCGCCGCGCCACCTGAACAGCTTGGCAAAATTGTGGCCAATGCTAATGCGTTGGGATTGGGGGCAATGATTGTGGTTGCCCTACTCGGCAGTATCTTGGTTGAGCAACTTAACTTTGGCTCCGTCACGCTGAGCTTTATTGTCCTGGCGCTGATGATCCCCGTTTTAATCAATGTTTTTCTCGGCAAAAAACGCGTGTCCAGTGCCGTAGGTGAAGGAGAGTAAGTCATGCATATTGTTATCGTAGATTCTAACCGTATCGGGCTGCGTGCACTTCGTGCCGCTAAACGGGCGGGTCACTATGTCACGTTTATTGGTTCGCGTCGGCTGGAAGAACTTGTGGTTAATTTTGACAACCTTCGAGTCCCTGAACTGAGCGACAGGGTGGTAACCCTCGACACCGCGCAGGACGAAGCGACGCTGCTGGCGACGTTAAAAACCATTGATGATGAAAGAAAAATTGATGCGCTGTTTACCGTGATTGAAGTTAATGTGGCCTCGGTGGCCAAGTGCGCCAAGGCGTTAGGACTTCCGGGTATAGAACCAGAAGCAGTACATCTCTCTCAGGATAAGGCGCTTTGTCGTAAACAGATTGCAGAATGCGGTCTGGCCTCAGTTTCTTACGCTGTGGTTGAGAGTCTTGAAGCGGCACGAGAGGCGGCTCGGCACATTGGCTATCCAATGATTGCGAAGCCAAAGGTCGGTGCTGCGAGTCTTCGTGCGCTGAAGCTGGTGAATGACGATGATCTGGTGAGTTATTTTGCCAGCCTGCAAGTTGCGGTTGAAGGGCCGGAGGGCTACCTTGACGCAATGTCTGCTGAAACGTTGCTCGAACACTATGTGGAAGGGCCGCTGTTCTCGGTTGAAATTGCGGTTGCCGGGGGGGTAATACAGCCGCTGGTTCTGTCCTGGCGTAAACGCTGCACTGAAAATCCGGCTATTGAGCTGGGCACGGTTATCCCCGCGCCTGTGTCAGTGACGATCCGTGATGCTATGTTTGAGTACACAGCAGATGTCGTGCGCGCTTGTAAGCTAAACTTAGGCATTTTCCACATTGAACTGATTTACGGCCCAGAAGGCCCGGTTTTGGTGGAAATAAACCCGCGCATAATGGGTGGAAACATTCCGGCCGTGTTCAACCTGGCAACCGATATCGATCCTTATGAGCTCTTACTGGAGATTTTCCTGACGGGACGCATGCCAGCGATCTGCCAGGACATTACGCCGGTACGCGCGGCTGCGACCCGCAGCTTGGGGCCGAAGTATCCGGGACGGTTGGCTGACGATTTCACCAGCGAGACCTGGGATGCCGATTTTCGTCCACTCCTGTCTCATCTCTCTTATCACTATACCTCGGGGATGCAGGTGCCGGACATGAACAGTACCTGGTATCCCTGGCATTTCCAGTTGGTAAGCTCGTCAGCCGTAGAGGTCAGCTTGCTGACGGAATGGATCATTATGACTGCCGCAGACAAGACAGGGCTGGCGCTTCGTCGTTCAAGTGAAGACTACCTTTTACTCAAATAATGACCTATTTAGCTATCTACTCAATAAAGGAGAGGTGAATGTTAGTCGCGCTTTCGATTTTTGGTGTTATTGCTGTAATATATGTTAGTAGTCCATTTCCGCTTTGGCATTCGTATTTTATTATTTTTTATTCAAGTATCAAAAGCCAGGAAGTTTCGGGAAAAGAAAAACGTGCACTGGTAGGGTATTTGGTAAAAAGTTTCTTTTATTTGCCCCTTTCGGGTCTGCTTTATCGTCTGGATGACATCTTTGTTCGAGCTTACCGTAAGCAAGAAGTTATGGGTCCCTTATTTATTATAAGCCAGCCGCGAAGTGGAACCACTTTTTTGCTGCGCACCCTTGCGGAAGATGACAAAAATTTCTTCACTTTAAAGCATCTGGATTGGCGGGTACCAAGTATTATTGCGTGGCGCTTGTTTGATTTTCTGGGCATCCGTAAGCACCTCGAAAAGATTGACTACTGGCCCAATACTGAGCAGGGGCGTCTGGCCTCGAAAATGCATGTCCATACGCTAGGGTCCATTGAGGGGCACGGTGTTTTTCTTGAAGAAAATATGTACCACCATTATTTCACTTATCGTCGTTTTCCGTTTGCAAACGTGCTGCGCCGGATAGAGACCGTCGGCGCATTATCCTCCTTCGCAAAAAGGAAATTGGTGCATAGTCTGGCTGGGGTTGTACGTCGTGCCGCATACCATCGGGGCAACGGGCGAATGTGGTTAACAAAAGAAAATGAAAATGCGGATTTCTATCGCGAACTCTATTCTGCTTTTCCCAATGCTCGTTTCCTTTGCATTGGTCGGGAACCCAGTGGCTTTGTGAACTCATACATATCAGCGTCAGATGCCTCTATACGTGCGAAACATGATATTAATCCAAATACATTGACCGGTTATCATGAGGACAACCTTAATTTCCGTATCCGTCAGTGCCAGCAACAGATGATATTTTGCCAGGAACTAGAAGAGAAAGGAGCAATTACATATGTCGATTATTCTCAGCTGCTGGAAAACATTCCCTGTACTATGGAACGCGTATACGGAGAATTGGGAATCCCGATGACGGAAGCATTTCGTCAACGTCTGAATGAATTGCAAGAGATCCAGCGTAATCGTAAGCGTGGATATAACAACGTAAAAGAAATGGTAGTTGGTTTCGAAGATTATAGCGCTTTTCTTGAACGTTACCGTGTATCTCCTACATCTGATATGTCTCAACCTCTAACGTCAATGGAAGAGTGAGTCGCTAACTATTTTTTAAAAATGGGATTTTGTATGTCTAAGAATTCATTAACGACACGGATTGTGCATGCCGACCGTCATTTTGGCGTTGAGCACGGGGCGATCCGCAAGCCTATTCACACTGCCGTTCAGTATGACTTCGAACGGATAGAAGATTTGCTTGATGTTTTTCAGGGCAAGCTTAAAGGAGCTTTTAACTATTCGCGGACTGGAACGCCAACGACAGCAGCGCTTGAATCTAAAATGACTATGCTGGAAAACGGTATCGGGAGCGTTTGTTTCGCGACCGGTATGGGCGCCATTGCGGCGGTATTCCTAACGATGCTGCGTGCAGGCGATCATCTAGTGACTAGCCGCTACGTCTTTGCAGGAACCAACAGTCTACTTGATACCCTATCAGGATTAGGTGTTGGTGTCAGTAAAGTCGATTCCACCTGCATACAAGATGTAGCAGATGCGATCACGCCGAAAACAAGAATGGTCTTTCTTGAAACCATCGCGAACCCAGGTACAGAAGTTCCTGACTTGCAGGGCATTGGTAAGCTGTGCGAGAAACAAGGGATCTTGTTTGTCATAGATAATACGATCACCTCTCCGGTACTCTTTAGCCCTAAAAAAGTAGGTGCAGGGCTTGCTATCAACTCGTTAAGCAAAACACTGGGCGGTCACGGCGCAGCGCTGGGAGGCGCTGTAACGGATACAGGGTTATTCGACTGGCGTCAGTATCCTGCTATTTCAGAGAGCTATCGAAAAGGCGATAGTACGATGTGGGGGCTTAACCAGCTTCGTAAGAAAGCGCTTCGTGACATGGGTGCTTCGCTCTCGTCTGAACATGCGCATCAAATTGCCATCGGGATGGAAACGCTGGAGCTGAGAGTGGCACGTAGTAGCGCGACCGCACTGAAACTGGCGAAGTTTCTTGAAATGCATCCGAAAGTAAAAAATGTACTGTATCCTTTTTTACCCAGCCATCCTCAGCATGAGTACGCCCAGAATAATTTTTCGGCTGGTTCTTGGCTTCTATCGTTCGAGATAGCTGACATTGACGCGTTAATGCCCATGATGAATCGGCTGCGCATCGTATCCCGCGCTACGGGCATGGGGGATACTCGTACGCTTGCCATTCCTGTTGCTCCAACTGTTTTTTGGGAGTCAGGAGCAGAAGTGCGCAAGCTAATGAACATCCCGGATGGCTTGGTTCGTGTCTCTGTTGGACTGGAAGATGCCGAAGATTTGATATCTGATTTCAATCAGGCATTAGGGTAATCACGTACTATAGTGGCAGAGAGGGAGCCCCTGATAGGTCTTCAGAACTTTTGTAAACCAATCTTATACTGTTATACCTCTACCATAACGCCTCAATCCCAGGCTCAGCGCAATATGAGCGGAGAATGTCGAAATACATTCTTCGCCAATTTAAACAACGAAATTCCACATCGGTTAGACAAAACATACAAATCCGCGTCACCCAGAATCGCCACAGGTTTAACAGACACCTCAGAGTCATTCAAGATGACTTAAAGAGAGGTGCCCATGAGCGTTAAGCGTTATCCCGTAGAGTTTAAAATTGAAGCAGTCAAACAGGTTGTTGATCGCGGTCATTCTCTTTCCAGCGTTGCAACACGTCTCGATATCACCACTCGCAGCCTTTACGCCTGGATAACGAAGTACGGTCCGGATTCTTCCACTCATAAAGAACAGTCAGATGCTCAGGCCTAGCTCCGCCATCTCCAGAAAGAGCTGAAGCGGGTTACCGACGAACGGGACATATTAAAAAAGCCGCGGCGTACTTCGCAAAGCAGTGCGACTGAGGTACGCCTTTATCCGTGACAACACCAGTTGCTGGCCTGTTCGCCTGCTCTGTCGGGTGCTGGATGTTCATCCAAGTGGCTTTTACGCCTGGCTTCAGCAGCCGCATTCACAACGCCATCAGACAGACCTGAGACTGACAGGAGAGATTAAACAGTTCTGGCTGGAATCCGGTTGCGTCTATGGTTATCGCAAGATCCATCTGGATCTGCGGGATACCTGGCAACTGTACGGAGTCAACAGAGTCTGGCGACTGATGAAACGTGCCGGGATAAAGGCTCAGGTCGGATACCGGAGCACGCGGGCACGTAAAGGCGAGGCCTGTATCGTGTCGCCCAACAGGCTCCAGCGGCAGTTCAATCCGGATGCTCCGGATGAGCGTTGGGTAACGGACATCACCTACATCAGGACCCACGAAGGCTGGCTGTATCTTGCCGTGGTTGTTGATCTGTTCTCACGCGAAATTATCGGCTGGTCAATGCAATCCCGGATGACAAAGGACATTGTCCTGAACGCATTGCTGATGGCTGTATGGCGGCGTAATCCCCAAAAACAGGTGCTGGTTCACTCTGATCAGGGTAGTCAGTACACAAGCCATGAGTGGCAGTCGTTCCTGAAATCACACGGCCTGGAAGGGAGTATGAGCCGTCGCGGTAACTGTCACGATAACGCGGTTGCAGAAAGCTTTTTCCTGTGACTGAAACGCGAGCGGATAAAGAAAAAGATCTACGGAACGTGGGAAGAAGCCCGCAGCGATATTTTTGATTACATCGAAATGTTTTATAACAGTAAGCGTCGGCATGGTTCGAGCAATCAGATGTCACCGGCAGAATATGAAAACCAGTACTATCAACGGCTCGGAAGTGTCTAGATTATTCGTGGCTATTCACACCCCGAGTCAAATTACTTATAAAAGAATCAGTTATGCATTAAAAACTAATGCTTTTTTAGTGTAATCGGGAGCGTAGTTCTGGCGCAAGGGTTTTCGATTTATTATTACCCACTCCTTCGAGAGAGAAAACCTAAACAAAACGACACCGTAAAAGATGATAATAAATCTCACTTTAGCAAAGTTAGGTAATCTAATCTTTTATTAAGTTGTTGCCTTTAAGCCGTGCTCTTTAATGTTTACTTTCAGCTTGCGAATTTTTAATTTTCATTCGAAACAGTATTTATAAAAACACTAAAAACACCACCTCTAACTGCATCGTAATAAGTGTAAAAGGTGATCTGCATCAACACTTGCAAGACTAAACTATTTATAGTTTAGCTCCGTTATCACTTATTTAATCTTTAATTTTAAATTCTTCTGCCGCGAGTCTTTTTAAATGAAATCTCTTTATAAATCAGCGATTGCTATTGCTGTTTTTGGTGCTCTTTTCGTTAATACTGTTAATGCTGGTGATGTTTACATTCAAGACGTTAGCGGCTTAGGTACACAAGGCGTCTTCATTCACCTGCAAGGGCAAGATGAAAGCGTTAAAAGCTACGATCTGGATCAGATTGATGCTAACACCGCTGCTATCAACGTTAATACAAACACTATTAATACTGTTCAGGGAGTTACCATTGATAACGCAGATAAAATATCTGCTTTACGTGGCGATCTCACTGCTGAGGCTAATGAACGTATTAGTAACAATGCAGCACAAGATAAAACCATCAATGCTAATACTACTGCTATTGATGGTGTAAATGCTGATTTGCAAACATCTAAACAAGCGCTTTCTGATAAAGCGCAGGTTGCCCAAGATACAGCTAATAATGCTCTTACCGCTGCTGATAGTGTAGGAAAGAAACTCACCACTGTAAGTAATGCTATTCAGGGTGAGATTACCCAGGAAGCAGACACCCGTTTAGTTGCCGATCGCCAACTTAACGATCGAATCAGCACTGAAAAACAAGCAAGAATTGATTCTGACAAACTGATTTCGGCTACTAACGATAATCAGGATGTTGTTCTTGATAATCATGAAACCCGCATTCAAAAGCTTGAAAGTCAGCCTGTTCCTAAAGATGGTGTTGATGGTAAAGACGGCGCTAAGGGCGACAAAGGCGATACAGGAGCAACCGGAGCGAAAGGCGACACCGGCGCACAGGGCCTCGCGGGAATAAACGGTCGTGACGGCGTAAATGGCCATAACGGCAAAGATGGCGTGACAACCACCGTTACGCAAAAACAAGTCGACACGGCAACCCAGGCTAAGGTCGCTAAAAATAGCCTGGCGGTTAACGCAGCAACGCAGGAGCTGCAAGCGACGAGGCAGACCTTGCAGGCAATGAATAACGCCACCAGCCAGCAATTTAAATCCCTGCGTGAAGAAGTGGACAATAATAAGAAACAGGCAAATGCCGGTATTTCGGGCGCGATGGCAATGGCGGGTTTACCACAGGTGCAAACTAACCAGCGCGTGATGTTTTCAGCAGGCGGTGCGACCTACAACGGCGAAAGCGCCCTTGCCGTCGGCGCGTCGGTAAACTTTTCTTCCCATGTCATCGGTAAAATGAGCTTCTCTGATGATACCGCGAATAACATGGGGGCATCGGTTGGGATAGGTTTGGGCTTTTAAAACTTCGCCCTTTTAATGGGCATTAATTGATAGCAACGCGCATGTATAAATATATTTTTATTTCCGCAGCCCTGTACCTGATGCTGATTTCCGTTGGGATCTGGATCGGCATAATGTACGTCTCATATTATTTATGTCGTTATTAAGGCGATAAATGAAAAAGTTAATGATGATAATCATGCTTGTGGGATATGTCTCGCCCGAGCAACGCAGATGCAGCCCGAGCGGCAGACGCTGGCCAAAAACACTATCACCACAGCTAAGGTTTATTTTATGAAAACGAAATTAACGCCGATCGTATTACTGTTCTCCGTTGTCGTAATGCCCGCGCACGCCATTAGCGCACATTATCGTGCCCAGCTGGAACGTTCGGGATGCACGCAAATTAGCGCTACCGACGGTTCTTGCGATATCAGCAAAACGAAAGCGGAAAACGCGGTACAAGGCGATCGAACGACAGCGGTTCACGATCCCCTGCGGGAAGCCTCATTAACCTCAAACACGGTTAGCGCCACGGTTTCAAACGGCTTTTTTAACGCTACGGTTAACGGTAAAAAAGCCAGCGTAAAACGCCTGAATGCGCATTTCTACGAGATTCATGGCGATGGTGTTGTGATATCGCTTAGCCTTGATGAAAACGGTATTACGGACGCGTCGTGGAATAAAACGAAGGGACGCGATCGCGGTATTTTGCAGGTCATGCAGAAATAAAGCGCGTAAGGAGGCGGTCAGCCTCCTTTTTATCCGTCAATCGCACGATTTGTCACACTCTTTTCTCTGATTTTACAATGCTGACAAACCACACGTAACTCATTGTTTTTATTTGTCATAAACCGCAATTTTCCGCCTGTAAACGTGGATATTGCCCCCCCTGTGCTCTGTGTCACAAAACAGTAAACAAATTAACCATTGAGCCCGGTGACAAAAGGCTCTATATTGGCGGCGTTTTTTTCAGGCCCCATCTGTTTTTTAACTTTTTATTCAATCGTTGCTCATAACGAAGCGGCGGTTGTAGGAGTGATATGATGACGGATAAAGTCCGTATTGACACCGTAGATGCCCACAAAAGCAACGAAACCTATCTGGCCCGTCAGGCCGAGTTTGAATCTAACGTCAGGAGTTATCCTCGCAAGCTGCCTTTAGCCATCACTAAAGCAGAAGGCGTGTGGATCACCGATGCAGATAATAAAGAGTACCTTGACTGTTTAGCAGGCGCAGGCACCCTTGCGCTTGGTCACAATCATCCTGATGTGCTGAAAAGCATCCAAAATGTCATTACCAGCGGCTTGCCGTTACATACCCTGGATCTGACCACGCCTCTTAAAGACGCGTTCTCAGAATACCTGCTCTCTCTGCTGCCTGGTCAGGGCAAAGAGTACTGCCTGCAATTCACCGGGCCATCCGGTGCTGACGCTGTAGAAGCGGCGCTGAAGCTGGCTAAAAAAGTGACCGGTCGTAGCGGTATCATCAGCTTCTCTGGTGGTTACCACGGTATGACCCACGGCGCACTGTCCGTTACCGGCAACCTGTCTCCGAAAGAAGCGGTAGACGGCATGATGCCTGAAGTTCAGTTCATGCCTTATCCGCACGAGTACCGCTGCCCGCTGGGTATCGGTGGTGAAGCGGGCGTGAAAGCGCTGACCTACTACTTCGACAACCTGATTAACGACGTTGAAAGCGGCGTGCGTAAACCTGCGGCGGTGATCCTTGAAGCCGTTCAGGGTGAAGGCGGCGTGAACCCGGCTCCGGCCGAGTGGCTGCAACGCATCCGTAAAGTGACTCAGGAACACGGCATTCTGCTGATCCTCGACGAAGTTCAGGCTGGTTTTGCCCGTACCGGTAAATTCTTCGCCTTCGAACACGCGGGCATCGAGCCAGACATCATCGTGATGTCTAAAGCCGTTGGCGGCGGTCTGCCGCTGGCCGTGCTTGGTATCAAAAAGCAGTTCGATGCATGGGCGCCAGGCCACCACACCGGCACCTTCCGCGGAAACCAGCTGGCAATGGCAACCGGTCTGACCACGCTGAAAATCCTGAAAGACCAGAACATCGCTGGCAAAGTGGCTGCACAGGGCGAATGGCTGAAGGGCCAGCTGAAAGAGATGGCGAAACGTTATCCGGTAATCGGCCACGTTCGCGGTCTGGGCATGATGATCGGTATCGAGATCGTTAAGCCGCATGAAGCCGCTGACCACATGGGCTGCTTCCCGGGCGACGGCGAACTGTCTGCGCTGATCCAGAAGAAGTGCTTCGAAGCCGGTCTGATTCTGGAGCGCGGCGGTCGTAACGGTATCGTTCTGCGTCTGCTGCCTTCCCTGCTGATCAGCGATGATGAGCTGAAAGTGTTCCTGGATAAATTTGAGCAGGCGCTGCTTGCTGCGGGCGTTCGCCCGGCGTAACCGGAGTGGTTGATTACGATGTCTGATTCAAACCCAATTTTGTTCTCCTCTGCGCAGAGCATTGAAGCTTACCAGCAGGCGATTGAACAAAGCACTCAGGCTGTGATGCAGTGGCTGAAGCAGCCTGAGATGTACCAGGGCAAAACGGTCGCGGAGCTGCGCGACCGTATTAAGCTGGATTTCAACCCGAAAGGGCTGGGCAACGAAGCGGCGATTGAACGCGCCGTTGAGTTTTTCCTGAAAGACAGCTTGTCCGTTCATCACCCGCAGTGCGTGGCGCACCTGCACTGCCCGAGCCTGGTGGTAAGCCAGGCAGCGGAAGTGCTGATTAACGCCACCAACCAGAGTATGGACTCCTGGGATCAAAGCCCGTCCGCAACCATCATTGAAATCAAGCTGATTGAATGGCTGCGTACCCGCGTGGGTTATCAGGCTGGCGACGCAGGTGTCTTCACCAGCGGCGGTACCCAGAGCAACCTGATGGGCCTGATGCTGGCGCGTGATGCGTTCTTCGCGCGTCAGGGCCACTCTGTCCAGCAGGATGGTCTGACCGGCGATCTGCGTAAGATCCGCGTGCTGTGCTCCGAAAACGCGCATTTCTCCGTGCAGAAAAACATGGCGCTGATGGGTCTGGGCTATCAGTCCGTGGTGCAGGTGAAAACTGACGAATTTTCCCGTATGGATCTCAACGATCTGGCGGCGAAAATTGAGCAGTGCAACGCGAACGGTGAACAGATCCTGGCTATCGTGGCCACTGCAGGCACGACCGACGCGGGCGCAATCGATCCGCTGCGTGCCATTGCCGAGCTGGCTGCGAAACAGAATATCTGGGTACACGTTGATGCGGCCTGGGGCGGCGCGCTGCTGATGTCCGAGCAGTATCGTCACTACCTGGACGGCATCGAGCTGGTGGACTCCGTGACGCTGGACTTCCACAAGCAGTTCTTCCAGACCATCAGCTGCGGTGCCTTCCTGCTGAAAGAAGCACGTCACTATGAGCTGATGCGCTATCAGGCGGCTTACCTGAACTCTGAGTTTGATGAAGAAGCGGGCGTGCCTAACCTGGTGTCCAAATCTCTGCAAACCACGCGCCGTTTCGACGCGCTGAAGCTGTGGATGAGCCTGGAAGCGCTGGGTCAGGAACAGTATGCGGCGATCATCGATCACGGCGTGACGCTGGCGCAGCAGGTTGCGGCCTACGTGAAAGAGCAGCCTGCTCTGGAACTGGTTATGCAGCCACAGCTGGCAAGCGTTCTGTTCCGCTTCCGTCCGCAGGTGCAGATGGATGACGCCGGTATTGCCCTGCTGAACCAGAAGATTGGCGATGCGCTGCTGGAATCAGGCCGCGCAAACGTCGGTGTTACCGAACATAACGGTATCACCTGCCTGAAGCTGACCCTGCTGAACCCAACCGTGACGCTGGAGGACATTAAAGTCCTGCTGTCTCTGGTTGAGCGTACCGCTCAGGAAGTTCTGGCGAAATAACCCAAACCCCTCTCCCGCCGGGAGAGGGGCTATTTTTATAACCCTGCCCACCACATCCTGACTTTTAATCCCCAGTAGCTTGTCCAGCCCGTTGTTGTGCTAACGACATTGCCTTTAGAGACCAGCACCAGCGTCGGCGTTACGCTAACCTGCCATTGCTTTGACAGCGCACCGTTTTCGTCATTAATCACCGGCATTTTCAGCTGTTTCTTTTCGGCCCAGCGCGCAAGCTTAGCGTCATCACCAGAGCGCATGGCAATACTCACCACGTTACCGCCCTCTTCTGCCAGCCTAACGACCGCAGGCGTGGTATAACGGCAGATGCTGCACCAGGTCGCCCAGACGTAAATCAGCAGCGGCCGATCCTGTGACTGAGTGCAGCAATGTCATGTACTGAACCATCAACGTCCTGCATCGGAGTAGCGCTAAACGTGGCGGGTAATAACGGCTTGCGGTACTGATCCACACTCCAGATCACGGCCAGCGCCAGCAGTACGAGTATGATCCCTTCCCGCGCCCAGCGGCGCAGTTGGCTGAATTTGCGGTTTTCCATTATGACCTCGTGATTTAACGAAGGTCACCTTAGCGAGCTGAGCGCCGTTTCGCTGTAAAGAAGTGTCGCCTTACCTGGTGCGTAAGGTATCAACCATCAGGGTAAAGCAGGATTCAATGAGCGGAGGCAGCGCCTGCGGGGCACGCATCAGCGCCACCGTGCGCGCCAGGGCCGGTTGCTGTAGGTGAACCACCTTAAGCTGCGGGTCCTGCAGGTGGGTGGTGTAAAGCTGAGGCAATATCCCCACGGCAAGCTTCGAGCGCACCAGCCCGTATAATGTCTCGATATAGTCCACCTGATAACGGGTCTGCAGGGACAGACGGTGGCTTTCGGCAAGCGCATTGACCAGCCGCTGAATATTGCCTTTTGAGAAAACGGCAATATCCCGGCCCACCAGCTGTTTCCAGGGAACATGTGCCGACGCGGCGAGCGGATCGTCGCAGTGCAGCACGGCCACAAACGGATCCTCCTGCAACGGGAACACGTCCAGCTGTTCGGGTACCGAGTTGTCCAGCGCCCCGATGCCAAAATCAATCTGCCCTTTCAGCAGTTGCGCCACCAGCGCATCGTTAGTCTGGTCGTGAAACTCCACCCGCAAGCGCGGAAAGGCCTGCCCCAGCGTCTGCGGCAGCAGCGGAAACAGCAGCGAACTGACTGAAGGCACCAGACCGATCCGCACCGTACCGTCGCCGCCGGCCTGCACAATCTGCTGCATATCATCAAACGCCAGCTGCGCCACGCTGAGCACCCGCTGGGCATGTGGCAGAATGGCGTGCCCCAGCTCGGTCAGCGTGACCGCCGACGCGGTACGGTTGACCAGTTTACCGCCGAGCACGGTTTCGATTTGCCGCAGGGCGCTGCTGAGCGCCGGCTGGCTGATGGCCAGTTTACTGGCGGTATCCGTAAAATGACGCAGCTGCGCCAGAGTGACAAAATACTGTAGCTGCCGAAGGGAGAGCGCAGGCAAGCGCTGCCAGGGTTCCGTCATCATTATCCGTTACACGCGTCACAGAATAACCCGGGGTTATCGGGCGATAAATTTTATCAGCTGGGCAAACGTTTGCCGGGTGCATAGAGTAACGTCAATATTTCAATGCTGGAACTGTTAATTGCATGACTGCCGAAACCCGACGCCGCGCCGTGAAGGCTGCACGAGGCGAAACGCCGTTTGACCTGTTGCTTACGCATACCCGAGTTGTTGATATGGCAACCGGTGAGATCCGCGACGCGGATGTGGGCATCGTCGGCTCGCTTATCGCCAGCGTCCATCCGCGCGGTAACCGCAACGATGCGCATGAGACGCATGACCTGAACAACCAGTTTCTCTCTCCGGGGCTAATGGACACGCATGTTCACCTTGAAAGCTCGCATCTGCTGCCCGCCCGCTACGCAGAGATCGTACTGGCGCAGGGCACCACCGCTGTGTTCTGGGATCCGCACGAGCTGGCAAACGTTCTGGGGATTGAGGGCGTCCGCTTTGCCATTGAGGCGAGCCGCAACCTGCCACTGCAGGTAATGGTCGCGGCGCCATCGAGCGTCCCTTCCACACCGGGGCTGGAGATGTCCGGCGCAGACTTTGCGGGCGAAGAGATGAATACCCTGCTTGGCTGGCCCGAAGTGCGCGGCGTGGCGGAAGTGATGGACATGCACGGAGTGCTGAATGGCAGTCAGCGTATGCTGGAGATCGTGCAGGCCGGGCTGGAAAGTGGGAAGCTGATTGAAGGTCACGCGCGTGGTCTGAGCGGCGCGGATTTACAGGCGTATCTGGCGGCGGGCGTCACCTCCGATCATGAACTCACCTCCGCCGACGATGCGCTGGAAAAATTACGCGCCGGGCTGACGCTGGAGATCCGCGGCTCGCATCCTTATCTGCTGCCTGATATCGTCAGCGCGCTGAAAACGCTGCCGCATCTGTCGTCACAAATCACGGTCTGCACTGACGATGTCCCACCGGACATCTTGATGGAAAAAGGCGGCATCATCGCCCTGCTCAACCTGCTGATTGAACATGGCCTTCCGGCGACGGACGCGCTGCGGTTTGCTACCCTGAACGCCTCCCTGCGCCTGCAGCGTAACGATCTCGGGCTGATTGCCGCGGGTCGTCGTGCGGATCTGGTGGTGTTCGATTCACTGGATAAACTGACGGCTCGTCGGGTGTACGTCGCCGGAAAATGCATTGCCCGTGACGGAGCGATGATCGAGCCGATTGTTGATACGCCCCTGACGCTGCCCCGGGATACCGTGCGCCTGTCGTCGCTGACCACCAGTGATTTTTACATGCGCATCGACAACGCAAACCACGGTGTGGCGCGCCTGCGTCATATCAGCGGCGCACGTTTTACCCGCTGGGGAGACACCGACGTCCGGGTACGTGACGGACGCGTTGAGATACCGGCTGGTTTTAGCCTGATTTGGGTTCAGCACCGCCACGCACGCCATGCGGCGGTACCGCAAATCGCCCTGCTGGAAGGCTGGGGAGAGCTGCGGGGGGCCATTGCCACCAGCTACTCCCATGACTCACACAACCTGGTGGTACTGGGACGCGATCCTGCTGACATGGCACTGGCCGCCAACACGCTGATCCAAAGCGGTGGCGGGATGGCGCTGGTACAGAACGGGGACGTGATCGCCCATGTGGCGATGCCCATTGCGGGGATGTTGTCAGAGCTCGCCCCTGCGGAACTGGCGCGCCAGTTCCGTGAGCTGCGCGAACGCAGCAGCCAGATTGCCGACTGGGAGCCGCCATACAGAGTATTTAAAGCCATTGAAGGGACGTGCCTTGCCTGCAACGCCGGGCCGCATTTAACCGATCTTGGACTGACCGATGGCAGCACGCGCCAGATTGTCGATCCGCTGATTTCTTACCGGGAAACCCCGGACACCACACAATAATACAGAAGGAGAGCCGGATAATGGCCGACAATACCGTTAATTCGCCAGCACCAGGGAACTGGCTTGAACGTCGTTTTGCACTGTATACGCGCGGCAGTACCGTGCGCACAGAGTGTCTGGCCGGTCTCACCGGTTTTCTCGCAGCCGCCTATTTGCTGGTGGTCATCCCGGGGCTTCTCGCCGTAGGCGGGATGGACAAAGGCGCGGCGACCACCGGCACCATTTTGGTGTTTGTGGCCGGTACGCTACTGATGGCGTTTTACGCCAACCTGCCGTTTATTGTCGGGCCCGGCATTGGTGGCTCGGTGCTGGTCGGGGTAACGCTGGCGGGCAGTGAAGGCATCGGCTGGCAAATTGGTCTGGGCATTGCCTGCTGGTCGGGTATTTTGTTCTTCCTGCTCACCCGTTTTGGCCTGCGAGAGGTTGTGACCCGCTCCGTACCGCAGTCCATCAAACTGGGACTGACGGCTTCTATCGGTCTTTTTGTCGCCGTACTGGGCTTTCGCAATGCCGGCCTGGTGCAGGCTAACGCAAAAACGAACGCGCTGATGCTGGGTGATTTTCTCTCCCCAGGCGCGCTGGTGGCGCTCAGCGGCCTGTTCCTCGCCATTGCCCTGCAGGCGCGTCGCATTCCGGGCGCCATTTTGTGGGCCATTTTATTTGCTACCCTCGTAGGCATTCCGATGGGGGTGACCCGCCTTCCTGCCAGCTTTATTGACATGCCTCACTCACTGACGCCGGTACTGAGCCATATCGACATGCTGGGCGCGCTGAATATTGCCTTCCTGCCGTTCCTGTTTGTCTTTTTCGCATCGGAGTTTTTCTCCACCATGGGCACCACGCTGGCGGTGGGAGGTGAAGCCGGGTTGCTGGATGAAGAGGGCAATATGGCAAACATCAATCGCCCGTTTATGGTGGACTCGATTGCCGCCGCGATTGGCCCCTGGGTGGGTATTCCTGCCGCCACGGCGCTGATTGAATCCTCAGCGGCCGCAGAAGCGGGGGGTAAAACCGGCATGACGGCGCTGGCCGCTGCGATCATGTTCCTGCTGATGCTGCTGTTTACGCCCGTTGCGCTCATGATCCCCAAAGAAGCCACGGCGCCTGCCCTAATCCTGATAGGCCTGAATATGTTCAGCGGCCTGCGTAAGGTGGATCTGGCAAACTTCACCGACGGGCTGCCGGTGCTGATGATGGTGATGATTACGCTGATTGCCAACAGCTTCGGGACAGGGATTGCGGGAGGGCTGCTGTTTTACATCGTCATCAAAGCGATTGCAGGAAAATGGCGAGAAATCCCCGTTGGTCTGTGGATCCTCGCCATTCCGCTGGTGTATTACTTTGCCACGCTGGTGAAGCACTAATCCTTGCGCGGTTGCCGTGTCGGGCTATGGCCATACTCGTAATGGCCATAGCCTGCACGGTAATACAGCGCTGCCGATTTCACTACATCGTTCAGCACGGTGCCGTTGATATGCGCCCCCGTTTGCTGCAAACGCTTAATGCTGTTCTCCATCTCTTTCAGGCTGGTTTTACCATAGCGGGCCACCAGCAGCGAGGTGGCGGCCACCGGGGCAGCCACTGAGGCGTCGGTTACGGCCAGCACCGGTGGGGTATCGAGGATCACAAGGTCATAATGCTCATCTGCCCAGATCATTAACGCCCTGAAGCGTTCGCTCATCAGCAGTTCAGAGGGGCGTAACGGAACCGGCCCGCAGGTCAGGACATCAATGTTGCCTTTCTCATAGCGCTGAATCACCGCCTGGAAATGACATTTTCCGTCAAGCACGTCGGAAAGCCCGGTATGATTTTTCAGGTCAAAGATGTTGTGTACATATCCCTCGCGCATATCCGCATCAATGAATAACACCCTGAGCCCGGCCTGCGCTTCAATCACGGCCAGCGAAGTGCTGACAAGGGTTTTACCGCAGTCCTGCGTTGGGCCAGAAATCATCACGATCCGGTTAGCGGCATCCTGCAAAGTGAAATGCAGGCTGGTGCGCAGCCCCCGCACGGCCTCGACAAAAACATCCGCAGGCCGATCAACCGGCAGGAAAGGAACATCGACAATCTTGTGTCTCCAGCGTGAGCCAAATACGCGTTTTTTACGCAGGTTGGTTTTTTTCCACAGCCACAGGGAACGGGGCAAGGTAGCCATCACCTGTACGCCAAGACCTTCCAGCTGCTCGGAGGTATTGATGCCGCGTCTGAGTGCCATGCGGACCAGAACCAGCCCCATTGAGCATATCAGCCCCAACAGGATGCCTAAGACGATAATCACCAGCTTTCGCGGTTTGATGGGATCGGGTTGCGTCACCGCGCTGTCGATAATTCGCACGTTACCAATGGCGCTGGAGCGCGAAATGTTCAGCTCCTGCTGACGGGTGAGTAGCTGCAAATAGATGGTGCGGCCTGACTCCACATCCCGACTGAGGCGCAAAATATCCTGCTGGGTCGATGGCATGGCGGCGACACGCTGATTAAGGCGGACCTTCTCCTGCTCAAGCGTCTGACGCTTTTCACGCAAGGCGCGGTAGTTCGGGTGCTCTTTCTTGAACAGCTGAGAAATCTCCGCCTCACGAAACGTCAGCTCGTTGAGCTGGTTTTCGATATTCACAATCTGCTCAAGAACCGATTTCGCTTCCAGGGAGAGATCCACCGAGTCACGCTGTTTGCGATACTGATTAAGCCGCTCTTCAGCCAGATCCAGTTCGCTTCTGATTTTAGGCAATTGCTGCTGCAAAAATGCAAGACTGCGCGCATCCTGTGCTTCCTGGCGCGCAATGTTTTGCTGCAAATAGTTGTTGGCAATCCGGTCAAGCACATGCGCAATGCGCTCAGGATCGTTTCCGGTCAGCGTGAGCATCAGTACCCCACTCTGCTTTGCCGATTCAACGACGCTAAATTGGGTGCTGAGCGTATTAATAGCTTCCAGACGGGTGCTGTTTTGCACCGTGAATTGCGTGCCCGTTGGCGCATTCATTTTCACCACTAGCAGCGAAACGCCGGCTTTTTCCAGCGGTTTCCCTTCCCTGCCCTCGGCATAAAAGTTATCGCCCTCCAGCCGGTATGCCCCTTTTTCCAGCACAGTGAGCACAAGGGTGCGAGGTTTTCCTTCGACAGGGGGAAGTTGCAGCCAGTCAAGGGCAACCGTCGCTGGTTTACGGCCCTGCAACCGTGCCCACAGACGACCCACTACCGGGAACGTACACTGCGTCACGTGCTGTGTTAGGCCTAATTCATCGACGGTTGCGCCCAGAATCATGCGCGATTTAAGCAGAAGAATTTCAGGTTCGACATCGGGAGACATCTCACTCCCAAACTGCCTTAAATTTTTGAGCAGGCTGTTATCCTGCTTTCCTTCTACCTGGATTAAAGCATCTGCGCGATAAACGGGCGTGGCCAGAAAGGCATACAGCCCCGCCAACAGGGTGAACAGGAAAGTTATCGATAAAATGACTGCACGGTGATCGATCACCTCGCCGAGCAGGCTAATGAGATCGATTTCATGATTCTCCGGTGCTGCCGCACCGTAACTGTCTGTTGTGTAAGACGACATTAACGCTTCATTCCTTGTTGACTCAAACGATGAGCCCATTCCTGACTGGCTTTGCCCAGCAGACCGAAAACATAATCGAATGCTTCACGACTTTTACAATAGGGATCGGGGATGTCCTGCGGCCCCAACCATTGCCCAAAAAGCAGCGATTTGCCGCGAATTTCCGGGGCCATGTCAGAGATAAAGCGAAGATGAGCAGGTTCCATCACCAGAATCAGATCCGATTCCCGCATGATCTGCGGGGTCAGTTTGCGCGCGCGATGTCCCTCAAGTGAGATCCCATGTCGCCTTGCCACGTCCTGAGCGCTGACATCCGCCGGACTGCCCTCCAGCCCATAGATACCTGCCGAGGTTATCCGTTTTCCCGGTAGCAACTGACGCAACAGCCGCTCGCCAATCGGCGAGCGACAAATATTGCCGGTGCAGACCACTAAGATGGAATCAAACATTATTGCGGCCACGATCTGATGTTACGCACCGTCTCGGTAATGTCATGCACGCCGCTGATGGTTGGCACAAGCTGCGTAATCACGCGATTCCAGCGTGACAGCGGCGCGGTGGTCACATAGACAATGTCGTAGGGCTCAAGCTGAAATTCGGTGCCTAACACCATGGCTGAAGCATCTTTGGCATCCAGCTGATAGACCGTGGCGAGTTTGTCGGCGCGATCCTTTTTCGGCACCGAACGTATGACGAAAATGCCGGTGGCATCCGCCATATTCTGGTTCAGGCCGCCCGCGTTACCCAGCGCTTCGGCGAGGGTCATGCCGCTGCGATCCATTTTCAGCGTACTTTGTTTAATAACCTCCCCCATGACGAACACCTTCAGCGCGTCGTTACGGGGAACAAACAGAATATCGCCCGGGTAGAGCAACTTATTTTGGGTGAGATCGCCGCACTGCATCAGCGCATACAGAGAGAGGCGCGTATCCTTGCCGTTATGGGTGAGCACCACGTTACGCCAGTCCGCGTCAGCAGAAAGGCCCCCGGCAGCGTTGACGGCATCCATGACCGTCAGCGGAATATTCGTGATAGCCTGCTGGCCCGACTTCATCACTTCACCCGTGACGTAGGCTTTTTGCGAGCGGAAGGAGGCGATGCTGACGTCCACCTGCGGGCTTTGAATGACGTTGTCCAGCCGGGCGGTGATCTCTTCACGTACCTGAGAGACCGTTTTGCCTGCCACATGCAGTTTGCCAACGTACGGATAGAAAAGCGTGCCGTCAGCGTTGACCCAGTTACCGGTGTCGCTTGCGCTACGATACTGGCCCGCCGGGGTAGTCAGCTCAGGGTGATCCCAGACGGTAACGGTTAAAATATCGCCGGTTCCGATACGGTATTCCCAGTTTTTGACTTCGTTATCCAGATTAGGATTTGCCTGAGATTTTGAGACCGGAGGCCGCAGTTTTTCAATTAGCGAAGGCGTGAGGGGATAAACGTCCACCCGTTTCTCACGCTGATAGTTTGCATCTTCTGTGGCAATGACCTGCTTTCCCCCAGGGTCGAGATGCTGACCGGGAGAAAATACGCAGCCCGCGAGCGGGATAATAGTGAAAAGCAGTATCGAAAATGCCGTTGTATTTTTCATTTATTAAAATTGTTTTATAGTAGTGATTATCATAAGTCTGGTAAAAACCTAAAACTTCCTTTAAGAACAAGCTCCTGTTAGTCAACGCATTAACGAAGCAGCCAGTATCAATTAAAAAGCTGGCCGCTAGCCCTACATTAAGCCTTTGTCAGTCGGATAATTACTGAATTTTGATCGCGGAGGTTTAGTTTCGGACAATCTTAAATGTTCTATTCGTTGAATGCATGCCTGTATCCTTGTAAATTGGCTCTGAAAATGTCTTTTCAGAATTAATTAATAAAACAATAATTATTATATCTATTAAGGCTGGCATTAATTCATAGCCAAAATACTTTATGGCCGTTTTGACTACACAAATCCCTTCACTTTTGTTACATTTTTTTCAAACTCATCCTGATGATGATACTTAAAATGAACTGCCTGCCCTCCGTTTCCGGATCTGCACGCAAAAGTATCAGTAACGATATGACTGGAGAAAAAATGGCTAAGCGTAAATTGCTGCTTCTGGGCGTTTTACTGTCACTGGCGGGAGCCGCGAACTCTGCGCCGCAAGCGTCGACGTCCCCTTCGGGCATCAAAGCTTACGAAGAACAAGAGTTCATTGCCGATTTTACAAAGTTCAAAATTGGCGACACGGCGCCTGCGCAGTATCAGACGCCCGAGTACACCATCAAACAGTATCAGCTGCGCAACCTGCCTGCGCCGGATGCCGGCACGCACTGGACCTACATGGGCGAGAATTACGTTCTGATCGGTGATGCCGATGGCAAAATCTACAAAGCCTATAACGGAGATATCTTCTATCACCGCTGATACGATGCTGATCCGGCCCTGGCAGGAGGACGACAGGCCGTTCCTGCGCACGCTCTACCTGCATGCGCGACGCGAGGCCTGGCCGTGGCTGGACAGCGCGGAATGGCAGCTTGAGGACTTCGACGCAGCAACGCGCGACGAGCAGATCTGGGTTGCGATTCACGACGGCCACCGCGTGGGTTTTGCCTCCGTCCATGAAAACGATAACTTTCTGCACAACCTGTTTGTCGATCCGCAGCATCAGGGCATGGGGGTTGGACGCCTGTTGCTTGAACAGGTACAGAAATCGTTTACCAGCACCGGCGCCCTGAAGTGCCTGGTGAAGAATGAACGGGCGGTTGCCTTTTACCAGCGCCACGGCTGGCACATTGAAGCATCAGGGGATTCACCGGAAGGCGAGTATTACCTGATGCACTATCGGCTGGGCTAGCGTCAGGTGGCGGTTACGCTTAACTGACGTAAAAACTCAACAGGCCGGGTAAGGCGAAGCCGCCCCCCGGCACTAACGCGCAGAGACGCTACACCGCGCGAAACGCGATTTCACCTGGAATAACCTCGCCCTGCCAGTAGAGCTGCGCCGCAACGCGCCCTGCCAGCTGACGATAGATCTCCGCAAATTCGCTGTCCGGACGGCTGACGACCGTCGGTTTCCCGCTATCGAGATCTTCACGCAGCGTGATGTGCAGCGGCATCTGCCCAAGCAGCTGAGTGTGATACTGCACCGCCAGCTTCTCCGCACCACCGGTACCAAAGATTGGCTCATGGTGGCCGCAGTTGCTGCAAATGTGCATGCTCATATTCTCGACGATGCCCAGCACCGGCACCTCCACCTTCTCGAACATCACGATGCCTTTTTTGGCGTCGATCAGCGCGATATCCTGCGGGGTGGTTACCACAACGGCCCCGGTTACCGGAATGTTCTGCGCCAGCGTCAGCTGAATATCACCGGTACCCGGCGGCATATCCAGCACCAGATAATCCAGATCCGGCCACATGGTCTCCTGCAACATTTGCAGCAGCGCTTTGCTGGCCATCGGGCCACGCCAGACCATTGCGTTATCGTCCGTCACCAGGTAACCAATTGAGTTGGTCGCCAGGCCGTGCGCCATAATCGGCGCCATGTGGGTCCCGTCCGGGGAAGTCGGACGCTGGTTTTCCGCGCCGAGCATGTTCGGAATGGAGGGGCCGTAGATATCCGCATCCAGAATGCCGACTTTCGCCCCTTCAGCCGCCAGCGCGAGGGCCAGGTTAACGGCGGTAGACGATTTACCCACCCCGCCCTTGCCGGAGCTGACGGCGATGATGTTCTTCACGCCGTTAACGCCCGGCTGATTTTTCACGCGCTTGAGCGTGGCGATGCTGTGGCTCAGCTTCCAGTCAATCGCTTTTGCCCCGGTAATACGCAGCAGCTCGGAGCTGGTCTGCTCTTTCAGCGCGTCAAAGGCGCTGGTCCAGACGAACGGCATTTGCAGTTCAATGTGCAGCGTATCGTCCAGCCACGCGACATGGTGCAGCGCTTTTAGCGTGGTGAGATTGTGCTTCAGGGTTGGGTGCTGAAAATTAGCCAGCGTTCCGGCGACCATTGCTCGTAAGGCTTCCGGTGATTTGGCCTGGGACTGAGAACTCATCCCGACTCCTTTGTTCTTGTGAATAAGACCTTAGACAAACAAGTTTACCTGAAAGGGCGCGGTTTGTGCTTACTTAATAATGCCCCTTTTGGTAATATCGAAAACCCTTTTCACAGTTAAAAGAAGTAATGCCCACTATGACTCAAGTCGCGAAAAAAATTCTGGTAACGTGCGCCCTGCCGTACGCCAACGGCTCAATCCACCTCGGCCACATGCTGGAGCATATCCAGGCTGATGTCTGGGTCCGTTACCAGCGAATGCGCGGCCACGAGGTTAACTTCATCTGCGCGGACGATGCTCACGGTACGCCGATCATGCTGAAAGCACAGCAGCTGGGTATCTCCCCGGAGCAGATGATTGCCGAAATGAGTCAGGAGCATCAGACCGATTTTGCTGGCTTTGACATCAGCTACGACAACTATCACTCCACGCACAGCGACGAAAACCGCGAGCTGTCGGAGCTGATCTACACCCGTCTGAAAGAGAACGGTTTTATTAAAAACCGCACCATTTCTCAGCTGTACGATCCGGAAAAAGGCATGTTCCTGCCGGACCGTTTCGTGAAAGGCACCTGTCCGAAATGTAAATCTCCGGACCAGTACGGCGATAACTGCGAAGTCTGCGGCGCAACCTACAGCCCGACCGAGCTTATCGAGCCGAAATCCGTCGTCTCTGGCGCGACGCCTGTGATGCGTGATTCCGAGCACTTCTTCTTCGACCTGCCGTCGTTCAGCGAAATGCTGCAGGCATGGACGCGCAGCGGCGCCCTGCAGGAGCAGGTGGCGAACAAAATGCAGGAGTGGTTCGAATCCGGTCTGCAGCAGTGGGATATCTCCCGCGATGCGCCCTACTTCGGCTTCGAAATCCCGAACGCGCCGGGCAAATATTTCTACGTCTGGCTGGATGCGCCAATTGGCTACATGGGCTCCTTCAAGAACCTGTGCGACAAGCGCGGCGACAGCGTCAGCTTCGACGAATACTGGAAGAAAGATTCCACCGCCGAGCTGTATCACTTCATCGGTAAAGACATCGTTTACTTCCACAGCCTGTTCTGGCCGGCCATGCTGGAAGGCAGCAACTTCCGCAAGCCAACCAACCTGTTCGTGCACGGCTACGTGACGGTGAACGGCGCGAAGATGTCCAAATCTCGCGGGACGTTCATCAAGGCCAGCACCTGGCTGAACCACTTCGACGCGGACAGCCTGCGCTACTACTACACGGCGAAGCTCTCATCCCGCATCGACGACATCGACCTGAACCTCGAAGATTTCGTGCAGCGCGTGAACGCGGATATCGTCAACAAGGTGGTGAACCTGGCCTCCCGTAACGCGGGCTTTATCGCCAAGCGTTTTGACGGCGTGATGGCGGCTGAACTGGCTGACCCTGCGCTGTACAAAACCTTCACCGACGCCGCCGGGACCATTGGCGAAGCCTGGGAAGCGCGCGAGTTCGGTAAGGCGGTGCGTGAAATTATGGCCCTGGCCGACCTGGCTAACCGCTATGTCGACGAGCAGGCGCCGTGGGTAGTGGCAAAACAGGAAGGCCGCGATGCCGATCTGCAGGCTATCTGCTCCATGGGCATTAACCTGTTCCGCGTGCTGATGACGTACCTGAAGCCGGTGCTGCCGCAGCTTGCAGCCCGCGCGGAAGCGTTCCTGAACACCGAACTCACCTGGGATGCAATGGCGCAGCCGCTGCTTGGCCACAAGGTGAACACCTTCAAGGCACTGTATAACCGCATCGACATGAAGCAGGTTGAAGCGCTGGTGGAAGCCTCTAAAGAAGAGGTGAAAGCGGCTGCCGCACCGGTGACCGGCCCGCTGGCTGACGATCCGATTCAGGAAACCATCACCTTTGACGATTTCGCGAAGGTCGATCTGCGCGTGGCGCTGATTGAAAACGCGGAGTTCGTGGAGGGGTCTGACAAGCTGCTGCGCCTGACGCTGGATCTGGGCGGCGAGAAGCGTAACGTCTTCTCCGGCATCCGCTCAGCCTATCCCGATCCGCAGGTGCTGATTGGCCGCCAGACCGTGATGGTGGCAAACCTGGCGCCGCGCAAAATGCGCTTCGGCATCTCTGAGGGGATGGTGATGGCCGCAGGCCCTGGCGGGAAAGATATTTTCCTGTTAAGCCCTGACGAAGGCGCGAAGCCGGGTCAGCAGGTGAAATAACAAAAAAGCCGGAGATAATCTCCGGCTTTTTTTTATGGCATTTTATTTTCTCACTCTCCCCGTGGGAGAGGGTCGGGGTGAGGGCATCAGGCCGCACCCTACCGCCTTTATGCCTTCGGGTGATGCACCCGGTGGGTCAGCCCGCGCAGGAAGTTACGCAGAAACTGGTCGCCGCACTCGCGGTAGTTTTTGTGGTCCGGCGCGCGCATCATGGCGGTGACTTCCGGCACGGATACGCGGTATTTTTGCTCCGTCATGATCGCCACAATATCGTCCGTTTTCAGGGAGAACGCGATGCGCAGCTTTTTCAGCACCGTGTTGTTGTTCACCCGACGCTCCAGCGCCAGCTCGGGCGCAGACTCGTCTTTGCCGCGCCTGTCGTAAATCAGCCCGTTCAGAAAGCCCGACAGGATAATGTCCGGGCAGCGAACGAAACCCTCTTCGTCTTCTTTGGTCATCCAGGTGTCAAACCCGGCGGACGTGGACTCCATGTCGGAAAGCGCAAGAATGCGCACCATATCATTGTTGTTCGCTTTCAGGGTGTAGCGCAGGCTACGAAGAATATCGTTACTTAGCATAGAGCCTTCAAATGTCGATGATGCAATGGCGCGCAGTGTACCAGTTTTACAGGCCAATCGCCTCTTTCAAACTTTTCAGGTAGCGACGGCTGACGGGCACCGTTTGCCCGGCGCGCAGCACCAGTTCGGCCTGGCCGTTATCCTCCAGGCGGATCTCCTTCAGGTGCGCCATGTTCACCAGATACTGGCGATGGCAGCGGATCAGCGGCGTGCGGCTCTCCAGCGTGCGCAGCGTCAGCTCGGTAAAGCCTTCGTTACCTTCGGCGCTGGTGGCGTACACGCCGCTCAGTCGGCTACTGACAAAGGCAACGTCGTCCATTTGCAGGAGATAAATTCGGCTGTGCCCGGTACACGGGATGAACTTCAGCGGCTGCTGATGTTCCGGCAGCAGCGATACATCCTGCACGCTCCGCTCCTGGCGCAAACGGGACAGAGTCTTATCAAGCCGCTTCTCTTCGATGGGCTTCAGCAGATAGTCAAAGGCGTGCTCTTCAAACGCCTTTACGGCGTATTCGTCAAACGCCGTAAGAAAGACGATATAGGGACGATGCTCCGGATCGAGCATCCCGACCATCTCCAGCCCGCTGATGCGCGGCATCTGAATATCGAGGAACAGCACGTCCGGGCGCAGCTTGTGCACCGCGCCAATGCCCTCAATCGCGTTCGCGCACTCGCCCACCACCTCGATATCGCTCTGCTCCTGCAACAGGACCCGCAGGTTTTCCCGTGCTAACGGCTCATCGTCAACAATCAGCACTCTTAACATGCGTTCTCCTCCAGCGGCAATCGTAAGGTAATTCGGGTATAGCGGTCTGGCTCACAGGCGACGGTGATACCGCAGTCGTCACCAAAGTGCGCGCGCAGGCGTTTATCCACCAGGCTCATGCCTAAACCGCCTGACGCGGAGGCCTCGTACAGCCCGGCGTTGTCTTCAATATCCAGCACCAGATGATGGTTAAAACGGGAAGCGGAAATCGTTATCTCTCCGGTGCCCAGCAGCTGCGAAGTGCCGTGCTTAATGGCGTTTTCCACGATCGGTTGCAGGGTAAACGCGGGCAGATGCTGATACGCCAGCTCGTCCGGGACGGATAACGACACCTGTAAACGTGACTGGAAGCGCGCTTTTTCGATTTGCAGATAGGCGTTTACGTGCTCAACCTCGTCCGCGAGGGTGACAATCTCCGAGGGCCGCTTCAGGTTTTTGCGGAAAAATGTCGACAGAAACTGCACCAGCTGCGCGGCCTGATCGCTGTCGCGGCGGATCACCGCCTTCAGCGTATTGAGCGCGTTAAACAGGAAATGCGGGTTCACCTGGGCGTGCAGGAGCTTAATTTCGGATTGCGTCAGTAACGCTTTTTGCCGCTCATACTGCCCCGCAAGGATCTGCGCCGAAAGCAGCTGGGCTATGCCCTCTCCCAGGGTGCGGTTGATGGAGCTGAACAGGCGGTTTTTGGCTTCGTAAAGCTTAATGGTGCCCATCACCCGCTGGTTTTCGCCCCGCAGGGGAATAACCAGCGTCGAACCGAGCTTGCACTGCGGATGCAGGGAGCAGCGGTACGGCACCTCGTTACCGTCGGCATAGACCACTTCGCCCGTTTCAATCGCGCGCAGGGTGTAGGCCGAGGAGATCGGTTTGCCCGGCAGATGGTGATCGTCTCCGGTACCGGTAAACGCCAGCAGCTTCTCGCGATCGGTAATCGCCACGGCCCCGATATCCAGCTCTTTATAAAGCACCTGCGCCACCTTCATGCTGTTTTCTTCGTTGAATCCCTGACGCAGGATCCCTTCGGTAGAGGCCGCCACCTTCAGGGCGGTGGCGGAAAATGCCGAGGTGTATTTTTCGAACATGGCGCGTTTGTCGAGCAGAATGCGCATAAACAGCGCCGCCCCCACGGTGTTGGTCACCATCATCGGCGCGGCGATATTGCTCACCAGGTGCAGGGCGTCTTCAAACGGACGCGCGATAAGCAAAATGATCGCCATTTGCGCCATTTCGGCCACAAAGGTAATGGCACCGGCGGTCAGCGGGCTAAAGACTTTGTCCGGGCGGCCACGTTTGATCATGTAGCTGTGAACCAGACCGCCAAGTAATCCCTCGACGATAGTCGAAATCATGCAGCTCAGCGCCGTCATGCCGCCCATTGAATAGCGATGCAGGCCGCCGGTTAACCCTACCAGACCACCCACAACCGGGCCGCCCAGCAGCCCGCCCATAACCGCGCCGATGGCGCGCGTATTGGCAATGGAATCTTCAATATGGAGGCCAAAATAGGTGCCCATAATGCAGAAAATGGAGAACGTGACGTAGCAGAGCAGCTTGTGCGGTAAACGTACGGTGACCTGCATCAGCGGAATAAACAGGCGCGTTTTGCTCATCAGCCACGCGATAACAAGAAACACGCACATCTGCTGAAGCAACAGCAGCACCAGATTAAACTCGTACATACCCACAACCGCACAGTCTAAAAACGCGTAACATACACTGATGGCGGTAAACTTTCTTTGAAACGTGCCATAAAAGCGATAAATCGTGTCCGCTATCACACCTTTTGCCGCACCCGATCCGGGCCTCGCATAATTTGTACAAAAAAGAATCAATTCTTCCTGGTTCCGCAATGTGGGTCTACAGTTAAGCTGGGGACGCGTAAGCCTGGGGGCGAAAATGGCGCTTTACACGATAGGTGAAGTGGCACTCCTGTGTGATATCAATCCCGTTACGCTACGGGCGTGGCAGCGACGGTACGGATTGCTTAAGCCGCAAAGAACGGACGGCGGGCATCGCCTGTTCAACGATGCGGACATCGACCGGATCCGTGAGATCAAAAGCTGGATCGACAACGGCGTGCAGGTGGGTAAGGTGAAGTCGCTGCTGAGCCAGGACGATCCTGATACCCAGCATGCCTGGCGCGAGCAGCAGGAAACCCTGCTGAGGCTGTTGCAGGCGGGCAATTTGCAGCGTCTGCGCGGCTGGATCAAAGAACAGGGGCGGGATTACCCCGCGCAGACCCTCATCACCCACCTTTTTATTCCCCTGCGGCGACGTCTCCAGTGTCAGCAAACTACCCTCCAGGCGCTGCTCAGCATGCTCGACGGCGTGCTGATTAACTATATTTCCGTCTGTCTTGCCTCCGCGCGCAATAAAAACAGCAAGGATGCGCTGGTGGTCGGCTGGAACGTGCACGATACCACCCGGCTGTGGCTCGAAGCGTGGATAGCCATCCAGCAGGGCTGGCGCGTTGACGTACTTGCCCACTCGCTGGCCCAACTCAGACCGGAGCTGTTTGACGGCCAGACGCTGCTGGTCTGGTGCGGAGAAGTCCCTTCGGCCTCCCAGCGGCAGCTCCTGACCGAATGGCGCGCGCATGGCTATCCCGTTTACCCGCTGGGGCCAAATGCGTCGTAACGGCATTTAATGGTTCATTAACAGCTGCGCTTCACCGTATAATTGTTCCGTTAACAACAGGAGCACATGATGAAGGCAACGAAACTCGCCGTAATTACCCTTTTTGCACTGATGGCCCTCAGCGGGATCGGTGGCGTTATGCTCGCAGGCTACTCGTTTATTGTCCGCGGCGGTGTTGGCTGAGATACGCGGCCAGACGTTCGAACAGGCGATCCACCACAATAGCCGCCAGCGCGACCAGAACGGCGCCCTGGATAATATAGGCCGTATTAAACCCGCTTAACCCGATGATGATTGGCGTACCAAGCGTATTCGCTCCCACCGTCGAGGCGATGGCTGCCGTACCGATGTTGATAATTACCGACGTCCGCACGCCGGCGATAATCACCGGTGCAGCCAGCGGCAGCTCAACCTTAACCAGCCGCTGCCGGGCGCTCATCCCCATCCCTTCCGCTACGCTCAGCACCGATGCAGGCGCCGCCGCAATACCCGCCAGCGTTCCCTGCAGAATGGGCAACACGCCGTACAAAATCAGCGCAACGATCGCCGGCTCCTGTCCAAAGCCGATGGCCGGAACCGCAATCGCCAGCACGGCTACGGGCGGGAAGGTCTGCCCCGTTGCGGCGATGGTCTCCACCAGCGGGCGAAACTCCCTGCCCGCAGGTCTCGTCACCGCAATACCTGCCCCCACGCCCAGCACGATGGCGGCCACGCTCGAAACCGCCACCAGCCAGAAGTGCGCCAGGGTGAGATTAACAAAGCTCTCCTGCTGATAAACCGGACGCGGCAGCCCGGGAAACAGCGCGCTGAACAGCGACGCGCTGTGCGGCATCAGGAAAAGCAGGGCAATAAAGAGCAGCACCAGCCAGAGCAAGGGATCACGCACCCGCTTCACGCGTCACCTCCCCCGCCAGCAGATCGCGGAAATGGATCGTTCCGCACGGCGTTCCCTGCGCATCCGCCACCGGCAACGCTTCACACTGCCTCGCGACAAACGCCGATAACGCATCGCGCAGGCTCATCTGGTCGTGCAGCGCTTCGCCGCCAACCCGCGCATCCTGCGGGCGCATATAGTCCCTGACGGTGCGCAGCGAGAGCAGCCTGACGCCCAGCTCGCTGCGGCCAAAAAACTCGCGCACAAAGTCGTTTGCCGGCGCCGTCAGCAGCTCAAGCGGCGTCCCCTGCTGAACGACCTCACCGCGATCCATCACCACCAGACGATCGGCCAGACGCAGCGCCTCGTCGATATCGTGGGTCACCAGAACGATCGTACGCCCAAGGATCCGATGGATGCGGCTCATCTCCGCCTGCAGCGCGCCGCGCGTAACCGGGTCCAGCGCGCCAAAGGGCTCATCCATCAGCAGCACCTGCGGGTTGGCGGCCAGCGCGCGCGCCACGCCGACCCGCTGCTGTTGTCCGCCGGAAAGCTGATGCGGATAGCGGCCGCGAAGCGACGCGTCAAGCCCCAACAGCGCCATTAGCTCGTCGACGCGCGCGTTGATCTTCGCCCGCGACCATTTCTCCAGCTGCAGCACAGTGGCAATATTCTGCGCCACCGTCCAGTGGGGAAACAGGCCGATGGACTGAATGGCGTAGCCCATCCGACGCCGCAGCTCAAGCACCGGCAGGCTGCGGATCTCTTCTCCGGCAAAGCGAATCGTCCCGCTGTCATGCTCCACCAGCCGGTTGATCATCTTCAGGGTGGTGGATTTTCCCGATCCCGACGTACCGATCAGCACCGAAAACGCCCCCTCGGCAAAGTTCAGGTTCAGGTGGCTTGCCGCCGGACGGCCCGCAAAGGTTTTACTTACATCGTGAAATTCAATCATTGGCTCTTCTCCCGAGCAGCGCGAGCCACAGGGCAAATAAGGCATCCAGCACGACCGCCAGCGCAATGGTGGGTACGACGCCCAGCAACACCAGATCCAGCGCGCTGCTGAGCAGCCCCTGGAAGACCAGCGCCCCAAAGCCGCCCGCCCCAATCAGCGCGGCAATCACCGCCATCCCCACGGTTTGCACCGTCACCACCCGCAGGCTGCGAACCAGCAGCGGAAGCGCAAGCGGCAGCTGTACTTTCCAGAAACACTGGCGCGCACTCATCCCCATCGCGCGCGCGCTTTCCAGCACGTCCGGCGCAACCTGGCTTAGCCCCGCCACCACGCCGCGCACCAGCGGTAACAGCGCATACAGCACGAGGGCGATAAGCGCCGGCGTCAGCCCGGTTCCGGCAATGCCCACCGCGGCCAGGGCAGGGAAAGTTTTCACCAGACCGGCCAGAGGGGCAATCAGCAGGCCGAACAGGGCGACGGAGGGAATGGTCTGAATGACGTTGAGCACGGTAAAGACAGCGCCCTGCTGGCCGGGATGCCGGTAGCACCACATGCCAAGCGGCACGCCCAGCAGCAGCGCCGGGAGCAGCGTTCCGCACAGGATCGTCAGATGCTGCACCAGCGCGTTGTCAAATACCTCCTGGCGGTTGGCGTACTCTTTTAACAGCGAGAGCTGATCCAGATCGCCGCTGAAGAGGATCAGCAGCGGAATAACCCAGAACTGCGCGTTAAGCAGCCAGCGCCAGACTGGCATCGGCGTCAGACGGCGAATGGCATCGCTACAGGCCAGCAGGCAGAGCGCCAGCCACAGCCACAGGCCGCTGCCAATTGACGTGCGGGCAAGCGGGCTTTCAACCGAGGCCATCTGCGCTGCCGCCTGCCCCGCGCTCCAGAACAGCACGATAAACAGCGCTTCGCAGAGAAGTAGCGTCAGCCATTGCGCGGCGCGGCCCGGCCAGAGCGATAAGGCAACGGCACCCGCCAGCGCCGCCCCCAGCAGCAGCGGCGTAAACGACCATATCTGCCAGAGCGCACGCGGCTCGCCCGACACCAGGCGGTTTGGTGCAACATTCACAAAGGGTAACGCGACCGCCGCGATGGCCACGCAGGCCAGCAGCAGCAGTACGCGGTTATGACATTTTATTGGCACAGCCTTATCCCGTTACTTCACAAGCCCTTGTTGCTTCAGGAAGTCGGCAGCCACTTTTTTGGCATCCAGCCCCTCAACGGCAATGCTGGCGTTCAGCTGTTGCAGCGTTTTCGCATCCAGTTTTTCAAAGACCGGCTTCAGCCATTCGTCCATATCCGGATAGGCTTGCAGAACCGCCTCGCGCACCACCGGGGCGGGGGCGTAAATCGGCTGAACGCCCTTCGGATCGGTTAAGGTTTGCAGGCCAAGCGCCGCTACCGGCCCGTCGGTGCCGTAGGCCATCGCGGCATTCACGCCGGAAGTTTGCTGCGCCGCCGCCTTGATGGTCACGGCCGTATCGCCGCCCGCCAGAGAGAGCAGCTGAGCCTGGTCAAGCTTGAAATCATAGGCTTTTTCAAACGCCGGCAGGGCATCCGCGCGCTCGATAAACTCGGCCGAGGCCGCGAGCTTAAACTCGCCCTTCTCTTTCAGGTAGCGGCTGAGATCGTCAAGCGAGGCAAGCTTGCCCTTTTCGGCGATATCTTTGCGCACCGCGATTGTCCAGGTGTTGTTGGCCGGTGCCGGCGTCAGCCAGATCAGCTTGTTTTTCTCCGCGTCCAGCGTTTTGACTTTGTCATAGCCGGCTTTGGCATTTTTCCAGGCCGGATCGTTTTCATCCTTGAAGAAGAACGCTCCGTTGCCGGTGTATTCCGGATAGATATCCAGCTCGCCAGAGGTGATAGCGCCGCGCACGACCGGCGTGGTGCCAAGCTGCACTTTATTGACCGTTTTCACGCCGTGGCTTTCAAGCACCTGCAAAATGATATTGCCGAGCAGCGCTCCCTCGGTATCAATTTTGGAGCCTACCTTAACCGGCTCAGCAGCCTGTAGCGGCAGGCTCAGCGCCGCCAGAAGCACCGCTGAACCTGAAATCCCCTTAATAATCGTCATTCTGCTTTCCTCATTATTTTGTGGCCTTTTTCATAGGCTTGAGAGAAAAGCGTAGCTTAAAACGGCGAATTTAACCGTTTTTAGTACAAGATGAGAGACATCCCCCGGCCAGGCGGGGGATGGTGAGGCAGGAAGGGTTATTGCAGTTCGAATTCGGCTTTGTTCACGCGGGCGGAGTCCACGCCAATAAAGACGTTGAATTTGCCAGGCTCGGCATCGTATTTCATCTGCTGATTCCAGAACTTCAGCGCGCTCACGTCGATCGGGAAGCTGACCGTTTTGGTTTCGCCCGGCTTCAGGTTGACCTTCTCGAAGCCGCGCAGCTGTTTCACCGGACGGCTCATGGAGGCGGTGACGTCCTGCACGTACATCTGGATCACCGTTGCCCCTTCGCGCTTGCCGCTGTTGGTCACGTCCACGCTGGCGGTGACCTTGCCGTCACGCGTCATGGTCGGGGCTGACATTTTCACGTCAGAAACCCTGAAGGTGGTGTAGCTCAGGCCGTAGCCAAACGGATACAGCGGGCCGTTGGCCTCGTCGAAGTAGCGCGAGGTGTACTTGTTCGGCTTATCGGCATTATAGGGGCGACCGGTGTTCAGGTGGCTGTAGTAAACCGGGATCTGCCCGACGGAGCGCGGGAAGGACATCGGCAGCTTGCCGGACGGGTTGTAATCGCCAAACAGCACGTCGGCAATGGCGTTACCGCCTTCGGTACCGGCAAACCAGGTTTCCAGAATGGCGTCAGCCTGCTGGTCTTCTTTCACCAGCGCCAGCGGACGGCCGTTCATCAGCACCAGCACCAGCGGCTTGCCGGTGGCTTTCAGGGCCGCGATCAGATCGCGCTGGCTTTGCGGAATGGTGATATCGGTACGGCTGGAGGCTTCGTGCGCCATCCCCTGCGCTTCACCCACGACCGCGACCACCACGTCGGACTGCTTCGCGGCGTTAACCGCTTCGTCGATCATCGCCTTCGGCGTGCGCGGATCCACCTTCACCGCTTCCTCATACTGATTGAGGAACGTGACGATGTCTTTGTCGTCAGTGACGTTCGCGCCTTTGGCGTAGATAACTTTCGCGTTCTCGCCCACGGCGCTCTTGATGCCGGTCAGCACGGTAACGGACTGATCGGCCACGCCCGCGGCGGACCAGCTGCCCATCACGTCACGCTTGCTGTCGGCCAGCGGGCCGACCACGGCAATGGTGCCGGATTTTTTCAGCGGCAGCGTGTCGAGGCGGTTTTTCAGCAGCACCAGGCTTTCGCGAGCCACTTCCCGGGCCTCTTTACGGTGCAGGCGGCTTTCGGCGTTGGTGTCCGCCGGGTCAGACTCCTTCGGCCCCAGATGGCTGTACGGATCGTTAAACAGCCCCATGTCGTATTTCACGTTCAGCACGTGCCGCGTGGCGTCGTCCAGCTCCGCCATCGTCACCTTGCCGCTCTTCACCAGCCCCGGCAGGTATTTGCTGTAGTATTCGTCGCTCATGCTCATGTTGATGCCGGACTTGAGCGCCACGCGCACCGCATCTTCCGGGTCAGACGCCGTACCGTGTTTAATCAGCTCTTTAATCGCGCCGTGGTCAGAAACGGTGATGCCCTTAAAGCCCCACTGGTCGCGCAGCACGTCTTTCAGCAGCCAAGCATCGGAGGTGGCTGGCGTGCCGTTGAGAGAGTTCAGCGCTACCATCACCGCGCCGCTGCCCGCGTCCAGCCCCGCTTTGTACGGCGGCATGTAGTCGTTGAACAGGCGCTGCGGACTCATGTCGACGGTGTTGTACTCTTTGCCGCCCTCCACCGCGCCGTAGGCCGCGAAGTGCTTAACGCTGGTCATCACCGAGTAGCGATCCGCCGGGCTTTTACCCTGCATCGCTTCCACCATGGCCTTGCCCATCGTGGCAGTTAAATACGTATCTTCACCAAAGCCCTCTGACGCGCGGCCCCAGCGCGGATCGCGGGAGACGTCGACCATCGGTGCCCAGGTCATGTTCAGGCCGTCGTCTGCGGCTTCATATGCCGATACGCGCCCGACGGTTTTCACCGCATCGAGGTTAAAGGAGGAGGCTAAGCCGAGGCTGATGGGGAAAACGGTACGCTGGCCGTGCAGCACGTCGTAGGCGAAGAACAGCGGAATTTTCAGGCGGCTGAGCGCCATCACCTGATCCTGCATGGCGCGGATATCCTGACGGGTGACGGTGTTAAAAATCGCCCCCACCTGGCTATCTTTAATCATCTCGCGGATGGCTTCTTTTGGATTATCCGGGCCGACGCTGATCAGCCGCAGCTGGCCGATTTTCTCATCGACCGTCATCTTTTTGAGCAATTCCGTGACAAACGCGTCGCGGGCTTCAGGCGTGAGCGGGTGATTACCAAACAAATCCTCTGCCAGCGCAGGCTGCAGCGCCAGGCTGACGGCGACACCTACAGAACATAGCCATTTCATGTCGTTATTCTCTCTCATCAATAACCGCGGGAAGCACCCGGCCAGACCGTGCGAAAAGCGCAGTGTGCCACAAAGCCCGAAAACCTTGCAGGGTTATTCTCTGATTTTTCTCATGAATACCCGACCCCTTAACGGCTAATCGCGCTATGCTTTACAGCGAGAAATTTGCCCCACCACAAGGAGTGGAAGATGTCTTCTGTTCGAACTGACGATAACAATACTTTTATTAACGAACTGTCGCGCCTGGTTGGTCACTCTCACCTGCTCACCGACCCGGCCAAAACCGCCCGCTACCGTAAGGGCTTTCGCTCCGGACAGGGCGACGCGCTGGCGGTGGTCTTCCCCGGCACGCTGCTCGAACTGTGGCGCGTGCTGAGCGCCTGCGTCGCGGCGGACAAGATTATTTTAATGCAGGCTGCCAATACCGGCCTGACCGAAGGCTCCACGCCGAACGGTAACGACTACGATCGTGACATCGTCATCATCAGCACCCTGCGTCTCGACAAGCTGCACCTGCTGGACAAAGGTGAACAGGTGCTCGCCTTCCCCGGTACCACCCTTTACTCGCTGGAAAAAGCGCTCAAGCCGCTGGGACGCGAGCCGCACTCGGTGATCGGCTCCTCGTGCATCGGCGCGTCGGTGATCGGCGGGATCTGCAATAACTCCGGCGGCTCGCTGGTGCAGCGCGGCCCGGCCTACACGGAGATGTCGCTGTTTGCGCGGATTGATGAAAACGGCAAGCTGACGCTGGTGAACCATCTGGGCATCGATCTGGGCGTAACGCCCGAGCAGATCCTCAGCAAGCTTGACGACGACCGCGTAAGGGATGAAGACGTACAGCACGATGGCCGTCACGCGCACGACCATGATTACATCACCCGCGTGCGCGACATCGACGCCGATACGCCGGCGCGCTATAACGCGGATCCGGATCGCCTGTTTGAATCCTCCGGCTGCGCGGGCAAGCTGGCCGTATTTGCGGTGCGCCTTGATACCTTCCCGGCGGAGAAAAAACAGCAGGTGTTTTATATCGGCACCAATCAGCCAGAGGTGCTCACGGAGATCCGCCGCCATATTCTTGCGGAGTTCACCCACCTGCCGGTGGCGGGCGAGTACATGCACCGGGACATTTACGACATCGCCGAGCGCTACGGCAAAGACACCTTCCTGATGATCGACAAGCTCGGCACCGACAAAATGCCGTTCTTCTTCACCATGAAGGGCCGCACCGACGCGATGCTGGAGAAAGTCTCGCTGTTTAAGCCGCACTTCACCGACCGCTTCATGCAAAAGCTGGGCAACGTCTTCCCGGCGCATTTACCGGAGCGGATGAAGACCTGGCGTGACAAATATGAACACCACCTGTTGCTGAAGATGGCCGGTGACGGCATTGAAGAAGCGCAGAGCTGGCTTACGGCGTTTTTCGAATCCGCCGACGGGGATTTCTTCGCCTGTACGCCGGAAGAAGGCAGCAAGGCCTTCCTGCACCGTTTTGCCGCGGCGGGAGCCGCCATTCGCTATCAGGCGGTGCATTCGGAGGAGGTGGAAGATATCCTGGCGCTGGATATTGCGCTGCGCCGCAACGATACCGAGTGGTTTGAACACCTGCCACCGGAGATCGACAGCAAGCTGGTGCACAAGCTCTACTACGGCCACTTTATGTGCTATGTCTTCCACCAGGATTACATCGTCAAAAAAGGGGTTGATGCGCATGCGCTGAAAGAGCAGATGCTGGCGCTACTGCACGAGCGCGGCGCACAGTACCCTGCCGAGCATAACGTGGGCCATCTGTATAAGGCGCCGGAAACCCTAAAAGCGTTTTATCGCAAAAATGACCCTACCAACAGTATGAACCCCGGCATTGGCAAAACAACCCGGAAGAAATACTGGAAAGAGAGTGCCGAAACAGCGCAGGACAATACGCAAGCCGCTGATTGAACCCAGCAGCCAAATTTTAGAGATTGTTAAGCCTTCCGCATCCTACTAGAGTAGCTGCCTGTAGCCAGAGAAACGTTTCTCTGGCTTTCCTGACTGAGGAGCAGGCAGAGCATGTCGGCTATAGAAATTTTATCCGAAACCGAAATTGAGGTGCGCGACGCCCTTCCTGACGATGCGCATGCCATCTCGGCGATATACGCCTGGCATGTGCTTCATGGGCGTGCGTCGTTCGAGGAAGTTCCCCCAACCGTCGATGAGATGCGTCAGCGGATAAAGAGCGTGACCGACAGCGGCTTACCGTGGCTGGTCGCGCTGTATCGCGGCATCATCGTTGGCTACTGTTACGCCACGTTTTATCGTCCTCGCCAGGCCTACCGGTATACCCTTGAAGAATCCATCTATGTCGATGCCAGCACCACCGGCCGCGGGTTTGGTTCGTCCCTGCTTCAGGCGCTGATTGCCCGCTGTGAGCAAGGGCCCTGGCGGCAGATGATTGCCGTCGTTGGTGACGGGCAGAATAACCCCGGGTCGTTACGGCTGCATAAAAAACACGGTTTCGAGATTGTGGGCCAGCTCAGGAGCGTGGGATACAAGAAAGGCGACTGGCGGGACACGGTAATGATGCAGCGCCCGCTCAACGACGGGGACTGGACGCTGCCGGAATAAGGGCACGATCTGGTGCCCTCACCCCGGCCCTCTCCCTGTGGGCGAGGGAGAAAACTTTGCTCAGTCGTTCTGCGCCGTTGCCATCTGCTGCGCTTTCTGCTTTTTATACGCCAGCGCTGAAGCCGGCACCGGCTGCACTTTCCCGGTTTCAATCCAGGTACGCAGACGGCTCGCATCCGCAAAGTGAGTGTATTTGCCGAAGGCATCCATCACCACCAGCGCCACCGGCTTGCCGTTGAACACGGTGCGCATCACCAGGCAGTGTCCTGCCGCATTGGTAAAGCCGGTCTTGGTTAGCTGAATATTCCAGTTATCACGATAAACCAGATGGTTGGTGTTCCGGAACGGCAGCGTGTAGGCCGGGTTCGAGAATGTCGCCATATCTTCACGCGTGGTGCTGAGCTGGCCAATCAGCGGGTATTGCTTACTGGCGATCAGCAGCTTCGTTAAATCTCGCGCCGTCGAGACGTTATGGATCGACAGGCCGGTTGGCTCCACGAAACGGGTGTTTTTCATTCCCAGCGCTTTGGCTTTTGCGTTCATCGCGCGAATAAACGCGTCGTAACCGCCAGGATAATGATGGGCGAGGCTTGCCGCCGCGCGATTCTCAGAGGACATCAGCGCCAGCAGCAGCATATTTTTACGGCTGATTTCACTGTTCAGACGAACGCGGGAATAGATCCCTTTCATCTCCGGCGTGTGGCTGATATCCACCTTCAGCCTTTCGTCCAGCGGCAGTCGCGCATCAAGCACCACCATCGCGGTCATGACTTTGGTAATAGAGGCAATCGGGCGCACCAGATCCGGTTGACTGGCGTAGATCACCTTGTTGGTATTCAGGTCAACGATCATCGCGCTGCCGGAAGCAATCTGTGGCTGCGCAGCAGCGGTAGCGACTGCGGGGGTTTTGGCGACGGCTGGCGCGGTAGCGGACACACCCAACAGCAGCGCAAGGCTAAGTAGTGAAACTCGGAATTTCAGCATGATGAGACTTCTGATAATGATTCACGCACGTTATGACGTACACCGCCTGCGTCGACGCGCTTCACAGGCTGGCTTCGGCATCATAGCGGGCAGCGAACGATGTCGCCAGCGGAGAATCATGAGCAGATGCTGCATTGCTGGCATTTACGCCAGCAATGCAGTGGAGCTAAAAGAGACGGTATCCATAGCCCCAAAGAATGACCGTCAGGGCCAGAAGCGCCTCCAGGACCAGAACGCCGATGGCCAGCGTTGAGCTGGAGAAGCTCAGGCCCTCTTCTCTATTGATATTCAGGAAGGTTGGCACCCCCACATACAGCAGATAACCGGTGTAAAAGAGGGCAACCGTACCGATCAGCGCGCACAGCCAGACCAGTGGATAGAGCGCGACAATACCGCTTAAGAACAGCGGGGTCGCGACGTACCCGGCGAAGACCATACAGTGCGCCAGCGACGGGCGCTGCGGGTAGTTGCGCGCCATCCAGTGGATGACCCGCCCCATCACCGCCACCCCGGCCAGCATCAGTCCATAGAACAGAATGGCCATATACAAACCGGTAAACCAGGAGAGCTTAACCACGGTGCCATCACCAAAGTTCCAGCCGATTTGCGTTGTACCAATAAACGCGCAGACCACCGGCACCGCCGCCATCAGCAGCACGTGGTGGGTGTAGTGATGCGCGACCGTTTCGTTCTCGTTTCGGATCACCTGCATTTCACGATCGGGATGGGAGAAAAGTCCCCAGACATGGTTCATAACGCCCCCTTGTTGTCGGCCCGTCAGCGATAGCTTAAGTATAATGCAGCCTTTAGATTATTTTATGTACAGTGGGAAATTTCCGTTGATTGCCGCGCGGTTGATGGATGGGGTATATGATTAACGCAGGCATTTTAAGGGAGATGACATTTACAGCATGGATATCAACGGTCTCATTGAGCAATATGGCTACGCCGCGCTGGTGATCGGCAGCGTGGCAGAGGGCGAAACCATCACGCTGCTGGGCGGCGTCGCCGCACACCAGGGACTGCTGTCGTTTCCGCTGGTGGTCGCCGCGGTGGCGCTGGGCGGAATGATTGGCGATCAGCTGCTCTACTTTCTGGGGCTGCGCTTTGGCCCAGCGCTCCTGCAGCGTTTTGCCAGGCATCAAAAGAAAATCCGCCGCGCCCAGCGCCTCATCCAGCGACATCCCTATCTGTTTGTGATTGGCACCCGCTTTATGTACGGCTTTCGCATCATTGGCCCAATACTGATTGGCGCCAGCCGCTTACCGCCGAAAATCTTCCTGCCGCTCAACATTATCGGGGCGATTGCCTGGGCGCTTATCTTCACCACGCTTGGCTACGCGGGCGGCGAGGTAATCGGGCCGTGGCTGCATAACCTCGATCGGCATCTTAAGCACTGGGCGTGGTTGATCCTCGTGGTGGTGGCGGTAGTTGGGGTGCGGCTGTGGCTTAAGCATCGCGAAAAGCGGCGGGATGAGGAGTGAGTGCGCCCTGCTGCCCTCACTCCGTCCCTCTCCCACCCGGAGAGGGAGAAGGGTATCTACCCTTGTGGCTTAAACTGCGGGTTCGCCAGCATAAAACCGCCGTCGACAATAAACGACTGCCCGGTGGTGTAGCTGGCGTCACTGTCGCATAGCCACGCCACCAGGCTGGCAATTTCTTTGGTGTGCCCGGGGCGCGCCAGCGGGATTGACGGCATTGATCCCTCTTTAACTTCGCTGTCGTCCATGTCGTTCATTGGCGTGGCAATCGCGCCGGGGGCGACGGCGTTCACCAGGATCTTATGCTGCACCAGCTCCAGCGCCATCGACTTGGTTAACCCGCCCAGGGCATGCTTTGCGGCGGTGTAGGCGCTGGCTTCCGGCAGCGGCGTATGTTCATGCACCGAAGTGATGTTCACTATTCGCCCCCCTTCCCCCTGCTTCACCATCTGACGCGCGGCGATCTGCGAGCAGAGAAACGCGCCGTCGACATCAACGGTAAATATGTTCCGCCAGTCGTCGAAGGACAGGTCAAGAAAAGACGATTTGTTCATTGCCCCGGCATTGTTAACCAGCACATCCAGCCGCCCGAAGCGCGCAACCAGCGTTTCAATGGCCCTGGCGCCTTCCGGCAGGTTGCTCAGGTCCAGATGAATGGCCTCGGCGCGCTGCCCGCGCGCTTCAACTTCACGGCAGGTTTCCAGCGCTCCTTTTTCATCCGAATGCCAGGTCACGCCGATATCAAACCCGCGTTCGGCCAGCATCAGGGCCGTCGTTTTACCAATTCCCGAATCCGATGCGGTAACAATTGCGACTCGCGTCATACTCACCTCCTGAAAATCTGCAAAGAGATAAGTATAGATAACGCGCGATTTTAGCCGTGATGATATCCGCCACCCAGCGCGGAGGTCAGCTGGAGCGTGGCATCCACGTACTGGCCTTTCAGCATCAGGCCGGAAATACGCTCCCTGAGCGCCGGAATTTTTGCCTCGCTCACCCGCGAACCGGCAACGATCCCCGCCCTGAAGCGCGCCTGCGCCAGCGCAACGACTCGCGCCGCGTCTTTTTCGATCTGCTGCTGGTGCTGGTTTTTGGCGGTCAGCGTTTCCACTTCGCTTGCCGTGCGGGCGACCTGATTTACGGCGTCCACCACGGCCTTGTTGTAGTTCGCCACGGAGAGGTTGTTCTGCGCCTGAGCGATATCCAGGTTCGCATTCAGGCGACCGCTGTCAAAGATCGGCAGCGTCAGCCCGGCGGTCACGCCCATCTGCTGCGCGGACGAGCGGAACAGGTCGCTCAGGTGCAGCGCATCCTGCTGTAAGAAGGCCATCAGATTAACGTCCGGGTAGAACGCGGCCTTCGCGGCATCCACTTCGCTCATGGACGCTTCGATATACCAGTGGGCTTCCTGCAGGTCCGGACGGCGGGCCAGCAGCTCGTAGCCGAGCGTGGACGGCAGCGTTGCCTCTACCGCGGGCAGTGGGCGTTTGGCAAGGCTAACGGAAGGCGTGTTGGTCAACGCGTTCAGGCGCGCTTCAATAACCCTCATTTTACCCTTCACGTCAGCTAGCTGCTCGTCGGTTTTACCGGCATTGATATCGGTTTCAACGCCCTCCACCGAGGAGGTAATGCCGTGCTGATAAAGGTCACGATCGGCACCGATGATATTTTCCTGCTCCTGTTTAATCTGGGCGAGCACATCCCCCACGGCGGCCTCGGTCTGCCAGTCCCAGTACAGGCGCGCGACGCTGCTCGCAAGCAGCTGGCGGGTTTGCTCCAGCTCCGCTTTTTGCGCATTCACCTTACCGATGCGGGCCTCAATCCGGGCGCGATTTTTGCCCCACAGATCCAGATCCCAGCCCGCCGTCAGGCCGAAGGTCCCGTTGGTGTACCACGGACCGGTGGTTCCCGCGGCGGGGTCAGTCAGGGCAAACGGCCCCATCAGCCCCTCAGCCGACATTTTTTGCCGCTCAACGTCTGCGGAAAAATCCATCTGCGGGCCATCCGCAGCGATGGCGGCCTTCGCCTGCGCTTCCGCAAGCGTGATGCGCTGCCGGGCAATTTGCATATCCGGCGCATCGGCTATCGCTTTGGCGATCAGCGAACTGAGCTGCGGATCGTTATAGTCTTTCCACCATTCGCTTTTCGGCCAGTCGGCATGGCGCAGCGGGCTATTCACCGACGCGGCCGCCGTTTGCGCCTTTACTGGCGACACCGTCGCATGTTCCGGCGCGCAGGCGGCCAGGATTAAAACAAGGGGAGCACTCAGAGATAAAATAAGAAAACGTTTCATTACGCCATGCACTCAAAAAAATAAAGGCGCAACTTACGCTTGATGGCGCAGCGTTTTTTAGTAACGCGTGGCAATCCGTACATTGTCATACATTTTTATATTCGGAAATTTATATCCTTAAAAAATGTATTAATTACATGTATTCATACCAATTATGAATTGGCTGCTACACTTATTCACGACAGACATACGCAGGAGAAGCGAATGAAAATACTATTGTGGGTTATTTTGATTATATTTCTGATAGGGCTGCTGGTGGTAACCGGCGTATTCAAGATGATTTTCTGATTCTGTCGCCCGGCGTCCTGCCGGGCGAGCATAGTAACGCTTTTAATGCTTCGACTGGATCACCCGCGCAATCTCTGCCGAGGTTTGCAGCGTCCGGATCTCCTGAAATAACCCCAGCGCTTCGCCGTACTCTTTACGCAAATAGCTCAGCCACTGTTTAATGCGCGCAACGTGGTACAGCCCGGTATCGCCCTGCTTCTCCAGCCGCGTGTATTTTTGCAACAGCTTAACCACGTCAGCCCACGGCATGCGCGGCTCGTTATATTTCACCACCCGGCTGAGGTTTGGCACGTTAAGCGCGCCGCGGCCGATCATCACCGCATCACAGCCGGTCTCCTTCAGGCAGGCCTGCGCGCTCTCGTAATCCCAGATTTCACCGTTGGCGATAACCGGTATGGCAAGCCGCTTGCGGATCTCGCCTATGGCCTGCCAGTTGATGCGCTCGGCTTTATAGCCGTCCTCTTTGGTGCGCCCGTGAACTACCAGCTCGGTTGCTCCGGCCTGCTGCACCGCGTCAGCAATTTCAAACTGCTTATCGCCACTGTCCCACCCAAGACGCACCTTAACCGTGACCGGCAGATGCGACGGCACCGCCTCACGCATGGCCTTTGCGCCGCGATAAATCAGCTCAGGATCCTTGAGCAACGTCGCCCCGCCGCCGCTGCCGTTCACCAGCTTTGACGGACAGCCGCAGTTAAGGTCAACCCCGTAAGAGCCAAGCGCCACCGCGCGGGCGGCGTTTTCCGCCAGCCACTCGGGATACTGGCCGAGCAGCTGGATGCGCACCAGCGTTCCGGAAGGGGTACGGCTCTGACGGTGCAGCTCAGGGCAGAGGCGATAAAAGGATTTTTCTGGCAGCAGCATATCGACCACGCGCAAGAACTCCGTCACGCAGAGATCGTAATCGTTCACCTCGGTTAGCAGCTCGCGCACGAGCGAGTCGAGCACGCCTTCCATCGGGGCCAGTAAAACACGCATTCTGAGTACCTGTGAAAAAAGACGCGCTATAGTAGCTGCTCTCTATGTATGTTGAAAGCCCGGCGTTCCATTGCGGAATGTCTGGTATGCGCAAAATTCATGATGTGATCCGTGGCACATTTTCAGGTTTAATTGTATGATGAATACGTCTCAGCAAGGACTTTCACCATGAGCAAATCACTGAATACTATCTGGCAATATCTTCGCGCCTTCGTCCTGATTTATGCCTGTCTGTACGCCGGCATTTTTATCGCCTCGCTGCTGCCCATCGTCATCCCCGGCAGCATTATCGGCATGCTGATCCTGTTTGTGCTGCTGGCTTTACAGGTTCTGCCTGCGCAATGGGTCAACCCGGGATGCTTCGTGCTTATTCGCTATATGGCCCTGCTCTTTGTGCCTATCGGCGTCGGGGTAATGCAGTATTACGATGTGCTTAAAGCGCAGTTCGGCCCGATTGTTGTCTCCTGCGCCATCAGCACGCTGGTGGTGTTCCTGGTGGTGAGCTGGAGCTCGCATCTGGTGCACGGTGAACGTCGCGTGGTCGGGCAGAAAGGAGCTAAAAAATGATGGCCAATATCTGGTGGTCCCTGCCGTTAACGCTGGCGGTGTTCTTCGCCGCGCGTAAGCTTGCGGTTCGTTTCAAAATGCCGTTGCTTAACCCGCTGCTGGTTGCCATGGTGGTAATTATTCCTTTCCTGCTGCTTACCGGCATTCCCTACGAGCGTTACTTCGCCGGGAGCAAGATCCTCAACGATTTATTGCAGCCTGCCGTGGTGGCGCTGGCGTTTCCTTTATATGAGCAACTGCATCAGATCCGCGCTCGCTGGAAGTCGATTATCACTATCTGCTTCGTGGGTAGCCTGGTGGCGATGATCACCGGCACCTCAGTGGCCTTGCTGATGGGCGCGTCACCGCAGATTGCCGCCTCTATCCTGCCTAAATCCGTCACCACGCCAATTGCCATGGCCGTGGGCGGCAGCATTGGCGGCATCCCGGCCATCAGCGCCGTGTGCGTAATATTTGTCGGTATTCTGGGCGCGGTGTTTGGCCACACGCTGCTGAATATCATGAAAATTCGTACCAAAGCGGCGCGCGGTCTGGCGATGGGCACCGCTTCGCACGCGCTGGGCACCGCACGCTGCGCGGAGCTGGACTACCAGGAAGGGGCGTTCAGCTCGCTGGCGCTGGTGATCTGCGGGATTATTACCTCCCTGGTCGCGCCGTTTATCTTCCCGGTTATTCTGGCGGTAATGGGCTAAAATTTGCGATGCGTCGCGCAAATTTCATTTTCATTTCATAAGTTGCACACATAATGAGATTTGGATCACATATAAAGGCCGAACGGCTCCGTACACTACCGATCCATTAACCTTGATGAGGCAACGTCATGCATCCACGTTTTCAAGCTGCTTTCTCTCAGCTTGCAGAGAATTTGCAATCAGCCCTGGCTCCGGTTCTGGCGGATGCGCATTTCCCCGCCCTGCTGACGGCAGAACAGGTCTCGACGCTTAAGCAGGCGACGGGGCTGGACGAAGACGCGCTGGCTTTCGCCCTGCTGCCGCTGGCGGCTGCCTGCGCCCGCGCTGACCTTTCCCATTTTAACGTAGGTGCAATCGCGCGCGGCGTGAGTGGAACCTGGTACTTCGGTGGGAACATGGAGTTTCTCGGCGCCACCATGCAGCAAACCGTTCACGCGGAGCAGAGCGCCATCAGCCACGCCTGGCTGCGCGGTGAAAAAGCGCTGAGCGCCATCACCGTCAACTATACCCCCTGTGGCCACTGCCGCCAGTTTATGAACGAGCTGAACAGCGGTCTGGAGCTGCGCATCAACCTGCCGGGACGCGCGCCGCATACGCTGGGCGATTATCTGCCTGACGCTTTTGGCCCGAAAGATCTTGAGATCAAAACCCTGCTGATGGACGAGCAGAACCACGGTTTTGCGCTGACGGGGGATGCGCTCAGCGAGGCAGCCATTGCGGCCGCGAATAAAAGCCACACGCCGTACAGCAAATCCCCAAGCGGCGTCGCCCTTCAGTGCCGCGACGGGCGCATCTTCACCGGTAGCTATGCAGAGAACGCCGCGTTTAACCCGACGCTGCCCCCGCTGCAGGGTGCACTGAACCTGCTCAGCCTGAACGGGTACGACTACCCGGATATTCAGCGCGCCATTCTGGCTGAAAAAGCCGATGCACCGCTGATCCAGTGGGACGCCACCGCGGCCACGCTGAAAGCGCTGGGCTGTTCGACCATCGAGCGCGTCCTGCTCGCATAATCACGTCGGCGGGCAGAAATGCCCGCCCGTCTGACGAAAAACCCCTCAGTTGATTCGCTGTTTCTTGCGCTAACCAGGCGGGTACAGTAGCCTGAGGGAAATTTCATCATCGGTACGAGCCATCTGCATGTTAAAGCGCGTGTTTTACAGCCTGTCTGTCCTGGTCGGCATACTGCTGTTGATCGTGCTGGGCCTCGACCGCTGGATGAGCTGGAAAACAGCTCCCTACATCTTCGATGACCTTCAGGACCTCCCCTACCGCCAGGTGGGCGTGGTGCTCGGTACCGCCAAGTATTATCGCACCGGCGTCATTAATCAGTACTATCGCTACCGTATTCAGGGCGCGCTCAACGCCTATAACAGCGGCAAGGTGAACTATCTGCTGCTGAGCGGTGATAACGCGCTGCAAAGCTATAACGAGCCGGTGACGATGCGCAAAGATCTGATTGCCGCAGGCGTCGACCCGGCCGACATCGTGCTCGACTACGCCGGGTTCCGCACGCTGGACTCCATCGTGCGCACCCGCAAGGTGTTCGACACCAATGACTTCATCATTATCACCCAACGCTTCCACTGTGAGCGGGCGCTGTTTATCGCGCTGCACATGGGCATTCAGGCCCAGTGCTACGCCGTGCCGTCGCCAAAAGATATGCTGAGCGTACGCGTGCGCGAGTTTGGCGCCCGCTTCGGCGCCCTGGCTGACCTGTACCTGTTCAAGCGCGAGCCGCGCTTTTTAGGCCCGCTGGTGCCGATCCCGGCGATGCATGAAGTACCGGAAAATGCGCAGGGTTACCCGGCGGTGACGCCGGAGCAGCTGCTGGAAATGCAGAAGAAAAAATAAACCCGCCATGCGGCGGGTTCAGGGTTATCGATTGGCTTATTTCTTACGCGCGTACTTCAGTGAATCCAGCGCAACCGCGAAGATGATAATCGCGCCCTTGATGATGTACTGCCAGTAAGGGTTCACGCCGATATAGGTCAGGCCGTAGTTAATCACGGTGAAGATGATCACACCGGTCACCACGCCCAGCACGGTGCCTACGCCGCCGCTGAAGGAGACGCCGCCAACCACGCAGGCCGCAATCGCATCCAGTTCGTACATAAAGCCGAGGTTGTTGGTGGCAGAGCCGATGCGGCCCGCTTCCAGCAGCCCGCCGAAGGCGTAGAACACGCCGGACAGGGCATAAATCATCAGCAGGTTCAGGGCCACGTTAACGCCGGAGACCTTCGCCGCTTCCGGGTTACCGCCGATGGCGAAGATGTTTTTACCGAAGCGGGTTTTGTTCCACAGGATCCAGACGAACGCCACCGCAATCAGCGCATAGAAGGTGATATAGGAGAGCCGGAAGCTGCCCAGCGCCACAAACCCCTGCGTGAAGGTGGAGAAACCGCTGTCGAAGCCGGAGATGGGGGACGCGCCGACGAAATCGTAGTACAGGGAGTTGATACCGTAAACGATGATCATCGTGCCCAGCGTGGTGATAAATGGCGTCACGTTCAGGTAAGCGATGATGATGCCGTTAATCAGGCCAATCACCGCGCCGATGGCGCAGACGATCAGGATCACCACAAAAATCGGCATGGTTGCCATCTCCGGGAACACCTTGTTGGCGTTTTCCATCGACTGCAGCAGGGTTGCCGCAATAACCGCCGCCAGACCCACCTGGCGCCCTGCCGAAAGGTCAGTCCCCTGGGTTACGATAAGCCCCGCCACGCCCAGCGCGATAATAATACGCACGGAAGACTGGGTCAGAATGTTACTCAGGTTCAGCAGGCTTAAGAACGTAGGGTCCTGGAAAATAATAATTGCCAGCAATACTAAAAGAACAACGTAAATACCGCCTTCTTTCAGATAAGTGAGAAAACTTTTTTTATTTAACGCACTCATGAGGAGCCCCTGATCTTAAAGGTGCAAAGACGCAAGACGCAAAATTTCGTTTTGCGTTGTCGTTTTGGTGTCAACAATACCGGCAACGAGACCATTGCTCATAACCAGAATACGATCTGTGATCCCTAACAGTTCCGGCATTTCGGAAGAGATAATAATGATCCCTTTATCTTTCTTAGCCAGCTCTGCTATCAGCTGGTAAATCTCAAACTTTGCCCCGACGTCGATACCGCGCGTAGGTTCATCCAGCATCAGAATTTCAGGCTGCGTTAATAACCAGCGACCGATAATCACCTTCTGCTGGTTCCCTCCTGAGAGTGAGCCAATTTGCGTACGGTGGCCCGGCGTTTTCACGCGCATGGAGTCAATGACCCACTGGGTATCACTCTTCATGCGGGAATTATCCAGCAGACCGATTTTGCTTTTGTAGTTACGGATATTCGAAATTAACGAGTTAAAGTTAATATCGAGGTAGGCATAAATACCGGTTGAACGACGTTCTTCCGTCACCAGCGCAAAGCCGTGGTTAATGGCTTCGTTCGCGTTGTGGTTATTGATTTTCTTGCCGTGCAGCGTAATGGTGCCGCCGGATTTTTCACGGATCCCGAACAGGGTTTCCACGATATCGGTACGCTTAGCGCCCACCAGCCCCGCGATACCCAGGATCTCGCCTTTGTGCAGGTCAAAAGAGACGTCACGTATGGACGGCTGACGCAGCGAGGTAAGGTTACGCACCTCGAGGATTACTTCGCCCGGCTTATTTTCTTTGTCCGGGAAGCGCTGGTTCAGGGAACGGCCAACCATCATGGCGATGATCTTGTCCATATCCAGCCCTTCCAGCGGCTGCGTGGCAATCCACTGGCCGTCGCGCAGGATGGTGATTTCATCGCACAGCTGGAAAATTTCTTCCATTTTATGTGAGATATAGACGATGCCGCAGCCGCGATCCTTCAGCTTGCGAATAATGGTAAAAAGGTGGTTAACCTCTTTTTCCGTTAATGACGATGTCGGTTCATCCATGATCACGATTTTCGCATCATAGGAGAACGCTTTGGCAATTTCGATCATCTGCATCTGGGATACGGATAATGTTCCCACGCGCGCGCGCGGATCGATATCAATATCCAGCTCGTCAAAAATGGCTTTGGTATCGCGATACATTTTGTCCTGATCGACAAAAACGCCTTTGGTTGGATAACGACCCAACCACATGTTATCCATTACTGAACGTTGCAGAACCAGGTTTAACTCCTGGTGTACCATCGAGATGCCGTTTTCCAGCGCTTCTTTCGCTGAGTGGAAATCGATCTCTTTTCCCTGAAAAAGAATGCTGCCGGAATCTTTTTGATAGATCCCAAAAAGACATTTTAATAACGTTGATTTACCCGCACCATTTTCACCCATTAACGCATGAATAGAGTGAGGACGCACTTTTAAATTAACATTATCGAGTGCCTTAACGCCGGGGAATGACTTATTAACGCCGGTCATTTCCAACAAGTATTCACCGGACGACTGAGTAGCTGTGCTGACCATAATTATACCTTGTTGGCCTCGCATATCGCGTTATAAAAGGGCGCAACGAATTGCGCCCAGTGAAGATAAAACGAAGATCTTATTTACCGATAAACTCAGCCAGGTTGGACTGGTCTACGCCCACGTAAGGAACGCGAACGATTTTGTTTTCAATTTTCCAGCTGGTGCCGTCAGCAGCGCCTTTACCGTCAGCGAGGTTTTTCGCCAGGTCGAAGGTGGCTTTCGCCTGGTTGTTAGCATCGTTCAGCACGGTACCGGCCATGGCGCCAGATTTCACCAGCGCCAGCGCTTCTGGCAGCGCATCTACGCCAAACACGGGAACGGCGGATTTGTTGTGCGCTTTCAGCGCTTCTACTGCGCCCATTGCCATCGCATCGTTGTTGGCGATAACCACTTCAATTTTGTTAGCGTTCGGACCAGAGAGCCACGCATCCATCTTATCTTTCGCCTGAGCGGTGTCCCACATTGCGGTGTCTAACGCCAGCTGCTGGGTTTTCAGGCCTTTGTCGTTCAGCTCTTTGATAACGTAAGTAGTGCGTGCTTCAGCATCCGGGTGGCCCGGCTCGCCTTTCAGCAGCACAAACTGAATCTGCCCATCTTTGTTCAGATCCCAGTTCGGGTTCGCCGCCCAGTGTTTCGCAATCAGATCGCCCTGGATAATACCGGACTCTTTGGAGTCAGTACCCACGTAGTACGCTTTGTCGTAGCTATCCAGCGCCTTACGGGAAGGTTCTTTGTTGAAGAAGACAATTGGCACGTTCTGGCCGCGCGCTTTCTCGATAACCGTGCCCGCCGCCGCCGGGTCAACCAGGTTGATGGCCAGCGCCTTCACGCCTTTTGCCAGCAGAACGTCAATCTGATCGTTCTGTTTGGACTGGTCGTTCTGGGAGTCATTCATCAGCAGCTGCACGTCAGGCGCTGATTTAGCATCTTTTTCAATTGCTTTACGCACAACAGACATGAAGTTGTCGTCGTATTTATAGATAGTTACGCCAATACGGGTATCCGCTGCGTGCGCTGCTGCGCCAAAAAGCATGCTTGCCATGACAGCAGACAGAGTCAACACCTTCTTATTCATGGTATCTCCGGTTTTTTTTATGCAGGGTAGTTCTTGTGAAAAACGGTCGGCGGGCAGATGTTAATAAAACGTTACTGATCGCCGAAGTTCACTTATAAAATGTCCAGCTTCCGTGTTCGGTAACGCTCCAGAAATGCGTTTTATTCGTTGTTTGAGGCATGGTGGTAACGGTAAAAGCGAATAATCACCGTTACATTATGTTTCAGCCCCTAAAACGCTGACATCATAGACAGCGGCTTGTTAAGATACTGTGAATTTACTCACAGATTGAAAACGGTTACATCACCTGATGTTATCAGTTAGTGATCGGAGCCACAGTTTGCCGAACCGCGACCGAATGACGCCGCACTAAAGTCGGCATAAAACAATGCGTTGCGTCAGGATCCAGCAGCCCTGCCGCCCCCTGCAGCGCCAGCTCCGTCGCCAGTTTCGCCATCGACGCAATGGGGTAACGCACCGTCGTCAGCTGCGGATCGGTGTAACGGGCAATCGGGATATCGTCGAAGCCGATCAGCGATAAATGCTGCGGCACCGCAATGCCGTTGTCCTTCAGCGCGGTAAGCGCCCCTGCCGCCATGCTGTCGTTGTATGCGAACACTGCCGACAGCTGAAGATTACGTCCCAGCAGCTCAACCATTGCCGCTTCACCGCCCTGCATATCCGGCGAACCGGTCCCTACCCAGCTCTCCAGCGGCACGATGCCCTGCTCTTTGAGGGCGTTTTGCCAGCCCTGACGGCGCATCATGTCGTCTTCAATGCCGTGGCTGGAAGCCAGATAGCCAATACGCTGATGGCCGTTGCTGATGAGCATCCGCGTCGCCATCATTGCGCCGCTGATGTTATCCAGACCAACGCAGCGGTGCGCATAGCCGGGCACGATGCGGTTGATCAGCACCATGCCGGGGATCTGCTCCATAAACCCGGCAAGCTCCTCATCGCTCAGGGCTTTTGAGTGCACGATCAGGGCGTTGCAGCGCTGGCGGATCAGCACCTCAATGGCATAACGCTCTTTTTCCGCCTCGTGATAGCTGTTGCCAATCAGCACATACTTCTGGTGCTGCTGGGCGACAACGTCCACCGCCTTAACCAGCGCGCCAAAGAAGGCGTCCGACACATCCATCACCACCACGCCAATGGTATCGCTGACCTGCGTGGCCAGCGCCTGGGCATTGGCGTTTGGCCGGTACCCCAGCTGGGTCACGGCTTTCATTACGGTTTCACGCGTTTCAGGGCTGACCAGCGCGCTGTTGTTCAGCACGCGGGAGACGGTAGCAACAGAAACACCCGCCAGGCGGGCGACGTCACGAATGGTGATCATATTCACCACCCTTTAAGGAATTGCAGCAACTCACAGACACCCCCTGTGTTTAGCAAGGTGGCTATTCTGGCAGCGAGAGAAAGGAGACTACGTGAAGAAGCTCACACAGATGAAAACGCTTACATCCATTTTGTTAATGATTGTGATCCAGATCGTTATCTGGATGTATTACGTAATGATACGCCCGACGCACGCGCGGTTAACTGCCGCCACGCCCACTCCAGCGGGCCCTGACGGAAATAGCGCAGCCAGATGACGGAAAACATCACGTTAACAATCCAGACCGGAATAACAAACGCCAGCAGCGTCAGGCGGTCGAATTTCATAAACAGGCCGAATCGATAGAATAGCGTGGTGCATATCAGGGTTTGCAGAAGGTAATTGCTTAACGCCATCCGCCCAACGCAGGCCACCGCGCTGACGATCCACAGGCGAGAGAGCTGCGGCCAGAAGCCGTAGATGAGCGCCGCATAGCCAACGGTCTGGAACGGTGCGCTCAGCTCTCGCGGGATCTGGAGCAGGAACGCGCACCAGCGGTAATCCCACTGAAGATGCCACTGTACGATCGTCGCCGGAAGGTTAATCATCACGCCGAGCAGCACCAGGCCCGCGCCTGTGAGACGATAGTGACGCAGGCTAAACTCCCCTTTCAGCCAGCCGGTGCGCATCAGGGAGGCGCCAATCAGCATCATTCCCGCCAGCTGCCAGCCGTATTGCGCGCCCAGCGCCAGCAGGTTATCGCCGAGCATATCGGCCCGGTTGCCGATGGCTTCCGCGCCGCCCTTCAGCTTCCAGTACTGCTCATATTGCAGGTTCGCCGCGTCCGGGGTCCATGACCGGCTGGTGGAACCATCCGCAATCATGCCCAGCAGCAGCAGCACGGCCAGCCCCATGACGTAGAGCATCACCCCGGTGTTGAACAGGCTTTTTACGCCGGGCGCGTCGCGGATCAGCCGCCAGCAAATAAGGCCCACCAGGCCATAAGCCAGCAGAATATCGCCGTCCCAGAAAAGGAGTCCGTGAATAAAGCCGAGGATGACCAGCAGCGTTAAGCGCGACTGGATCCAGCGCGTGCCGCGCCTGAGGAGAAGCTGAAGCCCCGCGCCAAAGAGAAGCGCAAAGAGGGTAAGGAATTTAACCTGGGCAAAGAGATCGAGGAGGGCCCACGTCCAGGCATCGCTGCGCGTGATGTCGCCATACCACGCCGGATTGAGATACGCCGCCTTCGGCAGACCGAAGGCGTTAATATTCAGCAGCAGGATACCGAGAATGGCGACGCCGCGAACAAAATCGAGCGTGACGTTTCGCTCCATGGTCCCTGCCCTGCCTGCTTAGTTGTGGTGACGCACGGCGCGCAGGAACTCCTGGCGGGTGTTCTGGCTCGACTTAAACAGACCGCCCAGCGAGGTGGTGGTGGTCGCGCTGGTGGCATCACGTACGCCGCGGGCCTTCACGCAGTAGTGTACCGCGTCGATGGACACCGCCACGTTGTTGGTACCCAGCAGGGTTTGCAGCGCGGTCAGGATCTGCTGCGTCAGACGCTCCTGCACCTGCGGACGCTGGGCAAAGAACTGCACGATGCGGTTGATTTTGGACAGGCCGATCACCGTATCTTTAGGAATATAGGCCACCGTCGCTTTGCCATCGATCGTCACGAAGTGATGTTCACAGGTGCTGGTCAGCGTGATATCGCGCACCGTCACCATCTCATCAACCTTCATCTTGTTTTCAATGACGGTAATTTTCGGGAAGTTCGCGTAGTCCAGGCCGGAGAAAATTTCGTCGACGTACATTTTTGCAATGCGGTGCGGCGTCTCCATCAGGCTGTCGTCGCTCAGATCGAGATTCAGCAGTTGCATGATCTCCGTCATGTGATCGGCGATCAGACTCTTGCGGGTTTCATTGTCCAGTTCCTGCACGGGCGGGCGCAGTGGCGTTTCAAGACCGCGCGCAACCAGCGCTTCATGGACAAGGGCTGCTTCTTTACTGAGTGATGGCATTCTTTTCTCCTGCAGGTGTGGCGTCTTTTGCCCTCGTTGTGGCAAAAGTGTGCGCTCATTGTGCGTGAGGCGACGCACATAATCCAGTATTCACGACGATAATTATTGCAATTGCTGTTGCCTTTCAGCGTGACGATTCCAGACAAGGCCGCCAGCAACAAAGAGCGCGATACCGGCCAGCCCAAGCGCAGGCTCCAGCCGGTGGGTAAGCCAGGTCGACAGGGCCGAGGTGACCGGACCGATCAGCTGACCGATGGCATACCCGGTGGTGAGCAGTCCCGCCATGTAGCGCGTGTGGTCTGGCGCCAGCTCGCGCCCGTATAACAGGGAGAGCTGTACGGCGCAGAGGAAACCGCCGCCCACCAGCAGCCCGCCCGTCAGCAAACCGCCAATGCCCGGCAGAAGCCATGCCGCCAGCACGCCAACGCCCTGTAGCCACAGGACAATCGCCAGCCTGCGGTTGGATGTCGAGGTATGGCGCAGAGCAATGCTGAGGGCAATTCCCACCACCGAGGCGGCGCCAAAAATCGGCCAGACAAACTGGGCAAACAGGCTGCCGGGAAAACGCACGGCAGCCATTTGCGACAGGAAGGTCGCCGGGAGGATATAGCCAAACCCCGCCAGGCTGTAGCTCCAGACCAGGCGCTTTAAATCTGCGGTCAGCAGCAGCGGTTCAGGTGCGGAACCCGGACGATGAAGCTGACCCGCACGCGGCAGATACCGGGCCGCCAGCGCAATCAGCACCAGCGCCAGCACGCCGTAAATTTGCCATGCCGCTCCGGCGGACAGGGATTTCGCCTGAATATAGACCGCCAGCAGGCCGCTCAGGGCAATACCGGCGCCGGGACCGGCAAAGACGGCCGCACTCAGCCCCGGCTTGCCCAGCTGCCCCAGCCGCTCGTTGGTCCAGGCGGCAATCAGCACCATCGACCAGCCGCTCATGCAGCCAATCACAAAGCGCAGCAGGCCGTGAACGATGGCGTTATCTGCCGCCGCGGAGAGCAGCGTCAGCGCCACCGCGCCGCCAATGCCCAGCCAGAGACGCGTTTCAACGAAGCGATGGGCGCGCATGGCATCCCACGCGCCTACCAGATAGCCCAGATAGTTCATCGCCGCGACCAGCCCCGCGCTGGTGAGCGTGAGTTGCCCGGCGGCAATCATCAGCGGCACCTGAGGCGTGAAGGCGAAGCGCCCTATCCCCATCGCCACGACCAGAACCACAAATCCGCTGAGCGCGATACGCAGCGCCATGATCGCTCCAAATGTTAAAGAAAAGTAAAATCATGATGCAACATCTCGCCGTCCTGCGAAAGTGAAAGTTGCTCACAGGTCAATGAAAACTCTGTATTATGAGTTTCATGAATAGTCTTCCGTATAAGGAGCCCTGCATGGAACTGCTCGAAGAGCATCGTTGTTTTGAAGGTCGACAGCAGCGCTGGCGGCACGACTCCACCGTCCTGAACTGTGCCATGACGTTCAGCATTTTCCTCCCACCGACGGAAAATCCACCGGTTCTGTTCTGGCTTTCAGGCCTGACCTGCAATGACGAAAACTTCACCACTAAAGCGGGAGCCCAGCGTGTTGCCGCTGAGCTTGGCATCGCGCTGGTGATGCCAGACACCAGCCCGCGAGGGGATGATGTGGCGGACGATGCCGGGTACGATTTAGGCAAAGGCGCCGGATTCTATCTGAACGCCACCAAGCAGCCGTGGGCGAGCCACTACCGCATGTATGATTATGTCCGTGATGAACTACCTGCACTGATTCAGTCAGAATTCGCGGTGAGCGAGCGCTGCGCGATTAGCGGTCACTCCATGGGCGGCCACGGCGCGCTGATAATGGCGCTGAAAAATCCGGGTAAGTACGCGAGCGTGTCGGCATTTGCGCCCATCGTGAACCCAACGCAGGTACCGTGGGGGCAAAAAGCCTTTACGGCCTATCTGGGGGAAGATGTACAAAAATGGCAGGAATGGGACAGCTGCGCGCTGATGCTGGCAAGCCGGACGGAAGACGCGATTCCGATGCTTATCGATCAGGGTGATGCGGATCAGTTCCTCGCCGGGCAGCTACAGCCTGCGGTGCTGGCCGAAGCGGCGCGTCAGAAAGACTGGCCGCTGACGCTGCGCATCCAGCCGGGATACGACCACAGCTATTACTTTATGGCGTCCTTTATTGAGGACCATCTCCGCTTCCATGCGGAGCATTTGTTCAGGTAAGTTCGGCCTTTTGCCCGGTAGACTCCTGTATACCGGGCCTATCCCCTCCCCCTCATTTACATAATCCTATCCGCTTGAAACCAGACCGGTTTTTTTTATTTACATCAAACACAAATGATTTCAATTATCATTTGTGTTTACAATTCTACATTCTTTTGTACAATTCCAGGCTCTTCTCCATCTCAAAGAGTTCTTAAAAGACAAAAACATACAGTTCTCAGGGTTATCCCGATGGAGTTTTATTCTTTTTATATGGAATGTACAAATGACAATACTCCGCGTTAAGCTCCTGGCCGTCGCCGTTGGCGCTGCCACATTTACCCCCTTCGTTCACGCAGCCGATCAGGACACCGTTGTCGTCACCGCGACGGGTTTTGAACAAAAGATCCAGAATGCCCCCGCCTCCATCTCTGTTATTTCGAAACAGCAGATTGAAGATAAAGCCTACCGTGATGTTACCGATGCCCTGAGAGACGTCCCGGGCGTTGTCGTCACTGGCGGCGGGAGTAGCAGTGATATCAGTATTCGCGGTATGGCATCTCAGTACACCTTGTTTCTTGTGAACGGCAAACGCGTCAGTACGCGAAGCACCCGCCCAAACAGCGATAACTCGGGTATTGAACAAGGCTGGCTGCCGCCACTGGAGTCCATAGAGCGCATCGAGGTCATCCGCGGCCCGATGTCCTCGCTTTACGGCTCTGATGCTATGGGTGGTGTCATCAACGTCATTACCAAAAAAGTCTCGAACACCAAAGCCTGGACCGGTTCTTTGCATGGCGATGCAACCTTCCAGGAAAACCATGATTCCGGTGACATCTTCCAGACCAACGCCTACGCTTCAGGTCCTCTGATTGACGGCCTGCTGGGCGCAAAAGTGACGGGGCTTTTGTCACGCCGCGCCGAAGATAAGATAGTGAACGGGTATAACGAGCAGAAAATGCGTAACGGTGGCATTACGCTGAACTTTACGCCGGACGAGAAGAACGATTTCGATCTTGATTTTGCTCGTGAGCTTCAGGACAGAAACAGCACGCCAGGGATGTCGAAAGCGGCTGAAACCTGCCGGGGAACGACCTGTAAGCCAAATACCAAAAGCGACTCGCGCTATGAGCATACAACTTACTCCTTAACCCACAGCGGGTATTACGACGACTTCAATACCACCAGCTATATCCAGCAGGAAGAGACCAATAACCCAGGTCGCAAAATGCGCTCGTATAACACCACCTTCAACAACCAGAACCAGATTTTCCTCGGCGATCATACATTGACCCTCGGCGGGCAGTATCGGTATGAGAAACTGCGCGACAAGGGCAATCAGCTGGAAGCTGCGGACGGCCTGAACAAACTGACTCGCTGGAGCTGGGCCCTGTTTGCCGAAGATGAATGGTCAATGACGGAAAGCTTTACGTTGACCGGTGGCCTGCGTATGGACAAAGACCAAAACTACGGGACGAACTGGACGCCGCGCGGTTACGGCGTATGGCACCTGGCCGAACAGTGGACGCTGAAAGGCGGGGTTTCGGCTGGCTATCGGGCGCCGGATCTGCGTCAGTCGTCCGCCAGCTGGGGCCAGGTAACGGGTGGCGGCCGTCTTGACGGTATCATCGTTGGCAACCCGGATCTGAAACCAGAGAAGAGCCTGAGCGAAGAGCTCGCCCTGCTCTGGGATAACAACGATAACCTGAATGCCGGCGTGACGCTGTTTAATACCGACTTCAAGGACAAGATTACGGAAGTTCGCCGCTGTAACAGCAGCGCCGATCCCGCCTGTACGATTGGCGATCACAGCTATGATTTTGTGAGCGACCGCGTCAACGTGGACAAAGCCAACATGCGCGGCGTGGAGTCCTCGTTCGGCTGGAAAATCTCGCGCGATGTGAACTGGACCGCAAACTATACCTATACCGAATCCGAGCAGAAGAGCGGTCAGTTCTCCGGCAAGCCGATGAACAAGATGCCTAAGCATATGTTCAACACCACCCTGGACTGGCAGGCGACGCCCGACGTCGGTTTCTGGAGCCGTCTGAACCTTCGCGGTAAAACGTCCGAGTATCTGAGCCGTACGTCAATGTCCCAGGGCACGCCGTCCTACACTCAGGTTGATGTCGGTCTGCGCTACAACGCAAACAAAAACCTGCTTGTTACCGCCGGTGTGTATAACGTGCTTGATAAGCAGATTGATTACGATACGTATGACACCGTGCTTGACGGGCGACGCTATACGGTTGGCATGACCTATAGCTTCTGATTTGCCCATAAAAAAGCCCGCTCAAATGAGCGGGCTTAAAGAGAGGAAGTGCGTTTAGCGTTTAAATCGTTCCGGGAAATCCATTTCACTGTAGCGAACGAAGCGGGTTCCTTTCGTCAGCTTGTAGCCAAACCAGATAATCAGGAACAGCGGAATACCGATATAGGTGGCCGTCACGGCGCCCCAGTCGATGGTGTCCGCAAGGAAGGCTTCGTAGTTCTGGCCCAGGGTGATGATCAGGCACAGAATGAAGGCAAAAATCGGCCCCAGCGGGAAGAACCCCGAGCGGTACGGCAGGTTGTTCAGATCGTGGCCCTGCTTGACGTAGCCGCGGCGGAAACGATAGTGGCTGATGGCAATGCCCAGCCAGGCGATGAAGCCCGTCATACCGGAGGTATTAAGCAGCCACAGGTACACCGTCTGGTTGCCGAACATAGAGGTCAGGAAGCACAGACCGGCAATCACCGTGGTCGCGTACAGCGCGTTGCGCGGCACGCCGCCGCGGGACAGTTTCGAGAAAATACGCGGCGCTTTGCCGTCGCAGGCCAGGGTATAGAGCATACGGGTGGACGCGTACATACCGGAGTTACCCGCAGACAGCACCGCCGTCAGGATCACCGCGTTCATTACCGCCGCCGCAGAGAGCAGGCCCGCGTGCTGGAAGACCAGCGTGAACGGGCTGACGCTGATGTCCTTCACGTCGTTACGCAGCAGGCTTGGATCGGTGTACGGAATGATCAGGCTGATAATCAGGATCGCGAATACGTAGAACAGCAGGATACGCCAGAACACCTGACGCACCGCGCGAGGAATGTTCTTCTCCGGGTTTTCGGATTCACCGGCCGCAATGCCAATCAGCTCGGTGCCCTGGAAGGAGAAGCCGACAATCATCGCCACGCCAATCATCGCCGAGAAGCCTCCGGCAAACGGCGCATCGCCTATGCTCCAGTTGCTCCACCCGGCCGGTTCAGCCCCTTTGAAAATACCAACGATCATCGCCACACCGACGACGATAAAGATGATGACGGTTGCCACTTTAATCAAAGAGAACCAGTATTCCGCTTCGCCAAAGCCGCGAACGGAGATGTAGTTCAGCAGGAAAATCACCGCAAGGAACAGCGCACTCCAGATCCAGCCCGGCGTGTCCGGGAACCACCAGGTCATCACCAGCTGTGCGGCGACCAGATCCACGGCGATAGTCACCGCCCAGTTGTACCAGTAGTTCCAGCCCAGCGCGAAGCCGAAGCCTTCTTCAACGTATTTCTGACCGTAGGTCGAAAACGAACCCGATACCGGCATATAGGCTGCCAGTTCGCCCAGGCTGGTCATCAGGAAGTACACCATCAGGCCAATCAGGATATAAGAGAATAGTGCCCCACCCGGGCCTGCTGCCGAAATCGTTGCGCCAGAGGCAACGAAAAGACCTGTACCGATAGATCCGCCAATGGCGATCATCGTCAGGTGACGCGCCTTAAGTGCGCGACGTAGCGCGGGCGCTTCTGTGGTTTTAGTTTCTGAAACCATGTGAAAATGCTGTCCATTCAATAAATGAGGCGCGATTGTAGCAGACGATCCGCGTTCCTTCCGGCAGAAATGCTCAGTTATAAGAGAGCTTCATGACTCGGCCAGGATTATAAGTAAAGCATAATTTTTCCCTCTCCCCTTTGGGGAGAGGGCCAGGGTGAGGGGCGATTTCACATCTCGCAGTAGCGCAGAAAACGCTGCAGCGAACTGGAAAGGTGCTTTTGGCGATGGTGGATGCACCATAATGTGCGCACCAGCTTCGGCAGCGGAACGGGGATCTCAACCAGCGATCCGGTTTCCAGCTGCTCGGCAATCACCCGTCGGGAAAGACAGCTAATGCCCAGACCATGGCGTACGGCGTGCTTAATCGCCTCTGAATTGCCCAGCTCCATGCCCAGCTGAAAATGCGGCAGGTGCGAGAGCAGCAGATAATCGACAATCTCACGCGTGCCGGAGCCCTGCTCTCGCAGTATCCACTGGGCCTGCGCCAGCCGCTCCAGCGTGACCTCGCCCTGCAGTAGAGAGGAGGCCGGAGACGCAAACACCACCAGCTCGTCCTCCAGCCAGGGTTCGGCGATGATATCGACGTTGTGGCATGGCCCTTCGATAAGCCCGATATCCACGCGGAAATCAATCACCGCGTTGATGACATCCTGGCTGTTGCCCACGCTCATCTCCAGCGGCAGGGTCGGGAAATCCCGGCGGTAGCGGGCGATCACTTCCGGCAGAATATAGTTACCGATCGTGCTGCTGGCGTACACGCGGATCGCGCCGTTGTCCTCGCGGAACAGCTGTTCGATTTCGACGGCCTGCTCCAGCAACGCCAGCGCGCGCGGGTAGAGCAGTCGGCCATGTTCGTTCACCACCAGCCGCTTCCCTACCCTGTCGAACAGCTGGACGCCCAGCTGGCCTTCAAGATCGGTTAAGGCCGCGCTGACGGCAGACTGCGAGAGCGCCAGCATTTGTGACGCCTGGGTCGTCGAGCCGCTCTTCAGCACTTCGGCAAAAACTTCCAGCTGACGCAATGTAATGTGCATGGTTGCTTACCACTTATAAAGATTGATTATAAATATATAATCAATTTTATTTTTAAGCCAGAGCGCCGTAACCTTTAGCCAGACAAAGGAGAAGGTTATGTCAGAAATCACCTTACAACATCATCGTACAGTGTGGCACTTCGTGCCGGGTCTTGCGCTCAGCGCCGTGGTTACCGGTGTCGCCTTATGGGGCGGCAGCATTCCGGCGGTGGCCGGTGCAGGGTTCAGCGCCTTAACGCTGGCCATTCTGCTCGGCATGGTCGTCGGGAATACCGTTTATCCGCACATCTGGAAATCCTGTGACGGGGGCGTTATTTTCGCCAAACAGCATTTATTGCGTCTCGGGATCATCCTTTACGGCTTTCGCCTCACCTTTTCGCAGATTGCGGATGTGGGCGTCAGCGGCATTGCCATCGACGTCCTGACCCTTACGAGCACCTTTTTCCTGGCGTGCTTCATCGGCCAGAAGATCTTTGGGCTCGACAAACAAACCAGCTGGCTGATTGGTGCTGGCAGCAGCATCTGCGGCGCGGCCGCGGTGCTGGCGACGGAGCCGGTGGTTAAGGCCGAGGCCAGTAAAGTCACGGTGGCCGTCGCGACGGTAGTCATCTTCGGTACGCTGGCGATCTTCCTCTATCCGGCCATGTACCCGCTGGTGGCGCACTGGTTCAGCCCGGAAACCTACGGCATCTATATCGGTTCAACCATGCATGAAGTGGCGCAGGTGGTAGCGGCAGGTCACGCCATCAGTCCGGATGCGGAAAACGCGGCGGTCATCGCTAAAATGCTGCGCGTAATGATGCTGGCACCGTTCCTGATTTTCCTGGCGGCGCGGGTTAAACAGCTGGCGCCGGCGGGCGGCAACGAGAAAAGTAAAATCACCATTCCATGGTTTGCGATCCTGTTCATCCTGGTTGCCATCTTTAACTCCTTCCACCTGCTGCCCAAGGCGGTGGTGGATATGCTGGTCACGCTGGATACGGTACTGCTGGCCATGGCGATGGCGGCGCTGGGCGTAACCACGCACGTGAGCGCCCTGAAAAAAGCCGGTGCGAAGCCGCTGCTGATGGCGCTGGTGCTCTTCATCTGGCTGATTGTGGGCGGCGGCGCGATTAACCTCGCCGTACACAGCCTGCTGGCATAAACCATCTCGTCCTTCTCCTGTTAACCCGTTATCATAGGCGTTTCGGGTTAACAGGAGTCTTTTTATGAAATATGTTGGAGCGCACGTTAGCGCTGCCGGTGGCCTTGCGAATGCCGCCATTCGTGCCGCCGAAATCGAGGCGACCGCCTTCGCCCTGTTCACCAAAAATCAGCGCCAGTGGCGCGCTGCTCCCCTCACCGCTGAAGTGATTGATAGCTTCAGGGCCGCCTGCGAGAAGTACCGCTATGGGCCAGGCCAGATCCTCCCGCACGACAGCTATCTGATTAACCTCGGCCACCCGGTTGCTGAGGCGCTGGAAAAATCCCGTGAAGCGTTCCTGGATGAGGTACAGCGCTGCGAGCAGCTGGGGCTGACGCTGCTCAACTTCCATCCGGGTAGCCATCTGATGCAGATCGATGAAGACGCCTGCCTGGCGCGCATTGCCGAGTCCATTAACATCACGCTGGATAAAACCAAAGGCGTGACGGCGGTGATTGAAAACACCGCCGGTCAGGGCAGCAACCTGGGCTTCAGGTTCGAACATCTGGCGGCGATCATCGACGGCGTGGAAGACAAATCCCGCGTGGGCGTGTGCATTGATACCTGCCACGCGTTTGCGGCAGGCTATGACCTGCGCACGACCGAGGCAACGAAGAACACCTTCGACGAGTTCGAGCGGATTGTGGGCTTTAACTACCTGCGCGGCATGCACTTAAACGATGCAAAAAGCGCGTTCGGCAGCCGCGTTGACCGCCACCACAGCCTGGGCGAAGGCAATATTGGCCACGATGCGTTCCGCTTTATTATGCAGGACGCCCGCTTCGACGGCATTCCGATGGTGCTGGAAACCATTAACCCGGATATCTGGGCGGAAGAGATTGCCTGGCTGAAAGCGCAGCAGACCGCTGAACAGGCGGCATAAAAAAAGCCGGGCGCGTAATGCGACCCGGCTTTTTTATTGCGTTAACGCTTATGCCGCTTTGGCGACCGCTTCCGCTTCCGGGCGCTTCAGCACCGCGTAAGACAGGCCCGCCACCAGCGTACCGACAACAATCGCCAGCAGGTAACCCAGCACCGGAGTGATTGCGCCTGGGATCAGCAGAACAAACAGACCGCCGTGCGGCGCCATCAGCTTCGCACCCACCGCCATAGAGATGGCGCCCGTTACCGCACCGCCTACGATACAGCAGGGCAGAACGCGCATTGGGTCACGCGCCGCAAACGGGATTGCGCCTTCGGTAATGAAGCACAGGCCCAGCACCAGCGCCGCTTTCCCACCTTCCTGCTGCGCTTTATCGAACTTACGACGGGCAATAATCGTCGCCAGGCCGAGCGCCAGCGGTGGCACCATGCCTGCCGCCATGATCGCCGCCATCGGCGCATAGGTCTGGGTACTCAGCAGGCCAACGCCAAACGCGTATGCCGCTTTGTTTACCGGACCACCCATGTCGGTACACATCATACCGCCGAGGATAGCGCCCAGCAGAACCGCATTCGCCGTCCCCATGGTTTGCAGCCAGTGGGTCAGGCCTTCCAGAATGCCCGCGACCGGCTTACCGATCAGGTAAATCATTGCCAGACCCACCACCAGGCTGGAAATCAGCGGGATGATCAGGATAGGCTTCAGCGCTTCCATGCTCTGCGGCAGCTTCAGCTTCGAGCTAATCAGCTTCGCCACGTAGCCTGCCAGGAAACCGGCAATAATACCGCCAATAAAGCCTGAACCGGTGCTTACCGCCAGCATACCGCCGATGAGACCCGGGGTCAGGCCCGGACGGTCGGCAATAGAGAAGGCGATAAAGCCAGCCAGTACCGGCACCATCAGCGCGAAGGCGGAGCCACCGCCAATCTGCATTAACGCCGCCGCCAGCGTGCCCTGCTCCTTAAACGCTTCGATACCGAAGGCGAAGGAGAGCGCAATACACAGGCCGCCCGCTACCACCATCGGCAGCATGTAGGAGACGCCGGTCAGCAGGTGGCGATACGCGCCCGCAGACTCTTTTTTCCCTTCGGTCGGGGTTTTAGCCGCACCGGTTGCCTGATACGGTTTGGCTTCCGCCAGCGCCTTGTCAAATTCCTGCGCGGTTTTCTTCAGCGCCAGGCCGGTAGAGGTGCGATACATCGGCTTGCCGGCAAACTTCGCCAGATCCACTTCGATATCTGCCGCCACGATAACCAGATCGGCTTCAGCGACCTCTTCCGGCGTGATGGCGTTACCTGCGCCCACGGAGCCACGGGTTTCAACCTTCACCCACCAGCCGCGTTTTTTCGCTTCGGTTTCAATGGCTTCAGCCGCCATAAAGGTATGAGCCACGCCCGTCGGGCACGCCGTTACCGCGACGATGCGCTTCGGCCCGGTGGCCGCAACCGGCGCCGCCTCAACGGGTGCGCTGTAAACCGCGGCATGACCTTTTGCTTCGCTCAGAAACAGTTCAGGGTGTGCCACCGCGCGATTAATATCGCCCAGCCACACTTTTTTGCCGTTCAGGGCGCTGTCGGCGGGGATTTTATCGCCCAGAACAATCGCCATTTCGGCATCACCCGGGTTATCAATGATATCCAGGTGCGCTTTTTGTGCCGCCGCGCCCAGCAGGGTCTTCGCCATATAGGCACGAGCCTGTCCGAGACCGGAGTCAATGATCAGCAGCGTTTTCATTATTCCTCTCCTGCTGTTAGTTAAACGGTTTTAAGTCAACGCGCGCCATCATCGCGGCTAACTGGGTACGATCGGTAATGCCGACGTTGCTCTGGCTTACGGCCAGGGCCGCAACGGCGGTAGCAAGACGTAAGGTATGTTCACTGGATTCCCGCATCAGCAGGCCATAAATCAGGCCGCCAACCATGGAATCCCCGGCACCCACGGTGCTGACCACGTCCATTGAAGGGGGTTTAGCAATCCATTCCCCGGAGGCGTTAACCCACAGGGCACCTTCTGCGCCAAGCGAAATCACCACGTGAGCGATACCCTGCTCGCGCAGCGCATGGGCAGCGTCAATCACATCCTTTAATTCTGGCAGCTTACGGCCAGCCCAGATCTCCAGCTCGCGGCGGTTAGGCTTAACCAGCCATGGAGAGGCTTTCAGTCCGGCGACCAGCGCATCGCGGCTGCTGTCGAAAATAATGCAAGGGCACTGGCTGCGCAGGCGGGTCATCCAGTCGGTGAAGGCTTCCGGGCTGACGCCGGACGGAAGGCTGCCGCTGACGCACACCATGTCAAACTGTCCCAGCCAGCTCAGGGAATCGGCAACGAAGCGCTCCCAGTCAGACGGGGTAACCTCAAAGCCCGAGAAGTTCAGATCGGTCACTTCACCGTCTTTCTCGGTCAGCTTTACGTTGATACGGGTACGGCCCTGTACAACCTGAAAACGGTTAGCGATGCCCAGCTCGCTGAACAGCTGCTGAAAACCGTCCTGGTTGTCTTTACCGAGGAATCCGCCAACGGTGACGTCGATGCCGAGATCTTTCAGCACTTTCGCCACGTTAATTCCTTTCCCTGCGGCATGCAGGCCGGTGGTTCGCACCAGGTTAACTTCGCCACGCTCGATTTCCGGGCAGAAGCCCACCAGATCGTAGGCCGGATTCAGCGTAATGGTCGCAACACGTCTGCTCATTATGCGCCCTCCCCCAGACCGGCAGCGATGGCATCGCCAATCGCTTTCAGCGCCTGTTCAGCATCTGCTCCCTGCGCGGTGAAACGCAGGCGGTGTCCTTTCTTCACGCCCAGCGCGACGACTTTCATCAGGCTGCGCCCGTTGGCAGGCTTACCCGAACCATCCAGATTGGTCACGGTGATCTCGCTCTCAAATTGTTTAATGGTATTCACCAGCATGGTTCCCGGACGGGCATGCAGGCCGTGTTCGTTACGCACCACGTACTCTGCGCTCAGCAGGTCGTCCTTCAGCGCATCGTCGCTGGTCAACAGCGCCAGCACCGTTGCCGCGTCGGCGTTCAGCAGTTTTTCAGCTTTATTGTTCAGCAGCAGGTCACCCAGACGCTTCAGCACGGCAACCGGCTGGTCGTCGGTCATGGCGACGGTCACCAGCATCGCCGCACGCTCGCCGTCTGCGTCAAAGGCACCAGCAGCGCGGCTGACGGCGATAGCGCTGCGCAGGTTGCCTTCAGCACTGTCGTTCAGCCAGATGCCCTGGCCCAGGTTCAGCGGCCTGTCGTTGATGGCGCGCGTGACGAAGACGGCATCAGCCGCGCCCGCCTCTTTCAGGCGCGCCGCATTCAGCGCCTGGAGGGTGACCAGATCGGAAGCGACGACGTCCAGCGTCAGGGTTTCATTGTCGAGCTTCAGCGCTTCGCTCTGCTTTTCGCCCATCAGCAGCGCGCGCAGCTCTTCAGCGGTGGTCGCGGATTTAAGCTGTTCAGCAACGGAGTCATCGCTCAGCACGTGGGTCAGCTGACGCAGCAGGCCCAGGTGTTCGTCACCGCTGGCCGCGATGCCGATAGCCACGTAAGCCACCTGACCGTCTCCCCAGAGCACGCCCTGAGGGAACTGGAAAACCTGTACGCCGGTTTTCAGCACCTGGTCGCGGGTGTCCGTGGTGCCGTGCGGGATAGCAATGCCGTTGCCGAGGAAGGTGGAGGTCTGCTGCTCGCGCGCCAGCATGCCGTTAACGTAGCCGTCAGCCACGTTGCCAGCCTGCACGAGAGCAGCGGCGACCTGGCGAATAGCCTCTTCTTTATTCCCGGCCTGTTCGCCCGGGTGGATATCCTGAACAGATAACTGGAACATGGTTCTCCTCTCCTGCTGAAATTGAATCGTTTCAGCTTAACTGAGAAAATAGGCGCTAACCTGCTCCATCAGGACAAACAAGATAGCGCTGAAACGTTTCAAGAAGTCTTGTCTTTTCTTCAGAAGGTTGCAAGAAAAGTTACGTTTCGTGTATCAGAATTTAGAAGTGCAGCACATTTCTTCTTCACACCGTGACGTTTTGCTGATGTTCAGCAAACAGGTTCAGCACGCTTCAGCGCAGGCTCAATAAACTGAAATGGCATTTTGATTTTTTGTGGCAATCTTGACCTCACCCTCTGTTTATTTAATGACGGGCGGCGTAAACTCCGCGTCTCCCTGTCACTCGCAAATACTGACCATGCATAACACCCCCGCTGCCGCCTCACCAAAGCCCTTTGATTTGACGTCAACGGCGTTTTTGATAGTCGCTTTCCTCACCGGGATTGCCGGTGCGTTACAAACGCCTACCCTGAGCCTGTTTCTGACCAATGAAGTCCACGCGCGTCCGGCGATGGTCGGCTTCTTCTTTACCGGGAGCGCCATCATCGGCATTCTCGTCAGCCAGTTTCTTGCCGGGCGTTCAGACCGCAAAGGCGACCGCAAAAGCCTGATCGTGTTCTGCTGCCTGCTAGGGGTGTTTGCCTGCCTGCTGTTTGCCTGGAACCGTAACTATTTCATCCTGCTGTTTGTGGGCGTGTTCCTGAGCAGCTTCGGCTCCACCGCCAACCCGCAGATGTTCGCCCTTGCCCGCGAGCACGCCGACCGTACCGGGCGGGAAGCGGTGATGTTCAGCTCGATACTGCGCGCTCAGGTGTCGCTGGCGTGGGTGATTGGTCCCCCGCTCGCCTACGCGCTGGCAATGGGTTTTGGCTTTACGGTGATGTACCTCAGCGCGGCGGTAGCCTTCGTGGTGTGCGGCGCGATGGTCTGGTTCTTTCTGCCATCCATGCGTAAAGAGCCAAAAGTGGCGACCGGTACGCTGGAAGCACCGCGGCGTAACCGGCGCGACGCGCTGCTGTTATTCATTATCTGTACGCTGATGTGGGGAACGAACAGCCTGTATATCATTAATATGCCGCTGTTTATTATTGATGAGCTGCATCTGCCCGAGAAGCTGGCCGGGATCATGATGGGTACCGCCGCAGGGCTTGAGATCCCCACCATGCTGATTGCGGGCTATTACGCGAAGCGTTTCGGAAAGCGCTTTTTGATGCGCATTGCCGCCGCTGCCGGGCTGCTGTTTTATGTCGGCATGCTGACGGTCCATACGCCCGCCCTGCTTCTTGCTTTACAGCTGCTGAACGCCATTTATATCGGCATTCTGGCCGGTATCGGCATGCTCTACTTCCAGGATCTGATGCCGGGTCAGGCAGGCGCTGCCACCACCCTTTATACTAATACCACCCGCGTGGGCTGGATTATTGCAGGCTCGCTGGCGGGCATCGTGGCTGAAATCTGGAACTATCATACGGTGTTCTGGATTGCGCTGGTGATGTGCGTCCTGACGCTAGGCTGCCTGACGCGTATTAAGGACGTTTAAGGCGCGGTGAGCGCTTCCAGCTCAAGAAGATAGGTGATGGCCTGCTGCCGCGTACTGCCGCACATTTCGGCGGTTGGCTGTAGGCCGGAGCACACCTTCGGGCGCAGGGGCGAGCCAAAGATCATACACAGGTTGGAATCAGAGAGCTGAACGCAGCGGGTATTGGCAGGCTTGCCCTCGGGCATTCCTGGAATGGGGCTTGAGATGGACGGTGCGGTACAGCACGCGCCACAGTCGGAACGACAATCCATAAATGCTCTCTGCTGGTGGCAAACGCCCGTGCGGTCGGGCATTGCGCGCACAGTAACACCTTTTATGTATTGATAGCAAAACCCACGAATTCCGCTTGCCTGAAAGGCCGCGCGCGAGTAATTTGGCGCGATATTTTTTACCTCCCGTAAACAGGATTACTGCAATGCCAAGAGCGAACGAAATTAAGAAAGGTATGGTACTGAATTACAACGGCAAACTGCTGATTGTGAAAGATATCGATATTCAGGCACCGAGCGCCCGTGGCGCAGCAACGCTGTACAAAATGCGCTTCGCCGACGTCCGTACCGGCCTGAAGGTGGAAGAACGCTTCAAAGGTGACGATATCGTGGATACCGTGACCCTGACCCGTCGCTACGTTGATTTCTCCTATATCGACGGCAACGAATACGTGTTCATGGATAAAGAAGACTATACCCCGTATATCTTCACCAAAGATCAGATTGAAGAAGAGCTGCTGTTCATTCCTGAAGGCGGGATGCCGGACATGCAGGTGCTGACCTGGGACGGCGTGCTGCTGGCGCTGGAGCTGCCGCAGACGGTCGATCTGGAAATCGTTGAAACGGCACCGGGCATCAAAGGCGCGTCTGCGAGCGCGCGTAACAAGCCGGCTACCCTGACCACCGGCCTGGTCGTACAGGTGCCAGAATATCTGTCTGCTGGTGAGAAAATCCGCATCCATATCGAAGAAAAACGCTATATGGGTCGCGCTGACTGATACGCTCAGCGTATCTCACGAAAAACCGGCCCTGAGGCCGGTTTTTGTATTTTGGCAGGTCGGAAAGCTGACAATATGCTTTACAGCAGCTCTGGATATTTCGTCATTTTCAGCGCCAGCTCAATACCGCGCACTTCCGCCATGCCCTTCAGACGGCCAATCGCCGAATACCCTGGGTTCGTTTTCTTACGCAGATCGTCCAGCATCTGGTGGCCGTGGTCCGGACGGAACGGGATAGGACGTAAATCCCCTGCCTTCTTACGGCGCGCCTCCTCCGTCAGAATGGCGTCCACCACCGCAACCATGTTCACGTCACCGCCCAGGTGCGCGGCTTCGTGGAAGGTTTTTGGGTTCTCTTCACGGCAGGTTGCGCGCAGGTGCGTAAAGTGAATGCGATCGCCGAAGGTTTCAATCATCCGCACCAGATCGTTATCCGCACGCACGCCGTAAGAGCCCGTACACATGGTGAAGCCGTTGTAGATGCTATCCACTGTCTCTTTCAGCCACTGCATGTCTTCAATGGTCGATACGATACGCGGCAGGCCGAGGATAGGGCGCGGAGGATCGTCCGGGTGAACCGCCAGCCGCACGCCAGCCTCTTCAGCCACCGGCACGATAGCGCGCAGGAAGTGCGCCATGTTTTCGCGCAGCTGGTTTTTATCGATATCGCCATATTCCGCCAGGCGCGCGCGGAACCTGTCGAGGGTATACCCCTCTTCCGCACCCGGCAGGCCAGCGATGATGTTGCGGACCAGCTTTTCTTTCTCCGCTTCGCTGGCGGCATTGAACCACGCCAGCGCCTGCTGCTGCTCATCGGCGGTGTAATCTGCTTCCGCACCCGGACGCTTCAGAATGTGCAGCTCAAAAGCCGCAAAGGCAATCTGATCGAAGCGCAGGGCCTTTGAACCGTCCGCCATTTCATATTCCAGATCGGTACGCGTCCAGTCCAGAATCGGCATAAAGTTATAGCAGACGGTATCAATACCGCAGGCCGCCAGGTTACGAATGCTTTGCTGATAGTTCGCAATCCAGGTTTCACACTCGCCGGAATGCGTTTTGATATCTTCGTGAACCGGAATGCTTTCCACAACAGACCAGGTTAGCCCTTTCTCGGCCAGCTGTGCCTGACGCTTTTGAATTTCCTCAACCGGCCACACCTGGCCGTTCGGAATATGATGCAGCGCCGTGACCACACCCGTTGCGCCAGCCTGACGCACATCATCAAGAGAAACCGGATCGTTCGGCCCGTACCAACGCCAGGTTTGTTCCATTGCCCCACCCTCGCAAGTTGTTATACCAATATGAATATCTTCGATGACGACTACCATACATGTTTACCGTCAGTGGTCAATACAGCAGGCGGCATTGATTGATCAAACTCACATAACGGGGATATTTACGGCTTACCAATTCAATTTGTTGTCATATAACTTTACACTGGCATTGTTAATTAATGGTTAATAAGGTGTGTATTTCATGAAGACTATTGCCTCCACCGCGCTTCCTGCCCACGTCCAGCAGCCCCGCTACGATCGCGCGCTACTGCGCTCCCGCATCGTCCATTTCGGCTTCGGCGCGTTCCATCGGGCGCATCAGGCGCTGTTAACAAACCGGGTACTTAACGCCAGAGGAGGCGACTGGGGTATTTGTGAGATTAGCCTTTTTAGCGGCGATGTCCTCATGAGCCAGCTTAGGGCGCAGGATCATCTGTTCACCGTGCTGGAGAAAGGCGCCGATGGCAACCAGCCCATCATCGTCGGGGCGGTAAATGAATGCCTGAATGCGAAACTCGACTCGCTTGCCGCCATCATCGAAAAGTTCTGCGAACCGCAGGTGGCGATTGTCTCGCTCACCATTACCGAAAAGGGGTATTGCATCGATCCGGCAACCGGCAGGCTGGACATGCAAAACGGCCGCATACTTCACGATCTGGAACACCCTTCCGAGCCGCATTCCGCGCCGGGGATCCTGGTCGAAGCGCTTCATCGCCGCCGGGAGCGGGGGCTACCGGCGTTTACCGTGCTCTCCTGCGATAATATCCCCGACAACGGCCACGTTGTGAAAAACGCCGTACTCGGCATGGCCGCGAAGCGGTCCGCAGAGCTGGCCGGCTGGATAGAGGCGCACGTGAGCTTCCCTGGCACCATGGTCGACAGAATTGTTCCCGCCGCCACCGACGCCTCGCTCGCGGAAATTACCCGGGAGCTGGGCGTTGACGATCCGTGTGCCATCAGCTGTGAGCCGTTCATTCAGTGGGTGGTGGAAGATAACTTTGTCGCCGGACGCCCGGAGTGGGAAGCCGCAGGCGTGCAGATGGTGCAGGACGTTCTGCCCTGGGAGCAGATGAAGCTGCGGATGCTGAACGGCAGCCACTCCTTCCTCGCTTATCTCGGCTACCTTGCCGGACACGCGCATATTAATGAATGTATGCAGGACGACAGCTTCCGCGAGGCCGCCCGCAGGCTGATGCTGAACGAGCAGGCGCCAACGCTGCGCATCACCGACGTCGATCTTACGGCGTATGCCGACAGCCTCATCGAGCGGTTTGCGAACCCGGCGCTACAGCACCGCACCTGGCAAATTGCAATGGACGGTAGCCAGAAGCTGCCGCAACGCATGCTGGACGGGATCCGCGTGCATCTTGCGCGCCAGACCCCCTGGCCACTGCTGGCGCTGGGCGTCGCAGGCTGGATGCGCTACGTCAGCGGGACGGACGACCAGGGCAACGCCATTGACGTGCGCGATCCGCTGAGCGAAAAGTTTAGGGCGATTGCTGAAGCCAGCAGCGACGCGGAGCGCGTTAACGCCCTGCTGACGCTGAAAGAAATTTTTGGCGACGACCTGCCGCAAAATCCTGTCTTTGTCGACGCGATAGCCGGGGCGTACCGGCGCATCGCCCGCCTCGGCGCGCGTCAGGCCGTTATCGAAACGTTAAAAATTTAGCGATTATTGCGTTTAAGGCGAACGGCATTGCGCTCCGTTCGCCCTCCCTCTTCTCAATGCCCGTTTTTTTCGTCAGGATGATAGATAGCTGTTAGTACATCATAATTATCTATCGGAGCGCACGTGACCAAAACCAATCTGATCACCGGTTTTCTCGGCAGCGGTAAAACTACGTCCATCCTGCATTTGCTGGCCAATAAAGATCCGTCGGAAAAATGGGCCGTGCTGGTAAACGAATTTGGCGAAGTCGGCATCGACGGCGCGCTGCTCGCCGACAGCGGCGCGATGGTAAAAGAGATCCCGGGCGGGTGTATGTGCTGCGTGAATGGTCTGCCGATGCAGGTCGGGCTTAATACGCTGCTGCGTCAGGGCAAACCGGACCGCCTGCTGATTGAACCTACCGGGCTGGGTCATCCGAAGCAAATTCTCGATTTACTGACCGCGCCGGTATACGAGCCCTGGCTTGAGCTCCGCGCGACGCTTTGCCTGCTCGACCCGCGCCAGCTGCTGGATGAAAAAGCGGTCAATAACGACAATTTCCGCGACCAGCTCGCCTCGGCAGATATTATCGTTGCGAATAAATCCGATCGCGCGACGGCCGAGAGTCAGGCCGCGTTCGAGGCCTGGTGGCAGCAGGCTGGCGGCGGACGTCAGCTTGTTCAGGCGACTCAGGGTAATATCGATGGCGCCCTGCTGGATCTCCCCCGCCTCAACCAGACGCCGCTGCCTGCCAGCGCGGCGCATTCCCATAGCCACGGCGTGAAGCACGGTCTGGCTGCGCTGAGCCTGTCAGAACATCAGCGCTGGCGTCGTAACCTGAACAGCGGCCAGGGGCATCAGGCGTGCGGGTGGATCTTCGACGCCGACACGGTTTTCGATACCATTGGCATACTGGAGTGGGCGAGGCTGGCCCCGGTTGAACGGGTTAAGGGGATCATGCGCACCCCGGATGGGCTGGTTCGCATTAACCGTCAGGGCGAGGATTTCTTCATTGAAACGCAGAATGTTGCGCCACCCGACAGCCGAATAGAGTTAATAAGTGCGGTTAACGCCGACTGGAACGCTCTTCAGTCCACCCTGTTGAAGCTTCGTTTAAGTTCGGGCGGCTAACGTTGCCCCTGGTTTATTGCGTGCTGAAGACTATGACGACTCGACTTCCTGCTATTTTATTGCTTAATGCTGCCGGCCTGGCGATCTTTTTCTCCTGGTATATCCCGGTGGATCACGGCTTCTGGTTCCCGCTGGATTCTGGTCTTTTCCACTTCTTTAACCAGGCGCTGGCGAAGAGTGAGGCCTTCCTGTGGCTGGTCGCGATCACCAACAACCGCGCCTTTGACGGCTGTTCGCTGCTGGCAATGGGCTGCCTGATGCTCTCCTTCTGGCTAAAAGAGGACAGCGCGGGTCGTCGACGCATTCTGATTATCGGGCTGGTGATGCTGCTGTCCGCGGTCATCATCAACCAGCTGGCGCAGCACCTGATGCCGGTTAAACGCGCCAGCCCGTCGCTCACCTTCCCGAATATTAACCGCGTCAGCGAGCTGCTGCACATTCCGACAAAAGACGCCTCTAAGGATAGCTTCCCGGGCGACCACGGTATGATGCTGCTGATTTTCGCCGGCTTTATGCTGCGCTATTTCGGTAAAAAAGCCTTCGCGGTAGCTCTGGCGATCGTGGTGATATTTGCATTCCCGAGGGTGATGATTGGCGCTCACTGGCTGACCGATATCGCGGTGGGTTCGCTTACGGCGGTGCTGATTGGTTTACCATGGGTTCTGATGACCCCCCTCAGCGATCGCTTAATAATGATGTTTGATCGTTATCTTCCCGGTAAATTTAAACAAACCGAAAACAAATAAATAACCAAAATTAACATCATTCATCAGGGATTGTTTTCGATCCCTGATTTATTTCGTCTCCGACGCGCGCCACGCTGTCATCATCCCGTCATACCGTTCGTGATAAAAATGAAGCAATTGCAGGGTTTACGGGCATCTTCGACGCTATTTTGAGCAATTGCGCGCTGTAACGTTGTGTATCACAATTTCTTATAAAAAATCAGACTTTTTTGCTCGCAATGCCCCTTGCAATCGGTTAACCTCGAACTCGTTTTGCCCCACGGAGATAATTATTTTCGTGGTGAATAATTTTGTGCGTTGCGCCACAGTTTTCACCATAAAGAATTGTCTCATTGTGAACAGATAATTAGTCTCGTCACGGTTGGCATTTTTATAACGATTTTTTTCGTTAAGGACTTCAAGGGAAAATAAACAAAATGGTCAAATCTCAACCAATCTTGAGATATATCATGCGGGGGATCCCGGCGATTGCAGTAGCGGTTCTGCTTTCGGCATGTAGTACAACCAATACCGCCAGGAATATGCATCCTGAGACGCGTGTTGTGGGAATGGAAGATTCCTCTTCACTGCAAGCCTCTCAGGATGAATTTGAAAATATGGTACGTAATCTGGACGTGAAGTCCCGCATTATGGACCAGTATGCTGACTGGAAGGGCGTGCGCTATCGCCTGGGCGGCAGCACCAAGAAAGGTATAGACTGTTCCGCATTCGTGCAGCGTACGTTCCGCGAGCAGTTTGGGTTAGATCTTCCGCGTTCTACTTATGAACAGCAGGAGATGGGCAAGTCCATTTCGCGTTCTAAGCTGCGCACCGGGGATTTAGTTCTGTTCAAAGCGGGTTCAACCGGTCGACACGTTGGCATCTATATCGGTAACGATCAGTTTGTCCATGCCTCCACCAGCAGTGGTGTGACGATTTCCAGCATGAACGAGCCTTACTGGAAGAAGCGCTACAACGAAGCGCGCCGCGTTCTGAGCCGCAGTTAATCTTGCTGTCGTATCGTTGGTTATCCCTTGGCTGGCGATACGATAAAAAAAACACTGCTCCGGCAGTGTTTTTTTTTGCCCGTTACACTGATAGTTATTCAGCGGCATTTCAGGAATCACGACATCTATGTTTACCCGCTACTTCTCCAGTAACCGCAGGATACTGTTTCTCAGTTTTCTGACGGGGTTATTTACCGCCCTGCTTCTGGGTGCGTTACAGTTTTACTGGAGTTATCACAAGCGAGAAGTCAGGTACGATACCCTCATTACGGATTTAAGCGTCTACATGGAGAGCTTTTTCGACGAGCTCAAAACCTCCATTGATACGCTCCAGCCGCTCACGCTGAACAGCTGTGACGAAGTCAGCGCGGCGCTGACCTCGCGCGCGGCCTTCAGCCTTAACGTGCGCGCCTTTTTGCTGGTCAGGGATAAACAGGCCTTCTGCTCCTCGGCAACAGGTCCGATGAATACCCCGATGGAAACGCTTATCCCTCAGCTACATATCAGCAAACCTGTTGATATCGCGCTTCTGCCGGGCACGCCCATGCTCCCGGATAAGCCCGCGATCGCCATCTGGTATCGTAATCCGCTGGTGAAAGACGGCGGCGTATTTACCTCCGTGAACATCAACCTGACGCCTTACCTTCTCTATACGTCACGTCAGGATGAATTTGCCGGAATATCGATCGTTATTGGCGATTCCGCGTTATCCACCCAGTCCGGAATGCTGGTTCAGGCGCGGGATTTGCCCGACGTCCCTGCCCGCACCGCCACGCTGAAAAATATTCCTCTGACCGTAAACGTCTACGCGCAAGAGTGGACGACCGATGAACTGCTCTACGCCGTGTTTTTCGGCCTGGTCTGCGGCATCGCGGCAGGTCTGCTGAACTTCTATATTCTCACTATTCGACTTAATCCCGGAAAAGAGATCCTCACGGCCATCAAGCGCGACCAGTTCTACGTTGTCTATCAGCCGGTCGTGGATGCGCAGTCGCTCAGGATGACCGGGCTGGAAGTCCTGATGCGCTGGAAGCACCCGGTGATGGGGGAAATCCCACCGGACGCGTTTATCAATTTTGCCGAAGCGCAGAAGCTGATTGTTCCGCTGACGCTGCATCTTTTTGACCTTATCGTGCGCGATGCCCCCGTTCTGCAAACCCTGCTTCCCCCCGGCGCCAAGTTTGGGATAAACATCGCGCCCGGTCATCTGCATTCGGAAAGCTTTAAAGAGGATATGCGCGCGTTTGCCGCCGCCCTTCCCCCCGATCACTTCCAGATTGTGCTGGAAATAACCGAGCGCGACATGATCAACCACCGCGAGGCTAACCAGTTGTTCGAATGGCTGCACGATGAAGGATTTGAAATCGCCATCGACGATTTTGGCACCGGCCACAGCGCGCTCATCTATTTAGAACGCTTCACGATGGATTACCTGAAAATTGATCGCGGCTTCGTGAACGCCATTGGGACGGAAACCGTGACCTCGCCAGTGCTTGATGCGGTGCTGACGCTGGCGGGACGCCTGAATATGTTAACCGTCGCAGAGGGTGTCGAAACGCCGGAGCAGGCGGCGTGGCTGCGCGAGCACGGCGTGAACTATCTCCAGGGCTACTGGATCGGCCGCCCGATGCCGCTGGAGCAGTTTAAGACGTGGCAGCCCAGCGTTACGCTCGGGGAATAATTTCACAATCGCGGCGCAGTCACTTATTATTCTGTTCAACCGAGCCTGCCTGTGAACAAAGGGATCCGCCGCACTATGATTATGCGCGTTGTACTGATGCTGTTGGCGCTGGTGAGCCTGCCCGGCCAGGCGCAGACCATCAAAGAAAGCACGGCCTTTGCCGTCATAGGCGAGCCGAAATACGCGGTTAACTTTACCCACTACGATTACGTGAATCCCGCCGCGCCCAAAGGCGGGAGCGTGACGCTTTCCGCCACGGGCACGTTTGATAACTTTAACCGCTTTGCCCTGCGCGGCGTGGCGGCAGCCCGGACCGAATCGCTTTACGACACGCTGTTCGTTACCTCCGACGACGAGCCCGGCAGCTATTATCCGCTGGTTGCCGAGAACGTGCGTTACGCCGACGATTTTAGCTGGGCAGAAATCGCCCTTAACCCGCGGGCGCGCTTTCACGACGGCACCCCGGTTAGCGCCCGCGACGTGGCGTTCACCTTTCATAAATTTATGACCGAGGGCGTTCCCCAGTTTCGTCTGGTGTACAAAGGCACCACGGTAAAGGCCATCGCTCCGCTGACCGTACGAATCGAGCTGAGCGAACCGAACAAAGAGAATATGCTGAGCCTGTTCTCACTGCCCGTGATGCCCGAGTCATTCTGGAAGCACCACAAGCTGAGCGATCCTCTCTCGACCCCGCCGTTAGCCGGCGGGCCGTATCGCATCACCGACTGGCGGATGGGCCAGTATGTGATCTATTCCCGCGTGAAGGACTACTGGGCTGCCGGGCTGCCGGTAAACCGCGGCCGCTGGAACTTCGATACCCTCCGCTACGACTACTATCTTGACGACAACGTGGCCTTTGAGGCGTTTAAGGCAGGCGCGTTTGATCTGCGCGTGGAGAACAGCGCCAAAAACTGGGCCACTCGCTATATCGGCAAAAACTTCGACAGAGGCTACATCGTTAAGGACGAACATAAAAACGAATCCGCGCAGGACACGCGCTGGCTGGCGTTTAATATTCAGCGCCCGGTCTTTCACGATCGTCGGGTGCGCGAAGCGATTACCCTGGCGTTTGATTTTGAATGGATGAACAAGGCGCTGTTTTACGGGGCCTACAGCCGGGCTAACAGCTATTTCCAGAATACCGAGTACGCCGCCCGGGATTATCCCCACGCGGATGAGCTGGTTTTGCTGGCCCCGCTAAAAGCGGAACTGCCGCCGGAAGTGTTTACCCGCGTATTTGAGCCGCCTACCTCTGACGGCAACGGGTTTGACCGCGAAAACCTGCTGAAAGCCAGCAGCCTGCTGGATGAGGCGGGCTGGGTGCTGAAAAATCAGAAGCGGGTCAATGCCCAAACCGGTAAACCGCTGAGCTTCGAACTGCTGATTGCCTCCGGGGCAAACGATCAGTGGGTGCTGCCCTTTAAGAAGAACCTTGCCCGGCTTGGGGTAACGATGAATATTCGCCAGGTCGATATGGCCCAGCTCACCAACCGCAAGCGCAGCCGCGATTACGACATGATGCAAAGCCTGTGGGCCGCGCAGCCGTGGCCGAGCTCAGATCTGCAAATCTCCTGGGCATCAGGCTATATTGACTCCTCCTATAACGCCCCGGGCGTCAAAAGCCCGGTGGTCGATGCCCTGATTGCGAAAATCGTGGCCGCCCAGGGCGACAAAGAAAAACTGCTGCCGCTCGGGCGCGCGCTCGACAGGGTGTTAACCTGGAACTATTACATGCTGCCAATGTGGTATATGGGTGAAGATCGCGTGGCGCGCTGGGACAAATTCTCCCTGCCTGCCGTGCGTCCCGTTTACACCCTGGGCTTTGACACCTGGTGGTATGACGTGAATAAAGCCGCAAAACTGCCCGCAGAGCGGCGTTAAGGAATTACGATGGGCGCTTATCTTATCCGCCGTCTGCTGCTGGTTATCCCGACGCTGTGGGCCATCATCACCATCAACTTTTTCATCGTCCAGATTGCTCCTGGCGGACCGGTCGACCAGGCGATTGCGGCAATAGAATTTGGCCACGCCGGCGGCATGCCGGGCGGCGGCGGCGAAGGGATGGGCGCCAGCCATGCCCGCACCGGCGTGGGGAATATCAGTGAAAGTCACTACCGGGGCGGCCGGGGGCTGGATCCGGAAGTGATCGCCGAGATCACCCATCGTTATGGTTTCGACAAGCCGCTTCACGAGCGTTATTTCAGCATGCTCTGGGATTACGTTCGCTTTGATTTCGGCGACAGCCTGTTTCGCAGCGCCTCGGTGTTAACCCTGATCAAGCAAAGCCTGCCGGTTTCCATCACGCTCGGGCTGTGGGGAACGCTGATTATTTACCTGGTCTCCATTCCGCTCGGGATCCGTAAAGCGGTCCACAACGGCAGCCGTTTTGATATCTGGAGCAGCACGTTCATCATCATCGGCTACGCCATCCCGGCGTTTCTGTTCGCCGTGCTGCTGATTGTCTTTTTCGCCGGCGGCAGCTACTTCGACCTCTTCCCGCTGCGCGGGCTGGTGTCAGCTGATTTCGACACCCTGCCGTGGTATCAAAAAATCACCGATTACTTCTGGCACATCACGCTGCCGGTGCTTGCGACGGTGATCGGCGGCTTTGCGGCGCTTACGATGCTGACCAAAAACGCCTTTCTCGATGAGATCCGCAAACAGTACGTCGTCACCGCGCGCGCCAAGGGCGTTGGCGAAAAGCAGATCATGTGGAAGCACGTTTTTCGTAACGCCATGCTGCTGGTCATTGCCGGTTTTCCCGCCACGTTCATCAGCATGTTTTTTACCGGCTCGCTGCTGATAGAGGTCATGTTCTCCCTGAACGGATTAGGGCTGCTGGGCTATGAGGCCACCGTCTCCCGTGATTATCCGGTCATGTTCGGCACGCTCTATATTTTCACCCTGATCGGCCTGCTGCTGAATATCATCAGCGATATCAGCTATACGCTGGTCGATCCCCGTATCGACTTTGAGGGCCGCTGATGTCGCGTTTAAGCCCCGTCAACCAGGCCCGCTGGGCCCGCTTTCGCCACAACCGTCGCGGCTACTGGTCGCTGTGGATCTTCGCCGTACTGTTCGTTTTAAGTATGTGTTCGGAGCTGATTGCCAACGATAAGCCCCTGCTGGTGCATTTCAAAGACCGCTGGTACGTGCCGGTGCTTGCCAGCTACACCGAAAGCGATTTTGGCGGCCCGTTTGCGACACCGGCCGAGTATCAGGATCCCTGGCTGCGCGAGCAGATAGCGCAGCACGGCTGGGCGCTCTGGGCTCCCATTCGGTTTGGCGCGAACAGCATTAACTTTGCCACGTCCACCCCCTTCCCTTCTCCGCCGTCATCGCAAAACTGGCTGGGAACGGACGCGAACGGCGGCGATGTGCTGGCGCGCATTCTCTACGGTACCCGCATCTCGCTTCTGTTTGGGCTGATGCTGACGCTCTTTTCAAGCGTGATGGGCGTCGTGGCGGGCGCCGTACAGGGCTATTACGGCGGGAAAATCGATTTGTGGGGACAGCGCGTGATTGAGGTCTGGTCCGGCATGCCGACGCTGTTTCTGATTATCCTGCTGTCGAGCGTGGTGCAGCCTGGCTTCTGGTGGCTGCTCGGGATCACAGTCCTGTTCGGCTGGATGGCGCTGGTCGGCGTCGTGCGCGCGGAGTTTCTGCGCACGCGCAACTACGACTATATCCGCGCCGCGCAGGCGTTAGGCGTGAGCGACCGCGCGATCATCTTCCGCCATATGCTTCCCAATGCGGTGGTGGCGACCCTCACCTTCCTGCCGTTTATACTGTGCAGCTCCATCACCACCCTGACGTCGCTTGATTTCCTCGGATTCGGTTTACCCCTGGGGTCGCCATCCCTTGGCGAGCTGCTGCTGCAGGGCAAAAACAACCTCCAGGCTCCCTGGCTGGGCATCACCGCCTTTCTTTCCGTGGCGGTGCTGCTTTCCCTGCTGATTTTTATTGGCGAAGCCGTCCGCGATGCCTTCGACCCCAACAAGGCGGTATGACATGACCCGGCCCCTTCTGAGTATTGAAAATCTGTCGATTGCGTTTTCAAAACAGGGCGAGTCGCGCACCGTGGTGACGGATTTATCGCTGCAGATCCAGCGCGGCGAGACGCTGGCGCTGGTCGGGGAATCCGGCTCAGGTAAGAGCGTCTCGGCGCTGTCGGTGCTGCGCCTGCTGCCTTCCCCGCCGGTAAGCTACCCGCAGGGGGATATCCTGTTCCATGGACAATCGCTGCTGAACGCCGACGAGCGCACCCTGCGCGGCATCCGTGGCAACAGGATAGCCATGATTTTCCAGGAGCCGATGGTGTCGCTCAACCCGCTGCATACGCTGGAAAAACAGCTCTGGGAAGTGCTGTCGCTCCACCGGGGAATGCGCAAAGAAGCGGCCCGGGGCGAGATCCTCGACTGCCTTGAACGTACCGGCATTCGCAATGCGGCGAAACGGCTGAACGATTTCCCGCACCAGCTTTCCGGCGGCGAGCGCCAGCGCGTGATGATTGCTATGGCCCTGCTGACGCGTCCCGAGTTGCTGATTGCCGATGAACCGACCACCGCGCTGGACGTCACGGTGCAGGCGCAAATTCTCCAGCTGCTGCGCGAACTGCGCGACGAGCTGAACATGAGCCTGCTATTTATCACGCACAACCTGAGCATCGTGAGAAAGCTCGCTGACGCGGTAGCCGTAATGCAAAACGGCCGCTGCGTTGAGCAGAATACGGCATCTGCCCTGCTGAGCGCGCCTCAGCACCCGTATACGCAGCGCCTGCTGGATAGCGAACCCTCCGGCGACCCGGTTCCTCTGGACGCCGGCAGCGCGCCGTTGCTGAAGGTTGAGGATCTGGCGGTGTCGTTCCCGATCCGCAAAGGCATTTTCCGCCGCGTGGTCGCCTGCAACCCCGTGGTGAAAAACATGAGCTTCTCGCTGCGTCCGGGCGAGTCGCTGGGTCTGGTGGGTGAATCCGGCTCCGGAAAAAGCACCACCGGCCTGGCGCTGCTGCGCTTAATCGCTTCCCGGGGCAGCATTGTTTTTGACGGCGTGCCGCTGCAAAACCTGAATCGCCGCGCGCTGCTGCCCGTCCGCCCGCGGATGCAGGTCGTATTTCAGGATCCTAACTCGTCGCTTAACCCACGGCTCAGCGTATTGCAGATTGTTGAAGAGGGCCTGCGCGTTCACCAGCCTGCGCTGACGGCACAGCAGCGTGAAAACGAGGTGAAACGGGTGATGGCGGAAGTGGGTTTAGATCCCGAAACCCGGCACCGCTACCCGGCCGAGTTTTCCGGCGGGCAGCGCCAGCGCATTGCGATTGCCCGCGCGCTGATCCTGAAACCGGCGCTGATCGTGCTGGACGAACCCACGTCGTCGCTGGACCGCACCGTGCAGGCGCAGATCCTGGCGCTTCTGAAGGGGTTACAGGAAAAACATCGGCTGGCCTATATCTTTATCAGCCACGATTTACAGGTGGTGCGCGCGCTTTGCCATCAGGTGATTGTGTTACGACAGGGAGAGGTCGTTGAGCAGGGTGAGTGCCAGCGCGTATTCACTGCGCCGACGCAGGATTACACGCGCCAGCTATTGTCCGCTGACTAGCACTCAGAAGGGATAGTGGCCGGAGAAAGGCTCGGCGATCGCTACGCCGAAGTTTTTCAGGCGACAGGTCGCGGCAAATTCGTCCTGGCTGTTGACGAACAGGCACGGCTCCCCTTCGCATTCCAGCACGGAGCTGTCCACTTCGATGTCCGTCAGCGCCTGGCTGAGACGCTCCATTACCGGCCACGCATTTTCATCGCTCGGGCTGAGCAGCTTGAGCGCCACCAGGCAATTATCTCCCCCTGCAACGCTTTGCGGAATCGGTTCAACTTTCGAACCTGCAAAACCCGCTGACCAGCGATAGCTCTGGGGCAAGCGATGGACAATGGAGAGTTGTAATGTATTCACGTTCATTTCCCCGGAAGCAAATTTACTTCACAATTTATTTACATTTATAGTAACACATCATCGCCAGCCTGCACTATTTAGCAGATTTTATAAGCGTTACAGGCTCACGTCGGCGCTATATGTACCCGTTTCTGCGATCTAACTCAACCTTTTTAAATACAATGGTGTGACTTTTTACATAAATAGATTTTACATAAAAGAAACAAACACAGGGTAAACGAACGAAGGGTTGGTTGATATGGGTCAACAAAAAGGCCCGTACCGGGCCTTAACTGTTTATTTATGCGCCGTCTTACGCGGCCGGCTGGCATAAAGATAGAAGAGAATGGAGCTGGTGGCGCAGAACGCTATCGCCCACAGCATCGGCCAGGCGGTATTAAAGGTCGCCATTGAAAGCAGCGCGCCGACAATGGCGCCGATACCGAAGCGGAACGTCCCCGCCAGCGACGAAGCGGTGCCCGCCATATGGGGAAATTCGTCGAGGATCACCGCCATCGCGTTAGAAGAGACCATCGACACGCATCCCACAAACGCCGCCACGCCCACCACCAGCGCCCAGAAGCCAACGCCCAGCAGTGCGCTCACCACCAGCCAGATGGCCATCACGAACTGGATCCACAGCCCGGCGCGGAACATATTCAGCGCCCCTACCCGCCGGACAAAGCGGCTGTTGATGATGGTCATCACAAACAGGAAGACGATATTCAGCGCGAAGTAGTAGCCAAAGTGCTGGGGTGAAACGTGGTTGAGTTCAATATAGACAAACGGCCCCGCGCTCAGGAACGAGAACATCCCGGCAAAGCTGAAGCCGCTGGCCAGCATATAGCTCAGGACGCGCTTATGGCGAAACAGCGAGGCAAAGTTTCCAAGCGTGGTACGGACGTGGAACTTCTGACGGCGCTCGACGGGCAGCGTTTCATCAATAAAGACGAAGATCATCACCGATGCCAGCAGCGCGGCAATCGCCAGGATCCAGAAAATCGCATGCCAGCTAAACCACACCAGCACCGCCCCGCCCACCATGGGGGCAACCAGCGGCGCAACTGTCGTGACCAGCATGACGAACGACATCATGCGCGAGAACTCTTCCTTCGGATAGACGTCGCGCATCAGCGCGTTAATCACCACGCTTGCCGCAGCCGCCGCCAGGCCATGGAAGAAACGCATCACGATCAGCTGATCGATACTCTGCGCCAGCGCGCAGGCCACCGCCGCCGCGGCAAAGATCAGCGTCCCGCCGAGGATAACGGGTTTACGCCCCAGGCTGTCTGCCATGGGGCCATAAAAAAGCTGGCCGAGCGCGAAACCGAGAATGTAGGTGCTGAGCGTCATCTGCGCGCTGCCTGCCGGAACGCCAAACTGCGCGGAAATCACCGGCAGCGCGGGCAGGTACATATCAATAGACAGCGGCATCAGCATGGCCAGCAGGCCAAGGATAAACACGATTTTAAACGACGAGTGTGGCCTGGTGGTCACAGGGTTCTCCTGAATTTAGCGTGATGGCAGCCCGACGCTGGCGATCTCTTCTTCCGTCAGCGGGCGATATTCACCTGGCGCCAGTTCCGGATCGAGTTCAATCGCGCCGATACGTTCACGGTGCAGGCCCACAACGTGGTTACCCACGGCGGCAAACATACGCTTCACCTGGTGATAGCGGCCTTCACTGATGGTCAGGCGCACGTCGGTTGGGGTAATGATTTCAAGCACCGCCGGTCTGGTCAGATCTTTTTCATTATGCAGCTGAACGCCTTTCGCGAATTGCTCTGCCGTGTCATCCGAGACCGGCGACTCAAGCGTCACCCGATACGTTTTTTCACAGTGATGGCGCGGGGAGGTAATACGGTGCGACCACTGACCGTCATCGGTCATCAGCACCAGGCCGGTGGTATCAATATCCAGTCGCCCTGCCGCATGCAGCTTGTGCGCCACAGGTTCATCAAGGAAGTAGAGCACCGTCGGGTGATCCGGATCGTCCGTTGAGCACACGTAACCTTCCGGTTTGTTGAGCATAAAATAGCGCGGGCCGTTCTGCTGGGTCAGCGGGTTGCCGTCATACTCCACCTGGTGGTCAGGCTGGAGTTTAAAAGCGCTGTCTCTCACAATGTCGCCGTCCACGGTTACGCGGCTGGCGCGAATTTCACGCCCGGCAATAGCGCGGCTTACGCCGAGTTGCTGAGCGATAAACTTATCAAGTCGCATGAAATCTTTTTAGCCTTAATGGTGCTGGAAGTCGGACTACGCGTCCGAAAAAGAAGCAGTCAGAAACGGTTCAGTATAATGGTCTGGTTGCGCCACTCAAGGGAAAAAGTTTCGTGGCATACTATATGCGAGTTAACTGAATAGAGATGTCATGACTTTTACACTACGCCCCTATCAGCAGGAAGCCGTTGACGCCACCCTCGCCTGGTTTCGCAGGCACCGGGAACCTGCCGCCATCGTGCTCCCGACCGGAGCCGGGAAAAGCCTGGTCATCGCCGAACTGGCACGTCTGGCGCGCGGGCGCGTGCTGGTGCTGGCGCACGTCAAAGAGCTGGTGGCGCAGAATCACGCCAAATATTGCGCGCTCGGCCTGGAGGCCGATATCTTTGCCGCCGGGCTGAAGCGCAAGGAGAGCCACGGCAAGGTGGTGTTTGGCAGCGTGCAGTCGGTGGCCCGCAACCTGGATCTGTTCCGCAGCGAGTTTTCCCTGCTGATTGTCGACGAGTGTCACCGCATCAGCGATGACGACGACAGCCAGTATCAGCAAATCCTCACGCACCTGAAAGAGGTGAATCCTCACTTACGTCTGCTTGGCCTGACCGCCACGCCGTTTCGGCTGGGCAAGGGCTGGATTTATCAGTTTCATTATCACGGCATGGTTCGCGGGGATGAGAAAGCCCTGTTCCGCGACTGCATCTATGAGCTTCCGCTGCGCTACATGATCAAGCACGGCTACCTGACGCCGCCGGAGCGTCTGGATATGCCGGTGGTGCAGTACGACTTCAGCCGCCTGCAGGCGCAGAGTAACGGGCTGTTCAGCGAAGCGGACCTTAATCACGAGCTGAAAAAGCAGAAGCGGATCACGCCGCATATCGTCAGCCAGATTGAAGAGTTCGCCCAAACGCGAAAAGGGGTGATGATCTTTGCTGCCACCGTCGAACACGCGCGCGAAATCACGGGGCTGCTGCCCGTAAGCGACGCGGCGTTGATTACCGGTGAAACCCCCGGCCCGGAGCGCGACAGCCTGATTGAGGCCTTCAAAGCCCAGCGGTTCCGCTATCTGGTGAATGTCTCCGTATTAACCACCGGGTTTGACGCCCCGCACGTCGACCTGATTGCGATTCTGCGCCCGACCGAATCCGTCAGCCTGTATCAGCAGATTGTCGGGCGCGGGCTGCGCCTGGCCCCGGGCAAAACCGACTGTCTGATCCTTGATTACGCCGGTAATCCGCACGATCTCTACTCCCCTGAAGTGGGCACGCCAAAAGGCAAAAGCGACAACGTGCCGGTACAGGTATTTTGCCCGGCCTGCGGGTTTGCCAACACCTTCTGGGGGAAAACCACCGCCGACGGCACGCTGATTGAACACTTTGGCCGCCGCTGCCAGGGCTGGTTTGAAGACGATGAAGGCCATCGCGAACAGTGTGACTTCCGCTTTCGCTTTAAAAACTGTCCGCAGTGCAACGCCGAGAACGATATCGCCGCCCGCCGTTGCCGCGAGTGCAACACGGTTCTGGTAGACCCGGACGACATGCTGAAAGCGGCGCTGAAGCTGAAAGATGCGCTGGTGCTGCGCTGTTCCGGCATGGCGCTGCAGCCCGGCGCGGATGAAAAAGGCGAGTGGCTAAAGATTACCTATTATGACGAGGACGGGGCGGACGTGAGCGAGCGCTTCAGGATTCAGACGCCCGCCCAGCGAACCGCTTTCGAGCAGCTCTTTATCCGCCCTCATACCCGCACGCCCGGCGTGCCGCTGCGCTGGATAACCGTTGCCGACATCGTGCATCAGCAGGCGCTGCTGCGCCATCCTGATTTCGTTGTCGCCCGCAAAAAAGGCCAGTTCTGGCAGGTGCGTGAGAAGGTCTTTGACTATGAAGGACGGCTCCGCCGGGCAAATGAATTGCGCGGTTAACGGGACTTTTCGTTGATGCGCGCGCCATTTGAGTATAAAATGCCGCCCGCTTCACATCCGTGAGGCAGAACACTCACCTGCTGCTGGGTCGCCTGTAGTAGGGTTTTAAATACAGAGAGAAATCAATGTTCACTATCGAAGCAGAAGTACGTAACGTGCAGGGTAAGGGTGCGAGCCGCCGCCTGCGTAACGCTAACAAGTTCCCGGCTATCGTTTACGGTGGCGAAGCTGCTCCAGTTGCTATCGAACTGGATCACGACAAAGTATGGAACATGCAGAACAAAGCTGAATTCTACAGCGAAGTTCTGACCATCGTTGTTGGCGGTAAAGAAGAAAAAGTGAAGGTTCAGGCTGTTCAGCGTCACGCGTTCAAGCCAAAACTGACTCACATCGACTTCGTTCGCGCGTAATCGCAAACCTGTCGAGAAAAACCCCGCTTCTGCGGGGTTTTTTTATGGCTGTTACTTGCCGCCAGAGGTGCGACGCTGAAGCTGATCGCGCAGGTTCGGCGGCGTGCCTTTAATGGTCAGCGTGTCGGTAGCCGGATCCCAGAAGATACGTTCCCCGAGCAGCATCGCATCAAAGTTGATGGTTAACCCACCGCCGCTGCCGGCAAATTTGGTCAGCTGACGCAGCGTGCTGCGATCCGCCGGGAAGCTCTCCTCCAGCTCGTAGCCTTTTTCCGCGGTGAACTCCTGGAAGCTGACCTCGCTAACGCCCGCCAGCTCTTTGGACAGCGACTCCAGCTCAATCTCTTCACCCGCCTGCAGCTGCTCGTTGCAGTAGCTGTAAACCTGCTGACGCACGTTCTGGCGCTCGGCTTTATCAAGCTGCGCTTCGGCCGTAAAGTCATCCACCGCCTGTAGCAGACCTTTGTTCTGCACTTTGGCGTTCAGGCCTTCGCTGGCGCCGAGGAAGTCCATAAAGAAATCCGCCACTTTGCGCCCCACGCGGCCCTTCAGGAAGGTCAGGTAGCGGGTTGACTCCGGATTAGTTTCCCATTCGGTCAAATCGATACGCGCCACGATATCCGCATGGTTGATGTCCAGATAGTGCGTTGAGCTGATGTCCAGCTGCTCGTTCACGCGCATGCTGCTCAGATTATTCAGCACGCTAACCAGCAGATACTCTACCGCCAGATAGCGATAGTGGCAGAACAGGACGATACCGCCATCGGCGAACGGATATTTCGCCAGTTCGTCACGCAGACGGCCAGTCGCAGCGCGGCTGAATGCCAGGAAATCCTCTTCACCCTGACGCTGCAGGCGCAGGCTATCCGCCAGTTCGCTCTCCTCGCTGAACAAGCCATAGGCTTTATTTTTCGCGCTGTAGACGCGATGCAACTCCGCCATCATCTCGACAACGGTAGGCGTTGGTTCCAGTAACGAATCGCGTAGCACCACTTCAAGGGTTTGCTCATCACGCTTGATAAGCTGGTGCAGGGCAATCTGGTTGATTTCCAGACTCATGATAAACTCTCCTTTTAGACCGGGCGGTATTCAACCACCACCAACGCATGTGTGCAACAGAAGATAAAAAAGGGGAAAAAAAGCTGTTGCTACGGTAATATGTCGCCCTTCTCTCAACAAACTGATTTTGATTTATGCCACAACATTCCCGCTACAGTGACGAACACGTTGAACAACTGCTCAGTGAGCTGGTCAACGTACTGGAAAAACATAAAACGCCAACCGATCTCTCCCTGATGGTTTTGGGAAATATGGTTACCAACCTTATCAATACCAGCGTTGCTCCGGCTCAGCGTCAGGCGATCGCCAAATCTTTCGCCCAGGCCTTGCAGTCCTCCGTTAGCGACGACCAGGCACACTAAGGGAAACGAACAACAGTTTATGGTGACGAATCGTCAGCGCTACCGTGAAAAAGTCTCCCAGATGGTCAGCTGGGGGCACTGGTTTGCCCTGTTCAACATTTTGTTGGCGATGGTGCTCGGCTGCCGTTATCTGTTTGTGGCAGACTGGCCAACCACGTTAACCGGGCGTATCTACTCCTGGATGAGCCTGGTTGGACACTTTAGCTTCCTGGTTTTCGCCACCTATCTGCTGATCCTGTTTCCGCTGACGTTTATCGTCATGTCGCAGCGGCTGATGCGCTTCCTGTCCGCTATTCTTGCGACGGCGGGCATGACGCTGTTGCTTATCGACAGTGAAGTCTTCACCCGGTTCCACCTGCACCTGAACCCGATCGTCTGGGAACTGGTGATTAACCCGGACCAGAACGAAACCGCGCGCGACTGGCAGCTGATGTTTATCAGCGTGCCCATTATCCTGCTGATCGAGATGTTGTTCGCCACGTGGAGCTGGCAAAAGCTCCGCAGTCTGACCCGGCGCCGCCATTACGCGAAGCCCGTCGCGGCGCTCTTTTTCGCCTCTTTTATCGGTTCGCACCTGATGTATATCTGGGCAGATGCGAACTTCTACCGCCCGATTACCATGCAGCGCGCTAACCTGCCGCTCTCCTATCCGATGACGGCGCGTCGTTTCCTTGAAAAACACGGCCTGCTGGATGCGCAGGAGTATCAGCGTCGTCTGGTCGAACAGGGTAATCCGGAAGCGGTCAGCGTGCAGTATCCCCTGAGCGATCTGAGATACCGCGACATGGGCCGTGGTCAGAACGTGCTGCTGATTACCGTCGATGGCCTGAACTATTCCCGCTATGAGAAGCAGATGCCTGCGCTTGCGGAGTTTGCCGGGAACAACATCGCGTTCACTCAGCACATGAGTTCCGGTAACTCGACCGACGCGGGTATTTTCGGCCTGTTCTATGGCATCTCACCGAGCTACATGGACGGCGTGCTGTCGGCCCGTATTCCTGCGGCGCTGATCACCGGCCTTAACCAGCAGGGCTACCAGCTGGGGCTGTTTGCCTCCGATGGGTTCAACAGCTCGCTCTACCGCCAGGCGCTGCTGTCTGACTTCTCCCTGCCAGCCGCGCAGAGCCAGTCTGACAATCAGACCGCCGATCAGTGGATTAACTGGCTCAAGCGCTATGCGCAGGAAGATAACCGCTGGTTCTCCTGGGTTGCGTTTAACGGCACAACGCTTGATGACAGCAATCAGAAAGGCTTCGCGCGCCGCTATAGCCGTGCCGCGGGTGACGTCGATGCGCAGATTAGCCGCGTGCTGAACGCCCTGCGCGATGCGGGCAAGCTGGACAATACGGTGGTCATTATCACGGCGGGTCACGGCGTGCCGCTGGGTGATGAGGCGAAGAGCATGGAGTGGTCGCGTCCGAACCTGCACGTGCCGCTGGTGATCCACTGGCCGGGAACGCCTGCTCAGCGCATTACCATGCTGACCGACCACAAAGACGTTATGACGACGTTAATGCAGCGTCTTCTGCACGTCAGCACACCGGCAAATGAATACTCGCAGGGGCAGGATCTCTTTAGCGCCACGCGGCGCCATAACTGGGTCACGGCTGCGGGTGGAAACACGCTGGTAGTGACCACGCCATCGTTGTCCCTGGTGCTGAACAGTAACGGAAATTACCAGACGTACAGTCCCGAAGGTGAGAAGCTGAAAGACCAGAAGCCGCAGCTCAGCCTGCTGCTGCAGGTGCTGACGGACGAGAAGCGCTTCATCGCTAACTGATTATTTATGAATCAGTTAGCGCGGCTTCCCCCTTGCAATCAAAAAGGAATCGAGTACTATTCCTTTAATGCGTCGGCACGTAGCGCAGCCTGGTAGCGCACCGTCATGGGGTGTCGGGGGTCGGAGGTTCAAATCCTCTCGTGCCGACCAACAATACATAAAAAAAACCAGCCTTTAATGGCTGGTTTTTTTATGCCTGTATCCACGTGCGAAATGGTTAGTGCTTCTCGCGTCCGCCCAGGAAGAAAATCCCCAGCGGGATGGCAAGCAGGACGGTAAACACCAGGCTGTATACAAAGATCATCGCCGACTGCAGGACAAACATGCTGGTTGTCCAGGCGGAGAGCGGAATGTTGTACTGCTCGATCACGCCGACAATGGTTGCCCGCCCTACGCATGCGGCAGCAATCATAAATACCACCAGCAACGCCAGCAGGAACTTGCGGCCTTCAGGTGTCTTCAGTTTTGCGCGTACCATCTCTCTCTTCCCTTTACAGATGAATAACAATATCTAACGCGTAAAATAACACGATCTTACCATCGACTCCACCACAGCATTAAACACCACAAAAACGCCAGAAAACCAGTTTATTACGCCAGGCAAAATGAAAATGTGAGTAAATTACGCCAACCATTCATGCGAGTTATGCTAGTCTGGTCACGATCGTTTTGACAAAAAAGGAATGACAGTGAAAAACGCACCTAAATTTGCCCTTGCCCTTATCGCCGCAGCCTGCGTGAGCGCCAGCGCTTTTGCCAGCGACGCGCCTGAAGTCCAGCCTCTGGAAAAAGTCGCGCCTTATCCACAGGCGGAGAAAGGGATGAAGCGCCAGGTTATTCAGCTGCCGGCGCAGCAGGATGAAGCGAATTTCAAAGTGGAGCTGTTAATCGGCCAGACGCTGGAAGTGGACTGCAACCACCATCGTCTCGGCGGCCAGCTGGAAAGCAAAACCCTGGAAGGCTGGGGCTATGACTACTATGTCTTCGACAAAGTCACGTCGCCGGTCTCCACCATGATGGCGTGCCCGGACGGCAAAAAAGAGAAGAAATTTATCACCGCGTATCTGGGTGACAACAGTCTGCTGCGCTATAACAGCAAGCTGCCAATCGTCGTGTATACGCCGGAAAACGTGGATGTGAAATATCGCGTATGGAAGGCGGACGAGACGGTCGGGCAAGCGGTAGTACGTTAAAATCAGGCCGGGTGACGGCTTCGCCTTACCCGACCTGTATAAGGGTGTGTGCTGGTGCCCTCACCCCACCCCTCTCCCACCGGGAGAGGGAGAAAACGCTAAAAACGGTAACGGATGTTACCGTTTTTCGTTTACCTTACAGCGCGATATCCGCAACCGGCTTGCTTTCCGCCTGAGGCTTCAGCTCTGCCTTGGGTACCGCATCCGCAGCCTGCGGTTTGACGTACTGCAGCTGCAGAACGCGGCTGGTGTACTCCAGCTCTTGTTCCGTGGCCTGAACGTTACCGTTCAGCTTAGTACCGTAGGACGGAATAATGGTTTTCAGCTTCGCCTGCCATTCCGGGCTGGAGACTTTATCCTTAAACACTTTTTCCATCAGGTGCAGCATGATTGGCGCAGCGGTAGACGCGCCCGGTGACGCACCCAGCAGGGCGGCAATGGTGCCATCCTTATCGCTCACCACTTCGGTACCCAGGCGCAGCACGCCGCCCTCTTTCGGATCGCGTTTGATAATCTGCACGCGCTGGCCCGCCTGCCACAGACGCCAGTCTTCTTTCTTCGCCTGCGGATAATACTCTTTCAGCGCCTCGAAGCGTTCTTCATCAGAGAGCATCACCTGGCTTATCAGGTATTTCACCAGATCGAAGTTATCCAGCCCCACGTCCATCATTGGCTTGACGTTCGAGGTGGTGGTCGCGCTCAGCAGATCCCACAGGGAACCGTTCTTCAGGAACTTGGTGGAGAACGTGGCGAACGGCCCGAACAGCACAACGCGCTTCCCGTCAAGCATGCGGGTATCAATATGCGGAACGGACATCGGTGGTGCACCGACGGAGGCCTGACCGTACACTTTTGCCAGATGGCGGTTAACCACTTCCGGGTTTTCCGACACGAGGAACTGGCCGCCGACCGGGAAGCCCGCGTAGTCATCCGCTTCCGGAATGCCGGACTCCTGCAACAGCTTCAGCGCCGCACCGCCCGCACCGATAAACACGAACTTCGCCTTGATCACATGCTCGGCTTCGTTGTTTTTCAGATCGGCAACGGTCACGCTCCAGCTGTTGTCCGCGTTGCGCTTAAAGCCACGCACTTCGGTGCCGAGCTGCAGATTGAAGTTCTCTTTTTTCTTCAGAGAGCCAACCAGCTGACGGGTGATTTCACCATAGTTAACGTCGGTACCAATTTCAGTGCGGGTCGCCGCCACTTTCTGATTCGGATCGCGGCCTTCCATTACCAGCGGTGCCCACTCTTTGATCTGAGCGTGATCTTCGGAGTATTTCATTCCGCGGAACAGCGTGCTCTGCTGCAGCGCAGCGTAGCGCGCGCGCAGGAAATTGACGTTCTGCTCGCCCCACACAAAGCTCATGTGCGGCACGGTGTTGATAAAGGAGTGCGGGTTGTTCAACACGCCGCTGTTAACCTGATGAGACCAGAACTGGCGTGAGATCTGGAACGCTTCGTTGATCTCAACCGCTTTCTCGATACTAATGGAACCGTCCTTTTTCTGCGGCGTATAGTTCAGTTCCATGAGTGCCGAGTGCCCCGTCCCGGCGTTATTCCAGCCGTTAGAGCTTTCCTGCGCCACGCCATCGAGGCGTTCGACCATGGTCATTGACCAGTTCGGCTCTAATTCCTGAAGATACGTTCCCAGCGTGGCGCTCATGATGCCGCCACCAATTAAAAGGACATCCGTTTCCTGCTCTTTTGGTGCGTCTGCTTTCGCCGCCAGCGAGACGGCGTTCAGCCCCACGGCCAGGGAAAAGAGCACGGCAGTCATTTTTTTCATCATTTATGCCTTAGTTGAATAGTGCGTGATGCGTAGAAATTACAGGTGAAACACGCTGCGGTGGCACGGTAGCAACTTTTAAATATTGTTTAAAGGTTAAGAAATTATTGTAATTGTGAAATTTAATGATCGTTTGTTTGTGTGGATTTAGAGGGCAGGCTGGCAAAAGGCGTTTATCCTGGCTACTATGCTGCACTTTGTGATCGCGCGCACGGAAGCCTGCCCCTACTTGCGAATTGTTATGTCATTACCCCACTCGTCCGTACCCCATGAAGGCCATATCGCCACCGTTTTACGTTCGCCTAAGCTTCTGATGCGTGAAACCCTGGCCGGCGTGATTACCGCGCTGGCGCTGATCCCGGAAGTGATTTCATTTTCCGTGGTCGCAGGCGTGGATCCTAAAGTCAGTCTTATCGCCTCCGTGGTGCTCTGCTTCGCCCTTTCCCTGCTCGGAGGACGTCCGGCCATGGTGACGGCGGCGGCAGGTTCCGTCGCGCTGGTAATTGGCCCGATGGTCCATCAGCACGGCGTGCAGTACATTCTGCCGGCGGTGGTGATGGCGGGCGTGATTCAGATCCTGTTCGGCGCGCTGGGCATGGCGCGGCTGATGCGCTTTATCCCACAGTCGGTGATGACGGGTTTTGTTAATGCCCTCGGCATTTTGATTTTCTTTGCCCAGGTTCCCCACTTCTGGAGCCGAAGCCCGCTGATTGTGGGCCTGTTCGTGCTGACGCTGCTGATTGTGCTGTGGGTGCCGCGCTATATCAAAAGCGTGCCCTCCCCGCTGATTGCCATTGTGGTGCTGACGCTGTTCACCGTCACCAGCGGGCAAATCCTGCCGACGGTGGGAGATGAAGGCTCAATGAGCGGCGGTTTGCCTGGATTTACGCAGCTACTGGTGCCGCTCAACCTTGAGACGCTGAGCATCATCTGGCCGTGCGCGCTCAGTATTGCTTTCGTAGGCCTGCTGGAATCATTGCTGACGGCGAAGCTGGTGGACGAACTGACCGTAACGCCATCCAGCAAGCGTCGCGAAAGCATCGGGCTGGGCGTGGGAAATATCATGGCCGGCTTCTACGGCGGCATTGCGGGCTGTGCGATGATTGGGCAGACCATCGTTAACGTGGAGATGGGTAAAGGAAGAAGCCGCATTTCCACGTTCGCGGCGGGCATTGTGCTGCTGGTGCTGGTCACGGCGCTCAGCGACGTGATGGCCAGGATCCCGATGGCGGTCCTGGCGGGTATTATGGCGATTGTGGCCATCAAGACCTTTAGCTGGCATAGCGTTCAGCCCGGAACGCTGAAAAAGGCGCCCGTTGCGGAAACCGTCGTTATGCTGGTGACGGTTGCGGCAACGGTATCAACCGGTAACCTGGCGATTGGCGTGCTGGGCGGCATCGTAATGATGTTCATCCTTCCCGCCCGTCTTAAGCAAAAAGCGCTGGCTACAGAAGAAAAATCGTCGCCAGCCCAAGAAAAATAAAGAAACCGCCGGTATCGGTAATCGCGGTAATCATAACGCTCGACCCCACCGCGGGGTCGCGCCCCAGCCGGGTCATCGTCAGCGGGATAATCACCCCCATTATCGCCGCCACCAGCAGGTTCAGCACCATTGCCAGCATCATGACCCCGCCCAGCGCCATATCGTCGTACAGCCACCAGGTGACGCCGCCCATGATGCCGCCCCAGACCAGGCCGTTTATCAGCGCGACGCCCATCTCCCTGAAAATCAGCCACGAGAAGTTCCCCGGCTGAATGTTTTCCAGCGCCAGGGCGCGAACGATCATGGTGATGGTCTGGTTACCGGTGTTTCCGCCGATCCCCGCCACAATCGGCATCAGCGAGGCCAGAGCCACCAGCTGGGAAATGGTATGTTCGAAGCCGTCGATGACGCGGGAAGCCACGAAGGCGGTGCATAAGTTGATGGCGAGCCACGCCCAGCGCGTTTTAACGGCCTTGCCAACGGAGGCGTGAACATCATCTTCGGCGCTGATCCCGCCAAGGGCGCGCAGGTCGTTATCGGTCTCTTCATAGACCACGTCAACGATCTCATCGATGGTCAGACGCCCCATCAGCTTGCCCACGGAATCCACCACCGCCGCACTCACCAGGTCATCACGTTCGAAGGTACGCGCCGCTTTTTCGGCATCGTCTTCCGGCGAGAACACCATCGGCTCGGTTTCCATGACCTCGCTGACCCGCCGCTGGGTGCTGTTCAGCAGGATCGTTTTAAGCTCCAGCTCTCCGAGCAGGGTTTTATCCCGGGAGGTGACGAACAGTTTGTCGGTGTTGTCCGGCATACTGCCCAGGCGACGAAGATAGCGCTGCACCGTACCAAGGGTAACGTCCGGACGCACCGTGATGACGCCAAACTCCATGATGGCGCCGACGCTGTTTTTCTCGTAGTGCATCACCTGACGCACGCGCGCCCGCTCCTCGGCAGGCAGGGAAGCCAGCAGGCGACCGGTCAGGTTGCGTGGAAGATGCTGGACGAGGTAAATCTGCTCATCGATATCCAGCGTTTGCAGGGCGTCGAGAATGTCCCGGTCGCTCATCTCATCGATAAGGTCATCCCAGACGTTTTCCGAGGCCTCCAGCAGCACCTGACCGCGCTCGTGATCCTGCACCAGCCGCCACAGGGCGTGGCGCTCCTCGGAGGGCAGCGCCTCCAGGGTATCCGCCAGATCCGGAGGGGGTAAATGTGCAACCAGCGCACCTACCTCAGCAATATCGTCGGCCAGCGTGCCGACATCATATTGCTCAGCCAGGGTCAGCTTACCCAATAGCGTTGACGTTACCGCTTTATCGGTCGTCAGGAGCCAGATGAGGCGCGCACGCTCCTGGTCACGCTGCCTTGCGCTGTTTTTCTTTAATAACGACATTAATCATAAATCCATGAAATAAGTTGGCTTTAAGCATAGCGCGGAGATATGTAAATAAGAATAAACAACGGGGCGGGATGGAGAAAAAAGCGGCATAACGGCCGCGATTTGACCCCTCTCCCTGTGAGAGAGGGGCCGGGTGATGGTATTACGCCGTACGCGCCACCGCATCCCGCGATGCCGCATCGCGCTCATCGCCGGTCAGTTCACTCAGCTTGCCGTCGCGCATCTCCAGCAGACGGTCGGCGTGAATGAAGTAGTGGTCGTCATGGCTGATGGCAAAAATGGTTTTGCCCATCGCCTGCATCAGCGGCAGCAGTACCTGATAGAACTCGCGGCGGAAGTGCGGGTCCTGGTCCGCTGCCCACTCGTCCAGCAGGATGATATCGCGCTCTTCAGCCAGCGCCAGCAGCAGCGCCACGCGTTTCTTCTGCCCTTTCGACAGCTTGAGGTTCAGGATCCTGCCATCCTGTAGCTCCAGCTTGTGCGACATCTGAAGGTGCGCAAGCCATTTATCCACCAGCACCGGATCCGCCTGCTGCCCTTCCGGGCCAAGCAGCCGGTCGAACAGCCAGACATCGGTAAATACCGCCGAGAAGAGCTTGCGGTAATCTTCCGGTTTCTCCGCGCTCAGGGCCTTCCCGTCCAGCAGAATGTCGCCCGACAGCGGCTGGTATAGCCCCGTCAGCAGCATCGCGAGGGTGGATTTTCCGCTGCCGTTGCCGCCGATCAGGAACAGCAGTTCGCCGCGATGGATCGTCAGGTTAATCGGCCCCACGGAGAAGGCATTGTCCTGATAGCGGAAGGTAACGTTACGCAGCTCAAGCGTTTTCCAGTCCGGAAACGCCTGCGGGCGCGGGAACTCCGCCTTAAACGGCGCAAGGTCGAATTTCTTCAGCTTGTTGAAGGCCACCTGGGCACTCAGCAGCGTCGGCAGCGCGCCGACGGCCGACAGCAGCGGCGTGCGCAAAAACAGCAGCGTTAGCGAGTAGGTTGCCGCCACGTTGGTGTCCGCCCAACCCAGGCTGTTCGCCATCCAGAACACCAGGCCTATGGCGCCCAGCATCATAATGTTGGACCAGTTCACGGCGCTCAGGTGGAAGGTATCGGCGCGAATAATATGATGGCGATATTCCTGCGCGTCGGGGATATAGAGATTGTTGAAGATATGCTCTGCGCGCTCACGGTTCAGCGTCAGCTCCTTGCGCCCTTCCAGCACCGTCTGGTAGTCGTGATAAAGCTTATCTTCCGTTTCGCGCAGCACCGCCATGTGCTTATAGACGCGGGATACCAGCAGGAATCCGCCCCAGATGGTGATAACGATCCACAGCGCCGTTACCGCCAGCATTTTGCTGGAGAGCCAGGCGAGGTACGCCGCCGAGCCAAAGGTCAGGATGATCCCCTGCACCAGCTCCGGCAGGCGTACAAACGCGATGGTAATGGCGCGCACGTCGCTGGTCAGCCCCGCCAGCAGGGAGGCGCTTCCCAGCTGCTCGATACGTTCAACCTGGGTGTCGAGGATACGTTTGATGAACTCGCTGCGCAGGCGAAACACGAAATGGTGGCCAAGCGCGGTCAGCGCCAGCTGTGAGCCGAGCGTAACCGCCATTAGCAGCAGCAGTAATCCCAGAAATTCCGGCAGGACGGAGAGCGACGTATCGACCATTTCGATCAAACGCACGTTAATGAAGGCAATCAGGCCAATCCCCAGCGCCGCGCTGGCAAGGCTTAACGCCATCACCGCAATAAAAGGCCAGCGATACTGCCGCCAGACAAGAAGAAGTAGTTGCATGCAGAGCAATCCGGACAAGAAAAATCAGCCAGCAGTGTAAACTGCCTTTCGCACACATCAAGAATAATTCTTATTTTTATTCTCTGCTGGCTGCCTGCCGAAACGTCAGGTTGTAGCGAAACGCCCCTGCCTCCGGGTGAACGCCGGGCTTCAGCGGCTGAATACCGTGGTAAAACAGCCGCGATTCGCCGCCCCAGACCACCACATCACCGTGCTCCAGCAGCAGCCGTTTTAGCGGATCGTTGCGCCGCAGTCCGCCAAACTGAAACACGGCGGGCAGCCCAAGGGAAACCGAGACGATAGGCGCGCGCAGATCCGGCTCGTCCTTATCCTGGTGCAGCGAGAGCTTTGCCCCGACGGCATAGCGGTTGATAAGACAGGCGTCGGGCTGAAAATCGGGGTAGCCGGCCGCCACGGCGGCATCATCACATAGCGCCTGAAACGCCTCCGGCACCGGCGGCCACGGCTGACCGGACAGCGGATCGTTCGGGGCATATAAATAGCCCCGTTCATTCGTCGCCCATCCCAGCTCGCCGCAGTTGGTCATCGCCACGGACATGGTATACCCGCCGGGCGTGACCATATGGCGAAACGGGGAACGGGCGGTGACGGCATCAATACCGTCGAACAGCGCCGCCGCGCGGGAGAGCGCAAAGCGTCTCAGGATCGTCGCCCCCGGCGCGAGCGGCTCCTGCCAGGGTTCAGCATCAGCAAAAAGATCGAGCATTATCCCTCCGGAATATTCGCCTCACGTTTCAACAATAGCACCTTACGGCCAGCGCCCCAGCGATAACCCGAAAGCGCACCGTCGTTACGCACCACGCGGTGGCAGGGAATGATAATCGCCAGTTTATTGGCGGCGCAGGCGCCCGCCACGGCGCGCACGGCGTTGGGTTTACCGATGGCCTTCGCCACCTGCTGGTAGCTCGCCGTTTCACCGCAGGGGATAGCCCGCAGCGCCTGCCAGACCTGCTGCTGGAAAGCGGTTCCGCGGATATCCAGCGGCAGCGCCAGCGGCGCCTCGCGGCTGTCGACGGCGGCAATCACCTGACGAACCCGATCGGCAAACGCGCCCTCCATCGGTTCCCGTTCGGCAAGCGGGAACAGCGACCGCAGCTCTGCGGTCAGCGCGGCATCGTCGTCCCCCAGCAGTATCGCACAGATCCCGCGCTCGCTTTCCCCCACCAGACAGCGGCCAAGCGAACAGTCGCTGAGGGCATAGCGCACCGCGGCATCACCCTTGCGGTACTGCTTCGCCGTCATCCCCAGCGCGCCGTCGGCCTTGCGATAGTAGCTGCTGCTGTCCGGAAACCCTGCGGCCAGAACGGCGTCGGTAATTTTATCGCCCTGCGCCAGCGCGCTGCGCAGGCGCTGTTCACGGGCGGCCTGCTGCCAGGCTTTCGGCGTCATGCCGGTGACGGATTTAAACAGACGATGGAAATGGAACGGGCTCATGGCAACCTGCCGGGCCAGCGCCTCAAGGTTCAGCCCGGCGTCCTGCTCCAGCAGACGACACGCCAGCGCAATTTTTGCTTTTTTCTGCGCCTGAGGGTCGTCTTTATCCGGCATACAGCGCTTACAGGGGCGGAAACCCGCCTGCCCGGCGCGGTGAGCGTCAGGATAGAAGCAGACGTTTTTACGCAGGGCATGGCGGGCGCGGCAGGACGGACGACAAAAAATGCCGGTCGTCTGCACGGCAAAGACAAACTGATTATCCGCCTGTGGATCGCGGGCCAGAACGGCCTGCCAGCGATCCTCATCGGTGAGATAGGCTGTGTTTTTCATGATCGGCTCCTCTTACAAGCATACGCTCAGCCTGCCTGAACGCCACCGAACAAAAACCCGCAACCTTGCTTTTTAATTTTTTTCGCTCACCAGGAAGCTTTTGAACTGGGGTGAACTCCAGGTTTTAAACCCGTCCGCCTCTTTGGTGATCATATAGACGGCAAGCCCTTCCTGACGCACCACCTCTTTGGCTTTCTCCGTCCCGAGCACCATCAGTCCGGTATCCCAGGCGTCCGCTTCCAGCGCCGTTGGCGCTATCACCGTGACGGACACCAGATTATGGGTAATCGGGCTTCCGGTTTGCGGATCGATAACGTGCGAAATACGTTTACCGTCCAGTTCGTAATAGTTGCGGTAGCTTCCGGAAGTGCTGATGCCGTGTCCGTTGATGTCAACAATCGCCTGCACCGCGTTTTGCTGGTCGGTTGGCTTCTGGATAGCCACTCGCCACGGTTTGCCGCTGGCGTTCATGCCCCGGCTGACAAGCGCGCCGCCGACGGACACCAGATAACGGGGAATGCCTTCCTGCGCCATCAGGGCTGCAAGATGATCCGCCGCATAGCCCTCGCCCACCGTGGAGAGATCCACAAACAGGTCGGGAATGTCTTTTTGCAGGTATTGCTGACCGTACTGCGTAATCACCGCCAGGTGCTGTAGCCCTGTACGCGCGCGGGCATCATCGATGGCGGCCCGATCGGGCGTAGCGACCGGCTGCCTGTCGGGGCCAAATCCCCAGAGGTTTACCAGCGGCCCCACGGTCACATCCATTGCGCCGTTGGTTTTATGGCCCACGCGCATGGATTCCGTCACGATATCGGCCATTGCTTCGCTCACTGGCCAGAGCGAGGTGCTGCTGGAGCGATTGAAGCGCATAAGCGCCGAGTCGTTTTTATACGTTGAGAGCAGCTGATCGTCGGCATCCAGCTGCGCCTGAATTTTACCGCGCAGTTCTTCAGCGCGGGATTTATCAATATCCATTACGCTGACGCGCCAGAAGGTTCCCATGGTTTTCCCTTCCAGCACCGTCGCGGCTGGCGCCTCGATTTTTGCGGGCTGCGTAGAAGAGTCACACGCGGTCAGGAGTAAAACAGTAGCCATAAAGCTGGCGCGTAAAAAAGTCATTTCCATTCGTTATTATCCTCATGCCAGGGCGGCAAGAGTACACTAAAACAGCGTATTTGTAAGACCCTAGAAAAGCATGAAAAAAGGGGCCTGATGGCCCCTTTGTCGCTGTATAAGCAATTAGAACTGGTAAACCAGACCCAGCGCTACGATATCGTCAGTACCGATACCTGCTGCGCGGGTGAACTCGTTTTCATCAACCAGGTTGATTTTGTAATCAACGTAGGTGGACATGTTTTTGTTGAAGTAGTAAGTCGCACCAACGTCAACGTATTTCAGCAGATCCTGGTCGCCATAACCTTCAATGTCTTTACCTTTGGACTGCAGGTAAGCCACGGATGGACGCAGGCCGAAGTCGAACTGGTACTGAGCAACCACTTCGAAGTTCTGCGCTTTGTTAGCAAAACCGTAAATGTCGCTGCTGCTCTGAGAGTTGCCGAAGCGCGTTGCGTTGTAGGTCTGGGAGTACTGTGCTGCCAGATAGATGTTGTTAGCATCATATTTCAGGCCACCAGTGTAAACTTCTGCGCGGTCACCTTCGCCTCGCAGCGCCAGGTTCGCAGTGTTGTTTTGGTCAGCAGTACGCTTAGAAGAAGACATCGCACCACCGACGCTGAAGCCTTCGCCCAGATCGTAGGTCAGGGATGCGCCGTAACCGTCGCCGTTCTGTTTCAGCGTGCTACGGCCAGTATCATTTTCGCCGCTTACGCTACCGTTTTTACCCTGATACTGCAGAGCGAAGTTCAGGCCATCAACCAGACCGAAGAAGTCCTGGTTACGGTAAGTCGCTACGCCGTTAGCACGAGATTGCAGGAAGTTGTCTGAACCGTAGGTGTCGCCGCCAAACTCTGGCAGTACGTCAGTCCAGGAAGTTACGTCGTAAATCACGCCGTAGTTACGACCATAATCGAAAGAGCCTGCGTCCGCGAATTTCAGACCTGCGAAGGCTACACGCGTCCAGGACTGGTTGTCGCTTTCGGTAGTATTGCCCTGAATCTGGTATTCCCACTGGCCGTAACCGGTCAGCTGGTCGTTAACCTGAGTTTCGCCTTTGAAGCCAAGACGCATGTAGGTCTGGTCGCCGTCTGCACCGTCGTCATCAGAGAAATAGTGCAGGCCGTCCACTTTACCGTACAGATCTAATTTGTTGCCGTCTTTGTTATAAATTTCAGCCGCATTTGCTGCGCCTGCCACCAGCAGTGCTGGTACCAGGAGGGACAGTACTTTAACTTTCATTTTATTAACCCTCTGTTATATGCCTTATTATTTGCCACTGCATACTGGTCAACCCTCTTAACCAGTCGGCAAGTTCATTCTCCTCAAAAAAACAGAATAATCCAACAGGAATATGATACGAAAACTTTGAAGATGTTTCATTTTACCTGCAAGATGTTTCAATTTGTAAATATGAAGGAACTTTTTGAATAGCATGAAGAGTTTAAAAATATAGCACTTATAATCAAGATTGAAATATATCTTACTAAATTCAATTAGTTAAATACAAAGTACACACAGCACTGAATGACAAAAAAAATTCGCTCAACATCTCTAAAATAACTCTCGCTATCATCATTAACTTTATTTATTACCGTCATTCAGTTCTGAATGTCTGTTTATCCCTAATTGAACCGGATGCTTCGCATTCGGTTTTTTTTTACCTTTCTTTACGTCGCCAGGCATTTTATGTGCTACCCGCGCGTTATGATAACGACTATTAACTAAATGCTGTTCTCTCCCTTTTCCTGAATGATTTTTTACCTTAAAGATTAATTTCTTGTTAATTCGTGCTATTTTTCTGCGACTGTTGCCGCGCATTTGTACATTTCGCCGCGGTTTGTACACCTTTAAGCCGGCTCGCTGTAGCGAGGTTCAACGGATAAAAAGTCAAGGTTACAGCGATAACGACGCTGGAAATTCGGTTATTACCCTTTATACTGCCCTATCCCATTACCGCGCGGCCATTACGGGTTAAACACATCGATGAGTCAGACTGAAACTACCGCCCCGAGCAAATTTTCCCTTCTACCGGGCAGCATCACCCGTTTCTTTCTTCTGCTGATCGTTGTGCTGTTAGTCACAATGGGGGTTATGGTTCAGAGCGCCGTTAACACCTGGCTTAAAGATAAGAGCTATCAGATCGTCGATATCACCCACGCGGTGCATAAGCGCATTGATACGTGGCGCTATGCGACCTGGCAAATCTACGACAATATCGCTGCGGCACCGGCCACCTCGTCAGGAGAAGGGTTACAGGAAACGCGCCTGAAGCAGGATGTCTATTATCTGGAAAAACCGCAGCGCAAGACCGAAGCCCTGATTTTCGGCTCGCACGACAGCGCAACGCTTGAAATGACGCAGCGCATCTCGTCCTATCTCGACACCCTGTGGGGTGCCGAAACGGTGCCGTGGTCTATGTATTACCTGAACGGTCAGGACAACAGCATGATCCTGATCTCGACCCTGCCGCTTAAGGATCTCTCGTCAGGCTTTAAAGAGACGACCGTCGGCAGCATTGTGGATTCCCGTCGGGCGGAAATGTTGCAGCAGGCCAACGCGCTGGACGAGCGCGAAAGTTTCTCCTCGCTGCGCCGCCTTGCCTGGCAGAATGGGCATTACTTTACGCTGCGCACCACCTTTAACCAGCCGGGCCATCTGGCGACCGTGGTTGCTTTCGACCTGCCTATAAATGACCTGATCCCGCCGGATATGCCGCTGGACAGCTTCCGCCTGGAGCCTGACAACAGCTCCCAGAACATGCGTACACCGTCGGACAAAGAAGGCGCGGACAGCGTGGCCATCTCCTTTAATGGCTCAAAGATTGAGATTGCGTCCTCGCTGAACTCAACCGGTATGCGTCTTGTCTGGCAGGTGCCTTTTGGCACCCTGATGCTTGATACCCTGCAAAATATCCTGCTGCCGCTGCTGCTGAATATCGGTCTGCTGGCGCTGGCGCTGTTTGGCTACAGCACCTTCCGCTTCCAGTCAGGGCGCCAGAGCGACTCCACCTCGGTGTCAGCCGGAACCAGCAACGAGCTGCGCGTGCTGCGCGCCCTTAACGAAGAGATTATTTCCGTGCTGCCGCTCGGGGTGTTAGTGCACGATCAGGAGGCGAACCGCACGGTGATGAGCAATAAAATTGCCGATCACCTTCTGCCGCATCTTAATCTGCAAAACATTACCGCGATGGCGGACCAGCATCAGGGCGTTATTCAGGCCACCATTAATAACGAGCTGTATGAAATCCGTCAGTTCCGCAGCCAGGTCGCTTCGCGCACGCAAATCTTCATTATCCGCGACCAGGACCGTGAAGTGCTGGTGAATAAAAAACTCAAGCAGGCACAAAGGCTGTACGAGAAAAACCAGCACGGCCGCGCCGCGTTTATGCAAAATATTGGCGATGCCTTTAAGCAGCCGCTGAAGTCGCTCGCCACGCAGATCGCTGAGCTAAGCACGCCGGAGAGCCGCCAGCTCAGCAACCAGGCCGACTCGCTGGTCCGTCTGGTAGATGAGATCCAGCTTGCGAACATGCTGGAGAATGACATCTGGAAAGGCACCCCGACGCTCTTCTCTATCCAGGATCTGATTGATGAAGTCGTTCCTGAAGTGCTGCCGGTCATTAAGCGCAAAGGGCTCCAGCTGTTGATCAACAACCGTTTACCGGCGAACGACGAGCGTCACGGCGATCGCGATGCCCTGCGCCGGATCCTGGTGATGCTGATCCAGTATGCCGTAACCACCACGCAGATCGGCAAGATCACGCTTGAAGTCAGCACCGATGAATCCAGCGACGATCGTCTGACCTTCCGTATTCTGGATACGGGCGAAGGCGTGACCGTAAGCGAAATTGATAATCTGCACTTCCCGTTCCTGAACGATACCCAGCGCGACCACTATGGTAAGGCTAACGCCCTCACCTTCTGGCTCTGCGATCAGCTGGCGCGCAAGCTGGGCGGCCACCTGAATATTAAGGCGCGCGAATCCCTCGGCACCCGCTACTCTTTACACGTTAAAATGGCGGCAAATCCGCAGGAAGAAGATGAAGAGCGTCTGCTGGATGACGTGGTGGTCATGGTGGATGTGACCTCTAATGAGATCCGTAATATCGTGGTTCGTCAGCTGGAAAACTGGGGCGCGTCCTGCATCACCCCGGACGAAAGGCTCGCGAGTCAAGAATTTGATCTATTTTTAACTGATAATCCGTCTAATCTTACTGCCTCCGGCTTGCTTTTAAGCGATGATGAGCCAGGCGTGCGAAAAATCGGCCCTGGCCAGCTGCGCGTCAACTTTAATATGAGCAATGCGATGCAGGAAGCTGTATTACAACTGATTGAAGAGAATCTGGCGCAGGAAGAGATCCTGGAGTCACCGTTAGGCGGCGATGAAAATGCCGAACTCCATGCCAGCGGATATTATTCGCTCTTCGTTGATACAGTACCAGATGATGTTAAGCGGTTGTATACTGAGTCCGCTGCGCAGGATTTTGCAGCGCTGGCACAGACAGCACACCGGCTTAAAGGGGTGTTTGCCATGCTAAATCTGGTTCCCGGCAAGCAGTTATGTGAAACGCTGGAACATCTAATTCGTGAGAAAGATGCCTCTGGCATTGAAAAATACATCAGCGACATTGACGCTTACGTCAAGAGCTTGCTGTAGCAAGGTAGCCTTATACATGAACAATATGAACGTAATTATTGCCGATGACCATCCGATTGTACTGTTCGGTATTCGCAAATCACTTGAACAGATCGAGTGGGTGAATGTAGTCGGTGAATTTGAAGACTCCACAGCTCTCATCAACAACCTGCCTAAACTTGATGCGCACGTGCTCATTACCGATCTCTCTATGCCGGGAGATAAGTACGGTGATGGGATCACGCTCATCAAATACATTAAACGTCACTTCCCGGACATTTCGATCATTGTTCTGACCATGAACAATAACCCGGCGATCCTGAGCGCCGTTCTTGATCTCGATATCGAAGGGATTGTGCTGAAACAAGGCGCGCCTACCGATCTGCCAAAAGCCCTTGCGGCGCTGCAGAAAGGGAAGAAATTCACGCCTGAGAGCGTCTCACGTCTGCTCGAAAAAATCAGCGCGGGCGGCTATGGCGACAAGCGCCTCTCACCAAAAGAGAGTGAAGTTTTGCGCCTGTTCGCTGAAGGTTTCCTGGTAACGGAAATTGCCAAGAAGCTGAACCGCAGCATCAAAACCATCAGCAGCCAGAAGAAATCAGCGATGATGAAGCTGGGTGTGGATAACGATATCGCCCTGCTGAACTACCTCTCCTCCGTGACGCTGAGCGCGACGGACAAGGATTGATCCCAACGGGTGTGCGGCCTGTTGCCCGCACCCTGCCCTCTTCCCCGGCAGAGAGCATCAGTAAAAAAGGCCCTTGCGGGCCTTTTTTTACGTCCGCGTTTTCCTCACGCGCTCCGCATAGACAGACAGCGTTTGTTTGAGCACGTCCAGCGTGACCGGTTTCGACAGACAGCTGTCCATTCCCGACTCCAGACAGCGCTGCTTCTCTTCCGCCAGCGCGTTGGCCGTAACCCCAACCACCGGCAACGTCAGGCCCAGCTGGCGGATACGCTGCGTCAGGCGGTAGCCGTCCATGTTTGGCATGTTCACATCGCTGAGCACGATATCAATATGGTTCTTACTCAGGACATTCAGGGCATCCACCCCGTCGTTGGCCGTTTTACACTGATAGCCCAGGGAGCCCAGCTGGTCGGCGAGCAGCCGACGGTTTATCGGGTGATCGTCGACGACCAGAATCATCATGTCGTCGTTCACCGACGCCAGTTCATCCGGGGAAGCCAGGGCGGTGGCGCCGTCGCTGTCCTCAAGCTGTACGCTGTAAATGCGCGCCAGCAGGCCCAGCAGCTCGTGCGGCGTCGCCACGCTGTGCACCCAAACTCCAGGTGAGCGCTCAACCGGGATACCGATATGCCGACGGCAGAACGTTACCACGCCGCGCCCCGCCCACGCCTGCTCCGGCTCGCCGTCGGTGATCAGCATGTCGTCCGCATCCGGCGTCTGGCCTTCGTAGCGCGATACCCGCACGCCGCTGCTGGTCAGCATCGAGGTCAGGAAATCCTGTAAGGAGGCGTTGTGCACCGCCAGCCAGCAACGCTTATCGCTCAGCCCGTCGACCGTGGTTTTTGCCGGATAGTGCGCGGAATAGAGCGGAATACGGATGGTGAACTGGCTGCCCATGCCTGGCTCGGTATCCACGGAGATATCCCCGTCCATCATGCTGATAAGCTTCTCGCATATCGCCAGACCCAGCCCGGTCCCCTGGAAGTTACGCTGGACGCCCGTTCCTACCTGGAAGAACGGATCGAACAGGCGCACAACCTCTTTCGCCGGAATGCCGACGCCCGTGTCGCGCACGCGTATGGTCAGGTAATCCCCTGCCCGACTGACGTGCAGCACAATACAGCCGATATCGGTGAATTTGATGGCGTTGCTCAGCAGGTTAGAGATGACCTGCTGCAGACGCATCGGGTCGCCGTGCAGCGTCAGGGGCACATCCGGCTCGATAAAGCAGTACAGCCCCAGCTGTTTACGCACGACCAGCGGCAGATAGTTGGCGCTGATATGGTTCATCACCTCGCGCGGGGAGAACTCGCGCGGTTCAATCTTCAACTGCTCGGATTCAATTTTTGAGAAGTCGAGAATGTCGCTGATGATTTTCAGCAGCAGGCTGGATGAGTTATTCATCGCCGTGACCAGCCTGTCGACCCCTTTCGGCAGCTCTTTGGTCTGGAGCAGATCGAGGTTACCGATGATGCCGTACAGCGGCGTGCGCAGCTCGTGGCTGACGGTGGCAAGGAACATGGATTTCGACTGGCTCGCCTGCTCCGCCGCCTGCGCCATGTCCTGCAGTGACTCTTCCATCTTCACGCGCGCGGAGACGTCCACCAGCACGCAGATCGCTACGTTTTCATTGCGGTAACGCGAATGGACGAAGCTGATTTGCAGGTTGGTGTGGGTGCTGGTCAGCACATCCACAAAGTTAACCTGCTGCCCGCAGATGATCTGCGTTAACCGCTGGCGGTCTTCATGCGTCAGCATGTTCAGGTAGTTATGGGCAAGCTCGTTGCTGAGGATATTCGTGCCGTCCTGGGTGCGCAGGATACAGATCCCTACCGGCGCCGAGGCGACAATTTTACGGTTAAACTGCTCGTGCTCCTCCAGACGCTGGGCGTCCGCTTCCGCCGGAATGAAAATCCGCCGCTCGTACATGCGCGCCAGCATAAACAGCGCCACGCCTACCGCGATGTTCAGCAAGATGGCGTTGAGGATCAGGATACGAATGCGCTCCAGCACCTTGTCCACCGGCAGCGAGTAGACAATGCTCAGCGACGATGGCGGCAGGCTTTTCTTCAGCACCAGCTCGCGGAAACCGGAGGTATAGCCAAACCATGAGCGCTCCTGCATCCAGCCGGGTTCAACTTTCAGACGGTTTTCAGGCCCGGCAAGCGAGATAAGCGGGTGGCCGTTTTCATCCAGAATGGTCACGCCCATCGGCAGGCTGCCCGGCGTGAAGAAGTTTTCCATGCGGATGGTTTGCTCAATGCCCAGCAGCGCCTGCAGGCGGTTCCCGAGGTAAACCGGGGTCAGGGCGTAGAAATAGCCGACGCCCATGCGCGGGCCCTGGCTTATCCAGAAGATGTTGTTCCCGCGCTCTTCCTGCGGTGCGTTGCGGTATTTCACAATGCGTTCATGCAGGCTTTTCAGCGCGTCTTCCCGCTCCATCGGCATATCCCGCAGGCCGAAATCCGCCATGCACAGGTTTTCGTTACCAATCAGGTAGACGCGGTTCAGATCATAGGCGGCTGAAAAGTTGTCGCGCCAGTAGCGCATGAACCACGACAGCGATTCCAGCGATCCGCGCCAGGCTTTGCCCATGGCTGAACAATCGGAGTCCGGGAAGAGCGGTTCGAAATCAGGTACTTCCGTTTTTTCATCCCGACCACGGATGGCCAGGATGCCGTTCTCCGCCGTCAGTCGATTCTCAGCAATATACTTAAGCTCTTTCATCACGTCAGACGTGCGCTGGATATAGCGCTGGGCCTGATCTGAACTTAAGTTAAACTCCTGGCGGATCTCCGCTTCTTTCTGGTTTAACGCGTTGACGATGTAGAACACCGAGAGTAGCGCCACCAGCAACCATAGCAGCAGCGCAAGCGCCCGAAACAGATAGCGAGAGACTTTAAGCGTGGTACGAAAGGAGACGAGGTATTTCAAAGGGGCGAGGCTCCGCCATCGGGGAAAAAAGAATGTGGTTAAGGTAGCGGTAAACGCGGCTTGTCGCAACGTTCACTTGTCTGCTTGCGCAAAACAAAAGGGCCGGAAACCGGCCCTTTACGCGTCAGGAGACGTTACTCGTCAGCATCATCTGCTGGTTCATCATCGGTGTCTGCTTCCGGTGCGATTTCATCATCACCTTCCGCGACGCTTCCGTCGATTGAGTCGAGCTCTTCGTCATCCACCGGCTCGGCAACGCGTTGCAGACCCACAACGTTTTCATCTTCCGCAGTACGGATGAGGATCACGCCCTGGGTGTTACGACCCACCACGCTGATCTCGGAGACGCGGGTACGCACCAGCGTACCGGCATCGGTGATCATCATGATCTGGTCCGCGTCGTCCACCTGCACCGCGCCCACAACGGAACCGTTGCGCTCGGTCACTTTGATGGAGATAACGCCCTGCGTGCCGCGTGATTTGGTCGGATATTCGCTTTCCGCCGTGCGTTTACCGTAGCCGTTCTGGGTGACGGTGAGGATTGCGCCTTCGCCACGTGGAACGATCAGGGACACAACGGCGTCTTCACCCGCCAGCTTGATACCACGCACGCCGGTCGCGGTACGACCCATTGCGCGCACGGCGTTCTCCTTGAAGCGCACCACTTTACCGGCCGCAGAGAACAGCATCACTTCATCGGAACCAGAAGTCAGATCGACACCGATCAGCTCGTCGCCTTCGTTCAGGTTCACCGCAATAATACCGGCAGAGCGCGGACGGCTGAACTCGGTGAGCGCGGTTTTCTTCACGGTACCGCTGGCGGTCGCCATAAAGACGTTCACGCCCTCTTCGTACTCGCGTACCGGCAGGATGGCGGTGATACGTTCGTTCGCTTCCAGCGGCAGCAGGTTAACGATTGGACGACCACGCGCGCCACGGCTCGCTTCCGGCAGCTGATAGACTTTCATCCAGTACAGACGACCACGGCTTGAGAAGCAGAGGATCGTGTCGTGGGTGTTCGCCACCAGCAGACGGTCAATGAAGTCTTCTTCTTTAATACGCGCCGCTGATTTGCCTTTACCGCCACGACGCTGTGCTTCGTAGTCGGTCAACGGCTGATACTTCACATAGCCCTGGTGAGACAGGGTAACCACCACGTCTTCGCGGTTGATCAGATCTTCAATGTTGATATCGGAGCTGTTGGCCGTGATTTCGGTACGGCGCTCGTCGCCGAACTGATCGCGCACCAGCTCCAGCTCTTCGCGAATCACTTCCATCAGGCGCTCTGCGCTACCCAGGATGTGCAGCAGCTCGGCGATTTGCTCCAGCAGCTCTTTGTACTCGTCGAGCAGTTTTTCATGCTCAAGGCCGGTCAGCTTCTGCAAACGCAGATCCAGAATCGCCTGGGCCTGCTGCTCGGTCAGATAGTACTGCCCGTCACGCACGCCAAATTCCGGTTCCAGCCACTCTGGACGCGCGGCGTCATCACCCGCACGTTCCAGCATTGCCGCCACGTTACCCAGGTCCCATGGACGCGCAACCAGCGACGCTTTCGCTTCTGCCGGCGTTGGCGCACGGCGGATCAGCTCGATGATTGGGTCGATGTTCGCCAGCGCAACGGCCAGTGCTTCAAGGATATGCGCACGGTCACGCGCTTTGCGCAGTTCGAAGATGGTACGGCGCGTCACCACTTCACGGCGGTGACGCACGAACGCGCTCAGGATCTCTTTCAGGTTCATGATTTTCGGCTGACCATGGTGCAGCGCAACCATGTTGATACCGAAGGAGACCTGAAGCTGAGTCTGGGAGTAAAGGTTGTTCAGCACAACTTCACCCACCGCGTCGCGCTTGATTTCAATCACGATGCGCATACCGTCTTTATCAGACTCGTCGCGCAGCGCGCTGATACCTTCAACACGTTTTTCTTTAACCAGCTCGGCGATTTTTTCAATCAGACGCGCTTTGTTCACCTGATACGGGATCTCGTGAACAATGATGGTTTCACGGCCGGTTTTGGCGTCCGCTTCCACTTCGGCGCGGGCACGGATGTAAATCTTGCCGCGACCGGTGCGGTACGCTTCTTCAATACCACGACGACCGTTGATGATTGCCGCCGTCGGGAAGTCCGGGCCCGGGATGTGTTCCATCAGCCCTTCAATGCTGATGTCTTCATCGTCGATATAGGCCAGGCAGCCGTTAATCACTTCCGTGATGTTGTGCGGCGGAATGTTGGTTGCCATACCGACGGCGATACCGGACGAACCGTTCACCAGCAGGTTAGGGATCTTCGTTGGCATAACGTCAGGAATTTTTTCCGTGCCGTCGTAGTTATCAACGAAATCAACCGTCTCTTTTTCCAGGTCGGCCATCAGCTCATGGGCAATCTTCGCCAGACGGATTTCCGTATAACGCATTGCCGCGGCGGAGTCGCCGTCGATAGAACCAAAGTTACCCTGACCATCTACCAGCATGTAGCGCAGCGAGAACGGCTGCGCCATACGGACAATGGTGTCGTACACCGCGGAATCACCATGGGGATGGTACTTACCGATTACGTCACCAACGACACGGGCAGATTTTTTGTAGGCTTTATTCCAGTCATTGCCCAATACGTTCATGGCGTATAGTACGCGACGGTGTACCGGCTTCAGGCCATCGCGGACGTCCGGCAGCGCACGGCCAACAATGACCGACATCGCATAGTCCAGATAGGAGCTTTTCAGCTCTTCCTCGATGTTAACCGGTGTAATTTCTCTCGCAAGGTCGCTCATCTAACCGCTATCCCTCTACTGTATCCCGGATTCAAAGGTCGCAAATTATAACACAGCCGCGGTGATACAGGTAAACCTATACGCTTTATTCACGGGGATTGCCTGATATACTCATTTGTCTTGCTAAATAAGGAGTAAAAGCGCCCATGAATGCCGAAAAATCCCCGGTGGCTCACAACGTTGACCACGAAGAGATTGCCAAATTTGAAGCGGTGGCGTCCCGCTGGTGGGATCTCGAAGGTGAGTTCAAACCTCTGCATCGTATTAACCCGCTGCGTCTGGGCTATATCGCGGAGCGTTCCGGCGGTCTGTTCGGTAAGAAAGTGCTCGACGTGGGCTGCGGCGGCGGCATCCTGGCGGAAAGCATGGCCCGCGAAGGCGCCACCGTTACCGGTCTGGACATGGGCTTCGAACCTCTGCAGGTGGCTCGTCTTCATGCCCTGGAGTCCGGCGTGCAGGTGGAGTACGTACAGGAGACCGTAGAAGAACATGCGGCAAAACACGCGCACCAGTATGATGTCGTGACCTGCATGGAGATGCTGGAGCACGTTCCCGATCCGCAGTCGGTGGTCAGCGCCTGTGCGAAACTGGTCAAGCCGGGCGGTCAGGTCTTCTTCTCCACCATCAACCGTAACGGCAAAGCCTGGCTGATGGCCGTGGTTGGTGCAGAGTATGTCCTGCGCATGGTGCCGAAAGGAACGCACGACGTGAAGAAATTCATCAAGCCTGCCGAGCTGCTGAGCTGGGTTGACCAGACGTGGCTCAAGGAGCAGCACATGACGGGCCTGCACTACAATCCGCTGACGGATAAATTCAAGCTCGCGCCGGGCGTTGATGTTAACTATATGTTGCACACAACCGCCAAAAACGCCTAACGTCATTCGTTATTCTTATAAAGATTGCGCGACTTCATGTTGCGCAATTCTGACCTCCCGTTGAAGAAATCAGCACTCGATCAAATTTTGAATTTTTTTTCTGGAATATTGACATCTCTTCCAGGCCTTACGGTACGAGGACTTAGGCTTTTTTACCCTTTCACAACCTCAATTTAACCTCAAAATCAACCCTTGTGCTGAAAAGATTCGATACTAGAATACTCACCATATAGCGTTCTTCTTATCGCAAAACCCCTATATGTAGTATTTATCCACAGAGTTAGTCACAAGACGGATCTGTGGATAAGCGGGGGATATTTTTTTATTTCACGGACAGGTAAAAACCCACATGAATCAGAGTCTGCTGGTGACAAAGCGCGACGGTACTACCGAGCGCATCAATCTGGACAAAATCCATCGAGTTCTCGACTGGGCAGCAGAAGGACTGAACAACGTATCTATCTCCCAGGTTGAACTGCGTTCTCACATTCAGTTCTACGACGGCATCAAAACGTCTGATATCCACGAAACCATCATCAAGGCGGCGGCAGATCTGATCTCCCGCGACGCGCCGGATTATCAGTACCTCGCTGCACGTCTGGCCATCTTCCACCTGCGTAAAAAAGCCTACGGCCAGTTCGAGCCGCCGAAGCTTTACGACCACGTGGTAAAAATGGTTGAGCTGGGCAAATACGATACGCATCTGCTGGAAGACTATACGGAAGAAGAGTTCGAGCAGATGAACGGGTTTATCGATCACTGGCGCGACATGAACTTCTCCTACGCGGCGGTGAAGCAGCTCGAAGGTAAATACCTGGTTCAGAACCGTGTGACGGGCGAAATCTACGAGAGCGCCCAGTTCCTCTATATTCTGGTGGCCGCCTGCCTGTTTTCTAATTATCCACGCGAAACCCGTCTGGACTACGTGAAGCGTTTCTACGATGCGGTGTCGACGTTCAAGATCTCGCTGCCAACGCCAATCATGTCTGGCGTGCGTACCCCTACCCGTCAGTTCAGCTCCTGCGTGCTGATCGAGTGCGGTGACAGCCTGGATTCCATTAACGCCACCTCCAGCGCCATTGTGAAATACGTTTCCCAGCGCGCCGGTATCGGCATCAACGCCGGTCGCATCCGCGCGCTGGGCAGCCCGATTCGCGGCGGTGAAGCGTTCCACACCGGCTGTATCCCGTTCTACAAGCACTTCCAGACCGCAGTGAAATCCTGCTCTCAGGGCGGCGTGCGCGGCGGTGCAGCAACCCTGTTCTACCCGATGTGGCACCTGGAAGTGGAAAGCCTGCTGGTTCTTAAAAACAACCGCGGCGTGGAAGGCAACCGCGTGCGCCACATGGACTACGGCGTACAGATCAACAAGCTGATGTACACCCGCCTGCTGAAGGGCGAGGACATCACCCTGTTCAGCCCGTCTGACGTCCCGGGCCTGTACGACGCGTTCTTCGCCGATCAGGACGAGTTCGAGCGTCTGTACACCAAATACGAAAAAGACGACAGCATCCGCAAGCAGCGCGTGAAGGCGGTAGACCTGTTCTCCCTGATGATGCAGGAACGTGCCTCTACCGGCCGTATCTACATCCAGAACGTTGACCACTGCAACACCCACAGCCCGTTCGACCCGGTCGTGGCGCCAGTGCGCCAGTCTAACCTGTGCCTTGAGATCGCCCTGCCGACCAAACCGCTGGAAGACGTGAACGACGAAAACGGCGAAATCGCGCTGTGTACGCTCTCTGCGTTCAACCTGGGTGCGATTAAGAGCCTGAACGAGCTGGAAGAGCTGGCCGTGCTGGCGGTTCGTGCCCTCGACGCCCTGCTGGACTACCAGGATTACCCAATCCCGGCGGCAAAACGCGGCGCAATGGGCCGTCGTACCCTGGGTATTGGCGTGATTAACTTCGCCTACTGGCTGGCGAAAAACGGCAAGCGTTACTCCGACGGCAGCGCCAACAACCTGACCCACCAGACGTTCGAAGCGATTCAGTATTACCTGATGAAAGCCTCCAACGAGCTGGCGAAAGAGCAAGGCGCGTGCCCGTGGTTCAACGAAACCACCTATGCGAAAGGCATTCTGCCGATCGACACCTACAAAAAAGACCTGGATGCGATCGTCAGCGAGCCGCTGCATCTCGACTGGGAAGGCCTGCGCGAGTCCATCAAGACTCACGGCCTGCGTAACTCCACGCTCTCTGCCCTGATGCCGTCCGAGACCTCCTCGCAGATCTCTAACGCCACCAACGGGATTGAGCCGCCGCGCGGCCACGTCAGCATCAAAGCCTCCAAAGACGGCGTGCTGCGTCAGGTTGTGCCGGATTACGAAACGCTGGGGAACAACTACGAGCTGCTGTGGGAAATGCCAAACAACGACGGCTACCTGCAGCTGGTAGGTATCATGCAGAAGTTCATCGACCAGTCGATCTCTGCCAATACCAACTATGACCCGACGCGCTTCCCGTCCGGCAAGGTTCCGATGCAGCAGCTGCTGAAAGACCTGCTCACCGCCTATAAGTTTGGCGTGAAAACCCTGTACTATCACAACACCCGTGACGGTGCGGAAGACGCTCAGGACGACCTGGTGCCGTCAATTCAGGACGATGGCTGCGAAAGCGGCGCATGTAAGATCTAATAATACGCCCCTCACCCCGGCCCTCTCCCCACAGGGGCGAGGGTGAAAAAATTGCTCCGAACGTTTCCCTCTCCCCTCAGGGGAGAGGGTTAGGGTGAGGGGGAAATAACACCACAGGACTCACCGCAATGGCATATACCACCTTTTCACAGACGAAAAACGACCAGCTCAAAGAGCCGATGTTCTTCGGCCAGCCGGTCAACGTGGCACGCTACGATCAGCAAAAATATGACATCTTCGAAAAGCTGATTGAAAAGCAACTCTCCTTCTTCTGGCGTCCGGAAGAAGTTGACGTTTCCCGCGATCGTATCGATTTCCAGGCGCTGCCGGATCACGAAAAGCACATCTTCCTCAGCAACCTGAAGTACCAGACGCTGCTGGACTCCATTCAGGGCCGTAGCCCGAACGTGGCGCTGCTGCCGCTGATCTCCATTCCTGAGCTGGAAACCTGGGTAGAAACCTGGGCGTTCTCCGAGACGATCCACTCCCGCTCTTACACCCACATCATCCGCAACATCGTTAACGATCCGGCGGTGGTGTTTGACGATATCGTTACCAACGAGCAGATCCAGAAACGTGCGGAAGGCATTTCGCACTACTACGACGAGCTGATTGAGATGACCAGCTACTGGCACCTGCTGGGCGAAGGCACGCACAACGTGAACGGTAAAACCGTCACCGTGAACCTGCGCGCGCTGAAAAAACAGCTGTACCTGTGCCTGATGAGCGTCAACGCGCTGGAAGCAATTCGCTTCTACGTGAGCTTCGCCTGCTCCTTCGCCTTTGCCGAGCGCAAGCTGATGGAAGGCAACGCCAAAATCATCCGCCTGATCGCCCGTGACGAAGCCCTGCACCTGACCGGCACCCAGCATATGCTGAACCTGCTGCGCAGCGGTACGGACGACCCGGAGATGGCGGAAATTGCTGAAGAGTGCAAGCAGGAGTGCTACGACCTGTTCGTCCTGGCCGCGCAGCAGGAGAAAGAGTGGGCAGACTACCTGTTCCGCGACGGCTCCATGATCGGCCTGAATAAAGACATCCTGTGCCAGTACGTTGAGTACATCACCAACATCCGCATGCAGGCCGTTGGTCTCGACCTGCCATTCCAGACGCGCTCTAACCCGATTCCGTGGATCAACACCTGGCTGGTGTCCGATAACGTGCAGGTGGCGCCGCAGGAAGTCGAGGTGAGCTCCTATCTGGTCGGTCAGATTGATTCTGAAGTCAACACCGACGATCTGAGCGACTTCCAGCTCTGATGACGCGCGTAACGCTGAGCCTTTCGGGTACAGAAGTGCTGTGCCAGGAAGAGCACCCTTCTCTGCTGGTGGCGCTTGAAGCGCATCAGGTGGAGGTAGAGTACCAGTGTCGCGAAGGCTACTGCGGCTCCTGCCGCTGCCGACTGGTCGCCGGTCAGGTAGACTGGCTGACCGAACCGCTGGCCTTTATCAGTGAAGGGGAAATTTTGCCCTGCTGCTGCCGCGCGAAAGGCGATATTGAGATCGAGATGTAAAAAAGGGCCTTACGGCCCTTTTTCTATTTTAAGAACTCCACCGCTTTATCCGGGAAATCCGTAAACAGTCCGTCCACGCCCGCCTGGTTGTACAATATCTCATAAAGCTGATTCACGTCCGTGGCATACGGCGGCAGCTGGTCGGCACGCACCGTATACGGATGCACCTGCATCTTGCTGGCATGCGCCTCCTTCACCATCGCCGTGAGCTTCACGTGGCCCGGCGTTGAGCCTTCCGCCACCAGCATGTGGTAATCCGGCCCGATGCCGTCGGCGTACTGCGCAATCTGCTTCATCGCGCCCGGCTTAAACATCCAGTCGTAGCTGTAGTTCACCCACTTCCCGTCCGGCTGCTTCTCCTGGGTTTCGTTCCAGTCGGTATAAGCAATCAGCTGTACCAGATTGAGGTTCATCCCCATCTTCGGCTCCAGCTCGGTTTTAATGCGCTTCAGCTCAGCGGCGTCAAAACACTGGAGATAGGCTTTGTCCTGCTTGCTGGTGTAGCCGTACTGCTTCAGCACCTCCAGCGTTTTCGCGGCAATGTCCTTCCCTTCCTGATGGTGGAACCACGGCGCCTTGATTTCCGGGTAAATGCCGATATTTTTCCCGGTTGAGTGGTTCAGCCCCTGAACAAACTCAATCTCTTCCTGGAAGGTATGAATACGGAAGTCGGACTTGCCCATCGGGAAGCGTCCCGGATAGACCTGCACCTTCTTACCGTTCTCAATCTCGAAGCCTTCGGTAAACTTCAGCGAGCGGATCTCCGCCAGCGTGAAGTCGATGGCGTAATAGCGGCCGTCTTTGCGGGCGCGGTCCGGGAAGCGTTCCGCCACGTCCGTAACGCGGTCGAGATAGTGGTCATGCAGGACGACCAGCTGGTCGTCTTTGGTCATGACCAGATCCTGCTCCAGATAATCCGCGCCCTGCGCATAGGCCATCGCTTTCGCCGGCAGCGTATGCTCCGGCAGATAGCCGCTGGCGCCGCGGTGGGCGATGACGATTTTATCCGCCGCCAGCGCGGAGCCGGTCATTAAACCGGCCAGCAGCAGGCCGGTTGTTAAGTAAGATAATTTCATGTCCATGCTCCTTATTGACGACGCGCCTGCACTTCGGCGTGGTGACGTTTTTCACCAATCATCACAATGATGAGCAGCAGAACCGCCAGCACGCTGCCGCCAATCATCACCATAAAGCCACCGTCCCAGCCGAAGAAGTCAACGGTATAACCGACGATAGCACTTGCCGCCACGGAACCGCCCAGGTAGCCAAACAGGCCGGTAAAGCCTGCCGCCGTTCCTGCCGCCTTCTTCGGCGCCAGCTCCAGCGCGTGCAGGCCAATCAGCATTACCGGGCCGTAAATCAGGAAGCCGATGACGATCATACAGGCCATGTCCACGCCCGGGTTGCCCGGCGGGTTGAGCCAGTAAACGACCGTCGCGATGGTCACCAGGGTCATAAAGAACACGCCCGTTGCGCCGCGGTTGCCTTTAAACACCTTGTCCGACATCCAGCCGCAAATCAGCGTCCCCGGGATCCCCGCGTATTCATACAGGAAGTAGGCCCAGGACGATTTATCCAGCGCGAAGTGCTTCACCTCTTTCAGGTAGGTTGGCGACCAGTCGAGAATGCCGTAACGCAGCAGGTAAACAAAGACGTTCGCCACCGCGATGTACCACAGCAGCCTGTTGGGCAGCACGTACTTCATGAAGATCTGCTTTGCCGTCAGCTCTTCTTCGTGCTTCTCGCTGTAATCATCCGGATAGTCGTTTTTGTACTCTTCAATCGGCGGCAGGCCGCAGGACTGCGGCGTATCGCGCATCAGCGCAAAGGCGATAAGCGCGACCAGGATTGCCCCAAAGGCTGGCATATAAAGCGCGGCGTGCCAGTCGTTGAACCAGGCCATCCCCAGCAGGAACAGCAGCGGTGGAAGCCCTCCCCCGACGTTATGCGCGCAGTTCCAGACCGATACAATGCCGCCGCGCTCCTTCTGCGACCACCAGTGCACCATGGTGCGTCCGCACGGTGGCCACCCCATCCCCTGGAACCAGCCGCAGAGGAACAGCAGCACGAACATGACGGCAATGCTGGACGTCGCCCACGGCACAAAGCCCATAAACAGCATCACCGCTGCCGCCAGGATCAGGCCGGCGGGCAGGAACACGCGCGGATTCGAGCGATCCGACACGGACCCCATAATAAATTTCGAAAAACCGTAGGCGATAGAGATCCCCGACAGCGCGAAACCCAGATCGCCGCGCGAGAAGCCCTGCTCCACCAGGTACGGCATGGCGAGCGCGAAGTTTTTACGTACCAGGTAGTACGCCGCATAGCCAAAGAAAATCCCCATGAAGATTTGCCAACGCAGACGGCGGTAGAGAGGGTCTATCTCTGCCTCTGGCAGTCGCGCCCGATGTGGCGCAGGTTTAAAGATACTGAGCATAACAGCCTCCGTGGCCTTTCAAAAAATGACCGGACATAACGCGCCCGGCTACAGAGGCGGCGATGTTAAGAAATCACGGTGATTGTTACTGTGAATCAACGCACAGATTGTTACAGAAATATGACAGAATGCGCAAAAAAGCGCATGAAATCACGTTTCACTTTCGAATTTCGCGCGTTTATGTTCGAAATCAAACAAACCACACTATCACTGTGGCTAAATGCTAAAAAACGAACATAGAGGAAAGGCAATGACAATTCACGATCCACGCTACAGCGATGTGATTATCATTGGCGGTGGCGCGACGGGTGCCGGCATCGCACGCGACTGCGCCCTGCGGGGGCTGAGCGTCACGCTTCTGGAACGCCACGATATCGCCACCGGCGCGACCGGGCGAAACCACGGCCTGCTGCACAGCGGCGCGCGCTACGCGGTTACCGATGCGGAATCCGCGCGCGAATGCATCGCTGAGAACCAGATCCTCAGGCGCATCGCCCGCCACTGCGTTGAGCCCACCGACGGGCTCTTTATTACCCTTCCCGAAGATGACCTCGCCTTTCAGCACACCTTTATTACCGCCTGCACGGCGGCGGGCATCCGCGCGGAGGCAATCGATCCTGCGCTGGCGCGCCGTCTTGAACCGTCGGTCAACCCGGCCTTACTCGGCGCGGTAAAAGTGCCTGACGGCACCGTTGACCCCTTCCGCCTGACCGCCGCGAATATGCTGGACGCGCGCGAGCACGGCGCACGTATTCTGACCGGGCATAGCGTCACCGGGCTTATTCGTGAAGGCAATACCGTGCGCGGGGTGCGCGTTTGGGATACGCAGTACAACGAACACAGCGAGCTGTATGCCGCCGTGGTGGTGAACGCGGCGGGGATCTGGGGCCAGCGCATCGCAGAATATGCCGATTTAGCCATCCGCATGTTCCCGGCAAAGGGTTCGCTGCTGATCCTCGATCACCGCATCAATAACCATGTGATCAACCGCTGCCGCAAACCGTCCGACGCCGACATCCTGGTGCCCGGCGACACCATTTCGCTCATCGGCACGACGTCTACGCACGTCGACTATAGCGACATTGACGTTAACCGCGTCACTGCTGAAGAGGTGGACATTCTGCTGCGCGAAGGGGAAAAGCTGGCCCCGGCGATGGCGCAGACCCGCATCCTGCGCGCCTATGCAGGGGTGCGCCCGCTGGTTGCCAGCGATAACGACCCGAGCGGGCGCAACGTCAGCCGCGGCATCGTGCTGCTCGATCACGCCGAGCGCGACGGCATGGACGGGTTTATCACCATCACCGGCGGTAAGCTGATGACCTACCGCCTGATGGCGCAGTGGGCCACCGACGCGGTCTGCCGCAAGCTCGGGAACACCACGCCGTGCGTCACGGCAGAACGGGCCCTGCCTGGCTCGCAGCAGTCGACAGAAAAAACGCTCCACAGCATCATTTCCCTTCCCGCGCCGCTTCGCGGTTCGGCGATTTACCGCCACGGCGACCGCACCCCGGCCTGGCTCGGTGAAGGACGGCTGAGCCGCAGCCTGGTGTGCGAATGCGAAGCCGTAACCGCAGGCGAGGTGCAGTATGCGGTGGAAAACCTGACGGTGAACAACCTGCTCGACTTACGCCGCCGCACGCGCGTGGGGATGGGCACCTGCCAGGGGGAGCTCTGCGCCTGCCGCGCAGCCGGGTTGCTGCAACGTTTTCACGCGACCACCTCTACCCAGTCGCTCGCCCAGCTGAGCGATTTTTTAAACGAGCGCTGGAAAGGCATTCAGCCCGTCGCCTGGGGCGATGCCCTGCGCGAAAGCGAGTTTACCCGCTGGGTCTATCAGGGGCTTTGCGGCCTGGAGAAGGAGCCAAATCATGAAATTTGATACCGTGATTGTCGGCGGCGGGCTGGCGGGCCTGCTCTGCGGCATTAAGCTGACGCAGCAGGGTCTGCGCTGCGCCATCGTGACCCGTGGACAAAGCGCCCTGCATTTCTCCTCCGGCTCGCTGGATTTACTGGGCGCGCTGACGCTTGCGGATCTGCCGCCCGAGCACCCCTACCGCCTGACGGGCGCAGAGAATATGGCCCGCTTTGCCTGTGAAGCTGAACATCTGCTGTCCACCTGCGGCGCCCGCATGCAGGGTGACGCAGAGCAAAATCATCTGCGCGTTACGCCGCTCGGCACCCTGCGCGCCGCCTGGCTTAGTCCGGAAGAGGTGCCCGTCGCTCCCATTATGGCGGCACGCGTGCTGGTGGTTGGGATCGGCGGTTTCCTCGATTTCCAGCCGCACCTGGCCGCCGCGTCCCTTAAGCAGCAGGGGGTGCAGGCGGAGACGGCAGAAATTGACCTTCCCGAACTCGACGTGCTGCGCGAGAACCCCAGCGAGTTTCGTGCGGTGAATATTGCCCGCCTGCTGGATAATGAACGTTACTGGCCGCGCCTGTACGAGGCGCTTCGGCCGCTCGGCGAGAGCTGCGACGCCCTGTTTATGCCCGCCTGTTTTGGCTTAAGCGACAACCGGCTCTGGCGCTGGCTCTCGGAGCGCCTGCCCTGCACGCTCGGTTTACTGCCGACGCTTCCCCCTTCCGTGCCCGGCATTCGTCTGCATACCCAGCTGCAGCGCCAGTTTGTCGCGCAGGGCGGCGTGTGGATGGCGGGCGACGAGGTGAAGAAAATCACCCTGAACGGGGGCGCGGCAGGTGAAGTCTGGACCCGCAACCACGACGATATCCCCCTTCGTGCGCGCTACACGGTGCTGGCCAGCGGCAGCTTTTTCAGCAACGGTCTGCTGAGCAGCCGGGATGGCGTGCGTGAGGCGATCCTCGGGCTGGACGTCCGGCAAAGCGGCTCCCGCGCGGACTGGTATCAGAGCGATTTCTTCGCCCCTCAGCCGTGGCAGCAGTTCGGCGTCATCGTCGACGACCGGCTGCGTCCGCAGCTGCACGGGAAACCGGTTGAAAATCTTTACGCCATCGGCTCGGTTCTGGGCGGATACGATCCCGTGGCGCAGGGCTGCGGCGGCGGCGTTTGCGCGGTTACCGCGCTGCACGTTGCGGAGCAGATTATCCAGCGCAGGGAGGCTGCACGATGAACGACACCCGTTTTGAAAGCTGTATCAAATGCACGGTCTGCACCACGGTTTGCCCGGTGAGCGGCGTGGATCCCCGCTATCCCGGCCCGAAACAGGCCGGTCCCGACGGAGAACGTCTGCGCCTGAAGGACGGGGCGCTGTACGACGAGGCGCTGAAATACTGCATCAACTGCAAACGCTGCGAAGTTGCCTGCCCGTCGGACGTGAAGATTGGCGACATCATCCAGCGCGCCCGGGCGCGCTACAGCACGCAAAAGCCGACGCTGCGCGACGCGATTCTGAGCCACACCGATCTGATGGGCAGCGTCTCCACGCCTTTCGCGCCGGTGGTCAATGCCGCCACGGCGCTAAAACCGGTGCGCAGGCTGCTGGACGCAACGCTTAAAATCGACCATCACCGTAGCCTGCCGAAATACGCTCACGGCACCTTCCGCCGCTGGTATAAATCCGTGGCGGCAGATCAGGCGCAGTTTGCCGACCAGGTCGCCTTCTTCCACGGCTGCTACGTGAACTACAACCATCCGCCGCTGGGAAAAGATCTGCTGAAGGTGCTGAACGCCATGGGAACAGGCGTACAGCTGCTGAGCAAGGAGAAGTGCTGCGGCGTTCCGCTGATTGCCAACGGTTTTACCGACAAAGCGCGCAAGCAGGCGAAAAGCAACGTCACCGCTTTGCGCGAGGCGATCGTCGACAAAGGGATCCCGGTGCTGGCGACGTCGTCAACCTGCACCTTCACGCTGCGCGATGAATATCCTCACCTGCTGGACGTGGATAACAGCGGCCTGCGCGAGCACATTGAGCTGGCGACCCGCTTTCTCTGGCGCAGGCTGGACGGCGGGCAGACGCTGCCGCTGGGCAACCTGCCGCTGAAGGTGGTGTATCACACCCCGTGTCATATGGAGAAGATGGGCTGGTCAATCTATACGCTGGAGCTGCTGCGGCTGATCCCGGGGCTGGATCTGACGGTGCTGGATTCCCGCTGCTGCGGCATCGCAGGCACCTACGGCTTTAAGCGGGAAAATTACCAGACGTCACAGGCGATTGGGGCTCCGCTGTTCCGCCAGATTGAAGAGAGCGGCGCGGATATCGTGGTGACCGACTGCGAAACCTGTAAATGGCAGATTGAGATGTCCACCAGCAAGCGCTGTGAACATCCCATTAGCCTGCTGGCAAAAGCGCTGGCGTAACCGTTGCCGGGGCCACCGCCCCGGCGACTGCTTACTCGACGAACAGCGTTTCCACCACGTTGATCCAGCCGTGCTCGCTGGCGACCTCTTTCCCGTTCAGCCAGCGGCGCAGCATGTTCAGCGCCATCATCGCGCATACCTCCTGGCGCACGGCCAGGCTATGGCGGGTAATGCTCATCTTCACGCGCAGGGCGTGCGTGCCTTCCGGCGTCGCCAGGGCAAGGTTGAGGTATTCGTCATCCAGCCCGCCGACGAACAGCGCCAGCCCCGCGAAATGCTTCACTCTGCGCTCGGACGCCCAGCGTGCCGTCTGCGCCAGCGTCTCCTGCTGGAACGGCACCACTTCGCTGGCCAGCAGCGGCGCACCCGCGCGGGTAAGCTGAAGCGCCAGAAGCCCACCGGTAAACTGCTCGCTTAGCGTCACGCTCAGCTGGCGAGACTGCAAATGCCGTGCAATCTGCGCCGGCAGCCCTTCCGTGCCTTCGAAGATCAGGCTTTCCCCGGCAACGCGCTGCACCTCAGGCCACAGCGCCAGCATGGCGGCTTTTTCCGTCGCCGGCCCGGTCAGCTTGAGTTCGATAATCGGCATGGAGGAGCGATAGCCCATCGACACGCCGGGCGGCAGCTGCAGGCCGTCGAGGCTCTGGGCCAGATCGCTCTCCGAGCGGCCAAACGTGGTCAGGCGCAGGCACAGCGGCGGTTCAGGCAGGGTGAAGCGCGCGCGCAGGCGCGGCAGGATCTGCTGCTCGACCATCACCTTAAATTCCGACGGCACGCCGGGGGTGAAGAACATCAGGCAGCGGTTAAGCTGAACGGCAAACCCGCAGGCGGTGCCGACCGGGTTATCAATCAGTTCCGCACTGGCGGGAATTTCAGCCTGTTTGCGGTTGCTGGGAGCCATTACGCGGCCACGATCGGAGAAAAAGCGCTCCATCTGCGCCAGCCACGCCTCGTGCAGCACCAGCCCTTCGCCTTTGGCCGTGGCGGCGGCCAGCGCGCTAAGATCGTCGCTGGTGGGACCCAGCCCGCCGTTCACAATCAGCACGTCGCACTGCTCGCTGCGCTCGCGCAGAACGTTGACCAGTGACTCAAGACTGTCGCCCACCGTGTTGCGGCGCGTTAACGGTAATCCTTGCTCAAAGAAGAGATCGGCGAGCCAGGCGGCATTGGTATCAATGATTTGCCCATGCAGCACTTCGTCGCCAGTGGATAACATTTCCACGTTTATCATTGTGTTCTCCCATTTCAATGGTCAAAACACTATAGCGCAATCGAAGAGCGGGGGAAGAGAGAAACTGGCGCGACGGAACGCCGCGCCGAAGGGGTTAGAAGCCTGCGCTAACGCCTACGTACGGGCCGTCGGCCAGCGCGTTGTCGCGGTTGCCGTCTTTACCGGCCAGGTTCAGATAGCGGTAGCCTGCTTCAATGGTGATTGGACGCATGATGGTCCAGCGCGCGCCGGCGTTGGCTTCCTGGTAGCTCTCGATACCGCTGGAGAGGGAGTCCGGGGAGTAGTAGTACTCGCCGAACAGGCCAAAGCTGTCGCCAATCTTCCACTGCAGCCCGCCGCCTACTGCCGCCGCGTAGCCTTCGTCACCGTCGTTCGGGTTGGTATAGATCCCTTTACCGCCGACGGTCGCCAGGAATGGACCAAGCGGAACGTTAAAGCCGAGGCCCAGGCTCGCCGCGTCGCCATCGTCGTCGTTATGCGTCCAGCCGCCGGACATCGCCAGGCCTGCGCTATCCGTGCCAAGACCAAAGCCCAGGTGGGTATAGTCCTCGCCCGCCGAGCCGTTGAAGGAGATAGCGTTGGCCGCAGCCGATACAACCATCAGGCCTAAGCCCATTAATGCCACTTTTTTCATTGTCGTGATCCCGCACAATTTATTCACAGATGTCCCAAAACCGCGAGATTTTAACCTGACTATCCGTGGGATCAATGGACTCCGCATACATCGAACAATTAGTTTGTAACGATATGAAAATATCGGCATTTACGTCATCAATAAAAAGCGCATTTTCACGCTCAGGCCGCCCAGCTGTTCACTGGCCGAGAGCTGAAGATGGCTGCGGTGCAGGCGGGCGATGTCCCCGGCCAGCGCCAGCCCAATCCCGGACCCGGCGGCGTCCCCCACGTTATCCAGCCGATGAAACGGCAGCATGGCCTGGGCGATCTGATCCTCCGCAATTCCCGGCCCGCTGTCCTCCACGCGGAGCTCAACGGCGTCGTTATCGATGCGCAGAAACACCGTGACTATGCCCTGCTCCGGGGTGTATTTGATGGCGTTCTCCAGCAGGTTCGCGCACAGCTCGCCCAGCAGCACGTCGTCCCCTTCAATCATCACCGGCTGCTGAACGCCGTCATACCCGAGATCGATACCCTTGCTGCGCGCCTGCGCCAGCCGGGAAAAGCAGCAGTTTTGCACCACCTGCACCAGATCGACGGGGCCAAACTGCCGCTCACCCTGCTCCTTTCGCTTCACCGCCGAAAGCTGCAGCAGCCGCTCGGTCAGCACGATGGTGTTGTCCAGCGTGACGTTCATCGCCCGCAAGCTCTCCTGCCACAGGGCCGGATCGTTTCGCGTCAGGGCAACCGAAACCTGAGTTTTGAGCACCGCCAGCGGGGTTTTGAGCTGGTGGGAGGCATCGGCGTTGAAGCGCTCCTGCCGCGACAGCACGCCGCGCAGCCGGTCGATATAGCGGTTAAACGCCACGATCAGCAGGCGCGTTTCCGACCAGGGCAGCAGCTCCGGCAGCGGGGCCAGCAGCCCGGGCTCACGGCGCACCATCAATGAGGAGAGCTGGCGCATCGGGCGCAGCACGCGGCGCAGCAGCCAGGCGGTTAAGACCAGCGTCAGCAGCACCAGCAGCCCCTGCGAGACAAGAGATGAAAAGAGAAGCTGGGTGGCCAGATAGCGCCGCGACTGCAGGGTTTCGGCAACGTAGATCTCCGCCATTCCGGACACGCCGTCTTCGTTAACCGGCTGGAGCAGCTTCGCCACGCGGATCGCCTGACCGCGATACTCGGTATGATAGAACCAGGCCAGCGCGGGATAGTGCGTGGTGCGCGACGTGGAGGGGGGCATGTTCGGCAGATCGTCATAGCCGGAGATCGTCCGGCCGTCCGGATCAACCACCTTGTAGTAGAGGCGATCGTTCATGTTCAGCTCAAAGCTGTCGAGCACCACCCAGGGAACGTTGACCAGCAGCTTGCCGTTGTGCACCTCCAGCCGCTCAGACACCGTACGCGCCGAGGATAGCAGCGTGCGGTCATAGGCCTGCGTCGCCGCCTGAAGCGCGCTGACGTAGCTGTTGAAGGCCGACAGCCCCCATAACAGCAGCAGCGGCAAACCCAGAAAGAGCAGAAGTTGCTGGTAAAGCGACTGCGGCTTAACCCACCTCATCGCCGCACTCCAGCACGTAGCCCAGCCCCCGAAGCGTGGTGATCCGCACGTCGCTGCCGGCCAGCTTCTTACGCAGGCGGTGAATATAGAGATCGATGCTCTCGGGGCTGACGTCGTCGTTCAGGCTAAACACCTGGTCGAAAAGCTGCTGTCGGGATACGGGGCGGGTGCGGCGGTGCATCAGCACCTTCAGTAACGAAAGCTCGCGGGGCGTGAGCGAGAGGGGCTCATCGCGCAAAAGAAAAAAGCCGTCGTCATCGTATTCCAGCTCCCCCAGGCGCTGGCGCCCCTGGGTTCGCCCTTCACTGCGGCGCAGCAGAGCGCGCAGGCGGGCATCAAGCTCCTCCAGCTCGAACGGCTTCGGCAGATAGTCATCCGCCCCGGCATTCAGCCCTTTCACCCTGTCCGCCACGTTGCTGCGGGCGGTAAGAAACAGCACCGGCAGCGTCTGCCCGCGCTTTCTCAGGCGGTGCACCACCTCCAGCCCGTCGAAGCCGGGCATGCCGATATCCAGGATCGCGACGGCATAGTTTTCCCCCTGCAAAAGGTGATCGGCCGCGCGCCCGTCGTTAACGCAGTCCACGGCAAAACCGTTCTGTACCAGCGCTTTCTCCAGCCAGTGAGCCAGCTCACGATTATCTTCCGCCAGTAAGAGACGCATTCTTTAGTTAACTCCATGTTTTTACTGATTACGATTTGAGGATACTTCGTTTTATGTCCGGTATGTTGTCCGGTTTTATAAAAGCAACTCAATTCATCACATGGAAAGAATGCCGACTTGTTACATGTTTGCAACATAGAGCGATGGGATATGCGGTCAGCTTAACACAAAACCTCACATCACCGGACAATCATCAAACTCACCTGTCCGCGCATCGTTGATGATGTACGTGATTACTCCAAACACCGGGCTCTCTATCCCGTCGAAGTTACCAGGTAACTTTTCCTTTCGTCCGTTCAGCGCGTTCTCAAGGTGAGGCTGAGGATGGGTGCGGTAAATCTTCACCTTAAACTCGCCTTCCATCTCGCAGACAAGCAAGGAGCCATCACATGGGTTTAGTGACGAGTCGATGACCAGAAGCGCATCCTTCATGATGCCGCATCGGTAGATGGTCTCTGACGCTTTCATGTAGTACGTGGCTGCCGGTTTATGGATAAGCCGATCATCAAGCGACAGGCGGTTCTCAACGTAATCAGCAGCAGGGCTCGGGAATCCCATAACTCACCTCCGATAGATACTGTATATCGATACAGTATTACCGATCGGCGGTGTCGATCAATAGTCTTTGTGGTGCTACACTTCAGACCTTTCAGAATCTACTGATTTTTATCATGTTAAAGTTATTCGCCAAGTACACATCGATCGGCGCCATAAACACGCTCATTCACTGGGTTGTGTTCGCCGTTTGCATTTATGCATTTCACACAGGTCAGGCTCTTGGCAACTTCGCCGGGTTTGTCGTGGCGGTGTCATTCAGCTTCTTTGCAAACGCCAGATTCACGTTCCGGTCTTCCACAACAACCATGCGTTACATGCTTTACGTTGGATTTATGGGCTCTCTGAGCGCGGCAGTGGGTTGGGCGGCGGACAAATCAGGCTTAGCACCAATCATCACCCTGATTGTTTTCTCTGCCGTAAGTCTGGTGTGCGGTTTTATTTATTCAAAGTTCATTGTCTTTAGGGATGCGAAATGAAAATTTCTCTGGTAGTTCCCGTCTTCAACGAAGAAGACGCGATACCTATTTTTTATAAAACAGTTCGGGAATTTGAAGGACTTCAGCAGCATGAAGTAGAGATAGTCTTCATCAATGACGGAAGCAAAGATGCAACAGAATCAATTATTAACGCTCTGTCCGTTGCTGACCCTCTTGTAGTGCCTTTGTCATTTACCCGAAACTTCGGGAAGGAGCCTGCATTATTTGCCGGCCTTGACCACGCTACTGGTGATGCAGTTATCCCGATTGACGTGGACCTGCAAGACCCAATCGAGGTTATTCCGCACCTGATTGAGAAGTGGCACGCCGGGGCAGATATGGTACTGGCTAAGCGTTCTGACCGCTCCACTGACAGCCGACTTAAACGTAAATCTGCCGAGTGGTTCTACAAGCTTCACAACAAAATCAGCAACCCTCAGATTGAGGAGAACGTTGGTGATTTCCGTCTGATGTCTCGCGAGGTTGTCGAAAACATCAAGCTCATGCCGGAGCGAAACCTTTTCATGAAAGGCGTATTGAGTTGGGTTGGTGGCCGTACTGATGTCGTAGAATATGCCCGTGCCGAACGTATAGCAGGTAGTACCAAGTTCAATGGCTGGAAGCTATGGAATCTCGCTCTTGAAGGTATCACTAGCTTCTCTACCTTCCCGCTGCGCATGTGGACTTACATAGGTCTCTTTGTTGCCGGTGCTGCTTTTATATATGGTGCATGGATGATTGTCGACACACTGGCATTTGGCAATGCAGTTCGCGGGTACCCATCTCTGCTGGTATCTATACTATTTTTGGGTGGTATCCAGTTGATTGGCATTGGTGTTCTTGGTGAATATATTGGCAGAATTTATGTCGAGGTTAAGAGCAGGCCTCGTTATGTCTTAAAGCGTTCAATGGATAAATGAATATCATGGTTAAGAACTATAATCCTGTTTGGGAAAAATACGGAGTCGCGATAACCTTTATCATCGCCTTTTTACTTATATGGCTGAGGCGCCCAGATCTTCTAACCAACGCTCAGTTTTGGGCTGAGGATGGAAGGGTATGGTATGCTGGGGTATACAATGGTTCTATCATTGATTTCATATTGACACCTAAAAATGGTTACTATCAGACCATTTCTAAACTTACTGCGGCAGTATCTCTAGCCATACCAATTGAATTGGCTCCGCTATTATTTAATATTGTAGCTATTTCTATCCGCGCCATGGCAATAAGCTTCCTTTTGTCATCAAGGATGAGTGATATATCTTTCAGTGGTAGGTTATGCGTTTCCCTGTTCGCGATTTTAATGCCGGAAATCACGGAAATACACGCTAACATCACAAATACTCACTGGTATCTAGCTCTTTATTTGCTGTTGATTTTGATTGCCAGGCCAGCCAAGAGTGCGGCAGGAAAGGCTCATGATATAGTGATGACGATCATTGCTGGGCTGAGCGGACCCTTTGTTGTGTTCATGGCTCCAGTTGTACTTATGAAGCTTATTCATAACAAGGCCTTGCAGTTTAGGCGCATAGACATAAGTAAAGTCGATTTAATTTCATATATTGTTGCTGCATGCTCTGTCATCCAGGCGGTATCAATACTATTAACAGCAGACGGCACAAGAACAAAGGCGCCACTTGGCGCATCTATGGATACTCTTTCTAGTATACTTTCAAGTAGAATATTTTTTTCATCATTCTCTACAGCTAGAGATGCGTCGTGGTTATGGAATTATCCATTCTTCAAGTATTTAGTATGCTTCATTGGGTTCACTGCAATAGTGTACACGTTGATAAAGTCGGACTGGAAAATGAGAAGCGTCGTTATCTTCCCTGCGATAATGTTTGCATTCGCTCTTGCCAAACCTCAAATGGCTAACATTGAAGATCAGTGGCCTAAGTTTATGCTCAGTGGAGAAAGATATACCGTTATACCTTCAATAGCGATGTTTGCTGTAATATGCTACTGCATTGGACAAATAAAAGGCTATATTGGTAAGGCTGTAACTATATGCTTTACAATTCTGTACCTATACACCGCTGTAGATAATTTTAAGATTCGCAAAATGCCAGACCTTAACTGGGGTAACGAGGTCGTTAAACTTCATTCAGCAAAAAAAGGAGAGGAAGTTAAAATGAAAATCAATCCTGTTGGATGGGATATGGTTTTAATTAAAAAATAGAGATAAAGGGGCTAAAATGCCCCTTTGCGTTAAAAGTTCCTGTATATCTCAGTCCAAACACCAGATGAGATGTACTGGAACGTCACTACCTTCCTTGTGTCATCAAGAGTGGCGCTTGTGGTTCCTTTAAGATAAAAAGATGTGCTGTGGGCAAGGATTATTGGGTTTGTTCCATTATTCCTTATTTGCACCTCGGCACCTACTAGCGGACCATTCACTATACCCGAAATTTGCAGGCCTGTGGTGGTAGCGGTTACTGCTAACTTTGCCGTCCTGAAAGCATTCCAGTCTATTGAGCCGCTTGATGATATGCTTAAAGTTCCTACTGATTGCATTAGCAAATCAGTATTAATTCTCCGATATTTTGTAAACGCAACTCCAGAAGATGGCATTGATGTATTGCCTAATTCCTGGCTACTATCTGGAATAGTGTAGTTATAAAGGCTACCTCCAAACATAGTGCAGTTGGCATAGATACTCCTTCCTGCGTCTCCTGCTGTATGTGCCGGGTCTGCATAAAACAGATAGCTAAATGCTCCGATGGTGTTACCTCCGCTAATTCCATTGAATCTTGCGTAAGTCAGGTTTCCTTGGATCAGGATGACTGCTGCGGGTAGTGCAGGAGGGGTTGTGCCTGACCCGTTAAGTTCAAAAATATCATCGTCTGAACCATTCAATGCAAGGTCAACATATACATCATTTATGTTTGCTGATGGGTTAAAGTTTGTTCCTGAATCGGATCCTACTACCAATATACCCCTGCGCATTCTGATATTTTCATAAATAACGTCAGCTATAGCGAGAGACGTCTGCCTTATGCATCCGTAGTCAAATGATACGTTAGATATATGAATATTCTGAGTGATGACTCCACCCGCGCGCGTCTGGAATCGGATGTCTCCGCGTATAACCTGAGAACCGCTATTGATAGGCTCTTCATAGAAAGGGTTGGTTCCCGTGTATGCAAGAATATTACCAGCATGAAACCTTATATTGCTTACCATCATATTCTGTAAGCGTTGGTTAGTAGCGTTAGGCTCGAAGTCGATGCCACCTATAATTCTACAGTTATCAATCTTTAGGCCTACACAGTCGATTACAGCAATTGCCAGCCTAGATCTTGAGCCGCTGTAGTATGACCTAATTCCGTTGCCATAACGCTCTTTGAACGTGCAGTTAATAAATGAAATATCCCTGCAAAAGAGTCCGGTTAATGCGCCATCCTCAAGACTCCCTCCAAGATAAACGCAGTCCCCCAAGCTGTTTGCACCATAGCAGTCATCGAATGTGACACCGCTACAATTATATGCGCATGAGAATAAAGCATCTCGTTCTCTCGAAGGAGCAAGAGTCCCTCCGCCATACCCAATAACCCTCAACCCCTTTATTCTTACGCCATAATTGGCGCTAAAAATACCATTTAGTCGACCTGTGCTACCTGAGTAGAAGGTTGCTCCATAGCACAGGAAAATCACATTCCTCAATCCAGAGCCCACCCTACCCCACATCACGCCTACGCCGCCAGGGTTAGTGCTGCCATCAAAATTGAAGTAATAATTTCCAGGAGGGATGATTACGGTTTTATTGCCACCTATGTTAACCAGATCGTCCATTAACTGTTGCAAAGCGGCTCGGTTATTTGTTCCGTTAACGAATCCAGTTGATGGATCAAAGTCACCTTTCATTCCGTAATCGGTTACCGCATTGATAGGCGTTGTCTGGTAATAAGCCCCGACAGTGGTGGAGATATTGTTTGGCAACCCAGTTCTTTTAATACCGACTAGATTAGCACCAGTATCCGAAGATAGCGTGAATTGAAATTGGTCGGGGTCATACTTTAGAACGTTAGGGAAGTAGAATTGCTGCACTCCGTATGCATCATAGACAGCCATAGAATGGCCTTGCTCTGTCACGAACTTAGATATTTGTCCGTTATAAACAGGGTAGCCAGCAGCATTGATTACGATAGGTTGTGCAACGGGGACATGAGTTCCGTCCTCATTCTCCAGATAAACCTGTATCTGATTTGCTGGAATAGTAGGGTCGGTATCAATCTTTCCTATGTAGATTTTTCCATCTGATGCAGCCTTAAATGACCGCGCCAGAGTGAATAACTGGCTCGGCATGCTGATTACGACATTGGCGGAGATATCTGACATTTACTTTGCTCCGGGCGCAGCAAAGCCGCACAAGCTAAAACTTGCGCAGCGTTGCGTTATGGTCGGTTATAATTGATTAAAAGAGTGGAGGATTTATGGAACGAGACTGGTTGAACTTTGCATTCTTGATCTTCGGAATCTGTGTAGGCGTCGCCCTATTCACTTAATGCCTCAGATTTCGCACCCTGAGCGAATGAGTTAACTACTCGCTCGACGTCAGAAAGGGCTTTCTCAAATGCGGTAGAACCACGCGGCGTGTTAGCCAGGCGAAGCATTGCATTACGTGCTGGCTCGCTCTCATACAGCCTTGCAAGAAGCCCATACCCGCCACCAACGCCAATCAAGGCCGGGTTTGTCACAGTGCCAATTCCCATAATGAATGGGATGGTCTGTTGGCCTGTCGGAGTAGTTACTCCAGCCTGCCCTGCTCGCTTGGTTGACTCAAGGTAGTTCTTCAGCCCTTTCAGGTATGCAGCATCACGGCCTTTGAACGCGATTCCCGTCTGATTAGACATTAAATTAACTTGTCGCAGGAACTGGTCAGGTGAGCCGCCAGATTTCTCCATCGCCTTGCCGATAATGCCGTTACGCATTTGAGCGCGCCCCGTTTGACTCACTGAGCGATACAGATTCTGGACTTCTGACTTGTTCTTGCTGAAAAGCATATTGTTGACGACTTCTGGCGTCAGATCTCCTTTCATAATCACGTTCTTCAGGCGCGTATTCTGTAGCTTATTTGCTTCATCAGCGTATATAGCGTTAGCCTGCTTGTAGCGCCGCAATGTATCATTACCTAAGCTTGTGCCAATGGCATTGTCAATATCTCCTGTCATGGCACTGTATACACGATTCACTGCTGCCTCAGATCTGTTGATTAGCGCTTGTCGCTCTCCCTTTACGTCTTGTCTGAATTGGCTGCGCAAAGCACTTAACTGCGAAAGGTCCATCGCCATAGGTCCGCTAGCGCCGGCATTTCTCGATAACTCGTCTCTATATACCTTGAGCTTAGAAATTGTTTCAGTATCCGCAGCTCCTCCTAGCTTTTGCAGGTCTGCGATCTCCTTATCTATTTGCTGAATTGCTCGGTTAGGCTGAATATTTACCCCGGCCATTGCGCTCTGAACCTGCTCAAGTCTGTTTCCAGCAGCTCTACGAATACCAGACGTTTTGGATTTCAAGCTTCCAACAACAATCGATGGATCATACTCACCGAATCTTGACGCAAACTCATCCACTAACTGGCTGCGAGCTTCCTGCTGATTTGCTCGCATAGTGCTTGTGCCGGCGAATGGAATATTCTCCGCTGTGGTCTGTGCCATTCGTCCAACGCGAGAATTTGGAGGCAATACGTCTGTTGTATGAAGCGGAACGTCCGCAGAATTGGCGAATCGGATCGCCTGCTGTGCCTCTGGCGAGATTGCACCCCTTACACCTCGATATGCAGCTCCAGCAACGCGTCCAAGCTGATTAATAGCCCCACCCAGTACAACACCAGTGCCAAGGTCGGTTGCGAGTGCTGACGGTTCATTCTGTTCGCTATTTGCAGCCAGAGAACCAGCGGTATTTTCTGCAAGCAACCTAGATGCTCCCTGGGCTACTCTTCCTGAAACTCCAGCAGGTACAGATGATGCAACCCGTGATCCACTACCTAATACTTGAGGAGCCAGGCGCTCAGCTAATGCCGCCGCTTTAGAAACTCCTCCACCTATCCCTACTGGTGCAAGGTAGGGGATTGCTTCGGCGAAGATTTTACCCTCTGTAGTCTGTGGGGTAAGAGCGCCCTGCTGAAGTCCCATTTCCTGAGCAAGACCTTCCGTGGTTACACGCGGCGCAGGCTGATACGTCCCATCACCTAATCCCAGCTTATTGCCAGCCCAAGCACCTGCACTTACTACCGCATCAGCCATTGATGCAGGGATGTTTGCCAGGTTAACGCCTGCTTGAAGCAAGCCACGCCCTGTTTCTGCTGCCGCATTGCCTAGGTCAGACAGGAATCCGCCCTGTTCTTGTGGTTGAGCTTCCTGCTGCGGTTGCTGTACCTGGTGAGGCTCTGCTGACGGCACTGGATATGCAGCATAGAAAGCCTGTTTAGCCTGCTCTGCATTGCTGCCAGCCTGAGGAGCAACTACCTCATTAAAGTACTGCTCCTGTGCCTGTGCTTTTTGCTCTGGTGCCAATGCCTGATACTGCGGAGAGGCAATAACGTCTTTCCATGCCTTAGCCATTAGTCACCCCATAGTGAAGAGAAGCCGGTGCTTTGCTGTGGTTGTTGAGCTGGTTGAGATTGTTGCGCTGTTCGGGAAGGCTGTGACTGCGCACTGCGATTACCAACGTCTACGCTGTACTGCTGGTTGTAGTTGTCGGTGTACTGCTGAATATCGCGCAGAGATTGCTGCATTGCTTCAGGGCTTGAGTAGTCGACCTGAGGCATGCCCTGAAAATACATCTTCGCTTCTGTTACGGTGTTGATGCCTGACGCGCCCATATCCCTTGCGGATGCAATGCCCTGGTTCTGCATCTTGCCCTGAATGCGCTTAGCGGCGTTGAATAATTGGCGCTGCTCGCCACCACCAAGACGGCTACGAACTTCAGCATCCCATGATGGAGAGCCGTTACCTCCTGTCACGCCAGTCATGAAGTCCAGCTTGTCAGTTGGCGCGTTAAGGATTGCGTTCAGGTCTTTCGACATTGCGTAATTCTGCGCAGATGCTGCAGATGTTGCCGGCGCTGCGATTGAGCTTGCTGGAACACGAACGGTGTTACCTGCATTGTCTACACCTTCATAGAAAGCGTTCTGACCAGCACCGTGAAGCTTGCCAACGATTTGCACGGTACGCCCATCTGACAGTTGTACGGCGCGCCCGTTACTGCCTGCATTGCCAGATGCGTTTGCTCGCTGGTTAGCCATATCCTGACCTCGGCGCGCTGTTGCTGCTGATATGTCCTGACCTCGTGCGGTAATATCCTGCCCACGACGCTGTAATGACTCTCCAGCCTGATTGCTACGGATAGTTTCGTTGAGCTTATCTCTGTTTAGGGCCTGACCAACGATTTTGTCCTGAGCATTGAAGTAATCGACCGGCCCAAGCGCCGCCATGCCAAGATGGTCTACAAATTCACCGAACTGTTTCGGATTCTGCTGGTAGGTTTGTGCGATATCAGATGGGTCCAGGCCTACTCGTTGCAGGTCTGCCGAGTTGTTCTGCAACCATGCTCCCATTGCTTCTGGTGAAGTGGCAGCGAGACGGGCAGCCGCGGCAAGATTGCCAACCGTAGCGCGCTGGTCTTCGTCGACGAACTTCATTCCATTGCGAACAGCATCAACCTGGTCAGGGAATTGCGCAGCCAGTTGTCGCATAGCATTGCGATCACCTGATGCGTAGGCCTGACCATAAGCCTGCTGGAATTGCTGCTTTCGCTGAGCCTGCTCCTGCTGATTGTAGATATCCATTACCGAGCCAATGCCCTGCAACGCCTGCAAGCCAATGTTGTTGCGGCCTGAGCGCTCATCTTCATTGTTCTGACGGATGAAGGCGAGTGCTGCATTTGCATCGCTGGCCTGTGGTGCGTTTGTATTTACGCCACCAAGACCTGCAAGCAACCCGCCCGGGTTACCTGACTGCTGCCATGTAGCCATGATTTCCCCTTAGAAAAGTGAACCAAGCGCACCAATGCCTGCACCGATTGCCGTACCCCAGCCAGGCATGATTGCGGTACCAGCTGCCGCACCTGCTGCTGCCCCTCCCAGCGCTGACTGGAATCCTGATGGGCGGTTAGCATTTGCCGCTGCTGCATTGGCCTGCTGCTGATACAACTGGCTGGCTTTGTTGGCGTAGTTCTGTCCTGCCGTAGCCTGGCCTGTCAGCGCACCAAGACCAATATTTGCCAAGTTCTGGTAGTTATTCATCTGACCAGAAAGCCAGTTCTGACCCAGCGTTGGTGCAATGGTTGCTAACTGGTTGCTTGTTGCGGTAGAGCCCAATCCGCCAGTTGCTTCGGCAGCGTTAAGGCTTTGGTAGCGCGCCTGGTTAGCGAGGTCTTTGTATTGCTGTGAGTTGTAATACTGATTAAGCGCATTACCCTGCCCCTGAAGCGTGGAAAGGTTCTGCAGCTGAGATACGTACTGCTGTGCAAGAGGCGTGAACGGTGCAAGGTTCTGCATGTTCGTTTGCCACATTTCACGCTGAAGCTCGATGCCTTTCTTCGTTGCATCTGCCTGCGCGCCAGCTCCGTTATCACCACCTTTCTGATACACCGCTTTGTTAAGGTGCTTATTGGCAATTTGATGAATTAGCATTTAATAGCTCCTCATATTTCGAGCGAGGTAATTGATAGAGGGTAATTCCGACAGGTTTCCCATTGCTCATATAGGCATCGTCCAGATGACCAATGCGTGTAGCGCCAAGCAGACGAATCAGTGCGCGTCCATATTTTGTAGTGTCGGGGACCATCGTGACGCTGTTCAGGAATGGGGAGTTATCGAGAAGCCATTTGCAGAATAACCGGTGACCACTGAGGGCGTATTCACCGCGAAAGCCAGGAGAGTAGATGGCGTGACATTCAACAACGCTGTGCCAGAAGTTACGCACTTCATGAACGCCAGCCAGCAGAACGCCTTCGTAGATGCCGAGATATACTGCATCGGGCTTGATGAAGTATTTTTCTCCGCTGTCGACGATGTTTCCTGTGTTTTCTGGGTTATTGAGAAATTCTGCAAGCTTCACCGGATTATCGATGAGCTTTATGTGCATTATGCGTTTATCAACCCGTGACCGGATGTTGCTCCTACTGCGGTTTGCATCGCTACAGCCCACTGCCTAATTTGCTGTAGACCAGTTGCAATTGCCTGAATCTCAGACTGCGTGTACGTGGCGCTAACGGTGTACGTCGTGCTTCCATTTATTCCGGCTTTAGATGCGGTGCCGGTTGATGCTGTCCAGCCTGTGTTACGTGCGCCGACAACCTTAGTTCCTCCGACAGAGTAAGAGTTAGATACGCTCAGAGGTGACGCCAGTGTTTGTAATGCTACGGCTGATTTTGAAACGTAATCCCCTTGTAGCGCGGTGATATTTCCTTCTGCCGCAGTGACACGAGTCGTCAAAGAGGAGACGTTGGTCTGTAACGCTGAGACATCAGCCTGTAGCGTAGTGATGTTTCCTTCCGCTGTCGTAACCCTGACTGATAGAGCTGAAATTGCAGAAGTGTTTCCAGTTATGCGTATTTCGTGATCGTCTACTTCAACGCGTAACGCTGAAATCCGGCTTTCATGGTCCTCAAGTATTACATCTTGCTGTTCGTTCTTGACAGTCGCCTCATAAGCCAGTTCTCCTGCATTATTTGCAGCATCAGCAAGACTGAGCATGTCCGTGTTTTGCTGAATGATATAGAGGCGATATGGCTGGCTAAATGTATTGGGAAGTATTGAAGAGTCAACGCGCCGTGATTGCACGTTAACCTTTACCGGTTCATCTGCCATCACTCTATCCTTACCTGGCACCCGCTAAGCGTCACAGGTGATGAGGTGATAATTCGTATCTTGAATCCGATGTTCTTGCGGATGCGACCAAGGCGTTTCCAGATAGCTCTCTGGTCATATCTGAAAGGGGCATTCCATGGAATCATCTGTTCACGACCGTAGTTAATCCCATCCGTGGTTGCCGAGATAAACATGCGCTCTGCGAACTGTGATACACCTGTACTGGACTCAAGCTCAAAGTCGAATACGCGGGCGTTGTCAGCCTTAAACAGCGGTGTATAGAGCAAATGCTCCTGCTGCTCTGTATACTGGCTGGATATAGATTTATCCATCACGCCAAGCTGACCGGTTAGCTTGTCACCGCAGGTTATCGTGTTGCCTTCATACACCAGATCTACAGCACGATAAACGTCGTCGTTGAAACCCGTTTTGAGTATTGCCCACTGCGCCCCGCCCTGATTGACTGAACCGTCATAAACCATCACATGCCGTGGCAGGTGAATCAGCAGCAGCTCGTGAGCTTCGAATCGTGTTGTTTCCATGTATGCGGAAGCCAACTCGTCAGCGCTGTAACTCTGGAGGATTTTCTCTACAGTTGATGTGGCAATCTGCTGAACAGCGCCCGAGTTAATCAGATATACCGAGGGCGCTCCGGTTGCCGGGTGGCTGATGATTGCGTGGGTGTCGGCGTATTTCGTTTTGCAGTAAGTGCCAGCAACTCCCTTCTGCACCATCATTGACGGTTGAGACTGATAAATTGCAACCCCTACCGCAGATGCATTCCCTGTCAGGTTGAAGTACTCGATGGTCGACGTGCCAAAGCAAACCACGAAGTCACGCCAGTTATCTATACCGATGATTCCGTCAGGCTGACTCTCAGCACGGTATTCGGCGGCGTAACGATCTGGCTTGGACTCGTCCTCAAGGTCGCTAACGAAGAATGAGTCAGTTCCGTCTTTGCTCCAGATGTAACGAGAGCGGTTTCGACACATATCCCGCAAGCTGCCGAGCTCATACTGGACATAGCCAGTTGATGTAGGCCAGTTGCTGAGGATTTTTGTCGTTCCGTCATAGCGAAACAGAGTCATGGTTCCATTGGCACCGATTCCCTGGCTGTTATAGCTGCACGCCATGCTAACCCTGGCGCTTCCTGCTACATCTCCAATTGAAGAGCCTGATTTGTACAGCTTTGTACCGCATACCCGATACACAGCATTCTCATGCGTGTTATACATTGCGCCGCGGCTAACTCCGGCGACATCCTGAAGCTTCTTAATGCCAGGGAAAGAACGCAGATAACCGTTAGAGTTGAGCACCTCTTTCGGCGTTGCCAGCATGTTCACCGGCAGGAAATCAACATAATCGGCATTGGTGAAGTCTTTGCCGACTCCCTTCATTAACGGCAATTGCTGAATCGGCATTTACTCACCTATGGATTTGGTACATCACCGTCTATTGGTGGTAGGTCGCCAGGGTAGTAACGGTCTGATGTGAACACGTCATACTTATTACCTTGACCAACAGGGAAGTCACCACGACGGCGCATTGATGGAACGACAAGGGTATCTGTCAGAAGTGCGTCATAAGATCGCTGGGCGTTCGTAAGAACACTTGCTGATGGCTCAAGGTTATAGTCAGAAAGAATGCGCAGCATTAACTGGTAACCAACGGCCTGCATGTATTTGCGAGGTAGTCCGGAGTCATCGTCCGGCAACGGCTCCTCACCATCCGCCGCGAATAAATATCCAATTTCGCGAGGGTTAATCTGCCACTCGTACATCATATTTTCGAGGTCCTGAATGGCATCCTCGACGGACTGTGGCTCTACATCAGTCAGGGTGGCATTTGAGGCAATCGCTGGCTTACGCAGTGCAAATAGTACGATTTCACCCTTTGTTAGAGTCGTCGCCATTGTCTGCCGCCTTACGTCCGCGTTTGGTTGCTGGCTTGAGGTCATCGACTGATGCGACAAAGCCGAGCTTTTCGTAAATCGGGAAGTCTTTCTCTGCAATAACAGCCTGAACATGACCGGCTTCGTTATCTGCGCTAAGGAATACACTCATGCGATCCATATCGTCTCCTCAAAAAGAAAGGGGCCGAAGCCCCTTGTGATTACGGGTTGCCGAAGAACTGACCGCCCATGTGAGGGTTAAAGCACACATAAGCTGGCAGCAGGTCGAAACGCATTTTCTGTACGTTAGCATCACCGTCTGAGTATTTGTGCACTCGGATGGAGAAACCTTCGTAAGTTGCGACTGCTGAGTCGATGCTATTCAGTTTTGGCAGAGGGATGGTGCCGAGGCCGCAGAAGAACTTGTTATAGAACAGGTTCGGCTTCATGGTCTGACCGGCAGTACCAATTACAGTTACGGCATCACCGGCTGCAACCTGGCGGCTCACTGCGTTGTACTGAGGGTTAGTGGTGTCGTAGATTGGGACGCCAGACAGCGTAACAGTAACCGCGCCACCCGCAGTGGAGTTAGCATCCGCCAGGACAGTAGCGGTAAAGCTGATTGGGGTTGAGCCGTTATACAGAACCTGCTTGCTCTGCTGTTGCAGCCAGTAGGTGTTGGTGAACTTAATCTGATCACCGGCTTTCAGGAATCCGGTAACAGATGCGGTTGCGCCAGACAGTGTAACAGTGAACTGATAGGTATCTTTCACCGCGTTGTAAGTAACGGTCGGCGCGGTAGATACAGTCAACGTACCGCCAAATGCGCCCTGAGTACGTGACGCCAGGCCATTAGACATCAGCGCACGGATGCCGCCGAAGTTAGAGGCAATCTGTGCCTGCTCCCATGCGGTGCGTACCAGCTGATCAGATGCATGCAGGCCAGACTGAGCATCAGCCAGGCGCTGTGCGGACCATGGGTCCATTACCGCATAGTTCTCACCTTCCTCAACGCCAAGGTCTTTCAGGAATGATGCAGTCTGCGCAACATCGGACCATTTGTTGATTGGGGTGTTCGGGCTGCCCAGTGAAAGAGCGCCGTTGTTCATCATGAATTTGGCAAGCTCGGTCTCCAGGTCAGTGACGATGCGCTGGCGAACTGGAGCCAGAATCTCGTCCAGCTGGTTTAGCTTGATAGCCTCTTCCAGTTGACCGTATTCAACCGCTACGGTGATGTAGTTACCGACTTTACCAGTGGCTTTACCTGAAATCAGGTTGTTCTTGGCCTGACCGGAAATGTCACCGGTTGCAGTGCGCAGAGACGCGAACTGGTGCGGACGTTTGAAGCTTACGCTATCGCCGGTGCTGGAGTTGATTTCACCTGCCAGCAACTGGCGGTCTACGGTTTTAGCGAGAACCAGATCGGACATGAAGCCCGGCAGGAATTTTTTCAGGACGATTTGACTGACGTTGCTGTCGAGATTGTTAGTAGCCATTAAGCAGTTTCCTTTATTCGATGATTGCGCCGGGACATTTTTTGTTGAAGTCGTCTTGTTTCGCATCAGCGCCGCCACCTCGAACTTCCGGCTCTGGTTTGATGGCTTTCTTAGGCTTCGGTGCAAGATGTACTTGCTTGCTAATCTGACCTAAGAGGAATGCTGCGCGAATTGGGTCTGTCTCAGCGGCTACACGCTGGCGTAGTTGCTGGCTCTTACCTAGCCCGTAGGCAATCAGTTCTGAGCCTTCGTCGGCACAGTGAATCAGTATTTCCTTATGCAGGTCTGGCACCTCTGCTCTCACGATTTCCTCCATCTCCTGGTAATCTTTCACCGGGAGTTTGGCGGCTCGCTGCTTATGGGCTTCTACCCGCTGCTGGAAACGTTGCTGATATTCCTGTTGCTGGCGTTCTTTCTGCTGCATCTGCTGCTCGGCACGGCTTTTCTTCTCATGCCAGTCAGTCATTGCCTGTTCAAACGCTGCCTCGTCGTATTCGCACGACTCAAGCGTCGGCTTAGGAGGGATGGCGTCTGATTGCTGCTGTGGTTGCTGCTCTGCTGGCCTGGATTGGACTTGCTCAAGCTGACGTCGCAGTTCCCGTAACTCTTTATCTTTCTCGCGGTTGTTCTTGCGTAAATCTTTCACCCACTGAGGTGCAGGTTGACCATCAACGTGATCGTCATCCTCTTCCATCAGTGGAATTTCTTCATCACCGACGCGCAGGGAGTATTCTTCCGGCTGCTCTTCGGCCTGTTCACTCTCGGTCTCCGCTTTCGCTTCCGTTTCCTGGACTTTCTCCTCAGGTTGTGGCTGCTCAGTGGTTACTTCTTCGGCTGATTCCTGTTTTTCAGACAGGTCAATAACCTGACCGTCGATGATCAGTTCGCTTTCCATTGATTGCTCCTGCTTAGCTCGGCATTGAGTCTGCCGGTGACTGTGGTGATGTAGGTATTTGTGATTGTTGCGATTGAAGGACTTCATTCAGAAGCTTGATAGCATCCATGACGCCCTGTTTATTGATGTGTTCAGCCTGAGAAAGCTTGTAAACAACGTTTGCCTGGCTTTCCTGAGCATCTTGCTGCGCAGTGAACGCCTTGATGAGTGTGTTGCGGGTCTCATTGTCAGCTTTCTTCTCTTCGGCCTGCGCTGCAACCAAATTAGCCTGTGCAATGAGCATTTCAGGGTTAGGCTGATTTGCCGCCGCCTGCTGTGCCTGCATGACAATCTGCTGCTCTTTCTCGTTGCGTGGCTTAACAATGCCAGAGGTTAGAAGCTGGTTGCGGTTGTACTCTTTGAAATCATCCAGACCTTCACCGTCGATGTTATCCAGGATTATTCCTTGAATAGCAGGGCGCATAGGGTCATTTGGCAACATCGTGCTGAGTACATTCGTCAGAACTGATACCGTAGCATCACGCCGCGCTGTGTAGCTCGGACCAACATCAACGGTGACATCGTATCGACCAGTAGACAGGTCATTCAGTGCAACTACTCGCCCGGTCTGACGATCGAGAACCTGCGCATTCATCAGTGCGATGTCGTCAGTGCCATCCTCGTTGACGACGCGAACCTCGCGATCTGAACCGTAAACCTCACGAGCCATGGACAACCAGACCTCACCTGCACGTTTCAGGCTCTTTGCCATGTTGTCCAGGTAGATGAACGATGCCATGTCTGAACGGTTCATCAGGTTGTTCACCGTCTCCTGTGCAATGTTGCTTGGCATCTGCTGCATTGCCTGGCTGCCACCGGTTACTTCCTGAATGTCAGCACTGGTCTGCTGAAGTAACGCCGCCAGAGCCTGATTCATTACTGCTGGCTGCGTGTAACCTGCTGGCGTTGCACCTGCAATGATGTTTCCGGCCTTGTCCTTCACTTCACGCAATGGCAGGAACGCAGGACGTTTCTTATTGCGAGCCTCCCAGTGCTTCTCAAGGCCTCGTATCTGCTCCATGCCGACAATAGGGATTTGCCCTGGGTCTTGCGCTGCCGTATCGGCCAGCATAGACACCTGGAGGTTGTATAGCCTCTGTGGGTCCATGGCTTTAGCAATATGACCTTCGACGCGCTCAATGTCGTCAATGAACCAGCGCTTGCCATACACAGGGATGAGAGGGATGTGCTCACCAGGAATACGGCGCGGCTTCTCAAGGAAGTTCTGTCCGTCAACTACCGAGACATAGACTCTGCGACGCTTAACAGAGCGACGCGCAACCTCTTCGAAGCCTGCTATAGCTAGCTCATCCTGAATGTCTTCAATCTGGTCGCTGTCGTAGGTGGCAATCTCACCAGTTAGCGGCTGGCGATAACTGATTACGTCTACCGACTCCTTGCGAACTTCGTAGTATTTAGCGATGTACACTACTTCAGGCTCGAACCAGTCATACTCCCAGCTTGTCATTGTCGTTACGTCGAGCGATGACGGCGGAGTCTTGCCATACTCAGCCTCGTACTTCTCAGGTGAGAGCGAGTACATGCAGAACGCCCACATAGCATCTGACTTGTCGTACTTCTTCGCGTCAGGGTCGAACCACACTGATCGTGACGGGTCGTAGATTGGCTCGATAGCGATGCGCTGGCGCTCGTCCATCGGGTCATACTCATTGACCAGCATCGACGTTAAACGGAAGCAGCCAAAGCCACCCGTTGCAGCATCATCGAATGCGTTATCACATGCTTCACCACCGTCAGTCTCTTCGTAGTCAGCGCGGAACAGGCCGTTCAGCTTGTTCGCTAACTCTTCGCTGGCCTCTTTGTCGCCCGGGCGAAACTTAACAGTTATGCGGTTATTACGGTACTCAGCAATGATGCGGTTAAGCTCAGTCGCTACCTTGTTAATCTCAAACTTTGGGTACTTCTCAAACTGATCATCAAGCTTGGTTCCCGCTGCCGTTGCTCCTTCCCATTGACCGCCAGGGACACGAGCGAATCGCGTAGCCTCAATGCACTTTTCGCGCACGTCTTGCTGCGGCGTATAGGCGCGGTCAAACCTGAGCATGACGCGCTCATGTTTTTTCTCTAATGTCTCTGCCATTTTTACCAACCGGAGGATGAGGGAACGTAGATGTCCGTTTCTTCTGGAGCTAATGCCGGGCAGTGCATGCACATCATCAGTGCGTCTGCCAGGTTAGGAGATGGAATGCCAAGCTTCTGCTTCATGTCTACTTTAGTCATGAGCTCGAGCTTGCCGTTACCGTTAAATTTGCGTTGTATCTGTGTGAGTTCTGCGAATAGCTTGTCAAGCATCTTCTCGCCGATAGCTTCCTTGTCGAAACTCAGCATTTCGTCAGGGTCAGCGTATTCACCATGCTCTACTGCCCGGTACGTCAGATAAAGCCTGTCAGCCAGCGTGTAATAGAACTGTGCTCGCTTGTTGCGGAATACATCACCGATGGTTCGGATGTTGTCACCCTGCACTACTTCGTCAGCCCATGCCCCGGCCTGATATGGTGCGTCTTCATCGAATGGAGATTCGCTACCCTTGAACATCGTCACGGTTACTTTCTTACCGCTGAACGAATCTGTTATCTGCCGACGCAGACCAGCGCCTAATCCGTCTCCGTCAAACAGGAAGTGATCAGCGTTGTCACCGATTGCCAAATCGGCAGCCCAGTCAGCTCCTTCATTGACATCCATCAACGTGCCTTCAGCTATCCGCTTAACCACTGAGCCGTGACGCATTGCATATCCTTTGGCATCCGGCCCTGTGTCTGATGGGTCGTGAGCTGCGATAACTGCACCTCTCGCTTTCCATCCAAGACGCCTGTGCGCATCTGTGGCTGCTTCCAGCCATTCACGACTGATGATTGCCATATCACTTGCGCTTACTGGCTCGCCTAGCCAGATGTGACGATACAGGGTAGGGTTACGCCGCTTGCACTCCTCCATCTCCAGGCGAAGAACCTCAGGGAAGTGCGGGTTATCGGTGTAGTTCACCGTCAGCAGGCAGATGTCGTCAGGATGGTCGACAACGAAACGCTGATAGGTGTCGTCAAGAATGTTCTTCGGGTTGAAGCTCACCCATATCTCGGAGTGCGGCTTACGAATTGTTGGAATGAGGATATCCCATGATTCCTTCGTTACCGCCTCAGCTTCTTCTACCCAGCATATGTCGATGCCTTCAAGAGATTTAATCTTCGTCGGGTTGTTCTTAATGCCGTAGAACATGAACTCAGCGTTAGTGCCAAGATGTCGAATCATTGAGCGCTGTATTTCGAACTCAGCCGCATAACCTTCACGCTCTATTGTGTCCTCAAGCAACCTGATTACTGAGTCACTAATGCTGTTCTGCAATTCACGAGCGCATAGGATTCGAACCGCCTGACGCCTTGCTGCCTCTATAAGTAATCTTGCTATTGCCCATGACTTACCGCTACCTCGACCGCCCTTAGCGACTTTGTAGCGATGCGCCTCGATGAACGGTTGGAAGATAGGGTTAATCGTTGTCATTTTCCGAATAGCGTACTCATTGGTGAGGTTTCAATCTGGATAGCTCCACCATCCTTGCCGACAATCTCATTGGTAATTTTGTCACCGTATTTCTTTGGAGCCATTCGCGAGAGGATCCACTTGCGCGTATCAACCTGTAACCTTGCTTTCGATACAGCCGCACTCTCTTCAACCACCGCGTCAGCGATATCCATCATTTCTTCAAAGATGGCATCAGCACGACTCTCTGTGGCTTTCGCGTACTGGTCTCTAAACTCAGAATGTTCTGCTATCCAGCGGAATATGGTTGCCTTTGCTGGCATGCCAGGACGTTTGCAGATAGAACGAATGCTTTCACCATCAGAAAGCCTTGAGCATATGTCGGCGGCTACCTCTGGTAGGTAATCAGAAGGGCGACCGCCTTTGCTTCTCTCAGTCGCCATAGTTCATTACGCCTTAGTGAATGCTTGTGCGTACTCTACTGTGCGACCCGGACCCATCTGAATAACGCTCATGTCACCCAAAGGAAGGAAGCCAGCAGTAATCTTTTCGTTGCATTTGATTGTGAAGTCAGCACGGTCCTGGCTTACTACGATGTCGTAATCAGTAACAGTCGTACCGCCTGCTGCTACCACCTGGAAGTATTCCGTCTTGCTGATAGTTGCATGCACACCACGTAGACTTCCTTGCGGGAAACGTGATGCAGCAATATGCGCTTTAACTACCGGCACGAGGTTAGCGACAGAGCCAGCCGTTGCTGTCTGGATAGATGTAATTGCCATGATTGTTCCTTTAGCTGATAGAGACTTCGGCTGAGTCGCCGTCATTTGAAGCGGTTCGAATCCACGCGATAGTAGGCGGGGTTATCGTTGCCCAGTTATCATCGTTATCGGTCAACATGTGACCCTGCCAGAAGCCATTTCCCGGATTGGTTGTTGCATCCGCTAAGCGCACGGCTCCAGATAGCACCTGAACTGTTTTTGTCTGCGTTCCGTCAGTTACCTGAATCCATGCAGAGCCAACCGTTAGCATCGATGTGTTAATCGCCATGGTTAACTCCTTTACGTTAATGGCTGCATGAATACTTCAGAGATGGTTGCTGTGGTTCCTGTTGTTCTTCGTACTGCGCAATAATGGCCAGCAGGAACAAGCCAGGTTAACTGACCTCGGTCACCTGAGCCCATTCCTATAGATACTGCTATACCGGTTAGAGATGACCTGAATGAGGCAACTCTCTTGGCTGTTGCAGTATTACCTGAAGCAACGTCAGCTGATACTGGGCCTACCCATAGCTCGACAACATCAGCCAGCGTTGCGGCCAGTGTTATTGAGTAGGCAACATCAATCATCACAGAGAGGAAGTGAGGCTTCGTTGTGTCTATTGCCCGGAATGAGGTTCCGAGCGTTACCACAGTTGTGATGCCTGTACCAGGAGATAAGCCGACGCCTTGGGGACCAATTGAGCCAGTGGCACCGGTAGCTCCAGCTGGTCCTGTTGCACCAGTAGCACCTGCTGGGCCGGTTGGTCCTTGAGGTCCGGTATTGCCAGTGTCACCTTTTAGACCTTGTGGTCCTATTGGCCCTTGCGATCCGGTGGCCCCAGGCATTCCATAAACCCGGCCTTTATAGATAACCATCTCATACCCCTTACGGTTTATGCGAAAAGGTCTAACACTTCCTTAGCTTCACGGATTGCTTTCTCGGTCTTAGCAAGAGCCGTTGTTTCATTGGCTGTTTTGGCATATGCATCCTTGAACAGCTCAAAGTTCAGCTCGCTACCGGCAATAAACTCAATGGCCTTTTCGGTAGCCGCGGAGTCATTCATCACCAGGCGGTAGACTTCGAGCTTCAGTTTCTGTGCATCTGTCATTTGTGTAATGTCTGCCATTGTTGGCTCCGTTGGTTGCTATCCCGTGATGGGGATGAACGAAAGAATCAGGATGATTGATGAGGTTGCCAGCGTTATGAAAGATGTGAACGCAAACGCGTAATGCATGAAGATGATTAATCTGTCTTTGGCTGAGTGCTTTGGTAGCGGGTGGTTAAGAACGTCATCGCGTATGAGTGACATTCCGTAGAGCAGCGTTATTTCACGCTCTCGTTTTCGCATAATGAATCCCACTTGTCGTTGTAGGCATTGACCGCCTTCACTGTCCTTGCATCCATCAATTCAGGGTCTTTGCCGTGCGTGATAATCGGTCCGAATGCTGTGCAGGCTGAATCAACGTTGATGTACTTAATCGTCGGTGTGGTATTTTGATTTCCGCATGCGGTCACGAGCAGCGTCATCAGAAAGAGACTGATTCGTTTGGTCTGCATCTTTTGCAACCTTAATGATTGTGGCCTGCTTATCAGTTGCAGCTTGAGACTGCTTCACGGATTGGTTAGCTGATTCAACTTCAGCCTTTGCTTTGGCCTCTGTTGTTCCTTTGCTCTTTCCGCTGAACCATGCGGCCAGCACAGCAACGATGATCCCAGCAATGCCGAAGATGTATTGCCAGCCTGATGCGATAAGGTTTGTCATTTCCCATCTCCCTTATCTTTTGGTGGCTTCTGCAAGGTCATCCTCGACAGAACGCCAACAACCATCAGGACAATCGCACCGACACGCATCCAGCTTGAGGGGATTTCAGCTTTCCATTCAGGGGGAAGTTCAAACCAGATTGTCGGCAGAGCACCAAGCGCCAGAATCACTTTCGTTGAATTCCATCTCCACCAGTGCCGCCAGTCATCAACGAGTCGAAGTTTCATAGCAGCCCCACATATGCATTCATCTCACCGGTGCGCATCACCTCGGCATGACGTTTGGCGCGATTAGGTGTTTGCTTAGCCCACAGGCTTGATAGCATTCCGTTGGCTGCGCCTGCATAGTTACCCGCTGCGACCATTGCCAGCGTGTTCTTGAATCCTGCCAGTCCATTAACACCCATCTGGTAAGCCATGCTTATCAGGATGTCTCTGCGAGCCGGGTTACAGGATTTCATTGCAGCAACAATGGAAGGATTTGCGTTCATCTTGCTAATAGTGGTTTTGACGAATGACTCAAGCCATACGTCACCAACATCTCGCGGAACGGTGAAGGTGTAATTGCTTAACGAAGCGCCCTTAGGGCCAATCTTGATACCGCAAGCAACTGTCGGATAGCCTTCGGTATCAATGTAAGGTTTTTCACGATAACCCTCTTCGTAATTAAGCAGGGGGATTATTTGACTCATTGCGCCGGTCTCCGTACTGCATCCGTAGAGCGTTTTCTTCTCGGCGATCTCGTTTTCGTTGGTAATGGAGATTTATGGCGAACGTAAAGACTGCCAGAACGAAACCGCCGAGAGCCAGCCATTCATTTAATGACATACTCCCCGCCAGAAAGGTTGCCCCAGATGTGGTGTAAGCAGCGGCAGTGGTTACTTTGTCTGCCATATTTTTCATTCCAACCTCCAGAACATCAGGAGGATTTGTTCAAATTAGGATTATGGATGATGGTGATCAGAACAAATCCAGGATACATTTTGCGGTAACGTGGTTTGTTCGTGACTAAAGGCATGAGCAAATCAGGCAAGAGGCTGTTAGCGCAGTCTCTTGCCACCCATCTTCACGAAGCCCAGCCATAGTGCTGGGTTTTCTTTTTTGCAAAGCGCATAGCACCGTAGCCACAGCGGATAAGGTGAGGGTATTGTCTGTCTGGTATTTGGTGGGATGCGCTTTCAGAAAGGTCGTGAAATAAAAAAGGCCGCCTTAGCGACCTAGTGATGACATGCTCTTGATTACTTCTAAGCTTTTCTTGGTTAGCCTATACTGCCTTTCCATTTCTTCTATAGCAGCTTCTTCCTGCATTTTATTTGGCTTTACATCCTTAGGCTTGCGTGACCACTTCCACATCACAATAAGGAATATCACTGCTGCAATAGCCTGAATTATGTGAAGTATAATGCTAACAATATGCTCTGTGTCACTCATAACAACCTCGCCTAGTTGCTCGTCAATGTTCGCTATGGCAGGCAGTGACGATACTGCTTTTCGGGAGCTACCCTATCCATAGCAAAAAAGCCACCGGAGTAACTTAAGAGTCACTAACGGCAGCTTACCCTGTAATTATGGCTAAATGGCTAAAAGGTTGTCAAGCCTTTTAGGTGCAACATGTTTAACTTTCTCAACACGTTTGCGACTTTTAAAGGCATCTTGCATGGGTTGATACAAAACGAAGAGTGAGGCTTTGAGGATTTCGTCAATCTCGTTTCTGCAAGTTGCCAGAGACGGTCGACGCCATCCTTCTCCACTTCTGCCGCACATCTTGCGTGGTTTTGCAGTCGCATGGTAGTACGATGCAATTGCTCTCTTGGAGGAACCGTGAGAGTAGTAGCTGAGAAGAATACCAAAGGCCTTTGTGTCGATGCGCATAACGGAATCTACGACCTGAGAAATCAACATTCCGTCATCGTCATTGCACATTGGCCTTGTCATTACTCGTGATGGCTCTACTCTCTCCATAAACTGCGCTATAACGCTGCTCATGCGTTTTTCTAATCGACCCGAGTAAACCCATGCACCCCACAGCTCAAGCCAGCCATTAAGCCAGTCATTCTGTTCTTTCGTCAGGTTAAGTTCACGCACTCCCATTATGCAGCCTCCGGGCCATCTGGCTTGTTGAGGCCCAAGCGATTAACCAGCTCACGGCGACGCTCTGCCAATAAGGTCACAGCTCGTTCCGCATCTGCAATCTGCGCATCAATATCCTTGAGCTTCTCCATGTCTGCGTGACGCTGCCACTTAACCTGCTGGATGTTAGTTACTGAGCACATACGGGTTCTCCTACTAAGCTATCTAACTGGCGACGCATCATCTTGAGTGCTCCATCAGGGAATGGCTGACGGGCTAATCCTGCGAAGATGGCGCGGATTTTCTTGTCGCGGATGCGCTTGAGTAACTCTGTCACTGTTGCGCGGATGGTGGCGTTAATCTTGCGGTCTTCGAGCTGTGCGAATCGAACGGATAACTCCACTGTGACCAGAGCATCCAGATATTCCTCACAGACCTCTCTGCTTATGTCTGTCATGCTGCCTCCTGCATAACCTGCTCATGACTCAGATACAGGCCCCAGCAACTGACAAGCAAACGTGCTTTCACCACCGCTCTCTCTTCGTTGCACCACCGGCAGAACCAGTTAACCGCACCTTCAATTTCCTGCTTAACCTTGCCGGCATTTTCGAAATGAAGCGGATAGACAACATCATCGAAAATTGCCGCTGTGGTCATTGGGTATTGGATTTTGCTCATGCTGCCTCCGATAGCTCTGTAATCTTGATTTCAACCTGACCACCCTTCACTTTTGCCGCACGAATCACGCGAATATCATCAAACTGCTCGTCGTCCTCAGCGAATGAGGCATGGACAAGTGAGTCGAGGAGACATTTCAAAATGTTGTCGATATCTCTGCGCCGGGAATCTGGCACTGCGGCGATGATTTTGATGCGGAGTCGTGATTTTGTGAGGATGTCGAGATTGAGGATTTTGATAATCTGGATAACTTCTTTGCGGTACTGCTGCCCTTTCTTGCTGATGTAATACCTACCTCCTTGCCGTCGCCAGTATGTGTTTACGCTGGGAGGCCATGGAAGGATGAAGTTATATTCATTCATATCTTTATCTTCCTCTCCTTGCGCAAAATATCCTGAGTTCGCATCACGCCTTCGAGGTGATAGAGTTTTGCATCACGGTTATCAATTAGGTGCGTGCGGCGATCAACCTCATCGTGACATGCGCTACATCCCCATGCTGCTAGTAGGTCATCTGGCTTCATTCCAGTTCCACAAATGCCTGCCATTCGGTAATGAGCAAGAACTGTAGTTTCAGGGTTTCCGTTGCATACGCCATAAATCCGTATCTGGCATTCACGACCACGGGCTTCTTTACGAAGGTTTGCCATCTTCTTCCTCCGTCATTGAGTTATTAGGATCACGATAAATCAGCCATTCATCCACGCATTCAGAGCATGCATAGGTTTCCTCTGGCGTAAGTTCCTTCGTGCAGCCAGCGCACAACGTTCGACGTATGCTTTGCTGCTCGTAGGATTGGGCTTCGTGTGGGCTAAGCATGTGTGGCGTCCTGCATCATGAGGAAGACAATCATAGCGGCGCGGAGAGGGTTGTCGTCATAACAAGACTTCATCGTTGCGTTGTTAAGAGCATAAGGTTTGAATTCCCCGTCTTTCCATTCATGCCACTCAATATTTATTTTATTTCCAGCGATAATCGGCCATGCGTCTGCCGGGTTGTTGCAGTGGTCAACCAGAGTTTTATTGTCTGAAAGAAGAATTGTCGCGTCATCTTGCATGATGATTCGTGCGTAACTGCTTAGCTCATGTCCAAGCTCCTTACACACCATCATGTTTATCTGTGCGTCATGTAACTGTGAATAGTCCATATTAATGCACCCTCTCGCTAACTGGCTGTTCGTCATTGCTGACGATGCTGATAATCAGGCTCTTTCCGCCGAAGTCGACGCAAAGCGTTTTGTCTTCTTCATCCTCAAGCTCGCCTTCCAGATAATCAGCTATTGAGTTGACCAGCAGGTCAATGGGGTCGATGTCGTCTACTGATGCCTCTGTAAGCAGGTCATCAAGTCGGCCCTGGTAATCTTCGATAAGACTCATAGCTATTTCCTCGCACGGTCACGCAGCCAGCGGATATCCCACAGGTGCGCGGTGTAGTTGAAGGTTATTACGTCTGATTCGGTAGGTGCTGGCTTGGGTTTGTTTCTGGAGCGTTTGGTGGGGATGAATATCAGGTTGTCCATTGCGATTTGGGTTATGCTTCGTCGATGTCGACTCATTCATACCTCCTGTCAGTGAATCTGACGCTCTGACCTTCCGCCCAAGCCATCGTGTACTCGATAAGGCTCGACATACGGCCTACGCTCATCTCTGCGCTGCTCTCGCGAATGTTGACGTACTCACCCTCTAACCCGGGCACAACCTCAGCCTCCTGCTTTGTAGCGACTGCATGACCGCTAATCAGCAATACCTTCCACTGTTCAGGCTTAAGTTGCTTTCCGCACCATGTGACCTGCCGAGCGATATCGCCCAAAAGCGCGTGAAATTTCGCGTTCTGGTCAATGTTGCGCTTGTAGTCAGAGATTCGAATGGTGACGGGTCGGTCGTTGTCGAGAGGTGATGCGAGGATGGCGTTTATTGCTGACTGCTGTTGCTGCTTACTTCGAAGGAAGATTGTCTGCTTCATCTCCTGCTCTCCGGTTCCATGAACTGATTGCATCTTCGCGACCTAACTCTTCCGGACCTTCCCCGCCACAATCTCGGCAAATGACTGAGTTCCAGTCGCGGCCTGCGTGATTAATGATAAGGTCTTTTGAGCCGCAAAACGGGCACGGCTTTAACTCGCTCATACTCACTCCTTCACTTTGATTCCAGCGGCGCGGATGGCGCTTTCTACGCTATCTGCATCCATTGTATAATGCGGCATGTAGTGCTCGTACGGGCTTAATTCTATCTTTGGCGGTAGCTTTATATCGATAGCTTCTCGACTGGCTTTCCATGCTTGCCAATACATCTCAATCATATTGGCGTGGCCCGAATTGCTGGCCTTTATGCCATGATAATTCTCAAGCCACGATTCGAAAGCCTTTCTTGATTCGTCCATATTCCTCTCCATCACTCGCCCAGCACTTTCAGCGCGTTAGCAATCTCTTCAATCGGGTCATCAGCCTGATTAAGGATTTCCCATACTGAATCGTCTTCTTCTACTTCGTAGTACGCCATGAGCGCATCGAAAATCACGCCATAATTAATCTCTGATACTTTCATCATTCCTCTCCATCATCGTGCTGGGGTGTTAAAACTCTTCGTGGGTAATCTTTCCGCAATGCGCACATTGCATGCGGTAAACTGTGGTTATTCGATAAGGTCGCTTAGATGTCGAATATTCGAAGTGCTGGCGGGATATCTCTCCTATCTGCTTCCACTGGTGCATCCCAAAGAAGCACTTCCAGTTTCGCGTGTCATTCATTGAGCCCTAACCTCTCTCAGTCTCTGGTTGATAAATGCAGTCATCTGATTAGCACAGCCAAACGTAAGCGGTGCATTCTTGCGATACAGCCAGACCTTACCTTTATCTAACCATTCCCGATAAACCTCACCCTGCTTGCTCAGCGATGCCAGAATCTGCGCGGTCATTTGCAGGTCTACTCCGGTTGCTGCTGAGATAACCGATGATGTACCTTCGCTGCCGCCATCTAACCAGTCCAGTATCGACTGGCGACGGTTAGCATGAAGCTCAGTCAGACGATAACGCTTGATGCCGTTATGGACGCTGTGGATTTCAAGCTGGCCTGATTCTGTGAGTTCGCGGAGTAGTTGGGTGATGCGGGATTTTGGTGCGCCGGTGAGTTGGTGAAACTCTCTTGCTGAAGTTGGTTTGTTGCTCTCTAGGTGGTTGAGTATTTTGTCTCGTGTGTTCATACGTCGGCTCCTGAATAGCGCCGGCCTTTTTGTTGTGGCTGGCTTGCAGCTGTGCATTTCGCTCTGGCTTCTTCCTGGTCGCATCCAACAAAGTGACCATTTCGGAATCCCTGATACACAGTTCCAAGGGAGCCGAATCGGTTTTTCGTCACGATGATTTCTGCATATGGTGCGGCCTGGCTGTTTTCGTCATACACAGCCTCGCGATACAGCATGATGATTGAGTCTGCATCCTGTTCGATACTTCCTGAATCGCGCAGGTCTGCGTTGGTTGGTCGTTTGTTAGGGCGTTTTTCAACTTCACGGGATAACTGGCTTAGTGATACGACGGGGGTTTTAAGCTCCTTCGCCATAGCCTTCAGGCTTCCGGAGATGTGAGCAATAGCCAGGTCGTTTCGTTCTGCTTTTGGCTTCTGAATGAGGCCCAGGTAGTCAGCCATGATGAGAGAAAGGTGTGGATTCTCCTGCTTCAGGCGTTCTGCGATCGACCTGATTTCCTCAACCGAAAGTCGACATGCATCGACAACCCACACATCAAGGTCAGCCAGCCGTCTCATCCCTTCAGCTACCCTTCCCCACGCCTCGTCGTTCATGCGCGTTGGGTTTCTCAGTGCGCTAACTGACATCATTCCTGCTCCGGCAATACTTCGCTCGGCAATCTGCAATGCGCTCATCTCCATCGAGAAAATCAGCACCCCGCGCTTTTGCTCTGAGTTAGGCAATGTCCTGCTTGCGACACTTTCTGCCAGTTTGAGCGAGAACTCCGTTTTTCCCATGCCCGGTCGCGCTGCAACGATGATCAGGTCTTCGGCGTTAATCCCACCTAGGATTGCATCAAGCTCATCTATGCCGGTCTTCAGGTTGTCTGACTCTTCACCGTTGCGCAGGCGCTTATCAAGCGTCTCTGTGTAGTCGGTGATGATATCGCCAAGGTGAACAGGCTTAATCTCGTCACGCGGCTTTCTGATGGCTGACAGGCGCTTTACCAGTTCGTCCATGGCCTGTCCTGATGCGTCGATGGTTCCGTTCTCGATAGGGTCTCGCATCTCGCTTATCAGTTGCAGCACCAGTCGACGGTGGTAGTTATCAGCAACCATGCTGGCGTAGCCTTTCAGGTTTGCGGCACTCGGACACGACCGCGCAGTCATCATCACGTCGGTAGCATGTTCATCTCCACATTCCTCAGCGACCATCAGTGCGTCAATCAGGTTACGGTTGCGAGCTTGCTTGCAGATAACCTCAAACGCTTTCCGATAGAGCGGGATGGAGAATGCTTCAGGTTCAAGCGTCGCCAGAACGTCGCCGGCTGCCGGCGTTAACCCTCCCAGGAGTAATCCGCCGATAACACTGGCCTCGATATCCTGTCTCATAGTGTTCCCTCACGAATTGCGGTTAATACTTTCGGTTGCAGCAGGTAATCAAACGTCGCCACCCAGCCACGGTCGTTATCACCGAAATGGAATGGCCTAGCAGCGGACATGAACGCTTTCACGTATGCCCGGTAGCCGTCGATGTTTTTGGTAGCGAGAGAGTTAATCAGCTTCTTGAGTTTGCGCTGGCGCCCTGCGTTGGCCTCTACAGCGTGAGGTAATCTTTCACCCACGATTTCGTTGTAGGCTTCGAGATACTCGTTGTAGTTGATGCGAACGGCCTTTCGCTTTTCAGGTTTAGAACCCTCAGCACATCCCCCTTTAGGGGGTAAGGGGGTATTTGTATTTATTGTCTTTTGAATATTGTCTTTTGTGTTTAGCTGAGTTGGCTTATACCCATTAGCTGACTTGGCTAATGTTTTATTAGCCGTATTAGCTAATGTTAAGCTGTCTTGGCTAATCCACTCTGAGACCACCTTGTTAACGCCAATTCTCACCCCGTCCGCAATGAGAAACTTTCGCTCAATCAGCTGACGTTTTGCGGCGCAGATATGCGTGTGGTGAATACCGGTCATTGCTGCTATCTGCGTGTTTGTGAGCCTGTCCATTGGCTTATTGAATCCGTATGTCTTGCGCATGATAGCGAGCATTACCTTCAACTGCCTGGCGGTTAAATCAGCCATCAGTAAGCTGTCTGTAAGCTCGTTAGCAACGCGCATGAAGCCATCTTCGGTATCTGCCACGCGATGCTCCACAACCTCAAGGTGAGGCTTTATAGGTGTTACGGTTGCGAGATTACTCATGACCTTTCTCCTTCTGCATCAGCTTCACTTTCTCCAACTCAGCCCGAAATCGACCAGGCTGCTTGAAGCTGGACAGGAAGCGATCACGTAGTATTTTTTTGTGCATTTTGTCCTGGTAAGGACTGAGTGGTTTTGTCATTTTTCCGCCTTGAGAAATATTATCCAGTGCGTTTTGTCGGACTTACCCGTCCTCTGTCCAATAAGAGGTTTTTCAGGCGTTAAGGTGATTACCTGACTTACTGGAATCTGAGTTTCATTCCATTTGAAGATGAGAACGCCGTTAGGTTTTAAGACTCTGAACGCTTCAGCAAAACCAGCGCGCAAATCTTCACGCCATGTGCCACGGTTGAGCGCTCCATACTTCTTTCTCATCCATGCGTTTTCACCTATGCTTTCGAGGTGGGGAGGGTCAAACACAACCACAGGGAAATGATCATTTTCAAAAGGCAGATTTCGGAAATCAGCAATTATGTCTGGACTGATAATTAGCTTTCTTCCGTCGCAAAGAACATGCTCTTCTTCACGTATATCTGTGAACACCGCTCGTTCATCTTGTTTATCAAACCAAAACATCCTTGAGCCGCAGCACATATCTAGAACTAACTGCTCTGATGTTTGATTTAACTGTTTCTCATATGCCATAATTACTCCTGTTACTTGGCGTAACACAGTGTGATCAGGCCTCAAACGTTACCGCGTTTGGGGCTTTTTCTTTTGTGAGATAACTAGCCAGCCGCTTTGTCAGCTCAGCCATTTCCTCGTCTTCGATTCCGTATTCCAGAACCGCCAGCATCATGCTCACCTGAGAGAAGAAACCGTTCTTCCACCGGCTTACCTGGTATTCAGGAATTCCCATGGCTTTAGCGAATGTCTTCTGACCCATCAGAGCCAGCTTGTTTAGCAAGGTCGATTCGATACGAGCCGCCTTCTTGCTTTGAGTTGCAATTCCATTCATGCAATATATTCCTTAGTTAATAAGTAAATACGCATCGGTTGATGCGTTGGTTGTAGGGACGAAACATCCCTGGCCAGAAGTGTTAAAGAGCAGTGTTACTTAAGCGGCTTTGCCGCTTTTGGTTCCGTACTGTAACCACACAGGATCACAGTTAAGAGCCATCGCAATCTCAAACAAGAAACGTGGGCGCTTGGTTACTCCAGCCTCGATAAGCTGAATTGACTGTTGCTTTACGCCTGCTTTGTTAGCCAGCTCAGTCTGAGTCATCTTCAACTGAACTCGTTTCTTTTTGAGGCGTTCTGACAGAGTTTGCATATCGCCTCCTTCAACAAACTTTCTTGTATTCTCATACAAACTATCTTGTTTGTCAATTACAGGATTTCTTGTAACCATTGGAGGAAATTACAGAGGTGGTTTATGAGTATTTCTTCCAGGGTAAAAAGCAAAAGAATCCAGCTTGGTCTTAACCAGGCTGAGCTTGCGCAGAAGATTGGGACTTCTCAGCAATCAATTGAACAACTGGAAAATGGAAAGACCAAGCGACCAAGATTTTTACCGGAACTCGCTTCAGCTCTCGGAGTTAGCGTCGATTGGTTATTGAAAGGTTCGCCAGATTCAAACATAACTTATGTTGGGCCCAACGAACCTAAAGGAAAATATCCATTGATTAGCTTAGTTAGCGCTGGCGCGTGGTCAGAAGCTTGTGAGCCGTACAATCTCAAAGATATTGAGGAATGGTACGACAGTGATATTCATATGCTTGGTGATGGATTCTGGCTGCGTGTAGAGGGTGACTCTATGACGTCTCCAGTGGGACCGAGTATTCCAGAAGGTCACATTGTCTTGGTTGATACCGGCAGGGAAGCAGCAAACGGTAGCCTGGTTGTAGCAAAGCTTCTTGATGCGAACGAGGCGACATTTAAGAAGTTGGTAATTGACGGCGGACAGAAATACCTAAAAGGACTCAACCCTTCATGGCCTATGATGCCTATTAATGGCAACTGCAAGATCATCGGTGTTGTGGTTGAGGCAAGGGTGAAGTTCATATGAAGCGCATAGCGTTGGCACTCTCCATTATGTCGATTCCTATCGCCTCTTATGCTGACTGTTGGATTGTATCTGGCCTCAAGGGTAAATCTGCATTTAGTCAGGATGGATATGATTTTATTGATGACTCAGTTTCTGGGTTAGCGTTCAAATTGCGGATTGATGGTGAAAAGGCATCAGTTACTAATCTTGACGGATCTGCCGTATCAGACATGTCATATGTAGCCCTGACCGACAGCACAATAGTGGGAAGCTATCAGTCAGGTGGCGGAATAACGGTGGAAACATGGTCTATCACAACAGACAAAAGGGTTATGTATTCCAAAGTAATGAACATCCCAGGATTTCAAAAGCTAACCTCAACTAAAGCATTCGTCGGAGTTGTATCTGGCAACTGCGAAAAGTAGCCCATCACAGATCTTATCAAATTAAAAACAAACTATTTTCCGTTATAAAACAACGGAGTTTGTTTTTTTCGCCTTCAAATACAATATTTCTTGTTTACAACATACAATCTTTCTTGTAATTTTAAGCCATCAGCAGGACGCTGGTAGCCAAACGGAACTGATTGGCAATGTTCTTTAACAAGATGACATGGGGATGATTCGTCCCCGCCAAAGGAAGTTGCTTTGGAATGAATGCAACGATGGGTGGATTGCAGAAGACGCTCAGCGGCCTGGGTAAATCAACTCTGCTAAGTCTGATGATAAACAGGTGCATTCATCTCAAAGCAACCACTGGAGGTATCCAATGAAAGCCAGAGAGATTCGTAAACTCGAACGTGCTCGTCAGCACAAAGAGATGAAAGCCTACTGTAAAAAGATTGACCGTGCATTTTCACGGCTGTCGGAAGGCTGTAGTGAGCGTGTTTCAAGAGCCATTTCGCTTGCCGGAACGCGCCAGAAGGAAGTTGAAGTAAGCGCGGTTAAGCAGAATCGCATCTACTACCGGGACGCTAACCCGCTCGGTAACAAAATCCACGTCGTTCAGCGCATGAAGCTGAGCAGTAAGCCACTTATTTGAGGTGAATATGAGTAAATCATGGAGCGTTCCATTCCCTGAATCAGAGGTGGAGCATGACGGGATGCCTGTATTCTGGCGATTTCAGTCAACCGTTGAAGAAGATGGCATAAAGGTTTTCGCATTGCAGTACGTTGCTTTTCACCAAACTGAGCATTATGCATGGCTGGTTCCGGCGCACTGGATTGATCTCTATAAGCCTGAGCCACAACGCTGGATGCAGGAATGGAAGGATAAAAAGAGCAGATACGCAATTAAGAAGGTTAAGAAAAGCGCGGAAAGGTCTTTCGCATTTCCGACCAAGAAGCTGGCAATCGAAAGCTTATTGCGCAGAAAGAAATACCACTTGATGCGCCTTAAACAAGACCTCGCTGTTGTATCCACTGTTGTAGATGAAATGAAAAAACTTGATACCAGCGAGCCGTTTATTGATTACAACTTCGGGCACAACCAAGAAACAGAAAATTGGGTATTTGACTGAGGCCGCATAGTCGGCCTTCTTTTGGCAGCAAGCCACAGAGGTGAATATGAAAAGATTTATGGGGACTCCCGGACCGTGGGTGCTGGATGAGTTTGACAATGTGGTGCATGGAAATGTAGATGGCTGGGGGCGTAAGGAGTCAGTGAGAGTAAGTGGCGTAGCTCTACCGGGAAGGGTTACAGAAGAGTATGCAGCAAATACAAGGCTTGTTTCAGCAGCCCCTGATTTGCTCGAAGCTCTGCAAGAGGTCGTGAAGGTGCTGGACGGTGCGGGGTGTGAAGCAGCAACAGTAAAATCTAAGGCGGCCATCAGCAAGGCTCTGGGGGAGGAGTGATGGGAAATTTAGATAACGGTGGCCAAGCTTTTCCTTGTGATTCAATTGTGGAACGTGATGACAATGGTCACATGCATGGCAAAGAAGTTAGCTCGGCAGGTATGACATTGCGTGATTACTTCGCTGCAAAAGCAATGCAAGGAGAGCTTGCAAGCGGTGATGCATCTCGTTATGCGGAAAATATTGCATCTCGCTCATATGCTATTGCAGACGCAATGCTCAAAGCACGTGAATAGCAGCTGATAGCTAATTCTCTGAGTTAGCTATTGGGTGTAATACCGCACCGTACTATCGGAGATTGTATTGTGGATAGAGATTACCTAATGTCCATTCTTACATATGACGAAGACACGGGTATTTTTTCAAGAGTAATAGAAAAAAGCTTATACAACTCTCCTCATCAGTATCTTTGCAAGAACACGCAAGGTTATGTACGTATCGTCATAAACAAAAAATCATACTACGCGCACCGTCTGGCATGGCTTTTTGTTCATGGGTATATGCCAGATATTATTGACCATATTGATGGCGATAAAGCTAACAACAGAATTTCAAACCTTAGAGCATGCACAAAGAGCCAGAATGCTTTGAACAGAAAGGCGTGCAAAAAGTCCCTATCGGGAATCAAAGGTGTCACATTTCATAAGCCATCAGGAAAGTGGCTTGCTCATGGATTTATAAACAACAAGCGAGTTCATATAGGGACATTTGATTGTGTTGAATCCGCATCAAGAGCACGACAAGAGTTCGCAAGAAAGCATTTGGATATGGAGTTTTATATAGATTAGCGCCTGATTAAATCCCCTCGTTTCACCTTTGCCCTCCACTGTGAGGGCATTTTTTTAACTGTATATCAGTGCGCTCAACGAACGCAGCGCTATGCAATCACACACAACATAAGGAATTCCACCATGATGCATTTATCGCTATCGGGTGGCGGCATCATGTCCGCCTATTACCCATCCGAATCTGAATTATCCAAACGTGTTCGCCGTCTCATTCGTGCTGCCCGTAAGCACCTGGAGGGTTTATGCCACCAGTTATAAATCACAGCCTGCTGAAAGCAGCTCAAAGCAAAGCGGTTATCGCTCGCTATCTCGGTGATGGTCGCATGTGGCAGCAGGCTCATGAAGCCATGAAGAACGCAATCAACATGCCGTGGTATCGCAAATCATGAGTATCAGAGACATGTCAGATGAGCAGTTTTACCACTTGATGAAAGATTTAATTGGCAGCGAAGGAGGTTTCCATGCAGCCGACAACAACAATCGAAGAGAGTCAGAGAGTACGTCGAGTGACGACGATGCAGGCTCTGCTGTGGCGTTACAGGGGTGACCGAGAGCGCATGCGTATGTATCTCAACCTGTCGCGCTTAGAAGTGCTAAATCAACGCTATTTCCTGGGCGGATGCCCGTTCTGAGGTATATATGAGCATTCAATTTTATGAGCGCCTTGCTGATATACAGGCGCACTTAAACGCGCCGAAAAATCAGTACAACTCATTTGGTAAATACAAATACCGCAGTTGCGAAGATATTCTGGAAGGTGTTAAGCCACTTCTGAAAGGACTTTTCCTGTCAATTAGCGATGAAATTGTGCTTATTGGCGATCGCTATTATGTAAAAGCCACGGCAACCATCACTGACGGCGAAAATAGCCACTCAGCGAGCGCTATGGCGAGAGAAGAAGAAAACAAGAAGGGAATGGATGCTGCGCAGGTAACGGGAGCCACAAGCTCGTATGCGCGTAAATACTGCCTTAACGGGTTATTCGGTATCGATGATGCCAAAGACGCTGACACTGACGAACACAAACAGCAGCAAAGTGCACAGCAGCCTGTAAAGCAACAACAGTCAGCAAATCATGCCAAACCGCATGATTCTCGCTCTCCTCAGCAGTTCTTGACTGACTTCTCGGCATACGCACTTAAGGCGACCCTGCCAGAGCTTGAAGAAGCATGGAAGGCAGTAGACAAGAAGCTTTCTGGCACAGAGCAGCATGACAAGGCCAAGTCAGTTTATTTAGATCGCAAATCAGAAATAGAAGGGGTAGCAGCATAATGAGCATTAACGTAATCGTCGCATCCGGAAACATAGGAAAGGATGCAGAGCAACGATGGACGCAAAACCAGAAGTGTATCGCATCATTCTCTCTTCCAGTTAAACAGGGATTTGGGGAGAGAGAGAAAACCTCATGGGTAAAGTGCGTGCTGTTCGGTGCAAAGGCAGAAAAGCTTACGCAGTATCTGACTAAGGGGATAAAAGTTACGGTGACTGGTGAGTTTGTCATGGAGGAATGGACAGACCAGAACGGAGGTAAAAGATCTCAGCCAGTAATCATCGTCAATGACATTGATTTTGGCTCTTCTGGAAATAAACAAGCCACACAACAGCATTCCGAGCCAGAGCCAGTTTACGACCCAAGCATTCCATTCTGATTTAACCACCACCTGAATATTCTATTTCACCTCACGGAGGCGGGTTAACCACACCCGCATATCACCATGCATCAGAAACGCACAGCAGAAGTAATCATCAAAATGCTCGCGCAGGATGAGCGTAACTACATATCCGAATACTGGGCAGGGAAAATGCCAGGAAAGGAAGGAAGCCATACTGGTGGGATAACGATTAATTGCCGAAACCCATACTGGACAACCGAAGGCATCTGCTCTTGGGACAGCTGGTATATCAGTGCCTCAGAACTGGAAAGCGTGAAGGATGTATGCGAAGCGGAGCCGTGGGGAGGGGATGTTCTTGGTGGAATTGAGTACAGGCTGAAATCTGAATTGAGGAAAGCAGCATGATCGGATTAACGTACGACCCGGGCATTACCCCAAACGAGCTAGTAGCCCGCCACCGATTCAAACCAATCGACGACATCCCACGCGAAGAAATGCTGAAGCGCGAGTCATTCCCCAGCGTGAACGAGAACAAATTCCTGACAGCGTGGTTAAACCAGAGGGCTAAGAGATGAGCGTTAATCGTTATAGCGTTGGTGTTGATGGCATAGACCAAAATGGGAATCTTGTTAAATACACAGACTACGCCGCACTTGAAGCAAGATGCTTGGAGTTGGCTGCTGAATTGCAGTCAGTTAAAGCCATGAATGATTGTCTGTCTGAAGAACTTCGCGGATATGAGTCTGACGGCGCTTTTGAGGGCCCGAAAATGCACCTGCTGTGGTGGCAGTGCGAAACGCCAAATCATGACGCTTTCTTGGCTAAAGTGCGAGCGCAGGGTGTGGATGCAGCTATCCAGCATCTCAATAAAATATTCGGCAGCAAAGAAGACAGTGGCGAGCAGGCAAGGGCTCTTGAATGGTTGGCGCAGGCGCTTCGCAAAGGAGTGCAGTCATGATTACGGGAACCTCAAATTACGACGAAGTGCCGGTAGTGCCCTGCAAAATATGCGGAGGTTACTACAAGGCTGATGAGCCAGAACTGCATCCTTGCGAGGAGCGTGACGAATGAAAGATGAAGATTTAGACCGCTGCCCGCGCTGCAAAGAGGATATGTGGAAAGGACAGCAGCTGTGCCGTAACTGCCAGCATGAAGATGATATGGAAGAATGGCCTGGTGGAGAAGGTATGGAGTGCGATATCTGCGGACACATAAGCGCAGACCCCGAAGGTCGCCACTTTTGCAGTGAGGATAATAGCGATGAATAGCCGCCCAATGAGCAACATCGACAAACAGGCTTTCCGCGGTCAGAGCGTTGAAGGTTCATTTTACCTGGTGGAATGCTGCAATTGCGGTGAAATGTACCCCAGCAACCTTCTGGATGGTGGAGAAGCAATTGCTGACTCCGGGGATTACGGTGATTGCTACTGCCATCTGTGCGGAGCAGATGATACGGAACGGGCGGATTGGGGAGACGTAAATTCGAATGAAGCAAAGGCGTGGAATTTTCAGCAGAAACGTATTGAGGCGCTGCTGGATGAGCTGGAAGCCAAGGACAACAGAATCAATCGACTTGAAGCCATTGTTGGTGTTGCAGAACAGCGCAACGCCATCATGCGTGAGTGGAAACGTGAATTGAAGGTTCCATGTGACCTAGTAGACAACCAGGTTCCTGTGGTTATTCATGGCATGGTTATACGCCTTGAGAGGCTCAAAGAGACCGAAGCGAAGCTGGAATCCGCAGAGTCGCTGATTGCTGAGCTGTCAGCCAGCCACGGAAAACTACGTGAGGCAATGGCTGGCATTCACAACACAATCAGAGGCGGAGGTGCTTATACATCGCTGGCGGCAATTCTGAATGCATCCAAACGCGCATACGAAGAGTCGGCAGCCGCAGCCGGAAAAGGAGAATGAGCATGTCAATGACAGTGAGGCAGTTAATCAGCAAGCTCAGGAAAATGCCTCCTGAGGCTGTCGTAGTTTGGCAGGACCATGACCAGGCGGAGGGAGAATATAACGATTTTGTAGGTCATGTGGCCGAAGTTACCGATGAGTTCGCATCTTCCTTTGACCCAGAAGTGCGCACTGTGGCGTTGAGAGGATAATCATGAGCACCTTTACCAAAGAATGGCTGCAGCAGAAGATTGCCCACATGGAAGCCGCCCGAGATGAAATCCCGTTCGGCCTTGACGAAGACGACAGCAACACGCTGGCGGCACTGCGTATCACGCTGGCATCGCTCGAAGCAAGGAGCCGCAAACTTTTTACATGTAGCGCGTGTGGCGCCGAGGGTTTGGACGAGCCATTAGAGTCGAAGTGCCATTGCAATGAAGATGGCGCGCACTGGATTGAAAGTGTTGTTTATACCGCCCCTCCAGCGCCGGTATCTGTGCCTGATGAACTGACACGTGTACAGTACAAGCGTCGATTTATGGAAGACGACGACTTTGATGACACTTTCCGAGGTGGCTGGAACGCCTGCCGCGCCGCCATGCTTCAGGGTGCCGAAAACAGCGAGTCGCGCTGCACCATCCAGGCCGCGCCAGCACTGGATTCTTCACCAAAAAATGCCGGGTCGCGCTGCGGCAAGGCTCCAGTGATTCAGGATGCCTGGGTGGCTTGCAGTGAGCGGATGCCTAATGACAAAGATTACGTATGGTGTTGGGGTCGTGTTGTTGGGTGGACGGAAGATGATGGGTTTGAAGCCTACTACGATGCTAGTAGAAACAAGTGGTGGGCAGTAACAATGGATGGTGAGGAGCCAGTTAGAAAAGTAACCCACTGGCAACCACTCCCCTCACCTCCAGCCAAATAACAAACCCGCACATCGCGGGTTTTTCTTTATCCGGAGTCCGTATGCAACTCAATCCAGTAGCAGCCGTCATCATGGCTCTTTTTGCATGGGCGGCTATCTCTTCACTCGCACATCAATCAGAGGGCTTGTTATGGCTAAATTTGCTGTGGGCGCAATCGTAAAGCACAAGTCAGGAGATATCAAAGGAGTGGTTGATGGCGTTACGGAGCAGGAGAACAGGCCGACATGGTATCGCATCGATTGGGACTCCGGTGATTACAGTTCTCACGCAGAACACGAACTTCGCGCGGCTACTGTTGATGAGCCTCGCGTGTATAAGAAATTAGCGTAGAATATATGAACATGAGAACGAAAAGACGAGGTTGTTATGAAACCAATCGAATACCTTGAGCTGCTTGCGTTAGAAGAAACGCGACCTTCTGCTGATGGCAGTACAAAATTACTAGACGGCTCAGCTCGTAGAATTTTTGATGCCTTTAGATTTGGCAATATCAGTGAAGATGAAGCAGTTATCATGTTTATGAAGAGCCAAAAGGAAAAGGCGGAATTTTATCTTAATGAGAGCATAAGCTTACGCGTGAACTCAACGTCTACCCCAATATTTATTGGCGGGTAGCGATACGTTTCCAGTGCAGAAAAATAAGATTACTAAGGTCGCTTAGGCGGCCTTTTTTACGCATCGACTAGACCGCCGCAATGGCGGTTTTTTATTGGAGAAAGATAATGAACATCTTCTGGGCCTTCTGGATTCCGGCGAACATTATGTTTTGGTTTTGGTGTGCCTCAGAGGCCAGGAATCCAACAAAAATTCATTTTGTGGTTTCCTTCTGTTTCTCGATGATAACAGGCGCTTTGCCGATGCTGATTTATAAATTGCTTTGAATGCGGAGTAACCATGGAGTCACACGACCTCACACTCGATGAGGCCTGTGCATTTCTCAAGATATAAATTGGAGACAGCAATGAGCGATACACTCATGCCGATCACCGATGTGTGCGCGGCAACCGGCTACAAGAAGCCAACCATCTACGAATGGATGCGCGACGGAAAATTCCCGCGTCCGGTAAAGATTGGAAGGAGCGTCAGATGGCCTTCTAGTGAGGTAGATGCCTGGATAAAGGATAAAATCACTTCTTGTCCGCGATCAGGTCAGCAATAACACCGCCCCACCACTCCATCATTTCCCTTCTCTCTTTCATATACTCCGCATGGTTGTACGCGGCAGCTACTCTGTTCTTTTGCTGATGCGCCAGTTGTGCTTCTATCACTTCTGGCCTGAAGCCTTGCTCATATAAAGCGGTGGATGCCGTGGCACGGAAGTCATGTCCGGTGATCTCACCGCTTGCAAATCCCTGATACTCGATAGCGCGGTTAATGGTGGTTTTGGCAATAGGCTGATCTGGCTTTGACGGACTTGGGAAGAGATATTCTTTATCACCGGTCAGAGGTTTAAGTTCCTCAAGCAATGCGATAACATGCTCACACAACGGAACGCGATGTTCACGGCGTTTCTTCATTACCTCTTTAGGGATTGTCCATTCAGCCTTTTCAAAGCTGATATCTCCCCACCTGGCAAACCTAAGCTCCTGTTGACGCACGAATGTCATAACCAGCATTTTAATGCAGATGACCATAACAGGGCTTTTGTAATTCCTGAGTGCAACGAATAGCTGACGAAGTTCTTCTGTGGTGGCTGGCCTTGCATGCGTTGTAGGCTTCTGCATCACTGCCCCCCGTAGCGCATAAGAAGGATCAACTTCCGCTCTCAGCGTGGCTACCGCATAGCAAAATACAGCTGAACATATCTGTCTCACCTTTCCGGCAGAATAGGCGTTACCAGCTTTCTCCAGTGAGCGCATTAAGGCGAGTACGTGCGCTGCTTTGACGTCCTTAATGGGTATCTTTCCGATGGATGGGAGGATGTGCTTATCCAGAAACCCGCGGTTAACTAACTGCGTTTTCTCTGCCCACGTCTGGCACTTACGCTCATACCATTCTTCAGCGATGGATTTGAAGGTGTTCTCAGAGTCACCCATCACCATCAGCTTTTCTGTGTCTTTAACGATGGTTGGGTTTTTCCCCTGCTTAACCTGCTCGCGAGCCCATTCTCTTTCTCTTCTGGCATCAGCAAGGGAAACGCCAGGGTACTCTCCAATAGTATAGCGACCATCTTTTTTTGGCGTTAGCCAGAACCGGTAGCGCCATATCTTTGCACCGGTAGGCCTGACATCAAGATAGAGACCCTGCCCATCCTGAAGCGAGTAAGGCTTCTCCTGAGGTTTAGCATTTCTGATTTTTGTGTCGGTTAATGGCATGGCAACAGGACAAGGTGAGAAATTTGTCCGGTAGATTATCCGGTTTTTATCCGTCTCTCAATGGACGCTGGCATAACTCGACATAAACGTGAGAGGTAAAATATGAGGTAGGAATGGTGACGAGCATAATGTGACATAACTACACATTATTCAGTGAGGATAAGCCAGTAAGAGACGCATATCACATCCTGTAAAGTTGGTGTCGCAGTGAAAGGGAAATGAAAGGTTATTGTTTTAACAATCACGCAACGGAACCGCTACAAGGTGGTTCACATAATCAGAAAAAAGACACCCGTACCCGTACTCCCGGTTCTCCGGCGTGAGGATAAACGATGAAAAAACAATTACTTTCTGCTCTTGCTGCAAGCGTTTTGATGTTGAGTGCCTCTGTCGTCCAGGCGCAGGATGCCCCGTCCCGCACCGAATGCATTGCCCCGGCCAAGCCCGGCGGCGGTTTCGACCTGACCTGTAAGCTGATTCAGGTCAGCCTGCTGGAGACGAAGGCCATCGAAAAACCGATGCGCGTTACCTACATGCCCGGCGGCGTAGGCGCGGTAGCCTATAACGCCATTGTCGCGCAGCGCCCTGCCGAAGCGGGTACCGTGGTGGCCTTCTCCGGCGGCTCGCTTCTGAACCTGTCGCAGGGCAAATTTGGCCGCTATGACGTGGACGACGTGCGCTGGCTCGCCACCGTGGGCACCGATTACGGCATGATTGCCGTTCGCGCCGACTCCCCGTGGAAATCCCTGAAAGATCTGCTGACCGCCATGGAAAAAGATCCGAACAGCGTGGTGATTGGCGCGGGCGCGTCTATCGGCAGCCAGGACTGGATGAAAGCCGCTCTGCTGGCGCAGCAGGCAAAAGTGGATCCGCACAAGATGCGCTACGTGGCCTTTGAAGGCGGCGGTGAGCCGGTCACGGCGCTGATGGGCAACCACGTGCAGGCCGTTTCTGGCGATCTCAGCGAAATGGTGCCCTACCTGAGCGGGGATAAAATTCGCGTGCTGGCGGTGTTCTCGGAAAACCGCCTGCCGGGCCAGCTGGCAGACGTCCCAACCGCCAAAGAGCAGGGTTATGACCTGGTCTGGCCGATCATTCGCGGCTTCTTCGTTGGGCCAAAGGTGACCGACGCCGAGTACCAGTGGTGGGTGGATACCTTCGCAAAACTCCAGCAAACCGAGTCGTTCAAAAAGCAGCGCGATCTGCGCGGGCTGTTTGAGTTCAACCTGAACGGCAAGCAGCTGGACGACTACGTGAAAAAACAGGTGAATGATTACCGCGAGCAGGCGAAAGCCTTTGGCCTGGCGAAATAACCGGAGGCGCTATGAGCGATCGCATTTTTGCCGGGATCTGGCTGTTGCTCTGCGTTGGCGGGATGTTCGTCGCCTGGCAGATCCACAGCGAATACAGCTATGAACCCGTGGGGCCACGCCCCTTCCCTGTGGGCATTGTCGGCCTGATGCTGCTCTGCTCGGTAGCCCTGCTGCTGCGCCACCCGGATACCGTGGAGTGGCCGCCGCGCCGCACGCTGCAGCGTCTGCTGGTGATGGTGATTGTGCTGCTGATGTACGCGTGGGGCTTTGAGTGGCTCGGCTTCCCGATTGCCACCGCCCTGCTGACGATGGTGATTGGCCTGCTGTTTAACGCCTCGCTGCCCGCGGCGGGGATCTCCGGGGTCGTGCTGGGCATTTTACTCTGGTACGCCTTTGACCGCCTGCTGGACGTGACGCTGCCCCTCGGCGCATGGTTTAACTAACGGAGCACGCTATGGATACCTGGATCTATCTCTCTCAGGGGTTCGCGGTAGCGATGACCCCGGAAAACCTGGTGATTGCCCTGATCGGCTGTTTCGTCGGGACCATCGTCGGCCTGCTGCCCGGCCTTGGCCCCATCAACGGCGTGGCGATTTTATTGCCGCTGGCCTTTGCCCTGCATCTGCCCGCGGAATCGGCGCTGATCCTGCTGGCGACGGTATATATCGGCTGTGAATACGGCGGGCGGATTTCGTCGATACTGCTTAACGTGCCCGGCGATGCCGCCGCCATTATGACCGCGCTGGATGGTTATCCGATGGCGCAGCAGGGGCGCGGCGGCGTGGCGCTCTCGATTTCCGCCGTCAGCTCGTTCTTTGGCTCCCTGATCGCCATCGGCGGCATTATCCTGTTCGCCCCGGCGCTGGCCCAGTGGTCGCTGGCCTTTGGTCCGGCCGAATATTTTGCCCTGATGGTGTTCGCCATCGCCTGCCTCGGCAGCATGATGGCGCAGAACCCGCTGAAGTCGTTTTTATCCGCGCTGATTGGCTTAGGGTTAGCCACCGTCGGCGTGGATGCCAACACCGGGGTTTATCGCTTTACCTTCGACAGCGTTCACCTGTCCGACGGCGTGCAGTTTATCGTCGTCGTGATTGGCCTGTTCTCCGTATCGGAAATCTTGCTGATGCTGGAACATACCAGCAGCGGGCAGACGCTGGTGCGTAAAACCGGCCGTATGCTCTTTAACGCCAAAGAGGGGGCGCAGTGCGTGGGTGCCACCCTGCGTTCGTCGGTGATTGGTTTCTTCGTCGGCATTCTGCCCGGGGCGGGGGCAACCATCGCCAGCGCCATTACCTACATGACCGAGAAGAAGCTGAGCGGTAACGGCGACAGCTTCGGCAAAGGCGACATACGCGGCGTGGCGGCGCCAGAGGCGGCCAATAACGCCTCGGCCTGCGGCTCGTTTATCCCGATGCTGACGCTCGGCGTGCCGGGCTCCGGCACCACGGCGGTGATGATGGGCGCGCTGACGCTCTATAACATCACTCCCGGTCCGGCGATGTTTACCGAGCAGCCCGATATCGTCTGGGGCTTGATTGCGGCGCTGCTGATCGCCAACGTGATGCTGCTGGTGATGAACATCCCGCTGATCGGCCTGTTTACCCGAATGCTGACCATTCCCCTCTGGTTTCTGGTCCCGGCTATCGCCGCCGTCTCTGCGGTTGGGGTATACGCGGTGCACAGCACCACCTTCGACCTGGTGTTAATGGTGCTGCTCGGGGTGCTGGGGTACATCTTACGCAAGATGCACTTCCCGATGTCGCCGCTGATTTTAGGGTTCGTGCTGGGTGAAATGCTGGAGCAGAACCTGCGCCGCGCCCTCTCCATCAGCAACGGCAACATGGCGATTCTGTGGGAGAGCAGCGTGACGAAGATCCTGCTGGGGATGGCGATCATGGTTATTGTCGTGCCGCCGGTGCTGCGCTGGATGCGCCGACGCCACCACAAACCGCAGCCGGATATCGGCTGATTATCCCCTCAACAGGGCATTGACCCACTGCTTTAACGCCTGGCGGGAGATCTTTATCCCGCCATTTTTTAGCTCCGGCGGCAGGGCCAGCCAGTGCACCGGCTGCTCAAAGCGCGCCAGCCTGCCCTTAACCCACTCCGGTAACAGCGTGATATCCGTGCCGGGCTCGCATTCCACTACCGCAACCGGGCGCTGCCCGAACTCAACGTCATCCAGCGGAACGATAAACGCCTGGCTCACCTGCGGGTGCGTGACGATGACGCGCTCCAGCGCTTCCGGCTGGATCCCTTCTCCGCCGCTGAAAAAGAGATTGTCCATCCGGCCCAGAATGGTCAGACGGCCGTTACGCCACTCGCCGCGATCGCGGGTGGCAAACCAGCCCTGCTCGTTAACCAGCGGCAGCAGCGCGCCGTCTCGCCAGTAGCCCTTTGCCATGCTGTCTGCCCGGATCCAGACCTCACCGTTGACCACCTGAACCTCCCTGCCCGGCAGCGCGCTGCCCACGTCGGGCTCGCCGTCGGCCGCCTTGGCGCAGACGGTGGAAGCAAACTCGGTCAGGCCGTAGCCGCAGAAGGTGCGGATCCCCTTTTCGCGCGCCTGTTCGGTCAGCTCAACGGGGATTTCCGCTCCGCCGAGCAGCACGGCCTTCAGCGCGACGGGATGGTGTGAATTGAGCAGTCGCCACAGCTGGGTCGGCACCAGCGAGGCGTGGGTGCAGCCCCGTAGCGCCTGCTCCAGCGGCTGTTTTTCGCGCACGGTAAGACGACCTCCGCCCTGCAGCCAGCGCCACAAGATCCCCTGACCGGAGACGTGAAACAGCGGCAGGGACAGCAGCCAGTCGTCGTCACCGCCGTAAGGCATCAGCGACAGCACGCCTTTTGCGCTCGCAAGGTGGGCAGCGCAGGTGTGCACCGCCGCCTTCGGCAGGCCGGTGGAGCCGGAGGTGAGCGTCATCGAGGCCAGACGTTCCGCCCGCCACGTCACGCCGCCCTGCCCCTCTCCCTCTCTTAACGCCAGCGCGGGCAGACCGTCGTATTCACCGTTGAGCACCAGCGCAAAGCGCAGCGTCATCTGCGGCAGCAGCACGTCCAGCAGGGGACGCGGAAGCTGAGGGTTTACCGGCAGAATGCGTGCGCCACACTGCAGCAGCGCAAGCCAGGCCAGCAGGGTTCGGGGATGGTTTTGGGCGAGCAGCATGACGCCGTCACCGTCACTGACCCCCTGAGACTGAAAACCGGCTGCCAGCCCGTCGATACGCTCGCACAGCTGAGACCAGCTGAGCGTTACATCGCCTAAGCGCAGCGCGGGCCTGTCGGCATGCCGCGCGCGCCAGTGCCGCCACGGCCAGTCGATAAAAGTCATTGCAGCGGCTCCAGCGCCCCAGCGTCGAGGCACGGCAGGGTGCTGTCTGGCCAACGGCGAATAAGCTGCGCCTGCATCAGGTTCAGCGTATCGAGGCCGGGAGTGGTCTGCGGCGTTAGCCAGGCGGCAACGCGCGCCAGCTGCGTCAGCCCAAGGCTTGACTCGATGGACGAGCTGATCACCACCGTCAGCCCCGAAGCATGGGCCGCCGCGACCTGCTCGCGCACCGTATTAAGGCTGCCGGTCAGCATCGGCTTGATGACCACGGCACTGACGCCAGGCTCGGCGACGAAGGCAAAATCGGCTTCGCGCAGGCTTTCATCCCAGGCGATAGCAATGCCCGTTTCCCTGGCAAAGGCGCGGGAATCGTCGCGGGTTTTGCACGGCTCCTCGAGAAACGCAATGCGGCTGCGGTACGCGGGGTTAACGTATTTCGCGAACTGCTGCGCCTTGAGCGGCGTCCAGGCGCGGTTGGCGTCCAGGCGCAGGCGCAGGTCGGGGATGGCTTCCAGCAGCAGGTTGACCACCATCCCGTCGCGCACCGCTTCGTACAGGCCGACCTTGATTTTCGCCACCTTCTCGCCCGGCATCGCGGAGAGCAGCGCGAAGAGTTCATCCGGATCGCCGGTGCAGAGCGGGGCGGCGCGATAGTTCGCCGCCTCCGGCAAACTGCCGTCCAGCTCTGCCAGCGCGCAGCTGATGCCGAACGCGGCGGAAGGAACGTCCGGCAGCGCCGGATCGTCTCCCTCGCGCCAGTCGTGCGTCCAGGCCAACAGCGCGGCCTGCGCCTCGTCCAGCGTTTCCAGGCTAAAGCCCGGAAGCGGGGCTATCTCGCCCCACCCTTCCCGCTCGCCCTCCCGGAGGTGCACGAAAAAGCCGTCACGGGTTTTTAACCGCCGTTCACGCAGCACCACGCCCGCGTCCATCGGTATCTGCCAGCGGTAAACCTGCGCGCGACGCATTACGGGTTCCGTTTGTATTTGCTGAAGTCTGGCTGGCGTTTTTCGTTGAACGCGTTGCGCCCTTCCTGACCCTCTTCGGTCATATAGAACAGCATGGTCGCGTTGCCCGCCAGCTCCTGAAGGCCCGCCTGGCCGTCACAGTCGGCGTTGAGCGCGGCTTTCAGGCAGCGCAGCGCCATTGGGCTGTTTTGCAGCATTTCGCGACACCAGCGCACGGTCTCTTTCTCAAGATCGGCAACGGGCACCACGGTGTTGACCAGCCCCATATCCAGCGCTTCCTGCGCGTTGTACTGGCGGCACAGGAACCAGATCTCGCGGGCTTTTTTCTGGCCGACGATGCGCGCCATGTAGGATGCGCCCCAGCCGCCGTCGAAGGAGCCCACTTTCGGGCCGGTCTGGCCGAAGATGGCGTTTTCCGCCGCGATGGTCAGGTCGCACATCATGTGCAGCACGTGGCCGCCGCCGATGGAATAACCTGCCACCATCGCCACCACCGGTTTCGGGCAGGTGCGGATCTGGCGCTGGAAATCCAGCACGTTCAGGTGGTGCGTTCCCGCATCGTCCTGATATCCGCCGTAGTCGCCACGCACTTTTTGATCGCCGCCGGAGCAGAAGGCTTTTTCGCCTTCGCCGGTCAGGACGATGACGCCGATGCTGTCGTCGTAGCGGGCATCCGCCAGCGCCTGGATCATCTCTTTGACGGTCAGCGGACGAAACGCGTTGCGCACCTGAGGGCGGTTAATGGTGATTTTGGCAATGCCGTCGGTGGACTTGTGGTAACGAATGTCGGTGTAGCCTTCGGAGCAGTCCTGCCATTCAACCGGCGCGTAAAGCATGTTTTCATCAGGATAGATCATAGCGTGTCCTTTGTTCGATAACGCAGTATCTGCGCCAGACTCGCGGCAACCGCATCCGGGTTTTCCCGGTGGGCGTTGTGTCCGGCATGAGGGATAGCATGACGCGTGGCGTTAAGTTCAGCAGCGATGGCGTTGAACTTCTCATCACGTTCGCCATAGAGATAGTAAAAAGGAAAATCACGCGCGCTGAGCGCGGGACGCAGGTCAGGCTGAACGGCAAGCGAGGTGGCTTCCAGCATCTCTGCCAGCTTCAGGCCGTTGTTTCGGCTGCGCAGGGCGATAAGCGCGCGGCGCTGCGCCTGCGTGAGGGAGGCAAAGACGGGCTGCTGATACCAGTCGGCAAAGACGGCTTCCAGCGGCTCGCCGCGAAAACGTGACGCCCAGCGGCGGTCGGATACAAGCCGCGCCTCGCGCGCATCGGCCTGGAGCAGGCCCGGGTGCCCGCCTTCCACAATCAGCCCGTTCAGGCCCGCAGGACGCTGGCAGGCATGAAACATCGCAATGCGGCCGCCGAGGGAGTACGCCACCAGCCAGTAGTTTAGTATGTTGTAACTAATAAGGGTGCGGGTAAGCAGCGCGCTCATCCCGGCAAATCCCGTTACGCCGATGTCCGCTGACTCACCGTGTCCCGGCAGGTCCAGGTAGAGCCGGGGATAGTCCTTCAGCGACGCTCCGACAGCCTGCCACTCGCGGCGGTCGCCGGAAAAACCGTGCAGGAAAACCAGCCAGGGGTAGCCTGGCTTTCCGGGCTGCGTGACGCCTGCGAGGATCACAGGTGGCTCACCTGCGCCAGCAGAGTTTGCAGCTTCTGCGCGCCGTCAGAATCGTTGACCACCAGCTCAATCAGCGTTGCGCCGGGCTGTCGCCAGGCGGTGCTCAGCGCCGTTTCCAGATCGTCCCAGCTTTCCGGGCGATGGTATTTAAGGCTGAACATGGCGGCGGCATGTTCAAACTGCACGTTCTGCGGCATCAGATAGAAGCGCTCGCGTTCGCTCTGCGGGGTCGGCAGCAGCGAGAAAATCTGGCCGCCGTTATTGTTAACGACAATCAGCACAAACGGTGCCGACGCCTGACGCAGCAGCGCCAGCGCGTTGAGATCGTAGAGCGCGGAGAGGTCCCCCACAATCGCCAGCGTGGATTTGGCGCTGGCGCGCTGTACGCCGGCCGAGGTGGAGATCAGGCCGTCAATGCCGCTCGCCCCCCGGTTGCTGTACACCGGGTAACCAGCGGGCAGCTTCGAGAGGGCGTCAATCAGGCGCACGACGAGGCTGTTACCGACAAAAAGCTGCCCCTGCTCGGGAAGATATTTCCGGATACGGTGCGCCAGCCCGGCTTCACTGAACGCTTCGCACTGCGTTTTGGTAAGCTCCCACGCCTGGCGTGACAGCTCGGGGATCGCTACCGCCCAGGGCTTGCGTTTTTCCGCCGGATGCAGCGCCAGCCAGGTATCGATATCGCTCACCAGGCGGCGACCGCGGTGGTGCGCCGGATCGAGGCGCCCTTCGAGCGGGTCCACCAGCCAGTACTCTTCCGGCGTACAGGTGGCCTGCCACTGAAGCAGGCGTTTACCCGTCAGGCTCGATCCCAGCTGGACGACAATCTGCGCCTGCGCCAGCTCGGTGACCGCTTTCGCGTTCCCCAGCCAGAGATCGGCGCACGGCAGCGGCTGACCGGTCTGGGAAAGCACGTCACCAATCAGCGGCCAGCCAAGCGTTTGTGCCCACTCCGCCGCCAGCCTGCCTTCCGCCGCGCTCATCCGCCCGGCAAGCACCACGCCGCGCTTCTGACGCCAGAAGAACCAGTCGCGCTGCTTTGCGCTTTCCAGATGCGTTTGCTCGCGCAGCCACGGCTTTTCGCTCTCCCACCACTCTCCGAGCTGCTGTTGCCAGGCGAGGCCGGTATCGTTCATTTCGCCGTACAGCGGCTCGGCAAACGGGCAGTTGATGTGCAGCCCGCCGCTGCGCAGCGCGTTCATGGCGTGGTCGAGGGTGGAGACCAGCCAGCTGGCGGGGATATCCTGAGTGGGGCGCGGCAGCGAAACCGTCTGAGAGGGATGCGAAGCAAAAATGCCGGGCTGGCGAATCGCCTGGTTAGCGCCGCAGTCAATAAGTTCAGGGGGACGATCGGCAGTCAGTAAAATCAGCTTCTCACCGGTTAAGCCCGCTTCAATCAGCGCCGGGTAGAGGTTCGCCACCGCCGTACCGGACGTGACGATCACCGCCACGGGCGCCTTGCTGACCTTCGCCAGCCCGAGTGCCAGATGGCCCAGGCCGCGCTCGTCAAAATGGGTGTGATGAATAAAAGCCCGGTTTTCCGCCGCTGCAAGGGTGAGCGGCGTGGAGCGAGAGCCCGGGGCAATACACACGTGCCTGACGCCATGGCGGGTCAGGGCTTCAAGGATCACCGTCGCCCAGCGTCGGTTAAAAGAACTTACTGACATGAGGTTGTCCAGTATCAAGAATGCGACACAGTATAAATAATAGAAAAAATCAGAATTTTGATGTGAATCGGGATTGCGCGAATCAGTATTAATCCCTAAGGAGAAGGGAGCGCAGCCCGGCGGCTTTGTTTTCTATCTCCTGCCACTCCTGCTCCGGATCGGAGCCGCTGACGATGCCCGCCCCGGCATAAAGGCGCAGCGCGTCGTCGTGGACGCGGGCGGAGCGTAATGCCACGCAGAATTCACTTTGTTCGACCGACAGATAGCCCGCCGAGCCGGCGTACCACTCCCGATCAAACGGCTCCACTTTCTCAATAAACTCACGCGCGGCCTGACGCGGCAGCCCGGCCACCGCCGCCGTCGGTTGCAGGGCGTGCAGACACTGCTCGTCGTCAGGCTGTTTAAGCTCGGTCCAGATGCAGCGGCGCAGGTGCTGTACCTTGCGCAGACGCAGCACCTGCGGGGGCAGTACCTCAAGCGTCCGGGTATGGTGCTGAAGACGCTGGCAGATATCTTCCACCACCAGCATATTTTCACGCTGATTTTTGTCGTCGTTCATCAGCCAGTCGCCTAAATGCCTGGCCTGCCTGTCGTCGGTATGGCTGGCAACGGTGCCTGCCAGCGCTTCGGTGCGCAGCAGCGTGCCGCGCCGCCGCCACAGGCGCTCGGGGGTCGAACCGAGAAACGCGTTGCCGGCATCGAAGACCATACAAAAATGGTAGCAGTTGAGGTTCAGCGCGCGGCTGGCGGCCATCAGCGCAATCGCGTCTACGGGCTGCCTGCACTGCAAATCCGTCGCTCGCGCCAGCACCACTTTTTCGACATCGCCGAGCGCGATGGTATCCGTCGCATGACGGATCAGCCGCAGCCACTCCGGCTTTTGTGGATGATGCGTTTCCTGCGCAACCTGAACGGACAGCGGGCGAATTGGGGCGGCATCGCGCAGGCTGTCTATAACGCTCAGCGCCTGACGGGCGTCTTCGCGCAGGGACGTTTCGCTCCAGAGCTGCAGGCGCAGCGTGGCGACGCCGGCAGACCGTCGCCAGAGCAGGCGCGGCAAAAACAGGTTTCCCTGCGCCGGGTTAAAGGCGTTCAGGCCGCAGATGCGGGTATCATCTGCCGCATCCTGGGCACGTAAAAACCGTGAAGCCGAGGTCAGAGAATCAAAGTGGACGAGGCTTCCCAGCACGGCAAGCTCTTCATCGCCGCTGCGCTGCTGCCAGTAAAACTGAGGATAGCTCCGCTGCGCGCCCAGCCATGCCAGGGGATCGAAGGCATCGTTTAACGGGAATGAAACGTCGAAATGACGTAAGCCGGGCGTAGCGGGCAACGCTTGCGCAAGCTGAGTGCGCAGGCGTTCCAGCGCGAGGAAAATCGAATGCACGCGAACCTCTCCCTGTTAAAACCTACTATTATACGGGGTACTGACGATAAATAGCAGTACCCACGTTTAGGGAGGGGTTTAGCGGCTTAACGGCGGGCTAACAGCAGGCCCAGCACCAGCCCTACGGCAGCCCCGACGCCAATGCCCTGCCACGGTTTTTCATGGACGTAATCATCGGCACGATATACCGCCTGCTTGGCGCGGTAGTAGTAATTGTCGGAGGCGTTGCTGACGCGGTTTTTCACATCATGCAGCGCCTGTTCGGCACGCGCTTTAAGCTCAATGTACTTCTGATCGGCAGGATCGCCTGACGAACGAAGCACCTCTTCCAGCGTTTCGCTCAGCAGCGTCAGGTCGTCGTCTGCTCGGGAATCCCAGGATTGAAATGACATAATGTTCTCCATGTTAGTACACCAGTCCGGTAACTATAGACAACGTCTCGCCATTACGCCTGTTTCGCTTCGCGCGCCATGCCGACGTGCGGGATGCCGTCCTCGTCATAGATTTCCGTCACCGGGGCAAAACCGAAATGGGCGTAGAAAGGCTGCAGATGCGCCTGCGCGCCAAGGTATAACGCCTTGTCAGGCCACCGTTTTCTGCACGCTTCCAGCGTTTTTTCCATCAGCTGATAGCCCAGCTTTTCACCGCGGGCGCTGCCGCTGACAATAACCCGGCCAATAACGACGGGGTCGAAATCGTCCTCGCTTTTCAGAATCCTCGCATACGCCACCAGGTCATCACCCCGCCAGCCGAGGATATGCCGGTTCTCACCCACCAGATCGTCGCCGTCGATATCCTGATACGGGCAGGTTTGTTCAACAATAAAGACTTCACAGCGCAGCCTGAGCAGGGCGTATAGTGACTGAACGGTCAGTTCGCCGTGGTGTAAATCTTGCCACTGGATCATGTGTTTCTCCTTCCTGGGGTTCATCACGTTATACTAAACCCCTTCCCATTCGGCAAAGGGCTGATTGCGTTATGGAACTGATTTTTCTGGGTACGTCCGCCGGGGTGCCAACCCGCTCACGAAACGTGACGGCAATTCTGCTGGATCTTAAGCATCCTACCCGCGGCGGGCTGTGGCTGTTTGACTGTGGAGAGGGCACGCAGCATCAGCTGCTGCATACCTCATATCATCCCGGCAAGCTGGATAAGATCTTTATCACGCATCTGCATGGCGATCACCTGTTTGGCCTGCCGGGCCTGCTGTGCAGCCGTTCAATGGCGGGCAACGCCAACCCGCTGACGATTTACGGGCCGGCGGGTATTCAGGAATTTGTTGAGACCACGCTGCGCCTGAGCGGTTCATGGACCGATTATCCGCTGGAGGTGGTGGAGATTGGCGAAGGTCTGGTCTTCGACGACGGCGACTATCAGGTGCGCGCCTACCCGCTTAACCATCCGGTGGAGTGCTATGGCTATCGCGTGGAAGAGCATGATAAACCCGGCGCGCTCAACGCCGCCGCGCTGCAGGCCGATGGCGTTAAACCCGGCCCGCTGTTTCAGCGCCTGAAGCACGGAGAGACCGTCACGCTGGAAGACGGCCGCGTTATCAACGGCCAGGATTATCTCGCGCCGCCGCAGCCGGGCAAAAAACTGGCGATATTCGGCGACACCGCCCCCTGCCCTTCAGCGCTGAGGCTTGCGCAAGGCGTGGACGTGATGGTGCATGAGGCGACGCTGGACGCTGCGATGGAGGAAAAGGCCAACGGCCGGGGCCATAGCTCAACGCGTCAGGCGGCACGGCTTGCCCGTGAAGCAGGCGTCGGGAAGCTGATTGTCACTCACGTCAGCTCGCGCTACGACGCCCGCGGCTGCCAAAGCCTGCTGGCGGAGTGTCGGGAGGTCTTCCCGGCGTGTGAGCTGGCGGAAGATTTCGCTAAGGTCAGCGTTTAGTCCTTCACTTTTCCCTCAGGATGCCGATAACGATTAAAAGGCCAGCATTTCTCTTGAGGGTAGAATGGATAATTTCCAGAAAGATATTGATGACAGGGCGAATCTGACCCTGTCCAACCGTTTTGAACTGTTGCTGTTCCGTCTTGGCACCTCTCTGAACGAAAACAAATCCGAGCTGTTCGGCATCAACGTTTTTAAGCTGCGCGAAATTGTGCCGATGCCGACGTTCACCAAACCCGCGGGGATGAAGTCTCCGCTGATGGGGATGGTGAATATTCGCGACCAGGTTATACCGGTGATCGATCTTGCCGCCGTCGCGGGCTGCAGGCCAGCAACCGGGCTGAACATACTGCTGATCACCGAATATGCCCGCAGCGTGCAGGCGTTTGCCGTGGAATCGGTGGAGAACATCATGCGTCTGGACTGGAAGCAGGTTCACGCGGCCGAAACCGCCGTCAGCGGGCGCTATATCACCAGCATCGCCTGTCTGGACGAGAAGACCGATACCAACGATCTGGCGATGGTGCTGGATGTGGAGCAGATCCTCTACGATATCACCCCGGCCAACCACGATCTGCACGCCACTGACCTGAAGACCACCAAATTCAACATCAAGCCGGGCTCTGTCGCGATTGTTGCGGAAGACTCAAAGGTGGCGCGCTCGATGCTGGAGAAGGGGTTGCAGGCGATGGAGATCCCGGCCCAGCTGCACATCACCGGCAAAGACGCATGGGAGAAAATTGGCGTGCTGGCCGCGCAGGCGCAGGCTGAAGGGGTGCCGATCACCGATAAAATTGCCCTGGTGCTGACCGACCTCGAAATGCCGGAGATGGACGGCTTCACGCTGACGCGCAAAATCAAAACCGATCCGCTGCTGAAAGATATTCCGGTGGTGATCCACTCGTCGCTCTCCGGCAACGCCAACGAAGATCATATTCGTAAAGTGAAGGCGGACGGCTACGTGGCGAAGTTTGAGCTGAACGAGCTGTCGTCGGTGATTGAGGAAGTGCTGGATCGTTCGATGAAGAAAATTGACGGGCCGCTGATTAGCAGGAAACAGCTGGCTTAAGTTGGTGCGGGCTGGTGCCCTCACCCCGTCCCTCTCCCACCGGGAGAGGGCGAAAACCATAAAAAAACCCGCCGAGGCGGGTTTTTTACTTTTACATTAATGGCATTGCTCGCTGCACGATATCAATCAGCGGCTGCGGATAGATACCGAAGATCAGCACCAGCAGCGCAGAGATCAGCACCACGATACCCCCGGCGCTGTACTGCCAGTTGGACGGTGCATCGCGGTTAAGCTGCTGAGGCGCGCTCAGGTACAGGCTCACCGCTACGCGCAGGTAGTAGTAGAGACCAATAGCGGAGCCGATAACGACGCCCGCAGTCAGCCACCACAAACCCGCCTGGACACCGACGGCCAGCACGTAGAACTTACCGATAAAGCCCAGCGTCATCGGGATACCCGCCAGCGAGAGCATCATCACGGTCATCACCGCGGACAGGATTGGACGGTGCCAGAACAGACCACGGTAGGAGAACAGAGAATCTGCATCCGGACCACGGTACGGGCTGGACATCAGGCTCACCACGCCGAACGCGCCGAGGCTGCTGAACAGGTAGCCGGCCAGATACACGCCCACGGTTTCCATCGACATCTCGCCGCTTTGCAGCGCAATCAGCGCCACCAGCAGGTAGCCCAGATGAGAGATAGAGGAGTAGCCCAGCAGACGCTTGATGTTGGTCTGGCTCAGCGCCATCAGGTTACCGAAGATGATGGAAACGAAGGCGATAATGCCCAGCACCACGCGAACCGCTTCGCTGTCGCCCACCGGCGCGTACAGGAACAGACGCATAACCACGCCGAAGATAGCGATTTTGCTCGCCGTCGCCAGGAAGGTAGAGACCGGCGCGGGTGCGCCCTGGTATACGTCTGGCGTCCACAGGTGGAACGGAACCAGAGACAGCTTGAAGCCAAGGCCAACAATCATCATGCCCAGACCCGCCAGCAGCAGCGGCTCGTGCAGCATGTCGTCTCCGAGGCTCTTGCCGAGCGCCATGAAGGAGAGGTTACCCGTCTGTGCGTACAGCAGCGCGATACCGAACAGCAGGAACGACGACGCGGCAGCGGACAGAATGGTGTACTTGATTGCCGCTTCCAGAGAACGCTTCTGGCGGAAGGCGTAGCCAATCAGGCCGAACAGCGGCAGAGAGATCAGCTCAATACCGAGGAACAGCGCGGCCAGATGGTTCGCATTCGCCAGCAGAATACCGCCCAGTGCGGCAATCAGTACCAGCAGGTAAAACTCTTCTTTGTTGTCGTTGTAGCCTTCGAGCCACGGGTACGCAAAGGTACAGGTTGCCAGGCTCGCCAGCAGCACCAGACCGGTGTAGAGCATGGCGTAGCCGTCAACGCGCATCAGCGGCGTGACGTCCATCGCTCCCGCCTGGCCAACAAACCAGAGGGAGACTAACGCAGCGTTCAGACCCAGAACGGACAGGGTCGCATTCAGGAAGTGATTGCGTCGCCACGCAATGGAGAGCATCACAACCACCACCGTCAATCCGACGATCAGCAGCGGTAGCAGCGCGATCAGTTGTTGTGGAGTTATTGTCATGGCGAATTACGGCCTTGTAGTAGAAGCAGAATTAACAAACCACTGCTGGATATTACCCATCGCGGAGTGCGAGGTATCCAGAATCGGCTGCGGATAGAAGCCCAGCAGCACCAGCAGTACGACCAGCAGCAGGATGATGAACAGCTCGCGCAGCGACATCCCCGGCAGTTCTTTTGCAGCAATTTCGCTCTTCGCTTTACCGAAGTAAGCGCGATGCAGCATCGCCAGCGAGTACACGGAAGCGAACACCAGACCAAAGGTGGAGATGACGGTGATCATCGGAACCACTTTGAAGCTGCCGAACAGGATCATAAATTCGCCGACGAAGTTACCGGTACCCGGCATCCCCAGGGTGGCAACCGCGAAGAACATGGAAAGCGCTGGCAGCCACTTCATTTTGCCCCACAGGCCGCCCATCATACGCATGTCGCGGGTATGCAGACGTTCGTACAGCTGACCGCACAGGATGAAGAGACCCGCAGCGGAGAGACCGTGCGCAATCATCTGAATCACCGCGCCCTGGTACGCCAGCTGGCTGCCGGTGTAAATAGCAATCAGCACGAAGCCCATGTGGGAAACGGAGGTGTAAGCAATCAGACGTTTGATGTCGTACTGCGTGAAGGCCATCCACGCGCCGTAGAAGATACCGATCACACCCAGCCACATGGCAATCGGTGCGAACTCCGCGGAGGCGTTCGGGAACAGCGGCAGGGAGAAACGCAGCAGACCGTAGGCCGCGGTTTTCAACAAGATACCCGCGAGGTCAACGGAACCCGCCGTTGGCGCCTGGGAGTGCGCGTCCGGCAGCCAGCCGTGCAGCGGTACCACCGGCATTTTCACCGCGAAGGCGATGAAGAAGCCCAGCATCAGCAGGTATTCCACGCCGTGGGACATCGGCGTCTTCAGCAGGTCTTCATAATTGAAGGTCCAGACGCCGGTCGCGTTGTAGTGCACGAACACCAGCGCCAGGATAGCAATCAGCATCACCAGACCGCTCGCCTGGGTGTAGATGAAGAACTTGGTTGCCGCCGTGATACGCGTTTTACCGTCGGAGGCCTTGTGGCCCCACAGCGCGATCAGGAAGTACATCGGCACCAGCATCATCTCCCAGAAGAAGAAGAACAGGAACATGTCGATGGCCAGGAACACGCCGATAACGCCGCCCAGGATCCACATCAGGTTCAGGTGGAAGAAGCCCTGGTATTTTTCGATTTCACGCCAGGAACACAGTACCGCCAGAACGCCGAGCAGGCCGGTCAGCACCACCATCAGCAGCGACAGACCGTCAATGGCCAGGTGGATCGTGATGCCGAAACGCGGGATCCACGGCAAAATGAACTCAGACTGCCACTGCGGAAGCCCCGCAGACTGGGTCAGTGAGTAGCCACCCTGCAACCAGAGTTGCAGGCCAAGCGCGAGCGTCAATCCCATGGTGATCAGCGCGATCCAGCGCGGCATCTTCACGCCAAAGCGTTCAGTCTGCCAGCACAGGAAGCCGCCGATGAAGGGAATTAATATTAGCCAGGGTAGTAACATGGCGATTTATATTCCTTTTTAAGGCCCCCAACAGGGGCCTGATTTTCAACGAATTCGAATAAAATTCACTTAACGATCAACGCAACACCATCAGCAGCGCCAGCACGACAACCGCACCGATGCTCATGGACGCCACATACCAGCGCAGATAACCGTTCTCGCTGAACAGCAGGCCTTTACCTGCGAAGCGAGAGAGGATCGCCGGGATGTTCATCAGGCTGTTCAGCGGGTCGCGCTTCAGCAGCCACGCAATGCCCAGGAACGGCTTAACGAAGATCATGTCGTACAGCCAGTCGAAGCCCCACGCGTTGTACCACCAGGTGCTCAGCAGACGGCCTGGCGCACTGTTGGCAACGGCAGTCACCAGCGTGCGTTTACCCAGCCACAGCCATGCAGCAATCAGGATGCCCGCAATTGCGACCACGCCGGAGGTAATTTCAAGCGTCAGAACGCGACCGTGCTCAAGCTCGGTTGTCGCCGGCAGTACGCCCTGCAGCGGTGGCACAATCATCGCGCCAACGAAGGTGGACAGTACCAGCAGCACAATCAGCGGCAGGTGATGAGTAATCCCCTTCCCTGCGTGAGCGTGAATTTGTTCTTTACCGTGGAATACGATGAAAATCATACGGAAGGTATACAGGGAGGTCATGAACGCACCGACCAGACCCGCAACCATCAGATTGATATGACCATTCGCCATGGCACCCGCAAGGATTTCGTCCTTACTGAAGAAGCCCGCGGTAATCAGCGGCAGTGCCGCCAGCGCCGCGCCGCCCACCAGGAAGCAGACATAAACCAGCGGGATGGACTTACGCAGTCCGCCCATCCTGAAGATATTCTGCTCGTGGTGGCAGGCCAGGATCACCGAACCGGATGAGAGGAACAGCAGCGCTTTAAAGAACGCGTGCGTCATCAGGTGGAAAATGGCCGCGTCCCACGCCTGAACGCCCAGCGCCAGGAACATGTAGCCAATCTGGCTCATGGTGGAGTACGCGAGAACGCGCTTGATGTCGGTCTGGACCAGCGCGGCAAAGCCTGCCAGCACCAGCGTCACCGCACCAACGATACCCACCAGATGCAGAATCTCAGGCGTCATCAGGAACAGGCCATGGGTACGCGCAATCAGGTAAACACCGGCGGTCACCATGGTTGCGGCGTGGATCAGCGCAGAGACCGGGGTTGGACCCGCCATCGCGTCGGCCAGCCATGTCTGAAGCGGCAGCTGCGCGGATTTACCCACGGCACCACCCAGCAGCATCAGCGTCGCCCACCACAGCATGTTATTGCCTGCTTCGAAGTGCGCCGGCGCCAGTTCCACCATTTCGCGGAAGTTCAGCGTGCCCAGTTCGTTGTAGAGAATGAACAGCGCGAACGCGAGGAAGACGTCACCCACGCGGGTCACGACGAACGCTTTCATGGCCGCTGCGCCATTCTTCGGATCGGTGTAGTAGAAGCCGATCAGCAGGTAAGAGCACAGGCCCACGCCTTCCCAGCCCAGATACATCAGCAGCAGGTTATCGGCCAGGACCAGAACCACCATGCTGGCGATAAACAGGTTGGTGTAGGCGAAGAAGCGGGAGTATCCCTCTTCACCGCGCATATACCAGGAGGCGAACATGTGGATCAGGAAGCCCACGCCGGTGACCACGGAGAGCATGGTCAGAGACAGACCATCCAGCACCAGGTTAAAACCGATGTTAAAGTTACCGACCGACATCCAGTTCCACAGCGGCACGCTGAAGGCCTGACGCCCGTTGTTAAAGAAGTCGACACCCGCATATGCCGTCACCAGAGCAGCCAGGCCAACAGAGCCCATGCCGACGGTGGCAGACAGATTTTCAGACCAGCGGCCGCGCGAGAACGACAGCAGCAGGAAGCCAATTAGCGGAAAAATAATGGTTAAGGCAAGCATGTTCATCCACGCAACTCACTTACTGAATCGATGTTCAGGTTCTGGCGGCGACGATGGAGCTGCAGCAACAGCGCCAGGCCAATACTCGCTTCGGCAGCCGCGAGGCTGATGGCGAGAATGTACATCACCTGACCATCGGTCTGGCCCCAGTAGCTACCGGCGACCACAAAGGCCAGCGCGGAAGCGTTAATCATGATTTCCAGACCAATCAGCATAAACAGCAGATTGCGGCGGATAACCAGACCGGTTAAGCCCAGAACGAATAAAATCGCAGCGAGGATCAGTCCATGTGTTAAGGGGATCATGCGCGCTCCTCCGTTTTTCTTTTCGCGCGGTCGTCGGTGCGGTTGCTCAGCACCTCGCCAGAACGCTCTTCGCGTCCGACGTGGAAGGCGACAACCAGACCCGCCAGCAGCAGCATTGAAGCCAGTTCAACCGCCAGAACGTATGGGCCAAAGAGCGTGATACCGACCTCTTTAGCGCCGATCGGCGTACCGTCGATACCCTGGTCGTTGACGCCGAGAATGGCGTAAACAATCACCGCCAGCATGATGGCCGACAAAATTGCCGGGCCAATCCACACCTGCGGTTTTAACCACTGACGTTCCTGCTCAATTTCAGAGCCGCCCAGGTTCAGCATCATCACCACGAACACGAACAGCACCATAATGGCCCCGGCGTAGACGATGATTTCCAGCGCGCCCGCAAAGTGCGCGCCCAGCGCGAAGAACACCCCGGAAATGGCCAGCAGCGAGATGATTAAATACAGCAGCGCATGCACCGGATTGGTGTGCGTAATCACTCGTAGCGTAGCCAGGATGGCGATAAGGCCACAGATATAAAAAGCGAATTCCATTGCCCTCTCCTTACGGTAACAGGCTCTTGACGTCGATAGGCTTAGCTTCGTTCTCTGCTTCGCCCTTATCTTTGCCGTCGATTGCCATACCCGCCATCCGGTAGAAGTTATATTCCGGGTATTTGCCCGGACCGGAAATCAGCAGATCCTCTTTCTCGTACACCAGATCCTGACGCTTGTACTCACCCAGCTCGAAGTCTGGAGTCAGCTGAATCGCCGTGGTTGGGCACGCTTCTTCGCACAGGCCGCAGAAGATGCAGCGTGAGAAGTTGATGCGGAAGAACTCAGGATACCAGCGGCCGTCTACCGTCTCTGCTTTTTGCAGAGAGATACAGCCGACCGGGCACGCTACCGCACACAGGTTACAGGCAACGCAGCGCTCGGAACCGTCCGGGTCGCGCGTCAGCACGATACGGCCACGGTAGCGCGGCGGCAGATATACCGGCTCTTCCGGGTACATCCGGGTTTCGCGTTTGGCAAACGCGTGCAGGCCGATCATCCAGATACTGCGTACCTGGGTGCCGAAACCTACCAATAATTCTTTTAAGGTCATGGTCTATAGCCCCTTATGGCTGCTGCCAGAGAATGACAGCCGCCGTTACCAACAAGTTGACGAGCGTCAGCGGCAGGCACACTTTCCAGCCGAAGGACATTACCTGGTCATAACGCGGACGCGGTAACGCTGCGCGAATCAAAATGAACATCATCATGAAGAACGCGGTTTTCAGCGCGAACCAGATGAACGGCGGTAAGAACGGGCCATGCCAGCCACCAAAGAACAGCGTTACCATCAACGCGGAAATGGTGACGATACCGATGTACTCGCCCACGAAGAACAGACCGAACTTCATGCCGGAATATTCAATGTGGTAACCGTCGGCCAGTTCCTGTTCGGCTTCTGGCTGGTCAAACGGGTGACGGTGACACACCGCCACGCCCGCGATAGCAAAGGTAATAAACCCAAAGAACTGCGGGATAACGTTCCAGATGTCGGCCTGGTTGTTGACGATGTCGGTCATGTTAAATGAACCGGCCTGCGCCACCACGCCCATCAGGGAGAGCCCCAGGAACACCTCGTAGCTCAGGGTCTGCGCGGAAGCACGCATCGCACCCAGCAGCGAGTATTTGTTGTTACTGGACCAGCCTGCGAACAGCACCGCGTAAACCGCGAGGCCTGCCATCATCAGGAAGAACAGAATGCCGATGTTCAGGTCAGCCACCACCCAGGTCGGGCTGACCGGAACGATAGCAAACGCCAGCAGCAGCGAGGTGAAGGCGATCATCGGTGCCAGAGTAAAGATCACGCGATCCGAGAAGCGCGGAACCCAGTCCTCTTTAAAGAACATCTTGATCATGTCCGCGACCAGCTGGAGTGAACCACCCCAGCCCACGCGGTTCGGTCCGTAACGGTTCTGGAACAGACCGAGAAGACGACGTTCACCAAAGCTCATGAACGCACCGCAGGTGACCACCACCAGCAGAATCACAACCGCTTTCAGAATGCTCAGCAGGATGTCGATAAGATCCGGCGTTAACCAACTCATGCTTTTGCCTCCTGCAGGTTATCAAGGTGCGCACCCGCCAGGACCGGCGCGATGCCTGGCATACCCATCGGCAGACCAACCTGCCCTGCTGTCAGGCTTTCAGAGATAATCAGCGGCAGGCTGATTGTCTGGCCGTCATAGCTAAAGGCAACGTTCGCGCCCGCGTTAACGCCAAGCTTAGCGGCATCCGCCGGGTTGAGCTTGATGTACGGCTGCGGCATGCGCTGCTGGAATACCGGTGAACGCTGGGACATTTCGTCGCTACCAAACAGATGATAGTACGGCGCAATACGCCAGTGCCCTTCCTGCGCCTGGAAGCTCGCCGGAACGGTGGTGAAGAAGTCCAGACCGGTTTCGGAGGCTTCAATCAGACGCACGCCCGGATCGCCGTGGCGCAGGGAGCCGCCCACTTCAGCCTGGAACTTGTTCCATGCCTGCGGGGAGTTCCAGCCCGGCGCCCATGCAAACGGGATTTGCGAACGCGGCGCGGACGGCTGGTTGTTCCCTTCCATGGAGAAGGCGAACATGGTGTCTTTATCCTGCGGCTGGCGCGGTTCGTGCACGCTGATGTTGGCGCGCATTGCGGTACGGCCGCTGTAACGGTGCGGTTCACGCGCCAGCTTCTGGCCGCGAATGCGGAAGCTTGCTTCAGGCGCGGCATCTTTAATGCCCGCCAGCTGAGGCAGTTTTTCGACTACCGCATCGATAACGTGGTCGAGCTGCGTCCAGTCCACTTCACGGCTCTGCACGGTGCTGTGCAGGGAGTGCAGCCAGCGCCAGCTTTCCAGCATGATGGTGTTGCTGTCGTAGTACGCAGGGTCATAAACCTGGAAGAAACGCTGCGCGCGGCCTTCGTTGTTGATCACCGTACCGTCGCTTTCTGCGAAGCTTGCCGCAGAGAGCACCAGGTGCGCTTTGTCCATAATCGCCGTGCGCTGATGGTCAATTACCATCACCAGCGGCGCTTTGGAGAGCGCGGCGTCAACGCGTGCGGCAGACGCATGGCGATGCAGATCGTTTTCAAGCACCACAACGGCGTCAGCGGCACCGGATTCCAGTTCGCTTAACGCTTCTTCCAGCGAGCCGCCGCCAATCATGCCCAGACCGATGCTGTTCACGGCACGGGCAATCATGGTCACACCGACGTCCGCACCGCGGCCCTTCAGGGCTTTGGCAACGTTCGCTGCGGCCTGAATGATCTCGGCGCTTCCGGCGTTGGTCCCGGAGATAATCAGCGGCTTTTTCGCCCCCGCCAGCGCCTGAACAATCACGTCGACCTTGTTTTGCAGGTCGCGATCCAGCTCAACGGCCGGAGAGTTGCCGTCCAGCGCGTGGGCAATGGCAAAGCCAAGGCGCGCCTGATCTTCAACCGGCGCGCAGTAGGTCCACGCGGCGATGTCGTCCAGACGGGTGTTGTCGACGTTAGTCACAAACAGAGGATGCTTCGCGCGCTGGCCGATGTTCAGGATTGCCGCAATCTGCCAGTCAGCCACTTTCTGCGCCGCTGCCATTTCACGCGCTTTACCCTTCACCGCCTGGCGAACCGCCAGAGCCGCGCGAGCGCCGGTCTGAGTCAGGTCTTCACCCAGCACCAGAACCGCATCGTAGGATTCGATTTCGCGCAGCGCAGGAGTGTGAACGCCGCCTTCACGCAGCACCTTCAGCACCAGCTGGAGGCGCTCCTGTTCGCCCTGGGCTATACCGGTATAGAAGTTTTCCGCCCCAACCAGCTCGCGCAGCGCGAAGTTGCTTTCGATGCTGGCGCGCGGGGAGCCGATACCGATCACTTTCTTCGACTGGCGCAGAATATCCGCGGCGCCCTGCATCGCCTGCTCGGCGTTGAGGGTGATGACGTCGTCGCCACGGCGCTGAACCGGCTGACGCGGACGGTCCTTCAGGTTCACATAGCCATAGCCGAAACGACCGCGGTCGCACAGGAAGTAGTGGTTAACGGTACCGTTGTAGCGGTTTTCGATGCGACGCAGTTCGCCGTAGCGCTCGCCCGGGCTGGTGTTACAGCCCAGCGAACACTGCTGGCAGATGCTTGGCGCAAACTGCATGTCCCACTTACGGTTGTAGCGCTCGGAGTGCGTTTTATCCGTGAATACGCCGGTCGGACAGATTTCTACCAGGTTACCGGAGAATTCGCTCTCAAGCGTACCGTCTTCCGGACGGCCAAAGTAGACGTTGTCATGCGCGCCGTACACGCCCAGATCCTGACCGTCTGCGTAATCTTTGTAGTAACGCACGCAGCGGTAGCAGGCGATGCAGCGGTTCATTTCGTGAGAGATGAACGGCCCCAGATCCTGGTTACGGTGGGTACGCTTGGTAAAGCGATAGCGACGGAAGCTGTGACCGGTCATGACGGTCATATCCTGAAGGTGGCAGTTACCGCCCTCTTCGCAAACCGGACAGTCGTGCGGGTGGTTGGTCATCAGCCATTCCACCACGCTTTCGCGGAACTGTTTGGCTTCTTCGTCATCAATCGAAATAAAAGTGCCTTCGGCGGCTGGCGTCATACAGGACATCACCAGGCGACCACGCGTGTCTTCCGCGTTTTGATATTGCTTCACCGCACACTGGCGGCAAGCACCGACGCTGCCCAGCGCCGGATGCCAGCAAAAGTACGGAATATCGAGGCCAAGAGACAGACAAGCTTCCAGCAGGTTGTCCGCCCCGTTGACTTCGTATTCTTTGCCGTCTACATGAATCGTAGCCATTAGCATGCTTCCAGTTGTCTCGAATTGCTTCGAGCGTTAATCAAAATTCTGTTTTTACCAGCGCGCTTTCAGCAGGTTCGGCTGAATACCATTGATTGAATGGGTATTGCTGAACGGCTGCTTAATGCCTGCTTCGAATTCGTCGCGGAAATATTTAATCGCGCTCTGCAGCGGCTCGACGGCACCCGGTGCGTGGGCACAGAAGGTTTTGCCTGGGCCTAAGAATCGACACAGTTGCTCAAGCGTCTCGATATCGCCAGGCTGACCTTCGCCGCGTTCGATTGCACGTAGGATCTTCACGCTCCACGGCAGACCGTCACGGCACGGCGTACACCAGCCGCAGGACTCGCGGGCGAAGAACTCTTCCAGGTTACGCACCAGCGACACCATGCCGATCTCGTGGTCGACGGCCATCGCCAGCGCCGTACCCAGACGGCTGCCTGCTTTACCAATGCTTTCGAATTCCATCGGCAGGTCAAGGTGGGCTTCGGTCAGGAAGTCGGTCCCTGCCCCACCCGGCTGCCAGGCTTTGAATTTCAGACCATCGCGCATGCCGCCCGCGTAGTCTTCAAGAATTTCGCGTGCGGTGGTACCGAACGGCAGTTCCCAGACGCCAGGGTTTTTCACGCGACCAGAGAAGCCCATCAGCTTGGTGCCGGCATCTTTACTTGAAGAGATGCCCTGATACCACTCCACGCCGTTGGCGAGGATCGCCGGAACGTTGCACAGGGTTTCGACGTTGTTCACACAGGTCGGTTTACCCCACACGCCGGAGCTTGCCGGGAAAGGCGGCTTGGAGCGCGGGTTCGCACGACGGCCTTCCAGGGAGTTAATCAGCGCGGTTTCTTCACCGCAGATATAGCGCCCTGCGCCGGTGTGCACGAACAGCTCGAAGTCAAACCCGGTGCCCAGGATGTTTTTACCCAGCAGGCCGGCTTCGGTGGCTTCGGCAATCGCGCGACGCAGGTTTTCTGCCGCTTCGATGTACTCACCGCGCAGGAAGATGTAGCCACGGTACGCTTTCAGCGCGAACGCGGAGATCAGCATGCCTTCCACCAGCAGGTGCGGCAGCTGCTCCATCAGCAGACGGTCTTTATAGGTACCCGGCTCCATTTCATCGGCGTTACACAGCAGGTAACGGATGTTCATGGATTCATCTTTTGGCATCAGGCTCCACTTCAGACCGGTGGAGAAGCCCGCGCCGCCGCGGCCTTTCAGACCAGACTGTTTGACCGCGTTAACGATCTCGTCCGGCGCCATGCCGCCGAGGGCTTTACGCGCCCCGGCATAGCCGTTTTTGCTCTGGTATTCGTCGAGCCATACCGGCTGTTTGTCATCGCGCAGACGCCAGGTCAGCGGATGCGTCTCAGCAGTACGAATTACAGTTTTCATTTGTACTGCTCCAGCAGGTCAGGAATCGCTTCCGGCGTCAGATGGCTGTGAGTGTCCTCATCAATCATCATGGTCGGCCCCTTGTCGCAGTTACCCAGGCAGCAGGTTGGCAGCAGAGTAAAGCGACCATCGAACGTGGTCTGGCCCGGCTTGATATTGAGCTTCTTCTCAATCGCAGCCTGAATGCCCTGATAGCCGGTAATGTGGCAGACGACGCTGTCACAGTAGCGGATCACATGGCGGCCTACCGGCTGACGGAAGATCTGGCTGTAGAACGTGGCTACGCCTTCTACGTCACTCGCCGGAATACCCAGCACTTTTGCGATCTCGTAGATCGCCCCATCCGGCACCCAGCCACGCTGTTTCTGTACGATTTTCAGCGCTTCAATGGACGCCGCACGCGGGTCTTCGTAGTGGTGCATCTCGTGCTCAATGGCGGCACGCTCTGCTTCACTCAGCTCAAAAGCCTCGGTTTGTGGTTGTTGATTCTCGTGCATAATTAGCGGTCCACATCTGACATAACAAAATCGATACTACCCAGATACACAATCAGGTCAGAGACCAGGCTGCCGCGGATGGCAGACGGGATCTGCTGAAGGTGCGCAAAGCTCGGCGTACGCACGCGGGTACGGTAGCTCATGGTGCTGCCGTCGCTGGTCAGGTAGTAACTGTTAATACCCTTGGTCGCTTCAATCATCTGGAAGGATTCTTGCGCCGGCATGACCGGGCCCCAGGAAACCTGCAGGAAGTGGGTGATCAGGGTTTCGATATGTTGCAGCGTGCGCTCTTTCGGCGGCGGCGTCGTCAGCGGATGATCCGCCTTGAACGGGCCTTCCGGCATGTTGTTGAGGCACTGCTCGAGGATGCGCAGACTCTGGCGCAGCTCTTCCACTTTCAGCATCACGCGGGTGTAGCAGTCGGAAACGCCGCCGCCAACCGGGACTTCAAAGTCAAAGTTCTCGTAGCCAGAGTAAGGACGGGCTTTACGCACGTCGAAATCAATACCGGTCGCACGCAGGCCAGCACCTGTGGTCCCCCACTCCAGCGCCTCTTTCGCGCCGTAGGCAGCAACGCCCTGGGAACGGCCCTTCAGGATGGAGTTACGCAGCGCGGCTTTCTCGTAAGAGGCCAGACGCTTCGGCATCCAGTCGAGGAACTCACGCAGCAGACGGTCCCAGCCGCGCGGCAGGTCGTGTGCCACACCGCCGATACGGAACCAGGCCGGGTGCATACGGAAACCGGTAATCGCTTCCACCAGATCGTAAATTTTCTGACGATCGGTAAAGGCGAAGAAGACCGGGGTCATCGCGCCGACGTCCTGAATGAACGTGGAGATGTACAGCAGGTGGCTGTTAATACGGAACAGTTCAGACAGCATGACGCGAATCACGTTAACGCGATCCGGCACGGTGATGCCTGCGAGTTTCTCAACGGCCAGCACGTACGGCATTTCGTTTACGCAGCCGCCGAGGTACTCGATACGGTCGGTATACGGAATGTAGCTGTGCCAGGACTGACGCTCGCCCATCTTCTCGGCACCACGGTGGTGGTAGCCAATGTCAGGAACGCAGTCGACAATCTCTTCGCCGTCAAGCTGAAGAATAATACGGAACGCACCGTGCGCGGACGGGTGGTTTGGACCGAGGTTGAGGAACATGAAGTCCTCGTTTTCGGTACCGCGCTTCATGCCCCAGTCTTCCGGCTTGAAGGTCAGCGCTTCCATCTCCAGATCCTGCTTGGCTTTAGTCAGCTCAAACGGATCGAATTCGGTTGCACGTGCCGGATAGTCTTTACGCAGCGGGTGGCCGGTCCAGGTCTGCGGCATCATGATGCGCGTCAGATGGGGGTGGCCGTCAAAGGTCATGCCGAACATTTCCCAGGTTTCACGCTCGTACCAGTTGGCGTTCGGGAAAAGTTTGGTGATCGTCGGCAGATGCATGTCGTTTTCAGACAATGCCACCTTGAGCATGATATCCGTGTTGCGGTCTATTGAGATCAGGTGGTAGAAAACGGAAAAATCCGCAGCAGGGAGGCCCTGGCGGTGCGTTCTGAGACGTTCGTCCATGCCGTGTAAGTCAAACAGCATGACGTAAGGCTTTGGCAATTTCTTGAGGAAATCGACCACTTCCAGTAATTGCTCACGCTTCACCCAAACAACGGGTACCCCGGTGCGGGTGGCCTGAACAGTAAAGGCATCCGGCCCAAAACGGTTGCGCAGTTCGCCAATGACGGGGTCATCAAGATGATCCCGGGTCTGCCAGGCGGCTTCTTGCGCGGTTAAGTCGGTCATATTGTTCACCATTGCAAATGGTCCGTGGTGACTGTTAAGCCTGGCTTCGCGCTATTTGAGTAGTGATATGCGAAGGTGTTCTCCAGGCCCACAGGCGCAAATTAAATTTAGTCAGGCGTACGCAGGTTGGTGACGGCAATACGTTCACCACGTTTACGCTCGCGCTCAGACTGCATGTTCGCGCGATAGACACCCTGATCGCCAACAACCCATGAGAGCGGGCGGCGTTCTTTACCAATGGACTCCTGGAGCAGCATCAGCGCCTGCATATAGGCTTCCGGACGCGGCGGGCAGCCAGGAATGTAAACATCCACCGGAATGAACTTATCAACGCCCTGCACAACGGAATAAATGTCGTACATACCGCCCGAGTTTGCACATGCCCCCATGGAGATAACCCATTTTGGCTCCAGCATCTGGTCATACAGACGCTGAATAACAGGCGCCATCTTGGTAAAGCAGGTGCCGGCGACCACCATCAGGTCAGCCTGACGCGGGGAAGCACGCAGTACCTCGGCCCCAAAACGCGCAACGTCATGCACCGCAGTGAATGACGTCACCATTTCAACGTAGCAGCAAGAAAGGCCAAAGTTGTATGGCCAGATGGAGTTCTTACGACCCCAGTTGACCATGTCGTGCATGGCATGCTCGAGCTTGCCCATGTACACGCTTTTGTTGACTTCTTGCTCCAGGGGGTCGGTTACGATCTCCTGTTTTTGCAGTGGGTAACGGTCATTCTCACCGTTAGGATCTATGCGGGTGAGCGTATAATCCATCTTATTGCCTCGCTGTTACTGCTGACGATTAGAGATACTGTTTTCCGGGTTGATGTGTTCACGGCGTGAACGCACAGGTGTCCAGTCCAGCGCGCCAATACGCACCAGATAAACCAGACCGGCCAGTAACACTAAAATGAAAATTGCGGCCTCGACAAAGCCCACCCAACCACTTTCGCGAATCGAGGTAGACCACGCGAAGAGGTAAAGCGCTTCCACGTCGAAGATGACGAAGAACATGGCTACCAGGTAGAACTTGGCAGACAGGCGTAAGCGAGCGGTACCTACTGAATCAATACCTGATTCGAAAGGTGTGTTTTTGTGCCTTGCGCGGGCGCGACCGCCCAGGAACCAGCCGCCGACTAACATCAGGCAGCACAGGCCAATGGCTACAATAAGAAAGATTGCGAATGCCCAGTGATGAGCGATGACTTCTGTGGATGTTGACATACTCATTGCTTACTCATCAAAAGTGATACCGACGACACTGCTCTTGCTGGCAGATGGGCATCACATCGATTCATGGGGAGGAACAAATAACCTTACACTAACTGTCTGAAATGAGACATAGACAGCAAAATGATGGGGTTTTTTACTCCTTTCTATAACCTTTTGTCAACTTTAACAAAGGTTTCTTCACATTAAATTACATCGTGCGATTCTCATTAACAAAACATGCCCTTTAACCCTGGTGGCCAGGTGACTTTACGTCAAATGCATCTTGTTGAATCGTGTCCGTTTTGGAAGTAAAAAAAATAACCCTCCTATTTTGACAGGATTTGCCAACGATTCCTCCCCCCAAATAGGAGTATTTTCTTGATCTGAGACACGCTTTTGTTAATTCAATCAAAAAAACAGCAACATATTTCCTGTTTTTTTAACATCGGCGGGGGTTGAGGGAAGTTAGAACGGCCATCGTTTACATCTTAACCAAAAGCATATGCTGCGTTGATAAATAACGGGTATTTCACTTATCCACACTGCGCTAGCGGTTATGATTAGCAAAAAAAAACCACTCCATGAAAAAATCATGCGAGTGGCTCTTTTTTGCACTTACATTTTGTTACGAGAATTTTGAGGGAACGATCACTCAAAATCCCCTTCCACGATCAGGGGGTTCCCCCCTCCTTCGGGAGTAACATGCGCGTACTGCCACGGATTATGGTAGTTTTCCATCGCCTCGAACACCACTTTCGCCAGCTCGTTGTTGCTTGCGGCATTATGGCAAAGCAGGTACTCCGTATCCGGTAACGATGGCAGGCCATCGGATTTACCCAGAACGCGCAGATCCGGGCTCATCATCTCAACCGGACGGGCCGTTACGCCAAGTCCAGCCTTCACCGCGGCCCGCACGGCGGGAAGCGTGGATGCCACGTACGCCAGACGCCAGGGAATATTGGCTTCGTTAAGCGCGGCCAGCACCATATCGCGGAACGGGCTGGGATCGTCCAGCAGGACCAGGGGTATTGGCTCACCCTGTTGCAGTACATACTCCGCCGCACAGTACCAGTGCGTGGGAGAGGTACGCAGCGTCAGGCAGTCAAACTGACCGGGCCGATGCGTGGTGACCACCAGGTCAACCTCGTTCTCTTTCAGCATCTCAACGATAAAAGCATTACGTTTAACGCTAACGTCCAACGCAAGCTTCGGATAAACCGAGCTAATACGATTGAGAAGGAAAGGTAAAATGGTATCCGCTGATTCATCCGATGCCCCTAATGTTAACACTCCCTGAAGGTTGCTAAACATTAAAGACATACAAGCTTCATCATTAAAGCGCAGTATCTTTCTGGCATAACCCAGAAGCTGTATACCATGTTCCGTTAAAAGCTTATTACGCCCATGGCGCGCAAAAAGCTCTTTACCAACCAGTTGTTCCAGCCGCTGCATTTGCTGGCTCACGGCGGACTGGGTACGGCAAACTGCGGCAGCAGCTGCTGCAAAAGTGTTGAGATCGGCGACCGCAACAAACGTTCTCAGCAGATCGAGGTCGAGATTCATTATCGGACGATTTGCATTTATCATATCTTTTCACTTTCAGGTTGCTCGTACGGAGCTGCCCGGGTTTAAGCTGTGTGTAACAGTTAAGCAATTCCTTCTGAAGAGTTTCCCTCGCGTCCCGGCCCGGCAGACTGCCTGACAGATAGTTATTGTACTGCGGTATATCAACGGTCAGAAATCACGTTTCATGACGTTATTTTTATTCTCTTGCGCTCAGGATATTTCGCTGTCTGAAGGTAGATGTAAATTCCATATAGGGTAAGACAGGTTTTCTGCTATCTATATCGCAGCGTTGTCAGCGCAGCAAGATGTAACTCACCCAATTCAGCCAGAGATAACTTCAACAATAACAATCGATTAATATAGGAAAGCAGAATCCGATATACGTAACAGGCGTATCGCGCAACCGCTTTCCCGAAACACATCTTAACCCAAATCCACTATATTTATAAGTCTTATTGCAATATTACAGATTTACCGCCACCGATAAGCCGCTAAACTCTTTTTATTAAAATTAACGAAAGTTGCATTTTCGTCGTTAATAATAAATAAAGTTTAATTTAGATTCAGTTCAATCATTAATATCGCTTAACATTAATTTCACATGAGTAACTTCTAACCTGGCTTTGCTAATAAGGCAATGCGTATCTTAGCATTCAGGTTTTACGAAAGGTCACACCCGGCGACTAACGCCTCCTCGCCAATCGTCTTTTAATTTACGTCAGCACAATATTCACATTTATTTTAAATTTTCAGCATAAAAATCCTAACATTTGCCTGTATGGCGATAAATTCAGGAACCCGATCGGTCCGCATTCAGCTTAAGAGATCGCAACGGCTCCGTCCTGTCGTACAAAATCTTCTTCTGTGCGCCCTTCAAAACGAAGCGCGGTGGGAGTACATTGTTCCGTGCTAGCTTCCACGGCAGGAAGTAGCAACAATAGCGAAAAGGTTAAAGGTTCATGTCCCCTATCGAAAAATCCAGCAAGCTCGACAACGTCTGTTACGACATCCGTGGCCCGGTTCTTAAAGAGGCTAAACGTCTCGAAGAGGAAGGCAATAAGGTTCTGAAACTCAACATCGGCAACCCCGCGCCATTTGGTTTTGAAGCGCCGGATGAGATCCTGGTGGATGTGATCCGCAACCTGCCAACTGCCCAGGGTTACTGCGATTCAAAAGGGCTTTACTCCGCCCGTAAAGCCATCATGCAGCACTATCAGGCACGCGGTATGCGCGACGTTACCGTGGAAGATATCTACATTGGCAACGGCGTGTCGGAGCTGATCGTTCAGGCGATGCAGGCGCTGCTGAACAGCGGTGACGAAATGCTGGTTCCCGCGCCGGATTACCCGCTGTGGACGGCTGCGGTGTCGCTGTCCAGCGGTAAGGCGGTCCACTACCTGTGCGACGAATCCTCTGACTGGTTCCCGGATCTGGATGATATTCGCGCCAAAATTACGCCACGCACCCGCGGTATCGTCATCATTAACCCGAATAACCCGACGGGCGCCGTCTACTCAAAAGAGTTGCTGATGGAGATCGTGGAGATCGCCCGCCAGCACAACCTGATCATCTTTGCCGACGAGATTTACGACAAGATCCTGTACGACGCGGCGCAGCACCACTCTATCGCCGCGCTGGCCCCCGACCTGCTGACCGTCACCTTTAACGGCCTGTCGAAAACCTACCGCGTGGCCGGTTTCCGTCAGGGCTGGATGGTGCTGAACGGTCCGAAGAAACATGCGAAGGGCTATATAGAAGGGCTGGAGATGCTGGCATCCATGCGTCTTTGCGCCAACGTACCGGCGCAGCATGCGATCCAGACGGCGCTCGGTGGCTATCAGAGCATCAGCGAGTTCATCGTGCCTGGCGGCCGTCTGTATGAACAGCGCAACCGCGCGTGGGAACTAATCAACGATATCCCGGGCGTCTCCTGCGTGAAGCCAAACGGCGCGCTGTATATGTTCCCGAAAATTGACGCAAAGCGCTTCAACATTCACGACGATCAGAAAATGGTGCTCGACTTCCTGCTACAGGAAAAAGTGCTGCTGGTGCAGGGAACGGCGTTTAACTGGCCGTGGCCGGACCACGTGCGTATCGTGACGCTGCCGCGCGAAGACGATCTCGAAATGGCCATCAGCCGCTTCGGACGCTTCCTGTCCGGGTATCATCAGTAAACTTTCCCGCCTGCCGGGTGGCACTTCACCTGCCCGGCTTTCAGCATCCGCTAATTTGCATCTTCCCTCCCCTCCCCGCACAATGAAGTCTGTCGCTGTTAAGACGTAAGGTAACCTATGAGTCAGAGTCATTTTTTTGCCCACCTCTCCCGCCTGAAGCTCATCAACCGCTGGCCGCTGATGCGCAACGTGCGCACGGAAAACGTGTCAGAGCACAGTTTGCAGGTTGCCATGGTCGCTCACGCGCTGGCCGCCATTAAGAACCGCAAATTCAACGGGCAGGTGAATGCCGAGCGTATCGCCCTACTGGCGATGTATCACGATGCTTCGGAAGTGCTGACCGGGGATCTGCCAACGCCGGTGAAGTATTTCAACTCGCAGATTGCGCAGGAATATAAGGCCATCGAGAAGATTGCGCAGCAGAAGCTGATTGAAATGGTGCCCGAGGAGCTGCGTGATATCTTCGAGCCGCTTATCGACGAACATCAGTATACGGAAGAAGAAAAGTCCCTGGTGAAACAGGCCGATGCGCTGTGCGCGTACCTGAAATGTCTGGAAGAGCTATCCGCGGGGAATAACGAGTTCCTGCTGGCGAAAACGCGGCTGGAAAAAACCCTGGCATCCCGCCGCAGCGAGGAGATGGACTACTTTATGCAGGTATTTGTGCCGAGCTTCCATCTGTCGCTGGATGAGATTAGCCAGGACTCCCCGCTATGACGTTTGCCGGGTGGCAGAATCGCCAGCCCGGCCTGAAGCGCGTGCCCCTGCTTAAAACGGGAATAAGACCGGAATTAACACCACGCACACCAGCATCACCAGCACGGTGAACGGCACGCCAATTTTCACGAAGTCGCTGAATTTATAGTTCCCCGGCCCCAGCACCAGCGTATTGACCGGCGAAGAGACCGGCGTCATAAACGCCGCGGACGCCGCCATCGCAACCATCATCGCAAACGGATACGGCGAAACGCCCATCGATTTCGCCATCGCCAGCGCAATAGGTGCCATCAGCACGGCGGTGGCGGTGTTGGAGATAAACAGTCCGATGGAGGCGCACATGACAAACAGGCAGACCATCATCAGATAGGGGCCATAACCGCCGCCCGCGTCCATTAAGCCTTTAACGATCAAATCTACCCCGCCGGTTTTCTGTAGCGCCAGGGCAAAAGGCATCATCCCGACAATAAGAATGATGCTCGGCCAGTGAATCGCCTTGTAAGCGCTTTCGGCATCGATACAGCGAAATTTGCCCATTAGCAGGCAGGCAATTATCGCCGCTATGGGATTAGGTATCTCGTCCGTCAGCATCAGGGAGACCATCAGCACCAGGCAGAATATCGCGTGGGGTGCCTGGCTGTGCGCCGGGGACGCGTCGCTCTCCTCAATCGGCATATTCAGCACCACAAAATCGCGGCCTTTCTGCCCGAGCTGGCTAATCAGTTTCCAGTTGCCGACCACCAGGAAGATATCCCCCAGCAGGAGTGGCTCATCCACTACCGCTCCTTCAAGGGCCACGCCATCGCGCTTCAGGCCCACCACGTTCAGGCCATAGCGGGTGCGAAAGCCGATTTCGCGCACCGTTTTACCCAACAGCTCCGATTCCGGGATCAGTGACACCTCGGCCATGCCGACATCCAGCGCCTGGTCAGAAAAATATTCGCCGCGCAGCACCATCGGCTCCAGCAGCTGTTCGCTACAGAATTCACGCAGGTCCACGTCCGCCGTGGACATATCAATCAGCAGGACATCGCGCGCCCGGAATTCGGATACCCCGTTCACGTTGACAATCACCCGACGAAAGCGACGCCAGCGCTCCACGCCGATCACGTTTGCGCCGTAGCGTTCGCGCAGCCGGAGATCGTCCAGCCGCTGCCCCACCATGGGCGAACCCGGTCGGATGGCCAGACGCCGGGCGCGACCGGTCAGGCGGTACTCTTTAATCAAATCGCGAAAGGAGCGCCGCTTCCAGCCCTCTCTGGCGTTATCCTGCTTCTCCCCTTTCAGGGCAAAACGGGTGAGCAGCATATAGATAATGCCCATCACCAGCACGACCAGCCCGATCGGCGTAACGCTGAAAAAGCTAAACCCCTCAAGCCCCTCACGGATCAGTTCGCTGTTTACGACCAGGTTCGGCGGCGTCGCCACCAGCGTCATCATGCCGCTGATAAGCCCGGCAAAGCTTAGCGGCATCATCAGGCGCGACGGGGAGATCTGCATTCGCATGCAGACGCTCAGCACCACCGGAATAAAGATAGCGACGACGCCCGTTGAGCTCATAAACGCGCCCAGCCCGGCCACCGTCAGCATCAGGTAAATCAGCATTTTGGTTTCGCTGCTGCCCGCCACCTTGACCAGCCACGCGCCCATCATCGTCGCCACGCCGGTGCGTACCAGCCCGTCGCCGATGATAAACAAGGCGGCAATCAAAATAACGTTGGGATCGCTAAACCCGGAAAAGGCTTCCGGCAGCGAGAGCGTACCGCTCAGCACGAAGGCGACAATCACGAACAGGGCGATGGCATCCATGCGCACCTTGCCCGTGGCAAAAAGAATGATGGCGATTAACAGCAGGCTCAGGACCCAAATCAGTTCACCGTTCACAACATGTCCTTGTCAGTGGAGGAGAAGCAATTTTGCCATAAAAAAGCCCCAGCAGCGTGGGGCTATATCATGGGATTACATTTTTAGCGAGACGGTTACAATGCCGTCCGGCGTCTTCGAGACGTCGATGGCAGTCAGCGTGTTGAGCACAAAGTCTGCCTCATCCAGCCGGGGCGATCCCGCCGGAACGTTAACGGCGATGACGTGGCTTCCGGCGTTCAGCCCGGCCAGCACGCCAGCCGCCGCATCTTCCACAACCACGCACTCCGCAGGCGCAAGGCCAAGCAGCTCGGCGCCGAGCAGAAACGCATCCGGTTCCGGCTTGCCGCGCTTCACGCGTTCAGCGGTAATGAACACGTCCGGCGTCGGTAAACCTGCCGCCTTGTGGCGGGCGTGAGCGACGGGAACCGAGCCGGAGGTGACGATAGCCCAGGGGATCTGCGCTTCATTCAGATGCTCAAGCAATTCGCGCGCGCCGGGCAGCGCGGTGATGCCGTCGGTATCGGTGGCCTCAATCTGCTCAAGATAGGTAAACTCCGCCTGGATCTCTTCCTCAGAACGTCCCGCCAGGAAGTGCCGCAATGAGGTAATGGCCTGTTTGCCATGGATGAAATTCAGTACGTCCTGATGGTCGATGCCGTGCCGGTCGGCCCAGTGGCACCACGAGCGTTCAACCACCGGCAGCGAATCCACCAGCGTACCGTCCAGATCAAACAGAAAACCTTTACACTGCACACGCACCTCCGTCAGGCATTAATGATTTGTTGAATTTCGTTGCTGCTTAAGTGGTACTGACGCGGGCAGGCATGCCACGCGCTCAGCATACGCTGATATTTGTCCCACATTGGGGTCTGGGCGTTAAAGCCGTGCGTGCCCGCGTCAAAGTGGGTGTAGCGTCCTTCGGTGTTCACCATAAAGCGCACATAGCTCAGATAGCGCGCTTCCGTCGCCGCATCAAAGCCCAGGAACGTCACCCGGCGCTCGTCAATGGCCTGCTGGTCTTTAAGGTTGGTCCAGGACACATGCAGCGCATGGTACATCTCCATGATGTCGATAACGATGCGGCAGGTTTCCTCTTTCAGCTCGCCAAACTCGCGATCCAGTTCGCGCATCTGCAAACCAAAACCACGTTCGACGATGGTCTGCAGGCGGCTGTAGCGCGCAGCGTTATCGGGATCAAGCATAGTCATCATCTTGTACTGGTTAGACAAAATCAGACGTTGAGCATGGGTCATTTCCATCTTTCGACTCCTGTAGCGCATTGCACTGTAAAAAAAAGACACGGTAACGGTGTGTTACTGTGCCTTCTTTTGGTCGTCGTTTCGATGATCAATCACAAGTCATCGAGGAATGTTTTATCAAGTTGTTTAAACGCTCGCTTGAGCGTATCTGCCAGCGCCTGATAGTCCGGCTTGCCTTCCACCGGCGCCAGCGCCTGGCCGGCTTCCTCCAGTTTTCCACGCACTTCATAAAACCAGTGTAAAATAGAAGGCGGAAGCGGCGTAATGGAGCGTTTACCTAACCACCACAGCCCCTGCATCGGCAGGCTTAAGGCAAAGAGCGCAGTCGCAACGGCCGGGCCAAGCTGTCCACCCAGCGCAATTTGCCAGCACAGGGTAAAGACGGCGATCGGGGGCATAAAGCGGATCGCGTAGCGCGTGGCGCGAATGGTGCGGTTTTCAATGAACATGGGCGCGAGGCGCTTTTCCATCGGCCATGTCTTTGCATAATGCTGTCCCCGACGAAACAGGCTAAAAAAGTTAACGGACGGGATTTCAGGTGTCGACATGGCTGTACCTCAACTTCACATATAAAAATTAAAATTTTCGTGCAAAACCACAACAGGCTATGACAACGTTCAAAATATTTTGTCATCGCTACCCCGTATCGGGTATCCTGTGCCAGCCTGATAGGGCCGTAGACGAGAAGCGTTAACTCGTCAAATTATCGCATATTATGCCATTGTCTGAAAAATGTTCAAAATGGCTTAAAATCATAGGTATTTCTTCCATCCTGCCAGAATGTTCGTTTGGCATGATGTTAATCATAAATGTCTGGGTCAGCATGCGTTACGCTTTTAGACTCATTGACGTTTTTTTAGCCACGTATCAATTATAGGTACTTCCATGTCGAGTAAGTTAGTACTGGTTCTGAACTGCGGTAGCTCTTCACTGAAATTCGCCATCATCGATGCGCTCAACGGTGACGAGTACCTCTCTGGTTTGGCCGAATGTTTCCATCTGCCTGAAGCACGTATCAAGTGGAAAATGGACGGCAGCAAACAAGAAGCGGCTTTAGGTGCAGGCGCCGCTCACAGTGAAGCGCTGAACTTTATCGTTAACACTATTCTGGCACAAAAACCAGAACTGTCTGCTCAGCTGACTGCAATTGGTCACCGTATCGTCCACGGCGGCGAAAAATACACCAGTTCCGTGGTGATTGACGACTCTGTGATCCAGGGCATCAAAGACTCTGCGTCTTTCGCACCGCTGCATAACCCGGCTCACCTGATCGGTATCGCTGAAGCACTGAAATCCTTCCCGAATCTGAAAGACAAAAACGTGGCCGTGTTCGATACCGCGTTCCATCAGACCATGCCGGAAGAGTCTTACCTCTATGCCCTGCCATACAGCCTGTACAAAGAGCACGGCGTCCGTCGTTACGGCGCACACGGCACCAGCCACTTCTATGTGACTCAGGAAGCCGCAAAAGTGCTGAACAAGCCGGTTGAAGAAGTGAACATCATCACCTGCCACCTGGGCAACGGTGGTTCTGTTTCTGCTATCCGCAACGGTAAATGTGTTGATACCTCCATGGGTCTGACCCCGCTGGAAGGTCTGGTGATGGGTACCCGTTCCGGTGACATCGACCCGGCGATCATCTTCCACCTGCACGACACCCTGGGCATGAGCGTTGACGACATCAACAAAATGCTGACCAAAGAGTCTGGCCTGCTGGGTCTGACCGAAGTCACCAGCGACTGCCGTTACGTTGAAGATAACTACGAAACCAAAGCAGACGCTAAGCGTGCAATGGACGTTTACTGCCACCGTCTGGCGAAGTACATCGGTTCTTACACCGCGCTGATGGAAGGCCGCCTTGACGCAGTTATCTTCACCGGTGGTATCGGTGAGAACGCGGCAATGGTTCGCGAACTGTCCCTGGGCAAACTGGGCGTTCTGGGCTTCGAGGTTGATCACGAGCGTAACCTGGCTGCCCGCTTCGGCAAGTCTGGCTTCATCAACAAAGAAGGCACCCGCCCGGCTATCGTTATCCCAACTAACGAAGAGCTGGTCATCGCGCAAGACGCGTGCCGTCTGACCGCCTGATTCCACACCGCCAGCAATGCTGGCGGTGCTGTTTTGTAGCCCGCCCAACGCGGCGGTAACGAAAGAGGATAAACCGTGTCCCGTACAATTATGCTGATCCCTACCGGAACCAGCGTCGGCCTGACCAGCGTCAGCCTCGGCGTGATCCGTGCTATGGAACGCAAAGGCGTTCGTCTGAGCGTCTTTAAGCCAATCGCCCAGCCTCGCGCCGGTGGCGATGCGCCAGACCAGACCACCACCATCGTTCGCAAAAATTCCAATCTGCCGGCGGCTGAACCGCTGAAGATGAGCCACGTTGAGTCTCTGCTCTCCAGCAACCAGAAAGACGTGCTGATGGAAGAGATCATCGCCAACTATCACGCTAACGCGCAGGACGCTGAAGTGGTGCTGGTTGAAGGCCTGGTCCCGACCCGTAAACACCAGTTTGCCCAGTCCCTGAACTTTGAAATCGCGAAAACCCTGAACGCAGAGATCGTTTTCGTGATGTCTCAGGGCACCGATACCCCGGAGCAGCTGAAAGAGCGTATCGAACTGACGCGCAGCAGCTTTGGCGGTGCGAAAAACACCAGCATCACCGGCGTTATCGTTAACAAACTGAACGCACCGGTTGATGAACAGGGCCGTACGCGTCCTGACCTGTCCGAAATCTTCGATGACTCTTCTAAAGCGAAAGTCATCAAAGTGGACCCGGCTAAACTTCAGGATTCCAGCCCGCTGCCCGTTCTGGGCGCGGTGCCGTGGAGCTTCGATCTGATTGCCACCCGTGCAATCGATATGGCGCGCCACCTGAACGCTACCGTGATCAACGAAGGCGACATCAATACCCGCCGCGTGAAGTCCGTGACCTTCTGCGCGCGCAGCATTCCACACATGCTGGAGCACTTCCGCGCTGGTTCTCTGCTGGTGACCTCCGCAGACCGCCCGGACGTGCTGGTTGCAGCCTGCCTGGCCGCGATGAACGGCGTGGAAATCGGTGCAATCCTGCTGACCGGCGCGTATGAGATGGACCCACGCGTAAGCAAGCTGTGCGAACGCGCGTTCGCCACTGGCCTGCCGGTGTTCATGGTGAACACCAACACCTGGCAGACCTCCCTGAGCCTGCAGAGCTTCAACCTGGAAGTACCGGTTGATGACCACGAGCGTATCGAGAAGGTTCAGGAATACGTTGCTGGCTATATCAACGCAGACTGGATCGAATCCCTGACCGCGACCTCCGAGCGCAGCCGCCGTCTTTCTCCTCCAGCCTTCCGTTACCAGCTGACCGAGCTGGCGCGTAAAGCGGGCAAACGCGTTGTTCTGCCAGAAGGCGACGAACCACGCACCGTTAAGGCGGCCGCTATCTGTGCAGAGCGCGGCATCGCGACCTGCGTGCTGCTGGGTAACCCGGATGAGATTAACCGCGTTGCGGCGTCCCAGGGCGTTGAGCTGGGCGCAGGCATCGAAATCGTCGATCCAGAAGTGGTTCGCGAAAGCTACGTTGCCCGTCTGGTTGAGCTGCGTAAGAACAAAGGCATGACCGAAGCCGTTGCGCGCGAGCAGCTGGAAGACAACGTGGTGCTGGGTACGCTGATGCTGGAGCAGGATGAAGTTGACGGCCTGGTTTCCGGTGCGGTACACACCACCGCGAACACCATCCGTCCGCCGCTGCAGCTGATTAAAACGGCACCGGGCAGCTCTCTGGTTTCCTCCGTGTTCTTCATGCTGCTGCCTGAACAGGTTTACGTTTACGGCGACTGCGCGATCAACCCGGATCCAACCGCAGAGCAGCTGGCAGAAATCGCAATCCAGTCTGCGGACTCCGCAACGGCATTCGGTATCGAACCGCGCGTGGCAATGCTCTCCTACTCTACCGGCACCTCTGGTGCAGGTAGCGACGTAGAGAAAGTCCGTGAAGCAACCCGCATTGCGCAGGAAAAACGTCCGGATCTGATGATCGACGGCCCGCTCCAGTACGATGCTGCCGTTATGGCTGACGTGGCGAAATCCAAAGCGCCAAACTCGCCGGTTGCAGGTCGCGCTACCGTGTTCATCTTCCCGGATCTGAACACCGGTAACACCACCTATAAAGCGGTACAGCGTTCAGCAGACCTGATCTCCATCGGGCCAATGCTGCAGGGCATGCGCAAGCCTGTGAACGACCTCTCCCGCGGCGCGCTGGTTGACGATATCGTCTACACCATCGCGCTGACGGCGATCCAGTCTTCACAGCAGCAGTAATGCTTTAACTGCATTAAAAAGGCGACCCGACGGTCGCCTTTTTTTACAGCAGCTCTCTCGCCGCCGACACAATATCGTGTGCCGTCAGGCCATACTCCTTCTGAAGAAAGTCCTGCGTCCCCACCTGGCCATAGCGTTCCTTAACGCCAACGCGACGCATCGGCACCGGGCAGGTTTCCACCAGCACTTCCGCCACCGCCGAGCCCAGCCCGTTATGGATGCTGTGGTTTTCGCAGGTCACAATACGCCCGGTTTTTTCGGCATAGTTTTTCACCAGCATCCTGTCGATGGGCTTCAGGGTAAACATATCGATAACCGCCGCGCTTACGCCCTCCTGCTCTAGCTGACGCGCTGCCTCCAGCGCTTCCGCCACCATGATGCCATTGGCAATCAGGGTGATGTCACTCCCTTCACGCAGCACGTTGCCTTTGCCAATGGTGAACGTTGAGCCCGGCGCATACACGCTCGGCGCCTGCTTGCGTATCGTGCGCACCCAGTAGAAGCCTTCCAGGTCCATCAGTTGACGCAGCACGTCTTCGAACATCACCGCGTCGGTCACTTCCAGCACCACCGAGTGCGCCAGGCCGCGCACAATGCCCATATCCTCAAACGACATATGCGTGCCGCCGTTGTGACAGGCCGTTACCCCCGCGTCCGAGGCAATCACCTTCACGTTGTTGCGCTGGTAGTCAAGGGACATAAACAGCTGGTCGAAGCAGCGGCGGCTGGCAAAGGCGGTGAAGGTGTGCACGAAGGGCTTACGTCCGGTAAGCGACAGCCCCGCCGCCGTTCCAATCACGTTAGCCTCCATAATGCCGCAGTTGATAACGTGCTGCGGATAATCGCGCGCCACGCCATCCATCGCCATCGAACTCATCAGATCCGCTTCGAGGGCAATAATCTCGCTCCCGGCCTCAATCTGTTTTGCCACAAAGCCCGCGTAGACCTTACGCATCTCAACGGCATCTTTCTGTTGTGGCGGTGCAAGCTTAATCATGTGAAGCCTCCAGTTGGCGAATCGTCTCGTTGAGGGCCGCTTTGCTCTCCGGGGTTAACCGCAGATGGTGCGAGTTGCCGAGCTGTTCCAGGTACGGCACCCCCTGCCCTTTGATGCTGTCGAGGATCACTACCCGCGGGCGCGCATCGGCCCTGGGCATCGGCGACGTTACCTCCAGCAGCGCCGGAATGTCGTCCCCCTTCACCGTCACCGCGTCAAAGCCAAAGGCGCGGAACTTCTCTTCCAGGTCGAACGCGCAGACGATCTCGTCCAGCTCGCCGTCGAGCTGCTGTTTGTTCCAGTCCACGAACACGGTCAGGTTATTCAGGCGATGGTGGGCAATAAACTGGAACGCTTCCCAGCACTGCCCCTCGTTCAGCTCCCCGTCGCCAACGATGCAGAACACCCGGTTTGGCCTTCCTGCCAGCCTGTGCGACAGCGCCATGCCGCCGGCGATAGAGATCCCCTGCCCAAGCGAACCGGTGGTGGCGTCCACGCCGCGGGTTTTCAGGCGGTCCGGGTGGCTGGGAAGACGCGTTCCGTTCTGATTCAGCGTGCTCAGCTCTTCAATCGGGAAGTAGCCTTTAATCGCCAGCGTGCTGTAGAGCGCCGGGCCCGCATGGCCTTTCGACAGCACAAAGTAGTCCCGCTCAGGCCAGTCCGGATCGGCCGGGTCAATCTTCATTACCGCGCCGTACAGCACCGCCAGCGTTTCGACGACCGACATGCTGCCGCCGTAGTGGCCAAAACCCAGCTGCGTCAGGGATTTCAGCGTCTCAAGGCGGATCTGACGCGCCAGTTCGGTTATTTCATTCTCATTCATCATTTGGCTCCGGTATTTTCCTGCGCGTCACCGCCCGCAGGTTTGTTTTTAGCGAATACGTTGTAGGCCACCAGCAGCGCGAACAACGCAACAACCAGCCCGGTGATGGCAAGCGGCGACAGGAAGCGCGCCAGGTTGCCCAGCACAATCCCGACCGCGCCAAAATCGGCATCCGAGAAGGTGGTATTGGCAAAGCCAATCGCGCCCAGCACCGGCAGCAGCAGAACCGGCAGGAAGGTGATCAGCAGGCCGTTGGCAAACGCGCCAATCATCGCTCCGCGACGTCCGCCGGTGGCGTTACCAAACACGCCTGCGGTCGCGCCGGTGAAGAAGTGCGGAACAACGCCCGGCAGGATCAGCACCCAGTTAAGCTGCCCGCAGATGACCAGCCCCACAATCCCGCCCAGGAAGCTGAACAGGAACCCAATCAGCACCGCATTTGGCGCGTAGGGATAGACAACCGGGCAGTCCAGCGCGGGACGCGCGTTGGGGACCAGTTTTTCAGAGAAGCCGGTAAAGGCCGGGACGATTTCCGCCAGAATCAGGCGCACGCCCTGGAGGATGATGAAAACGCCCGCCGCAAAGGTGATTGCCATGATGATGGCGTACACCAGGTAGTTCTGGCCGCCGCTGAAGGTCGCTTCCACATACTCGCGCCCGGCGCTCACCGCCATGATCAGATAGATAATCATCATGGTGAGGGAGATGGAGATCGAGCTGTCGCGCAGGAAGCTGAGGTTTTTCGGCAGGTTCATCTCTTCGGTGGAGCGCGAGCCTTTGCCGACCTTGCCGCCGATCCAGCCGGACAGCACGTAGCCCAGCGTACCGAAGTGACCGAAGGCGATCTCATCGTTGCCGGTGATGCGTTTCATATAGCGCTGCGCAATTGCCGGGAAGAAGGCCATGATCAGGCCGAGGATCAGCGAGCCGGTGAAGACCAGCCCTACCCCCTCAAAGCCCGCCACCGTCAGGATCACGCCAATCATGCACGCCATGTAGAAGGTGTGGTGTCCGGTCAGGAAGATGTACTTCAGGCAGGTAAAGCGCGCGACGATAATATTCGCCACCATCCCGAAGGCCATAATGAGCGCGGTGGAGGCACCGTATTTTTCCAGGGCAATCGATACAATCGCTTCATTGTTTGGAATAATGCCCTGGATATTAAAGGCGTGCTCAAACATGCCGCCAAGGGGATTTAATGAACCTACCAGCACCGTGGCGCCGCCGCCCAGCACAATAAAGCCGAGGATCGTTTTAATTGTGCCTTTTACGACATCTGAAAACGCTTTTTTCTGCGCAACCAGACCAATTAAGGCAATTAACCCCACCAGCACCGAAGGGACCTTTAAAATATCAACAACGAAATTCAGCGTTTCAAGGATAAACATATCCACCTCGCCTTATCAGGATTATTGTCTTTCGAACCAGGCGCGCAGCTGCGCTTCGAGTTCGTTGATATCGATGATGTTGTTGATCACCACCAGCTGGCTTTCCGGCACGCTGGCGCTGGCTGCAATGTCTTTCGCCATTACAAACAGATCGGCCGCACCCGGCGTGGCGGAGGAGAGATCGGAGTGTTCAACCTCGGCCTCTATTTCCAGCTTTTTGAGCACTTTTTTAATATTCATTTCGACCATAAAACTGCTGCCCAGGCCGGAGCCGCAAATAGCCATAATTTTCATTTTTAACCCCTTTTTTGAGTAGAGCACGCCCCATCACGCTGATGCGTAATGTTGAGATAAATCGGATGAAATAATTAAATCAGAAGCGGTCGATAATGGCTTTTATCTCCTCCAGGGTATTTGCCTGATGCAATTTCGCCATATCCGCGTCGCTGGAAAAGAGTTCTGCGAGCGCGGAGATTGTTTCGATATGGCTGTGTTTGTCCGGCGCCGCCAGCATAATAATCACATCGACGGGGTCAAACTCACCGGCGCCAAACGAAACGCCCTGCTTCAGCTTTAATAATGAGAGGCCGAGACCTTTCGCCCCTTCTTCCGGGCGCGCATGCGGCATTGCGAGCCCTGGCGCCAGCACGTAGTAAGGCCCTAGCGTGTGGTGCTGCGCAACGATGGCAGTAACGTATTCCGGCGAAATAACCTGCATTTCCAGCAGCGGTTTCGCACAAATCTCCAGCGCCTGCGGCCAGTTATCGACGCTATCCTGTAGCGTAATGGTTGTATCATATATCCATTTTTTGAGCATTTTTCACTCCCGCGTAACGCCTGACATGGTCGAACTTTATTCAACCCGTCAGCCAATGACTGCGATCGGGATCACAAAGATAGCGCTACCAAGAACTAACATGCAGAAGTGTGATAGCGCTATCAAATTATCCGCACGGTATGAAATCACAGCAAAAAAAGGGATTTAAGGCGTATACTGCCAGTCACGTAAAATGAAGGATGAAATTCAATCGCGTCCTGTCAGCAGGAAGATGTATGTCTTTAACCCGAAAACGGCGCAGCACCGGAAAAGTAACCCTCGCAGATGTCGCGCAGCTTGCCGGCGTCGGCACAATGACCGTCTCACGCGCGCTCCGCACGCCCGAACAGGTTTCCGATAAACTGCGTGAAAAAATTGAAGCTGCGGTGCAGGAGCTGGGATATATGCCCAACCTGGCCGCCAGCGCACTGGCATCGGCGTCATCGTGGACGATTGCGATGGTCGTTCCCAACCTTTCCGAAGCCGGGTGTTCAGAGATGTTTGCCGGGCTTCAGCAGGTGCTTCAGCCCGCCGGTTACCAGATCATGCTGGCGGAGTCTCAGCATCGAGTCGAACAGGAAGAGAAACTGCTTGAAACGCTGCTGGCGTCGAATATCGCCGCCGCGATTTTGCTCAGCGTCGAGCACTCCGACACGGTCCGCCACTGGCTGAAAAATGCCTCCATTCCGGTGATGGAAATGGGGGCGATGCGTGCCGATCCGATTGATATGAACATCGGTATTGATAACGTCGCCGCCATGCAGGAGCTCACGGAAATGGTCATTAAGCGCGGCTACCAGAACATTGGCCTGCTGTGCGCCAACCAGGAGCAGTGGATTTTCCAGCAGCATTTGCAGGGCTGGTACAAGGCGATGCTGCGCCACCACCTGTCGCCGAACCGGGTAATTAACGCCGCCATGCCGCCGAACTTCTCGACCGGCGCGGCGCAGCTGCCTGAATTTCTGCTGGCGTGGCCGGAGCTGGATGCGCTGGTGTGCGTTTCTGACGAGCTGGCCTGCGGCGCGCTGTACGAGTGCCAGCGACGACGCATCAAAGTGCCGGACGATCTGGCGGTGGTTGGCTTTGGCGATAGCGACGTCAGCCGGGTCTGCCAGCCGCCGCTGACGACGATGGCGGTTCCGCATCGTAAGATTGGGATTGAGGCCGGAAAAGCGCTTCTGGAGCGCCTGAATGACGGAGGCTGGCGCGATCGTAAGCCCATCGCGTCCAGCCTGTGCCTGCGGGAAAGCTGTTGAGGCTTACTCCGCTTCTTCCTCTTTTTCCGCTTTGTTTTCCGGCTTAGCGGATTCGTTTTTGGCGTTGCGGGTCATCCACAGCGCCAGCGCTTTTAAGGAGTCCGGCGTGAACTCATCGCAGCGGGCGGTGATCTCTTCCGGCGTCATCCAGCTAACTTCGCTAACTTCCTCTTCCTGCAGGGCGAAAGGCCCGTGGGAAACGCAGCTAAACAGACCGCCCCAGACGCGGCAATGTTCGTCTTCAAAATAGAACTGCCCGTGCTCGGCAAACGGCACGCCGGCAATACCTAACTCTTCTTCCGCTTCACGACGTGCGGAATCCAGCAGAACTTCATCGGCCTGGACGACGCCGCCCGCGGTGGCATCCAGCATGCCTGGAAGAAAATCTTTGGTGTCCGTGCGGCGCTGGACCAGGATCTTGCCCATTCCGTCATGAACAACGATGTACGTAGCGCGGTGACGCAGACGCTCCGCACGCATTTGTTCGCGGCTGGCCTGCGCGATCACTTCATTTTCTTCGCTGACAATGTCAACCCACTCAGTACTTGCCAAATGATTCTGCTCCACCATCGGGAAACCTTCTCGTCTAAGCGCTCTTACGGCGCGTTTGCAGTTGTGGTGTAACTTACGGATTAATCGCTATCTGCGCAATAACTTGCTGATCATTAAGTGCGATAACGCTTAATGTCCCGTCTTCAAACATGCCGTAGCTTGCCGGGTTGCCGCCTTTAGGAATGCTGACAGAGCCGGGATTAAAGTGATAAATCGCCCCGCGTTTTTCCGCTACCGGAATATGAGTATGACCGTAAACCAGGACATCGCCAGCCGCGAGCGGCGGGAGATTATCCGGGCCGAACAGGTGCCCATGCGTCAGGAACAGACGGCAGTTTTCCAGCAGCACCTGTTGCCAGGGGGCGGTGATGGGAAATTGCAGCAGCATCTGATCCACTTCGCTGTCGCAGTTGCCGCGCACGGCAATAATACGGGAGGCGTAGTGATTCAGTTTTTCCGCCACCTGGGCGGGCGCATAGCCTTCCGGCAGCGCGTTGCGTGGGCCGTGGTTTAACACGTCGCCCAGGATCGCCAGCCATTGCGCCCCGCTCTGGTCAAACAGAGAAAGCACGCGCTCGGTCGCGGGCAGCGATCCATGAATATCCGATGCAAACATCAGCTTCATCAGTTACTCCTCGGAAATACAGACTGCCCATATCATACCTGAAGCGCCCGGGCTTATCAGCCTGCACGCTTAGCAGAGAGTGCCAGATAGCGCTGCACCGACGCGCGTTGCCACTGAAACGCGGCATAATCCACCAGCAGCTGCGGGACCGCATCTCCGTTAAGGATCAGGCGGTTCAGCATCAGCGCAAGGTCGGTATCGGCAATACACCACTCGCCAAACAGATTCGGGTTACCGTGGGCGAGCAGTGATGAAGCGGTATCAATCAGCTTCTGAGCGCTGGCTATCCCCTCCTCGCTGAGGGCTGGCTTTTTGACCCCTGCAAACACCACATCCGTCGATCGCTCCGTGCGAATCGGCACCAGATCGCTTCGCAGCCACGCCTGAATCTGCCGGGCACGGGCGCGCTTTTGCAGATCGTGAGGATAAATGCGCTCCCACTCCGGTGGCGCAAAGCGGTCTTCAAGGTACTCGTCAATTGCCGAGGATTCACTTAATTCAAAGCCGTCAATCTCCAGCACGGGCACCCGGCGAGTGAGAGCGTAACCCTGCCACTGAGGCTTCAGATGTTCGCCACTGTCCAGATCGACGGTTTTCAGACTAAAGGAAAGCCCCTTTTCAGCCAGCGCAACGTAAACGCTCAAAACATAAGGAGAAAAGAAGTTCGCATCGGACCACAACGTTATTACAGGCTGGCTCATAACATCCTCATCGGCTGATCGGTTTTCACTCAAGATATAATCTCCTTGCCTCGCTGTCACTTGATGAAAACTCACGATTTACAACAAGCACCTATACTGTTTTTTCATGGCAACACTATTCGCACCGACAGGAGTTGAGAATGATAGATCTTTATTATGCCCCTACCCCGAATGGTCATAAGATCACCCTCTTTCTCGAAGAAGCCGAACTGGACTACCGAATCATTCGCGTTGATATCAGCAAAGGCGATCAGTTCCGCCCCGTTTTTCTGGCCATCTCGCCCAACAATAAAATTCCGGCCATCATTGATAACCTGCCTTCAGACGGCGGAAAACCGCTAAGCCTGTTTGAATCCGGGGAGATACTGCTTTATCTGGCGGAGAAAACCGGCAAGCTTCTGAGCGGGGAGCTGCGCGAACGTCATCACACGCTGCAATGGTTATTCTGGCAGTCGAGCGGCCTGGGGCCGATGCTGGGGCAGAACCACCATTTCACCGCCTATGCGCCGCAAACTATCCCTTATGCCATTGAGCGATATCAGGTCGAAACGCAGCGCCTGTACGGCGTCCTCAACCGGCGGCTGGAAACGTCACCGTGGCTCGGTGGCGATCACTATAGCATCGCAGATATCGCCTGCTGGCCGTGGGTCAATACCCATGAACGCCACCGGATTGACCTGGCCACCTATCCGGCGGTGAACAACTGGTTTGAGCGCATTCGAACCCGTCCGGCCACCGAACGCGCCATGCAAAAAATCCATCAGATTTGAGCCTGCGCCCCGTTGGGTGCAGGTGTTGTCCTCATGTATGATGAGGCGATAATACTGACACGGAGAAGACCTGCAATGTCCCAGCATGACGCTGTTATTCGTATAAAAAATTTACGCCTGCGCACGTTCATTGGCATCAAAGAGGAAGAGATCGCTAATCGCCAGGATATCGTGGTGAATGTCGCGATCCATTACCCGGCGGACAAGGCGCGCGCCAGCGAAGACATCAATGACGCGCTGAACTATCGCACGATCACCAAAAGCATCATCCAGTACGTCGAGAACAACCGTTTCGCGCTGCTGGAAAAATTAACTCAGGATGTGCTCGACATCGCACGCGAACACCACTGGGTCACTTATGCTGAAGTAGAGATCGATAAACTTCACGCCCTGCGCTACGCCGACTCCGTCTCCATGACGTTAAGCTGGCGGCGCCAGGCGTAAACCTGGAGGTTGTATGAAGATTCTGCTCACCGGCGGTACGGGCCTGATTGGTCGCCATCTCATTCCGCGCCTTCAGGCGCTGCAGCACGACATCACCGTGGTCACGCGCAGCCCGGAGAAAGCCCGTCAGGTGCTTGGTGGCGGGGTGGCGTTCTGGAAAGGCATGGCGGAACGGCAGGATCTGAACGGCTTTGATGCCGTCATCAACCTCGCAGGCGAACCCATCGCCGATAAGCGCTGGACCGAAGAGCAAAAACAGCGCTTATGCAGCAGCCGCTGGAACATAACCGGGAAGCTGGTTGAGCTGATTCGCAACAGCGAAACGCCGCCGTCGGTGCTGATTTCCGGCTCTGCCACGGGATACTACGGCGATCTCGGGGAAGTGGTGGTGACTGAGGAAGAGCCTCCGCATAACGAGTTTACCCACAAGCTCTGCGCCCAGTGGGAGCGCATCGCCTGCGGTGCGCAGAGCGATAATACCCGCGTCTGCCTGCTGCGCACCGGCGTGGTGCTCGCCCCGAAGGGCGGTATTCTCGGCAAAATGCTGCCGCCGTTTAAAATGGGGCTTGGCGGGCCCATCGGCAACGGTCGTCAGTACCTGGCGTGGATCCACATCGACGATATGGTTAACGGCATTATCTGGCTGCTGGATAACGACCTGCGCGGGCCGTTTAACATGGTATCACCGTATCCGGTACGTAATGAACAGTTTGCGCACGCGCTGGGCCATGCCCTGCACCGCCCGGCGGTACTGCGCGTGCCCGCGACGGCGATTCGGCTGTTGATGGGTGAGTCGTCGGTGCTGGTGCTGGGCGGCCAGCGCGCGCTGCCGAAACGGCTGGAAGCGGCGGGGTTTGCGTTCCGCTGGTATGATCTGGAAGATGCGCTGGGGGATGTGGTGAGTTAAAAATCGTGCGTTTGTTCACTAGTACAAACGCACGGATATCATTCTGGTAATATGTATTTTTCTATATATGAGAAGTTTTCACAGGCTAATAGTTGAACTTCAACTTCGTCTCCATACTTTATATTATTGATATCTTTATTAAAGATATAACTTACGTTTAAATATTCCTGTCTAACGCGATATAATTCGATTTCACGACTAAACACGGAAATTTTCTCAGACTCAACAGATTCCATCGCAAAATGACTTGATTTATTTTTCTCACCTTTAAACAGATTTACATTTTCCTCACATGCAATTAATGTAAATTTTGGAAGAGAATTAAATCCTGTAGTATCCAGTGCGATTTCCTCTCTGAGCCGAGAGATAGCTTTCCGTAGTTGCCTATGCTCATCAGAAGTAAATGTTATTTGAGGAGAAAACTCAAGAGAGATATTTAACAGATGAGATAAAGTCCTAGCTCTGTCAGTATAACTCAAAAGAGTCGCTACCTTTTTATAATATTCATTATTAAGTTTATTATTGCATAAACCAGAGATAAATTCGTCGCCATTGAACTCCAGACTAAATTCAATATCCCAGCCTTCACACACCCTATCATATAGGGATTTAATTTTATTAAAAAAAGGAAGATTAAGAATATCTAACCCGGACCATTTGTCAAAATCGACATGCATATTAAATTTTGTTTTGTTGCCTTTGCAAGGAAATATTGCTCTAATATTCAACAAATTCGAGAAGCATTCACCAGAAAAAGTGAATGCCTTTAACCCATGGAATAGTTTCCCATGCACTTCGACTAAAGCTTCACTAACCAGACTGATACTGTCAGTCAAAGATATTATCATTACAACATCAATATCTTGACTCGATATAGTTAACACCCCACTATCTTTTGTTATTGTTTCAATTAATGATGAACCTGAGGTACTGACATCGCTCATATCGATTGAAAATGAAGCTCCTTTGCTTAAAAGCTCTTGATATTTCCTTTTGTAGTTTTTAAAGTTATTAACAGTTACTTTTAAAGGCACATTTTCTTTGGCGCATATAGAAAATTTTGTTAACCCATCTTCAAAACTGGACGTTACATTAAATCTTGGATCGAGTGCCTCTAAAGATTTTTCAGAAGCATTATGTGCATTTTTAATTGTCTGTGAAATGTAACTTTTAGGATAGCCATTCAACGCCATAGCCAGCATATCACTTGCACATTGCTCACTAAGCACTTTTTTGCCAACAGCGTTCCTTGCATCCTCTTCAGACAAACGTTTCCATTCATTCAAAAGATTGATTGTGTAAAAGTTCACGTCATTATCAATCATTTTTGAACATGTTTGACATAACCATATCCCATTCTGATATGATCTTCTTTCTTCAGGAGTCATAGTTGCATCATATCTTGGCCCTAGAGGAGCAGCAGCACGAATATGAGCAGCAACTCCTGTATTTAATCCAGCCCCATTAGTCACAACACGACATTGCGGATTTGAGCATTTATAACCAGAGCGCTCTTTTAAAAGCCTGATTACAGGTTTCAGAAAGTCGTCTCTTCTTTTTTCCATTAGAAGCACCTAATTATATTTATAATAATTAAATATATATTCAGCCAAATCATCCTCAACCGTATAAAAATAACAAGCAGGGATATTTAATACTTCCGCCAATTTACACGCCAGCGCAAAGTCAGGCGTGTGGATCCCCTTCTCATACTGGTTCATGCGTGCGCTTGCCGTCGCCTCATCAATGCCCGCGAGGATCCCAAGTTTCTGCTGTGATAGTCCGGCTTTCAGTCGAGCTGCTTTAAGTCGATGGGGAAGCATGATGACTCTTCAAAATCTGGAAGTAGAGTCATGATTCTGGTATCCCGTTATTGAAAATGCACTAAGTATTACTTAGTATTCATATCTACAATTTGAACAAAATCATATATAAAGGAAAATGTATGAACAGAGATCAGGATATGCACCCAGCGGATATTATCGCCATGCTCCATAAGCGTAAGCTGTCACTTGCAGCTCTTTCACGCCAGGCAGGTTTAAGTTCTTCTACGCTTGCAAACGCGCTCTCCAGGCCGTGGCCCAAGGGGGAACAGATCATCGCGGAGGCGCTAGAAAGAGATGCGGCATCTATCTGGCCCAGTCGCTATTACGATCAATATGGCAACTATGTCGATCGTTCGAAGCTCATGAGAACCAAACGCTAGCCCATCACAAAAATCCATTCTGTTCGCCAGTTCCATTCCGGTGTTAAGGTAATAAGCCTGATCCATCGGAATGGCGTAACAATGGCAACCATCACCACTCCCCGGCTTCATCTCACCCCTTTCGAACCCTCTGACTGGGCGTTCTTCCGCTCACTGCGTGAAGATCCCACCGTCATGCGCTACATGGCTGCTATCACGCCGGAAAAAGAGACGCGCCGAGTATTTGCCGCACGCCTGATGGCGGAGCATGTCTTCGTGATCCGTCTGCATAATGACGATACGCCGCTCGGGGATATCGGGCTGCAAATCAGCGCGGCGAACCGTGAAGAGGCGGATATTGGCTATACCGTAGTGCCTGCCGCGCAGGGAAAAGGTATTGCCAGCGAGGCGCTGCGCGCGGTATGTGATTACGCCTTTAACGCGATCGGCGTGAAGGCGATTAATGCGTATGTACTGGCGGATAACGGCGGTTCGGTACGCGTGCTGGAGAAAGCCGGTTTTGTGCGCACGCAGGTGCTGGAGAAGGCATACGAGATTAACGGGGTGCGGTATGATGACTGGGTGTATCGGCTGGAGCGTGGTGCGCCCTGAATGCGTGGCGGCCTACGGTTTTTGTCGGCCCGGTAAGCGAAGCGCCACCGGGCGATTAAACTGCACCGCCGTCTGATGCCCTCTTTATTTAAGAGATCCCTTCAGGAACTGCTGCAAGCGCGGGCTTTGCGGGTTCGCCAGCACCTCATCAGGATGCCCCTGCTCCTCAATCTTGCCCTGATGCAGAAAGATAACGTGGTTAGAAACGTTACGGGCGAAGCCCATCTCATGCGTCACCACCACCATCGTTTTGCCCTCTTCAGCCAGCTTCTGCATGATGCGCAGCACCTCGCCAACAAGTTCCGGGTCCAGCGCGGAGGTCGGTTCGTCAAACAGCAGAACTTCCGGCTCCATCGCCAGCGCGCGGGCAATGGAGACGCGCTGCTGCTGACCACCTGACAGGTGCACCGGGTACTTGATCTGCTGACGCTCGTCGATACCCACTTTCGCCAGGTATTTCACCGCACGCTCGCGGGCCTCCTGCTTGCTTAAGCCGAGCACCTGAACCGGCGCTTCCATCACGTTCTCCAGCACCGTCATGTGGCTCCAGAGGTTGAAGTGCTGGAACACCATCGTCAGGCGCGTACGCAGCAGGCGCAGCTGGTTTTTATCCGCCACTTTAAGCTGGCCGTCTTTATCACGGACCATATTAATGTTCTGTCCGCTCACCACAATCGAACCTTCGCTCGGTTTTTCGAGGAAGTTGATGCAGCGCAGGAAGGTACTTTTACCCGAACCTGATGAACCGATAATACTGATCACGTCGCCCGCGTTAGCTTCCAGCGACACCCCTTTCAGCACTTCATGTTCGCCGTAGCGCTTGTGCAAATCAATTACGTTTAATTTGTTCTCAGCCATCATAAATTCTCAGTGCGTCGACGGTTTTATATGCTGCAACCAGCGTTTTTCAGCCTTACGGAACAGGCTGATCAGGACGTAAGAAATGATCAAATAGAGCACCGCCGCAATGCCAAACGCGGTAAACGGCTGGTAGGTCGCGGAGTTAATATCGCGGGCGATTTTTAACAGATCCGGTACCGTGGCGGTAAACGCCAGTGCCGTCGAATGCAGCATCAAAATCACCTCGTTGCTGTATGCCGGCAGCGCGATTCGCAGCGCCGAAGGCAGAATAATGCAGCGGTAAAGCTTCACGGAGGAGAAACCGTACGCGCGCGCCGCCTCGATCTCACCGTGCGGCACGGAACGGATGGCCCCGGCGAAGATCTCGGTGGTATAGGCGCAGGTGTTGAGCGTTAACGCCAGCACCGTACAGTTCAGACCGCTGCGGAAGAACGCGTTCAGCATCTCGGTGCCTTTCACGATCTCCAGCGTGTACATTCCCGAATAGAACACCAGCAGCTGCACGTACAGCGGCGTGCCGCGAAACACGTAGGTAAACAGCCAGATCGGGAACTGGATAAATTTATTGTTCGACACGCGGCCAATGGCCAAAAACACCGCCAGAATGCCGCCCATTACTACCGAGGAAATCAGCAGCCACAGCGTGATCGCCACGCCCGTGAAGCGGTAGCCGTCCGTCCACAGCAGGGATTTCCAGTACTCCTGAATAATCTCAATCACAGGTCAGCCCTCTTCACACCCACGGAGTAGCGACGTTCGAGCAGAAGCAGCACACCATTGGAGACGGTTGTAAAGACCAGATAAATCACGCCGCAGACCACCGCAAAGTAGAACGGTTCCCAGGTGCTCTTACCCGCCAGCTGCGTGGCCTTCACCACATCTTCCAGACCCAGCAGGGAGACCAGCGCCGTCGCCTTGAGAATAACCTGCCAGTTGTTACCGATGCCCGGCAGCGCGTAGCGCATCATGGCCGGGAACATGATCCGACGGAACGTTTGTGAAGAGGTAAAACCGTAGGCGGTCGCCGCTTCAATGTGCCCTTTCGGGACGGCCATGTACGCGCCGCGGAAGGTTTCAGTGAAGTATGCGCCGTAGATAAAGCCCAGGGTAATGATGCCGGCCACCATCGGATCGATATCGATCTGATCCATGCCGACGGCATCCGTCACGCCGTTAAGCGCAATTTGCAGCCCGTAAAAGATCAGCAGCATCAGCACCAGGTCAGGAACGCCGCGAATCAGCGTGGTATAGCCTTCAAATATCAGCGCCAGCGGTCTGTTGGCCGATAACTTTGCCCCCGCGCCCGCCAGGCCTATCAGCACCGCCAGCACCACGGAGCTGATAGCCAGCTCAAGGGTGACAAGCGCGCCCTGTAAAATAACGCCAGAAAATCCGTACAGCATACCGCCTGCCCTGTCGTCTCGTGAGTGGTGGAACCGTGTCTTTTCCCCTCCCGCAGCGGGAGGGGCCGCACGTTATCAGACGGGGCGATTAGCCGCCGTAAACATTAAAATCGAAGTACTTTTTCGCCAGCTTGTCGTAGGTGCCGTCCGCGCGCATCTCGGCAAACGCTTTGTTCAGGGCTTCACGCAGTTCATTGTCTTCTTTACGCAGGCCCATACCGGTGCCGACGCCGAACAGTTTTTCATCCTTAATGGACGGACCGCCGAACTTGTAACCTTTACCCACCGGCTGTTTCAGGAAGCCTTCGCTCGCCGCGACTTCGTCCTGGAACGCCGCATCGATACGGCCTGCCGTCAGGTCAGCGTAGATATTTTCCTGGCCCTGATAGGAGACGATTTCGATCCCTTTCGGCGCCCAGTGCTCATTGCCGTAGGTTTCCTGGGTGGTGCCCTGCAGTACGCCCACGCGTTTGCCCTTCAGCGAGTCGATAGATGGCTGAATGTCGGAAGATTTCGCCACAACCAGACGTGAATCGGCCGCATAGAGTTTGTCGGTGAAGGCAATCTCCTGCTGGCGTTTTTCCGTAATAGAGAGGGAGGACATGATCACGTCGATTTTTTTCGCTTTCAGAGACGGGATCAGCGCGTCAAGCGGGTTTTCAACGTAGGTACATTGCGCTTTAATGCGTTTGCACAGCTCGTTAGCCAGATCGATGTCAAAACCGACCAGTTCACCCTTCGCATTCTTGGATTCGAAAGGCGCATAGGTGGGGTCAGTACCAATACGAATTTTCTGCGGGATTGCTGCGAATGCCGCGGTGGCGCTGGAAAAGGCCAGTACCAGAGAAAGTGACAACACCAGTTTTTTCATATCTGTCCTCAACAAACTGTCTTAATACGAGATTTTTACGACCACGGGGTGACGTTAATGTGCCATTAATCCCCTCATTCAGGCAAAGATTAATGCCGCCGGGCGGGAATTTTTGCATTTTAAATGCTTAACTATGCACGAAGCGATCCAATACGGTGCACCAGCTGCACCATATTGGATCATCAGCACCCGCAATGCACCAAAACAGAGCATTGCCGTCGGGCGTTAGTCACCGTAGACGTTAAAATCGAAATATTTCTTCGCCAGTTTGTCGTAGGTTCCGTCTTTACGCAGCTCGGAGAAAGCTTTGTCGAAGGCGGCTTTCAGCTCGGTATCATCTTTACGCAGGCCAATACCTGTGCCATCACCAAAGTATTTTTTATCCTTCACGGACGGGCCGGCAAAGGCGTACTCTTTCCCCGCAGGCTGCTTCAGGAAGCCTTCGCTTGCGGCAACCTCATCCTGGAACGCCGCGTCCAGACGGCCCGCCGCCAGGTCAGAGTAGATCAGATCCTGGTTCTGATAGGCGACCACATCAACGCCCTTCTCGCGCCAGTTGGCATTTGCGTAGCCTTCCTGAGTCGACCCCTGAAGCACGCCAACATGCTTGCCTTTCAGGGAGTCGATGGTCGGCTGGATCGGTGAGCCTTTCGCGGCAATCAGACGTGAATCGGCCGCGTAGAGCTTATCGGAGAAGGCGATCTCCTGCTGACGTTTTTCCGTGATGGAGAGTGAAGAGATAATCGCATCAATTTTCTTGGCTTTCAGCGATGGGATCAGCGCGTCAAAGTCACTGCCCACCCACGTGCATTTCACTTCCATGCGCTTGCACATCTCATTTCCCAGGTCGATATCAAACCCAACGAAATCGCCTTTCGCATCCTTCGAAGAGAATGGCGCGTAGGTTGCGTCCGTACCGATACGAACCGTCTGTGGAAGCGCTGCATAGCTACCTGCTGCCGCACTCAAGCCCACGAGCAAAGACAGAGCCAGAACCGTCTTCTTCATACATTTACCCTCAAGAACCGTGATTTTATTATGGTTTGCGTTGTGTGTTGTGTTGCAGGCTGCTCTTGCAGGTCTTATGCCACATTGCCGTCGGGCTAAAACTACGACGTTAAATATGTTAATAAAACGTTGCGATACTGCCTTAATGGTGAAAGATAGCAGGTCTGCCGAACGAACCGGAAAGAGAAAAAGGGAAAAAGCGAATTAAATGTCGAGGATATGATCGCGGTTGCAGTTTTGCCCTGTAACAGGGCAAAACAACTTTTCATGCACCCTGTCGGTGCATTCCTTCACGCCCCGTGCCAGCGGGTAAAGAGATCTTCCGGCAGGTCGATATCGAACTGATCCAGCACGCGATTAACGGTCTGATTAATGACGTCATCCAGCGTTTGCGGGCGATGGTAGAACGCCGGGACCGGCGGCATAATCACGGCGCCCAGTTCGGCCGCCTGCGTCATCAGGCGCAGATGCCCCAGGTGCAGCGGGGTTTCCCGCACGCAAAGAACCAGAGGGCGACGCTCCTTCAGCACCACGTCTGCCGCGCGCGTCACCAGCGTGTCGGTATAGCTGTTCACAATCCCGGAAAGGGTTTTAATGGAACAGGGCAAAATGACCATACCTGCGGTTTTAAACGAGCCCGAAGAGATGCTGGCAGCGATATCGCGCGCATCGTGGACAACGTCAGCCAGGGCCTGAACGTCGCGCAGCGAAAGGTCGGTTTCAAGAGAGAGGGTCTGGCGCGCCGCCTGGCTCATCACCAGATGGGTTTCCACGTCGGCAACGTCACGCAGCACCTGTAACAGCCGGACGCCATAAATGGCGCCGCTGGCACCGCTGATCCCTACAATGAGTCGTTTCATGATTTTCGCCCTTGCTGATTTCAGGGCAGACTGTGCAGGATTTTACGGGGAGTTGCAAGTGAGGGCGAACGCCCTCACCTGCGTTAGCATCAACCTTCGTTGTGCATCTCTAAGCTTTCGAGATCGTTTTGCAGCTGGACGGCTTTCGCGTCGTCGTTACGCAGCGAATCCAGGTAATCGAGATACTGCTGGTCAACGTCTTTGGTCACGTAGATCCCGTTAAACACGGAGCATTCGAACTGCTGAATATCCGGGTTCTCGGCGCGCACCGCGTCGATAAGATCGTTCAGATCCTGGAAAATCAGGCCGTCGGCCCCGATGATCTGACGAATTTCGTCCACTTCGCGGCCGTGAGCAATCAGCTCGGTGGCGGTAGGCATATCGATGCCGTACACGTTCGGGAAGCGGATTTCCGGTGCCGCAGAGGCGAGATACACCTTCTTCGCCCCGGCCTCACGCGCCATCTCGATAATCTGCTCGGACGTAGTGCCACGCACGATGGAGTCATCCACCAGCAGCACGTTCTTATCGCGGAACTCGGCACGGTTGGCGTTCAGCTTGCGGCGCACGGATTTACGGCGCAGCTGCTGGCCCGGCATGATAAAGGTGCGGCCAACGTAGCGGTTCTTCACAAAGCCCTGACGGTACGGCTTGTCCAGAATGCGGGCGATCTCCAGCGCGATGTCGCAGGAGGTTTCCGGGATAGGAATGACGACGTCGATATCGAGATCGTCCCACTCGCGGGCAATCTTCTCACCCAGCTTCGTGCCCATGTTCACGCGGGCGCTGTAAACGGAGATCTTGTCGATGAACGAGTCAGGACGCGCGAAGTAAACGTATTCAAACAGGCACGGGTTGCTGACCGGGCTGTCGGCGCACTGGCGTGTGAACAGCTGGCCCTTCTCGGTGATGTAAACCGCTTCGCCCGGCGCAACGTCACGCAGAAATTCGAAGCCCAGCGTATCCAGCGCCACGCTTTCGGAGGCAACCATGTACTCGGTACGGCCATCGCCGAGCTCGCGCTTGCCGAGCACCAGCGGGCGAATCCCGTTTGGATCGCGGAAGGCCACCATGCCGTGGCCGATAATCATCGCCACGCAGGCGTACGCGCCGCGGATCAGGCGGTTAGTCGCAGCAACGGCGGCAAAGATGTTATCGGCTTCCAGCGGATAGTGACGGAAGTTATCCAGCTCGCTGGCAAAGATATTGAGCAGGATCTCAGAATCAGACGTGGTGTTAATGTGGCGACGTTTCTCTTCAAACAGCTTTTTACGCAGCTCGTGAGCGTTGGTCAGGTTGCCGTTGTGGGCAAGCGTGATGCCATACGGGGAGTTAACGTAAAAAGGCTGAGCCTCGGAGGCGCTGGAACTGCCAGCAGTAGGATAACGAACGTGACCGATCCCCATATTACCTTGCAGACGCTGCATATGGCGGGCTTCAAACACATCGTTTACCAGGCCGTTCGCCTTGCGTAAACGGAAGCAGTTGTTTGCATCAATGGTGATGATACCCGCAGCATCCTGCCCACGGTGCTGAAGCACCGTTAACGCGTCATAAATCGACTGGTTTACCGGCATGAAACCGGCGATACCGACAATACCGCACATTCGTCTTTTCCTCGTTAAGCCACATCTCAGAGCTTACGCCCTGGGCAAGAAACTCGACGAGCTTTGCAGATAGTCAAAGAACCATCTGATGATGAAGCTGAACTCCGGAATAAGCTGCGACTTCTGCCAGTCTTCGCTTTTGGAGAACCCGGTAAAGGTATCCAGGAAGAACAGGATCGCGGCCACAATCAGCACGCCTCGCAATGCGCCAAAACAGATGCCGAGCACCCTGTCCGTTCCGGACAGACCGGTTTTCTCGACCAGCTGACCTATCACGAAATTAACAATAGCGCCGACAATCAGCGTCGCGATAAACAGCACCGCGATGGCGATTCCGTTTCGGACCAGTTCATCTTCAAAGCCCGTGAACCAGACAGACAGGTAAGTGTAGTAATGACTGGCAACAAAGAAAGCACAACCCCAGGTTACCAGCGATAACGCTTCACGAACAAAGCCACGGATCAGGCTAACCAGACAGGAAAAACCAATCACCGCAATGATGGCGTAATCAATCCAGACCATATATGTCCCACGATTTAACGCCCTGTCATCCAGTTCGGGGCGCATTCTAACAGAAAAAGAAAACGTTTGCGTAGGGATTTCCTTCCCGCGCGTAAATAAAAAAGGCGCTGAAAAAATGTTCAACGCCCCTCCGCCTGACGTCTCTGTGGACGTCTGCTTTATCCCCCTCACCCTAGCCCTCTCCCCAAAGGGGAGAGGGAATTATTTGCACCCTCTCCCCTTTGGGGAGAGGGCCGGGGTGAGGGAAACCTTATCAGTTCGCGCTGTAGTTCATCACCACACCGCTCAGCCCGGAGATCTGCTTCAGTTCGCCAAGCGATCCTTTCAGCTTATCTTTGGACGCATCCGGCCCCACGAGGATGCGGGTAATTTTACCCTGCACCGGCGTGGTTGGTGAAGTATAAACGCGGTATCCCGCGCCGCGCAGCTTACTCACGATCTCATTGACCTTGTCGGCATTCTTCAACGCACCCAGCTGTACCACGTAGGCTTTACCCGTCGGGGCTGCCTCCTGCTGGGCCTGTTTTGCCGGTGGCGGCGCTTCTGATGCCGCAGCCAGCTGTTCGGCCGCTTTATCACGCTGCGGTTTAGGCTGCGTTTTCTCTACCGGCTTCGGTTTTTCAACCGGCTTAGGCTGCTCTGCCGGTATGGGATCGATTTCAACGTTATTGTTCGCAGCCAGACGCGACGGGTCAAGGGATGGCGCTGCGGCATCGCCTGCACGCACCTCTTCCGCTGCGCCTTCAGGCGGCTGGGCAGGCAGCGCCTGCGTTGCCGCTGGCAGCATGTCGGGCTCGTCGCGGTCGCCCGGTTTAGGTACTAGCGGAATGGCCGCAAATTCATCCTGGTAATGCTTTTTCTGCCCGTCGAGCAGCCCGGGTAGAATAATCACCCCGAGCGCGACCAGCACAATGGTTCCTGTTAAACGGTTCTGAAACTTACTCGCCACCGGTTCTCCCCGCCTCCATCACTTCCATGACATGTGCCACCGTGTGGAACGATCCACACACCAGCACGGTATCTTCTGGTTTAGCCTCCGCCATCGCGGCGCGCCAGGCCGAAACCACACTGCTGTAGATTTCGCCTTTGCCGAGATGTTCCATCAACTGTTCGGCAGTCGCACCACGCGGCCCTTCCAGAGGTGCACAATACCAGCTATCGACCACACTCTCCATGCAGGCCAGCGTACCGCCGATATCTTTATCATGAAGCATACCGATAACCGCCAGCACGCGCCCGGTTTTTGGTAAGGATTTGAGACGGCCTGCGAGGTACGCCGCGGCATGCGGGTTATGCGCAACATCCAGAATCAGACGCGGTGACTCACTCACAATCTGAAAACGCCCCGGCAGCAGCGCGTTGCTGATGCCGTCACGGATCGCCTGCTCGCTCACCGTTAACCCGCTGGCACGCAGTGCCGCCAGCGCGGTCGCCGCGTTGGGCTGCGGTACCTGCGGCAGCGGCAGGTTATCCAGCACGCCCCGTGCATCGCTAAAGCGCCAGCTTTGGTCCTGAACCTCATAGTGCCAGTCCACGCCACGACGCAGCAGCTGAGCGCCCTTCTCTCTCGCCACGTCAGCGATAGTGTGGGGCATGTCCGGCTCGCCGACCACGGCAGGCTTATTCGCCCGGAAAATACCGGCCTTTTCACGTCCGATGCTTTCACGGTCGGGGCCCAGCCAGTCGGTGTGGTCCAGCGCGATGCTGGTGACGACGGCAACATCCGCATCCACCATATTGGTGGCATCCAGACGCCCGCCCAGCCCGACTTCCAGAATTACCACGTCCAGCTGCGCCTGCTTAAACAGCCACAGCGCCGACAGGGTACCGTACTCAAAATAGGTTAATGAGGTATCCCCGCGCGCGGCTTCGATAGCGGCAAACGACGCCGTATGGGCCGATTCCGCAAGCTCGGCGTTCTGCACCCGCACGCGCTCGGTATAGCGCACCAGATGCGGAGAGCTGTATACGCCAACCCTGTAACCCGCCGCCATCAGGACAGATTCCAGGGTGCGGCAGGTGGTCCCTTTACCGTTAGTGCCGGCAACGGTAAACACGAAAGGCGCGGGTTTCTGCACGTCGAGACGCGCGGCAACCTGGCTTACGCGCTCAAGGCCCATGTCGATGGTTTTACTGTGCAGGTTTTCCAGATAAGAAAGCCACGCGGCCAGGGGCGACGTGGCTTGAGGAATGCGTTTATTTTCCATGATGCCCGGTTGTCATAAGCGGTTTAGAAAGCAAAAGGGCAGCGCCAACCGGCCCTGCCCTTTTCAGTTATCAGGCCTCGGGTTCCTGATCCGGTACCACCACGCCCTCGCGCGGCTCGTCCGGGCTCGGCGACGGCAGATTCATCAGCTTCGCCAGGACGCTTGCCAGTTTAAGGCGCATTTCCGGGCGGCGGACGATCATGTCGATAGCGCCTTTCTCAATGAGGAACTCACTGCGCTGGAAGCCCGGCGGCAGTTTCTCACGTACGGTCTGCTCGATAACGCGTGGACCGGCGAAGCCAATCAGCGCTTTTGGCTCAGCGATGTTCAGGTCGCCCAGCATCGCGAAGCTTGCAGAGACGCCACCCATGGTTGGGTCGGTCAGTACGGAGATGTACGGCAGACCGCGCTCCTGCATTTTCGCCAGCGCAGCAGAGGTTTTTGCCATCTGCATCAGGGACATCAGCGCTTCCTGCATACGCGCACCGCCGGAGGCGGAGAAGCAGATCAGCGGACAGTTGTCTTCCAGCGCCTGCTCAACGGCACGCACGAAGCGCGCACCCACCACGGAGCCCATAGAGCCGCCCATGAAGGAGAACTCGAACGCGGCGGCAACAACCGGCATGTCATGCAGGGTGCCTTTCATGACGATCAGCGCGTCTTTCTCGCCGGTCTCTTTCTGTGCAGAGGCCAGACGATCTTTGTATTTTTTGGAGTCGCGGAACTTGAGCACGTCTTTTGGCTCCAGTTCGCTGCCCAGTTCTACCAGAGAACCTTCGTCCAGCAGGCTATGCAGGCGGTTGCGCGCCGACATACGCATGTGGTGGTCACACTTCGGACACACCTCAAGATTGCGTTCCAGCTCTGCACGATACAGAACCTGGCCGCAGCTATCACACTTCGTCCATACCCCTTCAGGAATGCTCGCTTTACGCGTCGGGGTAATGTTGCTTTTAATTCGTTCAATCCAGCTCATTGATAACCTTTCTGCCTGAACCTGGTCGTATGCCAGTTTTGCTGTAAGAGGCGAATAATGCCATTTTTGCCTCCAACAGACCATGAATGTTGCACATTAAAACATAACAGCCCGAAACTTTGGATAAAAAAGTGGTCGAACCGCCAGCGTGCACTTACTTCGCCTGCTTTGCCGCCGCGCGTCGGTGACGAATGATTTCGATAACGCCCGGCAGTACGGAAAGCACAATAATCGCTACAATCAGTAACTTAAGGTTTTCCTGAACTACAGGCAGATCGCCAAACAGGTAGCCCGCATAGGTAAAGAGCAGCACCCACAGCAGCGCGCCCACCACGTTGTACATTGCAAAATGACGATAGGACATGTGGCCCATTCCCGCCACAAACGGGGCAAACGTGCGGACGATAGGCACAAAGCGGGCAAGAATAATGGTCTTACCGCCGTGGCGCTCATAAAAGGCGTGGGTCTTGTCTAAATAGCTGCGGCGGAAAATCTTCGAGTCCGGGTTACTGAATAACCGTTCCCCAAATACCCGTCCAATGGTGTAGTTGACCGCATCGCCAATAATCGCCGCAACGATCATCAGCGCGACCATCAGATGAACGTTCAGGTCATTGGTTGGCAGCGCGGATAACGCGCCTGCCACGAACAGCAGTGAATCGCCCGGCAGGAATGGCGTGACGACCAGACCGGTTTCACAGAACAGAATGAGGAACAGAATGGCGTAAACCCAGACGCCATACTGCGCGACCAGCTCCGCCAGGTGAACATCAATATGCAGGATGAAATCAATCAGAAAACGTATTACGTCCATATTGTCTAAGCCTTAATTGCACCTTTGTTTAGTCCGCTAAAAACAGCGGGCCCATTGGCGGTTTTGGCAGGTCAAACCGGTCCGGATAATCCACCGAAACCAGATACAGCCCTTCCGCTTTCGCCGTTGCTGCCGCAAGCGTTCTGTCCTTCGCTGCCAGCAGTTCTGCAATCCAGCTCTCCGGCTGGTGTCCGGCGCCCACTTCCATCAGGCTGCCTACAATATTCCGCACCATATGATGTACAAAGGCATTGGCTTTGATATCTACCACCACATACGCGCCATAACGACTGACGCTAATATGCATAACGTTACGCCACGGCGTACGGGACTGACACTGCACCGCACGGAACGACGTAAAGTCATTTTCACCAATCAGACACTGCGCCGCACGCTGCATACGTTCTGCATCGAGCGGTTCATAAAAATGCGTCACGCCCTGGCTTAGCACCGCCGGGCGCAGGCGCTGGTTGTAGATGACGTAACGGTAGCGCCGCGCCGTCGCGCTGAAACGCGCGTGAAAATCATCCGGCACAGCTTTAACCCAACGCACCGCGATGTCACCAGGTAAATTCGCATTTACGCCCAGCGTCCAGGCCGCGTCTTTGCGCACGGCGGTAGTTTCGAAGTGCACCACCTGTCCCGTGCCGTGAACGCCCGCATCGGTGCGGCCCGCGCAGAAGACGCTTATCGGTTCATTCGCCACCTGAGAGAGCGCTTTCTCCAGCTTTTCCTGGACGCTGCGCACCTCATTCTGACGCTGCCAGCCATAATATTTACTGCCGTCGTACTCGATGCCGAGGGCAATTCTGTGGACCGGCTTTTGTTCCACTTCTGACATCAGTACAGGTACTCCTGTACCAGCTTCTCGGCAATTTTGACCGCCATCAGCGCGCCGCCGAAGCGAACGTTGTCCGCCACGGACCAGAACTGCACCTGCTCCGGCATGCCGTAGTCGTTGCGAACGCAGCCCACGGAGAGGTGCGCGCTGCCGGTTGCGTCGCCCACCTGCGTCGGGAACTCGCCTTCTTCGGAAAGCACGATGTCCTCGGCACGGCCAAACGCGTCTCTCGCCTCTTCGGCCGCCAGCGGACGCAGGGCTTCAAACCCGACCATCTGCGCATGACCGTAAAAGACCGGCGACTGCACGACGTTTACGGAGATCGTCAGCCCGTCATCCTGCATAATTTTGCGCGCTTCGTCGACGATGCGGCGCTCTTCACGCACCGAACCTTCACGATCCGGCAGCAGCGGGAGCATGTTGAACGCCAGCTGGCGGCCAAAGAAATCGTCTTCGTCGATCGGGATACCGTTCAGCAGCTTCGCGCTCTGCCCTGCCAGCGCATCGACCGCTTTTTTGCCGCTGGCGGAGGCGGACAGCAGGCTGGTCACGGAAATACGCGACAGGCCACCGTCGTCGATAAGCGGCTTCAGCGCGGTCAGCAGCTGGCTGGTGAGGCTGTCTGGTACCGCAATGATGTTACGGTTACGGTAGTCAGCCAGCACGAACGGGTTAACGTCCGGTACCACCAGCGGCACGTCCGGCTCCAGGGAGAACAGGCCGCTCAGGTCAATAACCAGACATCCGGCGTTGGTGGCTTCTTCAATATAAGACGCCGTAGCTTCTGCACCTGCGGCAAAAAATGCCAGCTGAGCCTGCGTCCAGTCGAACGCGGCGGCATCCTGCACCGTCACGGTTTTGCCGCCGAAGCGCAGATGTTCACCCGCGCTGTCGGTACGCGCCAGCGCAAAAATGTCGCCCACCGGGAACTGACGCTCAGCAAGGGTTTCGAGCAGGGCTTCGCCCACGGCGCCAGTGGCGCCCAAAATGGCAATGTTCCAGCCTTCAGACATGGTGGTTTACTCCAGAAATAAAAAAGCGTCCCTGCCGGAGCCTCCGGCAGGGAGCAGAAAGACATTAACGTGCCGGATGGTGAACGGCGTTAAATCCCAGCTTGTGCAGCAGCGTCGCCGCTGAGGCGTCGTCGCACATCACATACAGGGAAGACCACTCGCGGCGCTCGAGATAATTCTTGCGCAGCTTGTCAAACTCACCCGGAATACCCGCCACTTTACGCAGCAGCGCGTCATCGCGGCGCACATCATACACCAAATGCACGAGCCTTTTCAGCGTTGCCTCATCCAGCGGCCCATGAAGGGTGAGCCGGCCGAACTCGGGCGCGGGAAGTAACGTGTCCAGCGCCACCTGCTGCGGATGGCCGATAAAGGCACTGTAGGCCTCAAATACCTGAGTCGTGCCGCGCGCTTTGCCTTCGAGGGTGTAACCCGCAATATGCGCGGTGCCCACGTCCACCTTATCCAGCAGCGCGACGTTGAGATCCGGCTCGGGCTCCCAGACGTCCAGCACGACGCTAAGATCCTGACCTTCGTCAAGGCATTTCAGCAGCGCCGCGTTATCCACCACCGGCCCACGGCAGGCATTTATCAGAATTGTGCCAGCCTTCAGGCGACGGAGCAGCGTTTCGTCGGCCAGATGCAGAGACCTGTAAGGCCCCTCTTTAAAGAGCGGCGTGTGGAAGGTAATAACGTCGCACTCGTCAACCAGCTCATCCAGCGTACGGAAATCACCTTCATCGCCGTTATCCTTGCGCGGCGGATCGCACAATACCGTGCGAATGCCCCACGCTTCCAGGCGCTTTTGCAGGCGTCCGCCCACGTTGCCCACGCCCACGATGCCTACGGTGCGGTCCTTCAGCGCAAACCCGTCGCGCTCGGCCAGCATCAGCAATGAGGAAAAGACGTATTCCACGACGGCGATCGCGTTACAGCCTGGCGCCGCTGAAAAACCGATCCCCGCCTGCTTAAGCCACTGGTCATCCACATGATCGGTCCCGGCCGTTGCCGTCCCGACAAATTTAATCCCTTTGCCGCAGAGCAGTGCCTCATTTACTTTGGTCACCGAGCGCACCATCAGGGCGTCTGCATCGTCCAGTTCGCTTACCGGAATCGGGCGACCAGGGACAGCCTTAACCTCACCCAGGCGGCTGAACAGCTCGCGGGCGTAAGGCATATTTTCATCAACGAGGATTTTCACGTCTGAGTACCTGTTTGAGAGGAAGTAAACCTGCCAAGTGTGCCATAATCTCGCCGCCGGGCATATATTTCTGCCCGGTTACGCAGAGTTTGACTTTAAGGATTTTTGACGATGCAGCCCATTTCAGGTACGCCTCCGCGCCCTCCGGGTGAAGGCCCCGTAACGCCCAACACGCCAGGCGACCAGCCGCTCTCCACGCAACAGCGCACCGTACTGGAGCGTCTGATCACGCGCCTTATCGCGTTGACCTCGCAGCAAAACGCTGAGGTATGGGCAGGCGTTAAGCACGATTTGGGCGTCAGAAACGATGCGCCGCTACAGTCGCGCCATTTCCCTGCCGCTGAGCAAAACCTGAATCAGCGTCTCACCAGCGCGCAGCAGCAGCATACGACCCGCCAGACTGTCTCGCAGCTGACCGAGCTGTTGGGCCAGGGGAACAATCGCCAGGCGGTGAGTGATTTTATCCGTCAACAGTACGGCCATACCGCGCTGAGCCAGCTTTCGCCGGAACAGCTTAAAACTGTGCTGACCCTGCTGCAAAGTAATCAGCTCTCTATCCCGCAGCCGCAACAGCGCCAGCCTACAGAACGGCCAATGCAGCCTGCGGAACATAACACGCTCAAGCAGATGGTCACTAAGCTGGCTGCGGCCACCGGCGAGCCGACAAAGCTTATCTGGCAGTCGATGCTGGAACTTTCCGGCGTGAAAGCGGGCGAGACGATCCCGGCAAAACAGTTTACCCATCTGGTCACCTGGCTCCAGGCGCGGCAGACGCTCAGCGCCCAGAGCGCCCCGACGCTGCATACGGTGCAGGCGTCGCTTAAGCAGCCTCTTGAGCCGCAGGAGTTTGCAGCGGTTCGGGACTACGCTCAGCAGGCCTGGCAGGCCACCCCGCAAACGGTGCTGACAACCGCGCAGGTGCAGGATTTACTGAATCAGATCTTTATCCGCCGCGCCGAGCGTGAAGGTGGCGTGCCGGAGGTGCGGGATATTCAGCCTGTCTACAGCCCGCTGTTTGCGCCGGTGGTCGACACGTTTAAAACGCTTTCAGCCCGACCGGGACTAATGTTTGTCGCGTTGATGATTGCGCTGGCGATTTTCTGGCTGGTTGCCTGACGCTTAGCCGGGCAAGGCGTAGCCGCCACCCGGCAACACGTTAGCCCTTTCGAAACGCCACCAGCGTCACCACAATCCCCACCACCGCGGACACCGCACCGGCGAGAAATACGGAAGGGTAGCCAAACGAGGTTGCAAGCAGCCCCGCCAGCGGTCCGGCGATCCCATAAGAGATGTCCTGAAACGCCGCGTAGCCCCCCAGCGCAGTGCCGCGAACCTGCGGCGCGACGCGCTTCACCACTTCGACGCCCAGCGCCGGGAAGATCAGCGAACAGCCGCAGCCGGTTAACGCCGCCCCCAGTAACGCAACGAACGCGCCGGGCGCCTGCCAGAGCAGCAGCAGGCCAATGGCCTCGATCGCCAAAGACGCCACGGCGACCTTCACACCGCCAAAGCGATCCGGCATCCAGCCAAACAGCACGCGCATCAGCACAAACGCGCCACCAAAAGCCGTCAGCGTAAAGCCCGCCATCGCCCAGCCGCGGCTCATGAAATAGAGGGAGACGAAGGTACCGATAACCGCAAAGCCCACTCCCTGAAGCGCCAGCCCCAGACCCGGCTGCCAGATTTGCCCCACCACGCTCCACAGCGAAGGACGCTCGCCTTTATGGGCTGGCACCTTGCGCACCGAACCGTTAAATGCCCACGCCAGCAGCGGCAATACCATAGTGGTTGCTGCCAGCGCCGCAAAACCAAACTGGCTGTGGATCAGCAGCCCCAACGGCGCGCCTGCCGCCAGTGCGCCGTAAATCGCCATCCCGTTCCACGACATCACCTTGCCCGACTGCGCAGGGCCAACCAGCCCCATTCCCCAGGTCAGGGTACCGGTCAGCAGCTGGCTTTCGCCGAAGCCGAGGATCAGGCGTCCCGCCACCAGCAGGGCGAACTTATACGCGGCGTCTACCGGCAGGAGTGCCGCCAGCAGCCACGCTCCCCCGGCCAGTCCGCAGGCCAGCATGCCCTGCAACGCCGAGCGTTTTGCGCCGTGCTGGTCCGCCAGTCGTCCGGCGTAGCCCCGGGTTAATACCGTGGCTAAAAACTGAATGCCCACCGCAATGCCGACCATGGTGTTGCCGTAGCCCAGCTCGTGATGTACGAAAAGTGGGATAACAGGCAGCGGCAGGCCAACGGTCATGTAGGTCAGAAATACCGCAAAGGCGATGCGGAAAAGGGAAAGGTTCCCGGAAGGGGTACGCTTCTCAGGGATAACGGCCTTCATGCATAACTCCGTGTTCAGGCATAAAAAAGGGAGCCGCGCGGCTCCCTTCTACTATACCTTCAAACGCTTACGCTTTCAGCTTGCGCATCACCAGCGTGGCGTTGGTACCGCCAAAACCGAAGCTGTTGGACATAACGGTCGTCAGCTCACGTTCGGTGGTTTCGGTCACGATGTTCAGGCCAGCCGCCTGTTCGTCCATCTCTTCGATGTTGATGCTTGGGGCGATAAAGCCGTTTTCCAGCATCAGCAGAGAGTAGATTGCTTCCTGCACGCCTGCCGCACCCAGAGAGTGACCGGTCATGGCTTTGGTTGCAGAGATAGCCGGGCTGTTGTCGCCGAACACTTCGCGGATCGCGCCCAGCTCTTTCACGTCGCCTACCGGAGTAGAAGTCCCGTGGGAGTTCAGGTAGTCGATTGGGGTATCAACGCCGTGCATCGCCATCTTCATGCAGCGCACCGCGCCTTCGCCGGACGGGGCAACCATGTCGGCACCGTCAGACGTTGCGCCGTAGCCAACGATCTCAGCGTAGATATGAGCACCGCGTGCCAGCGCGTGTTCCAGCTCTTCAACCACAACCATACCGCCACCGCCTGCGATAACAAAACCGTCGCGGTGCGCATCATAGGTACGGGAAGCCTTAGCCGGGGTTTCGTTATATTTGGTGGACAGTGCGCCCATCGCGTCGAATTCGCAGGCCATTTCCCAGCCCAGCTCTTCGCCGCCGCCAGCAAATACGATGTCCTGCTTGCCCAGCTGGATCTGCTCTACCGCATTACCGATGCAGTGCGCGGAGGTCGCGCATGCAGAGCTGATGGAGTAGTTCACACCGTGGATTTTGAACGGCGTTGCCAGGCACGCGGAAACCGCAGAACCCATCGCTTTGGTCACAACGTAGGGACCTACCGCTTTCAGGCCGCGCGGGCTACGCATGGCGTCAGCACCGAATACCTGTGCTTTAGAGGAACCGCCGGAGCCTGCAATGAGGCCAACGCGTGGGTTGTTCTGGTAGGCGTCTTCGCTCAGACCAGAATCCTTGATCGCTTCCTGCATGGAAAGATAGGCGTAGATAGAGGCATCGTTCATGAAACGAACCACTTTACGGTCAATTAAACCGGTGGTGTCCAGTTTAACGTTACCCCATACGTGGCTACGCATTCCAGAATCTTTAAACTCTTCAGAGAAAGTGATCCCGGAGCGTCCTTCACGCAGAGATGCCAGGACTTCCTGCTGGTTATTACCGATGCTGGAAACGATGCCCAGGCCAGTAATCACTGCACGTTTCATTCAATACCTCTGTAAGTCGCACTATAAAAAGTTTCGAGTCGCACAATAGCGTACACTTGTACGCCGAACAAGTCCGATCAGCGATTTTCTGTGGAAATTTGCACCGATGGGCCCACATCGCTAAGATCGTGCCACTGCCTGTCGGACGAGTAACTTACGTGAAACAAAACGCCATACAACCTGCCAACCTCGAATTCAACGCTGAGGGTACACCTGTTTCCCGAGATTTTGATGACGTCTACTTTTCTAATGATAACGGACTGGAAGAGACGCGCTATGTTTTCCTCGACGGAAATCATCTCAGCACCCGTTTTCCCGAGCATCCGCGCAGTCTGTTTGTCGTGGCGGAGAGCGGTTTCGGAACCGGGCTGAATTTTCTGACCCTCTGGCAGGCGTTCGACCAGTTTCGCGCTGCACACCCCGAGGCTACGCTACAAAGATTACATTTCATCAGTTTCGAAAAATTTCCGCTCACCGCGCACGATCTGCGGCTTGCCCATCAGCGCTGGCCGGAGCTTGCCCGCTGGGCGGAGCAGCTTCAGGCTCAGTGGCCACCGGCTATCGGCGGCTGTCATCGTCTGATTCTGGACGACGGGCGCGTCACGCTCGACCTGTGGCTGGGCGACATTAACGACCTGACCGATAAGCTCGATGACGCGATGAATCAGAAGGTTGATGCCTGGTTCCTGGACGGCTTCGCGCCCGCTAAAAACCCGGACATGTGGAGCCAGCATCTGTTCAGCGCCATGGCGCGGCTGGCCCGTCCCGGCGCGACGCTTGCCACCTTCACCTCGGCGGGCTTTGTCCGCCGTGGGTTACAGGAGGCGGGTTTTACCATGCGCAAAACCAAAGGCTTTGGCCGCAAACGCGACATGCTGGTTGGAGTGATGGAACAGGAACTGGCGCTCCCCGCCAAAACCCCCTGGTTCGCGCGTCGCGCCAGCACCTCGCGTGAGGTCGCAATCGTGGGCGGCGGCATTGCCAGCGCCCTGCTCTCGCTGGCGCTGCTGAACCGTGGCTGGCAGGTGACGCTCTACTGCGCTGACGAGGCGCCGGCAAACGGCGCCTCGGGCAACCGTCAGGGAGCGCTCTACCCGCTGCTGAGCGCCCACGATCCCGCGCTGTTCCAGTTTTTCCCGGCAGCGTTCACTTTTGCCCGTCGTCTTTATGATAGCCTGCCGGTCGCGTTCGACCACGACTGGTGCGGCGTGACGCAGCTCGGCTGGGATGAGAAGAGCCAGCAAAAAATCACGCAAATGCTGTCGCTGGGTTTACCGGAGGCTATCGCCCAGGCGGTGACTGCGCAGCAGGTTTTAGAAACCGCTGGGGTCGACGCCGGCTGCGGCGGCATTCAGTACCCGCTCGGCGGCTGGCTGTGCCCGGCCGGGCTGACTTCTGCGGCGATTGCCCTCGGCCAGTCGCGCGGGCTGACGGTGCGCTATGCCCACAAGGTTGAATCGCTCAGTCGTGCAGAACGCTGGGTTCTGCATTTTGCTGATGGAAAAGAGGCAGAGCATGCCAGCGTTGTGCTGGCAAACGGGTACTGCATCAGCCAGTTTGTTCAGACGGAAAAGCTGCCTGTCTACCCCGTCGGCGGCCAGGTGAGCCATATCCCTTCCACGCCCGCGCTGAACGAACTGCGCCAGGTACTGTGCTACGACGGCTATCTGACGCCACAAAACCCGTCAAACGGCCATCACTGCATCGGCGCCAGCTACCATCGCGGTGAAGCGGTTATGCAATACAGCGACGCGGATCAGCAGCAGAATCGCCAGCGCCTGATTGACTGTTTCCCTGATGCCGAATGGGCAAAAGAGGTTGACGTGAGCAAAGGTGAAGCCCGCTGCGGCGTGCGTTGCGCCACTCGCGATCACCTGCCGATGGCGGGAAGCGTGCCGGACTACGAGGCCACGCTTGAGGTATATCACAACCTCGCTGAAAGCCGGGAAAGCGCGGTGAGTGCGCCGGTTTATCCGGAGCTATACATGCTGGGTGGGTTAGGCTCGCGCGGGTTGTGCACCGCGCCGCTGCTGGCTGAAGTGTTAGCCGCACAAATGAGCGACGAGCCCCTTCCGCTGGACAGCGTGACGCTTGCGGGGCTGAACCCCAACCGGTTATGGGTAAGGAAATTACTGAAGGGGAAGTTGGTTAAGTAGGATCAGGTCTTGTGCCCTCTCCCACAGGGCTGAGGGATCCCCAGTAATTTTTTTACCGAAAGCGACGAATGTTGTTTCAGGAAAATAAATGAATTACAGCGACGCCCTGGTCCGGCTGTAAATCGCTGAGGCGTTTCCTGCAGGCCGGGGCGAGGCGCAGGGATGCGCCGAGAGGGCGGCTTTACAGGGACGTTACATCCGCCCGTCCCCGATAAGCCGGAAGGAATAAGCCGAAGGCACCGCGAAGCGGCGATTTACCGCCGGGAGCCCGGGTCGCCAGGGTGGTGGCGAGTGAGCCACCCTGGCACGTTCACCGGTCATGTCGTTACAGAGTAGCAAGGAACATAACGTGAACGGAATGACCACCAGAGCCGTATGTTCCCCCTCACCCTGGCCCTCTCCCCGGAGGGGCGAGGGGATTGCTCAGTGCTCGCATTAACTTGTGGGGATCCCTCAGCCCTGAGGGAGAGGGTGGTGAAACACTTACTTCGCGTTCGCCTGCTGGAACAAACTGTCCCACATACCCAGCACCAGCGACTGGTCGCGCGGGGAGAGTTCTCCGGCCAGAATGGCTTTTTCCAGGCTGCGGGTCACTTCATCATGCACCGCCGCGGCAGAGTGATCGTCCCCTGCCTCCAGCGCGGCAACCGCCAGCGTCAGGTGTCCACGCAGATAACCGCTGGCGAACAGCTCATCATCACTGGCGTGTTCCACCATGTCATCAATTAACGCCAGAATGCGTGATTCAAATTCTGCGATCATCTTCTTTCCTCTGTTAAAGATCTTCCGGCCACGGGAAGCATTCCGCCGTTATTTCCGGCGTGTGGTAATAATTCTGTAAAGCCTCGATCAGGCGTGCCGGACGTTCCGGGATGCCTTTCTCAAGATATTCCATCACCTGCGCGTGTACGCGGCGCTGGAAAACGATGCGATCGGGCTCGAAGTCGCCCTCAAGGTTGTCACAGCTCACGTTGAACGGGAAACCCGCCGCCACGCAGAACAGCCATTCCAGCGCCTGCGGCTTCACTTCCACATCTTCAAACCGGCCCTGGGTAGCGGCATCGCGCCCGTCCGGGCAATACCAGTAACCGAAGTCCACCAGCTCGCGACGCGCTTTTCCCGCGATGCACCAGTGTGAAATCTCGTGCAAACCGCTGGCGTAAAAGCCGTGCGCGAACACGATGCGGTTGTAAGGAACCTCGGCATCTGCTGGAAGATAGATCGGTTCGTCGTCGCCTTTAATCAGACGGGTATTAAAATCATCAGCAAAACAGCCGTTAAAGATCTCAATCAGCTGCTCGTATTTATGCGTACTGTTCATTAGTGCATCCCCAACCAGGTGAGGATCTCCTGTCCATGGCTGTCATAAAGAAGTTTGGCGCTCATCACCGCCGAGACGACAACAATCATCGGGCGGATCAGCTTTTGCCCTTTGCTTAAAACCAGACGCGAGCCGACGCGCGCGCCCAGAAACTGTCCTGCCATCATTACAAAGCCGGTTGCCCAGATAACTTTGCCGCCAATGATGAACAGCAGCAGGCCGCCAACGTTGGAGGTCGCATTAAGGACCTTGGCATGGGCGGTGGATTTAGCGAGGTTAAACCCGGCCAGCGTCACGAACGCCAGCGCGTAAAACGAGCCGGCACCCGGCCCAAAGAAACCATCGTAAAAACCGACGCAGCCACCGGCAATCAGCGCAAACGGCAGGCCGTGCAGCCTCCGCGCACGGTCTTCTTCACCAAGCTTTGGCATCAGTAAGAAGTAAAGGCCGATACAGATAACCAGAATCGGCAGGATCTGGCGCAGAATGTCGGACTGCACGTGCTGAACCAGCAGCGCGCCCGCCGTCGAGCCGATAAAGGTCATCAGGATATTGAGCTTCTGATCGGCGAGATTCACCACCTTGCGGCGAACAAAATAGAGCGAGGAGGAGAGCGAGCCGCCGCACGCCTGGAGTTTGTTGGTGGCGAGCGCCTGAGCTGGACTCATGCCTGCCGCCAGCAGCGCCGGAACGGTGAGCAACCCGCCGCCGCCCGCCAGGGCATCAATGAATCCGGCCAGCATCGCAACAAAAAACAGTACCGCCAGCAGCAGCGGCGACACCATAAACAGATCGACGAAAGTATCCATTAAAGTACGTGCTCATCCAGTAGCGCCTGGCAGGAAGGCGGCAACGGAGGCGGTGTCTTCTTCTCAGGCTTAGAGGTTCCAGGCTTGGCCGGCTCAAACCAGCTTTGCAGTTCGTAGCCACAGCCATCGCCAGGCGGCGGCAGCGGCTGATCTTCACATTCAAGGCTGTTCGCCGGGCAGCGCAGACGAACGTGCATATGTGCCCGGTGCTGGAACCACGGTCGTACTTTACGCAGCCAGTCGCGATCGGTTCCCGCATCCAGACAGAGCTGCTGCTTGATAGCCGGATTAACGAAGATCCGCGTGACGTCGTTATCTTCCGCCGCCAGCTTGATCATGCTGGAGATCTCCGGCGACCAGCGCGAAGCAACGACCCGTTTCCCGTCGGCCGACACCAGATCCAGCGCCTGCGGCTTCAGCAGCTGCGCTGAGCTCCAGCGCGCTTTCGGCAGCTGCAGGAAGATATCCACATCCAGTCCGGTCTGGTGGCTGGCGTGTCCGCCGTTAAAGCGACCCCCTGCGGGCATCCCCATATCGCCAATCAGCATCGTACCCAGCCCCAGGTTATGCACCTGGTTCCCCAGACGCTGAATAAACAGCACCAGATCGGGATGGCCGAAATAACGGCGCTGATCGGTACGCATCACCTGATACGTATCCGACTGGAGCGGCAGCGCCTGCGCGCCCACGATACAGCCGTTAGAGAAGGCGCCGATGGACTGCGCGCTTCCCGCCACCGGATGGGTGATTTTTTGCCACGGCGTGGCGGCCAGGCTGGCGCCACTGGCAAGCAGTGCCAGCAGCGCGATTGCGGTTTTTTTCATAGTTACCAGCGTGGAATGGTGGTCGTCACATCCGCATTCTGCGCGCGCTGGCGCAGGAAGTGATCCATCAGCACGATCGCCAGCATCGCCTCTGCGATCGGCACTGCGCGGATCCCCACGCACGGATCGTGACGCCCTTTAGTGATCATCTCAACTTCGTCGCCAGCGCGGTTAATCGTGTGCCCTGGCACCGTAATGCTGGAGGTTGGCTTCAGCGCAATGTTGGCAACTATCTGCTGCCCGCTGCTGATCCCGCCGAGAATACCGCCCGCATGGTTACTCTGGAAACCGTCTCTGGTGATTTCGTCCCGGTTCTGGCTGCCGCGAAGCTGAACCACGTCAAATCCGTCGCCGATTTCCACGCCCTTCACCGCGTTGATGCTCATCAGCGCGTGGGCGATATCGGCATCGAGGCGGTCGAATACCGGTTCGCCCCAGCCTGCCGGCACGCCGTCAGCTACCACGGTAACCTTCGCGCCAATTGAGTCGCCCTCTTTTTTCAGGCCGCGCATCAGTTCGTCCAGCGCGTCCAGCTTGTCGGCATCGGCGCAGAAGAACGGGTTAAGCTCGACCTGATCCCAGTCCTTGATCGCCAGCGGAATGTCGCCCATCTGGGTCAGACAGCCGCGGATCGCGATGCCAAACTTCTGCTGAAGGTATTTTTTGGCAATCGCCCCTGCCGCCACGCGCATCGCGGTTTCACGCGCCGATGAGCGGCCGCCGCCGCGATAGTCGCGGAATCCGTATTTTTGCTCGTAGGTGTAGTCGGCGTGGCCCGGACGGAAGACGTCTTTGATCGCGCCGTAGTCCTGAGAGCGCTGATCGGTATTTTCAATCAGCAGGCCAATGCTGGTGCCGGTGGTGCGGCCTTCGAAAACGCCGGAGAGAATTTTAACCTGGTCCGGCTCGCGACGCTGCGTGGTGTAGCGAGAGGTGCCCGGACGACGACGATCGAGGTCGTGCTGTAGATCGGCTTCGGTCAGTTCGATGCCTGGCGGGACGCCATCAACGATACAACCCAGTGCCAGCCCGTGCGACTCCCCAAAGGTGGTCACGCGGAATACCTGTCCAATACTGTTTCCTGCCATCACGGCTCCGATGTTGTTGTTTGTGTTTGAGCGTTGTGAAACGGGCCGAAGCCCGCTGGATTAGTCTTTGTAAATGCTGAAGTATTCGCGAGCGTCGAGGAGCTGCGCTTTGGTCAGCATAAAGACGCCGTCACCGCCGTTGTCGAACTCAAGCCAGGTGAACGGCACATCCGGGTACTGCTCTATCAGATGTACCATGCTGTTGCCTACTTCACAAATCAGAACGCCGTGGTCGGTCAGGTAATCCGGCGCGCAGGCCAGAATGCGGCGGGTCAGCTTCAGGCCGTCAGTGCCTGACGCCAGGCCCAGCTCCGGCTCGTGGCGATACTCGTTCGGCAGATCGGACATGTCTTCCGCATCCACGTACGGCGGATTGGTAACGATCAGATCGTATTGTAGCGTTGGCAGGTCGCGGAACAGGTCAGAGCGGATTGGCGTAACGTGGTGGATCAGCCCGTGCTCTTCAATATTGTGTTCGGTGACGGCCAGCGCGTCGGTGGAGATATCCACGGCGTCCACTTCCGCTTCAGGGAAGGCGTACGCGCAGGCAATCGCGATGCAGCCGCTGCCGGTGCACATATCGAGAATGTGCTGCGGCTGACGATCGATCAGGCCGTCAAAGTGGTTGTTAATCAGCTCGCCAATCGGCGAGCGCGGCACCAGCACGCGTTCGTCCACGTAGAACTCGTGGCCGCAGAACCAGGCTTTGTTGGTCAGGTAAGCCACCGGAATGCGCTCGTTCACGCGGCGGATCACGCGCTCTACGATGCGGTGTTTTTCGCTGGAGGTCAGACGCGCGGTGCGCATGTCTTCCGGAATATCCAGCGGCAGGTAGAGCGACGGCAGCACCAGCTGAACGGCCTCATCCCACGGGTTGTCGGTACCGTGACCGTACCAGATATTGGCGGCGCTGAAGCGGCTAACCGACCAGCGCAACATGTCCTGTATGGTATGCAGCTCGTTTACTGCTTCATCGACAAAAATTTTATCCACTCTTTCCTCCAGGGCATGCTCGCATAATTTTCGGCGGCTAGTTTGCCATGAAGACGGCGATAAATCAGCAATGACGCGTGCCGCTTGAGGTTAAAAAATGCATTTAGTCGGGTACACTATCGGAAATACGAGATGAGAATGACGAATGAAAAAGAAAACATCGCTCAGCGAGGAGGATCAGGCTCTCTTCCGACAGCTTATGACCGGGACGCGCCAGATCAGACAGGACACCATTGTTCATCGCCCGCAGCGTAAAAAAATCAGCGAAGTACCGGTCAAACGGCTGCTCCAGGAGCAGGCCGATAATAGTCACTATTTTTCAGATGAATTTCAGCCGCTGCTGAATACCCAGGGTGCGGTGAAATACGTGCGCGAAGACGTCAGCCATTTTGAGCTGAAAAAATTACGTCGGGGAGATTATTCGCCGGAGCTGTTTCTCGATTTGCATGGTTTGACCCAGATGCAGGCGAAACAGGAGCTGGGGGCGTTGATAGCAGCGTGTCGTCGCGAACATGTTTTTTGTGCCTGCGTGATGCACGGTCACGGTAAGCATATCCTCAAACAACAGACGCCGCTGTGGCTGGCTCAGCATCCGCACGTAATGGCTTTTCATCAGGCACCAAAAGAGTACGGCGGAGATGCCGCATTGCTGGTATTGATTGAAGTTGAGGAGTGGCAGCCGCCAGAATTACCCTGACAGGATGGCGGGAGGCACGCTGCACCCCGCCATATCGCACGTCACGTCAGATTGCTTTTGCCATCTTCAGATTGCACGGACTCATTTGCCAGTTGAAGACCCCTTTGCCGGTGTCGTCGAGGGTGACGTTGGCAATGGCGGACGTCGTGAACATCGGTGGCGTTTCGCCCGGGCACAGCTCAGATACCAGATAGCCGACCAGCGGCAGGTGGGAAATGACCAGTGCGGATGCGACGCCTTCGTTGCATAACGCCTGAAGGTAAGCGCTGACAAGGCCAACATCGCCACACGGCGTGAGTTCAGGGAGAACATCCACGCTGGACGGCAGGTTCATACACTCCCCCACCACATCCAGCGTCTGTTCTGCCCGCAGGTACGGACTCACCAGAACGCGTTCAATGTCCACTTTTTGACCTTTAAGCCATGTCGCCATCTGACGGGATTCGTCGCAGCCACAGACGGTTAAAGGACGTACTGAGTCACTGGCGGCATCGAGTGCCGCGTCGCCGTGACGCATGATAAAAACTTGCATATTGCACCGCTTTTGTTAACCAGAATCACCGGCGTTAACTACCCGCGATAAATGCTCTGAGGTAGAAAACCCGATGGCCGGGCATTGTGCCTGATCCATTCGGTGAATGAAACGCTGTTTTTTACCTCAATGGCGTAAGTATAGTCAATCTCTGTTTACAATTTCGCCAGAACAGGCCCCCTCACCGGAGGATTTACCCTTCTTTGACTTCAGTTTACGAAATCAGTTTCCCTTGCGGGCCAGAAGGTCTGGCCCCGTTCCGCCATCTGCAATAATTCGTCACAAGGTGTAAACCGCGGACCATACTGCGAGGCCAGACGTTGCAGGATCGCAACCACTTCACCCGCCCCGAGGGTATCCATATACCGGAACGGGCCGCCAAGAAACGGCGGGAAACCAATGCCAAAGACGGCACCGATGTCGCCATCGCGCGCGCCTTTAATAACCTTCTCACCAAAGCAGCGTGCCGCTTCATTGAGCATCATCATCACGCAGCGTTCAGCACACTGAACCGCCGACAGTTTTCCCTGCCCCGCGGCAGGTATAAGCCCATAAACCGAAGGGTCGACCTGTTTCTTGCTTTTACGCCCTTTCGCGCCGTAAAGATAGAAACCGCGTTCATTTTTTCTGCCTTTGCGATCGTCCTTCAAAATTGCAGAAACAACGTTTGCAGGCGGCGAAAAACGATCGCCGTAAGCGGCTTCCAGCACGGGGATAATTTTAGTGCCGGTATCAATGCCTACCTCATCCAAAAGCTGGACAGGGCCTACGGGGAAACCAAACTTTACTAAGGCCTCATCAACGTGCTCAATTTTCTCGCCTTCCGTCAGGAGCCGCATCGCTTCGTTGATGTACGGCGCCAGTATGCGGTTGACGTAGAAACCGGCTTTGTCCGCTACCACGATGGGGGTTTTCCCCTGTTTTTTCGCCAGCTTCACCACAGTGGCAATAGTTTGCGGACGGGTTGTGGCGTGAGGGATAACCTCTACCAGCGGCATTTTTTCGACCGGACTAAAATAGTGCAGCCCTATCACCTGCTCCGGACGCGCGGCTTTCGCTGCGATATCGCCAATCGGCAGCGAGGAGGTATTTGAAGCGAAAATGGTGTGCGGCGCGCAGTGCTCCTCAACCTCCGCCACCATCTGCTGCTTAAGCGCCAGATCTTCGAAAACGGCTTCAATCACAACGTCGCGATGCGTAAACCCGCTGTAGTCCGTGGTGCCGGAGATCGTCGCGAGCGTTTTATCGCGCTCGCTGGCTTTGATATGTCGGCGTTTAACCTTTCGATCGAGGTTCTGCCAGCTGTACTGCAGCGCGTGGTTGATGCCCTTAGGGTTGATGTCTTTGATACGTACGGGCAATTTGCCTTTGCTGGCGGTGACAAACGCGATGCCGCCGCCCATCAGCCCACCGCCCAGTACGCCAACGGCGCGCAGCGGAGCAGGCTCAGCGTCGCTGCCCGGATCTTTTTTCACGTCAGTACTGGCGAAGAAAATGCTTCGCAGCGCCTGCGACTGCGGCGTCATCGCCAGCTCGCCAAAGGCTTTCGCTTCGGCGGCATAGCCGCTGCTGCTGCCCTGCGACAGCCCGGTTTCAATCACGTCCAGAATGCGCTTCGTGGCCGGGTAGTTACCTTTGGTTTTTTGCCCGGTTTTTTTACCCACCATATTAAACAACAGCGTGCGCCCCAGCGGGCCGGCAAGGACGCGCTCGCGCACCGGCAGCGGACGTTTTGCCTGACGGCCTTTAAGCGCCCGCTCGACGGCGGCATCGAGCAGGATGGCGTGCGGAACGACCTCGTCAACCAGCCCCGCCTTTAACGCCTGACGGGCGCGCAGCTGTTTTCCGGTTAAGATCATCTCCAGCGCCGTGCTGACGCCCACCAGACGCGGCAGGCGCTGCGTTCCACCGGAACCGGGCAGGAGTCCAAGCTGCACCTCCGGCAGGCCCAGCACGGTTTTCGCATCGTCGGTACAGATGCGGCTGTGGCAGGCCAGCGCCAGTTCAAGCCCGCCGCCCAGGCAGGCGCCGTGAATTGCGGCGACTACGGGTATCGACAGCGCATGGATTTCCGCCATTACCTGCTGGCCCTGGCGCGCCAGATCCTCTGCTTCCTGCGCGCTTCTGGCGCGGGCAATCATGTTGATATCGGCCCCGGCAATGAAGTTATCCGGCTTTGCCGAAATAAACACCAGCCCGCGAATCGCCTTGTTTTCACGAATTTGTCTGAGCATGTCGCGCACCTGAACGCCAAACTCGGCCTTCAGGGTATTCATCTTTTCGTCGGGCACGTCAATGGTGATAACGGCCACGTTATCGAGGCGAACGGTCAGGTTAAATGCAGATGTCGTTTCCATTATTCAGCCTCCAGAACCATTGCTGCGCCCAGGCCGCCCGCCGCACAGGCGGTGACGAGACCAAAGCCGCCGCCCCGGCGGCGTAGCTCATGTAACGTCTGGGTTATCATTCTCGCCCCCGTCGCCGCAAACGGATGGCCGTAAGCGATGGAGCCACCCAGCACGTTGAATTTGCTCTGATCCACTTCGCCTGTGGCATGCGCGCGGCCCAGCACGTCGCGGGCAAAGCGCTCGCTCGCCATAAGCTGAACGTTTGCCAGCGTTTGCGCGGCAAAGGCTTCGTGCATATCAATTAACGTGAGATCGGAGAGCGTCAGCCCCGCGCGCTCCAGCGCCAGCGGCGTGGACCAGGCGGGCCCTAACAGCATGTCCTGCCAGACATCGATAGCGGTGAAGGCATAGCTGCGCAAATAGCCCAGCGGCGTTATGCCCACCTCTTTGGCCCGGGACTCCGTCATCAGGATCACGGCGGCAGCACCGTCCGTCAGCGGCGTACTGTTAGCCGCGGTTACCGTTCCGTGTTTACGGTCAAAGGCCGGGCGCAGCTTCGCATAGTCCGCCAGCGTCGAGGTGCCGCGAATATTGTTATCTTCCGAAAGCGGCTCACGATAGGGCGGGACATAGGCGGTCATCACTTCGCCGGTGAGTTTGCCTTCCGACCAGGCCTTTGCGGCAAGCTGATGGGAACGGTGCGCCAGCGCATCCTGCTGCTCACGCGTGATGCCGTAGGTTTTCGCCATCTGCTCGGCGGTGTCGCCCATGCGCAGGCCGGTGGAGTATTCGGCGACGGCGGGTGGAACAGGCAGCAGATCGCGCAGGCGCAAACGCGAGAAAAGCTTCAGCTTCTGCCCGGTGGTGCGGGCTTTATTGGCATCAACGAGAATGCGGGCCAGCTTTTTGCTGACGCCGATGGGCAGCACGGATGAGGAGTCTGCGCCTCCGGCGATCCCGGCGCGAATGGTGCCCGCCATCAGGCTTTCCGCCACGTTCGCCACCGCCTGGAAACTGGTGGCACAGGCACGGCTGACGCTGTAGGCGTCGGTGTGCACGTTCATGCCCGTTCCCAGAACGATTTCACGCGCGATATTTGGCGCCTCCGGCATCTGCACGACCTGACCAAAAACCAGTTGCTCTATGATTTCAGGCGGAATGTCGCTGCGAGCCAGCATCTCCCCCACCACCATTTTTCCCAGATCGACAGCCGGTATTCCGTGGAATGCGGTTGCCTGACGCGCAAACGGCGTACGCAGCCCGCTGACGATGGCAATGCGGTCACCGTGTCGGGTGATAAGCGGTAATGCCTGACTCATAACACTCCCCTGTAAAAAAAATTTGCGCACGCACAAAGTGGTCTGACCTGATAATAGTCTTAACTATTTTTTTACATTGAGCCAATCGGGGAAGCGAAAAATTGCGAGCTAAGGCACAGAGAAGAAAAAGAAAATGCGCCGAGGTAAAAGCAAAACGGTAACCCATAGGTTACCGTTTTTAGTGTTTGCACCCTCTCCCGTGGGAGAGGGCTGGGGGTGAGGGCATCAGGCCGCGGAGATTAACGCAGCCCTAACTGGAAAATCAGCGTTTCTGCTTCACAGGCGAAGACAAAGTCGATATCCAGCTTCACGCCGCCGTCCACTTCCGTGAAGGTGGATTTGATTTCGCACGGATCGGATTCTACGTCGCGCGCGCGCTTGCTCAGCGCAGCCAGCGTCTCTTCTGCTTCAGCGCGGTTAGTGAATACACGGCTGTAAGAGGCGGTGCAATCGGTGTTGTCCATGATGGTGCCAACATCCATACAGCAGCAAACCGGGGTTTCATCAGCACTGCATTTACTCATAGCTCAATTTCCTCTGTATTCGCGCAGCGCGCGAGATAAACACGATGCGACTATTTTACGCCCCCTCGCGTGCCCCCTCCAGCCGTTAATGGCGCAAAATCGGATAAGTGAGCAATATCACACTAAAAAATGATCTAAAACAAAATTCACCTTTTCAGATGATTCGCACTGGTCACAATTTTGCCAACCAGATCTCGTTTCAAGAAACATCTCTGAAAATATTAATAAACAAACTTGCAACATCCCAGCTGGTCAGACCTATACTCTCGCCACTGGTCTGATTTGTAAGTCATACCTCAGACCCTACACTTCGCGCTCCTGTTACGGTATGTAACAATTATTGAATAAAAATAACTCAATGAGGTTATGGTCATGAGCCAGAAAACCCTGTTCAAACAAACTGCTTTAGCAGTTGCAGTGGCAATCGTCTCAACGTCCGCCTGGTCAGCGGGCTTCCAGTTAAACGAATTTTCTTCCTCTGGCCTTGGCCGTGCGTATTCCGGGGAAGGTGCGATTGCCGATGACGCAGGCAACGCGAGCCGTAACCCGGCGCTGATCATGATGTTCGATCGCCCTACCTTCTCTGCTGGTGCGGTTTACATCGATCCTGATGTCAACATTTCCGGCAAATCTCGCTTCACCGGTGCAGACCTGAAGGCGGATAACATTGCGCCGACGGCGTGGGTGCCTAACCTGCACTTTGTTGCCCCTATTAACGAGCAGTTTGGTTGGGGGGCTTCCGTTACCTCTAACTATGGCCTGGCGACGGAATTCAATAACGACTATCCGGCCGGGGAATACGGTGGTAAAACCGATCTGACCACCCTGAACCTCAACCTGAGCGGCGCTTATCGTCTGAACGAAAGCTGGAGCTTCGGTCTGGGCTTTAATGCCGTTTATGCTGATGCAAAAATTGAGCGTTACACCGGCGAGCAAACCGCCGCGCTGCCGAAAAACAGCAATAAAATTGCCAGCCTGAAAGGCGATGAATGGGGTTACGGCTGGAACGCCGGGATCCTGTACGAGCTGGACAAGAACAACCGCTGGGGTCTGACCTATCGCTCAGAAGTGAAGATTGATTTCGATGGCGATTACAAAAGCGGCATCCTGAGCCCTGTTAACGGCCTGGTTCCGGGTGCGGGCACCACCATTCCATGGGGTACATCTAACCAGACCGTACCGGGTTCACTGTCGCTGCATCTGCCAGAAATGTGGGAAGTCTCCGGCTATAACCGCGTCGCGCCACAGTGGGCGATCCACTATAGCCTGGCTTACACCAGCTGGAGTCAGTTCCAGGAGCTGAAAGCCACCGGCACCAACGGTCAGACGCTGTTCTATAAGGACGAAAGCTTCCACGACGCATACCGTCTGGCGCTGGGTACAACCTACTATATGGATGACAACTGGACGTTCCGTACCGGTATCGCGTTTGATGACAGCCCGGTTCCGGCGGATAAACGCTCCATCTCCATTCCTGATCAGGACCGTTTCTGGCTTAGTGCGGGTGCAACCTATGCGTTTAACGAGAATGCCTCCATCGACGCTGGCGTCTCTTATATGCACGGTCAGAAAGTGACGTTCCAGGAAGGCCCTTACGAGTTTACCTCTGAAGGTAAAGCGTGGCTGTTCGGTACCAACTTCAACTACGCGTTCTAATCGCGCAGGCATCAAAAAAGGTGAGCATCGCTCACCTTTTTTATTTATTCCGAATCGATATCTTTTAATTCATTCTCGATGGCTTTCGCGTTCGGATTATCTTCCGGCTTCAGCTTGCCGCCGTTGGCAATAAAGTCGTGGTTCTGGAAGTAGGCCTCACGCACCATAATGTACGGATCTGACGACTGACGCAGCAGACCATCAGAGTCCAGCAGCTGCGCACGTGTTTCAATGCCTTCCACCGTCCATTTACCAATCGACAGCGGCCAGGTGAGCCATGACAGCACCGGATACAGCGTATCCACCATGTCGCCGCCATCATCACGCACGGTGAAGCTGCCGTAGAATGGCAGATGCACATACGGACCATAACCCACGCCATAATGCCCCAGCGTACTGCCGAAACGGTGCGGCTGCTCGCGCTGCAGTTTCGGGTTCGCCATGCCGGCGACATCAATTAAGCCGCCCATCCCCAGCAGGGAGTTCAGGAAGAATCGGGTGAAATGCACCATTCCCTGATACGGGTCGCCCTGGAGGAAGTAGTTCACCATCACCGCAGGCTCTTCCAGGTTGCTGGTGAAGTTGCTCAGGCCGTTACGCGCTGGCTGCGGAACGTAGTCACGCCACGCCACGGCAACCGGTCGAACCAGGTACGGATCCAGCACATTGTAGTTAAAGCTGTACATTGAACGGTTAAATCCTTCGAGAGGATCGGAGCGTCCCGTTTGCTCGCCAGAGCTGGCGCAGCCCACAAGCATTGTGATGCCCAGCGCAAGCGCCGACAGCCGAAGTTTCATAAATTTCTCCCTGTTCAGTATGGCTATCGTTGAATGCCATCCGAGACGGAGCATCTTACGCTCCGCCGAAACGTGCAAGTGATTGTAACAGCACGCTTACCGATGTCTACGAGGACAATGACGACCCGCTCTCGTCATCACGCTAATTTCAGCATAGCCTGGCTTTCAGAATTCGTTTCGCCGGCAATTTTATATTGGCTTTGAAAGGGATGTCTCACCTTTATTGCCATTTTCAGCAATTTAAGAGCTTCCCCACGGGCAGCGCGCTAAAAGCCGCTACGCTTAAATGAGCGATAACCCCGAAGGAGCAGTTATGAAAGACATTAACGAAGAAAAAATTGGCGAGAATAATGAAGAACCTGAGATTGAGAGCGAGGAGAAAGACCGGGGAGAAGAGATAGAGGTCGATGAGGACCGCCTACCGTCGCGCGCCATGGCCATTCATGAGCATATTCGCCAGGACGGCGAAAAAGAGATGGAGCGCGACGCGATGGCCCTGCTGTGGTCGGCCATAGCCGCCGGCCTGTCGATGGGCGCATCGCTGCTTGCCAAAGGGATATTTCACGTGCAGCTGGAAGGCGTACCGGGCGGGTTTCTGCTGGAAAACTTAGGCTACACGTTCGGCTTTATTATCGTCATTATGGCGCGGCAGCAGCTTTTCACCGAGAACACCGTCACCGCCGTATTGCCGGTGATGCAAAATCCTACCCTCGGGAATTTTGGCCTGCTGATGCGCCTGTGGAGCGTCGTGCTGCTGGGTAACCTCATCGGTACAGGCGTAGCCGCCTGGGCCTTCGAATATATGCCAATATTTGATGAACCTACCCGCGACGCCTTCGTGAAGATCGGTATGGACGTTATGAAAAACACGCCGGTGGAAATGTTCTCTAACGCCATCATTTCCGGCTGGATCATCGCCACCATGGTATGGATGTTCCCGTCAGCGGGCAGCGCGAAGATTGTGGTGATTATCCTGATGACCTGGCTAATCGCCCTCGCCGATACCACGCACATTGTGGTCGGAACCGTTGAGATCCTTTATCTGGTCTTTAACGGCACCCTGCACTGGAGCGATTTCTTCTGGCCGTTTGCGATCCCCACCCTTGCGGGCAACATTTGTGGCGGAACCTTTATCTTCGCGCTGCTGAGCCATGCGCAAATCCGTAACGATATGTCCAACAAGCGTAAGGCAGAGCTAAAAGCACAGGAAAAAAAGGCGCAATCCACTAAAAAATCGGGCTAAACGGTGACTCTTTGACCAGTCAGGCGGCAAGGCGCTTAACGAAAAGTGTAAATAACGCTATACTCTTGCCGCTTCGTCCCCTTAGTTAAATGGATATAACGAGCCCCTCCTAAGGGCTAGTTGCAGGTTCGATTCCTGCAGGGGACACTTCCGATTTCCCTTATGCCTCCTTCCACAGCTCCACGCAATTGCGGCCACGACGTTTCGCGCCGTACAGCGCTTCATCCGCTGCCTGAATCAACCGCTCGTAGTCAGGATGCCCGTTAAACATCGCCGCCCCTATCGAAAGAGAGAGCGGGATAATATCGCCGGCCGGAGAGTTAACCTTGATTTTTTCCACCCGTTTGCGAATCCGCTCGGCAATTCGCAGCGTGTCTGCCTCTGAGATTTCCGTTAGCACAATCAGAAACTCATCTCCGCCGTAGCGAAAAACGTAATCGCAGGTCCGCACGTTGTCATAAAACGCGCCGGCGACCTTACGCAGGATCTCATCTCCCGTGTTGTGCCCCCAGGTATCGTTAATTTGCTTAAATTTATCAACGTCAATAAGCAGCGTAGAAAGCCTGGTTCCGGCCCGGCTGGCGTGCAGAATTTCGCGTTTGAATATGGTTGGCAGGAAACGGCGGTTCAGCAGCCGGGTCAATACATCCACTCCGACCTCGTGACGTGAGACCTCGTCAAACAGCTCCCGCAGCAGCGTAATGATTTGGGAGAGCGAGTTTCGCATTTGGTGCAGGAATTTATCCCGGTGCACGTTATCGTTCAGGCCCTGCTCCGATTGACGGATGCGCTCGAAGGTTTCGTCAAACTCCTGAATCAGACGCGAAATATGGCCGGCCTCAGCGATCCCGCTGAAATAGTGGCGTCCCTTATGGCTAAACCACAGCCCAAACTCAGACTGGCCCAGCGGCAGGCTGTTGCCGATGCTGGAATTAAGCGTGATTTTATACAGAAGCACCATTTCCCATGTCAGCAGCGCCGCGGTCTGCCTCTCCTTCTCCTCTTCGGCATTCTCCATTAAGGAAAAGATTCGGTAGTTTTCGTCCTCTTTCGCCGCATTGTTTTCGCTAAACACGTACGCCCGTGACATCACTTCCATAGCCAGGTCGATGCTGTTTATCGCGTAATGATAAATATGGAGCTTTACCTCAGACGAATGAGGGCTGGTGGTGATGATGGGCAACAGCAGCTTTTTCAGAACGCGAAACCCCATTTCGACCAAATCAACCGAAATGCCGATACGGGCATGAACGTCCGCGGCGCGCTGCTGGGCCCGGATCTGTTCTTCAACCTGGCCGGCCTCGCAGGAAAGTACGTCGGTAAGCCAGCGACGCAGCGCCTCCTGAAGCTGCCTTTCCACCTGCTCGGTAGTCAGAAATTCAGCGACGGAGGGATCGGCCAGAACAATACGATAGAATTCATCGATCAGCGCCGTGGCATTATTTCCGGCAAGCTCGGCTGCAAGCCGGTGCACTTCGGGATCGGTTTCATTAATCAGCTTTACCCACTCTTGTTTTACCGTTTGCAGGTAGGTTTCCATGGTCAGCTCCTTCAGGAGACACGCGGGAATGCAGATTTAACAATAGCAAAATCAACCCACTCCGCAATTGTCGCTTTTTTAAACAAAAAGGAGTGATAGCTCATATCGTATAACGGTGCTACATTATGCCGCCCACCCAAGTCAGCAATGGCCAGGCAACGTCGTAAAGAACGGTAAAGCCTGCAACCATGACCTCGTCCTACGGTCTTAATGGCACGTGGTATCGCGAAGTCTGCGCTACCTTCACAGGCTTTATAAAGGTTCCACTATTTTGTCTCAATCCAAATTTCAGCGGGCGTTTCTGCACCCGCGCTACTGGTTTACATGGTTCGGTCTTGGCGTGCTTTGGCTGCTGGTGCAACTTCCCTACCCCGTGATTCGTTTCCTGGGCTCGAAGCTGGGTAGCGCATCGCGCCATTTCCTGAAGCGTCGCGAATCCATTGCCCGTAAAAATCTCGAACTCTGCTTTCCGCATTACAACGCGCAGCAGCGTGAAAAGCTGATTGCTGAAAACTTTAAATCTATCGGTATGGCGCTGCTCGAAACCGGCATGGCCTGGTTCTGGTCAGACGAGCGCGTGCGTAAATGGTTTGACGTTGAAGGTCTGGATAACCTGAAGCGCGCCCAGCTGCAAAACCGCGGCGTGATGGTTGTCGGCGTGCATTTTATGTCCCTTGAGCTGGGTGGCCGCGTTATGGGCCTTTGCCAGCCGATGATGGCTACCTATCGTCCGCATAACAGCGCGCTGATGGAGTGGGTACAAACGCGCGGTCGCATGCGTTCGAATAAAGCCATGATCAGCCGAAACAACCTGCGCGGCATGGTCGGTGCCCTGAAGAAAGGCGAAGCCGTCTGGTTTGCACCGGACCAGGACTACGGTCCTAAAGGCAGCAGCTTTGCCCCCTTCTTTGCGGTGAAAAATGTCGCCACGACGAACGGTACCTTTGTGATTTCACGTCTTTCAGGCGCCGCGATGTTAACGGTGACCATGGTCAGGAAAGCGGATAAATCAGGCTACCGCCTGCACATCTCTCCTGAAATGGCCGACTATCCTGAAAACGAAGGCGAAGCTGCCTCCTTTATCAACAAGGTGATTGAGTTCGAGATTATGCGCGCGCCTGAGCAGTATCTGTGGATGCACCGCCGCTTTAAAACCCGCCCTCTGGGCGAAGCCTCCCTCTACGTCTAAGCCTTTCTGAAGGTTAGTTTCGCTAAGAAACTAACCTTTTCAATCACCTGTAATCACATTGCGTGACGGCTTATTCGAGCCGTCGCTCAATACACTTTTATTGCGTGATGAAATCAAACTGTCGCCGTTCCACGACACCTGTAAGTATAGGAAATTATTTAAAAAAATGACTCTTGTCACCCCTGAAATTTAGGCGTACATTAGCGCCGTCTGGCGACAGGAAAGCACAGAATTCTGAGCTGAAGTTAGCGGCGTAACGGGAAAATTCTTATTTACCCCTGCGCGCGATTTCAACTCTCTATACTCAGTTGGACTCTGTTTTTTTAATGCGTACCGGTAGATACGCGGAGCGATGAAACGTGAAATATTTCTTTATGGGCATTTCGGTTATTGTTTTAGTTTGGGCCGGGACGTTTGCTCTGATGATCTAGTTAAGAAAATGCAGTCAAAAAAACAGGCGCCAGCGGCGCCTGTTTTTTTTGTCGGTTACGACTCGGGTTGTTCCGCCACGCTCTTCGTCGCAAGCAGGCCGTCGGCACGGAACATGCTTTTTATTCCCCGCACGGCCTGACGAATACGGTCGCTGTTTTCGATAAGCGCAAACCGAACGTGCGTGTCACCGTAGTCACCAAAGCCGATGCCCGGCGAGACGCACACCTTTGCATCCTGAAGCAATTTTTTAGCAAATTCCAGCGAGCCCATCGCCGCATACGGCTCGGGAATTTTCGCCCAGACGTACATCGACGCTTTTGGCATTTCCACCATCCAGCCGGCCTCATGAAGCCCTTTGACCAGCACGTCACGGCGGCGCTTGTACTGGGCGGCGATGTCGTGCACGCACTGCTGATCGCCCTCCAGCGCCGCGATGGCCGCGACCTGCAGCGGCGTAAAGGTACCATAGTCGTGGTAACTTTTAATCCGCGCCAGGGCGCTCACCAGCGTCTTGTTCCCGACCATAAAACCAATACGCCAGCCCGCCATGTTGTAACTTTTCGACAGCGTAAAGAACTCAACCGCCACGTCACGGGCGCCGGGCACCTGCATAATTGACGGGGCTTTCCAGCCGTCATAGACGATATCGGCGTAGGCCAGATCGTGTACTACCAGCACGTCATAACGCTTCGCCAGGGCCACCACTTTCTCAAAGAATTCCAGTTCGACACACTGTGCCGTTGGGTTTGACGGGAAGCCGAGGATCATCATCTTCGGCTTCGGGTAGCTTTCGCGAATGGCACGTTCCAGCTCGTTAAAGAAGTCGACGCCTTCCACCAGCGGTACCGAACGAACCTGCGCGCCGGCAATCACCGCACCGTAAATATGAATCGGGTAGCTCGGGTTTGGCACCAGTACAGTATCGCCATGATCGAGGGTCGCCAGCATCAGGTGCGCCAGCCCCTCTTTCGAGCCGATGGTCACGATCGCTTCGCTTTCGGGATCGATATCGACCTGATAGCGATCCTGATACCAGCGTGAGATCGCCCGGCGCAACCGGGGAATACCCCGCGACGTCGAGTAGCCGTGCGTATCAGGCCGTTGGGCAACCGTGCAGAGTTTTTCCACAATGTGGGGAGGCGTAGGGCCGTCAGGATTACCCATGCTGAAATCAATAATGTCTTCGCCGCGCCGACGCGCAGCCATTTTCAGTTCAGCAGTGATGTTAAAAACATAAGGGGGGAGACGATCGATACGCGTAAAACGGCGTTCAGGACTGAATTCAGCCATAGGTTCCTCAGAGTCACGTTAGCGCCCGGACCGTCCGAGCGACGCTGCCACCAGCGTGGCATGCCTAGAAAATAACCTGAAGAAAAAGATGCTGTCGAGGGGCAATCGACAAAAAAACATTTTGCACTAAAACGGGAATCACATCGCAGTGAAAAGCGGAACCATTATCGCGAGCGGCCAGTTTTTACCGCTACGATTTAACAGGTTGTTATCAGTATCTTTACCTGGCATTTTCCGACAAACGGAAACGCAGCGTCTTTCAGTCAAAAGCGAACAATCCCCTTTGAGAATTATGGTTTTTCCCCATTTGATAAATCTGACGGATAACTGGCGATCGGACGCGAGGTTTTTTATCATAGCTTTTTCCCGTTTCCCCAGGCCTGACCGTGCACGAAATCTTCAATATGCTCCTGGCGGTGTTTGACCGCGCGGCGTTAATGCTGATCTGTCTGTTTTTTCTTATACGCATTCGCCTGTTCCGCGAGCTTTTGCATAAATCTGCCCACTCACCAAAAGAGCTCCTGGCCGTCACGTTCATCTTTTCGCTGCTTGCCCTGTTCAGTACCTGGTCCGGCGTGCCGGTAGAAGGCTCGCTGGTCAACGTGCGCATCATCGCCGTGATGTCAGGCGGGATCCTCTTTGGCCCCTGGGTCGGGATTATTACGGGCATTATCGCCGGTACCCATCGTTACCTGATTGATATTGGCGGCGTAACGGCAATCCCCTGTTTTATCACCAGCATTATCGCCGGGGTGCTCTCCGGCTGGATTAACCGCAAATTCCCGAAAAAACAGCACTGGCGGGCGGGGATTATCGCCGGGATGATCTGCGAAACGCTGACCATGATTCTGGTTGTCGCCTGGGCACCAACCGTTGCGCTGGGGCTTGATATCGTCTCGAAGATCGGCATTCCGATGATCCTCGGCAGCGTCTGTATCGGTTTTATCGTGCTGCTGGTGCAGAGCGTGGAAGGGGAAAAGGAGGCCAGCGCCGCACGTCAGGCCAAGCTGGCGCTGGATATTGCCAACAAAACGCTGCCGCTTTTCCGTCACGTTAACGCCGAATCGTTGCGCCAGGTGTGCGAGATCATCCGTCGGGATATTCACGCCGATGCGGTTGCCATCACCAATATCAATCACGTGCTGGCTTACGTGGGCGTGGGTGAACATAACTATCGCGACAATGACGACACCATCAGCCCCACCACCAGACAGGCGATTAACTACGGTAAAATCATCATTAAAAACAATGATGAAGCCCACCGAACGCCAGAGATCCACTCGATGCTGGTAATCCCCCTGTGGGAAAAGGGCGTGGTGACGGGGACGCTGAAAATTTACTACTGCCATGCGCACCAAATTACCTCCTCGCTTCAGGAGATGGCGATTGGCCTGTCGCAGATCATCTCCACCCAGCTTGAGGTTTCCCGCGCCGAGCAGCTGCGCGAGATGGCAAATAAGGCAGAGCTGCGTGCGCTGCAAAGTAAAATCAATCCCCATTTCCTGTTCAACGCCCTGAATGCTATCTCCTCCTCCATCCGACTTAATCCGGACACCGCACGCCAGCTGATTTTCAATCTGTCACGCTATCTGCGCTACAACATTGAGCTGAAAGACGACGAGCAGATCGACATCAAAAAAGAGCTATATCAAATCAAGGATTACATCGCCATTGAGCAGGCGCGCTTTGGCGATAAGCTCACCGTCATTTACGATATTGATGAAGAGGTCAACTGCGTGATCCCAAGCCTGCTGATCCAGCCGCTGGTGGAAAATGCCATTGTTCACGGCATTCAGCCGTGTAAAGGCAAGGGCGTAGTAACGATTAGCGTGACGGAAAGCGGCAACCGCGTGCGTATTGCCGTCCGCGATACCGGACACGGCATTGATCCAAAAGTGATTGAGCGCGTTGAATCTAACGAAATGCCGGGCAATAAAATTGGGCTGCTGAACGTGCATCACCGGGTCAAGCTACTGTTCGGCGACGGGCTGCACATTCACCGCCTTGAGCCGGGCACCGAAATCGCCTTTTATGTTCCAAATGAACGAACCCCCGTTCATGCCCCCATATCCTTGTTGCCGTAAGCCGGAGTAACGCATGAAAGTAATCATCGTAGAAGATGAATTTCTGGCTCAACAGGAGCTGAGCTGGCTGATTAAAACCCACAGCCAGATGGAGATTGTCGGCTGTTTTGACGACGGTCTGGACGTGCTGAAATTTTTGCAGCATAACCGGGTCGACGCCATTTTTCTCGATATCAATATTCCCTCGCTGGACGGCGTCCTGCTGGCGCAAAATATCAATCAGTTCGCCCACAAGCCGTTTATCGTGTTTGTCACTGCCTGGAAAGAGCATGCGGTGGAGGCCTTCGAGCTGGAGGCGTTTGACTACATTCTCAAGCCGTACCAGGAGTCGCGGATTATCAGCATGCTGCATAAGCTGGAGGCGGCATGGCAGCAGCAGGCGCAGCCCGCAGGCAACAGCCCGGCAGCGCGGGAAAACGACACCATTAATCTGGTGAAGGACGAGCGGATTATCGTCACGCCGATCGACGATATTTACTATGCCGAAGCGCATGAAAAAATGACGTTTGTTTATACGCGGCGTGAATCCTACGTGATGGCAATGAACATTACCGAATTCTGCAACAAACTGCCGGCCGCCCACTTCTTCCGCTGCCACCGTTCGTTCTGCGTGAACCTGAACAAGATCCGCGAAATCGAACCCTGGTTTAATAACACCTACATTTTGCGGCTTAAGGATCTGGATTTTCAGGTGCCGGTAAGCCGCAGCAGGGTTAAAGCGTTCCGCCAGCTCATGCACCTGTAGAATGTTCCCTCTCCCGCAGGAGAGGGAGACGGTTGTCAGAGGATCTGACCGAGCACCTGACGCAGATGCGCACCGGCGCCAAGCAGGCCTGGATTATCGTGAACAATCAGGTATACGGGGATGTCCTGCACGTAGCTTTTAAAGCGTCCTTTGTCTTCGAAGCCGCCGCGGAAACCGGAGGCGGTAAAGAAGTCGAGGAAGCGCGGCACAATCCCGCCCGCAATATAGACGCCGCCAAAGGTGCCGAGATTCAGCGCCAGGTTGCCGCCGAAGCGTCCCATGATTACGCAGAACAGCGACAGCGCACGTCGGCAGTCGATACAGCTGTCTGCCAGCGCGCGCTCGGTTACATCTTTCGGCCGCAGATTTTCCGGCAGACGGCCGTCTGATTTCACAATTGCGCGATACAGGTTCACCAGCCCCGGCCCGGACAGCACGCGCTCGGCCGACACGTGGCCAATCTCCGCGCGCAGCTCCTCAAGAATGATCCCCTCTTCTTCGCTGTTCGGCGCAAAATCCACGTGACCGCCCTCGCCCGGCAGGCTCACCCAGCGCTTGTCGACGTGGACCAGGTGCGCTACCCCGAGGCCCGTGCCAGCGCCATAAACGGCAATCGGCTTGCCTTCCACCGGTGTGGTGCCGCCGAACTGGATCAGATGCTCGGGCTTAAGCATCGGAATAGCCATGGAGACCGCGGTAAAGTCGTTAATAATTTCAAGGTGAGAGAAACCGAGGTTTTTCTGCATTTCGGCAATGGAGAATGCCCACGTGTGGTTGGTCATCGCCACCCAGTCGCCGGTGATCGGGCAGGCAATGGCGATACAGCCGTCTTCCACGTTAACGTGATGCTCTTCCAGATAGACGCGAACCACCGCTTCCAGGCTTGGGAAATCCAGCCCTGAATAGGTTTTCGCCTGGGAAATTTCACCGCTATTCACATCACACAGGGCAAGGCGCGCGTTGGTGCCGCCTACATCACCTACCAAAGCATACTTTGTCATTCTTCTACTGCTCCGCTAAAGTCAGAATAAATCTTTGGGACACTGTAAATTCAAGGCGTGATAACAACAACGACCAGAAGGTGACTGCCCATGGATTATCGATCTTCGTCACATAATAACTTTACCGTTTCAGCACCTTTTGCACTATTACCACAATGCTGATTGTGCAAAGTAACGTTAAGCCGTTTTGTACAAGGAAATCATCATGCTCCATCCGCGAGCCAGAACCATGCTGTTATTGGCTATCCCGGCGCTGATTATTGGCGTAGCGTCGAGCCTGGTGCTCATTGTCGTCATGAAAGTGGCGTCGGTGCTGCAAACGATATTATGGACAGCGCTTCCGGTAAAACTCGGCATCAGCATTGACTCGCCGGGATGGATCGTGATGATGCTGACCCTGACCGGGATAGCCGTGGGTCTGGTTATCCGCTACAGCCCGGGTCATGCCGGTCCCGATCCGGCACTGGAGCCGTTGATTGGCGAGCCGATTGCTCCCTCTGCGCTGCCGGGGCTCATTATCGCGCTGATTCTCGGCCTTGCGGGTGGCGTCAGCCTCGGCCCCGAGCATCCCATTATGGCGGTTAACATCGCGCTGGCGGTTTTTCTGGGAGCGCGTATCTTCCCGCGCGTCGGCGCGCTGGACTGGACGATCCTCGCCTCCGCCGGGACCATCGGAGCGCTGTTCGGCACCCCCGTCGCGGCTGCGCTCATCTTTTCTCAAACCCTCAGCAGTAACCAGGACGTGCCGCTGTGGGATAAACTTTTTGCGCCGCTGATGGCGGCGGCGGCGGGGGCACTTACCACCAGCCTGTTTTTCAATCCCCACTTTTCCCTCCCCATCCCCCACTACGGCCAGATGCAAATAGCCGATATTCTCAGCGGTGCCGTCGTCGTTGCGATAGCGATCGCGCTGGGGATGGTCGCGGTGTGGTGCCTTCCGCGCCTGCATCGTCTGATGCACAGGCTGAAGCATCCGGTGCTGATTCTGGGCACGGGTGGCTTTATTCTGGGCGCATTAGGCGCGATCGGCGGGCCGGTAACCCTGTTCAAGGGCCTGGACGAGATGCAGCAGCTGGCGTTCAGCCAGGTCTTCAGCGTTTCAGATTATCTGCTGTTTGCGCTGGTGAAGCTGGCGGCGCTGGTGGTGGCCGCGGCGTGCGGCTTCCGCGGGGGGCGTATCTTCCCGGCGGTGTTTGTTGGCGTCGCGCTGGGGCTTATGCTGCATGAGCATGTTGACGCTGTTCCTGCGGCGATTACCGTCTCCTGCTCCATCCTGGGGCTGGTACTGGTGGTGACGCGCGATGCCTGGCTGAGCCTGTTTATGGCGGCCGTGGTCGTTCCGGATACCACGCTTCTGCCGCTGCTCTGCATCGTGATGTTGCCCGCCTGGCTCCTGCTGGCGGGCAAACCGATAATGATGGGATGGCGAAACGACGGATAATCAGGCGTTATTACGCGCCTCCAGCGCTTTCGTAAGCGCGCTCAGCAGCGGTGGGATATCGGCTTTCGGCAGCATTACCTCTATCAGCGAAAGCCGCTCATGGTGCGCCACTTTATCCAGCACCTCCGCCAGCTCCTCCGCTTCGCTGACGCGCCAGCACTCGGCCTCGGGCGCCAGGCTCAGCGCCTGCGGGATCTGCGTCCAGTTCCAGAGGGCGATATCGTTATACCGCTGCTCTGGCCCGTGGATGGCCCTCTCAACCGTGTAGCCTTCGTTGTTCAGTACCAGAATAATCGGGCGCTGCTTGTCGCGTAACATGGACCCCAGCTCCTGAATGGTCAGCTGCGCGGCGCCGTCCCCCGTCAGGACGATTACGCGTCGGTCCGGGCACGCCGTTTGCGCGCCAAAGGCCGCTGCCAGCGTGTAGCCAATCGATCCCCAGAGCGGCTGGACGATGAAGTTCACGTCTGCCGGTAGCCGCAGATCGATAGCGCCAAAAGCGGACGTGCCTTGATCGGCCAGAATGATGTCGCCGGGGCGAATAAATGTCTGCAGCGTGCGCCAGAAGCTCTCCTGGGTGAGCGAGCCTTCGACGGTCGGGAAGGAATAGCCGCTGGGATCCGATGGCGCTCGCATATCGCTAACGTGCGCTTTACACAGCGCCGTGAGCGTTTCAATGGCCTGGCGCATCGGGATGCCCGTAAACCAGACGTCACCCACGCGAGCAGCATGGGGCTGAACCTCTATCGTCTGGGCGGAAGTCAGCTGGTGGGTAAACCCGGCAGTGAGCGTATCGGTAAAGCGCGTACCAATGCACAGCACCGTATCGGCCCCCTCAATCGCCATCTTGACCGAATCGGCACTGGCCGATCCGCTATAGGTGCCGTAGAAACCGCTCTGTCGTTCGTCAAAAATTCCCTTGCCCATAAGCATGGTCGCGTGCGCCATCGGCACCTCGCTGACCCATTTCTGAAGGGCAGCCCGCAGCCCATGGCGGAGCACCAGGAAATCCGCCAGCAGCGCCGTGCGTTTACTCATGGACAGGCGTTTTTCGGCAGCTTCACGGAATGCCTGCAGGCAGGCAGCATCGGCCGGAGCGGGGTCCATCGTGAGAGCGCTTACAGGCGGAGTGGCGGCTTTTTTGGCAACATCGGCAGGCAGCATCAGATAGCCCGGACGACGCTCCCTCAGCATGGTGGTGAGCACCCGGTCAATTTCATAGCAGGCGTTTTGTTCCGTCAGCACCGCCTGCGCAACCGTAATCGGCTCGCTCATGTGGTAGAAGTGGCGGAACTCACCATCGCCCAGCGTATGGTGGAGTAACTCACCGCGCTGCTGGGACGCCATGCCCGGTGCCCCCACAATATGGAGCACAGGAACGTGTTCAGCAAAACTGCCCGCCACCCCGTTCATGGCGCTTAATTCCCCAACGCCGAATGTCGTCAGGAGCGCGGCAAAGCCCTTGCAGCGGGCATAGCCGTCCGCGGCATAAGACGCGTTCAGCTCGTTGGCACAGCCCACCCAGCAGATGTCCGGGCTGTCTATCACATGGTCGAGAAACTGCAGGTTATAGTCGCCCGGCACGCCAAACAGATGATCGGCACCACAATCTGTAAGACGGTCCAGCAGGTAATCGGCGACGCAATATGGGGTACGCATATACAGGTGTCCTTCTGACGTTGACCTCCCTCTGAGTATTAAATAAGCGTGAAGCGTGTCCAGAATTGGCGACAAACAGGTTATGGAAAGAATGCTTTACGAAAAAAGCTCGGCTATTCTCATTTTCTTCAGGTTAGTGTAAACGCATACACTGACTTTTCTTACCTTCGCCAGAGGACATGACTATGGGCTATCAGCCTGACAAAAATCGTTACCAGACAATGCAGTACCGCCGCTGCGGGCAGAGCGGACTCAGGCTACCCGCCATCTCGCTGGGGCTCTGGCATAATTTTGGCGACGCGACGCTACTCGAAAACAGCCGTCAACTTTTACAGCGCGCCTTTGATTTAGGTATTACGCATTTTGACCTTGCCAATAACTACGGCCCGCCTCCCGGCTCAGCCGAACGTAACTTCGGGCGCATCCTGCAGGAGGATTTCCTGCCCTGGCGCGATGAGCTCATCATCTCCACCAAAGCGGGCTACACCATGTGGGATGGGCCCTACGGCGACTGGGGTTCGCGTAAATATCTGATCTCCAGCCTGGATCAGAGCCTCAAACGCATGGGACTCGAGTATGTGGATATTTTCTATCACCACCGTCCCGATCCGGAAACGCCGCTCGGTGAAACGATGAAAGCGCTTGACCATCTGGTGCGCCAGGGCAAAGCGCTGTACATCGGCCTGTCCAACTACCCGGCAGAGCTGGCGCGACAGGCGATTGAAATACTGGAGGATCTGGGCACGCCCTGTCTTATCCACCAGCCGAAGTACTCCATGTTCGAACGCGCTCCGGAAGCGGGTTTGCTCCAGGTGTTGCAGCAGAAAGGGGTGGGTTGTATTCCTTTCTCTCCCCTGGCGGGCGGACAGCTGACCGATCGCTATCTCCACGGTATACCCGCAGATTCCCGCGCAGCCAGCGGCAGTAAGTTTCTTAACCCAGAGCAGATCACCGAAGAGAAACGGGAAAAGGTTCAACAGCTTAACGCTCTGGCCGAAAGCCGCGGGCAGAAGCTGTCGCAGATGGCCCTGGCGTGGATCCTGCGCCATGAAGCCGTTACCTCAGTGCTGATTGGTGCAAGTAAGACCGCACAAATCGATGATGCGGTCGGCATGCTGGAGAATTTGCATTTCTCTGCGGACGAGTTAATTGCGATCGACAACATACTCAGTAGCACAACATAAAATCATCTTTAACAAAAAGTGCTCTCACCTGTGATTTCGGAGTTGAGGCGATGATAAGGGGCTTTACCACCCCTTAATATTGCGTTAACAGGCCGGACAACGGCCCCGATCGTGAAGGAGAAAAGTATGTTCAGGTCACTGATTCTTGCAGCGGTATTACTGGCTTCGGCCCCGCTGGTCGCCACTGCGGGCGAAATCACCCTGTTGCCATCCGTAAAATTACAAATTGGCGATCGTGATGACTACGGCAGATACTGGGACGGTGGCTACTGGCGCGACCGTGACTACTGGCATCGTCATTATGAATGGCGTAAAAACCGCTGGTGGAAACACGACAACGGCTATCACCGCGGCTGGGATAAACGCAAAGCCTATGAACGCGGCTACCGTGAAGGCTGGCGCGACCGCGATGACCGCCACGGCGGCAGGGGTCACGGGAGAGGCCGCGGACACGGCCATCACCATTAATTCTGAAAGGAGCCTTGCGGCTCCTTTTTTTATAGCCCTGCGATTGTGCCGACCAGCAGCCACAGGTTTAGCGCCACGACCACCAGCACGATGGCCCATCCGGTGCGTTTCACCAGCGCCGTATTGACCAGCTCGCCCATCAGCGTTTTGTCACTGGTAAAGATCAGCAGCGGCACCAGCGCAAGCGCAATTCCGAAACTCAGCAATACCTGGCTCATCACCAGAATGCGGGTTGGATCCAGCCCCATCAGAATGACAATAAAAGAAGGCAGCATAGTTACCGAGCGACGCACCCACAGCGGAATATGGAAACGGACGAACCCCTGCATAACCACCTGGCCTGCCAGCGTGCCTACAACCGTCGAAGAGAGACCGGCGGCAACGAGGCTCAAGCCAAAAATTGTGGCAGCGGCATGGCTCAGCAACGGCTCCAGCGTCAGATAGGCCTGATCGAGATCGGCGACACCGGTATGTCCGTTAAAGTGGAAGGCGGCAGCGGCGGTCGCCATCATTGCCAGATTCACAAATCCGGCGATGGTCATCGCGATAGCCACGTCCCATTTCGACGCGGAGTAACGCTCCTTACTCGTCCCACCATGCAGGTTCTGGGTCAGGGAAGAGTGGAGATAAATAACGTGCGGCATGATGGTTGCCCCCAGCACCCCGGCCGCCAGAAATACGGCTTCGGACGTAGGTAGCGAAGGGATTACCATTCCCTTCGTCAGCTGCGCCAGGTTCGGCTGAGAGAATACCAGCTCAACGATATAGGCGGCAGCGACAAACAGCAGCAGGCCGCCGATAACTTTCTCCAGGGGCTTCTGTCCCCGCCGCTGAAGCATCAGTATAAGGAACGTGGCGATACCCGTCAGCACAGCCCCCTGCAGCAGGGAGACGCCGAGGATGAGCTTGAACCCGATCGCCGCCCCGATAAACTCGGCGAGATCGGTGGCCATGGCGATAATTTCCGCCTGAACCCAGTAAAACCATACCGCCGGTCGCGGATAGTGGTCGCGGATTTGCTCCGCCAGGTTTTTTCCGGTGGCAATGCCGAGTTTGGCCGAGAGCATCTGAATCAGCATTGCCATCAGATTAGCCCACACCACCACCCACAGCAGCTTATAGCCGAAACTGGCTCCGGCCTGAATATTGGTCGCAAAATTACCCGGATCGATGTAGCCAATAGCGGCAATGAATGCAGGTCCCATTAATGCGAACCGCAACTTGCGTGCCGCCCTGCCGCTGCTACGCTCTACGCGACTGTTAGTCATTTCTGCCTCTGGAAATATAGCCTTTGCTATGTTTTATGCTATCAAAATGAGAATGATTATCAAGATCATTTAAAGTGGTTAACATGATTTCTCTGATAGCCGGGAACGATAGACAGGCAGGTGGAGCGATATCACAGAATGTGAAAATGCACGAACATTTGTGAAGCGTAGCACACAAACTTAACTTTTCACTCATTTACCTAACATAACAAAAATGTATTGTTGATCACTATTTTTGAGACTCGTCACAGGATGTAACTATAGTGTGGCCTTGATCTCGTTTTCTTTGTGCTTGTTACATAGAATGTGCACGGAAATTAAACCTGCCTCATATTTGGAGCAAATATGGACCGCGTCCTTCATTTTGTCCTGGCACTCGTTGTCGTTACTGCACTTGCATTGCTGGTCAGCACAGACCGCAAAAAAATTCGTATTCGCTATGTTGTCCAGCTGCTGGTCATTGAAGTTTTACTTGCGTGGTTCTTCCTGAACTCCAATGTAGGCCTCGGCTTCGTGAAAGGCTTCTCCGAAATGTTCGAAAAACTGCTCGGATTTGCCAACGAAGGGACAAACTTCGTCTTTGGCAGCATGAACGATCAGGGTCTGGCCTTCTTCTTCCTGAAGGTTCTCTGCCCTATCGTCTTCATCTCCGCCCTGATCGGGATCCTGCAGCACATCCGCGTTCTGCCCGTGGTTATCCGTGCGATTGGTTTCCTGTTGTCCAAAGTCAACGGCATGGGCAAGCTGGAATCGTTCAACGCCGTCAGCTCGCTGATCCTGGGCCAGTCTGAAAACTTTATCGCGTATAAAGATATCCTCGGCAAGATGTCCCGCAACCGCATGTACACCATGGCGGCGACCGCAATGTCTACCGTTTCCATGTCTATCGTGGGCGCGTATATGACCATGCTGGAGCCAAAATACGTGGTTGCGGCGCTGGTTCTGAACATGTTCAGCACCTTTATCGTTCTGTCGATCATCAACCCATACCGCGTGGACGCCAGCGAAGAGAACATCCAGATGTCCAACCTGCATGAAGGACAGAGCTTCTTCGAAATGCTGGGTGAATACATTCTGGCTGGTTTCAAGGTCGCGATTATCGTTGCCGCGATGCTGATTGGTTTCATCGCGCTGATTGCAGCGCTGAACGCCCTGTTTGCGGCCGTTCTGGGGATCTCCTTCCAGGGTATCCTGGGCTACATCTTCTATCCGGTCGCCTGGGTAATGGGTGTGCCGGCGCACGAGGCGCTGCAGGTGGGAAGTATCATGGCAACCAAGCTGGTTTCCAATGAATTCGTGGCGATGATGGATCTCCAGAAGATTGCCAGCACGCTGTCTCCACGTGCGGAAGGCATTCTGTCCGTGTTCCTGGTCTCCTTCGCGAACTTCTCTTCTATCGGTATCATCGCTGGCGCGATTAAAGGCCTGAACGAAGAGCAAGGTAACGTGGTTTCTCGCTTCGGCCTGAAGCTGGTTTACGGTTCAACGCTGGTGAGCGTACTGTCTGCCTCTATTGCAGCTCTGGTTCTGTAATACTGACCGCTTAACGAAAACCGGGAGCTTTCGCTCCCGGTTTTTTTATGTCTCCAGCGCCGTGAGCGGCACAGGCTTGCCGATTAAGTACCCCTGCATGTAATCCACGCCAAGGCCCAGTAGCGCCTCACGCTGTTCCGGCGACTCTACATATTCAGCCACCACGCAAAGGGATTTTGTTTTTGCCAGATTGCAAATGGACTGCACGATCATCGCATCCATGCTGTCGGTACAGATATCTTTCACAAAGCAGCCATCAATCTTGATGATATCGGCCTCCAGCCGCTTCAGGCGCTCAAAATTGGCATATCCGGTACCGAAGTCATCAATGGCGATACGAAAGCCGTAATCCCGCAGCAGCTGAATATTTTTCATGCTGCTGCCCGAGTCGGAAAACGCCTGCTCCTCGGTAATCTCGATAACGATATCCTGCGGCGCGACGGCATAGCGTTCGAAAAGCGCGATAATCTCTGCTGCACTCTCATTTTGCATTAACGTCAGCGGCATCAGATTAACGGAAAAACGCGTTCCGGCCTCGCTGGACGGGTGATCGCGCAGCCAGACCAGCAGCTTTTCCACCACGTTGAGGTCGAACCGGTGGCTCAGGTTAAACTGCGCAATCAGCGGGATAAAACGGTCCGGGGTGACGATCTCGCCCTCACTTTCCAGGCGAGAAAGAATTTCGAAGTAGCCTTCCCCGCGCGCGTTCTGAATGGGCTGGGCGTACAGGTGAATCCCGCCGATATCCAGGGCGCGTTTGATACGGGCCAGCATCAGCACCCTGTCCGTTGTCTGCCCGGAGACATCGTCCAGGCTGTTCGTTAACGCCAGCACATTATGCCCGGCACAAGACTGCTCGGAGAGCCAGCTCAGCTGTCCCAGCGTGTGGTGCAGGCTTTCACCATCCGGCACTTCTCCCCAGGATGCGCCAAACTCAATGTCCAGCTCCGTCTTGTTCCAGATAATCTTACGGCTGTTCAGATGGTCAACCATGTATTGCAGCCGCTCGGCGGTGCCCGGCCCCAGCAATACCAGAACCAGCTCGCTTCCAGGCAAATGGAAGAGCTTCTCGTCTTTTTGCAAAAGCGGTTGCAGCGACGTGGCAATCATCTTTTTACAGTGCACGCGCATAAGAATGCCGTAGTAGCGGCTCAGGAACTCGAGGTTATCCAGGCGCAGACAACACACCCTGGCGTCTGGATGTGTTTGCAGGAACGCTTCCAGCGCGCGGACGTTGGGCAAACCGGTGAGCGGATCGGTAAGTGCCCTGTCCTGCCAGCCCTGCTTTAGCCACTCGCTTTTCTGGTAAATCCGCGACATAAAAAGCAGGCAAATGGCGAATGAGATCAGAACAGACAGGATAAAGGAGAGCGAGTGACCCGACTCAACGCCGTTGAGGAAATTATAATTATAGGTCAATAGCATGAGCGCCGACGCTGCCCACAGCAGCGAGATGGGAGCATAGCTCAGGCGACCAATACCAAGCGTGAAAAGAATGAAAACTAAAGGCATCAAATAGCCTGCAATAATCTGCGATTCAAAAGGCGCACACAAAATTGCAATGAGGGAGACTAAAAGCATTAGCCACACTACTGTAAATACGGCTTTTCTGTCTGCGAACAGAGGCTTAACGCTGCGTCGCCAGAACGTGCGGGCATAACGGGGATTAATAATCATTCTTAATGGATAATAGAACATCATGGTAAAAATCAGCGCGGCGCAAATCAGGCTCTGAATATCGATAACATTATAAATTGCGGAGCCTTCGCCGAAATAAGAGGAGATTGTCACCGGAAAATCAAATAAATAGCCAGCCAGATACATTGATAATTTGATACCGACAGGTACCATAAAACCGAGCCAGAATATATGAATACCAACAGACTTATTTGGCATGCTGTACCGCCAGCGCTTGCCCAGCAGCAGGCGGATTACGCCGCATGCCGCAAAAACCGCGAACGTCTGACAAAATAATAGCGCGGCAGATTGTAGCGGTGCTAAATCAAGATTATATATGTTAGTAAAACTAAAACCAAACAGCAGCGGAATGACTGCCCGTCGCCCGAATAACAGCACGATGGCGAGCATGGCGCTCAGCGGCAACCATGCTAAATAAACATCATTTTCGTTTACAATGGCGCGCGGAGAAACATAACGGGAAAGGGGTATCACAAACAGGCATAGCGCCAGGGCAATGATAAATATCTTTACATTATTGTATATTTTTCTATTCATTAATTAAGAAAATCTATTTTACCATCGTCTTATTGACCGCATGGATAATAGGTTTATTAATTGCACGAATCAAGTTCAAGTCTAATTATGGACATGTTTATTGATTTGGATTGAGGTGAGGTATAGAAAACGACGTAATCGGCAACAAAACCAGTAAAAATATTTTACAACATATAAAAAAACCCCCGTCTTGCGACGAGGGTTTAAATTTTGGTGGAGCTAAGCGGGATCGAACCGCTGACCTCTTGCATGCCATGCAAGCGCTCTCCCAGCTGAGCTATAGCCCCACATGTTACTTTACCGACCGCACTCTGTTGGGTTCAGAGTTTGGTGGAGCTAAGCGGGATCGAACCGCTGACCTCCTGCATGCCATGCAGGCGCTCTCCCAGCTGAGCTATAGCCCCATCGTAAAGCTGTCATGTTGACGGGCGGCATAATATGAATTCCGCCGCAGAGTGTCAACGGCAAATTCAGTCTCTGCCTTTCAATCGCCGAAAAATCATGCAAATAAACCACTTTGCGAGCCTGCTCGCAGTCAGGAGTTAAGCCTGTCACGTTTTCACGTAAAACGGTGCTATAAAATGAACCACTAAATTAACCCCACAGATATTCAGGAAATTGCATGATCAAGGAACGAATGACGCCAGAAGAGTTAGCCTTGCTGACTGGCTATAGCCGACAGACCATCAATAAATGGGTACGTAAAGAGGGTTGGATTACTTCGCCAAAGCCAGGCGTTCAGGGCGGCAAGGCGCGTCTGGTACACGTCAATGATAAGGTGCGCGACTTTATTCGCAGCGCGCGCCGGGCAACAGAGACGCCGGACATGCCGGAAAATGCTTACCACGACGGTTCGCTTCATGCCCTGCTTCTGACGCTGGCGAATGAAATGACGCCGGATGAGCAAAAGCAGTTAACCTCTCTGTTACTGCGGGAAGGGATTACCGGATTATTGCAACGTTTAGGGATTCGCGAACAGAGCTGATATGAAAAGATTACGCAGCAAAATGACCACGGAAGAACTGGCGGACAGTCTGGGCGTAGCCCGACAAACCGTTAATCGCTGGATACGACAAAAAGGCTGGAAAACAGAGGGCATTAACGGTGTAAAGGGTGGAAGAGCAAGGGTGGTCTGTATCGATGCTCACGTAAAAGAGCATATCATCAGCCTTCCTGCCATTCGTAACCGACGCGCCATATACCAGCTGGCGGAAAGTCCTTCCCCGTATGGCGTGGCGACCTCAGCGAGCCTGCTTCCGCAAATCATCGACTCGCTGGAAAACATGACGACTGCCGAACAGGAACGTTTACGCACGTTGCTCGCCCGCGAAGGCTTGCAGGGTTTTCTTACACGTCTCGGTATTGCTGAATAGCAGACATAAAAAACGGCAGGTCACCCTGCCGTTTATCGTCACACGCAAGTATTACTGCTGGCTTTCACGCTCGGCAATAAAACCCAGCGCCTTGTTGATACGCGCAATGCTGCGTGATTTACCGATCGCATGAACGGTCACGTCCAGCGCCGGAGACTGGCCTGCCCCCGTCACCGCAACGCGCAGCGGCATGCCAACTTTACCCATGCCGATTTCCAGCTCATCAGCGGTAGCCTGAATCGCGTGGTGAACATTTTCAGCAGTCCACTCGGTAATGGCTTCCAGTTTGTCGCGCACCACTTCCAGCGGCTGGCGCGCAACCGGACGCAGATGCTTCTTCGCCGCGTCGGCGTCGAACTCGTCAAACTCTTCATAGAAGTAGCGGCAGCTCTGGGCAATCTCTTTCAGCGTTTTACAACGCTCGCCGAGCAGTTTTACCAGATCCGCCAGCTCGGGGCCGGTACGGGTATCGATATTTGCCTGCTCAATATGCCACTGCAGGTACGTCGCCACATATTCTGGCTGCATGGTATTGATGTAGTGGTGGTTCAGCCACAGCAGCTTGTCAGTGTTGAACGCACTGGCAGATTTGCTCACCGAGTTCAGAGAGAACAGCTCGATCATCTCTTCGCGGCTGAAGATCTCCTGATCGCCGTGAGCCCAGCCCAGACGCACCAGATAGTTCAGCAGCGCTTCCGGCAGATAGCCGTCATCACGGTACTGCATCACGCTCACCGCACCATGACGCTTGGACAGTTTTTTACCGTCGTCACCGTTGATCATTGATACGTGCGCATACACCGGCACTGGCGCGTTAAGCGCTTTGAGAATGTTGATCTGACGAGGCGTGTTATTGATATGGTCTTCCCCACGGATCACATGGGTGATCTCCATATCCCAGTCGTCCACCACCACGCAGAAGTTATAGGTAGGAGAACCATCGGTACGACGGATAATCAGGTCGTCCAGTTCCTGGTTGCTGAATTCGATCGGGCCACGGATCTGGTCATCAAAAATAACGGAGCCGTCCTGCGGGTTAGCAAAACGCACCACGCACGGTTCGTCAGCGGCATGTTCGCTGTGGTCATGACGGCAGCGGCCGTCATAGCGTGGTTTTTCACCGTTTGCCATCTGCTCTTCGCGCAGCGCATCCAGGCGCTCTTTGGAGCAGTAACACTTATAGGCGGTACCCGCGACCAGCATCTCGTCAATCACGGCGTTATAGCGGTCAAAACGTTTGGTCTGGAAGTAAGGGCCTTCATCCCACTGCAGATTCAGCCAGTTCATCCCATCCATAATGGCTTCAATTGCTTCCGGCGTTGAGCGCTCAAGATCGGTGTCTTCAATACGCAGCACAAACTCACCTTTGTTGTGACGTGCGAAAAGCCAGGAATAGAGAGCAGTACGTGCACCACCGACGTGCAGATAGCCTGTCGGGCTCGGCGCGAAGCGAGTTTTGATTTTCATGAAATGGCCTTACGTTATAAAGATGCCGGTAATCGGCAAATCCTGGGGAGAAAACAATGGGCAATATTCTATCACTGTGGGCCGATTCCTCAATGTCGATCACTTTATCCGGCCCGAGATTGCTGTTTTTGTTTAGAAATCATGCGCCGCAGTCGGTTTTGCGATCGTTTTGACTAATTTTACGACGAACGAATAAAAACTTTAGAAAATGCGTTGACTCATTTTCAACTCTCCCTATAATGCGACTCCACACAGCGGGGGTGATTAGCTCAGTTGGTAGAGCATCTCCTTTACACGGAGGGGGTCGGCGGTTCGAGCCCGTCATCACCCACCATCTACTTCGGTAGGCTCGCAGTGTAGATAAGAATTGAGATTGGGCGATTAGCTCAGTTGGTAGAGCATCTCCTTTACACGGAGGGGGTCGGCGGTTCGAGCCCGTCATCGCCCACCATTCTCACCTTATCGCAGTAGTTCCGAAATGGGCGATTAGCTCAGTTGGTAGAGCATCTCCTTTACACGGAGGGGGTCGGCGGTTCGAGCCCGTCATCGCCCACCATTTCGGGTCGTTAGCTCAGTTGGTAGAGCAGTTGACTTTTAATCAATTGGTCGCAGGTTCGAATCCTGCACGACCCACCAATGTAAAAAAGCGCCCTAAAGGCGCTTTTTTGCTATCTGCGATACAGCACCTTCTGCTGCAGTTTTTCTCAAGCTCCCCGCCGCCGTGCCGATACCTCTTATTTATGGCAAGAGGAATAAAGATGACCACCATTCATGCATCAACGCCATCCGTTCAGAGCCAAAGCACCGGCAGCAGCGGAAATGTGAGCGGCAACGATATCTCCGCACAAATCATGCGGATCACGAAGCAGATCACAAAGCTTACTCAACAGTTAAAAGAGCTTGCCGATAGCTCCGCCAGCGCAGAAGAAAAGAAAAAGCAGCAGGAGCTGATCCAGACGCAAATCAAAATGCTACAGGCGCAGCTGGCACAGTTGCAGCGCCAGCAGGCCGAAGAAGCGCAGAAAAAGCAGGAGCAAATGCTGGGTAAAGCCGAAGGGGTTAATCACCCTTCCGACGATCGTCAGATTGATGTCTATATCTGACAATCAGAAACGCTAAACAGCGGGTCGCGCGTGCGGGCCTGGGTTAATTTCTGAGACTGTATGCGCACCACTTCCCAGATAGCCTGCGCCGCTCCCGAGAGCGAGCGATTTTTACGGCGTACCAGCATCAGCTGACGCTCGATAGCTGGGGTAAAACGCTTAACAACCAGGCGGCTTCCCTGCGGCAGGGGCAGCGCCAGCGCCGGCAATACGCTGATACCGATTCCCGCTTCTACCATGGGGAATAACGTTGCGGGGTGGCCGATCTCCTGAACGATAGTAGCCTGAACGCCTTGCGCCGCCAGGGCTGCGTCAATCAGCGGGCGACTTCCCGACGCGTAATCCTGCAAAACCAGATTCGCCCCCTGGAGCGACTGCCAGCCCACCTGCGGTAACAATGCCAGCGGATCGTCGTCGCGACACAGCAGCAGGAAAGGTTCAGACAGGACAACCTCCGAAACCAGATCGCTCACCGGGCCGGGGTCAATAACGATGCCAAAATCCACCTCGCCCTGGCGGATGCTCTCCAGCACCCACTGCTGCGGCCTGTCGTGCAAAACAAAATCGATATCCGGGTAGCGCAGGTTGCCTTCAGCGATGCACTGGGGGATAAGGTGCGCGGAGATCGTCTGGCTCGCCGCCACTCTCACGGTGCCGGAAAGCTGTTGCCCGAGCCGGCCCACATCCCTCAGCGTGCTGTTCAGTTCATCCAGCAGCCTCTCCAGACGCGCGGCCAGCTGCTGTCCTGCTTCGGTGAGCACCACTTCCCGCGTCGTGCGGTCAAGGAGCTTTACGCCGGTCTGGGTTTCCAGCTCCTTAACGCTATGGCTGACCGCCGACTGGCTGAGGCCGATCATCTCCCCTGCCCGGCTAAAGCTGCGGGCCTGCGCGACGGTAACAAAAACGCGAAGCTGACGTAGTGAATAATTCATCTGATTAATTCATGAATGGATGCAATAAATCAATTTTATTTCTCAAAGGGAAGAAAGCACAATAGCGATATCTGATTTCAGGAGTGATTATGAAACTTTTTCGTATCCTTGATCCGTTTACGCTGACCCTTATTGCCGTCGTCCTGCTGGCCTCCTTCTTCCCGGCGCGCGGCGGTTTCGTTCCAGTTATTGAAGGGCTGACCACGGCCGCCATCGCGCTGCTGTTCTTTATGCACGGCGCCAAGCTCTCCCGGGAAGCGATTATTGCAGGCGGCAGCCACTGGCGGCTGCATCTCTGGGTAATGTGCAGCACCTTTATCCTCTTCCCGGTGCTGGGGGTGTTGTTTGCCTGGTGGGCACCGGTGAACGTCGATCCGGCGCTTTATACCGGTTTCCTCTATCTGTGTATTTTGCCGGCCACCGTACAGTCCGCCATCGCTTTTACCTCACTGGCGGGCGGCAACGTCGCGGCGGCGGTCTGCTCCGCTTCCGCTTCCAGCCTGCTGGGGATCTTTGTGTCCCCGCTGCTGGTTGGTCTGCTGATGAATATGCACGGCGCGGAGGGTAACCTGGAGCAGGTGGGTAAAATTTGCCTGCAGCTGCTGCTGCCGTTTGTGCTTGGGCACCTGTCCCGCCCCTGGATCGGCGCGTTCGTGGCTAAACGCAAAAAATGGATCGCGAAAACGGATCAGAGCTCGATTCTGCTCGTGGTTTACACCGCCTTTAGCGAAGCCGTTGTCAACGGCATCTGGCACAAGGTGGGGGCCGGTTCGCTGCTGTTTATTGTTGTGGTCAGTATCGTTCTGCTGGCGATCGTCATCGCGGTTAACGTCTTCGTGGCCCGCAAATGCGGCTTCAGTAAAGCCGATGAAATCACCATCGTGTTTTGCGGCTCGAAAAAGAGCCTGGCCAACGGGATCCCGATGGCCAATATTTTGTTCCCGACCTCTGTCATTGGGATGATGGTGCTGCCACTGATGATTTTCCACCAGATCCAGCTGATGGTCTGTGCGGTACTGGCGCGCCGTTACAAGGCGCAGACGGAAAAACTGGCGCAGGAAGAGACCCGCGCCGCAAAGGCTTAAGGACGCTTCAGGGGCTGAACCAGATGGGTCAGCCCCTCGGTTTTAACCAGTAACGTGACGGCCATCAGCTCGCCCAGACGCCCGGCGGGAAACTCGTCCTTACGGGCAAACCACAGCAGATACTCCTCCGGCAAATCAATGAGCCTGCGGCCCTTATATTTACCGAACGGCATCTCCGTATTGGCGATCTCAACGAGCTGCTCTTTTTCCACGTTATTCTCCTAACAGACGCATCATTTCCGCTTCGTCGATCACGTCAATGCCGAGCTCCTGCGCTTTGGCGAGCTTGGAGCCGGCCGCTTCCCCGGCAATTACCAGATCGGTTTTCTTCGACACGCTGCCCGCCACTTTTGCCCCCAGCGCCACCAGACGCGCCTTCGCATCATCGCGCGAGAGCTGGCTCAGGCTACCGGTCAGGACCACCGTTTTACCCGCGAACGGGCTGTCGATCTCTTCTGCATTAACCACTACCGGCGCGGGCCAGTGAATGCCCTGCTCCAGCAATTTGCCGATCACCTCGCGGTTACTCTCTTCGGCGAAGAAGTTAAAGACGTGGGTTGCAACCACAATGCCCACATCCGGGACTTTCTGTAACTCTTCTATGCTGGCTTTCTCCAGCGCGTCCAGCGTGCCGAAATAGGCCGCCAGGCCTGCCGCCGTCGCCTCCCCCACTTCACGAATGCCGAGCGCGTAAAGGAAACGGGCAAAGGTTGTATTTTTTGCCGCTTCCAGCGCATTGACCACGTTTTGGGCAGATTTTGGCCCCATCCGGTCAAGGCCGGTCAGCTTACCTGCCGTCAGCGTAAAGAGGTCTGCTGGCGTATGGACGTACTCTTTTTCAACGAGCTGATCGATAATCTTGTCACCCATTCCGTCGACGTCCATCGCCCGGCGGGAGACAAAGTGCTTGAGCGACTCCTTACGCTGTGCCCCGCAGATTAACCCGCCCGTACAGCGCGTTACCGCTTCACCCTCCACGCGCTCTACGTCCGAACCGCATACCGGGCAGTGGGCCGGAAACTCAATGGCGCGGGTATCGGCGGGACGCTCTGATTCCACAACGTTAACCACCTGCGGTATCACATCCCCCGCGCGGCGAATAACCACTTTGTCGCCAATGCGCAGGCCCAGACGCGCGATTTCATCGGCGTTGTGCAGCGTGGCGTTACTGACCAGCACGCCAGCCACCTGTACCGGCTCCAGACGCGCTACCGGCGTAATCGCTCCCGTACGGCCAACCTGGAACTCCACGTCGCGAACGACGGTCATCTGCTCCTGGGCCGGGAATTTAAAGGCCACCGCCCAGCGAGGCGCGCGAGCCACGTAGCCCAGCTGCTCCTGCAATGCCAGGGAGTTAACCTTGATCACCACGCCGTCAATATCAAACCCGAGAGCAGGACGATCTTCTTCTACCTTGTGATAGAACGCCAGCACCGCCTCAGGGGAGTCGCAAAGCTGCACGCGGTTGCTTACCGGCAAGCCCCACTCTTTGAACTGGAGTAAACGTCCCAGGTGGGTATCAGGCAGTTCTCCGCCTTCCAGGATCCCGACGCCGTAGCAGAAGAAAGTAAGCGGTCGCTTCGCGGTGATGCGCGGATCGAGCTGACGCAGAGAGCCTGCCGCCGCGTTACGCGGGTTCGCAAATACTTTTCCGCCGGTGCGGCGCGCTTCTTCGTTGATCTTCTCGAAGCCCGCCTGCGGAAGGAACACCTCCCCGCGTACTTCCAGCCGCGCGGGAATGTTATCGCCGCGCAGCTTCAGCGGGATCGCACGGATGGTGCGCACGTTGGTGGTGATATCTTCCCCGGTGGTGCCATCGCCGCGGGTCGCGGCACGCACCATTACGCCGTTTTCATAAAGAATACTGACGGCCAGACCGTCCAGCTTCAGCTCGCAGCACCAGCTCAGGTTGTCGACACTCTTCAGGCGATCCTGCACGCGCTTGTTGAAAGCCAGAAAACTCTCTTCATCAAACACGTTATCCAGCGACAGCATCGGCACCTCGTGGCGCACCTGGCTGAATGCGCCAAGCGGTTCCGCGCCGACGCGCTGCGTCGGGGAGTCGGGCGTAATCAGCTCCGGATGGCGGGCTTCCAGCTCGCGCAGCTCGCGCATCAGGCGGTCATATTCCGCATCCGGCACTTCCGGGGCGTCCATAACATGATAGAGATATTCATGATGGCGAAGCGTGGTTCGCAGTTCAGTAAGTTGTTGTTCGATTGAGTCCATATCGCACCATCAATGAGAAAAACCCCCGACAGGCGGGGGTTGAGGAGGAGTTGAAGTAAACGCGACGATTACGCGTTAGCTTCCTTAACTTCGCGGATGCGGTCCTGATATTCGCGCAGCTTCTGCGGCGTCATCATTCGACGCTGGTCGTCGAGCACCACACCGCCCACTTCGTCGGCAATGTGCTGAGCGGACTGGAGCATCAGCTTAAAGTTTTGCAGTTCGTCACCGTAGGACGGCACCTGCATAAAGATGGTTACGCCCGGCGTGACGAAATCACCGGTCATTTCCGGGTCAAACGTTCCTGGATTCACCATATTGGCCAGGCTAAACAGTGCCGGACCGCTGCCGTCAGGACTCAAATGACGATGGAAAATATTCATATCGCCAAATTTGAAGCCCGCCTGTTGAATGCTGTTAAGCAGCACATCGCCGTTCAGATGGGTGCCATGATGGGCGGCCACGTTCATGACGATCACCGCTTCTTTACGCTGCGGCTTTTCAACAACCGGTTCTGGCTCTGCGACCGGCTCAGGCTCTACGCGCGGAGCAGGTGCGGGCTGTGGCGCAGGCTGCACGGGTTCAGGCTGCGGCGGCTGCACCGGCTGCGGCTGCTGAACTGGCGGCGCAGGTTGTGGCGCGGGCTGCTGCTGCACAGGCTGCGGAGGCGCCTGACGCACAGGCTCTTCCACCGGCTGCGGCGCTGGCTGGCGCGGCTGGGCAGAGGCGTACGGCGGTTGATACTGGTGCTGCGGAGCGCGGGGGGCTTCATGCTCCCCATGAACCGCGCCGGGCGCACTATTGACCCGATGAACACGAACTTCACCCACGCCGTCATCGTCCAGCCCGTCGATGTCGTCTTCCACGTCATCGTCATCACGACTGGACTTCATGCGCTTCAGTGGACGATCGCGAAACATTGAGGAACGCTCTTTACGGCTGGTCCAGAAACCATGTACCAGTAAAGCGATTATGGCGATCGCGCCAACAATGATTAATATCAGACGCAAATCCTGCATCATTATATTCTCTGTTGTTCTAACACCTTGCCACCACGGCAAACATTTACTCACTAAGAGTATTTGCCGTTTACGTCAAGTGCAAGTGTGTGCAGAGCATTCACAGCATAAAGATGAACTAAATCGTGCTTTTTGCTGGTTTTTCGAACATTTCCGAACTGGTCATTGTCCCGTAACTGGATAATATAGGCGGGCAATTCCACTGGTTGTGTAAAAAGGAGTACAGCCTGGTATGGTTTCAACATCTTCTTCTGCCCCACGCAGCGGGGTCTGGTATTTTTCTCAGGGCTGGAAACTGGTCTCCCTGCCGGGCATTCGGCGCTTCGTGATCTTGCCGTTGCTGATCAACATTATTTTGATGGGCGGCGCCTTCTGGTGGCTGTTCACCAGGCTGGAAAGCTGGATCCCGTCCCTTATGAGCTATGTGCCGGACTGGTTACAGTGGCTTAACTACCTGCTCTGGCCAATTGCGGTTATTTCCGTGCTGCTGGTCTTCGGCTATTTCTTCTCGACGATTGCGAACTGGATAGCCGCGCCGTTCAACGGCCTGCTGGCCGAACAGCTGGAAGCGCGCCTTACCGGTGCAACGCCACCCGACACGGGCGTACTGGGGATCATGAAAGACATCCCCCGCATTATGAAGCGCGAATGGCAAAAGTTTGCCTGGTACCTGCCGCGCGCGGTCGTGCTGCTTATCCTTTATTTTGTGCCCGGCATCGGCCAGACGGTCGCGCCCGTGCTGTGGTTCCTGTTCAGCGCCTGGATGCTTGCCATCCAGTACTGTGACTACCCGTTTGATAACCATAAGGTGCCGTTTAAGGAAATGCGCACAGCTCTGCGCAGCCGGAAGGTTGCTAATATGCAGTTCGGCGCGCTCACCAGCCTGTTCACCATGATTCCTTTCCTCAACTTGTTCATCATGCCGGTTGCGGTATGCGGTGCTACGGCGATGTGGGTTGACTGCTATCGTGCAAAGCACGCGTTATGGAAATAATGCAAAAATGTGTAAACAAGGGGTAGCTTATGCTATCCCTTATTCCATACTGATCCCCATTATTTCCTTGCAGCATATAGATATGCGATTTCCTTACTTCCCCATACCTGTTCAACAGGTATGCTGGGTCGGTATCCCAATTTCATACAGTTAAGGACAGGCCATGAGTAAGATTTATGAAGACAACTCGCTGACTATCGGTCATACGCCCCTGGTTCGACTGAACCGTATCGGTAATGGACGCATTCTGGCGAAGGTCGAATCACGTAACCCGAGCTTCAGCGTTAAGTGCCGTATCGGTGCGAATATGATTTGGGATGCTGAAAAACGTGGCGTGCTGAAGCCGGGCGTTGAGCTGGTTGAACCAACCAGCGGCAATACCGGGATCGCGCTGGCCTATGTTGCGGCGGCGCGCGGCTATAAGCTGACGCTGACCATGCCTGAAACCATGAGCATTGAACGCCGTAAGCTGCTGAAGGCGCTGGGAGCAAATCTGGTCCTGACCGAAGGCGCGAAGGGCATGAAGGGCGCGATTCAGAAAGCGGAAGAGATCGTCGCCAGCGATCCGGCAAAATATCTGCTGCTTCAGCAGTTCAGCAACCCGGCTAACCCGGAAATCCACGAGAAAACCACGGGCCCGGAAATCTGGGAAGATACCGACGGCCAGGTCGATGTGTTTATCTCCGGCGTCGGCACCGGCGGCACCCTGACCGGCGTGTCTCGCTATATTAAAGGCACGAAGGGTAAAAAAGATCTGATTACCGTTGCCGTTGAGCCAACCGATTCTCCGGTTATAGCGCAGGCGCTGGCGGGTGAAGAGATCAAACCTGGCCCGCACAAAATTCAGGGTATCGGCGCGGGCTTTATTCCAGGCAACCTGGATCTGAAGCTGATTGATAAAGTCGTGGCCATTACCAATGAAGAAGCTATCTCCACGGCGCGTCGCCTGATGGACGAAGAGGGTATTCTGGCAGGCATCTCTTCCGGTGCGGCAGTTGCGGCAGCCCTTAAGCTGCTGGAAGATGAAACCTTTACCAACAAGAATATTGTGGTTATCCTACCGTCTTCGGGTGAGCGTTACTTGAGCACCGCACTGTTTGCCGATCTCTTCACAGAGAAAGAGCTGCAACAGTGATGCCAGTATGTTAAAAACGCGTAAAAAAGCACCTTTTCAGGTGCTTTTTTGTGGCCTGCTTCAAACTTTTACCCCTCCTGGCATTGCTTCACCCCGTTGGGTCTGGTATTTAAACCAGCAATTATTTTGATGCGCGAAATTAATCAGTGAAGGAAATAGCGCTGCTGAATCGATTTTATGATTTGGTTCAAGTCTTGCTTTCACTGCATAATGTTTAATGACGATTGAAACGTCAGCGCTAACTATACAGGCTAAAGTTAAGTCGCCAGGCTAGACTTTAGTTCCACAACACTAAACCTATAAGTTGGGGAAATACAATGTTCCAGCAAGAAGTTACCATTACCGCTCCGAACGGTCTGCACACCCGCCCTGCTGCTCAGTTTGTTAAAGAAGCGAAAGGCTTCACTTCTGAAATCACTGTGACTTCTAACGGCAAAAGCGCTAGCGCGAAAAGCCTGTTCAAACTGCAAACTCTGGGTCTGACTCAGGGTACCGTTGTGACCATCTCCGCAGAAGGTGAAGATGAGCAGAAAGCAGTTGAGCATCTGGTTAAGCTGATGGCTGAGCTCGAGTAAGTTTACCGGGTTCTTTTCAATATCAGTCACAAGTAAGGTAGGGTTATGATTTCAGGCATTTTAGCATCCCCGGGTATCGCTTTCGGCAAAGCACTGCTGCTGAAAGAAGACGAAATCGTCATTGACCGGAAAAAAATTTCTGCCGACAAGGTTGATCAGGAAGTTGAACGTTTTCTGAGCGGTCGTGCCAAGGCATCTGCGCAACTGGAAGCGATCAAAACTAAAGCTGGCGAAACTTTCGGTGAAGAAAAAGAAGCCATCTTCGAAGGGCACATTATGCTGCTCGAAGATGAGGAGCTGGAGCAGGAAATCATAGCCCTGATTAAAGATAAAGGCATGACGGCCGACGCGGCTGCGCATGAAGTTATCGAAGGTCAGGCATCTGCCCTGGAAGAGCTGGACGATGAATACCTGAAAGAGCGTGCGGCTGACGTACGTGACATCGGTAAGCGCCTGCTGCGCAACATCCTGGGTCTGGCCATCATCGATCTGAGCGCGATTCAGGACGAAGTGATCCTGGTTGCCGCTGACCTGACCCCGTCTGAAACCGCACAGCTGAACCTGAACAAGGTGCTGGGTTTCATTACTGACGCAGGTGGACGTACCTCCCACACCTCAATCATGGCGCGTTCTCTGGAGCTGCCAGCCATCGTGGGTACCGGTAGCGTCACCTCTCAGGTTAAAAACGACGACTATCTGATTCTGGATGCCGTAAACAACGTGGTTTACGTCAACCCAACTAACGATGTGATCGAGCAACTGCGTGCCGTTCAGGAGCAGGTTGCTACCGAGAAAGCAGAACTCGCTAAACTGAAAGACCTGCCAGCCATCACGCTGGACGGCCATCAGGTTGAAGTTTGTGCCAACATCGGTACCGTACGCGACGTTGATGGCGCTGAGCGCAACGGTGCGGAAGGTGTAGGTCTGTATCGTACTGAATTCCTGTTCATGGACCGCGACGCCCTGCCAACTGAAGAAGAGCAGTTTGCAGCGTACAAAGCTGTTGCTGAAGCCTGCGGCTCTCAGGCAGTTATCGTCCGTACCATGGACATCGGCGGCGACAAAGAGCTGCCGTACATGAATTTCCCGAAAGAAGAGAACCCGTTCCTGGGCTGGCGTGCCGTGCGTATCGCTATGGATCGCAAAGAGATCCTGCGTGATCAGGTTCGCGCTATCCTGCGTGCCTCCGCTTTCGGTAAGCTGCGCATCATGTTCCCGATGATCATCTCTGTTGAAGAAGTGCGTGCACTGAAAAAAGAGATCGAAATCTACAAGCAGGAACTGCGTGACGAAGGTAAAGCGTTTGACGAGTCAATCGAGATCGGCGTGATGGTGGAAACACCGGCAGCCGCGACCATTGCGCGTCATTTAGCCAAAGAAGTTGATTTCTTTAGTATCGGTACCAATGATTTAACGCAGTACACCCTGGCAGTTGACCGTGGTAATGATATGATTTCACATCTCTACCAGCCAATGTCACCGTCTGTACTGAATTTGATCAAGCAAGTTATTGATGCTTCTCATGCAGAAGGTAAATGGACTGGCATGTGTGGTGAGCTTGCAGGCGACGAACGTGCTACACTTCTGTTGCTGGGTATGGGTCTGGACGAATTCTCTATGAGCGCCATTTCCATCCCGCGCATCAAGAAGATTATCCGTAACACGAACTTCGAAGATGCGAAGGTATTAGCAGAGCAGGCTCTTGCTCAACCGACAACGGACGAGTTAATGACGCTGGTTAACAAGTTCATTGAAGAAAAAACAATCTGCTAATCCACGAGATGCGGCCCAAATTACTGCTTAGGAGATAAGTCTAATGGGTTTATTTAGTAAACTGTTCGGTGACAAAAGCAATAGCGACTCCGGAACTATTGAGATTGTTGCTCCGCTCTCCGGCGAGATCGTCAACATCGAAGACGTGCCGGATGTAGTGTTTGCTGAGAAAATCGTTGGTGATGGCATTGCTATCAAACCAACTGGCAACAAAATGGTTGCTCCAGTTGACGGCACCATTGGTAAGATTTTTGAAACCAACCATGCGTTCTCTATCGAGTCCGATAGCGGTATCGAACTGTTCGTTCACTTCGGTATCGACACCGTTGAACTGAAAGGCGAAGGCTTCAAACGTATCGCGGAAGAAGGCCAGCGTGTTAAGGTTGGCGACCCGGTGATTGAATTCGATCTGCCTCTGCTGGAAGAAAAAGCGAAGTCTACCCTGACTCCGGTTGTTATTTCCAACATGGACGAAATCAAAGAGCTGATCAAACTGTCCGGCAGCGTCACCGTGGGTGAAACCCCGGTTATCCGCATCAAGAAGTAATTCTTACCGCACAGAAAAATGGCGCCTTCGGGCGCCATTTTTGTTTATGCGGGCAGGATCAGCTCATCATAGCCTTTCGACTGCGTGTAAATCATGACGTCAGTCACCCGATCGCCTGCCATGCGGATGGCGTCAGCAACGGTTTTTCCCCCCACGATACCGCTCACCAGTTCTGAACAGAACAGATCGCCGGTTCCCTTGAGATCCGTCTCGACGCGCGGGTGCGCGCTTACGGTAACGCCCGCTTTGCTCACCAGCACGACGTGAATATTCTGCGGATCGTCGGCCACGGGCGCGCTGGTGATCGCCACCCACTTCAGCGTATCAGACAGCAGCCCCTGCGCGGCGGCAATGGCGCTCTCCGGCGTGCGGCACGGCTTTCCGCTTAACACTTCCAGCTCAAACACGTTGGGCGTAATGCCCTGCGCCAGCGGCAGCAGATGCTCCCGATAGGCCTCAGGAATATCGGGTTTCACGTACATGCCGCTGTCGATATCGCCGATCACCGGATCGACCAGCACCAGCAGTTCCGGATGCTGCACTTTGATCGCCTTCAGCCACTGAGCCAGCAGAACGATCTGGCTGGCGCTGCCCATATAGCCGGTGGTCACCGCCTTAAGCTCGCGCAGGATTTCGCGCTCTTCCAGCGCCTTAAGGTAGCCGCTGAACCACTCATCCGGGATCACGCCGCCGTAGAAGGTGTCATAGTGCGGCGTATTGCTGAACAGCACCGTCGGCACGGCGGTCACGTTAAGCCGGTGGGTACGAATATTCGGTACCGCAATGCTGTTACCCACGCTGCCGTACACCACCTGAGACTGTACGGCGACAATATCGGTTTGCTGCGCCCGGGTTTTATCCCGGAATAAAATCATCTCCATGACGCTTAAATCCCCGACCCCTGCGAATAACTCTCTTCACCAAAGACGCCGGTAGACAGGTAACGATCGCCGCGATCGCAAATAATCGCCACGACAACCGCCCCCGGCGTGGACTCTGCCACCCGGATCGCGCCCGCTACGGCACCGCCAGAGCTGACGCCGCAGAAGATTCCTTCACGCACGGCCAGCTCACGCATGGTATTCTCCGCCTCGCGCTGGTGAATATCCAGCACCTGGTCCACCAGCTGCGCGTTAAAGATGCCCGGCATATACTCCTCAGGCCAGCGGCGAATTCCTGGAATGCTGCTCCCCTCCTCCGGCTGCAGGCCGACAATCGTCACCGGGCTTGCCTGCTCGCGCAGAAAACGCGACACGCCGGTGATGGTGCCCGTGGTGCCCATGCTGGAGACAAAGTGGGTAATGCGCCCGTCGGTTTGCTGCCAGATTTCCGGGCCGGTAGTGGTGTAGTGCGCGTACGGGTTGTCCGGGTTATTGAACTGGTCGAGCAGCTTGCCTTCCCCGCGCTCGGCCATCGCCAGCGCCAGGTCGCGCGCCCCTTCCATCCCCTGCTCTTTGGTCACCAGAATCAGCTCGGCCCCGTAGGCGCGCATGGCCGCACGGCGCTCCTGGCTCATGTTGTCAGGCATCAGCAGCTTCATGCGGTAGCCTTTCAGGGCGGCAATCATCGCCAGCGCGATCCCAGTGTTCCCGCTGGTGGCTTCAATTAACACGTCGCCGGGCTTTATCTCGCCGCGCTTTTCGGCCTGGACAATCATCGACAGCGCCGCGCGGTCTTTTACCGAGCCTGCGGGATTATTGCCTTCGAGTTTGACCCAGATTTCGCTGCCGTTGTCCGGCCCCATGCGCTGAAGCTTGACCAGAGGAGTGTTGCCGATGGTGTGTTCGAGTGTATTCACGATTTTTACTCAATAAAAAAGCCGGGTGACGCGTAGCGATCCCGGCCTACAAGACGCAGTGATAACTGTACGCCCGGCAGGCGCGGTGCCACCGGGCGATAAACATCCTACTAACCTATCAGGCTGACTCCGCCAGAGCAATATCCTCGCGCGTCTCGATGCGCTCGCTGCCGTGATAAATGCGCGCGTGCTGCAGCCCCACAAACAGGCGTTCACCGCGGTGCGGCGGCTCGTCGTCGCGCATAACAACGGTCAGCGGCTCGGTGTACCAGCCCAGGGGCTGTACCACCAGCTGGGTGTAGTGGCCTTTAGGGCTAGCCTCCAGCACCTGCACCGGCAGCGGGGAATCCAGGCTGGTGCGGCGGCTGACGTCCACTTCCCACGGGCGCAGGAACAGATCGACCGGCCCCTGATGCGCGGAGGTGTAGCCCAGCGGCCAGCGATGCGCGCCGACGTGGAACTGGCCGCCGCGGATGGTGCCCTTCAGGCGGTTTACTTCGCCCATAAACTCCAGCACAAAGCGGGTCGCCGGTTCACGCCAGAGCTGTTCCGGCTCGTCAACCTGCTCGATGTTGCCCTGACTCATCACCACCACGCGGTCGGCCACTTCCATCGCCTCCTCCTGATCGTGGGTCACGAAGACGCTGGTGAACTGGAGCTCCTCGTGCAGCTGGCGCAGCCAGCGGCGCAGCTCTTTGCGCACCTGCGCATCCAGCGCGCCGAACGGTTCATCCAGCAGCAGGATTTGCGGCTCAACGGCTAACGCGCGCGCCAGCGCCACGCGCTGTTTCTGCCCGCCGGAAAGCTGCGCCGGGAAGCGATCGGCCAGATGAGCAAGCTGCACCATCTCCAGCAGTTTGGTCACTTTCGCTTTGATGGCTGCGGCATTCGGACGCTCGCGACGCGGGAGCACCGTCAGGCCAAAGGCGATGTTATCGAAAACCGTCATGTGGCGGAACAGGGCGTAATGCTGGAACACAAAGCCCACCTTGCGGTCGCGGGCATGCAGACGGCTCACGTCGGTGCCGTGGAAGCGGATATGACCGCTGCTCTGGTGCTCAAGGCCGGCGATAATACGCAGCAGCGTGGTTTTACCGGATCCCGACGGCCCCAGCAGCGCCACCATTTGTCCGGAAGGGATATCCAGCGAGATATCGTTCAGCACCTGGGTGCGACCAAAAGACTTCTTAATATTGGCAATCTCAATGCTCATGATTTCCCTCCTGATGCTGACGTTTTTCCTGATTCTCTAAACGCCACTGCACCACACTCTTCAAAAACAGGGTCAAAATCGCCATCAGCGTCAGCAACGCTGCGGCAGTAAAGGAACCGACGGAGTTGTAGTCCTGTTCCAGTAGTTCAATCTGTAACGGCAGCGACAGCGTTTCGCCGCGAATCGAGCCGGATACCACCGACACCGCACCAAATTCGCCAATCGCGCGGGCGTTGGTCAGCACCACGCCGTAAAGCAGCGCCCAGCGGATATTCGGCAGCGTCACGCGGCGGAACATCTGCCAGCCGGAAGCGCCTAACAGAACGGCCGCTTCATCCTCGTTGCTGCCCTGGCTTAGCATCACCGGCACCAGCTCGCGCACCACGAACGGGCAGGTCACAAAGACCGTCACCAGCACCATGCCCGGCCAGGCGAACATGATCTGCAGGTCGTGCTCATCAAGCCACCCGCCCAGCGGGCCGTTGGAGCCGTAGAAGAGCAGATAAACCAGGCCCGCCACCACCGGCGAAACCGCAAACGGGATATCCAGCAGGGTCAGCAGCAGCTGACGCCCCGGGAAGTTAAAGCGCGTCACCAGCCAGGCGAGCAATACGCCAAACACCAGATTCACCGGAACGGTGATGAGGGCAATCATTACCGTCAGCCAGATGGCGTGCAGCATGTCTGGATCGGCCAGGTTTTGCAGCGCGGGCATGATCCCCTTGCTGAAGGCCTGAACGAAGATGTATACCATTGGCACAACGAGGATGAAGGCGGAAACCAGCACGCCGGTACCAATCAGAAACCATTTGCCCCAGTTGATGCGGGGCGCGTCATAACGCTTCAATTGCGTAACTTCCGCCATCAGTGACCTACCACACGTCGACCAAAGCGACTTTGCAGAGTGTTAATCGAGAACAGCAGCAGCAGCGACGCGGCAAGGATCACCGAGGCGATCGCGCTCGCGGCCGGATAATCAAACTCCTGCAAACGCACAAAAATCATCAGCGAGGTGACTTCGGTTTTCCACGCGATGTTCCCGGCGATAAAAATAACCGCGCCAAATTCACCGAGGCTGCGGGTAAAGGAGAGCGCCACGCCCGCCAGCAGGGCCGGCGAAAGTTCCGGCAGCACCACCTTGCGAAAACTCTGCCAGCGCGTGGCGCCCAGCGTTTCTGCGGCCTCTTCATATTCGGGGCCCAGCTCTTCCAGCACCGGCTGCACGGTACGCACCACGAACGGGATGCTGGTAAAGGCCATCGCCATCGCGATGCCTAGCCAGGTGTACGTGACTTTGATATCGAACTTTGCCAGCCATTCGCCGTAAAAGCCGTTCACGGAAAACAGCGACGCCAGCGTTAAACCGGCCACCGCCGTCGGCAGCGCAAAAGGCAGATCCATCAGCGCATCGAGCAGCGTGCGGCCCGGAAAGCGGTAGCGGGTTAAGATCCACGCCATCAGCAGGCCAAACACGCCGTTAAATATTGAGGCCACAAACGCGGACAGCAGCGTGACCTTATAGGCGGCCACCACCTGCGGGTTAGTGACCACTTCCCAGTACTGGGACCAGCTCATTTCAGAGAGCTGCACCACCAGCGCGCTGAGCGGCAACAGCAAAATCAGACAGACGAACAGCAGGCTGGTCCCGAGGCTTAAGGTAAAGCCCGGCAGCACGCGTCTGGAGGAGACTGCAAACATTACTTACGCCCCGCCGCCAGCAATTTGTCTAACTCACCGCCGCTGGCAAAATGCGTTTTCATCACCTCAGGCCAGGCGCCGAAGTGGTCTTCCACGCGGAACAGCTCGGTCTGCGGGAATTTGTCTTTCAGCTTGTTCATGACTTCGGGATTGTTCACGCGGTAGTAATAGTCGGTGATCACCGTCTGGGCCTGCGGGCTGTACAGATAGTTAAGGTAGGCTCTTGCCGCTTTCTCGGTGCCGTTGGCCTTGACGTTTTTATCCACCCACGCCACCGGGAACTCGGCCAGAATGTTGGTTTTCGGGATCACGACCTCGAATCCCTGCGCTTCATACTGCTTGCGGATATTGTTCACTTCGGATTCAAAGCTGATCAGCACGTCACCCAGCCCGCGCTCGGCGAAGGTGGTGGTCGCGCCGCGACCGCCGGTATCAAAGACTTCGACATTCTTCAGGAACCGGGTCATGAACTGTTCGGTTTTCGCCTTATCGTTACCGTCAGCTTTGTCCGCCGCGCCCCACGCCGCCAGATAGGTATAGCGCGCGTTACCGGAGGTTTTCGGATTCGGGAAAATCAGTTTTACGTCAGAACGCACCAGGTCGTTCCAGTCGTGGATATTCTTAGGATTGCCCTTTCGCACCAGGAAGCCCATGGTGGAGTAGAACGGCGAGCTGTTGTTAGGCAGGCGGCTCTGCCAGTCCGCCGGGATCAGCTTGCCCCTGTCGTGCAGGATCTGTACGTCAGTGACCTGATTGTAGGTCACCACATCCGCCTTCAGCCCCTGCAAAATCGCCAGCGCCTGCTTGGATGAACCGGCATGGGACTGCTTGATGGTCAGCCTGTCGCCGTTATTCTCTTTCGCCCACTGCTGCTCAAAGGCGGGGTTAAGGGCGGCAAACAGCTCGCGCGAGACATCATATGAACTGTTCAGCAATTCGGTTGCCTGCGCCTGCGCCACCAGCAGTAAACCTGCCAGCGCCAGCGATCCTTTTTTCAGTACAGTAACGGCCATTGCGCACCCTTATAAATGTGATGACTATCTTATAGTCATAATATTTATAACGAGGACCAAAGGAGTAACGGTTTTATATACCGTTTGGTGATTTAGAAGCAGAAAAGGGAATAAGGGTGCGGCCTGATGCCCTCTCCCCCAGGGGAGAGGACGAAAGGTGATTACAGCGCCAGCAGACGCTCAACGGACGGCGCGAAGTAGTAGCCGCCGGTTACCGGCTTCGTGAAGCGCAGCATAGCGTCGCGCTTGCCGTCGGTGTCGCCAAACATGCTCAGCAGCTGCTGCTCAATGTTGTAGAGGCGCGCGCAGTAGGCGCAGAAGTACAGGCCGTGCGTGCCGCTCGCGGTGCCGTACGGCAGGCTCTGGCGGACAATCTTCAGCCCTTTGCCGTCTTCCTTAAGGTCAACGCGGGTCAGGTGGGACGTCACCGGACGGGCCTCGCCGTCGATCTCTTCGTTGGCGTCTTTGGTGCGGCCAATCATCATCTCCTGGTCATGCACGCTCATGCGGTTAAGCTGCCTGAGGTTGTGCTCCCAGCGCTGGACGAACACGTAGCTGCCGCCCGCGTCCACGCCATCCTTAATGACCGCCACGTCGCGACGAACCTCTTCCCCGGCCGGGTTTTCGGTGCCGTCAACGAAGCCGCTCAGATCGCGCTCTTCCACCCAGCGGAATCCGTGCACTTCTTCCTGCACGTCGATGCTGTCGCCGAACGCCTCAACCGCCGCCTGCGCTACCGAGAAATTCACGTCGTGACGCAGGGAGAGAATATGGATGAGCACGTCGTACTGGGTGGCAGGTGCAAGGCCTTTGCCATAAGGAACGAAGTCTTTCAGCTCTTCTGCACCTTGCCCGCCGCTCAGCTGGCGCCAGACGTTGTGGCCAAAGGCAACCACCGCCCCCAGATGGGCATCCGGAAATTTGGCCTGGAAGGTTGCCAGCTTATCCACGAAAACTTTACTGGCCGCACGCAGGGCATCCACATCCCCTTTAACATTGGCTTCAATCCAAATCGCCGCGCGGCAATGTTCTGGCAAAATGCCGCTCTGAACCTGAGACATCGCTCCTCCTGAAATAAAGATGCCACGTCAGCGTGGCATTGATGGCGGCTATTATACCCGGATTTCAGCGAGGCGGCTTGCTCAGGCGCAAATTACTGCTTCCAGATAATCTTGCTCACTTTCCAGTTTTTCAGGGTGTCGTCAGACGGCATTAACCCTTCAGGGCCGTTCCAGGTGCCGGTGAACAGATAGCTGATGTGCTGGCTGCCTTCGGCTTTACACTCGACCGCCACGCTGTCTTCTGACGGCGCGCTGGCGCAGTTGCCAAAGGCTTTCTGATAGAGATCGCTAAACGGCGTTCCCACCTTCACGCCGCCCGAGGCTGGAATATCTTCATCCATGACCGCAATGCGGTTTACCGTGCCTTTGTCGCCGTTGATGACCAGCGCCACCCTGTCGCCCTTCAACGCTTCGAAATAGCGCACGATGTTGCCGTTCTCGGTTTTCATGCCGCTGCGCAGGCGATAATCGCTGCCGATAGCATCCTGAATGGCATCCTGATCCAGCGCCGTTGAGGCGGTAATTTTGCCTACGCCCTGCTCGGTCACTTCCGTCGAGGAGCCGAACCAGTTCCACGGATAGGCCGCAGACCAGTTGATGGATGAGAGCGTGGAACAGCCGGTTAACGCCAGCGGGAGAGCGCATAAAAGTAAACGCAGCGATTTCATTGAGACGTCCTTACGTAGTAAATCAACGCTTGTTGGAGTACGACATCGGCAAAAAGTGCCGTGCTAATCTGGCTGTTGCGTAAAACAGGCGCGCAGGCGGGGGTGCGTGAGCAGCCACAGCAGCGCAACGATATCCGCCACCACCAGCGCAATCCCGATACCGGAGAGCGGCTCGCCGTACAGCCACAGCACGGGCTGCCAGAACAGGAGCGCAACCTGCGCCAAGATCAGCAGCCAGCGAAGCGCGCGCCAGAAGCGCGGGATTTTCTGGCGCCGACCGCTGCACAGAAACGCCAGCACCGCCGGGACGCCGGGCAGCAACCCCAGCCAGAAAGCCTGGCGATCGGGATAAAAAAGATTCAGTAACGTATCGCCCTGCCCGCGCGACGCGCCAGCCATCACGAACAAAAACCAGGTTCTGGCCTGCAACAGCAACACGCACCAGAACAGAAAAGGCAGACGCAGACGACCCTGAGCATCATAGTCGTCGGGGTGGAACTCAGTACTCTTCATCTTCGATCAGGCGTTTACCCAGCGTCAGCACATCAGAGTGCTCGTAGCCCAGGCGTTCATACATGCCCAGCACCACGTCGTTATCTTCCCGAACCATAATCTGAATTTTCGGGCAACCGCGGGCAATCAGCTTCTTCTCCAGACGGTTGAGCAGCGCGTTAGCAATGCCGCGCGCGCGATATTCCGGGTGCACGCCGAGATAATAGGCCGACCCGCGATGGCCGTCGTAACCGCCCATCACCGTTCCCACCACTTCGCCATTCACTTCGGCGACCAGAAACAGGCTGACGTCATGATTCAGCTTGCGTTCGATATCCATTTCCGGATCGTTCCACGGACGCAGCAGATCGCAGCGCTCCCAAAGGGTGATCACCTCTTCGAAATCTTCCTGGCGAAAAACGCGTATCTCCATGGTATTAACCGCCTTTTCGGGTTTAAAAACAGTGATTATGGCGTGAACAGGGCATTTAGCCAATAACCGGGGAAAAACTCGCCTGAATTTGGCATAATGTCACTTTGTCACGTATTGAAATGAAAAGTAAAACAATTCTCAATAAGGACTGTCGTAACGGGAAACACGATACGATATAACACCAGGACCTCATTTTTAGTATTCAGGCCGCATGAGCACATTCAAACCATTAAAAGCACTCACATCGCGTCGTCAGGTTCTCAAAGCGGGGCTGGCGGCCTTAACGTTAACCGGCATCGCTAAGCAGGCTCAGGCAAAAGAGGAGAGCACGCTTAAAACCAGCAACGGACACAGCAAACCTAAAGCCAAAAAAGCCGGCGCAAAGCGTCTGGTCATGCTCGATCCGGGCCACGGCGGGATCGACACCGGCGCCATTGGCAGAAACGGTTCGAAAGAAAAACACGTCGTGCTGGCAATTGCAAAAAATGTGCGCTCAATTTTACGCAGCAACGGCATTGACGCCCGCCTGACGCGCACTGGCGACACGTTTATCCCGCTGTACGATCGCGTGGAGATTGCCCATAAGCACGGTGCCGATCTGTTTATGTCCATTCACGCGGATGGTTTCACCAACCCGTCCGCCGCGGGCGCCTCGGTGTTCGCCCTCTCCAACCGTGGCGCCAGTAGCGCCATGGCGAAGTACCTCTCGGACCGCGAAAACCGCGCGGATGAGGTCGCCGGGAAAAAAGCGACCGACAAAGATCATCTGCTGCAGCAGGTGCTGTTTGACCTCGTTCAGACCGACACCATCAAAAACAGCCTGACGCTCGGCTCGCATATCCTCAAACGGATTAAGCCGGTGCACCGCCTGCACAGTAAAAGCACCGAGCAGGCCGCGTTTGTGGTGCTGAAGTCACCGTCAATTCCGTCCGTGCTGGTTGAAACCTCGTTCATAACCAACCCGGAAGAAGAACGCCTGCTCGGCACTAAGGCGTTTCGTCAGAAAATCGCTAACGCCATCGCCTCAGGGGTAATCAGTTATTTCAACTGGTTCGATAACCAAAAAGCGCACTCCAGGAAACGTTGATGAAACCGAATGCACAGCTGGTCAAAACCTTCCTGATGCAGCTACAGGACGAGATTTGCCGAAAACTGGCCGCCGCAGACGGCGGTGAGTTTCAGGAGGACACCTGGCAGCGCGAAGCTGGCGGCGGCGGGCGCAGTCGCGTGCTGCGCAACGGCGGTGTTTTTGAGCAGGCGGGGGTGAATTTTTCCCACGTTCACGGGGACGCCATGCCAGCCTCCGCCACGGCGCACCGTCCTGAACTGGCGGGCCGCAGCTTCGAGGCGATGGGCGTCTCGCTGGTGGTGCATCCGCATAACCCGTTTGTGCCGACCAGCCACGCCAACGTGCGTTTTTTCATTGCGGAAAAACCGGGGGCCGATCCGGTCTGGTGGTTTGGCGGCGGCTTTGATATGACCCCCTACTACGGCTTTGAAGAGGATGCCGTGCACTGGCACACCACCGCGCGCGACCTCTGCCTGCCGTTTGGCGAAGACGTTTACCCGAAATACAAAAAGTGGTGCGATGACTACTTCTATCTGAAGCACCGCGACGAGCAGCGCGGCATCGGCGGACTGTTCTTTGACGATCTGAACACGCCTGATTTTGATACCGCGTTCAGCTTTACGCGCACGGTGGGCGAGTGCTATACCGACGCTTATTTGCCCATTGTTGAACGGCGCAGAAACGCCGACTACGGCGTGCGCGAACGCGAGTTCCAGCTTTACCGTCGCGGGCGCTACGTGGAGTTCAACCTGGTGTGGGATCGCGGGACGCTGTTTGGCCTGCAGACCGGCGGGCGCACGGAGTCGATCCTGATGTCGATGCCGCCGCTGGTGCGCTGGGAGTACTGCTACGAGCCAAAAGAAGGCAGCCCGGAGGCTGCCCTGAGTGAGTTTATTAAGGTTCGGGACTGGGTTTAACCCTTACCCCTCACCCCGGCCCTCTCCCCAAAGGGGCGAGGGTGAAAAGACGGCTCAGAGCAGTCCCCTCTCCCCTAGGGGGAGAGGGTTAGGGTGAGGGGCGAGGTCAATAAATCACAGCGGCTGCGTCTGCGCCTCAACCACCGCCAGCGCCACCATGTTCACGATGCGGCGCACGGATGCGATCGGCGTTAACACATGGACGGGCTTCGATACCCCCATCAGCACAGGTCCAACGGTCACCCCTTCAGAGCTTGAGACGCGCAGCAGGTTATAGCTGATACGCGCCGCCTCCACGTTCGGCATAATCAGCACGTTCGCCGAGCCTTTCAGCGGGCTGTCAGGCATGCGTTCATTACGAATACTCTCCACCAGCGCGGCGTCGCCGTGCATCTCGCCGTCGATCATCAGCTCCGGCGCGCGCTCGCGCACCAGCTCCAGCGTCTGGCGCATTTTGCAGGCCGCCGCGGACTTAGATGACCCAAAGTTAGAGTGCGACAGCAGCGCCACTTTCGGCTCAATCCCGAAGCGACGCACGGTTTCTGCCGCCATCACGGTGATTTCCGCCAGCTCGTCCGGGGTAGGATCGTCGTTGACGTAGGTATCGGCGATAAAGGTGTTACCGCTCGGCAGCAGCAGCGCGTTCATCGCCCCGGCCGTATGGACACCCTCGCGATAGCCGAAGATCTCCTGCACCACGCTGAAGTGTTCGTGGTACTCACCGATGGTGCCGCAGATGAGCGCATCCGCCTCACCGCGATGAACCATAATCGCGCCGATCACCGTGGTGTTGCTGATCACCGCACGCTGCGCCTGCTCCTGGGTGATGCCGCGACGCTTCATGATCGCATAGTATTCGTTCCAGTACTCCTTGAAGCGCGGATCGGATTCGTTATTAACGATCTCAAAATCCACGCCCGGCTTAATTTGCAGGCCCAGCTTCTGAATGCGCATCTCGATCACGCTCGGGCGACCGATCAGGATCGGTTTCGCCAGTCCCAGGGTAATCAGCTCCTGCGTCGCGTGCAGAACGCGCGCCTCCTCCCCTTCCGCCAGCACCACGCGCTTCGCGTCGGCACGCGCCTGGGAGAAGATCGGCTTCATAAACAGGTTGGTTTTGTAGACAAACTCGGTGAGCTTATCGACATAGGCATCGAAGTCTTCAATCGGGCGCGTCGCCACGCCGGAATCCATCGCCGCTTTAGCCACCGCAGGCGCGATCTTCACGATCAGACGCGGGTCAAACGGTTTTGGAATGATGTAGTCCGGGCCGAAGCTCAGATCCTGATCGCCGTAGGCGGAGGCCACCACTTCGCTCTGCTCGGCGTGCGCCAGCTCCGCGATGGCGTGAACGGCGGCGAGCTTCATCTCCTCGTTGATCGCCGTTGCGCCGACGTCCAGCGCGCCGCGGAAGATGAACGGGAAGCAGAGCACGTTGTTGACCTGGTTCGGGTAGTCAGAACGGCCGGTACAGATGATGGCGTCCTCACGCACCGCTTTCGCCAGCGGCGGCAAAATTTCCGGCTCGGGGTTCGCCAGCGCCAGAATCAGCGGGGCGCGCGCCATCTTCTGCACCATCTCCTGTGTCAGCACCTTCGGACCAGAGCAGCCCAGGAAGATATCCGCTCCGTCAATCACGTCCTCGAGCGTGCGCTTGCCGTCATCTTGCACCGCGTAGGCCGCTTTGGTTTCCGCCATGTTCGGCTCGCGGTCTTTGTAGATAACGCCCTTGGAGTCGCAGACCACGATGTTGTGCTTCTGCATTCCCAGCGCCACCAGCAGGTTCATACAGGCAATCGCCGCTGCCCCCGCGCCGGACACCACCATGCGCACGTCGGAAAGATTTTTTTCCACCACGCGCAGGCCGTTCAGAATGGCGGCGGTGCTGATAATTGCGGTGCCGTGCTGGTCGTCATGGAACACGGGAATGTTCATACGCTCGCGCAGCTTCTGCTCGATATAGAAACATTCCGGCGCTTTGATGTCTTCCAGGTTGATGCCGCCGAAGGTCGGCTCCAGCGCCGCCACCACGTTGATGAATTTATCAGGATCCAGTTCGTCCACCTCGATATCGAACACGTCGATACCGGCGAATTTCTTAAACAGAACGCCCTTGCCTTCCATTACCGGCTTACCGGCCAGCGCGCCGATGTTCCCCAGCCCGAGCACCGCCGTGCCGTTAGATATCACCGCAACCAGGTTGCCGCGCGCGGTGTATTTGTAGGCCGCCAGCGGATCTTTTTCGATTTCAAGGCACGGGGCCGCCACGCCCGGCGAGTAGGCCAGCGCCAGGTCGCGCTGGGTTGCCAGCGGCTTGGTGGGGGAAACCTGGATTTTACCCGGAACAGGAAACTCGTGAAAATCGAGAGCACTTTGTTTTAACTGATCGTCCATCTTGTTATTCCTTTCACGTTTCGGTCAAAAAGGGTGATGTTGACGTTCCTATGCACACCCTGGTGTGCCGCATAGTATCGCCGCAGGCAGGTCCACAAACTTTGAAGGCTGCCAAACTCTCACCATTGCAGAATAAAAATTGTTATCAACTTATAGCAACCATGTTACCCGTCTCAGGGAGCAATGCCTCCCCCGTCTGCTATGCTTTTTTGTTAAGTCCATCATGATTTTCTCAGAAGTGTGAACTAACGCACTCGACTAACTCTTTTATTTCCAAGGAGTAATTATGAACCAGCTAGACGGCATCAAACAATTTACCACCGTGGTTGCGGACAGCGGCGACATCGAGTCGATTCGTCACTACCAGCCGGAAGACGCGACCACCAACCCTTCTCTGCTGCTCAAGGCGGCCGGGCTGGCGCACTTTAGCCATCTGATTGACGACGCCCTTGCCTACGGCAAACAGCGCGGGAAGACCCAGGAGCAGCAGGTCGCCGAAGCGAGCGACAAGCTGGCGGTTAACATCGGTGCGGAAATTCTGAAAAGCATACCGGGGCGCGTCTCCACCGAGGTGGATGCCCGCCTCTCGTTCGATCGGGAAAAAAGCATTAACAAAGCCCGCCGCATAGTGGAGCTTTACCAGGAGCAGGGGATCGACAAATCGCGCATTCTGATTAAGCTCGCCTCCACCTGGGAAGGCATCCGCGCGGCGGAAGTGCTGGAAAAAGAGGGGATCCACTGCAACCTGACGCTGCTGTTCTCCTTTGCGCAGGCGCGCGCCTGTGCCGAAGCGGGCGTGTTCCTGATCTCCCCCTTCGTCGGGCGTATTTACGACTGGTATCAGGCGAAACAGCCGATGGATCCGTACGTGGTGGAGGAAGACCCGGGCGTGAAGTCGGTACGTAATATTTACGACTATTACAAGCAGCACCGCTACGAGACCATCGTCATGGGGGCCAGCTTCCGCCGCACCGAGCAGATCCTGGCGCTCGCGGGCTGCGACCGCCTGACCATCTCCCCGGATCTGCTGAAAAAGCTTCAGGAGAGCGAAGAGACGGTGATCCGCAAGCTGGTGCCAACCTCTACCGTACTGCCGAAACCGAAAGCCATGACCGAAGCGGAATTCCGCTGGGAGCACAATCAGGACCCGATGTCCGTGGAAAAACTGGCGGACGGCATCCGCCAGTTCGCCGTCGACCAGCGCAAACTTGAAGATCTTCTTGCTGCCAAACTTTAACCTTGCCACGGAGTGAACTATGTCCCGTAAAGAGCTCGCCAACGCCATTCGCGCCCTGAGCATGGATGCCGTACAAAAAGCCAATTCCGGCCACCCTGGCGCCCCCATGGGTATGGCCGATATCGCCGAAGTGCTGTGGAATGATTTCCTGAAGCACAACCCAACCGATCCGACCTGGTACGACCGCGACCGTTTTATTCTCTCCAACGGCCACGCCTCGATGCTGCTCTACAGCCTGCTGCACCTGTCCGGCTACGATCTGCCGCTTGAGGAGCTAAAAAACTTCCGCCAGCTGCACTCCAAAACGCCGGGCCACCCGGAGATCGGCTATACGCCGGGCGTTGAAACCACCACCGGGCCGCTGGGCCAGGGGCTGGCGAATGCCGTCGGGCTGGCGATTGCCGAACGCACGCTGGCCGCGCAGTTTAACCAGCCGGACCACGACATTGTCGATCACTACACGTATGTCTTTATGGGCGACGGCTGTCTGATGGAGGGGATCTCCCACGAGGTCTGCTCTCTCGCGGGCACGCTGGGGCTGGGCAAGCTGATTGGCTTCTACGACCACAACGGCATCTCCATTGACGGCGAAACCGAGGGCTGGTTTACCGACGACACGGCGAAGCGCTTTGAGGCCTACCACTGGCACGTGGTGCATGAGATCGACGGTCACGACGCGGAAGCGGTGAAAAAAGCGATTCAGGAAGCGCAGAGCGTGACGGACAAACCGTCCCTGATTATCTGCCGCACCACCATCGGCTTCGGCTCGCCGAACAAAGCGGGCAAGGAAGAGGCGCACGGCGCGGCGCTGGGTGAAGAGGAAGTGGCGCTGACTCGTCAGAAGCTGGGCTGGAAACACCCGGCATTTGAGATCCCAAAAGAGATCTACAGGGCCTGGGATGCCCGCGAAGCCGGTGAAAAAGCGCAGCAGTCCTGGAACGAAAAGTTTGCCGCCTACAAAAAAGCGTATCCTGAGCTGGCGGCCGAGTTTACCCGCCGCATGAGCGGCGGCCTGCCGGAGGACTGGGAAGAGAAAACCCAGGCGCTGATTAAAAACCTGCAGTCCAGTCCGGCGAAAATCGCCACCCGTAAAGCCTCGCAAAACACCCTGAACGCCATTGGCCCGATCCTGCCTGAGCTGCTCGGCGGCTCGGCGGATCTGGCGCCAAGCAACCTGACCATCTGGTCCGGCTCGAAATCGCTGAAGGAAGATATCGCCGGGAACTACATCCACTACGGCGTGCGCGAGTTCGGAATGACCGCGATTGCCAACGGCATCGCCCATCACGGTGGCTTCGTGCCGTACACCGCCACCTTCCTGATGTTTGTCGAATATGCCCGTAACGCGGCGCGTATGGCGGCGCTGATGAAGGCAAGGCAGATCATGGTGTACACCCACGACTCCATCGGGCTGGGGGAAGATGGCCCTACCCACCAGGCGGTGGAGCAGCTGGCAAGCCTGCGCTTAACGCCGAACTTTAGCACCTGGCGCCCGTGCGATCAGGTTGAAGCGGCAGTGGGCTGGAAGCTGGCCGTTGAGCGCCATAACGGGCCAACGGCGCTGATCCTGTCGCGCCAGAACCTGGCGCAGATCGAGCGCACGCCGGAGCAGGTGAAAAATATCGCCCGCGGCGGCTACATCCTCAAGGACAGCGGCGGCAAGCCGGACGTGATCCTGATTGCCACCGGCTCCGAGGTGGAAATCACGGTGAAAGCGGCGGAGAAGCTGACCGCCGAAGGACACGCGGTGCGGGTGGTATCCCTGCCTTCCACGGATATCTTCGACGCGCAGGATGAGGCGTACCGGGAATCGGTGCTCCCTTCCAACGTCGCGGCACGCGTGGCTGTCGAGGCGGGCATCGCCGACTACTGGTACAAATACGTCGGGCTGAAGGGGGCGATTGTCGGTATGCGGGGCTACGGTGAATCCGCCCCTGCCGACAAGCTGTTCCCGTACTTCGGCTTTACCGTTGAGAACGTGGTAGAGAAGGCCTTGAGCGTGATGTAGTGCGCTCTGCGTGCCCGGTGGCGCTACGCTTGCCGGGCACTACCGCGTGATCCATAGCGTGGGCCAGGCGTCTGGCCCATTCCAGTTATCACAGCTTGGCTCTTCGGCATAGCGCACCAGGCGGAAGCGCTGGCCGTTAAAGCGCCAGCGGGTCTGGATCCCGCAGTCGCCAATCCCTCGCCCCAGCGCCAGCGTCGTCAGCTCGCGCGTTTTTTCATCGAAGCTGGCATTCATCAGCTCCATGTCGCTGGTCTGGCTGGACGGGGTAAACGGCAGACGCAGCCTGACGCTTCTGGCCGAAAACGGTTTTTTACGCGACACCAGCCACGCCAGGTCGACGGTATTGTACGCCCCCGCTTCGCAGCTGATGATCATCAGCGCTTTATCATCGGTTAGCGCGGTGACGCGCACTTCGCGCCGGTTCGGATCGAGGGAGCACTGGCTGCGGTTCATCCGCCAGGCACCGTAATCCAGCAGATCGTTCAGCTCGCTATGCGTCAGCGGCGTTGGCGTCGGGTTCACCACGGCCACCTTTTTTAAAGGCGGCGCGGGCGGCACGCTCAGCGGCGGGCTATCCCCTTTCCTGATCCATGCCGTTTCGCTGCCGACGCGCTTCTGCTGGGCGTCGATAAACAGCAGCGCCGCCTTCAGCCCGACCAGAGAGATCGTCTGCTTCCCCCCGCGCAGGGTTATCGCCTGCCCTTCCTGAATGGTTTTCAGAAACGTGGTGATGGTGCCCGTATCGTCAGTTTTAAGGTGCCAGGGGGTTAGCAGCCAGCGCTGCGAATTGAGTTTTAGCGGGACATTGTCGAGCAGCAGGCGCGGGGCGACGTCTGGCTCTTTCACCGGAGGGGCCGAAAGCCCGCCGAGATCGATGCGCAGGCTGGCGTCCGTTTTTGCTCCGGCGCTGCGGCTCAGGGTCATGACCAGGCCGCGATGCTCGCCGGTATTCCGCGCTACGCAAAAATTCTGGTTGTTGCAGGTAACCTGCCAGTCCGAGAAGGACTGCTGCGCGGGCGCAGCCCACGCCAGCGGCGCGGGTAGCCCACAAAAAACGAAGAGAAGTAAAACGCAGTAGCGCATGAATGGCACAGCCCCGGAAGCGAAAAGGTCAATCTGGGGCGTATCTTCGTGCCCCGGGCGGGCTGGCTCAATCGGATTTATCGGATAGATTTATCTGAAATACAACTTCTCACGACGCCTGCGCGACGTTCATCAGCCCGCTGGTTTGCAGGTACTGCAACAGGATCACCGCCTTACCGTCGCGGATCTCGCCGCTTTTCATCATCGCGACGGCCTGACTGAAGGGCATTTCCAGCACTTCAATATCTTCGTCCTCCACGCCGCCGCCCCGGTGAGTGCGCTGGGCATCGGTGTATTCCGCAATGAAGAAGTGAACCAGCTCGGTTACCCCGCCAGGGGACATGAAAAGCTCGAAGACCTTCTGCACCGCGCCCACCTCAAACCCCGTCTCCTCGATAGCCTCTTTGCGGATGCACACTTCCGGCTCATCGTCGTCAAGCAGGCCCGCGCAGGTTTCGATCAGGCGACCGTCCGCATTGCCATTGACCCATGTCGCCACACGAAACTGGCGGATCAGCACCACGCTTTGCTTTTCACGGTTATACAGCAGAATGGTTGCGCCATTGCCCCGGTCGTAGACCTCGCGCCTGTGGCGAATAACGTCTCCGTTCTTACGGGTTAAATCGTAAGTGATGTTACGCAGGACAAAGTAATTTTCGGAAAGGATTTTGTCTTTGATAACGGTGATGTTCAGGGACATACGGGCTCCACGGCAAAATGAGTCTGCTTATATTACGCCGTGAAGCCCGCTTTGTCGCCCGCGAGCGTTAATGCATCCTGCGCGGCTGCACGCCGAGCCACTCCACGATCCCCTGCGCGGCATGGCGCCCTTCCGCCATGGCGGTGACCACCAGATCCGCACCGCGTACCGCATCCCCGCCGGCAAAAATCTGCGGATTCGAGGTCTGGTAGCGATAGCGGCTCTCCACGGAGGCCCTGATGCGGCCCCAGTCGTCGGTGTCGACCCCCTGCGCCTGCAGCAACGGCATGGCGTGCGGATTAAACCCAAATGCCATGATCGCCGCATCAGCAGGCATCACAAACTCGCTGCCCGCCACCGGGACAGGGCGCCGACGCCCCTGCGCATCCGGCTCGCCCAGCACGGTGCGCAGCATCCTGACACCGTTGACCTTCCCGTCCTCATCCAGCGTTAGCTCAACCGGCTGGACGTTAAACTCAAACGCCGCGCCCTCTTCTTTCGCGTTTTTGACCTCTTTTTTTGAGCCCGGCATGTTGGCCTCGTCCCGCCGATAGGCGCAGGTCACTTTTGCCGCACCGTGGCGCAGCGCGGTGCGCACGCAGTCCATCGCCGTATCGCCCCCGCCGAGCACCACCACGTTCAACCCCCGCGTGTCGATAAACGGCTCGTCCGCGGAGGGCTCAAGCCCCATGACGTTCCGCGTGTTTGCCACTAAAAACGGCAGCGCGTCATAGACCCCCGGCGCGTCCTCATTGGGAATACCCGCTTTCATGGAGCGATAGGTACCAACGCCGATAAAAATGGCGTCGTAGTCGCTCCGCAGCCGGTCCATCGACACGTCTTTACCCACCTCGCAGTTCAGCTCGAAGCGGATGCCCATCGCGCTGAAGATCTCCCTGCGCCGCGCCAGCAGCGATTTATCCAGCTTGAAGGAAGGAATGCCAAAGGTCAGCAGCCCGCCGATTTCCGGATGACGATCGTAAACCGTCACGCTCACGCCGCTGCGCACCAGCGCATCGGCGCATGCCAGCCCTGCCGGACCGGCGCCGATGATGGCGACACGCTTATCGACCGGCACGACGTTGCTGAGGTCCGGCGTCCAGCCCATCGCCAGCGCCCGATCTGAGATATACCGTTCGATATTACCGATGGTTACGGCACCAGACGCGTCACGCAGGGTGCAGGCGCCTTCACATAATCGATCCTGCGGGCAGACGCGGCCGGTAATTTCCGGTAAACAGTTGGTCTGGTGAGAAAGCTCGGCCGCCCCGGCGATATCACCCGCCCCGATCCGTTCGATCCACTGCGGGATGTGGTTGTGCAGCGGGCAGGTCCATTCGCAGATGCTGTGCTCGCCGCATTTCAGGCACCGGGACGCTTCGCGCTGCGCCTGTTCCGGCCGAAACGGCTGGTAGATCTCGTTAAAATGGCAGGCGCGCGCTTCGGGGCTGAGCTTATCCGGCTCACCGCGCGCCGGGGTGTGTTGCATCTGCTGCAGTTTGCTTTGCGGACGTACCGCCTGTACCGCCTCGCTGTGCCACGGCTGCGCTTCAAGCCCTGCGCTGCGCTGGCGGCGCTGCTTCGCCAGGTTATCCAGCACGGCGGGAGTGGCGAGCGTGAGCACGTTAGCGGGGCAGTTTTCAACGCAGGCCGGGCCCTGTGGCCTTCCCTGACAGAGGTCGCACTTGTGCGCCGAGGCCTTTACGCTGCCGTTATCCAGCGGGGTAACTATTATCTCCATGGTGCCGAAGGGGCAGGCCACCACGCAGGCCTTACAGCCAATGCATTTTTGTTGATTGACCTGTACGCTGTCGCCCTGTTTAGCGATGGCCCCGTTCGGGCAGCTTTGCGCGCAGGGTGCGTTTTCACAGTGGTGGCAGGTGACGGGGCTTTTTCGGGAGCCAGACGTCAGGACCGTAATGCGGGGATGAAAATGACGCTCGCTCAGCACGTGCTGTTTACCATTGTGCGCCATCACGCAGGCGACTTCGCAGGCGCGGCAACCGATGCACTGCTCACTGCTGGCGATAATAAAACGATTCATAACAACACCTGTTTTTGGTTCAATAACCTTATTCTTTATATTGTTACCGTATTTACCCACAGCGGCATGGCGACGCAATGTTCAAATGCCCAGGAAGCCGAACTATTTCCAGTGAACCTGTGGCAGATCAATTTTATTCAGGAAGCTGATTTGTGACCGTTAAACGCCCCGTTTCGGGAAGCCTGGCCCGGGCTTTCTTTTTGATGATTGTGCTGTCCGTCCTCATCAGCGCCATTGCGCTGGTTACGCTCGCCAGCAGCCAGCGCGACGCCGAGGCGATTAACATCGCCGGATCGCTGCGCATGCAGAGCTACCGCCTGGGCTACGAACTGCAGCGCGCCAGCCCGTCGCTGGCAGAGCACCGCGCGGTCTGGCAGCAAACGCTGGGCGCCCCCGCGTTGCAGAAGTTAACCCGCTGGTATGTGCCGGAGGACGTCAAGCAGCGTTACGGGCAGCTTCACCTTGCCTGGCAGGAGATGGATAAACGCATCGCCAGCGGCGATGCCGGGTGGTATCAGACCCACATTGAGGACTTCGTTGGCCGCATCGACGCCTTCGTGCTGGCGCTACAGCACTACACCGAACATAAAATTCAGCTGGTGGTTTTAGTCTCGCTGACGGGCGGGCTGGCCATTTTACTGCTGGCGGTAGTCACCCTGCGGCGGATCCGGCGTCAGGTCGTGCTGCCGCTGAACAACCTGGTGGCGGCGAGCGAGCGTATCGAGCAGGGGCAGTTCGACACGCCCGCGCCGGACACCGCGCTCCCCAACGAGCTGGGCCAGCTTTCCCGCGCCTTCAACCATATGTCGGCGGAGCTGCACACCCTGTATCGCTCCCTTGAAGCCTCCGTTGCCGAAAAAACCCGCCACCTGAATGAAGCGCACCAGCAGCTCGACATGCTGTTTAAATGCTCGCAGGCGCTGAATACCGGGCAGATAGACAGCCACTGCTTCCGGCATATGCTGCAGATTGTGCATGAATACACCCGAATGAATTACCTGCAGCTGCGCACCAGCGACGACTGGCAGCTGTGCGAAGGGCAGGAAACGCCCGGCGCGGAGATGCACAATTTACCGGTGTTAATGCAGGACACCCTCTACGGCGAACTGCGCTGGCAGAGCGCGACGGGGCATGTTCCCCTGCCGCTGATGGAAAGCGTGGCGACGATGCTTGGCCGCGGGCTCTATTTCAACCAGGCTCAAAAGCACTATCAACAGCTGCTGCTGATGGAGGAGCGCGCCACCATTGCCCGCGAGCTGCATGATTCGCTGGCGCAGGTGCTCTCCTATTTACGCATTCAGCTTACGCTGCTGAAGCACGCCGTGCCGGGCGATAACGCCCCGGCGCAGAGCATTATTACGGACTTCTCCCGCGAGCTGAATAACGCCTGGCATCAGCTTCGCGAGCTGCTTACCACCTTCCGCCTGACGCTGAATCACGCCAATCTTCCCGCCGCCCTTCAGGAGTCTCTCGACGGACTGCAGGGCCAGACCAGCGCGAAGCTGGTGCTCGACTGCCGCCTCTCATCGCTGGCGCTGGACGCGCAAAAGCAGGTTCACCTTCTGCAGATCGTACGCGAGGCGGTGCTGAATGCGATTAAACATGCCGGGGCGAGCGAGATCGTCGTCAGCTGCATTACCGCGGCGGATGGCACCCACACGGTCACGGTCTGCGATAACGGTATTGGTATCGGCGACGCAAGTGAACCGCCGGGGCACTACGGGCTGAACATCATGCGCGAACGCGCAGAGCGGCTCGGCGGGACGTTACGCTTCTCCCAGCCGCCGCAGGGCGGTACGCAGGTCAGCGTGACGTTCCGGACGCCGGCGGCGCAGGCTGAAAAATGGTCATAACGCGGGCGCGCTGGGAAAAGCGCATGATAATTTACATTATCTCCTTTATTTCTCCACGTTTGACCTGTGCCTTGCCGCTAAAGTGATGCGGGCAATAGACAATAACGACGTGCTGCATAACGAGGTCATTTTTTCATGGCGAATTTTTTCATCGATCGCCCCATTTTTGCCTGGGTGCTTGCAATCCTGCTGTGTCTGACGGGCGTCCTGGCGATTACATCACTTCCGGTTGAGCAATACCCTGACCTCGCCCCGCCTAACGTGCGCATCACCGCTAACTACCCTGGCGCCTCGGCACAGACGCTGGAAAATACCGTTACGCAGGTTATCGAGCAGAACATGACCGGCCTCGATAACCTGATGTATATGTCCTCCCAGAGCAGCGCCACGGGCCAGGCGACGGTAACCCTGAGCTTTACGGCGGGCACGGATCCGGATGAGGCGGTGCAGCAGGTGCAAAACCAGCTGCAGTCGGCCCTGCGTAAGCTGCCCCAGGCGGTGCAGAATCAGGGGGTTACCGTTCGTAAAACCGGCGATACCAACATCCTGACCATCGCGTTTGTCTCAACCGACGGCTCGATGGATAAGCAGGACATCGCCGACTACGTTGCCAGCAATATTCAGGATCCGCTCAGCCGTATCAACGGCGTGGGCGATATTGACGCCTACGGGTCGCAGTACTCCATGCGCATCTGGCTGGATCCGAACAAGCTGAACAGCGTGCAGATGACCGCCAAAGACGTCACCGACGCGATTGAGTCGCAGAACGCGCAGATCGCCGTGGGTCAGCTGGGCGGTACGCCGTCCGTGGATAACCAGGCGCTCAATGCCACCATTAACTCTCAGTCGCTGCTCCAGACGCCAGAACAGTTCCGTAATATCACCCTGCGGGTAAATCAGGACGGATCGGAAGTGCGGCTGGGTGATGTCGCTACCGTGGAGATGGGTGCGGAAAAATATGATTACCTGAGCCGCTTTAACGGCAAGGCCGCGTCCGGGTTAGGGGTGAAGCTGGCCTCCGGCGCCAACGAAATGGCTACCGCGCAGCTGGTGTTAGACCGGCTGGATGAGCTTTCGCACTATTTCCCGCACGGCCTGGAGTACAAGGTCGCCTACGAAACCACCTCGTTCGTTAAGGCCTCCATTGAGGATGTGGTAAAAACCCTGCTCGAAGCCATCGCGCTGGTATTCCTCGTGATGTACCTGTTCCTGCAAAACTTCCGCGCCACCCTTATTCCTACCATTGCCGTGCCGGTGGTGCTGCTGGGAACCTTTGCGGTGCTGTATGCCTTTGGCTACAGCATCAACACCCTGACCATGTTCGCCATGGTGCTGGCAATCGGCCTGCTGGTGGATGATGCCATCGTGGTGGTGGAAAACGTTGAGCGCATCATGAGCGAGGAAGGGCTTTCCCCGCGCGAGGCAACGCGCAAGTCGATGGGGCAAATACAGGGCGCGCTGGTGGGGATCGCCATGGTGCTCTCGGCGGTATTTATCCCGATGGCTTTTTTTGGCGGCACCACGGGCGCGATTTATCGTCAGTTCTCCATCACCATCGTTTCGGCGATGGTGCTCTCGGTGCTGGTGGCGATGATCCTCACCCCTGCCCTGTGCGCGACGCTGCTTAAGCCGCTGCACAAAGGCGAGCACCACGGGCAGAAAGGCTTTTTCGGCTGGTTTAACCGCATGTTCAATCGCAATGCGGCGCGCTATGAGGCGGGCGTGGGCAAGGTGCTGCACCGCAGCGTGCGCTGGATGGCGATCTACGTTCTGCTGCTCGGCGGCATGGTCTTTTTATTCCTGCGCCTGCCGACGTCCTTCCTGCCGCTGGAAGATCGCGGAATGTTTATCACCTCCGTACAGCTGCCGAGCGGCTCGACCCAGCAGCAGACTCTGAAAGTGGTGCAACAGGTCGAGAACTACTTCCATACGCAGGAGAAGGATAACGTCGTTTCGGTCTTCGCCACCGTCGGCTCTGGCCCGGGCGGTAACGGGCAGAACGTGGCGCGCATGTTTGTGCGCCTGAAGGACTGGGACCAGCGCGACAGCGATACCGGCTCCTCATTTGCCATCATTGAGCGCGCAACCAAAGCGTTCAGCAAAATTAAGGAAGCGCGCGTGTTCGCCAGCAGCCCGCCGGCCATCAGCGGGCTGGGCAGTTCAGCCGGGTTCGATATGGAGCTTCAGGATCACGCGGGTGCCGGGCACGACGCGTTAATGGCTGCACGCGACAAGCTGCTGGAGCTGGCCGGGAAAGATCCGCAGCTCACCCGCGTTCGTCATAACGGCCTTGATGACAGTCCTCAGCTGCAGGTGGACATTGACCAGCGTAAAGCGCAGGCGCTGGGCGTCTCCATCGACGACATCAACGACACCCTGCAAACGGCATGGGGCTCAAGCTACGTGAATGATTTTATGGATCGTGGCCGCGTGAAGAAGGTCTACGTCCAGTCTGCCGCCAAATACCGCATGCTGCCGGACGATATCAACCGCTGGTACGTGCGAAATAAAACCGGCGGCATGGTGCCGTTCTCGGCCTTCGCGACCTCACGCTGGGAGACCGGCTCGCCGCGCCTGGAGCGCTATAACGGCTATTCGGCGCTGGAGATTGTCGGCGAGGCCGCACCGGGCGTTAGTACCGGTACCGCAATGGATATTATGGAGAAACTGGTTCAGCAGCTGCCCACGGGCTTTGGCCTGGAGTGGACGGCGATGTCCTACCAGGAACGGCTCTCAGGCGCTCAGGCGCCAGCCCTGTATGCGCTTTCCCTGCTGGTGGTGTTCCTCTGTCTGGCGGCGCTGTATGAGAGCTGGTCAGTGCCGTTCTCGGTGATGCTGGTGGTGCCGCTCGGGGTCATCGGCGCGCTGCTGGCAACCTGGATGCGCGGCCTGGAAAATGACGTCTATTTCCAGGTCGGGCTGCTCACCGTCATCGGATTGTCGGCAAAAAACGCCATTCTGATCGTCGAATTTGCCAACGAGATGAATGCCAAAGGACAAGAGCTGACGGCCGCCACGCTGTACGCCTGTCGCCAGCGTCTGCGCCCGATCCTGATGACCTCTCTGGCGTTTGTGTTTGGCGTCCTGCCGATGGCAACCAGCTCGGGCGCGGGCTCCAGCAGCCAGCATGCGGTGGGAACGGGCGTGATGGGAGGAATGATTTCAGCGACGGTGCTGGCCATCTACTTCGTACCGCTGTTCTTTGTGCTGGTACGTCGCCGTTTTCCGCTGAAGGAGAAGCCGGAATAACCGGCTGAAATAAAAAAGGCGGCTTTGAGGGCCGCCTTTTTATTGTGTGATTCTTTCACACTATGGTTATTTTAGTTAAATAAGTGCTCTTGCATTACTTACCGGAAATTATTTACGAAGCATCCCTTCGATAAAGTCTTTCCAGTTCCCCATTTCACGTTCAATCATAACAACCTCTCTTATTATTATGCGCATTCTACGAAAACGTATCATCATTGTGAAGCCACTTTATCCGATTGCTGTGATTGAGCCCCGCAATGCTGTTGGGTTTAGCCTCACTATGAGCGCTGACGGGTAAATTTTATGTGACCTACAGCAATATTTTGAAATAGTCAGACGAGAGGAAGCCTTTTATTTTTCGCGTTGAGTTTACTGGCAATTTAAACACGGTGGACAACTATGCTTAAAAGATGAAAGACTATTCAGCTTACAGCTGTTCGTTGAATTAAGGAGAATTGTAAATCAGGAAAAAATCCGAATGTGTTATATTCCCCTAAAGGATATATCTTCGAAAATATTGAACATTTACTCCCCAAAACAACAAAAGGATTCACCATGGTTGTGATGTACGGCATTAAGAATTGTGACACGATTAAAAAAGCCCGCCGCTGGCTGGAAGCCCATAACATTGATTATCGCTTCCATGATTACCGTGCCGACGGGCTCGACCCGGCGTTTCTGCATTCCGCCATTCAGGAGCTGGGGTGGGAAGCGCTGCTGAACACCCGTGGCACTACCTGGCGAAAGCTGGATGAATCCCTGCGGGCCACGATCGGCGACGCCGACAGCGCTGCGCGACTGATGCTTGAAATGCCAGCAATTATCAAACGCCCATTGCTCTGCAAGCCAGGTCAGCCTATGCTGCTGGGTTTCAGTGAAACCCTTTATTCAGATTTTTTCGTTGAGGTGTAGTCTATGTCATGCCCGGTCATTGAGCTGACTCAGCAGCTTATTCGCCGCCCTTCCCTGAGCCCGGACGACGCGGGTTGTCAGGCATTAATGATTGAGCGCCTGCGTGCCATCGGGTTTACCGTTGAGCATATGGATTTTGGCGATACGCAGAACTTCTGGGCATGGCGCGGTCAGGGGGAGACGCTGGCGTTTGCCGGACATACCGACGTGGTTCCCGCAGGTGACGCGGACCGCTGGATCAACCCGCCGTTTGAGCCAACCATCCGCGATGGCATGCTGTTTGGACGCGGCGCGGCTGACATGAAAGGTTCACTGGCCGCGATGGTCGTGGCGGCAGAGCGCTTTGTGGCCCAGCATCCGAATCATAAAAACCGTCTTGCGTTTTTGATCACCTCTGATGAAGAAGCCAGCGCCCACAACGGCACCGTGAAGGTCGTTGAGGCGCTGATGGCCCGCAACGAGCGTCTGGACTACTGCCTGGTAGGTGAACCGTCCAGCACCGAAGTGGTGGGCGACGTAGTGAAAAATGGCCGTCGTGGTTCGCTAACCTGCAACCTGACCGTCCATGGCGTGCAGGGCCACGTTGCCTATCCGCACCTGGCGGATAACCCGGTTCATCGCGCGGCGCCGATGCTGAACGAGCTGGTAGGCATTGAGTGGGACAAAGGCAACGAGTTCTTCCCGCCAACCAGCATGCAGATTGCCAACGTCAAGGCCGGCACCGGCAGCAACAACGTCATTCCCGGCGATCTCTTCGTCCAGTTTAACTTCCGCTTCAGCACCGAACTGACCGACGAGATGATTAAAGCGCGCGTGGTTGCGCTGCTGGAGAAATATCAGCTGCGCTATACCATCGACTGGTGGCTTTCCGGGCAGCCATTCCTGACGCAGCGCGGTAAGCTGGTTGATGCGGTGGTGAACGCCATTGCGCACTATAATGAAATTAAGCCACAGCTGCTGACAACGGGCGGCACGTCTGACGGACGCTTTATCGCCCGGATGGGTGCACAGGTTGTCGAACTGGGTCCGGTTAACGCAACGATTCACAAAATCAACGAGTGTGTGAACGCAGCGGATTTACAACTGCTGGCCCGCATGTATCAACGTATTATGGAGCAGCTCGTCGCCTGACGGGTGCTTTTAGAGGATTAGCGAATGGACTGGCTTTCAAAGTACTGGTGGATTCTGGTGTTGGTGTTTCTGGTAGGCGTGCTGCTTAACGTGATTAAAGATCTCAAGCGCGTTGACCATAAAAAGTTTCTTGCCAACAAGCCGGATCTGCCGCCGCATCGTGATTTTAACGACAAGTGGGACGATGAGGACGACTGGCCGAAGAAGGACCAGAAGAAGTAATTGTGCTCACCCCTCACCCTGACCCTCTCCCCAAAGGGGAGAGGGAACAAAACCCCCCTCGCCCCTCTGGGGAGAGGGGCTGGGGGTGAGGGGAAAAACTCACATAAACTCTACGATATCATCGTCATTTGGCTTACCGCCGCTGAGCGCTTCATCAAAGTAGTGCTTCGGTACGGTATAGCGTAAACGATCGAGCGCAAACTGCATGCTGCGATCGTCAATGGCGTGCCCCAGATCGTCCACGATATCCAGCGTCACATCCCCGCCTTCGCGGATCAGCGTATCCTGCGCGGCAACCGCATGAGAAAGCTCAATCACCCGGTCTTCACCGCCGTGGATCAGATGGATCGTGGTCTGCGTCGTCGCGCTTTGCGGTAGCGTCGCAAAACGACCGTTAAAGGCAATCACGCGGGACGCCAGCCCGGGCTGCGCTTTAACGCTCTCAAGTGACATGATTGACCCCTGCGAGAAGCCAATCAGCGCCGTCGCGTCGGCCCCTACGCCACTCTGCTGCTGCCAGTAGCGCACGGTATCGATAAACGCAGGCATGACGGCATCGATGCGCGCCTGACGATTCTCCTCCGTCACGCCCTCAACGGAAAACCACTGCCGCCCGTCAGGGCCGCATGGCTCCACGCCCGCGATGCTGACGATCAGCGCCTGTGGGAAAACGGGGGCAAACCAGCTGCCAATCTGTCCCATATTTACGGCATTATCGCCAACGCCATGAAACAGGAGCAGTAACTGTTTAGCCGGCTTATCCGGGCTTTGTACAACAAAATGATCGTGTGTCATGGCGGTCTCCTTAATTGATGAGCAGGATTTTACGCCTCTGCGGGGTAATGACCATGCCGCTTTACTGAAGAAGTCATTGAAAAAATTGCCATTGCAATATGTCGGCTTTCAGCTGCTGGCAGCGGAAAGAGTCTAGTTCTTCAAGCGCGCGTGCAGTTTCTTCGCGCAGCTTCGCCAGCAGCGCCTTGCGCCCGACGTCGTGCGTGCTCCCCTCCATTTTTCCACGCAGCGCCGGGAGCGGCGCATCCACGGCTGACAATAATCGCGTCAGTGCGGCAACCGAGGTGGCAAACGCCCGGTGAGCAAAGGCAAACCCCGCCAGCTCCAGCCAGTCGTCATCGTTAAGGGTAGCTTCCCAGGCGTCAGCCACCGGGATCTTTTCACCATTCCAGGCAGACAGGACGCGCATATCGCGGCATAAACGCCGGTGTTCCCGTTCGCAAAGCCGCTCCCCGGCCTCGCTTAGCGGCAGCAGCGCCATCGCCGTGTAGCAGCCGCTGCTGGCCTCCCGATGGCTGCCCATCCGCACCAGCACAAAACCGCACTGCTGCCAGAAGCGCCACAGCTCGTCGGTATATCCAAAGCTAACCGAGAGATAGTCTTCACCGCTGGCACTGCGAATGAGCCGCTGGCCGATGCCTTCCCGCTGGCGATGGGGATGAACCGCAATGCGGCTGACGCGTCGGCCCTTCAGCGTCGCCGCGAGAGGCGATCCGCCGTGCGCCGCCAGCGACTGCGCCACAAGGTTTCCGCGCGGACGGCGAAAGCCTGCCCACACCGCCCGGCTAAGTTCAGGACGTAGCCCCCCTTCCTCCACCAGCCAGAGCGCGCCCGCGATGTCCGCGCCGGCCTGGGCAACCGCAAAGTGCTGGCCGGGCGCGTCCATCATGCGGCGTAAATCGAGCGGAGAGGTCCGGTAGTGCGCGGCGCACAGCAGTTCATACACGCCCGCCGCACGGGTCGGATCGCTCTCCCACACCCCGGGTGCCAGCGACGTTAAACGCACCTCACCTTCCGGCCTGCGGTCGATAAGCGCATCGTCAAACAGCAGCGTATTCGCCACGATTCGCTCAAGGGGACATCCGGCCGCCCAGCGCACCGGGCTTGATAAGGTATACCGCCGCAGCCCGCTGAACCGGGCGCAGAATTTAAGCAGAAATCCCCTGCCCGTGCCTTCATAACCCTGCACCGTAGTGGTCAACAGCACGCGTGGAAAACGCGACACCAGCTTGCCCAGCAGCGGGCCGGGAATAGCGGCCGCCTCATCGACAATCAGCCAGTCGGCCTGCGTCGCGGAGGCCAGCAGCGCATCCGGAGCCATAAAGTGAAAATGCTCGCCTGCGAAACGGGCGATGACGTCCGTAGCCCCTTTTGCCGGTGCGGTCACTACCGCATTGCCGCGAATGCCGTTGAGCAGCATGCCTGCCAGCGCTGACTTTCCGCGCCCGCGCGGGGCCGTAACGGCAGCCACACCCGCAGGCATGGCCAGAAGCGCGTCGAGGATCGCAGCCTGCTCGCGCTGCGGCTCACCGCATGCGGGCTGCCAGGCGGGTGAATCCGGCGCAGCGGGAAGAGACAGGGGATAATGCTGTTGCCAGACGATGGCATCCGAATCGGCGGCCAGCGTCCGGCAAAAATGGTGAACGAAGCGCGGGGTGGGAATCGGCTCGGCGCTGTCGCTCCAGCGAACGGAATCGCTGTCGGGCCGGTCGGCCCAGTCGGAGAGCGGCGGCACCAGCAGCACCAGAAGGCTGCCGGCGCGCAGGGTTCCGCTGAGGGCGGCAAAGGCCGAGACGTCAAAGCCGGCGCGCGCATCAAAAACAGCATGCCGGTACTCGCGCCCCAGCAGCCCGCTGATGGCTTTAGAGGGCGCTTCCGAAAGCCACGGCCAGTCTCCCGGCAACGTTTCGCGAAGGCGACTGGCCTGGCTCAGCGTCCACTGTTCATCGCCACTGAGCACCACCAGCCGGCGGTGCCCGGTACGCTCAAGCTGATGGATCAGCCGTTCAACCCCCGGCATCACATAGCTTTGCCGAAGGTATTACACTGCGACGGGTTGCCGCTGTCAAAGCCACGCTTAAACCAGCTGTAGCGCTGCTCGGAGGTGCCGTGGGTGAAGCTGTCCGGCACAACGCGCCCCTGGCTCTGCTGCTGTAAACGATCGTCACCAATTGCCTGTGCGGCATTCAGGGCCTCTTCGAGATCGCCCGTCTCCAGCACGCCCTGCTGCTGCATGTTGTGTCCCCAGACGCCAGCGAAGCAGTCGGCCTGAAGCTCCATGCGCACGGAGAGATGGTTCACCTCCGCCTGCGAGGCATTTTGCTGCATCTGACGCACCTTAGGCTCAATGCCGAGCAGCTTCTGCACGTGGTGCCCCACTTCATGCGCGATCACGTAGCCCTGGGCAAAATCACCATCGGCGCCCAGCTTGCTTTTCATGTCGTCATAGAAGGAGAGATCGATATAGACGGTGCTGTCCGCCGGGCAGTAGAACGGCCCCATAACGGACTGCCCGGTGCCGCAGCCGGTGCGGGTTGCGCCACGGTACATCACCAGTTTTGGAGGCTGATAGGTGCGGCCCATTTTCTCGAACTGCTGACCCCAGGTATCTTCGGTGGTCGCGAGGATCACGGAGGTAAATTTCGCGGCCTCATCTTCATTCGGGCTGATGGAACGCTGAGAATACTGCTGCTGTTGCATCGGTTCACCGGTCATTAAGCCGGTCAGGTCGACGCCGTAGTAGCCCGCCACGAGCACCACCACCAGCAGAATAATACCGCCCTTGCCGCCGGGTAAACGGAACCCTGGCCCGCCCATGGACGGACCACCGCCACCACTGTTGCGTCTGTCTTCTACATTGTCACTTTCACGACGCCCTTGCCAGCGCATAACCACCTCGAACTATTCCATTAATAATAGCTATGATCGTAGGCGGTTAATGAAAGGATTACCATAGTAAACAAGGATAAGACGCCAAAGGATGCAAACATCCTTTGGCAAATGAGGAGATTAGTCGAGCTTAACGCCTAAACGGTGAGCAACCGCTTCGTACGCTTCTACCACGCCGCCCAGGCTCTGACGGAAACGGTCTTTGTCCATCTTATCCAGCGTCTCTTTGTCCCACAGGCGGCTGCCGTCCGGTGAGAACTCGTCACCGAGCACCACTTCACCTTTGTACAGACCGAACTCCAGCTTGAAGTCGACCAGGATCAGGCCCGCGTCATCAAACAGCTTTTTCAGCACGTCGTTCGCTTTGTAGGTCAGCTCCTGCATACGCGCCAGGTTCTCTTTGCTCACCCAGCCGAAGGTTTCGCAGTAGGATTCGTTAACCATCGGGTCGTGCATGGCATCGTTTTTCAGGAACAGGTCGAACAGCGGCGGATTCAGTTCGATACCCTCTTCAATGCCCAGACGCTTCACCAGGGAGCCTGCGGCACGGTTACGGACAACGCACTCAACCGGCACCATATCCAGTTTTTTTACCAGACATTCCGTATCGGACAGCAACGCTTCCATCTGAGTCGGGATACCGGCTTCGGCCAGTTTGGTCATAATGAAGTGGTTGAACTTGTTGTTCACCATGCCTTTACGATCGAACTGCTCAATGCGCGCGCCGTCTCCTGCTGACGTATCATTGCGGAACTCGAGCACCAACAGATCCGGGTTTTCCGTGCTGTATACGGTTTTCGCTTTGCCACGATACAACTCAGCTTGCTTCTGCATCTTCATTACTCCTGGTGTGATGATTTGTATTCAAAACTGGGCATATTATGCCACGCACACGTTTGCGTGGCACGAAAATAAAAAGGGCTGGATTCACCAGCCCTCGCTTTTATTTGCTGAATGCGGCCTGGAAGGCAGCGACCAGCGCGTCGTTCTGCGCCTGGGTCAGCGTGTGTCCTTTCGGATCGATAAACTGCAGGCTGCTGCGGTTATCGAGGTCGCCGACCTGGATTTTGTAATCGCCGGAAGGCAGCTGCGGATCGCGCGCGCCCAGTTCCTGCCAGGCGCTCTCAGACAGCGGCTTATAGGTCGCTGTGATGCTGCCCGTTGAACGGGTGCTGTCGGTCACCTTCATGCCCACTTTTTCCAGCGTGGCTGGCAGACGCTGCCAGGTCTGGTTAAACGGTGCGCGTACCACCAGCATTGGCAGACCGGTATCATCCGCACCGCTCTGCACGTCAAACGTTGAGCCGTTACGGTTCTGCGCGGCGTTAGCGGCGTCGGTGGCGTTTTTATCGAGACCCGCCGCAATCACGTTCAGCATTTCGGTGCTGTAGCGCTGCATGGCGGCCGGATCGGCAACCGGTTTACCCGCCTGCTCAAGATTCAACAGCTTAACGGTAACCGCCTGCTGATAACCCTGCGGCTTAACGGAGACTTGATAACGACCGCGATACTGCTGATCTTCATCGAGACGGTTCCACTCAATCCAGTCGGTGGTTAACGTCTGGCTGGCGTCGTCGCGTTTATCAATCGCGTAATTTTTCGACTGGATCACGCTCACCACCTGCGGCCACAGCGTGGTGCCGCGTGCGCTTTCCACCAGCAGAGAGGCAGTGTCACCCGTAAACTGGGTGCGCGCGCCGCTCACCAGCGCCAGAGGCTGAGCTGGCGGACGAATATCAAGCGCTTTCCCTACCAGACCGCTGCCGTTAGTGACCGGAATATTATAATCACCGTTCTGAATCGGCAGGATCATGCCGGCAGGCGCGTGAAGTTCAGCAAGCGGCGGCGAATCCAGATAGGATTCATCACCGCTCACCTGGCGCTTGTAGCGCGAGTCTGAACTACAGGCAGCGAGGAGCATAACAAGCGAAACACCCGCAACCTTCGCCAGGCGCGACTTCTGTACTGAATAAGCCATCAAATCTCCCTAAACTTTACAGCAAACCAGCATGCTTCAGCGCGCCAGCGACGATTTCACGACCGTGGTCGGTAATCGGTGTCATTGGCAGACGCAGCGTGTCGGTCGCTACAAGCCCCAACTCCTTACATGCCCATTTCACTGGGATCGGATTGGGTTCGACAAATAATTTATTGTGCAACGGCATCAGACGCTGATTAATCACGCGAGCTTCATCAAAGTGACCGGCTGCGGCCAGTTTGCACATGTCAGCCATATCGCGCGCCGCAACGTTCGCCGTCACGGAAATCACGCCGTTACCACCGAGCTGCATAAAGTCCAGCGCGGTCGCATCATCACCGCTCAACAGGATAAAGTCGTCTGAAACCAGCTCTTTGATCTGATGAACGCGGCTTAAGTTCCCTGTCGCCTCTTTAATCCCGATAATATTTTTTACTTTCGAGAGACGGCCAACGGTTTCCGGCAGCATATCGCAACCGGTACGGGACGGCACATTATACAGAATTTGTGGCAGGTCAGTATGTTCTGCGATGGCTTTGAAATGCTGGAACAACCCTTCCTGCGTAGGACGGTTGTAGTAAGGCGTGACCGTCAGACAGCCAACAATGCCGCTGTCGTTAAAACGTTGAGTCAGGCTAATCGCCTCAGCCGTTGCGTTTGCGCCGGTACCCGCGATGACCGGAATACGTCCGTCAGCCAGCTCCAGGGTAAGCATCACAACGTCGCCGTGCTCGTCGTGACTCAGCGTTGCGGATTCACCGGTAGTCCCTACCGAAACGATCGCCGAGGTTCCATTGGCGACATGATAATCAATCAGCTTCTTCATGCTTGACCGGCAGACATTACCTTTTTCATCCATCGGTGTAACAAGCGCGACAATACTTCCCGTGAACATGGGCCATCCTCTGTGCGAACAAGAGTCTCAATGTTACGTTTGGAACTGTAATAAAAGCAAGCGACCTGAGGCGCTCGGGCGGTTGTATGCATGTTTTTTTTATGCTTTCCTTAGGAAGACTTAACCATGCAAAGGAAGAACAGGTTTGACAACCTCATCACAACATTACCTGGTTATCACTGCGCTGGGTGCTGACAGGCCGGGTATCGTGAACACCATCACTCGTCACGTGAGCAGCTGCGGCTGCAATATCGAAGACAGCCGTCTGGCTATGCTTGGCGAAGAGTTCACGTTCATTATGCTGCTTTCCGGGACATGGAATGCCATTACCCTTATCGAATCTACCCTGCCGCTGAAAGGCGCAGAGCTGGATTTACTGATTGTGATGAAGCGCACCACCGCGCGCCCGCGTCCGGCCCTGCCTGCTACGGTCTGGGTGCAGGTTGAAGTGCCTGATTCACCCCATCTGATTGAACGTTTTACGGCGCTGTTTGACAGCCATCAGATGAACATTGCCGAACTGGTTTCCCGCACGCAGCCGGGTGATGAAAACGCAATCCCGACGCTGTTTATTCAAATTACCGCGCACAGCCCTGCCTCGCAGGATGCGTCAAATATCGAGCAGGCGTTCAAAGCCCTCTGTACAGAATTACACGCGCAGGGCAGTATAAGCGTCGTCAATTATTCGCAGCACGAACAGGATGGAGTTGAGTAATGAACCCACTGAAAGCCGGTGATCTCGCACCGAAATTTAGCTTGCCGGATCAAGACGGTGAGCAAGTAAATTTGACCGACTTCCAGGGACAGCGTGTTCTGGTCTATTTCTACCCGAAAGCCATGACCCCGGGCTGTACCGTACAGGCCTGCGGATTACGCGACAACATGGATGAGTTGAAAAAAGCCGGTGTAGAAGTGCTGGGCATCAGCACCGATAAGCCAGAGAAGCTGTCACGCTTTGCGGAAAAAGAGCTGCTGAACTTCACGCTGCTTTCCGATGAAGACCACCAGGTCTGCGAGCAGTTTGGCGTCTGGGGCGAGAAGTCCTTTATGGGCAAAACCTACGACGGTATTCACCGCATCAGCTTCCTGATTGACGCTGACGGTAAAGTTGAACACGTGTTTGATGATTTCAAAACCAGCAATCACCACGACGTGGTGTTGAACTGGATCAAACAAAGCGCCTGATAAACAGCAAAACGGCAATCCTGGTTGCCGTTTTTTGTGTTTGCCCCCTCTCCCCGCGAGAGAGGGGCATCAGGCTGCACTAAGCCTACTTCTCTTCCACCGCCGGCACATCCGGCCACGCGTGAACTACCGCCTTGATAAGCGTCGCCAGCGGAATGGCGAAAAACACGCCCCAGAAGCCCCACAGCCCGCCGAAAATGACCACCGATAAGATAATCACCAGCGGATGCAGGTTCACCGCCTCGGAGAACAGCACCGGCACCAGCAGGTTACCGTCCAGCCCCTGAATAATCAGGTATACGGCGAAACAGCTCCAGAATTCCGTGCCCAGGCCAAACTGGAACAGCGCAACGCCCACCACCGGAATGGTCACCACAAACGCGCCGATGTACGGGATCAGAACCGAAAACCCGACCAGCACCGCCAGCAGCAGCGAGTAATTCAGGCCGAAGATCAGGAAGCCAATCCAGGTCGCTACGCCCACCACTATCATCTCCAGCACTTTGCCGCGAATGTAGTTGGTGATCTGCTGGTTCATCTCCTGCCAGACCTGCCCTGCCAGGCCGCGATTGCGCGGCAGCACCCGGCGCACCGCGTTCAGCATCTGCTCTTTATCCTTCACCAGGAAGAAGACCATTAACGGCACGAGGACCAGATAAACGGCCAGGGTCAGCAGCCCCACCAGCGAGGCCAGAGAGTATTTCACCACCGAGTCGCCCATGGTCATGATGCGGGCGCGCATATTTTCGGCCATCGCGTCGATGATCCCGGCGTCCATCAGCGCAGGGTAGCGACGCGGCAGCGTGGCGGCAAAGTCAGACAGCTTATTGAGCATGCCGGGCATGTCGCGGATCAGGTAAATCCCCTGCTGCCAGGCGATAGGCATAACCACGAAGGACATTAACAGCAGAATACCGACAAACAGCACCAGCACGATGCTGGTGGCCCAGCGGCGGGAACAGCCGATATGTTCCAGACGCGCCGTTGGCCACTCCAGCAGATACGCCAGGACAAGCGACACCAGCAGCGGAGCCAGCAGGCCACTAAAGAAGAACAGGATACCGAACCCGGCAACCAGAATGACCAGCAAAGCAATGGCTTCCGGGTCACTGAACCGACGCCGGTACCACTGCATTAACATTTCGAGCATACAACCCTTCCCTGAATCGAATAGCGGGAGTGAGGGACGAATTGTATCTAACTGTCACAAAAAAGACTTTCCTTTTTGTATCACTGTCAGGTTTCGCAAAACCCTGATGAATGGGATTTTCTTCATCTCCTAACACGGCTACACTCGCAGAGCAGCGGAGATGAACGTTATGCGGGTTCATCGGTCAAATTAGCACATCCAAAATACAGGACAGTGGTTATGTTCAGGCAGTTGAGAAAAACACTGGTTGCGACACTGATTGCCGCAGTGACGGTGGGTCAGGTGTTGCCCGCTTTCGCTGACTCGTCCGATTCATTGCCGGACATGGGCACCACGGCAGGAAGCACGCTCTCCATCGGGCAGGAGATGCAGATGGGGGATTATTACGTACGCCAGCTGCGCGGCAGTGCTCCGCTGATCAACGATCCTTTGCTGGTGCAGTACATCAACGGTCTGGGGATGCGTCTGGTGGCGCACGCGGATTCGGTAAAAACCCCCTTCCACTTCTTTTTAATCAATAACGACGAGATCAACGCCTTCGCCTTCTTTGGCGGAAACGTGGTGCTGCATTCGGCGTTATTCCGCTATTCCGATAACGAAAGCCAGCTGGCGTCGGTCATGGCGCACGAAATTTCACACGTCACCCAGCGCCACCTGGCGCGTGCGATGGAAGACCAGAAGCGTAACGCCCCGCTGACCTGGGTTGGCGCGCTGGGCTCCATTCTGCTGGCCATGGCCAGCCCGCAGGCCGGGATGGCGGCGCTGACCGGGACGCTGGCGGGTACGCGCCAGGGGATGATCAGCTTTACCCAACAGAACGAGCAGGAGGCAGACCGCATCGGCATTCAGGTATTGCAGCGTTCGGGCTTTGATCCGCAGGCCATGCCGAGCTTCCTGGAAAAACTGCTCGATCAGGCGCGCTACTCGTCGCGTCCTCCGGAAATTCTGCTGACCCACCCGCTGCCGGAAAGCCGACTTTCGGATGCGCGTAACCGCGCCAACCAGATGCGTCCGGTGGTCGTGCAGTCATCGCAGGACTTCTACATGGCAAAGGTGAGAACGCTCGGCATGTACAACTCCGGGCGTAACCAGCTCACCAGCGATCTGCTGGATACGCTGGCAAAAGGCAACGTCCGCGAGAAAAACGCGGCGCAATATGGTCAGGCGCTCCAGGCGATGGAGGCCAGCAAATACGATGAAGCGCGTAAAGCGCTACAGCCGCTGCTGGCGTCGGAGCCAAATAACCCGTGGTACCTCGACCTCGCCACCGATATCGATCTGGGGCAGAAAAAAGCAACCGATGCGATCAATCGCCTGAAAGGGGCGAAAGACATTCGCAATAACCCGGTACTGCAGCTTAACCTGGCGAACGCGTACCTGCAGGGCGGCAAGCCCGGCGAGGCGGTGACCATTCTGAACCGCTACACCTTTAACAATAAAGATGACCAGAACGGCTGGGAGCTGCTCGCCCAGGCGCAGGGGCAACTGGGTAACCGCGATCAGGAGCTGGCCGCGCGTGCGGAAGGGCTGGCGCTGGCGGGACGGCTCGATCAGGCCATATCTCTGTTAAGCAGCGCCAGTTCGCAGGTGAAGCTCGGCAGCCTGCAGCAGGCCCGCTACGATGCGCGAATCGACCAGCTGCGCGCCCTTCAGCTGCGCTTTAAGCCGTACGAGAAGATGTAATTAAAGGAGAAGTCATGACAGACGCGGTAAAAATTTACCATAACCCTCGCTGCTCCAAGAGCCGCGATACCCTCAGCCTGCTGAAGTCTAACGGCGTCGACCCCGAGGTGGTGCTGTATCTGGAGACGCCGCCGGACGCGCAGACGATCCGCCAGCTGCTTAAGATGCTTGATATGGACAGCGCGCGCGAGCTGATGCGTCAGAAAGAGGATCTGTACAGGACGCTCAACCTGAACGACCCGCATCTCACCGAAGATCGGCTCATCCAGGCCATGGTCGAGAATCCAAAGCTGATTGAGCGCCCGATTGTGGTTGCGAACGGCAAGGCGCGTATCGGCAGGCCGCCGGAAGACGTGCTCGAAATCGTCTAATCGTTACGCCGCAGCGCTTCCAGAAACGCCTGCGGCGTACTCTCACCCAGTTTTTTCTGCGCTTTTCCCCGGTTGTAAAACTCGCACAGCTGGATCAGCAGCTCCGCCGCGGGTTCACTATTTACGCGCGGAATGATTTCGCGTAGCGGCACAGCGACCTGAACGGCGAGATTGTACCGTGAATGCACTCTTACAGTGACGCTATGCTCCGGCAGCTTCACTTCCAGCCCGAAAGTCTCAACACAATGAATATCAGCCGGACAGGCAGCCAGCGCCGCGTTTACCCAGTGGGTTAGCAGCTGCGGGGAAACGCCCGCATAAAGCCGGGCATAGCACCAGCCGCTGACGGGTTCACGCGCCCAGAGCAGATGTTGCTCCCCGCCGTCGTCCATATGCAGCGACAGCGGCTGATGCCACAGCAGCAGCTTTTGCGGCACGATGCCGGCCTTCAGCGCCTTTTTACCCTGCAGCGACGCGCCCTTTTGCCTGGCAGAGGCCGGTTTGAGGTAGCGGTTCAGGGTGGCGCGGGAAACGGTAATCCCGAGCCCGTCATTGACCATCATCAGCAGTTCATCCAGCGGTGCGCCGGTAATATCCCGCAGGGCGTTTACCAGCGAAACCTGTTCCTGTCTCAGCGCCTTGTGTATCACTTTTGGCGTGGTGTGGTTGTCCGAAACCTGCTCGCGGTTGCGCCAGCGCCTGACGGTCGTAACCGAAATACCCAGCTCGACGGCCAGCTCCCTGTCGCTTTTATCCGAGCGTTGCAGATAGCGGCGGATGCGCGGCGTGGTGGTGGCATTGGCGTGCAGCTTAATTTCCATCGCGAAGATCTCCGAAACCAACCTTGTGAGATTTATAGTGCATCAGCGAATGCTTTGTGACCGATTTCACCTTTCGCTCGCCGCGCTTCACTGATAATCCACAGACATAACATAAACAACACCTCTCAATCTTGTACGGAGTTCACAATGAACAATGTTCTGGGATTTCTTGAAGCAAAACTGATGCCGCTGGCGGCGAAGACCGCCCAGCAGCGTCATCTTGGGGCCATTCGCGGCGCCTACGTTTCATTCATGCCGTTTATCATTGTCGGCTCCATTCTGCTGGTGATCTCCTCATTCCCGAACCAGGCCTACCAGCAGTTTATGTCTCAGGCCTTTGGTGAGAGCTGGAGTGCAATTATTGAGATCCCGTTCAACGCGGTGTTCTCGACCATGTCGCTGTTTATCAGCTTTCTGGTCGCCTACCGCCTGGCGGAACATTATGGCGAAGACCGCATCTCCTGCGGCATCCTCGCGCTTGTCGCCTTTTTGATCCTGACGCCCTTCATCAGGGTGGCGGAAAACGGCGGTATTATCGTCATGCCGGTAGAGTGGATTGGCAGTAAGGGGCTGTTCGTGGCGATGATCGGCTCCCTGCTGTGGACGGAGCTGTTCTGCTGGCTGAAGCGCAAAAAGCTGGTTATTAAAATGCCGGACGGGGTTCCTCCGGCGGTGCAGGAGTCCTTCGCCGCGCTGATCCCGGCCCTGCTGGTGATGATTCTGGTGCTGGCGATCCGCATCCTGTTTGAAAATACCCACTACAACACTATCCACCAGTTTATTTATGACGTGGTTGCAACGCCGGTACGTCACTATGGCACCTCCTATTTTGGCGCGCTGATGACGGTCTTCAGCATCACCATTCTGTGGTCGGTGGGCATCAACTCCGGCTCGATGATCAACGGCATTATTCGCCCGCTGTGGATGGAGAACCAGACCGATAACATCGCCGCGATTCAGGCGGGAACGACGCCGCCGCACATTATCACGGAACAGTTTTTTGACATGATCTGGATGGGGGGCGCCGGGGCAACGCTGTCGCTGGTGATCGCGATGCTGATTTTTGCCCGCAGTAAAAACATGCGCGAAGTGGCCCGCCTCGGCGCCGGAGCATCGGTGTTTAACATCAACGAACCGATACTGTTCGGCCTGCCGGTGATCATGAACCCCATCATGCTTATTCCGTTCAACCTGGTGCCGCTGGTGCTGGTCACCGTGCAGTACGCGGCGATGAAAATTGGCGCGGTTGCCGTCACCACCGGGGTATTTATTCCCTGGACGCTGCCGCCGGTCATCAGCGGATTTATCGTTACCGGGCACCTGAGCGGCAGCGTGATGCAGCTGATCAACCTGCTGATTGGCGCCATGCTGTACCTGCCCTTCATGCGTATCGTGGATAAACAGTACCGCGCCGCGGAGCTGTCCACGGTGACGCAAACCGACAACACCCTTGCAAAACAGGAGTAAAGCATGTGGGGAATTATCGCAACCTGGCGAATGGCGCTTGAAGGGGTAACGGAGTCTGCTTCTGCCCTGGCGGCGGGAAAACCGGCCGCTGCGGCGGTGGTTGACGCCGTCGCCGCCGTGGAGGACTTCCCGCTGTATAAATCCGTCGGCTACGGCGGGCTGCCCACCGAGAACGGCGAGGTGGAGCTGGATGCGGCGTACATGGACGGCGACACGCTGGCGTTCGGCGCCGTAGGGAATCTGGTGGATATTGCCAACCCGGTGCGCGTGGCCCATGCGCTCAGCCGCCAGCGCTACAATAGCCTGCTGGTTGGCCAGGGCGCGCGCGAATGGGCGCTGAGCCAGGGCTTTAGCGACAAAACCATGCTCACCGACCGCGCCATGCAGCACTACCGCAAGCGCTGCCGGGAGACGCTGGACAAAGGCCTGAGCCCGTACGACGGGCACGACACCGTCGGCATTATCGGTCTGGATATGCAGGGCTCCATGAGCGTAGCGACCTCCACCAGCGGCCTGTTTATGAAAAAACGCGGTCGCCTCGGCGACTCGCCGATCGTCGGCTCCGGCTTTTACTGCGACAGCGAAACCGGCGCGGCGACCGCGACGGGCGTCGGTGAAGATCTGATGAAAGGCTGTACCAGCTATGAGATCGTGCGCCGGATGGCGCAGGGCATGACGCCACAGCAGGCGGCGGATTCGGTGGTGTTTGAACTGGAGGACAAGCTGATGTCGCGCTTTGGCCGGGTTGGCGACCTCTCCGTGGTGTGCATGAATAACCGGGGCGAATTCGGTGCCGCGACGAACATCAAAACCTTTTCGTTTGTGGTCGCAACGGCCCGCCAGCCTCTCACGGTTTTTCGTACCGAACGCCTGCGGGAGAAAACCCATTATCACGCCGTGGACGAGGCGTGGATGCAGGCCTATGCCGCACGCATCCGCGCGCCCATTGAGGAGTCATGATGATCGCTTATCAGTTTATCACCACGCTTGCAGACGCAGCGCCGCAGGGCCACCTGATTGCGCCCGCTTCCAGCGCCCATTTACCGGACAGCGCGCTTCTCGCTGAAATGCGCCAGCAGCACAGCATTGCGGACGCGCGCTTTGGCTGCGCGCCCTTTGCCCGCATCACCCTGCTGCCGGACGCGCTCTGGCATGACGCCCTGACCGAAGGGTTACTCACCGCGCTGCGGCCGCTGGTTGCCGCTCCGGCCAGCGCCGACATCGTGCTGGACGTAACGGATATTGATGAGGTGGTGCTGGCGCAGGTGCTGCGCTTTCTCTTTAATCAGGCGCACAGGCTTAGCGACCTGGGGCTGAAGCAAACGGACCCTTCGGCGGCGCGCATTACGCGCATCACCGCCCTCTGCGTGCCGGAGCAGCAGGCGAGGCTTGAAACGTTCTTCCGCCAGCAGCAGGCCATCGCCCGCGGCATGGTCGCGGCGCGGCGTCTGGCGGATACCCCGTCCGACCGCTGCACGCCGCAGCATATGGTGGAGGAGGCGCAAAAACGCTGCGCCGCCTTCCCTGCCCTGCGCTGCGAGGTGCTGAACGAAAAGGATATCGTTGAGCAGGGCCTTGGGCTACTGCACGCCGTTGGCAAAGGGGCAACCTGCCCGCCGCGTCTGCTGGCTATTCATTATGATGGCGCGAACGACGGCCCGGTGCGTTGCTACGTGGGAAAAGGCATTACCTTTGATACCGGCGGCCTGTGGCTGAAGGAAGGCGCAGGCATGTACACCATGAAATATGACATGTGCGGCGCGGCAAACGTGCTGGGGTTAATGCTGAGCGTTGCTGAACTGGGCCTGCCGGTCCGCATGATGGGGGTGCTGGCGCTGGCAGAAAACGCCATCGGCCCGGACGCCATGCAGCCCGGCACGGTGGCGACGGCCTGCAACGGCACCACCGTTGAAATCAACAATACCGATGCCGAAGGCCGGCTGGTGCTGGCGGACGCCATTGCCTGGGCCAGCCGGAAGCACCCTCAGGCGCGCTATATCATTGATATGGCAACCTTAACGGGCGCGGTCGTGAAGGCGCTGGGGTATGAGCTGAGCGGGCTGATGACGCAGGACGAGCCGCTGCGCGAGGCGCTGACGCAGGCGGGAAAACGAAGCGGTGACGAGGTATGGTCGCTGCCGCTGGATGCGCGGCTGAAAAAGCAGACCGACAGCGCCATTGCCGACCTGTGCAATACGCCTCCCAACAATGCGGCAATCAGCGCCTCGGCGGCGTGGCTGCTGCACCATTTCTGTCCGCCGACGATCCCGTGGGCGCATCTGGACATCAGCGGAACGGCGCTGTGGCGTGAGAACGGACGAAGCGTGGCGTCGGGAAGGCCGATTCCGCTACTGGTGGAGCACCTGATGGAAGAGCTCAGGCCCGGCGCAGCTAGAGCTTGAGAATATCTTTCACAAACGGAATAGTCAGCTTGCGCTGGGCGGTAATGGAGGCGCGATCGAGCTGATCGAGCGTATCGAACAGCGTGCGCATTTCGCGATCCAGCCGCTTCAGCAGGAAACGCCCCACGTCCTCCGGCAGCTCGAAGCCGCGCAGCCTTGCGCGCAGCTGAAGCGCCTGGAGCTTGTCTTCATCCGACAGCGGCTGGAGCTTGTAGATTTGCCCCCAGTCCAGGCGAGACGCCAGATCCGGCAGCCCAAGATTAAGCTGGCGCGGCGGGCGATCCCCGGTGATCAGCAGCCGGGTTTTGCCCGACTCCAGAATACGGTTGTAGAGGTTAAAGATCGCCATTTCCCACGGCTCGTCCCCCGCCACGCATTCGATATTATCGATGCAGACCAGGGAGAGATGTTCCATGCCCTCGAGCACCTCAGGCACAAACCAGGTACGTTTATCCAGCGGCACGTAGCCTACCGCGTCACCGCGCGCGGAGAGTTCAGCACAGGCCGCATGCAGCAGATGGCTGCGCCCCGCGCCCTCGCGTGACCAGATATAGATGTATCCGCTGTGTTCCTGGCGCAGCACGTTTTGCAGTGCAGCCAGTAAAGAGGGGTTATCACCCGGCCAGAAACTTGCAAAAGTTTCGTCGTCAGGGAGATAAAGTGGCAGAGAGAGCTGTGCCGGTCCGTTCAGAAATACCTCAACCAGAGATCTTACATAAAATCGGAATGGAGTTTAACACGGAACCTGCAAGGAGAGAACCGGGCGATCCGTCGCCCGGCTTTACGATCAGCGTGGCGCTTTTTCGCTTTCGTCAGCGTCCAGCACCACCTCTTCCGGGCGGATCACCGAGATCAGCTTGAAAATCAGGCTCAGGCCGACGCCCACGATGGTCGCCAGCGCCATGCCCTTCAGCTCGGCCGCACCGATGTGTACCTTGGCGCCGCTCACGCCGATAATCAGGATGACGGAGGTCAGGATCAGGTTTTGCGCCTTGCTGTAATCCACTTTGGATTCAATCAGCACGCGAATACCGGAGGCACCGATCACCCCGTAAAGCAGCAGAGACACGCCGCCCATCACCGGGACGGGGATGATCTGGATCGCCGCCGCCAGCTTGCCGACGCAGGAGAGCAGAATGGCGATGATCGCCGCGCCGCCGATAACCCAGGTGCTGTAAACGCGGGTAATTGCCATCACGCCGATGTTCTCACCGTACGTGGTGTTTGGCGTGGAGCCGAAGAAACCGGAGATAATGGTGGAAAAACCGTTCGCAAACATGGAGCGGTGCAGGCCCGGGTCGCGGATCAGATCGCGCTTAACGATGTTCGCGGTCACCACCAGGTGGCCGACGTGCTCGGCAATCACCACCAGCGCGGCAGGCAGAATGGTGAAGATAGCAAACCATTCGAAGCGCGGGGTATAGAAGGTTGGCAGCGCGAACCAGTGCGCCTCGGCAATGGGGGTGGTATCCACAACGCCCATTACGAAGGAGAGCGCATAGCCCGCCAGCACGCCGATCAGGATCGGGATAATTGCCATAAAGCCGCGGAACAGCACGGAACCAAACACCGTCACGCCGAGCGTCACCAGCGAGATGATGATGGTTTTGGTGTCAGGCGACTGACCGTCCGCCGGCAGCAGGCCGGCCATGTTCGCCGCCACGCCCGCCAGCTCCAGGCCGATGACGGCAACGATTGCGCCCATCGCCGCAGGCGGGAACATCACGTCCAGCCAGCCGGTACCCGCTTTCTTCACAATGAAGGACACCAGGCAGAACAGCACCCCACACATGATAAAGCCGCCCAGGGCGACCTCATAACCCAGCGGCAACAGCAGCAGTACCGGGGAGATAAAGGCAAAGCTCGACCCGAGATATGCCGGGATTTTGCCTTTACAGATGAAGAGGTAAAGCAGCGTTCCGATGCCGTTGAACAGCAGCACGGTAGCCGGGTTAATGTGAAACAGGATTGGCACCAGCACGGTTGCGCCAAACATGGCGAACAGGTGCTGCAAACTAAGCGGGATTGTCTGTAAAAGCGGCGGTCTTTCACTCACCCCGATAGCACGGCGCGTCATAGTGTTTTCCTCTGAGTGTCATTGTTATGGGTTTTTATTCAAAAAAAAGCCGACTATCAAAGTCGGCTTCTTTATCGTTATTCGATTATTTAGTACCAAAAATCTTATCGCCGGCATCGCCAAGCCCCGGGATGATGTACCCGTGCTCGTTCAGCCCCTGGTCGACGGATGCGGTATAGAGTTCAACGTCCGGGTGCGCTTTTTCCAGCGCCGCGATACCTTCCGGCGCCGCGACCAGAACCAGCACCTTGATGCTGCTGCATCCTGCTTTTTTCAGCAGGTCGATGGTGGCGATCATGGAACCACCGGTCGCCAGCATCGGGTCAACCACCAGCGCCATACGCTCGTCGATGTTGGAAACCAGCTTCTGGAAGTACGGGACTGGCTCAAGGGTCTCTTCGTCACGATAGATACCTACCACGCTGATACGCGCGCTTGGCACGTGCTCCAGCACGCCTTCCATCATGCCCAGACCCGCACGGAGGATCGGCACAACGGTAATTTTTTTACCTTTGATCTGCTCAACCTGTACCGGGCCGTTCCAGCCTTCGATGGTCACTTTTTCCGTTTCCAGATCGGAGGTTGCTTCGTAGGTCAGGAGGCTGCCCACTTCAGAAGCCAGTTCGCGAAAACGCTTCGTGCTGATGTCATGCTCACGCATCAGGCCCAACTTGTGTTTAACGAGTGGGTGTTTCACTTCCACAATCTTCATTCTCTTTCTCCTCTGAGGTGGCATCCGCAAAAAAATCGCGGGATTATACCGCTTTTTTCGGATTGCGCCATACCCATCTTGCTTGACGTATATCAATCAAAATGATTAACGCATAAAAAAACCGGAGACAAGGCTCCGGCTTTGGTGCGAGGTTCTGCCGGGTGGCGCTAACGCTTCCCCGGCCTGGAAACCCCGCAGGCCCGGCAAGCGCAGCGCCACCCGGCAATTATAGCTGTTCCCCGTTGCTGGCAATCACCCGCTTGTACCAGTCAAACGACTTCTTCCTGCTGCGGTTCAGCGTGCCGTTACCTTCGTTATCTTTATCAACAAAGATAAAGCCGTAGCGTTTCTTCATTTCACCGGTGCCGGCAGAAACGAGATCGATACAGCCCCACGGGGTGTAACCCATCAGATCCACGCCATCTTCCACCACCGCTTTTTTCATCTCGCGGATGTGCGCGGAGAGATAATCAATGCGGTACTGGTCGTTCACCGTGCCGTCGCTCTCCTGCACGTCAATCGCGCCAAAGCCATTCTCAACGATGAACAGCGGCAGCTGGTAGTGATCCCAGAACCAGTTGAGGGAGTAGCGCAGCCCAACCGGATCGATCTGCCAGCCCCAGTCGGATTTCTGCACGTACGGGTTGGAAACCAGGCTCTTGCTCTCGTCGTAATCCAGCTCCGGATTATCCGCCGTCGCTTTGGTGGCGAAGGACATGTAATAGCTGAAGCCGATGTAGTCCACGCAGCCCTGGGCCAGCGCTGCTTTATCCTCTTCGGTGATGTCCAGCGCGAAGCCGCGACGTTCAAAGTAGTTCAGCAGGTGCTGCGGATATTTGCCGCGCACGTGGACGTCGGTGAACCAGTAGCGGCGATGCATGGCGTTCATCGCCATCATCATGTCGTCCGGGGCGCAGGTCAGCGGATAGATTGGACACATGGCAATCATGCAGCCGATTTGCAGCGACGGGTTGATCTCGCGCCCCGCCTTCACCGCCAGAGCGCTGGCCACCAGCTCATAGTGCGCCGCCTGGAACATGACCGGCTCGCGATCTTCACCCGGTGCGTATTTCAGCCCGGAATTGGTAAACGGCGCGAAGTCCTCGTGGAAGTTGGCCTGGTTGTTGATCTCGTTAAAGGTCATCCAGTACTTCACCTTATGCTGGTAGCGCTCAAAAACGACCGTCGCGAAGCGGACAAAGAAGTCGATAAGCTTACGGTTGCGCCAGCCGCCGTATTCCGTCACCAGGTGGAAAGGCATCTCGAAGTGGGAAAGCGTGATCACCGGTTCGATACCGTGCTTCAGGCACTCGTCGAACAGATCGTCATAGAATTTGAGGCCCGCTTCGTTCGGCTCCAGCTCGTCGCCTTTCGGGAAGATACGCGTCCAGGCGATAGAGGTGCGGAAGCATTTGAACCCCATCTCGGCAAAGAGTTTGACGTCTTCTTTATAGCGGTGGTAAAAGTCGATGGCTTCGTGGTTAGGGTAATTTTTCCCCTCCAGCACGCCGTTGGTGATTTCACGCGGCACCCCGTGGGCCCCCGCCGTCATGACGTCGGCAACGCTCACGCCCTTGCCGCCCTCTTTCCAGCCGCCTTCAAGCTGATGCGCCGCAACGGCCCCACCCCACAGAAAACCTGCTTTAAATCCTGACATTCGCTTTCCCTCATTCTGCGTTATTTTCTGCAAAAACAGTTACAGAAACCGGTTTCATTTCGATGATGTGCAAAGGGGATAACGGTTGCAAGCAGTTCGCCGAAACCGGTTTCATTTTCGTGAACAGAGTCATGTTTGTCGGCCCGCACGGGCGAGAGTGAAAAAAAGATCCCCGCGCCGAGAATAGGCTCGCAAACGTTTGCCTGGACTGTTAGAATTGCGCCGATTTTTCTTACTAGCTATGCAATCGCGTGGGGATTTAAGCCGTGACCAACAAAACTTCTCTCAGCTACAAAGATGCCGGTGTTGATATTGACGCAGGTAATGCGCTGGTTGACCGAATCAAAGGTGTGGTGAAAAAAACCCGCCGCCCGGAAGTGATGGGTGGCCTGGGTGGATTCGGCGCACTGTGCGCGCTGCCGCAAAAATATCGTGAACCTGTGCTGGTCTCGGGTACGGATGGTGTGGGTACTAAACTGCGCCTGGCGATGGATCTTAAGCGTCACGACACGATCGGTATCGATCTGGTGGCAATGTGCGTCAACGACCTGGTGGTACAGGGCGCCGAGCCGCTGTTCTTCCTGGATTACTACGCGACCGGCAAACTGGACGTGGATACCGCAGCCAGCGTGATTAGCGGCATCGCCGAAGGCTGCCTGCAGTCAGGCTGTGCGCTGGTCGGCGGCGAAACCGCGGAAATGCCGGGCATGTATCACGGTGAAGATTATGACGTCGCGGGCTTCTGCGTCGGCGTGGTAGAAAAATCAGAAATTATCGACGGCAGCAAAGTGGCCGACGGCGATGTGCTGGTTGCGCTGGCCTCCAGCGGTCCGCACTCCAACGGCTATTCCCTGGTGCGTAAAATCCTCGAAGTGAGCGGCTGTGACCCGCTGACCACCGAGCTGGACGGCAAACCGCTGGCCGATCACCTGCTGGCCCCGACCCGCATCTACGTGAAAAACGTGCTGGACCTGATCGCGAACGTTGACGTTCACGCTATCGCCCATCTGACCGGCGGCGGCTTCTGGGAAAACATTCCGCGCGTGCTGCCGGACAATACCCAGGCGGTAATCGACGAATCTTCATGGCAGTGGCCGTCCGTCTTCAACTGGCTGCAAACCGCAGGCAACGTAAGCTCTCACGAAATGTACCGCACCTTTAACTGCGGCGTGGGCATGGTTATCGCCCTGCCGGCCAGCGAAGCGGATAAAGCGGTTAAGCTGCTGACTGAAAAAGGTGAAAACGCGTGGAAAATCGGTACGATTAAAGCCTCCGATTCCGAACAGCGTGTGGTCATTGAATGAAAAACATCGTGGTGCTCATTTCCGGTAACGGAAGCAATTTGCAGGCAATTATTGACGCCTGCAGGCAGAAGAAAATCAATGGCACCATTCGGGCAGTATTCAGCAACAAGGCCGATGCGTTCGGCCTTGAGCGTGCGCGGGAAGCGAATATCCCGGCGCACGCGCTGGAAGCCAGCCAGTTTGCCGGCCGCGAGGCATTTGACCGCGAGCTGATGCAGGAGATTGACGCCTACGCGCCCGACGTGGTGGTGCTGGCCGGGTACATGCGTATCCTGAGCCCGGCGTTCGTTGAACGCTACGCCGGTCGTCTGCTCAATATCCACCCTTCCCTGCTGCCAAAATATCCCGGCCTGTACACCCATCGTCAGGTTCTGGAAAACGGCGACGAGGAACATGGTACCTCCGTGCATTTCGTCACCGACGAGCTGGACGGTGGCCCGGTGATTTTGCAGGCGAAAGTGCCGGTCTTCGAGGGCGACAGCGAAGATGACGTAACCGAACGCGTGCAGACGCAGGAACACGCCATTTACCCGCTGGTGGTAAGCTGGTTTGTTGACGGGCGTCTGGCAATGCGCGACGGTGCAGCCTGGCTGGACGGCGTTAAGCTGCCCCCGCAGGGCTATGCGGCCGAAGAGTAGTTTATCGTGTCGGGTGGTGCCGCGCTCACCCGACCTGCACGCGGCGTTACCCGATATCCCCTTCTCCAACCCTCTAAAATCCCCAACAAAAAAATAACTGTCATACTTTTCTGGCACTGTTGGACATATCGTGGAAATGCTCGCCATAATAAGGACGAGACGGATTTACCACGTCCTGTGATTGAACTGGAGTGTGAGCTGTAATGGGTCAGGAAAAGTTATACATCGAGAAAGAGCTAAGCTGGTTAGCATTCAACGAACGTGTACTTCAGGAAGCGGCCGATAAAAGCAACCCGCTGATTGAGCGTATGCGCTTTTTAGGCATCTATTCCAACAATCTGGATGAATTCTATAAGGTTCGTTTTGCTGAACTGAAGCGCAGAATCATCATCAGCGAAGAACAGGGCTTAAACTCGCATTCGCGCCACCTGCTGGGCAAAATCCAGTCTCGCGTAATGAAAGCCGATCAGGAATTTGATGGCCTCTATAACGAGCTGCTGCTGGAAATGGCGCGTAACCAAATCTTCCTGATTAACGAACGTCAGCTTTCCGCGAACCAGCAAAACTGGCTGCGCCACTATTTCAAACATTATCTGCGCCAGCACATCACCCCGATTCTGATCAACCGTGAAACCGATCTGGTGCAGTTCCTGAAGGATGATTACACCTATCTGGCCGTGGAAATCATTCGCGGTGAGAATATTAGCTACGCGCTGCTGGAGATACCGTCTGATAAAGTCCCGCGCTTTGTGAACCTGCCGCCGGAAACCCCGCGCAGACGCAAGCCGATGATTTTGCTCGATAACATCCTGCGCTACTGCCTGGACGATATCTTCAAAGGCTTCTTCGATTACGACGCGCTAAACGCCTACTCGATGAAGATGACCCGCGACGCCGAGTACGATCTGGTTCATGAGATGGAAGCCAGCCTGATGGAGCTGATGTCCTCCAGCCTCAAGCAGCGCCTCACGGCAGAGCCGGTGCGCTTTGTCTATCAGCGCGATATGCCGGATGCGATGGTCGAAATGCTGCGCGACAAGCTGACCATCTCCCGCTACGACTCCATTATTCCCGGCGGGCGTTACCACAACTTTAAAGATTTCATCGGCTTCCCGAACGTCGGCAAAGCCAATCTGGTAAACAAACCGCTGCCGCGGCTGCGCCATATCTGGTTCGATAAGTTCCGCAACGGGTTCGACGCCATCCGCGAGCGCGATGTGCTGCTCTACTATCCGTACCACACCTTTGAACACGTGCTGGAACTGCTGCGGCAGGCGTCGTTCGACCCGAACGTGCTGGCGATTAAAATCAACATCTATCGCGTGGCGAAAGATTCCCGCATCATCGACGCGATGATCCACGCGGCGCACAACGGCAAAAAAGTCACCGTTGTGGTTGAACTCCAGGCGCGTTTCGACGAAGAAGCCAACATCCACTGGGCGCGCCGCCTGACGGAAGCGGGCGTGCACGTCATCTTCTCCGCGCCGGGGCTGAAAATTCACGCCAAGCTATTCCTGATCTCCCGTAAAGAAGGCGACGACGTGGTGCGTTACGCCCATATCGGTACCGGCAACTTTAACGAGAAAACGGCGCGTATTTACACCGACTACTCGCTGCTGACTGCCGATGCGCGCATCACCAACGAAGTGCGTCGGGTGTTCAACTTCATTGAAAACCCGTACCGCCCGGTTAGCTTCGACTATCTGCTGGTTTCACCGCAGAATTCTCGCCGTCTGCTGTACGATATGATCGACAAAGAGATCGCCAATGCGCAGAACGGCCTGTCGTCCGGCATTACGCTGAAGCTCAATAACCTGGTGGACAAAGGCCTGGTGGACCGCCTGTACGCGGCCTCCAGCTCCGGCGTTCCGGTAAACCTGCTTATTCGCGGCATGTGTTCACTCATTCCGGAACTGGAAGGGATCAGCGATAATATCCGCGTGATCAGCATTGTGGATCGCTATCTTGAACACGATCGCGTCTATATTTTTGATAACGCCGGCGATAAGCGCGTTTACCTCTCATCCGCCGACTGGATGACGCGTAATATTGATTACCGTATTGAAGTGGCGGCACCGCTGCTGGACCCACGCCTGAAGCAGCGGATCCTCGACATTATTGAGATCCTGTTCAGCGATACGGTGAAAGCACGCTATATCGACAAAGAACTCAGTAACCGCTATGTACCGCGCGGCAATCGCCGTAAAGTGCGGTCGCAACTGGCGATTTACGATTATATCAAATCACTTGAGCAACCCGATTAACCTATGCCAATAAACGATAACACCCCACGCCCGCAGGAATTCGCCGCGGTCGATCTTGGCTCAAACAGTTTTCACATGGTCATCGCCCGCGTGGTGGATGGCGCGATGCAGATCATCGGTCGCCTGAAGCAGCGCGTGCATCTGGCCGACGGTCTGGACGCGCGTAATATGCTGAGCGAAGAGGCAATGGAGCGCGGCCTGAACTGCCTGTCGCTGTTCGCAGAACGTCTTCAGGGCTTTTCGCCCTCCAGCGTCTGCATCGTCGGGACGCATACGCTGCGCCAGGCGCTGAACGCGCCGGAATTTCTCAAGCGCGCGGAAAAGGTTATCCCCTACCCGATTGAGATCATCTCAGGGAACGAGGAAGCGCGCCTGATTTTTATGGGCGTTGAGCACACCCAGCCGGAAAAGGGCCGCAAGCTGGTGATTGATATCGGCGGTGGCTCAACGGAGCTGGTGATTGGCGAAGACTTCGAGCCGCGCCTGGTGGAGAGCCGCCGTATGGGCTGCGTCAGCTTCGCGCAGATGTATTTCCCGGGGGGCGTGATTACCCGTGAAAACTTCCAGCGCGCGCGCATGGCCGCGGTTCAGAAACTGGAAAATCTGGCCTGGCAGTATCGTATTCAGGGCTGGAACGTGGCGCTGGGGGCTTCGGGTTCGATTAAAGCCGCCCACGAAGTGCTGCTGGCAATGGGTGAAAAAGACGGGTTTATTACCCCTGAGCGGCTGGTGAAGCTTACCGAAGAGGTGCTTAAGCATAAGAGCTTTGATGCCCTGAGCCTGCCGGGCCTGTCGGACGAGCGTAAAGCGGTATTCGTGCCGGGGCTGGCGATCCTCTGCGGCGTGTTTGACGCCCTGGCGATCAAAGAGCTGCGCCTCTCTGACGGCGCCCTGCGCGAAGGCGTGCTGTACGAGATGGAAGGACGCTTCCGCCATCAGGACATTCGCAGCCGTACCGCGCAGAGCCTGGCGAACCAGTACAACATCGACCGCGAGCAGGCGAAGCGCGTGCTGGAGACCACGGTTCAGATGTACGAGCAGTGGGAAGAGCAGAATCCGAAGCTTGCCCACCCCCAGCTTGCCGCACTGCTGAAATGGGCCGCGATGCTGCACGAGGTGGGGCTGAACATCAACCACAGCGGGATGCATCGCCATTCGGCCTATATCCTGCAAAACAGCGATCTGCCGGGCTTTAACCAGGAGCAGCAGACCATGATGGCCACGCTGGTGCGCTACCACCGCAAGGCGATCAAGCTCGACGATCTGCCGCGCTTTACGCTGTTCAAGAAAAAGCAGTTCCTGCCTTTAATTCAGCTGCTGCGCCTGGGCGTATTGCTCAACAACCAGCGACAGGCCACCACCACCCCGCCGACGCTGAAGCTGAAAACGGACGACCATCACTGGACGCTGAGCTTCCCGCACGACTGGTTTAGCCAGAACGCGCTGGTCCTGCTGGATCTGGAAAAAGAGCAGCAGTACTGGGAAGCGGTCACCGGCTGGCTGTTGAAGATCGAAGAAGAGAGCGCCGAGGTTGCGGCGTAACGCCTCAGGCGCTCTCCTGAGGCTGCGCTTCAGCCAGCGTTTCCAGCTCAACCGGCATGCCTATCAGATAGCCCTGAACATAATCGATACCTAGCGCGTGAACCGCGCTACGTATCTCTTCTGTTTCCACGCATTCCGCCACCACCAGCATTTTCTTCATCCGGGCCAGATGGCAAATCGAGGCCACAATCTGGTAGTCCAGGCTGTTGCTGACAATATTGCGGATAAAGCCGCCGTCTATTTTGAGGATGTCGGCATCCACGCTTTTCAGCCGCGCATAGCTGGCGTAGCCGGTGCCAAAATCATCAATTGCGATGCGTATGCCCATCTTTTGTAACTGCCTGAGCGTGGGGGCGGCCAGGTCCGTACGGCCCAGGGTGCTGCTTTCGGTCACTTCAAAGATCAGCTGCCACGCTTCAATGGCGTATTTAGCCAGCAGGCGATTCACCTCAAGCGGAAACTGCGACCGGTAGACGGTAGACGGTGCGAGATTGATGGCAAAGCGCTGGCCCGGCAGCCGCTGTCGGTGCTCCGCCAGGAAACGCAGCGTACGCTCCAGCACCCATAAATCGACGCGCGAGGACAAGCCAAACTCCTGCGCGACGGGCAGGAACTGCTCGGGGAAAATCAGCGCGCCGTTATCATCGCGCATCCGCAGCAGTACCTCGTGGTAACGATCGCCCCGCAGCCCCCGGACGGGCTGAACCAGCAGGGTAAAGGCGTTCTGCTCCAGCGTCGCCTGCAAACGGCTCATCATCGCCACCTTATCTTTCAGGCTACGCTGCAAATGAACAGCGCCGCGCTGCTGAAGGTTTTCCGGGTGGTTGGTTGAAAGTGAGAGATCGGCAACCAGGCCCAGCTCGCCCAGCACCAGGTAGAGGTGATTAACCGGCGAGCGCACGTAACAGTAGCTCACGCCAACCTGCGGCTGCACCGGCATCCCATCCCAGACAAAACGGAACTGCTTAATGTGCTCGTCCAGCGCCTCGATGCGCTGTTGATGGGACTCCGCATTCAGGCGCACCGCCATGTCAAAGCCGGTGAGATGGTAGACCCGCTCGTTGGGCTGAAGCGTGCCGTTTATCCATTGCGCCAGCTGCTGTTTGTACTGGATCCGCAGCAAAACCCCGTAATTGCGCCCCAGCACTTCCAGTTCAGGCACGCGCAGCAAACAGAGCGCCGACCACGGATTCGCGGCAAGCTCACGCGACAGCGACCGCAGATTGGGCATGTGCAATATCGGATCGAGAAATGCCTGTCTGCGGGAACGAATGTTGATGCTCCGCTGGCGTGTTGCCAGCATCGCCATGTAAATCACGACGAAGGAAAAGACCAGATAGCTGGAGGAGGTAATGGCCAGCTGGATGTCATAGCCCTGATTCAGCGGAATGTAGTGATAAAAATAGTGTATCGACACCAGCAAAACCGGCGTCCAGATAATCGACATCAGCTTATAGCCGAAGCGCATTGCCCCCCAGAGCATCACGGGCATCAGCAGGGACAGCGTATAGTTAGTGCTGAAAATAGAGCTGTTGATATTCATGGGCAGGAGCAGCATGCCCAGCAGCCCGCCCAGGGCGATAAACCACACCACAAACTCAACAACCGTTACCTTTTTGTCTATTTGCGCGCGGAGCTGTGACAGTAGCGCTTTGATATAGCGAGGATGGCGAATCAGGCGGATCAGCAGATAGCTGAGCGGTACCCCCGTCAGCCCGCTCACCAGCAGCGCCTGATAGTTGATGAGGGTTCGAATATTAAAAGGGTTTAACCCCGCGAGGCTCTGGCGGCTCTCATAAACGCCCAGATAAACCGCAAACTGAAACAGCGCCAGAAACAGCGTTGCCGGGCAGAAAACCTGCCAGAACATGCGCTGCCCCATCAGCCTCACGTCACCGTAAGCGGTCATATTACGTCGGGGAGCAAACACGCGGTAGCCGCCCCAGCTGAGCACCAGCGGGACGATAAAATGAAGAATGCCGGCCACGGTTTCATAGAGCCCAACGGCCGGGTAATAACGGATAAATAGCGACACCAGAACGCCCGGAATGGCTTCCAGGCCAAAAAACAGCATCAGCGTCAGCAAAAAAGAGAGGGGTAAATAGTAGAGCGCAACGATACCGTCGCCCAGCTGCGTTAGGGTATTCGCCACGCTGAGCACCGGGAGTAACGCCACGGGTAAAATAAGAGGAAGCGCCCACCAGCGGTTTTTATTCTGCTTCAGGATGTGGTGAATTTTCATAGATGCTCGTTTACAACCCTTTCGCTCCAGAGGGTAAGTGAAGACAGGCATCCAACCTGACGTACACGTCGCCCGGAAAATTCCTGGCAAGCACAGTGGAGGAGGGATTTTAAATATCAACGACGCAATCCGGTTGACTTAAATCAAACAATTTTATCTGATTAAATCTTTCTTACGTTTTTTTTAATTATTTTTCCTGTATTTATCAATGCGATAAATAAATGCGTTGTTTTTAATAACATATATTAATGTAAGCATTGACGGTATTTTACACTTCATCGAATTGACCCGTTCGTACGGTTGTGCCTTAATAGCCGCATCGCCCGGAAGGGTATACTCAGGAAAAGAAAGTGAGTCAGGCTACGCGTATGCGAAAACGACATCGATTTAACACCCGAATGACCCGCATCATACTGCTCATCAGCTTTCTGTTTTTCTTTGGCCGCTTTGTGTACTCCTCCATTGGCGCCTGGTATCACCATCAGGACAAAATCCAGTCACAGCAAACCAGCCTGACCGTCGACGCGCCAGAACGCTAGTTCCTCAGATGGTGTTGCAATAACCGAATAACGCCGGCGATTGCCATTGTCCGCCTTTCCGGCAGGCAAACTGTATCGCACTGTATCCAGCGCGCCACGCTGACAGACGGGTACAAAACGGCGCCTCCGGCAAATCTCTCCGATACATAAATACGGTTATCTGTGTCTGACATCATTCAGAACCGATGAGGAGAGACACCGATGATGCGTCGATACCTGCTGTTCCCCCTGCTGGCCCTCGCGTCGGCAACCGGCTCCTGGGCCGCGCCCCTGGACAACCTGAGCGCCGCGGATGTTAACGGCCCCGCCGCCGTCGCGCCGCTGGCACACCCGCAGCCCCCTGCAAAGCTGATTGTCGATCCGCCCCTTGCCGGGCCGCTGAGCAAAGGCGCGGTGTTTATTCAGTACCGTGCCGAAAACCTGCGCATCGAGCCGGTGTTTGGCCCCGAGGCGCTCAGGGTCACCCCGCGCATAGGCCACATTCACGTGGTGGTGGATGACGCGCCGTGGCACTGGGCTGACGCCAGCGGCGAGCCGGTGATCCTGGTGGGGCTGCCCGCCGGTAAACACAAGGTGACGATTATTCTGGCCGACCCGACGCATAAACCGCTCGACCACAAAACCATTGAATTCACCGTACCGCCCCACGCGGCGGTTCACCATTTTTAAGGACGCTCAAGATGAAAGCACTGTCTGTAGTGACGGCGGGCCTGCTGGCGCTTTCCGCCAGCGCCTTTGCGGAGAGTAAAATCAGCGTCGTGCTGGTGCACGGCGCGTTTGCCGACGGCAGCAGCTGGAATAAGGTGATTACCCTGTTGCAGAAACAGCATACAGAGGTCATTGCCGTCCAGCTGCCGCTCACCTCGCTGAACGATGACGTCGCGGCCACAAAGCGGGCCATCGCACGCGCGCAGGGCGACGTGGTGCTGGTAGGCCACTCCTGGGGCGGGACCGTAATTAGCGAAGCGGGTAACGATGCGCGGGTCAAATCGCTGGTTTACGTGGCGGCGTTCGCGCCGGACGCCGGCCAGTCGACGGCGGATCTCGCTGGAAGCTTCCCTGCACCGCCGGGCTGCGCGGGTATTGCCAAAACGGCGGACGGCTATTTATATCTGCCAGCGGAGGCCGTCAGGAAGGATTTCGCGCCTGACGTGAAGCCGGGTGAGCAACAAACCATTGCGGCCACGCAGGGGCCAATAAGGGGCGATGCGTTTGGGGAAAAGATTACTCGTGCAGCGTGGCGCACTAAGCCGAGCTGGTATGTGGTAAGCGAGAATGACAGGATGATTAACCCGGCGCTGGAGCGCGCGATGGCGAAGGCGATCCGCGCAAAAACCACCGAGGTGGCGGCAAGCCACGTGTCGATGGTGAGCCATCCGGAGGCCATCGCCCGCACGATTGAGCAGGCGAGGCGGGTGCACTGAGGACAATTCGCCCGGCGGCGGCGCGCTTGCTCAGGACTACGGTTTCGCAGGTCGGGTAAGCGCAGCGCCGTCCGACAAGAAAGGCCGCGCTAGCCACCCCTCTCTGCGGGATAATCGCGATTAATCCACGCGTGATCGTCTTCCCAGGTGAACATCCATTTGCGCACCGGCCCGGCCATCACGTTGAGGTAATAGCTGTCATACCCCGCCATGGTTGCCACCGGGTGGTAGCCCTTCGGCACCATCACCACGTCGCGGTTGTAGACCGCCAAGCACTCGTCCAGCGTTCTGTCATCGGTGTAAACGCGCTGCATGCAGAACCCCTGCTCCGGGTTGAGGCGATGATAGTAGGTCTCCTCCAGGTAGGTCTCCTGCGGCGGGTTATCCGTATCGTGCTTGTGGCTCGGGTAGGAGCTGGTGCAGCCCTCGCTGGTCCACACCTCCACCACCAGCAGGCTGTCGGCGGGCTTGTCTTCCGGCAGAATGTTGTGCACGTAGCGCTGATTGTGCCCCTTGCCGCGCGCCTCACCGTCGATATCCTGCGGGGCAATCAGCCGCGTCGGATACGCGCCTTTGCCGGGAGCGGCGCAGACCGCCAGCTCGAGCTTCGTCAGCGCCTGCACCTGCACCGTCTCATGCGGGGTGACGTAAACCGCCCACGGCTTGATGCGCTCGAACGGGCTCATCCGCTCCCCGATGTCGTTAAACCGCGCGGATGGCGTGCTGATGGAGGCGCGCCCGGCCACCAGCACCAGACAGCGCTCTTCGCTGACCGCGGGCAGCGTCAGCTCCTGCCCCTCCTGAAGTTCATAGGCCTCAAAGCCAACATATTCCCACCCCGCGCTTTGGGGCGTCACGGACTGGGTGCGGCCCTCAGCGTTCGGCTGTTGCCAGCGTGATAGCAGACGTGACATGTCACCTCCTCAGATAAGCCCGGCGTCGCGCGCCAGGCGGCTCAGGTTGTTATAACCCAGACGGGCGTAGGTCAGCGGATGGGCAATCGCCGGATCCTGCTCGGCCTCCACCACCAGCCAGCCGTGATAGTCCTGCGCCTTCAGCAGCCGCATAATCGGCGGGTAATCCACAGAGCCGTCGCCCGGCACGGTAAACACGCCGCTCAGCACCGCGTCGAGGAAGCTGGTTTTGCGGTTTTTCACGTCCGCCAGCACGTCGGCGCGCACGTCTTTGCAGTGGACGTGATTGATGCGCGTCGCCCAGCGCTGCGCCACCGCCAGCGGATCGGCCCCGGCAAAGGTCAGATGCCCGCTATCCAGCAGCAGTCCCACCTCGTCGCCGGTGTGGGTCATCAGGCTGTCCACGTCGTCGGCGGACTCAATCACCGTGCCCATATGGTGATGGTAGGCAATCTGCACACCCTGCTGCTGCGTATAGCGCGCAAATTCGGTGAGCTTCTCGCCGTACTCCTTCCAGCGATCCTTCGGGAAGCGCGGGCGCAGGTGCACCGGTGTCTGCTGCTCGCCGTGAATGCAGCCGCTCACTTCCGCAAAGACCAGCACCTTCGCCCCCAGCTCGCGCAGCAGCGTCAGGTGCGGCTGCACGGCGGCAATCTCCTCCTCCACGCTGCGCTCCAGCAGGCGGCCGGAGTACCAGCCGGAGACCAGCTGCAGGTCGTGGCGCTGCAGAATAGGGCCGAGCAGGCGCGCTTCGCGCGGGAACTTATTGCCCAGCTCGAAGCCGGCAAAACCGGCCTCTTTGCCTTCGCTCAGGCAGGTCTCCAGCGGCGTCTCCGCGCCGAGCGAAGGCAGATCGTCGTTCGTCCACGTCAGCGGGTTGATGCCCAGTTGTACACTCATTGTCGTCTCCATTATGCGTGCCCGCGCTCGCGCCACCAGGCGATAAGCTGCAGGTAGTTGTCCCGGATGCGCGCCACCAGCTGCGCATCGTCGATATCGTGCTTCAGCCATGCGCGGGAAGCGTCGCCGAACAGCGTGCGCCCCACGGCAAACCCCTTCACCAGATCGTGCCCCGCCGCGGCGTTAAACCCGGCGCGCAGCTGTTCGGCCGGCGCGTCCAGCCCGAGGATCACCACTCCGCGGCAGTGCGGGTCCCGGCGTTCGATAATTTCACCGAGCGACGTCCAGCCCTCGGCCGAGAGCGGCGGCAGCTTCCACCAGTCCGGGTAAATGCCCAGGTTGTAGAAGCGGGAGATGGCGCGCAGGTAGAGCTCGTCGCTGCGCGGCATGGTCGCGGGCAGGATCACCTCCAGCAGCAGCTCGTGCCCGGACCGGCAGCAGGCGTGGTACACCTCGGCGATTTTCTGCTCCTGCTCCAGGCGCAGGCCGTGGGCATCTTCCGGATGGAAAAAGACCAGGCACTTCACCACGTGCTCCTGCGGCCAGCTGATAAGCTGGGTGCCGATATTGCCGTGCTCCATTTCCAGCGGACGAGAGCCCGGCAGCTCAATGGGCCGCCCGATCCACCAGCCTTCACCGGTAATGGCGTTGAGCGCGTCCTGGCCAAAGGTGCCGTCGCACAGCAGGCCGGCTTTGCCCTCCAGCCCGGCGCGGCTCGCCGCCTCGCGGCTGGCCTGCAGGATCAGCTGCTTCAGGGCCGGAATGCGCCCGAGCGACGCGCCGCACTGTATAGCCATATCCTCAAGCTGGCTGCGATGGTCGAAGGCCATCACGCACAGCTCGGGCCATTCACGGCGGCGGGTGGTGACGCGGTGGAGATGGTTCAGGCGCGGATCGAGATCCGGGCGCGGCACATTCGCGGCGCGGGAGAGATAGTCATCCAGCTCGATTTTGCTCGGCATCGCCGGGGCGCAGCCGTGGCGCGAGACCACCAGCGCGCCGCAGGCGTTGGCGTAGCGGCACGCCTGCTCCCAGCCCTCGTCGTTCAGGTAGCCGCGCAGCAGGCCGGACATAAACGCGTCCCCCGCGCCGAGGACGTTCAGCACCTCCACGCGCACGCCGGTCACCGTCAGGCCGTCGTCCAGCCGTGGCGGAATGGCGTCGGTATAGACCGAGCAGCCGAGCGCGCCGCGTTTGCAGACCAGCGTGGCCTGGCTCACGTCGCGCACCCGTTCCAGCGCCTGTAAGGTATCCGTGCTGCCGCCCGCAATATGGAACTCCTCCTCGGTGCCGACAATGACGTCGAAGAGGTGCAGCACCTCCTGCAGCTCGCGGGTGACCCGATCGGCGGGAATAAAGCGCGTTTCGCCGTCGCCCAGGGGGGTCAGCCCCCACAGCACCGGGCGGTAATCGATGTCCAGCACCGTGCGCACGCCGTGACGGCGGGCATAGCCCAGCGCCGTCAGCACCGCCTCGCGGGTCTGAGGATGAGAAAGGTGAGTCCCGGTGATGGCAAGACAACGAGCGGAGGCAATGTAGCTTTCGTCCACATCGCTGGCCGTAATGGCCATATCCGCGCAGTTATCGCGATAAAAAATCAGAGGAAAGGTGTCCCGGTCTTTAATGCCGAGCAGCACCAGCGCCGTGAGGCGGTCTTTATCGGTGATCAGATGGCTGGTATCGCAGCCCACCTGGTTGAGCTCTTCGCGCAGGAAGCGGCCCATATGTTCATCGCCCACGCGCGCCAGCATCGACGAACGTAAACCCTGACGCGCGGTACCGTACGCCACGTTGCCGGACGACCCGCCGAGGTATTTGGCGAAGCTCGACGCATCCTCCAGACGGGCGCCAATCTGCTGGCTGTAGAGGTCTACCGCCACGCGGCCCATGCATATCACATCAAACTGCTTTTCCACGTTGATACCTCTTCAGACAATGTCGTTCACGTTCAGCCAGCGGCCCTGCAGGTGCGAGAGCGCGATGGCGTCCAGCACACGGGACACCTTCCAGCCCTCTTCGAAGTCCGGCCACATCGGGACGTCGGCGGCTATGCCGTCCACCAGGTCGCGCACCTCCACCGTTTTTTGATCGTTAAAGCCGATCCCGTGGCCCGCGCCCATGCAGAACGCGGCGTAGTCCGGGTGTGCCGGGCCGACCAGCAGCGTGCGGAACCCCTGACGGTTGACCGGATCGTCATGCAGATAGAGCTTCAGCTCCGCCATGCGCTCCTGGGTGAAGCTGATGGCGCCTTTCGTCCCGGTGATGACGTACGACAGCCCCATCTTGCGGCCGCAGGCGACGCGGGAGGTTTCAATCACACCCTGCGCCCCGCCCGCGAAGCGCACCATCGCGTGGGCCTGATCCTCGTTTTCGACGGCAATCATGTCCGACGATCCGGCCTTTGCCGGGCGCGCCGGGACCACGATCTTCAGGTCGCCGCAGACCTGCTCGATATCCCCCACCAGGTACTGGGCCATATTGACGATGTGCGCCGCAAGGTCGCCCAGCGCCCCCAGCCCGGCGGTCTCCCTGAAGCAGTGCCAGTGAATGGGCGAAAGCGGGTCGGCCATATAGTCTTCGTTGTGGGTGCCGTAGAAGTGGATCACCTCGCCAATCTCGCCGCGGGTGATAATTTCCTTCGCCAGCTGCGCCGTCGGGTTCTTCATGTAGTTGAACCCCACCAGCGTCTTCACCCCTGCCCGCTTCGCGGCGTCGACCATCTCGCGCGCGTCGTGGGCGTTCAGCGCCAGCGGCTTCTCCGAGTAGACGTGCTTGCCATGACGGATCGCCTCCAGCGCCATCTCTTTATGCAGGTGGTTGGGCGAGCAAATATCCACCACGTCAATAGCCGGGTCGGACACCAGAGCCCGCCAGTCTCCCGTTGAACGGTTGAAGCCAAACGCCTGCGCGCGCTCTGCCGCCAGCGTCGGGTTTACCTCGGCCACCATCTCGCGCACCAGCCTGCCGCGCAGGTTGAACACCGTCGGGGCCTGGGCATAGGCGATAGCGTGCGCCTTGCCGATATACCCGGTGCCGATTAATCCAATACGTACCTCTTTCATCACGATCCTCACAGTGCGCCGCGACGGCTCTTGGCGTAGGTGTCGAACGCCACCGCCAGAACGATAATTAATCCGGTGATAATCTGCTGGTAGTAGGCCGAGACGTTCATCAGCACCAGGCCGTTAATCAGAATACCCATGATGATGGAGCCGATAACGGTGCCGCCGATGCGCCCGTAGCCGCCCATCAGCGAGGTGCCGCCAATCACCACCGAGGCGATGACGCGCAGCTCAAAGGAGATCCCGGCCACCGCCTCGGCGCTCCCCAGCCGCGCGCTGAGGATGAAGCCCGCCAGCCCCGCCAGGCAGCCAATCAGCACGTAGACGCTGACCAGCACCCGCTTCACGTTGACACCCGCCAGACGCGCCGCCTCCGGGTTGCCGCCGATGGCGTAGACGAAGCGGCCCCAGCGGGTTTTGTGCAGCGCCAGATAGCCGCCGACGGCGACGATGGCGAAGATCCAGATCGGAATGGAGATGCCGAGCAGCTCGCCGCGCCCCCACCAGCGGTAGCCCTGATCGAAACCGGCGATCGGCGCGCCGTCGTTAATCACCAGCGTCAGGCCGCGCCAGATGGTCATCCCGCCGAGGGTGACGATGAACGGCGGCAGGCGCAGGCGGGTAACGCCCAGACCGTGCAGAAAGCCAATCGCCGTGCCCATCGCCAGGCAAATCCCCAGCCCAATCAGCCAGCTCATGCCGCCCCAGGCGTTCGGGTCAACGGTGGTAAAGTTGTCGCCCTTGATCACGTACGCCGCGGTCATGGCGCACACCGCCAGAATGGAGCCGACGGAGAGGTCGATCCCGGCGGTCAGGATGACGAAGGTCATCCCCACGGCCATGATCCCGTAGATGGAGACTTCGGTCAGGATGTTGAAAATGTTGCGTTCAGAGAAAAAGTTGCTGTTCTGCGACTGGAAGAAGATCAGCAGCAGGATCATGAAAATCAGCACCCCGAAGCGCTCGAAGAAGGCGATGGGATCGATGCGTCCGGCGCGTTTGACCGGGGCCTGCGTTTTAGAAATCATCTGCGTCATGAGAAACTCCGTTATGCCGCGTTCAGGGCGTTGTGGTTGATGGCCATCATCGTCATCAGCCGTTCTTCGTTAGCGTCGTCGCCGTGGATCTCGCCGGTCACCCGGCCTTCGCTGAGGGTGATGATCCGGTCAGACACCGCCATCACTTCAGGCAGATCGGAGGAGATCACGATCACCGCCACGCCCTTTTTCGCCATGTCAAACAGCACCTGGTGCACTTCCGATTTGGTGCCCACGTCGATGCCGCGCGTCGGCTCGTCGACGATCAGCACCCGCGGGTTGAGCGCCATGCAGCGCGCGAGGATCACTTTTTGCTGGTTACCGCCGGAGAGCTTGCGCACCTCCTGCTCGCTGTTGACCATTTTGATCTGCAGCGCCTGGCGGTAGGACTCAATCAGGTCGTCCTCTTTGCGGGTGTTGACGAACCAGCGCCACTGCAGCAGTGACGAAAGGCAGGAGAGCGACAGGTTGTCGCGAATCGACAGCCCCAGCACCGCCCCCTCTTTTTTGCGATCTTCAGGCACCAGCGCCACGCCCTGGTCGAGGGCATACAGCGGATCGCGCGGCCGGTACGGCACGCCGTCCAGCTCAAAGCTGCCCGAGGTAAACGCGTCCGCGCCAAACAGGCAGCGCGCCACCTCGGTGCGTCCCGCGCCCACCAGCCCGGCAATGCCTAAAACCTCCCCGGCGTGGACGTGGAAGCTGATGTCGTGCAGGGCGATGCCGTGCGGATCCAGCGGCGGCTTTTCGCGGCTCAGCCCCTTCACGGCCAGGCGGACGGGTTTGTCTTCATGATGCGTTTCGCTGGCAGGACGACGGTTAAACGCCACGTCGCGCCCGACCATCAGGCGGATCAGCTGCTCGACGTTGGTCTCCGCCACCGCGCCGGTGCCGGTGAAGCGGCCGTCCTGGAACACGGTGAAGCGATCGCAGAGCTGGAAAACCTCGTGCAGGCGATGGGTCACATAGATAATGCTCACCCCGCGATTTTTTAGCTCCCGCACCACGCGGTGCAGGCTTTCCACCTCGCTGTCGCTCAGCGCGGCGGACGGTTCGTCCATAATGATTAACCGGGCATTGAGGGTCAGCGCCCGGGCGATCTCCACCATCTGCTGCTGCGCCACGCTCAGGCGGGCGACAGGCGTGGTCGGGGCGACGTTCAGCTGCAGGTAATCGAGGATGACCTGCGCCTCCTGGTTTACCGCCTTTTCGTCGACGATCAGGTTACGCCTGCGCGGCTCGCGCCCGAGAAACATGTTCTCCGCGACGGTCATGTTGGGCAGCAGGTTGAACTCCTGATAGATGGTGATAATGCCCTTGTTCTGCCGCTCCACCGGGGAGTCGTCCACCGGCAGCGTTTCGCCGTTGAACCAGATCTCCCCGCGCGTTTGCGGCTGCGCCCCCGCGAGCGCCTTCAGCAGCGTGGATTTTCCCGCCCCGTTTTCCCCCAGCAGGGCGTGTATTTCCCCACTGCCGACGGTCAGCTGAGCGCTGCTCAGCGCCCAGACGCCGGAAAAGCTTTTCGCCAGGTCGGTCACTTTCAGTAAGGGTTGCGACATCGGTCTGCTCCTCCTTCAGAGTGCGCCGCCGCTCGCGCGGCGGCTGCGGATAGATCAGTTACCGGCCTCGCCGATGCGCTCAGCCTGCTGCAGGTTCTCTTTGGTGATAAGCGTCGGCGGGTAGTCCGCGCCGGTGATGGCTTTCTTCTCACGCACGTTAGCCACCAGCTGGCTCATCGCCGTCTGCACCGCAAAGCCCGGGCGCTGATCCGCCGTCACCGCCAGCCAGCCGTCGCGCACGCGGGCCAGCGCTTCCGGAACCGCATCAAAGCCGGTGACCAGAATTTCGCCCGGCTTCACGCCCTGGCTCTGCAGGGCTTCAATCGCCCCCAGCGCCATATCGTCGTTGGCGGAGAGGATCACCTGCGGACGTTTCGGCAGCGAAGGCAGAACGCTTTCCACAATGCGCATCCCTTCTGAACGCATCCAGTTGCCGGTCTGATCGGCGACAATCTTGTACTTATCCCCGCCCGCCTTCAGGCTGTCGCGGATCCCTTTGGTGCGTTCGATGTTGGAAGAGGAGCCCGGCTGACCGGTGAGCAGAATGATCTCTGCCCCGTCGGGGAATTTGCTTTTCACGAAGTCGCCAATCGCCTGGCCACCCTTGTAGTTGTTGGCGCCGAAGTGCGGCACTTTTTTCTGGCTGTCGACGGAGCGGTCAAGGGTGACAACCGGCAGCTTCGCATCCTGAATTTCATCCACCGCGCTTGAGACCGCGTTCACGTCGTTCGGGGAGACGATGAACCCCTGCGCCCCACGGGTAATGGCGTTTTCCAGGTCAGCCACCTGTTTTGGCGAGCTGCCCTGCCCGTCCAGCACCTGAAGCTTCACGCCCATCTCTTTTGCGGCTTTTACCGCCGTGCGCTGCATGTGAACTTCAAACGGCATGGCCAGGTTTGGCGTACTGAAAACAATTTGCTCGTTTTCGGCGAGGGCGGCCCCGGACGTCATGGCGATGAGGGCGGCTACGATCAGTTTTTTCATTATTATGTCTCTCTGTGTAGGGTGGTTGTGTTTAGAGGACGATCTCGCGCTGGCTGCGCAGCGACTCCAGCGCTTTATCCGCGAGGTACAGCGCACGTTCACCATCATCGCCGCTGCAGTCAGGCACCGCTTCGCCGCGCAGGACCGCAACAAAGTGTTCCCATTCCGCGGCGTAAGCGGATTTATAGCGCTGCAGGAAGAAGTGTTCCGGCAGCGCGCTGGTGCAGCCCTGTTTGCCGTAGTGCTGCACCTGGTTTTCCAGAATATTGCCCGCGCAGAGCAGCCCTTCGGAGCCGTGCAGCTCCAGGCGCTGGTCGTAGCCGTACGAGGAGCGGCGGCTGTTGACGATGGTCGCCATCGCGCCGGAGGCATATTTCAGAACGATAAACGCGGTGTCGATGTCCCCCGCCTCGCCAATCGCCGGATCCACCAGGTTACTGCCCTGGGCATACACCGACACCGGCTCTTCGCCCATGATGAAGCGCGCCATGTCAAAGTCGTGGATGGTCATGTCGCGGAACATGCCGCCGGAGACGCGCACGTACTCCGCAGGCGGCGGAGACGGATCGCGGGAAATAATCAGCAGCGATTCCGGCTTGCCGATGCGCCCGGCCTGGGCGTCGGTTTTCACGCGGCGGAACTGCGGGTCGAAGCGGCGGTTAAAGCCGATGAACAGCGGCACGCCACACTCCTTGACCACCTTCAGGCAGTCGCGCACGCGGGCGAGGTCGAGGTGTACCGGCTTTTCACAGAAGATGGCCTTGCCGTGGCGGGCGGCCATCTCAATCAGATCCGCATGGGTGTCCGTTGCGGAGGCAATCAGCACGGCATGAACGTCAGGGTCGGTCATCGCCTCAGTCAGGCTCTGCTGGCGGGCCTGATACCGCGCGGCGAGGCGGGTGGCAAATTCCTGATTCGGGTCAACCACGGACCACAGCGTGGTCGCACCGTGGCTGGCGATGTTAGCTGCATGTACCTGACCAATTCGGCCAGCGCCCAGTAAAGCAATGTTAAACATAACGGCTCCCGGTGTTGGTGAATGCTGTAAACTAACGACCCTTTAAATAAAACATTTATTTCATTTTTATAAATAGTGAAAATTATGTTTTTGAGTGTGGGTTAACACTTTTGAGATGAATGAGATAAATTTTGTTATCAATCTCACAACATGGAAGGGCGTACATCTTCCCCTCACCCCGGCCCTCTCCCCAAAGGGGCGAGGGAGAAAAGACAGCCCCGAGCCGTCCTCTTTCCCCAAATGGGCGAAGGAGAAAAGGCCACACCGAACCATCCCCTCTCCCCAGGTGGGCGAGGGAGAAAAGGCCGCACCGAACCATCCCCTCTCCCCAGGTGGGTGAGGGAGAAAAGGCCGCACCGAACCATCCCCTCTCCCCTTTGGGGAGAGGGTTAGGGTGAGGGGAAATGAAATGAAAATTTCGTTACGACATGAAAATTTAATACTGACGCGCTTTTTTCACCTGCGCCTGCGTCTGCGCCGCGGCCTCGCGCACGGCTGAGGAGGCCGCCACCTGCGCATCGCCGGTTCGCCACCAGGCGTCGTAATCGTGGGTCATGGTTTTCGGCAGCACCTTAATGTCCAGCAGCGTCGGGCCAGGGTGCGCGCGGGACGCCGCCAGCGCCGCCAGCAGGCCTGGCTCATCGTGTACCCGCCACGCGCGGCAGCCGTAGCTTTCCGCGTTTTGTGCAAAGTCGACCTTCACCAGCGGCCCGTCGAGCCGCCCGGTTTCCGGGTTACGGTGGCGGTTTTCGGTGCCAAAGCTCCCCATGCCGTGCCCCATCTGCAGGTTGTTAATGCAGCCGAAGCTGGCGTTATCAAACAGCAGAACGGTGACCTTAACGCCCTCCTGCACCGCGGTTTGCAGCTCGGAGTGCAGCATCATGTAGGAGCCATCCCCCACCATGGCGTATACCGGCTGTTCGGGGCACGCAAGCTTCGCGCCAATCGCTGCCGCTATCTCGTAGCCCATGCAGGAGTAGCCGTACTCAAGGTGATAGGTGTCGGGCGTTTTGACCTGCCAGAGGCGCTGTAAATCTCCCGGCAGCGAACCGGCCGCGCCCACCACGATGGCGTTATCCTCAACATGCTGATTAATCAGCCCCAGCACCCGCGTCTGGGTCAGCCGGGTGTTGAGCGTCTCGCCGTATTCGGCCAGCTGCGCGTCCAGGTGCCCCGCCACCTCGGGCGCATCTGCCGGATGCCACTGGCGATCCCACAGGCGGCGGCACTCGTCGCGCCAGGCGGCTTTCGCCTCAGCAATCTCCTCTCCCCATCCGCTGCGGTAATCCTTAAGCGCATGGGTCAGGGCCTGCAGCCCGGTTTGGGCATCGGCCACCAGCGCGGTGGCGTCCAGCTTCAGGGCGTCAAATTCGGCCACGTTCAGCAGCAGAAACTCGACGTCCGGATGGGAAAAGAGCGCCTTGGAGCCGGTGGTAAAGTCCGTGAGGCGCGTGCCGACGCCAATCACCAGGTCTGCCTGCGGCGCAAGCCGGTTAGCGGCCATTCCGCCCGTCACGCCTACCCCGCCCAGATTAAGCGAGTGGTCACTTACCAGCGCCCCCTTTCCGGCCTGGGTTTCGGCAAACGGCAGTTGCAGCGTCTCGACAAATTCGCGAAACGCCGCATGCGCGCCGGAATAGCGCACGCCGCCGCCGCACACCACCAGCGGACGTTGCTTGCGGGCAATTAACGCCCGCGCCTGCACCAGACGATGCGGATCGGGCGGTCGACGCTCAACGTGGTGCACGCGGCGCGCGAAGAAGCTCAGCGGGTAATCCCAGGCTTCCCCCTGCACGTCCTGCGGCAGGCAAATGGTCACCGTCCCCGTATTTGCGGGGTCAGTAAGCGTTCGCATCGCATTTAGCATGGCGCTCATCAGCTGCTCGGGGCGGTTGATGCGGTCCCAGTAGCGGGAGACCGGACGGAAGCAGTCGTTGGTGCTGAGGCTGAGATCGTGATACTGCTCGATCTGCTGCAGCACCGGGTCCGGCTGGCGGCTGGCGTAGATATCTCCCGGCAGCAGCAGCAGCGGGATTCGGTTCGCCGTAGCGGTTGCCGCGGCGGTCACCATATTGGCGGCGCCCGGCCCGACGGAGGAGGTGACGGCAAAAATGCGCTGTCGGCGGTGCTGTTTGGCGAACCCCGTCGCCATATGGGCGATGCCCTGCTCGTTGCAGCCCTGCATTACCTGCAGATGGCCCGGATCCTGCTCCAGCGCCTGGCCGATACCCAGCACGTTACCGTGTCCGAAGATAGTGGCCACGCCCTCCACGAAGGGCGTTTCGTTGCCGTCAACGCTGACGTACTGTTGATTAAGGAAGCGGACCAGCGCCTGGGCCATGGTCATACGTTCGGTTTGCATAACACCTCCTGTCAGCCCAGCGTCGGCATGGAAAACGCGGCGCCTGACTCCTGCTGCATTTCCGGCCAGCGCGCGGTGATGGTTTTCATGCGGGTGTAGAAGCGCACGCCGTCGTTGCCGTGGACGTTGAGCGCGCCAAAGATGGAACGCTTCCAGCCGCCGAAGCTGTGGAACGCCATCGGCACCGGGATCGGCACGTTGACGCCCACCATGCCCGCCTGCACCTCTTCGCAGAAGCGGCGCGCGCAGCCGCCGTCGCGGGTGAAAATGGCCGAGCCATTACCATATTCATGGCGGTTAATCAGATCCACCGCGCTGGCGTAATCTGCTACGCGCACCACAGAAAGCACCGGGCCGAAAATCTCTTCCTTATAGATGGTCATCTCCGGGGTAACGTTATCGAACAGCGTCGGCCCGACAAAATAGCCCCTCTCGTGACCCTGCACGCTAAAGCCGCGGCCGTCCACGCGCAGATTCGCCCCCTGCGCCTCGCCGCTGTCGATGTAGCCCAGCACCTTGCTGCGGTGGGCGGAGGAGATAAGCGGCCCCATTTCGTTTTCCGGCGTCTGGTCCAGGCCCGGCCCAACGCGCAGCGCGGCAATCTGTTTTTCCAGCCGGGCGCAGAGGTCGTCGGCGGTATTATCGCCCACCGCCAGCACCACCGAGAGCGCCATGCAGCGCTCGCCCGCCGCGCCGTAGGCCGCTCCCATAATGGCGTTGGCCGCCATCTCCATGTCGGCATCCGGCATTAAAATGCAGTGGTTTTTCGCCCCACCCAGCGCCTGACAGCGCTTACCGTGGGCGGAGGCGGTCTGGTAAATGTATTCCGCAACCGGCGTGGAGCCGACAAAGCTCACCGCCTGCACGCGCGGGTCGGTCAGGAGCACGTCAACGGACTCCTTATCCCCCTGCACCACGTTGAACACGCCGTCCGGCAGGCCGGCCTCTTTCAGCAGCTGCGCCAGCGCCAGCGCCAGCGAAGGGTCTTTTTCCGACGGCTTCAGCACGAAGGTATTCCCGGTTGCCAGCGCAATCGGGAACATCCACATCGGCACCATCGCCGGGAAGTTAAACGGCGCGATCCCGGCGCAGACCCCGAGCGGCTGCATCAGCGAGTGGCTGTCGACGCCGGTACCCACGTTCGCAGAGTGTTCCCCCTTTTGCAGATGCGGAATGCCGCAGGCAAATTCCACCACTTCCAGACCGCGGGTCAGTTCCCCCACCGCGTCGGAGTAGACCTTGCCGTGCTCTTCGCTGATGAGGCGGGCCAGGCGCGCCATGTTCTCCTCCAGCAGCGCCTTAAAGCGGAACATTACGCGCGCGCGCTTAAGCGGAGCCTGACGTGCCCACGCGGGAAAGGCCTGCTGCGCGGCGGCAACCGCCTGCTCCGCCTCCTGCGCCGTACTCATCACCACCTGGCGGATCTGCTCGCCGGTGGCCGGGTTGAAGATCGCCTGAACGCGCTGGCCTGAACCGGTGACACATTCGCCGTGAATAAAATTCGCTACCGTCTCCATCCTTAACCTCTCGCTGTTGATACGTGACCGTTACCTGAACGCTTTGTACTCACACTATATATGAAACAAATATTCCATTTTAAGTTGAAATAAAATAAATGATGATTATTGTGATCAAGGATGGATTTTTATGTTAATAGCCAGCAACACTGACGCCGCGTGCGCTATTAAGGCATTTCGGGCGAGGAAATGGCTGAAGCTTCTGTTTCATTTTTGCTGCCAGATGGATGGCCGACATTTAAAAGACGCGGCTTTGCGTTTAGAATCATAAAACTGTATTTGGGGGATAACATGACGACAGCAACCAGCCTGAACGAACTGCAGCAGCAAATCCGCGATCGCTACGATAGCCTGAGCAAGAGGCTGCAGCAGGTCTCCCGCTATGTACTGGATAACACCAACAGCGTGGCCTTTGATACGGTTGCCGTCATTGCCGAGCGCGCCGACGTGCCGCCGTCAACGCTGATCCGCTTCGCCAACGCCTTTGACTTCACCGGTTTTAACGAAATGAAACAGCTGTTTCGCATGAACCTGGTGGAGGAAACCGCCAGCTACAGCGACCGTGCGCGGCTGTTCCGCGAAATGGAGAGCGAAGCCGTGCCGGAAACGCCGCTCGATATTTTACAGGAGTTCGCCCGCTCAAATGCCCAGGCGCTACAGCAGCTCGCCGCCCGTGCCGAACCGGAGATGCTGGAGCGCGCCGTTCAGCTGCTGGCCGACGCCGACACCATCTACATCGCCGGACTGCGCCGCTCCTTTAGCGTCGCGGCCTATCTGACCTATGCCCTGAGCCACCTTGAGTGCCGCCCTGTTCTGCTCGACGGCATGGGCGGCATGCTGCGCGAGCAGATTAGCCGCATCAAGGCGCGCGACATTGTGGTGTCGATCAGCTTCTCGCCGTACGCGGAAGAGACGGTGATGGTCAGCGAAACCGCCGCCAGCGTCGGCGCGCGCCAGATTGTGATCACCGACAGCCAGATCAGCCCGCTGGCGACGTTCAGCGACCTCTGTTTCGTGGTGAAAGAGGCGCAGGTAGATGCGTTTCGCTCTCAGTCGGCGACGCTGTGCCTGGTGCAGTCGCTGGTAGTGGCGCTGGCATATCGGCTGGGCGAAGGAAAGTAGGCTACCACTCCTTCGCCTGCAACACCGGTCAGAAGCTGTACGTCACCTTCAGGCTTCCCGTGGGCGACGTTTTTTTCTGAACGACTGGGCTATCGCCCGCCTCTCCCGTCAGCTGCGTAACGCCGGCAGCGGCAAGCACGCTCCAGCGGGAGGTGAGCTTATGGGTCCAGTCCAGGTTCAGCGAATAGGCGTATATTCCCGATCCGGCATCATGTCGGGCAAATCCCGATGCTGCCGACTGGGCGGCGCTGACCCCGTAGTACGTTTGCATGTACTTGCTGGATCCCCAGCTGCCGGTCAGCGCCAGCGTCAATGAGTTTTCAGGAGAGGTGTAGAGCGGGCTGGCAATGCCAAAGTGCACAGCCTCACCGTTGTCTCTTTCCGAAACCGGGACCTCAGCCTGCAGCTGCACGTTAAGCCAGTCAGTTACCCTGTACCCCAGCCCCGGCACAACGACGGCTGAGCCTTTGACGTCACCCATCCCCCGCAGGTAGTCGCTGCCGGAGGCGATTGAATCGCTGCTTACGTCGCGATCCTTACGCCCTGCGCGATAGCTCAGCGCAGCGCTGTAATCCAGGTTGCCGACGCGGTTGCCGTAGCCGAGCCCGCGGGTAGTGCTGATAAAGAACCCATTTTCCATCGCGTAATCAACCACCTGGGCCGCAGCAACGCGGCTCTTATCCGAACCGGAATAGCGTGGCGCAACATCCACGCCGCCCCCCAGGGTTAACACGTTGCCCTGGCGCTGCCCCGCCGCCAGCGTCGGGGTAGCCAGTAACGCCAGGACGGCCCCCGACAGGATGCTTTTCGCGCTGCGACCGATGAGTGAACGGGGGAACCTGTGACGCAGTTTGCTGTTTCTCATTAAAGAAGCCCTTTTGGATTCAGATGGTTACGATTCAGGCGGTGTTAAACGCCAGCGCGCTCATTCTGAATACCCACCCTAAGGTTCTTATGAGCCGAAAATGAAGAAACGCTGAAGCACGTGCTGGTTCTGTAAAGCTGAATGATTTCCTGATACCGTTTTTTTCTTAAGCTGTTCTTCATCCACTGCTGATACCGTTACCTTTGTGAAAATTCTACTAATTGAAGACGACCTGGATCTCGGCAACGGCGTACGTATCGCCCTTGCAGATCAAGGATTTGATGTCATATGGGTACGCCGGAAAGAGGATGCGCTGCATCAGCTCGATCTCTGCGCGCCGGAGCTTATCCTGCTCGACCTGGGGCTGCCGGATGGCGATGGTATGAGCCTGATGACGCGCCTGCGTCAGCAGCTCCGGGGGATCCCCGTCATTATCCTGACGGCGCGAGGCACGCTGCAGGACCGCCTGTGCGGGCTGGACGCGGGCGCGGACGACTATCTGGTCAAACCTTTTGTGCTCGCCGAGCTGCTGGCGCGCGTGAGAGCCCTGGCGCGGCGCAGCTACGGTTTTGAGAATGAGGCGATAGACATTCGCGGCTTATCTCTCCACGTACCGACGCGTCGCGTGACGGTGAGCGCGCGCCACGTTGAGCTGACGGCAAGTGAATACGCGCTGCTCGAAACGCTAATGCTGCGCGCTGACCGCGTGCTTACGCGGCGGTATCTGGAAGAGAGGATCTTCGGCACGAAAGAAAATCTCAGCAACGCGCTCGACGTGCATATGGGTAACCTGCGGCGAAAAATTGGCGATGGCTTTGTGCGAACGGTGCGGGGCGTGGGGTACGTCATTGATACCGTACCGGTTCAGAAGGCGGCGGGCTGATGCGTAATTTTTGGTACCGCCTCAGGCTTCCTACGCTGGTCAGGCGAATGATGGTCGCCCAGATGCTGCTGCTTACGCTGCTGTGGTGTCTTTTTTTAACCTTCATTTTGCTGGAGGACCTGCGCAGCCCTCCAATACTCACGGGCAGTGAGACTTACGAAACCCTCTTTTCCCTGGTTGAGAGCATGGAGGATAGGCCGCAGGCACGTAAAGAGGTGCTGGCCGCGTTCAGCAAGGCGCTGCGGGAGGGGTATGGCGGCGGTGAAGATCCGGAGCTGGCCATCAACCTGATCGTTCGCAAGCATAATGAGATTATTTTTTCTTCGCGTGGCGCGCCAACGGAGGTGAAAAATAGCCGTCTGGGGGAAATGCAGCGCGTCCGGACTGGAGACCACACCTGGACGAGCCGCACCCTCAAATCCGCGCGCTCCGACGTGGAGGTCACCCTTTTCACCCCTGCCGGCAGCTGGAATTTCTTTATCTACCTGAACTCGCGCGGCTATTACGTCATGCCGCTGCTGGTATGCATCCCTTTCCTTCTGTTTCCCGCGTGGCTGTCAATCCGCATCGCGATGCGCCCCTGGAACAGGGTAGTGAATGAAATTTCATTGCGCACGCCAGACGATCTCTCTCCCTTAAAAGCCGTTCCCAGGCACAGGGAGCTGCGCCAGACGGTGGACGCAATTAATGACTTTCTCGCAAGGGTGCGGGAAAGCGCCGAAAGGGAAAGGGTGTTTATTGCCGATGCCGCGCACGAGCTGCGTACGCCGCTGGCCGCGATGCGGATCAACGTCGAGGCGCTGCAGTCCTGGGTCATCAGCGAAAGCCAGCAGGAGCTGCTTGCAGGCATTGTTCGGAGCAATAGCCGTGCCGCTCGTCTCGTCAATCAGCTTCTGCTGATGAAGCACAGCGAAGCGCACATCGACACGGTAACGGAGCCTGTGCCGCTGACAACGCTTATTCAGGAGCGAATGGCCGCGCTGGAGCCGCTGGCGTCGGCGCGCGGGATTGAGCTTGAATTCTTCGCCGACGATGAAATCCGGGTCGCGGGCATCCGGGAACGTCTGGTGTCGCTGATCGACAATTTGATTGAAAATGCCGTGAAGTACAGCCCTGAGGGGGGACGAATTGAGGTACAGCTGCAATCGACAATGACGTCCGCCCGGCTGCGCGTCTCAGACGCGGGCCCCGGCATTCCGGTTGAATTGCGCGAGCGGGTGTTCGACAGGTTTTTCCGCGATCCTAATCAAACCCAAAGCGGGAGCGGCTTAGGGCTTGCCATCGTCAAAGCCGTTACCCAGCAGCACAACGGCAGAGTCAATCTGAGTACGTCAGCAGAAGGTGGCCTGATGGTGACCGTTGACTTCCCGCATCCCGCGCTTGCATGAACGGAAACGCGGCGCTACCCGGCCTGACGTTTGCCGGTACGGCAGCGTTATTTCACGCATGCCGCAGATTGCTTCAATAAGATTACCGTATTTGTTATATTGTTACTTATTGATTATTCACCTCTGCGGTGCCAAAAAGAACAAGATTCACCGCGACCCAGGACAGAAAAATGCTAGATTACCGCTTCCCGACAGCTTTGCAGATGGTTCTCAGCGTAGCGATGGCGGAGCAGTCGGGTGAACGTTCGACGAGCGCAATCCTGGCCTACGGCCTGGAAGCGAATCCGAGCTTCATCCGTAAACTAATGGTTCCTCTCGCCCGTGACGGCATTATCGTCTCCACGCTTGGCCGCAACGGCTCTATACACCTTGGCCGCCCGGCGGACGAGATTACCCTGCGCGATATCTACCTTTCCGTTACTGAAGATAAAAAGCTATGGGCGTCCCGTCCTGACGTTCCGGCACGCTGCGTGGTGAGCGCCAACGCCTGCTGGTACTTCAAATCCATTGCTGATGAAGCGGAGCAGGCTTCGCTGGCGGTTCTGGCGCGCCATACCGTCGCCAGCGCGCTGGAAGAGGTGAAAAAAGCCGACACCAGCGGGTGCGATCCGGTCCCGGAAATCTGCACGCAGCATAAAAAAGCGCCTTAATCCTTTACGGATTGCGAAAAAAAACCGCCTTCACTGTGAAGGCGGTTTTTATTGTCTGCGACGTCCTACGCAGGCAGCACGTCTCTTTCCGCTTTACCGCGCGTCACGAACTTACGCAGCGTCACGTAAAACACCGGCGTCAGGAACAGGCCAAACAGGGTCACGCCCAGCATGCCGGAGAACACCGTGATCCCGGTGACGCCGCGCACCTCGGCACCCGCGCCGTGGCCGAGGATGAGGGGGATCGTCCCGGCAATAAAGGCGATAGAGGTCATCACAATCGGGCGTAAACGCAGGCGGCACGCCTCCAGCGCGGCCTCCATGATACCTTTCCCCTGGATTTCCAGCTCGCGGGCAAACTCCACGATAAGTATCGCGTTCTTACAGGCCAGCCCCATAAGCACGACCAGACCCACCTGCACAAACACGTTGTTATCGCCCCCGGTCAGCCAGACGCCAAACAGCGCGGACAGCATCGTCATCGGAACGATAAGGATCACCGCCAGCGGCAGCGTCCAGCTTTCATACAGCGCCGCCAGCACCAGAAACGCCAGCAGAACCGCGACCGGGAAGACGATCAGCGCCGTATTGCCCTGCGTGGCCTGCTGGAAGCTCAGGTCCGTCCATTCGATATTCATCCCGTTCGGCAGTATCTGCTTAGACATTGCGTCCAGCTGCGTCATCGCCTGCGCGGAAGAGAGCACGCGAGGATCGGCATCGCCAATGAGATCCGCCGCCGGGTAGCCGTTGTAGCGGATCACCGGGTCCGGCCCGTAGGTGGTGCTGATGGTGACCATACTGCCAATCGGCACCATTTCGCCCTGGTTGTTACGGGTGCGTAAGTTCGCAATATCCTCCACGCTGTCGCGGAACTGCCCGTCGGCCTGGGCCATTACGCGCCAGGTGCGGCCAAACTGGTTAAAGTCGTTCACATAGGACGAGCCCAGGTAGGTTTGCAGCGTGCCGAACAGATCGGTGAGCGACACGCCCTGCGCTTTCGCCTTATCGCGGTCGACCTGAACGTCCAGCTGCGGAACGTTAGCCTGGTAGGTTGAGATGGGGAAATGCATCCCCGGCGTCTGCATGATTGCACCGGACATGGTGTTCACCGCGTTTTGCAGCGCGCCATAGCCCAGACCGGCGCGATCCTGAATGTACAGGGAATAGCCCGATCCCTGACCCAGCCCTAAAATCGGCGGCGGCAGAATCGAGAAGCCGAAGCCCTGCTGGATTTGCGCGATTTTCGCGTTGATCTCCGCGTTAATTTCCGCCGCAGTGTGTTTACGCTGGTCGAACGGCTTCAGGCCAAAAAATACCGTCCCGGTGTTCGGCGTGTTGGTAAACTGGAGCGCATTCAGGCCGGGAAACGCAACCGCATAATCCACGCCTTCGGTATTCATACCGATTTCGCTCATTTTGCGGATCACCGCATCGGTACGCGCCAGCGACGAGCCTTCCGGCATTTTCACGCCGCCAATCAGGTACAGCTTATCCTGCGTCGGAATAAACCCGCCGGGTACGGCTTTAAACATCACGCCGGCAGCGCAAAGCAGCAGCAAATAAACCGCAAACACCGCGCCGCGTCGGCCGAGCGTTTTGCCCACCAGCCCCTGATAGCCGGTCGAGCTGCGGTGGAAAAAGCGGTTAAACGGACGGAAGATCCAGCCGAACAGACGATCGATAAGCCTGGTCGGGAAATCTTTCGGTGCGCCGTGCGGCTTCAACAGCAGGGCAGCCAGCGCCGGCGAGAGCGTCAGCGAGTTAATGGCCGAAATCACCGTTGATATGGCTATCGTGACCGCAAACTGTTTATAAAACTGACCGGTCACGCCGGAGAGGAACGCCATGGGAACGAACACCGCGCACAGCACCAGTGCGATGGCGATAATCGGCCCGGAAACTTCACGCATCGCCTGATGCGCCGCCGCAAGCGGGGCGAGCCCCTCTTCGATGTTTCGCTCGACGTTTTCCACCACCACGATGGCATCGTCCACCACGATACCAATCGCCAGCACCAGCCCGAACAGGCTCAGGGTATTAAGCGAAAAGCCCAGCAGGTAGAGAATGCTGAACGTGCCCACCACCGATACCGGCACCGCGATCAGCGGAATGATCGACGCGCGCCAGGTTTGCAGGAACAGGATCACCACCAGCACCACCAGCACCACCGCTTCCAGCAGCGTTTGCACGACCGCGCGGATAGAATCGCGCACAAATACCGTCGGGTCGTAAGGTGCCGCCCACTTCATATCGTCCGGGAAACGCGTGGACAGTTCGTCCATTTTTGCACGCACCGCGTTAGACAGATCGATGGCGTTCGCCCCCGGCGACTGGAAAATACCAATCCCGACCGCGTCTTTATTGTTGAGCTGCGAACGCAGCGCATAGCTGCCGGAACCCATCTCTACGCGCGCCACGTCGCGCAGGCGGACGACCGTACCGTCCTGCGTCGTTTTCAGGACAATATTGCCAAACTCCTCTTCGGTATGCAGACGGCCCTGGGCGTTAATAGAGATCAGGAAATCGCTCTCTTTTGGCAGCGGCTCGGCGCCAAGCTGCCCGGCGGAAACCTGAACGTTCTGCTCCTGCATCGCCGTCACCACGTCCGATGCCGTCAGCCCGCGCGCCGCCACCTTGTTTGGGTCCAGCCACACGCGCATCGCGTATTCGCCCGAGCCGAAAATCTGAATCTGCCCCACGCCGGGCAGGCGCGCCAGCTCGTCCTTCACCTTCAGCGTGGCGTAGTTTCGCATGTACAGCGAGTCGTACTTGCCGCCTGGCGAAAACAGATGCACCACCAGCGTCAGCGTTGGCGATTGTTTCTGCGTGGTGATGCCCAGACGCCGCACGTCTTCCGGCAGGCGCGCCTCGGCCTGCGATACCCGGTTTTGCACCTGAACCTGCGCCTGATCGGGATCCGTACCCGGACGGAAGGTGACGGTGGTGACCAGCACGCCGTCCGATCCCGCGACGGACTTCATGTACATCATGTTCTCAACGCCGTTGATCGCCTCTTCCAGCGGCGTTGCGACGGTCTCCGCAATCACCTTCGGGTTGGCGCCGGGGTACTCCGCGCGCACCTGCACGCTTGGCGGTACGACGTCAGGATATTCGCTGACCGGCAGCAGCGGGATGGCGATTAATCCTGTGATAAAAATCAGAATCGACAGTACGGCGGCAAAAATCGGCCTGTCGATGAAAAAACGGGAAAAGTCCATGGGTTGGATTCTCAGGTAAGGGATCAGTTGAGGGCGGCGCTGGCGGTCATGGCGACGGTTTTCGCGTTAACTGGCATGCCCGGCATAAACACCTTTTGTAAACCATCGACGATGACTTTATCCCCGGGATTCAGCCCCTGCTGTACGATGCGTAAACCGTCGGCCAGACGACCCGGCGTGATATCGCGACGCTGTGCTTTCCCTTCTTTATCAACAATATAAACATATTTACGATTCTGATCGGTCAGCACCGCCTTATCGTCTACAAGCGTGGCTTTAAATTCCGCACTGCCCGGCAGGCGCACGCGGGCAAAGAGTCCCGGCGTGAACTGACGCTGCGCGTTATCTAACAGCGCGCGCATGCGGATCGTTCCGGTACTCGGCGTGAGCTGGTTATCAAGAAAATCCACTTTGCCCTGATGGGGATAGCCCTCCTCGCCGGTAAGGCCAATCTCCACCGGCAGCGCCAGGTGATTACTGGACGCCCCCTGCCCGCTGCGGGCCAGGTTTTGATAGTGAAGGTAGGTTGACTCGTCCACGTCGAAGTAAACGTAAACCGTCTTCAGCGAGACCAGGGTGGTGAGCACGCTGGCGCTGTCGCCGGCGGTGACCAGATTACCGCTGGTGATCAATGCGCGGCTGGCGCGGCCATCGATGGGCGCGGTCACTTTGGTGAAGTCCAGGTTAAGCTGCGCGGCGTCAACCGCCGCCTGCGCTGCGCGAATGTCGGCCTGCGCCTGGGTGGCTGCGGAACGGCGCTGCTCCCACTCTTCACGGGATACCACGTTGGTATTGACTAATTTATCGGTGCGGTTAGCCTCGCTTCGCGCCAGGCTGGCCTGCGTTTTGGCTCTCGCCAGCGTCGCCTGCGCCTGTTCCAGCGCGGCGCGATAGGTTCTGTCATCAATAGTGAACAGCACCTCGCCCTTTTTCACCTCCTGGCCGTCGGTGTAGTTCACTTTATCAATGTAGCCGGAGACGCGCGGGCGCAGCTGAACGCTCTCCACCGCCTCAATGCGACCGTTGAAGCTGTCCCACTGGCTTATGGATTTTACGACCACGTCAGCAGCGCTGACGACGGGCGCTTGCGGCGCGGCATTTTGCGCGACGCTGTCATCGCACCCGACCAGCAGCGCGGCGAGTAAAATCGCGCCCAGCGTTTGCAGATGAAAGTTACCCCAGGTTTTTTGCAGGCTCATTATTTTTATTCCGGTTATTGTAGCCGCCGGGCAAGACGCAGCGGGAGGTGCCGCGCCACTTCCTTTGTCCGGGCTGGCTTAAGGCCATTTGTGTCGTTCATCGCCACAAAACTGTAACAGTTGCGAATACACTATCGCGGCGATTGTAGGAAGGCGCTTAATTAAGTGCAAGAATAATTGTTGCACTTTATGTGCTATTTGCGTCAAAGGTAAATAACCTGTTTCGAGCAGGGTTTTAAATGTAACAATAAAACTTGCAATTAGTGGAAAAAAGGGCCACCTTTAAATGCAACAAACAAAGATGCTTTTTGACGCGTAGCGTAGGGGGAAGCAAGATGAACACCGGTGCATTCATTCACGATTTACTCGACTGGATCGACAACAACCTTGACAGCCGTCTGGACATTGAAACCGTCTCCAGGCGAGCCGGCTATTCGAAATGGCACCTCCAGCGGATCTTCAAGGAACATACCGGCTCCCCTCTCGCAGAATATATTCGCGCGCAAAAGCTGCAAAAATCGGTCGAGCGTTTAGCCCAAAGCGATGAACCAATTTTGAACGTGGCGATCGCGCTGGGCTTTGACTCTCAGCAGTCCTTCAACCGCAGCTTTAAGCGTCAGTACGGTCAGGCGCCAGGCGCATGGCGGCGCAGTATCGGCTGCCGTGAATCGCGGCAGATGAGCCAGTAACTCGCCTCCGGGACGGATATCGGCCAGAAAAAAGCCCTCTGTAAACAGAGGGCTTTTTTCAGTTTTACCTGTTTATGACGATACAGGCCTGGTGGCTTATTCCTGTCGATTATCAATTAAAATAAAATTAATCTATATAACAATTAGTTAGTAAATCGATCTTTCTCGATACCACAATCTATACCATGCAGAGATTTTTTTCTGCTCCTCGACGTTTATTCAGTTCAGGCTCATGCTGAGAAGACTCTCGCACAACGTGAAATTAATTTTTGATTTAATATGAAAATCAGTTTATTTCATAAAATCACCTCTCATCCCACTTTGAACTGATGGCACATTCTGGTCACCCGTGCTGGCTCATTTTACCGACCATGCCTTCTCTTATATTTCATGCCGCTACCACATGGACAACGATGGCCAATCTTTTTGCTCTTGCGACCAAAGCGGATTTGTTTTTCCCGTTCAAGATTGACCTTACGCGCAGGATTGGCCATTCTCACCGCATCTTCATAAATGTGAACGTTTCCTGGTCTTGCTTTTCGCCCCCAATTTGGTTTCCCGATGTTTTCATCATGTGCTGAACGTAGATGCACCCGTTCAAATCATGCGAAGGCATTTTGACAATCAACTCACGCATTCGGTCAGCAATGGATTCCATGTCCTTCAATAAAGAAGCTACAGCCTTCTTTCGATCTTCTTCCATATTCTTTCTTATCACCTCATTTTGAACTACTGATCTTTCGAGCTCCATAATAACCACTCGTCAATCATATCGGCTTAGTCCTGCTTCCTGGCTTTACGCTGTACACGATATCGGAATTATCAGTGATAATTCACGCTATGTTTTTATAGTAATTGTTCTGGCCTTGCAATTATCACCGCATCCCTTAAAAGGATCTACTATCAGGTATAGCTGCGAAGTTGATATAGATCTATTTCCTAAAGGAAGGCTAACCTTTTTCAGAGTAAAATATTTAAATGCGCACTTTTTGTATAGTTTATTATTTTTAATAAACGCACTATTTGCAGATATTTTTCTTAAGTATCTAAAAAGGAAAGGGAGATACATGACTTTGCATGGAAAGTTTATAATAAATGATGCTGATTACTCACCACTTTCATTTGATGGTGTTGGTGTCTTTATGGCTTTTTCTGGCAACGGTGCATACAGAAACAAAGGCGCATGCAGTATCATTCCTAACGTTGGCCCTTTACCAAAGGGTAAATATTATATAGTAGACAGGCCTAAAGGAAGTATGGCTAACAGGTTTAGAGCCTGGGGAGTAGATACGTATAAAAGCATTTTTAGTTATCATGTTGATCATTCTGAATGGTTCGCATTATTTCGTGATGATGGGAATCTGGATGATTCAACATTTTACGAAAGCGTAGCCAGAGGTGGATTTAGGTTACATCCGGGTCAGATTTCAGAGGGGTGTATAACGCTACCTTGCCAATCAGATTACAATAGGCTAAGAGATGCACTGTTAAGAACAAAGAAAGAAAAGATAAAAGGTCTTGATTTAGAATCCTATGGAACAATTGAGGTACTTATTGGTGGTTATCAAAAAAATTGCTCTTAGTTCCTTTAGAATGATTCTACTCATCGTGATATTCACTATTGTGTCATGGTTAGATGTTTGTTACTTAACTGAACATCCTTTAATAAGTAATGAAACAGCCATTAAAATTTCTTATTTGTTGAGCAACAACCCAGCGCCCGAAGATATTTACTATAGTTATGATTATACATTAATTGCATTTAACATCCTTATCTCTCTAGTTTTATACATCATAACAATGAAGTTAATTAAATTAACAAGGAGTATATAAAATGCCTATCCCTCCCTATCTATGGCTAAAAGATGATGGTGGTGCAGACATCAAAGGTTCTGTAGACGTTCAGGATCGTGAAGGCTCTATAGAAGTAATCAGTATGGGTCATGGTGTTAACCTTCCCGTCGATACAGCCAATGGAAAGATCACCGGAACACGCCAACATTCATCATTTAATTTTGAAAAGGAAATAGACAGTTCTAGCCCCTATCTCTACAAAGCAGCAGCCACAGGACAAACATTAAAAAGTGCTGAAGTGAGGTTTTATCATATCAATGATGCTGGTCAGGAGGTGTGTTATTACACTGTAATAATGGAAAGTGTAAAAATAACGGGTGTCAATTGTGGCGTTCCCAATGTTAAATTATCAGGCAATGATAAGTTAAATCATATGGAATCCGTTTCTATGCAATATGAAAAAATCACATGGCACATTGTAGATGGAAATATCCAATTTTCTGATTCATGGTATGAGAGGCCTACAGTATAAATTTCAGTCCCCTTCTGTGCCACATTGCATTGTAGTAACTTTCGTTTCGTTGCTAACAGCTGCCAATAAGTGTCAAAAACAAAAAAGCCCGCAGCTACGCGGGCTTAGAGGTATTTTACTGCTTTTACGAGCAGGCTGTTGCCAGACGTAAAATCATTCCCACTCAATCGTCGCCGGTGGCTTACCGCTGATGTCATACACCACGCGGGAAATACCGTTAACTTCGTTGATGATGCGGTTAGACACGCGGCCTAAGAAGTCATACGGCAGGTGCGCCCAGTGCGCGGTCATGAAGTCAATGGTTTCAACCGCACGCAGGGAGACAACCCAGTCGTACTTGCGGCCATCGCCCATCACGCCGACGGAGCGAACCGGCAGGAACACGGTGAACGCCTGGCTAACCTTGTTGTACAGGTCAGCCTTGTGCAGCTCTTCAATGAAGATCGCGTCCGCGCGACGCAGCAGGTCGCAGTACTCTTTCTTCACTTCGCCCAGCACGCGTACGCCAAGGCCCGGGCCCGGGAACGGGTGACGGTAGAGCATGTCGTACGGCAGACCCAGTTCCAGACCAATCTTGCGCACTTCGTCTTTAAACAGCTCGCGCAGCGGCTCAACCAGGCCCATCTTCATCTCTTTCGGCAGGCCGCCCACGTTGTGGTGAGATTTGATGACGTGTGCTTTACCGGTTGCGGAGGCGGCGGATTCGATCACGTCAGGATAGATGGTGCCCTGCGCCAGCCACTTCACGTCTTCCAGCTTCAGCGCTTCTTCGTCGAACACTTCAACGAACACGCGGCCGATGATTTTACGCTTCGCTTCCGGATCGTTCTCGCCCTTCAGCGCGTCCAGGAAGCGCTGCTCGCCTTCCACGTGAACGATGTTCAGACCGAAGTGGTCGCCAAACATGTCCATCACCTGCTGGGCTTCGTTCAGACGCAGCAGGCCGTTGTCCACGAAGACGCAGGTCAGGTTTTTGCCGATAGCGCGGTGCAGCAGCATCGCGGTGACGGAGGAGTCCACGCCGCCGGAGAGGCCGAGGATCACCTTGTCATCGCCAACCTGCTGGCGGATACGCTCAACGGCGTCGTCGATGATTTTAGCCGGCGTCCACAGCGCTTCACACTGGCAGATATCGCGCACGAAGCGCTCCAGCATGCGCATGCCCTGACGGGTGTGGGTTACTTCCGGGTGGAACTGCACGCCGTAGAAGCGTTTTTCTTCGTTCGCCATGATGGCGAACGGGCAGCTCTCGGTGCTGGCAACGGTCACGAAGTCGGACGGGATGGCGGTAACTTTGTCGCCATGGCTCATCCATACGTCCAGCAGCGGCTTGCCGTCTGCGGTCAGGGAGTCTTCGATACCGCGCACCAGCGCGCTGTCGGTTACCACTTCTACCTGCGCATAGCCAAACTCACGCTCGTTAGAGCCTTCTACGTGGCCGCCCAGCTGCATTGCCATGGTCTGCATGCCGTAGCAAACGCCGAATACCGGCACGCCAGCTTCGAACACGTACTGCGGTGCGCGCGGGCTGTTCTCTTCGGTGGTGCTTTCCGGGCCGCCGGACAGGATGATGCCGCTTGGATTGAATTCGCGAATCTGTGCTTCCGTGACATCCCACGCCCACAGTTCACAGTAAACGCCCAGTTCACGCACGCGACGCGCCACCAGCTGAGTGTACTGAGAACCAAAGTCCAGGATGAGAATGCGATGTTTATGAATGTTTTCCGTCATTGACGCTAATTCCGAGGCAAGTGAAACAGATTAAATAAATCGCCCGACACAAGGTCGGGCGAAGAAAATCAGGAGCCCAGACGATAGTTCGGGGACTCTTTGGTGATCGTCACGTCGTGAACGTGGCTCTCCTGGATACCCGCACCGCTGATGCGTACGAATTCCGCTTTAGTACGCAGCAGGTCGATGGTACCACAGCCGGTCAGACCCATACAGGAGCGCAGGCCGCCCATCTGCTGGTGAATGATCTCTTTCAGACGGCCTTTATAGGCAACGCGACCTTCGATACCTTCCGGCACCAGTTTGTCAGCCGCGTTATCGGTCTGGAAGTAACGGTCGGAGGAACCTTTGGACATCGCACCGAGAGAGCCCATACCGCGGTAGGATTTGTATGAACGGCCCTGGTAGAGTTCGATTTCGCCCGGGGATTCTTCGGTACCGGCCAGCATGGAGCCAACCATCACCGCGGAAGCACCTGCGGCGATCGCTTTTGCAATGTCGCCAGAGAAGCGGATACCGCCGTCAGCGATAACCGGAATACCGGTACCTTCCAGCGCTTCTACCGCGTCGGACACCGCGGTGATCTGCGGAACGCCCACGCCGGTCACGATACGTGTGGTACAGATGGAGCCAGGGCCAATCCCCACTTTCACCGCGCTGCAGCCGGCGTCAGCCAGGGCGCGAGCGCCTGCGCCTGTCGCCACGTTGCCGCCAATGATCTGCAGATCCGGGTATTTAGCGCGGGTGTCGCGAATGCGTTGCAGAACGCCTTCGGAGTGGCCGTGAGAGGAGTCAATCAGCAGTACGTCTACGCCCGCGGCAACCAGCGCGTCAACACGCTCTTCGTTACCGGCACCTGCGCCAACCGCAGCGCCTACGCGCAGACGGCCATGCTCGTCTTTACAGGCGTTCGGTTTACGTTCTGCTTTCTGGAAATCTTTAACGGTGATCATGCCGCGCAGGTGGAAGTTCGCATCCACAACCAGCGCTTTCTCAACGCGTTTTTCGTGCATTTTTGCCAGCACGACGTCGCGGGTTTCACCTTCACGCACGGTAACCAGACGCTCTTTTGGCGTCATGTAGACGCTGACAGGCTGGTTCAGATCAGTCACGAAACGCACGTCACGACCGGTAATGATGCCCACCAGCTCGTTATCTTCGGTCACAACCGGGTAACCCGCAAAGCCGTTACGCTCGGTCAGCGCTTTCACTTCGTGCAGGGTGGTGGTTGGCAGAACGGTCTGAGGGTCGGACACGATACCGGATTCATGTTTCTTCACGCGGCGAACTTCTTCCGCCTGACGCTCGATAGACATGTTTTTGTGGATAAAGCCAATGCCGCCTTCCTGTGCCAGGGCGATAGCCAGACGCGCTTCCGTTACGGTATCCATTGCTGCGGAGAGCATAGGAATGTTCAGACGAATGGTTTTCGTCAACTGCGTGCTGAGGTCGGCAGTATTCGGCAGAACGGTGGAATGAGCGGGAACGAGGAGGACGTCGTCAAACGTCAGTGCTTCTTTAGCGATACGTAGCATGGGCAATATCTCTGACCTGGGTGGTTAAATATTGCCGTGGCATTATACAGAGCGTAACCGATTGCATCCACACTTTTTTGAAAAAAATGCTTGCGCTCACCTCTCAGCAGGTTACTATCGACTGAATAACTTGCTGATTTAGAATTTGATCCCGCTCACATGTTATCCTCTCAATCCCCCTCAATTTATACTGTCAGCCGCCTTAATCAGACGGTGCGTTTGCTGCTTGAGCAGGAAATGGGGCAGGTCTGGATCAGCGGTGAAATATCTAACTTCACGCAGCCCGCTTCCGGCCACTGGTATTTTACGCTAAAAGACGACACCGCCCAGGTGCGCTGCGCGATGTTCCGCAACAGCAACCGTCGCGTGACGTTCCGTCCTCAGCACGGCCAGCAGGTTCTGGTGCGTGCCAATATCACCCTGTACGAGCCGCGCGGCGACTATCAGATTATCGTCGAAAGCATGCAGCCTGCCGGCGAAGGCATGTTGCAGCAGAAGTATGAACAGTTAAAGGCAAAGCTGTCTGCCGAGGGACTGTTCGACCAGCAGCTCAAAAAACCGCTGCCCTCCCCTGCCCACTGCGTTGGGGTTATCACCTCGAAAACCGGGGCGGCTCTGCACGATATTCTGCACGTGCTTAAGCGCCGCGACCCTTCGCTGCCCGTCATTATTTATCCTACCGCCGTTCAGGGTGACGACGCGCCGGGGCAAATCGTACGCGCGATTGAGCTGGCAAACGCGCGCCAGGAGTGTGATGTATTAATCGTCGGGCGAGGCGGCGGCTCGCTGGAAGATCTGTGGAGCTTTAACGACGAGCGCGTGGCGCGGGCTATCTTTGCCAGTCTTATCCCCGTGGTAAGCGCCGTCGGTCACGAAACGGACGTGACCATTGCCGATTTTGTCGCGGACTTACGCGCGCCTACGCCGTCCGCGGCGGCAGAAGTGGTCAGCCGCAATCAGCAGGAGCTGCTGCGCCAGATCCAGAACGGCCAGCAGCGCCTGGAGATGGCGATGGACTACTTCCTCGCCAACCGTACCCGCCGCTTTACGCAGCTTCATCATCGTCTGCAACAGCAGCATCCGCAGCTGCGTCTGGCGCGTCAGCAAACCGTGCTGGAGCGCCTGCGTCAGCGGATGAACGTCGCGGTTGACGCCCAGCTTAAGCGTGCGGGCTCACGCCAGCAGCGCGTGACGCAGCGTCTGAACCAGCAGAACCCGCAGCCGACGATTTACCGTGCGCAAGCGCGTATTCAGCAGCTGGAATATCGTCTGGCGGAGAATATTCGCGCCCGCCTCAGCACTACCCGCGAGCGTTTCGGCAACGCGGTCACCCATCTGGAGGCCGTCAGCCCCCTCTCCACGCTGGCGCGCGGCTATAGCGTTACCACCGCGACGGACGGCAACGTGCTGAAGCAAACCGTGCAGGTAAAAGCCGGAGATATCCTCACCACGCGGCTTTCAGACGGCTGGGTGGAAAGCGAAGTGAAAGGCGTAACGCCGGTAAAAAAACCTCGCGCCCGTAAAAAGGCGTAATCAGCGATGGCCGTCCGGCGTGACGGCCAGCATCAGCCAGGACAGGCCTGAAAAAATCGCCAGTGCAGCCGCTGCGCTCGTTAACCCCAGCAGCAGGCCAAAAAGGATAGCGCCCAATACCTGCCCGCCTGCCAGCATCAGAAAGGCCAGGCTAACTCCAGCCGCCGGAGAAGGATGAGCGATCTCCGCCCCCTTCACCAGCAACACACCCGACAAAATCACATACCCCGCCCCACTCATCGCCACCACCGGAATAAGCCACCAGGAAAAACCGTGGCTTACCGCCAGAATCGCCAGAGAGATAGCCATGAAGATCTGGGATAAACGATAAACCCCCCGCATGCCGATACGCCTTGCCATAGTTCCGGTAAATATGGCAACGATCCCCGCCCCGCCGCTTATCAGCCAGAGAACGTTGGTCGCTGCGCTATCCAGTTCCGTGTGACGCATAAGTATCTCCGGGCCAAAGCTCCACCATGCGGCGCTGGCAATACCGCTGATAAATGCAATCCCCAGCAGCCGAAACATGCCGGGTTTACGTACGATAAATGATGCCTTAGGCGAAGGCGTGCGGGGTTTCGCCGCCGACGGCGGCAGATGCCGCCACAACGCCGGCAGGCACAGCAGCGCCATCATGGCGAACACAACGCAGGCTGCCCGCCAGCCGCCGGGCATGAAAAACAGAACGGGCACCGAGAGGATGATCCCGCCGCTCGTTCCGGCATTGATGGTGGTATTCACATGGAGCTGACGGTCGGGAGCGATCCTGTCATCTACCGCCCCGGCAAGGGCCGGCGAGGCCAGTCCCGAGCTCAGCCCGGCAATAAACAAACCTATCGCCAGCGTCGTCGGCTGTGCCGAAGACGCGAGAATGAATAACCCCGCGGCAGCGGCGATGGCAGCCAGCAAGGCGGGCAGGCGAGGCCCAGCGCGCGCAATAAGGTAAGAGGCCAGAAATATCGACAGGCAATACGCCGCATAACTACAGGACGCTATAAACCCCGCCACCTGCGGGGTGAAAGGGATGGCCTGACGGATATCAGGCAGCATCAGACCCCACGAAAACCTTGCCATACCATAGGTCACCGCGATGATTGAAAATCCGGTTATGCTCAGCGAAGTCTGTCTGTTCATTGCGCTCCTCTCACTTAATGGCGTTTAAAAAACCTAAACGGTGGTGGAGCGTTGCGCCAGTTTTTAAGGAAACGAATTGTCCGACTTACCTCCGGTCCCGGTTTAATGATTTACACTTAAGTAGATTCTTTTTTCGGCATTGCCAGAAAACAGGAGAACTGCATGACCCGAATTCACAGCGTGATCCCCCCCTATATTCTTCGTCGTATTATCGAGAGCGGTTCAGAGCCACAGCAGCGCTGCGCCCGCCAGACGTTAACCCATGTGCAAACCCTGATGGCGCATATGCCGGGCAAGCCTGCCGCGCCGCACGTGAATAAAGCCGGCCAGCTTGAGCGTGACATCTACGACGCAAAGCAGACTCAGGAGCTGCCGGGTACCCAGGTACGCTATGAAGGCCAGCCCTCCAACGGCGATGTGGCGGTGGATGAAGCGTACGATTATCTGGGCATCACCCATGATTTCTTCTGGAAGGAATATCAGCGCGATTCGCTTGATAACAAAGGGCTGATCCTCACCGGCACCGTACACTACGGCCGGGAATACCAGAACGCCTTCTGGAACGGTCAGCAGATGGTCTTTGGCGACGGCGACGGCGACATCTTCAACCGCTTCACCATTGCCATCGACGTGGTGGCGCATGAGCTGAGCCACGGCGTGACGGAGACCGAAGCAGGGCTAATCTACTTTGAACAATCGGGCGCGCTGAACGAGTCGTTATCCGACGTGTTTGGCTCGCTGGTGAAGCAGTACCACCGTAAGCAAACCGCCGATAAAGCGGACTGGCTGATTGGCGAAGGGCTGCTGGCGGAGGGCATCAACGGCAAAGGGCTTCGCTCCATGTCTGAACCCGGCACCGCCTACAACGATCCCCTGCTCGGCAAAGATCCGCAGCCCGGGCATATGAAAGATTTCATTAAAACGCGCGAGGACAACGGCGGCGTACACCTCAACTCCGGCATTCCCAACCGGGCGTTTTATCTGGCCGCAACGGCGATTGGCGGTTATGCCTGGGAAAAAGCGGGCTATGCCTGGTACGACACGGTTTGCGATCGCAGCCTGGCGCAGGATGCGGATTTTGAGGCTTTCGCAAAACTGACGATCGCCCACGGCGAAAAGCGCTCGGGGAGCGACGTTGGGGCGGCCATTAAACAAGCCTGGGAACAGGTGGGAGTACTGTAATGCAGGTTCCGGAACTGACGGATGACGCCGTGGTTGAGCTGGCCCGGGAAGGCGGCGTCACCTTTATTCCAAAGCTGAGCGGCCAGCGCACCATCGCGCTTTCCACTCTTAACGAGGCGCAGCGTCAGCGCGTGGTCAGTATTCTGCAACAGGCTATCCCGCGCGGGCAGCCGCCGGGTCAGCCGTCGTCACCGGGCAGCGGCGATCAGCGCTATTTTCGCATTCAGATAATCTGGACCCGGCACAATCAGGCGCAGTACGCCGACATCATTGTGCTGGTTCCGGAGCAGGAAGCGCCGGAATCGCTGATCGAGCTGTGGCGAAAAGGCGAAGGCTGCGTGTGCGATTAAGCCTCAGCCCTGACGAATTCTACCCGTTTTTTTGAGATCAGCCCGTGGCCGTTCTGACAGAAGTAGTCCACCGCGCCGCAGGCTTTGAGTACCTGAAGCGGCTGGTGACAGTCAGGGCAGCGCGCTTCGAGGGGAATATCTTTATTGCAGCTGTCGCAGTGCGCAATACCGTTTTGCGGCTCCAGCGCTGCGTGGCAGTCCGGGCAGGTAATCGTCATGCTCTCTCCTGTTGCGTATGGCCGGGGCAGATGCGCTGCCCCGGCAGGCTGAATGTTATCAGGCTTCAGTAGCCGGTTTAGTCTGCACATTTTCCAGCATGCGGCGTACCGGAACAATGAGAACGATCAGCACCGCGGCACAGATCAGCAGCGCGATGGAGCAGCGTGCAAAGAGATCCGGCAGCATATCCAGCTGGTCGGCCTTCACGTGTCCGCCAATCAGGCCCGCAGCCAGGTTACCCAGCGCGCTGGCGCAGAACCACAGCCCCATCATCTGGCCGCGCATTCTCTCCGGCGCCAGCAGGGTCATGGTCGCCAGCCCAATCGGGCTCAGGCACAGCTCACCGAGCGTAAGCATCAGGATACTGCCCACCAGCCAGAACGGAGATACGCCTGCCCCACCGTTGCTCAGCACGTTCTGTGCCGCCAGCATCATCAGGCCAAAGCCCGCCGCGGCGCACAAAATACCGATGACGAATTTAGTGATGCTGCTCGGGCGAATGTTGTTGCTCGCCAGCTTCGGCCAGGCCCAGCTGAATACCGGCGCCAGCAGGATGATGAACAGGGCGTTGATCGACTGGAACCATACCGCCGGGATTTCAAAATCACCGATCATACGGTTAGTGTAGTCGTTGGCAAACAGGTTGAAGGAGGTTGGCTTCTGCTCAAACGCGGACCAGAAGAACGCGGCGGAGACCAGCAGAATAAAGCACACCAGCAGCCTGGCGCGCTCTTTGCGGTTCAGACCCGCGAAGATGAACAGGTAGATAAAGTAGAGCGCGACGGAGGCGGCAATAACGTACACCAGCACGCTGGCGACCGCGACCGGGTTAATCACAATCACGCCCTGGGCAATCAGCGTAACGATGATTGCAACACCTGCCGCCAGCGCCAGCAGCCAGGCACCCACGCCGTTGCGTTTCACAACCGGGCTGTTCCAGGTGGAATCCAGCCCCACCTCGCTGTCGTAGCGCTTCATGGCCGGAACGGCAAACACGCGGAAGATGATCAGCGCAACCAGCATCCCGATGCCGCCGATGCCAAAGCCCCAGTGCCAGCCGTGCGTTTTAATCAGCCAGCCGGAAATCAGCGGCGCAATGAACGAGCCCATGTTGATGCCCATATAGAACAGCGAAAAACCGCCGTCGCGACGCGCGTCGCCCTTTTTGTACAGGGTGCCGACCATTACCGAGATACAGGTCTTGAACAGGCCAGAGCCGAGCACGATGAACATCAGGCCGATAAAGAACAGGTTATCGCCCATGATGGCCGACAGCGCAATCGACAGGTGACCAAGGGCAATCAGAATCGAACCGTACCAGACGGCTCTCTGCTGGCCGAGCCAGTTATCCGCCAGCCAGCCGCCCGGCAGCGCGGCCAGGTACATGGTACCGGCAAAGATGCCGACAATCGCCGAGGCGTTTTCCCGCGCCAGCCCCATTCCGCCGTCGTAGACGGTGGCGGCCATAAACAGGATCAGTAACGGGCGAATACCGTAAAACGAGAAACGCTCCCACATCTCGGTGAAGAACAGCGAGCCGAGCGGATAAGGGTGGCCGAAGAAGGTTCGGCTCTCTTTTTGATTAACAGAGGATTGCATAATTCTCCCGAAAAGGTATGTGTCGTGCCTGTAAACACCAGCATGTACGCCGAGCGGTTACGTATCCGATCGATTTTTTACATGCGGCGAAAAGTTGGTTAACCATTTGATAACCAGGCGCTAGTTTTGTCTAGTACCGAACCCTGGACTTTAAGACGAAAATTCGACGATTGTCTACTTTCTTAGATATATACATGGTTAAAAGCGAATAGTGATTGACATCACACAGACACAATAATGGGCCGCCAGCGGGCATAAAAAACCCGCGACGGGCGCGGGTTTTCGGGGGAAGATCGAAGCTTACTTGCTTTTCTTAATGTGCTTAATCAAACGCTTACGCTTACGCATCTGGTTTGGCGTCAGGGTGTTGCGCTTATTCGCAAACGGGTTTTCCCCTTCCTTAAACTGAATACGGATAGGGGTCCCCATCACGTCCAGCGACTTACGGAAGTAGTTCATCAGGTAGCGTTTGTAGGAATCCGGCAGATCTTTTACCTGGTTGCCGTGGATCACCACGATTGGCGGGTTGTAACCACCGGCGTGGGCGTATTTCAGCTTCACGCGACGGCCACGCACCAGCGGTGGCTGGTGATCTTCTGCTGCCATATTCATGATACGGGTCAGCATAGCGGTGCTCTGACGTCGGGTAGAGCTGTCATAGGCTTCACGTACGGATTCAAACAGATTACCTACGCCGCTGCCGTGCAGGGCAGAGATGAAGTGAACGCGGGCAAAGTCGATAAAGCCCAGACGGAAGTCCAGCGTCTCTTTCACCTGCTCGCGCACTTCATTGCTCAGGCCGTCCCACTTGTTGACGACGATAACCAGCGAGCGTCCGCTATTGAGGATAAAGCCGAGCAGAGAGAGATCCTGATCGGAGATACCTTCACGTGCGTCGATCACCAGCAGCACCACGTTGGCGTCTTCAATCGCCTGCAGGGTTTTGATAACCGAGAATTTTTCCACCACGTCGGTGATTTTCCCGCGCTTACGCACGCCCGCGGTGTCGATAAGTACGTACTCACGTTCATCGCGCTGCATGGGGATGTAGATACTGTCGCGGGTGGTGCCCGGCATGTCGTAGACCACCACGCGCTCTTCACCCAGAATACGGTTAGTAAGCGTAGACTTACCTACGTTTGGACGGCCAACGATAGCCAGCTTAATAGGCAGATCCTGCGGGTTAAAGTCGTCTTCCGGCTCTTCCTCGCCCTCTTCACCGGCTTCGAACTGCGCCCAGTATTCTGCGTCTTCATCCACTTCTTCCGGCGGGTTTACTTCGTCAACCCACGGCAGCAGAACGGTTTCCAGCAGGCTGGTGACGCCGCGGCCATGCGAAGCCGCAATTGGGTAAATATCGCCAAGGCCTAAAGACCAGAAATCCGCAACGGCCTGATCGGCATCGATACCGTCAGTTTTGTTCGCCACCAGGAAGGTTGGCTTTTCGCGTGAACGCAGATGTTTGGCAATAGCAGAGTCCGCAGGCATCAGGCCAGCGCGAGCATCAACCATAAACAGAACTACGTCCGCCTCTTCGATAGCCAGCAGAGACTGCTCTGCCATGCGGGTTTCTACGCCGTCTTCCGTACCGTCGATACCGCCGGTATCAATACAGATGAACTCGCGTCCTTCCACCTCTGCACGACCGTACTTACGGTCACGCGTCAGCCCCGGGAAATCCGCAACCAGCGCATCACGGGTGCGTGTTAAACGGTTAAAAAGAGTGGATTTTCCAACGTTAGGGCGCCCGACAAGCGCGACCACAGGTACCATGTTTGAAGCCTCATAAAATTCAAAATAACGTCGCTTTCGCAGCGTTTTTAAAAATGTCAAAACGGCTCCTGAGTGAACAGGAGCCGTTTAGTATACTACAACCGCCGTGTAATTAACGCGTGATCGCGTACAGCGTGCCGTCTTTTGCCTGAATCAGCAGCTTGCCGTCAGCAACAACCGGATCCGTCAGGAAGCCTGAGCCGTCCACTTTCTGCTGCGCCACGAAGCGGCCGTTCTCTGGATCGACCCAGTGCATATAGCCTTCGCTGTCGCCCACCACCAGGCTGCCGTTATACAGAGCCGGTGCGGTCAGCAGACGGTGCAGCAGATCGCTCTGCGTCCACAGCGTAACGCCACCTTCGGTGCTCAGCGCCAGCAGACGGTCGTTCTGATCGACCATATAAATGCGGTTGCCTTCCACGATGAAATCGTTCACGGAGCCCAGCTCACGTTTCCACATGATCTGGCCGCTGCGCAGATCGAGCGCGGTCAGGTTGCCGTTATACGCCAGCGCGTAAACCACACCGTCAACGATAACTGGCGTCGTGTCTACGTCGCTCAGACGATCGATTTCAGTAGAGCCGGTCGCCTGAGAGATGCGCTGCTGCCAAATCATCTGGCCCTGCTGCATCAGGACTGCACTCACGCGGCCGTTATCGCCGCCCACAATGGCAGCACCAAACGCCGTTGCCGGCGCAGACTCACCGCGCAGAGAGAGCGCTGGCATATCCAGGTTAACGGTCCATTTTACCAGACCATCCGCTTCGTTCAGCGCCTGAAGCTGGCCGTTGCTGGTATGGATGAGCACCAGACCGTCGCTGACAACCGGACGAGATAAGGATTCACCGGCAACGGTAGTCTGCCAGGCAACGCTGCCGTCGCTGGCATTCAGCGCGTAAACCTGCGCTTTTTCGCTGCCCACATACACGTGACCACCGGCTACGGTCAGGCCGCCAGAAAGCAGCGCAGGCTTATGGGAGAACCAGCCGTCTTTTTCCGCCAGGTTGACGGACCAGACTTCTTTTCCATCACCAGCGTTCAGCGCTTTAACGGTGCCTTTGCGATCGGCCGCATAGACCACGCCGTCAGCAAACGCCGGGTGCAGGTTGGAATAGAAATCACCGATACCGTTGCCCACGGAAACGTCCCAGGCGGTAGATGGGGTAAACTGGTTTTCAACCGTCGGCAGCGGGGACATTTTGACAACGTCTTCTTCGCCACTGAACAATGAACAACCGCTCAATAACGTAACAGAAAGCAGTCCTGGCAGAAGTAATTTACGCAATTGCATTGGGTCCCTCTCAGACGGACAAATTATTTATTTTCATCTGCATCATTTCGCTCAGCGCAGGTGAAGCTTTACTATCCACGCCAGCTTGCCACGCTTTACGCGCGCCCGCTTTATCACCCTTGCTCAGCAGTGCTTCACCGCGCAGATCGGCAACGATGGCGGCAAAGCCTTCGCCTTTAATGGTATCAAGCGTTTTCAGCGCGTCGTCGGCTTTATTCTGCTGAACCTGGATACGGGCCAGACGCAGATTAATTACCGCTTTCAGGTTTTCATCACTGGCAGCAGCAAGCCCCTGAGACAGTTGCGCAGCGGCTTTGTCCAGTTCGTTCTTATCGACATACTGCTGGGCCACTTCCAGCGCGGCCAGCGCACCGTAGGTGTTTTTGTTGTCAGCGGCAAATTTCTCCGCCGCCGTCAGCGTTTGCGGCCGATCGGCACGGATTGCGCTAACGGTATTTTCGTAGTTCAGGGACGAACCGCGAGCAGAGTCAGCCTGATGATTGTTCCAGTAACGCCAGCCAACCAGCGCACCTACACCTAAAATAACCCCAACAACCAGCGCTTTGCCGTTTTCAACAAAGAAGCGTTTAACCGCATCAACCTGGTCGTGTTCGTTCTCGTAAATTTCCACGCAGTCCTTCTCCTTAGCCCAATAGAGTGCGCAAGTGCGCCGCAACGCCGTCCTGCGTTACCGTAGTTTGCTCACCAGAGCGCAGGTCTTTTACCACCACCTCGCCGTTAGCCACTTCGGACTCGCCCAGCACCAGTGCGATACGTGCGCCCCACTTATCGGCACGAGCAAACTGTTTTTTAAAGTTGCCGCCGCCATGGTTGGTCATCAGCTTAACGTCCGGCAATGCATCACGCAGGCGTTCGGCAAGCTGCATCGCCGCAGGCTGCGTATCCGCACCTGAGGCCACCAGGTATATATCGACAACAGAATCGGCTTTAAATTCCGGATTAACTGCCTGAACCAGCAAAACAAGTCGCTCAAGGCCCATCGCGAAGCCAACGGCTGGTGCCGCACGGCCACCAAGCTGCTCAACCAGACCGTCGTAACGGCCGCCGGCACAAACGGTGCCCTGCGAACCGAGGCTGGTGGTGACCCACTCAAACACGGTACGGTTGTAGTAGTCCAGACCGCGCACCAGACGCTGGTTAACGGTATAGGCGATGCCCGCCGCTTCCAGCAGCCTGCACAGGCCGGCAAAGTGTTCGCGGGAATCGTCGTCCAGGTAATCGCCCAGCGCAGGCGCATCGTTCAGCAGCGCCTGCACGTCAGGGTTTTTGGAATCGAGCACGCGCAGCGGGTTGCTGTACATACGACGCTTGCAGTCTTCGTCCAGCTTCTCTTTGTGCGCTTCCAGGAATGCCACCAGCGCATCGCGGTAGTTAGCACGCGCTTCCAGCGAACCGATAGAGTTGAGTTCCAGGGAGACGTGCTCAGAAATACCGAGCGCGCGCCACCAGCGGGCTGTCAGCATAATCAGCTCGGCGTCGATATCCGGCCCTTGCAGACCAAACACTTCCACACCCAGCTGGTTGAACTGACGATAGCGGCCTTTCTGCGGACGTTCGTGGCGGAACATCGGGCCGATATACCACAGGCGCTGCTCCTGATTGTACAGGAGACCATGTTCGATGCCGGCGCGCACGCAACCCGCCGTCCCTTCAGGACGCAGGGTCAGGCTGTCGCCGTTGCGGTCCTCAAAGGTATACATCTCTTTTTCAACCACGTCGGTCACTTCGCCGATCGCGCGTTTGAATAACGGGGTCTGCTCTACAATCGGCAAACGAATTTCGCTGTAACCGTAGCTGCCGAGCACCTGCTTCAGTGTGCCTTCAATGCGCTGCCAGATGGCGGTTTCGCCAGGCAGATAATCGTTCATGCCGCGGATGGCTTGAATGTTTTTTGCCACGTTTATTCTCTTTCTATATACAAAAAAGAACCCAAAGAATGGGCTCAATCATACATGGGAAGCAGCCTGCTTCCCATCACGTTATTTTTCAACCTGCTGAACGCTGATGCGCTGCGCTTCATCCATCATTGTCGCTTTAGCGCGAATGCGGGCTTCGAGCTGGTCGATCATGTCGCTATTATCCAGACGATCTTTACGAACGCCATCTTCATAGAGACCACTTTTCTTGTTACCGCCGGTAACGCCCAGCGTTGACACCAGCGCTTCACCCGGACCGTTAACCACGCAACCAATGATGGAAACGTCCATCGGGGTGATGATGTCTTCCAGGCGCTGCTCCAGAGCATTCACGGTACCAATCACGTCAAATTCCTGACGTGAACAGGTTGGGCAGGCAATGAAGTTGATCCCGCGCGCGCGGATGCGCAGTGATTTCAGGATATCGAAACCTACCTTGATCTCCTCCACCGGATCGGCGGCCAGAGAGACGCGTAACGTGTCGCCAATGCCTTCCGAGAGCAGCAGGCCAAGACCAATGGCGGACTTCACCGAACCGCTGCGCAGACCGCCCGCTTCGGTGATCCCGAGGTGCAGCGGCTGATCGATCTGTTTTGCCAGCAGCCGATAGGATTCAACGGCAAGGAAAACGTCGGAGGCTTTCACGCTCACTTTGAACTGCTCGAAGTTAAGACGATCCAGATGATCGACGTGACGCATCGCGGATTCAAGCAGCGCCTGCGGCGTTGGCTCACCGTACTTTTCTTGCAGATCTTTTTCCAGCGAACCGGCATTAACGCCGATACGAATTGGAATGTTTTTGTCGCGGGCGCAGTCAACAACCATGCGAATACGCTCTTCGTTGCCGATGTTGCCTGGGTTGATACGCAGGCAATCGACGCCGTATTCAGCGACTTTAAGCGCGATACGGTAGTCGAAATGGATATCGGCAACCAGCGGCACGTTCACCTGCTGCTTGATCAGTTTGAACGCTTCAGCGGCATCCATGGTCGGGACGGAGACGCGGACGATGTCCGCGCCTACGCGTTCTAATGCTTTGATTTGATTGACCGTTGCTTCCACATCCGTGGTGCGCGTGTTGGTCATCGACTGGACGGCGATAGGCGCCCCATCGCCGATTGGCACGTTCCCAACGTAAATCCGTTTTGATTTTCTACGTTGAATAGGAGCCTGGTTATGCATGTAAAATCTCCCGCATTGCCCGTCTGTTACTGTGCTGCTGATTGTTCGGCATTAACGGTAAGACGCGCAACCTGGTTAGTTCTGATAAAGCGGCTCAGATCGACAGGTTTTCCTTGATACTGGATCTGTACCGCTGCCGGTGCGCCGATTTTAAGCTTGTAGGGTGCCTGCCCCGTTAGATTTAACGTGCCATCTTTACGCTGCAGGCCGCTGAAAAGTTTTTTACCCGTTGCGTCAGTGACTTCCAGCCAGCAATCCGCCGTAAAGTTCATCACCAGCGCATTCGGGTCAACGGCAGGTGCCGCCGTGCCGGCCGGATCCGTTGGCAGCGTCGCCGCAGGATTTTCCGCAGATGCCGTTGCCGCAGGTGCGGTATCAACATTTGCCTGGGAAGGTGACACTACCGCGTCCTGATCCTGTGCCTGGTTCGCTGGCGCGGTGTTAGCCGTCGCCTCTGGCGCTGGAGCAGGTTCGCTTGCAGGCGCGCTCGTTGCCACCGTCTGAGGTTCACTGGAAGATGCAGCCCCTTCCGTGCTCAGCGGCACGCTTTGCGCACCGTTGGTTTGATTAAGCTCAGCGGAGGACTGATCGGCCATGGTGGTGATCTCTTCCTGCTGCGCTTTGTGGTTTTGCCACCACCATGCGCCCGTCAGGCCCACAACCACGAACAGGACCAGCCAGGTAAAGCTCATCAGCCAGCCATCGCGTTTTTTACGACGTTTACCCAGAGAGAAGCTTTGCATAGGCGCAACTTTTGCAGCACGCACGGGCGCCTGCTTCTCCATCATCGGCAGTAATTCGTCTTCAGGAATATGAACCAGTTTGGCGTAAGAACGGATATAACCGCGCAGAAACGTTGAAGCCAGATCGGCTGGTGCCTTATCTTCTTCAATATCGCGAACGGTGGAAACCTTCAGGCACAGGCGTTCTGCAACGGCTTGCTGGCTGAGTCCGAGTTGTTCACGGGCGTTGCGAAGACGAACGCCAGTGGAGAGTGCTGCATTTTGATCGTGAGTGGCTTCAGTATTCATTCGCTACAACTACTGGTACGTGAAAATAAGGGTTCAGGTGCCGGTGAGTCACAATGCCACCCGCACCGCGAAACTTCAGGTCAGTTAACCTTGAACAAACAGTATAAGACTGTCGGGCCGCAGATGACAGCGCTGGCAGGCCTTCACGCTAAACTGTTGTTACGTCGTTACATACTGCCCGAAAGTCGTATGAAACGCACCGTAATTATTAATCAATCGTGATGATTGTGACTGATTATTCAGTAAATTTATGCTTCACGGCGCAAAAAACGCGCCGTGTCTGCATAATAATCAAACGGTTTTGACCGCGATTGACTCACCCTGCATACGCTTACGCAGCGTACGTTTGGTACGGTCAATAACGTCACCCGCCAGCTGGCCACAGGCGGCATCAATATCATCACCACGGGTTTTACGCACGATAGTGGTGAAGCCATACTCCATCAGCACCTTGGAGAAACGATCGATACGGCTGTTCGAGCTGCGGCCATACGGCGCGCCCGGGAACGGGTTCCATGGGATCAGGTTGATCTTACATGGCGTATCTTTCAGCAGTTCAGCCAGCTCATGAGCATGCTCGGTGCCGTCGTTAACATGATCCAGCATCACGTATTCGATGGTCACGCGGCCCTGGTTAGCGTTGGATTTCTCCAGGTAGCGACGCACGCCGGCCAGGAAGGTTTCGATATTGTACTTTTTGTTGATAGGCACAATTTCGTCACGAATCGCATCGTTTGGCGCGTGAAGGGAGATCGCCAGCGCGACGTCAATCATGTCACCCAGCTTGTCCAGCGCGGGAACCACGCCTGAAGTAGAGAGCGTTACGCGGCGCTTGGACAGGCCAAAACCGAAATCGTCGAGCATGATTTCCATCGCCGGCACCACGTTGGTCAGGTTCAGCAGCGGTTCGCCCATCCCCATCATAACCACGTTGGTGATTGGACGCGTACCGGTCACTTTTGCCGCGCCCACGATTTTCGCGGCGCGCCATACCTGGCCGATAATTTCCGACACCCGCAGGTTACGGTTAAAGCCCTGCTGCGCCGTGGAGCAGAATTTGCACTCCAGCGCACAGCCCACCTGAGAAGAAACGCACAGCGTGGCGCGATCGTCTTCCGGGATATATACGGTTTCAACGCGCTGATCGCCCACCGCAATGGCCCATTTAATGGTGCCATCCGACGAGCGCTGCTCTTCCACTACTTCCGGTGCGCGGATTTCCGCGACTTCTTTGAGCTTATTGCGCAGCACCTTGTTGATGTCCGTCATATCATCAAAGTTGTCGCTGCAATAGTGGTACATCCATTTCATGACCTGATCGGCACGAAACGGCTTCTCGCCCATCTCTTTAAAGAACTCGCGCATCTGCTGACGGTTCAGGTCCAGCAGGTTAATTTTTCCATTTTTATTGGGAACCGCAGGAATGGCGACTTCGGAGGTATTCACTAATTCAGACATAATGTTTTCCGGCCTCGTTGTTACACGTTGTGGCCCTTGGTGGGTTGAAAAGAAACGCCCCGGTAAGCGGTCTGCTCGTCCGGGGCGTTGCATTGTACAAAGTCTGGCGCAGGGATGCCACGTTTGCACGCGGCATTTACGAAATTATTAGCGAGTGCGAGGGCACACTTCGCCTTCTGCGAAGAAGAACGCGATTTCGCGTGCAGCAGATTCAACGGAGTCGGAACCGTGGGTGCCGTTCTCGGTGAAGCTGTCAGCGTAGTCGGCGCGCAGAGTGCCTGCCAGCGCGTTGTCCGGGTTGGTTGCACCCAGCAGGTCGCGGTGACGCTGTACCGCATTTTCACCTTCCAGTACGGATACAACGATTGGGCCAGAAGTCATGAACTCAACCAGACCGTCAAAGAATGGGCGACCTTCGTGCTCGGCGTAGAAACCGCGAGCCTGTTCAACGGTCAGGTGCAGCATTTTGGTGCCAACGATCTTAAACCCTGCTGATTCAAAGCGAGAGAAGATGCTGCCAATAACGTTTTTTGCCACCGCGTTTGGTTTGATGATGGAAAAAGTACGTTCAATAGCCATTGATAACCTCTGTAAAATGTTCTGTTGTTTTTGCATACCTGAGTATGGTGTGGCGCGGATTATAAAGAGCAATAGCGCCATTGCCTATGGTTATGCATAACATTTTTTTAAAATGAGACGAAGATTAGCAACAGGCCTGATTTCGCATCCCGTAATGATGATGAAAACAGAGCGGGCACTGCTTTTCATCAGGCGTAAATGACCAGAACTGGCGGTGGCACGACTGGCAAACCGCCTCATATGCGGGCCTGGCAATGGTTCTTGCAGTTCCCTCTGCTTGCGTCACGCTTATCGCCGCATGCTGGCAAACCGCTTCACACCCCCCGCAACCGGTGCAATGCCCGGATTCCACCTTCAGCACGGCGTTTTCAAAGCGAATCGCCTTTTCCTGGCAGCTTCGCCAGCATGCCCCACACAGCACGCACTTTCCGGCATCGAGCGTTATCTCTGCCTCGCTAAACGCGGGAAAAGCCCTTCGCAGCTCGCGCAGGCCGGGCATTACGCTACAGGATTGAACGGCCTCACGGGGAACGTGCATCAGCGCACGACGGGCGAGATTAACCTCGTTGTGCGGGATAAGCCTGAACGTCCACGCCGCCTCACCGCGTCGGCGAAGCGCAAGATTAAGCCGGGCAAGCGCCAGCAGCCATGCAGGGTAACGCTCTGCTTCAATACTGATAAAACGAACGTGGTATTGCGCGTGCCAGAGCAGCAGCTCATTCACGCCGGGCGCGCGCTCAGTAAACGGCCCGACAAGCGTATCTCCACGCAAAAAGCGCTTTCGCGGCATGATGCCGGTAATGGCCCCGGCAGGACAGACAAACAGGCAGTCGCCGCATTCAATACAGCGGCTGTCATCAATCAGGATGCCCGCGTCCGTAACGGAGAACGCCTGCGCGGGACAAGCGTCCGCACAGGCGCGGCAGGAGGCGTGGCGAAAGCGGCGACGAACGCACGCGTGCGTCACGTCCATCGCCGGGATAAGCGTTAATCCGCCCATCAGCCAATACTGAAGAAAACGAAGCGCAGCATCAGTTCACCCACAATCAGCAACGCGCTTCCGAGAAGAACAGGGCCTCGCGCTGCCTTCAGACCGCCCGCGGCAAAGCACAGCATGCCGGCAACGGAAACGCACCAGCTCAGCAGATGCAGCGTGCGCAGCTGCTCCAGCATCCGTAACGGAGCGTGCGGGAACGTCACCACGGTGTTGTCCACGGCAGTAATGTCAGCCAGCCAGACGGGCTGCATCAGCAGACGCACAAGCACCAGCAGCATAACGATCGCAACCGCCGCACGCAGGGTCGCCCGGGAAGGCATTCCAGCGGCCATGCAGGCTGAGCCGATAATGCCCACCGAGCCGATAAACAGCACCAGCGTGTTTATGTGCTGCCAGGTCACCACGGACGCATGCATATAAATCTGCGCCATGCAGAAGACATCCACCAGCCCGACAAGACCCGCCACGGCCAGAAGCGGCTTCCAGCCCGGCTTTTTCGCGAACATCAGCAGCGTCGCAAGACCAAGCGCCGCAAGGTAAAGGCTGGCAAAGACAATCTCGCGGCTCAGCCAGGAGCTGGATACGTGGCGCAGCGCGTTAAGGGCATTCAGCGGATAACCCATGTGCAGCGCCGAGGCGAGCAGCCCCAGGCAGGCCAGCACGAACGCCCCGGCAGCAGGCAGCAGCGCGCTACGCTGCGAATCATGCGCGCCCCCGAACGCCAGCCAGAGCGTAACGCCTACCGACCCCTGAAGGAACAGCGTAAAAATCAACAGCGGTAACTCATGCATGACGTTTCCCCTCTTTCTCTGCGCCCTGATGTGCTTTGATCACCAGGTTCGGTTTTGTGATGGAGGAATCAGGCAAGCCCTTCACGTCACAGACCGCACCGTATTTCGCCCGAAGCTCATCAATCGGCCCGAATTTGATCGCTTCGAGAGGACAGGTTGCCACGCAGACAGGCTGTTCGCCTTTTGCCTGCAGATCCACGCAAAAATCGCATTTTGACATCTGCCCGGTCTGCTCGTTGAGCTGTGGCGCGCCATAGGGGCATGACCACGCACAGTATCCGCAGCCGACGCACTTGTCCGTATCGACACGCACGATGCCGTCGCCAGGACGCTTGTGCATCGCGGTGGTCGGGCAGTTTTTGGTGCAGATAGGATCCGCGCAGTGGTTGCAGGAGACAGAGAGCGTGTAGGCAAAAACGTTATTACTGACGCCGCCCTGCCCGGTTGGGATGAAATTCCCGCCGTTGACTTCGTACACGCGACGAAAACGACGCCCGACCTCAAGGTTGTTTTTATCTTTGCACGCCACCTGGCAGGCCTTGCAGCCCGAGCAGCGGGATGAGTCGATAAAGAAACCCAGCTGCTTGTCGCTCACCGGCGCATAGTGTTTGAACTGACTCATGCTTTCGCTACCTCCACCAGCATGGTTTGATGGGAATTTCCTTTCGCAAGTGCGGTAATACGGGCTGAACTGAGCACGTTCGCGCAGCCGCCTTTATCAATGCCCCGCTCGTCCGGCTGCCACCAGGCGCCTGCCTGCATGGCAACAACGCCGGGAATAATGCGCGGCGTGACCTCCGCCGGGACCTCACAAATGCCGCGCGCGTTGTGAATGCGTACGGTGTCTCCCTGCGCAATACCGCGCTTTTGCGCATCCTGCGGGTTAATCCACAGCTTTTGCTGCTGGACTTCAATCAGCCACGGGTTGGCGTACTGGGTAGAGTTGGCGCGGTTTTTCCCTTTCCAGGTGATCAGCTGGAGCGGGAAGGTTTTCGCCAGCTCGTCTTCCGGGCCCTCATGGGCGGGAACGTAGTGCGACAGCGCCGGGATTTCCGGGTGATGCATGTCGTACAGGCGCTTCGAGAAGATCTCAATTTTTCCGGAAGGCGTCGGGAACGGATGATTTTGCGGATCGCGGATGTTGTCCTCAAAGGCAACGAACGGCGCGCTTTTGAAGAGATGCTGACGCGTTTTCTGTAGCGTCGCGAAGTCCGGCAGGTTTTCGTCCGGCATGGACAGCCGCGTCTGCTCCCAGATGTGTTCAATCCACGCTTTTTCGTCACGGCCTTCGCTGAATGCGGGTTCGACGCCAAGCTTAGCAGCGACTTCCCGCAGCCAGTCGTAATCTGAGCGGCGCTCAAACTCAGGTTCAATCAGCTTCTCAGACAGGATCAGATAGCTTGCCGTGCCCCAGGTTTCACCGATATTCCAGCGCTCCATAAAGCTGGTTTCCGGCAGGAGAAGATCGGCATATCTGGCGCTCGGCGTCATAAACAGATCGCTTGCGACGATAAATTCAATTTTTGACTCATCTTCCAGCACGCGGACCGCCTGATGAAGATCCGGGTTCTGGTTAGCCAGATAGTTGCCCGCCAGCGAGAACAGGATGCGGATATTGCTGTCGAGCTTATCCACATCCTTCAGGCCGACTTCTGCCGTTACTTGGGAAGCATCATCGGCGGCCTGCACCCAGTTCATTACCGATATTTTGGCTTTTACCGGGTTATCCGGCATCTCTGGACCTGCCGCAAATTTCCGGTTTGCGCAGCCGCCATAGCCAGCCGCCCAGCCGCCTTTCACCCCGACGTTGCCCGTCAGCGTTGCCAGTATCGTCGAGCCGCGCGCGGTGCGTTCGCCGCAGTTATGGCGCTGCGGCCCCCAGCCCTGGATCAGCGCGGCGGGCTTGGTGGTTGCGTAGTCGCGCGCCAGCTGACGAATGGTCTGCGCCGGCACGTGGGTGATTTTCTCTGCCCACTCAGGCGTTTTCGCCACGCCATCTTTTGCACCGCTAAGGTAAGCCATCAGGGATTCATTCGCCGGAACGCCCTCTGGCATGGCGTCTTCGTCAAAGCCCAGGGTATAGCGCTGAAGGAAATCGCGATCGTGCAGGTTCTCCGTGACGATCACGTACATCATGGCGTCCATCAGGGCGTTATCGGTTGCAGGAAGCAGCGGGATCCATTGATCGGCAAGGGAGGAAACCGTGTCCGAATAGCGCGGATCGACAACGATAAAGCGGGTGCCGTTTTGCTTCATCTTCTGGAAATAGTGGTTACTGTGGCCAAAGATCGTCTCTGTCGGGTTGTGCCCCCAGAGGATGACCAGCCTGGTGTCCTGCAGCGTGTCCAGCGAGCTGCCGCTGGCGGCAGTGCCATAGGTATACGGCGTTGCCGCCGCCGTGTTGCCCATGCTGACCGAGTGATAGCTTTCGAGATAACCGCCGGTTAGGTTAAGCAGGCGACGAACCATCTTATCGCCAGAAAACGTGCCGCCGGAAACTGCGGTGCCCACATGCACATAGCGCGAGGCGGGGCCGTATTTTTGCGTAATGGTTTTTAACCGATCCGCAATAAGCGTGGTGGCTTCATCCCAGGTAATACGCTCGAATTTTCCTTCGCCACGTTTACCTACGCGTTTCATGGGATATTTAAGCCGATCCGGGTGATAAACGAATTTCCGATAAGCGCGACCGCGAACGCAGGCGCGCATAACTGGCATCTGCGGATCAAGGGCATCATCCGGGCGGGTGGAAATTCGCGTGACAACGCCTTCACTAACGTGCGCACGAATATCACACTTGCCGCCGCAGTCAAACGTACTACAGGTTTGCACGACTTTCTCTTCAGGCGTGGCGCTGGTCTTTGCCGGGCCCTGGGCACGTGCTTTGCCGGTTGTGGCGACAAACGGCAGGGCGGCCAGCGCCGATCCTGCCTGAATAAAGTGACGTCGGGATAAGGCTGGAATAAGCCCCTCTCCCGGATTTTTATTTTTTTTCATTGCTCATTCCTTAAAATAAAAACGCATTCTCGTTTTTTTTCAGGAATGAATATTGATAATTATCAAGCTAACCCTTCAGGGGTAACGCTTAACGATCTAATTCAAAATTCACCGTCGCCGTTTGCCCTGTTTCATCCATTACAATTAATTGATAATTACCCGGCAAATATAATTGCAATGAATAATTCCTCTGCCGTCCCTCCAGCGGTTCACCGTTTAAAAACCACCAGCGCTGCCCTTCGCCACCGCTGGTTGAAACGAAGAGCGTCATATTTTTCTCGCCCGGAAGGCGCTTAATTACCGCTCCTTCTCTGACGCCTGATAACATCAGCGGTGCCGAATTATGATTATCCAGCGGCGGGCAAACCGTTGAACGGGCAGGAAGACGAGCGGCACGTCTTTCGGCAACGGGCAGCCAGGGCTCCAGCGGCAACGGCCAGACATCCAGCACTTTTTCTGTCGCATCCGGGCAATCCGCCGCAACGCGTTGACCGTCTTTATTCAGCCAGACCGGGAAACGGATCCCGCGAATTCCCTCCTGCTCCGGCAATAGCAGCGTAGGCGGTTCACTGCCCTCAAGCAGCCAGGTTGACAGACGACGCCGACAGTTTTCGCTCCCTTCCGGCAGCGACTGGCCGCCCGGCCAGCAAATCACACCCCGCCCCACGCTGGCAGGACGCGGATCGCGCGGCAAACGAGCCTCATCCACCATCGAACGAGACTGAAGCAGGTTATTCACCTGATTCAGTAGCGGAACCGCGCTGGCGAAACCAAACTGCCCCGCGACGGGCGTGCCGTCCGGGCGTCCGGTCCAGATACCAATGACATACCGGGCGTTAAGCCCAATAGCCCAGGCATCCCGGTAGCCGTAGCTGGTGCCGGTTTTCCACGCCAGCGGCGCAACCTGCGGCAACGCGCTGTCCGGCAGGGGCTGGGCTTCACCGGCGAGAATGCGACGAATAATCCACGCAGCGCCCTGCGACAACAGCGGACGTTCAACTAGCGGATCGCCCGGCTGTAAACGCAGCCGACCGGCCTTACCCTGCCTTGCAAAGGCGCTATACGCGGCAGCTATATCAGCCAGACGTGCGCCTGCGCCCCCCAGAATCAGGGAGAGGTTGGGCTGCGCGCCCGCCGGGAGAATCAGCGGTAACCCCGCATTGCCCAGCATCCCGGCAAAACGTTTAGGGCCGTACGCCTCCAGCACCTGCACCGCAGGCAGATTGAGGGAGCGTACGAGGGCTTCACTCATGCTGACCGGCCCATGAAAGCCGCTGTCAAAGTTGCCGGGGCGATAATCCCCGGTTTTTCTTGGCACATCCTGAAGCAAGGAGGCGGGATGGATCAGCCCATCGTCCAGCGCCATCCCGTAGACGAAGGGCTTGAGAACCGATCCCGGGGATCGAATTGCATTGACCATATCCACGTGGCTAAAACGGCTGTCATCATTGATATCCACCGAGCCGACCCAGCCGCGCACTTTCATATCCGTGTGATCTACCACGATCATTGCCAGCGAACTGCGGGCAGGCAGGCGAGACTTCCAGTTCATCGCCAGCTCTTCAAGCTGTCGCTGCAGCGTGGCATCAAGCGTGGTGGCTATTTTTGTCTCGCGGCTTTTACCGAGCATCATGCGCGAAAAGAGCGGTGCCAGCTGCGGCATCTGGCGGGGAGCCAGCCACACCGGTTCTTCCCGGGACTCTTTCACCTGCTTTTCTGACCAGACGCCCTGAGCCATCATGCGGTCGAGGACTTTGTTACGCGCCGCCTCCGCGCGTTCCGGCCAGCGGTCCGGGCGCAGGCGGCTTGGTGCCTGCGGCAGTACCGCCAGCAGCGCCGCGTCGGAATAGCTCAGCCGTGATGGCGGCTTTCCAAGGTAGGTCCAGCTTGCTGCCCCCACTCCCTGCAGGGTGCCGCCAAACGGGGCTCGGTTGAGATACAGCGTGAGAATTTCACGCTTGGAGAGATGCCACTCCAGCTGCATTGCCCGCCACAGCTGACGAATTTTACCGCCAAAAGTGCGCGGATGCGGATCCAGAAGGCGCGCCACCTGCATGGTAAGCGTGCTTCCGCCAGAAACGACTCTCCCGGAGGTAAGATCCTGCCAGGCAGCGCGCAGTACAGAGAGCGGATTGACGCCCGGGTGCTCCCAGAACCAGCGGTCTTCATACTGGATCAGGGCCTCCAGATAGCGCGGGGAAACCTCCTCAATGGTAACCGGATAGCGCCAGATGCCCTCGCTGTCGGCAAAACGCCACAGCGGTACGCCCTGCTCATCCACAACCACGCGCGAGGGGTTAACCTCTTTCAGAGGCAGCGGCCACAGGCGGTCGGCGGCGACAATCAGCGCCACTGAAACGAAAAGCGCTCCCGCCAGCCATAGCCAGCGGGAGCGTATCAGTCGTTCTGGCAGCATCTTAAGGAACAACGATCAGCGGGCCACTGGCCGCCCCTGTTGCCCGCCACTGCGGAACGTACATGGATTCCACCATCGGAACCGGCACCTGGTAGGTTCCCGGCGTGACGGCTCGGGCCAGGTAGACCAGCGTAACCGGCTGACCTTCATTGACCGGCACAGCGGCCACAAAGCGATCGTCGCGGAATTCCATATGCTGGATATCAGACTGCTGCATCTGATTCAGCAGATTCTGCACTTCGCTGCCGCTGTCCTGGAGGCTGGCGCTGCTGCTCGCCAGATTCTGGTTTTCAAGTTCCAGACCTGCCGGGAGCAGATCCACCACCAGCGCATCCGGCACGTTCTGGCTGGCCTTCACTTCAAGCCACACCAGCACCAGCTCACCACTCTTCAGGGAAGAGAGTGACTTGCTGCTGCCGTCTGTCGCCAGAACGTGGCGTTCAATCTGCAATACGTTAGAGGTTCGCTGAGGCGCATACTCCGGATACCCCGTACTGTCCAGACGAACCCACAGCGGCGTAGTGCCGGTATTGGTTACCTGCAGCGCGCTAAGCTGGGCGCCGTTCAGGTTTTCTACCCGCGGTTTGTCACTACTTTGTGCCTGCTCAGAGAGGCTCGTGGTCGCCTGCCATGCTCCGGAGAGCGTTTGCAGCGAACGTCCGGCCATGAACAGGGCGTTGCTTTCCTGGGTTGAGAGCCAGCGCTGGCTAAAGGCTTCCTGCGACAAGGCGTTCAGCAGCGTATTTTGCGCATCCGGCAGCAGCTTGTACTCTTCCAGAAGGGAGAGCATCAGGGCATTATCGCGAAGCTGGCTACCGTAATCCGCCATCCAGCTTCGGCGGTCAGTACGCGGCGTTTTGATAGCCAGATCCAGCGCCTGCTGGCTGCGCGGCGCATCCCCCATCAGCTTCAGCGCCATCCCCAGCTGCATCAGCGGCAGCCCGGAAGCAGCCTGAGCGTGACGCTCCCAGACTTCACGCAGCGCGCCGAGCGGCGCTTTTTGCTGACGCGCCAGAACCAGCGAGGCATAAGCCTGTACGGCAAACTTACTGGCCTGAGCGTTGTCGCTGTAGCGGACAGACATCATGCCCGGATCCTGTAAGTAACGCAGCAGGCGGTTATTCGCTTTATTTACCGCATCGGCAGGAACGCTATAGCCCTGTTCCCCTGCGCGCACGAGGAAGTCAGTAACGTACGCGGTCAGCCAGTACTCTTCCGGACCGTTTTTATCCCAGAGCGCAAACCCCCCGTCGTCACGCTGCATTTGCAGCAGGCGGGAGATACCGAGATCGATAGCCGCACGGCGCTTGTCGTCAGTATCACCCTTAATGCCGAGAGCCTTGAGCTGCGCGGAATTGGTGTATAGCGACGGGAAGAGGCCGCTGGTGGTTTGCTCCAGACACCCGTACGGATAAGCCTGCAGCTCACGGATGTAGCGCGCCAGGTTCAGTGGCGCTTTTCCGCTGAGCAGCAGCTGCCCCTGTAGCGTCGCAGGAGAGAAACCGGCAATGTGCTGCGCTGGGGCAGTCCAGGATTCGCCAGGGTTGAGCATCGTGCCCGTATTCACCGTTTGCGCCGGGAATGCGGGGCGCACGCCAATTTTCCAGCTCTTCTGCTGGGGAGTATACGTCTCGCCCGGAAGCTGTAGCCCGGCAATCTGAGCGGTAATTTCGCCATCACCGTATCCTTCCAGCGCCCGCACCGGAATAAACAGGGTGCTGCGTGCGCCAGGCGGCAGCTGAACCGGCGCTGGCTGAGCGCCTTCCAGCGACAGCTTGCCGGTTGAGGTTAGCGTGACGTTCAGCGTTTGCGGCCGATCGGTGAGGTTAGTCAGGTCCAGCGTCAGGCGGGAGGTGTCACCGCTTGCCAGGAAACGCGGCGTGTTAAGTTCGGTAATGACCGGCGCGGCTACAACGATCTTGCTCTCGCTACTGCCGAAATCGTCTTCCGTCCACGCCTGTGCCATCAGACGCAGCTCGCCGTTGAAATCACCAATCGGCAACGTAACGGTGCCTTCACCGTTAGCATCCAGCGTAACCGGCTGCGCCTGCTGGGCAATAATAGTGACGTGATTAACCGGTGGCTTACCGCCACGCTTCAGCTCATCGCCGTCACCGCCGAAGCGCAGTGCGGCCATGCGCCCCTGGCCTTCAATAACCTGGCCGTAGATATCGTAAATATCCGCGCCATAACGCTTCTGACCGAAGAAGGCTTCCCACGGATCCGGCGTAACGTAGTCGGTAATGTTCAGCACGCCGCTATCAACAGCCGAAACCAGCACGTTCACCTTCTGTGGTACCGCGCCCTCCTTCACGCTGGCTTTCACTTTCACAGAAAGCGTCTGGTTAGGACGCATTTTCTGCGGATTATCAAGCGCAATGTTCAGGCGGCGATTTTCGTCACCCATTGGCAGATGCAGCAGCCCGACCGCGCGCTTTGGCGTGGCGGATTTGGATTTATCGCCGGGACGTACCACCAGCGTGCTGAGGTAGAGATCGTGACGCTTCCAGGCTTTATCCACCGGAATGGAGAGATCCAGACCGTTTGCCGGGACGTCGATCTCTTTCCACCACAGCGGCCCTTCGCTGGATTCAATCATGGCATAGCCTTTGCCTGCGGCCGGTGCGGCGATATGCAGGTTGATGGTATCGCCAGGCTGATAAGCTGGCTTATCAAGCTTCATCGTCACGCGGTCGGGGCGCGCCGCCCCCGTGCCGTCGCTGTTATCCTGCCAGCTGTAGCCTGCCCAGAAGCGCACGCTGCTGACCATGTCATCAGGCGCTTTCACTTCCAGACGGTATGAGCCCCACTCCACCGGGAAAGAGACTTTGCCGGTTTCATCAGCCTTGAGGTTAAGTTCCTGCTCGCCCTCAACAAGATCTTTCTGGTCAAACTGCGACTGCCAGCCCTCACTCTCTGACCAGTTCCAGAAATAGTCCCGGCGCTCGCGAATCAGGCGCACCTGCAAACCGGACACCGCTTTTTTCGCCCCGCCGGCATCGGCATAAACGATGTCAAAGCTGGCGTTGCCGTTTTCATCGACAATCGGCTGGTTGACGGTGGTATCGGTACGGTAATCGTAAACGGCCTTACTGGCGAACTGAGGACGGATCCCCGGTAGCGTGGACGCAGGCCAGATAGCCTGCTCGGCGCGACGCGTCACCGGGCGACCGCCCGACTCAAGCAGGCTGGCCTGCAAAATCAGCTGCAGCGGCGAGTGCACCTCTTTCCACTGGCTTTCAGTGGTCACCTGTCCGCGACCCTGCTCATCAAGCGTAAGCTGCACTTCATCCAGGCTACGGCTCAGGTTCTCTTCCGCAATATCACCGAACTGGAAGCCCGGCAGCGCAGTCACCGCCTCACGCAGCGGGCGCAGGAAAAGCTGGCCTTGCAGAGCGTTGCCGTTAGCCGGTGCGCCATACAGGTAATAACCCACTACGTTAAAGTCCACGTCATCCCGTGGAGAAACCGGTGTTTTTTGCCCCGTCAGATTCAGCGCCATGCGTTCAGGCATGAAATCTTCGACGTGGAAATCCCACATGCGCTGCTGGTTGTCTCCCGTATTCGCGCGAACATGCCACATGCCTGTCTGCGCGCCGCTATCAAGCGGGTAGTTGAAGCGGTAAAGACCGTTCTCGGGCTGCACAACAACCGTGCGCGCCACCTGACCGTCCGGGCGCAATACGTCAAGCTTCACAGGCTGATCGGGAAGCGGTTTTCCGTCGCTGTCGCGCAGCAGGCCGTTGAGGAGCACCGTTTCACCCGGACGATAGAGATCGCGCGGGCCAAACATAAAGAATTGTTTGCTATAACCCGGCTTGCCGGCGATATCAAACTCCGCCAGGTCGAGCGCCGGAAGTGTGAGATCGAGCAGCGTGGTCTGCCCGTCTTTGCTGGCGAGGATCAGCGCGGCTTCTTTATTCGTCTCCAGCTTCGCATGACCGTCCGCGTCGCTGTTCGCCTCGGCCAGGGTCTGGCCTTTATCGTTCAGAAGGGTAAGGGTAACGCCTGACTGCGCCGCACCGTTTTCCAGGCTCTGGGTGAAGATGTCCAGGCGGTTATGATAGCGGTGAGCGGAGAGTCCAATATCACTTAAGGTGAAAAGCGTCGCGGCATTGCTGTAGTTGTAGTGCCCGGCCTGATTCATGACGGCTATGTAAACGCCCGACTGCTGGAGCGGCTTAATATCCTTCAGCGGCAGCAGCAGTTTCTCGCGGGTGTTGCGCGCCGGGTTAAGGTCAAAGCGGCCGGTATAGACCAGTTCCGCCATCTTCAGCAGCGTGTCGGACTCCCAGTTGGTCAGTGAGTTCCGGTACTCCCACTGGCTGACAAACGAGGCCAGCGACTCCGGCTTAACGCGGTAGAAGTTCACGTCCACGCTGTTAACGTTAAGCGCCATCACCGGCAGCCCTTCCACCACGCTGCCCGGCAGCAGCGAACCGCGGCTGGCAAATCCGACCGTCGGTTCAATATCCCGGGTGGTGATGGCTTTTTCATAATCAATGCCAAACGTCGCGCTGTTCAGCGCCTCCAGACCACGTTCGACGGTGACGACCAGGTTACGATTTGGCTCCAGGTGGCGCAGGCGCAGCTCTTTCAGATTGGGCGCCAGCTCCCAGGCGCCGTCCACCTTGCCGCTTTTCTTATCCACCACGTGCACGGTTTTGGCGAAGTCCTGCTCCGGCTTCAGCGGCACCGAAAAGGTCAGCACCAGCGTCGCAGCGCCGTCTAGCTGTACCTCTGAGGCATCCAGCAGCGTCAGCGCCTTACCCTGGCTCTGTGCAGCCAGCGCAGCCAGCGTTTTTGGGTCCGGTTTTTCCGGTGCTTTCTTTTCTGAAGCGGTTGACGCTGCGGGCGCAGCAGCCTGTGTTTTGTCGTCGCTGTTATCGCAGCCGACAAGCGTAAACGTGGTGAGCAGCGCGAGAGAGATCGCGGCTAAGCGAAACGGTTTCATCCTTAGTCCCTGGCCTGTGAGGCCTGTTGGTCGTCGTCCGGATAAGTATTATCCGCAAGTTTCGTTAATACAAAAAGTCCAATTTAGTATTGTGGAAAGCGCCTCGCAGAATGACATCACCCTGCCATACGGTGTTGGAACCACGATCACAGCCCTTAACGTAACATGTTACCTTTCACGTCATTTGTTTTTAAAACAAGAAGATAGCTGGATAAGATCCTTCCGGGCCTGCTAGTTTTATGACCATGACGCACGCCGAGTGCGCGGTTCAATAAGAGAGAAAGCCATGAAACGAGCCGTGAACGCCCTACAAAATTTCGGTAAATCACTTTACGGACCGGTACTTATCTTACCTATCGTCGGTCTGTTTATTGCCTTTGGCAACGTGCTGGGCAACGGTAATCTGGCCGAGTACCTGCCGTTTCTCGGCCATCCGCTGATCCAGAATATTGGCCAGCTGATCGCCAAATCTGCCGTGTCGGTGCTGGTTAACCTGGCGCTGGTGTTTGCCGTCGGGATCCCCATTGGCCTGGCCACGCGGGACAAAGGCTACGCGGCACTGATTGGGCTGGTGACCTTTGTGGTATTTATCAACGCCATGAACGTGACGCTACAGCTTCAGGGTGAACTGGCCCCAGTTGACCAGATGAAAGCCGCGGGTCAAAGCATGGTGCTTGGCGTTCAGGTACTGGAGATGGGCGTGTTCGCCGGGATCCTGACCGGGGCGCTCTCCGGTTATCTGTACAACAAATACTCCGGCGTGCAGTTTAACGGCGCGATGGCGATCTATTCCGGCCACTGCTTTGTTGCCATTGTGATGCTGCCCGTCTCAATGCTGCTCGGCGTGGTGATGAGCGAGCTGTGGCCATACGCTCAGCACGGCATTAGCGCGCTGGCGCTGGCGATCAAAGGCTCCGGTCCGTTCGGCGTGGCGATCTACGGCTTCCTTGAGCGCATCCTGGTGCCGACGGGCCTGCATCATCTGGTCTACACCCCGTTCCTCTATACCGAACTGGGCGGTACGCAGGAGGTGTGCGGCACGGTTTACCAGGGCGCGCGCAACATTTACTTCGCCGAGATGGCCTGCCCGGACGTGAAGCAATTGAGCAGCACCGTAGTGTGGGATGCGCGCGGCATCAGCAAAATGTTCGGCCTGCCTGCCGCCGCGCTGGCGATGTACATGACCGCAAAGCCGGAGCGTAAAGCCATTGCGAAAGCCATTCTGATCCCGGCGGCGCTAACCTCGCTGCTGGTGGGCGTCACCGAGCCGATTGAGTTCTCCTTCCTGTTTGTCGCCCCGCTGCTGTTCGTGGTGCATGCGGTGCTGACCGGCATCGGCATGATGCTGTTCTCCCTGTTCGGCGTTCACGCCATCGGTGCCAACGGGGTTATCGACTTCATTCTCTACAACCTGCCGCTTGGCACGGAGAAGTCCAACTGGCCGATGTACATCGTGGTCGGACTGATTATGTTCGCCCTTTACTTCGTGGTGTTCCGCTTCCTGATCCTGCGCTTCAGCATGAAAACGCCGGGCCGTGAAGATGAGGAGCAGGAGACGCGCCTTTACAGCAAGCAGGAGTTCCAGGCGAAGGGGAATAACGACGGGCTGGGCGAATCCATCGTGGTGGGCCTGGGCGGCCGGGAAAATATTGAAGTCGTGGATAACTGCTACACCCGCTTACGCGTCACGGTGAAGGACGTCGCCATCATCGACGAACCGCGCCTGAAAGCGACCGGCGCGAAAGGGGTTATCAAACAAGGCAACAACGTTCAGGTGGTCTACGGGCTGCATGTCAAAAAAATGCGAGAAGCCGTTGAGACGTTTCTCTGAAAGGAGCTAAAGATGTTTACACCCCCATTCATTCTGTCCATTGCCGGCGGCGGCAGCACCTATACGCCGGGTATTGTGAAAAGCCTGATGGTGCGCCTGCAGGATTTCCTGCTGGCGGAGATTCGCCTTTATGACATCGACGAGGCGCGTCAGGACACTATTGCGCCGGTGGTGGAAAAGGTTATTCGCGACCACAGCCAGAGCATCAAATTCACCGTCACCAGCGACCCGGAAGTGGCCTTCAGCGGCGCGCATTTTGTGTTTGCCCAGATGCGCGTTGGTCAGTACAGGATGCGCGAGCAGGATGAGAAGATCCCGCTGCGTCACGGCGTGGTTGGCCAGGAAACCTGCGGCCCCGGCGGGCTGGCGTACGGGCTGCGTACGATCCTGCCGATGGTGGAGCTTATCGATCTGGTGGATCGCTACGCGCATGAGAAAGCGTGGATCGTTAACTACTCCAACCCGGCGGCTATCGTCGCTGAAGGCGTACGTCGTCTGCGCCCGAATGCGCGCGTGCTGAACATCTGCGATATGCCGGTTGCCGCGATGCGTAATATGGGCGCCATTCTGGGCGTGGATCGCCGCAAGCTGGAGGTGGACTACTTTGGTCTGAATCACTTCGGCTGGTTTACCCGCGTGCTGGTGGACGGCGTAGACAGGCTGCCGGAGCTGCGTAAGCATATCGCGAAGTTTGGCCTGCTGACGGAAGATGCCGCCAAAACGGATCCGCAGCATTCTGATCCGTCGTGGGTGAAAACCTGGCGCAACATCAAGCCGATTATGGATAACTTCCCGGAGTACCTGCCGAACCCGTATTTGCAGTACTACCTGATGCCGAACCAGATTGTGGAACATCAGGATCCGGAGTACACCCGCGCTAACGAAGTGATGAACGGGCGTGAGAAAAAACTTTTCGCCGCCGCGGAAGAGTACAAGCGCACCGGGATTTTACCGGATGCCTTCCACGTAGGCGTCCACGGTGAGTTTATCGTCGATGTCGCCTGCTCGCTGGCCTTTAACCTGCGGAGCCGCCATCTGGTAATGGTGGAAAACCGCGGCGCGATAACCAATCTGCCGTACGACGCGGTAGTGGAAGTGCCCGCCTATATCACCTCCGAAGGACCGGAGCCCGTCCGCGTGGGCCAGGTGCCGCTGTTCCATCAGACACTCCTGCAACAGCAGCTCGCTTCTGAACAGCTGCTGGTGGAGGCAACCATCGAAGGCAGCTATGAGAAAGCGCTGCAGGCGTTCACCCTGAACCGTACCGTGCCGACCATGGCGCACGCGAAAGCGATTCTGGATGACATGATTGAAGCCAACCGCGACTACTGGCCTGCGCTGCAAAAAGCCTGGCAGGACGGCGAAACGGTGAAAAAATAGGGGCTTGCTCGCGAGTTGAACGCGGTTTGCTTGTCGGTGTCAGAAAAAACACCGACAATCCTTTTTTACGGAAAAGAATGGAGGCAACCCATGTCCACCTCATATTTTGTCGCCGCCGACTGGCTGATTGAGCACGGCGACGATCCGGAAGTCCAGATTATTGACGCGCGCATGGCTCCTCCGGGCCAGGAGCATCGTGACGTTCCCGGTGAATACCGTGCCGGACATCTGCCCGGCGCGGTATTTTTTGATATCGAAGCCCTTTCCGATCACACCTCTCCCCTGCCGCACATGTTGCCACGCCCGGAAGCGTTTTCCGTCGCGATGCGCGAACTTGGCGTCAGCAAAGATAAACACCTTGTTGTTTACGATGAAGGTAACCTCTTCTCGGCACCGCGCGCGTGGTGGATGCTGAAAACTTTCGGCGTGGAAAACGTTTCGATTCTGGCAGGCGGCCTTGCGGGCTGGAAGCGCGATGCGCTGCCGCTCCAGCAGGGTGACGTGACGCTGCCGGAAGGCGATTTCGACGCGACGTTTGACGCGCACGTGGTGAAGCGACTGACTGACGTTCTGGTTGTTAGCCACGAAAGAACAGCGCAAATCGTCGACGCCCGCCCTGCGCCACGTTTTAACGCCGAAGCGGATGAACCGCGTCCGGGCCTGAAGCGTGGACATATTCCGGGCGCGCTGAACGTGCCGTGGGGCGATCTGGTGTTCGAGGGGGAGCTGAAAACCACCGACGAGCTAAAGGCAATTTTTGACCGTGCGGGTGTTGATTTGCATCGTCCGATCATCGCCAGCTGCGGTTCCGGCGTGACGGCCTGCGTGGCGATCCTTGCGCTGGCGACTCTGGGCGTGAATGACGTCACGCTGTACGACGGCGCCTGGAGCGAATGGGGTGCGCGAGACGATCTGCCGGTTGAACCGGCGAAATAATGGATAACCGCCTGGCCACGCTGTTAACGCGCGGGGCGTCCCTGACCCGCGCGGAGTATCGCGTTCTCGCCCACCTCACGGAGCATCCGCTGCTGGTGGGCAACATCACGGTGCGCGAGCTGGCGCAGGCGACGTTTGTCTCCACCGCGACCATTATGCGGCTGTGCCAGAAGCTGGGATTCAGCGGCTTCAGCGAGTTTATCTGGCACTGCAAGCAGCTGCTTACAGACACGCCGCATATCGCCGTGCAGCCCGAGCAGCCCGAGCAGCATGCTGAATTACCGACGCTTTTTAATCAGTTTATCGCCAACTATCAGCAAACCTTTCAGTGGGTTACGCAGAACAAACGCCAGCAATTTTCCAGCCTGCTGCGCCAGAAAGAGAGCTTTTTTCTCTACGGCGCCGGGTTTTCCTATCTTTTTGCCGAGTACCTGACCAAGAAGCTGCAGGTGCTGGGTAAAACGGCGTTTATCTCCGGGCCGGGGGACAGCCGGAATATTTTCCTCAGCAACGCCGCACGCTATCAGGTATTTATTGCCGTCTCCCGCAGCGGTGAAACGGAGCAGGTGCTGGATAAAGCGCGGATCGCCAAAAACGTGGGTATGACGGTCGTCGCCTTTACCCGTGCCTCCGCCAATACGCTGGCGGGCATGGCGGATCTGCATTTCGCGCTGTATGACGAGGCGGTACACTTCGCTGCCGAAGCCGCAGGCGTGACGTCGTTTGAGTCGAATCTGGTCCTGCTGATGGATTTACTGCTGCTGGAAGCAACGGGGTGAAACTCACCCCGCTGTAATCAGATAATGCGGTTGGTTTTGAGATCGCGCAGGAAGCCGCCCCAGCGACGCTCGTAGAACGGGGTAATGTGCTCGGTAATAAAGTGGCTGATGCCCTTCTCCCCTTTCTTGACCTGACAGATATCAATGGGCTCATCGCCAGGCAGCGTGTCGGTAGCAACGCTTCCCGCCGCCTGAATGATGTCGTCGATATCCCCGTCCGCTTCAATACCAATCAGCAGCACCGGCTGTTCGTCAGCCTGCTCTTTGATGGAGCAGAGAAACGCGCGCTTTACCGGCTTGATGGTTTTAAACAGCGTGGTCAGGGAATCAATCATCTGCGCGGGCGGTTCGGCCACTTCAGAGAGCAGCAGCGTTTCGCCCCCTTCCAGCACCTCCTGGGTGCTGAGCGGGTTACCCTCTTCGCCAATCAGATGGCTGATTTCGCGCGGGGTGAACTCTTTTCCTGTCGGCAGCTTCGCGTTAAGGAACAGCGTCTGCCCCAGCGTCATTTCGAACAGCGTGCGCACCGGCATCACCACGAACGCCTGTTCCTCTTCGACCGCTTCCTGTAACGCTTCCAGCGAGGTAAAGAACGGGATCACCGAAGTGCCGTCGTCCTTCTCCCAGTGGAGCAGATCCAGCGCGCTGTCTTCGACAACCTGCTCGCCTTCCGCCGCCGTGCCCGGCACCCAGACGGTGGATTCCAGCAGCGTGCGGAAAAATGCCGGACGGTGGGCGGGCTCGGTAGCCGCCTGCTCCAGCAGAGTTTCTAATTCATTTTTGGTTTCGGACATAACAGTTCCAGATAATGCATTTCCCCTCACCCTAACCCTCTCCCCACAGGGGAGAGGGAATTTGAACCCCCTCTCCCCTGTGGGGAGAGGGCCGGGGTGAGGGGCCAATAATTACTCAGCCGTCAGCAGGTTCGCCACGGTACGCACGCCCAGACCGGTCGCGCCCGCGGACCACTGCTCAACCGCCGCCTTACGGTACGTTGCGGAGCAGTCGATGTGCAGCCAGCCTTCCTGATAGTTCTCGACGAAGTGGGACAGGAAGCCTGCTGCGGTGCTTGCCCCCGCCGGGTACGCCGCGCTTGCGGTGTTGTTCAGCTCGGCAAAGTTAGACGGCAGCTGGCTGCGGTGGAACTCGGCCAGCGGCAGGCGCCAGAACGGCTCGTTTTCCGCCGTGGCGCTTGCCAGCAGGCGCGCGGCCAGCCTGTCGTCGAAGCTGAACAGCGCATGGTAGTCGTTACCCAGGGCAGTCTTCGCCGCACCGGTCAGGGTTGCCATGTCGATAATGAGCTCCGGCTTCTGGGCTGACGCGTCGATCAGGCCATCGGCCAGAACCAGGCGGCCTTCGGCGTCGGTGTTCATCACTTCGACGTTTTTACCGTTGCGGTAGCGAATGATGTCGCCCAGCTTGAAGGCGTTACCGCTTACCATGTTGTCCGCGCAGCACAGGTACAGCTTCACGCGCTTTTTAAGACCGCGGGTGATGGCGAACGCCAGCGCGCCGGTAATGGTCGCCGCGCCGCCCATGTCGGACTTCATGGAGTCCATGAACGCGCTCTGCTTCAGGCTGTAGCCGCCGGTGTCGAAGGTGATGCCTTTACCGACCAGGCACGCAAATACCGGCGCGGCTTTATCGCCGGTTGGGTTGTAGTCCAGCGCCAGCAGCACAGGAGGACGCTCAGAACCGCGGCCCACGGTGTGGATGCCCATATAGTTCTGCTCGCGCAGATCTTCACCTTTGGTGATGCGGTAGGACATGCTGTCCCCCGCCACGCCGGACAGCAGGTCAACGGCGCGCTGTGCCAGCTGCTCCGGGCCTAACTCTTCCGCCGGGGCGTTGATGGTATCGCGCACCCAGTCGATGATTTGCAGGCGGCTTTCAAGCTCTTTCTGCCCGGCTTCGTCGAGGCTGGCCCACTCAACTTTGCGGGTCCCTTTCGGGCCTTTGTAACCGGCCCAGAACGCCCAGCTGCGGTCGGTGTCCCAGCCTTCACCTTCCAGAGACACATGCTTAATGCCCAGGCCGTCAATTTTACGCGCGGCGCGCTGGATCAGCCCTAAATCATCTTTGCCGGTAAGGTGCAGGGTAATACCGTCGTTATTGATGCTCCAGGTGGCTTTCTCGCCCCAGCGCGCGTCGGCTGGCTGCGTGGTGAGCGTAATCTTCATCGCTTCGGTCATTTTATTTATCCTTATTAGCAAACGGGCCGCCAGAAGGCAGCCCGTTAAGTGATTTACTCTGCTTCATCTAACCAGACTAACAGAATCGCCTCCAGAATTTTTTCATTGGATGCGTTTGGATCGTCGTCAAAATCTTCCAGATCGCAGATCCACTGATGCATATCGGTGAATCGCACGGTCTTCGGATCGAGATCCGGGTTCGCGTCGTACAGCGCTTCGCCGATCTCGCGGCTGTCGGTCCACTTCAGTCCCATATCAATGCTCGCGTGCGTGGTTGATAGTATAGCGTGGGAACTCCACGACCAGATCTTCATCGGTTACCGCGGCCTGGCAGCTTAAGCGGCTGTCCGGCTCCAGACCCCATGCTTTATCCAGCATGTCGTCTTCATCTTCGGTGCTCTCGGCGAGAGAGTCGAAACCTTCACGCACGATGCAGTGGCACGTTGTGCAGGCACAGGATTTTTCACAGGCGTGTTCCACTTCGATACCGTTACGCAGGGCAACGTCGAGAATGGTTTCACCGGTCTTCGCTTCCAGAACAGCGCCATCCGGACAGAGGTCCGCATGAGGCAAAATAACAATCTTTGGCATATTAAACCTCGTCCACGGACTGGCCTTTCAGCGCGACGCGGACAGATTTGTCCATGCGGCGAGCAGCGAAGTCCTGGGTTTGTTTATCAACGTTTTTAATGGCTTCTTCTATTGCGTCAGCATCATTGCCTTCTGCTACTGCGCTTAAGCGCGCGGCAGCCTCGTCAATCACCTGGCGCTCGGCGGCGCTTAACAGCGCGGCATCGGCAGCGAGCGCGCCGTTCAGGCTTTCCAGCACGCGTGCGGCTTCAACTTTTTGTTCGGCCAGCATACGCGCCTTCACATCCTGCTCGGCGTAGCTCATTGAGTCCTGAATCATGGAGGCGATTTCGCCATCGGTCAGGCCGTAGGACGGCTTCACCTGAATGGACGATTCGACGCCGGTGGATTTTTCCATCGCCGTCACGCTCAGCAGACCGTCCGCATCCACCTGGAAGGTGACGCGAATATGCGCCCCGCCCGCGGGCAGTGCCGGAATACCGCGCAGCGCAAAGCGCGCCAGAGAACGGCAGTCCTGCACCAGTTCGCGTTCGCCCTGCATCACGTGAATGGACATCGCGGTCTGGCCGTCTTTGAAGGTGGTGAACTCCTGCGCGCGCGCCACCGGAATGGTCGTGTTGCGCGGGATAACCTTCTCCACCAGGCCGCCCATGGTTTCTAAACCAAGCGACAGCGGGATGACGTCCAGCAGCAGCATTTCGCTGTCCGGCTTGTTGCCCACCAGAATATCGGCCTGGATGGCCGCGCCAACGGCAACGACTTTATCCGGGTCGATGGAGGTCAGCGGCGTGCGGCCAAAGAATTCGCCCACGCGTTCACGCACCAGCGGCACGCGCGTTGAGCCACCCACCATGACCACTTCCAGCACCTCGCTGGCTTCAACGCCCGCATCCTTCAATGCGCGACGGCAGGCCATCAGCGTGCGTTTCACCAGCGGGGCAATAAGTTCATCGAACCGGGCGCGGGTGATGTCACCCTGCCAGCCCGCGACGTTAATGCTGACGGACTGCGCATCGCTCAGCGCGATTTTTGCCTCAACGGCAGCGTCCAGCAGCTCACGCTGTACGCGCGCATCGCTGCGATCGCTGATGCCCGCCTGCTCGCGGATGTAATCGGCCAGCAGATGGTCGAAGTCATCGCCGCCAAGCGCGGAGTCCCCGCCGGTCGCCAGAACTTCGAACACGCCGCGGCTCAGGCGCAGAATGGAGATATCAAAGGTGCCGCCGCCGAGGTCGTAAACTGCAATCACCCCTTCCTGACCGGAGTCGAGGCCGTAGGCAATCGCCGCCGCCGTCGGTTCGTTCAGCAGGCGCAGCACGTGCAGGCCCGCCAGACGCGCGGCGTCTTTGGTGCCCTGACGCTGTGCGTCGTCAAAATAGGCCGGAACGGTGATCACAACCCCGTCCAGATCGCCGCCGAGCGTCGCCGTAGCGCGCGCCGCCAGCGCCTTGAGAATATCCGCGGAAACGCGAATCGGGTTCAGCAGACCGGCAGCCGTGGCAATCATCGGCAGGCCGTTTTCACTGGCCTGCAGCTGATACGGCAGATGCGGGTAACGGGTCTGGATATCGGCCAGCGAGCGGCCCATCATGCGCTTAACAGAGCTGATGGTGTTCGCCGGATCGCGAGAGGCGTTAGCGCGGGCATCAAACCCAACCGCGTGACCCTGCTGCTGGTAGTGGACCACGGAAGGCAGCAGATGGCGGCCCTGCTCGTCAGCCAGCGTTTCCGCCTGGCCGCTGCGCACGGTCGCCACGAGGGAATTGGTGGTGCCAAGATCGATACCTACCGCCAGACGACGCTGGTGCGGTGCGGCACTTAAACCGGGCTCACTAATTTGTAATAAGGCCATAATTGCTTCCGAAATTAAAAATCGAGCAGCTTTTCTTCGAGTTGTTCAGCACTGCTTCGCAGTTTATCGAGAAAACGGAGTTTGCGCACAGTGTCTGCCGCCACGTCCCAGGTCTCGTTGTTCAGTTGCTCCACCATCTGCTGATGGCGGGTATCAAACATGCCCTTCACGCGCGCGATGAAGCTTTCCAGACGCGCCTCGTCTTTGGCCTGTTCAATCTCATCCAGCTCTTCGCGAAGCTCCAACTGTTCCATCAGAAACGCGGTATCGCGCACGGTATGCTGTTCGCTCGCCAGATCAAAACCGTGGAGTGAGAGCAGATATTCGGCACGCGCCAGCGGATGGCGCAGCGTCTGCCAGGCCTGGTTGATGGTCGCGGAGTGCGACACCGCGGCCAGCTGCTCTGCCTGCGTCCCGCTGGCGAATTTATCCGGATGGTACTGACGCTGCAGATCCTGAAAACGGACCGTCAGCGCCTGCAGATCGATCGGGTATTGAGCGGGTAGTCCGAAGAGAGTGAAGTAATCCATAACAATCTCAGGGGTAGCCTGTTAGAACAAACCCCACGCGCAGCAAAGCCACGGTGGGGTTTCGGATGACGCGCGGTTAAACGTGGAAGCTTTCGCCGCAACCACACTCGTCTTTAACGTTCGGGTTCGTGAATTTGAACCCTTCGTTCAGGCCTTCCTTTACGAAGTCCAGCTGAGTGCCGTTGAGGAATTGCAGGCTTTTGCCATCGACCACCACCTTCACGCCCTTGTCTTCAAACACGGTGTCATCAGACGCCGGCTCGTCAACAAACTCCAGTACGTAAGCCATACCAGAACAGCCGGAGGTACGTACGCCCAGTCGCAGGCCAAAGCCTTTACCACGGTTCGCCAGAAAAGAGCTTACTCGCGCGGCAGCGCTGTCGCTAAGGGTAATCGACATACTCAAACCTCAATTATTTTGCTTCACGTTTGCTTTTGTAATCCGCAATGGCGGCTTTGATCGCGTCTTCTGCCAGGATAGAACAGTGAATTTTCACCGGCGGCAGTTCGAGTTCTTCAGCAATATCCGTGTTCTTGATTGCCTGTGCTTCGTCCAGAGACTTGCCCTTCACCCATTCGGTGACCAGGGAGCTGGAGGCGATAGCGGAACCGCAGCCGTAGGTCTTGAAGCGCGCGTCTTCAATGATACCTTCATTGTTGACTTTAATCTGCAACTTCATCACGTCGCCACACGCCGGTGCGCCAACCATACCGCTACCGACAGATTCGTCGCTGTTGTCAAAAGAGCCAACGTTGCGCGGGTTCTCGTAATGATCGATAACTTTTTCGCTGTATGCCATGATTGAATTCTCCTTATGTACCGATTAGTGATGTGACCATTCAATGCTGTTCAGATCCACGCCCTGCTTGAACATTTCCCACAGCGGAGAAAGGTCGCGCAGACGGCCGATGGAGTTACGAACCAGCTTGATGGTGTAGTCAATCTCTTCTTCGGTAGTGAAACGACCTAAAGAGAAACGGATGGAGCTGTGTGCCAGCTCGTCAGTCATACCCAGCGCGCGCAGCACGTAGGATGGCTCCAGGCTTGCGGACGTACAGGCAGAACCGGAAGAAACGGCCAGGTCCTTCAGCGCCATGATCAGCGATTCGCCTTCAACATAGTTGAAGCTGACGTTGAGAATGTTTGGTGCGCCCTGCTCGAGATCGCCGTTCAGATAGACTTCTTCCATATCCTTCACGCCGTCCCACAGACGGTTACGCAGCGTGCGCAGGCGTGCCATCTCGGTTTCCATCTCTTCTTTCGCAATGCGATACGCTTCGCCCATGCCCACGATCTGGTGAACAGGCAGCGTACCGGAACGCATGCCGCGCTCGTGACCGCCGCCGTGCATCTGTGCTTCGATGCGGATACGCGGCTTACGACGAACGTACAGCGCGCCGATGCCTTTCGGGCCATAGATTTTGTGGCCGGAGAAGGACATGAGATCCACCTTCAGCTGGCTCAGGTCGATTGGCAGTTTGCCCACGCTCTGAGTCGCGTCCACGTGGTAGATGATACCGCGGGCGCGGCACATTTCGCCGACGGTCGCAATGTCCTGTACCACGCCGATTTCGTTGTTAACGTGCATGATGGAAACCAGAATGGTGTCATCACGCATCGCCGCTTCGAGTTCTTTCAGGTCAATAATACCGTTGCTCTGTGGCGCCAGGTAAGTCACTTCGAACCCTTCACGCTCCAGCTGACGGCAGGTGTCCAGCACGGCTTTGTGTTCGGTTTTGCTGGTGATGATGTGCTTGCCTTTTTTCTGATAAAAGTTGGCTGCACCTTTAATCGCCAGGTTGTCGGATTCGGTCGCACCGGAGGTGAAAACAATTTCACGCGGGTCGGCGCCTACCAGGTCAGCAATCTGATTACGGGCGATATCAACCGCCTCTTCAGCATGCCAGCCAAAACGGTGTGAACGGGAAGCTGGGTTACCAAAGTTTCCGTCCAGGGTCAGACACTGCATCATTTTCTCGGCAACACGCGGGTCCACCGGCGTGGTTGCGGAGTAGTCGAGATAAATCGGTAATTTCATTGCTCTATAAACTCCGTACATCGCTTCAATGCAAGGAATCAGGCAACCGGCTGGATGTACGACCGAGTACGCGGGGTGTGACCACCCCGGCCTGATTCAGAATACTTATCTTTTTAGTTACGCGCGCAGCTTAACGTCGATGGCGTCCTGCGAGCGGGTGCTGCGTTGTGAATCCTGACTGTGCTGACGACCAGAGACGTCCAGAACTTCCTGATTATTTACCAGCTCACCCAGGGTGATGTTGTTCAGGAAGCCGGTCAGACGGTCGCTCAGATCGCGCCACAGCGCGTGGGTCAGGCATTTATCGCCGCCCTGGCAGCCGCCTTTACCCTGGCAACGGGTCGCGTCAACGGATTCGTCAACCGCGCTAATGACTTCGCCAACCGCAATACTGCCCGCGTCTTTACCCAGCAGATAACCGCCGCCCGGGCCACGAACGCTGGACACCAGTCCATTTTTACGCAGTCTGGAGAACAGCTGTTCCAGGTAAGAGAGGGAGATCCCCTGTCGTTCAGAAATATCAGCCAACGGAACCGGGCCCGCTTCGGAGTTGAGCGCAACGTCCAGCATCGCGGTCACGGCATAACGCCCTTTAGATGTCAGTCTCATGTCTTACTTAACCTCAAACTCGCCCCTGCCCGGGGTTTTTTATTGTAAAATGGGGGTATTGCATAGCAGGGCCAAGTCTGACATTCCTGACTAAATTGGTCAACTATTTACTTGACTGTTTTAGTCAGGTATTTAACCTTCTGTGCCTTCATAACAAAGGTGCGGCCTGATGCCCTCACCCCGGCCCTCTACCACAGGGAGAGGGAGAAAACACGCTGCACTACTCTTTATGCTTCTGCTCAATCGACGCCAGGATCCCGCGCAGGATATTCAGCTCCTGGCTTTCCGGGCGGGCGCGGGTGAACATTCGGCGCAGCTTGTTCATGACCTGGCCCGGATGACCTTCACGGATAAAGCCGGTTGAGAGAAGCGTCTGCTCCAGGTGGCCGTAGAAGCGCTCAAGGTCGTCCACCAGCGGGTAGGCCGTCTCTTCTCTTGGTTCTACCGGTTTTTCCTGCGTCGCCAGCCACGCCATACGCACTTCGTAGGCAATGACCTGTACCGCCATCGCCAGGTTCAGCGAACTGTATTCCGGGTTCGCGGCAATTGCGACGTGGTAGTGGCACTTCTGTAGTTCGTCATTGGTCAGGCCAACGCGCTCGCGACCAAACACCAGCGCCACCGGCGCCTGTTCGGCCTCTGAGACGCTTTTCAGGCCGCATTCGCGCGGATCCAGCATCGGCCACGGCAGCGTGCGGGAGCGCGCGCTGGTGCCCACCACCAGGCTGCAACCGGCCAGGGCTTCATCCAGGGTGTCCACGATTTGCGCATTGCCGATCACGTCGCTGGCACCGGCCGCCAGAGCAATAGCCTGAGAGTCTGGTTTCACCAGAGGATTAACCAGCCACAGGTTTGTTAAGCCCATGGTTTTCATAGCGCGGGCCACGGAGCCCATGTTGCCGGTGTGCGATGTTTCGACCAGCACGATTCGAATGTTTTGCAGCATAATTTTTAGATGTCTGGATTCAGTGTCTGAAGAATATTCAGGCATATTATCATAAACGAGAGACATAATCCGATCCCGCTGCTATACTCTGCGCCGATTTTCCTGTTCTTTAACATCCAGTGAGAGAGACCGATGCATCCGATGCTGACCATCGCCGTGCGCGCAGCGCGCAAGGCGGGTAATGTAATTGCCAAACACTACGAAACCCCAGACTCCGTAGAAACCAGCCAGAAAGGCAGCAATGATTTCGTGACTAACGTCGATAAAGCCGCAGAAGCGATTATTATCGAAACGATCCGCAAATCTTACCCGCAGCACACCATCATCACCGAAGAAAGCGGTGAACATGAAGGTACCGATCAGGATGTTCAATGGGTTATCGATCCGCTGGATGGCACCACCAACTTCGTTAAACGCCTGCCGCACTTCTCCGTATCTATTGCCGTACGCATCAAAGGCCGTACTGAAGTCGCCGTTGTGTACGATCCAATGCGTAACGAACTGTTCACCGCTACCCGCGGTCAGGGCGCTCAGCTGAACGGCTACCGTCTGCGCTGCAGCAACGCGCGCGATCTGGACGGCACCATTCTGGCGACCGGCTTCCCGTTCAAGGCGAAACAGCACGCGACCACCTATATGAATATCCTGGGCAAACTGTTCACCGAATGCGCGGACTTCCGCCGCACCGGCTCTGCTGCACTGGATCTGGCCTACGTTGCGACCGGTCGCGTTGACGGTTACTTCGAGCTGTCGCTGAAGCCGTGGGACTTTGCGGCGGGCGAGCTGATCGCGCGTGAAGCGGGCGCCATCGTGTGCGACTTTACCGGCGGCCACAACTACATGACCACCGGCAACATCGTTGCAGGTAACCCACGCGTTGTTAAAGCCATGCTGGCCAACATGCGTGACGAACTGAGCGACGCGCTGAAGCGCTAGTCCCTCACCCCAGCCCTCTCCCAAACGGGGAGAGGGTGTTAAACGGCACCGCGCTCATCCACATCGTCACCGCCGCTCCCAGCAGAATCACGCCCCCCGCCAGCGCAAGCGTTGCCCACCCTATCTGTCGCCACAGCACCGGCGTTTTGCTGCCGCTGAGTTTTACCGCCAGCTGACGGAAGCTGTGCACCAGCAAAGCCAAAGACGAAATGGTGACGGACGTTCCTGCCGCCATCGCCAGCGCCGAGAGCATGCCCCAGCCGAATACGCCAATCACCTTGCTGAACAGCAGCACCACGATTGCCCCCGAGCACGGGCGCATCCCCATAGAGAGCACGATAGCCAGGCGCGCGCGCCAGTCGTCACCGCTCTGCAACTGTTCCTGCGTTGGCAGATGCTGATGCCCGCAACCGCAGCTGTCATCGTGAACGTGATGCGGCGTAAAGGCTTTAAATTTCGGCTTTTGCAGCAGCGCGCGCAGCTTTTTCAACGCCCGCCAGCAGAGGAGCAGCCCGAGCACGCCCACCAGCGCGTAACTGCCCTTCTCCAGCCAGAAGCTGCTCATGTGCAGCTGTCGGGCAGGTAGCTGTAGCAGCAAAAGCACAACCGCCACCAGCGCAATCGCCACGCCGCCCTGAAGCAGCGAAGAGGCCAGCGTGAGGCCAATGCTCGATTTCAGCTTAGACGGGTGAGTGGCAAGCCAGGTGGTGATAACGATTTTGCCGTGCCCCGGCCCCAGCGCGTGCAGCACGCCATAGATAAAGCTGAACGCCAGCAGGGAGCCGCCCGCTTTGGTCGGGTTTTCCGCCACCGCCTTAAGCAGCCCGCTCATCTGCTGGTTAACCTCGCGCTGCCAGAGGATGCTTTTCATCATCACCTGCGGCCAGGCCTGCCATAGCCAGAGCGCGCCGCCCGCGGCTAACAGCAAAAAGAGCGCCAGCGGCCAAAGCTGAAGCCAGCGGCGTGATGTTCTGACGGGGGAAGCTATCACTGACATTGCAACGTCACCTCCTGCGCAAACTGTTTACCTAACTCCATATCCTCAGGGGGAGCATCTTCTTTATCGAGGGAAACGGCAAAATTCAGCGTTTCTTCGCTGGGCGTCGGCGTGCGCAGGGTGATTTTGCAGTTCTTTTGCAGTGCCGCCGGTAGCTGAACGTCGCTGTCCCCGGCGTAGCTCATGTCGACGTAGTACGTGGGATCGAAGGTGGAGAAGGTGTACTTCTGCCCTGCCAGCGGCTGCGGGTGCGCCAGCGGAAGGATAAACGTCAGCACCGCCTGATGGCCGTCGCGGGTCATGCCGTACTCCGTGGGGCGGTTAAGAAATTTGACCTTTTGCCCGTTGTGCCAGAACTCGGTGAAGTAGTGTTGGCCGAGCACGTTGGCCATCACTTCCGCCGCCAGTTTTTTCCAGATCTCATCGCCGGGCTTTGCGTTTCCGGCATCGTAGAGCAGATCGGCGGAGGTCATTTCATCCATCGTCCAGCGCATTTTAAGGCCGCTGAGCTGCGTTCCGTCCGTTACCAGCTCCGTTTTCAGGCTGATAAAGCTGTGAGGGTGCGCGCTGGCGGTGAAAGTGAAAACCGCCAAAAATAACGCTACCGCGCTTTGTTTAACTATTTGCATCAATTCCTCACGTCAAAAATTCTGTGATGTTCGCCCGCAATCCTGAGTGAAAGGCCCGCCGGTGCGCTTTTCAGCGCCCATCCTTTAGCTATTCTTATCAAACATTCACACTGGATACCCGACAGATGATGCCGACGCTTGAAATTCCATCTGTGCTTTCCAGTTCGCAGCGCCGCTGCCAGGTGCTTTTGATGCTTTACCTGCCCGACGCTGCCGTCACCGCACAGAGCATAATCGCTGCCAACGGCGTGGATGACGTCGTGGCACGGCAAGATATAGCCGAGACGCGCGATGAAATCCAGCGCTATCATCGGCTTGATATCGTCACGCACCTCGATGGCTGCTACCGAATAGAGGGTACCGCCCTGAACCAGCGCTTGTGCCTGCTGCACTGGCTGCGCAGGGCGCTCCGGCTGTGTCCGCATTTTGTTTCACAACAGTTTACCCCGGCCTTAAAAACCGCGCTTAAACAGCACGGCGTTTCCCGCCCGCTTTATGACGATGCGAATCTTCGGGCGCTTATCAGCTTTTGTTCGCGCAAGCTGCAGCGTCAGTTTGAGCCCCGGGACGTGCAGTTTTTACAGCTCTACCTGCAATACTGTCTGATTCAGCATCATCTGGGCAATACGCCGCAGTTCTCCCCCGCTCAGCGCAGCTGGACGCAGTCCAGAGGGGAGTATTTTACGGCGCAGGACATTGTCCGCCACTGGAAGCGGCGCGTTCCCCAGGGCACGCACAGCGAAGAACAGCTGTTCCTGGCGCTGCTGTTTATGATGCTGCGCACGCCGGATCCGGTGCTTGACAAGCACCAGCAGGACCAGCGTTTGCGCCGCGCCATTGTGCGCATGGTGGCCCGTTTTCGCTCGCAAACCGGCATGAAGTTCAGCGATGAGCAAGGGCTGACCGATCAGCTTTACATCCATCTGGCCCAGGCGCTGGATCGTTCCTTATTTGAAATTGGCATCGACAACAGCCTTCCGGAAGAGGTTCACCGCCTTTATCCCCGGCTACTTCGCACCACCAAAGCGGCGCTGGCCGAGCTGGAAGCCGAGTTTGAGCTGCAATTCTCCGATGAAGAGATGGCGCTCGTGGCGGTAATTTTTGGTGCCTGGCTGATGCAGGAGACCGATCTGCACGAAAAACAGGTGGTGTTATTAACCGGGGAGGATAAATCCTGTGAGGAGGTGATTGAACAGCAGCTGCGCGAGTTAACGCTGCTGCCGCTCAATATTCGCTATCTCAGCCTGGAGGCCTTCAGGAAAGAGGGCGCGCCCCGCGAGGCGGCGCTGGTCATTACGCCTTACCCAACCGCGCTGCCGCTGTTCTCGCCGCCGCTCATTCATGCCGTTGAGACCCTGAACGCGCAGCAGCAGGAACATATTCGGGTTATGCTTGAATCGTAATTAACTACGAGCAGTTACTTTTGGGCGGATGACGATCGCCGGTAAAGCGACCAGCGCCATCACCCAGAACACGCCGTGGCCGAGATGCTGATAGAGGAAACCAGCAAAAACGGTCATTATCGCAATGCTGCCGCCCATCGCCACCGCTGAATAAACAGCCTGCAACCGGATGACGTCCCCGCCCTCTCGCGCGGCAATATAGCGCATCGCCGCCAGGTGGCACACGGTGAAGGTGCCGCAGTGCAGGATCTGCGCCACAATCAGCCACGGTAATTCTGTCGTCCAGCCCATAATGCCCCAGCGCGCCACGCCGCATACGGCGGAAAGCAGCAGCAGATCCCGCGCCCCGAAACGGCTGAACAGTTTTTTGCTGAGCGCAAAGATAATCACTTCGGCCACTACGCCAAGGGACCATAAATAGCCGACGGCGGAAGCGGAATACCCCGCGCCCTGCCAGTAGATGGCGCTGAAGCCGTAATACGCCGCGTGCGCTCCCTGAAGCAGGCAGACGCAGGCCAGAAAACGCCAGCTTTGCGCAACCAGGCTTCGCCAGGCGGGCCAGCCCGCGCTGTCCCGATGGCGGCTTTCCCCTTGCGGCATCACCGACGGGCGCAGCAGCATCCCCAGCAGCATGGAGGCGATCCCGATGCTCAGCAATGCCAGGATCGCGCGGTAATCGTAGAGGCTGACCAGCTTGCCCACCAGCGCAGAGCCGATAACAAAGGCAATCGATCCCCACAGGCGCACGCGGCCATAGTCCATAGTGATCTGCTTTTGCCAGGTGTTCGCCAGCGCATCCGTCAGGGGAACCAGCGGGGAGAAGAACAGGTTAAAGCCAACCATCACCACCATCAGCCAGGCAAACTGGTGGCTGACCCAGAAACACGCCGCAAAGACCAGCGTCAGCAGGGCCAGAATACGCACGGCTTTAATCAACAGAGAGGGATCGCTGACGCGAGGCGCAATCAGCAGGCTACCGAGGAAACGTGCCACCAGCCCCGCGCCCAGCAGGATGCCGATAGTTTCTGGCGTAAGGCCGATTCCTTTGAGCCAGACGCTCCAGAAAGGCAGAAAAATACCGTAGCTAAAGAAATAGGTGAAATAGCTGAGCGCCAGCCAGCGCGTGGAATGCAAGACCATGAATCCCTCCCGAAATGGAGGCGATAGTCTCGCGTTTATCCGGCGCTTTAGCAAGCCGTTAGCGCGCTATAAATTAACGAAAAATTAACATCATCGCTAGCCGGACGGCGTATGGCGGGAGCGGTAAATCTGTATTACGTTTAAAGTACATCGCCTGAAGAGGTTGTTTACCATGAACAGCTTACGTTATTTCGATTTCGGCTCCTCCCGTTCTCTCCTGCTTTTGATTGCCCGTATTGCCATCGTCGTTCTGTTTATTATTTTCGGTTATCCAAAGCTGACGGGCTTTAGCGGCACCGTACAGTATATGGCCTCGCTTGGCGCCCCCATGCCCACGCTGGCGGCCATTATTGCCGTTGTGATGGAGGTTCCTGCCGCGTTCCTGATTGTGCTGGGCTTCTTTACCCGCCCACTCGCCGTACTGTTTGTGTTCTACACGCTGGGCACGGCGGTTATTGGTCACCATTACTGGGATATGACCGGGGATGCGGTTGTGCCAAACATGATCAATTTCTATAAAAACGTCAGCATAGCGGGGGCATTTATACTGCTGGCCATCGTGGGTCCGGGAGCACTCTCTCTCGACCGGCGTTAGCCCATAAAAAAAGGCCGCGGATGCGGCCTTTTTTATTTCTGCAAAGCAGAGGTATTACGCGTATACCGGGAAGCGCGCGCAGATATCCAGAACTTTACCTTTAACGCGCTCGATAACCGCATCGTCGTTGATGTTGTCCAGAACGTCGCACATCCAGCCCGCCAGCTCTTTCACTTCCGCTTCTTTAAAGCCGCGGCGCGTTACGGCCGGAGAACCGATACGGATACCGGAGGTCACGAACGGGCTCTTCGGATCGTTTGGCACGCTGTTTTTGTTCACGGTGATGTTGGCGCGGCCGAGGGCGGCGTCAGCTTCTTTACCGGTCAGGTTCTTATCAACCAGATCCAGCAGGAACAGGTGGTTTTCAGTACCGCCGGATACCACCTTGTAGCCACGGTTCAGGAACACTTCCACCATCGCTTTGGCGTTTTTGGCAACCTGCTGCTGGTAAACCTTAAACTCGGGCTCCATCGCTTCCTTCAGCGCTACCGCTTTCGCAGCAATAACGTGCATCAGCGGGCCGCCCTGTGCGCTTGGGAACACAGCGGAGTTCAGTTTCTTGTACAGCTCTTCGTCACCGCCTTTCGCCAGGATCAGGCCGCCGCGCGGGCCTGCCAGGGTTTTGTGGGTGGTGGTGGTCACAACGTGAGCGTGTGGAACCGGGTTAGGGTAAACGCCTGCGGCAATCAGACCGGCAACGTGCGCCATGTCAACAAACAGGTATGCGCCGATGCTGTCTGCGATTTCACGCATTTTAGCCCAGTCAACGATACCGGAGTATGCGGAGAAGCCGCCGATGATCATCTTCGGCTTGTGCTCTTTGGCCTGCTTCGCCATGTCTTCGTAGTCAATTTTACCGGACTCATCAATACCGTAAGGAATGATGTTGTACAGTTTGCCGGAGAAGTTAACCGGGGAGCCGTGAGTCAGGTGGCCGCCCTGTGCCAGGTTCATACCCAGAACGGTATCGCCCGGCTGCAGCAGCGCGGTGTATACAGCGAAGTTAGCCTGGGAGCCAGAGTGCGGCTGGACGTTAGCGTAGTCAGCGCCAAAGAGTGCTTTCGCACGGTCAATGGCCAGCTGCTCAACGATATCAACGTATTCGCAACCGCCGTAGTAGCGCTTGCCCGGATAACCTTCAGCATATTTGTTGGTCAGCTGAGAACCCTGCGCCTGCATCACGCGCGGGCTGGTGTAGTTTTCGGAGGCGATCAGTTCGATGTGCTCTTCCTGACGTACTTTTTCCTGCTCCATAGCCTGCCACAGTTCGGCATCATAATCGGCAATGTTCATTTCACGCTTTAACATCCGCATCTCCTGACTCAGCTAACAAGTAAATTTTGGCCTGAAAAGGCAGTCCTGTTGGACAACGGGCAACAGTATAACTGAATCGTTCTGTGATAACAGGTCTTGACAAACGATTTTACGCAAACGTTTTCCTTCGCGCCACGCAAGGGTTTGAGGAATAAAGCGTGCGCTGCGTTGAACGGATTTCTTTTCAGGTTTGTGATGCATATTTTTCACGATGCAAAGAACCATTTACATTGCAGGGTTATTTTTATAAGATGTATATAAAATACATCATTAAAGTAACATCAGAAGGAAGCTGCTATGCTCGACGCCCAAACCATCGCTACCGTGAAGGCCACTATTCCACTGCTCGTTGAAACGGGTCCTAAGCTGACCGCCCATTTTTACGATCGCATGTTTACGCATAACCCGGAGCTCAAAGAGATTTTCAACATGAGCAACCAGCGTAACGGCGATCAGCGTGAAGCGCTGTTCAACGCCATTGCCGCCTATGCCAGCAACATCGACAACCTGCCCGCCCTGCTGCCCGCGGTGGAAAAAATCGCGCAGAAGCACACCAGCTTCCAGATCAAACCAGACCAGTACAACATCGTCGGTAGCCACCTGCTCGCCACGCTGGACGAAATGTTCAGCCCGGGCCAGGAGGTGCTTGACGCCTGGGGTAAAGCCTACGGCGTGCTGGCAAACGTCTTCATCAACCGTGAAGCGCAAATCTACAGCGAAAACGCCAGCAAGAACGGCGGCTGGGAAGGCACGCGCGCGTTCCGTATCGTAGAGAAAACGCCGCGCAGCGCGCTTATCACCAGCTTTGAGCTTGAGCCGGTTGACGGTCAGCCGGTTGCCGATTATCAGCCCGGCCAGTACGTGGGCGTGTGGCTGAAGCCGGAAGGTTTCCCGCACCAGGAGATCCGCCAGTACTCCCTGACCCGTAAGCCAAACGGCAAAGGCTATCGCATTGCGGTGAAACGCGAGGACGGTGGCCAGGTCTCAAGCTGGCTGCATAACGTCGCCCGCGTGGGTGATATCGTCCATCTGGCTGCGCCGGCAGGCGACTTCTTTATGGCGGTTGAGGCCACTACCCCGGTGACGCTGATCTCCGCAGGCGTTGGTCAAACCCCGATGCTGGCAATGCTGGATACGCTGGCAAAATCAAACCACAGCGCGCAGGTAAACTGGTTCCACGCGGCAGAGAACGGCGACGTTCACGCCTTTGCGGATGAAGTGAAAGCGCTGGCGGCGGGTCTGCCCCACTTTACCGCCCATACCTGGTATCGTCTGCCGACCGAAGCTGACCGCGCGGCGGCACGTTTTGACAGCGAAGGCCTGATGAATTTAGGCGAGCATGAAGGGGCGTTCAGCGCGCCGGAAATGCAGTTCTACGTTTGTGGTCCGGTGGCGTTTATGCAGTATGCCGCGAAGCAGCTGGTTGAGCTGGGCGTAAATAAAGACAACATTCATTACGAATGTTTTGGCCCGCATAAGGTGCTGTAACGCAAAAAGCCCCTCTTTCGAGGGGCTTTTTTTGTCGGGCGTCGGCGCGCCACGCCCGACCAGGAAGCTCTGCTTAAATCGCCGCGTCGTCTTCTTCGCCGGTACGGATGCGGATCACGCGCGCCACGTCAAAGACGAAGATTTTCCCGTCGCCAATTTTACCGGTCTGCGCCGTGCGGATAATGGTGTCCACACAGGTATCGACGATATCATCGCTCACCACGATCTCGATTTTCACTTTCGGCAGGAAGTCCACCATGTACTCTGCGCCACGGTATAGCTCGGTGTGGCCCTTCTGACGACCAAAACCTTTCACTTCAGTTACGGTCATCCCGGTGATGCCCACTTCTGCCAGCGCTTCACGTACATCATCCAGTTTGAAAGGTTTAATAATCGCATCAATCTTTTTCATGGTGTGTCCTTAAACTCATGCCTGTAAGCTGCCTCGTAATCGATTGCTCACAGTATCATATTCAGGCGAATTTTGCGGTACTACTCTTTAAAATCGTTCGCTTCCAGCTCGTGGCGCGAGAGTAACTTGTAGAACTCGGTGCGGTTACGCCCGGCCATGCGCGCCGCGTGGGTCACGTTGCCTTTGGTGATTTGCAGCAGCTTGCGCAGATAGTTCAGCTCGAACTGGTTTCGCGCTTCCGCAAAAGTCGGTAAGGCCGTGTTCTCCCCTTCCAGCGCCTGCTCCACCAGCGCATCGCCGATCACCGGCGATGAGGTGAGCGCCACGCACTGCTCAATCACGTTAACCAGCTGGCGCACGTTGCCCGGCCAGCTCGCCGTCATCAGGCGCTTCATCGCATCGGTGGAGAACGCGCGCACAAACGGCTTGTGGCGGTCTGCGGCCTGGCGCAAAAGATGGTTTGCCAGCAGCGGGATATCTTCCGCGCGCTCGGCCAGCGCCGGGATTTTCAGGTTTACGACATTAAGGCGATAGTAGAGATCTTCACGAAACTCGTTGCGCGCCATCACCTTGGGCAAATCACGGTGGGTGGCGGAAATAATACGCACGTTGATGTCAATATCGCGGTTGCTGCCGAGCGGACGCACTTTTCGCTCCTGCAATACGCGCAGCAGCTTGACCTGCAGCGGCGCGGGCATATCGCCAATTTCATCGAGGAACAGCGTGCCGCCCTCAGCCGCCTGGAACAGCCCTTCACGGCTGCTTACCGCGCCGGTAAAGGCGCCGCGGGCATGCCCGAAGAGCTCAGACTCAAGCAGCTGTTCCGGCAGCGCGCCACAGTTAATCGCGATAAAGGCATTTTTACTGCGCGGGCTGGCGTTGTGGATCGCCTGGGCAAGGATCTCTTTCCCGGTCCCGCTCTGGCCGTTAATCAGCACGCTAACGTCTGATTGGGCCACCATCCGCGCCTGTTCCAGCAGGCGCAGCATGGCGGGGCTGCGCGTGACGATGGATTCGCGCCAGGTGTCGTCACCGGACGGCGCCGCGTGCTCAAGCGCGCTGTCGATCGCTTTATAAAGGGCATCTTTATCCACCGGTTTGGTGAGGAAGCTGAACACCCCCTGCTGGGTCGCGGCAACCGCATCCGGAATCGATCCGTGAGCGGTGAGGATGATGACCGGCATGCCGGGCTGCTGCTTCTGGATCTCCGTGAACAGCTGCAGGCCATCCATTTCATCCATCCGCAGGTCGCTGATCACCAGATCGATTTTCTCGCGGCTGAGCACCTTCAGCCCCTCCTGCCCGCTTTCCGCGGTGACCACGCTGTAGCCTTCGCTGACCAGACGCATCCCCAGCAGCTTTAACAGCCCGGGATCGTCATCCACCAGTAAAAGATGGGCAGGTTTACGGCTCGTCATGCTTCACATCCTCTTGTTTCGGCGTCTCACCGTCTGGCGTCGTGGCAGGGCTGCCTTTCGACCCATCAGGCAGATAACTGCCGGCCGGTTTACGCGTCGAGAGCTGTCTTTCAATATCGGTCAGATTTTCAAGCTTGCGCGTGGTGGTCTCAAGCTGCTCGCGCAGCGATTCCTGCTGCTGGCGAAGCGCATCAAGCTCGCTGTCGCTTGACTGCTGCAGCTTGCTGTAGCGAAAACGCTCTTCAGATAGCTGTAGCTGCAGGGTTTGTCCGTCCCGCCAGAGCTGATAAATCGGGCGCACCTGGGGCGGAATGTTGATAACAAAGGTATCCAGCCGCGTGACGTTGGCGCGCCGTTCGACGGGCGTGATTCTGGCATCGGCCATTACGATGCCGCGCTTAAACGCGTCCTGCCAGGTATCGTCCACCAGCATCGCAGCCTGCGCACGCGCTTCGGCTGGCGCCAGCCGCTGGGCGCAGTCGATTCCGCGCAGCCAGAACAGCGGGTTTGATTCGACATCGTGCCCCGATAAATTCCAAATATCATCGCAGCCCGTTGAAAGGAAATCGGCCAGCTGCTTTTGGGGCCACTTATCTTCTTGTTTATGGCTTATCGCACTTTGCGGTGCATGTGAAACACACCCTGCCAGCAGTAAGCAGGGCAGGCTCAGGCGCACATTTTTGCAGGAAAACACCGCGCGCAGTGCGCGGTAAAAGACGTGTGACATACTCACCAGGTTGTTATTCATTTCATTGATTTTTCCGGCTCAAGAGGCAGTTCGATACGAAAACAGACATCGGAGCGTTCGTCACTAACGATGTTAAGCTCCCCCTGCATGCGTCGTATGCAGTCGCGGGCAATACTCAGCCCCAGACCACTTCCTTTTACCGCACCTTTTCGCTGATGACTCCCCTGGAAGAAGGGTTCAAATATCATCGTTTTTTCTTCATCCGGAATCGGGCTTCCCGTATTCGCTACGTCAATAAATACCCGCGAACCGTTGCTATTGCTTCTGATATAAATGGTACCGGATTCAGTACCATAGTGCACTGCATTGGAATAGAGATTATCCAGCACGCTCATGAACAGCATCGGCTCTGCCAGGCAGGACGACACGTTGAGTTCCACCTGGGTATGCATCATTTTAGCTCTTGCTGGAAGGCTATGGGCGGAGATAACCATGTCTACTATCGGTTCAATCTCCACGCGCTCAAGCACCACAGCACCATCCGCCAGCTTGCGGTTATAGTCCAGCAGTTGTTCAATAAGTTTTTGTAAATTGCGGCTGCTGGCATCCAGAATCGCGACGATCTCTTTTTGCTCGGGGGTTAACGCCCCCGCCACTTCGTCAGCCAGCAGTTCCGTGCCTTCACGCATACTCGCCAGCGGCGTTTTCAGCTCGTGGGAGATATGGCGCAGAAACTGGTGGCGCTGCGATTCCAGCCACGCCAGGCGCTCTGAAAGCCAGATGATGCGCTGGCCTACCGAACGCAGCTCGCGCGGGCCTTTAAAAATAACCGTATCGCCGAGGGATTTGCCCTCCCCCAGCCGGTTAATCATCCGCTGGATCCCCTTCACGGGGCCGATGATCATACGGGTAAAGAGCAGTACCAGGCCCAGGCTGACCATGAACAGCACCAGGGCCTGCCAGCCGAAGAACTGGCCGCGCTCGGCAATTTCCTGCTGAAGCTGCTGCCCGCGGGAAAAGATAACCGTACGGGTGGACTGAACCATCTCCGTATTGGCATTCGCGAAGGCTTCAAGCCGGGCGGCCGCGGCGGCATCGGGACCACTGTTTTTGCACTGTAGCTGCGCCAGATCGTTTAGATCCTGACGTAGCGCCTGATAGAGTTTGTCATCCGGCAATACCCCCGCATGGGCGTCCAGCATTTCGCTGTAGCGCTTGCGCTGATTCTGGTACACCTTTTCCAGCGTACGGTCGTCCAGCACGCAGTACTGGCGATAGCTCCGCTCCATCTCCAGCGCGGCGTTAGTCATGGCCTCGCTACGGCGGGCATCAATCAGCGTGGTGCGGTTAGTCAGGGCTGCCTGGGCGCTGAGCGCATTGAGGCTTTGCCATGCCTGCCACGCCAGGACCAGCAAAGGCAGCAGGATCAGCAGGAAGGCCATCATAACGAGCTGTCGCAGGGAGCGAGGGAAAGCGGGCCAGCGTTTCAACACATTACTCTCTTCATCCGGGTTTGAGGAGAGCGTAACTGAGTCTGCCCTTCAGATACAACAAAGCCGGGTAAAAACCCGGCTTTGTTGTGGAATAAGGCGGTGCCTAACTCGACGTTTCGCCCTGGCCTGATAAAGCAATGCAATAATCAGTAGTTGGACGGCAGGCACCTTTTTGTGCGTCATTCGAAGTTTATGTAGCACGTCCCGAAGGGGCTGACATAAGAAGGTGAATGAGCCACTGGTTAATATTATGCAACAGGCGTGCCACAATGCAAAACAATATATTAACTTACTGAATAGCAATACTTTTATGCATTCAGCCCGTTGTATGTCTGCTGAATGATTTCCAGGCTAAGTGTCGCAAATTAACAACACCTTAGCAGCGGCATCTCATTGTCCATATAAAACAACGAGTTATATGTCTCCGTTTGGAGACAGTAGCATTAACGGTTTGTCGCGAATTTGCGACACAAATAAAAAAGCCCGGTGGCGATAACGCCTACCGGGCCTGGAGGAGCACTACCGATTAACCCAGCTGTTTACGCGCGTTGCGGAAAATACGCATCCACGGGCCGTCCTCGCCCCAGTTTTCCGGGTGCCAGGAGTTGCTCACGGTGCGGAAGACGCGCTCCGGGTGCGGCATCATGATGGTCGCACGGCCGCTTTCGCTGGTCACCGCCGTAATACCGTTAGCGGAACCGTTCGGGTTAGCCGGGTAGGTTTCGGTGACTTTGCCGAAGTTATCGACAAAGCGCAGCGCCACGAGGCCTTTGCTTTCAAGCTGGGCCAGATGCGCCGCGTCGCGCACCTCAACCTGACCTTCACCGTGGGAAACGGCGATTGGCATCCGGGACCCCACCATGCCCTGCAGCAGCAGTGAAGGGCTTTGGGTCACTTCAACCAGGCTGAAGCGCGCTTCGAAGCGGTCGGAGTGGTTACGCACAAAGCGCGGCCACGCTTCACTGCCCGGGATCAGCTCGCGCAGGTTAGACATCATCTGGCAGCCGTTACACACGCCCAGCGCCAGCGTTTGCGGACGGTGGAAGAAGGTTTCGAACTCGTCACGCACGCGGCTGTTGAACAGGATGGACTTCGCCCAGCCCTCACCCGCGCCCAGCACGTCGCCGTAGGAGAATCCGCCGCACGCCACCAGCGCCTGGAAATCATCCAGGACGGTGCGCCCTGCCAGCAGGTCGCTCATGTGAACGTCGATGGCGTCAAAGCCTGCACGGTGGAAGGCTGCCGCCATCTCAACGTGGGAGTTAACGCCCTGCTCGCGCAGCACGGCCACCTTCGGACGCGCGCCGGTCGCGATGTACGGCGCGGCAACGTCTTCGCTGATGTCGAAGGAGAGCTTCACGTTCAGGCCAGGATCGCTGTCGTTCGCCTTAGCGTTGTGCTCCTGGTCGGCACATTCCGGGTTGTCGCGCAGGCGCTGCATCTGCCAGGTGGTTTCCGCCCACCACATACGCAGCGTGGTGCGGCTTTCGCTGAACACCGCGTGGCCGTCGGCCTCAATGACGAAGCGGTCGCCCTGAACGGCTTTACCCAGATAGTGCACGCAGTCTGCCAGGCCATGCTGCGCCAGTACGGCTTCAACCGCATCGCGATCTGCCGCACGCACCTGAATAACCGCACCCAGCTCTTCGTTAAACAGCGCCGCCAGGCGGTCTTCGCCCAGAGAGGCAATGTTTGCCTCCACGCCACAGTGGCCGGTAAAGGCCATCTCCGCCAGGGTAACCAGCAGGCCGCCGTCGGAACGGTCGTGGTAGGCCAGCAGCTTACGCTGAGCCACCAGCGCCTGTATCGCGTCGTAGAAGCCTTTCAGCTGCGCCACGTCGCGCACGTCGGCTGGCTTATCGCCGAGCTGACGGTAAACCTGCGCCAGCGCGGTCGCGCCCAGCGCGTTGTGGCCAAGACCCAGGTCAATCAGCAGCAGGGCGTTGTCGTCGGTCGACAGCTGCGGCGTGATGGTATGACGCACGTCCTCCACGCGCGCAAACGCGGTGATCACCAGCGACAGCGGAGAGGTCATTTCGCGCTGCTCGTTACCTTCCTGCCAGCGGGTTTTCATCGACATAGAGTCTTTACCCACCGGAATGGTCAGGCCGAGCGCAGGACACAGCTCTTCACCTACCGCTTTCACCGCTTCGTACAGGCCAGCATCTTCGCCAGGGTGTCCGGCTGCGGCCATCCAGTTTGCGGAAAGTTTAATGCGTTTGATGTCGCCAATCTGCGTCGCGGCGATGTTAGTCAGCGCTTCACCGACCGCCAGACGGGCAGACGCGGCGAAGTCCAGCAGCGCCACCGGGGTACGTTCGCCCAGCGCCATCGCTTCGCCGTAGTAGCTGTCGAGGCTCGCGGTGGTCACGGCGCAGTTAGCGACCGGGACCTGCCACGGGCCGACCATCTGATCGCGTGACACCATACCGGTGACGGTACGGTCGCCGATGGTCACCAGGAAGGTTTTCTCTGCCACGGCCGGCAGATGCAGTACGCGGTTTACCGCGTCGGCAACGGTGATGTCCTGACGATCCAGCGCTTTGCCCGCCGCCTTACGGGTCTGCACGTCGCGGGTCATCTTCGGCGTTTTGCCCAGCAGCACGTCCAGCGGCAGATCGATAGGCTGGTTGTCGAAGTGGGTGTCGCTTAAGGAGAGATGCTGCTCTTCGGTCGCTTCACCAATGACGGCATACGGCGCGCGCTCGCGGCGGCACAGCTCGTCAAACAGCGGCAGCTGGTCGGCGGCAACCGCCAGCACGTAGCGCTCCTGAGATTCGTTACACCAGATTTCCAGCGGGCTCATGCCCGGCTCATCGCTCAGGATGTCGCGCAGGTTGAAACGGCCGCCGCGACCGCCGTCGCTCACCAGCTCCGGCATAGCGTTGGAGAGACCGCCCGCGCCCACGTCATGGATAAAGAGGATCGGGTTAGCGTCGCCGAGCTGCCAGCAGCGGTCGATCACTTCCTGACAGCGACGCTCCATTTCCGGGTTGTCGCGCTGCACGGAGGCGAAATCAAGATCCGCGTCAGACTGGCCGGACGCCATAGAAGACGCCGCACCGCCGCCCAGACCGATGTTCATCGCCGGGCCGCCCAGTACGATCAGCTTCGCGCCAACCACGATCTCGCCTTTCTGCACGTGATCGGCGCGGATGTTGCCGATCCCGCCCGCCAGCATGATCGGTTTGTGGTAACCGCGCAGCTCTTCGCCGTTGTGGCTGTCCACTTTCTCTTCATAGGTACGGAAGTAACCGTTCAGCGCCGGACGACCAAATTCGTTGTTGAATGCCGCGCCGCCCAGAGGGCCTTCGGTCATGATATCCAGCGCGGTCACGATGCGTTCTGGCTTGCCGAAATCCTCTTCCCACGGCTGCTCAAAGCCCGGGATGCGCAGGTTGGAAACGGAAAAACCGACCAGGCCCGCTTTTGGCTTAGCGCCACGGCCGGTTGCCCCTTCATCACGGATTTCACCGCCGGAACCGGTCGCTGCGCCCGGCCACGGCGAAATTGCCGTCGGGTGGTTATGGGTTTCTACCTTCATCAGGATATGCGCAGGCTCCTGATGGAAGTCATAGCGCCCTGCTTCGCGGTCGGCGAAGAAGCGGCCTACCTCGGAACCTTCCATTACCGCCGCGTTGTCTTTATAGGCAGACAGCACGTGGTCAGGGGTTTGCTCCATGGTGTTTTTGATCATCTTAAACAGCGATTTCGGCTGCTGTTCGCCGTCGATAATCCAGTCGGCGTTGAAGATTTTATGGCGGCAATGCTCTGAGTTGGCCTGCGCGAACATGTACAGTTCAATATCGTTCGGGTTGCGGTTCAGCTTAACGAACGCATCCTGAAGGTAGTCGATTTCATCTTCTGCGAGCGCCAGACCAAGACGCAGGTTCGCGTCGATCAGCGCCTGACGGCCCTGCCCCAGCAGATCCACGCTCTGTACCGGCGCAGGCTGATGGTGGGCGAACAGCTTCTGCGCATCATCCAGAGAGGCAAACACGCTCTCCATCATACGATCGTGCAGCCCGGCCGCCACGGCCTGCCACTGCGCGTCGCTCAGGGTGGACGCTTCAACATAGTACGCCACGCCGCGCTCCAGACGGTTAATCTGGCTCAGGCCGCAGTTGTGCGCGATATCGGTGGCTTTGGAAGACCAGGGGGAGATGGTGCCCGGACGCGGCGTGGCAAGGATCAGTTTGCCGGTCGGCGTATGGCTGCTCAGGCTTGGGCCATACTTGAGCAGGCGTTCCAGCTGTACGCGCTCCTCTGCATTCAGGGGGGCATTCAGGTCAGCAAAATGGACATACTCAGCGTAAATATTGCTTACCGGAAGGTCGGCCGCCTGAAAACGTGCCAGCAGTTTGTTAATACGGAAGGCAGACAGTGCAGGCGAACCACGCAGAATTTCCATCATAAGTCTCTCGTCTTCGAAGCGCCGGGGCGCTTACAGTGTGCGCAAGGGGGGAAAACGGGCGTCATTATAGAGAATCCTGAGCGCCGACGAAACCGTTTGCGTCGAAATAAAATCAACCTTTATGTTTAACAATAGATGTGACCTGTCTCTCTAATTGGTTGCCAACTGGCGCTACTTTGCGCAAAATGCCGCTCAATCAATGGCAAACCTTCTTCATAACATGACTACAGCACACTGAGGCATCCGGCGTCGCAGAGAATTAACTAATTGAAAAAATTAAAGATTAATTATCTGCTCATCGGCATTGTTACGTTGCTGCTGGCAGTGGCCCTCTGGCCTTCTATTCCCTGGTTCGGCAAAGCCGAAAACCGTATCGCCGCCATTAAGGAGCGGGGGGAGCTGCGCGTCAGTACCCTTTCCTCCCCGCTGATTTACGGCGACATCAACGGCAAAACCATTGGTCTGGACTATGAGCTGGCTCAGCTGTTCGCGGACTATCTGGGCGTGAAGCTGAACGTGACCGTGCGTCAGAACATCAACCAGCTGTTTGACGACCTGGATCATAACCGCGCCGATATCCTCGCCGCCGGGCTGGTTTACAACAGCGAGCGGAGCAAAAACTATCAGCCCGGCCCAACCTACTACTCCGTTTCGCAGCAGGTGGTTTATCGTGTGGGGAGCCTGCGCCCGCGCTCGCTGGCCGACGTCACCGCTCAGCAGTTAACCATCGCCCCCGGTCACGTGGTGATCGACGACCTGCGGGAATTAAAAGAGAAAAAATACCCGAATCTCAGCTGGAAGGTAGACCCGAAGCTGGGCACCAATGCGCTGCTGGAGCAGGTAAAAGATAAGAAGCTGGCCTATACCATTGCTGATTCGGTGGCAATCAGCCTTTTCCAGCGAGTCCACCCTGAAATCGCCGTGGCGCTGGATGTCACCGATGAACAGCCGGTGACCTGGTTTACCCAGCTGGACGACGATCAGACCGTCTCTGCGGCCATGCTCGATTTCTTTAACTCCATCAATGAAGACGGCACCCTGGCGCGCCTGGAAGAGAAATATCTTGGTCACGGGGATGACTTTGACTACGTTGATACCCGCAGCTTCCTGCGCGCGGTGGATAGCGTGCTGCCGGAGCTGCAACCGCTGTTTGAGAAGTACGCCCGGGAAATTGACTGGAAGCTGCTGGCGGCCATTTCGTACCAGGAATCGCACTGGGATGCCCAGGCCACCTCGCCGACGGGCGTGCGCGGCTTGATGATGCTGACCAAAAATACCGCCCAGAGTCTCGGCATCAGCGATCGTACCGATGCGGAACAGAGCATCAGCGGCGGCGCGCAGTATTTACAGGATATGATGGCTAAAGTGCCGGAGACGGTACCGGAAGGGGAACGGATCTGGTTTGCGCTCGCCGCCTATAACATGGGCTACGCGCATATGCTCGACGCGCGAGCGCTGACGGCAAAAACCAAGGGCAATCCGGACAGCTGGTCTGATGTGAAACAGCGTCTGCCGCTGCTCAGCCAGAAACAGTGGTACAAAAAGCTGACGTACGGCTATGCGCGCGGGCACGAAGCCTATGCCTACGTGGAGAACATTCGTAAGTATCAGATAAGCCTGGTGGGATATCTGCTGGAGAAAGAAAAAGAGGCGACAGAAGCGCAGCAGCTGGCTGAAAGCTATCCGGTAGTCGCACCGGATGAGCTTAGTCACCCTGCGGCTTCAATTCTGCCTTTTGTTGCTTTTTCTGCTGCCGACGCATTCGAAAAAAGTCACTTAACAGACCCGAACATTCCGGTGCAAGTACCCCACCGATAGTTTTCACCTGGTGGTTCATGCCCGGGTGTCCAAGCACGTCCATCAGCGAACCGGCGGCCCCGGTCTTTTCATCTCGCGCACCAAACACCAGCGTACCGATTCGGCTGTGCACCATCGCGCCGGAACACATCACGCACGGTTCAAGCGTGACGTACAGGGTAGTATCCAGCAGACGATAGTTTTGCAGCACCAGCCCGCCCTGGCGTAGTGCCATGATTTCGGCATGTGCGGTAGGATCGTGACGGCCAATTGGACGGTTCCACCCTTCGCCAATCACCTGATTGTTATGAACCAGCACCGCACCCACGGGCACTTCGCCCTCTTCCCAGGCGCGCTGAGCCAGCGCCAGCGCATGGCGCATCCAGTATTCATGATTGTGTTCAGGGTTGGACAAGGGCTAATACTCCACTCGAAAAGCGGGCGGCATTATACACACCCTCAATAGATAAGACTATTCGAGTTGCTGAAGTTCACCCAGTGGCGTAACGCGCCAGCGGTGCTGGCAAAAATAGAGCAGCGGGTTGTCCTGCTTGCTGTCGCTGTAGCCGCTGTACAGACGCAGCGGCGTGCCGATGCGTTTTTCCAGCTGCACGACTTTTTCATGCCCCAGGCAGCGCATCGTCAGCACCCAGCCGCCGTAACCACGGCCAATCTGCGTGGCGATGAGATTCACGCGCGGTAGCCAGGGCGTGTCAAAGTAGACCTGCTCCACCAGCGTCTGCGGCGAGCCGGTGATTAACCAGATATCGGCGTCGTTTGCGTCGAGGTAGCTGGTGAGGCGCGCTTGTACGACAGGGAACGCGGCCACATGACCGCGAAACCAGCGCGCAAAATCCTGCTCCAGCCGTTTAAGGCGCGCGTCGCTATGGCCAAACGTGCATCCCCAGAGCAACAGGCTCATGGGCCAGCGCGCTGCACGGCCCTTCACCAGCAGCGCGATGCCAATAACGGGTAAGAGGGGCAATACCAGCAACGCGTTAAGGGGCTGGCGCCGCAGCAGGTAGCGCATAAAGGTGCCGAACATATCCTGCTGATGCAGCGTTCCATCCAGATCGAAAAAGACAACGCGACGCTCGTGATTTGCCAAACCTTACTCCTCTGGGTCGTTGAATCCTAACAGCCAGGTAAACAGGAACCCGGCGATCACCGCTACCAGATAGCCTAACAGATAGAGCATCACTTTTCCGGTCACGATGGTTAATGCCAGCGGTAAACCGGAGATCCCAAAGGTGATAACGGTCGCCACTTTCCAGTAGCTGATCAGCGCCCCGCCCACCGCGCCGCCGAGACAGGCTGCCAGGAACGGCTTGCCGAGCGGTAGCGTAACGCCGAAAATGAGCGGCTCGCCGATGCCGAGTAATCCGACCGGCAGCGCCCCTTTAATGACCTTTTTCAGACGCGCGTTGCGGGTTTTCATCAGTACAGCGATAGCCGCGCCCACCTGCCCCACGCCGGCCATCGACAGGATCGGCAGCAGCGCGTTATAGCCATGCGCCTGCACCAGTTCGACGTGGATCGGCACCAGCCCCTGATGCAAACCTGTCAGCACCAGCGGTAAGAAGGTTCCGGAAAGCACCGCCCCCACCAGTAATCCACCGCGATCGATAGCCAGCGACGCGCCGTGGGCGATAGCTTCTGAGATCGTCCCGCCTAACGGCTGCAGCGCCACAATCGCCACGCTGCCGGTAATCAGTGTGGTAAGCAGCGGGTTGAGGATAAGCTCAATGGAGCCGGGCAGGACCGCACGTAGCTTTTTCTCGATCCAGCACATCAGAATCACCACCAGCAGCACGGCAATCACCCCGCCGCGGCCAGGCTGAAGCGCCTCGCCGAACAGCGTAATGTTTGCCAACTGCGGGCTGGAGAGGATGCCCGCCATCACGCCGCCCATCGCCAGCGAGCCGCCAAACACTTTGGCGGTGTTCACGCCCACCAGGATGTTCATGATGGCAAACACCGCGCTGCCGAATATCGCGAGGATACCCAGCAGGTTTGGGTACTGCGTCGCAAAATCCCCGACGATATCCGGACGCTTGAGGATATTAATGATGCCGGTAATTAAGCCCGAGGCGATAAACGCCGGGATCAGGGGAATAAAGACGTTTGCCAGCTGGCGCAGCGCATCGCTCATGGGGGCTTTATATTTGGCTTTCGCCTGCGCTTTGGTGCGTTCGGCGTCGTCAAAGGGTGCAGAGGTTTCGCCGCCCGTCATCAGGGCGCGCATGGCATCAACCACCTGCGCCGCTTTGCCCGGACCGACAATCAGCTGGTGCTGTTGGCCCTGCTTAACGTACCCGCTTACGCCGGAGAGCTGCTTAAGGCGCGCGATATCAAGCTTTTCGTCGCTGTGCACCTCGACGCGCACGCGCGTCATGCAGTTTTCCAGACGCTGAATATTTCTTTCCCCACCGATCCCAAGCAGGATGTCGCTGGCGAGCGCTGCTGTTTTGTCCATAAACGCCTCTTATTCGTTCTCTAACGCCGCCCGTAAGAACCCGTGATGGGCATCGAGTCTGGCTCTGGCCGCGGCTGCATCCAGCCCGGTTAATATCATCAGGATGGCCGGTTTGACATCATGATCGGTTTGCTGAAGCACTCTTTCAGCCTCTTCACGGCTGGCTCCCGTCGCCTCCATCACCATACGACACGCTCTGTCCACCAGCTTGATATTGGTGGCCTGCATATCCACCATCAGGTTTTGGTAGACCTTGCCGAATTTCACCATCGCGCCGGTGGAGATCATATTGAGCACCAGCTTCTGCGCGGTGCCCGATTTCAGACGCGTCGATCCGGTCAGCGCCTCAGGCCCGACAACCGGAGAAATGGCAATGGCCGCCACCTGCGCAATCGGCGAGCCAGGGTTACAGGAGATGGCGACCGTGGTACACCCCGTTTTTCTGGCGTATTCCAGACCGCCAATGACGTAAGGGGTACGGCCGGAGGCCGCCAGCCCGACGACCAGATCCTGCGCGGTAAGGTTCAGGGCCCTGAGATCGTCCTCACCGAGCTGCTTGTTGTCTTCCGCCCCTTCAACCGCTTTCAGCAGCGCACCGGGGCCGCCGGCAATCAGGCCAACGACCAGGCCGTGCGGAACCCCAAAGGTAGGCGGACATTCCGAGGCATCCAGCACGCCGAGGCGCCCGCTGGTTCCGGCACCCATATAAATGATGCGTCCTCCCGCTTTCAGGGCATCGGCTGCGGCGTCCACCGCTTTTGCCACCTCGGGCAATGTCTCTTTGACTGCCAGCGCGACGAGGGTATCCTGTTGATTAAAGCGAGTTACCAGCTCGAGCGTAGAGAGTGCATCCAGATCCATGGTTTGCGGGTTACGCGTTTCAGAAACAAGTGAGCCAAGATTCATGTTAAGTACCTCAGGAATTTTTAATTCATAATAAACGCACTATGATGGAATATAAAATTCATTCAGGCGAGCAAAATCCGTATTTGCGCAGGCAATCACACTTTCGCCAGGAGACCGTATGAACTGTTTAATTCGCATTCGTCAGCGCTACGCAGGCTTTGCCCAGAGTGACAAGAAGCTGGCGGACTTTTTACTCTCTCAGCCCGATCGCGCGCGGCACCTTAGCTCCCAGCAGCTGGCAGGCGAAGCCGGGGTGAGCCAGTCGAGCGTGGTGAAATTTGCCCAGAAGATAGGGTTCAAGGGCTTTCCGGCGCTGAAGCTGGCGATCAGCGAAGCGCTGGCGAGCAACCCTAATCCGCAGTCCATGCCGGTGCATAACCAGATCCGTGGCGACGATCCGATGCGTCTGGTCGGGGAAAAGCTGATCAAAGAGAACGTGGCGGCAATGCATGCCACCCTGGATGTGAACACCGAAGAGAAGCTGCTGGAAAGCGTAGCCATGCTTCGTCACGCCCGACGCATTGTGTTGACCGGGATTGGTGCCTCCGGGCTGGTTGCGCGTAACTTTGGCTGGAAGCTGACCAAGATCGGCTATAACGCCATCGTGGAGCAGGATATGCACGCGCTGCTGGCGACCGTTCAGGCGATGGATCCTGATGATTTACTGCTGGCCATCTCCTATTCCGGCGAGCGCCGTGAAATTATTATGGCCACCGACGAAGCCCTGCGCGTCGGGGGAAAAATTCTGGCCATTACCGGCTTTAGCCCCAATGCGCTACAGCAGCGGGCAACGCGCTGTCTATATACCATAGCCGAGGAACAGGCCACGCGCAGCGCCGCGATCTCGTCGACGAGTGCGCAGATGATGCTGACGGACCTGCTGTTTATGGCCCTGGTTCAGCAGGATCTGGAGCGCGCGCCAGAGCGTATACGCCACAGCGAAGAGCTGGTAAAAAAACTGGTTTGAGCACAGATTAGGCGTATAATGCCCGCCCTGTTTGTGTTGTTTCTGAGAATTTCCTGATGGCGCTGTTAATCACCAAAAAATGCATCAACTGCGATATGTGCGAACCGGAATGTCCTAACCAGGCCATTTCGATGGGTGACAGCATTTATGAGATTAACAGCGACCGCTGCACCGAATGTATCGGCCACTACGACACGCCAACCTGCCAGAAAGTGTGCCCAATCCCCAATACGATCTTAAAAGATCCGGCACACGCTGAGAGCGAAGAACAGCTGTGGGATAAGTTTGTCCTGCTGCATCATGCGGACAAGCTCTAGCTTTCGATAATCACCGTCGCGCAGGCGTAGTGGCGTTCATCCGCCAGCGTCACGTGCATGTGTTTCACACCCAGCTTCTCCGCCAGCTTTTGCGCTTCGCCCCACAGACGAAGGCTCGGCTTGCCCAGCTCATCGTTAAAGACTTCGAACTGGTTAAACGCCAGGCCGTTTCGAATACCCGTGCCGAACGCCTTCGCCGCTGCCTCTTTTACCGCAAAGCGCTTTGCCAGAAAGCGCACCGGCTGCTGATGCGCCTCCCAGATAGCCCATTCGTTATCGCTCAGCACCCGTCGGGCAAGGCGATCGCCACTGCGGGCGATCGCCGCTTCTATGCGGGCTATTTCAACGATATCGGTGCCTAAGCCCAGAATAGCCATTACTGACGCGCTTCCAGCATCAGGCGCTTCATCTCTGCAACCGCCTCTTTCAGGCCGCTCATCACCGCCCGGCCAATAATAGCGTGGCCGATGTTCAGCTCGTGCATTTCCGGCAGCGCGGCGATGGCCTTCACGTTGTGATAGGTCAGGCCGTGCCCGGCATTGACCTTCAGGCCCAGGCTTGCGGCGTACGTGGCCGCTTTTGCGATACGCTCCAGCTCTTTGGCTTGTTCTGCATCGTTTTTGGCATCGGCATAACAGCCGGTATGGATTTCGATATACGGTGCGCCCGCGTCGGCAGCGGCTTTGATCTGGCTGAAATCAGCGTCAATAAACAGAGAAACCAGAATACCGGCATCCGCCAGGCGCCTGCAGGCATCGCGCATTTTGTCGAGCTGTCCTGCCACGTCCAGACCGCCTTCAGTAGTGACTTCCTGACGCTTCTCCGGCACCAGGCAGCAGAAATGCGGCCTGGTATCGCAGGCGATCGTCAGCATCTCTTCAGTCACCGCCATCTCCAGATTCATGCGGGTGTCCAGCGTCTGGCGCAGGATACGCACGTCACGGTCGGTGATGTGGCGGCGGTCTTCGCGCAGGTGAACGGTAATGCCGTCCGCGCCCGCCTGCTCCGCGATAAACGCCGCCTGAACCGGATCGGGATACGCCGTACCGCGTGCATTACGCAGCGTGGCAATATGATCGATGTTGACGCCTAACAGTAATTCAGCCATGACAATCCTCGGTATTTTGATTCATTTCCCTTCCCCCTCACCCTCCGGGAGAGGGCTGGGGGGAGGGGTAAAACGTTAACGTTTCGGCATAAACTGCCTGAACAATTCGCGGCTCTTCAGGGGCTTGCCCCCAAGATACGGCTTGAGCGCAATTCGGGTAAAGCGTTTTGCCGCACGCAGGGTGTCGGCGTCCGGGAACTCGCGTTCATACAGTGCCCTGAGCTGGCGTCCGGTAAAGGTGCTGTTATCAACGACAACGCTGGCAATAAAGCCCTTTTCCTCACGATAGCGATAGGTCATGGTATCTTCTACCTCGTCCCCGCTTCCCGCACAGTGCAGAAAATCGACGCCGTATCCAAGGTGCCCGAGCAGCGCCAGCTCGAAACGACGCAGCGCAGGCTCAGGGGTGCCGGCTGCGCCCGCAAGCGACTGAATACAGTGCAGGTAATCAAAGAAAAGTTCAGAGAAGCGGGTCTCATGTTCAAGAACCCGTGAGATGAGCTCGTTGACGTACAGACCGCTGTAAAGCGTGATGCCGGAAAGGGGAAGCGCCAGGGAGACGGCTTCAGCACTGCGCAGGGTTTTGACCTCCCCTCGCCCGCCAAAGCGGACCAGCAGCGGCGTGAAAGGCTGGAGGGCACCTTTCAGATTAGAACGTTTTGAACGTGCGCCTTTGGCAACAAGGCGCACGCGACCGGACTCTTCCGTGAAGACGTCCAGCATCAGGCTGGTTTCGCTCCAGGGACGACTATGCAGGACAAAGGCGCGCTGCCATCCATCCATATGCTTGTCGTCTTAGGTTACTGATCTTCGCCGTAACCGAGGCTGCGCAGCGCACGCTCATCATCGGCCCAGCCAGATTTCACTTTCACCCACAGCTCCAGGTGAACGGGCGCTTCAAACATGTCCTGCATGTCTTTACGGGCTTCGATACCGATGGTTTTGATTTTGGCACCTTTGTTGCCGATCACCATCTTCTTCTGCCCTTCACGCTCAACGAGGATCAGGCCGTTGATATCGTAACCGCCACGCTCGTTAGACTGGAAACGTTCGATCTCCACCGTTACCGAGTACGGCAGCTCTGCGCCCAGGAAACGCATCAGCTTTTCACGGATGATCTCAGAGGCCATAAAGCGCTGAGAGCGGTCTGTGATGTACTCTTCCGGGAAGTGATGAATCGCTTCCGGCAGATGCTTGCGTACGATGCCGGCGATGGTATCGACGTTCAGACCCGTTTCCGCAGACAGCGGGACGATGTCCAGGAAGTTCATCTGGCTGCCCAGCCACTGGAGGTGCGGCAGCAGATCGGCTTTTTCCTGCACGTTGTCCACTTTGTTAACCGCGAGGATCACCGGCGTTTTGCCGTCGCGCAGTTTGTTCAGAACCATTTCGTCGTCCGGCGTCCAGCGGGTGCCTTCAACCACGAAAATCACCAGCTCAACGTCACCAATGGAGCTGCTTGCCGCCTTGTTCATCAGGCGGTTAATAGCACGCTTCTCTTCCATGTGCAGGCCTGGGGTATCAACGTAAATCGCCTGATACGCGCCTTCAGTATGGATACCAACGATGCGGTGACGCGTGGTCTGCGCCTTACGCGAGGTGATGGAGATCTTCTGCCCAAGCAGATTATTCAACAGGGTGGATTTGCCAACGTTCGGACGTCCGACGATAGCAATAAATCCGCAATAGGTTTTTTCTTCGCTCATTCCAGCTCCAGCATTTTTAACGCCTGTTCGGCGGCAGCCTGTTCAGCCTTACGACGGCTTGAACCTGTGCCGACCACCGGTTCACTCAGGCCACTGACCTGGCAATGGATGGTAAATTCCTGATCGTGCGCTTCGCCACGCACCTGCACCACCAGATAGGAAGGCAGCGGGAGGTGACGACCCTGCAAATACTCCTGCAGACGCGTTTTCGGGTCTTTTTGTTTATCGCCCGGGCTGATTTCGTCCAGACGAGTCTGATACCAGTTCAGGATCAGCTTTTCTACGGTCTGGATATCGCTGTCCAGGAATACGCCACCGATTAACGCCTCGACCGTATCGGCAAGAATGGATTCGCGACGGAATCCACCACTCTTCAGTTCACCAGGCCCCAGACGCAGGCATTCACCCAGCTCAAACTCGCGAGCGATCTCAGCAAGCGTGTTGCCGCGCACCAGCGTGGCGCGCATGCGGCTCATATCACCTTCGTCCACGCGCGGGAAACGATGATAAAGCGCATTCGCAATCACAAAGCTTAAAATTGAGTCGCCCAGGAATTCGAGACGCTCATTATGTTTGCTGCTGGCACTGCGGTGGGTTAATGCCTGTTGCAACAACTCCTGATGATGAAAAGTGTAGCCCAGCTTCCGTTGAAGCCGATTAATTACGATGGGGTTCATGCGATACCAATAAATGAATGCGTCAAAAATGCAGCACACGAAACCGACCTGAGAAAACCAACGCGGTTTCGTGTGCCGTGGCACCCTTGCAGGGCCAACCTTAAACTTCGGGGGAATATTCTATACACAACGACAGGGGATGTCGTTAGTTCAAAGAGATTTATCGCTGAAATAATTCGCGTAGCGGCGAATAAAAGCCGCTACGCGTTATTTTTCACGAGAATTAATGAATTCCGCCAATACGATTCAGGCGAACGCCGGTCGGCCACTCGCCTTCCTGCTTCTCGAAACTCATCCAGATGGCAGTTGCTTTACCCACCAGATTCGCTTCCGGCACAAAGCCCCAGTAACGGCTGTCCGCTGAATTATCGCGGTTATCACCCATCATGAAGTAGTGTCCCGGCGGCACAATCCAGGTTGCCAGCTGCTGTCCTGGCTGCTGGTAGTACATTGCCAGCTGATCCTGCGCGATGGGCACGGTCAGAATGCGGTGAGTAACATCGCCCAGCGTCTCTTTGCGCTCATCCAGACGAATACCGTTCTCTTTGGTTTCCCCTTTTGGCACCTGGAAGAAACCGCTGGTCGCTTCACCGCCGTTACGACGAGCAAAGGTCTGCACAAAGTCACCAGGCTCAACGTTGGAGTAGGTCACCGGCAGTGCATTCTCGCACGCTGTACCAGAGCTGCAGCCTGGCTGAATCCTCACTTCCTTCGCTACCGGATCGTAGGTTACTTTATCGCCCGGCAGACCCACCGCGCGTTTAATGTAATCCAGACGCGGATCTTCCGGATATTTAAACACCACAATGTCGCCACGCTTAGGATGACCCGTTTCGATCAGCGTTTTCTGGTAGATCGGATCTTTAATGCCGTAGGCAAACTTCTCAACCAGAATAAAATCACCGATCAGAAGCGTTGGCATCATCGAACCTGACGGGATCTGGAAAGGTTCATAGATAAATGAACGTACCACCAGAACAATCGCCAGCACCGGGAATACCGATGCCCCGGTTTCCAGCCAGCCCGGCTTGGGGCCCACTTTTTTCAGGGTTTTCGCGTCAATACCATCGCCAGTGGCTGCCTGCGCGGCAGCCTGACGTTCACGGCGTTTTGGGGCGAAGATAAACTTATCCAGACACCACAGCAGACCTGTTACCAGGGTAGCGATGACCAGGATCAAGGCAAACATGTTCGCCATGCCAGCTCCTTAGGGTTATTTACCGTTACCGTCTTTACCAACGTGAAGGATGGCAAGGAATGCTTCCTGCGGCAGCTCAACGTTACCGACCTGCTTCATACGCTTCTTACCTTCTTTCTGCTTCTGGAGCAGCTTTTTCTTACGGCTGACGTCACCGCCGTAGCACTTAGCCAGAACGTTTTTACGCAGCTGCTTCACGGTTGAACGGGCGATGATGTGGTTGCCGATGGCCGCCTGAATCGCAATGTCAAACTGCTGACGCGGGATCAGGTCTTTCATCTTCTCAACCAGTTCACGACCGCGGTACGGCGCGTTGTCGTTGTGGGTGATCAGCGCGAGGGCGTCAACGCGCTCGCCGTTAATCAGCACGTCCACACGGACCATGTTCGAGGCCTGGAAGCGTTTGAAGTTGTAGTCCAGCGACGCATAGCCACGGGAGGTAGACTTCAGGCGGTCGAAGAAGTCGAGCACCACTTCTGCCATCGGAATTTCATAGGTCAGCGCCACCTGGTTACCGTGGTAAACCATGTTGGTCTGCACGCCACGCTTTTCAATACACAGGGTGATCACGTTGCCGAGGAACTCCTGCGGCAGCAGCATGTGGCACTCTGCGATTGGCTCACGCAGTTCCTGAATGTTATTCAGCGGCGGAAGCTTGGACGGGCTATCGACGTAGATCACCTCTTTCGACGTGGTTTCTACTTCGTAAACTACCGTCGGTGCCGTGGTGATCAGATCCAGATCGTATTCACGCTCCAGACGTTCCTGAATGATCTCCATGTGCAGCAGACCGAGGAAGCCACAGCGGAAGCCGAAGCCCAGCGCCGTTGAGCTTTCTGGCTCGTAGAACAGGGAGGCGTCGTTGAGGCTCAGCTTACCGAGCGCATCGCGGAAGTTTTCGTAATCGTCAGAGCTGACCGGGAACAGACCCGCATAAACCTGCGGCTTCACCTTTTTGAAGCCCGGCAGCGCTTTATCCGCCGGGTTACGTGCGCCGGTCAGGGTATCGCCCACCGGCGCGCCGAGGATGTCTTTAATTGCGCAGACCAGCCAACCCACCTCGCCGCATTTCAGCTCGGTACGGTCAACCTGTTTTGGCGTGAAGATGCCCAGACGGTCAGCGTTGTAGACCTGCCCGGTGCTCATTACCTTGATTTTATCGCCTTTACGCATGGTGCCGTTTTTAATACGCACCAGCGAGACCACGCCCAGGTAGTTATCAAACCAGGAGTCGATGATCAGCGCCTGCAGCGGTGCATCCGGGTCACCTTCCGGCGCCGGAATATCACGCACCAGACGCTCCAGCACGTCCGGAACACCCACGCCGGTTTTCGCCGAGCAGCGCACCGCATCGGTGGCATCAATGCCGACGATATCTTCAATCTCTTCCGCCACGCGCTCTGGATCGGCGGCAGGCAGGTCGATTTTATTCAGAACCGGCACGACTTCGAGATCCATTTCCATGGCGGTGTAGCAGTTTGCCAGCGTCTGGGCTTCAACGCCCTGCCCGGCATCCACCACCAGCAGCGCCCCTTCACAGGCCGCCAGCGAGCGTGACACTTCATAGGAGAAGTCAACGTGCCCTGGGGTGTCGATAAAGTTCAGTTGATAGGTTTCACCATCGGAGGCCTTATAGTCGAGCGTGACGCTCTGCGCCTTGATGGTAATGCCGCGTTCGCGTTCCAGGTCCATGGAGTCCAGAACCTGGGCTGCCATTTCACGATCAGACAGGCCACCGCAAATCTGGATAATACGGTCAGACAGCGTCGACTTACCGTGGTCAATGTGAGCAATGATCGAAAAGTTACGTATGTTCTTCATATAGTTAAATAATTATGCCTTACGAATTCCTGGAGGCCGCTGTTCTTAGCCTGACGTTTTTCAGTGCGAAAACGCAGCATTCTACACTACATCCTCGTCCGCTGGAAATGCACTTAGAGCCAGGTATAGCGCGTAGAGACGAGGTTTTCTTTATCGGGGTGTAAATAATAATAAAGCCCGGCAGATCACCGGGCCTCAGAAGAGAGCGTCTCAACGCGAAGCTGGTTGGGTTCCAGCCCAACGCTGAGGATGACGGGCTGCCACGCTTCCCGGGCGGCAAGCCTCGGGGAAACGCCTTTTGCAAGCCAAAAACCCCCCACGCCGCCTAAAGCGGCACCGCACATGGCGGCCAAATCGGTGCCAAAGAGCATCTGGAAAACGCCGCCCATGACGAACAGGCCAATCAGCGGAGAAAGGTAAACCAGCATGGCAGAGGTGAGCAGGCTGCCTTCAGCGATGCCCAGCTCCACTTTCTGCCCTGCCACCAGCGGCTGCTCGCTCGGCACAGCAATAGTGTGCGACGTCTGCGGCCCCAGCTTATTCAGCACGCGGCTGCCGCAACCGGCTCGCGACGCGCAGCTGTTGCATGACGCTTTAACGTCACAGCTGACCAGCGCAACCCCATCCTGCCAGGATACTACCGTGGCCCACTCTTTAATCATTGCGCAGCCCTGAACTTAATGCTGTCTGAAATGCGTTTTGCCGTTTGCGGCGGTAACTCGCCGACAATGGTAATTTCTGCACCGTCACGCACCGTCGTACTGACCGTCCGGCGTCCGGTTCGGAGCATTTGCTCGGAGCTGTTGGCCGTGGCGCGGTTAATGTTCACCGAGAAGCTGAACAGACCGTCGGAATAGAGTCGCGACTCAACCGGGGTTTCAATGGTAGGTAACTGGCGACGGCTGCTGGACACTTCGCTAAAGCCTTGCGGGATCCAGGAGGGTACCCAGTTGAAATTGACTGAATCGCCGGCAGGTACGGAAAGCAACGGCGGCAGGCTGGCCTTGGCCAGATTCTGCATGCTGTTGCCGACCTGCGTGTTTACGTCGAAAGAGATCACGCGGAACTGTTCCAGCGTTTCACCGTCGCGATCGAGCAGATCGACGCGCATCGGCAGTTTTGTCTCCGCATCGATCCAGACGATATAGCTGTAGCGCGTACCATCCCTCGCGACAACGCGAATCACTTCGCACAGCCTGTCAGCAATGCGCGTGCGCCCTACTGAGATAAAGTCATAGTAAGGGGCGAGACGTTTGAAATCGGTATAAATAAGCGACGGCAGGGAGTCAACGATGTAGTCGCCATTGAGCGTAAACGGCTCAAGGCCCGGCTCGAAATAGCTGATTTCATTCCCACGCTGGACCACTTCCCGACGCGGGCCATCCATCTGTAAAAGCTGGGCGAGCGGCTGATTATCAAGGCGGGCGTGGCGATAGCGTAACGACTCGACACCCTGCTTATTGATGCTGATAAATGCCAACTCGTAGTTGAGTGACTGGCTGGCCAGATTCATTTGCTGCAACAACGCCCCGGATGAAACATCAGCCGAGGCGTTGGCAGAGAAGAACAGGCTACCCGCCATCAAAGACATGGCGAACCAAAGTTGCTTCATTACTGCGATTGCGTTCCTAAAGTTTGGTTTCCTGGCACCTGCACAGCAGCCTGCTGGGTTTGGGCCTGCTCAAACTGAAGCTGCTCGGAGTGCAGACGACGCTGCAGCTCGTAATCCTGCAACATCGCATTAATGCGACGACGCTGCTCCTGTACCTGCTGTTGCTGACCGCCGCTTGCGGACGCATCTGCCGGCACGCCCAGGCTAACCGGGCTGGCTTTACCCATCATCGGCAGCGTATTGAACACTGGCGCTTCAGGCTGCTGACTGGCTTCAGACTGAGTATTATAGTGCTGGACGCCAACGATAACTGCAAGCGATACGCACGCCGCGACACCCATCTGGGTGAGCTGGCTGGCCCACGGACGCACCTTGTGCCAGAACGGCATTTTTTGCCACTGGTGTGGTGCAGGCTGCGCTTCAGGAATCAGCGGCGTGGTCTGATGAACAGGTTCGTTCTCAATGGCCGCCATTACGCGTGCTGAGATATCGAAATGGAGAACCTCGCTGGTATCACCACGCATCGTGTCGCGGATAAGATGATAGCTCTCCCAGGTCTGTTGCATTTCGGGAGAATGAGACAACTCATTGAGCAGCTCACTATCCAGCGTTTCACCATCCATTAAAGCGGAAAGTTTTTCTTTCTGCATGCCTAATACCTTTTCCAGTATCCCGCTATCGTCAACGCCTGATAAGCGGTTGAACTTTATTATCAATGGCTTCTCGCGCACGGAAAATTCGTGAACGAACCGTGCCGACCGGACAATCCATGATGGCGGCTATCTCTTCATAGCTTAGGCCATCCAGCTCCCGTAACGTAATTGCCATGCGTAAATCTTCCGGGAGCGACTCGATCGTGCGAAAAACGATTTGTCTCAGTTCTTCTGACAACATTAAGTTCTCAGGGTTCGAAATTTCTTTCAGCGCGCCGCCACTTTCGAAATTTTCAGCGTCGATAGCATCGACATCGCTTGACGGTGGACGACGCCCCTGAGCAACCAAATAATTCTTAGCCGTATTGACAGCAATACGATACAGCCAGGTGTAAAAAGCACTATCCCCCCGGAATGAATCCAGCGCGCGATAGGCCTTAATAAAAGACTCTTGTACAACATCAGGCACATCGCCTGACGGTACATAGCGGGAAACCAGACTCGCCACCTTATGCTGGTAGCGCACCACCAGTAGGTTAAAGGCTTTCTGATCTCCCTTCTGGACCCGTTCAACCAGGACCTGGTCCGTTAACTGCTCGCTCATCCGAGGTAATGTCTCCCCAAACCTAAATTCCACGCGTTATCGAAACGCCACTCTAACAACATTGCACTTTGAGCAAGCACCGAATTAGAGTGTATGTTCTTCAATAAGTTCCGTTACGCCTTTGTTTTTGTTCATCGCGCCGCAGACCGTTCATTTTCTCTCATTATAAGTCTGTTCACGATACGCACCCACTTTCTGACAAGAATCATCAACTTTATCGTCAGAAGAGTAACGCAACACAGGCTTTATTTCACCACAAAATCTGAAGCTAACGACCTGCTTCGCAAAATATTTCCTGGTATTTAGTGCTTATTTAACTTCGTGCCTTTCGTTTAGTCATTGCAACACGCTTTAAAAAAAACGTGCGACATCTCGCATCACAATGCTATTCTGCCCAAACCATGTTTAGTAAATTAAACAAACATCATGAATACTACGCCTGAACTTCATTGTGATGTACTGATCATCGGTAGCGGTGCTGCCGGCCTTTCTCTCGCGCTGCGCCTGGCGGAACATCAAAACGTAATCGTGCTGAGTAAAGGGCCGATGAGCGAAGGGTCCACCTTTTATGCTCAGGGCGGTATTGCAGCCGTGTTTGATGAGGCTGACAGCATCGCCTCACACGTTGAAGACACCCTGGTTGCCGGTGCCGGGATCGTGGATAGGCATGCCGCAGAATTCGTCGCCAGCAATGCCCGCCACTGCGTGCAGTGGCTCATTGACCAGGGCGTGCTGTTCGATACGCAGGTTCAGCCTAACGGTGAAGCGAGCTATCACCTGACACGAGAAGGCGGACACAGCCATCGCCGTATTTTGCACGCAGCGGATGCAACCGGAAAAGCGGTGGAAACGACGCTGGTCAGCAAAGCGCTCAGCCATCCCAATATTCGCGTGCTGGAGCGCAGCAACGCCGTTGACCTGATCATATCCGACAAGATTGGCCTGCCCGGTACGCGTCGGGTTGTGGGCGCCTGGGTATGGAATCGCAATAAAGAGAAGGTGGAAACCTGTCAGGCGAAAGCCGTCGTGCTGGCGACCGGCGGAGCCTCGAAGGTTTATCAATATACGACTAACCCGGATATCGCCTCCGGAGACGGTATCGCCATGGCCTGGCGCGCGGGCTGCCGCGTGGCGAACCTGGAGTTCAATCAGTTCCATCCTACTGCCCTGTTCCATCCCCAGGCGCGAAACTTCCTCCTGACGGAGGCGCTTCGCGGCGAAGGCGCATACCTGAAACGCCCCGATGGTACCCGGTTTATGCCGGATTTTGATGCCAGAGGTGAACTGGCACCGCGCGATATCGTGGCCCGGGCCATTGACCACGAGATGAAGCGTCTTGGCGTGGACTGTATGTATCTGGATATTAGCCACAAGCCGGCAGACTTTATTCGCCAGCACTTCCCGATGATTTATGAAAAGCTGCTGGGCCTGGGCATTGATTTGACCCGCGATCCGGTACCGATTGTGCCCGCGGCCCACTACACCTGCGGCGGGGTGATGGTTGACGACCATGGTCGAACCGACGTGGATGGTCTGTACGCGATTGGCGAGGTCAGCTATACCGGCCTGCACGGCGCAAACCGCATGGCATCAAACTCGCTGCTGGAGTGTCTGGTGTACGGATGGTCTGCTGCGGAAGACATTACCAGACGCATGCCTTATGCGCGTCCGACAACGCACTTGCCGGCATGGGATGAAAGCCGGGTAGAAAACCCGGACGAACTGGTGGTTATCCAGCATAACTGGCACGAGCTGCGGCTTTTTATGTGGGATTATGTTGGGATTGTACGCACGACGAAGCGTCTGGAGCGCGCGTTACGGCGCATCATGATGCTGCAGCAGGAAATTGATGACTATTACGCCAACTTCCGCGTCTCCAATAACCTGCTGGAACTGCGCAATCTCGTGCAGGTTGCCGAGCTGATTGTGCGCTGCGCGATGATGCGTAAAGAGAGCCGGGGTCTGCATTACACCCTGGATTATCCCGACCAGCTGGAAACGTCCGGCCCGTCGGTATTATCGCCGCAGGTTCACATAAACAGATAAAAGGCCTGGGTCAGGGCAGTGTAATCTTCGGAATAGCGCTGGTCTGGCCCGCGAATGACCATCCTGTCGATAAAGCACTCCCCCTCTTTTGGCGAAAGCGCCAGCAGCACGCGATGCGGCAAGCGGCCTTCCGTATCCGAAATATCGGTACGCAGCCGCAGTTTCCAGCCGATCTCGCGAGCTATCTCAATAAACGTATTGCCCGTGCTTTCCGGCAATACCACGCAGAAAAATCCCTCTTCCGAGATTAGCTCAGCCGCGCTGGTCAGCAGCGCCTTGTGATCGAGCGAAGCGGTGTACCGTGCCTGCTCGCGCTCCGGCGTTCCACACTCCACGCCCGGCTCGAAATACGGCGGGTTGCTGACAATTAAATCGTAACGCGCCGTCTGCTCTGGCGCCCAGGCCAGGACATCAGCACAGATAACCCTGACGCGGTCAGCCCACGGCGATTCAGCGGCATTTTCTCCTGCCTGCGCCGCCGCCTGAGGATCAAGCTCAACGGCATCGATCGTGACGTGTTCTTCGGTTCGCTGTGCAAGCATCAGCGCCTGCAGTCCGCTGCCCGTACCAATATCCAGAATGCGCTTTACACCTGCGACAGGTGCCCATGCGCCCAGTAAAATACCGTCTGTACCGACCTTCATCGCACAGCGATCGTGCGCTACAAAAAATTGTTTAAACGTAAAGCCATCGCGGCGCAGCTGCGCTTTGAGTTGAGACATGTCAGGGCAACCTTCTGAGTGAAACTGGAGTAGCATAGGGGAAAGCGAAGTGGTCGAAAAGCGATATCCATACAAACAGATGAAGATTACAGCCGTAACGTCTATAATCAGCGCCCCACACAGAGGTAGAACATGACTGTAACGACTTTTTCCGAACTTGAACTCGATGAAAGCCTGCTCAATGCACTTGAGAGCAAAGGCTTTACACGCCCGACCGCCATTCAGGCCGCGGCCATTCCGCCTGCGCTTGAGGGCCGCGATGTGCTCGGTTCTGCGCCAACCGGCACGGGGAAGACAGCAGCCTACTTGCTGCCTGTGTTGCAGCATTTGCTCGATTTTCCGCGTAAAAAATCCGGCCCGCCGCGTATTTTGATCCTGACGCCGACCCGTGAACTGGCGATGCAGGTTGCAGAACACGCGCGTGAACTGGCGGCGAACACCCATCTGGATATCGCCACCATCACCGGCGGCGTTGCGTACATGAACCACGCCGAAGTGTTCAGCGAAAACCAGGATATTGTTGTTGCGACGACCGGCCGCCTGCTGCAATACATCAAAGAAGAGAACTTCGACTGCCGCGCGGTTGAAACGTTAATCCTCGACGAAGCCGACCGCATGCTGGACATGGGCTTTGCGCAGGATATCGAACACATCGCGGGTGAAACGCGCTGGCGTAACCAGACCATGCTGTTCTCGGCAACCCTTGAAGGGGATGCCATTAAAGATTTCGCCGAACGTCTGCTGGAAGATCCGGTGGAAGTGTCCGCCACGCCATCGACGCGTGAGCGTAAGAAGATCCACCAGTGGTACTACCGTGCGGACAATCTTGAACACAAGGTTGAATTGCTTAAACACCTGCTGAAGCAGGAAGACGCGACCCGTAGCATCGTATTCGTACGTAAACGCGAGCGCGTGCACGAGCTGGCTGAAATGCTGCGCAACGCTGGCATCAATAACTGCTATCTCGAAGGGGAAATGGCGCAGGTTAAGCGTACCGAAGGGATTAAGCGCCTGACCGATGGTCGCGTGAACGTGCTGGTTGCCACCGACGTTGCCGCACGCGGGATCGACATCCCGGACGTGAGCCACGTGATCAACTTCGACATGCCGCGCAGCGGTGATACCTACCTGCACCGTATTGGCCGTACCGGTCGTGCGGGCCGCAAAGGTATTGCCATTTCTCTTGTAGAAGCGCACGACCATCTGCTGTTGCAGAAAATTGGCCGCTACGTTGATGAGCCGCTGAAAGCTCGCGTCATTGACGGGCTTCGTCCGACCACGCGTGCACCGAGTGAAAAAATGACGGGTAAACCGTCCAAGAAAGCGCTCGCGAAACGTGCAGAAAGAAAAGAGAAAGAAAAAGAGAAGCCGCGCGTGAAGCAGCGCCACCGCGATACCAAAAACATTGGTAAGCGCCGTAAGCCAAGCTCTGCTGCGCCAGAGACAAAAACTGAAGAGTAAAAAAAAGCCGGGACATGTCCCGGCTTTTTTATTCCACCCCCGTGGCTGAAGCCTTACAGGCTTTCAGTAAAGGTACGGGCGATAACGTCGCGCTGCTGTTCCGGGGTCAGAGAGTTGAAACGTACCGCATAGCCAGACACGCGGATGGTCAGCTGTGGGTATTTTTCAGGGTGCTCAACGGCATCCATCAGCGTTTCGCGACGCAGGACGTTAACGTTCAGATGCTGACCGCCTTCAACGCGCACTTCTGGCTGCACTTCCATTGGAATTTCACGGTATTCAATTTCGCCCAGCTTGTTAACCGGAACGATTTCGTCTTCCGCAAAACCAGCTTTCGCTACTACACAGCGCGCTTCGTTTTTCTCGCTGTCCAGCAGCCAGAAAGAGTTCAGCAGGTCGTCGTTTGCAGCTTTAGTAATCTGGATACCTGTAATCATGTGTTGCCTCCCTTAGGCTACATTAACTGATGCTGGCCTTTTGCGGCCAATTGGTAAAACCATTGTTCGTTGTGTGTATATATAACATTCAGCCCCGGGCGATTTATTGATTTAAATCAACAAAAACACTAACCACATAAAGAGTGTGGTCAGGATTTATTGCTTCAGATCAATTTTCACATCTTACCAATTCAACTTACCCCGCCTCTTTTCTAAAATAAATTTAGCCAGTTAGCCCACTTTTCAGCGCGTAATTTTGCTCACCGGGCTTTAGCAGGTAAGCTAGGCACAGAATGAAATTCGCAGGAGAGCGAGATGACCACACCTTTAACCTGGCATGACGTGCTGGCAGAAGAGAAGCAGCAGCCCTATTTTATCCAGACCCTCAGCACCGTTGCGGCTGAACGGCAGGCCGGACAGACAATTTATCCGCCGCAGAAGGATGTGTTTAACGCCTTTCGCTACACCGAACTGAGCGATGTGAAGGTGGTTATTCTGGGACAGGATCCTTACCACGGCCCCGGTCAGGCTCACGGACTGGCTTTCTCCGTTCGCCCTGGCGCGGCTATCCCCCCTTCTCTGCTGAATATGTATAAAGAGCTGGAAGGAACGATCCCCGGCTTTACCCGCCCTACTCATGGTTACCTTGAAAGCTGGGCGCGCCAGGGCGTGCTGCTGCTGAATACCGTGTTAACCGTTCGGGCGGGTCAGGCACACTCTCACGCCAGCCTGGGATGGGAAACGTTTACCGATAAGGTAATCAGCCTGATTAATGAGCACCGAGAAGGCGTCGTATTTTTACTCTGGGGTTCGCATGCGCAGAAGAAAGGGGCGATTATCGATCGTCAGCGACATCACGTTCTGAAGGCACCGCACCCGTCGCCGCTGTCTGCACACCGCGGTTTCTTTGGCAGTAATCATTTTGTTCTGACGAATGAGTGGCTGGAAAAGCGTGGCGAAAAGCCAATTGACTGGATGCCTGTGTTACCGGCAGAAAGTGAGTAATTTGAGTTTGAATGCCCGGTGGACCGGGCATTCAATAAGTACAAATGCTTATGCTTTATTCTGACGCCACCATTCCGCCAGCAGCACGCCAGTCGCAACGGATACGTTCAGGCTTTCAACGTTGCCTGTCCCGTCGATAGAGACGCTCAGATCCGCGCTGGAGAGTGCCGCATCAGACAGACCATCGCGCTCCTGACCTAACACCAGCACCATTTTACGCGGCAGCGTTGCTTTGAACAGCGGCGTAGCGGCACGGCTTGAGGTGGTGACAATGGTGTAGCCCGCTTTACGGAACTGCTCAAGTGCATCCAGCACGCTGTCGCCGGTGATCGGCTGAACATGCTCGGCACCGCCTTCCGCAGTACGGATTGCCGCACCGGACTCCAGCAGCGCGGCATCCTGCAACAGTACGCCTTTCACGCCAAAGTGCGCGCAGCTGCGCATCATGGCACCCAGGTTATGCGGGTTGCCCACGTCCTCCAGCGCCAGCACGCAGTCATCGGCATCCGCCTGGCTGACCCACTGCTCAACGGTGGTGCCGTTACGTTTTTTGATCAGGAAGCAAACGCCGCCGTGGTGTTCGGTACCCGACGCTTTTGTCAGCTCGGCATCGTCAACCACATGATAGGCTTTGCGGTTCGCCGCCATCCAGCGCAGCGCTTCTTTAAAGCGCGGGGTCACGCTCTGGATAAACCATGCGCGAACGATACATTCCGGGCGGCTCTGGAACAGGGCCTGACAGGCGTTCTCGCCGTAAACGCGGGTCTCTTCCGCGCGCTGACGACGCAGCATTTCCGGATCGATAAAGCTTTTACCGCTGATACCGCCGTGATCGGCTTTTTCAGGAGCCTCTTCACCCGGCGCGCGCGAAACGGTGCGCCATGGGGATGCGCCGTCGCGGACATAATCATCGCGTTTGCGATCGTCGCGCTTGCGGTCATCACGTTTGCGGTCATCGCCGCGGTTATTTCTGTCATCGCGGGCGGGGCGACGGCCACCGTCTGCACGAGAAGACGCCGGACGCCCGCCACCTTTTCCGGTACGCGGATTTTGGGTGCGTTTATCAGAGTCATCATCACTGCGGACATACATCACTTTGACCTTGCCGCTTTTGTTTTTCATTTCGTCGTTCATGCTTTTCTCCACCAGCGCTGCGCGAAGCGCGCAGATTACCCGATGTGCAAGCTCATAGCCATAATTTCGTACAAAAGCCTGTGACTATTGTTCCCATCGAATAAAACGCGTTGTCGTTTCATACAGGCTCACTGATAATATGTAACATATCAGAAACATTATCGGCGTTTTGCCGTTGTTCCACGGCTCTATCAGAGGTTAGTTATGAATACCGTATGTGCCAACTGTCAGGCTTTAAACCGCATTCCGGACGAACGGATGGATGACGGTGCCAAATGCGGGCGTTGTGGTCACGAACTGTTTGACGGCGAGGTGATTAACGCGACGGGTGCTACGCTGGACAAACTCCTCAAGGACGATCTGCCTGTTGTGGTCGATTTCTGGGCACCGTGGTGTGGCCCCTGCCGTAACTTTGCGCCAGTCTTTGAGGACGTGGCTGAAGAGCGCAGCGGGAAAATGCGTTTTGTGAAAGTGAATACCGAAGCAGAGCGCGAACTGAGCGCCCGTTTCCGCATTCGCAGCATCCCCACCATTATGATTTTCAAAAATGGTGAAGTGATCGACATGCTTAACGGTGCCGTGCCAAAAGCACCGTTTGAAAGCTGGTTAAACGAATCCCTGTAACATTAACGGGGCACATCTTGTGCCCCGTTCTCTCCTCTGCGAAAATGGGGTTTTCCCTGCCCTTTCGCCCATGACTGATAACGCTGTACTTCAACTACGCGCCGAACGCCTTGCGCGCGCAACTCGCCCCTTTCTTGCACGAGGCAACCGTATTCGCCGCTGCCAGCGCTGCCTGTTGCCGCTGAAAGTTTGCCTGTGCGCAACGCTTTCACCGAGTACGGCGAGAAGCCGGTTTTGTCTGGTCATGTTCGATACCGAACCGATGAAGCCCAGCAATACGGGCCGCCTGATCGCCGATATTTTGCCAGACACCGCCGCGTTTCAGTGGTCACGCACCGAGCCACCTCAGGCGCTGCTCGACGTGGTGGCAAGCCCGGACTATCAGCCAATGGTCGTTTTTCCCGCATCGTATGCAGGCGAACATCGCCAGGTGCTTTCGGCACCGCCATCCGGTAAGCCGCCGCTGTTCATCATGCTTGACGGCACCTGGACGGAAGCGAGAAAGATGTTTCGCAAAAGTCCGTATCTCGACGCGCTGCCGGTGATTTCCGTCGATCTGTCGCGCGTTTCAGCCTATCGCCTGCGTGAGGCCCATGCTGACGGGCAATACTGTACCGCCGAAGTGGCCATTGCACTTCTGGACCTGGCGGGAGACGCCCGGGCAGCAGGCGCGCTGGGTAACCACTTCTCCTGCTTCCGCGAACGTTATCTTGCGGGAAAAACCGTTCATAAGGGCAGTATCACAGCAACAGAGCCAGAAAGCGTTTAAAATCATCAGGTCGCTTGCATTCACGGGAGGCCTGCATGAGCCAGAGAGGGTTAGAAGCGCTACTACGTCCGAAATCCATTGCCGTTATTGGCGCTTCAATAAAGCCGGATCGCGCAGGCTATCTGATGATGCGTAACCTGCTGGCAGGCGGGTTTAACGGCCCGGTGATGCCCGTCACCCCTGCCTATAAAGCGGTACAGGGCGTGCTGGCGTGGCCGGACGTGCAAAGTTTACCTTTTGTTCCCGATCTCGCGGTGCTCTGTACGAATGCCAGACGAAACCTCGACCTGCTGGAATCGCTCGGCCAGAAAGGCTGCAAGACCTGTATTATTCTCTCATCGCCTCCTGAACAGCAGCCTGAGCTGCTGGCCTGCGCCAGCCGTTACCAGATGCGCATCCTGGGCCCGAATAGCCTCGGCCTGCTTGCGCCCTGGCAAGGGCTGAATGCCAGTTTTTCCCCGGTTCCGATCCGCAAAGGCAAGCTGGCCTTTATTTCGCAGTCGGCGGCCGTATCCAATACGATCCTCGACTGGGCGCAACAGCGGAAGATGGGCTTTTCCTACTTCATCGCCCTCGGCGACAGCCTGGATATTGACGTCGATGAGCTGCTGGATTTCCTGGCGCGCGACAGCAAAACCAGCGCTATTCTTCTCTACCTTGAGCACCTGAGCGACGCCCGCCGCTTTGTGTCGGCCTCTCGTAGCGCATCGCGTAATAAACCGATTCTGGTCATCAAAAGCGGCCGTAGTCCTGCGGCCCAGCGCCTGCTGCATTCCCATTCCGGGATGGATCCCGCCTGGGATGCCGCCATCCAGCGCGCCGGTCTGCTGCGGGTACAGGATACGCACGAGCTTTTTTCCGCCGTCGAAACATTAAGCCACATGCGCCCCTTGCGCGGCGAGAAGCTGATGATCGTCAGCAACGGTGCCGCTCCCGCCGCTCTGGCGCTGGACGAGCTGTGGCTGCGCAACGGCAAGCTGGCAACGCTGGGAGAAGAGACGCTTCAGCGCCTGGGTGAGGCACTGCCGGGAAGCGTTGCGCCCGGTAACCCGCTCGATTTACGCGATGATGCCAGCAGTGACCGCTACATAAAGGCGATATCGATTTTGCTGGATAGTCAGGATTTTGATGCACTCATGATTATCCATTCGCCCAGCGCGGTCGCGCCGGGCAGCGAAAGCGCGCGTGCGCTGATTGAGGCCGTCCGAAACCATCCACGCGGTAAATATGTCACCTTACTGACCAACTGGTGCGGCGAGTTCTCCTCGCAGGAAGCGCGACGTCTGTTTAGTGAAGCCGGGTTGCCAACCTATCGTACTCCGGAGGGCACCATTACGGCGTTTATGCATATGGTTGAGTACCGGCGCAACCAGAAGCAGCTGCGTGAAACGCCTGCCCTGCCGGGCAATCTGACGGCAAACTCCGTGGACGTTCACAGGCTGTTGCAGCAGGCCATCGAAGAAGGCGCAACTTCCCTTGATACCCATGAGGTGCAGCCCATTCTTGGCAGCTATGGAATGCAAACCCTGCCAACCTGGATTGCCAGCGATAGCGCTGAGGCGGTGCATATCGCTGAACAGATTGGCTATCCGGTCGCGCTGAAGCTGCGCTCGCCCGATATTCCGCATAAGTCAGATGTTCAGGGCGTGATGCTGTACCTGCGCACCGCGACGGAAGTTCAGCAGGCTGCGGACGCCATTATCGATCGCGTTAAAATGACATGGCCCCAGGCCAGGATCCACGGTCTGCTGGTGCAGAGCATGGCTAACCGTGCGGGAGCGCAGGAACTGCGGGTAGTTGTGGAGCACGATCCGGTTTTTGGTCCACTTATTATGCTGGGTGAAGGGGGTGTCGAATGGCGTCCAGAAGAGCAGGCGGTGGTCGCTCTCCCGCCGCTTAACATGAACCTGGCGCGTTATCTGATTATTCAGGCTATCAAAAGCAAAAAGATCCGCGGACGAAGCGCCCTGAGGCCGCTTGATATCGCCGGGTTAAGTCAGTTTCTGGTGAAGGTCTCTAACCTGATTGTCGACTGCGCCGAGATCCAGCGCCTGGATATCCACCCGCTCCTCGCCTCCGGGAATGAATTTACTGCCCTGGACGTGACGCTGGATATTGCGCCATTCGTCGGAGACCGGGAAAGCCGTCTCGCCATCCGTCCTTATCCTCTTCAGCTTGAAGAGTGGGTGGAGATGAAAAATGGCGAGCAGGCGCTGTTTCGCCCTATCCTTCCGGAAGATGAGCCGCTGCTGCGGGAATTTATCTCGCAGGTGACAAAGGAAGATTTGTACTATCGCTATTTCAGTGAAATCAACGAATTTACCCACGATGATTTAGCCAATATGACCCAGATCGACTACGATCGAGAAATGGCGTTCGTGGCAGTGCGCCGTTCCGGGCAAAGAGATGAAATACTTGGCGTGACGCGCGCCATTTCCGACCCGGACAACGTGGATGCGGAGTTTGCCGTGCTGGTGCGTTCCGATCTTAAAGGTTTGGGGTTGGGCAGGCGGCTGCTCGAAAAGCTTATTGGCTATACGCGCGATCACGGATTGTTACGCCTGAATGGCATTACTATGCCAAACAATCGGGGCATGGTGACCCTGGCGCGGAAACTTGGTTTTGACGTTGATATCCAGCTGGATGAAGGCATCGTCTCCCTTTCGCTCAGCCTGAGTTCCACGGATAAACAGAAGTAAGCTGCTGGAAATGTTACCCACTTTTCACGGCACTGGGGTATCATTGTCCGCTTATGTTGTTTGCCTGGTACAGACAACCCTTCAATGAACAGAGAAGAAACGCACTGTGATGTTGTCAAAATTTAAGCGTAACAAACATCAACAACACCTTGCTCAACTACCGAAGATTTCTCAGTCAGTTGATGATGTAGAGTTCTTTTATGCTCCCGCTCGCTTCCGGGAGACGCTTCTGGAAAAGATTGCCAGCGCGACGCGACGCATCTGCATTGTGGCGCTCTATCTTGAACAGGATGAAGGTGGGCGCGCGATCCTGAACGCGCTCTATGAAGCGAAACGTCAGCGTCCTGAACTGGACGTTCGCGTGCTGGTTGACTGGCACCGTGCGCAGCGTGGCCGTATTGGCGCGGCTGCTTCAAACACAAACGCTGACTGGTATTGCCGCACGGCCCAGGAAAACCCGGGTATTGATATCCCGGTGTATGGCGTGCCGGTGAATACCCGTGAAGCGCTTGGCGTACTCCATTTCAAAGGATTTATCATTGATGACAGCGTCCTCTACAGCGGCGCCAGCCTGAATGATGTTTACCTCCATCAGCTCGATAAATACCGTTACGATCGCTACCATCTGATCCGCAATCCGCAGATGGCTGACATCATGTTTAACTGGGTTGATAAAAACCTGGTGCATGGACGCGGTGTTAACCGCCTTGACGATCCTCATCGCCCTAAAAGCCCGGAAATCAAAAATGAGGTTCGTTCCTTCCGTCAGGAGCTGCGCGACGCGGTGTATCGCTTCCAGGGTGATGCCAATAACGAAGAGCTGTCCGTTACGCCGCTGGTAGGGTTAGGAAAATCCAGCCTGCTGAACAAGACTATCTTCCATTTGATGCCGTGCGCGGAGCACAAGCTCACTATCTGCACGCCGTACTTCAACCTTCCCGCCGTTCTGGTGCGTAATATCATTCAGCTGCTGCGTGATGGTAAAAAGGTAGAAATCATCGTCGGGGATAAAACGGCAAATGACTTCTTCATTCCGGAAGATCAGCCTTTCAAGATCATCGGCGCACTACCCTATCTTTATGAGATCAACCTGCGTCGTTTCCTGAGCCGTTTGCAGTACTATGTGAACACCGACCAGCTGGTTGTACGTCTCTGGAAAGACGAAGACAATAGCTACCACCTCAAGGGGATGTGGGTTGATGATGAGTGGATGCTACTGACCGGTAATAACCTGAACCCGCGCGCCTGGCGTCTGGATCTGGAAAATGCCATTCTTATTCACGATCCTCAGCATGCGCTGGCCGCGAAACGCGATCGTGAGCTGGAGCTTATACGCACCCATACGACCGTTGTTCGTCACTATCGCGATCTGCAAAGCATCGCTGACTATCCGGTTAAGGTCCGTAAGCTGATACGCCGTCTGCGCCGGATCCGTATCGATCGCCTCATCAGCCGCATTCTGTAATATACGGGCCCTGTCAACGACGGGGCTTTTTTATGGAGCCTGTTATGCGTATCCCTCTCCTGTTAATTCCCCTTTGCCTGACCGGCTGTAGCCATATGGCCAATGATAACTGGTCAGGTCAGGATAAAGCTCAACACTTTCTGGCCTCTGCAATGTTGTCCGCAGCGGGCAATGAGTATGCGCAGCATCAGGGATATAGCCGGGATCGAAGTGCCGCAATTGGCCTGATGTTCTCTGTAAGCCTGGGGGCATCGAAAGAACTATGGGACAGCCGACCCTCGGGAAGCGGCTGGAGCTGGAAAGATTTCGCCTGGGACGTAGCCGGTGCAACAACCGGCTACGCCGTCTGGCAGATGGCGCATTATTAAAGGCGAATACCTTTTCCTTTGCGATGCAGCATCAGCGAGACAATGAATGCCAGCGCCCCCATGATGGTGACATACCAGAAGAAGGTTGTTTCACTGCCCCATGACTTAAGCGAAAGCGCGACGTACTCAGCCGATCCGCCGAACAGGGCGTTAGCGACTGCGTAAGAGAGCCCAACGCCTAGCGCCCTCACCTGTGCCGGAAACATCTCTGCTTTCAAAATACCGCTAATTGCCGTGTAAAAACTGATAATAATCAGTGCCACCATGATCAGCGCAAAAGCGACATACGGAGAGGTGGTATGCTGGAGGGCAGTCAGAAGCGGAACGGTGCCAAGGGTAAGCAAGCCGCCAAAGATGAGCATTGACGTGCGGCGACCTATTTTGTCCGACAGCGCACCCACAATCGGCTGGATCAGCATAAAGACAAGTAACGCCACCGTCATGATGACGCTCGCAACGTTGGCATGCATGCCCGTCGTGTTAACGAGATATTTTTGCATGTAGGTGGTGAAGGTATAGAAGCTCAACGAGCCTGCGGCGGTAAAGCCTAATACCATCAAAAATGCTTTGCGGTTTCGCCAGAGGCCTTTCATCGAACCGGCTTCTTTCAGCGCCCTGACCTCCTGTTGAGAGGTTTCATCAAGCTGACGGCGTAACCATAGCGCCACGACCGCCAGGGCAGCCCCCATGGCAAACGGGATACGCCAGCCCCAGGCGCGTAAATCTTCATCGCTAAGGATCTGTTGGAGGATCACCACAACCAGTAACGCCAGCAGCTGCCCGCCAATGAGGGTCACATACTGGAAGGACGCATAGAAACCTTTTCGTCCTTCTACGGCCACTTCACTCATGTATGTCGCACTGGTGCCGTATTCTCCACCGACTGAAAGTCCCTGGAACAGACGGGCCAATAGCAGCAGCGCGGGTGCCCATGTTCCGATAACGTCATACCCTGGCAAGCAGGCAATTACCAGCGAGCCGACGCACATCATACAGACAGAGATAAGCATGGAGGTCTTGCGCCCTTTTCTGTCCGCGATCCTGCCGAACAGCCATCCACCAATAGGACGCATCAGGAACCCGGCAGCAAAAACGCCAGCGGTTTGCAGAAGCTGAGTAGTGGTATTCCCGGACGGGAAAAAGATATGCGCGAAGTAGAGCGAGCAGAATGAATAGACGTAAAAATCAAACCATTCTACCAGGTTCCCCGATGAGGCCCCAACGATTGCCCAAACCCGACGGCGAGTATCCTTGTCTGCTAAATTTGTATTATCCGTATCTGCACTGGCTACGGTTTCTGTCATTTTAAATCCCCTGTATCACATTGCGGGCCATTGCCCACAAACAGTAAAACCGGATTTAAAACGAATCGTTAGGTAAATAAAATGTTTCGAATATGTTTCATTGCGTTTTGTGAAGTCGATCAGGTATCGAATTATTAGCGAACGTAGTAATTAGCCCCACGCCTGCTGGTGCGCCTTCTTTCGCTGCAAATAATCTTCATCCGCCCGAATCTTATCCCACCAGGTTTTGAATACCGCAGCGGCTTCAGCTTTTACAGGATCGTGGTCGAGGGGTTTGACCTGGCGTTTCTCATCATACTTTTTACCGCCTTTATGATTTGCATATCGCCGGGCGCGCGTGTAGCCCATTTGAATGAACTTGCGTGCCATATCCATACCCACAAAATCATTTTGCTGACGGTATTCTTCAAACAGGGCATATATCGCTTTTGCCGAGCGCGCTGCGACTTCAGCATTTTTGTAGCGCCAGTGCGGAAGGATTTCGCTTTTATAAGGTTCGACCATCAATACGCCCTGTTCACCCCGACCTACCTGATACAGTTCGGGATGCTCGCGAAAATTAATGGTGGCAAAATCTTGTTGGTAATCAAAGGGACGTGTCAAAGCGGCACCATTGTTAAGAATCGTTTTAACAATTGTAGGCACGGTCAGGCTGTGCCGCCACCCGGCACTTTCTCGTGCACAAAGCAAAAAACCCCGCACCTTACGGTACGGGGTTCTTCTTGATTGATGCCTGGCAGTTCCCTACTCTCACATGGGGAGACCCCACACTACCATCGGCGCTACGGCGTTTCACTTCTGAGTTCGGCATGGGGTCAGGTGGGACCACCGCGCTAAAGCCGCCAGGCAAATTCTGTGCTCTGTCCTGTGTCTTTTGGGCTGATACTGCGTTGGCTGCTCTCGTAAAGTCAGTCACATACCTCAGTATGCTCCTTCCTTTCCTTCGCTTGCCGCCTTGTCTCAGCGCAAAATCCTTCGGACTCTGAATCAAAGCTGAAAATTCTGTCTCTTCGCCAAAACATCTTCGGCGTTGTAAGGTTAAGCCTCACGGTTCATTAGTATCGGTTAGCTCAACGCATCGCTGCGCTTACACACCCGACCTATCAACGTCATAGTCTTTAACGTTCCTTCAGGAGACTTAAAGTCTCAGGGAGAACTCATCTCGGGGCAAGTTTCGTGCTTAGATGCTTTCAGCACTTATCTCTTCCGCATTTAGCTACCGGGCAGTGCCATTGGCATGACAACCCGAACACCAGTGATGCGTCCACTCCGGTCCTCTCGTACTAGGAGCAGCCCCCCTCAATTCTCCAGCGCCCACGGCAGATAGGGACCGAACTGTCTCACGACGTTCTAAACCCAGCTCGCGTACCACTTTAAATGGCGAACAGCCATACCCTTGGGACCTACTTCAGCCCCAGGATGTGATGAGCCGACATCGAGGTGCCAAACACCGCCGTCGATATGAACTCTTGGGCGGTATCAGCCTGTTATCCCCGGAGTACCTTTTATCCGTTGAGCGATGGCCCTTCCATTCAGAACCACCGGATCACTATGACCTGCTTTCGCACCTGCTCGCGCCGTCACGCTCGCAGTCAAGCTGGCTTATGCCATTGCACTAACCTCCTGATGTCCGACCAGGATTAGCCAACCTTCGTGCTCCTCCGTTACTCTTTGGGAGGAGACCGCCCCAGTCAAACTACCCACCAGACACTGTCCGCAACCCGGATTACGGGTCTACGTTAGAACACCAGCCATTAAAGGGTGGTATTTCAAGGTTGGCTCCACGCAGACTGGCGTCCACGCTTCAAAGCCTCCCACCTATCCTACACATCAAGGACCAGTGTTCAGTGTCAAGCTATAGTAAAGGTTCACGGGGTCTTTCCGTCTTGCCGCGGGTACACTGCATCTTCACAGCGAGTTCAATTTCACTGAGTCTCGGGTGGAGACAGCCTGGCCATCATTACGCCATTCGTGCAGGTCGGAACTTACCCGACAAGGAATTTCGCTACCTTAGGACCGTTATAGTTACGGCCGCCGTTTACCGGGGCTTCGATCAAGAGCTTCGCGTTGCCGCTAACCCCATCAATTAACCTTCCGGCACCGGGCAGGCGTCACACCGTATACGTCCACTTTCGTGTTTGCACAGTGCTGTGTTTTTAATAAACAGTTGCAGCCAGCTGGTATCTTCGACTGATTTCAGCTCCACCCGCAGGGGCTTCACCTACATATCAGCGTGCCTTCTCCCGAAGTTACGGCACCATTTTGCCTAGTTCCTTCACCCGAGTTCTCTCAAGCGCCTTGGTATTCTCTACCTGACCACCTGTGTCGGTTTGGGGTACGATTTCGTGTTACCTGATGCTTAGAGGCTTTTCCTGGAAGCAGGGCATTTGTTACTTCAGCACCGTAGTGCCTCGTCATCACACCTCAGCGTTAAAAAGGTACCGGATTTACCTGGAACCTCCGCCTACATGCTTAAACCGGGACAACCGTCGCCCGGCTAACATAGCCTTCTCCGTCCCCCCTTCGCAGTAACACCAAGTACAGGAATATTAACCTGTTTCCCATCGACTACGCCTTTCGGCCTCGCCTTAGGGGTCGACTCACCCTGCCCCGATTAACGTTGGACAGGAACCCTTGGTCTTCCGGCGAGCGGGCTTTTCACCCGCTTTATCGTTACTTATGTCAGCATTCGCACTTCTGATACCTCCAGCACCCCTCACAGGACACCTTCAACGGCTTACAGAACGCTCCCCTACCCAACAACGCCTAAGCGTCGCTGCCGCAGCTTCGGTGCATGGTTTAGCCCCGTTACATCTTCCGCGCAGGCCGACTCGACCAGTGAGCTATTACGCTTTCTTTAAATGATGGCTGCTTCTAAGCCAACATCCTGGCTGTCTGTGCCTTCCCACATCGTTTCCCACTTAACCATGACTTTGGGACCTTAGCTGGCGGTCTGGGTTGTTTCCCTCTTCACGACGGACGTTAGCACCCGCCGTGTGTCTCCCGTGATAACATTCTTCGGTATTCGTAGTTTGCATCGGGTTGGTAAGCCGGGATGGCCCCCTAGCCGAAACAGTGCTCTACCCCCGAAGATGAGTTCACGAGGCGCTACCTAAATAGCTTTCGGGGAGAACCAGCTATCTCCCGGTTTGATTGGCCTTTCACCCCCAGCCACAGGTCATCCGCTAATTTTTCAACATTAGTCGGTTCGGTCCTCCAGTTAGTGTTACCCAACCTTCAACCTGCCCATGGCTAGATCACCGGGTTTCGGGTCTATACCCTGCAACTTAACGCCCAGTTAAGACTCGGTTTCCCTTCGGCTCCCCTATACGGTTAACCTTGCTACAGAATATAAGTCGCTGACCCATTATACAAAAGGTACGCAGTCACCCCATAAAGAGGCTCCCACTGCTTGTACGTACACGGTTTCAGGTTCTTTTTCACTCCCCTCGCCGGGGTTCTTTTCGCCTTTCCCTCACGGTACTGGTTCACTATCGGTCAGTCAGGAGTATTTAGCCTTGGAGGATGGTCCCCCCATATTCAGACAGGATACCACGTGTCCCGCCCTACTCTTCGAGTTCACAGCATGTGTGCTTTCGTGTACGGGACTATCACCCTGTACCGTCGGACTTTCCAGACCGTTCCACTAACACACAAGCTGATTCAGACTCCGGGCTGCTCCCCGTTCGCTCGCCGCTACTGGGGGAATCTCGGTTGATTTCTTTTCCTCGGGGTACTTAGATGTTTCAGTTCCCCCGGTTCGCCTCGTTAGCCTATGTATTCAGCTAACGATAGTGCAACGAATTGCACTGGGTTTCCCCATTCGGACATCGCCGGGTCAAGGGTTCATATCACCTCGCCGGCGCTTTTCGCAGATTAGCACGTCCTTCATCGCCTCTGACTGCCAGGGCATCCACCGTGTACGCTTAGTCGCTTAACCTCACAACCCGAAGATGTTTCACTTCTGATTGCGAAAATTTGAGAGACTCGAACACACATGAGCTGTGTGTCGTTTCAATTTTCAGCTTGATCCAGATTTTTAAAGAGCAAATATCTCAAACGTGACTCGCAAGTCAGTTTTGAGATATGACGGCAGGTGACTTTCACTCACGAACCAGCAAGTGGCGTCCCCTAGGGGATTCGAACCCCTGTTACCGCCGTGAAAGGGCGGTGTCCTGGGCCTCTAGACGAAGGGGACACTGAAGTCTCAATCGCAAGACGCCTTGCTGTTTACTTTTCATCAGACAATCTGTGTGAGCACTACAAAGGCAGGTTCTTTAAGGTAAGGAGGTGATCCAACCGCAGGTTCCCCTACGGTTACCTTGTTACGACTTCACCCCAGTCATGAATCACAAAGTGGTAAGCGCCCTCCCGAAGGTTAAGCTACCTACTTCTTTTGCAACCCACTCCCATGGTGTGACGGGCGGTGTGTACAAGGCCCGGGAACGTATTCACCGTAGCATTCTGATCTACGATTACTAGCGATTCCGACTTCATGGAGTCGAGTTGCAGACTCCAATCCGGACTACGACGCACTTTATGAGGTCCGCTTGCTCTCGCGAGGTCGCTTCTCTTTGTATGCGCCATTGTAGCACGTGTGTAGCCCTACTCGTAAGGGCCATGATGACTTGACGTCATCCCCACCTTCCTCCAGTTTATCACTGGCAGTCTCCTTTGAGTTCCCGGCCGGACCGCTGGCAACAAAGGATAAGGGTTGCGCTCGTTGCGGGACTTAACCCAACATTTCACAACACGAGCTGACGACAGCCATGCAGCACCTGTCTCAGAGTTCCCGAAGGCACCAATCCATCTCTGGAAAGTTCTCTGGATGTCAAGAGTAGGTAAGGTTCTTCGCGTTGCATCGAATTAAACCACATGCTCCACCGCTTGTGCGGGCCCCCGTCAATTCATTTGAGTTTTAACCTTGCGGCCGTACTCCCCAGGCGGTCGACTTAACGCGTTAGCTCCGGAAGCCACGCCTCAAGGGCACAACCTCCAAGTCGACATCGTTTACGGCGTGGACTACCAGGGTATCTAATCCTGTTTGCTCCCCACGCTTTCGCACCTGAGCGTCAGTCTTTGTCCAGGGGGCCGCCTTCGCCACCGGTATTCCTCCAGATCTCTACGCATTTCACCGCTACACCTGGAATTCTACCCCCCTCTACAAGACTCTAGCCTGCCAGTTTCGAATGCAGTTCCCAGGTTGAGCCCGGGGATTTCACATCCGACTTGACAGACCGCCTGCGTGCGCTTTACGCCCAGTAATTCCGATTAACGCTTGCACCCTCCGTATTACCGCGGCTGCTGGCACGGAGTTAGCCGGTGCTTCTTCTGCGGGTAACGTCAATCGGTAAGGTTATTAACCTTACCGCCTTCCTCCCCGCTGAAAGTGCTTTACAACCCGAAGGCCTTCTTCACACACGCGGCATGGCTGCATCAGGCTTGCGCCCATTGTGCAATATTCCCCACTGCTGCCTCCCGTAGGAGTCTGGACCGTGTCTCAGTTCCAGTGTGGCTGGTCATCCTCTCAGACCAGCTAGGGATCGTCGCCTAGGTGAGCCGTTACCCCACCTACTAGCTAATCCCATCTGGGCACATCCGATGGCAAGAGGCCCGAAGGTCCCCCTCTTTGGTCTTGCGACGTTATGCGGTATTAGCTACCGTTTCCAGTAGTTATCCCCCTCCATCAGGCAGTTTCCCAGACATTACTCACCCGTCCGCCACTCGTCAGCGAAGCAGCAAGCTGCTTCCTGTTACCGTTCGACTTGCATGTGTTAGGCCTGCCGCCAGCGTTCAATCTGAGCCATGATCAAACTCTTCAATTTAAGTTTGATGCTCGTGAATTAAACTTCGTAATGAATTACGTATGTTCACTCAGAGACTTGGTATTCATTTTTCGTCTTGCGACGTTAAGAATCCATGTCACTTTGAGTGCCCACACAGATTGTCTGATAAATTGTTAAAGAGCAGTGCCGCTTCGTTTTTCGCTGCGGCGCGGGGTGTGCATATTACGCTTTCCCGCTTCAGAGTCAAGCGATTATTTCGCTTTTCTCTGCTGACCCGGCGGCTTGCGTGCCGTTGTTCCGTGTCAGTGGAGGCGCATTATAGGGAGTAATTCCGAAGCTGCAAGGATAAAATGAAAATTATTTACTGACTGCTCACTTTCCAGGCAAATCGCATCCCAGACCTCAATTCTCGCCTGGTTTTTAAACAAAAACGAGCCGCAAGCGGCTCGTTTTTGCGTTTTGTGACTTACTGCACTGCCACAATTCGATCGTCGTTGGCTTCCAGTCGGATAACTTTGCCCGGAACCAGCTCCCCGGAAAGGATTTGCTGCGCCAGCGGGTTTTCGATCTGCTGCTGGATTGCACGTTTTAATGGACGCGCGCCATAAACAGGATCGTAACCATTCGCGCTCAGCAGCTTCAGCGCATCATCGGAGATGTGGATTTCATAACCACGCTCTTCAAGACGTTTATACAGACGCTGCAGCTGGATCTGTGCAATCGACGCAATGTGTTTCTCACCCAGCGGATGGAACACCACGACTTCATCAATACGGTTGATGAACTCCGGACGGAAGTTTTGGCTGACTACCCCCAGTACCAGATCCTTCATATGGCTGTAATCCAGCTCGCCGAAGCGTTCCTGAATCAAATCGGAACCCAGGTTCGAAGTCATGATCACCACCGTATTACGGAAGTCAACCGTTCTGCCTTGCCCATCCGTCAGACGGCCATCATCCAGTACCTGCAACAGGATGTTGAACACGTCAGGATGCGCCTTCTCCACCTCATCCAGCAGGATGACGGAATAAGGACGACGACGCACCGCTTCCGTCAGGTAACCGCCCTCTTCATAGCCGACATATCCTGGAGGTGCACCAACCAGACGCGAGACGGAGTGTTTTTCCATAAACTCGGACATATCGATACGCACCATCGCGTCATCGCTGTCGAACATAAAGTTAGCCAGCGCTTTACACAGCTCGGTTTTACCGACACCGGTTGGCCCCAGGAACAGGAACGAACCGATTGGGCGGTTTGGATCGGACAGCCCCGCGCGACTACGACGAATGGCGTTGGAAACCGCCTCAACGGCCTCGTTCTGACCAATCACGCGCTGGTGCAGATCCTGCTCCATGCGCAGCAGTTTCTCACGTTCGCTTTCCATCATGCGGGCAACGGGGATACCGGTCCAGCGCGCCAGCACTTCGGCAATCTCAGCATCCGTCACTTTATTACGCAGCAGACGCATGGTTTTGCCTTCCGACTGCGTGGCAATCTCAAGCTGTTTTTCCAGTTCAGGAATTTTGCCGTACTGCAACTCGGACATCCGCGCCAAATCACCTACGCGGCGCGCCTGCTCAATGGCAATTTTCGCCTGTTCCAGCTCCGCCTTGATCGTCTGGGTGCCAGAAAGCGACGCTTTCTCGGCTTTCCACTCTTCTTCTAACTCAGAATACTGGCGCTCTTTCTCTTCCAGCTCTTCGTTGAGCATATCCAGGCGTTTCTTACTCGCTTCATCAGACTCTTTGTTCAGCGCCTGCTGTTCCAGCTTGAGCTGAATAATGCGGCGATCGAGTCGGTCCAGCTCTTCCGGTTTCGAGTCAATCTGCATACGGATGCTGGACGCGGCTTCATCAATAAGGTCGATTGCTTTATCCGGCAGCTGGCGGTCAGCGATATAACGATGCGAAAGCGTCGCCGCCGCAACGATGGCCGGGTCAGTGATCTGCACATGATGGTGCAGTTCATAACGCTCTTTCAGACCACGCAGGATCGCGATGGTATCTTCAACGCTTGGCTCAGCAACAAACACCTTCTGGAAACGACGCTCCAGCGCGGCATCTTTTTCAATGTACTGACGATACTCGTCCAGCGTGGTGGCACCAACGCAGTGAAGTTCACCACGCGCCAGCGCAGGTTTCAGCATGTTCCCGGCATCCATTGCGCCGTCAGCTTTACCTGCCCCGACCATGGTATGCAGTTCGTCGATAAACAGGATGACGTTACCTTCCTGTTTTGCCAGATCGTTCAGCACGCCTTTCAGACGCTCTTCGAACTCGCCGCGATACTTCGCCCCGGCCACCAGCGCGCCCATATCCAGTGCCAGCACGCGGCGGCCCTTCAGCCCTTCCGGCACTTCACCATTAACGATACGCTGCGCCAGCCCTTCAACGATGGCGGTTTTACCAACGCCGGGCTCACCAATCAGCACCGGGTTATTTTTGGTACGACGCTGCAATACCTGAATAGTACGGCGAATTTCTTCGTCACGGCCGATCACCGGGTCAAGCTTGCCCTGCTCGGCACGTTCGGTCAGATCGACCGTAAATTTCTTCAAAGCCTGACGTTGGTCTTCGGCTCCCTGATCGTTCACGCTTTCACCTCCACGCATTTTCTCAATCGCCTGAGTCACGTTGGCGGTGGTAGCGCCGGCAGATTTCAGCAGGTCGGTCAAGGTACCGCGTGATTCAAGCGCCGCCAGAACAAACAGCTCTGACGAAATAAAATTGTCCCCACGCTTTTGCGCCAGCTTGTCGCAAAGGTTCAGCACGCGCACCAGATCCTGTGACGGCTGCACGTCGCCGCCGGTACCTTCCACCTGCGGTAAACGACTCAGCGCCTGATCGATGGCGGTGCGTAACTGGCCGGCATTAATGCCAGCGGACGTTAATAAAGGACGTACCGATCCCCCTTCCTGATTCAGCAAGGCGCTCATTAAATGAAGAGGTTCGATAAATTGGTTGTCGTGCCCCAGTGCGAGGGACTGGGCATCGGCGAGAGCAAGCTGGAATTTATTAGTAAGACGATCCAGACGCATAACTCCTCCCATAACAGGTCAAATTTGCTACTGGAGATTAAATGAGGTCATCCCTCAATTATTCAAGGTTAATGACCTGAATTATGTGAAAAGAAAACAGCGCGTGCCGGATCGTCTTGATTCTATAGGTTATATCAGCCAAATGAAACTTGCCATACGACCCGTGGTCTTGTCGCGGCGATAGGAGAAGAAATCATCGTTTTCGGTGAAGGTACAGCGATCGCCGCCAAAGATCTGCGTTACGCCGACATTATTTAACCGTTGGCGGGCAAGCTGATAAATATCGGCCAGATATTTATCGCCGGAAGCCACAAACGCATTAGCCGCCTGAGCATCTTTTTCCATAAAGGCTTCGCGCACCTCTGGCCCCACCTCAAACGCGCGAGGTCCAATCGCCGGGCCAAGCCAGGCAATGATGTTAGCGGGATTGTCCTGGAAGCAGGCGACGGTCTCCTCCAGCACGCCTTCGCACAGGCCACGCCAGCCGGCGTGCGCCGCAGCCACTTCCGTGCCCGCCTGGTTGCAAAACAACACGGGCAGGCAATCGGCGGTCATTACCGCGCAAACCGTTCCCGGAATATTACTGTATGAGGCATCGGCACGTTTAGACGCATACGGTTCCCCGGACAGCGTCAGTACCGCTTTACCATGCACCTGCTCAAGCCAGACCGGTTTTGAAGGCAGATTTCCGGCAGCAAAGAGGCGCTTACGGTTCTCTTCAACGTGCTCCGGGTTATCGCCACAGTGTGCGCCAAGGTTTAGAGACGCCCATGCGCCCTGGCTCACGCCACCGATGCGGGTTGAACTACAGGCAGCCACACCCTCAGGCAGCGGCCACTCCGGGACAATCAGCTTGGTCATAACCAGTCCACGTGATCCTTATGTTCTTCGAAATCCGCGCGCATCGCGTCGATAAGTTCCACCATATCCTGCGGGATCGGCGCATGCCATTCCATCTGAATACCGGTAATTGGGTGGTAAAGACGCAGCATGGTTGCATGCAGGGCCTGGCGATCGAATTTGCGCAGCACGGAGATAAATTCATCCGACGCCCCCTTTGGCGGACGGGGACGACCGCCGTACACCGGGTCCCCCACCAGCGGATGGGTAATGTGCGCCATGTGCACGCGGATCTGGTGAGTACGTCCGGTTTCCAGACGCAGACGCAGGCGCGTATGAATGCGGAAATGCTCCATGATGCGGTAATGCGTGACGGCAGGTTTACCCATCGGATGCACGGACATATGAGTACGTTTGGTAGGGTGACGGCTGATTGGCTCTTCAACCGTGCCGCCAGCGGTCATATGACCAATCGCTACCGCTTCATACTCGCGGGTAATTTCGCGCAGCTGCAAGGATTCTACCAGGCGAGTCTGAGCCGGGACCGTTTTCGCCACCACCATCAGGCCGGTGGTGTCTTTATCCAGACGGTGAACGATACCGGCGCGCGGTACGTCCGCAATTGGCGGATAATAATGGAGGAGTGCGTTCAGTACCGTACCATCAGGATTACCCGCTCCAGGGTGAACAACAAAGTCACGCGGCTTGTTGATGACCAGAATGTCGTCATCTTCATAGACGATGTTCAGGGGGATATCCTGCGGCTCGAAGCGGACTTCCTCTTCGATTTCAGCATTGATGGCGACAGCTTCCCCACCAAACACTTTCTCTTTTGGTTTGTCCCAGATCTTGCCGTTTACCAGCACACGCTGGTCAAGGATCCATTCTTTTATGCGTGAACGCGAATAATCAGGGAACAATTCGGCCAAAGCCTGATCTAAGCGTTGACCGAGCTGATTTTCGGAGACTGTTGCGGTGAGTTCTACTCGTTGTGCCATAAACTGCTTCTTCGTTTAACGTTGGGTTTTACGGCTTTGCCGTTTAATATAGTGTGCTATTGTAGCTGGTCTTAATCGGGAGCAGGAACTGAGTTTCTCCCGGACAAACATTTGAGGAAAGTCAAAACGTCATGACGCGCATGAAATATCTGGTGGCAGCGGCCACGTTGAGCCTGGCTTTGGTGGGCTGCTCCGGTTCGAATGAACAGGTCCCTGACAATCCGCCGAATGAAATCTATGCGACTGCACAACAAAAGTTGCAGGACGGTAACTGGAAACAGGCGATAACGCAACTGGAAGCGTTGGATAATCGCTATCCGTTTGGTCCGTATTCGCAGCAGGTACAGTTAGATCTTATCTATGCCTACTACAAAAATGCCGATCTGCCTTTGGCTCAGGCTACTATCGATCGTTTCATGCGTCTGAACCCTACCCATCCTAACATCGATTATGTGATGTACATGCGCGGCCTGACCAACATGGCGCTGGATGACAGCGCACTGCAGGGCTTCTTCGGGGTGGATCGTTCTGACCGTGACCCGCAGCACGCGCGTGATGCTTTCAATGACTTCTCAAAGCTGGTCCGTAGCTATCCGAACAGCCAGTACATTACCGATGCCACCAAGCGTCTGGTGTTCCTGAAAAATCGCCTGGCGAAATATGAATACTCCGTAGCGGAATACTACACCCGCCGTGGCGCATGGGTTGCCGTGGTTAACCGTGTGGAAGGCATGCTGCGTGATTATCCGGATACGCAGGCAACGCGTGATGGCCTGAAGCTGATGGAAAACGCCTATCGTGAAATGCAGATGACCGCTCAGGCTGACAAAGTCGCGAAAATCATCGCCGCGAACAGCAGCAACACCTGATCTCGCTTCAAAGCAAAACGGCAGCCCGATGGCTGCCGTTTTTGTATACATTCCAGACCTCAGCTGAAGCGGTTTAGCCTCAACACATCCTGTCAACTATGACCGTAAATTCTGGGTTCGACAAGGTAAATCTCGCCTCTTCCTGCCCTGCCTCACAAAAAAGATTCCCTGACAAAAACCGACAAAATAACGTGATCTAAATCACACATTTTGACATTAGGTCGGGTATGCTGGAATCACCAAGACGGAAAGACAAGAGGTAAAATTTATGACAATGAACATTACCAGTAAACAAATGGAAATTACTCCGGCAATCCGCCAGCACGTCGCAGACCGTCTCGCCAAACTGGATAAATGGCAAACACATTTGATTAATCCACATATCATCCTGTCCAAGGAGCCACAGGGTTTCGTCGCTGATGCAACTATCAATACTCCAAACGGCCATCTGGTCGCCAGCGCAAAACACGAGGATATGTACACCGCAATTAACGATTTGATCAACAAGCTGGAACGGCAGCTCAATAAAGTGCAACACAAAGGTGAAGCCCGTCGCGCCACAACATCGGTGAAAGACGCCAGCTTCGCGGAAGAAGTTGAAGAAGAGTAATCCTTTAAATTGAGTGTACCGACAACGCGCCTCCGGGCGCGTTTTTTATTGACAGGATTAAAACAGTACAGGTACTTTAACGATATCAATTTCAGGATGACCCCATGAAACAGACGCCGTTTTTCTTCGCATTCTTTTTTACCTTCCCCTGACCGGGAGGCGTTTCGTCGTGTGATAAAGAATGCGAAGACGAACAACAAGGCCTCCCCCACCGGGAGGCCTTTTTTTTGATAACGATAAAAGAGACAGGCAACACTATGACACCGGAAAACCCGCTACTGGATTTACGCGTAAAAATCAGCGCGCTTGACGAAAAATTACTGGCTCTGCTGGCTGAACGCCGTTCACTGGCCATTGAAGTGGGTAAAGCCAAGCTGGACTCCCATCGGCCGGTGCGCGATATCGATCGCGAGCGCGATTTACTGGAACGGTTGATTCAGCTCGGTAAAGCACATCATCTGGATGCTCACTACATTACTCGCCTGTTCCAGCTCATCATCGAAGATTCCGTTCTGACTCAGCAGGCCCTGCTCCAGCAGCATCTGAACAAAACCAACCCGCACTCTGCTCGTATTGCCTTTCTCGGCCCGAAAGGCTCCTATTCGCACCTGGCGGCGCGCCAGTACGCGGCCCGCCATTTCGAGGAGTTTATTGAGAGCGGCTGCGCGAAATTTGCTGATATTTTCAACCAGGTCGAAACCGGCCAGGCCGATTACGCCGTGGTGCCCATTGAGAACACCAGTTCCGGCGCCATCAACGATGTTTACGATCTGCTTCAGCATACCAGCCTGTCGCTGGTAGGCGAGTTGACTATTCCTATCGACCACTGCGTGCTGGTTTCCGGCTCAACCGATTTGCATCAGATCGAAACGGTTTACAGCCATCCGCAGCCGTTCCAGCAGTGCAGCCAGTTCCTGAACCGCTATCCGAACTGGAAAATTGAGTACACCGAAAGTACCTCGGCGGCGATGGAAAAAGTAGCGCAGGCAAACTCTCCTGCCGTCGCTGCACTCGGTAGCGAAGCGGGCGGCGCGCTGTATGGCCTGCAGGTGCTGGAGCGTAATCTGGCAAACCAGACTCAGAACATTACGCGTTTCATTGTTCTGGCCCGCAAGGCCATCAACGTGTCAGATCAGGTTCCGGCTAAAACTACCCTGCTGATGGCGACCGGCCAGCAGGCAGGGGCGCTGGTAGAAGCGCTGCTGGTACTGCGCAACCACAACCTGATCATGACGAAGCTGGAATCGCGCCCTATTCATGGCAATCCGTGGGAAGAGATGTTTTATCTCGACGTGCAGGCAAATCTGGAATCTGCATCCATGCAGAAAGCCCTGCGCGAACTGGGCGAGATCACCCGTTCGATGAAAGTGCTGGGCTGCTATCCGAGCGAAAACGTGGTCCCGGTTGACCCGGCTTAACGTTCGATAAAGCGGCTTTTCTTCATCCCTGCCACATTAACCGGCAGGGTGAAGATGGCGCCGGAAAGGGGATATTTCGCCAGCTCCTCCGCCTCCATATTTTCCCGCGTGGTGGTGATAAACAGCGTTTTCATATCGTCCCCGCCAAAGCAGACCATCGTCGGACAGCGTACCGGCAGCCGGTACTCTTCCAGCTGTTCTCCCTGCGGTGAAAATCGCGCTATCCGCCAGCCGTCAAACAGCGCGCTCCAGTAGCATCCTTCCTCATCCATTGCCGCACCGTCGGGTATCCCCTCCCCCTCGCTAAACCGGCGAAACGCTTCGCGCTTACCGGGTTCGCCAGACTCATCCAGCGGCGTACGGTAGATGACACCGTTTGGCGTGTCTGAGGTAAACATCCACTGCTCGTCCGGGCTAAACGCTAAGCCGTTATGCCCGTGAATGTCGCACTGGATCACCTTCGGCGTCAGATCGTTGTCGATACGCATCAGTATGGCGCCGTTATAATCTCCCGGTCCCCAGAACGTGCCCGCGTAAAAGCGCCCCTGCCGATCGGTTCCGCCATCGTTAAACCGCGCAAGCTGCGGGTTGGACGGGTTATCACATACCTTACGCTGGAGCAGGCCGTGTTTATCGGCCAGCCAGATAGCGTTACGCATCGCGACGATAAAGCCGCCGCGCTCACGCAGGGCAAAACACCCCACTTCTTCATGAAATGAGAGCACCGTATGCTCTGCGGTAGGCAGATGATAGCGATGGATCTCCCCTTCCAGAATATCCGCCCAGTAAAGCGCCTTCTCTTCTGCGCTCCACGTCGGGCATTCGGGCAGATGCCCGGTGTAGTTCAACAGCAGCTGCGGTTCAGCCATGACAGTTCCCCAAAATGAAAAAAGCCAGCATTGCTGGCTTTCAGTATATACATCATCGGATTACTGGCGACTGTCATTTGCCTGGCGCAACAGCGTGCGGCTTTCACTCTGGAAACGCGTGGCGTAATCGCCGAACCAGTGCTCCACCTTACGGAAGCTGTCGATAAAGGCCTGCTTGTCGCCGTGCTCCAGCAAGGTGATGGCTTCGCCAAAGCGCTGATAGTAGCGTTTGATCAGCGCCAGATTATTTTCAGACGACATGATAATGTCGGCATAAAGCTGCGGATCCTGCGCAAACAGACGCCCGACCATCGCCAGCTCCAGGCGGTAGATTGGCGAGGAAAGTGCCAGCAGTTGTTCAAGCTGAACATTTTCTTCCGCCAGATGCAGCCCATAGGCAAAGGTCGCAAAGTGGCGCAGCGCCTGAATGAAGGCCATGTTCTGGTCGTGCTCTACTGCGCTAATGCGGTGCAAGCGAGCGCCCCAGACCTGAATTTGTTCCAGGAACCACTGATAGGCTTCCGGCTGCCGTCCGTCACAGTAAACCACCACCTGCTTCGCCAGGCTGCCGCTGTCCGGGCCAAACATCGGGTGTAACCCAAGCACCGGGCCGGTATGCGCAGCCAGCATTGCCTGCAGCGGACCATTTTTAACGGAGGCCAGATCCACCAGAATGCAATCATCCGGTAAAGGAGGAAGCTTCCCGATGATCTGCTCCGTGACGTGGATCGGCACGCTGACGATAACCATTCCGGCATCTTTCATGAGTTCCGGGGCATGCTCCCAGTCCTCTTTTTCCAGAATGCGTACCTGGTAGCCAGAAAGCGTCAGCATTTTTTCAAACAGACGGCCCATCTGACCGCCGCCGCCGACGATAACCACCGGGCGCAGCGAAGGACAAAGGGTTTTGAAGCCCTTATCGTTTTCGCTGGAATAGGACTCGCGCATGACGCGACGCAGGACATCCTCAATCAAATCCGGAGAAACGCCCAGCGCCTGCGCCTCTTTGCGGCGGGAGGCGAGCATCGAGGCCTCGCGCTCCGGGACGTAAATCGGCAGGCCGTATTTGCTTTTAACCTCGCCGACCTCAGCCACCAGCGCCATGCGGCGTGCCAGTAGATCCAGCAGCGCCTTATCCACTTCATCTATTTGATCGCGTAATGCGGTCAATTCAGCAACCATAACTACCCTCTTAAGCCAGACGCGTCGCCAGCTGGCCGTTCAAATCTTTGTGGATCTCACGCAGCAGCGCATCGGTGGTTTCCCAGCTGATGCAGGCATCCGTTACGGAGACGCCGGGCTTCATCGCGCTGCGCGGCTGTTCCGATGACTGATTACCTTCATGAATGTTACTCTCAATCATCAAACCGATAATTGAACGGTTGCCATCTTTAATCTGTGCAATCACAGATTCTGCAACCGCAGGCTGGCGACGGTAATCTTTATTCGAATTGCCATGACTGCAATCTACCATCAGCGCCGGGCGCAGTCCCGCCTGTTCCATCTCTTTTTCACACTGCGCAACATCCGCCGGGCTGTAGTTTGGCGCTTTACCGCCGCGCAGGATCACATGTCCGTCCGGGTTACCCTGGGTTTGCAGCAGGCAAACCTGGCCCGCCTGGTTAATACCGACAAAACGGTGCGGCATGGCGGCCGCACGCATGGCGTTAATCGCCGTAGCGAGGCTACCGTCGGTGCCGTTTTTAAAACCAACCGGCATAGACAGGCCAGAGGCCATCTCGCGGTGGGTTTGTGATTCGGTTGTACGTGCACCAATCGCAGACCAGCTGAACAGGTCGCCGAGGTACTGCGGGCTGTTCGGATCCAGCGCTTCGGTTGCCAGCGGCAGCCCCATGCTCACCAGCTCCACCAGCAGGCGACGCGCAATCTTTAGCCCTGCCTCCACGTCAAACGAGCCATCCATGTGCGGATCGTTAATCAGCCCTTTCCAGCCAACCGTGGTGCGTGGCTTTTCAAAATAGACGCGCATCACCAGATAGAGGCTATCGCTGACCTCCTCCGCTAATGCTTTAAATCGACGTGCGTACTCAATGGCGGTTTCAGGATCGTGAATCGAGCAAGGGCCGCATACCACCAGCAGGCGCGGATCGCGACCCGCGATGATGTCAGAGATGGTCTGGCGCGAGTGCTCAATCTGCGCCTCCTGCGCAACGCTCAGCGGGAATTCTGCCTTCAGCTGATCCGGAGTAATTAAAACCTGTTCGTCAGTGATATGTACGTTGTTCAGCGCGTCTTTTTGCATGATTGCGATCCTGTAAAACTCGTTTGCGATAGTGGATGTCCTCAATGAGGTGGAACAACGATACCATAACAAGTAAAGATTTCAATCCAAAATACGTACACTTTAATTTACACAAAGCAAATAATTGCGAAAAACAGTGCGCACAATCGTAAATATAAAATTACACCCCTGGAGAGTTAAGCCAGGCTATGCTCAAAAAAAGGAGACACGCTATGCGTCCATTTGCTCTTGTGCTGCTGCTGATTTTATCGGGTTGTCAGATCGATCCTTATACATTCCAGCCCCACTGGACCAGCCCGGACTGGTTCAGCGCAGGTAAAGAAGACGCCATGAACGGCGTTCCGGTTAAAGATAACCAGACGCTGGCCGATAGTTTTAACGACCCGCAGGTGGATCGGGCTGAATATCTCCGAGGCTACGCCGACGGACGGAAAAAAATATGTGAAGAAGGCTTTATTCACGCCTGGGGATTAGCGGGAAAATCATTCCCTGCCAGCTGTGCCAACACGGAGAATGCTGCCAGGCTGCACGATTCATGGCAAACGGGAATGGATAAAAGCATGAGTTCCACCAGGCTTAATTGAGCCTATCTCAATTCTCCGGAATATAAGCACGCGTGAGATTTAGCTTAGGTCAACCCGGGGATATTTCTGACATAATGACGACTTTGACAAAAAATGGTATTCTGCCTGCAACTCTTAAGGACATCTATTTCCGGAGCAGTTTGGCGGACTCTGATGAGAAATGCATTCTTGATCGCTTTGCTCCGACTAACGCTGGCGCTAATGCTGCTCCTTATGGTGGGCCCTGTTGCCGCTGGCACGTTTACGGAAACGGATAAATCGGTACGTTCGATTGTTTCAGGTATTGTGAGCTATACCCGATGGCCCGCGCTGTCCGGCCAGCCTAAACTCTGCATCTATGCCTCTTCTCACTATACCCATGCGCTCAGCAGTGAAGATGAGCAAAACCCGTTGCCCTATGTCCCTGTCATTGTGCACAGCGACCGGGAAGCACTCACCGCAACGTGTGATGCCCTTTATTTCGGGACTGAATCCCCAGCTAAGCAGCTGGAATTAATAAGCGAATACCAGGGCCGGGCGTTACTCTTAATGTCAGAGCAAAATCCTGAATGCGTTATTGGTAGCGCATTTTGTCTGATTATAGAGCACAACCAGGTCAGGTTTTCCGTCAATCTAGATGCCCTAACGCGCAGTGGTGTCAGAGTCAATCCGGATGTATTAATGCTCGCACGGAATAAGAAGCATGAATAAGGATGTCACATCAATACCGCGTCCAACGTTTAAAAGAACGTTGCGGCGAATCAGCATGATAAGCGTCATTATAACAATGACGTTTATATGGTTGCTGCTGTGTTTCGCTTCCGTGGTGACATTAAAGCAATACGCGCAAAAAAACCTTGAATTAACCGGTGCCACCATGAGCCACAGCCTTGAAGCCTCTCTGGTTTTCAATGATGCCGTGGCGGCAAATGAAACGCTGGCCGCCCTCGGTAAACAGGGGCAATTTTCCGTGGCGGAAGTGCTTAATGCGCATCAGAAACGGTTTGCCTGGTGGGCATGGAACCCGGCGAATAATACCGACACGCTGGGTACGCTGGTCAGCCGCTGGCTGTTCCCTGTTCCGATCGCACAGCCCATCATGCACAACGGCATTAAGATTGGCGAAATTCGCCTGACCGCACGAGACAGCCTGATCGGCCACTTTATCTGGCTGTCATTTGCGGTCCTCACCGGCTGCATTCTGTTTGCCTCTGCCGTCGCATTGACCATCACCCGTTCGCTGCATCACGGTATGGTCACTGAAATGCAAAACATTACAGAGGTTGTTCATGACGTACGCACCAACCGCAACTTCTCCCGCCGCGTAACGGAAGGCCGCATAGAAGAGTTCCACCAGTTTGGTGAAGACTTCAACAGCCTGCTGGATGAAATGGAGGAGTGGCAGCTTAAGCTACAGGCGAAAAACGCTCAGCTGTTGCGTACCGCCATGCACGACCCGCTCACCGGGCTCGCAAACCGCGCCGCGTTTCGCAACAATATTGCGGCATTAATGAACGACGCCTCTGCAAAAACCAATTCTGCCCTGCTCTTTCTGGACGGCGATAATTTCAAGTTTATCAACGATACCTGGGGCCATGCCGCGGGTGACTGCGTGCTAATCGAAGCCGCTAAAAGGATGGTCGAGTTTGGCGAAAAACGTCATCAGTCTTACCGTCTTGGCGGCGACGAGTTTGCCATGATCCTGTACGGCGTCCATTCAGAGCGTGAGGTCCAGAGCATTTGTGCTGCGCTGTCGCGGCAATTCATTCGTCCGTTCGATCTGCATAACGGACACACGGCATCGATGTCACTCAGCATTGGCTTTGCTCTGGCGTGGGAAAATGCCTCCGTCGAGGCATTACTGGAGCAAGCCGACCGCAATATGTACATGGTTAAAAACCAGCGTTCGAAAACAATATCCTGAAAGGAAGACGATATGTTAAAGCGATACTTTGCGCCGTTGTTACTGGCATCTCTGGCTATGTCCGGGTGCCAGACGCCGGACGGTAAATTCACACCAGAGCAAATCGCGGCAATGAAGTCCTACGGCTTTAACGAACTGAACGGCGACTGGTCCCTGGGCCTGTCGGATAAGATCCTGTTTGATAAAAACGATGCCAGGCTGCGCCCCGAAAGTGAAACGCAAATCAGGACCATGGCTTCGCGCCTGGCGGCAACCGGTCTGAACCACGCCCGGATGGACGGCCATACCGACAACTATGGTGAAGACAGCTACAACGAAGCGCTTTCGTTGAAGCGCGCTAATGTCGTGGCGGATGCCTGGGCGAAGGGGGCGAATATCCCGCGCGGCAACCTCACCACGCGGGGTTTAGGTAAAAAATACCCTGTAAGCAGCAACAGCACTGCGCAAGGGCGCGCTGAGAATCGCCGTGTGGCGGTGGTCATCAGCACGCCATAACGTTATTTAACGGATGTCCCGGCGAGCGACACGCCTGAAGCCGCTCGCCAGCGCAGCCAGTCAATCACAATGAACAGCGCCAGGCTGACGCCCATCACCGGCAGCGCCAGCCCCAGCAAGACGCACGTAACGAGCGTCACACCTCTTCCCCACAGCGGCAATGCCAGCCAGCTCTGATACAGCGTTTGCACCGGATCCGCGCTGGATTTGGCAGGACGACGCATCCACCACATCCGATAACCCCAGATAATCAGCACGCACAGCGCAATACCGAACGCTATCAGCAGCAGCTGATTGGCCAGGCCAAACAGGATCCCCATATGGAAATCCACGCCCCAGCGGGTGAGTTTGGCCATCAGCGGGAAATCCACGAAGCGCGTGCTGTCCAGCACCTTCAGAGAGTGCGGATCTACGGCAACGGCATCAACCTGCGTCGGCCAGCCGCGATCGATTTCCGTTACCGTCCAGGCCCGATCGGCCATTCCTGGCGGACGGATTTCCAGCTTGTTTGCGTCAATCCCGGCCTGGCGGGCAGCCTGCAATACGCCGTCGAACAGCGACGGTTCAACGGGCATTTCAGGCATCGTCATGCCAGCGTGATGCCCATGATGCTCAGCGTGTTCATCCATCGTTTCCGGCGCGCCTGAAAGCTGGGTATTAACCTGCGGCGTCAGCCAGTTCATTTCTGCGCGCAGCTTATCGACGTTGCCTCCGGCCCACTGTGACCAGGTTAACCCGGTGGCAGAGAACAGCAGCATCCCCCCCAACAGCGTCCAGCCCAGGATCACATGCAGGCGACGACGATTCTGGAAGCGATTGTTAATGCGCCGCTTCGGTCGGGTGAAGAACCACAGCGCGATGCCGCCAAGGGCTGCCACCCACATCCAGGAGGCGGCTAGCTCGCTATAGAGTCGCCCGGGGTTGCCCAGCATCAGCGAGGTATGCAGATAATCGATGGTCTGGCGCAGCGGCAAAATCCCGCTGGTGCCATAGACCGTCAAATCACCGCGTTCCTCAAGGCTGACGGGATCGATAAAAATAGCCCGATGCTCCGAGGGGCCAAGCGCCGGGTCGGCAAACATCACGCGAGTGGTTTCGCCCTTTTCCAGCCCCGGACGAACGGCATGCAGACGCAGATCCGATCCTGCGGCCTTTTCGGCCACGGCAATTTGTGCAGCAAGAGGCTGCGCCTCACCCACGGCATCCGCGTGGAGCGCGTGATGGTACAGCGCATTTTCCAGCTGCGGCGTAGCGACATACAGCGTGCCGGTCAGAGCAGCAAAGAAGATAAACGGACCGACAAACAGTCCGATATAGAAATGGAGGCGACGCAGCAGGTTTCCCCATGCCGCGCGCGGCGTGCAGGTAGTCATACTTTTCCTTTTAAGGCAAAAAGTTATCGATTTTGTTTTTAAAGGGAGAAAGCAGACCGCGGCGGCGGCGCGCGGGTATCAGGGTAAAGCCAGGGGAAAAAGTGCCAGTGGCTGATCGCCTGACGAGGCGGCTTCAACCGCAGCCGCTGCAACACCACGCTGAGCAGGACGATAAGCGCCAGCATCACGCCCGGCACGTGGGCTAACAGCACGCAGTAGCCGCAGGCTTCAGCGTGGTCGACCGGCATGCTGTGGGACATATCACCGTGATGCTCGTCCATCGACATCATGCTCATGTCATGGTGCATGCCGGGCATCGCGCTCATGGGATCTTTTTGCAGCGAGACGGAGATCAGCGGCGCCACGACGATCAGCAGGATCGCAAACAGCGCGGTCATTGCCGCTGCGCGTTTCCAGCTATGCTGATGCAGTACGTTATCCACTTACCCTCCACCGAAGAGGCGATCATTGTAAATGATTTATGACGTAAGGGTTAACGCGAGAGGTGCGATGGGATAAAAAAAGGGCCAGCCTTTCGGCCAGCCCTTTCTAACAGGATGTCGCTTAAGCGAATCTTAGTTCAGACGCTCTTTAATACGAGCAGACTTACCAGTACGCTCACGCAGGTAGTACAGTTTAGCTTTACGTACAGCACCACGACGTTTAACAGCAATGCTGTCAACTACCGGAGAGTGAGTCTGGAAGACACGCTCAACGCCTTCGCCGTTGGAAATTTTACGAACAGTGAATGCAGAGTGCAGACCGCGGTTACGAATAGCGATAACCACGCCCTCGAATGCCTGCAGACGTTTTTTGGAACCTTCAACAACCCATACTTTCACTTCCACGGTGTCACCTGGACGGAAGGAAGGTACGTCCTGCTTCATCTGCTCTTGTTCAAGTTGCTTAATAATGTTGCTCATAATTTAATCTCTTATCCTGGGTAAACTGATATTCGGGAGCGTATTACGCATTCCCATCATGTTCATGCTGCTGGTGCGCGTGTTCCGTTTTGAACTCGGCCAGCAACTTTGCTTGCTCTTCAGTCAGAGCCAGGTTTTCCAGAAGTTCAGGTCTTCTAAGCCAGGTGCGGCCCAGCGACTGCTTCAAACGCCAGCGACGTATCTCGGCATGGTTTCCAGACAGTAATACTGCCGGTACTTCCATCCCTTCTAACACTTCAGGACGAGTATAGTGTGGACAGTCCAGCAATCCATCAGCAAACGAATCTTCCGTTGCCGAAGCTTCGTGGCCCAGTACACCCGGAATAAACCGGGCTACGGAGTCAATCAGCGTCATTGCCGGTAACTCACCACCGCTGAGAACGTAATCGCCGATAGACCATTCTTCGTCAATCTCGGTTTGAATTACGCGCTCATCTATCCCTTCGTAGCGACCACAGACCAGAATCAGCTTTTGATTCGTCGCCAGTTCGCTCACGCCCGCTTGATCAAGCTTGCGTCCCTGAGGTGACAGATAAATCACCTTCGCGCCTTCACCTGCCGCGGCTTTTGCTGTGTGAATGGCGTCCCGTAAGGGTTGCACCATCATCAACATCCCCGGTCCGCCGCCGTAAGGACGATCGTCCACGGTACGGTGCCGGTCATGCGTGAAGTCACGAGGACTCCAGCTCTGGATGCTCAGCAGGCCATTCTTTACTGCCCGGCCAGTTACCCCGTAATCGGTAATCGCGCGGAACATTTCAGGAAACAGGCTAATTATGCCAATCCACATAGCGCCGTCTTTTACCGTTTATCCGGAGAATTAAAAACCAGGATCCCAATCTACTTCAATGGTTTGAGTAGCGAGATCGACTTTCTTGATAACCTGTCCATCGAGGAACGGAACCAACCGCTCCTTGATGCCAAATGCATCTTTCAGGTTTGCCTTAATGACGAGAACGTCATTTGACCCGGTTTCCATCATATCGATGACTTTACCCAGGCTGTAGCCTTCGGTGGTCACTACCTGGCAACCCATAAGGTCTTTCCAGTAGTAGTCACCCTCTTCCAGCTGCGGCAACTGCGACGAATCCACGACAATTTCACAATTAGTCAGCGCATTCGCGGCATCACGATCGTCAACGCCTTTCAGCTTGATGATGATGTCCTGATTGTGGTGACGCCAGCTTTCCAGCTCGACCTCTTCCCACTTACCGGCTTTCTGGATAAACCAGGGCTGGTAATTAAAAATGCTATCAGCGTCTTCAGTGGAGGAAAACACTCTGAGCCAACCACGGATACCGTAGCAAGAACCCATTTTTCCCAATACGATCGGTTCAACAGGTGCTTTATTGCTCATCATGACCACCGTGACAGATTAAGCTGCTTTGTTTGCTGCTTTGATCAGCGTAGCAACGCGATCGGAAACAGTAGCGCCCTGGCCAACCCAGTGAGCGATACGATCCAGATCCAGACGAGTTTCTTCTTCTGCGCCAGCGGCCAGTGGGTTGAAGAAACCAACGCGCTCGATGAAGCGACCGTTGCGTGCATTACGGCTGTCAGTAACAACAACCTGGTAGAACGGACGCTTTTTAGCGCCGTGACGTGCTAAACGAATAGTTACCATAACATCCTCTTGTGTGAATAAAACAACCGGGCCCCATCGAGGAACGGAGCCCGGGTGTCATATTAAAAGCCCGAAAATTTTACTGATTTTTGGGGAAAATGCAATCAGCAGTTGATCGGTCTGCTGTAAAAGGCCGATTAACGCCCAGGGAATCCTGGCGGCATCATGCCTTTCATGCCGCGCATCATCTTCGCCATGCCGCCTTTCTTCATTTTCTTCATCATGCGCTGCATGTCGTCGAACTGTTTCAGAAGGCGGTTGACGTCCTGCACCTGCATACCGCAGCCGGCGGCGATACGGCGCTTACGCGAACCTTTGATGATTTCTGGCTTCGCACGTTCTTTGAGCGTCATGGAGTTGATGATCGCCTCCATCCGCACCAGAACTTTGTCATCCATCTGCGATTTGACGTTGTCCGGGATCTGCCCCATACCCGGCAGTTTCCCCATCAGGCTTGCCATACCGCCCATGTTTTTCATCTGACGCAGCTGCTCAAGGAAGTCGGTCAGATCGAAACCGTCGCCTTTTTTCAGCTTGCTGGCGAGTTTTTCTGCCTGCGCGCGGTCGACCTTGCTCTCGATATCTTCGATCAGCGACAGCACGTCGCCCATGCCGAGGATACGGGAGGCAATACGATCCGGGTGGAACGGCTCCAGCGCTTCGGTTTTCTCGCCCACGCCGAGGAATTTGATCGGCTTACCGGTGATATGACGAATAGACAGCGCTGCACCGCCGCGGGCGTCACCGTCAACCTTGGTCAGCACCACGCCGGTCAACGGCAGCGCTTCGTTAAACGCTTTTGCGGTATTCGCCGCATCCTGGCCGGTCATGGCGTCAACGACAAACAGGGTCTCTACCGGGTTGATAGAGGCATGCACCTGCTTGATCTCGTCCATCATCGCTTCGTCAACGTGCAGACGACCGGCGGTATCCACCAGCAGCACGTCGTAGAACTTAAGCTTCGCTTCTTTCAGCGCGGCATTGACGATGTCGACAGGCTTCTGGGCCACGTCGGACGGGAAGAAATCCACGCCAACCTGCTCGGCCAGCGTTTCCAGCTGTTTGATCGCCGCCGGGCGATAAACGTCCGCAGAAACGACCAGCACCTTTTTCTTGTGCTTCTCGCGCAGGAATTTACCCAGCTTACCGACGCTGGTGGTTTTACCCGCACCCTGCAGGCCCGCCATCAGCACCACGGCCGGAGGCTGAGCCGCCAGGTTAAGCACCTGGTTCTCTTCGCCCATCGCCGAAACCAGCTCGTTGCGGACGATTTTGACGAACTCCTGACCCGGGGTCAGGCTCTTGTTGACTTCATGACCAACCGCTTTCTCTTTCACGCGGTTGATAAAATCACGTACGACCGGCAACGCAACGTCTGCTTCCAGCAGCGCCATGCGCACTTCGCGCAGCGTTTCCTTGATGTTCTCTTCGGTGAGGCGTCCACGGCCGCTGATGTTGCGCAGCGTGCGCGACAAACGATCGGTTAAATTATCAAACATTGTCTCTCGCCTGGGGTAGAAACGTTAGGTCGCCTGGGCGACACATACACAGAATTTTGCCGGAGTATAACATGAAGGCGCCTTTGTTGTTATGCAACGGTTGGAGCAGGCGTCACGTAACGTTATACTGCTTCTCTTTCTTATTAAGACAACTGTCGACGCCTATATGCCTGTTTTCGCACTGATCGCCCTTGTTGCCTACTCTGTCAGCCTCGCGCTGATCATTCCTGGCCTGCTGCAAAAAAACAGCGGCTGGCGGCGCATGGCTATTCTTTCGGCGGTGATCGCACTGATAAGCCACGCCTTTGCGCTGGAATCACGCATCATTCCCGGCGACGGCAGCGTGCAAAATCTGAGCGTGCTGAACGTCGGTTCGCTGGTCAGCCTGATGATCTGTACGGTAATGACCATCGTCGCGTCCAAAAACCGTGGCTGGCTGCTGCTGCCGATTGTCTACGCCTTCGCGCTGATCAACCTGGCGTTAGCCACGTTCATGCCCAACGAGTTTATTACCCATCTGGAGGCCACGCCGGGCGTACTGGTGCATATTGGTTTGTCGCTGTTTGCCTACGCGACGCTGATCATTGCCGCGCTCTACGCCATGCAGCTCGCGTGGATTGACTACCAGCTGAAAAATAAAAAACTGGCCTTCAACCACGAAATGCCGCCGCTGATGGTGATTGAGCGTAAGATGTTCCACATCACCCAGGTCGGCGTGGTTCTGCTGACGCTGACGCTGTGCACGGGCTTGTTTTATATGAAAAACCTGTTCAGCGTGGAGAATATCGATAAAGCGGTCCTCTCCATCATCGCGTGGTTTGTCTATATTGTCCTGTTATGGGGCCATTATCATGAAGGCTGGCGCGGTCGTCGCGTGGTCTGGTTCAACGTTGCGGGTGCGGGTATTCTCACGCTTGCCTATTTTGGCAGCCGCTTCATACAGCAATTTGCTGGCTAAGTCATAAAAGGAGTTCCCCCTGGAACACATCTCTACCACCACGCTGATCGTCATTCTGATCGCCATGGTGGTCATCTCCGCCTATTTCTCTGGCTCGGAAACCGGCATGATGACGCTGAACCGCTACCGGTTACGTCATCGTGCGAAACAGGGTAACCGTGCCGCGCGGCGTGTCGAAAAGCTGCTGCGTAAGCCGGACCGCCTGATTAGCCTGGTGCTTATCGGTAACAACCTGGTCAACATTCTCGCCTCTGCGCTGGGCACCATCGTCGGGATGCGTCTGTACGGCAACGCCGGCGTGGCCATTGCCACCGGGGTGCTCACGTTTGTGGTGCTGGTGTTTGCCGAAGTGCTGCCTAAAACCATCGCGGCGCTCTACCCGGAGAAAGTCGCCTATCCGAGCAGCTTCCTGCTGGCACCGCTGCTCATTCTGATGATGCCGCTGGTCTGGCTGCTGAATATGGTGACCCGCGTGCTGATGCGCATGGTCGGCATAAAGGCGGACGTCACTATCAGCAGCGCGCTCAGCAAGGATGAACTTCGCACCATCGTGAACGAATCCCGCTCGCAAATCTCCCGCCGCAATCAGGACATGCTCCTGTCGGTGCTGGATCTGGAAAAGGTCAGCGTTGACGACATCATGGTGCCGCGCAATGAAATTGTCGGAATCGATATTAACGACGACTGGAAGGCTATCGTCCGCCAGCTGACGCACTCCCCGCACGGGCGCATCGTGCTTTATCGTGATTCCCTCGACGATGCTATCAGCATGCTGCGCGTGCGCGAGGCCTATCGTCTGATGACCGAGAAAAATGAGTTCACCAAAGAGGTGATGCTGCGCGCCGCCGACGAAATCTACTACGTACCGGAAGGCACCCCGCTCAGCACGCAGCTGGTGAAGTTCCAGCGCAACAAGAAGAAGGTCGGTCTGGTGGTAGATGAATACGGCGATATTCAGGGGCTTGTGACCGTTGAAGATATTCTGGAAGAGATCGTCGGGGACTTCACGACCTCGATGTCACCGTCCCTTGCGGAAGAAGTCACGCCGCAAAACGACGGCTCGGTGCTTATCGACGGCAGCGCCAACATTCGTGAAATCAATAAAGCGTTTAACTGGCACTTGCCGGAAGATGAAGCGCGGACGATGAACGGCATGATTCTGGAAGCGCTGGAAGAGATCCCGGCGGCAGGTACGCGCGTGCGTATTGAACAGTATGATATTGATATTCTGGACGTTCAGGACAACATGATTAAGCAGGTGAAAGTCCTGCCCGTTACGCCGCTTCGGGAAAGTATTGCCGAATAAAATGTAGGGCCGGGTAAGGCGAAGCCGCCACCCGGCACTACAGGCAGCGCATTACGCTTTCGCTTTCGCCACGGTCACCATCGCAGCGCGAATAGTACGGCCGTTCAGGGTGTAGCCTTTCTGCATCACGCCCAGCACGTTACCCGCGGTAACGTCTTCTGATTCCACCATCGCGATGGCCTGGTGAACGTTTGGATCCAGCGGTACATCAGTATCGGCAATCACTTCAACACCGAACTTACGCACCACATCCAGCATGGATTTCAGCGTCAGCTCAATGCCTTCAATCATCGCCGCGTTATCAGGGTTAGCTTTATCCGCCACTTCCAGCGCGCGATCCAGGCTGTCGATTACCGGTAGCAGCTCGTTGACGAATTTCTCCAGCGCAAATTTGTGCGCCTTTTCAACGTCCAGCTCGGTACGACGGCGCAGGTTTTCCATTTCCGCTTTGATACGCAGTACGCCATCGCGTTCGCGATTCTGCGCTTCTACCAACTGAGCTTCCAGATTGGCAATTTTTTCATCGCGCGGGTCCACCTGCTCAGCAGACGCGTCTGGCTCTACTGCCTCAACTTCATCGTGCTGTTCCGTGATAATTTCTTCAGGGGCTTGCCCCTCAGGCGTTTTCTGTTCTTTACTACTCATGAATTTCTCCGCGTTTTTCTGCATTCATCTCGCTAACTTCGCTTATTATGGGGATCAGTTTCCTGGATTCAAGGGAACAAGGCAGATTGTCATCATTCATCAGGCACAAGGACCTCCAGAACATGAATAATCATTTCAGGTGTATTGGGATCGTCGGCCATCCGCGTCACCCTACCGCATTGACGACACATGAAATGTTGTATCGCTGGCTGTGTGGCAAAGGCTATGAAGTGATGGTCGAGCAGCAAATCGCCCAGGAGTTGCAGCTTAAAAGCGTTAAAACCGGCACGCTGGCGGAAATCGGCCAGCAGGCGGACCTCGCCGTGGTGGTCGGCGGCGACGGCAATATGCTGGGCGCGGCACGCACGCTGGCTCGCTATGATATTAAGGTTATCGGTATTAACCGCGGCAATCTCGGTTTCCTGACCGACCTCGACCCGGACAATGCGCAGCAGCAGCTGGCGGACGTGCTGGAAGGTCACTATATCAGTGAAAAACGGTTTTTACTCGAAGCCCAGGTGTGCCAGCAGGACTGCCAGAAGCGCATCAGCACCGCCATTAACGAAGTGGTGCTTCACCCTGGTAAAGTGGCGCACATGATTGAGTTCGAAGTCTATATCGACGAAATCTTCGCCTTCTCGCAACGCTCAGACGGGCTGATTATCTCCACGCCTACAGGCTCAACCGCCTACTCGCTCTCAGCTGGCGGCCCCATTCTGACGCCATCGCTGGATGCGATAACCTTGGTCCCCATGTTCCCGCACACCCTCTCGGCGCGTCCGCTGGTGATCAACGGCGACAGCACCATCCGTCTGCGTTTTTCCCATCGCCGCAGCGACCTGGAGATCAGCTGCGACAGCCAGATTGCGCTCCCCATTCAGGAGGGTGAGGATGTATTAATTCGCCGCTGCGATTACCACCTGAATCTGATTCACCCCAAAGATTACAGCTATTTCAATACATTAAGCTCGAAGCTCGGCTGGTCAAAAAAATTGTTCTGATTTTGCATCCAGTACTTTACTGTATATAAAACCAGTTTATACTGTATGGAAACACAGTTATGGTTTTTCATACAGGAAAACAATTATGCTGGCACAACTGACCATCAGCAACTTTGCCATTGTTCGTGAGCTTGAGATCGACTTCCATAGCGGCATGACGGCAATTACCGGGGAAACCGGTGCAGGTAAATCCATTGCCATTGATGCCCTCGGCTTGTGCCTCGGCGGCCGTGCAGAGGGTGATATGGTGCGCGCAGGCGCAGCCCGTGCAGACCTCTGCGCCCGCTTCTCGTTAAAAGATACCCCTGCGGCCCTCCGCTGGCTGGAAGCGAACCAGCTTGAAGATGGACGTGAGTGTTTACTTCGCCGCGTCATCAGCAGCGACGGCCGTTCCCGCGGCTTCATCAACGGCACGGCGGTGCCTCTTTCCCAGCTTCGCGAGCTGGGTCAGCTTCTTATCCAGATCCACGGCCAGCATGCGCACCAGCAGCTAATCAAACCCGAACAGCAGAAAGCCTTGCTTGACGGCTACGCAGGTGAGTACGCGCTTACTCAGCTGATGGCGGATCACTATCGCCAGTGGCATCAGAGCTGTCGCGAACTCGCCCTGCATCAGCAGCAAAGCCAGGAGCGCACCGCGCGCGCCGAGCTGCTAGAATATCAGCTGAAAGAGCTGAACGAATTTAACCCACAGGCGGGTGAATTTGAGCAAATCGACGAAGAGTACAAGCGTCTGGCCAACAGCGGTCAGCTGCTCTCCACCAGCCAGACTGCCCTGAACATGCTGGCGGATGGCGAGGACGTGAATTTGCAAAGCCAGCTGTACAACGTGCGTCAGCTTGTTACCGAGCTGACCGGCATGGACAATAAGCTGTCTGACGTGCTGGATATGCTGGAAGAAGCGGCGATTCAGATTTCCGAAGCCGGAGATGAACTGCGCCATTACTGCGATCGCCTGGATCTGGACCCGAATCGTCTGTTCGAGCTTGAGCAACGCATCTCCCGTCAGATTTCACTGGCGCGCAAACACCACGTTACGCCGGAAGAGTTGCCGAATTACTATCAGTCGCTGCTGGAAGAGCAGCAGCAGCTGGACGATCAGGCCGACTCCCTCGAAACCCTGTCTCTGGCGGTAAATCTGCATCATCAGCAGGCGCTTGAAACGGCGAAACGGCTGCACGACGTGCGTCAACACTACGCGCTGGAGCTCAGCCAGCACATTACCGAGAGCATGCACACGCTGGCGATGCCGCATGGCGTGTTCACTATCGATGTTCGTTTTGAGGAACATCACCTGACGGCAGAAGGCGCGGATCGCATTGAGTTCCGGGTCACCACCAACCCAGGCCAGCCGTTGCAGGCCATTTCGAAAGTGGCGTCCGGCGGCGAGCTGTCGCGTATCGCGCTGGCTATTCAGGTGATTACCGCCCGTAAAATGGAAACCCCGGCGCTGATTTTCGATGAGGTGGATGTTGGTATCAGCGGCCCGACCGCTGCCGTTGTTGGTAAGCTGCTGCGTCAGCTGGGTGAATCAACCCAGGTTATGTGCGTTACCCACCTGCCGCAGGTAGCGGGATGTGGCCATCATCACTTTATCGTCAGCAAAGAAACCGATGGCGAAATGACGGAAACGCACATGAAGCCGCTGGATAAACGCTCGCGGCTGCAGGAGCTCGCACGCCTGCTGGGTGGCAGTGAAGTCACCCGTAATACGCTTGCGAATGCGAAAGAACTGCTGGCGGCATAAACTTTTTCGGGATCTCAGGGTCATACAGAACAATAAAAACGCCGCAAGACCGGTTTCAAAGTGGGACAAGGTCTATTATCATCGGCATATTACATATGAGCCGCGTACTGCTCGGGCCCGAAAAGGAATCAAATCACTATGCGCTGTAAAACGCTGACCGCTGCCGCAGCGGTTCTTCTGATGTTGACCGCAGGCTGTTCCACTCTGGAGAAAGTGGTTTACCGTCCTGACATCAACCAGGGGAACTACCTTACCCCTAACGATGTGTCCAAAATCCGTGTGGGAATGACACAACAGCAGGTCGCTTATGCACTGGGAACCCCGATGATGTCCGATCCGTTCGGTACAAATACCTGGTTCTATGTATTCCGCCAGCAGCCTGGCCATGAGAATGTGACTCAGCAAACCCTGACGCTGACCTTCAGCAGCGCTGGCGTGTTGACCAACATCGATAACAAGCCTGCCCTGACGAAATAATCAGGACTCAGAAATACAAAAAGGTGCTCATTGAGCACCTTTTTTGTTTTCCTTGAGCCCCCTGGAACAGGCTACTTACCCGATTTCTCCGCTCGCTGGCGACGCAACTCTTTCGGGTCGGCAATCAGTGGACGATAAATCTCAACCCTGTCGCCCTCTTTCAGCACATCACCAAGCTTAACCGGACGGCTGTAGATGCCGACTTTGTTCTTCGCCAGGTCAATGTCGCTGCGAAGCTCAAGGATACCAGACGCGCGGATGGCCTCCTCAACGGTGGCCCCTTCTTCCAAGGTCACGCGCTGCAAGTACTGCTTCTGCGGCAGCGCGTACACCACCTCAACAGCAATCTTATGCGACACTGTAAACCTCTTTGGCGCGCGTGGTGAACGCCTGAACCATATTCGAGGCCAGCTCTTTAAAAATGCGGCCAAACGCCAGTTCGATCAGCTTATTGGTAAATTCAAAATCCAGATGGAACTCAATGCGGCAGGCGTCCGCGCTGAGCGGCGTAAACTTCCACCCTCCCATCAGTTTTTTAAACGGACCATCCACCAGATGCATCAAGATACTCTGATTGCTCGTCAGGGTATTGCGCGTGGTGAACGTTTTGCTGATCCCCGCTTTGGAGACATCCACGGCCGCGGTCATCTGCGTCGGACCGGACTCCAGCACCCGGCTACCGGTGCATCCCGGTATAAATTGCGGATAGGACTGGACGTCGTTCACTAACTGATACATTTGTTCCGCGCTGTAGGGAACAAGCGCAGTACGGCTAATCTGAGGCATAGCATTTTCCATGGTCACACAACGGACAAATAATAACATTTATCACCTGTTAAAAAAACGCTAAGGCTTATCTCGTGCTAAGATAGCGCGTTAGACCTCACGGGACGCAATGAGGTGACTTTTTAAAATCAGATTACCGACGGCTTTACGACACTTATGACGAAGAAAAAAGCACATAAACCTGGTTCGGCGACCATTGCGCTCAACAAGCGTGCTCGCCACGAGTATTTCATCGAAGAAGAATTCGAGGCTGGCCTTGCGCTGCAGGGCTGGGAAGTAAAATCGCTGCGTGCCGGGAAGGCAAACATCGGCGACAGTTACGTGATCCTGAAAGACGGCGAGGCCTTCCTGTTTGGCGCAAACTTTACGCCGCTGACCGTCGCCTCGTCGCATTACGTGTGCGACCCTACGCGCACCCGTAAGCTGCTGCTTAACAAGCGCGAACTGGAATCCCTTTACGGGCGCATAAACCGTGAGGGCTTCACGGTGGTGGCGCTTTCTATGTACTGGAAAAACGCATGGTGCAAAGTGAAAATCGGCGTCGCGAAAGGTAAAAAACAGCACGATAAACGTACAGACCTGAAAGAGCGCGAGTGGCAACTGGATAAAGCGCGCATCATGAAGAATGCAGGACGTTGATTCTGCGCACTTATTGTACTATTCAATAAGTTAGCGTTTCGGACTGGTATCGAGGATGTGAAATCTGGTATACTGAGTTCAACACTATTGGGGCTGATTCTGGATTCGACGGGATTTGCGAAACCCAAGGTGCATGCCGAGGGGCGGTTTGCCTCGTTAAAAGCCGCAAAAAAATAGTCGCAAACGACGAAAACTACGCTTTAGCAGCTTAATAACCTGCTCTGAGCCCTCTCTCCCTAGCTTCCGCTCTTAAGACGGGGATCAAAGAGAGGTCAAACCCAAAAGAGATCGCGTGGAGGCCCTGCCTGGGGTTGAAGCGTTAAAACTAATCAGGCTAGTACGTTAGTGGCGTGTTTGTCCGCAGCTGGCGTGCGAATGTAAAGACAAACTAAGCATGTAGTACCGAGGATGTAGAAATTTCGGACGCGGGTTCAACTCCCGCCAGCTCCACCAAATAAAACAAGGGGTTACGTGAAAACGTAGCCCCTTTTTCTATTCCGATGGCGGCAAAATGGCGACAGGCTTTTGGACTGGCGACAAAAAAAACCCGCTTTGAAAGCGGGTTCTTTTTAAAAATTCATGTGCCCTTGCCCATCCTTTCCCGGATGTGGGGGCGCAGAAGAAATCACATTAGGCTTTATGATATGCCTAACAAATGTTTCATGCGTGACAAAAGTACAACCGCAGTTGATATTTTGGCACTGGTTGTAACGTTCTTTGGTTGTTGCTGATACCTGAAAACTGCTTCTTGTATGAGCTGCCTGGCCGCACTCTGGACAATTCATCATTCCGGTTATCCCACTACTTTTGCCAAAATCACAATAATGATACATCATTATTTAATTTTGAGAACCCATTACTCCATTTCGAGATCATCAATCTTCACTTCAAGCTCCAGAGCCGTAGTAAAACCATTATCTGCACTGACACTATGCGTCAGGGTGGTAATGGTCCATTCGGCATCATCAATGGGCTGTTTAAAGCCGCTCACCTTCACCGGCATTTCGGTATACAGATCAGCCCTCCCCTCTGCGAGCTGCAGGGAGAATGTTGCTACCCCGCGCTGCAGGCGCTCCCACTGCATCTTTGCCGCTCGCTCTGCATTGCTGCGGTTTGCATAAGTTCTGTTGAGTACCAGCACGTTTTCATCCGTTCCAACCAGGTAATCTCCCTGTTTTGCTTCCGGCTCCTTTGCTGCAGTGGTTTTCTTTCGACGGCGCTTAACCTTTGCCGTCTCTTTTTTCTTTGGCTCACGGGTATGGAGCCAGCTGGCAATTACCCCCGTATAGGCATCGCGATCAGCCAGGGTAAAACGATGACCGTCACCGGCCTGGCGGGTGATGGTGATAACCGGCAGCGGCTTACCGCTTGCCGTTCTGCCCTGCCCCTGGCGGATAAACAGCAGATTGCCGTCCTTAACTGAGGCTATCGCCCCATACTGCCGCGCCAGCTTCATCAAAAAGCTGGCGTCGCTTTCATTAGTCTGGTCAAGATGATCAACAGGCTTGTCCAACAGGTCCTTTCCCAGCGCCATCTTTAATTTATGCCTGCCCGCGATTTCCTTCACGACTTCGCCCACCGTTGTCTGGTGCCAGGACTTTTCACGCCGCGTATTAAGGGTTTCACGGAAATCTGCACTACGCGCGCGGATTGTGAGACGGTCAGGCGCGCCGCTGTGCTCAATCTCATCGACAGTAAACGCCCCTTTCGGAAAAAGAGGCTGACCTTTCCATCCCAGCGCAAACTGAATAATTGCCCCCCGACGCGGCAGAACGATTTTCCCGTCCGAGTCGTCCAGCTCCAGATCAAGCTGGTCCGCTTCAAAGCCCCGGTTATCCGTCAGCGTCAGACTCATCAGGCGCGCATCCAGCACGGTAGTCACATCTTTACCTTCAATGATGATGCTGAAACCGGGGGTTTTACTGTTCAGGTTCAGGAGTTCAGAGGTGAAATTCACTGCAGTAACCCCCCAACCGTATTTTTCATATTGCCTATCGCAGAGGTGGCGGAGTCCTGCAAATTACTGAGCTGATCGCTGAGGCTGCCAAACATATCAGACAGCGATTCATCCACCCGTTTCAGGCTCAGCGAAAATTCGATGCGCCGGGGCATACCGCTCTCAAAAAATTCTGTTTTTGTCTGGCTCAGACTCTCGATCACAAACATGCCGTAAATCGTCCCGCTCCCCTCAATCAAGGGCCAGGCTTTCCCCAGCTCCGCCATCTGCTCCAGCGCCAGCAAAGACAACCTGCCGCCGGTAATCTCCGGCAGCAGGACGCCGGACAGCGTAAGCGAATCGTTATCCGGCCCAAGAAACTGCGTTGTCGGGCGCCGGTTTACCCGGCTGTTAGCAGCGTGCCGCCAGCTGCGCTGATACTGCAGCTCCTGATAGGGTACGGTGCGCAGCATGAATACGTATAACCCCAGCACCATCATCATTATTCGTAACCCCCTCGATCACTGAAATTACTGCGTGTTTTTGCCCTGGCCCTGCGCTCTCGCTCATCAAGCTGCCGGGCCACCTCCCGGGCGATATCCTGCGCGCTTTGCCCTGGCTGGGCGACAATATGAATTGGCGCGCTTATCTCGTACTTAATGACCTGCGGCTGTCTTTCTGCCTTCGCCGACGGCGCCGGTTGCGTCCTGACAGGTACACTGTACGGATGAATTGGCGCGGCTTCTGCCGGGGCAGCCGCCAGGCCCATTACGCCAGCGACCACGGAAGCGAACACCTTCTGGCGCATAGCCATCGGGTCAGCCCTGTTATCCGTGATTTCCGTAATGGCCGGTGCTGGCATGACAGCCGCAGCGATATCAGCCAGCTCCGCAGCTCGCTCCCGACCAGGACGATTTACCGGGGCGTTAACAATCTCAGGCGGCAGTATTAACCTGCTTTCAGGCCGTTGCTCCGGGCTGGCTGTTACATCACGAACCGGGCTTACCGTTGCCGCCAGTTTCACCAGCTCAGTTGTACGATTAATTACCGGAAGATTTGCCGGACCGTTCACACTATCAGGCGGCAGAACTATCGCGCGTTCAGGATATTGTTTAGCGCTGGCCGGTTCCGTCCGGGATGGATTGAGCGTTGCCGCCACCCTTGCCAGATCAGCAGTCCGTTTCCTGCCGGTGACATTGGCGGGCCCGTTAACGATCTCTGGGCCATTCTCACCCACGATGCCGAACTGGCCGCGCGGAATGGTACCGCCGCTGTCGTACATGCCAGCAAAACCCATCGGCGGGAATCCGCCAGGCGGCAGCACCACTTTACCGTCTCTGTTTACCGTGGCTGGTTGCTGCCGCGTGACCTGCTCAGGAAGCTTCGCTTTGGCCGCTTCCTTGCTGACAATGCCAAGTTTTTCAAGCAGCCAGGACACGCCCGATTTAAGCGAATCCAGCGGGTGCATGACCATGTTCAGCCCTGCCGCCAGCGCCTCCCCAAACTGCCGCCCCATCGACGCCGCGCTTTGCAGCTCTGCAGAGGTGGATTTAACCGGCGTCAGCAGATCAGTAAACCAGCCCCACAATGCCTGGACCTTGTCACCTATCCACTGGAAAACAGGCTGCAGTGGCTCAAACGCCGCACTGATAGGCGCAGCTGCAGCTTTGAATCCTTCAACCACTCCGCCTAAAAATGCGCTTATCGGCTGCCAGTATTTCCAGACAACCAGCGCCACGCCAGCCAGCGCCGCCACAACGAGCCCTATCGGACTAAGCAGGGCGCCCAGCAATCCAGAAATCCCGTACAGCGCAACGCGAAGGAGGGCCAGCGGGCCGGACGCCAGGAAACGCAGCACGCCACCGGCTGCGGATAATCCCCCGCGCAACGCGGCCAGCGGATTCATTACCATGCCGATAATGTTGCGAATACCCGACATTCCGCCGCGAAGGACAGCAAGCGGCGCACCGGCCAGCGCTTTCAGCGCATTGCCAGCCAGCCCGGCAGAACGGCGCAGGGAGTTAAGGGGAGACGCCAGCAATCCGGTGCTGCTGCCGGATGCCGCCAGGCCACGGCGCAACAGGGAAAGCGGCGCATTTGCCAGCCAGGACAGCGCGCCCCCGGTGCGGGTCACTGCAGACATAACGGAGGGGAGTGTTTTTACACCCAACACGGACAGGCCAAAACGGATCACCGCCAGCGGCCCCAGAACGGCAGCCACGGCCACCGCCAGCGTGCCGAGCACAACGGTGATCGCAGCTGTGGCTGCAGCCACTTTCATCAGCGTGCCCGCCAGCTGCGGGTTAGCCTCAACCCATCGACGCAGTGCCCCGGTAACGTTTTTGACGTACCCCATGATATCCATCAGCGGCTGGCGCAGGGTTTCACCCAGGCTACTGAAAGCGTTCTGCGCGCCCGTTTTAACAAGCAACCACTGCGCGGAAAGTGAATCCTTATTGATATCGGATTCTTTCTGCATGGAGCCGTTAGCCTCAGTGCCTGAGGTGAGTTTCAGCTGTCGCTGCAGCTCCGGCAGGTTGTTTGCAAGCTTCGCCGCATCGTCGCCAAACTCCTTGCCAAATATCATCGTCATGGCGGACAGGCGCTTATCCTGCGGCAGCTTGTTGACCTTCTCCAGCACGCGCTGAATGGTCCCCATTGCGTCCTTTGTCATCTGCTTTTCAATCTCTTCAGGATTGAGTTTCAGCAGATCCATACCTTCCATGAACCGCTTGCTCTGCATGGTTGCAATCGACAGTTCGCGCACCATCGCATTTGATGCGCTGGCGGCAATTTCAGGCGCGGCCCCCAGAGAAAGGAAGGTGGAACCCAGCGCGGCCGCCTTTCGGAAATCAAGCCGGTCAGCCACGCCACCCATGCGCTGCAGCACACTGATGATATCGCCGCCCTTAGACATGGCGTTATCGTCCAGGTAGTTCAGGGCATCGCCAAGCTGTTCAATATTTCGGGTCGGCACTTTATACAGCTGCGCGATTTTCCCCAGCCCCTCCGCCAGCTCATCAGCGGGCAGCTCAAATGCCGTTGCGGCCTTTGCTGCAGTGGATGCAAAGGCCAGCAGGTCACGCTTCTGGTCTTCGTAAGAATCGTTCTGGTTTGTCACGCCCATGCGGGCGCCACCTTCAACCAGCGCGGCATAGTCAATGGCGCCATTCTCCATCGGCAGCTGTTCACTGGCGGCCTTAATGGCATCCTGCATGTCGTAAAACTGTTTTGTGCGGTTGCCGTTGTCGTCCCGCAGCCCGTTAACCTGCTTTGCAACGCCTTTCATCGCATCTTCCATGCTGGCATAGCTTTTAACGGCTGCCATCACCGGCGCGCCCATCGCCAGCCCGGCGGCAGTAGTCGTTGCTCCCGCGCCCGCGATACGATCCCGCACCTCAAGACGCCGCGAATACTGATCGCGGACGGCGTTCATACGGGCCTGCTGCTCACCCAGGCGTTTAAGGGATTTCTGCTGTCGGTCCAGCGCCTGCCTGGTTTCGTCGGCATTCTGCCGCAGCTCACGCTGGGCACTGCTCAGCTTTTTGGTGTCCAGCCCTGCCTCATTGAGCGCAAGACGCTGACGCTGCACCGACTGACGCAGGCCGTTATATTTGCTCTGCAGCTCGTTAACGCGGTTTTTTGCCTGCTCAAGCAGACGAGCCTGCGCCGCCGTCGGGCGGTTAGTTGCCGAGAACTGCGTGGCAAGCTTCGCCGCTTCTTCGCGTGCGGCTTTAAGACTGTTGCCGGTGACGGCGAGCTGCGCGCTTGCCTTGCGGAAACCGTCAATACGGCCCGCCTGGGCGTCCAGTTCTTTTAATCTTGCGCGGCTTTGCTGAATGGCGGTAGCCAGCTCTTTAGAGCTGGCCTGCGCTGATCGGAATGGGCGGGTGAGCTTATCAACCGCATTTAGAATTACCTGCAAACGCAGGTTAGTGTCACTCATCGCTGGCCCCGCTTCTCTGAATCGCTTTATGCCGCCACTCCAGCACTTCGGTCAGCGGCATAACGTCAGTGACGGACGGCGGCCAGTGAAAAATGGTGGCGATATCAGCCACCAGGTCTTCTACCGTCAGGCTGTCGGCAAACCGGCAAGCACCGATTTCTTCAACAAAAAAGTGACCACCTCAACCGACAGCGCGGTGAGATCGGCGGGGTCCATTTCAGCCATTTCCTGAGCGGTCAGCGCGGGCGTGGAGATGCGGGGAATAATCGTCATCATCGCGCCGACGTCCATATCCATGATCGCCTGCAGACGGGTGCCACGCAGCGCGCCGGACTGCGGCTTGCGCAGCACAATTTCGGCAATTTCGGTTTTACCGCGTTTGATTGGGGTGTCCAGCTGTACGGTTTTTTCAGTCAGTTGTTCGCTCATTGTCATTTCCTGTTAATAAGGTACTGGCGCGGCTGCCCGCGCCTTTAAAGTAGATCAGAGGCCCAGGGCATTGCGGTGTTCTTCCATCAGGTCCACGCCATCAACGATTTCAATCATGTTGATCACATCAACCTCATAGAGCACCTCGCCGTTAATGGTCAGCTTCGCGTAGCTGTTGGTGCTGCTGACTTTTGTGGTGTTGCTCTCCCCGGTTTTCCATTCGCCGGAATCGACTTCTTTATGTCGCCCTCGCACAACCAGCTCAACGGCCTGCACTTCGCCGGTATCGTCACGCTGAATGGAGCCGGTGAAACGCAGCTGGATACCGTCAACGGTGGCTTTACCCATCTGTTTGAATAACAGCAGTTCGGTGCCACCGATTGAAAATTCCGTGTCCAGCGCGCCATCATCCAGCCCCAGATCAACATCAGCCGAACCGGGCATACCACCGCCGCGATACTTTTCAAACTTGCGGCCGAATTTAGGCAGGGTCAGGGACTCAACAATCCCCTGATAGTTATTCCCGTCGTTAAACAGGTTCAGGTGTTTTAACTTGCGTGGTAAAGCCATATTGTCCCCTTACGCGCTGACCTGGCTGGAGAAATCCAGCAGATACTGATCGGTGATGCGCTGGCGCAGCATCAGGTTTTCCAGAGGCGGTACCGGCGTATAGTCGTAATCGATAGTGAGCTTCCCGGCTTTCAGGGAATCTTTATCGTTTACGGACTCATCCAGCCAGCAGTCGGCGCCGATGATGTAACCCTGCGTTTTCAGGTTACGCAGTTTGGCGCGAATACCTTCGATAATGTCGCGGGCCAGTGACGGGTTAAGCACGCCATCCACCGCCCACATATGCGCTTCGGCGATGGTGTCAGCCAGTACCTGCGCGGTGCGGGTGTAGTTTTCAAAGGCAAACAGTGGATCGTCACTGAGGCAACGGGAACCCCAGAAGCGGAAGCCGTCTTTGCGGATCAGCGTGGTGACATCGTTCTGGTTCAGCAGCCCCGCATCGGTTGCCGGGTCCTGCAAATCCCAGAACACATCAGCAGAAATGCCGGTGACGCCATTCACGCCCACGTTGGACAGGGATTTGTGCCAGCCGGTCTGTTCGTCAATTTTGGCACGCAGGCCAAGCGCACGGGCTGAGGCATAAGCCGTTGCTTCAGCATTCAGCACGGTGTCAAAACTGATGAAATCAGGCCAGATCAGCATCCCCTCGCGCTGGCTGAAATTAGCGCGGTAAGCAATGGCCTCCTCTACCGTTTTACAGCCGTAGGCTGACAGATAGGCGAACCCGCGCAGACTCTGCGCCACGCTCAGCAGCTCAGTGGCAACTGCCTGCGTATCGTGCCCCGGCACGCCAAGAATGCGCGGCTTAACGCCGAGCTGGGACTGCGCAGATAACAGCGCTTTCATCCCCGTTTTTTTACCGTCGGCTGTCACGCCGCCGATAATGTTGGAGGTTGTCTCCGCTTCGGTTTCACCCTGTGCAACGCGCACAACGACGGTCACGGGTTTAGCCTGGTCGGCAATTGCATCCAGCGAGCGGGCCAGCGTGCCGGACTCGCCTGCTTTACCGCTGGCGGTCAGCACGTCGGTGAGCAGGACCGGTTTATTGAGGGGGAACACGGACGCATCTGCATCATCGCCGGTACAGACCATACCGACAATTGCCGTGCTTACTGTTGAAATAGGGCGGGTGCCATCGTTGACCTCAACGACACGCACACCGTGGTGATAATCCTGAGCCATACGGCGAACCCTCCGGTGTTTAGGTTTCGCCCTATGGTGAAGTGAATCAACTTTGTAGACAGCTTCACTGCATTGTTCTGTTATCCATACAATGCCGCAGGGAATTTCCGGTAGAGTGTAGACATACCCACATCAAAAATTAATGCGACACGTTGCCGCGACTCTCCTGCTTCCAGCAGTCTCCCCGCCTGCGCCCATTGTTCCGCTGTGAGTTTTGGTCGCCTGCCGCCGATACGCCCTTGCTGCCTGGCTGCTGCTAATCCGGCTCGGGTGCGCTCAACGATTAGCTCACGTTCCATTTCAGCAAGGGCTCCCATAACATGGAAAAAGAAACGCCCCATAGGAGTTGATGTGTCAATGCTATCGGTCAGGCTGCGGAAATTTATCCCTCTCCCGCGCAGGTCTTCGATTAGCGTAACAAGATGTCGCATGCTCCTGCCTAATCTATCCAGCTTCCAGACTACCAGCGTGTCTCCTTCTGAGAGTGTGCGCAGGACCTTTTTTAGCCCTGGCCGATCTGAGGTTTTTCCGCTCATTTTGTCCTCAAATATCAGCTCACATCCTGCGCACTCAAGCGCATTTCGTTGTAAAGCTGTGTTTTGGTCATTTGTTGACACCCTCACGTAACCGATTTGCATGATTTTTCGCCCATAAAAAAGTGGTGAATGATGCCACCATTTTATCGAGCATGGTCATTTCTCGACTGTACTGCAGAGAATGGCCAACACGGACAATCATGGACCGTGGTGGATAAAAAACCTTCGTTTGGGGGAAGCGGCCTAAACGGGGTGTCGGCAATGGTGCAAATCAGCTTCCTGACATGAGCAACTTTGCCGGTTCTTTAGGTTTCAATGGTTATCAAAAATTGCCCAACTGGGCTGATCATACAATGGGGGGGCGCTTGGAGTTAACGGGACATCTGGGGCTGTAGGAACCACCGACATTACTTTCCCGATTGCATTCCCTACAGCATTCAGACATCTCAGCACTTTAATGTCTACAAACGATCCATCCATGCGATTCACTGGATTTGATATTGGCAATACGACTACCACTAAAGTCAGATTTACTTACGTTACCCCTACCTCGAACTCAATTTACTGGTTGGCTATAGGGTATTAAACGTTCGTTTGGGAGAAGCGGCAAAAACTCGCGAGCAGCGAGCGGCGTTTTGTCTAACAGCGGCTGGGCGAAATTCCCGCTAACCGGCGGTGTTACGTTAATAGTGCAGTGGGGGCGATGGGAGGGAGGCGTAACAAGCACTACATATAATTGTGATATTACGTTTCCAGTCGCGTTCCCGGCGGCTTGCTTCGGTGTATATTCAAGCTCAGGCGTAAGGGCATCAAATTATGATTATGTGCCATCGTATAGAACTTTAAGGCAAGCTGTTTCAGTCGGCTATCCAACGAAAACCGGCGCTAATGCTCAGTTTTTCCTTGATGATACGCTGCCTGGTAACTCCCGTATGTTTACGTGGTTTGCAATAGGGTTTTAATTTAATCCTGTATCTAACCCGACTGTATAAAAATAAAGCCCTTACGGGCTTTATTTCACTCAGGCCAATTTTTTACTACGTAACCGTTGTTTACTGCCTCAATGAGAATCCATTGAGGTATCGCAGGCAACGCTATGCCCGGCCAACCCTCACTCTCAGGCCAAACTTTAAACTTTTGCCTTACGTCCAAAAGTTCCGCTTGCTGCTCAGAGGTTAATAAAACATTGTTGATAGTGTAATCAGAAACAAGCATCCGATCTGTACTGACAATGAATTCATCCCGCAAAGCACGGGCGCGTGCCTGGATTTGTTCCGGGCTTTCTTCCACAACGGGAATATCAATCCAGATCGGCAATCCATCAGCTCCAATGCCACGCAACTTCCCTTCTGGTGGCGTCGCGGAAAACTCGCTAAACACGCTATCTTCAACTTCGATTAAATCATTAGGGAGACTACCTGCATTTACATAAGACTCCTTTAAAGCAACGGGATAAAAAGCATTATTTGCAGGGCTAAACCAATAGTTCATAACGCACTCCTTAGTTTGAAACTCAGATCGTAAGTGCGGTTTCATAAAATAATTATCTAGCTACTTTGTGTGAGTAATAACACAATATTTTGACGTCAGTAGCCAACAGCGAACCAGTAAACGCTACGTTCAAACGGTTGCTGCACGCCGTTCACTGTTCTGGCGCACAAAGCAAACGCGCTGGTTTTATCCCTGATAAATCCATTAGTCATAGTTACCATGCTCACATCAGCGGAATCAGTTGTATGGGCCATAGCAACCAGGCATAAACCACCTACGGGAAATGCAATTGGGAATTTAAAAGAATAATTACTCGCACCGGTCAAAAGCCCCCACTGCAGCAACATTTTTTTGCCGCCAGAAACGGGAATATATAGCCAGCCATTAGCACCGATCTGTGCGGTGGCCGCCTCCATTTTTGCCGCTTCTCCCAAACGAAGGTATTCGATAATCCCATCCGCTGTTTTTCCAGACAACGTTGTCAGCGTGTTATCAAGAGGCTGTTTGCCTGCCAGCGCATTTGTCATGGTAGTTGCAAAGTTAGGATCGTTTCCTAACGCCGCCGCCAGCTCGTTCAGGGTATCAAGCGCCGCAGGTGATGAGCCAACAAGCGCAGCCAGAGCTGATTTTACGAAAGCAGTAGTAGCAATTTGCGTATTGTTGACAGTCTGCGCAGCCGTGGGCGCCGTCGGTGTTCCGGTCAGGGCCGGGCTTGCCAGTGGGGCTTTGAGCGCAAGCGCGTTATTAATGGTGGTGCTGAAATTAGGATCGTTGTTGATAGCCGCAGCAATTTCTTTCAGCGTGTCCAGTGTCGTCGGGGCACCATTCACCAGGGCGATCAGAGCCGCCTGCACAAACGCAGTTGTGGCAAGCTGAGTGGTATTGTTACCTGCAGCTGCAGTCGGGGCTTTCGGGGTGCCGGTAAACGTCGGGCTGGCTTTTGTCGCATATTGCGTATGCGGATCAGCTGCTGCAAGATGCGCCGCCATCAGCTCATCTACATACACCTTCAGTTCCAGCACCTTGTCATCCACATATTTTCGGGTAGCCAGCACTACGGACGGGTCAATTTTCAGCGTAATGTTATCGGTGCTGCTGGTAATCAGTACCATGCGCACTGTCTGCGTGCGGCCGCTTCCCTCTGCCAGCTGCGGCTTGTAGCTCTCCGGGCAGTTACCCACTGCGATCAGCGCGCCCGTTTCATCAAACAGCCCAACCTCACGAATCCACCAACCGCCCTCAGTTTCAGGAATCACCTGCTCAGCAATAATCTGGCTGCTGTTCTGCGGATCGATGTAAAGCATGTTCAGGTCAGCGCGCCGCTTTTCGGAAACCAGCTTCGTCTGTTGTGCGCTGGGAGTTGGAAGCACGCCGCCGCCATCCCCCACCGCCATCTGGGTAATTTTCAGCGGCACACCGAGCGCGGCAGCGCTTGCCAGTTTCGCCGCGCCAATATCCGTCAGCAGGGTATAAAATTTTGCGCTCATGGGTTCACTCTCATTGTGTCAATAACATGGACGGCGCCGCCCTCGTAGGCAGTGCCACCGGAAATGATGGTTTCGTTGATATACGGGTAAATCGTGATTTCTTCGCCGGTATAAGTGGCAGCCCCAACAAAATATGGTCCGCTCGTCTGCAGGTTTATGGACATGCCGATCAGATGCCGACTGCAGGGTTTGGCATCACCAATCAGGCGCTCCAGCTCCAGATAGGTTTCCTCTGTTATGCCCTGGTCCTGCACCCCAATATCCAGGCGAAACGTGCCTGGCGCCTCGCCGGTCTGCCACCATTCAATGATGCGGATCAGAAAGCCGAACGGCTCCACCACACGCCGCACCGCGCTGGTTGTGCCCTTGTGCTGATGGATATAGAACGCATCCTGCACCACGCGGCGCTTCACACTCTCCGCCCATCCTTCATCCCAGCGATCAACCGAAAAGGCCCACGCCAGATACGGCAGAAACTTGACCGGGCATGTTGCCGGGTTCCATAAATCCCGCAGCGGCACCTGCAGATCGGAAATTCCGCTGCAGGTCTGAGCCAGTCGGCGCTCAAGCGCCGATGAACCAGGAGGAAGCAGACTATTCATCCGTTCCCCCGTTGGTTACGCTCCATTCCGTACATGAAGCGGCTTGTGTCTTATCCAGCACCACATCAGCAAGCGGCGAGGCCAGTTCAACACGCTGCACACCTTCAACATGCAGCGCGGCATAAATAGCACTGCGGCGAATATCACGCCCCAGCCTCGTCTGGCTGGCGATATATTTCTGCAGGCTGGCTTTTGCCGCCTCCATCACCGGCTCAGCTTCTGGCCCAGGGTAAAGAAAGATCGTCGCATCCACGCTGTACGGAATAATTTCAGCGCTGCGCACCGTCAGACGGTCAGCAACCGGCCGCACGTTCTCACTGTTAAGCGCCTGTTCAACCACTGCCAGCAGATCCGCCGCTGCCGTTCCGTCGCCCTCACGGCTCAGCACGGTAAGCACCACCTCCGCCGGTGCCGGGCTGGTTGCGCTGGCGTCAGCCACTCGCCCGTCAGCGCTTTTAGCGTGAAACTCATAGGCAGCCGTCGGCCCCGCCACGGACAGCCCCTCAAATGCAGCAGGAACACGCAGGCGCAGCGCCTCATCACTTTCCATTACCGCTGCGACCGGCGGCACCGCGTCGTTATCCGCAGGTGTAACCGTCAGCCGCTTCACGTTGTAGTTGGCCGCCATCTGATCGAGATCGCCGCCAATGGCATAAGCCACCATGACCGCCTGCGCCGCCTCGTTAATGCGCTGGCGCAGGAGGATTTCACGATACGCATTTTCCTGCAGGAGCTTGGTCACGGGTTCAGACTCCAGCTCAAGCGTGCGCCTTACCGCGTCCTGCTCGTCTGCCGGATAAAGGGCCATAAACGCGGCTTTCCGTTCGTTTAACAGCATTTCAAAATCCGGCACATCCACTATTTGCGGGGCGGGCAGCTGGGAAAGGTCAATGACTGCCATTGTCTGCTCCTGTTGATACCGAAAGTGAAACCGGCGCGCCGTTATCACGCTGCCCGGTAAGCTCAACCACCATCGAACCATCAAAACTGCTGTTTATGGTGATGGAATCCAGGGTAAGCCGCGGCTCCCAGCGACTCAGAGCCACATAGACGGCAGACATTATCTGCAGGCGCAGCGCCGGGTTCTGCGGCTGGTCTATCAGTTCAGACAGAAGCGAGCCGTATTCCCGGCGGGCAATGCGGCTCCCCTGTGGGGTCAGCAGAATATCCCGAACCGACTGGCGCAGGTGGTCCGTGTCGGTAATGGTCTTGCCGTTGCCCTGACTCATTCCGATATACAGCGTCATACCGGGCCTCCTGATGTATCGCCGCCGGACTTAACGCCGGTATGACCGTGTTTATCGACTACGATCCCGTTAGAACTCATGGCGCCGCCGCCCTGGGTGACGCCACCATTGATCACCACCTCGCTGTTTATGCGCGTGTTGCTTGCTTCCACCACAAATTCCCCCGTTTTCAGGGTTATGTTATCTGCAGCCTCGATCACCATGGATTTAATACCCCGCACATGCCAGCGGCCGGTCGCGGGTTCATATTCAAACCAGCCACCGTCCGGGTATTCCGTTACGCACCCGTCTACAGAGTCCGACGGCGGCGCGAACTGGTTGGAATAGATCGCAGGTAAGGCAAAAGCGGTTTCCAGATTGCCGCCCATACTCAGCACCACCACCTGCTCATCCGGCGACGGGCACCACCATGTACGGGCACCGCCTGCGCGCAGTGTCAGCCAGTTTATCCAGTTGGTTTCAAGCTCGCCCACTTTCACCCGGCACAGCCACTTTTCCCGGTCCACTTCGGTTACGGTGCCAGTGCGGATCAGGTTGGTGATAAGGCGCATGATTTCTGTCAGTTGTGAATTCATAAGTTGATTTTATTTGTACTATTTGTATATTTATATCCACCTTCCTTGTGGCATTAACTACACAAAAAATGACAACTAACTCCAATACCCCAGAAGCAGTTGAGCAAGATAATATTGTTCCTATGGATGCAATGAATGATTCCATTAATCCTCCCCCAACAAAGGAGGAGAGAGACGCATACAAAAAGAAACAGCAAGAAAGGATTGGAAAGTATATTGTTGGTGGAACAGATTTAGGTGGAAACACCATAAGTAAAATTTACTCACGCGGCGATGAATATGTCATTTATGAAGTAGCGAACCTTCCACCTCATGAGTCAATGCTCGTGTATATAGACTCGATCATTGAGGAAGATGATACTAAGATTGATAGATATCATGCATCTAAAGAGCATTTTGATGAATTCATTGCACACTGTTACAAATACAACTGCTCTTCAATTTATAAAAAAAGAGCAGCAACCGTCATGTCAGCAACGATCCTTGGGAAAAACAACTTAAACAAAAATAATTTTACCGAGATAAATAAAGATATAAAAATTGACTATGAAAACACAATGCTCGGAAGGAACTTATATCAATCAGGAGCAATATCGCTAGCTCTGTTATTCATCGCAGTTGCATTAATAGTATATTTAACTAGAGATACCAATTTCATAAAAAACAACCACTTTATTCCAGTGGTTCTTTATGCAGCATCCTTTGCTTCTGTTGGAGGATTCATCTCGGTATCTCTTAAAATAAAAAGCCTTCATACAGACAGAGAACTTAAAAAGAAAACCTATTTCTTTTATGGCGCGGAAAGGATACTTCTTTCAATGATGGCTGGTGTACTTGTATACTTCATGCTAAAGGGTAATATAATCTTCGGATTTATGAATAACAGCAGCGACATCTCATTTTCAATTTATGTGATTTGTGCTCTTTCTGGATTCAGCGAAACATTGATCCCTAACACATTGAGAAACCTTGAAACCAAGTCGGAAATTTAAATCTATAAATTAGAGTGGCGATTATGCCACTCTAATTTTTACTAGCCTAACAATATCAATTTGATACCTCTCTAAATAATATTTCTTTAATAATGTTAATTCCTTCATTGTTTATCCCTAAAAGCCGTCTCTCAGAATAGCGTACTAGCGGTCCTTTGCGGCTGACGCGATCACGTAGGCCGTAATGGTGAACACGGGCAATACGTTGCACTGAGCCGTCAAACTGCACGCTGGCAGAGTCCGCAGTGGCTGCAGTCTTCAGGTATTTAGTAGTGCGCAATTTGGCGAACATCTGGCGCTTAATGCGTCCCTTTTTACTTCTGGCCGTCACCCGGCGCGGCTCAAAGGCGGTGCCGTCTGGATTGCGCTGCAGCCTGATGTTTTGCTGTTGCGACCGGCGCAGCTCCTGCGCCAGTTGTCGCATCATACGGTTGCGGGCTGCCGGTTCCAGATTCGCCAGCAGGGCCTTTAGCCAGTCATCCACCCTCTGCAGGTCATCCACGTTTCACCGTCCACATTTCTTCGGGTACGTCGGGTTCCGGCACCGCTTCAACGCTCGATACGGTGCCGTCTGTGCTGACAATCACGCGCTCCGTGAGCTGCAGATTGAGGCTGATATCACACAGATCGTTGCTCAGGATATCGACGTCAAAGGTAAAAAGTTTTTCGCGCAGCTCCGGGTTGTTGATAGCGTCCGGTTGATTGGTCATTAACCAGAGCAATACGGGCGCCATCACTAAATTCTGGTTGCCGCTAAAGTCTTCAATCACCACGTTCAGGGTGTAGCGATATTCCCATGACATTGAACGGGCGCCGGTTGCAACCAGCGAACCGTTATCAACAAAAAGGTGCAGTTTGTCCGGGTTGTCACGGACATACGCTACCGATTTATTCAGGGCGTTGCGTAAGGACTGCGGCTTGTTCACTGTCTCGCTCCTGACACGCAATGATCGTGTCCACTTTGTCGGCACATGCCGCCCAGGCGGCCTCAGTCTCATCCAGCACCTGATTCAGATCCCCATTACTGCGCGGCGCTGACCTGTCCAGGCGGCACTGCGTCACTTTTGGACAACCACTCACGGTAAGCTGCACCTCCGGCGAGGGCCGGGCGGTCCCGCAGCCGGATAATGTCAGCAGGCAAAGGAGTGTCAGCCCAGCGGCGTAAATCCTCGTTTTCACGTTTTAGCTCCTCGATCCGTCGCTGGCGACTCCGCAACAGCGCGGAAGTCTCTTCCGCTGCAGCATAAAGTTGCATCTGCGCCCGACTGTTGGTTTCGGTAAGAATGGACAGGCTGATGAGCTGGCTGTTTTTCTTCGCCAGCTCCTGCTTGCTCTTTTTAAGCGCCTCAGCCTGCGTCCCGATGGTGTGACCGGCATTATTAAGCCGCCATGACTGCCAGCCTAGCAGTGCCAGTACCAGAGCCAGAATCACCGCCAGCGCGCGCGTCATGCCCCTGCCCCTTTAAGACACCAGGCAAGCTCACGGGCGCGCCGGTTTTCCAGCCCTTTATTCCATTGACCATTTACATAAACCCAGCGCGGGAGCTGGTAGCACGCCTGCCACCATTGCTGGCGATTGATGTAAGAAACCATTGTTGACCGGCAGATTGCCCCCGTTCCGACATTAAAGCCGATACTGATCAGGGCATCGTAAACATGCTGAGGTGGCTTAACTTGCAGGCAGGCTTCAATCCTTTTTTCCGTCAGCAACACGTTATTAATCAGCCCCTGCGCTGCCTGTCGCTCCGTTATGGTTTTGCCCGGCGCTACCCCGGACGTATTGCCGATCCCATCAGTCCAGACCCCGGCGCTACACTGGTATGGCTGCAGGCGGCACCCTTCGAAATCAGCAATCAGTTTCAGCCCCTCGACGGAGGTATGAAGCGACTGAAAACCCGGCAGCGTGGCGGCAATCGCCAGCACCGCGCCGACCAGGCAACGCTTAACGATTGAAGGACTCATATTCCCCCCTGGATATTCTGCCGTCCCGCAGCAGCTGGTAGGCTTTCCAGCGTAAATAACAGGTCACCGCTGCAGTAATAATCCCCAGCGCAAGACCGGTGATGGTGGATACATCTTTAAGAGACAAATCGCCGAGCCATGCCAGAAGCAGGGCAACGCAGTAAGTGATAAAGGCGCTGATTCGTTCAAGCGTCATAGTTCAGTCCCATAACTGGACAGTCTGCGCAGTGGTTGACGCCGTAATGTCCGGCAGCTCCACCTGCAGCCCGTGCGGTAAAAAGGGGCCATATTCAGCCAGCCCCGGATTCGCCTGCAGCACCTGTTCAGTGACTCCCTGCGTGCGCCCGTAATGGCGCCAGCAGAGTGCGTCCACCGTGTCATACTGATGCGCACGCACTTTCATCAAATCAGCTCCACCGTCATATGCGGCATATCGCGCAGGCGGGACTCCGCCCAGCGCACATCGCGCCACAGCTCGCCTAAGGTTGTTTCGATATCTTCAGCTTTCTTGCTTCCGTCGCCGGTTGCGTCAAAATCGCGATAGCGCTCAACCAGGTTTGCTTTTGCCCAGCAAAACACCGCACGGCGATACAGCATGAGCCGCTGGCTTTCGCCGTCGATCACATCAGCAGGGACGTCGGCCAGGCTCGCATACCCCTGCGCCCGTTGTTTCTCGCGGAACTCATAAAGATCGGCGTTAACTTCAGCAATCGCTGTCAGCAACGCCAGACGCAGGCGTGGATCGGTGACACTCCCATCCATGCGCATATCACGGCGGAACTCTGAAACCCTGACATCAGGCCAGAAACTGGTGTTTTTAATAACGTCCTGGGTACTTTCCCCGGCCTGTTCCGGCGAAACGAATTGCATATTTCTGGCACTCCCAAATAGTTGGGCGGTGGACGGGGTTTTGACGCGGCATAAAGCCTGTCGCCATCCCGTGCCGCCCCGCGCGTTGGCACGATTCGTTAAGCCGACATTGCCTGTCGCAATCGGCTTTCAAGCTTATTGATTTCGGTTTTGACGCCAGAACTGTTATCCAGCTGCAGGGCACGCTTCAGATGGTTAAGTGCCGCCACTGCCTGATCGTTATCCCGCAGCGCGTAGCCCATCGCCTTATGAAGTCGGGCGCGGGACTGATCCGGCATATCCTGACCTTCAACGATATCGAGCACCTGGGTAAGAATGGCGGCACTGAATGATTCACCGGCAGAAAAAGCGCGCATTGCCGCGTCGGCAAACTCTTCGGCAACAGCGGTCCCGCAGGTCCGGTTGAATCGCTGCGGCAGGACCCAGCCGTGTTTAATGGCATGGCGGGCAATGTCCAGCGCGCCGGTATAGTCTCCGGCATCAATGCGCCAGATCATGACGTACATCGCCACGTCGTCCTGGCCTGACGCGTCAGCATCCAGTAAACCGGCAATCCATGAGGCATAAGCGGGAAGAAACTCACGTTTGAGCTGAGCCTTGCGCTCATTTGACTGGACGGTTTTAAGGCGCCTGCGGTGTTCTGTCAGCTGTAACAGCATCTGATTGTAGCCCGTCAGGCTGGCATTACTGCCGCCCTGCCGGGCGGCATCCTGTGCCTGTACATACTGAGTGTGAGCACGGAACGGATTCATTTATCACGCTCCGGCGCCAGCACCGCCAGCTGCCTGCGCATCAAGCGCGCCTTTCACCGCTGCCGTGACGATTTCCTGGATGGTTTCAGTTGTCAGCGCTGGGCTGGCATTGCCACCTGCCTGCACGGGCAACAGTTCGATGTTCTCAACCAGGCAAACGCCGTCGTAATCTTCGACAACATACGCCTCGTTAACGGACTCGAAGTTCTCCACGCGGTCACGCTTCGGATTGTCGATGACCGAACGGCGGCGGGAGCCTGATTGCCAGTAAATAGACAGGTTATCCAGGCGGGTGATCAGCATGGCATTCGCCGGGAAGAACGGCGCGCGAACGGCCGGGAGGTTGCCGATACGCTTCTGGCTGACGATAAGATCTGCCGCCAGCGTTTCGCTGTTTGGCTGGTCACGGTTGACAATCGGGAAATATTTATCCGCCAGTAACTGGCGCCCGACGATAACCACAAGCTCCGTATCTTCCTGATACCACGGCGCGATTTTCTCATTCACTGCACCCATAACAAGCGCGTCCAGATTCAGGAAATCACCGCCTTTACCGACACGGATAGTCTGAGAAATCACCTCGCCCTCGGACACGATCTTGTCCATCACCTGAACGGGTTTCTCCTGGCGGATTTTTTCCAGCCAGCCGATATTCACATCCTGCAGCAGTGGATAGGTCGCGCGGTCTGACGTTTTCTCACGCTTCACGCCGTTGAAGCCAATCATGATGCGGTCAAGCGCCTGGCGGGTAATGATGGCGTCACGGATGCGCGTCTGGAAGTCCTGGAATTTGGCCCATAAATCCAGCTTCGCATAGGGCAGCGCCGTATCAGAGTTGGTCTGGGTACACTTGTACCCTTCACCGTCGATGTAAGTCGGATCAACGGGTTCACGGTCTTTCTGGGTGGTATCAGTATTTCCGGCAATACTGGAACCAATACCCAGCCCCAGACGCTCGCCGGACTGCTCATCAACCGGGACAATGTTGATTTTCTGCAGGAACGAGGAAGACTCCTGTATTTTGGTTTCCAGCGTCTGCGCCACTGACGGCTCAGCCGTATATTTCGAGGCGATATCGCTCACAGATACGCCGTTGAGTTTGGCGAGCTGCGTCAGATAGCCGTTAAATTTAAAGCGAGTCTCTTTTTTCATTGTGCTTTTGCTCCGTCAGCAATCGGTGGTTTGTTCTGCGCCGTTATTGCCGGTCGCATTAGGGCGGCGTTCGCTGCGGCTGTCCTGAGTGGAAAGCTGCTCACGCAGGGTGGAGAGTGCGCTGGTTGTCTCATCAACAACCTTTTGCATATCGCTCAGCTTGTTACTGAACTCGGTCTGATGGGTGCTGACCTGCTCCGCCAGCGTCTGATGCTCACGCGCGATGGCTTCAACAGCCTGATTCACATCAGCAAAGCGGGCGTTATCATCGGCGCCTTTGCGGGACAGCAGCTCTTTCACGCGGGTAAACAGGCTGGTTTTTTCCGGCACGTCCTCAAACTCGATCAGCGTTTCAAGAGCAGCGGTAAACAGGTTGTCTTTGTCCAGCTTGCGGCGCGCCAGGGGGTTATGTTCTGCGCTGGCGCTGAACTGCAGCATTTCAGTGCCGAGGCTTGCCGGATCGTCAGTAACCGCCAGACCAACCAGATAAGCGGAGCCGGTATCGGCAAAGCTGGTGTTAACTTCCATTGAGGTGAAAAGCTTCTGCCATTTACCGGTCATGGTGACCAGATCGTCCGTCGGGGCAATCCAGCCATACAGCGCCATCTTCCCGGACAAAGCCCCTTCGGTGATTTCTTCCGCTTCCAGTTTTTCCACCATGCCAAAACGACGGAAAGGCCCATCAGGGGTAAAACCCTTGATGTGTTCCATATTGATCAGCGCGGTGTATACCTGCGGGTTATAGCTCGCCGCCATCTGGGTGATCCAGTCACGTTCAATAACGCGCCCGTCAGTGGTGGCCCCTTCGACCCCAATACGAAAACGCTTAGATTTTTTTGCCATTGGTCCGGCTCCGGTTAGTTAGTTCGTAACACGTTCAGAGCCTTATGTTTGCGGTGATAGGCGCGTGTAAACAACGCGTTGGGCTTGTGCGAACTCCCACACAATGCGAAGCCGGGGAAAGTGCTGATTTGAGGCCGTATGTTTGTGCCATGACAACACTGACCCCCGCAGACCTCGATCCCCGTCGTCAGGCAATGCTGATGTACTTTCAGGGATACCGCGTAGCCCGCATTGCTGAAATGCTGGGCGAGAAAGTTGCAACCGTTCACAGCTGGAAAAAACGCGATAAGTGGGGCGAATATGGCCCACTGGATCAGATGCAGCTCACCACCGCCGCACGTTACTGCCAGCTCGTCATGAAGGAGCAGAAGGAAGGAAAGGATTTTAAAGAAATTGACCTGCTGGCGCGTCAGTCCGAACGACAGGCCAGGATCGGCAAATTTAACAATGGCGGGAATGAAGCAGACCTGAACCCCAACGTGGCCAACCGCAATAAAGGCCCTCGCAAACCGCCGGAAAAAAACCTGTTTACCGACGAACAGATCGAAAAGCTGGAAGAGATTTTCCGCGCCGGTATGTTCGAGTACCAGCGCCACTGGTGGGACGCTGGTATCAAACACCGTATCCGCAACCTCTTAAAGTCACGCCAGATCGGTGCAACCTACTATTTCGCCCGTGAAGCGTTGATAGACGCCCTGACCACGGGGCGAAATCAAATCTTTCTGTCAGCGAGTAAAGCGCAGGCGCACGTTTTTAAACAGTACATCATCGACTTCGCAAAAGAGGTGGACGTTGAGCTGAAAGGCGATCCGATGGTGCTGCCTAACGGCGCCTGTCTTTACTTCCTCGGTACAAATGCCCGTACCGCGCAGAGCTACCACGGCAATCTGTATCTTGATGAATATTTCTGGATACCGAAATTCCAGGAGCTGCGCAAGGTGGCCTCCGGTATGGCGCTGCACAAAAAATGGCGTCAGACCTATTTCTCAACACCTTCCAGCCTGACGCACAGCGCCTACCCGTTCTGGTCTGGCGCCCTGTTCAATAAAGGGCGCCCGAAAGCCGACAGGGTAGAATTTGACCTTTCTCACAGTAGCCTGGCGCACGGCGTTTTATGTCCTGACGGCCAGTACCGCCAGATAGTCACCATCGAAGATGCAGTAAACGGCGGGTGTAACCTTTTCGACCTGGACCAGCTGCGTCTGGAGTACAGCCCGGACGAATACAACAACCTGCTGATGTGTCAGTTTGTTGACGACCTGGCGTCCGTGTTCCCGCTGGCGTTGCTGCAGTCCTGCATGGTTGACAGCTGGGATGTGTGGGACGATTTCGAACCGCTTTTACTGCGTCCGTTTGCATACCACCCGGTCTGGATCGGCTATGACCCGGCAAAAGGAACGCAGAACGGTGACAGCGCCGGTTGCGTTGTCATTGCACCTCCCGTCGTCCCCGGCGGTAAATTCCGCATACTTGAGCGTCACCAGTGGCGCGGGATGGACTTTCGCGCTCAGGCCTCAGCGATTGAGGAAATCACCAGACGCTACAACGTGACCTACATAGGCATTGACTCGACCGGCGTTGGCGATGGCGTTTACAAAACGGTTAAGCAGTTTTTCCCTGCCGCGCGTGAGTTTGTCTACAACCCGACCGTAAAAAATGCCCTGGTGCTTAAAGCCTACGACATTATCAGCGGGCGCCGTCTGGAGTTTGACGCGGGGATGCTGGATATCGCGCAGTCCTTTATGTCCATTCGCCGTTCAACCACCGCCAGCGGCAACCGGCCAACCTACGAAGCAGCCCGCACAGAGGAAGCCAGCCACGCGGATTTAGCCTGGGCAACCATGCACGCACTTTATAACGAACCACTGGCAGGAGCTTCCGCCAGTACCAGCAACATCGTGGAGATTTTTTAATGGCTAACCGCAAAAACCGCAGCAAGGCACCGCGCGGCCAGACCGCCACCGATACGGCCAACATGGTCAGTAATGCACATGCGGAGGCGTTTACGTTTGGCGATCCGATCCCCGTAATGGACCGACGGGAGTTATTTGATTACCTGGAGTGTGTAGAGCTGGACCGCTGGTATGAACCGCCAATCAGCATGGATGGTCTGGCGCGAACCTACCGGTCAGCGGTTCATCATTCAAGCGCCATACAGGTTAAACGCAATATTCTTACCAGTACCTACATCCCACACCGGTTGCTGTCAAAGCAGGCCTTTTCCCGGTTCGCCCAGGACTTTCTGGTATTCGGCAATGCCTACCTTGAAAAACGCATGAACCGCTTAGGGCAGATCATGGAGCTGCGCGCCTCGCTTGCCAAATACACCCGTCGCGGCATTGAACCGGACACATACTGGTTTGCGCAGTATGGCTACAATTCGCAGCCCTATCAGTTCGATGAGGGGAGCGTGTTTCACCTGATGGAACCGGACGTTAACCAGGAGCTTTACGGGATGCCGGAATACCTCTCCGCCATTCCATCCGCCCTGCTGAATGAATCAGCCACGTTGTTTCGCCGAAAGTATTATCAAAATGGTAGCCATGCTGGTTTTATCATGTACATGAGCGACCCCGCAGCCAATCAGAATGAAGTGGACAGCATACGCGAAGCACTGAAAAAATCGAAAGGGCCTGGCAACTTCCGCAACCTGTTTATGTACAGCCCGAACGGGAAGAAGGACGGCATTCAGATCATTCCGCTGTCAGAAGTCGCCGCGAAAGATGAGTTTCTTAACATCAAGAATGTGAGCCGTGATGACATGCTGGCCGCTCACCGCGTGCCGCCTCAACTGATGGGGATCATTCCGATGAATACCGGCGGGTTTGGTGATGTGGAAAAGGCTAGCCGAGTTTTTGTCCGCAATGAGTTGATACCACTTCAAAAAAGACTATTGGAGATTAATGAGTGGATTGACGAAGATATTATCCAATTTGAAGCTTATAACTTAGGCATTTAATATCAAAGCCTGTGTATACAGGCTTTATTTTATTAAATAAATTTGCAATTAAATATTCAAAGCTCTGGATCTACAGGATTATGGTAAAGATTTACGGGATAATGAATAACTTCATAATTCAATTGACTAACAGTATGAATATGCTGACTGTAAAAAACCAACGGGTTTTTTTGACATGGAGTAATCGTTATTGTTTTACATGCGTGTATTTTAGGCGCTGATTTATTCAAGTGAGTTTTCCACTTGGTCATCATCTCATTACATTTTCTATTTTGCGTATAGATAATCAATCCACCGCTTGCACTATCCACGGTCCCTGTGCTATATCGCTCAGTAAGCTGTGAATAACCTTTAAACAAATAGCTATAAGATGAAGAATGTTTTTTAGCCTCCCCATGCCAAATAAAGTGGTTTAATTTAATTGTAATATCACAATGACCTCGCTGGTTATTCTCATGATATGCTTCAACACCCATATCTTTGTTTTTTATATTAGCCAACAAAATTAAAGTTAACTGATCTTCCGTTAAATTGAAGTTGATTTTATTAGCGTTCTCTTCAATTTCCTTAACAGCGGAATCAAGCTCTATCCTGACAAACTGCTTAAAATTATCATATGATTGGAGTGCAAATTTCACTCGCGTTAATGACGCGTTTATACGCCTTAAAAAAATATCATTATCTATTTCAGCCAAGCTCATTGGCGCAGGCATTTGTTCCATCAGATTATATCCTTAGATTTAGATATATCTAACGTAAAAAAAGGAAACACAAAAGATTTATAATCTTCCATCAGCTCGCCTGTAAAGGGATTAACTAATGATTGATTAATTTCGGCTTCAATCACTTCTTCAACTTCAAGTTCTACTGGATCATGATAATCATCTATGAACCAATAGTTAAGTTGCAAAAAATCCACTTTAGGGCTACAGAGTATCTGAATGGCGGGGTAGATGATTTTCTCGGAGCTCTCAAGATGCAGAGAGCCCTTATAATCGTTTACCATATTAATCAAATCTTTATAACTTAAAGCTATATTAGGTGATCTCTTTGCTCGCGCACCGATTTCATCATACAAATAGCAAGCTAACGCCCCTATTTCAGGGCGCTCTGCACACATTTCCTTGATGACGTTGGGCATATCACCATCCTTCATTGCTGACTCCACTCATAATATCAGCTTTGTTAGAGTTTCGAAATCACCTTTAGAAATACATTTACTCAATATAGCATAATTTACAGGAGAACACCCACTTCCTCCTAAATGTCTGCGTAACGTTCCCGGTATGATAAGTTCCACATTATCCGCTAATTGTAGTTTAGGGTTATTTCTTTCGACTCTAATCCCAATACGATAGAGGCCAATACTACCTACCGCTTTGATACCTTCTTTATTGAATAAATCATCACGTAAATCTTTAGTTGCTACGTTTTTCTTTTCCTTATGTGTAGTGCCTTCATATGTTAAAAATGAAAGATCAAAAACCTTATAAGATAATTGTGAATACGGTAATGTGGTTTGTTTAAAAATTGGCTCAATTAAAGGATAAAAATCTTTTTCGGTAGATTTAAATTCATAACCAATCTCATTATACAACTCTCGTATGATATTACTTTTTGCAAAAGTAACATTATCACCAACAATATTACCATTAGTATCAATTAAGACATGAATCTTATTATATTGAGAGTCTAATATACAAACATCAAAACATTGACGTTTTTCTTTTCGCTTGGCAATAATTTCATCGAATTGTTTATACTGAGCCAAAGCAGAAGGTGGGATTTTTTCTCTTACAACTAATTCTCTTACTGATGAGAAAACCACTATTGACTGATTTTTTTGAACAGAATAATTTACAAGCTCAGGCTTATTTTTCACCGTACTTTGTAACTGAGTATCATCAAGAATAGTATCTACCAACGATGCAGGTTGGTTTATCAAATTCCAATGGAAGCTAAATTTCTGATCTAAGCTTTTAATGACAGCATTATCAACAGCAAGGCTAAAGAGTGCTTTTTCACCATAAACCACTTGACCAAAAACGAGGTCATTTATGGTTGCAATTATGTCATCAAACTTATGTCTATCTTTGCCTTTAATATCAATGAGACTTTCTAAAATTTTTTCGTTTGTCGCTTCACGTCCTTTACCTGTTGGCAATCCTAAAGAAGCGATGATTGGTCTTGCAACGGGCCATGCAAAACGTTCCGTCAAGGTCAAAATGGACTTTAACTCTGATTCAGAAAGTACTACTGGGACACTACCTGTCATATCCTGCACCTAATCTCACAAAGAGCATAACTGCCCTTGCTTTTTAATCCTTCGATTCTTGTCAAATTACCCTAATGCACGAAAAATTTGCAAGCCATTTGGCACAAAAAAGAGACAAGCCTCAGACTGTCGCATCGATTTTCGAAAAAGCGCGCTCGTAGCCCCGCCACGCCTGCCCACTTTACGTAATGGTTTTCATGCACCTGCATGACATAAGCATAAGCCCGTCATTTCTGGCAGGCCTCAGCAACAACACTACTCAAATGATCATGCGTTCTCATGCGGCATAGCCATGCACTAATAGATATTTGCAAGCAAAAGAATGTAGAAAAACTAGAAAAGCGGAATGTTCACAGTAAGTGGGTCCAGTTGAACCGAGCGTGTTTAGGAGGATTGGAAATGGTCTGAAATTTACATATCTGTGGATAACCTGTTACTAACCATTGATTAACTTTGGTCGGTGAATACGCTGTGGATAAAAAAAAAGCACCATTTAACTTTCAACAGCTCAATAAATAAACATTCCATGCAATGAAAACACGCCTTAAGGCCCCGTCAGCGCTGAAGAAATCAACATTCGATCCAATTTTCTTTTTTTTTATAAGTTATTGACATACTGCTCAAGCCTTATGCCATGAGGCCTTAGCCTTTTTTATCTATTGACAACCTCAATTTAGCGTCAAAATCAACCCTTGTGCGGAAACGAAAGCGCTCTAGAATACTAATCAGAAAAGAAGATGTAGCCGTTTGGAAGGGCTCCAAACCCAAGATGTTGCGTTGGGGTTAGCAGATGCAATAAATGAAAAAGCCCGGCTGATTAGACCGGGCCTTTCAATCGGAAACGGAGTTTGCGGCTCTGTTACCGTGCCGTATGTATCTGGCGACTCAAAACTAGCTTAACCAAATGCACCGTAATCTTCAAGAGAACGGGAACGGTTAGGAACGTCTCAGAACGGTTTCGACTGATTTAAAAGTGAATTATTTGTCCGAGCTGTTGGTGATTCTTCAGTTCCACCCAAACATAAAATCGTGCCGTATGTGTCTGGCGACTCAGACACAACAACTGTAAAGGCAAGCCCAAGGGTGTTTGCAGCCAGGCGCGAGAAAACATCGTCTTAAAGGACGACGTAGGAATTAAGCATGCAAATGTTGCTGCTGTTCTTGAAGCTCGCGCACCCAGTGACGGTCATCATCATGACCTTACTGAATTACTGGAAAGACCGATAACCCTGAAGCCCAAGGAGGCTAACAATGGTCAGTTTGTTGTTGAAGATAGTGCCACCAATGATCGTTATTGTTAACGCGATCATGGATTACCTGAACCGTCGCTAAAGACGTGACCGGCTAATACAAAGGCCTGCATTTGCGGGCCTTTTTTATTCAAGTGTTATCCTTCCCTCAAGTTTGAGACGAACAACTCTCATAAGCTGAAAGAGCCAGGTCTTCAGATGTATTTTGACTAAAGTCCACTGTCCGGCTGTATCCATGGTTGCGTATTTTCGCCATCAGTTCATCAGTAAGTTCAGAAACCCATTGGATAGCCAGACGCTTTTCTTCGTCGCTGCAATCGCTTGCTGCTACCAGCTTTAAGAAAAAATCAATGCGCTGAAGTTTCAATGACTCCAAAAGATAATCTTGCATTTTCCCTCCTTTTACGGCCACCACACAACATAACTGTATGTATATACACTGTTTATGCATACAGTATAATACCGATTTCTAAATGTAAAACGCTTTTTGATTTCAATAAGAAAACCCTGGTCTGACGCAAAAAGGAAATATTCTCGGGACGTTAAAAATACTCCCTCCATCTGTCATCCTCACGCAGCCGCTCGTTCTGATAAAAGAAGCGCAACCCGCCACCTGATGGAAGGCTGCCTCCACGTAAAAGCAAATTCACCTCGTATTCACAGGCATCAAAACCCCTGGACCTAAGCTCATACTCAAGTTGCAGGCGCAGCTGCTCAGAAACCTCCTGCTTGTAAGCCTTTTTCCGTTTCGGTTTTACTAGCCTGAGCCGGGCAACCAACTCCCGCCGCTCCCTTTTCCCCATTCCGTGCAGGTAGTCCTGCAGCGCCTTTTCATCCATGGACGTAATATCCGGTACTTCACCCCCTGTCTGGTTCAAATTTTCAACAGGGGGACAGTTATTGCCACGAGTCCAAGGGGCGCAAGCGCCCTGGTCGGCTGTCGCCTCCTGAAGGTCAACGGCTTTACGAACCATTTTCCACTTCACTGCATGAGTGCAGATCCGGCCCTCAATGATCGGGGACCAGATGCCATAAATACGAACACCATGATCGCCGTAGGCGCTCGGCTCCTCGTTGAGCTCGTAGGCAGTCCTGACGAGGTGATGTTTACGGGGAACTAGGACGCCGCCCTGCTTCATGATGTAGGTGGCAAAACAGCCAGCATCAGCTGCGGCCAGCACAGCATCCAGACGCGGGTTTTCCAGTACCGGCGCGCCTACCTTCTTGTCCCCCTGCACTCTGGCAGCCTGTCCAGCCAGAAGGCGCAGCTCGCGGTACGCCTGGCGGCCAGGGATACCAAAGAAGCGGAATTGCTGGACACGGTGCAGCGAAGCCCAGGCGTTCACGTTCTCAGCGTTATCTCGCAGTGATCTGCCCGTTTCTTTACTGATTTCCTGCGCCAGCCCGCGACCGTCGATGTTTTTGCTGATGTATTTGGCGATATAACTGGTCGGCGTACCCTTGCGGGGGTTGATAAGCTCAGACTTGAATCGCGGCCCGGTATTGGTGCCCAGCTCCTCCCGATCCTCACGAATGGCGAATTTACGCAGCAGCGCGGTGATGGATTTGCGGTCTTTTTTGCGCATGAAGCAAAGCAGGTGCCAGTGCACGGTGCCGTCATGGTGTGGTTCAGCAACGCGGACGCCATACCAGCGCAGCCCGGCTTTGTGCATCGCCTTACGGAAGGCGGCGAACATATTCACCAGGTAATCGCTGCTCTGGCGGACCGTGGCACTGGTCCATTTCGGGTTTGGCCTGCCGTTATTGAGGGTTGCGTGAAAGCGTGACGGGCAGGTGATGGTATAGAACACGGCGCATTCACCACGCATTTCTGCGATAAGCTCCAGCCCCTTAACACAGGCCATCATTTCGTTGCGCCGGTGCGCCGGATTGCTGCTACTGGCGTTTACCACCTCTTCCATATCCAGCGTGTCACCTTCGGCGTTAACCAGCTCATGTGAGCGGAAAAACTCCAGTGATTTGCGGCGCTGTTCGCGTTTGTGGATCACAGCTTCATAGCTGACATACGGGGACGCCTTTTTGTTAACCAGGCAAACAGCACGCAGCTGCTCCTCCCGCCATTCACACCGCATCTGCCACAGCTTGCGATACCACCAGTCCGCACAAAGCATGCGGGCCAGTGAACCCGGAATAAGCTCATACGGGACCGGGTTGCGGCGGTTCTTTTTACGGCGCAGCTGCTCGAAAGCAGGCGGGATAACATCAAGGCGCATGGCCTCAGCGGCCACCCTTTCCCATGACCGGCGGATCTCTTCCGGCGTAACGTTTTCATCCGTAAACAGTTCACCGCAGGCAGCATCCAGACACATGCTCATGTGCGCCGCCACCAGGGTAGATAACCGCTTAACTTGCTCCTGGTTCATTTCGGGCAGGACCAGCAAGCCCTCCAGCCCGTCATGGCTCGCCATGAAACGGAATGAAGCAGAAATCTGGCTGGTACGCACGCGCTCCAGGCGTTCAAGGCACGGCCTGATGGTTTCACGCAGATAGCGGGAATATGCCTTCGGTTTGCCCAGGCCCTCGAAATATTTAATCCGCTCAAGCAGCGGCTTACTGATATGCGCTGGCTGGGCGCTCACGTCAGCAACGATAACCAGATCGGGATTAAATTGCTGCTGTTCGCGGGCCATTTTGGCGCGGCTTATCAGCTGGTCCTGCTCCATTTCACGCTGAACAGGATCGCGGGATTCATTGTAGAAATAGCGTTCCCAGACCTTATTACTCAGGGCCTCGCGGCGCAGCTGCTCCTGCTCGTTATCTGCAGCATAGAGAGAAATCAGGTTTGAAAGCGCAGACTCCGGCGCTACTTCCGCCGGGTCCATGTAGGGATTTAGTGCTTTTCTCGGGCCATTCCATGGGAAAGTCGCAGCGGCCATAGTCGGGCCGCCTTTGTCTTTTATTAATTCAGGCATCAATGACTGGCTCCGAAGCTCACACCGCGCCTCGGGTGTAATGCTTCCCTTTCAGCTCAACGATTTCCTGGCATGTTACGCAGCACTGCACGCCCGGAATGGCACGGCGGCGCGCTGGAGGGATCGGAGCATCGCATTCGATGCAAAGCACACGGGAAGCGCCCGGCGCTCTGTTGCGGGCGGCGTGAATGTGGCGCTGCAGCTGTTCTTCAACGCGCTGCTGTACGAGGTCCATAGAGTCAGCCATTAGTGCAGCTCCTGAGATTCGTTTTCGTAGCGGGTTGCTTCGCGGCGCAGCAGTTCAGCCGCTTCAATACCGTTTAACCCTTTGTTGGTGATATGGGTTGCCAGCGCCTCAAGGCGGATTGAAACAGCGAGTGCGCGGCCTTTGCGCTCCTCACGTTTGGCAATATCGATCACCGCCATAAGCTGGTCGTTTTCTGGCACAACCATTTTTGGTAATTCTTTCTGCATTTCTCTTTCTCCTGAATTTGGGCAAAAGAATGCCCGGCGGGTTTACGCCATTAATTTCTGTTGTGGGTTAATTCGGCATGGTTAGCCGTTTGGGAAATAAGCTCACCACTGCACGAAAATGATTCATTGCTTTAACCAGTTCCCGCTTTTCGTCAGTAGTCAGATCACTAATATTGACGCCGTGACGTTCTGCCGGAATTTTTGCCATAAAGAATATGGCTGCCAGTGCGCGCACATTTTGCTTATGGTTTATATCGCGGCGGTCGCGCATATCTTTAATAAACCTTTCAAGCTCTGGCTCGATATTCAGACCAAACACATTTGCCCTTAATTCCGCTATTCGGTTCAGCCCTTCCATCCGTTGGCCCGGGCTTAATGGAACAGTCGCCGCAGCGCCTTCAATAGCCATGTTTTCCCCCGTTTGGTAGTGGTCAGCCCTGCAAGCAGTTCATCCTGAGAGCGGGACGGGTGCCAGCACTTGCCATCTTTCCCGATAATCCAGCCATGGCCGCAGTGCATACCTTGGCTTTGTTTAACTAAAAGCGATGCGAATGATGGTTCTTCAGTCAGCATAATCACCTCAGAGGATGCCGAACGAAGCGCCAAGGCCCGTTACGGTGTCCACCGCGCTTGCCATTGCGGGGTTGGCCTGCAGGCGGGCCTGCATGGAAACGGCAGCCAGTGCCATCAGACGAGTTGCTGAATTGATGCTGCTGATCACATCACGGCGCCCGGCGGTTGTTTTCACATCACCAGTAACGGCACCGGCGGCAACGCGCCCGATCTCAGCGGTGGCGCTCATGACGTAGTGCGGCAGCTTCTCTTTTGCCACTTCGTTCATCGGCACGCATGGCAGGCAGTGAATTTGTGCCAGGAAGCCGTCAACCAGGGTGGAGTCCTCAGTGATATCGGTAAGCAGCCAGATTTCAGGCGGTGTGAGCTGATGCGGTTGCTCCGGGTTCAGCTTGTTGCGCAGCGTCTGGACATTCATTCCCGCGCGTTCTGCCAGCTTCGCCATGTTGTGACGCAGCGCGAAAGCCCTGCAGGCCTCTTCAAAGTGTGGATGTTTGGAAATCTTATAATCAAACATGCGAGCCCCTTAGAAAGTTCTCATAATTGAACTTACTGACCAACAACAACGCGGAAGTTGGAATGACCAAGGGACTCACGAACCTGATCGGTTTTGTACATCAAGTAACGCAGGCTTACACGACCCTTATTTTTTTCTTTCTTAACCATGTATTTAGCAAGCTGGCCATGGTGAATTTTTTGATACACAGAACCGCGTGAAATGCCTTCCCATTCAGCAAATTCCGCAGGCGTAGCCATCTCTTTTGGTACACGAATTGAAATATCTGTGCTCATAGTGCAGTATCTCTTAGTTTGTTTTCGTTTCATCTCGTTTTATGTGGTTTGGTTTTGCTTTTCAAACCATGAGCGGATATTAGGATCACTTTTTATATACGTCAAGGGGTTTGATTATGAGTTTAATCAAGGCGGGAAATGATAGTGGTGGGCGTGATGCAATCAACAGGCTTATTAAGGCCTACAATTTCAGCTCACGTCAGCAGCTCTGCGAACATCTGGACGTATCGAAAAGCACTATGGCTAACAGATACTTAAGAGATAGTTTCCCCGCCGAATGGGTAATTCAATGCGCCCTTGAAACAGGAATTTCCCTTCTTTGGTTGGCTACCGGTCAGGGAGATATGTATGCGAGTGAGAACGAAGAAAAGAATCTCAAAAACGAAACTTCCGTCACGGTAAGACCACTTTCTAAAATCGTGGCTCCCAGTATCAAACATGCTGAACTGAAGAACGGCGAACTGCATCCGAGTGATGAAATCCTTCTCGATAGCAGACTGCTGGATGGTGAATCGTCCAACTCACTTTTTGTAAAAACAGCTAGTGATAGCTTTGTTGTGGATACCTCTGTGAAACAAATCAGCAATGGTTATTGGCTGGTAGACATCGACGGCGTTAAAAGCTTGGTTAAGATTGCTCGCATCCCTGGCAATAAAATTGTGGTTCATCAGGATGAAGCATCCTTTGAATGCGCCGTAGATGATGTTGAGGTAGTAGGCCGCGCAGTAAAAGTCATTAAGAGCATCTAACCATGACCATCAGAAAACAGCCGAACGGAAAATGGTTGTGTGAGTGTTACCCGAACGGGCGTGACGGCAAGCGCGTGCGCAAGCAATTTGCGACAAAGGGCGAGGCTGTAGCATTCGAAAACTTCACCATGGATGAAGTGAACAAAAAGCCGTGGCTGGGTGAAAAGGAAGATCGGCGGCGTTTGTCAGAATTGATTGAGCAGTGGCACTCCCTTTACGGCCAGACGCTCGCAGACCCCAAGCGCCTAATGGCGAAACTGAATATTATCTGCAATGGCCTCGGCGATCCCGTCGCCTCTGAGTTAACCGCCGGTGACTTTACAAAATATCGCGAAGCACGGTTAAAAGGTGAAGTACGTAACGAAGACGGCGCGCTGATGTCGCCAGTAAAGCCCCGCACGGTAAACCTGGAACAGCGTAACTTATCATCCGTTTTTGGCACCCTGAAAAAGCTGGGCCACTGGTCAGCGCCTAACCCGCTTGCCGGTCTACCAACATTCAAAATCGCAGAGGGGGAACTGGCGTTTCTTGCCCAAGACGAAATTAAACGCCTGCTTGATGCTTGCGCTGATTCTCAAAGCCCCAGCCTGTTAATGATCGCAAAGGTATGCCTCGCCACCGGCGCGCGGTGGAGTGAAGCCGAAAACCTGCAGGGCCACCAGTTATCTAAATACCGGATCACCTATACCAAAACCAAAGGTAAGAAAAACCGAACCGTACCGATATCTCAGGATCTGTATGACGAGCTGCCCAAAAATAGAGGTAAGCTATTCACGCCCTGCAGAAAAGCTTTTGAGCGCGCAGTAAAAAGAGCTGGTATCGACTTGCCTGAAGGCCAATGTACTCACGTGCTGCGTCATACATTCGCCAGCCATTTTATGATGAATGGCGGAAACATACTGGTATTGCGCGATATTCTGGGTCATGCCGATATAAAAATGACAATGATTTATGCTCACTTTGCTCCTGATCATTTGGAAGATGCAGTTACGAAAAATCCGTTATATTCATTAAATTATTCTAAAGGATAATATAAATGGAAACCGAATATATACATGATGATTTTAATGATTTATTTGAAAGTCTTGTAAGAACAGAAGATTTAAAACTTCCTTTCACTGTTAAGACAGATATTATAAATGATTTCAAGAATAAATGTGAAATTTATTTTAATGCCTTGAATGATTATATAGAAGATAATGACAATGAATTATCTCGGAGATTGAGATCTAAACTGGATAGAATAACAAGAATATACTTTGGCGTTGTGAGTTCTTTAGAGTATTTTTTGTCAGGTGATATCAAATCCTCATATGATACTTTCGACAGAACATTTTCTGAACGATACACAGCTAACTATATCCAAAAAATATCGATCCCCTTAGAGAATATTTGCAATTCTTCAAGGCCTTTATTCAGGGTTAGAAAATCTGATACAGCAGTAAAAAATAGAAATGAAATCTTTCATATACCATTCTCTAAGAGGCACCTGGTAAACGCTCAAAGATACTCGGTTGCTGGCCTACCCTGTTTATATTTAGGCTCATCCCTATATGTATGTTGGCTTGAAATGGATAAACCTGATTTTGATAAGTTATATATATCCTCTTTTATATCCAGTGAAGAGAGTTCCAAAATATTAGATTTCAGCTCGGAAATTCTCTACTCACGTTTCTATGGTAAGACTGATAATGACAAAATGTCGTATATCACAAAGATGTCTTACATTTGTTTAATGCCACTCATTTACGCTTGTAGTTTTGCAAAGATTAATGGCAGCACCTCATTCACTCAGGAATATATAATTCCAAATTTATTAATGCAATGGATTAGCCGCAGAAATAAATCAAACATTGTCGGAATTGCATACAGATCGACAAGAATGATTAAAACAAACCATGGAGAAAAATCTATTAACGTTGTTCTTCCTCCTAAAGTTACATATCAGCAAACCATAACAAAAGATTTTTGTCCTAAGCTAGTAAAAATGTTCAAGCTTACTCCCCCCGTTTCATGGCAGGTACTAAAAACTTTAGATTACTCCTTTGAACCAAGTGAAGATGATGGTGTTAAGTCTGCCTCAAGATTCTTAAGAACGAAAGAGCGTATATCAGGTATGCAAAGTTTTGATGACAACATTGTCAATCTTTATCCTTTGACTGATTTCTATAGGTTAGAGAAGTGTATGGACAACCTTCTTGAATACGATTCAATCAAAGATAAGAAATGATGGCGGCAATTTGGCGACAGGGCATTAAAAAAGCGTAAAACGAACAAATACAAAATAATACTAAGGCATTGTTTTAAAACATAACTTGCTGTTTTTACTATAGTATAAATGGTATGTAGAAATTTCGGACGCGGGTTCAACTCCCGCCAGCTCCACCAAAATTCTCCATCGGTGATTACCAGAGTCATCCGATGAAGTCCTGAAAGCCCGCACGGCGCAAGCCCTGCGGGCTTTTTTGTGCCCTCAATTTGTCCCGCGAAGTCTGATGCCAACTAATTAAATCCGAACCTTTTAGGCACCTTGTTAGGCACCTCATAAAGCTTTATTGTTTTTGAGGTGACTAAAACTATGGAAACCCGGCATGGCAAGACAAACCAAACCTCTCTCCGTTAAGGAAATCGAATCAGCCAAACCCAAGGAAGCGGACTATGTGCTCTATGATGGCGATGACCTTGAGCTAACGATCAAATCCAGCGGGAGTAAAATCTGGCAATTTCGCTACATTCGCCCCGTCACCAAGAAGCGAGCGAAAAAGAGCATTGGCTCCTACCCGTCAGTTACGCTTGCCGATGCCAGAAACTATCGGGCAGAGTCTCGCTCTCTCCTGGCGAAACAAATTGACCCTCAGGAACATCAGCAAGAACAATTTCGCAGTTCGCTGGAAGCTAAAACCAATATTTTCCAACTCGTAGTTGAACGATGGTGGAATGTGAAGAAAGCCAACGTGACAGAGGACTATGAATCGCCATACATTCGCCAGTCACTTTATGATGAATGGCGGGAACATATTGTGTTCTACATGATGTGTTAGGCCATGCCAATATAAAAATGACGATGGTTTACACTCACTTTGCGCTCGACTATCTGGAATATGCCGGAACTGAAAATCCCTTAGCTAATTTAAATTATACTCGGAGTAGTTAGGATGGATCTAAGCATTATGGAATTACTAAAAAACTTTTCCCCTTTGCTTCCAGTGATAGTATCAATCATTGGGTTGAGGGCGGGATGGATATATAGAAGGGACAAAGTCTTTAACTCCAGAAAAGCGATTAGCGAGTTCGCATACAGTCTCTATAAAAACACAAGCGACGAAAATTATAAGCGAATTGCTGAAGAATACGGCATTTCAGCATTAACAAAAGATTCAAATCTGACACCAGAACAGAGGAGAATACTTTTGCGGTCCAAAGATCCAGTAACAGATATTGATAATTACAGTAAGTGTCAAAAGCTTTTGTATGTTAGTGATAACTCAACAATATTTCAGTGGACTAAAAAAAGATATAGTTTTTGGATTTGGCGAAAAGCCGTAGAAATAGTTAGCCTCATCATTTATTTTATGAGCGGCTTTGTAGTTGCAATGCCGTTCATGTATAGCACAATGCTCAGCAGTGGTTTGGTTGAAAAAATAAACGAGTCATCAACTATGCTTAAATTTGGTTTGGCTGCATACTGTGTATTAATGGGAATCAGTACAGGTCTGTTTTTCTTACATAAACTTTCGACCATAAACATCGCAGAAAAGACCATCAAATCTAACCGATAATGCCTCATAGTGTGTCAGAAACTTGGCGACGAAATGGCGGCAGAGCTTTAAAAAAGCGTAAAACGAACGAATATGGAATAATACTAACTCCCTATTTTATACGTAACACACTGATTTAATTATACTAAAAGTGAAATATAGAAATTTCGGACGCGGGTTCAACTCCCGCCAGCTCCACCAAAATTCTCCATCGGTGATTACCAGAGTCATCCGATGAAGTACTGGAAGCCCGCACGGCGTAAGCCCTGCGGGCTTTTTTGTGCCTGAGCAACTTTTCCTGTCCCAAAAACACACCTGTTCAATATGCAACCAACCTCAAAATCTCTTCATCTTATTTATCGCGACTAAAGCACCGCTCGCACGCCAGCGCCAGCACCATCAGCGCCGTCTCGTCCTCCTGCGGCGATAGAATCTCCATCCCCACCGGCAGCCCATTAACGTTCACGCCGCACGGCAACGTTATTGCAGGCAGACCACTGATGGCGGCAAGCTCCGGCGCACACCCGGGCGGCATCTTCGCCATGCTGTCCGGTAGACGCTGTACGGTGGGATATAAAAAGCCATCGATGCGCTGCTCCGCCGCTACCTGGCACAGGCTCTGGCGCAACAGGCGCTGAAGGCGCCGTCCCGCCAGCCAGAGCGGGGTTTTCAGCGTATCGCAGGCCAGCATCTGCTTCAGAAACGGCGCGAACTCGGGCAGGAAAGCGCCGGAGGCCACAATTTCCGCGAGCCCTGATGGCGCACCCGGCTGTTTAGCGAGCCAGCGGTCAAACGCAACGCGAAATTCATACAGGCTCAGGCACGTCGCCTGCCTTACGTCGTCCAGCAAAGGTAGTGATACCTCCACCAGCGTCGCCCCGGCGCGGCTCAGCGCGTGTAGCGCCGCCTGCCACACCGCCAGCTGTGCTTCATCCTCTCCCTGTAGCGCGGTAACCACACCGAACCGGGCGCCGTTCAGCGGGCGCGCCGGTAGGGTTACCGGAGAAAATCCGTGGATGACCGCATGCAGCAGCGCGGCATCTTCAACGCTATGTACCATTGGCCCGACGGTGTCTTTGCTCGGCGACAGCGGCGCAACGCCGTCTAGCTGCGCCCGGCGAAATGCGGGCCGAAGCCCTACCAGCCCGGTATAGCTACAGGGAATGCGGATGGAGCCGCCGGTATCGGTGCCCAGCGCGCCATCGGCCATTCCGGCCGCGACCGCGGCGGCGCAGCCTCCGCTGGAGCCTCCGGCCGTCACCGACGGCCAAAGCGGATTCGCTACGTCTCCACCCAGCGAGCTTCGCGATCGCACGTCAAAGGCAAACTCGGACATATTGGCCCTGGCGAGAATAATCGCCCCGGCCCGGCGCAGCCGCTGTACGACAAGCGCATCCGATGTCGCACCGAGCGAGGCCAGCGCGCGGCAGCCAAGGGTAACCGGCATCGGCGCGCAGGCGATATTATCTTTAACGATCAGCGGAACGCCGTGCAAAGGGCCAACCTGCACGCCGCGCCGACGCAGCTGCTGATACCGTTGCGCCTGAGAGATGGCGTCAGGGTTAACGCCGAGGATCGCGTTGAGCGCACGGTGTCGCTGGATGGTTTCAAGACGGCGGGCGATCTCTTCCGGAACGTCGTCTGGCGGTAGCAGGCGCTTCATAGCCTCAGGTTCTCCCAGCTAAAACCGGGCAGAAAGCTGCCCGGCGTATCGTTTAGTCCCGCATGCCGCTGGTAATGGCGTCGATGTCCTGCGGACGCAGGCGGATTTCTGCCGCCCGTCGGTGCCCCTGCATGCCTTCCGTACGGCTCTGGCGGATCGCCGGCTCCGCAATCGCCGGGATGCCCTGCTCGTCAATCCACTGATGGGTACAGATTTTGACGTACGCCCCCACCCACAGCCCGCCGGTATAACGTGCCGCCGCCATCGTCGGTAGCGTATGGTTAGTGCCGCAACATTTATCGGAGAACACCACGCTGGCGTTCTGGCCGATAAACAACGAGCCATAGTTGCGGATCTTCGCAGCCGTGGCGTGCGGATCGCGGGTATGAACCTGCAAATGCTCCGTCGCCATCCGGTCGGCAAAGGCAATCAGCTGCGCTTCATCTTCGCAAAGCACAATCTCCCCCTGCCGGCGCCACGCTTCGCCAGCCGTTGCCGCCGTTGGCAGGCTGGCGAGCTGACGCTCAACTTCCGCCAGGGTACGCGTTGCAATATCCCTGCTGGTCGTCGCCAGCCCAACGCGGGTGTGAATATCGTGCTCCGCCTGCGCCAGCATATCGGCGGCAAGAATACGCGGGTCGGCGCTGTCGTCAGCGATGGTGAAAATCTCGCTCGGCCCGGCGAGCGCGTCAATGCCGACTTTACCAAACACCTGGCGCTTCGCTTCGTTAACGAAGGCGTTGCCGGGTCCAACAATTTTGTCCACCGACGGAATACTGTCCGTTCCCCAGGCCATTGCCGCAATAGCCTGCGCGCCGCCCACTTTGAAAATGCGATGCGCCCCCGCCAGGTGGCAGACCGCGATCATCGCCGGATGCGCGCCCGGCGGCAGGCAGGCGATAATCTGCTCGCAGCCCGCGACCGTCGCAGGCACGATCGACATCACGGGCGCGGAGAGAATCGGATAACGCCCTCCCGGCACGTAGCAGCCCACCGTCTGCACCGGGATGATCCGGTGACCAAGATGCACGCCGGGCAGCGTCTCTACCTCCAGCGGCTGCATGGTCGCCAGCTGCGCCTGTGCAAAACGACGCACCTGACTAATGGCGAACTCGCTGTCGCGACGCGTCCGGTCATCCATCCCTTCCAGCGCTTCGGCGATCTCCCGCTCGCTCACCTCAAACTGCGCCGGCACGACGTTATCAAACTGCTGCGAGAAGTCTCTCAGCGCCGCGTCGCCCTCGGTTTTGACGCGTTCGATAATGGCGCTGACCTTATCGGTCAGCGAACGGTCGGCCTGTGCATCCTGCCCCTGCGGGCGCTTAATCCAGCTCACCTGATTGCTCATTTACGCATCCTCCATCTGGCCGAGTTTGATTTGCGCCAGCAGCGCAAGGTGGTCATAAACGATCCACTCGTCGACAATTTTTCCGTTAACGATATGGTAGTGCGACATGCCCATCACGAACAGGCGTTCTCCGGTAGGCCTGCCCAGCTCTCCGTAGCCCAGATGATGGCCCTCGATAATCCAGCGAACCGCCACCTTCACGCCGCCTTCGTCGCAGGGGTTAGAGCAGATATGCTGCGGCAGCCACGCGCCGTCAGGGATCATCCCTACCAGCGCCAGCGTCTGGTGCGTCACCGCCGCCGTGCCGTACAGCTCCTTCATCAGCGGCCCGTGCCACTGCACGTTCGGCGCGTAAACCTCTTTGATCTTGCCGAACATACGGCGATTATAAATTTCGTGCAGCCAGCGCAGGCACTGCTCTTCCGTATCGGTGTGCGCAAGCGAAACATCGCATTCCATCTCCGGCGGATACTGCCCCAGCATGCGGCCATTTTCGCCGATGTCCATAACGCGGAAGCCTTTATCAAACTGCTCTTTCGCCATATCAAACGCGATGCGATCGGTATCCAGGCCGAGCTGCTTCATCAACGACATGTTGTCGCTGACCACCCACTCCCGGTAAATTTTGTTTTCGTGGATCATACAATCCGCCACGGTACGGGTTACGAAGGTGCGGTTTGTCGGCTTGCCTAAATGGCTGTGCTGGGTATGCCGCCCGCTTCCCGTCACCAGGTGAGAGGTATAAAAACCGTCCACATCATTCCCGTTCCAGATAACCTGGGTGGCCATGCCCCGCCGCTCCGGGAAGGCAATTAAGCGTTGCAGCGTATCCTGAACGACCTGCTCGCGGTTATATAATGTGCCCAGCGCGTTATACAGTACGCAGTTATGGGTATAGTGGGAATAAATTAAGCCGACGTCGCGCTCGTCCCATATTTTATGGGTGCAGCGAACGATATAATCGACAATATCGGTGTAGCAGTCATCAAAGCCGCGTAACGACTGTACGCGCGGGCGTTTTTCCGGTACCAGGTCGACAAAATCTCGACGTTCAACCTGTAATACCGGCTCGTCTTTTAACGCTTTCACGCTGTTTTTTTCGGGTACGGCTGGTGCTTTATTTGTTGCTTCAGTTGAAGACATATAAACTCCTGCTCTGTTTTCAGACAATAAAAACCCGCACCCGTAAGTGAGGGTGAATTAAACGCGAAAAGTAGTGGCAGCCAGAATAAGGGCGCTGCCGCCCCTGTTAATTAAAGAGTTGCGACCAAATCGCTAATTCATCAATACCCAGATATTCCCGGAAAATTAATCCATCGCGTAATTCAAGCTGGCTGATGCCGGTTACGGAAACGGGTTTACGGGTTGGTGCGCCAAATTTGCCGTAACCGTCATGCCAGGTTAATAACGACCAGCGCAAGGAAAGCCGGACTGGCTCGTTGGGATCCTTACGCACGATCAGGTGATGAAGCTGCGTCTCGCTGTCGGCAAATGAGGCGCGGTAGCCGGAAAGCTGTGCGCCAATGTCCTGTTCCCCGGTACAGATGCAGTGGCCGGGCGCGTACAGCGTCGCCGCAGGATGATATAAACCGGGCACCACGCCGCTGTTGCCGCCCGCCCACATCGTCAGATAGCGCTCCACCACGCCTGCCAGCGCCCCTTCCACATCATCGCCGTCAGGCCCGCCCGCCCAGCGGGCGTCCAGCGTCTCGGCAGACACCGACTCCACCCCAAGCTGCTGACGCATGCTCGCGAGGTTAAAGGCAAACTCGCGGATATCCAGCCCCAGCTGCGCCACGATTGCCGCGCGATCCTGGAGCAACCACTCCTGGCGCACGGCACCGTCGACGCAAAGGCGATCGGCCCACGTGCGTACCCAGACGTTTTTACCGGTCGGGGGGCCAAAAAACCCCTCGCCCTGGTGCTGGATCCGGGCAACGGTGCGCTGCGCGGCGTAGTGCTCCTCGCCCGGATTCTGGCTGCACAGGATATCCTCGGTCAGCACCGTGCGCTGCGGGAAGCTGTGCATCGCCTCAAGCGTAAGGCGCATAAACTGGGGAAGCTCGTGCAGCTGTTTTTCAGGGGTGGTAAAGACCACCGGGGTGGCGTAAAAATCCGCCAGCTGTCCGATATCCTTCTGCTCCCACACCACATGCGTGAGCGTCAAAATGAACTGCTGGAGAGTGTCGAACTGTGGGCTGAAGCCCCGCAATCTGGTCATTTGCGCTCCTTTAACTGGTAAAGCGTAACCCCATTGGTTTCGATAACGCCGCTGCGCGGACGGCGCGCCGAGTGGCGTATCACCAGCGTGCCGGGCACCGTAATCTGTTCAGGCTCGATGGTTCCGCTGTCAATTTGCTTCATCAACAGGTCCACCGTGGCGTCCACCATCGCGCCTACCGGCTGTGATGCCGAGGTGAGCGCATAGGAGGGCCAGCCGGAAGGGCCGATGTCGTCATACCCGACAACGGATACCTCCTCCGGAACGCGCAGCCCAAACTCGTAGCGCGCCACGTCCATCACCGTGACGGCCATATGGTCGTTAGCCACGAAGACGGCATCGGGCGCAGGCGACGCCGAAAACAGGGCGTAGGCTGCCCGGGTCGTTTGTTGGACATCGTAATTGCCGTGCACTACCCGCACGTCGGTAATGCCGTGTTCTTCCAGCGTGGTGATAAACCCGCGCTGGCGGGCAATATTGACCGGGGAATCCGCCACGCCGCCCACATAGGCAAAACGCTGATGCTCGCCCGCCAGCAAAAACTCGGCAATCTGCCGCGCCGCCGCTTCGTTATTGCTGTTTACGCTGGAGGCCATTCCACTCTCTTCGCTGCGGTTAAACAGCACCACCGGTATTCCGGCAGCCAGGCACTCTTCGGACAGCTCCAGCGACAGCGTCACCGAGGCCAGCACAATGCCATCTACCCGGTACTGCATGATCTGGTCAAAAATACGGTCGACGTTGCCTTCACGGTCGCCGACAAACAGCAGCAGGTGATAGTTCAGCGTGTCCAGTTTTTGTGCCAGCGCCTCCAGCACCTGCGAGTAAAAGGGGTTGTCAAAGTAGGAGATCACCACGCCGATAATGCGCGAACGCGCCGTGTTGAGCGAACGGGCTATCGCATTCGGGCGATACCCTAGCTCCCGCGCCGCCTTCAGCACTTTTTCACGCGTCGCCGGCGAAATACTGGCTCCCGGCGTAAACGTTCGCGACACTGCGGATTGCGATACGCCCGCCAGCTGCGCGACCTGCTGGGATGTGACTGCTGCAAAAGTCTTACGTTTCATTACCCCTGATTCCTTATCAACGCCCCACCCTTTCCGGCCTGTTCAAACGCCTCAGCGAGTGGGTGTTTTTTATACTTACACCACCTTTGCATGCGTATGCAACACAAAAAATTAAAATTCTCACAACAAGATCGAGATCACTTTACAAAAATGAAACCTTCTCGTAACTTCAATTCTTGAATACGTATGCAAAGCGTTTTTATACCGTCATGGTACCGGAGAGAACAGGAGTCGCCCAAAGGACTGAACCGGTAAACGTCGTACTTGGCTGGTGATAACCCATTACTTTTTAAGAGGTTCAGAACCATGTTGCGAGCACTGTTACGCCGTCGGGAAGCCCGGCTCTTTTTCATTATCAGCATTCTGTTCTTCATCTGTATTCACAGCATTGATGCCTTTCTGGCACCCATGATGATCAACCAGGGTATAGAGCCACAGATCATGGGGATCGTCATGGGCGCCTCCGGGCTGGCAACCCTGCTTATACGCTTCCCGCTCGGCATTATTTCCGACGTGGTAAAGAGCCGCAGGATATTTATCCAGATTGGTCTGGTGCTGCCGATTATCGCCTGGCCAATTGCCTGGCTTGAGCCCAACGCCATCACGCTGTATATAGCGAAAGCGGCCGACGGCGTCACGGCGGCGACCTGGGTGCTGTACAACATCCTGTTTATGCGCTATTTCGAACGCGACGAAGCCCCTGCCGCCGTCGCGCTGCTGGCGCTGGCCGGCCCCGTCGGCGTGTTTCTCGGCAACTGCATTGGCGCGGTGCTGATTCACTACTTTGCGAACAATATCGCCTTCTTCGTCTCCTGCATTTCTGCCCTGGTCGCGCTGATCCTGACGACCCGTATCCAGGACGTGCACGACCCGGTGCAGGCCCCCACGCTTAAGGCCTGCATCACCGGCGCGCGCCAGCAGCTGGCCGACCGTTCCGTCTGGCTGCTCGGCATTCTGGCAACCGTCGTGATCCTGGTTCCCTTCGCCACCCGCGACACGCTGACGCCGGTCTACGCCGAACAGCTCGGCGCCCGGGCGGGGATCCTCGCGGTGCTCGGAAACATCCACCTTCTGTTTTACGGGCTGGCTATCGCCCTGTGCAGCTCGGTGTTTTATCAGCGCCTTGGTCTGGTTAAAACCGCCGTGCTCGGCATCGTCTTACAGGTGGTCTCCACCTTCGGCATCCCCTTCACCAGCAATATGTACGTCATTTACCTGTGGCAGGCGCTGGCAGGCTTTTCGTTCGGCATGGCCTTTGCCGCCTTTATGTCGCTTAGCGTGGTGAATACGACCTCCGACGAGCAATCCACGCGGATGGGGTTATTCCAGACCATCTATTCCTGCGGCATGTTTGTCGGGCCGGTGATGATGGGCGTCATGATGCAGCATATTAACCTGTCGTCCGGTTATATATTAATTGCCGCCCTTTCCGTTATTGCCGCCATTGCCACACCGCTGTCCGTCCGCTGGGTATATACCCGCAAGGCACAAAAATCGACCCGGTTATTAAAAAACGGCGCGTACGCAGCCGCACCGGATCGATAACGCATTCTGAATATAAATAACCTATCCCGGCTCGCCGGGAGGGCATCTGTCATCTGAAAAAGGTAAGGAGTTACGCGTGTCGTGGAAATTGAAAAGCGGTAAATCTACCGAAGAACGCCAGCAGGCCAGCCAGCAAATAAGAGAAACGGTTGAACACATACTTGCAGATATAGAAAAGCGCGGGAATAAAGCCATCCGCGAATTATCGATTAAATTCGATCGCTATGACCGTCAGGATTATCGCCTGACGCCAGCGGAGATTGACCGCTGCATTAAGCAGCTAAGCCGCCAGGATATTCAGGATATTGAATTCGCCCAGCAGCAGGTGGCGAATTTTGCCCGCGCGCAGAAAGCGTGTTTGCGGGATCTGGAAATTGAAACGCGCCCCGGCGTTATTCTCGGGCATAAAAATATTCCGATTAACGCCGTAGGGTGTTATGTGCCCGGCGGAAAATATCCTCTGCTCGCCTCCGCCCACATGTCGATCATCACCGCCAGCGTGGCGGGATGCTCACGGATCGTCAGCTGTGCCCCGCCGTTTAACGGCGAGCCTGCTCCCGCCATCGTCGCGGCACAAAAAATGGCCGGAGCAACGGAAATTTATGCCCTGGGGGGCATTCAGGCGATTGGCGCAATGGCGCTGGGCACCGGCTCGCTGGCGCCGGTCGATATGCTGGTGGGCCCCGGCAACGCCTTCGTCGCGGAGGCCAAGCGCCAGCTGTTTGGCCGGGTAGGTATCGATCTGTTTGCCGGTCCGACGGAAACGCTGGTGATCGCCGATGAAACCGTTGATGCGGAAATGTGCGCCACGGACCTGCTGGGCCAGGCGGAACACGGCGTCACCACGCCCGCCATCCTGCTGACGAACTCGCTTCAGCTTGCGAAAGAGACGCTCGGCGAAGTGGAACGGCTGCTGGAAAAACTCCCTACCGCCGACATCGCCCGCCAGTCGTGGCGGGACTATGGCGAAATTATCGTGTGCGAGAGCTACGACGAGATGCTGGTGGAGGCGGATCGTATTGCTTCCGAACACGTTCAGGTCATGACCGACCGGGACGACTGGTTCCTTGCCAGCCTGACCAACTATGGCGCGCTGTTCCTCGGCCCGCGCACCAACGTTGCCTATGGCGATAAGGTGATCGGCACCAACCACACGCTGCCGACGCAAAAAGCCGCGCGCTACACCGGCGGGCTGTGGGTCGGCAAATTCATGAAAACCTGCACCTTCCAGAAAGTCCTTAGCGACGAAGCGACCGCCGAAATCGGCAGCTATTGCTCACGCCTGTCGCTGCTGGAAGGGTTCGCCGGTCATGCCGAGCAGGCCAACATTCGCGTGCGCCGTTACGGCCAGACCGAGGTGCCCTACGCCGCGCCTGCCCCGGTGCGGGAAAAGGTGTAATTCATGACGCTACCGCAAACGCCTTCTTTTTACCTGCACGGCAAACGCGCGCTGGTCACCGGCGGCTCCAGAGGGATTGGCTTTGCCGCCGCCGTTGCGCTCGCGCAGGCGGGCGCAGAGGTATGGATTGCCGCCCGGGATCGTGACGCGCTGGCGAGCGCCGCTGGCCTGGCCGCCGGACACCGGCTCACGCTTCAGACGGTAGCGCTGGATATCACCCAACCCCATGACGTGGAGCGCGCGCTGGCAAACCTGCCGGATCTCGACATTCTGGTGAACAGCGCCGGGCTGGCGCGCCACCAGCCATTTCTTGAGGTCAGCGAGGAAAATTTTGATGCGGTGATGGCGCTCAATCTGCGCGCCACCTTTTTTGTCAGCCAGCGCGTCGCCGGGCGAATGCGGGCGGGCAATAAAGGCGGGTCGATCGTTCACGTCTCTTCGCAAATGGGGCACGTGGGCGGCCCCGGACGCAGCGTGTATTGCGCCTCAAAGTTCGCCCTTGAAGGGCTAACCCGAACCATGGCGCTGGAGCTGGGTGAGGCGGGGATTCGGGTAAATACGCTCTGCCCGACCTTTATTGAAACCGACCTTTCCCGTTCGTCGCTGGCCGATCCGGCGTTTCGCCACTACGTGCTGGAGAACATCAAGCTGCGCCGGCTGGGCAGGCTTGAGGACATTATGGGCCCGGTGGTCTTTCTCGCCTCTGATGCCGCCGCGCTGATCACCGGCAGCGCGCTGATGGTTGACGGCGGCTGGACGGCAACGTGAGGGATAAGATGGCACTTCCGCTTCTCGATAACACCGACCTGCCGCTGGTGCTGCTCGGCGGCACGCTCTGTAACGCCCGCCTCTGGCAGCCCGTCATTGAGCGGCTGAACGTTCCGGCGGTGCTGTGCGTCACGCTGACGGGAGCAGAGTCCGCGCGGCAGGCGTCACGCCGGCTGTTAACCGTGCTGCCGCCGCGCTTCCTGCTGGCCGGGTTTTCTCTCGGCGCGATTGTCGCGCTGCAAATTGCCGCCGACGCGCCAGAAAGGCTAAAGGGGCTGGCATTGATGTCCGCCAATCCCCTCGCCGATCCGCCGGAAAATGCCGCGCCGCGGCGGGAAGCGGTACGCGCCGCCCGGTCGCAGGGCGTGGCTGAGTGGCTGGCGTCGTCCCTGTGGCGAAGCTATGTCGCCCCGTCACGCCTGCACGACCGCGCTCTGCGGGAGGTTATCTGCCGGATGGCGGAGGAGTGCGGTATCACCACCTTCGCAGAGCAGACGGAAATAGCCATTCACCGGCAGGATAACAGGGCAGCGTTTAACGCCCTCTCCTGCCCCACCCTACTTATCAACGGGGCGCAGGACGCGATCTGCACGCCCCAACATCACCAGTTACTGGCGGCAGGCAACGCGGACGCGACGTGGTACACGGTGGAGACCGGCGGGCATTTTATACCGCTGGAAACACCGGACGAGGTTGCCCCGCCGCTGCGTCAGTGGATAACGGAGTGCATACAGTGCGCAACAACAGACTAAAGACCGCAGTACGGGAAAATACCCCGATCGTTAACGGCTGGCTGGCGATCCCCTCCGGCTATAGCGCGGAAATCATCGGCCACCAGGGCTACGACGCCGTCACCGTCGATTTGCAGCACGGTATGATCGATTTTGCCAGCGCGCTGACGATGCTTCAGGCGCTTTCAGCCACCCCAGCCGTGCCGCTGGTGCGCGTTGCGGATAACGATCCGGCGCAAATCATGCGCGTGCTGGACGCAGGGGCCTACGGCGTGATCTGCCCGATGATCTCCAGCGCGGAGGAGGCCCGTCGCTTCGTCGCCGCGTGCCGCTATCCGCCGCTGGGCTTTCGCTCTTTTGGCCCTGCGCGAGGGCTGCTCTACGGCGGAAGCGATTATCCCCGGCACGCCAACGACGAGATCCTGACCCTGGCGATGATCGAAACCCGCGAGGGGCTGGCAAACCTTGACGCAATCCTCGACACCGACGGGCTGGACGGCGTGTTTATTGGCCCCAACGATCTCTCCCTGACGCTGACGGGCAGCGCCAGCGCTGAATCCCGGCACCCTGAAATGGTTGCCGCCGTTGAGCGGGTGGTTGACCGCTGCCGCCGGCAGCAAAAAATTGCCGGGATTTTCTGTACCTCCGGCACCGCCGCCGCGGCGCGTATTGCGCAGGGGTTCCGGTTTGTCACGCCCGCAAACGACGTCATGCAGCTGGGCCGCGCCTCGCGTGAGGCCATTGCCCTCGCGCGCGGCAACGCTATCCCCGCCACCGGCGCGTCCGGTTATTAACAGGAGAAAAGATGAAAACCATTACGCTAACCCAGAGCCAGGCGCGAAGCCGGTTAATTGCCCCCGAGGATATGGTTTCCTGCAACCTTGCGTTTATTGATTGCAGGCTGCCCGGTTCGCACCTCAAGCAGAACTATTCGTTCATCGGCCCCGGCGTCACGCAGTCCAGCGAGCAGGTGGTGAATATTCCCGAGCCGCACGGCTTTAACATCGGCGCGGCGGCGATGCCGAAAGGGGTGACCAATAACCTGCATCTGCATTTTACGGCGGAAGTATTTTTGATCCACGAAGGGACGTGGCGCTTTCGCTGGGGCGCCAGCGGTGAACATGAAGCGGAATTTAGCGCACCGGCCATCCTCTCCATCCCGACCTGGATCTTCCGCGGCTTCACCAACGTCAGTAAAGAAGACACCAGCGGAATGGTGTTTACCGTGCTCGGCGGGGACAACACGGGCGGCATCATATGGCACCCTTCAGTGCTCGCGGCCGCCAGCGAGTACGGTATGTATTTGAGCAAAGATAACATGCTGATTGCGCAGGAGGCAGGCGACCCGCCGCCCGAACCCGCCACGCTGCTGACGCCGCTGTCAGCAGACTACGTCGCCGGGCTTCGCGATTACAGCGTTGAGGAGATGCGCCAGCGGGCGGTAACCGGTGATGACCGCTGCTGGTCAGCGCGCGGGCTGCTGGACTCCGCGCTGCCCGGGCACGGCGGCGAAATCGCGCCGGTCATCGGTTTCGGCATTTCACAGGATCGGAATGCCGCTCCCGCCATCACCAGCCCGCACGGCTTTTCCGTCGAATGGCTGCGCCTTGCCGATAATCACGTTGTGGGCCGACACCTGTGCCCGGATATTCAGGTGATCATGGTCTTTAAAGGCCAGCTGGAGGTGATCTGGAACGAGGCGGGCGAAGAGGTGAGCGTCATCGCCCCGGAGCGCTCGGTGATCTCTGTTCCGGCAAACAGCTGGCGTCGCTATCGCGCGACGGGCAGCGACGCCGAATTTATTCTCACCACCCGCGGCGACCAGCGGAAGCGCCTTTACTGGGACGAGGAGATCCTGCACCAGGCCAGAAAGTATAACCGCTGTCTCGATCCTGATGGCTACGTGGCCGATGCCGACATCCTGCCGGCCACGGCCCGTCGGGCCGGTGCGATACTGGAAAAATGGCAGGCGGATGCCTGACCGGGCCTATGCCCGCAATCATGATAATGGCGCAGGCCTGGCTGCGCCACCGTGTTTATCCACGCACCGTCCCTTCCCATACGTCAAAAATTATCCGGCCATCCCCTTCTCCAGAACGGTGATATTTCTTCCCGCAACGTTTTCCACCGTGAAATTATCCACATACAACAAAATGAGTTTCAGCCCTCTGCCGCTTTCAGCCAGAAGGCAGGCGTCGAACGACGCGTCGTTACGTGCCGCCTCAAGGCGTTCAGCGGGAAAGGCATCGCCGTCGTCGGTAAAACGCAGCGTCGCGCCCGTGGCGGTAGCGATGAACTCCACGGTGAAGCAACGTTTCGGATCCTCGCGTAGCCCATGGCGAATAATGTTGGTTGCCGTTTCACAGGCGGCGAGATCGAACGCAAAGCGCCATTCGTCGCTGACGGGCAGCGGCGCCATCTGATGCGCAAGCCACGCCGCAAGCGGCGAGACCGACGTTAACGTGGCCGGAAGCGAGATGTCGTTAGCCACGGTCAGCTCACCGACCCAGCTGCGCGAGTGCCGTCGCACGATCGGGGCAAATGCGAAATATTCGATCCATCCGGGTCAGGGTAAACATGTTGCTTATGCCGGGGTTCAGGGCGCACAGCATCATTTCACCTTTACCGTTCATCATCTTCAGCAGGGAAACCAGCGCGCCAAGGCCGCTGCTGTCGATGAAATCGATTTTGCTGAAATCGACAATCAGGGCTTTACGATCTTCCCCAATCTCCCTGGCAATGGCTTCCTTAAACCCTGCCGCCACCGAGGCGTCCAGCCGGCGCACCGACGGCGTCATAATGTTTACGTCGCTCAGCCGGTCTGTATCAATGTTCATCGTTTACTCCTGTACGCTCAATCACTAATAAGGAAACATCGTCGGCCATGGCCTGTTGTTCACGGCATTCTCCGCTCCGCCAGCGGATAAGATGCTGCGCAAACTGCGGTAAAAGCCGATCCAGCGCGAGCGTGGCGTCATTCTGGAGCCAACGCTGCAAACGAGCCTGACCGAACTGTTCGTTGTCAGGATTTTCACACTCGGTAATGCCATCGCTAAACAGGCAGAGGCGCTCTCCCGCCGCCAGCGAGAAGCTCACGTCCGTCCAGCTGAGATCCGGCATCAATCCTACTGGCGCACCGCCTTCACCGACCGTCCTGACCTCGCCGCCGGGGCTCACAATGAAGGGGGTAGGATGCCCGGCCTGACAGAGCTTACCTTCACCCGTCGCCAGGTCGATAACGCCGTAGATCATGGTGAAATAGCTCACTATCTCGGCCTCTTCGCTGCAAAAGCGACCGTTCAGGATGCGAACCACTTCCGCGGGAGACGCAACATCGCTCTCGTCCGCAAAAAGAAAACGCTCCACCGCCCTGCCGTGCAGAAACTGACGGGCTACGGCAAGAGACATCATCGCCGCCCCCACGCCGTGCCCTGAGACATCAACACAGTAGAATCCCAGATGGTTGTCCAGCGGGAACACATTGAAAATATCGCCCGATACCCAGGCTGACGGCAAAAAAATCCAGTCGGCAAAGTAATCCCGGTAGCGCAGCTGATGCGCAGGCAGAACCGACTGCTGGATGCGCGCCGCCACCTCGAGATCCTGCTCTATCTGCCTTAAGGCCTCGCTGAGATGGGCGTTGCGCGCAGCGAGAGTGGCTTCCAGGGACAGCACGCGGGCTCCCGCGTGCAGTCTCGCCCGCAGCTCACTCTGCTCAACCGGCTTGCTGAGGAAATCATCCGCACCGGCATCAAACCCCACCGTCAGATCGCCCGGCTCCTCGCGGGCCGTAAGCAAAATTAAGTACACATAATGCCCGAACTGGCGGCGACGGATCTCCCGACACAGCGTCAGGCCATCCATCTCCGGCATCTCCCAGTCGCTAATCACCAGGCTGACGGGCTGGCTTTCAAGGATCTCAAGCGCGGCGACGCCATTCTCCGCCTCGCTGACGGTATACCCCCACTGCGTCAGCATTCGGCTAAGCAGGCGACGATACACCAGTGAATCTTCTACAATCAGGACGTGCTGCGACCCCATACGCCCTCCTAAAGCGGTAAGAACCAGATGACGCTGATGGTGCCTTCCCGGAATTTGCCGCTGCCGCTCTGGTGGCCGGGATAACGTGTGCCGGAGTAGTTTGCATACTGAACTGAGAATGAACCTGGCGTATAGCCCGCGTAGCCAAAACTATAGCTGTAGTCACCGTTCCAGGGCTGTTGCTGGCTGCTGTCCGGGAACCAGAACGCCGTGGCGCGCACGAAGAAGTGCTGCTTAAAGGTATAGCCACACCCGCTCAGCACCACGTTCTTGTTTTTGCGGATATCGTTGCTGTCCAGATCGTAATAGCGCGGAACCCAGCTGTAGCCCACCTGGCAAATGATGGAGTCGCCCTTGTTGATCAGGAGGGTATTCTCCACGGGCTTCGGCAGGGAAAATTTATACGCCAGGGTCACGGCCCCCTGCTCAAAATAGGTGTGACGACGGGTACCTGACGTCCAGAAGCGGTTATCCCCGTAATTGCTGTAAACCAGGCTCACCGTGTTGGCATGCCAGTCGTCATAGCCAAAGCTGTAGCGAAAATCGGCCGTATAGCGGCTGGTGTCCGTCACCGGCAACCGCGACGTCACGTTCGCAAACCAGTAACTGTAGGGTGAGTACTGCAGGCTGAGATTGAGCGTCTGGTTGTATTTTCGTTTCTGCTCTGCGCTGTCGGAACTGTTAGGGATGGTCATCCACTGCTCTTTCAGGCCGGAACTAAAGCTCAGCGCGCCAGAGAAGACGTCCTCATTCCCGGAGAACAGGCGCCCCCACCGGCTGGTAAACACGCCCATCTGCACCGGCTCGTCGTTTTTATCGCGTAGCGCTTGCGCATCGTCCTTCGGCGCCGACTCTGCGCCAGCGGCAACGCACAACAGCGCGCAGGTCAGCAACAATTTATCCCGCATCTGCCCTTCCTTAGTTAGGTATCCAGCGCGCGGCGACGTTATATTTCGCCATCAGCCACAGCACGCCCAGCGTCGCCGCGTGAATGAAGGTGTTCACAACCCAGGCCTGGCGCCACAGATCGAACGTGACGAACTGGCTTACCAGGAACACGACGTAGACGTGCAAAATAAAGGTATAAAGCGAATGCTGGCCCAGCGGGATAAGAAACCAGCCCGCGAGGCGATACAGGGGCTGCCAGCACCGGGTCAGCAGCAGATAGACCGTCACCATCAGGCAGATATCGTTAAGTACCCTGACGGGTCCCAGGCCATTTTTTGCCGCCCAGGTATGGTAAAACGCGTTAAAGTCCTCCGGCGAAAGGCTGTGCATTAGCAGCGCGGGCGGCATAAACGGGTTGGTATGGTTCTGGGCAATAAAGCCAAGAACCAGCGCAATCATCACCAGCGCCACGAGCACCACCTTACCGGCGGGCGTGCGGGCAAAGGAGATCAACTCCTCTTTGTACCAGCCGCTGCACATTCCCAGCACAAAAATAAACTGCCAGGCGAGCAGCGGAAATGCGAATTCAAACTGGGACGGCGTCACCCGCACCGGCCACACCTGCCAGCAGCCGTAGACGAGCAACGACAGGCCCAGCAGCCAGTAGACGTACCCTCTCTGAAGCATTCCCAAAAACAGCGGGCTTAACAGCAGAAGAAAAATATAGAGACCCAGGATTTGCGTTTGATGAGGGCCAATTTGCAGGTAGAGGACAATGTTAAACCAGGTTTCCTTAATTTGCGGCGTCACCGGATACAGTGACCAGGCTGTACCCGAGTAACGATCGGTAAAATGGGTAACCTCATAGACGTTAATAAACGGCAGATACCCTAACAGCAAAAATGAAAGAATAATAATGATATTTACGCGATATATTTTCCACGCGCGCAGATAAAGCCCCCAGGATATAGTCAACAATACCGCTTTTTGCAATCTGGCGCGGTTTAACATTCCCAGCATAAATCCGGAAAGGATGACAAAACCTTCGGCACCGGTTGTCAGGCCAAACCTTTCCCAGGTAAATATATTAAATATCGACATCACCTCCGTGTGCGCTACCACCATCATCACTAACGCGATACCGCGCATAAAATCAATACGTAAATCACGTTTATCCGACAGAACGTAACGCCAGGTCGTTGTTTTTTCGATATCTTTCTTTATAAGCACAGGCGCAATCTGGCTCATGGGGCGTCGCGTTCTCCATGCTAAAAAGTTTCTTGTATTTTATTTAGATAGCGTAAAGAAATGCATCTGGCAATTTTTGAAAACGCTTACGATATTATTAAGCGTAGGTAACGATTATTTAAGCATGCGTAAACGATCGCTTTTTCACACCTCTGGAATTATTTTTTCCACCATCTACACTTACTTTACTTTTTGTTTTAGCGGACGTTATTTTTTGTTTTTCGCTCCCTGTCGGCAACGGGTCTCTTATTAATCGCTATCGTGGAATCAGGATATCCTTCTCTATGGATTTTTATTTTTCCCGTTTTGAACATCGCCAGCCGCCTGAACCGCTTAAGACACCGCGCTGGGTAATGCTCACATGGCAGGTACTGGCGGTTGCCGCGCTGATTTTAGGCGCTAATTATCTTTACTGGCGCTGGACAGCCTCCTTAAATACCGACGCGCTGTGGTATGCCATTCCGCTGGTGCTGGCTGAAACCCTGGCCTGGATCGGCACCGTGCTGTTCACCATAAACCTGTGGAAAGAAGAGGATCCGCCGCAAACCCCGCCCCCCGCTGAGATCAATGATTGCCTGCGCCCCGAAGACGCGGAAGCAGCGAGACCGATAAAGGTCGATCTCTTTATCGCAACCTATTCAGAAGATGTGGAGCTGGTCAGGCTGTCTATTCGGGACGCCATGAAGATGGATTACCCCTTCCCGCTGGACTACAGGGTGCACGTGCTCGATGACGGCCGACGCCCGGAAATGAAAGCCGTCTGCGATCGGGAAGGTGCCAACTACATCTCCCGGCAGACCAATATTGGCTTCAAGGCCGGCAATTTGCGAAACGGGCTTGAGCAAACCGACGGCGATTTCCTGATCATTTGCGATGCCGATACCCGGGTTTTCCCAACCCTGCTCAGCCACACGCTGGGCTATTTTCGCGACCCTGACGTGGCCTGGGTCCAGACGCCGCAGTGGTTCTTCGACCTGCCGGAGGGGGAAAACCTCGCGCGCTGGCTTGGGCGAAAAGCGGGCAAAACGGGATACGGGCTGGGATGGCTCGCCCAGAAGCTTATCGGGCCAGTAACCGTTGGTCGCGATCCCTTTTTTAACGATCCGCGCATGTTTTATGACGTGATCCTGCGCCGGCGAAACTGGGCCAACGCCGCCTTCTGCTGCGGTGCGGCCTCTGTCCACAGGCGCGAAGCGGTAATGCAGGCGGCGCTGCGCAGCTACGTCTGGACGGTTGAAGAAGAGATCGATCGCCACACGCGGGATATACGCGATCCGGTCATGCGCGAAACCCTTCAGGACGCCATGCGCCCTCACGTGGCCTTCGACACAGAACTTACGCCCTATAAGTTTCACGTATCGGAAGATATTTATACCTCAATCCTGCTCCACGGCGATGCGGCCCGCCGCTGGCGCTCGGTAATGCACCCGCGGATCGAATCGAAAATGCTCTCTCCGCAGGACATGCTGACGTGGATGATCCAGCGCTTCAAATACGCTGCGGGTTCACTGGATATTCTGTTCCACGACAATATTTTCAGCCGCCGCCGTTTTAAGCTCTCTTTGCCGCAAACCCTGATGTACGCCACCACCTTCTGGTCCTATCTGGCCTGCGTGTGGAACACTATCTTCCTGATATCGCCCATTATTTACCTGTTTACCGGTATTCCGCCTGTATCAGCGTGGTCTGAACCCTTCTACCTGCATTTTTTGCCCTTTTTTATTGTGTCGGAGCTGGCGTTTATGTTCGGCACCTGGGGAATATCAGCCTGGGATGGCAGAGCATCGTATCTCTCTTTCTTCTCCATGAACCTGCGCGCCCTCGACACGGTCCTGCGCGGAGAGCAGATCAAATTCCACGTCACCCCCAAAGAGCGGCAGACGGGGCGCTTTCTTTATCTGGTAAAACCGCAGATCGCCATCGTCGTGCTCACCCTGGCCGGGCTGATTTGGGGCGGTTTTCAGGTCGCACGCGGGCAGGTTGACGATCCGTCCGGCTACGTCATCAACATCTTCTGGGGCGCAGTTAATATTGCCGCCATGCTGCCGCTGATCTTCGCCGCCATGTGGACCCCGGCGGAAGAGGAGGTGAGGGAATGAGAAAACGCGACGCGCTTTTGTCAGCCCGCAGCTACCTCACTATCCTGCTCGGCTTTCTGCTGGGATTCGCTATTGTCGTCTGGGTTGAAAAACAGATGCCGACACGCGTTGAGAGCAGCGCGGGGATGTCGCTGAGTAACGATTTCCCGCCCTTGCCCGCTCCGCGTGAACTGACATTCGAAGAAGCGATCTGGGCGCGGGTGGCCTGGCAGTATTATGTGAACAACACGCAGCCGAATGGCCTGGCCAACGCGCACGACGGGGAACCCTGGCTCAGCCTGTGGAGCACCGGCAGCTATCTTTTTGCCGTTGCGGCCTCAAGGCAGCTCAACATTCTTACTCCCGACGAATTTGATGAACGCATCGCGGCCGCGCTGGCCGCCCTCGCCAGCCTTCCACTCAATCCCCAGGGGCTGCCCGCCGCCTATTACCATGCCGACACGCTGGAAGCCCTGGGCAAACCGGACGCCTCGGCGATCGGCATGGGCCGCCTGCTAAACGCCCTGCAAACGCTGCTGTGGCGCTATCCTCAGCATGCTGGCGCCGTGCGCAGTCTGCTCGATCGCTGGAAGACGGGCGCCCTGATTGCCAACAGCACCACCAGCCAGGCCGCGGTCCCGCTACACCACTGGGCGCTGGCGACGGACGAGCCGCGAAACAGCTTCGGCTACCGTCTTTATGCAAGCCATACGCTTCGGCTGATCGACAGCGCGGCGGGACTGGCGGTAACGAACCCGCCAGAAGGGCAGCAGATGATCGACATCGACGGAATAATGGTGCCCGACGAAGGGCTGCGCACGCCGTGGGGTCGTCAGCCTTCGCTTATCAGCCTTCCCTATTTATTAACGGGCCTCGAGCTGGGCTTTGATGCGCAGAGCGCAGAAATCACGTGGCGCATTATGCAGATCCAGCAGCGCCGTCATAGCCTGCGGGTCCGCAAGCCCCCGATCAGCACCGATTACGCCGAGCCCGCGCCGGATTACGTCAACGATCTGCCGGATCGCCAGCCGCTGCAAAACAGCGCCCTGCTTGACGCCACGCCGGAGCAAACGGCGATTACCTCGACCCGCACCGCCTTTGCCTGGTACGCCCTGTTCCGCAACGGCTGGAGCGAAGCGCTGCGCCAGCAGGTGCAGAAGCTACAGGTACCGGGCAAGGGCTGGCAGCGCGGGCTTAATCTTAACAGCAGCGTCAACGATATCGTTGACGCCGATACCAATGCCGTCGTCCTCGAAAGCCTGGCGTACATTGCCCACGGTCAGATGCTTTGTCTGGCCTGCCCTGGCCCCGCCACTCCCCCAACCTCTTCAGCAGGAGCGAAGCCATGAAGCTGAAATCAATACTCTTTTTTCCTCTTCTGGCCGGGCTTGTGGCGTGCTGGCTCTCACTCGCTGCGGCACAGGCGACGACCGGGCTTCCCGCCTCGGACTACCCTCCGCGCAGCGGCGACCTCACGCCCCGGGAGATGACCATTGCCAAAAACGCCTGGCAATATTTCGTGGCTAACTACCAGCCCACTACCGGCCTGGTGAATGCGGTCAATAAATTTCCCTCAACCACCATGTGGGACAGCGCCTCCTATATGGCCGCGATGACGGCCGCAAGGGAGCTGGGGATTATTGATAAAGCTGAATTCGATCGCAGAATGCTGAAATTACTCGCCACCCTGAACAAACTGGATTTGTTCCGCAACGAGCTGCCCAACAAAGCCTATAACACCATCACCGCCCAGAAGGTTAACTACCAGAACAAGCCTGGCGAGATTGGCTTCTCGGCGCTGGACATCGGCAGGATGCTGATCTGGCTGAAGGTCATTAAGGAGCGCTATCCGGAATACGGCAACAGCATTGATAACGTGATGCTGGGGTGGAATTTCACCAACGTTATTAACCCCTGCGGAATGATGTACGGGGCCTACCTGGAAAACGGCCAGCCGAAGTACGTGCAGGAGGGGCGGCTGGGCTACGAAGAGTATGGTGCCGCGGGCTTTGCGCTGTGGGGCTTTGGAACCTGTCAGTCCAGCCAGCCTCAGCCCTACGAGCTGGCGGAGATCTACTGCGTAATGGTGCCCTACGACTCGCGCGATCCGCGCCTTACCAACCAGCATAATTACGTCGTAACCGAATCCTATGTGCTTTACGGCCTGGAATTTGGTTTCGACAAGCCGACGGACAGGGAAAACAGTCCGCGCGACTACTCCCATCCGTGGATGAAAAACTTCGCCGACAGGGTTTATCAGGCTCAGGAGAATCGCTACGCCATCACCGGTATCTTATCCGCTCGCTCTGAGCATCAACTCGATAAGTCCCCCTACTTCGTCTACGACACCGTATTCAGCGACGGCTTCAACTGGAACACCATCACCGATAAGGGGCTATACGTTCCCAACACGGCCGCCGTCTCGCTGAAGGCGGCGCTCGGGATGTGGGTGCTCTGGAACTCGCCCTATACCGACCGCCTGCTGGACGCCATTGAAAACGCCAACGAGGCGGACAAAGGGTACTATGAAGGGCTGTACGAAAACGGCGACGGCCCCATCAAAGAGTTCACCGCCAATAACAACGGCATCATGCTGGAAGCCTTGCTGTTCAAAAAAGAGGGCAAGCTGCTGCAGTTCAACAGCGATAACCCCAAAGACCGCAACTTTGCCCCCTCCCTGTGGGAAAAAAAGCTGGTGGATCTGTTTGAGCCAAATAATGCCTCGCGCAACCGTCCATTCCTGAACGGTACGCCAGCGGTGAAGACCTGGTGTGAACAGACCGGGACTACCCTGCGCGCCAAACCCGCCTGCCAGGCCTGTCAATGTGCCACCTGTAATACGGACGAGCCTGTGAAACTGCCGCCGGTGACCGCACAATGCTTAAGACCTTAGCCCGCTGGCTGGCTGCTGCCGTCCTCATGCTTATTATCACCTTCGCCCTGTTCGGCCGGGAGGGCGCAGGGTGGCGCTGGCTGACCAAAGGTGGCTGGCACACCACCGCGCGCATCAGTAGCCTGACCCCGCAGGAGCGGGAGTGGGCGCGTATCGCCTGGCGCTATTTCGAGAATAACACCCAGCCTCAGACGGGGCTGGTTAACGGCAGCGATAAGCAGCCGCGCGTTACGCTGTGGCAAATGGGCGATACGCTAATCGCCCTGCTGGCTGCCCGCGAGCTGGATCTGATCCGGGCGGACGAGTTCGATGCCCGGCTGACGCGGCTGCTCGGAACCCTTAATCGCCTGACGCTGACCGAAACCCGCACCCCCGGCAGGCTCTATTCCAGCCGAACGGCCTCGCCCATCGACTTCACGGGAAAACCGGCGCAGCGCGGATGGTCGGCGAAAGATATGGCGCGGCTGATGCTGGCCCTGCGGCTCGCTGCCGAGCGGGCGCCCGAGTACCGCGAATATCTGGATAAAATCATCCTGCGCTGGAACTTCTGTCCGGTGATGGATAAGGACGGGGAGCTGTGGTCTGCGTCGGTGCAGAACGGGCAGCCGGTGGTGCGCGATGAACTGCGGCTGGGTGAAAGCGAATATGCTGCCAGCGCGTTTCGGCTGTGGGGATTTCCATCGGGTAAGGCATTTTCTCCGCCTTCTCAGAACGTCATCCTCTACCAGCGCAGCCTCGCCGTTGACGCGCGCGATCCAAGAACGACCTGGCAGCCGTCGCTGCTCTCTACCCTCCCCGCCATGCTTCCGGGCCTGGAGTTTGGCTGGCAGCCGCCCGGGGTGGCCTCCGATATTCAAAAAACGCTGCGCGCCCGGGCCGAAGGGGTATGGCTCAGCCAGAAAACGCGCTGGGAGCGCGACGGCGTGCTCACCGCCCGCGCCGATTTTTACCTCTCCCGTGCGCCCTGGCGCGTCGAGGACGCCGTCTGGGGGAATGGCTACGCCTGGAATACGTTGGGCGATGACGGTAAAAGCTATCCCCGGCTGGCGCAGGTGACGACGAAAGCGGTCTTTGTGCTCTGGACGCTGTGGCAGACCGAATACACCGACGCCCTGATGGCCGTAACCCGACACCTGAATAACCCGAATCAGGGCTGGTTTGAGGGCCGCGTTGAGGCAACCGGCGACATCAACCCGACGCTCACCCTCTCGACCAACGCCATGGTGCTGGAAGCGCTGCTGTACAAACACAACGCCGGGCCGCTGTTTGAAAACGGCCTTGTGGAAAACGACGGCTATTTTGCCCGCCGCACGTCGGATCCCTTCAACCCGCCCGGCCTCTGCCTGCCGGGTGAACGTGGCGCGAGGGCCGCACCATGAAATTTTATCGCGATCTCTTTGACGCCAGCCTGAACCGCGTCCTGCCGGAGAATGATAAACGGCACTTTTTCGAGGCGTTCTGGGAGACTTTTATCCATATGTCCCCCGAAACGGAGCAGCACTTTGCCGGGGGCCAGGGCCGGGATGGCCAGCAGATGATCTTCAAGAGCTTTTTCGCCATGCTTGCCGTTGACGGTGCGCTCTTTGTGCCAGATTTTCTGGAACGCCTTGCGCGGGAGCAGAGCGATGAAGGGCTGCGCCTGCCGCCGCGATTTTTCGGCCTCTGGCGGGAGGCAATGCTCAGGACCGTGCGCGCCTGCGATCCCCTTTGCGATGAGGAGATCCTCACGGCCTGGGCGATGGCGATTGCGCCCGGGCTGGAGTATCTGCGCCGCCAGGCGGAGCTGCACTATCAGGCCAGAGGTGAGTAACCATGCGAGCCACATCCCGTTTCGATCTCAACGCGCTGCCCGTGGGGGTGATGATTTACGATCCCGCCGAGCGTCTGCTGGCCTGGAACGACCAGATAACGCGCTTTTACCCGGTGATCGCCCCCTGGCTGAGCGCCGGCGCCACCCTTGAGAGCCTGGCGGAGAAATTTATTGATGCAGGCTACAACATTGACCCCACCCGCCGCCGGACCCTGCGGGAAGCGATCGTTCGCAACTGCCGTCAGTTAAGCCATCGCGAGGTGCGCCAGTCGGGAAACCGGCGGCTCTACGTGCAGCATCAGCGTCTTGCCGATGGCGGCATCCTCAGCCTGCATACGGATATTACCGAGCTTGACGACGCCCAGCGCTCTCGCCACCAGCTGCACGATGATTTTTTACTGACCGCAGAGTCTATTCAGATCGGCATCTGGAACTGGCAGGTCTCTCACGACAGCCTGGAGGTTAACGATACGCTGCTGGCGATGGTGGGTCAGTCGCGCACGCAACTGCACTACCCGCTGCGCTTTTTACTTAACCTGGTCCATGAAGAGGATCGCGCCGTCCTGCGCAACGCGATGATTGCCTCTAAGCAGGAGCATATGCCGGTATTCGAATGTGAAATTCGCGTGCAGCACGCGACCCAGGGCTGGCGCTGGATGCTGATCTCGGGGCAGGTGGTTACGCTCAGTATGCAGCAGCAGGCCGAACGGGTCATCGGCACCCTGCAGGACATCACCCGCCGCAAGGAGGCCGAGCTGCTGGCCATTGAAGCGGCAAAAGTGGCCCGGGAGGCCAACGAGGCGAAAAGTGCCTTTCTCGCCAACATGAGCCACGAAATTCGCACCCCGATGAACGGCATTCTCGGCATGACTCAGCTCTGTCTGGACACGCAGCTCAATCCCGAGCAGCGGGAATACCTGACGCTGGTAATGAGTTCAGCCCAGTCGCTGCTGCACATCATCAACGACATCCTCGATTTTTCCCGCATTGAGTCGGGCAAGATGACCGTCGATACCGAGCCGCTGGAGATCCGCCCCTTCGTGCAGTCGCTGATCCGCCCGCACATGCCCGCCGCCAGCGAAAAGGGCATCGAGCTGCTGGTCGATATCGCTCCGGCGGTGCCGGACGTGCTGATAGCCGACGGCCCCCGGCTGCGTCAAATCCTCACCAACCTGCTGGGCAACGCCCTTAAGTTCACCCATCAGGGCGAGGTTTTGCTGGCGATAGAGCCTGCGGAAAGCGAAAAAGAGTGGCGGTTTCGCATTCGCGACAGCGGCATTGGCATCCCTGCCGGGAAACAACAGGCCATCTTCGAGGCTTTCAGCCAGGCCGACAGCTCCACTACCCGCCGCTACGGCGGCACCGGCCTGGGGCTGACCATCTCCGCGCGCCTGGTGAAACTGATGGGCGGCGAGCTGACGGTGCAGAGCGAGCCGGGCGCAGGCAGCGAGTTTGCCTTTACCCTGCCCCTGGAGAGCCAGCAGGCCCCGCCAGCCGCGGGCGCGCCCTTAGTACGCTTCAACGGCGAAGCGGTCCTGGTCGTGGACGACAACAGCACGAACCTGCGCCTGCTTGACACCATGCTTCGTCAGATGGGCCTGACGCCGACCTGCGTTGACAACGCCGGGGAGGCCTTAATCCTGGCCGCAAAAGGGGGGCGCTGGCCGCTGATCCTGCTTGATGCCCAGATGCCGGACATGGACGGCGTGTCGCTGGCCCTTGAGCTTTCCGTTATGCCACAGGCCGAGCAAAGCCACATCATTATGCTCAGCTCCATGAGCCGCCATTTCGACGCCAGCATGCTGAAGCGCATCGGTATCGCCCGCTATCTGCATAAGCCGGTCGCCCAGCGTGAGCTCTGTCAGACCATCGCCAGCGTCCTTGCGCCTGCCCCGCCTGCGTCCCCCGCCGCTGCGCCCGCTCCTGCGCCCGTTACGGCGCAGGCCGGTCTGCGTATCCTGCTGGCCGAGGATAACCTGGTGAATCAGAAGGTCGCCAGACGCCTGCTTGAACGGCTCGGCCACCGGTGCGAGGTGGTAAACAATGGCCGCGAGGCCCTTGAACGCTGGCGCGAACAGCCCTGGGACCTGCTGCTTATCGATCTGCAAATGCCGGAAATGGACGGGGAAACCGCCATTCGCCTGATTCGGGAAGCCTCGCGCGCGCAGGGGCGCGACCATCAGCCCGCCATTGCGATGACCGCCCACGCCATGCAGGGCGACAAGGAGCGCTGTCTGGCAATGGGATTCGACGGCTATATTGCCAAGCCGGTAAGTCAGGAGGCGCTTACGGAGGAGATAGCCCGCGTTATCCCCGGTGAAGAAAAGGGGCTACCGGACGAGACGCACCTGTTAAAACAGTGCGCGGACGATCCCGGGCTGGTCAATGAGCTGCTGGCGCTGTTCGGCAGCGGCCTTGACGAGGCGGTGGCGGCCATAGCGTTGAACATTGAGCATGATGATCGCGAGGCCGTGCGGCGGGCCGCTCACAAGCTTCGCGGCGAAGCAGTCACCCTCGGCTTCAGCGCTCTGTCCGACGTGCTTCAGCAGATTGAGGGTAAGGCGCTCTCGCAGACCCAGACCGGGCTGCGCGCTTCACATGGCGATCTTATCGAGGAGGCCAGACGCTCTGCGGCCTGGCTGCGCCGCAGAGCGCAGGAGGTTAAACATGATCCCTAGGCTTCTTCTGCTGCTGGCGTTGAGCCCCCTGCTGGCCCAGGCCAGCCAGCCGATTACCTGGTCACTGGCCGGAACGTGGCGCGTGCATGACGCCAGCCTCAGCACCTTTGACGGCGCCAGTGCGCCTGACCGCGGCTGGCGAGAAATTCGGGTCCCGGCCAACTGGTACAGCGCCGGATACGATCATCAGGGTGCCCTCTGGTACCGCCACGAATTTACCCTGCCCCGGCGCGCGCCCGATACCATGGCTACCCTGGTCTTTGATGGCGTGGACTATTTTGCCGACGTCACGCTCAACGGCAGGCATCTTGCCCGTCACGAGGGATATTTTCAGCGCTTCTCCGTAGACATAAGCGATGCTTTACAGCGATACAACAGGCTCGCCGTGCGGGTAGACAGCCCCTGGGAAGATCCGAAAAAAATCTGGCCGCTGCATAAAACGCTGTTCAAAGGCGTGCTTAACCAGCACGACACTCGCCCGGGCGGGGCCTGGGCAGAGAATGGCCAGGACGCCAACTCCGGTGGGATCTGGGCACCGGTGAAGCTACACCTGAGTCGCGGCGTGACTATCGATCAGGTGATCCTGCGTCCGGACTGGCGCGAGGGGCTGGGCAAGCCCGCTCTGCACGCCGAGATCCGCTATCGGGCGTTATCTGCCGGTCCCGTCACCCTGCGCCTGTCAGCGACGCCTGATAATTTCTCCGGCACGCGCACGGAACGGACGTTTCCGGTACAGATTGCGAAAACGGACGGTAAGCCGCGCTCCCTCAACGTCACGCTGCCAGTGAAAGACGCGAAGCTCTGGTGGCCTGTGGGCTATGGCAGGCCAAATCTCTACCGGGTGCGTGCAACCCTGGTGGATGAGCAGGGGGTGATGGATACCGCGGTGACCCGTACCGGCCTGCGCAAGATGGAGGCGCAGCCAGAAAACAGGGGCTGGCTGATCAATGACAGGCGCCTGTTTATCAAGGGAAGTAATTACATCGGCTCCCCCTGGCTCAGCACCATGACGCGCAAGAAATATCGCCGCGACTTCAGGCTGGTGCAGGCGATGAACGCCAACGCGATACGCGTTCACGCGCACGTGGCAGGCCGGGCGCTTTACGATGTGGCTGACGAAATGGGGCTGATGATCTGGCAGGATGTACCCCTGCAATGGGGTTACGATAACAGCGACGCCTTTGCGGACAATGCCGCGCGGCAGACCCGCGAGATGGTCGAACAGTTTGGCAACTCTCCGGCCATTATCGTCTGGGGTGGTCATAACGAGCCGCCGTGGAATTCACCGTGGATGGAAAAACGCTTCCCCGACTGGAACAAAACCCTTAACCAGACGCTGACGAAACGCGTGGGAGACGCGCTTGCGCAAGACACCTCGCGCATTGTGCATCGTTTTTCCGCGGTGGAAGAACACTACTGGGCCGGATGGTACTTTGGCACGATGCGCGATCTCCTTGGCCCCGCCAAAACCGCGATCATCACGGAATTTGGCGCTCAGGCGCTACCGCGATTCTCAACGCTGAAAACCATCATCCCCGCCCGCCTGATGTGGCCGAAAAGCACCGCCGCCGACGATCCCGGCTGGACGCACTGGAAATACCATAACTTCCAGCCCTTCCAGACCTTCAAATTTGCCAATATTCCGCGGGGCAATACCATTCAGGAGATGATTGCCAACACCCAGCGTTACCAGGCGGAGCTGGTGGCAATGGCGGCGGAGAGCTATCGTCGGCAGCGCTATCAGCCGGTTACCGCCCTCTTCCACTTTATGTTTGTTGAAACCTGGCCCTCCATCAACTGGGGCGTCGTGGATTATCTGCGTAAGCCTAAACCGGGTTACTACGCGCTGCAAAAAGCCTATCAGCCCATTCTGCCGTCGATTGAACCCGTGACGGCGGTGTGGCGTGAGGGAAGCGAAGCCACGGTTCGCCTGTGGGCAATCAATGACACCTGGTCCGCCTGTGAGGCGTGTCGTCTGAAGTGGCAGGTGAAGCAAAATGGTCGGGTGCTGGCTAAAGGCACAACGACCCTTACGCTTCCCCCGGATTCGGGCAGCAGGGTAAAGGAGATCGCCGTCACGCCGGGCAGCAGGCATAACGTTACCATTGAGTATGACATTGCGGATCGCGCCGGTAAAACCGTGGGGAGCAACCTGCGCCTGGAGAAGGTAGAAGGCCCTTCAGCGCAATAAGCTGAACACGCGCTGCACCAGAAGGGCTCCGCTTGCCTGCGCTGGCTAACCGTCGCTGCTGTTTACCCCCGGCATGCCGGCCTGCATTTTCAGCGCGTTAACGAACCAGCGTCCGGCCGGGCCCGGCGGACGTTCTTCCAGGTGCACCGCCTGCATGGAAAAACCGGGCCCGACGTCGGGCTGCATCTGCACGTTCAGCGTGACCAGTTTTCCCGCCGCGAGATCCTCCTCAACCATCGGCAGCGGCATATAGCCCCAGCCAAGCCCGGCGCGCAGGAAGGCGTGCTTCGCGCCCATATCCGCCAAATGCCATGTCTTTGACGACATGACGCCAAAGCTCCGGCCCGCGGTAAGAGAGGAGCGGTCGGCCAGCACCAGCTGGACGTGCTCCTGTAAAAGCGAGCGCAGGATCGGGCCAGACGCGTCAGCCAGCGGGTGCCCGGGGGAGACAACGGCCACCGCGGGCACGCTGAGAAGAAATTCAGCGGTGCAACCCGCCGGGAGGTGCGGCAGCGAGCCGGTAATCGCCACCCGGCAGTGGCCGTCCAGCAAAGGCTGGAGCACCGCCCCCAGCGCCTCCACGTACAAACGCAGCGGCGTGTCGGGAAATGCCTGATGAAACGCCTGCACCGCAGCGGTGAGCCGGGCAACGGGAAACATCACATCGACGGACACCGCCAGCTCAGGCTCCAGCCCCTCTGCCAGGGTGCGCGCCTTCGCCTTAAACGCGTCCATCCCGGCCGCGGCCAGGCGTGCCGCTTCCAGCATGGCGACGCCCGCCTCCGTCAGCTTCGGATAACGTCCGGAGCGATCGAATAACGGAAACCCGACCTGCGCCTCAAGGTTTGCCAGCGTCGCGCTGACGACCGACTGCGCGCGCCGCAGCCTGCGCCCGGCGGCGGAAAAACTCCCCTCATCAGCCGCGGCAATAAAGGTGCGCAGCTGATCAACAGACATACCGTCCAGCATGTATCGCTCCGGCAGATGGATTCCATCTAATTATATAGGCTATTCAGATAGGTTAAAGATTACTACTCTCTCTGCACGTTCACTACTCTTCATTGAAGGAAATTCAGCATGAAAACAACAACTGTGGGTATTATCGGCGCTGGCGCTATCGGGCAAGCTTTTGCGGGGCAGCTGGTTAAAGCGGGGATAAACGTTATTCTTAGCAACAGCCGCGGGCCGGAAAGCCTGGCCGACGTGGTTGAGAAACTGGGCCGCGGGGCACGCGCCGGCACCGTACGCCAGGCCGCTGAAGCCGATATCGTTTTCGTCAGCACCAACTGGGACAAAACCGAAGCCGCGTTAAGCGGCATCAGCTGGGCAGGTCGTATCCTGATTGACGCCACCAACCCGGTGCTTTTGCCTGGCTACAGGCTGGCTGAGCTGGGTGGGAAAAACTCAAGTCAGGTCGTCACCCGCTGGGCTCCGGGGGCGCGCGTGGTCAAAGCCTTCAACACCCTGCTTGCCGGGGTGCTGGCTCAGGATCCGGCGCAGGCGGGCGGGCGTCGCGTCGTCTTTATCTCCGGAGACCATGCTGATGCGAAGGCGGAGGTCATCGCGCTGGCCGGGCAGCTGGGTTTCGCAACTATCGATTTAGGCAGCCTGGAGGTTGGCGGTACGCTTCAACAGTTCCCCGAAGGGCCTCTTCCGGCGGTAAACCTGGTTCAACTGGCATAGCAAAGGGCAACGATAAAGATGACGCAGCGTACTTCCGCAGAGACGTTTGAAGAATACCTTCCCGGCAGGCTGCTCAGGGAACATCGGGCGCAATCCTCCCGGGACGTATTCGTGCAAATTCTGGGGCGCAGGCACGTGCATGAAAACGTCATTATTCCGGCGGTGCCGGAGCCTTTTATCGTCTGGATCCTCTCCGGCCAGGCCGTCGTGGAGGAGCGTTCCCCCGGTGAACCGTGGCTATCTAACCGCGTTAGCGCAGGGGATTTCTTTCTCACGACGGCAGCCTCTCCCACTGAAATGCGGTGGCGCGCCGGGCCAGACGCGCCGTTCGTCGTTATGCATGTTTATATGGGAGTGGCCATGATGCAGGAATACGAGCTGCGGGAAGTCTCCGGCGCGCGCGACGAAACGCTGTCCGCCCTGCTGGAGCAGATACGCCAGGAGCTGTATCTGCAAAATCCACCCAGCGGCCCGTTTATCCAGGGCATCGCGCAGGCGCTGGCGGTACACCTGATCCGCACCTACGGCACGCGTACGAAACGACACCGCGGCGGCCTGCAGGCGTTTAAGCTGCACCGGGTCTTCACGGCAATGCGCGAAGGGCTGGCCCAGCCGTTTGATCTGGCACGGCTGGCGACGCTGACCGAGCTTAGCGAATACCACTTCAGCCGCGCCTTCAAACAGTCTACCGGGCTTTCACCTTCCCACTATTTTATCCGGCTACGCATGGAGGAGGCGCGTCGCATGCTGTCGGAAAGCGATGATTCCATTATCAATATTGCGCTGAACGTCGGTTACACCAGCCCCAGCCACTTTGCTGCCGTGTTCCTCAGGCATAACGGCGTGACGCCCTCCCACTATCGCCGCGATGCCGTTCGCAGCAAAAGCCCGACAGTTTGAGCAAAAGCCCGCGCGAAGCGACCGCCCGAAAGAGCCATTATTGACCCGTGCTTCAGACGTTCTTTCTGAAGCGTTGAAATTAACTCTCAAGAGGATCGTTTATGGAACTTAAAGGTAAAGTCGCGCTCATCACCGGTGCATCAAGCGGAATCGGGGCCTCCACGGCCAAAAAATTAGCGGAACAGGGCGTCAGGGTTGGTCTCGCTGCCCGCCGTCTGGATCGCCTTCAGGCGCTGGCGTCTGAAATTGAGGCTGCCGGCGGCGAAGCCATGGCGCTGGTCATGGACGTCACTGACCCGGCCTCGGTTAATGAAGGGGTGGCGGCACTGCACAAGCGCTATGGCCATATTGATATCGCCTTTAATAACGCCGGGCTGATGCCGATTTCGGATATCGCCAGCCTCCGGGTTGACGAGTGGCACCGTATGGTCGACGTAAACGTAAAAGGGCTGTTTAACACCGTGGCGGCCGTGCTGCCGATAATGCAGTCGCAGCGGTCTGGGCATATCATCAATACCTCGTCGATCGCCGGGCGCAAAACCTTCCCCGGGCTTGGCGTATACTGCGCGACGAAGCACGCGGTTGCCGCCTTCTCGGATATTTTGCGAATGGAGCTGGCGCCCCAGTTCAACATTCGCGTCACCTCGCTCCAGCCGGGTGCCGTGGAAAGTGAACTGTTCGAGCATATCAGCGATGAAAACTATCGCGCGCAGATGGAACAGCTGAAGGAGAAGATGACGTTCCTGAAGGCCGACGATATCGCCGACTCGATTCTTTACGTGCTGCAGGCACCGGAACATGTGGACGTGGCGGAGCTGTTTATTATGCCAACCGAACAGCCGTGGTAAGAGGGTAAAGCGGGTCAGGCTGGCGCCTGACCCGCTGCGCTAGTTCGCAGATGCCGTAGGTCTGATGGTGATTTCGGTTGTATCAACGCTCTCAGGCGCCTCGATGATGTGGCGCACGGCGCGGGCGATATCAGCCGGCTTAAGGGCAATCGCGCGGTACGCATCCATCGCCGCCATGGTTTCCGCGTGCGTAATGGTTGAGGCCAGTTCGCTTTCCACCACCCCAGGGTTGACGCAGGTCACGCGGATGTTCGAACTTTCCTGGCGTAAACCATCGGAAATGGCCCGCACCGCAAATTTGGTCGCGCAGTAAACGGCGGCCGTGGGCACGACGGACAAGGCGCCAATCGAGCCGATATTGATAATCTGCCCCGCGTTCTGGGCTTCCATAATCGGCAGAACCGCGCCAATTCCCCACAACACGCCCTTGATATTCACGTCAATGGTGCGCTCCCACTCATCCTGCTTGCCCGCCGCGAGCGGGGAAAGAGGCATAATGCCCGCGTTGTTAATAAGCACGTCAATCCGGCCCCACTTTTCCCGTGCTGCCTGAACGAAGGCGGCCATCGACTGGCGGCTGGTCACGTCCAATACCTGGGCCTCTGCCTCCCCTCCTGCGCTGCGGATTTCATCGGCCAGGGCGTGAATGCGATCCAGCCTGCGCGCTCCCAGAAAAACCTTCGCGCCCGCCTTGCCCAGCTCTCTGGCAATACCTTCTCCGATGCCGCTTGATGCACCGGTAATTAAGATGACTTTGTTCATGGTGTGCTCCTTCAGTTGAGTTCAGAGTGATAATAGATACGCACCATTGTTTCTTGTATCCTGCCTTTACTGGACTCACTGGTTAGCGATATTAAACAATGAAAATCGATCTGAATTTATTACCGCTTTTTCTGGCGGTCGCCGAGGAGCGCAGCTTCAGCGCTGCCGCCGGGCGGCTGGGCATCACCCGCTCCGCCGTCAGCCAGGGAATCAGACGTCTTGAAGACGGGCTTCAAACCCTGCTGGTGATGCGCACCACGCGCTCGGTAAGCCTCACCGAAGCGGGTGAACGGCTGCGTAACGCGCTGCAGGGGCCCATCGCCAATATTGAGGCGGCCTTTGACGATGCGGTGTCGGACAGCACGCCGCGCGGTCAGCTCAGGATCGCGGTCACCTCAATTGCGGAAGCGTTTCTTTCCGGCCCGCTGCTCGCATCGTTTGCGGCAGCGCATCCTGAGGTCTCGCTTGATATCTTCGTGTCGGACGAGGAGTTCGATATCGTGGCGGCGGGATACGACGCCGGGGTGAGGCTGGGCGAGGTGATTGAAAAAGACATGATTGCCGTTCCCCTAACGGGGCAGCAGCGTGAACGGGTGGTGGCCTCCCCCTCCTATCTGGCGACGCGCGGCGCGCCTGAACATCCCCGCGAGCTGGTTGCGCACCGGTGCATCGGGTGGCGCCCTTCTCCGGACGTTGCTCCCTATCGCTGGGAGTTTGAGGAGGCAGGCGTGCCGTTCGATGTGGCGATTGAGCCGCAGATCGCCACTAACGATCTGCGCCTTATGCTCAGCCTCGCCCTGGCCGGTGGCGGCATAACCTTTGCCACGGAGGACACCTTCACGCCGTATCTCGAATCAGGACAGCTGGTTTCCCTGCTGGATGCGTACCTTCCCTCTTTTCCCGGCTTTTATCTCTATTTCCCCCAGCGTCACAATATGGCCCCCAAGCTCAGGGCGCTGATCGAGCACATCCGCCAGTGGCGACATGCCCCTGCCGCGCCCCCTGCTCTGCGGTAGGACGGATCGCACACCGGCATGCAGACTTTCCTTAATCTACCGCCTCCCTTTGATGAGCATCAACGACAGCACGTCGTTACCGTGGAAAATGAAAACGGACGCGATGGCCAGGACTTCACTCAAGGATGGAACCTTAAAAAATGTACAGACCCATAGTCGTTATCCTCTTTATTCTTTTGACATTAGCCGCCCTCATTGAAATCGGCATCATCCCTTTCGGTTAAGGCCTGATACTTCATAAAGGCCACGCCTGCGGCCTTTTATTTGTTAAATGTGATAAAGAAATAATTTATTTTTTGAGTAGCAGAATTTTACCTGCGTATAAAAATATATTTTATAAATGAGAACATTTAAAATATATCATACAGTAGATATTTTACCCTAACTTAAATCGCTATTAAGCACTCATTAACCCTAACCTGAATTATATATTTACCGCACATTTTTCATAATATTTTCGCCACGCCTGCACCGTTTTAAAGGTTGCACCTCTTACGCAAAACCCCTTTTACGCCGCGCCCTTTTAGCTAACGAAATATATTCATGCTATTGATTAATCCCCCCTGCAATCGCAGCGCAGGGTTTACGGTTACTTAATTTGCTTATTCAGACATTTATAGCTATATCATTTTCATAACGAAATAAACCCATACCTGCACAAATAATAAGGCTTACGCATCGCAAATATATAAATAAACAACAGTTTCTTAAGTAAATAATTAGCTTCGCCCTGATGTTGCCACTTTTAATACTGGCGGGCATCGTTCGCGCTAAAGAAAGTAACGGTAAATCCTGTTTATTTAACAGTATTTTCGCCGGGAGCGCGCTCATCCCTTCAGAAACGATGGCCTTGATTGACACGCCGTAACCAATAACTCTGCTGGAGTAATAACTGTATGAGCCAAATATCTGTTATATCTAAATTAACTGGCGTGGAAACGACCACGGAAGGGACACAGATAACACTCGATAATTCCTCAATCGTTAAGCTTAACGTGGATCGAGCCGACATCGCAGATTACTCCCGCAGCGGAAACGATCTGGTGATTACCCTGCAATCGGGCGAAGTGATCACCCTGAAGAATTTTTTCGTCACGGATGCGCAGGGCGTGAGCCAGCTGGTGCTCCAGGAAAGCGACGGTGCGCTGTGGTGGATTGACGATCCAACCGGTGCCGCTACCTATGAATCCATCGCCTCCACGGACGCGTTGCTGGCGGCATCCGGGAGCGACGCGGGCGGCGCAGCCGTATGGCCATGGGTGCTGGGCGGCCTGGCCGCCGCAGGCGGGATCGCCATTGCGGCAGGCTCCGGCGGCGGAGGCGGCGGGGACGACGATGACGATAACCCGAACCCCGGCAATCCGGGCCCGGGCAACCCTACCGAACCTGACACCACGCCACCGGACGCGCCAACCAACCTGCAATTCTCCCCGGACGGCAAAACCGTTACCGGCAGCGCCGAGCCTGGCAGTACCATCACGCTGAAGGATGCCGATGGCAACACGGTCGGGACAGGCAAGGCGGGCAGCGACGGGAAATTTACCATTGAGCTCGGTACGCCGCTCACCAACGGCGAAAAAATTACCGCCATCGCCACCGATCCGTCCGGAAACGCCAGCCAGGGCGGCCAGGTGACCGCGCCGGATCTGACCGCACCGGATGCGCCGGAGATCGTCACCGTTACCGACAGCGTGGGTACCGAAGCGGGCCCGCTGAGCAACGGACAGCGTACCGACGATGCACGCCCGACGTTCAGCGGCATCAGTGAAGCCGGTACCGTCATTACCTTCTACGACAACGGCAAACCGATCGGCACCGTCACGGCCGACGCCAGCGGGAAATGGAGCTTTACCCCAGCAACCAACCTGTCTGAAGGCAGCCACTCGATTACCACCACCGCAACCGATGCCGCAGGCAATATCAGCCCGCCGTCCACGGCGGTGACCTTCGTGGTTGATACGGTCGCGCCGGGCGCCCCGGCTATCACCGGCATTACCGATGATGTCGCGCCTAATACCGGCACGCTCGGGAGCGGAAGCACCACCAACGACCCGCGCCCACAGCTTACCGGCACGGCAGAAGCCGGCTCTACGATCACCATCTATGACAACGGCGTTGCCATTGGTACGACTGTCGTCGGCAGCAACGGAAGCTGGAGCTTTACGCCGTCGGTGAACCTGAGCGAAGGCAGCCACCAGCTGACCGTGCGCGCCACCGACGTGGCCGGAAACACCGGTCCGGCTTCGCCGGCCTTTACCGTGACGGTGGACGTCACCACCCCGGCAGCGCCGACAGGATTTATCGTTAACGACGATACCGGGGGGCTGAAAGGCGCGATTACCGCCGGGCAGTTTACCGACGAGTCGCAGCCCCGGCTGACGGGCAGAGGGGAACCCGGCAGCACCATCACGATTTACGATAACGGCGTTGCCATCGGCAGCACCACCGTTCTGCCTGACGGCACGTGGAGCATCACGCCAGCCGCTCCGCTGGCGGAGGGTCCACACTCGATCACCCTGCGCGAAACCGATGCGGCAGGAAACCAGAGCGGCATGTCTCAGCCGATCAGCTTCACCGTCGATCTCACGCCGCCTCCGCTGCCCGCAGCGACGATCAATTCCGCAGGCACGCAAATCACCGGTACCGCCGAGCCGGGCAGTAAAATCGTTATCACCAACAACAGTGGGCTGAAAATCGGCGAAGCTACCGCCGACAGCAACGGCAACTACGTCGCCAACCTGAACCCTGCGCAAACCAACGGCGAGATTATTTCCGTGGTCGCGTCCGATGCCGCAGGCAACCAGAGCCAGCCGGCAGTGGTTAACGCGGCGGATATCACCGCGCCTGCCGCGCCGGGCAACCTTGTGGTGGCAGAAAACGGTGGAAGCGTCAGCGGCACCGCCGAGCCAAACAGCACCATTACGATCAGGGCGCCGGACGGTACCATCATCGGCGAAGCCACCGCGGGGCCGGACGGCACCTTCACCATCCCGATTTCTCCACCGCAGACCAACGGCGAAGCCCTTGAGGTGACGGCTACCGACGGCAGCGGCAACACCAGCCCGTCTGGCTATGCCGACGCGCCGGATACCACCGATCCGCTGGCCCCGGAAAACGTGGTGATTTCTCCAGACGGCACGACGGTAACCGGTACCGCCGAGCCGGGCAGCACCGTCACCATTCGTGAAAACGGCGTGAAGGTCGGTGAAGCGGTCGCGGACGATGAGGGTAATTTCAGCGTTGACCTGATCCCGCCGAAAGCCAACGGCGAAGCGCTGACCGCGGATGCCACTGACGCCGCAGGCAACACCGGTCCGACCGCGCCGTTTGACGCGCCGGATATCACCGCGGCACAAACCCCGGTTATCACCGGCGTGGTGGATGATGAGCCCGGCGTCACCGGCTCCGTCAGCCAGAACGGTCTCACCAACGACAAAACCCCGACCATCAACGGAACGGGCGAGCCCGGCACCACGATCACCCTCTACAGCGGCACCGCTGAAATCGGCACCGCGGTGGTTGGGCCCGACGGCCAGTGGTCCATCACGCTGGAAGCGGATCTTCCCGACGGCGGGCACGTTCTGACGGCGACGGCGGTTGACGCCAACAATAACCTCAGCGGGACGTCAAACACCTGGAGCATCACGGTGGATACCTCCGCTCCGGCCGTCCCGGCGATTACCCAGGTCATTGATGACGTGCCGGACCGCACCGGGCCGCTGGACACCAATGGCACCACCAACGACACGCTCCCAACCCTGAGCGGAACCGGCGAGCCGGGCACCACCGTGACGATCCGCCTGGACGGACAGGATATCGGTACCGCTTCCGTTAACAGCGCCGGGGCATGGACCTTCACCCCAGACGAGCCATTAGAAGACGGTCAGCACACTTTCACCGTCGTCGCGAGCGATGCGGCAGGCAACGCCAGCGCACCGTCCGGCGGCTTTACCCTTACCGTTGACACCACCCCGCCGCCGGCAGCCACGATTGGTGCCGTCTCCGACAACGTCGGTCCCGTGCAGCTTCCGCTCAACAGCGGAGACACCACCGACGACACCCTGCCGCAGCTGCAGGGCACCGCGCCGGAAGGTACCACCATCACTGTCTACGACGGTACAACCCTGCTCGGCACGGCCGTGCTTGACGGCAGCGGCGGCTGGAGCTTTACGCCCACCACGCCGCTGACGGACGGCCCGCATTCGCTGACGGTCCACGCTACCGATGCGGCGGGTAACATCACCATATCCCCACCGTTTGAGCTGGCGATTGACACCACCGCGCCCGCGACGCCGGCCATTCCTGACATCACCGTTAACCCGGACGGCAGCACCCCGGGCACGGCCCTGAACCCGGGTGAAACCACCCGCGACACCACGCCGACCCTGAGCGGCTCGGGTACGCCGGGGGATACGGTGAACATTTACGATGGCGGCACCAAAATTGGTGAAGCAGAGATCGATGCCGACGGGAACTGGAGCTGGACGCCGGACGATCCGCTCCCTGACGGCACCTACGATCTCTCCCTGACGGTGACCAATCAGGACAGCGCGGGTAACGAAAGCGCCCCGTCCACGCCGGTAACCATCACCATTGACAGCGACGCGCCTGCCGCGCCGGGCGTTCCGGTGGTGACGGACAGCGTGAGCCAGATCACCGGCCCGGTGGCCGATGGCGGCTCCACCAACGATCCGCGTCCGGTCCTTAGCGGCACCGGCACGCCGAACGACGTGATCACCATCTATGACCAGGTGGGCACCGGCGAGCCGCAGGCCGTAGGCAGCGTTACGGTAGACGGTAACGGCAACTGGACCTGGCGTCCTGACGCCAACGTTGGCGAAGGGACGCACGAATACACGGCCACCGCTACCGATGAGGCGGGTAACGAATCGGCTCCATCGGCAGGCATTTCGATTACGGTAGATACCGTCGCGGCGGATACCCCGACCATCAGCGCCATCGGCGGCGCGCAGAACGGCGGCTCCACCAGCGACACCACGCCGACCATGAGCGGCACCGGCACCAGCGGTGAGACGGTAATCGTCTACAACAACGGCGTGGAGGTGGCGCGCGTTCCGATCGTTGATGGTGCATGGTCTTACACCCTGCCGACGCAGACCGACGGCCCGCTGAACATCACCGTGGCGGCGGTAGACGGTGCGGGCAACCTCAGCCCAACCAGCCCGCTCTTTACGGTGACGGTTGATACCCAGGCGCCAACCGTGCCGCAAATTGACGCGTTGTCCGACAGCCAGCTGACGGATAACGTTCTCTATACCCGCGACGGCACGCCTACCCTTACCGGGATTGGCGAGCCGGGATCAACCGTAACGGTTTCCGTGGACGGCGCACCGTCGCCGGTTGTCGTGGTGGTTCAGCCGGACGGGACATGGTCCTGGACCGCAGACCCCGCGCTGGCGGACGGGCAGCACACCTTCTCGGTTGCCGCGAGCGACGCGGCGGGAAATACCTCCGCCAGCTCCGGCGATCTCAGCGTGACGGTAGATACCCAGGCTCCGGCAGCGCCAGAGAACATCGCCATTGCCGCGCAGGGCACGCCGCTGACCGGTGAGGCGGAAGATGGCGTGACGGTGACGGTTCGTGACGCTAACGGCAATATCATCGGGACCGGAGTCGCGACGGGAGGCACCTTCACCATCGCCCTCTCCCCGGCCCAGCTGGATACGACCACACTTGAGATCACCGCCACGGACGCGGCAGGCAATGAAGGCCCGACAACCACCTTTGACGTGCCGGACTCCCCGCTCGATCTGCCTGCGGTACCGGTGATTACGGCAATCAACGACGACGCCGATCCGGTCACTGGCGATGTGAAGGACAAAACCACCAACGACACCCAGCCAACCCTTACCGGCACCGCCGATCCGGGCAGCGTCATCGCCATTTATCAGGATGGGGTGCTGGTTCCGCTGACCAGCGTTGTTGCGGATGCAGACGGCAACTGGAGCTACACGCCGCTGCTGCCGCTCGCGGAAGGCTCACACACCTTTGAAGTGACCGCCACGAATATCACCACCGGTGCCACCAGCGGCCGCTCGCCGGTCGCCTCCGTCACCGTCGACCTCACCGATCCAACCGCGCCAGCCATCGGCGCGGTGACCGATGACGTGGGTCCCGTCACCGGTCCGGTCGGCGACGGGCAGAGCACCAACGACAACCGTCCTACCCTTACCGGCACGGGCACCGCCGGGGACACCATTACGGTATACAGCAACGGCAACCCGCTGGGCACCGTTGTTGTCGGTCCGACCGGCACCTGGAGCTATACGCCGCCAGCGCTGGATGACGGCAGCCACACGCTCACCGTGACGGCCACCGATCCGGCCGGCAACGAGAGCGCAGAGTCGGCGGGCATCACCATCGTCGTCGATACCGTTTCCACCACGCCGGTAATTACCAGCGTGACGGATAACGCCGGCAATGCCGCAACGCCTGTCCCAAGCGGCGATCCGACCAACGACGCCACGCCAACCCTGACCGGTACCGCAGAGCCGAACAGCGTCGTCGCCATTTTTGACGGCACCACGCAGATTGGCACCGTGGCAGCGGACGAAACCGGCGCCTGGACATTTACCCCAGAAACCGCCCTCGGCGAAGGAACGCATAATTTTACCGTCAGAGCGACCGATCCGCAGGGCAACGTCAGCCAGCCGTCCAACGCCTGGAGCGTTGAAATCGATCTTACCGCGCCACAGGTGCCGACGATCGCGACGGTCAGCGACAACGCCCCGGGTGGCGTAACCGGCCCGCTTACCGCCGGACAGGTCACCAATGACGCCACGCCAACCCTCAGCGGTACCGGCCAGGCGGGTACCACCATTCACGTGCTGAACAACGGCGTGGAGATTGGTACCGCCACGGTTGACGGCAGCGGCAACTGGACCTTTACGCCGGATCCGATCCTCCCGGACGGGACTTACAGCCTGCGCGTCAACGCCAGCGATGACGTTGGAAACGTGTCTGCCAACTCGCCGGTATTCGCCTTTACGGTCGATACCACCGGCCCGGCGGCACCGGCCGTGACCTCGGTGATTGACGACGCCGCGCCGGGTACCGGAACCATCGTCACCGACGGCTCCACGAACGATACCCGTCCTACCTTCACCGGCACCGGCGAAGTGGGCTCAACGGTACACGTGATTGTCGATGATGTGGAAATCGGCACGGCGGTGGTCAACGCCCAGGGCACCTGGACCTTTACGCCGACCACCGAACTGGGCGAAGGGCCGCACGCCATTACCTTTAACGCCACCGATGCTGCAGGCAATACCGGACCAACGTCGCCAGCGTTCAACCTGACGGTGGATACGTCAGTGCCCGAGGCGCCGGCCTTTACCCCGGCCACCGACGATGTCGGTACCGTGCTGGGCCCGGTCGCCTCCGGGCAGAGCACGGACGACACCACGCCAACGCTGAACGGCACCGCGGCGGCCAACGCGACCATCACCATTTATGAAAGCGGTCGTGAAGTGGGTACCGCCGTGGCGGACGCAAACGGCGTCTGGAGCTTTACCCCCGGCACGCTGGCAAACGGCAGCCACACCTGGACCGCCACGGCAACCGACGCCGCGGGCAACGTCAGCCCTGCCTCACCGGGCTTCACGCTGGTTGTGGATACCGCCGCGCCCGTCGCGCCTGTTATTACCCAGGCAATTGACGATGTCGGTACCGTCACGGGAGCGATCGGTGCCGGGCAGGCCACGAACGATACCCAGCCTCGACTGGTGGGAACCAGCGAACCGCTGGCAACGGTGAATATCTATGAGGGCACCACGCTGGTAGGCACCGGTACGGCCGATGCCAACGGCAACTGGACCGTCGATATCACCGCGCCGCTGGGCGACGGGCCACACACCTTTACCGCAGAAGTAACGGACCAGGCGGGCAACACCAGCGATCCGTCCGCCAGCTTCAGCCTGACCGTTGATACCGCGCCGCCTGCGCTGCCGGTGCTGACCAGCATTACCGATGACGTCGGTAATGCCGCAACGCCGATCGCCAGCGGCGGGTTAACCAACGATGCCCGACCAACGCTGACCGGCACGGCGGAAGCCGGGGCGACGATAACCATCTTTGACAATGGCGTACAGATTGGCACCGCTGTCGCTACCGGCGGCGCGTGGACGTTCACGCCGTCGACGCCGCTGGCTGACGGCCCGCATAACCTGACCTTCTCCGCCACCGACGCGGTGGGCAACGCCAGCGCGCAGACCGGGGGTTACACCATCAACGTGGACGCCACGGCCCCTGTCGCACCGGCCATCACCTCGATTGTGGATGATGTGGGCAGCATCACCGGCCCGGTAACCGGCACCAACCCAACCAACGACGCGCGTCCGACGCTAAACGGTACGGCGGAAGCCAATTCCACCGTGCGCATTTACGACGGCACGACGCTGATTGGAACGGTGACCGCCGACGCCAACGGCAGCTGGACGCTGCCGCAGACCACGGTACTGGCCCAAGGAGCGCATAACCTCACCGTGACCGCCACCGACGCCGCGGGCAATACCAGCGCGCCGTCGCCGGTTATCACGCTGAACGTCGACCTGACGCCACCACCTGCGCCAGCCGGTCTGGCGGTGATCGCCAACGGTACGCTGGTTACCGGTACGGCGGAAGCTGGCAGTACCGTCACCATCACCACCAGCACCGGAACGGTGCTCGGTACGGCCGTCGCGGACGGTAGCGGAAGCTTCAGCGCCACCATCAGTCCGCCGCAAAACGGCGGGGAGTCGCTGATTGTCTATGCGACGGATAAGGCCGGGAACGCGGGCGTAACGACCTCGGTGATTGCGCCGATCACGACCATCCCGGACGCCCCGGTTATCGCCACCATCAACGATAACGTCGGCACGGTTACCGGCAACCTGACCAACGGCAAAACCACCGACGACACTACGCCAACCCTGAGCGGCACGGCGCAGCCGAACGCGACCATCACCCTGTACAACAACGGGGTGGTGATGGGTACGGTCACCGCGGACGTCAACGGCAGCTGGAGCTTCACCACGCCAGCGCTGAGTGAAGGCCCGCATGCCTTCACCGCCACGGCGGGCAACGGTTCAGGCACCAGCCCGATCTCAACCCCGACCACCGTCATTGTCGATCTCACTGCGCCAGCGGCCCCGACCGGGACCTTCAACGCGGACGGCAGCGTCCTGACCGGCAGCGCCGAAGCGGGCAGCACCGTCACCATCCGCCTGGCGGACAATTCAACGGTCACCGCCACGGCGGACAGCAACGGTACCTGGAGCTACACCTTCCTCAATAAACAGACGGAAGGTCAGACGCTGCAGATCACCGCTACCGATCCGGCAGGCAACGTCTCGCTGCCCGGCTCAGCCCTGGCGCCGGTCGTGCCGCTGTCGGCCAGCACCAACGTCGAAGAGCTGGCGCTCACCACCACCGCCACGGTGACCAATTCGCAGTACAGCGACTACGGTTTCCTGCTGGTGGGTGCGGTGGGTAACGTGCTGACGCTGCTCGGCAACGACACCGCGCAGGTTGGTTTCACCGTTGGCAGCGGCGGCAGCGCGGACATTGCCGTGAACGCCAACGCCACGGGTGCCGTGCTCTCCCTGCTCAATACCCTCGAGCTGGTGGTGCAGCGCTTCGACGCCGCCAACAATACCTGGACCACCGTGGTCGATACCGGGCAGCCGCAGTTCGCTGACCTGCTGACACTCGGCGCCACTGGCGTGTCGCTGAACCTGGCCGGGCTGGCGAACGGCCAGTATCGCGTTCTGAGCTATAACACCAACCTGCTGGCAACCGGCTCCTACACCAGCCTCGACGTGGCGGTGAAGGAGACCAGCGCGGGCACCGTGTCCGGCGATACCAGCCTTGCCGGTAACGTGATCACCGACGTGGATCCGACCGCAGGCAGCGACAATGCCCCGGCGGGCACCACCGTCACCGCGGTCACCAACGCCCAGGGCACCACCACCAGCGTCACGGCTGACGGCACGGTGATTCAGGGGCTGTACGGTACGCTGACCATCAACCTGGACGGCAGCTATACCTACAACCTGACCAACACCAGCGCCGCGGTCATTGGCCGCACGGAGAACTTCACCTACACCATCACCCATAACGGCACCAGCGCCTCGGCAAATCTGGTGCTCTCCCTGGGCGACGGAACCACCAGCAGCAGCATCGTGGCCGTGGACGATACCGCCTCGCTGACCTTCGATACCACCGTGGAGGCCATCAACAACGGCGCGTCTTCGCAGGGCGGCTTTACCCTGGTAGGCATCAACCTTGGCAATACGCTCGGGCTGAACCTGCTGGACGATCTGGCTAACCCGATCATCTACACCGTCGAGGAAGGCACCACCCGCACCATGACCGTTCAGGCGTCCGTTGGCGGCGTGGCGCTGGCCTCGGTGTTCGACCTCTACATCTATAAGTTCAACAATGCGACGCAGACCTTCGAGCAGATGCGCGTTGAACCGGGCTGGCTGCGCGCGCCGCTGCTGGGCGGGACCTCACCGCAGCTGACGCTGAATCTGCCGGCGGGCGAGTACCTGTTCCTGCTGAATACGGCGGCGGGGATCACCGCGCTGACGGCCTACACGCTCAACGTGCTGCAGGATCATGTCTACAGCGTGGCAAGCGTGAGCGAGACCACCACCGGGGACGTGCTGTCGGATGATGTTGCGCCAGCAGGCACCCTGGTCACGCAGGTTAACGGCGTGGCGGTGAACGGCAGCGGCCTGACGCAGATTACCGGCGAGTACGGTACGCTGAGCATCAACGCCGCCGGGGAGTACACCTATACCCTGAAGAGCGGCGTCGGCGCTGACCAAATCAGCACGCCGGATACCTTCGTCTACACCATCACCGCGCCTGACGGTTCAAAAGACACGGCATCGCTGAACATCACCCCAACCGCGCGCCCAATGGACGCGGTGAACGATGTCAGCTCGGTGATGGACGTGAACTCGGTACACCGCACCGCCGCGTACTCGGATACCACGGTCGGGTCGGCGAGCTGGAACGCCGCGCTGCTCTCCTCAACGCAGGGCAGCGGCACCGGTACCTTCGTGGTGGATGCCAATACCGCGCTGCACAACGTGGTTCTGACGTTTAACGTTGCCTCGCTGCTGTCGCTTGGCGGATTAACGGTTGACTGGACGCTGACCAACGGCACCACCACCATCCGAAACGGCTCGTTCAACGGCGGGCTGCTGCTGGGCGGCAGGGCCACCATCAACCTGACGGGTCTCGACCTGGAAGCGGGAACCTATACCCTGAACTACACCGGCAAGATGGGGCCGCTGGCGGTGGGGAATATCACCATCACCCCAAGCGTGACCGGCACCAGCTATTCGCTGTCGCAGTTCGACGCCACGGGCACCCACACCGTTGACGGCAATATCTTTGACGGTACCGGCTCCGCGGGCGCGATGGATCAGCTGCACTCGGTGGATACCCGCGTGAGCATTACCGGCTACGACGGCGTTACCACAACGCTCGATCCGTACAGCGGCAGCACGCAGGTCAACATCACGGGCCACTACGGCACGCTGGCGATTGCCGCCGACGGCAGTTACACCTACACGCTCAACCCGGGGGTATCGTTCTCGTCCATCACCAGCAAGGAGGTCTTTAACTACACCCTGACCGACGCCAACGGCACCAAAGATACCGCGTCGCTGACCATCAACATGGCGCCGAAATTTGTCAGTTCGGAGCATAACGATCTGATTAGCGGCACGGCCTACGGCGACACCCTGATTTATCAGGTGTTGAACAATACGGCGGGTAACGCGACGGGGGGCAACATCACCAGCGCCGGAGGCGACCACTGGACGAACTTCTCCCTGGCGCAGGGAGACAAGATCGACATTGGCGATCTGCTGGTGGGCTGGAACGGTAGCGCGTCGACGCTTGGGAACTATGTCTCTGTTTCACAAAGCGGTGGCAATACTGTGATCTCCATCGACCGTGACGGCACGGGAGCCGCCTACACTAAATCTACGCTCGTTACGCTTGATAACGTTCAGACCACCTACGACGAGCTTGTTAACCAACAACACATCATTACCTGATAGCACGTGCAGTAAATGACCCGGGCGCGAACAGCGCCCGGGCATAAACAATAAAGCAGTACTCTTTTATTAGGGACAAGACATGGGAAAGAAGATGCCTTACTGGTGGCTCTCGTGCTGCCTGATATCTGTGCCCGCTATCGCGGCAAATCCTGCGGCGATGATTAATACCGGACAATTAAGCGAAACGCAGGAACTCCCCTCGTTAAATGGCCGCGTGGCGCCCGTTGCCAGCAAAGCCGCCCCCGGCACGCTACGGCTGGACGACGCCGTTAACCGCGCCGTGAGCTGGCATCCTGCCATCAGTGAAGCCGTCGGCAAACTCTATCAACAGAGCGAAAACGTGGACGTCGCTAAATCGAAATACTATCCGCAGATTAACGCCGGCATGGATAACGGCTATACCCACGACGGTGACGACAACGGCTTTACCCCGTCGCTGGTGCTTTCCCTTTCGCAAATGCTCTACGACTTCGGCAAAGTCGCAAGCCAGGTGCGCGCCGAAAACGCGGGCGTCGCCCAGCAGCAGGCCAACGTGCTGGTGAGCATCGACACCATCGCCCACGATACCGCCATCGCCATGGTGCAGGTTCAGACATGGCAGCAGATGGTGGGTACCGCCAAAGAGCAGCTGGATGCCCTGACCTCCATCGGCTCGCTGACGAAGCTGCGCAATGACGAAGGGGCCACGTCGCTCTCTGACGTCGTGCAGACCGATGCCCGTATTGAAGGCGCGCGCGCGCAGCTGATGCAGTATCAGGCCAGCCTCGACAGCTCTCGCGCCACGCTGATGAGCATGCTGGGCTGGGACAGCCTGAACGCGGTCAGCAATGAATTTCCGCAAAGCCTGGCCCACAGCTGCGATATCGCCGAGCCGGACGATCGCCTGGTGCCCTCGGTTTTAGCGGCCTGGGCGCAGGCCAACGTCGCGCAGGCCAATCTCGACTATGCCAACGCGCAGATGACCCCTACCGTCTCGCTGGAGCCGGAAGTCCGCCACTATCTTAACGACCGCTACTCCGGCAACGAAACGCGGGACCGCACCCAGTACTCCGCGTGGGTAAAAGTGCAGATGCCGCTCTATCAGGGCGGCGGCCTTACCGCCCGGCGCAACGCTGCCGGACACGCGGTTGAATCGGCCCAGTCCGCCATCCAGCGCACGCGTCTCGACGTGCGGCAAAAGCTGCTTGAGGCGCGCAGCCAGGTGATGAGCCTGATGAGCACGCTACAGATCCAGGGACGTCAGGAAGCGCTCAGCGCCCGCACCCGCGAGCTGTATCAGCAGCAGTATCTCGATCTCGGCTCCCGTCCGCTGCTCGACGTGCTCAACGCCGAGCAGGAGGTTTATCAGGCGCGCTTCACCCAGCAGCAAACCGCCGGACAGCTGCATCAGCTTCAGCTGAACTGCCTCTACCAGACCGGGCGTCTGCGTCACGCGTTCGATCTTGAAAACCGCACCATCCAGACCGTGGAGATCCAGCCATGAAGCAACGCGATATCCCGCAGGGTGAAAACATGACGGATGAGGCGCTGGAGCAGTGGGCGCAGGCGTTTGGCTACGTGGCGACACGCTATCGCGTTGCCTGCTCGCCGGGCTCGCTGATCGCGGGCGCGCCGTGGCTGAAGGGCAAACCGATGGTCCCCGCGCTGACCCAGCTCGCCCGCGAAGCCGGGCTGACGTTTCAGCTGCTGACGGCCGATCAGCAGTCTATTAACAGCTGGCGGCTGCCGGTGGTGGTGGAGCTGAGCGACGGAAAGATCGGCGTGATCGACAATTTCGACGGCGAAGACACGCTTGAGGTCAGCTTCTTCGACGACAAAATGCACACCAACCGCCTGTCGATGAGCGCGATGTTGCCCGCCATCCGCCACGTTATTGCCCTGCGGCCGCTGGCGGCGCTGAAGGACAGCCGCGTGGATGCCTACATCTCAAAATACCGCCCGGACTGGCTCTACCGGCTGGTGATGCGCGACCTGCGTCCCTACAGCTGGGTAATGCTGGCAGCGCTGTTTATCAACGTGCTTTCCCTGTCGGGGATTGTGTTTTCCATGCAGGTGTATGACCGGGTGATCCCCGCCCAGTCCTACCCGACGCTCTACGTGCTGACCATCGGGGTGCTGATCGCCACGCTGTTTGGCTTTGTGCTGCGCGTCGCGCGCGGACACATTATGGATCTGCTGGGCAAACGCTCGGATCTGCGCGTGTCGGATCGCGTGTTCGGCCATGCGCTACGGCTGCGCCACAGCGCCATTCCGCGATCCACCGGCAGCTTTATCTCCCAGCTGCGCGAGCTGGAGCAGATCCGCGAGATGGTCACCTCCTCCACCATTTCCACCATCGTCGATCTGCCGTTCTTTATCCTGTTTGTGATTGTGCTTGCGATCATCGCGCCGCAGCTGGCGTGGATCGCCCCGGTGGCGGCGGTGATCATGGTCCTGCCCGGCCTGCTGCTGCAAAAGAAGCTGGCGGAGCTGGCGAAGCAGTCGGCGCATGAATCGACCCTGCGCAACGCGGTGCTGGTGGAGAGCGTGCAGGGGCTGGAGGACATCAAGCTGATGCAGGCGGAAAACCGCTTTTTGCAGCAGTGGAACAGCTATATCCAGATCACCGCGGAATCCGGCCTGCGCACCCGCGAGCTGACGCAGAACCTGATCAGCTGGGGGATGACGATTCAGAGCCTGGTCTACGCCGGGGTGATCGTGGTAGGTGCCCCGATGGTCATCGACGGGACCTTAACCACCGGTTCGGTGGTGGCCGCCTCGATGCTGGCCTCGCGAATGATCGCCCCGATGGCGACGCTGTGCGGCGTGCTGGCCCGCTGGCAGCAGGTCAAGGCTGCCAAAGAGGGGCTGGACAGCATTATGCAGCTGCCGACGGAGAACCAGCGCGAAGAGACGCCGATCCGTCAGGACGTGCTGCGCGGTCACTATCTTTTCGAGCAGGCGCAGTTCCGCTATCACCCGGAAGATCCGCGCATGGCGCTGCGCATCAACCGCCTGGAGATCAGGCCGGGCGAGAAAGTGGCGATCCTCGGGCGTAACGGCGCGGGCAAATCCACCCTGCTCCAGGCGATGGCGGGCGGCATGGATCTGGCCGGCGGCGAGCTGCGGCTGGATAACCTTAGCCTGCCCCATCTGGACGTGGCGGACGTGCGGCGAAACGTCGGCTTTATGACCCAGAACGCGCGGCTGTTTTACGGCACCCTGCGCGAGAACATCACGCTCGGGATGCCGCGCGCCACCGATGAAGAGATCTTCGAGGTGCTGGAGATGTGCGGCGCGGCCAGCTTTGTGCAGAAGCTGCCGAAGGGGCTGGATTACCCGATTATGGAGAACGGCGTGGGGCTGTCCGGCGGCCAGCGGCAGTCCATTCTGCTGGCGAGAATGCTGCTACGCGATCCGAATATCGTGCTGATGGATGAACCGACCGCCTCCCTGGATGAACACACCGAGCGGGAGTTTATTCAGCGTCTCGGAGCCTGGCTCGGCAACCGCACGCTGGTGGTTGCAACCCACCGCGTGCCGGTGCTGGACCTGGTAGAGCGCGTGGTGGTGCTCAAAGACGGGATGCTGGTGATGGATGCGCCAAAAGCGCAGGCGCTGAACAACAGCCGAATGCAGCAACAGCAGCAGGCAACCGGACGGGAGTGGAAAAATGAAAATCAGTCAGCGTGACGTTGCCGCGGTGGACGATCTGGATAACGCGCTCGACTCCGAAAGCGGGTATACCGGCGCCCGGCGCATTGTTTTTTTCTCCCTGCTGATGTTTGTGGTGCTGGGCGTCTGGGCGTGGTTCGGGGTGCTGGACGAAGTCTCAACCGGGACCGGTAAAGTGATCCCCAGCTCGCGCGAGCAGGTGCTGCAGTCCCTGGACGGGGGGATCCTCACCGAGCTGAACGTGCACGAAGGCGATCAGGTGCAGGCCGGACAGGTGCTGGCGCGGCTTGATCCAACCCGCTCGGAATCTAACGTTGGCGAAAGCGCGGCGCGCTACCGCGCGTCGCTGGCCTCCAGCGCCCGTCTGTACGCTGAGGTGAACGATCTGCCGCTGAAGTTCCCGCCTTCGCTGGAGAAATGGACCGACCTGACCGCCGCCGAAACGCGGCTCTACAACTCGCGGCGCGCGCAGCTGGAGGACACGCAGCGTGAGCTGCGCTCCGCCCTGGCGCTCGCCAATAAGGAGCTGGCGATCACCCAGCGGCTGGTGAAAACCGGGGCTGCCAGCCACGTGGAAGTGCTGCGCCTGCAGCGCCAGAAAAGCGACCTGGAGCTGAAGCTCACCGACGTGCGTTCCCAGTATTACGTGCAGGCCCGGGAAGCGCTGTCGAAGGCCAACGCCGAGGTGGATATGGTGTCGGCGATCCTGAAAGGCCGCGAGGATTCCGTCACCCGCCTGACGGTGAAATCCCCGGTGCGCGGGATCGTGAAAAACATCAAAGTCACCACCATCGGCGGCGTAATCCCGCCTAACGGCGAGCTGATGGAGATTGTGCCGGTGGACGATCACCTGCTGATTGAAACCCGCCTTTCGCCGCGCGATATCGCCTTTATCCATCCTAATCAGGAGGCGCTGGTGAAGATCACCGCCTACGATTACGCCATTTACGGCGGGCTGCACGGGGTGGTGGAGACCATTTCGCCGGACACCATTCAGGACGAAGCCAAGCCCGAGGTGTTCTATTATCGGGTGTTTATTCGTACCAGCCAGGATTATCTGGTGAACAAGGCCGGCAGGCACTTCTCGATTGTCCCGGGGATGATCGCGACGGTAGATATTAAGACCGGGGAGAAAACGGTGCTGGACTATCTGATTAAGCCGTTTAACAGGGCGAAGGAGGCGCTGAGAGAGCGGTAGTCAAACACCGGGTGGCGGCTACGCTCCCTCTCCCTGTGGGAGAGGAATATTCAAAATCACCGACCATAATTTAATCGCAAAATCATTATAAGTTAATGATTAACAAGTAAATTTAACAGTTGTGCAATTCCAAGTGAATGCATACGATTTCAACGTAACAGTACCCACAACAACACCCGCTGTTATGCAAATTGTATGCACCACTTATGCAAAAGGAGAAAGCAACGATACGGTTAAATGATAGTGCGATCGGCGGACTACGCGCAAAAAATTCAGCTTACTATGTTTTCCGTGACGACGGTACAAGGGGAGCCGGACGGTTAGGTATCAAAATTTTCCCTTCAGGACGTAAATCTTTCGTTTATCGTTTTCAGGCTGGCGGCAAACGTAAGTTTAAAACCCTGGGAGACTGGCCTCATTTCACGCTCGAACAGGCGACACAACGTTATGCTGAACTGGCAGGTATGGCGCACCAGGCGCGTTCTGACGCAATGGGTAAATAAATGCGCACCGGAGCACTGCGCGAACTGTTCAGCGCTTTCATTGCGTTTAAATCGCGCTCAGGCCATCGCAGTACAATCGGTCAGTATGGCGCACCCTTAGAACAGTTAATCAAACTAAAGCTGTTTACTGGCGACGAAATAGCAAATGAAATTACATCTGTGCAGATCACACGCTGCATACAGCACTGGACAAAGCAAGATTTTATGTTCAGAGCAAAGGAAGTAAGAAATAAACTTCATGCGCTGTATGAGTAGGGTGTTGTAGCTGATAACGATCCCATGAGCGATTCAGTTTCTAACGGGATGCAGTTTCAGATTTCTCAAAATCCTGTCCGGAATGTTCATAATTTCAAAGCGGGAACACCCGGAGAGCGTTATCTCGATTTTAAAGAATTGCAAAATTTGTTAACCCTACTTGCAAATGAAAAATACGTACTGCCAACGGATGTGCATGCTTTAATTGAGCTGGGTATCTATACATGTGGGCAGCGTCCATTTGAGTTATGTCACTTACAAAAAAGCAGGTTTAACCTGGAACAAAATAAAATTGTTCTGGCTAAAGAACTCTCAAAAACAGGGTTCGGAACAATTATATTTGTATGTGACAAAGCAAAACAAATTCTGGACGAACAAGCGTCGCGATATCCAGAAAGTGATTACTTGTTTCCTAATGTTAACTATGAAGAACAACTGAAGATATACAACAAAAATTAAGGGAAGTTCCGTTATCAGTATTGAAAAGCCAACAGTTGGCCTTAATAGTAATGCATGGAATAAGCATATTAATGATTTTACCAGAAGGCATTTTGACAAACCATTCACGATGCGAGATTTACGCCGTACATTTAAAACTCTGTCTGGCATGCTGCATTTTACTGAAAAGGAACGTGACATTGTAAACCAGTATGTAAACAAAAAAAATCAGTAAAGAACATTATTATTAATATGATTATCTCATTGAGAAACGCGAAACAACTGAAAAATGGGTAAGGGCTATAAGTTTATTATTATCAGTTGACGGGCTTAGAGAAATTGAAAAGATAGTCGAGAACCAAAAATCTCTCTGAATCATTTGCGTGATGATTATTAATGGAACACCAATTTATGGCCTGAATTTTAATGAAAAAATCCAAGCTTTTTTTATTGTTAGTGTGATCGTTACCACATTATTAAATAATGGAAATGTGTGACGCTCAGCTTTTAATGAAAGGAGATGAATCACGCATGTATTTTTTTCAGGAAGATAAAACCATCCATCAATATATATGCCAACATAAATTATGGGTCCTTGGACGTGTTGTTGATTTATATAACAGAAATACAAATAAACAAGAACAAATGTTAGAGCCTCTCTGGAGGAAATACCATGAAGGATTGGAAGGGATCATGGTGTTTTGTTCCAGAATAGAAGCGGCAATATACAGCATTCATCTGGATAAAACATTCAGAGAAAAATGGTTGGTTTATTCTTTGAATGAGTTGAATATTAAAGAAATGATGATTCATAATCAGAGAGTTAAAAACACTGATGATTATAATATATTACTTAGTGCAGGTTTTTGGGCAAATAAAGATAATCAATTACTTTATTCGGGTTATCACCTCGCACAGGTTACAATTCCGATAACCTATAATACCAATGCTGTAGCAAATGGAGAAGGCCATGCGATATTAAGAATACCTTCAAGCGTCGTTGACTACTTTGAAAAATACTGGAAAGCAAGATTTGCAAATTTCAAAGATTATACTGAATTGCACTCAAGCTCGAATAGTAAAATCATTATGGAGCAAGCCTTAATTGCATATAATAATTTAAATTTATCGGAATCTAACAGCATAGACGATTGTCAATATATTACCACTTGGAAAAAAAAATGGATTTTCAATAATCCAGCAAATTTAACTTTAATTAAGTGAGAGCATTATGGGTACTGGATATTTTTTAGTGCGTGGTGATAAAACCACTTGTGGTGGTAGTATTATAGAAGGATGTGATACTCATTCTATACATGGCCAGGCTACAGCACGGAAGGGTGATAAGTATATTTGTGGTGCGGATAAAAAAGTTTATCATATCGCAGGAGGTATCCCCAATTATTTTATATATGGTGTTCAGGCAGCCGGAACTGCACATAGCAAGGGAACGTGTCCCTGCAAATGCTATTTTATAAACTCTTTTAGTGATTGCATTTACGGATTTGAATCTGAAGCTATTAAAAGTTCTGTGAGTGCTACCCGGCTCACTTCCCCGGTACACTCAAAATCATCACCAGCACCAAAACCTGTTGCCCCAGTTACAGAACCTGCTGAAGCGCCTACAGTACGGCAGGAGGAGCGTGAACCCGCAGACGCAGGGTTTTGCGTACTGCCCTATGGCGAGACTCCCTCATCTTATGAACCGTATCTTTTCACTACGCCGCCAGCGGGAGCACGAGAACTCTATTCTCAACTGAATCCAGAAATGAAGAAAAAGCCTGGCTCAATATTAATCGTGGTCGATCCTGAAAAGCAGGAACCAGAACAGGTTGAGACGCTACAGCGAGCAAGAGACAGAATTGATGCTGCATTAGAACCTTTGACTGTTCAGGAAGCAAAGTTATTGCATGATAATAGAGGGGCTGTAGATGCATTTTCATATCAGCTTTTTGCCGATAATTTAGGTAAAGCTGGCGATGGATTAGGCTATATCAGTGAAATAGGAAAAAGTTATTACGAAGAAATCAAAAGAATTTTAGTAGAAATTGAGGATTTATATAAAAATACTTACAACCGCAATAACGGTGTTATTTCAGGTCAAGAGTTTTTTGGTCAACGAGCAAGATTGTTCAAACAACTAGATCTGGTTTTAACTAAATTTTCCAAAGCACAGTTAAATTTAGGTGAATATCAGAGTATTAAAAGAGCATTAGGCTTATCAACTAGCTCTATAATGCACCGCTGGGATAGAACAGGCGTTGATAACATAGAAGGATATGCGTCATATATTGAAAAATCAGCCAAACTTATGAAGATAATGAAAACTGTTGGCTATGTAGGAATAGGTTTAGATTTTGCAAGTTACACTTCAAATGTCTATGATGCATGTTCTAAGGGGCGTGAGAGTGAATGTCGTAAAGCAGCTATTACTGAATATAGTAAATTTGGGTTTAAGCAAATTGGAAGTGCTGCTGTTGGTGGTGCAAGTGGATGGGCTGCCCGCGGAGCTTGTATGTGGATCTTGGGGATAGCAACTTCTGAGGTAGGTGCAGTAGGCGCTGGCCTATGTTTAATTACAGGGGTTGGAGCTTCGATGGGAGCAGCTAAACTAGTTGAAGGAGGAGCTGAAGATTTAGGTAAATCTTTTGGAGGGGAAATTCTTTATGAAAAACTTTTTAAATAACAATCCACATTTTATTGTTTTTCTAGTGGCATTTTCTATGTTTGGCATGTTATTAATCATGATAATTTCATTTATTAATAAGATAGCCTACAGGAAAATCGTTTCGCTTTATACTGACAAATATTCACGATTGCCAATAACAGCAGCATTAGCAAAAGAGGCAAGTTTAATAGCAACGCCAGGTGCATATTTTGCAAAGATCGGATTTATTATGGAAACATTAATGTTACCATATAATAAAATTTCTAATCATGATATGACAAAAGAGCAATATGATTACATTAATAGTTTGCCAAAAAAATTGACTATTGGTTTTAAAATAGAAGCAGTATTATGGATTATTTCCATACCAGCAATGATAGTAGGTTTTACTTTACATGCAATTTATAATTAAAAAAAGGGACTCAATAGAGTCCCTTTTAATTGTTTTTCGGGATTATTTCAGCGCCCCATATACCTGATCAACAATCCATCCATATGTTGCCGCTGGCAATAAACCACTGACAAATACATTAAGATACACAGCAGGATTCGCTACTGGTGAATGTGGCCTGTTACCGAGTATAACGATAGCCATATTGTTAACCGGATCTATAGCTGTCAGTGTACCTGTCCATCCTGTATGGCCGTATGTCAGAGGGCTTGCCAGCATACCGAACGTTGGCGTCATCGAGGCAGTAGCATTGACGCGCCAGCCAGGCCAAACGTAACGTCTTCTGACGAGCCAGAAGGTCGCCAGGCGGAGTTAGAGGTGTATATGTTTGCCGCACTGCGCGAGGGGAAAATTTGTAGCATTCATGAAGTCACGCGGACGACTGGCGGCGATCCCTCTGACCGCGCGCTTGCCCACGCAACGCAATAAGTTCATCCAGCAGGCGAACCGCGCATAGCGGCAGATGCCGCTATGCGCATTCTGTTACAGCGATTTTTTCAAACGTCGAACCGCTTCCTTCAGCTGTTCATCCGTTGGCGTGACAAACGACATACGCAGCGTCGCGCGATCCGGCTCGTTGCAGTAGAAGAACTCACCCGACACGAACACCACCCCGTTGCTCAGGGTTGTTTCCAGCCATTTCGTCGTATTCATACCGTTGTTCATTTTCGCCCACAGGAACATGCCGCCTTTCGGCTTGTGGAACGTCATCACATCGCCCAGCTCCGCCTCCAGTTCGCCGGCAAAGGTCTGGTACTTCTGGCGATAGGCCTCGCGGATCGTCTGAATCTGTCCCGCCAGACGACCGGTTTTCAGGTACTCGTACGTCATCAGCTGCGACAGCGTGCTGGTGTGCAGATCGGTGGTTTGCTTGAGGTTCACCACCGCGCGCTTCAGCCACTCCGGCACCAGCACCCAGCCCACGCGGGTACCCGGGGCAAGGATTTTCGAGAAGGTCGAGGTGTACACCACGTTATCTTCATTGCCGATATCTTTCGCATGGGCAATCAGCGGGCGGAACACGTCGTCGGTGTAATTAATTTCGCTGTAGGGATCGTCTTCGATAATCACAAAATCATAGCGCTTCGATAATTCAACCAGCTGCTTGCGCCGCGCTTCGGAGAGCGTCACCCCGCCAGGGTTACCGAAGGTGGGCACGATATAAACCGCTTTGATGGCTTTCTTTGCCACCAGGGCCTCAAGTTCGTCGACCTTCATACCGTCGCCGTCGGTACCAACGGATTCAAAATTCGCCTGCGCCAGGCCAAATACCTGCAGCGCGGCGAGATAGGTTGGACGCTCGACGACAACGGTATCGCCTGGGTTAATTAACGCACGCGCCAGCACGTCAAGAGACTGCTGTGAGCCGGACGTAATGACCACGTCATCGGCTTTACAGGCAATGCCGCGCCCCTCGCAGATGCGCTGAATTTCTTCGCGCAGCCCCGGTACGCCTTCCGTCAGGCCATACTGGAACGCCTCGCCAAAATGCTGGGATAACACAGCATCCGCGGCGATTTTCAGCCCTTCGCGATCGAACAGATCGGGATTGGGAATACCGCCACCGAGCGAAATCACGCCCGCCATTTTGCTATGCTTTAATAATTCACGGATGGCAGAGGATTGCAGGCCCTGCGCGCTGCTGGCGAGTTTGTTTGCAGACATGCTTTGATTACCTTCTTTTTTTATATTGTGCCCAATCTTAGCAGAATATGAGCAATAAATTCCGTTAGCTTCGGAAGGGGACGCAAATCCTGACGCCACAGTAAATGCACCGGCCTCGGCGCGGGCGTAAACGGCTCCATCACCCGAACCAGCCTGCCGCTTGCCAGCTCCTCCGCCACCAGCACCTCCGGTTGCAGCAGCAGCCCCGCCCCGGCGCGCGCCGCCATGCGTAAGCCGTAGCCGTCGTTGCACCTTAAGACGGCATCGCGCTTCCAGCGCACCTCCCCTTCCACGCCCGGCAGCCGCCATTCATTGCGCGCGGTCCATACCGTGTGGGAAAGGCAGAGATGATCCACCAGATCGGCAGGCGTTTGCGGCGTACCGTGACGCGCCAGATAGTCCGGCGACGCGCAAATCACCATGCTGTAGGGGCACAGGTATTTCGCCACCAGATCGTCATTGCGAATGTCCCCAATGCGAATGGCCAGATCGACCCCCTCCTCCACCAGATCCACCATCCGGTTGGTGAGATCCAGCTCGATGCGCACCGCCGGGTAACGCTGCAGAAACGAGGCGGTCAGGGGCGCGATAACGCAGCCGCCAAACGACGTGGGTGCCGTAACGCGCAGGGTTCCGGCAGGCGTGGCGCGCAGCCGCTCCACGGCGCTTTCGGCAGCCGAGACCTGCTCCAGCACCCGCCTTGCCTCTTCAAAATAGACGCGCCCGGCATCCGTCAGGCTCTGGCGGCGGGTATTTCGCTCCAGCAGCCGCGTGCCGAGCTGCGCTTCCAGCTGCGCAATGTACTTCCCGACCATCACCGCCGACATCTCCAGCCGTGCCGCCGCGCCGGTGAAGCTGCCGCTTTCCACCACCGCGATAAACGTCTCCATGCCGCGAAGCTTATCCATATTCCAAACCTCTGGTTAGCAATCATCTAACTTTAGCCCAGTTTATCTGACTTTTTCTTTAGTAAAGAATGAAGGCTCACACCTAAAAGGAGTCTGCTATGAAAATCGTCATTATTGGAGCCAGCGGTACCGTCGGTCGTGCCGTAACGGAAGCGTTAAGCCTTCGCCACGAGACGATCCGCGTGGGCCGCACGCAGGGCGAGCATCAGGTGGATATCACCTCTCAGGAGAGCGTGCAGGCGCTGTTCGACAGGATCGGCCAGGTGGACGCCATCGTCTCCGCCAGCGGAGGGGTGCACTTCGGCCCGCTCGCGACCATGAAGGGCAGCGATTTCAGTCAGGGATTGCAGGATAAGCTGCTGGGGCAGGTTCGCCTGGCGCTGACCGGACAGCACTATCTGAACGAGGGCGGCTCGATCACGCTGATTAGCGGGATTGTGTCGGACGAGCCGATTGCCCAGGGGGTCAATGCCGCCACGGTAAACGCTGCGCTGGAAGGGTTTGTGCGCGCCGCCGCCTGCGAACTGCCGCGCGGGATCCGCATCAACCTGATAAGCCCGACGGTGCTGACCGAATCCGCCGAAGCGTATGACGGATTCTTCCCGGGCTTTGAAAGCATCCCCGCCGCGAGCGTGGCGCAGGCCTACCGCCGCAGCGTGGAAGGGGTGCAGACCGGGCGGGTGTATAAGGTGGGTTACTGAGCCTTACGGGCGGAGATCAGCACCAGCATCGGACGTTCAGCCTCTTCAGCCAGCGCGGGCCAGGCCTCAATTTGCGCCTGCGTTGGCCCCCACTCGTTGACTTCGCCTATCGTTAATCCCGCCTTAATCAGCGCGTTAAGCGTGGTGCCCAGCGTGCGGTGATACTTGATAACCCCGTCTGCAAGCCAGTTGCTGACGCGCCGGCCCTCGTCCTTATAGTGGTTCACGCCCCAGAAGCGCTCGCCGCTGTCGTCGGTCAGCCAGCCCTGACGGGTGGCGCAGGTATAAATCGGGTGCTCCATGGAGAAGACCAGGCTGCCGCCGGGCTTGAGCGCGCCCTGAACCTTAGCAAAGAGGGTGTCCAGCTCCGGCAGATAGTGCAGCGCCAGAGAGCTATAGACCAGATCGAAGCTGTTTTCGTTGAGCGTCAGCGATTCCAGATCGCTACGCTGATAAACAATCCCGCCATCGTGGGTCAGCCCGGCAGCGCGGGCGAGCATCTTTTCGGAGATATCAACGCCGGTTACCGCAGAAGCACCCAGCTCACGCGCCGCGCGGCAGAACCAGCCGTAGCCACAGCCGAGATCGATGACCGATTTGCCGTGTAAATCCGGCAGCATGTTTTTCAGCGCGGGCCACTCCGGCGCGCCGTCCAGACCCTGCACCGAGCGCGGCAGCTGAGCATAGCCTTCGAAAAATGCCGGATTGTCGTAAATGTTCTGTGCCATGACGGACTCCTTTATCGCAACTGGGGCGAGGGTAAAACACCCCTCACCCGTTGACAACGTATCCGTCTGATAAATCAAAGCCTGCGTCGGATTTTCTCCACCATAGCGGTGGTTGAGATCCCGTAGCGGTCGTGCAGGGTTGGCAGCGCCCCCGCATCAAGGAACGCGTCCGGCAGTGCGACGGTATCGAAATCCACGTTCACGCGGTTGCGCATTAACAGCGACGCGACGGCCTCACACAGCCCGCCAACGCTGCTGTGGTTTTCCGCCACTATCACCAGCCGTCCCGGCTTCGCGGCCTGCGCCAGAATGGTCTCCTCATCCAGCGGCTTAATCGTGGGCGAGTGCAGTACCGCCACGCTGACGTTATCCTTACGCAGCTGCTTCGCCGCCTCCAGCGCGCGCATGGTCATCAGCCCTGAGGCGATGATCAGGACATCGCTCCCCTCTTCCAGCAGCGCGGCTTTACCTATTTTAAACTGGTAGTCGTACCGATCCAGCACCACCGGCACCTTACCGCGCAGCAGGCGCATATAGACCGGGCCATCGTGCGCCGCCATCGCCGGCACCGCCTGCTCGGTGTCTATCGCGTCACAGGGATCGAGAATCGTCATCCCCGGAATACCGCGCATAATCGCAATATCTTCCGTTGCCTGATGGCTCGGGCCGTAGCCGGTGGTCAGCCCCGGCAGCGCCGCGCAGATCTTCACGTTGAGGTGCTCTTCGGCAATCACCTGATGGATAAAGTCGTAGGCGCGGCGGGTGGCGAAGACGGCGTAGGTGGTGGCGAAAGGAATAAAGCCCTCTTTCGCCATGCCGCCCGCCGCCCCCATCAGCAGCTGCTCTGCCATACCCATCTGGAAGAATCGATTTGGGTAGGCCTGGGCAAAGATATGCAGATCGGTGTACTTCGACAGATCCGCCGTCATGCCGACCACCTCCGGGCACTGTTCCGCCAGCTTTACCAGCGCGTGGCCAAACGGCGCGGCGCGCGTCTCCTGGCCTTCTTCCGCGATAGAGGCAATCATGGCCGACGTGGTTAAACGCGGTTTTTTCTCCGTAGTCTGGCTCATTACAGCACTCCTTCAGGTTTGTTGGCATCCAGCACGGCGAGTGCCTTTTGCCACTCGTCAGCTTCCACGCGAATAAAATGGTTCTTGTCACGCTGTTCGAGGAACGGCACGCCCTTGCCCATCAGGGTGTCGCACAAAATGACGCGCGGCTGGTTCTCCGGATAGCGCTTAGCGTTATCGAAGGCCGCAACCAGCGCAGGAACGTCGTTGCCGTTTACCCGCTGCACGTACCAGCCGAACGAGGTCCATTTATCCTCCAGCGGCTCAAAGCCGAGGATCGCGTGCGAATTGCCGTCGGCCTGCTGGCGGTTAATGTCCACCAGCACGATCAGGTTCGACAGGCCATGGTGCGCCGCCGACATCGCCGCTTCCCAGGTTGATCCTTCATCAAGCTCACCGTCCGACATGGAGTTAACGACCCATGCCGCGCTCTGCCTGTGCTTCAGCCCCAGCGCCATGCCGACGCCGATGCTTAGCCCCTGCCCCAGCGAACCGCCAGAGATCTCCATGCCCGGCGTGTAGGTCGCCATGCCGGACATCGGCAGGCGGCTGTCGTCCGAACCGTAGGTTTCGAGTTCCTCTTCCGGAATAATTCCCGCTTCGATCAGCGCGGCATAACAGGCAATAGCGTAGTGGCCATGGGAGAGCAGAAAGCGGTCACGATCCTCCCACTCCGGCTCGTCCGGCCTGAGGTTCATACCGTGGGCAAACGCGGTGGCCAGCACGTCGGCATAGCCCAGCGCCTGCCCGATGTAGCCCTGACCCTGCACTTCGCCCATGCGCAGCGCGTAGCGGCGAATGCGCCAGGCCGCCGCGGCAACCTGCTGAACTGTGGTATCCGTCATCATCGTGTCTCCTTAATGGATCAGCATGCCGCCGTTCACGTCGAGCGTGATGCCGGTGGAGTAAGACGAGAGTTCGCTGCCGAGGAAGAGCGCGGCGCGGGCAATATCCTGCGCGTCGCCGAGGCGGTTAAGCGGAATGCCCGCCAGGATGGACGTTTTCATCTCATCGCTCAGCTTGCCTGCGGTGATGTCCGTCTGGATAAGTCCGGGCGTGATGCAGTTTACGCGCACGTTATCCGGCCCCAGCTCGCGGGCCATCGCTTTCGCCAGGCCCAGCACCCCCGCTTTCGCGGCGCTGTAGTGGGGGCCGCCAAAGATGCCGCCGCCGCGCTGGGCGGACACCGAAGAAATGCAGACAATGCTGCCCGACTTCTGCGCGCGCATGGTGGGGATCACCGCCTGGGACATCAGCAGCGTGCCGCGCAGGCTGACGTCCAACACCGCGTCGTAATTCTCGCGTTTAATATCCATCAGCTTAATCGGCTGAGTAATACCGGCGTTATTCACCAGAATATCGATGCGCCCGTATTTTCCCAGCACCTGCTCAATGGCGGCATTGACCTGTAATTCATTGCTGACGTTCGCCGCAAGGCCCAGATGCTCTTCACCCAGATTCGCCGCCGCTGCCCGACTGGCCTCAGCATCTAAATCGATAATCACTACCTTCGCACCCTGCCCGGCATATAATTTAGCCGTGGCAAAACCCAAACCGCGTACGGAAGCCGCGCCGGTAATGACGGCGACTTTATCTTTCAGTAGCATATATTTACTCCATTCTGACAAGAGGGATTTAATTGCTTATTTCGGCTCTTCCAGCAGCATAATCATAATTAAGCCAATGGCCGCGCAAATACCGAAATAAATAAACACAGAATTAAAGCTGCCTGTTTTATCCAGCAGATAACCTGCCAGCATCGGGGAAACAAATCCGCCGAGATTACCGCCGCTATTGATAATAGACGCGGCAATCGGATAGGTTTTACCGTCCGCGACGGCCATGCCGTAGGCCGTAAAAGCAGGCCAGCCGATATTCAGACAGAGGCCCACAAAAAATAGCCCGACGCAAACCGCAACGGTGCTTTGCGGAATATTCAGCATAATGACCATCATTAAAACGGTGCTGATGGCGGTAAACATCATGGTCGGCTTACGCCGGCGACCGAGCAGTTTGTCGGATACGTAACCGCCAAAAATCGCCCCGATAAAGCCGCCGATGCACGGCATGCTGGCGACCAGCCCCATGCTCATAAACGTAAAACCTTTCTCTTTCACCAGATAGAGCGGGATCCACGTCAGCAGGCCGTAGAGCACGCTCACCATCATGAAATAGGCCAGACAGTCGCCGAGTATATTCTTCGAGGTAAACAGGCCTTTTACCGTGCTCACCGGGGCTAATTCCCGCACGCGAATCAGGCGATCGAGACGCGCAAACCTCGGTGAAATCACGATATTTTCCCGTCTGGCGTCTGTCGTCCCCTGCCCGGCGGTAATGGTCTCCAGCTCCGCTTTAGACACGAATGCGCTCTCGGACGGCCTGGTGCGCACCAGCAGATACCAGACCACGGCAATGACCAGGCCGGGGATCGCGAAGGAGAAAAAGACCCAGCGCCAGCCCCAGGTCATGGCGATCCACACCGCCAGCGGCGGCACGAGGATGGGCGCGAACATGGTGGCCGCGATGTAGACGCCGGTGGCGGTGGCCTTCTCCTTTGGTGGAAACCAGTTATTGATGGTGGAGGCCAGCCCGACGGGGCACGGCCCCTCCGTTAACCCCAGCCCCAGACGAATAAACTTCAGCCCAAGAACCGAGGTTGCCGTGCCCATCAGCCAGGTAAACGCCGAGAAGCCGAATATCGACAGCGCCACCATGCCGCGAATACCCTTTTTGGCGATAAAAAAGCCCGCCGGAATTTGGCTCAGGGCGTATCCCAAAAAGAACATGCTGGCGATGGCACCGGCTTCGAAATTATTAATATGAAATTCATCAATGATAAACGGCAGGACCGCACCAATATTTGTTCGGTCGGCATAGTTAATGGCATAAACAATAAAAATTAATGCCAGCACAACGAAACGGTAATTGGTTTTTTTAGCATTTATGTAGGGGACAGCTTGTTCTATACGAGACATAACTTACCTCATTATTCGAACAACGTGAGTCGTTTTAGTTTTGCGTTCAACGTCAATATATCGGCTCATGAATGAAACACCATTCAATAAACCTCATTTATTGCTGAGATAAATTTGATTCGCGATACAGCTCAAAAAAATAACATCGGCATAAAATTGCCCGCACGTCTTCTCAATGTTATGTTTTTTATCATTAAACATGACAGGAGCAGGCTATGCCCGCGCAGGATCGCCAGACGTTATCGTTGCCCTCGCTCAGAAATTTGCAGGCGTTCATTGCCGTTGCAAACGCATTGAGCATTCATCAGGCGGCGGAGCAGCTCAACGTCACCCCGTCTGCGGTCAGCCATCAGATCGCGTCGCTGGAGTCGTGGATGGGCAAGAAATTGTTCATCCGCAGCGGCAAAGGGGTTCAGCTCACCCCGACGGGAGAAAAATATCTGCGGGAGGTCTCGGCGGCGATGAGCGCCATCGGGCGCGCCACCGACCGGATCGTCAAAGAGAAAGATAACGCCGTGCTTCGCGTGCACTCCTCCCCCACCTTCGGGCTGTCATGGCTGTTGCGCCGCCTGGGCAAGTTCCGCGCCGAATATCCCGATATCACCATCAATCTCACCTGCTCCTATGAAAACCTGCAGTTCGCCAGAGACAATATCGACATTGATATCCGCCACGGCATTCCTGACTGGGATGCTTACCGGGTGATGACCATTAAAAACGACACGCTGGTGGTGCTGGCCTCGCCGGACTACGCGGAGAAACATCCCCTCAGTACGCCCGCCGATCTGCTGCAGCAGTCGCTCATCTCGTCCACCAGTACCTTGGTAAACTGGGAAAAATGGTTTGCCTGGCACAATATCGACAGTCCCTGGCTCAGCTTCAGCCTGAGCTTCGACCGCTCCTATATGAGCTTTGAAGCGGCGCGCATGGGGCTGGGGTTTATTCTGGAGAGCAAAATGATGGCAACCGATCACCTGAAGGATGGCTCGCTGGTGCAGGTGCTGCCGGACGAGATGGGGATCGCCATTAATGCACACCATCTGGTGATGCCGCACATGCATGAACGCGCGTGGAAGATCCAGCAGTTTGTCGAGTGGATTGACCGGGAGCTGCGGCTGTCGGGGTATCACCTGTAGGTCGGGTGGCGGCTTCGCCTTACCCGACCTGCAAAGTGCGGCCTGATGCCCTCACCCCACCCCTCTCCCACAGGGAGAGGGAGAAATGCACGTCAACCCACAACGCCCCAGACAAGGTTGCCCTTATGGAACGTCGCGGTACGCGGTGAAATACGCGCCACGGCCTCGGCGGAACAGGAGGCATCCACCAGCACAAAGCTGGCGTCGTCCTGCGCTTTAGGCCATACGCGCTCGCCTTTATCGTTCAGCGGCAGGACGTCGCCGGTAGCAATACCGAGCGCGCGGGAAAGCGTCTGCTCGTTCGGGCGAACGTAGAGCTGGGCGTACAGATTGGCTTTCTCCAGCATGTCCCCCAGGCCGTACGGCGACCAGTGGTCAATCACGCTGTCGGTGCCGGTCATGACAAACACGCCCTTATCGCGCAGCTGCTTCAGCGGCATGTGCAGGGTGCCAATCGGCACGGTGGAGGCGATAGTCACCTGCTGCGCCGCCATGCGGGTGGCGATCTCATCCACCTGCTGCTCGTTGAGCGTCGCCAGCGCGAAGGCGTGGCTGATGGTCAGCTTGCCCTTCAGTTCCGGCGTTTTCTCCACGGTTTCCACCATGTAATTTACCGCCGCCACGCCCGCCGGGCTGGTTTCGTGCAGGTGAATATCCACCCCTTTGTCGTAGTCCAGCGCAATCTGGAACATCAGGTCGAGGGATTTCTCCATCGCGCCGTCGACGTTCGTCGGATCGAGCCCGCCCACGTAGTGCGCTCCGGCCTGCATCGCGTCGCGCATCAGCTTTTCAGAGTTTGACAGCAGCAGGCCGTGCTGCGGAAACGCCACGATCTCGCAGTCAAACCCGGGCCTGCGGCGCGCCAGCACCGCCTGCAAATTTTCCAGGTTCTTCAGGCCGGAAACCGGCTCAATGTTGCAGTGGCTGCGGGCGACGGTTGAACCTTTCGACTGGATCAGGTCGATAAGCGCCTCCGCACGCTCCTGCGTGTAGGGCTGTAGCTCCGGGAGCAGCTTTTGCTCAAGGCGGATCATGTCCTGAATGGTGGTGCCCGCCGGGCGGTTAAGCGACCGCCACGGGCCGCCGTAGAAGGTTTTATCCAGATGGATGTGCATATCGCGCATCGCCGGGAGCATCAGCTTGCCGCCCGCGTCATAGTGCGGCAGCGCGGCGTCCGCGTGACCGTTGTTATCGCGCAGGGCGACAATTTTTCCGTCCTTAATCTCCAGCGTTTTCAGCTCGGTGCGGGTGCTCGTCGCCACGCCGCCGTCGACGTTAAACCCGGCCTCCAGCAGCACGTTGTCCAGGTAGTAATGTTTCGCGGTGATGTTCATCGGTTTGCCGGTCTCGCAGGCTGGTTTTGCGGAGTCGGCAGCATACGCGACGGAGCCGGTCGCGCCAAACAGCGCGCAGGCGGTGACCATTTTGCCGCTCTGGCTGATAAACTCGCGGCGGCTTTTGTTTTCACTCATCTTATCTTCCTTCGTTAACGATATGGGTACCGGTTTCCCCGCGCAGCGCGGCGGGCAGGCGGTCCGGCGAGGTGATAATCACGCGCCTGCCGCCGTGGTGTAAAAATTCCAGCGAGGCGACGATTTTGGGCAGCATGCTGCCCGCCGGGAAGTGGCCCTCTTCTTTGTAACGCGTCATCTGCGCCACGCTCACCGCGTCCAGCGCCTGCTGGTTCGGCTTGCCGAAGTTGATGCACACTTTTTCAACCCCGGTAGTAATCACCAGCACGTCGGCGCGGATCTCCCGTGCCAGCAGCGCGGTGGAGAGATCTTTATCAATCACCGCGTCAACGCTCCGGTAGTCGCCCTGTTCGCCACGCACCACGGGAATGCCCCCACCGCCCGCGCCGATCACCACAAAGCCTTTTTGCGTGAGGGCCTTGATGGCATCGGCTTCGACAATGCGCAGCGGCTGGGGCGAGGCCACCACGCGGCGATAGCCACGGCCGGAATCCTCGACGAAGCGCCAGTCCGGATGCGCCTGCTGCAGTTCATCGCGCTGCGCCTCGCTGAAGAACGCGCCGATCGGCTTTGTCGGGTGCGTGAAGCCAGGATCGTTTTTGTCCACCTCCACCTGCGTGACGACCGTGACCGCTTTTTGCTCCCCGCGCGCCGCCAGGCGGTTGTTGAGCGCCTGCTGGATCAGGTAGCCAATACCGCCCTGGGTGTCCGCGACGCAGTTCGCCAGCGGGGTCAGCGGCAGCCCTTCCCGCTCGTGGGCGATCTCGGCGCGGCGCAGATCCAGCCCCACCTGCGGGCCGTTGCCGTGGGTGAGCACGATGTCATAGTCCGAGGCCAGCATCTCAAGCACCGACTCTGCCACCGCCTTGACCGCCTGCGCCTGATGTTCAACCGACTGGCTGGCGTTGTCTTTGATAATGCTGTTGCCGCCAATGGCGACGACCATAAGCTCTTTCATACGTTTTCCTTCACCATGGTGCGGTATGTTCCCCTCACCCTAACCCTCTCCCCTTTGGGGAGAGGGCAGGGGTGAGGGGCATTGTTTTAGGATTCAGAAACCGGTGCCGCAGCGCTCGCCGCTTCCCGGCTGTCGAGAAAATGCTTCACCACAAACATGCCGCCCATCATCAGGTAGGCCGTGACGAACATCAGCGAGCTGCCCTGCGCAAAGCCCACCACCGGCGCGTGGATCACGCCAAACAGCGCCAGCAGCGCCCCGCCGGCGGCGGCAACGGCCCCGCGCAGCGGTTTGTTGATAATGGCGAAGATGGCGATACAGCCCCAGAGCATGCTGGCGAGCGGCGCGCCGTTGCCGAGATGCATCAGCCCCTCGTAGTAGATCCCTTTGCTGTGCAGCACGTCGGTGCCGATTTTCGCCGCGCTGGTGCCCGCCGCGCCCATCACGCTGTTCATCATGGTCAGCGCCCAGTTGGCGATCCACGGGAACAGGCAGATGAAGATGACCGGAACCTCCACTTTGGGCGTTTCCCGCACCACCTGGTTGGCGGTGACGACGCCGATAAACACCAGAATCGGCACGATGGCGGTCATCGGAATGATGGCGAGCATAAACGCCCCCAGCCCGAACAGCGGCACGATGAACATGGTCACGCCGGAGGCCAGCGTGTAGCCGATGCTGGCCCCCATCGCTTTCCAGCCGGGATGGCCGACGTAGACCGTGACCGGGAACGGGTTGCCCATCAGGCAGCCGAGCATGGAAGCCAGGCCGTTTGCCAGCATCACCTTGCGGGTCGGGTACTCATCCCCCGCCGCGTGGGCGCTTTCAATGTTCTCAAGGTCAAAGATATAGTTCGCCAGCCCCAGCGGTACGGCGGACGCCAGGTACGGCAGCGCGTGCGGCAGGCCCTGCATAAAGCTGTCCACGTGGACTTCCGGCGGGTTAAAGCCGAAGGATGACATGGACGCTTTAATGGCATCTGGGCTTTGCAGGCCGGAGATCCATGCTAATGCCGTACCGGCAATCAGCAGCAGCAGGCCGGTAGGGATGCGGGCAAAGATTGGCTTTTTACCGAACCAGTTAATGAAGATCAGCAGCAGCACGATGAACGATACGGTGGGCGCCTCGAACGCCTGAAGCATCGGGTTCATCGCCAGCAGCAGCAGGCCAAGCCCGGACAGGCACGACAGCAGCACCGTGCGCGGGATCATCCTGCGGATGGTTTCCCCCAGGAACGAACCGCCCGCGAGGATCATCGCCTCCACGAAGCACCACACCAGGCCTATCTGGATAGCAAAATCCGCATCACCGGTTTGCTGGTAGACGGGCATCAGAACCAGAAAGGTCACGGTAAAAATCGAGGGTGCGCTCGGGCCGGACGGCAGCGCGGTGACGTCCGTTCGTCCGGTGGCGCGCGCCATCTGCAGGCCAAACCACGCGTAGCACACGCTCGCCACCAGCACCGCCAGCCCGAAGGCCGGCGCGATGCGTCCATAAACAATCTCCTTCGGGATGCCGACGACAAAAATGAGCAACCCCATCATGGTCAGCAAATTGGTCAGGTTGTTGGTCATCAACCCGAAATATGCCGCCCAGTCACCTCTTTTCCACTCCAGCTTCATGTTTTTCATGGATGCATGCCTTATAAAAAGTAGCGATCGCGGAAGGTCAACAGCGCCTTTTCAAAACAGCTAAACGGCGGATGCACTATGCCCGCCCCAATCATGCCGATCCCGGCGTCCCTGTGGGCAATGGCGGTGTTGATCACCGGCAGAATGCCGCTCCCCGCCACTCTGGTGATGTCGATGGCGGTCGGAATGCCCATAAACGACAGCAGCGGAATGGTGACGTTCGGGTTTTCACCGAGGGTGATTTCGCGCATCTGGCGGGAGAAGTCGATGGCTTCCTCCACCGTGCCGCCCACCAGCGCAACGATCGCCGGCGCCGTCGCCATCGCGAAGCCGCCGATGCCGTAGGTTTCGGTGATGGCGCTGTCGCCGATGTCCAGACCGGAGTCTTCCGGCCTGTAGCCTGCGAACATGGGCCCAATCACCTGCTGCGCCGGGCCGGTGAACCACTGTCCCGGCAGGCCGGAAACGCGCAGGCCGAACTCGTAGCCGTTGCGCGCCATGGTGGTGACGACGGTGCTGTACTCGATGCCGTGGGCGGCATCCAGCGCGGCCTTACACATCGCCATCCACGTCGGGCCGGAGAAGTAGTCGCTGCTGGCGACAAACTCAAACACCTCGCGCTGCTGCGCCACCGGATAGCCCGCCTGGATCAGCCCCGGCGTCAGCGCCTGGATCAGCAGCGTGGTGCCCGCGTTGTTGCGGTTGTGGCATTCGTCACCCATGTGCAGCGCCTGCGCCAGCATCAGGCGCAGGTCGATTTCGCCGATAATCTTCATCGCGTCGCGCAGCATCGGCCCGAGCACGTCGCGCATCCAGTTCAGACGGTCGATAACGCTCTGGTCGTTGGCGCCCATGCGCAGGATCTTCGCCATCTGCTCGCTGAGGTTGGTGAACGCCCGGTTGCCGTAGGTTTTGTTCTCAACGATGTGCATAAACATCGACGCGGAGGTGACGCCCGCCATGGAGCCCACGCAGTCGTGCTCGTGGCACGGCGAGAAGGTGATGTCGCCTGAAGCCGCCAGCCTTGCGGCGTCCTCCAGATCCGTCGCCAGCCCTTCGAACACCAGCGCGCCGGTAACCGCGCCCTTCATTGCGCCGCACATGTTTTCCCAGGCGACGGGCGGACCGGCGTGTAGGATGGTGGTGCGGGTCATCCCAGGCACAACGTTAATCGCCTGGTCGAAGCCCACCAGCACCGGATGAGACTGGATGATGCGCTCAAGCGCGACCCCGTTAGCGGCGGCAATTTTTTCCGCCAGCGGTTTCTCTGCCAGCTGGTCGAGCGCCCCGACGACCTGCATGTTGCCCTGCCCCGGCGGCGTCCAGTCGAGCTGCGTCACGGGAACGTGCTGCTTTTTGAGATCGTCGCTGAACATTGCAATACCCACGTTAATCACGTTCAGCGGCTGGTTAAATAAGGTCGTCATTATGCTTTCTCCCCTTTGCAGACAAATTCGCGAGCCAGTAATCCGGTATTGGTGCTGCTGCTGGCCCAGATCACGCCGGCATCGGTCAGCATCTGGCACTGCTGCGCCAGCGACTGGGGATCCTGGTCGGTCCCCAGGACGTAGCCGAGGATCGCCAGCGGACGGTTATCGGCCTGTGCGATCGCCTGCGCCTCTTTGATGGCGTCGAGCATTACCCCCACCGGATCCTCATGTGCGCCAAAGCCGAGCACGAAGTCCATCACGATGACGCCCACCTGCGGGTCGCGCGCCTCCTGCAGCAGGCGGCTGATGCGGTTGGTCGGGTCGATCATCGGGTGCGGTTTGCCGTTGGTGAAGTCGTCGTCACCAAAGTCGAGGAAGGTGTGGGCCTGGCTGACGCTGATGTCCTTCAGGCGCCTGGCCGGATCGGGCTGGATGTTGCTCCAGACGTCGTCGAATTTCGCAAGCGCCGCGAACATCGCTTCGTCGCACAGGGTGCCGCCGCAGAACAGGCCGCGAATGTACTTCTGCTGCGGCGTCAGGCGGGCGCGCACCTCTTCAACCAGCGGCCAGTTGAGCGGATGCAGGTCAAGGGACTCTTTTTTGATGCCGGTGAGCAGCACGGCCTTCAGGGCCGCCTCTTTGGTGCCGCGCGCAAACTGCAGGCCGTCTTCGTCGGCGGGCGGTTCGCTGCGCCCGAGGAAGCACACAACCACAGGCTTGCGGCAGGCGCGCGCGCGGGCCAGCACTTTTTCAGCCACCGCCGGAGCTGGCGGCTTGGAGATCAGGGCAATCACTCGCGTGCCCTCGTCCGCCTCCAGCATATCGATGGCGTCGAGCATCATCAGGCCGCCGATCTTCTCGCTGAGGTCGCGCCCGCCGGTGCCGATCAGCTGCGATACGCCGCCGCCGAACTCGTGGATGCGCACGCTCAGCTCCTGGCTGCCGGTGCCCGAGGCGCCGACAATCCCAATCGGCCCGCGGCGCACCGCGTTGGCGAAGCACAGCCCCGCCCCGTTGATAATGGCGGTGCCGCAGTCCGGCCCCATCATCAACAGCCCCTTCTCATGCGCGAGCTGCTTCAGCGCCAGCTCGTCGTCGAGCGAGACGTTATCGGAAAACAGCATCACGTTAAGATCGTTGTCCAGCGCCTGGCGCGCCTCGCGGGCGGCGAAGGTGCCGTTCACTGAAATGACCGCGAGGTTTGCGTCAGGACGGTGGGTTTTGGCGCTGGCCACCGTGGCGTAGCGTGCCTCATGCGAGCCGCCGGACGCTTTGCGGGTAAACAGGGCTTCTATTTCAGCCAGCGTTTCGTCATTCGCCGCCTCACCCTTAATGACGATCATCAGGTCGCCGTTTTTCGCGTCCGCTAATTCCGGCGTTAACAGCCCGAGATTTTTTAATACGCCTTTGTTCATTTCCGTCGCCATGGCCACAAATGCCTGCTCGACGCCCGGCAATTTATTGGCTTTGGTGGAAACCGACATTAAGGAAACCGAATCGAAATACGTATTCTTTTTTATAACGATTTTGGTTGGCATTATTTTCACCTGTTTGAGGATAAAAGGGGGCCGCCGTCGCGCAAAATGCGCGTCGGTTAAAATGCGTTTGTGATGAATGGCCAGCCGGAAAGGGCTGGCCGAGTGCGTTATGCGCCCGCCGCCAGCAGCAGTTCGGCTATCGCATCGAAGCCTTTTTCCCGCGCCAGTTCGAGCGGGGTTTTACCGTATTTATCGGTCATGTGCGGGTTCGCGCCGTGATCCAGCAGCAGCTTCACAATCTCCTGCTGCTTCGCGCCGCCGTCGTTTAGCACAATGGCCTCCAGCAGCGGCGTCCAGCCCACAAAATTGGTGTGGTTGACGTTGATGTCGGTTTTTTCCAACAGCTCACGCACGATTTCAACATGCCCTTTTTCACTGGCAGGCGTAATGCCCACGCCGCCGAAGCGCGTCAGGCGGTCGAGATCCGGATTCGCCGGAAGGACAATGCGCAGCAGGGTTAAATCATTGGTCAGGCAGCTAATCAGGAAGGGGTTAAAACAGGTCTGGTCCTGTTTATCAATATCCGCGCCGGCGGCAATTAAAAACTCCACACAGGCGTAATGCTTTTTAAGGCTGGCAATAATAATGGCGGTTCTTTTCTGGCGGCTGGTGGCGTTAATATCCACGCCATTATCCAGGCAGGCTTTTAGCGCGTCGATATTGCCCTCTTCTGCCGCCAGCAGAAATTCCGTCACCAGTGCGTTTGCAGACATATTCTGACTCCCAATGTTAACCTCTGATGACCTGAGAATAGCAACAGCCTGTTCATAAAAGAATCCGCTTAAAAATGATTCATCGACACGCAATTCATTGTTGAGGTAGATTCAACAGTCCGGCCAAAACGTGCGTCTGTGCAACCTTTTTCTTATGGTTTGCCGCTTTTTAGCGCCGCAGGCTGCAATATCCTTATGGCTAAAAAAGCCTTACATGGCGCGGCCCTGCGCAAATAGTCAGAACTGTGACCGGCTTCAAATGTGATGTAACGGCGTTGTTAAAATATGTTCAAAACTGATGGTAACCGGGAGCCGTAATATGAATTCCATCTTTACCGAAGAGAATCTGCTGGCCTTCACCACCGCGGCTCGTTTTGGCAGCTTTAGCAAAGCCGCCGCCGAGCTTGGCGTGACGACGTCCGCCATCAGTTACACCATTAAACGCATGGAGACCGGGCTGGACGTGGTGCTGTTTGTACGCAACACGCGCAGCATTGAGCTGACAGAATCCGGCTTTTACTTTTACCGTAAGGCCACCGACCTGCTGAATGACTTCCACGCCATCAAGCGCGGGATTGATACCATTTCACAGGGCATTGAGGCGAGAGTGCGCATCTGCATTAATCAGCTTTTGTATACGCCGCGCCATACCGCGAGGCTGCTTCAGGTGCTGAAAAAACAGTTCCCCACCTGCCAGATCACGGTGACGACCGAGGTGTATAACGGCGTCTGGGATTCGATCATTAATAATCAGGCCAATATCGCCATTGGCGCGCCGGATACGCTGCTTGACGGCGGCGGCATCGATTACACCGAGATTGGGGCGATCCGCTGGGTATTTGCCATCGCCCCGACGCATCCGCTGGCCTTCGCCCCGGAGCCGATTTCCGAAAGCCAGCTGCGCCTGTATCCCAACATCATGGTTGAGGATACCGCGCATACCATCAACAAGAAGGTCGGCTGGCTGCTTCACGGGCAGGAGGCAATTCTCGTGCCGGACTTCAACACCAAATGCCAGTGTCAGATCCTGGGGGAAGGGATTGGATTTTTACCGGAGTATATGACGCGTGAGGCGGTGGAAGACGGCCTGCTGGTAACGCGGCGGATTAATAACCCTCGCCAGGATTCCCGCATGCTGCTCGCCACGCAGCATGCGGCGACCGGGCAGGTCACGCGCTGGATCAAACAGCAGTTTGGCCCGGAGGGCGTGCTGACCAGGATCTACGGTGACCTACTCTGGCGTACTTAGCTTTTGGTCTGAACCCAGAACGCGTGGATAAGACCCGGGAAGTAACCCAGAATGGTCAGAAGGATGTTCAGGATAAACGCCCAGCCCAGTCCCTTGCCAAGCAGTACGCCCAGCGGCGGGAGAATAATCGTAAAAACAACACGCCAAAAACCCATAAAGACTCCGTGCAAGCTAACCAATTGAAAATTATAAAAGACACTTCTCTAAGCGTAGCCAGTTTACCCGTCATCGCCATCTTCTTATTACCCTTTTACCCTCTTTTACGCTTTTGACACTGGCTTAACGGACGCCATTAGTTTAGCATTTACTTAATTAAGCAAATACTAAACAACCATGACCGAACTCGAACAACTTCAGGCCAGCGCCGGACAGGCCGCCACGCTACTGAAAGCCATGAGCAACCCGCGCAGGCTGCTGATCCTGTGCACGCTCTGCGGCGCGCCCGGAACCAGCGCGGGCGATCTGGCTCGCGCAACGGGGCTAAGCCCCTCCGCCACCTCTCAGCATCTGGCGCGCATGCGTGAAGAGGGGCTTATCGACAGCACCCGTGAAGCCCAGCGCATCCTGTATTCCATCAAAAACGATGCGGTGCACCAGCTGATAAGCACCCTGAAATCCCTCTATTGTCCGTAAGGAGCTGATATGTCTCTTCCTCTTATTTCGCCGCAGCAGGCAAACGCGCTTATCGCTGAGGGCGCAAGGCTGATTGATATTCGCGACGCCGACGAATATGCCCGCGAGCATATTCCGGCTGCGCGCTCTTTACCGCTGGACTCCCTGTCCGGCAGGCTAAACGCCGCGCCTGGTGAAACGGTAATCTTCCACTGTCAGTCCGGGGCCCGAACGGCTAACCATGCCGCACGGCTTGCGCAGGCGGCGTCGCCCGCTCAGGCCTTCGTGGTTGAGGGGGGTATTCAGGGCTGGAAACAGGCCGGTCTGCTGACCGTTGAAGACAAAACCCAGCCGCTGCCGCTGATGCGTCAGGTGCAGATCGCCGCCGGGCTGCTGATCCTCTGCGGCGTGGTGCTGGGATATGGCATCTCCAGCCTCTTCTTCCTGCTGAGCGGTTTCGTGGGTGCCGGGCTGCTGTTCGCCGGCGTAACGGGCTTCTGCGGCATGGCGCGGCTGCTGAAGGTGATGCCGTGGAACCGTGGTACCTCGTAAGCAGTACCCGACAGATTAGACTGTACCCCGCTTCGGACGTGGGCTATGGTGAAGATCGTTATAACGATGAGGAGGTGCTATGTTTTCTGTCGGCGATTATGTCCAACCGCGTCAGGGTGGTCCGAAACTGAAGGTGCTCGAGGTAAATGGCGAAAGCATTGTGGCCGTGCAGGCCAGCAACGAACAGGGCGAGAAATATAACCTGAAAGCGGCAGACGTTGTTCTGTACACCGAAGAGGGTGACTTTGGCGTCTGCTAGGTCGATAGCCGGGCGGAATATACCGCCCGGATGATACTCAGATCAGGAAATCGTCCAGCGTTTTTCCGTTTGCCAGCGCGTTTGCAATTGGCTTCGGCGTACGCCCCTGACCGGTCCACGTTTTCTCTTCACCGTTAGCGTCAATAAAACGATATTTCGCCGCACGCGCTTTACGTTTTTTAGCCGGTTGACCCGCGTGAGCCAGCTCACCGCCCAGCAGATCGCTCGGAGAAATACCATCAGCTTTCATCAGTTCCAGCAGAGCATTAATTTTATCCTGCTGTTCAGCGCGTTGACGCTCTAATTCAGCCTGCTCGCTGCGTTTTTCTTCAGTGACAATCCGGAATTTTTCCAGCACTTCTTCCAGAACATCCAGGGATAATTCACGCGCCAGCGCCCGGAGGGTGCGGATATTATTAAGATTCTGTAACGTTAAAGCCATAATAATGAGAAACCTTTCTTCGTGTGTATAACATAAATCAGGCAACAGAATAATTGATTTTTGCGCTGATATCTACCCACCCGCGCGTTTTGACATTATTGTAAATGGATTTAAATATCCGGTTAATATAATCCCGAAATATCTGCCCTTTTATTGCGGAATATACCGTTCTCCCTCTGACCGACAGGCCCTGTTTAAACCCGCCTGCAAATTAGCCCATTCGCCACCGTGGCATAGGTTTTTTTACGCTGCCTTAACCATCGTAACTTTCTGTTTTATAAACACAAACAAGCGCAAGGGAAAGAAAATAACGAAGCGCGCAAAAAACAGGCATCTTTAGAGAATTTTGTGGACAAAGCGCCACGAAATAAAGATAAATCACTACTTGTTAGTTAAAAGCCAGAGAGATACGCTATACACTCAAAACAAACCAACCTAAAGCACTAATCGCCGCGGGTAAAATGCCACTTTTTTGTTCTGTTCGAGGAGTTCAGACATGTTCTCACCGCAGTCTCGCCTGCGCCATGCGGTAGCGGATACTTTCGCGATGGTAGTCTACTGTTCCGTCGTGAACATGCTGATTGAAATTTTCCTGTCGGGAATGTCCTTTGAGCAGTCTCTCTCGTCGCGCCTGGTCGCCATCCCGGTAAATATCATGATTGCCTGGCCGTACGGTTTATATCGCGACGCGGTTATGCGTTTCGCCCGGCGTATTAGCCCGGCTGGCTGGATAAAAAACCTGGCCGACGTGCTGGCTTACGTAACGTTCCAGTCCCCGGTGTACGTGGTTATTTTGCTGACGGTAGGCGCAGACTGGCATCAAATCGCCGCCGCGGTGAGTTCAAATATCGTGGTTTCAATGCTGATGGGTGCGGTGTACGGCTACTTTCTTGACTACTGCCGCCGCCTGTTTAAGGTCAGCCCCTACAGCCAGGCGAAAGCGTAAGGTGAGGCGACTGGCTCATGCCAGTCGCAAAATTACTGTACGTCGCCAAACAGTCCTTTCAGGAACCGCTCCAGCGCCATACGCGAGCTGAAACCGTGCGGAATACCATAATGCTCATGCGTCTCGCCGCCTAAATAGAGCGGAAATTGCTGATAATGATCGCAGGTTTTAATATCCGAGGCAGGCTCAGCAAATGACAGGCTTCTGTCTTTCAGTGTCGGGTGAATAATGAGAGCGGTACGCCCCATTCGTGCTTCACGGTTAACGTAAACATAATTCTCGCCACGGCGATATCCGTACGCTTTTGATGTTACCTCATCCATGGTGAAACCTTCTTTTTCAAGAACGCGCGCCACTTCATCGGGTCGTAAATACATATCTCTTCCTCGTTATCATTCCTGCCCGGCAACCTTACAGTATTCAGCATTAGCAGGGCTTTCAGAATATTCCATAAACTGCCCGATAAGCCGTGACTCGCTTCAGATATTACATTTCTGAACTAAACTAAACGGGAACACAAAATTATGGAGGATCGTATGTTTAACAGACCGAACCGAAACGATATTAACGACGACACTCAGGATATTCGTAACGATGTCAGCCAATTAGCGGACACGCTGGAAGCGGTGCTCAAATCCTGGGGCTCTGATGCGAAGGATGAAGCAGATGCCGCGAAACGTAAGGCTCAGTCTCTTCTGCGTGAAACGCGGGCACGGATGAACGGCCGTTCACGCACCACGCAGGCCGCCTGCGACATGGCCAGTTGCGCCACGACCTTTGTGCGTGAGAAACCGCTCTGTACGCTGGGCACGGTCGCGGCGGTGGGTATTTTTGTCGGCGCCCTGCTCAGCCTGCGTAAGTAAGCGTGAGCTATCGGCCCCGGTCGCCCCTGGCGCCGGGGCTTTTCTTTGCCTGAAAGCCTGAAAAACCCGCGCAGCACGCCCTTCCCCGCTGTGCTCATCATTGGGGCAACATCAATCTGATTTTCCCATATCTTGTATGGTTGAATCTTATCTCAACTACATCTAGTATTTCCTTAAGCAAGACACACACGACATGACGCGTTTACTCGCGCCGATTTCTCATTCTAAATGGAAATACGAATCATGAGCATTATTATTTACACTCGTAACAATTGTGTTCAGTGCCACGCCACGAAGCGTGCAATGGAGAGCCGCGGCGTAGCCTTTGAGATGGTCAATCTCGATCAGGTGCCCGATGCGGCCGAGGTCCTGCGGGCGCAGGGCTTCCGTCAGCTTCCGGTCGTGGTTGCCGGTGACACCAGCTGGTCCGGCTTTCGCCCGGACATGATCAATCGCCTGAGCGCTCAGGCCACGCGTGCATGAGCGGGCTGGTCTACTTTTCCAGCAGCTCGGAAAACACGCTTCGGTTTATGGAGCGCCTCGGGCTGCCTGCGGTGCGCATTCCGCTGAACGAGCGGGAGCGTATTCGGGTAGACGAACCTTACATCCTGGTGGTGCCCAGCTACGGCGGCGGCGGCACGGCGGGAGCCGTTCCCCGTCAGGTGATCCGCTTTCTTAACGATCCCCATAACCGACGGCTGATTCGCGGCGTGATCGCGGCGGGCAATCGCAACTTCGGCGAGGCCTTTGCCCGCGCCGGGGATGTCATCTCTCAAAAATGCGGCGTGCCGTATCTCTATCGTTTTGAACTAATGGGGACACAGCAGGACGTAGAGAACGTGCGTAAAGGAGTAAACGAATTTTGGCAACGACAACCGCAGAACGCGTGATTCAGGCGACACCGGATTACCACGCGCTGAACGCGATGCTCAACCTCTATGACCGTGAGGGACGCATTCAGTTTGGTAAAGATCGTGAGGCGGTAGACGCCTTTATCGCCGCCCACGTCCGCCCGAACAGCGTGACCTTCGGCAGCCAGCAGGAGCGTCTCGACTATCTGGTTAAAGAGGGTTATTACGAGGAACGGGTGTTAACCCGCTACGACCGCCCCTTCGTGGTGGCGCTGTTTGAGCGCGCTCACGCCAGCGGCTTTCGCTTCCAGACGTTTCTCGGCGCGTGGAAGTATTACACCAGCTACACCCTGAAAACCTTCGACGGCAAGCGCTATCTGGAAAGCTTTGAAGATCGCGTGGTCATGGTGGCGCTGACGCTGGCGCAGGGCGATGAAGCGCTGGCCGAAAGGCTGACGGAAGAGATGCTCTCCGGCCGCTTCCAGCCCGCCACGCCCACCTTCCTCAACGGCGGTAAAGCCCAGCGCGGTGAGCTGGTCTCCTGCTTCCTGCTGCGTATTGAAGACAATATGGAGTCGATTGGCCGCGCGGTGAACTCGGCGCTGCAGCTTTCCAAGCGCGGCGGCGGCGTGGCGTTTTTGCTTTCGAACCTGCGTGAAGCGGGCGCGCCGATCAAGCGCATCGAAAACCAGTCCTCGGGCGTGATCCCGGTGATGAAGATGCTGGAAGACGCCTTCTCTTATGCCAACCAGCTTGGCGCGCGCCAGGGCGCTGGCGCCGTTTATCTTCACGCCCACCACCCGGACATCCTGCGGTTTCTGGATACCAAACGCGAAAACGCCGACGAAAAAATCCGCATCAAAACCCTGTCGCTTGGCGTAGTAATCCCGGATATCACCTTTACGCTCGCCAAAGAGAATGCCGACATGGCGCTGTTTTCGCCGTATGACGTTGAGCGAATTTACGGCAAAGCGTTTGGCGACGTGGCGATAAGCGAGCTGTACGACGAGCTGGTTGCCGACGATCGCATTCGCAAAAAATACATCAACGCCCGGGATTTCTTCCAGACGCTGGCTGAAATTCAGTTTGAATCCGGCTATCCGTACATCATGTACGAGGACACGGTGAATCGCGCGAATCCGATTGCCGGGCGCATCAACATGAGCAACCTGTGTTCGGAGATTTTGCAGGTCAACAGCGCCTCCACCTATGACGAGAATCTGGACTACGCCGACATCGGCAAAGATATCTCCTGTAACCTCGGGTCGCTGAATATTGCCCACACCATGGATTCTCCCGATTTTGGCCGCACGGTGGAGACCGCCGTTCGCGGGCTGACGGCGGTCTCGGACATGAGCCACATCCGCAGCGTGCCGTCCATTGAGGCAGGCAACGCCGCGTCGCACGCCATCGGCCTCGGGCAGATGAACCTGCACGGCTATCTGGCGCGGGAGGGCATCGCCTACGGCAGCCCGGAAGGGCTCGATTTCACCAACTTCTATTTCTACACCGTCACCTGGTACGCGCTGCACACGTCCATGATGCTGGCGCGCGAGCGCAACCAGCGTTTCGCCGGCTTTGAGCGGTCGCGCTACGCCAGCGGGGCGTATTTCAGCCAGTATCTGGAAGGCGACTGGCAGCCGAAAACCGAAAAGGTGCGCGAGCTGTTCGCGCGTGCGGGGATCGTTCTGCCGACGCGCGACATGTGGCTGCAGCTGCGTGACGACGTGATGCGCTACGGCATCTACAACCAGAACCTGCAGGCGGTGCCGCCGACCGGCTCGATCTCTTACATCAACCACGCCACGTCGAGCATTCACCCGATCGTGTCGAAAATTGAGATCCGTAAGGAAGGCAAAACCGGGCGCGTCTACTACCCCGCCCCGTTTATGACCAATGAGAACCTTGCGCTGTATCAGGACGCGTATGAAATCGGCCCGGAAAAAATCATCGATACCTACGCCGAGGCAACCCGACACGTGGATCAGGGGCTGTCGCTGACGCTGTTCTTCCCGGATACCGCCACCACGCGGGATATCAACAGAGCGCAGATTTACGCCTGGAAGAAAGGCATCAAAACGCTGTACTACATTCGCCTGCGCCAGCTTGCGCTGGAAGGCACCGAAATTGAAGGCTGCGTGTCCTGCGCGCTGTAAGGAGAAAGGATGAAACTGTCACGCGTGAGCGCCGTTAACTGGAACAAGATTCAGGACGACAAAGATCTGGAGGTGTGGAACCGCCTCACCAGCAACTTCTGGCTGCCGGAAAAGGTGCCGCTTTCCAACGATATTGCGGCGTGGCAGACCCTCAGCCACGCCGAGCAGCAGCTGACGATCCGCGTCTTTACCGGCCTGACCCTGCTGGACACCATTCAGAACACCGTGGGCGCGCCCGCGCTGATGAGCGATGCGCTGACGCCGCACGAAGAGGCGGTGATGTCGAATATCAGCTTCATGGAGGCAGTGCACGCCCGATCCTACAGCTCGATTTTCTCGACGCTGTGCCAGACCAGAGATGTTGATGCAGCCTACGCCTGGAGCGAGGAGAGCGCGTCGTTGCAGCGCAAGGCGGAGCTGGTGCTGGAATATTATCGGGCCGACGAGCCGCTGAAGAAGAAGATCGCCAGCGTGTTCCTGGAATCGTTCCTCTTCTATTCTGGCTTCTGGCTGCCAATGTACTGGTCGAGCCGGGGCAAGCTCACCAACACCGCCGATTTGATTCGCCTCATCATCCGGGATGAAGCGGTGCACGGATACTATATCGGCTATAAGTACCAGAAAGGGCTGGAGAAAGTCAGCGACGCGAAGCGCGAGGAGCTGAAGGGCTTTGCCCTTGATTTGCTGATGGATCTGTACGATAACGAGCTGCGCTATACCGACGAACTCTACGCCGGAACCGGCTGGGAAGAGGACGTGAAGGCGTTCCTCTGTTACAACGCCAATAAAGCGCTGATGAACCTCGGCTACGAGGCGCTGTTCCCGCCGGAAATGGCGGAGGTGAACCCGGCGATCCTGGCGGCGCTGTCGCCGAACGCCGACGAAAACCATGACTTCTTCTCCGGGTCCGGGTCGTCGTACGTGATGGGCAAAGCGGTGGAGACGGAAGACGAGGACTGGGATTTTTAATGTAGGCAGTAACGTTCATTAATTAAATATAAATCCCATTATTTCCACACCATTATTTGACCAGGCACTACACTGTAATTTACCCGTCATATTCGCCTGAATCACACCGATTCAGGCGAATTTCCCGATGCAGCAGCAAAAAATTCAGAAAAATTCAAACCTCCCTCAGCCCTTTATTCATGGGAAATTCAGCCGTTTCGCTTGTGGCAAAATTCCGGCCTCAGGCCGGTGCAGGGTTGTCTCAGAATCTGAGTATGTTAGGGTAATGCCAGTTAACTATTTACCATGGTAATCATATCGACATAAACAAATAACAGGACACTCTCTATTGCATGGCAATTAAATTAGAAGTGAAAAATCTTTATAAAATATTTGGCGAGCATCCGCAGCGCGCATTCAAATATATTGAGAAAGGCCTTTCGAAAGAGCAAATTCTGGAAAAAACCGGGCTATCGCTTGGCGTTAAAGACGCCAGTCTGGCCATTGAAGAAGGCGAGATATTTGTCATCATGGGATTATCCGGTTCGGGTAAATCCACTATGGTTCGCCTTCTCAATCGCCTGATTGAACCCACCCGCGGACAGGTGCTGATTGACGGCGTGGATATCGCCAGAATATCAGACGCCGAGCTTCGCGAGGTGCGCAGAAAGAAGATTGCAATGGTGTTTCAGTCATTCGCGCTAATGCCGCATATGACGGTGCTGGATAATACCGCCTTTGGCATGGAATTAGCCGGCACGCCCGCTCAGGAACGTCAGGAAAAAGCCCTTGATGCGCTGCGCCAGGTGGGGCTGGAGAATTATGCGCACGCGTATCCGGATGAACTTTCCGGCGGTATGCGCCAGCGCGTAGGATTAGCCCGCGCATTAGCCATTAATCCGGATATATTATTAATGGATGAAGCCTTCTCGGCTCTCGATCCGTTAATTCGTACCGAGATGCAGGATGAGCTGGTAAAATTACAGGCCAAACATCAGCGCACAATTGTTTTTATTTCTCACGATCTGGATGAAGCCATGCGTATTGGCGACCGTATCGCCATTATGCAAAATGGTGAAGTGGTGCAGGTCGGCACGCCGGATGAAATTCTCAATAACCCGGCGAATGATTATGTGCGCACCTTCTTCCGCGGCGTGGATATTAGCCAGGTATTCAGCGCCAAAGATATTGCCCGCCGAACCCCGAACGGCATTATCCGTAAAACGCCGGGTTTTGGCCCGCGCTCCGCGCTTAAGCTGCTGCAGGACGAAGACCGTGAATACGGCTATCTGGTTGAACGCGGCAATAAATTTGTCGGCGTTGTTTCCATCGACTCTCTGAAAACCGCACTCGGCGAAAACCAGGGAATCGATGCGGCGTTAATTGACGCTCCGCTTGCCGTGGATGCCGAGACGCCGCTCAGCGAGCTGCTCTCTCACGTCGGCCAGGCGCCGTGCGCCGTGCCGGTCGTGGGTGAGGAACAACAGTACGTCGGCATCATCTCAAAACGCATGTTGCTGCAGGCTTTAGATCGCGAGGGGGCAAACAATGACCGATCAATCTAACCCGTGGGGCACCACTGAAGCGGCGGACAGCGCTGCGCAATCCGCCGATGCGTGGGGCTCCACGCCAGCGCCGGCCGATGGCGGCGGCGCGGCAGACTGGCTGAACAGCGCACCCGCGCCTGCGCCAGAACACTTCAACATTATGGATCCGTTCCACAAAACGCTGATCCCGCTGGACAGCTGGGTCACGCAGGGGATCGACTGGGTGGTAACCCACTTCCGCCCGGTATTCCAGGGGATCCGCATCCCGGTGGATTACATCCTGAACGGCTTCCAGCAGCTGATGCTGGGCATGCCTGCACCGGTGGCCATTATCCTGTTCTCGCTTATCGCGTGGCAGTTTGGCAGCGCGGGGATGGGGGTCGCCACGCTGATTTCCCTGATCGCTATCGGCGCGATTGGCGCGTGGTCTCAGGCGATGATAACCCTCGCGCTGGTGCTGACCGCCCTGCTGTTCTGCATCGTCATCGGGCTACCGATGGGGATCTGGCTGGCGCGTAGCCCGCGGGCCGCGAAAATTATCCGTCCGCTGCTGGATGCGATGCAGACCACCCCGGCGTTCGTTTATCTGGTGCCTATCGTGATGCTCTTCGGCATCGGTAACGTGCCGGGCGTGGTGGTGACCATTATCTTCGCCCTGCCGCCGATTATTCGCCTGACCATTCTGGGTATTAACCAGGTCCCGGCGGATCTGATTGAGGCTTCGCGCTCGTTCGGCGCCAGCCCGCGCCAGATGCTGTTTAAGGTTCAGCTTCCGCTGGCGATGCCGACCATTATGGCAGGCGTTAACCAGACGCTGATGCTGGCGCTGTCGATGGTGGTTATCGCCTCGATGATTGCCGTTGGCGGACTGGGCCAGATGGTGCTGCGCGGCATTGGCCGCCTCGACATGGGGCTGGCAACCGTCGGCGGCGTAGGGATTGTGATCCTCGCCATTATTCTTGACCGCCTGACCCAGGCCGTCGGTCGTGATTCACGCAGTCGCGGCAACCGTCGCTGGTATACCACCGGCCCTGTCGGGTTACTCACCCGTCCATTTACAAAATAAGGAACAACGATGCGACAGAGCGTACTTTTTGCTACAGCGATTGCCACCCTTGTCTCCACCAGCACGTTTGCGGCTGAGCTGCCGGGCAAAGGCATTACCGTACAGCCGGTGCAGAGCACCATTTCGGAAGAGAGCTTCCAGACGCAGATCGTCAGCCGCGCGCTGGAGAAGCTGGGCTATACGGTAAATACCGCCAGCGAAGTGGATTATAACGTAGGCTATACCTCGATTGCCTCCGGTGACGCCACCTTTACCGCCGTGAACTGGCAGCCGCTGCACGACGACATGTATGCCGCCGCGGGCGGCGACAAGAAGTTCTATCGGGAAGGCACCTTCGTGACCGGCGCAGCGCAGGGCTATCTGATCGACAAAAAAACCGCCGATAAGTACCACATCACCAACATTGAGCAGCTGAAGGATCCGAAGATCGCCAGACTGTTCGATACCAACGGTGACGGCAAGGCCGACATGATGGGCTGTTCACCGGGCTGGGGCTGTGAAGCGGTGATCAACCACCAGAACAAGGCCTTTGACCTGGCGAAGACCGTCGACGTGAGCCACGGTAACTACTCCGCGATGATGGCCGATACCATTGCTCGTTTTAAAGAGGGCAAACCGGTTATCTATTATACCTGGACCCCGTACTGGGTGAGCGACGTGCTGAAGCCGGGCAAAGACGTGGTGTGGCTGCAGGTACCGTTCTCCTCCCTGCCGGGCGAACAGAAAGATATCGACACCAAACTGCCGAACGGCATGAACTATGGCTTCCCGGTGAACACCATGCATATTGTGGCTAACAAAGCCTGGGCCGAGAAAAACCCGGCGGCGGCGAAGCTGTTCTCCGTGATGAAGCTGCCGCTGGCGGACATCAACGCTCAGAACGCCATGATGCACGCGGGTAAATCCTCCGAAGCGGATATTAAAAACCACGTGGATGGCTGGATCAAAGCCCACCAGGAGCAGTTTGACGGTTGGGTGAAGGAGGCGCTTGAGGCGCAGAAGTAAGTTTTCCCCTCACCCCGGCCCTCTCCCAAGGAAGAGGGTGTTAGCGTTCCCTCTCCCTGTGGGAGAGGGTTAGGGTGAGGGCACCAGACCGCACCATCCCCTAAACCGCACAATCCATCACGTAACAATCCCCCAACATTCACAATCATTAGTTATTATGTTTCCGGAAAAATAATCACCTAACTAACGATTCCTGAAACTAATGACAAAAACAACTCAGGGGCTTAGCCCCGCGCTTATCCTTTTAATGTCCGTGGCAACGGGTCTGGCTGTCGCCAGCAACTATTACGCGCAGCCTCTGCTTGATACCATCGCGCGCGCCTTCGATCTTTCTGCCAGCTCCGCCGGCTTTATCGTCACCGCCGCGCAGCTCGGCTATGCGGCAGGGCTGCTGTTCCTGGTGCCGCTTGGCGATATGTTTGAGCGCCGGATGCTTATTGTCTCCATGACGCTTCTGGCGGCAGGCGGCATGCTGATCACCGCCAGCAGCCAGTCGTTAACGATGATGATTATCGGCACCGCGCTGACGGGGCTGTTCTCCGTGGTGGCGCAAATTCTGGTTCCCCTCGCCGCAACGCTGGCCTCGCCGGAAAAACGCGGCAAAGTGGTCGGCACCATCATGAGCGGCCTGCTGCTGGGCATCCTGCTGGCGCGAACCGTTGCGGGTCTGCTGGCGAGCCTCGGCGGCTGGCGCACCGTTTACTGGGTGGCGAGCGTGCTGATGGTTGTCATGGCGCTGGCGCTGTGGCGCGGCCTGCCGAAAGTGAAGCAGGAGAATCACCTGAACTATGCGCAGCTCCTCGCTTCCGTTTTCAGCCTCTTCACCAGAGATAAGCTCCTGCGCACGCGCGCTATTCTGGGGTGCCTGACCTTCGCCAACTTCAGCATTTTGTGGACGTCGATGGCGTTTCTGCTCGCGGCCCCGCCGTTTAACTATTCGGAAGGGGTCATTGGCCTGTTCGGGCTGGCGGGCGCGGCGGGCGCACTGGGCGCGCGTCCGGCCGGAGGACTGGCCGACAAGGGCAAATCTCACATGACCACCTCCGCAGGGCTGGTGCTGCTCCTGCTCTCATGGGCTGCGATCTGGTACGGGCATACCTCGGTGCTGGCGCTGATTGTCGGTATTCTGGTCCTCGACCTCACCGTGCAGGGCGTGCATATCACCAATCAGACCGTGATTTATCGCGTGAAGCCGGACGCACGTAACCGCCTCACCGCCGGGTACATGACCAGCTACTTTATCGGCGGCGCGGCGGGCTCGCTGATTTCAGCCTCCGCGTGGCAGCATGCGGGCTGGACGGGCGTATGCGCTATCGGCGCTATCGTGGCGGCAGTGAACCTGCTGGTATGGTGGCGCGGGTATCACCGTCAGGACGCAATTCACTAAGATTTACATTGCTTTGGGCCTCCTGGGGTGTAAAGGGGGCCTGCATCTGTTAATGTAACGGTAATCATTTATCCCAGAAATTTTACTGTGGGTGACATATTTACTACCGGCATGAATAGCTCAGACCCCTGTCCTCACGTCCTCTCTTTCGCGGGTACCCACCCCACCCTTTCTGTGCTCACCGGGTCACGGATTTACCCGGCGCTTTCTGACGGTGACATACTTTTGGCGGATATAACCGCACAAATAATTCATTTACATTATTTGTCACCGTCGTTACTATATCGGCTGTAATTAATGAGGTTATGCCCAAAATGGATAGTTCGTTTACGCCCATTGAACAAATGCTTAAGTTCCGCGCGAGTCGTCATGAGGACTTCCCGTATCAGGAAATCCTGCTGACGCGCCTGTGCATGCACATGCAGGGTAAGCTGCTGGAAAACCGTAATAAAATGCTGAAAGCTCAAGGGATTAACGAGACGTTGTTTATGGCGTTGATTACGCTGGAGTCTCAGGAAAATCATAGCATTCAGCCGTCGGAACTGAGCTGCGCGCTGGGTTCATCCCGTACTAATGCAACCCGTATTGCTGACGAGCTGGAAAAGCGCGGCTGGATCGAACGCCGTGAAAGCGATAACGATCGCCGTTGCCTGCATCTGCAGCTGACCGAAAAAGGTCACGAATTCCTGCGCGAAGTGCTGCCGCCGCAGCACAACTGCCTGCACCAGCTCTGGTCTGCCCTCAGCACCGCCGAGCGCGACCAGCTTGAGCACATTACTCGCAAGCTGCTCACCCGTCTGGACCAGATGGATGAAGATGGCACCATTCTCGAGGCGCTGCGCTAACGCGACAATCCGCTCAACATTCCAGATTTCGAAAAGAAAAACTGACAGGCCAGCACGTCAAACTGCTGGCCTTTCTGACAACAGGTCGGCTCAGCCGATGTGAAAATAAAAAGATCGTGGAGAACAACAATGAGCGCAAATGCGGAGAACACTCCCCCGCAGCAACCGGTCAACAAGAAGGGCAAACGTAAGAGCGCCCTTCTTCTGCTGACCTTGCTCTTTATTATTATTGCCGTGGCATATGGGATCTATTGGTTTTTAGTATTGCGTCATGTTGAAGAGACAGACGATGCATACGTGGCAGGGAACCAGGTTCAAATCATGGCGCAGGTGTCGGGCAGCGTGACGAAAGTCTGGGCCGACAATACCGACTTTGTGAAAAAAGGCGATGTGCTGGTCACGCTCGATCCGACCGACGCCCAGCAGGCGTTTGAAAAAGCACAGACGCAGCTGGCCTCCAGCGTTCGTCAGACCCGCCAGCTGATGATCAACAGCAAGCAGCTTCAGGCCAACATCGACGTGCAGAAAACCGCACTGGCGCAGGCGCAGAGCGACCTTAAGCGTCGCGTTCCTCTCGGCACCGCCAACCTGATTGGCCGCGAAGAGCTGCAGCACGCCCGCGATGCGGTTGCCAGCGCTCAGGCGCAGCTGGACGTGGCGATTCAGCAGTACAACGCCAACCAGGCGATGGTGCTGGGCACCTCTCTGGAAAACCAGCCAGCGGTGCAACAGGCAGCGACCGAGGTGCGCAACGCATGGCTTGCCCTGCAGCGTACGAAAATCGTCAGCCCGATGACCGGCTACGTCTCTCGCCGCTCGGTGCAGCCTGGCGCGCAAATTGGCACCACCACCCCGCTGATGGCCGTCGTTCCGGCGAACAATCTGTGGGTGGACGCGAACTTCAAAGAGACCCAGCTTGCGCATATGCGTATCGGCCAGACCGCGACCGTGGTCAGCGACATCTACGGTGATGACGTGAAGTACACCGGGAAAGTGGTCGGTCTGGACATGGGCACCGGCAGCGCGTTCAGCCTGCTGCCCGCGCAGAACGCCACCGGGAACTGGATCAAAGTGGTACAGCGCTTGCCGGTGCGTATCGAGCTGGATCCTAAACAGCTGGCAGACCATCCGCTGCGAATTGGCCTTTCCACGCTGGTAACGGTGGATACCGCCAACCGCGACGGCCAGATCCTCGCAAGCCAGGTGCGCAGCACGCCGGCTTATGAAAGTAACGCCCGTGAAATTAGCCTCGATCCGGTCAATAAGCTGATCGATGACATCGTGAAGGCAAACGCCGGTTAATCCGAAGGTGAGCGTTATGCAACAGCAAAAGCCGCAAAAACCGCTGGAGGGGGCGCAGCTGGTCATTATGACCATTGCGCTGTCGCTGGCGACATTCATGCAGGTGCTGGACTCCACCATCGCAAACGTGGCGATCCCAACCATCGCCGGTAACCTTGGTTCATCCCTGAGCCAGGGGACCTGGGTTATTACCTCGTTCGGGGTGGCGAACGCCATCTCCATTCCGATTACCGGCTGGCTGGCGAAGCGCGTCGGCGAAGTGAAGCTGTTCCTCTGGTCGACGATCCTGTTCGTGCTTGCCTCCTGGGCGTGCGGCATGTCCAGCAGCCTGACGATGCTGATCTTCTTCCGCGTTATTCAGGGGATTGTCGCCGGTCCGCTGATTCCGCTATCGCAAAGCTTACTGCTGAATAACTATCCGCCCGCCAAACGCTCCATCGCGCTCGCGCTGTGGTCGATGACGGTGATTGTCGCGCCAATTTGCGGGCCAATCCTCGGCGGCTATATCAGCGATAACTACCACTGGGGCTGGATCTTCTTCATCAACGTGCCTATCGGTGCGCTGGTGGTGCTGATGACGCTTCAGTCATTGCGCGGCCGCGAAACGCGGACCGAACAGCGGCGGATCGACGGCATCGGGCTGGCGCTGCTGGTTGTCGGCATCGGCAGCCTGCAAATCATGCTCGACCGCGGTAAGGAGCTGGACTGGTTTGCCTCGACGGAAATCATCGTGCTGACGGTGGTCGCCGTGGTTGCCATCAGCTTCCTGATTGTCTGGGAGCTGACGGACGATAACCCGATTGTCGATCTCTCGCTATTTAAGTCGCGAAACTTCACCATCGGCTGCCTCTGTATCAGCCTCGCCTATATGCTCTACTTCGGCGCGATCGTTCTGCTGCCGCAGCTGCTGCAGGAGGTTTACGGCTATACCGCAACCTGGGCGGGGCTGGCGTCCGCGCCGGTAGGGCTAATACCGGTGCTGCTGTCGCCGATTATTGGCCGCTTCGCCCATAAGCTCGATATGCGCAGGCTGGTGACCTTCAGCTTCATCATGTACGCCGTGTGCTTCTACTGGCGCGCGTACACGTTCGAGCCGGGAATGGACTTTGGCGCTTCCGCGTGGCCGCAGTTTATTCAGGGCTTTGCCGTGGCGTGCTTCTTTATGCCGCTCACCACCATTACGCTTTCCGGCCTGCCGCCCGAGCGCATGGCGGCGGCATCGAGCCTGTCGAACTTTACCCGCACGCTGGCGGGCTCCATCGGGACCTCGATCACCACTACCCTGTGGACCAACCGGGAATCGATGCACCATGCCCAGCTGACCGAAGCGGTAAACCCGTTCAACCCGAACGCGCAGCAGATGTATAGCCAGCTTGAGGGGATGGGCATGACGGAGCAGCAGGCGTCCGGCTGGCTTGCCCAGCAGATCACCAACCAGGGGTTAATTATCTCGGCGAACGAAATTTTCTGGATTTCGGCCGGGATCTTTATCGTCCTGCTGGGGCTGGTGTGGTTTGCCAAACCGCCGTTTGGAGCCGGTAGCGGCGGCGGCGGCGCGCATTAATTCGCGTTGTCCAAAACGCGACAGCGATTGTCAGTTCCGATAAAGCAGCGCTCCTGAAATCGATTCACGATAGTGAAAAGACAACAGGAGCGCATCATGCTGAACACGCCCGCCGACAAATACCGGCCTTATCCCCCGCTTTCACTGCCCGACCGCCGCTGGCCGGAGCAACGCATTACGCGCGCGCCGCGCTGGCTCTCCACCGACCTGCGCGACGGTAACCAGGCTCTGGCCGAGCCGATGGACGGCGCGCGCAAGCTGCTGTTCTGGGAGCTGCTGCTGGACTGCGGCTTTAAGGAGATCGAGGTTGCTTTTCCGTCCGCCTCGCAGACGGACTTCAATTTTGTGCGCCAGCTGATTGAAGAAAACCGCATTCCGGATGACGTCACCATTCAGGCGTTAACCCAGGCGCGGGAAGATCTCATCATCCGCACCTTTGCGTCCCTGCGCGGCGCTCAGCAGGCCACCGTACACCTCTATAATGCGACAGCCCCGCTGTTCCGCCGTCTGGTGTTCGGCATGGAGAAGGCGCAGGTAGTCGAACTGGCGACGCGCTCCACGCGGCTTATCCGGCAATTATGCGAAGAAAACCCCGACACCCGCTGGCAGTATGAGTATTCGCCGGAAACCTTCTGCTTTACCGAGCCGGAGTTTGCGCTGGAGATTTGTGAAGCCGTGGCGGATATCTGGCAGCCATGCGGGGCGCGTCCGATGATCGTCAACTTACCGGCCACCGTGGAAGTGAGTACGCCGAACGTCTATGCCGACCAGATCGAGTATTTCTGCCGCCACTTCAGCCGCCGCAGCGACGTCTGCATCAGCGTGCATCCGCATAACGATCGCGGGACAGGCGTCGCCAGCGCGGAGCTGGCGGTGATGGCCGGAGCCGATCGCGTGGAGGGATGCCTGTTTGGCAACGGCGAGCGCACGGGCAACGTCTGCCTGGTGACGCTGGCGATGAATCTCTACAGCCAGGGCGTTAGCCCGAATCTTGACTTCAGCGATATGCACCGGGTGGTAGAAACGGTTGAAACCTGCAACCAGCTTCCCGTCCATCCGCGTCATCCGTGGGCGGGTCGGCTGGCCTACACCGCCTTCTCCGGCTCGCATCAGGATGCCATCAAGAAAGGCTTCGATGCCCGCCGGCCTGGCGAGCGCTGGGAGATGCCGTACCTGCCCGTCGATCCGCAGGATATCGGCTGTACCTATGAAGCGGTCATCCGCGTGAACAGCCAGTCAGGAAAAAGCGGCAGCGCGTGGCTTATCGAGCAAAACCACGGCCTGAAGTTGCCCCGCGCGCTGCAGCAGGATTTTAGCCAGCACGTGCAGCAGGAAACGGATCGCCACGGAAAAGAGATGACGCAGAATGCGCTGTGGCAGCTGTTTCGTACCCGCTACGGGCTGGTAGCGGCCCCGCAGTTTGCCCTGCAGTCCTACAGCAGCGACGGCCAGAAGGACGGCCTGCTGCGGCTGACGGCGATCGTTGCAACGCAGGGAGGAACGCGCCAGCTGGAGGGCCAGGGGAACGGGCTGCTCTCCGCCGCCGCTCACGGCTTAAGCCGCTGGGTCGACGCGCCGTTTGTGATTAAGGATTATCACGAACATACCCTGGGTGAACGCAGCGACAGCCGCTCGGTGGCCTATATCCGCTGCCTGTTCCAGGACGGTACCAGCAGCTGGGGCGTGGGCATTGACGGCGACGTGGCGCGCGCATCGCTTCAGGCGCTGCTTAACGCGGTCAGTCGTTCTTAAAGTAATCGCTGGGTGAGATACCCATCACCCGGCGAAACATTGCCGTGAACGCGCTGTGGCTGCCGTACCCCAGATCCAGCGCCACGCGCAACACCGGCTGGCCCTGCGCCAGCCGCACTAGTGCTTCCAGCAGCCGCGCCCGTCTCACCCATTCGCTGTAGCTTAACCCGGTCTGCTGCTGAAAATGGCGGTTCAGCGTCCGTTCGCTCATGCTCAACAGCTTCGCCGCCTGTGCGCTGCTCCAGCTCTCGCCTGAGGCCTGTCGAATCTGCTGGCAAAGGTGACGTAGCGCCTCGCTTTGCGGTTCAGGCAGGTGAAACGGCAGTATCGGCATGATGCGAATTTCGTCAAGGATCAGCTCATAGATGCGTTCATCGCGGCTTCCGGGGGCGTAAGATTCAGGAAGCGTAAGTGAGGTAAGGATCAGCTCGCGCAACAGCGGGGAGATCTGCACGATCTGACAGGTCGCCGGAAGATCGGCGCGCGCCAGCGGATCGATAAACAGCGTGCGGGCCGCAACGTTGCCGGTGATGCGCAGGGCGTGCTGCGTACCCGCAGGTAGCCACACGCCGCGGCCAGGCGGCACCACCCAGCAGCCGGAGACGGTATCGACGCGCACGACGCCCGTCAGGCTATGCAGGAGCTGCGCGCAGTCGTGCCGATGCCACGGCTCGCTGGCACCGTGAGCATAATCATGTGCGAACGGAACAAGCGGGCGGTGGGTAAAGGAGAAGGTTGTGGTTGTGGTCATGGGCTAAACAACCCTCACCCTACCCTCTCCCTGAAGGAGAGGGAAAAGGTGCACTAGATGTGCAGTTCCTGGAGCTTCTCTTTTGGCAGGGCCAGCTCATCGTTGCTGTTTACGCGAACGTCGCGTTCGATGATATGGCGGGCAATTTCCTGCGCTTCTTCCAGAGAGTGCATCTGGTAGGTGCCGCACTGATACACGTTCAGCTCGGGGATCTGGTTCTGCTCTTTTACCTTCAGCACGTCTTCCATCGCCGCTTTCCACGCATCCGCAACGCGCTTCTCTTCTGGCTGACCAATCAGGCTCATGTAAAAACCGGTGCGGCAGCCCATCGGAGAGATATCGATGATCTCAACGCCGTTGCCGTTCAGGTGGTCGCGCATAAAACCGGCGAACAGGTGCTCCAGGGTGTGAATGCCTTTCTCCGGCATCACTTCCTTATTTGGCACGCAGAAGCGCAGATCGAAAACGGTGATCGTGTCGCCGTGCGGGGTGTTCATGGTCTTCGCCACGCGGACTGCAGGTGCTTCCATACGGGTATGGTCGACAGTAAAGCTATCTAATAACGGCATACGTCACCTCCGATAGTGATTTTTTTTAAAATAAACTGAACTCTTCTACACAATGCGCGTCTGAGTATATGAAAGACGCGCATTTGTTATCATCATCCCTGAATTCAGAGATGTATATTTTGGCCACAGCGATGTGGCCTTTTTCTTTTGGTTCAGGCCTGTTTCGCCAGAAACGCCTCAAACGACTCCGTATCCGCCGCTTCGACCTCTTTCTGACGCACAATGGACGCATCGCGCTCCGCCGCAAAATCTGCTTCGCTCAGGATCTCTAACGGTTCCTGCATCAGCATCTCGCGGTACTCCGCTGAGAGTGAACGCCCCGTGCCACCAATCCCCTGTTCAATCATAGAACGCAGAATACGCGCCGAGAACGTCAGCTCCGGGTTATCAAAGCTTTCGACCAGTTCGTCGCAGACCTTCTGGTAAGCTTCACCGCCGTACACGCTGTCCAGCGTCTGTGCCACGCGCTTCAGGTCCTGGAACAGATCTTTGCCCACCTTCGCGAGCGGGAACTGCGCCGTTTCACAGCCAATGCCTAACGTCAGGCCCGGCTTGCGCCCTTCCAGAATCACGCGATTCCAGTTGGTACGGGTACACAGCAGCTCGTCGGCGCTCATTTCCGGCGCATCCGCCAGCACGCACCAGACCATAAACAGGTCGAGGAAGCGAACCTGCTGCTCGTCAACGCCAATCGGTGAGAACGGGTTGATATCCAGCGAGCGCACTTCAATGTATTCAATACCGCCACGCTGCAGCGCATCCGACGGGGTTTCCCCGCTGCGCGTTACGCGCTTCGGACGAATTGGCGCATACAGCTCGTTCTCAATCTGCAATACGTTGCTGTTGATTTGCAGGCGCTTGCCGTCTTTTTCGAGGCCGATTTTTTCGTACTCTTCCGACGGAGTTTTAATTGCCCGCTTCAAGCCTGCCACATAGTCGTGCAAATCGTTAAACGTAATTCCGAGATTGCTTTGCGATTTATTGGTATAGCCAAGGTCGCTCAGGCGCAGGGAAGTCGCGTACGGCAGGTAATACATTCCGCACTCGGTTTTCTCGAACGGCAGCGTGGTCGGTTTCCCCTGCAGGAACGAGGAGCAAATCGCCGGAGACGCGCCAAACAGATACGGAATAACCCAGCCGAAACGGTAATAGTTGCGGATCAGGCGGAAATAACCCGCAGAGATCGCTTCTTTGTCCGTTTCACCGCATTTCGCCTGCCAGAACGCCATCGGCAGAGAGAAGTTGTAGTGCACGCCAGAGATGGTCTGCATCAGTGCGCCGTAGCGATTTTTCAGGCCTTCACGGTACAGCGTTTTCAGCCGACCAATATTCGAGGTGCCGTACTGCGCCAGCTCGATGTCCTGCCCCTGCTCGATATAGCACGGCATGCTGAGCGGCCACATGCGCTCGTCGCCGAGGTTGCGGGCGGTGAAGCGATGCACATCGCGCATGATCGCCAGCATATGATCGATATCGCCGTCTACCGGCGTAATGAACTCCAGCAGCGCTTCGGCGAAATCGGTTGTGATCCATTTATGTGTCAGCGCCGAGCCTAACGCCTCCGGGTGTCCCGTTGTCGCTAAGCTACCATCCGCATTTACGCGCAGCGTTTCGCGCTCAAGCCCACGCTGAATCCCCTTCAGTGCCTGAGGGTGATTTTCCAGCCAGGCCAGCGCCTGTGATACGTCCGGGATCAATTTGACCTCCCGCCTGTCAAAAAATTGTCACTCAGCATAATTGTAATGGTTGACGATTGAAGGTCGCGAATTCATTCCACCAATTAGTGCCACCACGTCATACCCTGTAGTGTTACCCATGCCAGTAAAACATAGCGTAACGCCTTGCCAAGGCACAAAAAAAAGAGCACCGGTCCCCAGGAGATGCGCATCCATCCCGCCAGCAGACACAGTAAATCGCCTATTACAGGCATCCAGCTTAATAACAGCGTGGCAGCGCCATAGCGTTTTAGCCAGCCCACCGCCTTTTCCTGCCAGCGAGATTTTTCGCGTAGCGGAAAGAAACGTCCAAGAATAACGTTAGTCAGCCCTCCAAGGCTATTACCCATTGTTGCTATTAAGACCAGCAACCAGGGCTGACTCACGCCGGACAACAGCATCGCCACCAGTACCACTTCCGAATTCCCCGGCAAGAGGGTGGAGCTTAAAAAACTGCTGGCGAATAATGAAGCAAGTGACAGCGCGTCACTCACAGTAAGCGAACGTCCACCGCGGCCATGCCTGCATCACGCGCGGCCTGAATACCAAAGTCGGCATCTTCAAACACAACGCATTTTGCAGGCGGGACGCCCATTAATTCTGCACAGAGCAGAAAGGTGTCCGGTGCGGGTTTGTGATTTTTAACATGATCGGCAGCAACGACGGCAGAAAAATAGTGGCGCAGGCCAAGGTGATTGAGCAGCGCTTCAGCAATGGCGCTCTCGCTGCCCGTGCCGACGGACATAGGACGACGTCCGTGCCACGCTTTAACGACCTCAATAAGCGGTAAAGGCTGCACGGTGTCTAACAGTATGGCTTTTACCGCATCGGTTTTTTCACGCGCGAGCTGGTGCGGGTCGAGATCGGCCTGGTTTAGCTCAATTACGGCCTGTGCGATACGCCAGGTGGGAGATCCGTTGAGGGCAATCATCGCCTGTAAATCGAAGCGCATACCGTAACGGCCAAGAACATCGGTCCAGGCCTGGCGATGCGTGGGTTCGGTATCCAGGAGAGTGCCATCCATGTCGAAGATCAAACCGTCATACTGTGCGTACATCGTGCTCTCGCTAAACGATTAACAAAGCATTACTTTATCGTAAAAGGTGGTTTTTGTCGCTGACAGAGAGTGTGATTGCTGACGGAACGTCGAAGGAATAAACAAAAGGGGAGGAGATGGTGCATCCGGGAGGATTACTCGGCTTACGCCTCGCCCTGCGGGCCGTTGCTAAAGCAACGTTATCCTCCCTGGTGCTTGCGATTAACTCGCAGACCTTGAAACAACAGCATCGCTGTTATCTCGGAGAATATGGTGCATCCGGGAGGATTCGAACCTCCGACCGCTCGGTTCGTAGCCGAGTACTCTATCCAGCTGAGCTACGGATGCATCAGGGAAATGCTTTTAGAAACAGTAGATGGTGCATCCGGGAGGATTACTCGGCTGCGCCTCGCCCTTCGGGCCGTTGCTAAAGCAACGTTATCCTCCCTGGTGCTTGCGATTAACTCGCAGACCTTGAAACAACAGCATCGCTGTTATCTTGGAGAATATGGTGCATCCGGGAGGATTCGAACCTCCGACCGCTCGGTTCGTAGCCGAGTACTCTATCCAGCTGAGCTACGGATGCATCAGGGAACTGCTTTCAGAAATAGTAAATGGTGCATCCGGGAGGATTCGAACCTCCGACCGCTCGGTTCGTAGCCGAGTACTCTATCCAGCTGAGCTACGGATGCATCGGGATTTACTACTGTACTACTCGATATTCATATCACTTCGAAAGCAATATGAAGTAATAGATGGTGCATCCGGGAGGATTCGAACCTCCGACCGCTCGGTTCGTAGCCGAGTACTCTATCCAGCTGAGCTACGGATGCAAAATGGCGGTGAGGCGGGGATTCGAACCCCGGATGCAGCTTTTGACCGCATACTCCCTTAGCAGGGGAGCGCCTTCAGCCTCTCGGCCACCTCACCACACAACGCCTCTTTCGAGTGCTTCGAGTAACTCGTTAAGAGCTTCTCGTCGCTGCGTGGCGCATATATTACTTTCTGGGACTTATAAGTCAAACAATTTTCCACATGCTTTTTTCGTTTGCACAATTCGCACGCAATTCGCATGTAAAAGCCGCAAAGAGAGTGTTTTATAAGCGGATTTTGCAGACATCTTCACAGAAATCTCCAGAGAGAAGCGGGTGATTTAGATGAGATAAAGGTATGGGAGTGGTTAAAAACGAAGCGTTTGAAATAGAACGGTAACTTTATGCAGGAAAAATAGCAGGAGGGTTGCGTCTCGCCCGACAGCGAGACGCGACAATATCAGTAACTGGACTGCTGGGATTTTTCAGCCTGGATACGCTGGTAGATCTCTTCACGGTGGACAGATACTTCTTTAGGAGCGTTAACACCAATACGTACCTGGTTACCCTTTACCCCTAAAACTGTCACGGTGACCTCATCCCCAATCATGAGGGTCTCACCAACTCGACGAGTCAGAATCAGCATTCTTTGCTCCTTGAAAGATTAAAAGAGTCGGGTCTCTTGTATCCCGGCATTATCCATCATATAACGCCAAAAAGTAAGCGATGACAAACACGTAAAGTGTAAGCAGTCACGGCATCACATTCTGTTAAACGTAAGTTTAGCCGATATACACAAACTCAACCTGACTTTATCGTTATCGATAGCGCAGTGAGCAAGACGCCATAACGTTACCGCTATGGCGTCTGCTTGTGCTTTGTAGTTATTACAGTTTCGCGCTTACCCAGCTTTCAACGCTGGCTAATGCCGCGGGAAGTGCCGCCGCATCCGTACCACCGGCTTGTGCCATGTCCGGACGACCGCCACCTTTACCACCCACCTGCTGGGCAACCATGCCAATCAGTTCCCCTGCTTTAACGCGGTCAGTTACGTCTTTAGAGACCCCCGCAATCAGAGAAACCTTACCCTCTGCGACCGTCGCCAGCACGATAACCGTTGAACCAAGCTGGTTCTTCAGATCGTCGACCATCGTGCGCAGCATCTTAGGCTCAACGCCCGCCAGATCGCTGACCAGCAGTTTAACGCCCTTAATGTCTACCGCTTTGCTGGAGAGGTTCGCACTCTCCTGCGCCGCAGCCTGCTCTTTAAGCTGCTGAAGCTCTTTTTCCAGCTGACGGGTACGATCCAGCGCAACGCGCACTTTTTCGCTCAGGTTCTGGCTATCGCCCTTCAGCAACTGCGCGATGTCGTGCAGCTGGTCGCTCTGCGCGTGCAGGCTGGCGATTGCGCCTTCGCCGGTCACCGCTTCGATACGACGAACGCCCGCAGCAGTACCCGATTCAGAAACGATGCGGAACAGGCCGATATCGCCGGTGCGCGAGGCGTGAGTACCGCCGCACAGCTCGGTAGAGAAGTCGCCCATGCTCAGTACGCGCACGCGATCGTCATATTTCTCGCCGAACAGCGCCATCGCACCCGCTTTCTTCGCCGCCTCGAGATCCATCACATGGGTTTCGATCGGCAGGTTACGGCGGATCTGCGCGTTCACCAGGTCTTCCACCGCGCGGATTTCAGACGGCTTCATCGCTTCAAAATGCGAGAAGTCGAAGCGCAGCATTTTGTCATTAACCAGAGAACCTTTCTGTGCAACGTGGGTACCCAGCACTTCACGCAGGGCTGCGTGCATCAGGTGGGTTGCAGAGTGGTTCAGACGAATGCGCGCGCGACGGGCTTCATCAACGTTAGCCTGAACGCCCTCACCCACCTTCAGAGAGCCGGAAACCAGTTTGCCCTGGTGACCGATCGCCTGACCGTATTTCTGAGTGTCGCTCACGCTGAAGCTGAAGCCATTGCCTTTCAGTTCACCTTTATCGCCAACCTGACCACCGGATTCCGCATAGAATGGCGTTTTATCCAGAATGACCACGGCGTCCTGACCCGCGCTGATGCTGTCTACGGCCTTGCCGTCAACAAACAGTGCGGTCACGTTGCTGGTCAGCGCCAGCTCTTCGTAGCCTTTAAATTCAGACGCGCTGTCCACGCGGATCATCGCGTTGTAGTCCGCGCCAAAACCGCTGGATTCACGCGCGCGGCGACGCTGCTCTTCCATTGCGGCTTCAAATCCGGCTTCGTCAACCTTGATGTTGCGCTCGCGGCAAACGTCAGCCGTCAGGTCAACCGGGAAGCCGTAGGTGTCGTACAGGCGGAAAGCGGTTTCGCCGTCCAGCGTGTCGCCCTTCAGTTTTGCCAGCTCGTCGTCAAGCAGCGCAAGTCCGCGCTCCAGCGTACGGGCAAACTGCTCTTCTTCGGTTTTCAGAATCTGCTCAACCTGCGCCTGCTGGCGCTTCAGCTCGTCGCCGGCAGAACCCATTACGCCAATCAGTGGCCCAACGAGCTTATAGAAGAAGGTGTCCTTAGCGCCCAGCATGTTGCCGTGACGGATCGCGCGGCGAATGATACGACGCAGCACGTAGCCGCGGTTTTCATTCGACGGGATAACGCCGTCGGCAATCAGGAACGCGCAGGAACGAATATGGTCCGCAATCACGCGCAGAGATTTGTTGTTCAGATCGGTTGCGCCCGTCACGTCGGCAACGGCTTTGATCAGGGTGCTGAACAGGTCAATCTCATAGTTGGAGTTGACGTGTTGCAGAACGGCCGCGATACGCTCCAGGCCCATGCCGGTATCAACGGACGGTTTTGGCAGCGGCTCCATGGTGCCGTCAGCCTGACGGTTGAACTGCATGAAGACGATGTTCCAGATCTCAATGTAGCGATCGCCGTCTTCTTCCGCGCTGCCCGGAGGGCCGCCCCAGATATGGTCGCCGTGATCGTAGAAGATCTCGGTGCACGGGCCGCAGGGACCGGTGTCACCCATCTGCCAGAAGTTGTCGGACGCGTAAGGTGCGCCCTTGTTGTCACCGATACGAATGATACGTTCGCGTGGGATACCAACTTCTTTTTCCCAGATTTCAAACGCTTCGTCATCGGTCTCGTAAACGGTTACCCACAGACGCTCTTTCGGCAGGTTGAACCAGTTTTCACCGGTCAGCAGTTCCCACGCGTATTGAATGGCGTCGTGTTTGAAGTAGTCGCCGAAGCTGAAGTTACCCAGCATTTCGAAGAAGGTGTGGTGGCGCGCGGTGTAACCGACGTTTTCCAGGTCGTTGTGTTTACCGCCCGCACGCACGCAACGCTGTGAGGTTGTGGCGCGGGAATAATTACGCTTGTCGAGACCAAGGAACACATCCTTGAACTGGTTCATCCCGGCGTTGGTAAACAGCAGAGTCGGGTCATTGTTCGGTACCAGGGAGCTGCTGGCAACAACCTGGTGTCCCTTACTATGGAAAAAATCGAGAAACGCCTGACGGATCTCAGCGGTGCTCTTGCTCATAATTATCCTGAAATCAAGCTAACGAAATGTCGCAGCAGATCTGTATCTGAAAACAGTTGGACGGACCAGCTACTGGAAAAAGTGGGAATAAGATAAGTTTTCTTTAGTGGGAAGTAAAATCCCGCATGCGTTCAATCGGTAAAATTACGCCAGATCTCCTGAATATCTTCCATCAGAAAGCCCCGGTAGAGCAAAAAGCGCTGGATTTTAACCTTTTCCGAAAATTCACGCGGCAGCGGCTCGCCGTACTTTCGTACCGCCTGCTCACGCGCCAGTTCGCACCAGTCGATGTCACTTTCACGCATGGCTTTTTCAATGGCTTCACGGGCAACGCCTTTCTGGTTCAGCTCCTGGCGGATACGCGCCGGGCCGTAGCCTTTGCGGCCACGGCTGGCGAGAAAGCGTGAGGCAAAACGGCCGTCATCAAGATATTGATGCTCGTAGCACCAGGCAATCACGCGGTCGTAATCTTCCGCGGTGGCATCAATCGCTTCCGGCCCGTTTTTGCTCATAACGGGCGCTGACAGTTTCCGCCGCAGCTCCTGCTCACTATGGTCGCGCACGGCGAGAATACGCACAGCCCGGTCCAGCAGGCGCGAGTAGGCGGGTCGGCGCGATGTTGGTTCACTCATAAAAAACCTGTCGATTCAGAAATGCAAAAAGGGCCGCATCAGCAGCCCTTCATTTTTATCCGAGAGGATTAAAAGTCTTCGTTGGTTTCTTCAGCATCCGCGCCGTCAACCACGAAATCAGGTTTAGAGTCCTGGTTGTTCAGCAGAAGCTCACGCACCTTCTTCTCGATCTCTTTCGCCGCAGCCGGGTTCTCTTTCAGCCAGGAGATAGCATTCGCTTTACCCTGACCAATCTTGTCGCCGTTGTAGCTGTACCATGCGCCCGCTTTTTCAATCAGCTTCTCTTTCACGCCCAGGTCAACCAGCTCGCCGAGGAAGTTGATGCCTTCGCCGTAGAGGATCTGGAACTCAGCCTGTTTGAACGGTGCTGCGATTTTGTTCTTCACAACCTTCACGCGGGTTTCGCTACCCACCACGTTCTCGCCCTCTTTCACCGCGCCGATACGGCGGATATCCAGACGGACAGAGGCGTAGAATTTCAGTGCGTTACCACCGGTGGTGGTTTCCGGGTTACCGAACATTACACCAATTTTCATACGGATCTGGTTGATGAAGATCAGCAGCGTATTGGACTGCTTCAGGTTACCCGCCAGCTTACGCATCGCCTGGCTCATCATACGTGCCGCGAGGCCCATGTGAGAGTCACCGATTTCACCTTCGATTTCCGCTTTTGGCGTCAGCGCAGCAACGGAGTCGACGATGATCACGTCAACCGCACCTGAGCGCGCCAGCGCGTCACAAATTTCCAGTGCCTGCTCGCCGGTGTCTGGCTGAGAACACAGCAGGTTGTCAATATCAACGCCCAGTTTACGGGCATAGACTGGGTCCAGCGCGTGCTCGGCATCGATAAACGCACAGGTTTTACCTTCACGCTGTGCCGCCGCAACGACCTGCAGCGTCAGGGTCGTTTTACCTGAGGATTCCGGACCGTAGATTTCTACGATACGGCCCATCGGCAAACCGCCAGCGCCCAGTGCGATATCAAGAGAAAGCGAACCGGTGGAGATGGTTTCCACATCCATGGAACGGTCTTCACCCAGGCGCATGATGGAGCCTTTACCGAATTGCTTTTCGATCTGGCCCAGTGCTGCCGCCAACGCTTTCTGTTTGTTTTCGTCGATAGCCATTATTACTCCTGTCATGCCGGGAGAAGCAACTGCGCTTCACCATGGACTTCTGTTCTGTTGAGGCAATTATACTGTATAGTCATACAGTATCAAGTCTTTTGTAGAAAATGTTGCCAGAGCGTTTTTAAAGCATAAACGGTGGCCTGACGACGCACGCTTTCGCGGTCGCCGCTGAAGCATTCCCGGCGGGTGATCCCTTCACCTTGAGAGGTGGCAAAGCCAAACCAGACGGTGCCGACAGGCTTCACGTCGCTGCCGCCGTCTGGCCCCGCGATGCCGCTGATGGAAACCGCGTAATCTGCCCGCGCCGCTTTGAGCGCACCGATAGCCATCTCGATCACCACCGGCTCGCTGACCGCGCCATGCTGTTCAAGCGTGGCTTCACGCACGCCGATCATCTGCGCTTTAGCCTCGTTACTGTAGGTTACAAACCCGCGTTCAAACCAGGCGGAACTGCCGGCAATATCGGTAATCGCCTTCGCCACCCAGCCGCCGGTGCAGGATTCTGCGGTGGTGATGGTCGCGCCACGCTGCTTCAGCGCCAGCCCTACCACTTCGCTAAGCTGCATCAATTCATGGTCAGTCATTATCGCTCCAGGCCGTAGAAAACATGCAGCACAAGATAGCACTTTCTCGTCAGATATGGGGACGCGCTTCAGGTTTTACGAGGGGGCTTCAGAAAATAGCCGGTGCGGGCGCACCGGCTGCGGAGAAGGCCATTACTGACTGAACGGTGACGCCGCCGGCACACGCGCCTGCGATACCGCCAGGCCCAGCTGCCACACGGCCATCGCATAGTGCGTGCTGTGGTTGTAGCGGGTGATGGTGTAGAAGTTCGGCAGGCCGAACCAGTACTGATAACCGGTCCCCACGTCCAGACGCAGCAGGCTCACCTGGTCAACGTTACCCAGCGGCTGCGTCGGCGTTAGGCCTGCCGCTGCCAGCTGCGCAACGCTGTATTTGGTTTTGAATCCGTTTGCCAGACCAAACGCCTCGCCGTTGGCCTGCACCGCCACCTGGCCGCCCGGCGTCCAGCCGTGTGCTTTGAAGTAGTTAGCCACGCTGCCGATGGCATCCTCAGGATCCCACAGGTTAATGTGTCCATCGCCGTTAAAATCAACCGCGTACTGCTTATAGGAAGACGGCATAAACTGGCCGTAGCCCATGGCACCGGCGAACGAGCCTTTCAGATCCAGCGGATCGTCCTGTTCGTCTCGCGCCATCAGCAGGAACGTTTCTAGTTCAGACGAGAAATACTCGGCGCGGCGCGGGTAATTGAAGGAGAGCGTCGCCAGCGCATCAAGAATGCGGGTTTTGCCCATCACGCGTCCCCAGCGGGTTTCCACGCCGATGATCCCGACAATGATTTCCGGCGGCACGCCGTAGACCTGCCACGCGCGGTTGAGCGCATCTTCATACTGGTTCCAGAACGCCACGCCATTCTGCACGTTGTCCGGGGTAATAAACTGTTTACGGTAGCGCAGCCACGCGCCGTTTGGCCCGGTCGGCACCTGGGCCGTCGGTGCCTGGCGGTCCATCAGGCGCAGCACGTAGTCCAGACGCTTCGCCTGGGACAAAATGGCATGCAGCTGCTGGCGGTCAAAACCGTGCTTGCTCACCATTTTATCGATGAACTGTTCGGCCGCAGGGTTATTCGCGAAGTCGCCGCCCATCTGCATCATATTGTGCTGTGGCTCCAGCAGGAACCCGCCAGAAGGCGCGCCCGCCGTTTGCTGAGCGGCTTCGGTCTTAGGTTTGCTACTACAGGCAGACAGGAGAATAAGCGCAGGCAACAGCGCTGCATAACGACGCTTGAACATGTGGCATCCATTTAACGAGTCCGGTAAGAACCCAGTATGGTAAAGCATCCCCGACTCCTCAAGGAAGCGGTACGCACCTTCCCAACGTAAATCAGCGCTTTTTTCTGCCGAAAACAATTCACCGCATCAATAAACTTTCAAAATAATCTATTTTTCTTTCATTGTGAGATCTAAATAACACTTTAAAATCTTTCAAAGTGATTATTATTAGCCCCAGTTATACAAAACAAAAAAGCCTTACAGGAGAGAAGAATGATAGAAACCATCACCCACGGTGCCGAGTGGTTCATCGGGCTGTTCCAGAAAGGGGGCGAAGTGTTCACCGGCATGGTGACCGGGATCCTGCCCCTGTTGATCAGCCTGCTGGTGATCATGAACGCGCTGATTAACTTTATCGGCCAGCAGCGCATTGAACGCTTCGCCCAGCGCTGTGCCGGAAACCCGCTGTCCCGCTACCTGATACTGCCCTTCATCGGCACCTTTGTTTTCTGCAACCCGATGACCTTAAGCCTTGGCCGCTTTATGCCGGAGAAGTACAAGCCGAGCTACTACGCCGCCGCCTCCTACAGCTGCCATTCCATGAACGGCCTGTTTCCGCACATTAACCCCGGCGAGCTGTTTGTTTACCTCGGGATCGCCAGCGGCCTCACCACCCTTGGCCTGCCGCTCGGCCCGCTGGCGGTGAGCTACCTGCTGGTTGGCCTGGTGACTAACTTCTTCCGCGGCTGGGTAACGGACCTGACCACCACCCTTTTCGAGAGAAAAATGGGCATCCAGCTTGAACAAAAAGTTCACCTTTCAGGAGCGACAGCATGAACCGGATCCGCATTGAGAAAGGCACGGGCGGCTGGGGCGGCCCGCTGGAGTTCGACGCCGCCGCAGGCAAAAAGATCGTCTACATTACCGCGGGCACGCGCCCGGCGATCGTTGACAGGCTGCGCGAGCTCACCGGCTGGGAAGCGGTCGACGGCTTCAGGGAGGGCGAGCCGCCGGAAGCGGAAATCGGCGTGGCGGTCATCGACTGCGGCGGCACCCTGCGCTGCGGCATCTACCCAAAGCGCCGCATTCCTACGGTGAATATTCACTCCACCGGAAAATCGGGCCCGCTGGCGCAGTACATCCTTGAAGATATTTATGTCTCGGGCGTGAAGGAGGAAAACATCACTCTGGTGAATGGCACTCCCGCGCCGCAAAAAGCGGCACCGCGCGAGTACGACACCAGCAAGAAGATCACCGAGCAGAGCGACGGCCTGCTGGCGAAGGTCGGGATGGGGATGGGGTCCGCCGTGGCGGTGCTGTTCCAGTCCGGGCGCGACACCATCGACACGGTGCTGAAAACCATTCTGCCGTTTATGGCCTTCGTCTCGGCGCTGATCGGCATCATCATGGCGTCCGGCCTGGGGGACTGGATTGCCCACGGCCTTGCCCCGCTCGCCAGCCACCCGCTCGGGCTGGTGACGCTGGCGCTGATCTGCTCCTTCCCGCTGCTGTCGCCGTTTCTTGGCCCGGGCGCGGTGATTGCCCAGGTCATCGGCGTGCTGATTGGCGTGCAGATTGGCCTGGGCAACATTCCCCCGCACCTCGCCCTGCCCGCCCTGTTTGCCATTAACGCCCAGGCGGCGTGCGACTTTATCCCCGTCGGGCTGTCGCTGGCCGAAGCGCGTCAGGAGACCGTGCGCGTGGGCGTGCCGTCCGTGCTGGTTAGCCGCTTCCTGACGGGCGCGCCGACGGTGCTGATTGCCTGGTTTGTCTCCGGCTTTATTTATCAATAAGAGGTTCCTGCGATGACCGTTATTTACCAGACCACGATTACCCGCATCGGCCAGAGCGCAGCGGATGCGCTCAGCGACCAGATGCTGATCACCTTCCGCGAAGGGGCACCGGCGGATATCGAAGAGTTTTGTTTTATCCACTGCCACGGCGAGCTGAACGGCGAGCTGAAGGCAGGAAGTCAGCTTGAACTGGGCGAGGCGCGCTATGCCGTGACCGCCGTCGGCGACGTGGCCGAGCAGAACCTGCGCGAGCTGGGCCACATCACCCTGCGCTTCGACGGCCAGCCGCAGGCGGAATATCCCGGCACGGTGCACGTTGATGGCCCGGTTCCGCAGGCTGTTACCCCAGGCTGCACGTTAAAATTTGTTGCGTAATTAAGGAGAGTCACATGAGTCAGGTTGCCGTTGTCATTGGTGGGGGACAAACCTTAGGCGAGTTCCTCTGCCGTGGGCTTGCCGCTGAGGGTTACCGCGTGGCGGTAGTGGATATTCAGAGTGAAAAAGCCGCCCGCGTGGCGGACGCCATCAACACCGAGTATGGCGAAGGGATGGCGTACGGGTTTGGCGCAGACGCCACCAGCGAGCAGAGCGTGATGGCCCTCGCCCGCGGCGTGGACGAGATTTTTGGCCGTACCGACCTGCTGGTCTACAGTGCGGGGATAGCGAAAGCGGCGTTCATCAGCGATTTCGAGCTGGGGGACTTTGACCGCTCGCTGCAGGTGAATCTGGTGGGCTATTTCCTCTGCGCCCGCGAGTTTTCCCGCCTGATGATCCGCGACGGCATTCAGGGGCGCATCATTCAGATCAACTCGAAATCCGGGAAAGTGGGCAGCAAGCATAACTCCGGCTACAGCGCGGCGAAGTTTGGCGGCGTGGGGCTGACGCAGTCCCTGGCGCTGGATCTGGCCGAATACGGGATTACCGTTCACTCGCTGATGCTGGGCAACCTGCTGAAGTCGCCGATGTTCCAGTCCCTGCTGCCGCAGTACGCCACCAAGCTCGGAATTAAAGCTGAGGAAGTGGAGCAGTACTACATCGATAAAGTGCCGCTAAAGCGCGGGTGCGACTATCAGGACGTGCTGAACATGCTGCTGTTTTACGCCAGCCCGAAGGCCTCGTACTGCACCGGGCAGTCGATTAACGTCACCGGCGGGCAGGTGATGTTCTGATCGAGCGGTTTGTTTTCCCCTCACCCCGGCCCTCTCCCCATAGGGGAGAGGGTGTGTTTTGTCCCCTCTCCCCTATGGGGAGAGGGTTAGGGTGAGGGGTGAGGAAAAATAAGGAACTAATATGGTAACCGCATTAATCACCGTCGCCGCCCTCGCCTGGCTCTGCCAGATGGCGTTTGGCGGCTGGCAAATTCATCAGTTTAACCGCGCGTTTGACGCCCTGTGTCAGAAGGGCCGCGTGGGCGTCGGGCGCTCCGGCGGCCGCTTCAAACCGCGCGTGGTGGTTGCCGTTGCGCTGGATGAACACGATCGGGTGTGCGACTCCCTCATCATGCGCGGCATGACGGTGTTTGCCCGTCCGGCGAAAATTCAGGCAATCAACGGTATCGCTCTGCATGAATTACAACCTGATGTGATCTTTCCCCATGATTCGCTCTGTCAGAATGCACTATCATTAGCGCTTAATCTGAAACATGGATAATTTCGTTGTGAAAGTTACAGACTTGCGAAATTATCATTTCGCAACGTAAGGAACGAAGCGCCTATGAAACCTCGTCAGCGGCAGGCGGCCATTATTGAGCATCTGCAAAAGCAGGGAAAGTGCTCGGTAGAAGAGCTGGCCCACTACTTTGACACCACCGGCACGACAATACGCAAGGATCTGGTGTTGCTCGAAAACTCCGGCGCCGTCATTCGTACCTACGGCGGCGTGGTGCTTAACAAGGATGAAGCCGACCCGCCTATCGATCACAAAACGCTGATTAACACCCACCAGAAGGCGCTGATTGCCGAAGCGGCGGTGAAATTCATTCACGACGGTGATTCCATCATCCTCGACGCGGGCAGCACCGTCCTGCAGATGATCCCCCTGCTCAGCCGCTTTAACAACATCACGGTGATGACCAACAGCCTGCACATCGTCAACGCCCTGTCGGAGTTCGACAGCGAGCAGACCATCCTGATGCCCGGCGGCACCTTCCGTAAGAAATCGGCGTCGTTTCACGGCCAGCTGGCGGAGAACGCCTTTGACCACTTCAGCTTCGATAAGCTGTTTATGGGCACCGACGGCATCGACCTGAACGCGGGCGTGACCACCTTCAACGAGGTGTTCAGCGTCAGCAAAGCGATGTGTAACGCCGCGCGCGAGGTCATTTTAATGGCGGACTCGTCGAAGTTTGGCCGTAAAAGCCCCAACATTGTCTGTAGTCTTGAAAGCGTCGACAAGCTGATTACCGACGCGGGTATCGACCCGGCGTTTAAAAAAGCGCTGGAAGAGAAAGGCATCGACGTGATCGTAACCGGAGAGAGAGATGAGTGATTTTCTGTTAGAAACGGGCCGCCAGACGCTGATGCTGGAGCTACAGGAGGCCAGCCGCCTGCCGGAACGTCTGGGCGAGGATTTTGTCCGCGCGGCCAACACCATTATCCACTGCGAAGGCAAAGTGATTGTGGCAGGCATTGGTAAATCCGGCCATATCGGCAAGAAGATTGCCGCCACGCTTGCCAGTACCGGCACCCCGGCATTCTTCGTTCACCCTGCCGAAGCGCTGCACGGCGATCTGGGGATGATTGAAAGCCGCGACGTGATGCTGTTTATCTCCTACTCCGGCTCGGCCAAAGAGCTGGATCTCATTATTCCACGTCTGCAGGAAAAATCGGTTGCGCTGCTGGCGATGACCGGAAAATCCCGCTCGCCGCTGGCGCTGGCCGCTAAGGCCACGCTGGATATCTCCGTTGAGCGCGAGGCCTGCCCGATGCATCTGGCACCGACCTCCAGCACCGTCAACACGCTGATGATGGGCGATGCGCTGGCGATGGCGGTGATGCAGGCGCGCGGCTTTAATGAAGAAGACTTTGCCCGTTCGCATCCGGCCGGGGCGCTTGGGGCACGCCTGCTCAACAAGGTTCACCACCTGATGCGCACGGACGATGCCATTCCGCAGGTTAAACTCGACACCAGCGTGATGGACGCGATGCTGGAGCTGAGCCGCACCGGGCTGGGGCTGGTTGCGGTGTGCGATAACGACAGCCTGGTGAAGGGGGTATTCACCGACGGCGACCTGCGTCGCTGGCTGGTGGGCGGCGGCGGTCTTGAGGCGCTGGTCTCAGAGGCGATGACCAGAGGCGGGCTGACGCTGAATGCCGACAGCCGCGCCATTGAAGCCAAAGAGGTGCTGATGAAGCGCAAAATCACCGCCGCGCCGGTAGTGGACGAGCACGGCAGGCTGTGCGGCGCCATCAACCTGCAGGATTTCTACCAGGCGGGGATTATTTAACCCTTCAGCCCAAGACGTTTCGCCAGCCGGTGAAGGTTGGCGACGTCCATCTCCAGCGCCCGCGCGCACGCCGCCCAGCTGCGGTTATTCTGCTCCAGCGCGCGGGTAATCATCTGACGCTGAAATGCTTCCGTCGCCTCGCGCAGGTTTTCGCTGGCGCTTTCAGGTGCAGCCGGCTTCACGATCGGCGCACTTTCCTCATGCAGGGCAAAATGCCGCGCATGAATAACCACCTCATCCCCCGAACGCGTCGCCCGCGCCAGCACGACCGCACGGTGAATCGCATGTTCCAGCTCGCGCACGTTGCCCGGCCAGCCGTAGCTCAGCAGGTGCGACCTCGCGCCGGGGCTGAGCACCACCCGGGAAAGCCCCATTTTGAGCCGACACTGCTCGCAGAAAAAGCCCGCCAGCAGCACCACGTCGTCGCCCCGCTCGCGCAGCGGCGGCACGGAGAGCGGAAACACGCTCAGGCGGTGGAACAGGTCAGCGCGGAAATTGCCCGCCAGCACCTCCTCGCGCAGATCCCGGTTGGTCGCTGCCAGCACGCGCACGTCCACCCGAAGGCTGCGGTCATCGCCCACGCGCTGGATGTCGCCGTACTGCAACACCCGCAGCAGCTTGGCCTGTAGCGAAAGGGAGAGTTCGCCAATTTCGTCCAGGAACAGCGTGCCGTTATCGGCCATTTCAAACTTGCCGCTGCGGTTGCTGATCGCCCCGGTAAATGCCCCTTTGACGTGGCCGAACAGCTCGCTCTCCGCCACGCTTTCAGGCAGGGCCGCGCAGTTGAGGTACACCAGCGGGTTCACCGCCCGCGGCGAAGCCTCATGGATGGCTTTCGCCACCAGCTCTTTACCGGTACCGGTTTCCCCGAAGATCAGCACGTTCAGGTCGGACGCGGCGACTATCTCAATCTCTTTTTTTAGCTGCTCCATGCCCGGCGAAAGGCCGATCATCTCCGTGTGCGCCACCTCGCCGAACGCCGTCGGGCTGCCGGGAAGAATATTCTGGCTCTCCAGCTGCTCTATCAGCAGGGCGTTGTTCAGCGCACCGGCCGCCAGCGCGGCAATGAGGCGCAGCTCTTCGTCGCTGAACGTATCAAACTGGTCCGGCGACATGCCGTCGAGGGTGAGCGCGCCAATCAGGTTCTGCCCGGCGAAAAGCGGCAGGCCGATGCAGGCGTGCACCTTCAGGCTCTCCTGTCCGGGAATAAGCCCGTCGTACGGGTCGGGCAGATCGCTGTCCGCCGGAAACCGCACGACGTCACCCGCGCGGGCGATGGTCTCCAGACGCGGATGGCCTTCCAGCGTAAAGCGTCGCCCGAGCACGTCCTGCGCCAGCCCGTCGATAGCCAGCGGAATAAACTGCCGCCCCTCATAACGCAGCAGCGCTGATGCATCGCACGCCAGCACGTGGCGCAGCGTGGAGATCAGCCGCTGAAAGCGGTCCTGATGCCCGATACCGGTTTGCAGTTCAATGGCGATCTTCGCCAGCACGTCTACGGAAAAGCTCATGTCTGCCTCACAGTCATTTTGACAATACATAGTGTCATATTGACAGCTTTTTAGATAGTCATAATGACTAACCATTAGGGGTCATAAATTTATATTTTCATCATTATCAACAAGTTAAAAAGTTGGCACGCAACTTGATATAGGTACAGCATCTTATTTGAAAACGCTGTATTACGCTGAGGTTGCTATGTCTATTCTGGTTAAAAATAACATTCATTGGGTTGGTCAACGTGACTGGGAAGTACGTGATTTCCACGGTACGGAATATAAAACGCTGCGCGGCAGCAGCTACAACAGCTATCTCATCCGTGAAGGTAAAAACGTCCTCATCGATACCGTCGACCACAAATTCAGCCGCGAGTTCGTGCAAAACCTGCGCAGCGAAATCGACCTGAACGATATCGACTACATCATCATCAACCACGCGGAAGAGGATCACGCCGGGGCGCTGACCGAGCTGATGTCTTACATCCCGGACACCCCGATCTACTGCACCACCAACGCCATTGACTCCATCAACGGCCACCACCACCATCCGGAGTGGAACTTCCACACCGTAAAAACCGGCGACACGCTGGATATCGGCAACGGCAAACAGCTGATCTTCGTGGAAACCCCGATGCTCCACTGGCCGGACAGCATGATGACCTACATGACCGGCGACGCGGTGCTGTTCAGCAACGACGCCTTCGGCCAGCACTACTGCGACGAACGCCTGTTCAACGATGAAGTGGATCAGGCCGAGCTGTTCGAACAGTGCCAGCGCTACTACGCCAACATCCTGACGCCGTTCAGCCGCCTGGTAACGCCAAAAATCACCGAGATCCTCGGCTTCAACCTGCCGGTGGACATGATTGCCACCTCCCACGGGGTGGTGTGGCGTGAAAACCCAACCCAGATCGTTGAGCTGTACCTGAAATGGGCCGCGGATTATCAGGAAGACCGTATCACAATCTTCTACGACACCATGTCCAACAACACCCGCATGATGGCGGACGCGATTGCCCAGGGGATTAACGAAGTTGACCCGAACGTGGCGGTGAAAATCTTCAACGTGGCGCGCAGCGATAAAAACGAAATTCTGACCAACGTCTTCCGCTCTAAAGGCGTGCTGGTGGGAACCTCCACCATGAACAACGTGATGATGCCGAAAATTGCCGGCCTGGTGGAAGAGATGACCGGCCTGCGCTTCCGAAACAAACGCGCCAGCGCCTTTGGTTCTCACGGCTGGAGCGGTGGCGCGGTAGACCGTCTCTCCACCCGTTTACAGGACGCCGGTTTTGAGATGTCCATGAGCCTGAAGGCGAAATGGCGTCCGGATCTCGACGCGCTTGAAGTCTGCCGTCAGCATGGCCGCGACATTGCACGCCAGTGGGCGCTCGTACCGCTTCCTGAGGTTGCAGCCCAGCCCGCCGAACAGCCGCAAGCCTGTGCCGGGGCAGCCAGCGCCGATCTCGGCCCACGCATGCAGTGCAGCGTCTGCCAGTGGATTTACGATCCTGAACTGGGCGAGCCGTTGCAGGATGTCGCACCAGGTACGCCGTGGAGCGAGGTTCCGGACAACTTCCTCTGCCCTGAATGTTCCCTCGGAAAAGACGTCTTTGACGAACTGGCAACGGAGGCAAAATGAGCAACGGTATCGTCATCATCGGCTCGGGCTTTGCCGCCCGCCAGCTGGTGAAAAATATCCGCAAACAGGACGCTAGCGTGCCGCTGACGGTGATCGCCGCCGACAGCATGGACGAATACAACAAGCCCGATCTGAGCCACGTCATCAGCCAGAACCAGCGCGCCGAAGATCTCACCCGCCAGACGGCGGGGGAGTTCGCGGAACAGTATAACCTGCGTCTGTTTCCGTACACCTGGGTGACCGATATCGACGCCGACGCCCGCGTGGTGAAGGCGAAGGATAAAACCTGGCAGTACGACAGGCTGGTGCTGGCGACGGGGGCATCTGGGTTTGTGCCGCCGGTTGAGGGCCGCGAGCTGATGGTCACGCTCAACAGCCAGCAGGAGTATCAGGCCAGCGAAACCCTGCTGCGCGGTGCCGCCAGGGTGATGATTGTCGGCGGCGGGCTGATTGGCACCGAGCTTGCGATGGACTTCTGTCGGGCGGGTAAATCCGTCACCCTGGTTGACCACGCGGCCAGCATTCTGTCGGCGCTGATGCCGGCAGAAGTAAGCAGTCGCTTACAGCATCGTCTGACCGACATGGGCGTCCATCTGCTGCTGAAATCGCAGCTGCAGGGCCTGAGCAAAACCGAAGGCGGTATTCGCGCGACGCTTGACCGCAACCGCAGCGTTGAGGTGGATGTGGTTATTGCGGCGACGGGTCTGCGCCCGGAAACCGCGCTGGCGCATCGCGCCGGGGCCGAAGTAAACCGCGGCGTGAAGGTAGACAGCTACCTGCAAACCACGCAGCCGGACATTTATGCCCTGGGCGACTGCGCGGAAATTAACGGCCAGGTGCTGCCTTTCCTGCAGCCGATTCAGCTAAGCGCCATGTTCCTGGCGAAAAACCTGCTCGGGGGCAGTGCGCCGGTGAAATTACCCGCCATGCTGGTGAAGGTAAAAACGCCGGAGCTACCGCTGCATCTCGCGGGCGAAACGCAGCGTCAGGATCTGAACTGGCAGATCGCCATTGAGCCTCAGGGCATGGTGGCGCGCGGTACGGATGCTGACGGCCAGATGCGCGCCTTTGTCGTCAGCGAAGACAGAATGAAGGAGGCCTTCGCGCTGCTGAAATCGTTACCTGCCTGACCCTCTCTGCCACGCTTACTTAACCTTTGGATTATATTGTCCGCAGCCCCGATGTCCTGGGGCTTTTTTTATGGCACCAGCCTGAGTCAGGAACGCACCACCAGCGCGTCATAGCCGCGCCAGCGGTAGTTGGCCATAGAGATCAGCCAGCAGGCGACAAACAGCCCGACCACCACAAATCCGGCATCGCCAAGGTTGTCGTTTACCGCGCCAATCAGATCCCACGCGCCGCCGCTGAGGCCAAATTTGTCCATCAGCAGACCCAGCGCTTCCAGCCCGCCGATAAACAGCGCCACCACTACCGAGGTGCCGGTGATAGTCATGTTGTAGTACAGCTTGCGCTGCGGCTTGTTGAACGCCCAGCCGTACGCGCCAACCATCAGCAGGTTATCGAGCGTATCCACCAGCGCCATGCCGCTTGCGAAGAGCGCCGGGAAAATCATGATTGACCATACCGACATACCGCTGGAGGCGCTGGCGGCGGAGATCCCCAGCACGCCAATCTCGGTGGCGGTGTCGAATCCGAGGCCAAACAGGAAGCCGACCAGATACATCTGCCAGCTTTTGTTGACGAGGCGGAAGGTTTTGCCAAACAGCCAGTTCATCACGCCACCCTGCGCAGGAAGCGTGATGTCCCCCCGCACCGGCCTGCCGTTTTTCAGCGCCCGGAAACTGCGCCACACGCCGCGCAGGATCACCATATTCACCAGCGCCATCGCCAGCAGGAAGGTGGCGGATACGGCCGTGCCAATCAGGCTGCCGGTTTCGTGAAGCCAGGCCATATTCTTCTGAAACGCCGTGGCGGTGGCGGCAATAGCGATAGACGCCAGCACCACGATGGTGGAATGTCCGAGGGAAAACCACGCGCCCACCCCGGACGGGCGTTTGCCCTGCTGCATCATCTTACGCGTCACGGTATCAATGGCCGCGATGTGGTCAGCATCCACCGCATGGCGCAGCCCGTAACACCAGGCCAGCAGGCTGGCGGCCATCAGCGCCGTACTGCCGCTAAAGGTGCGCCACGCCAGCCCCCATGCCAGCAGATTAGCCATTACCAGAGCCAGCAGCAGGCACGCTGCGCGCGGTTCATTGCGTAGAAGTCGTAACATTTTAAGTCCTTTGTGAACATGACCGGGCGGCAGCAACCACCGCCTGCCCGAAGGCAATCGCGCCGTCACCTGCGGGCAGGCGCGAAGGAAACAGAAGCGTGAAATCAGAAAGGTAATAGCGAAAGCGCGCGCGAAGCAGACGGTTGTGCAGGACGCCCCCGCTGAAGCACACCGCTGAGAGGGAGAGACGGCGGGCATGCGTTGCCGCCAGCTTGCTCAGCCCTTTTGCCAGCGCGTCGTGAAAGGCCCACGCGCGCTCGCAGGGTTCCGCCCGCCAGGCCAGCCACTGCTGCCAGAAACCGGCAAGGTTATCCGCTTCCAGCGTCACCGGATGGTCGACGCCCGCGCACCGGGCGGCCAGCGCCTCCAGCCTGCATGCCGCTTCACCTTCATAGCGCTGTGCGTTTATGCCCAGCGCGCAGGCGACCGCGTCAAACAGGCGACCGCAGGACGACGCCAGCGGCGCGTTGATACCGCGCGTCACGGCCGTTGCCAGCAGCGGCCAGTTCTCACGCTGTACGGCACCGGTTTCCGGGTACTGCTGCCAGTCGGGCACGAACGCCAGGCAGTGGGCGAGTAAATTGCGCCACGGCTGTTTCGCTGCCAGATCGCCGCCCGGCAGCGCGACGGCGGGCAGGCCGCCGAGCCGTTCGCAGTCGAGATAGTTCACCCGCAGGCACTCGCCGCCCCACAGCGCGCCGCTCTCGCCCATGCCGATCCCGTCCAGCGTCAGGGCGATAACGTCCCCGCCGTCAAGCGGCCAGTTATTTTCCGCCATGCACGCCGCGGCGTGGGCGTGATGATGCAGCACGGTTTCAACGGGCAGCGCCTGCTCCTGCGCCCACCGGCGGGCGCGATACCCCGGGTGCGCATCGCACACCACGCGCTCCGGCTGAAAAGCGTAGATTTTTTGCATCAGCGACAGCGCCGTGCGCCACTGGGCGTCGACGCCGTCGTCGCTGAGGTTGCCAAAATGCTGGCTCAGCACCGCGCGATCCCCGCGCACCAGGCAGAAGGTATTTTTCATGTCCGCACCGGTGCAAAGCATGGCAGGGCTCTCGCTGAACCCGGCGGGAAGCGTGATGGCATCCGGCACAAACCCGCGCGCGCGGCGCAGGACTGCGCCCTCCCGATCCATCACCGAATCATCCATCCGCTGCAGAATGTCGCGGTTGTGCAGCAGAACGCCGTCGGCAATATCGCCGAGCGCCTCCAGCGCCTGGCGGTTGGTGATGGCGGGCGGACGGCCGCTGAGGTTAGCGGAGGTCATCACCAGCGGGCGCCCGCAGTCCATCATCAGCAAATGCTGAAGCGGGTTCGCGGGCAGCATCACGCCGATCGTATCCAGCCCCGGCGCAATCTCCTCCGGAAACGCGGGAAGGCAGGCTTTTGGCGTCAACACGATCGGCGCAGCGGCCGAGCGTAACAGCGTCCGTATCGCCTCCGGCAGGCCATCCGCATCGGGGATCATCACCGCCAGCGGCTTCGCCGGGCGCTGCTTGCGTGCCCGCAAGGTCATTATCGCCCTGGGGTTAAGCGCGTCGCAGGCCAGGTGAAACCCACCCAGCCCTTTAACCGCCACGATGCCGCCGTTTTTCAGCCTCTCCACCGCCGCGCTTAACGCCGGTTCGCGGGTGGCAATAGCGTCACCGGCTCGCCACTCCAGCTGCGGCCCACAGTCCGGGCAGGCCACCGGCTGGGCGTGAAAGCGGCGATCGGCCGGGCTGCGGTACTCCGCTTCACACGGCGCGCACAGCGGAAAGCCCGCCATCGCGGTCGCCGGACGGTCATAGGGCATCGCGCTAATGATGGTGTAACGCGGGCCGCAGTGGGTGCAGTTGATAAACGGGTAGCGATAGCGGCGCTCGCGGCGGTCGCGCATCTCCGCCAGGCAGGCGGGACAGGTAGCGGCATCCGGGACGATTTGCGTGTCCATCGTCCCGCCTTCGCTGTGGCGAATGACGAACGAAACCGGCTCCGCTGCCCAGATGAACGGCTGCACGTCGATGCAATCGATGCGGGCCAGCGGTGGGCAGTCCTGGCGCAGCCTCGCGGTAAAGTCACCCCCACTACCCGCGAGACGCACCAGGACACCCTCTCCGTCGTTGCACACGTCGCCTGCCAGCTTCAGCCGGTGCGCCAGCTGCCAGACGAAGGGGCGAAACCCCACGCCCTGCACTTTGCCGCGCACCCGAAGCTGAACGCCGTTAACGCTCATTGCGGCTTAAAACAGCAGCGATGACGAAGTGTCGAAGGCCGCGCGGCGGCGTTTTTCGGCACTCATCTGTTCGAGCTTGTCGCGATCCACGCACACCAGCGCGTGCGTCGGGCAGGCTTCCATACATGCCGGACCGGCGTCGCGGTGATAGCACAGGTCACATTTATTGGCTTCGGCTTTCTCCGCGCGCACGCTCAGCCCGATACCGCTGTTGCGCACCACCGGGCGGACCACCACCTCCATCGCGCCATACGGACACGCCACCACGCAGGTTTTGCACCCGATGCAGCGCTCCTGCATCACGTGCACAAAGCCTTTTTCACGCTTAATTGCCCCGTTCGGACAGACGTTAGCGCAGGGCGCATCTTCACACTGACGGCAAATGGCGGCGGTTGAAATATTCACGCCCTTAATAACGTGAATACGCGGCAGGAACGTGTCGGGGGTCAGAGCGGCGCAGTCCTGCTCTGCCTGATGGGACACCACGCACGCAACCTCACAGGTGCGGCAACCAATGCATTTACTGGCATCGGCCATAATAAAACGGTTCATCTGCTTCTCCGGCATAACGGTTATGCGCGGAGTTATTCATAAAGCGTGCCAGTTTTTAATTCATTGATTTTAAAGCAAAATAAAAGCAAGGCGTGCTGTCATCGTCATTAGTGACGATGACAGATGTCGACGTCAGCGGTGCGGGCCGGCAATAACGGAGTCGCGCAGGATAAGCTCGCCGGAGAAGGTTTGCTGGTATTTAAACTCACCGCCGTCGAGCATGAAAATCAGGCGGCTGATGGTCTCCTGAATCATCTCCGTCACCGGAATACGCACGCTGGAGAGGGACGGCACGATATAGGGCGCGATGGCCACGTCGTCAAAGCCGATGACGGACACCGCGCCCGGCGTGGCGACGCCGCTCTTGTGCAGCTGGCTGATAGCGCCAATCGCCATATCGTCGTTGCTCGCCACCAGCGCGGTAAACGGTTCGCCGCGGGTAAGCAACGCCGTGACCGCCGCCGCGCCGCTGGCCGGATTCCACTTTCCTTCGGCGATCAGCTCGTCACGCAGGGCAATGCCGTGCTGCGCCAGCGCGTCCTTATAGCCGGAAAGACGCTCAACCCCGGTGGGGGAATCCAGTGAACCGGTGATAAACGCAATCTCCCGGTGCCCTTGCGCAATCAGCTTTGATACCGCGTCCTGACACGAGGCCTTATGATCGGACCAGACGCTGTGGCTGCTGTTTTTACGTAAACGGCGGTTGAGCACCACGATCGGCTGCTCGCATTTGTCGACGATCTCGTCCAGCTCGTCCACGCTCAGAAAACGCGGGTAGATAATCACCGCATCACAGCGCATATCCAGCAGATACTGGATCGCCTCGCGCTCCTCTTCGGCGCTGTGCTTGCCATCGGCCAGTATCAGCTGGCGGCCCTTTTCCTCCGTCATGCGCGCGGCGTGGAACAGCAGCTCGCTAAAGTAGACGCCGTGATAAAGGGTGTTCGTCACCACCAGCCCCAGGGTCCGGGTACGTTTGGTCGCCAGGTTTCGCGCCAGCAAATTAGGGCGATAGCCGCTCTCTTCGATTGCCTGAAATACCCGGTCTTTGGTCTCCTGGCTAACGTAGCCGTTACCCGACAACACCCGGGAGACCGTCGCTTTCGAAACGCCTGCCCGCTTCGCCACTTCCAGCATCGTGGTCATATTGTTATTCCATGTGAAACTGATGAGCCGCAGTGTACTGCACCGCGGAAAAATTGTCGCAGCGGCGTTGTCACGCTTCCGACACCCCATTGCGATCTGCATCACGAAACAAAAAAATGTACAAAAAGCGATCTTGTTTCATTCATAGAAACTAATGATGATTATGTGAAACCGGTTTCCTACATTTCTCACAACGATAACAGGATCACATCCGATGGCAAAAAATTACGCTGCGCTGGCGAACGAGGTGGTTAGCGCGCTTGGCGGCAAAGACAACATCGTCGCCGTCACCCACTGCATGACGCGCCTGCGCTTCGTTCTGAAGGACGAAAGCCTCACCGACGCCCCGCGCCTGAAAAGCATCAGCGGCGTGCTCGGCGTGGTGCGCAACGACAACCAGTGCCAGGTGATTATTGGCAACACCGTCTCCCAGGCGTACCGCGAAGTGGTCAACCTGCTGCCGGCTAACCTGCAGCCAGCCGTACCGGAAGGTCCACAGAAGCTGACCCTGCGGCGGATTGGCGCCGGGATCCTCGATGCGCTGATCGGCACCATGTCCCCGCTGATCCCGGCGATCATCGGCGGGTCGATGGTCAAGCTGCTGGCGATGATCCTCGAGATGACCGGCGTGCTGGGTAAAGGCGATCCGACGCTGACGATCCTGACCGTTATCGGCGACGGCGCGTTCTTCTTCCTGCCGCTGATGGTGGCGGCGTCCGCGGCGGTGAAGTTCAAAACCAACATGTCGCTGGCCATTGCCATCGCGGGCGTGCTGGTTCACCCGAGCTTTATCGAGCTGATGGCGAAGGCCGCGCAGGGCGAGCACGTTGAGTTCGCGCTGATTCCGGTGACGGCGGTGAAGTACACCTACACGGTGATCCCGGCGCTGGTCATGACCTGGTGCCTGTCGTATATCGAGCGCTGGGTGGATCGTATTACCCCGGCGGTAACCAAAAACTTCCTGAAGCCGATGCTGATCGTGCTGATTGCCGCCCCGCTCGCCATCGTGCTGATTGGCCCGCTAGGGATCTGGATTGGCAGCGCCATCTCCGCGCTGGTTTACACCATTCACGGCTATCTGGGCTGGCTCTCCGTTGCCATTATGGGCGCGCTCTGGCCGCTGCTGGTAATGACCGGTATGCACCGCGTCTTTACGCCAACCATCATCCAGACCATTGCCGAAACGGGTAAAGAAGGGATGGTGATGCCGTCGGAAATCGGCGCTAACCTGTCCCTCGGCGGCTCGTCGCTGGCGGTGGCGTGGAAAACCAAAAACCCGGAGCTGCGCCAGACGGCGCTGGCGGCGGCGGCCTCCGCCATCATGGCGGGGATCTCTGAACCGGCCCTCTACGGCGTGGCGGTACGCCTGAAGCGTCCGCTGATTGCGAGCCTGATCAGCGGCTTTATCTGCGGCGCGGTGGCCGGCATGGCCGGTCTTGCCAGCCACTCGATGGCGGCACCGGGGCTGTTCACCAGCGTGCAGTTCTTCGACCCGGCTAACCCGATGACCATCGTCTGGGTGTTCGGCGTGATGGGGCTGGCAGTAGTGCTGTCGTTTGTTCTGACCCTGCTCTTAGGGTTTGAGGATATTCCGGTAGAAGACGAAGCCGAAAAAGCGCGCGCCCTGCAAACCGCACCGGTTCAGAACAAAGCAGCAGAAGCATAAATTGAAAGCGAGGTAAGAATGTCTGTTTTTCCACAAGGATTTTTATGGGGCGGCGCGCTTGCCGCCAACCAGAGTGAAGGAGCTTACCGTGAAGGCGGTAAAGGGCTGACAACGGTCGATATGATCCCCCACGGCGCACACCGTCTGGCGGTAAAGGTCGGCAAGGAAAAACGGTTTTCGTTGCGTGACGACGAATTTTACCCGAGCCACGAGGCGATTGATTTTTACCATCGCTACAAGGAAGACATCGCCCTGATGGCGGAGATGGGCTTTACGGTGTTCCGCACCTCGATTGCCTGGAGCCGCCTCTATCCGAACGGGGACGAGCCGCTGCCGAATAAAGAGGGCATCGCCTTCTACCGCGCGGTGTTCGAGGAGTGCAAAAAGTACAACATTGAGCCGCTGGTCACACTCTGCCACTTCGACGTGCCGATGCACCTGGTGACGGAATACGGCTCGTGGCGCAACCGTAAGATGGTGGATTTCTTCGCCCGCTACGCCCGCACCTGCTTTGAAGAATTTAACGGGCTGGTGAAATACTGGCTGACCTTTAACGAAATCAACATCATGCTGCACAGCCCGTTCTCCGGCGCGGGGCTGGTGTTTGAGGACGGTGAAAACGAGGATCAGGTGAAATACCAGGCCGCGCACCACGAGCTGGTGGCGAGCGCGCTGGCGACCAAAATCGCCCACGAGGTGAACCCGGAAAACCATGTCGGCTGCATGCTGGCGGGCGGGAATTTCTACCCCTACTCCTGCAAGCCGGAAGACGTGTGGATGGCGCTGGAGAAGGACCGCGAGAACCTGTTCTTCATCGACGTGCAGGCGCGCGGCAGCTATCCGGCCTACTCCGCCCGCGTGTTCCGCGAAAAAGGGGTAGTGATTGTAAAAGACCCTGGCGACGACGAACTGCTGAAAAACACCGTCGACTTTGTCTCGTTCAGCTATTACGCCTCGCGCTGCGCGTCGGCGGACATGAACGCGGGCAACACCAGCGCGGCGAACATCGTGAAGTCTTTACGCAACCCTCACATTCAGGTGAGCGAGTGGGGCTGGGGCATTGACCCGCTCGGCCTGCGCATCACCATGAACATGATGTACGACCGCTACCAGAAGCCGCTGTTCCTGGTGGAAAACGGCCTCGGCGCAAAGGACGTCATTGATGAAAACGGCGAGATTAACGATGACTACCGCATCAGCTATCTGCGCGAGCACATCCGCGCGATGGGCGACGCCATCGAGGACGGCGTGCCGCTGATGGGTTACACCACCTGGGGCTGCATTGACCTGGTCTCGGCCTCAACCGGGGAGATGAGCAAGCGCTACGGGTTTGTCTACGTTGACCGCGACGACGCCGGTAACGGCACGCTGGACAGAAAGCGCAAGAAATCGTTCTGGTGGTACAAGAAGGTGATTGCGAGTAACGGGGCGGATCTGGCGTAGCCTGTTGCCCTCACCCTAACCCTCTCCCACGGGGAGAGGGGACAAAAAACACCCTCTCCCCTATAGGGAGAGGGATTCAAAACCACCCTTTCCAACCCATCCCGCAAGCCGTGAATAGACCACTTCTACCGCCGCTTTCACCGGCGGCGTCATCGGGTAATAAAACCCGACGGTGTCCGGCTGGATGCCCAAAAACAGCACCTCGCCAACATCCTCTTTAATCTGATCCACCAGATAGTTAAGCGGCATGTTGTGGGTGGTCATCATGAACATCTCCGCGATATCGTCCGGATCGATCAGGCGGATTTCCCCCGGGTTCAGCCCCATATCGGTGGCGTCGACGATTAACAACCTGTCCGGGCGAAGCTCGCGAATGGCAACCACGTCGTTTTCCGGCGCGCTGCCGCCGTCGATCACGACCCAGCTCCCCTGCGGGCTGGCCGCGCACATCTCCGCCAGCAGCGGACCCGCGCCGTCGTCACCCATCATGCTGTTGCCGACACACAGTAAAACGTCAGTCACGTAATCTCCTCACCATCAGGTAGATGGCGCTCTCCTGATGAATATCGTGCAGCATGCCGAGCAGCATTTTGCTCCACGCCTGCTGCGCCGGGGTTTGCACGCTCAGCGCCGCGTCAAAAGCGTTGGCGAGCATCGTGATGTGGTTAGCGTCGATAACGATCTCGCCATATTTCGGCACGCCCTCCATTTTACGCCGCGCCGCACTGCCCTCCTCCAGCGTGGCGATCCACGCCAGGTACTCGGGCCACGGGCAGCTTAACGCCGTTTCAAGGCAGTCGATCACCCCGAGGTGGTGCCCAATCGCCAGGCTGTAATAGACCACCTGCTGCGCCGCAACCGGCGTGGCGTCGTTCTCATCAATAAATTTACGGCTCAGCTGGCTGAACACCACCGTTTCACTCATCGGATACGCGCCTCATCCACTACGCTGTTCAGGTTCGCCACAATCTCATTGAGGCGCGGATCGTTCTCCGCCTCCAGCCAGCGCGCCACCTGATGCTCGCCCTGGCTCAGCAGGCGCAGATAATCGTCGGCAATCTGGCGGCCATAGCGATAGCCCGCCAGCTTCCGCGCCGTGCGGTCGACCTTCACCCGCAGCGGCTGCACCATGTCCGGGTGCAGGAGCATCGCAGGCTGGTTGTCGAGCTCACCCGGTTCGCGGGCATGGATTTTCTGCTCCAGCAGGCCAAGCGCCATCGCAAAGCCGTACAGCGTGGCGGCAGGCGTCGGCGGGCAGCCCGGAATGTAGACGTCCACCGGCACGATTTTGTCGGTACCGCCCCAGACGCAGTAGAGGTCGTGGAAGATACCGCCGCTGTTGCCGCAGGCTCCGTAGGAGATGCAAATTTTCGGATCCGGCGCGGACTGCCAGGCGCGCAGCGCGGGCGATCGCATAGCGCGGGTAACGGCGCCGGTAAACAGCAGGATGTCCGCATGGCGCGGGGACGGCACCACCTTGATGCCGAAGCGTTCGGCGTCAAACAGCGGCGACAGCGTGGCGAAGATCTCGATCTCGCAGCCGTTGCAGCCGCCGCAGTCCACGCGGTAAACGTAGGCCGAGCGTTTGATTTTTTTCAGCAGCGACGCTTTCATGCTGGCGATGGACTCCTCCACCGTCATCGGCACCGGGATGCCGTTATCGTCGCGCGGGCCGAGTAAGTTTTCCATCAGCTGGCCTCTCTCATATGGCGGGTTAAATCGATGCGGTCAGACGGCAGCAGGCATTTCTGCCGCTTGCACTCCGGGCAGGTTTCAAAGCTTTCACGATGGTGCTCCGCGCGGGCGTCGCCGTTGTGCTGCAGCAGGGCAATGGCGTAGTCGATCTCCTTTTGAACGGCGAACGGGCGGTTGCAGACGCGGCAGCTGCACAGGTCAAAGCGCGACTGCTGTAAAAAGTCCTCTTTCTTCCACACCGCCAGCTCGTACTCCTGAGAGAGACGAATGGCGACCGTCGGGCAGACCTCTTCGCAGCGGCCGCAGAAGATGCAGCGCCCGAGGTTAAACTGCCAGGCCAGCTCGCCGGTTTTCAGATCCGTTTCCACCGTTAAGGCATTCGACGGACAGGCGTTGACGCAGGCCGCGCAGCCGATGCACTGCTGCGGGTTGTGCTCCGGCTTGCCGCGAAAGTTTTTATCCACCGGCATCGGCTCCAGCGGATAGCGGCTGGTGGGCGTGCCGGTTTTGATTACTTTTTTGATAAAGGTAAACATTTTTACTCCTGCTTTCGTGCGGTTTTCTCACCCTCACCCTAGCCCTCTCCCTGAAAGGGAGAGGGAACCGTTCGCCCCCTCGCCCCTCTGGGGAGAGGGCCGGGGTGAGGGGTTACAGACCGCACAACATCAACTATTTCAGCGGCGAGTTCTTACGCTCGATGCTGTAGCGCTCAAGCTCTTTGTACGGCACCACCTGGCTTTTCTTCTTGCGCACGTCCACCACGGTCATGCGGTCGGTGCAGGAGTAGCACGGGTCGAGGCTGCCGATGATCAGCGGCGCGTCAGAGACGGTGTTGCCGCGCAGCATGTAGCGCAGGGTTGGCCAGTTGGCGTAGGTGGCCGCGCGGCAGCGCCAGCGGTAGAGCTTCTGGTTGTCGCCGGTCATGCTCCAGTGGATGTCGTCCCCGCGCGGCGCTTCGGCAAAGCCCAACGCAAAGCGGTTCGGAATGTAGGTGAAGCCCTCCACCATCAGCGGGCCGCCCGGCAGGTTATCGAGCCCAAAGTCGATCATGTTCAGCGCGGTGAATACCTCGTTGATACGCACCTTCAGGCGGGAGATGACGTCGCAGCCCTGCTCGCTGTGCACTTCCATCGGCAGCAGGCCGTAGCCGACGAACGGGTGATCGGCACGGGTGTCGCGGGCGTGACCGCTGGCGCGCACCATCGGGCCGACGTTGCTGAAGTCGCGGGCAATTTCCGGGTCAAGACGGCCGATGCCGACGGTGCGCTGCTCGATGTTTGGCGTGCTGAGCAGCATATCCACCAGCTCCTGCACGTCGCGGCGCATCTGCTGGGCAAGCTGGCGGGTCTGGACCATGTCATCCTTCAGCAGGTCGCGGCGGATCCCGCCGATCAGGTTCAGGCCGTAGGTTTTACGCGCCCCGGTGAGGATCTCCGCCATCTTCATTGACGCTTCGCGCACGCGGAAGAACTGCATAAACCCGGAGTCAAAGCCAACGAAATGGCAGGCCAGGCCGAGGTTCAGCAGGTGCGAGTGCAGGCGCTCTACCTCCAGCAGAATGGCGCGGATCATCTGCGCGCGTTCCGGCACCACGATCCCCATGCCGTTTTCCACCGAGGTGGTGTAGGCGGTGCTGTGGGCAAAGCCGCAGATGCCGCACACGCGGTCAGAGAGGAACGTGACCTCGTTGTAGCCCATGCGGGTTTCCGCCAGCTTTTCCATGCCGCGATGGACGTAGAACAGGCGGTAGTCGGCATCGATGATGTTCTCGCCGTCAACGAACAGGCGGAAGTGGCCCGGTTCGTCAGAGGTGACGTGCAGCGGGCCGATCGGCACCACGTTGTTCTTCTTGCTGCCCAGCTCGTTGATGAACTCGTAGGTTTCGCTGTCGGTGGTCGGGGCCGGACGCTGGCGGTAGTCCATGCTGTCCTTGCGCAGCGGGTAGAGCTCGTCCGGCCAGTCGTCCGGCAGCACCAGGCGGCGCTCGTCCGGCAGGCCGACCGGCACCAGGCCGTACATGTCGCGCACTTCGCGCTCGCCCCAGACGGCGGCAGGCACGCGCGGCGTCACGGACTGGTATTCCGGCTTGTTCGGGTCAACCTCAACGCGCACGGTAAGCCAGCACTTCTCGCCCTGCTCCATCGACATCACGTAGTACACCGCATAGCTGCCGCACAGCTGGCGCTCGTCATTGCCGAACAGCACCGACAGCCAGCCGCCCTGCCGGTAGTAAAGAAACTCCACCACTTCCGGCAGATAGTTCACCTTCACGGTGACGGTTACCTGGTCTTTGGTCTGCCAGGACTCCTCCAGCACCACGCCGGGGAAAGCCTGATGCAGCGCGGCGAGATACTGCTGACCTTTCTTTTCTTCAGACATAAATACTCTCTTTAATCACGCCACCAGCAAGGAGACGAACGCTAAAAATGCAAAACCAAAACCGGCCCAGGTGATGCGCGAGGTCGCGACAAAGCGCAGGCGCGCCATGCTGTTTTCAAACAGGGCAATCACCAGCACGCCGATAAGCAGCTTGAGTGCGGCAACCACCACGGCCAGGATCAGGCCGCCTGCGGAAAAATGCGTCATCTGCCCCCACGGGAAAAAGACGCCGAGGAACATCTGCAATACCACCAGCTGCTTGAGGCTGATGCCCCACTTGAGCACCGCAAAGCCGTAGCCGCTGTACTCGGTGAGCGGCCCTTCCTGTAGCTCCTGCTCCGCCTCCGCGAGATCGAACGGCAGCTTGCCCATCTCGATAAAGGTGGCGAACGCGCAGGCGCACAGTGCCAGCACCAGCGGAACGGAGCGGTCCACCGGCCAGTGGTAAACGGTATGGGTGATAAAGCTGATGTGGGTTGAGCCAGCAACCTGCGCGGCGACCCACAGCCCCAATAGCAGGATCGGCTCAACCAGCACGCCGAGCATTGCCTCGCGGCTGGCGCCGATGCCCGTAAACGGGCTCCCGGTGTCCAGGCCCGCAATCGCAAAGAAGAAGCGGGCGATGGCGAAGAGGTAAATCAGCGTAATCAGATCCCCGAGCGCCGGCAGCGGCGAGCCTACCGTGACCACCGGCAGCGCGGTGGCGATGGTCAGCATCACGCCGACCATCACGAACGGCGTCAGGCGGAAGACCCAGCCTGCGGCGTCCGGCGCCACGCTCTGGCGGGAGAGCAGCTTGAAGAGATCGCGGTACTCCTGGAGCACGCCAGGCCCGCGACGGTTGTGCATCCGGGCGCGCGCCACGCGCGTGATGCCGGAAAGCAGCGGCGCAGCGGCGAACAGCACCAGCGCCTGAAGTAATGCCAGTAACAGACTCATGTCAGGCTCCTCGGGAAATCACAATCACCACCAGCACCGCCAGCTCGATCAGCGCCAGACGGCGGAACAGCACGGGTACGGCGGCATTCTGCCAGCCCGGCACCCGGCCCTGCGGGTTAAGCCAGTGGCGCAGCTTCAGAACGGCTGCAAAGTTCTCCTTCACCGGCATGGCGAAACCGTGAGCGGTGATGACCATCGACTGCTCGTGTTCGTAGCCGCAGGCCCACGCCGCGCCGCGCGAGCGGGAGGCGAGACGGTCGCGTTTGAAGAACAGCATCAGGACAAACGGCAGCAGCGGTGCGGCAACCAGCAGCAGCGCCATCATTGGCTGGGAGACGCCGGTATGCGCCGTCGCCAGCGGCAGCGGAATGGCGTGGCCCAGCAGCGGCAGCAGCCACGGCGCGGCAACCCCGCCCGCAATGCAGCACAGCGCCAGCGCCACCACGCTGGTGGCCATCAGCACCGGCGCGCAGCAGGCGTTTTCCGCTTCCCGCGTGCGCGGCGCGCCGAGGAAGGTAACGCCGTAGACCTTCGCCACGCACATCACCGCCAGCGCGCCGGTAATCGCCAGGCCAACCGCCAGCAGCGGCCCCAGCAGGCGGCCGATAAACGCGTCGCTCTGGCCAAGCGCGAAGAACGACTGGTAAATCACCCACTCCCCGGCAAAGCCGTTCAGCGGCGGCAGCGCGGCCATCGACATCAGCCCGACCAGCATCGCAAGCGAAATGACGGGCATTTTTTTGCCGATGCCGCCGAGCTTTTCGATATCGCGATGGCCGGTGCGGAACCAGACGCAGCCCGCCCCGAGGAACAGGGTGCTTTTAAACAGGCTGTGGTTGATGAGGTGATACAGACCGCCGATAAACCCGGCGGCAATCAGCGCCGGCTGGCCGAGCGCCAGCCCGGTGACACCCGCGCCCAGCCCCAGCAGGATGATGCCGATGTTTTCCAGGGTGTGGTACGCCAGCAGGCGCTGGATGTTGTGCTCCATCAGCGCGTACAGCCCGCCGACGAACGCGGTGATCATACCGGCAATCAGCAGCACCACGCCCCACCACAGCGGCGGCAGGCCGCCGGTGAGCGTGATGGTCAGCATGCCGAACAGGCCGACCTTCATCACCACGGTGGAGAACAGCGCCGCGGCCGGCGCAGAGGCGCTGGCGTGCGCCTGCGGCACCCAGCCGTGCAGGGGGATGATCCCGGCGAGCAGGCCGAAGCCCGCCACGCCGAGCAGCCAGACGTCGTTCCCCAGCGGCTGGCCGTTAAGCGCGGCAAAATCCAGGGTGCCGAAACGCTGCCACACCAGCCAGCAGGCCACGGCCAGCAGCAGCGTGCCGAGGCGGCCGAGCGCAAACCACAGCTTGCCGGAGGCGCTGCATCCGGTCAGGAACACGCCGCACAGCGCCATGATCTCCGCCATCACCACCAGCGCGCCGAGGTTGCTGGCGATAACGGTGCAGACCGCCGCCGCCATCAGCAGGTTTACCAGCAGGCCGTTCACTCTGGCGTGCTGATGACGGTGCCAGTCAATATTAAACAGGCTGATAAACAGCCCGCACAGGCCAAAGGTCACCAGCCAGACGGCGTTCAGCGGCGTAAGCTGAACGGCATGGCGAACGAGCGGAATCACGGCTTCGGCGGTCTGACCGCCGAGTAACACCACCGCGCCCGCCGCCAGCGTCATCAGGCTGCCCGCCGCCCCGCCGATACCGGCGATCCAGCCGCTCAGGGTTTTATGGAAAGAGAACAGTAACGCCAGCACCGCAGCAGCGGTGAAGTACGCCACGGCGCTGTTAATCATGAATATCGCGTTCATTTCGCCCCCTCGTTAAGCGCCCGCAGCAGCGACAGATCGCCGACGTCGGTATTAATGGTCAGCTCGCGCTTGCGCCTGCTGGTGCGGGCAATATCGCGAATGTTGACCAGAATGAGCGCCTTCGTCGGGCAGGTCCGCACGCAGGCCGGACCCTGCTCATCGAAGCTGCACAGATCGCACTTCACCGCAACGGCCCGCACGCCCGGGACCCAGTCGAGCAGCGTGCTCACCCGTGCCGGAGCCGGTGGCGCAGGCGGCGCTTTCGGGGTATTGGCGTTCGCCGGAATGTGGAGCGGACGGCTGCCGGAAAATTCAATGGCGCCGAACGGGCAGGCGATGGCGCACAGCTTGCAGCTCACGCACAGGCTTTCGTTCAGCTGCACCGCGCCATCGACGCGGGTAATAGCGTTTACCGGACAGACGCCCGCGCACGGGGCATCTTCACAGTGGTGACAGAGCTGCGGGGCAGACTCTTTCTCATTACGCATGACGCGCAGGCGCGGCATGGACTGCAGCCCGTGCTGGCGGTGCGTTTCCGAACACGCCGCCTCACAGGTTCGACAGCCAATACAGACCGTCGAGTCAGCAATTACAAAACGGTTCACCGGGTCATCCTCTGGTGATGGTCATTTTTGACGAAAAAGCTGTCTTATCGACACTTCTCGACACTCGCTTTTCAGGCCACGTTCGCCGCGGATTTTCCGTCGATCAGCTGTTTCAGGTTGATCGGCAAATCATGCTCAACGGCGTGATAGAGGCCGTTGTAAACCGGCGCGATCTTCTCCAGATAGTGCTCCAGCACCTGCTGGCGATCGCGGTTGCTGACGTGACCGTCCACCATGCCGTCCGCCATCAGCTGCGCCCGGGCGATGCAGTGTCTGTCGCCCTCTTTCGTCTCAACGTAGTACTCAATCGTGTGGCTGTTGAAGATGTCCGCCAGGGTGACGTAAATCGTAAAGTGGCCGAATAACACGAAGCGCATGTCTCCCTGTGCCGCGCAGCTCATGGCGTGGTGCAGATGGGCCTTCGACAGCGTGATCCCCTGGACCAGTGAATTGCAGTACAGGTGCCACTGCTCCTGAAGCTGCTGATGACGTTGCGCGATGTAATCCGCTTTTTCGCTAATTTCCCAAATAGTCATAAAAGGTATCCGGTTAATGGAGATAGCGGCTGTAAAGCAGATTCCGTGCCAGTTTTTATTTAATTGATTTATATGAGTTTTAAATATAAAGGCGCTGCCACTGTCGCCATGTCGACGTGTCATTTCGACAGCGTTGACATCGTCACGCCGTAACGGAAATCAAGCTGGCACCGTTATTGCATTGAACGGGCAATTCATTAAGGAGGCGTCATGCACGAAATCACCCTCTGCCAGCGGGCACTGGAACTTATCGAACAGCAGGCGGTACTGAACCACGCGAAGCGCGTGACCGGCGTCTGGCTGAAGGTCGGCGCGTTTTCCTGCGTTGAGACCAGCGCCCTGACCTTCTGTTTTGAACTGGTGTGCCGCGGCACGCTGGCAGAAGGCTGCGAGCTGCATATCGACGAGCAGCAGGCGGAGTGCTGGTGCGAGCAGTGCCAACAGTACGTCACGCTGCTGTCTTCGAAGGTGCAGCGCTGCCCGCAGTGCCAGAGCGCCGGGCTACGCATCGTGGCGGATGACGGGATGCAGATCCAACGCCTCGAAATCGAGAAGGAGTAATGTATGTGTAGTACCTGCGGTTGCGCCGAAGGCAACCTGTATATAGAAGGGGATGAACATCGTCCTCACTCCGCGTTTCGCTCCGCCCCCTTTTCCCCTGCCCCGCGTCCTGCGGCGGCCCTGACCGGTATTACCTTTGCGCCGCAGCGTTCCGCCGCGGGCGACCTGCACTACGGCCACGGCGAAGCGGGCACTCACGCACCGGGCATGAGCCAGCGCCAGATGCTGGAGGTAGAGATCGACGTGCTGGACAAAAATAACCGGCTCGCCGCCCGCAACCGCGCGCGCTTTGCCGCGCGCAAACAGCTGGTGCTGAACCTGGTCTCCAGCCCCGGCTCCGGTAAAACGACCCTGCTGACCGAAACCCTCAGGCGCCTGAACGAGCGCGTCTCCTGCGCGGTGATTGAAGGCGACCAGCAAACCGTTAACGACGCGGCGCGCATCCGCGAAACCGGCACCCCGGCGATTCAGGTTAACACCGGCAAAGGCTGCCATCTGGACGCGCAGATGATTGCCGACGCCGCCCCGCGCCTGCCGCTGGCGGATAGCGGCATCCTGTTTATTGAAAACGTCGGTAACCTGGTGTGCCCGGCAAGCTTCGATCTCGGCGAACGGCACAAAGTGGCGGTACTCTCCGTTACCGAAGGGGAGGACAAGCCACTGAAGTACCCGCACATGTTCGCCGCCGCCTCCGTCATGCTGCTGAACAAGGTCGACCTGCTGCCGTACCTGAATTTTGACGTGGATACCTGTCTGGCCTACGCGCGGGAGGTAAATCCGGACATTCATATCCTGCTGGTCTCCGCCACGCGCGGCGACGGGATGGACGCCTGGCTGGACTGGCTGGAGAGTGAACGATGTGCATAGGCGTACCCGGACAAATCCATTCCATTGACGGGAATCAGGCCAAAGTGGAGGTCTGCGGCATTCTGCGCGACGTGGATCTGACGCTGGTGGGCAGCCACGATGAAGCGGGGGCCTCGCGCCTCGGCCAGTGGGTGCTGGTGCACGTGGGGTTTGCCATGAGCGTAATTAATGAAGCAGAAGCCCGCGACACGCTGGACGCCCTGCAGAATATGTTCGACGTCGAGCCGGACGTGGGCGCCCTGCTGTACGGCGAGGAGCGCTAGCATATGCGTTACGTTGATGAATACCGCTCGCCGGAGCAGGTGCTACAGCTTATCGAGCGCCTGAAAGCGCGCGCGGCGCTGCTGGACTACACCCAGGAGAGGCCGCTGCGGATCATGGAGGTGTGCGGCGGACATACGCACGCCATCTTTAAATTTGGCCTCGACCAGCTGCTGCCGGAGAATATCGAGTTTATCCACGGCCCCGGCTGCCCGGTGTGCGTTCTGCCGATGGGCCGCATCGACAGCTGTATCGACATCGCCAGCCGGCCCGGCGTGATTTTTTGCACCTTTGGCGACGCCATGCGGGTACCGGGGAAAAATGGCTCGCTGCTCCAGGCGAAGGCGCGCGGCGCGGACGTGCGGATCGTCTACTCGCCGATGGATGCCCTGACGCTTGCCATGAATAACCCCGACCGCAAGGTCGTCTTCTTCGGGCTGGGTTTTGAAACCACCATGCCCGCCACCGCCATCACCCTTCAGCAGGCGAAGGCCCGCCGCGTCACTAACTTTTTCTTTTTCTGTCAGCACATCACCCTCATCCCCACGCTGCGCAGCCTGCTGGAGGCGCCGGATAACGGCATCGACGCGTTTCTGGCCCCGGGCCACGTCAGCATGGTGATTGGCACAGAAGCCTACGGTTTTATCGCCGAACGGTACAATCGTCCGTTAGTGGTGGCTGGTTTCGAACCGCTTGATCTACTGCAAGGCGTGACCATGCTGGTTGAGCAGAAAATAGCAGCCCTGAGCGCGGTAGAAAATCAGTATCGCCGCGTGGTGCCCGATGCGGGAAATATACGGGCGCAGCGGGCAATAGCCGACGCGTTTAGCGTTGAGGGCGACAGCGAGTGGCGCGGGCTGGGGCTGATTGCCAACTCCGGCGTGCGCCTGACGCCCGCGTATCACGCCTTTGATGCCGAAACGCACTTCCGCCCGCGGCCGCAGCAGGTGTGTGACGATCCCCGCGCCCGCTGCGGCGACGTGCTCACCGGCAGGTGCAAACCTCATCACTGCCCGTTATTCGGCAACGCCTGTAACCCGCAAACCGCGTTTGGCGCGCTGATGGTCTCCTCCGAAGGGGCATGCGCCGCGTGGTATCAATATCGCAACCAGGAGCGTGAAGCATGAACACGGTGGAAATGGCGCACGGAAGCGGTGGACAGGCGATGCAGCAGCTGATTAACCGGCTGTTCATGGAAGCCTTTAATAACCCCTGGCTCGCCGAGCAGGAGGATCAGGCGCGCATCGCGCTCTCTACGCTCACCGCCCAGGGCGACCGGCTGGCGTTCTCCACCGACAGCTACGTGATTGATCCGCTCTTCTTCCCGGGCGGCGATATCGGCAAGCTCGCCGTCTGCGGCACGGCCAACGACGTGGCCGTCAGCGGGGCGATCCCCCGCTACCTCTCCTGCGGGTTTATCCTCGAAGAAGGTCTGGCGATGGAGACGCTCGCGGCGGTGGTGAACAGCATGGCGCACACCGCCCGCGAGGCGGGTATCGCCATCGTCACCGGGGATACCAAGGTAGTGCAGCGCGGCGCGGCTGATAAGCTGTTCATCAACACCGCCGGAATGGGGGCGATCCCCGCCGACGTTCACTGGGGCGCGCAACGGCTCAGCGCGGGCGACGTGCTGCTGGTGACCGGCACGCTGGGCTGTCACGGCGCGACGATCCTTAACCTGCGCGAAGGCCTGGGGCTGGACGGCGAGCTGTGCAGCGACTGCGCGGTACTCACGCAGCTGATCCAGACGCTGCGTACCGTTCCCGGCGTGAAAGCGCTGCGCGATGCCACCCGCGGCGGCGTGAATGCCGTGGTGCATGAGTTTGCCGCCAGCAGTGGCTGTGGTATTGAGCTTAACGAGCGCAGCCTGCCCGTCAGGCCTGCCGTTCGCGGCCTGTGCGAACTGCTGGGGCTCGACCCGCTGAACTTTGCCAACGAGGGCAAGCTGCTGATCGGCGTGGAGCGCCAGGCTGCCGAAGCCGTGCTGGAGAAGCTGCGTGCGCATCCTTCAGGGAAAGAGGCCGCCATCATAGGTGAAGTGGTTGAGCGCAAAGGGGTGCGCCTGACCGGGCTTTACGGCGTGAAGCGCACGCTGGATCTGCCGCACGCTGAACCGTTACCCCGTATTTGCTAGACCGCATCAATAGCGGTCAGCGCCGAACGTCTCTTTTTGCCAGTTTCTATTGGAAAGCAACAATGCCGTATACACCGATGAGCGATCTTGGACAGCAGGGCCTGTTTGACATCACGCGCACTCTTTTACAACAGCCCGATCTCGGCGCGCTGAGCGATGCCCTGACGCGGCTGGTCAGGCAATCCGCGCTGGCGGACAGCGCCGCCATTGTGCTCTGGCATAGCGCAACCCACCGCGCGAGCTATTTCTCAACGCGTGATAACGGCAAGGTCTTCGAGTATGAAGATGAAACGTTCCTGGCGCACGGCCCGGTGCGCCGTATCCTCTCCCGTCCAGAAGCCCTGCACTGCAACTTTGACCAGTTCCGCCAGGCGTGGCCTAAGCTTGCAGAGAGCAACCTTTACCACCCGTTCGGCCACTACAGCATGCTGCCGCTGGCGGTGGAGGGGCATATTTTTGGCGGCTGCGAGTTTATCCGCAATACCGACCAGCCCTGGAGCGAGGCGGAGTACGAGCGCCTGCATACCTTTACCCAGATTGTGGCCGTCGTCGCCGAGCAGATCCAAAGCCGCGTCACCAATAACGTGGATTACGACCTGCTGAGCCGCGAGCGCGATAACTTCCGCATTCTGGTGGCGATCACCAATGCCGTTCTGTCGCGGCTCGATATGGATGAGCTGGTCAGCGAGGTCGCCAAAGAGATCCACCACTACTTCAAGATCGACGCCATCAGCATTGCGCTGCGCGGGAACCGTAAAGGCAAGCTCAACATCTACTCCACCCACTACCTCGATGAGGCTAATCCGGCGCACGAGCAGAGCGAGGTGGACGAAGCGGGCACCCTTTCTGAGCGGGTATTTAAAAGCAAAGAGATCCTGCTGCTGAATCTCAGCGAGCAGGATCCGCTGGCGCCGTACGAGCGCATGCTGTTCAACACCTGGGGCAATAAGATCCAGACCCTGTGCCTGCTGCCGCTGATGTCCGGCAACACCATGCTCGGCGTGCTCAAACTGGCGCAGTGCGACGAGGCGGTATTTACCACCGCCAACCTCAAGCTGCTGCGCCAGATTGCCGAGCGTATCTCCATCGCCCTGGATAATGCCCTCGCCTATCAGGAGATCCACCGCCTGAAGGAGCGGCTGGTGGACGAGAACCTGGCGCTGACCGAGCAGCTCAACAACGTGGACAGCGAGTTTGGCGAAATCATCGGGCGCAGCGATGCCATGTACAGCGTGCTCAAGCAGGTGGAGATGGTGGCGCAAAGCGACAGCACGGTGCTGATCCTCGGTGAAACCGGCACCGGGAAAGAGCTGATTGCCCGGGCGATCCACAACCTGAGCAACCGCAACAGCCGCCGGATGGTGAAGATGAACTGCGCGGCGATGCCTGCTGGCTTACTGGAAAGCGACCTGTTCGGCCACGAGCGCGGTGCCTTTACCGGCGCCAGCAGCCAGCGGCTGGGCCGTTTTGAGCTGGCGGATAAAAGCTCTTTGTTCCTCGACGAAGTGGGCGATATGCCGCTGGAGCTCCAGCCCAAGCTGCTGCGCGTGCTGCAGGAGCAGGAGTTTGAGCGTCTGGGCAGCAACAAGCTGATCCAGACCGACGTGCGCCTGATTGCCGCCACCAACCGCGATCTGAAAAAAATGGTCGCAGACCGTGAGTTCAGAAGCGATCTCTACTATCGCCTGAACGTGTTCCCGATCTGCCTGCCGCCGCTGCGCGAGCGCCCGGAAGATATTCCGCTGCTGGTGAAAGCCTTTACCGCGAAGATTGCCCGCCGGATGGGGCGGAATATCGACAGTATCCCTGCCGAAACGCTACGCACCCTCTCGGCGATGGAGTGGCCAGGCAACGTGCGCGAGCTGGAAAACGTCATCGAGCGCGCGGTGCTGCTGACGCGCGGGAACGTGCTTCAGCTGTCCCTGCCGGAGGTTTCTCTTGTGGAAACGACCGTGGCCGCAACCGAGGTTGCGAAGGAGGGAGAGGATGAATATCAGCTCATTTTGCGCGTGCTCAGGGAGACCAACGGCGTGGTGGCCGGGCCGAAAGGCGCGGCGCAACGGCTCGGGCTGAAGCGCACCACCCTGCTCTCGCGCATGAAGCGGCTGGGAATTGATAAAGAGAGCCTCACTTAACCCCTGTCCCGGCGGTGCCTTCCGGCATCGCCTTTTATCACCCTGCGTAATTGTCCCACATTGACACAATATATTTTCCTCTGTATAAAATTCCGCCTTAATAATGCGTTTCATTTGCATCAAACAATTCTTGTGAAGGGTAGCGTTTAATGAAAAAGGTTCTCTGCGCGTTAGGCCTGGCGGTTGCGTCGGTCAGCTCGGCTCTGGCAACGACGTATCCACTGACCATTGAAAACTGCGGCTATAAAGAGACGTTTACCCGCGCGCCCGAGCGCGTCGTGGCCCTGGGGCAGAACACCGTTGAAATTTTGCTGCTGCTGGGTCTGGAAGATAAGGTGAAAGCCAGCGCCTTCTGGCCGACCAAAGTGCTGCCGCAGCTGGCCGGGCAGAACGCCAAAATCAAAACGCTCACCGTTGAAATTCCTACGCTGGAATCCATCCTTGCGCAAAACCCTGACTTTGTACCTGCACAACTACCGCTGCTGCTCGGGCCTGAAAGTAAGGTCGCAAAGCGTGAGGATCTGGCAACCGTTGGGGTAAACAGCTACTTGTCCCCGGGCATGTGCGCCACTAAAAAAGCCGCAGGCGACATGTACGGCAGCCGCCAGAAGCTGTGGGACATGACCTACCTTTATAAAGAGATTGAAGATTTCGCTAAGATTTTCAACGTGGAAGCTCGCGGCCAGGCCGTGATCGCCGACTTTAAAAAGCGTGAGGCGGACCTGCGCCAGGAATTTGGCAAAAACAAAAAAGACCTCTCCTTTGTTTTCTGGTTCTCAAGCTCCTCGCCTTCGGCTGACGCCTATGTAGGCGGTAAAAACAGCGCCTCCGGCTTTATTGCTAACGTGCTGGGCGGCCACAACGCCATTACCTCCGAGACCGAATGGCCGACCGTGGGCTGGGAAAGCATTATTGCCGCTAACCCGGACGTGATTGTGGTTTCAAGCCTCGATCGTAACCGCTGGGCGCTGGACAACGCCGAAGAAAAAATTAAATTCCTGAAAAGCGATCCTGCCGTCAGCCAGCTGGACGCGGTGAAGAAGGGCCACATTGTGGTGATGGACGGCCAGGCCATGAACCCGACGATCCGCACGCTTTACGGCGCCGAGCAGGTCGGTGAACAGCTCAGAAAGCTGGGACTGAACTGATGTCCTCAGCCGTACTCCAGATGCGGCAGGGCGTGCTCCTGACCACATCATGCCTGCTTGCCGTGGCGCTGCTGTTTCTTGTCATCGCCCTTGGCGTCAGCGTCGGTGAGCTCGCTATCCCGCTGAATAACGTGTTTTATGCCATCGGCAATAAGCTGGGGCTGACCGACGTTCCCCTCAACCGCATCTATGAGAGCGTCATCTGGGACTTTCGCCTCAGCCGCGCGCTGGTGGCCGCGTGCTGCGGGGCCGGGTTAGCCATTTGCGGAGCCGTGCTGCAAAGCCTGCTGAAGAACGCGCTGGCGGAGCCTTACGTGCTCGGCGTGTCGGCGGGGGCCTCAACCGGGGCGGTGTCGGTCGTGGTACTGGGTCTTGGCACCGGGGCGGTATCGCTCTCTGCGGGCGCGTTTGCCGGCGCGTTTGCGGCCTTTGCCTTCGTCGCCTTCCTGACGAACGGCGCGCGCGGCGGCAATGAGCGCACCATACTGGCGGGCGTGGCCGCTTCCCAGCTGTTTAACGCCATTACCGCCTATACCATCAGCACCTCTGCCAGCGCGCAGCAGGCGCGCGACGTCATGTTCTGGCTGCTGGGCAGCTTTAGCGGCGTCCGCTGGCCGGAATTCCAGCTGGCGCTGGTGGTCGTGCTGGCGGGTCTTGCCGTCTGCCTTTACTATTCCCGCGCGCTGGACGCCTTTACCTTTGGTGATGATGCCGCCGCCTCGTTGGGCATTGCGGTGCCCTGGGTGCGCCTGGCCTTATTTACCACCACCGCCCTCATCACCGCGACCATCGTCAGCATGGCGGGCTCGATTGGTTTTGTGGGGCTGGTCGTGCCGCACGTCATGCGTTTTCTCTTCGGGCCGCTGCACCGCACGCTGCTGATTGCCAGCGCGCTGGCGGGGGCGATCCTGATGGTGCTGGCCGACATTGCCTCGCGGATGCTGATTGCACCGCAAAGTCTGCCGGTTGGGGTCGTTACCGCGCTGGTTGGCGTACCGTTTTTCGCCGTTATTATCTACCGCTCAAGGAATAAGTAATGAGCATCTGCGCCGACAACATCACCTGGAAGGTAGGTAAAAAGATCATTGTGAATAATGTTTCGCTGACGGTTTCCCGGGGCGAAACGGTGGGTCTGCTTGGTCCTAACGGCTGCGGCAAATCCTCTCTGCTGCGCATTCTGGCGGGCCTGCATCGCCCGGATGTCGGACGCGTCACGCTGGACGGGCAGGACATTGCCCGTATTGCCAAAAAGCAGCTGGCGCGCCGCGTGGCGTTTGTTGAACAGCACGGGATGACCGATGCCAACATGCGCGTGCGTGACGTGGTCAGGCTGGGGCGTATTCCCCACCATTCGCCCTTCTCAAACTGGAGCGCGCAGGATGACGAAACCGTCACTGCCGCCCTGCAACGCGTGGATATGCTGGACCGCAGCGAACAGGGCTGGCTGAGCTTATCCGGCGGCGAGCGTCAGCGGGTGCATATCGCCCGCGCGCTGGCGCAAGCGCCAACCGAAATCCTGCTGGATGAACCGACCAACCACCTGGACATTCATCATCAGATACAGCTTATGCATCTCATCAGCGAGCTGCCGGTGACCAGCATCGTGGCCATTCACGATCTCAACCACGCGTCTATGTTTTGCGATTCGCTGATCGTGATGCAGAAAGGGCAAATCGTGGCGACAGGCACCCCGCAGGAGATCTTATCCGAGGAGCTGCTCTGGGACGTCTTCAGAGTCAAAACCAAAATCGAGATCTCCCCTTTCCACGGGAAAAAACACATCCATTTCATCGTGTAGGGTGAATTAAAATGATACCCCTTCGCACTGCCACCACGCTCTGGCCGCCCGTTCTGCTGGGCAGCCAGTTCGTGTTTAACATTGGCTTTTACGCGGTCGTCCCCTTCCTCGCGATCTTCTTGCGTGACGATATGCTGCTCTCCGGCGGGCTGATTGGGCTGGTGCTTGGTCTGCGCACCTTTTCCCAGCAGGGGATGTTTATTGTTGGCGGCGCGCTTTCAGACCGCTTTGGCGCGAAGAGCGTGATCCTCAGCGGCTGCGTCGTCCGCGTGGTGGGGTATTTGCTGCTGGCCTTTGGGCAATCCCTGTGGCCCATCATTCTGGGGGCCTGTCTGACGGGCGTTGGCGGCGCGCTTTTCTCACCGTCGATAGAGGCCCTGCTGGCTAAAGCGGGAACGCAAAGTGAGGCAAAGGGTAAACGCAGCCGCGCGGAGTGGTTTGCGCTGTTTGCGGTATGCGGGGAACTCGGCGCCGTGCTTGGCCCGGTGATGGGTGCGCTGCTGACGGGGCTGGGTTTCCGCCAGGTTGCGCTCGCGGGGGCGGGAATATTTATCGTTGCGCTCGTGGTGCTCTATTTCTGCCTGCCCGCGGCGCACCGCAGCACGAAGCCGCTGAAAATTCTGCCCTGGTGGACGACGTTCCGCCAGCCGCGTTTCGTCGCCTTTATCATCGCCTACAGTTCGTGGCTGTTAAGCTATAACCAGCTCTATCTGGCGCTGCCGGTGGAGATCCAGCGCGCCGGCGGGAACGAAAAAGATCTGGGGCCGCTGTTTATGCTGGCCTCGGTGCTGATTATTGTTCTGCAGTTGCCCCTTGCCCGTTTCGCCCGAAAAGTCGGCGCGGTCCGGATCTTACCGGTGGGCTTTTTGCTGCTTTCCGCCTCGTTTGCAAGCGTGGCGCTCTTTGCCGCGACGGAGCCGCCGGAGGGCTGGCTGCGCCTGCTGCCCTCTGCAAGCCTTGTCACGCTGCTGACGCTCGGACAAATGCTGCTGGTGCCGTCGGCTAAAGATTTGATCCCGCGCTTTGCCGAGGAGTCAACGCTTGGAGCGCACTATGGCGCACTCTCAACCGCCGGCGGCATCGCGGTGCTGGTGGGGAATTTAGGTTTAGGCAGCCTGCTGGACAAGGCGCTGGTGCCCTCGACGGAGGCCATTTACCCGTGGCTGCTGCTGGCGGTGTTTCCACTGTGCAGCGCGGTCGCGCTGAGCGTGATTTGCCGCCCGCTGCGGCGCTGAAGCGCCTATTTTTTAGGTCGATACTTTTCAGGCAGTTCCGGAACCGGACGGCGATCGTCAATAATGTGGCGCAGAGTCAGAATCGGATGACGCCATAGCATTCGTGGCCCCGCCCAGCGCATCACCTGCTTCATCTCCTCACGCCTGGCGGGCTGATAGCAGTGCACCGGGCACTGTTTGCAGGCGGGTTTTTCCTCACCAAAGACGCATTTATCCAGGCGCTTATCCGCATAGGCATTCAGCGCCTGATAATGGCCCTCATCCTTTACCGCCTGCGGACAGTTTTTTTCATACAGGGCGATCATTTTCGCGATCGTCTCTTTTTCGCGCGCAATGCGTTTCCCCGCCATTTTCATCCCCCATCAATAACACGCATTCAGAATACCATTTTAAGAATGGGATTTCAGTCGTTGCATTCTGTTTTCTGAAGGCGCCTTCCAGTCTTCGCTCTTTCCTGGCGCGTTTTTACTGATATTTTATACAGGCAGTCTGAACACACGTTGCCAACAGTTACCGGAGGATCTATGCAAGGAATGGCTATCACCAAACCGTATCGTCACTTAAAAGTTGGCTACTTCAGAAAAAGGCATGAAGATCGCAAAACCAAAATTCCCAGGCGCTACAGCGTGCATGCCGCGCTGAGCTTAAAAGGTGACTGGCTTGAAGAAGCCGGGTTTTGCACAAACTCCCAGGTTCGGGTAGGGGTCGAGCACGGCAAGATCGTTATTGAACTCATACCGGAAGGTGCCTCGTAAAGTCGTGACATTTTTCTGCGCTGCGCTATTTTTTCATGCGACAATAGGGGTAATTAACGGCCGTTAAGCCGCTCAAAACGTAATACTTTCAAAGAAATGGATATCAGAATTCCATGAGCACAATCGATAATTTTGACGCCCACACGCCAATGATGCAGCAGTACCTGAAGCTGAAAGCGCAGCATCCGGAAATCCTGCTCTTTTACCGCATGGGCGATTTTTACGAGCTGTTTTACGACGATGCGAAACGCGCGTCCCAGCTGCTCGACATTTCCCTGACGAAACGCGGTGCGTCGGCAGGCGAGCCGATTCCCATGGCGGGCATTCCGCATCACGCGGTTGAAAACTACCTGGCGAAGCTGGTGAATCAGGGCGAGTCCGTCGCTATCTGCGAACAAATTGGCGACCCGGCGACCTCGAAAGGGCCGGTTGAGCGCAAAGTGGTGCGCATCGTCACGCCGGGTACCATCAGCGATGAAGCCCTGTTGCAGGAGCGCCAGGATAACCTGCTGGCGGCGCTCTGGCAGGATGGCAAGGGCTTTGGCTACGCCACGCTGGACATCAGCTCCGGTCGTTTTCGCCTTAGTGAACCTGCCGACCGTGAGACCATGGCGGCCGAACTTCAGCGCACCAACCCGGCAGAACTGCTATACGCCGAAGATTTCGCGGAGATGGCTCTGATTGAAGGCCGCCGCGGCCTGCGCCGCCGTCCGCTGTGGGAGTTCGAAATTGATACCGCGCGCCAGCAGCTGAACCTGCAATTCGGCACGCGGGACCTGATTGGCTTCGGCGTGGAAAACGCACCGCGCGGGCTGTGTGCGGCGGGCTGCCTGTTGCAGTATGTCAAAGATACGCAGCGTACCGCCCTGCCCCATATCCGTTCGATTACCATGGAGCGCCAGCAGGACAGCATCATCATGGATGCCGCCACGCGCCGTAACCTTGAGATCACGCAAAACCTCGCTGGCGGCGTTGAAAACACGCTGGCGTCGGTTCTCGACAGCACGGTTACCCCGATGGGCAGCCGTATGCTCAAGCGCTGGCTGCATATGCCGGTTCGCAATACCGAAACGCTTATCAGCCGTCAGCAAACCATCGCCGCTTTACAGGATCGTTATACCGAGCTGCAGCCGGTGCTGCGCCAGGTGGGCGATCTTGAGCGTATCCTGGCGCGCCTGGCCCTGCGCACCGCGCGCCCGCGCGATCTGGCCCGTATGCGCCACGCTTTCCAGCAGCTGCCGGAACTGCGCGCTCAGCTGGGCGAGGTCGACAGCGCGCCGGTGCAGAAGCTTCGCGAGACGATGGGCGAGTTTACCGAGCTTCGCGAACTGCTTGAACGCGCCATCATAGACGCGCCTCCGGTTCTGGTACGCGATGGCGGCGTCATCGCTCCGGGCTACAACGAAGAGCTGGACGAATGGCGCGCGCTGGCCGATGGCGCAACGGACTATCTGGATAAGCTGGAAATCCGCGAGCGTGAGCGTCTGGGGCTCGACACCCTGAAGGTGGGCTATAACGCGGTGCACGGCTACTATATTCAAATCAGTCGCGGGCAGAGCCACCTGGCACCTATTCACTACGTTCGTCGCCAGACGCTGAAAAATGCCGAGCGCTACATTATCCCCGAACTGAAAGAGTACGAGGACAAAGTGCTTACCTCGAAAGGGAAAGCGCTGGCGCTGGAAAAACAGCTGTATGACGAGCTGTTCGACATGCTGATGCCGCACCTGGCGGACCTGCAGCGTAGTGCCGCCGCGCTGGCCGAGCTGGATGTTCTGGTGAACCTGGCCGAACGCGCCGAGACGCTGAATTACGCCTGTCCGAACTTTACCGACAAACCCGGGATTCGCATTACCGAAGGCCGACACCCGGTGGTTGAACAGGTACTGAATGAACCGTTTATTGCCAATCCGCTTAACCTTTCACCGCAGCGAAGAATGCTGATCATTACCGGCCCTAACATGGGCGGTAAAAGTACCTATATGCGCCAGACGGCGCTTATCGCCCTGCTCGCCTATATCGGCAGCTACGTTCCGGCACAGAAGGTGGAGATTGGGCCAATCGATCGTATCTTCACCCGCGTGGGGGCGGCGGACGATCTGGCAAGCGGTCGCTCAACCTTTATGGTAGAGATGACCGAAACCGCCAACATCCTGCATAACGCAACAGAGAACAGCCTGGTGCTGATGGACGAAGTGGGACGCGGTACCTCCACCTATGACGGCCTGTCTCTGGCCTGGGCCTGTGCGGAATGCCTGGCGAATAAGATCAAAGCGTTGACCCTCTTCGCCACCCACTACTTCGAACTGACGCAGCTTCCGGAGAAAATGGAAGGCGTGGCTAACGTCCACCTTGATGCGCTGGAGCACGGCGATACGATTGCCTTTATGCACACGGTGCAGGACGGTGCGGCAAGCAAGAGTTACGGTCTGGCCGTCGCCGCGCTGGCGGGCGTGCCGAAAGAGGTTATTAAACGCGCGCGTCAGAAGCTGCGCGAGCTGGAAAGCTTGTCACCGAATGCGGCAGCAACGCAGATCGATGGCACGCAGATGTCGCTGCTGGCGCAGCCAGAAGAGACCTCTCCGGCCGTTGAAGCGCTTGAGAACCTCGATCCGGATTCACTCACCCCGCGCCAGGCGCTGGAGTGGATTTATCGGTTGAAGAGCCTGGTTTAAGGCTCCGCTGACGCCATTACCCATCCCTCTTCCACGGAAGAGGGTGTAAGCACGAAAACGGCAACGTAAGTTGCCGTTTTGCTTATAACAACGGTGGAACCGTTGGCACCTGCGGCGCCTCGTCAATATCCTTCTGCGTCATGCGGAACGCTTCGGGATAGTGCTCCCGGCTGGTGCGGCGCAGCGGCTCGGTATCGCGCCAGGTATAAAGACAGTGCTGGCACTGGAATACCGTCCAGACACCCTTCACCGGTGATGTTGCCATCACTTCAATATGCTCATCGGCACAACGTGGACAAATCATCTTTTCCTCCTTATTGACGTGCCGCCAGCATCGCGGTCAGCTTCTCGGCCCAGGCTTTGGTTTCAGGGAGATCCTGTACCGGCTGGCTGTAGTGGCCACGGTTGTCTGGGGCAACGGGCGTGGTGGCATCAACGATCAGTTTGTCAGTGATCCCCGCCGGGCTGGATCCGGGGTCAAGCTCCAGCACCGACATGTTCGGCAACTGCACCAGATCCCCTGCCGGGTTCACCTTCGATGACAGCGCCCACATCACCTGCGGTAGGTTGAACGGATCGACATCTTCATCCACCATGATCACCATTTTCACGTAGCCCAGGCCGTGTGGGGTGGTCATGGCGCGTAACCCGACGGCGCGGGCAAACCCGCCGTAACGCTTTTTAGTGGAGATGATCGCCAGCAGCCCGTGGGTGTACATGGCGTTCACCGCCTGCACTTCCGGGAATTCCGCCTTCAGCTGCTGGTAGAGCGGCACGCAGGTGGCCGGCCCCATCAGATAGTCAATCTCGGTCCACGGCATCCCCAGGTAGAGAGATTCGAAAATGGGTTTGGTGCGATAAGAGACTTTATCAATGCGCACGACCGTCATGTTGCGTCCACCAGAATAGTGCCCGGTAAACTCGCCGAACGGCCCTTCAATTTCACGTTTTCTGCTCTCAATCACCCCTTCCAGGATCACTTCCGACCCCCACGGCACGTCGAACCCGGTGAGCGGCGCGGTGGCAATCGGATACGGGCTTTCGCGTAACGCGCCGGCCATTTCGTACTCGGACTGATCGTATTTCAGCGGCGTAGCGCCCATCAGGGTGATGATCGGATCGTTACCCAGCGTAATGGCAATGGGCAGATCTTCGCCCCGTTCTTCCGCCTTGTGCAGATGCAGCGCGATATCGTGCATCGGCACCGGCTGCAGGCCGAGCTTGCGCTTGCCCTTCACTTCCATGCGGTAGATCCCGACGTTCTGCTTGCCGAAGTTATCCGGGTCGAGCGGATCGCGCGAGACAACGCACGCTTTATCGAGATAAAAACCGCCGTCGCCGTCGTTCAGACGGAACAGGGGCAAAATATCGAACAGGTTGATATCTTCACCGTCCACCGTATTTTCCGCCCATGCCGGATTCGCACGCCGCTCAGGCGTAACGGGGAATTTATCCCAGCGCTGGATAAATTCATCGATCTGCTTTTTCACCGGCGTGTTTGGGGGCAGCCCCAGAGAGATGGCGTGGTTTTGCCAGGAGCCGATGGTATTCATCACTACCCGGGCATCGGTGAACCCGCGGATGTTGTCAAACCACAGCGCGGGAGCCCCGTCGCCAATGCGTCCGGTCGCGTTGGCGGCTGCCGCCAGATCCGGCTCGGCGTTCACCTCTTCCTCAATTTTCAGCAGTTGCCCTTGCGCGTCGAGGGCCTGCAGAAAGCTTCTCAAATCATCAAATGCCATCGTGATTCTCCTGTGAAAAATGTTTTGCCTCCCGCAGACCGTTCCAGCGGCGCGCCTTTTTGTGTTCGAGACCAAACTGGTCAAGAACGCGGGTCACGATGTGCTGGGTGATGTCATCAGCGGTTTGCGGGTGGTTGTAATAGGCAGGCATGGGCGGCACCATCGCCACGCCCATGCGGGAAAGCGCGAGCATATTCTCCAGATGAATAGTGCTGAGCGGCGTTTCGCGGGGGACCAGCACCAGCCTGCGTCCCTCTTTCAGCACAACGTCTGCCGCACGGCCTACCAGCCCTTCGGCATAGCCCGCGCGGATCCCCGCCAGCGTTTTCATGCTGCACGGGATAACGATCATGCCGTCGGTGCGAAACGAGCCGGAAGAAATGGTGGCAGCCTGGTCGGCCGGGCTGTGGACAACGTCTGCCAGGGCAGCAACGTCCTGCGCGGTAAACGGCGTTTCCAGCTCAATGGTTGTTTTCGCCCACTTCGACATCACCAGATGGGTTTCGACCTCCGGCATTTCCCGCAGCGCCTGCAGCAACGCCACGCCCAGCGGCGCGCCCGTCGCCCCCGTCATTCCCACTATTAATCGCATTCAGCACCTCAATGAATTTGTTCGTACACGAACATTATCGTTAAAGTACTCCCCCATCGTTTTTCTGACAAGATTGTTCGTACACGATCACACTAATTGCTAAAAATCGCCGCGTTATAATCCAGCGCAATAGGGGCTATCATAGAGGGAGAATTTTTCCACCGGAGCGTTCATGGAACTGAGACAAGAAGCGTTTCACCTGTTACGTCAGCTTTTTCAACAGCATACCGCGCAGTGGCAGCATGCCTTACCGGAGCTGACCAAGCCGCAGTACGCGGTTATGCGCTCAATTGCCGAGCACCCGGGCATTGAACAGGTGGCGTTAACCGAAGTGGCGGTCAGCACGAAAGCGACGCTGGCGGAAATGCTTAGCCGCATGGAGAAGCGTGGGCTGGTAAAACGCGAGCACGATCCCGCGGACAAACGCCGCCGGTTTGTCTTTCTGACCCCTGAAGGCGAGGCGCTGCTTGAACGCTCCCAACCGGTAAGTTACGGCGTGGATGAAGCGTTCCTGGGACGCCTGACGGCTGATGAACGCAAGCAGTTTGCGGCCCTGATCGGCAAAATGATGACGAAGGAGAAACCGTGACCCACTTTGAGAAAGAGATTATCGACGCGCACGTCGCAATAGAAAGCTGGTTAAGCCGCAGCGAAGGGGATTATGACGCCCTGCTTGCCCGTTTCCGGCAGGACTTTTTAATGGTTACGCCTGGCGGTGCTCACCTGGACTACATGGGGCTGGCGGCTTTCTTTACGAGCCAGGGCGGTAGCCGCCCCGGCCTTAAGATCGTGATTGACGAGCTTACCACGCGACAAACCTGGGACAACGGCGCGGTACTCCATTACCGTGAAACGCAGACCCGCCCGGATCAGCCGGTAAACGTGCGCTGGTCAACCGCCGTGCTTAATCAGGAAGGCGCGGTGATAACCTGGCGTCTGCTGCATGAAACGGCGCAGCCGTAGCGCATAAGAAAAAGGCCCGTCTCACGACGGGCCTTTTTTGACGAAAGGGTGCTTATTCGCGGAACAGCGCTTCGATATTCAGACCTTGCCCCTGCAAAATTTCACGCAGGCGACGCAGACCTTCTACCTGAATCTGACGAACACGTTCACGGGTCAGGCCAATTTCGCGGCCGACGTCTTCCAGTGTCGCAGCTTCATACCCCAGTAAACCGAAACGACGTGCCAGCACTTCACGCTGTTTGGCGTTCAGTTCGAACAGCCATTTGACGATGCTCTGTTTCATGTCATCGTCCTGCGTGGTGTCTTCCGGGCCGTTGTCTTTTTCATCGGCCAGGATGTCCAGCAGCGCTTTTTCGGAGTCGCCACCCAGAGGGGTGTCAACTGAGGTAATGCGCTCGTTGAGACGCAGCATGCGGCTTACGTCATCAACCGGTTTGTCGAGTTGCTCTGCAATTTCTTCCGCACTTGGCTCGTGGTCCAGCTTATGGGACAACTCGCGCGCGGTACGCAGATAAACATTCAACTCTTTGACGATGTGAATCGGCAGTCGAATCGTACGGGTCTGGTTCATAATTGCCCGTTCGATGGTCTGACGAATCCACCAGGTCGCGTAGGTTGAGAAACGGAACCCGCGTTCCGGGTCAAACTTCTCAACTGCGCGGATGAGACCTAAGTTGCCCTCTTCAATCAGATCCAGCAGAGCCAGACCACGATTGCCGTAACGGCGGGCAATTTTCACGACCAGTCGCAGGTTACTTTCGATCATGCGACGACGCGAGGCAACATCACCACGCAAAGCACGACGTGCGAAATAGACTTCTTCTTCGGCCGTTAGCAGTGGGGAGTAACCAATCTCCCCAAGGTAAAGCTGAGTCGCGTCCAGCACACGCTGTGTGGCACCCTGCGATAACAGCTCTTCTTCAGCTAAATCGTTATCACTGGGTTCCTCTTCTACTAAGGCTTTTTCGTCAAAAGCCTCTGCTCCGTTCTCATCAAATTCCGCGTCTTCATTTAAATCATGAACTTTCAGCGTATTCTGACTCATAAGGTGGCTCCTACCCGTGATCCCTGAACGAGACACCCTGGCTGGCATGCCCCGTCAATTTATCGCTGCGGTAAATACTGCAGCGGGTTTACGGATTTCCCCTTGTAACGAATTTCAAAATGCAAGCGTGTAGAACTGGTTCCGGTGCTACCCATGGTAGCGATTTTTTGCCCCGCCTTAACTTCTTGTTGTTCCCGGACCAGCATCGTGTCGTTATGGGCGTAGGCACTCAGGTAATCATCATTATGTTTGATGATAATAAGATTACCGTAACCGCGCAGTGCATTACCGGCATAGACAACGCGTCCGTCAGCGGTCGCGATGATTGCCTGTCCTTTACTGCCTGCGATATCGATCCCTTTGTTCCCACCCTCAGAGGTAGCGAAGTTCTCGATAATCTTGCCGTCAGTTGGCCAGCGCCAGGTGTTGATTGACGAGCTGGCATTCTGACTGCTTGCAGTCGGTACAGTAGAGCTAACCACAGGTGCCGTAGTCGGTGCTGTGACAACAGTCGCAGTACCTTTATTATTCGGCAACATTTTGTTAGCAGTCTGATCACCTGAATCCTCAGAATACGTAATTACAGGTTGTGAAGCAACTACCGTGGTGGTTTTTTGTGCAGGAGTAACGCTGTTATTTTGAGCGGTCACGTCGGCTGCCGAAACGGTGTTCCCTGGCGTGAGCGGTGTACCCGTTGCGTTGCCAACCTGAAGCGTTTGCCCGACTTCCAGAGCATACGGGGCCTGGACGTTGTTTCGCTGTGCCAGATCGCGGAAATCGTTCCCGGTGATCCAGGCGATATAGAACAGCGTATCGCCGCGCTTCACGGTATAGGTGCTGCCGCCGGTATAGCTACCTTTCGGAATGTTCCCATACTTGCGGTTATACACTATGCGGCCATTTTCGGTCTGAACAGGCTGTTCCACTGGCTGAATCTGTGTAGGCTGCGTGACCGGACGCTGAACTGGCTGGATCTGTGGTGTTTGCTGCGCCGCCGACGTCCCCATTTTAGGCGGAGGCGTGATCAACATTCCGCTGGACGTGTTACCCGAGCCGCTGGTTCCATTGACGGAACTGACGGGCGCAGGCGCGTTATTCGAACTTGTACAGCCTGCCAGCCAGAGCGAAACCAGTGATAATGCCGCAACACGGCTGATGGTGAATTTTGGGCTTCCCGCGCTCATTTATCCCCCAGGAATGTGTTAACTACCAGTGACTTAAAAATAACCGTGATGGCACGAACCTATCGCGCCACACCATACGCTGAATTAGCCTTAATAACCCTGGAAAAATCCGAGTCTCAGGCCAGTTCGCCCTTAACCAGGGGCACAAAGCGCACGGCTTCTACGGTATCGATAATAAACTCGCCGCCGCGTCGACGAACGCGCTTCAAAAGCTGCTGCTCATCCCCCACGGGCAAAACAAGGATCCCCCCTTCATCCAGCTGCGACAGAAGCGCCACGGGAATTTCAGGCGGGGCAGCCGTTACGATGATGGCATCAAACGGGGCGCGAGCCTGCCAACCTTGCCATCCATCACCGTGACGTGTCGATACATTATGTAAATCAAGCTGTTTCAGGCGACGACGCGCCTGCCACTGCAGGCCTTTAATCCGCTCAACGGAACAGACATGGTGCACAAGATGGGCCAGGATCGCGGTTTGATAGCCTGAACCGGTGCCAATTTCCAGCACGCGGGATTCCGGCGTTAGCTCCAGAAGCTCCGTCATGCGCGCCACCATGTAGGGCTGCGAAATCGTCTGGCCTTGCCCGATGGGCAGCGCCACGTTTTCCCACGCTTTGTGTTCAAACGCCTCATCTACAAACTTCTCACGGGGAACCTGAGCGAGCGCGTTCAGCACCTGCTCATTCGCGATCCCCTGAGCGCGTAGTTGTTCCAGAAGAGTTTGTACACGTTTACTTACCATTGCGCGTTCACTCCGACCCGATCTAACCAGTCCGACACCACATCATGCGCGCTATAGGCGGTTAAATCCACGTGCAGTGGCGTAACGGAAACGTAGCCTTCGTCCACAGCGGCGAAGTCGGTGTCTGGCCCCGCATCGCATTTATCTCCCGGAGGGCCGATCCAGTACAGGGTGTTGCCCCGCGGATCCTGCTGCGGAATGACCTGATCGGCGGGATGGCGGCTGCCGCAGCGCGTGACGCGGATCCCCTTAATTTCATTCAGGGGGAGATCCGGCACGTTGATATTTAGGATGCGTCCGGTACGCAGCGGCTCGCGGCCAAGCGCGCGGAGAATTGAGCAGGTCACCGCGGCGGCGGTGTCATAGTGCGTGTGGCCGTTTAGCGAGACCGCCAGCGCCGGGAACCCCAGGTGACGGCCTTCCATCGCCGCGGCCACGGTACCGGAGTAAATCACATCATCGCCAAGATTTGGCCCGGCATTGATGCCGGAGACCACAACATCCGGTCGCGGGCGCATCAGCGCATTCACGCCCAGAAATACGCAGTCGGTCGGCGTCCCCATCTGCACGGCAATATCGCCATTCTCAAAGGTAAAGGTGCGAAGTGAAGACTCCAGCGTCAATGAGTTAGACGCGCCGCTGCGGTTACGATCGGGAGCCACGACCTGCACGTCCGCAAATTCGCGGAGGTGTTTCGCCAGCGTCTGAATACCTGGCGCGTGGATCCCGTCATCGTTACTCAGCAATATTCGCATAATCACCCGACGTGTTGATAAGTTCCCTGACAACACTGGTGGCAAAGCTACCTGCCGGCAGCCAGAAGCGTAACTCGACGGTTACGTCATCCCACCAGTTCCAGCTCAGCTGTTGCGGATAGAGCAGCATCGCACGGCGTGCCGCCTCAACCTTTTCCCGCACCAGCAAGGATTGTAATTCCGGCGCATCCGCCACCGCTGACTGCTCGGCGGCAAGCGCCTCGCCCTGGGTTCCCCAGTCGCCGGAGCCCGGCAGGGCTGCGGTAATCATCAGCGCTTTAGCGTCCACGCGCGACTGGACATCGGCCCTCTCTTCGGCCGTTGCCACAAACCAGCTTCCGCGTCCCGCTAATTGTAGCGCATCGCCGACAACAACTTGATTCGCGTCCGGTTTTTTCAGCCGTTCGCTCACCATCTGATTAAACAACGCGCTGCGGGCCGCCGACAACCAAAAACTGCGTTTATTCCTGTCGCGCACCGGCGCATCGCTTTGCGCCCAGCGCAGCGCGCCCTGCAAATTGCTGCCACCAATGCCGAAGCGCTGCGCGCCAAAGTAGTTCGGCACGCCGCGTTCACCGATAGCCTTCAGGCGTTTTTCAACGTCTTCGCGGTCGGTTACTTCGCGCAGCACCAGGGTAAACGCGTTGCCTTTCAGGGCGCCCAGGCGCAGCTTGCGCTTGTGGCGGGCGTACTCCAGCACCTTACAGCCCTCAAGCTCAAACTGGCTTAAATCGGGCATCGCGTTACCGGGCACGCGGGCGCAGAGCCACTGTTCGGTGACGGCGTGCTTATCTTTCTGCCCGGCGAAGCTCACCTCGCGAGCATGGATTTTGAGGAATTTTGCCAGCGCATCGGCTACGAATCGGGTGTTGCAGCCGTTTTTCAGGATCCGCACCAGGATGTGCTCGCCTTCGCCGTCTGGCTCAAATCCAAGATCTTCCACCACTACGAAATCTTCCGGGCTGGCCTTCAGCAGGCCATTGCCCTGCGGCTTACCGTGCAGGTACGTCAGATTGTCGAAATCCGTCATTTGGCCGCCTTTACCAGCAGCGCCACGGCTTCACAGGCGATGCCTTCACCGCGGCCGGTAAAGCCCAGCTTCTCCGTGGTGGTCGCTTTAACGTTAACGTCGTCCATATGGCAGCCCAGATCTTCGGCGATAAACACGCGCATCTGCGGAATATGCGGCAGCATTTTCGGCGCCTGGGCGATAATCGTCACGTCAACGTTGCCGAGGGTGTAGCCTTTGGCCTGAATACGGCGCCAGGCTTCGCGCAGCAGTTCGCGGCTGTCCGCGCCCTTAAAAGCGGGATCGGTGTCCGGGAACAGCTTGCCGATGTCGCCCAGCGCGGCGGCGCCCAGCAGCGCGTCGGTGAGCGCATGCAGCGCTACGTCGCCATCAGAATGCGCCAGCAGACCTTTTTCGTAAGGAATGCGCACGCCGCCAATGATAATTGGGCCTTCGCCTCCAAAGGCGTGTACATCAAAACCGTGTCCAATACGCATTATGCCTTCTCCTGATGGGTCGTACGGGTAAGATAAAATTCCGCGAGCCGTAAATCTTCCGGGCGCGTCACTTTTATATTATCAGCGCGCCCTTCAACCAGTTCGGGGTGAAAACCGCAATACTCCAGCGCCGAGGCTTCGTCCGTAATGGTCGCACCTTCTTTAAGCGCGCGCGTTAAGCAGTCGTGGAGTAATTCGCGGGGGAAAAATTGTGGCGTCAGTGCGTGCCATAAATCGACGCGCTCGACGGTATGCGCGATCGCCGGCTTGCCCGGTTCGCCACGCTTCATGGTGTCACGCACCGGGGCCGCCAGAATGCCGCCCACTTTGCTGGTTTCGCTCAGCGCCAGCAGACGCGACAGATCGTCATGATGCAGACAGGGGCGCGCGGCATCGTGAACCAGTACCCACTGCGCGTTTCCGGCAGCCTGAATGCCCGCCAGAACGGAGTCGGCCCGCTCGGTGCCGCCGTCAACAACCGTAATCTGAGGATGGTTTGCCAGCGGAAGCTGCGCAAAACGCGCGTCGCCGGGGCTGATGGCAATAACAACGTGCTTCACCCGAGAATGCGCCAGCAGCGCCGCCACGGCGTGCTCGAGGATCGTTTTATCACCGATTGAGAGGTACTGCTTTGGACATTCTGTCTGCATGCGCCGGCCAAAACCTGCGGCCGGCACCACGGCACAGACGTCCGAAAAAGTTGCTGCCATGTCGTAATCCTGGGCCTGATTATCGATTGTTTTGTGCGGAGCCCTGATTGCGTTTAGACGCATCCGGAACCAGACGATAAAACGTTTCGCCCGGCTTAGTCATACTGAGTTCGTTGCGTGCGCGCTCCTCAATCGCCTCCTGGCCGCCATTGAGGTCATCAATTTCAGCAAAAAGTTGATCGTTACGCGCCTTAAGTTTGGCGTTTGTTGCCTGCTGTGCCGCGACGTCATCGCTTACCCGGCTATAGTCGTGGAGCCCGTTCTTACCGAACCACAGCGAATATTGCAGCCAGACCAGCAAAGCCAGCAACAGCAGCGTTAGTTTACCCATCCTGCCCCCTGAAAAAACGGCATCATCATCCCATAACTTTCCGCTGGACTCTACTGCGGGGTTTTAATTATGTCGTAAGTTAGCCCATCAGCCATAAAAACAGCAGGCCGAAGATGACCACAACGGTGGCGATAGTGATAACCGTACTATACAGGAGCCTGCCGTTAAACAGGGAGTGCAGCGCAACGCCTACCACGACCGCAACGGGCATCAGCGCCAGGAAGAAGGGCCAGGTATAGAGGAAGAAGAAGAGGGTGTTACCACCGTAGAGTAAAAACGGGATGCCCAGCGCCATTAACCACGCCGCGAAGCCGACAATCGCCCCGGGGAAGGACCAGGTCGTCTCGTCGTCGGTGGATAACGGCTCCGACCCGGTGGTAATCATGTAGTTTTCACTGTTGCGCATAGCTAATCCTGTGACCGTGACTCATCGTTCGGGAAGACAGCTCCCGAACGATACCGTCTCAGGATCTGATAATATCGTCCCGTCTGAGCAGGTCTAATAATTGGCTTACTAAATTTGTTACCAATTGTTGACCTTCCAGATGAATCTCAGGGGATTCAGGCGCTTCGTAAACCGAGTCGATGCCGGTGAAGTTTCGCAGTTCCCCCGCGCGGGCTTTTTTGTACAGCCCTTTCGGATCGCGCGCTTCGCAGATCTCCAGCGGCGTATCGACAAACACTTCGATAAAGCGCTCCTGGCCGACGCGCTCGCGCACCATCCGGCGCTCGGCGCGGTGCGGCGAGATAAACGCCGTCAGCACCACCAGGCCGGCATCCGCCATCAGGCTGGCCACCTCCCCTACGCGACGGATATTCTCTTTACGGTCTTGATCGCTGAAGCCCAAATCGCTGCACAGGCCGTGGCGCACGTTGTCGCCATCCAGCAGGTAGGTGCTCACGCCCTGCTGATGCAGCGCCTCTTCCAGCGCGCCCGCCACCGTCGATTTACCGGAGCCGGACAGCCCGGTAAACCACAGCACAACCCCACGGTGGCCGTGGAGCTGTTCGCGCTGGGCGACGGTGACCGGATGAGGATGCCAGACGACGTTCTCATCATGGGCAGCCATTACTTGCCTCCCAGCAGATCGCGTGCGCCCCAGTGCGGGAAGTGCTTACGCACCAGCGCGTTCAGCTCAAGCTCAAAGGCGCTGAACTCAGAGGCCACGGTAGCCTGCGCGTTTGGCTCACGAACCATCCCGGCACCGACGGTGACGTTCGTCAGGCGGTCGATAAAGATCATCCCGCCCGTTACCGGATTCTGCTGATATTGATCCAGCACCAGCGGTTCGTCGAAGGTGAGATCCACCAGCCCAATGCCGTTCAGCGGCAGCTCGGTAACCTCACGCTGGGTCAGGTTGTTGATGTCCACCTGGAACTGAATGCCGTCCACGCGGGCGCGGGTTTTCTTGCCGGCGACTTTGATGTCGTAGCTCTGGCCTGCGGTCAGCGGCTGTTCTGCCATCCATACCACATCCACGGCCGCGCCCTGCACTGCCGCCAGCGTCTCCCGCGCGTCGACCAGCAGATCGCCGCGGCTGATATCAATTTCGTCCTTCAGTACCAGGGTTACCGCTTCGCCTGCCCCGGCCTCTTCCAGATCGCCGTCAAAGGTGACGATACGGGCAATGGCCGATTCCACGCCGGACGGCAGCACCTTCACGCGCTGCCCCACCTTCACCGAGCCGGAGGCAAGGGTGCCCGAGAAGCCGCGGAAATCGAGGTTAGGACGGTTAACGTACTGCACCGGGAAGCGCATCGGCTGAGTATCCACCACGCGCTGGATCTCAACGGTCTCCAGCACTTCCAACAGCGTCGGGCCGCTGTACCAGGGCATGTTTGCGCTCTGGGAGGCAACGTTATCCCCTTCCAGCGCCGACAGCGGCACGAAGCGGATATCCAGGCTGCCCGGCAGCTGTTCGGCAAAGGTCAGGTAGCTCTGGCGGATCTCGTCGAACCGCGCTTCGCTGTAGTCCACCAGATCCATTTTGTTCACCGCCACCACCAGGTGTTTGATCCCCAGCAGCGTGGAGATAAAGCTGTGACGACGGGTTTGATCCAGCACGCCCTTGCGCGCGTCGATCAGCAGGATCGCCAGGTCGCAGGTGGACGCGCCGGTCGCCATGTTGCGGGTGTACTGCTCGTGCCCCGGCGTGTCGGCGATAATAAATTTGCGCTTCTCGGTAGAGAAGTAGCGATAGGCCACATCGATGGTGATGCCCTGCTCGCGCTCCGCCTGCAGGCCGTCCACCAGCAGCGCCAGGTCCAGCTTTTCGCCCTGGGTACCGTGACGCTTGCTGTCGTTGTGCAGGGAAGAGAGCTGATCTTCGTAAATCTGACGCGTGTCGTGCAGCAGGCGGCCAATAAGGGTGCTTTTGCCGTCGTCAACGCTGCCGCAGGTCAGAAAACGCAGCAGGCTTTTGTACTGTTGGGCGTGCAGATAGGCTTCCACGCCGCCTTCATCGGCAATTTGTTGGGCAATAGTCGTATTCATGGCGGCTCCTTAGAAATAACCCTGACGTTTCTTCAGCTCCATGGAGCCGGCCTGGTCGCGGTCAATCACGCGCCCCTGTCGCTCGCTGGTGGTCGACACCAGCATCTCTTCGATAATTTCCGGCAGCGTCTGCGCGCTGGACTCCACCGCGCCGGTCAGCGGCCAGCAGCCGAGGGTACGGAAACGGACCATCTGTTTTTTGATTACCTCGCCCGGCTGTAAATCAATGCGATCGTCGTCGATCATCATCAGCATGCCGTCGCGCTCCAGCACCGGGCGCTCGGCGGCCAGATACAGCGGAACGATCTCAATATTTTCCAGATAGATGTACTGCCAGATATCCAGCTCGGTCCAGTTGGAGAGCGGGAAGACGCGGATGCTTTCGCCCTTGTTGATCTGGCCGTTGTAGTTGTGCCACAGCTCCGGACGCTGGTTTTTCGGATCCCAGCGGTGGAAGCGGTCGCGGAAGGAGTAGATACGCTCTTTCGCACGGGATTTCTCTTCGTCGCGGCGCGCGCCGCCGAAGGCGGCATCAAAACCGTATTTATTCAGCGCCTGCTTCAGCCCTTCGGTTTTCATGATGTCGGTATGCTTGGCGCTGCCGTGCACGAACGGGTTAATGCCCATCGCCACCCCTTCCGGGTTTTTATGCACCAGCAGCTCGCAGCCGTAGGCTTTGGCGGTACGGTCACGGAATTCATACATCTCGCGGAATTTCCAGCCGGTATCAACGTGCAGCAGCGGGAACGGCAGCGTACCCGGGTAAAACGCTTTACGCGCCAGGTGCAGCATGACGCTGGAATCTTTACCGATGGAGTACATCATCACCGGGTTAGAGAACTCGGCGGCCACTTCGCGGATAATATGGATACTTTCCGCTTCGAGCTGCCGCAGGTGAGTAAGTCGTTTTTGGTCCATAACCGTTCCTTAAGCCAAATTTATAACAGAAGAACCAAAGCCTTCCGTATCGGTTGTGTGTTGGAACCAGGCGAGGGTGTCGTGCAGCTGCACCACCTCTCCCACCACGATCAGGGCGGGCATCGGAGCATCTTTCGCCAGGATTGCAAGGTTTTGTAACGTGCCGATGGCGACGTGCTGATCGACGCGCGTGCCGCGAGAGATGACGGCAACCGGCGTCGTCGCTTCGCGACCGTGCTGAATAAGCTGTTCGCTGATATCCGCCGCTTTCATCGTGCCCATATAAATCGCCAGGGTTTGTCGGCTCTGGGCAAGATGCGACCAGTCAAACGGCGTGCTGTCGGCTTTGTAGTGCCCGGTCACAAAGGTGACGCTCTGGGCGTAATCGCGGTGGGTCAGCGGAATACCCGCGTAGGCCGTCACGGCTGACGCCGCCGTGATGCCGGGCACCACCTGGAACGGCACGCCCGCCTCGGCGGCCGCCTGGAGTTCTTCGCCTCCGCGACCGAAAATAAACGGGTCGCCTCCTTTCAGGCGCACCACGGTCTTGCCCGCTTTCGCAGCGGCAATCAGCATCTGGTTGGTATCGTGCTGCGCCACGGAATGCTCCCCGGCGCGTTTGCCGACGCAAATTTGCTCCGCATCCCGGCGGATCAGCTCGCGCACGCCGTCGGTAACCAGGTGGTCGTAAAACACCACGTCCGCATCCTGCAATACCTGCAACCCGCGCAGGGTCAGCAGCCCGGCATCGCCCGGCCCGGCACCTACCAGAACGATCTCCCCGCCGCCGCTGCCGGGGTTATCCAGTTCGTCCTCGAGAATTTGCTGCGCCGCCGTCTCGTTACCGGCATGCATCAGGCTGGCGAAGCGGCCGCGGAACATACGCTCCCAGAAGCGACGGCGCTCCGTCACGCTGGTCAGACGCGTTTTCAGATGCGTGCGCCAGTAGCTGGCTTTCTCCGCCATGCGTCCGAGGCTGGTCGGCAGCAGCGCTTCAATTTTTTCCCGCAGCACCCGCGCCAGCACCGGCGCGGTACCGCCGGAGGAGATCGCCACCAGCAGCGGCGAGCGGTCAACAATCGACGGGAAGATAAACGAGCACAGCGGCTGGTCGTCCACCACGTTCACCAGACGGTGACGGGCCTGTGCGGCACCGGAGATGCGCTGGTTAAGCTCCCGATTTTCGGTAGCCGCAATAACCAGCACCACGCCGTCGATTTGAGACTCGTCAAAGTCCGCCTCTTCAACATTCAGCACCTGCGCCCCGGCACGTTGCAGAAACGCGATTTTGCGATCGGCAATTTCGCCCGTACCGACAACCAGTACCGGTCGGTCTTTCAGGGCGGCAAAAAGGGGGAGATAGTCCACAGGCAACAACTCACTAACAATCAGGAATAAGGGGACTATAGGGGGCGGCTTAGATCGAATGAAATTACGAATTGGAATGAGTAGTTACTCAATGGAATAACGCCGTGAAAAAGCAAATATCAAAAAGTGCTTAACACGCGAAATTTCGGGCATTTAAGAGCAATTCAAATTGTGTCTGCCCGGTCACAGTTTCATACTAAGCGGGTTAAAATTTTGCTCTGTTTTTTTAAGGACTCACTATGTTTTCCGCAATGCGCCACCGATGTGCAGCCCTGGCGCTCGGCGTTTGCTTTATTCTTCCGGCTCAGGCAAAAAATCAGTCTTACGGTGAAATAGCCAGTATGCAGGCGCGGCATATTGCGACGGTCTTTCCGGGCCGCATGACCGGCACGCCTGCCGAAATGCTCTCCGCAGACTATATTCGCCAGCAGTTTGCTCAGATGGGCTATCAGAGCGATATTCGCGCTTTCCATAGCCGCTATATCTATACCTCACGCAATAATACGCAGAACTGGCACAACGTGACCGGCAGCACGGTGATTGCGGCGCACGAAGGGAAAGCGGCTGAGCAGATTATTATAATGGCGCACCTTGATACCTACGCCCCGCTGAGCGATGCCGACAGCGATAATAACCTCGGCGGGCTGACGCTACAGGGGCTGGACGACAATGCGGCGGGGCTGGGCGTGATGCTTGAGCTGGCCGAACGTCTGAAGAATATCCCGACGAAATACGGTATCCGCTTTGTGGCAACCAGCGGCGAAGAAGAGGGCAAACTCGGTGCTGAGAATCTCCTTAAACGCATGAGCGCTGAGGAGAAGAAAAATACGCTGCTGGTGATTAACCTCGATAATCTGATCGTCGGCGATAAGCTCTATTTTAACAGCGGACAGAGCACGCCGAGCAGCGTGCGTAAACTCACCCGCGACCGCGCGCTGGCGCTTGCCCGTGCGCACGGCGTTTATGCCGCGACAAACCCGGGCGGTAATCCGGATTATCCAAAAGGCACTGGCTGCTGTAATGACGGGGAAGTGTTTGATAAAGCCGGTATTCCGGTGCTTTACGTCGAGGCGACTAACTGGGCGCTGGGCAAAAAAGATGGCTATCAGCAGCGCAGCAAATCAAAAGCGTTCCCGGACGGAACCAGCTGGCATGATGTGAGGCTGGATAATCAGCAGCATATAGACAGCGCGCTGCCGCAGCGGATTGAACACCGCAGCCGCGACGTGGTGAAAGTGATGCTGCCGCTGGTGAAGGAGCTGGCGAAAGCGGGGAAAGCGTAGAGCGGTATTTTCCCCTCACCCCTGCCCTCTCCCCAAATGGGCGAGGGAGAAAAGACGGCTCCGGGCGATCCCCTCTCCCCTTTGGGGAGAGGGTTAGGGTGAGGGGGTGGATAAGGAATTACCCTTCGTGCAGCCCGCACTCGCGCTTGAGCCCAAAGAATCGCGTCTCTTCTTCCGCCATCCCCGGTTCCCATTTACGCGTGGTATGGGTATCACCGACCGACAAATAGCCCTGATCCCACAGCGGATGGTATTTCAGACCGTGTTTTTGCAGGTACTGATACACCGTCCGGTTGTCCCAGTCGATAATCGGCAACACTTTAAACACGCCGCGCTGCACCGCCAGCACCGGTAGCGTCGCGCGGCTCCCGGACTGCTCGCGGCGAAGGCCGGCAAACCAGGTCTGGGCGTTCAGCTCTTTCAGCGCGCGGTTCATCGGCTCGACTTTGTTGATCTCATTGTATTTCTCAATGCCCTCGACGCCCTGCTCCCACAGCTTGCCGTAACGCGCCTCCTGCCAGGCCGCGCTTTCCGTCGCGCGGTAGACCTTCAGGTTCAGCCCGAGCCTGTCCGTCAGCTCGTCGATAAACTGGTAGGTTTCCGGGAACAGGTAGCCGGTATCGGTGAGGATCACCGGTATGTCCGGACGGATCTGATTCACCAGATGCAGGCTGACCGCCGCCTGAATGCCAAAGCTCGAGGAGAGCACATAGTCACCCGGCAGGTTTTCCAGCGCCCAGGCCACGCGCCCTTCGGCGTCGAGCTTTTCCAGCCGGGCGTTGGTTTCTGCCAGTGCCAGAATACGTTCGACTTTTGGCAGTTCATTAAGGGCGTTTAGATCGAGTACGGACATAATTACCTCTCGTGGTTACTCCCAGAAATCCCTTGCAGGATCGAGCACCGGGCGAATAATGCCCGCACGCACCGTAAAGTCGCCGAAGCCTTCACCCGCTTCGCGCTCTTTTGCCCAGCGCCCGACAAGCACGTCGATGGAATCGAGAATTTCCGGCTCGGTGATGTTCTCGCGGAACATACGCGGAATACGCGTGCCGATGCGGTTGCCGCCCAGATGCAGGTTGTAGCGACCCGGCGCTTTCCCCACCAGCCCCAGCTCGGCGAGCATCGCGCGCCCGCAGCCGTTCGGACAGCCGGTAACGCGCATAACAATATGCTCGTCCGGAATGCCGTGTTTTTCCAGAATCGCCTCCACCTTATCGGTGAACGACGGCAGGAAACGCTCTGCTTCGGCCATCGCCAGCGGGCAGGTCGGGAACGACACGCAGGCCATCGAGTTTTCACGCTGCGGCTTCACCGCATTCATCAGTCCGTGCTCGAGCGCCAGCGCCTCAATTTTCGCCTTTTCGCTTTCCGGCACGCTGGCCACGATCAGGTTCTGGTTAGCGGTAATGCGGAACTCGCCTTTGTGGATCTTCGCGATTTCCAGCAGGCCGGTTTTCAGCGGACGGCCCGGGTAATCCAGAATACGTCCGTTTTCGATAAACAGCGTCAGGTGCCAGTTATTATCGATGCCTTTCACCCAGCCAATGCGATCGCCGCGACCGGTGAATTCATAAGGGCGGATCGGCTCAAACTTAATCCCCGCGCGACGCTCCACTTCTTCCTTGAAGGTCTCTACGCCCACGCGCTCCAGGGTGTACTTGGTTTTCGCGTTTTTACGGTCGGTACGGTTACCCCAGTCGCGCTGGGTAGTAACCACCGCTTCCGCCACGGCCAGCGTATGCTCCAGCGGCAGGAAGCCGAATTCGCTCGCGGTGCGGGCGTAGGTCTTCTTGTTACCGTGTTCGATGGACAGGCCGCCGCCCACCAGCAGGTTAAAGCCGATGAGCTTGCCGTTTTCGGCAATCGCCACGAAGTTCATGTCGTTGGCGTGCAGATCGATATCGTTCTGCGGCGGGATCACCACCGTAGTTTTAAACTTACGCGGCAGGTAGGTCTGGCCGAGGATCGGCTCTTCGTCCGTGGTCGCGACTTTCTCCTGATCGAGCCAGATCTCCGCATAGGCGCGGGTGCGCGGCAGCAGGTGCTCGGAGATCTTCTTCGCCCACTCATAGGCTTGCGCGTGAATCTCGGACTCGTACGGGTTCGAGGTGCACAGCACGTTACGGTTCATGTCGTTGGCGGTCGCCAGCGCGTCCAGGCCAACGGAGTGCAGCATCTGGTGAACCGGCTTCACGTTCTTCTTCAGAATGCCGTGGAACTGGAAGGTCTGACGGTTGGTCAGACGAATGCTGCCGTAAATGGTGTTTTCACCGGCGAATTTATCAATCGCCTGCCACTGTGTCGTGGTGATGACCCCACCCGGCAGACGGCAGCGCAGCAGCATCGCGTGACGCGGCTCCAGCTTCTGTTCAGCACGTTCGGCGCGGATATCGCGGTCGTCCTGCTGATACATGCCGTGGAAGCGGATCAGCAGGAAGTTGTCGCCTTTAAAGCCGCCGGTCAGACCGTCGTTTAAATCTTCGGCAATGGTACCGCGCAGGTAGTTGCTCTCTACCTTCATGCGCTCGGCATCAGACAGTTTGCCTTCGACCACCAGTGGGCCAGGGTGTTTTTCGCTCATTAGTAGACATCTCGCTGATAACGGCGCTCTACGCGCAGCTCACTTAAAAATTCATCCGCCGCTTCGGCATCCATACCGCCGAATTCGGCAATCACTTCCAGCAACGCCTGCTCGACGTCCTTCGCCATACGACTGGCGTCGCCGCAGACATAAATGTGGGCACCGTCATTGATCCAGCGCCACAGCTCTGCGCCCTGTTCGCGCAGTTTGTCTTGTACGTATACTTTTTCTTTCTGATCGCGGGACCAGGCCAGATCGATGCGGGTCAGCACGCCCTCTTTCACATAGCGCTGCCACTCAACCTGGTAGAGGAAATCTTCCGTAAAGTGCGGGTTGCCGAAGAACAGCCAGTTCTTGCCCGGCGCCTCGTCTGCCGCACGCTGCTGCATGAAGGCGCGGAACGGTGCGATGCCGGTGCCGGGGCCAATCATAATCACGGGGGTTTCCGGGTTCGCCGGCAGGCGGAAGTTATCGTTATGCTCGATAAAGACGCGCACGTCGCCCTCTTCTTCCACGCGGTCGGCCAGGAAGCTCGACGCCCCACCCGCACGCGCGCGGCCTTCGATATCGTAACGCACCACCCCGACGGTGACGTGGACTTCGTTTTCCACTTCAGCCTGCGAGGAGGCGATGGAATAAAGGCGCGGCGTGAGCGGGCGCAGCAGGCCGATCAGCGCGTCGGCGTCCAGCTGTGCCGGAGAGAAACGCACCATGTCGACAATCGGCGTTGTCGCCGCGTAATGCTGCAGCTTCGCCTTATCCCCAACCAGCGGCAGGAGGGACTCGCTGCGGGTTAAGGTGGCGTAGTTTTCTACGATGTTGGCGGTGTTCACCGTCAGTTCAAAATGCCACTGGAGCGCTTCGGAGAGCGGCAGCGTTTTGCCTTCCACCTGAACCGGCTCCGTGCCTTTCAGCCACAGCAGCTCGACCAGCTCTTGCACCAGCGCCGGATCGTTCTGATACCAGACGCCCAGCGCATCGCCGGGCTGGTATTGCAGGCCGGACTCGCCGAGATCGATTTCGATATGGCGCACGTCTTTTTCCGAATCGCGGCCCGTGATTTTCTGGTTCACCGACAGGCTCGCCGTCAGCGGTGCCTCTTTGGTGTATGGGCTGGAGTGGATCGCGTTGACGGTGCCGGCTGCGGTAACGGCGGCCTGCGCCGGGGTCTCTTTCGGCACGCGGGCTTTCAGCACCTCAACGATGCGCGCGCGCCATTCAGCGGCGGCAGCCTGGTATTCCACATCAGCGTCCACGCGGTCCAGCAGGCGTTCAGCGCCCAGCTCCGCCAGCCTGCTGTCGAAGTCTTTACCGGACTGGCAGAAAAATTCATAGGACGTATCGCCGAGGCCAAACACGGCAAACGCGGTGCCTTCAAGCTTTGGCGCTTTTTTCGAGAACAGGAACTTATGCAGCGCGACGGCCTCTTCCGCAGGCTCACCTTCTCCCTGCGTCGAGGCAACCACCACCAGCAGCTTTTCTGACGCGATTTGTTTGAATTTATAATCCCCGGCGTTCACCAGGTTTACGTTCAGCTTCGCGGCGAGCAGGTCATCACGCAGCGCTTCGGCCACGCGGCGGGCATTACCCGTCTGCGAAGCGGAGATCAGCGTGATGGCAGGAATTTCAAGGGCAGCTGGCGGTACGCCAGCCACGGCGCCCGGCTGCTGGTTCAGCATTCCCCAGAAATAGCCGGAGACCCAGGCGAGCTGGGTAGGTGAAAAATCGGATGTCGCGGCCTGTAGGCGCGCCAGCTGCTCCGGGTTCAGGGGAAGCAAATTTGAAGGTGGGGCCTGTGTTGTCATGCGTCGTTATGTTCCAGTAGCAAAGCGGACTTTAAGCGAATAAATCCAAACTGAAGATAAGGTTAACGGCGGGGATAATAACAATTAAAGAAGGGTTGGAAATAATAAATAACCAAATGGACTAACCTGTTTTAGCTATCGTTCTTAACGATAAAAGTGATTAAATAACTGTATGAAATACAACAAAAAACATCCATAAACGTTCTGAATACGGTGCGGGCGGCGTTCAGAGCCGTTTTAGTTAATGATAAAAATTGTACTTTCCGGTACTATGCGGCGGTTTTTTCCGCATTCCTGAGAGCTATGATGTCCACCACACTGTTTAAAGATTTCACCTTCGAAGCCGCACACCACCTTCCGCACGTTCCTGCCGGGCATAAATGTGGCCGCCTGCATGGGCACTCGTTCATGGTGCGTCTTGAGATCACGGGTGAAGTCGATCCCCATACCGGTTGGATCATGGACTTCGCCGAACTGAAAGCCGCGTTTAAGCCAACCTACGATCGTCTTGACCACTTCTATCTGAATGAGATCCCGGGCCTTGAAAATCCGACCAGCGAAGTGCTGGCGAAATGGATTTGGGATCAGATGAAGCCGCTGGTGCCGCTGCTGAGCGCGGTGATGATCAAAGAGACCTGCACCGCAGGCTGCATCTACCGCGGGGAGTGAATCTCCTCCGCGTCGTCTTCACGAGACACGATCGGCGTAAACTCGTAGAGCACCAGCGCATTACTCTCCAGTAATTCAGTCAGCTGCCAGCCGTCATAAAGGCGTTCATCGCGTACGGAAAGCGTTGGACGCGCTTTATGTCCTATCCAGCACCACACCTCTTCGTCAGGGCCGCTTTCGCTGCCGACGCCTTCAAGCAAAGGATAGAGCGCCCCGTTATACCGATCGAAAAGGTGGCATTTAATGCGCCATTTCCCGCGCATTCCCTTCAGGTGTAAATGATACTGCTGGCGAAAACGCTGGATGAAGGCTTCTTCACTGGAAAGCAGCGGATTAAAAACCACCACGTTACGCAGCAACAGCTGGTAGCCATTCAGATGTCGCGTAAGCAGGACTCGCCCGTCATTGACCAGCACCTCGCCCCGCAGGCGCTGCCAGAGCCAGAGCACCCAGTAAACCGGACGCGGCAGGCCGTGGTTATACTGTAGCGCCAGGCTTGATGTATCGATGGTGTTGTTCGCACGGGCTTCCCCCTGAAGACCCGAATTTAGCCAGAATCCCGCCAGCCAGACCAGCTCCGAAAGCCCGAGCAGGTTCTGCATCAGCAGCGCCCCCCGAAAAAACCAGCCGTTTGTCGCCCGCGTGCTTCCGGTGAGGGTATTCCAGGAGAGAAGCCAGACTGGAAGCGAACGTTTGTGCAGGCGAAGGGCGGCGAGGATCTGGCGGATCTTCAGTATCGGGTAATTTTCCGTCGAGGAGAGATCGGCAGGCTCCGGCTGCGCGGGATCGAGAAGCTCGTTGGCATCGGCGGAACAGGCAAGAAAATCGGCCTGCATCAGGATGGCTGAACGGAACAGGGGGTCGTCGCCCACGCCCGCGCTGACGGGGGCAAACCGGTGCCATAAGCCAAACTTTGCCTGCGGAAGAAAGGTTTGTATTACCTCACGCTGCGCCAGCCAGACCTGCTCCCGGGTCTCCTCACTCGCCTGTGATGACCAGTGCATGACGAAGTGCCAGCCCGCGGCGATCTCTGGCGAAAAATGATTGACTGACTGTTGTAAAAAGCGGGTAAGAAGATCGCGACGGGTCGTTACGCCGGTGTGCAGCAGCACCGTCCACCGCTTTTTTGCCAGCCAGGTGAAGAGCTGATGCAGATTGTACCAGCAGGCGTAGCCCGCCATCTGCGGATCATCCCACCCGGTGGCAAACAGACGGCTGCTTAGAAAAGGCTCGGCGATATCAATTCCCTCAATGGGAATGGCCTTATTTATCTCCTCAAGATTATGACGAACGTCCTCACGCAGCAAATCGTCGAGCTCACGCAGGGTAATGACCACCCGCATACGGCGCAGCGAGGTGGAGAGAGGTTTAAGCTGCTCAAGATCCAGCCTCTGCTCCTGCTGCGGATGAACGACGAGCGGCGAGGCTCCCCAGCCGCGCGTCACCGGTTCATTGAGCAGGCTAAACAGCTTATCCACCGCCACCGGATAGCGCTGCTCACGCCCGTCCGCACGTGCGCGCGCGGCCTCCGGGTGCTGGCGTCGGGCCTTACGGAACTCACCCGGGGACATATTGTGAACGCGCCGAAACCGATCGCTCATCATACGCGTGCTGGCGAAACCCTGCTCAAGCGCAATCTGGTGCAGCGGCCGATTCGTCAGACGGAGAGCGTCAGCCGCCTTTTCCAGCCGCAGGGTGGTAATGTACTGCATGAAGCCGATCCCCACCTCCTTTCGAAAGAGACGGGAGAGCCAGGCTTCAGAGACGTATTCACTCGCGGCGATTTCCGCAAGCGTAATACGGCGGGAATAGCTGGCGTTGATTCGCTCTATCACCCGGGCGATGCGCCTGCTGTGCGCTGTGGAACGTTCACGGGGCGGCAAACGGGCGGGCTGCTGAAAGCGGCTGGTCAGCAGCAGTAAAATCTCGCTCAGCCAGCGGTACGCCTCCAGCCGGTAGCGACGCGGATCGTTGATGAGCGTGACCACAAGAAGCTGGCGCAACAGATCGCGAAGCGCATCGCACTGGGGCCAGACGCCTCCGGCTTCAACCGGTACCGCATAATCATGGGCAAAAAAATCATTGCAGAGCTGGACGACCCAGCGCCCGGAAAGGGTTACGCGCAGGGTGATGTTTGCCGTTTCGCTCGTTAACTGCCAGCGCCGGTGACGGTTTATGATGGCAAGGGAATTGGCCTCCAGCACTTCACGTCCCGCATCGGTGCTCAGCTCTGCCCGCCCTTCCAGCACCCAGAGCAGCGTTAGCGTATCGCCTTCATCCACCACGCAGTGGCGAATGTCCTGAATCTCTACCCAAAATTCATCTCCCCGCAGCTCCATCTTATCCCTCACCAAAGACAAATAATGACCTGCTCTTTTTTGTCATAACTGAATTGTATGAAAAACAATCAAAACAAAACCGTCGCTTTACAACAAAAAAGTGCATTTTCAGGCGGTACGATCGTCATAGACTCGAAATTATCACCGTTTGGCAGAAAAAGGATAACAAAAATGACACATCCAATTATTGAAGCCCTGCGTGGCAACGAAGCCAGGTTCACGGAATTACGCCGCTATTTTCATCAGCACCCTGAAACGGGTTTTGAGGAGCATAACACCAGCGATCGCGTTGCGGCGCTGCTCCAGGAATGGGGGTATGAGGTCCATCGCGGCCTGGCGAAAACCGGCGTGGTCGGCACCCTGAAGGTGGGGAACGGGCACGGGCGCCTGGGCCTGCGCGCCGATATGGATGCACTGCCAATGCAGGAAAACAGCGGCAAGGCGTGGAGCAGTACCGTTGAGGGTAAATTCCACGGCTGCGGCCATGACGGCCACACCACTACGCTGCTGTATGCAGCGGAGTACCTGGCACGCACCCGCAATTTTAACGGCACGCTACACCTTATTTTTCAGCCCGCGGAGGAGCTTCTGTATGGTGGACGCGTTATGGTAGAGGACGGTCTGTTTGACCTGTTCCCCTGCGACCATATTTTTGGCCTGCACAATATGCCGTCACAGCCCGTCGGAAAAATTGGTCTGCGCGACGGCGCCATGATGGCCTCTTCCGACACCTTTCATATTGAGGTTAACGGCGTGGGTGGTCACGGTGCGGTGCCGGAACATACGGTTGACGCGACCCTGGTTGCCTGTCATATCACCATCGCTTTGCAGTCAATTGTTTCACGCAATATCACCCCTTTTCAGCCTGCCGTCGTTACCGTAGGCAGCATTCAGGCCGGACACGCGCCCAACATTATCAACGACAAAGTATTGATGAAGCTGACCGTGCGCACGCTGGACGAAAGCGTGCGGCAGACCGTGCTACAGCGCATCCATGATATTGCCGTTGCACAGGCGGAAAGCTTCAATGCGACGGCCACCATCCGTCACGTTAACGGCAGCCCGGTGCTGAAAAACAATCCCCAAGCCAATGAGATGGTGCGCAGCGTCGCCACCGATCTGTTCGGTCAGGATGCGGTCGCGGAGGTTAACGCGTTTATGGGCAGCGAGGACTTTGCCTTCATGCTCGAGAAAAATCCAAACGGATGCTATTTCACCCTTGGCGCCGGGGATGAGCCTGACCGCTGCATGGTACATAACCCGGGCTACGACTTTAACGACACGATTCTCCTTACCGGCGCGGCGCTTTGGGCCGCACTGACCGAACGCTATCTGCGCTGATTCGCACCTTCCCGGGAGGGCTGCATTATGAGTACCGTTTCCCTGACAGGCACACCCGCCTACGCCGGTAACGATCGGCTGCTGGCGGGTATCGTCATGAGCGTTCTGACATTCTGGCTGTTTGCCCAGTCGGTTATCAACGTTGTTCCGGCCATGCAGAATAGCCTCGATATTGCCCTCGAAACCCTTACGCTGGCCGTCAGCCTGAGCGCGCTGTTCAGCGGCTGTTTTGTCGTGGCCTGCGGTGGGTTTGCCGATAAGTTTGGCCGCATGCGCCTGACCGTGATTGGCCTGATCCTGAGCATTATTGGGAGCGGCCTGCTGTTCATTTCCTGGGAGCCCGTCCTGTTTCTGCTGGGAAGGGCGATTCAGGGCCTGTCAGCGGCCTGCATCATGCCCGCCACGCTGGCGCTAATTAAGACCTGGTATGAAGGTAAAGCACGCCAGCGCGCCATCAGCTTCTGGGTTATCGGTTCATGGGGCGGGAGCGGCCTGAGCTCGTTTGTCGGAGGCGCCATCGCCACCACGCTGGGCTGGCGCTGGATTTTTATTTTATCGATGGCGGTAGCCCTGGCCGCGCTATTGCTTATCCGCGCCACCCCGGAAAGCCGCAGCCCTGATGCAGGTCAACACAAGCTGGATATCAGCGGCCTGGCGAGTTTTGTCCTTATGCTGGTGCTATTCAATCTGTTTATAAGCAAAGGACACGCCTGGGGCTGGAGCAGTAGCTTATCGCTTCTCGTGCTGTGTGGAGCCGTGACTGCGTTGATGTGCTTTGTCATTACCGGACGACGCAAAGGCGATGCGGCGCTGATCGACTTTGCCCTGTTTAAAAACCGGGCCTACAGCGCCTCGGTATTCTCAAATTTCCTGCTCAACGGCTGCATTGGCACCATGATGATCGCCAGCATCTGGCTGCAGCACGGCCATCATCTGTCACCGCTACAGACCGGCATGATGACGCTGGGTTATCTGGTAACCGTGCTGGCGATGATCCGGGTGGGTGAAAAACTGCTTCAGCGCTATGGCGCCAGGCTGCCGATGATGACCGGACCGCTGCTGACCGCAACGGGTATTACGCTGATTTCATGTACCTTCTTAAGCAAGGAGGTCTACATTGTCACCGTTTTTCTGAGCAATATTTTATTCGGGCTGGGGCTCGGGTGTTACGCCACGCCCTCAACGGACACGGCAGTGATGAATGCCCCTGAAAACAAGGTAGGTGTGGCTTCTGGGATCTATAAGATGGGCAGTTCCCTGGGCGGAGCGATGGGGATCGCGGTCACCGCATCACTGTACGCGCTATGGCTGCCGGTGGGAACGGCCAGCGCCGCGCAGTATGCCTTACTGTTCAACAGTGCGATTTGCCTTGTGTCGGCCGTAGTGACCTGGGCCTTACTGCCACCATCAAAAGCCCCGCGATAGGCGGGGCCAGGCAGTATCAGGCAATGTTCAGATATTTGTGCGTCTGCATCGACAGCCGCCAGTTGCGGGCGATGCAGGTTTCAATGCACAGGCGGGTTGCATCGTCTTTCTGGCTGATCGGCTGTAAAGCGATAACCCGCTGCTTTTCGTCCTTCAGCGTCGCCAGCAGTTCATCCAGCGCTTCGATATCGCGCACGCGCCCCACGGGATGCTTAATCTCATCAGCACGCTCCAGCGCCTGAGACAGCACGTCATAGCCGCCGCGCATGTTCACCTTTGGCGAGACCGTTACCCAGGTTGAGTGGGAGCAGCGCACTTCATGGGTGCCGCTGGTTTCGATCTGGCAGCTATAGCCGTTTTTTTCGAGCAGGTCGGTAAGCGGCATCAGATCGTGAATGCACGGTTCACCACCGGTGATCACCACGTGACGCGCCGTCCAGCCCTGGCGACCAATAATGGCAAGCAGATCTTCTGCACTGCCCGCGCCCCACTTATCGCTCTCTTTGGTTTTCGCCAGGATACTAAACAGCGACACTTCCCGATCGGCGAGTTTATCCCACGTATGTTTGGTGTCACACCAGGCACAGCCAACCGGGCATCCCTGCAGGCGAATGAAAATAGCGGGAACGCCGGTAAAGTAACCCTCGCCTTGCAGGGTCTGGAACATCTCGTTAATCGGGTACTGCATAGTCATCTCAGTTAAGGGGATAAACGATAAGTATCGCAGATCCCTGCCGGATGGTCATGCTCCATCGGTGCTTTGCGCGCCTATCGCCGCCATAAAACGCCCGGTGATTTGCTGTGGCCGGGTGATCGCGCCCCCGACAACGACCGTATGCGCCCCAAGCGCCAGGCATCTTGCCGCACGCTCGGGGGTGTCCACGTTGCCTTCGGCAATCACCGGAACCGAAACGGCTGCCAGCACCGCTTTCAGGAACGCGCAGTCATTCTCAGGAAGCGAATGGCCCGCCGTTTCCGCCGTATAGCCGTAAAGCGTGGTCCCGATGCAGTCAAACCCAAGCGCCTGCGCGGTCACGGCCTCCTGCACGGAGGAAATATCTGCCATCAGCAGCAGCGAAGGGTAACGGGCGCGAACCTGCGCAATCAGCGCTTCCAGAGACTCCCCGCCGGGACGCCTGCGGGCGGTGGCATCCAGCGCGATGAGCTCCGGCGCGACCGCCATCAGCTCATCCACCTCCTTCATCGTCGCGGTGATAAACACCTCGCTCCCCGGGTAGTCCCGCTTGATAATGCCGATGACCGGCAGCGAGACCAGCCCTTTGATGGCCTCGATGTCCACCACGCTGTTGGCGCGGATCCCGGCGGCACCGCCCTGCGCCGCCGCCAGCGCCATTCGGGACATAATAAACGGGCTGTGTAAGGGTTCGTTTTCCAGCGCCTGACAGGAGACGACCAGCTTTCCCTTCAGGGTATCCAGTACGGTTTTCATTACGATAAAATCTCTTCCACTTCGTTTTTGATAATTGTGACGTGCGGGCCATAAATGACCTGAACCCCGTTACCGCGCACGATGACGCCGCGCGCGCCGGTCGCCTTCAGTGCCGCTTCACTGACTTTGCTACCATCCCTTACCGTGACGCGAAGGCGCGTGGCGCAGCAATCAACGTCATCCAGGTTTTCTCTGCCGCCAAGCCCGGCGATCACCGCCGCGGCGCGCTCGCTTTGCGGCAAGGTATTCGCGTCAGCCACCGCCTCCTTTTCACGGCCCGGCGTGGCGAAATCAAAGCGGTTAATCAGATAGCGGAAGGTGAAGTAGTAAAGGAAGAACCACGGCACGCCCACCAGCGGGACGAACATCCAGTTGGTTTTAGCCTCCCCCTGAAGAATGCCGAACAGCACGAAGTCAATGAAGCCGCCGGAGAACGTCTGTCCGATGGTGATGTGCAGCACGTGCGCGAGCATAAATGCCAGCCCGTCAAACAGCGCATGAATGACGTAAAGCCCCGGCGCGATAAACAGGAATGAGAACTCGATGGGTTCGGTAATGCCCGTCAGGAAAGAGGTTAACGCCGCTGAAAGCAGCAGCCCCGCTACGCGCTTTTTATTCTCTGGTTTTGCCGTGTGGTACATCGCAAGGCAGGCGCCGAGCAGGCCAAACATCATCGTAATAAAGCGCCCGGACATGAAGCGCGACGTGCCCTCATAGAAGTGCTGCGTGCTCGGGTCGGCGAGCTGGGCGAAGAAGATCCGCTGCGTGCCCTCTACCAGATGACCGTTGACGATTTCACTGCCGCCGAGCGCGGTGGTCCAGAACGGCAAATAAAAGATGTGGTGCAGGCCAAACGGGCCAAGCATGCGCAGGATGAAGCCGTACAGCAGGGTGCCCAGATAGCCCGTGGCATCTACCAGCCCGCCGAGGCCAAAGATCAGCTTCTGGAAATGCGGCCAGACGACGGTCATGAGGGCCCCGACGAGTATCGCCGCCAGCGAGCTGATAATCGGCACAAAGCGCGAGCCGCCAAAGAAGCCCAAAAATTGCGGAAGCGCGATTTTGTTAAACCGATGGTGCAGCGCGCAGGTCACAAGGCCAATCACCACGCCGCCAAACACGCCGGTTTCCAGCGTCTGAATGCCCAGCGTCATCCCCTGCCCCACGGCTCCCGGATTTTCCGAGGCCAGCTTTCCGGTCAGGATCAGCAGGGCGTTGATGGTGGCGTTCATTACCAGAAACGCGAGCAGAGCCGCCAGACCCGCCGTGCCTTTATCATTTTTAGCTAACCCGACGGCAACCCCAACGGCGAACAGCACGGAAAGGTTCGCAAACACAATCGACCCCGCACTGCTCATGATGGTGAAGATGGCCTGAAGCCAGCCAACGTTTAAGAAGGGATAGGCCGTAAGGGTATTGGGATTTGACAACGCTCCGCCAATTCCCAGTAAAAGCCCCGCCGCCGGCAAAACGGCGATGGGCAACATAAAGGATTTGCCGAAGCGCTGCGCTTTTTCAAACCATCCGCCGGAAGAAGCTCCGCTGAACATTTGCATCATTTTTTTCATCCCCTGGTGTAATGATGAAAATTTTTACCATATAAATAATAGAAAGTGAAAATTATCATCAAAAAACAGGGGGAGGATCATACTTTTTCGAAATCACTGGCATCCCTCCCCTGCTTTCCGCCACACTAGTCGGCAGAGAAACGCATTAAGGATCTAGCATGTCAGACCATGAAAACCTGCTGCTGAAGTTACGCCAGGAGGCTTCCGGGTATAGCCCTACGCAACAGAAACTGGGGGAGTTTGTTCTCAGCGATCCTGCCCGTGTGCTGTACCTGACGATCACCGAGCTGGCGCGCGAAAGTCAGACCAGCGAGGCCAGCGTGACGCGCCTGTGCCGGACGCTCGGCTGTAAGGGATATAACGAATTTAAAATGGCGCTGGCGCTGGATATTCAGCAGGGCCAGCCCGCTCGTCAGGCCGGGGATGAAATTGATAACGTAGTGGATGAGTCGGTGCAGGCCCTGCAGGATACGGCCCGGCTGCTCGACAGAGCGCTGCTGGAAAAGGCCGCGCAGGCGCTGCATCAGGCGCGGTCGGTACAGATTTACGGGGTGGCCGCCAGCGCGATCCTTGGTGAGTATCTGCATTACAAGCTGTTGCGGCTGGGCAAACCCGCGCAGCTGTTCAGCGATATGCATCGCGCGGCCATGAATGCGGCAACGCTCTCAGACGAGACGCTGGTGGTCGCTATCTCAAGTTCGGGCTCAACCCGCGATTTACTCCACGTCGTGAAGCTTGCCCGCAAGCGCGGCGTGCAGGTGCTGGCGCTCAGCAATACGCCGCGCAGCCCGCTGGCTTCCCTGAGCGATATGCAGCTGGTTGCGGCAAAACCAGAGGGGCCGCTGAGCGCGGGCGCGCTCAATGCCAAAGTTGGGGTCATGCTGCTGATCGAGCTGCTTACCACCTCCCTTATTGCCATTGACGGCCGTTACGGCGAGGTGAGTCAGCAAACGGCCAGCGCGACGCTGCCGCTTCTGTTATAGAAAACAAAAAACCCGCCGAAGCGGGTTTTTTTATTGAAACGAAAGCTCAGGCTTATGCCTGACCTTTGATCTCTTTACGACCGTTGTATGGTGCTTTTTCGCCCAGCGCTTCTTCGATACGAATCAGCTGGTTGTATTTAGCAACGCGGTCAGAACGGCTCATAGAACCAGTTTTGATCTGGCCTGCTGCGGTACCTACAGCCAGGTCAGCGATGGTTGCATCTTCAGTTTCGCCAGAACGGTGAGAGATAACAGCGGTGTAGCCAGCGTCTTTCGCCATTTTGATCGCAGCCAGGGTTTCGGTCAGAGAACCGATCTGGTTGAATTTGATCAGGATGGAGTTAACGATGCCTTTCTCGATGCCTTCTTTCAGGATCTTGGTGTTGGTTACGAACAGATCGTCACCAACCAGCTGGATTTTGTCGCCCAGTACTTTGGTCTGGTATGCGAAACCATCCCAGTCAGACTCGTCCAGACCGTCTTCGATAGAAACGATTGGGTACTGTTTGGTCAGGTCTTCCAGGAAGTGAGTGAACTCTTCGGAGGTGAACGCTTTGTTGCCTTCGCCAGCCAGAACGTATTTACCGTCTTTGTAGAATTCAGATGCTGCGCAGTCCATCGCCAGAGTGATGTCTTTGCCCAGCTCGTAGCCTGCTGCTTTAACCGCTTCAGCGATAACAGCCAGTGCTTCTGCGTTAGAACCCAGGTTTGGCGCGTAGCCACCTTCGTCACCAACGGCAGTGTTCATGCCTTTAGCTTTCAGAACTTTAGCCAGGTTGTGGAACACTTCAGAACCCATACGTACTGCTTCTTTCAGGGTTTTCGCGCCAACTGGCTGAATCATGAATTCCTGAATATCAACGTTGTTGTCTGCGTGCTCACCACCGTTGATGATGTTCATCATTGGTACAGGCATGGAGTATTTGCCTGGGGTGCCGTTCAGTTCAGCGATGTGCTCGAACAGTGGCATACCTTTAGCAGCCGCTGCTGCTTTGGCGTTCGCCAGGGAAACCGCCAGGATTGCGTTCGCACCGAAGTTAGATTTGTTTTCAGTACCGTCCAGATCGATCATGATCTTGTCGATGCCAGCCTGATCTTTGGCATCTTTGCCAACGATAGCCTGAGCAATAGGACCGTTAACAGCGCCAACCGCTTTCAGTACGCCTTTGCCCATGAAACGGGATTTGTCGCCGTCACGCAGTTCCAGCGCTTCGCGGGAACCAGTAGAAGCACCTGATGGAGCAGCTGCCATACCGACGAAACCACCTTCCAGATGAACTTCGGCTTCAACGGTCGGGTTACCACGGGAGTCGATGATTTCACGACCGATGACTTTAACGATTTTGGACATTAGATTTTCCTCAGTACAAGTTAAACTAAAACTCCAGACAAACAACGCGTACCAGGGGTACGCGTTGCCGTTCTAACTTTTTTTACTTCGCCTGGCGCTTCTGGTACTCGCTGGCGGCTTTCACGAAGCCTGCAAACAGCGGATGTCCGTCACGCGGCGTTGAAGTAAATTCCGGGTGGAATTGGCAGGCAACGAACCACGGATGGTTAGGCACCTCGATGATCTCGACTAACTGATCGTCCCCGGAGCGGCCAGCAACACGCAGACCCGCCGCTTCAATTTGTTTCAACAACATGTTGTTGACTTCATAGCGGTGACGATGGCGCTCGGTGATGACCGGCTCGCCGTAAAGCTTGCGAACCACGCTATCGTCGGACAGCTGGCAGGCCTGTGCGCCAAGACGCATGGTGCCACCCAGATCGCTCTTCTCGGTACGGACTTCGACGTTACCGTCTTCGTCGCGCCATTCCGTAATCAGCGCCACTACAGGGTACTTACAGTCTGGCACAAATTCCGTAGAGTTCGCGTTTTCCATTCCCGCTACGTTGCGCGCAAATTCAATCAGCGCAACCTGCATACCCAGGCAGATGCCGAGGTATGGAATATTGTTTTCACGCGCATAGCGTGCAGTGGCGATCTTGCCTTCAACACCACGGTAGCCGAAGCCGCCAGGGATGAGAATAGCGTCCAGATCTTTCAGAATTTCGACGCCGCGCGTTTCAACATCCTGCGAATCAATCAGCTTGATGTTAACGGAGACGCGATTCTTCAGACCACCGTGCTTCAGCGCTTCGATAACTGACTTATAGGCGTCCGGCAGTTCAATGTACTTACCGACCATACCGATAGTCACTTCACCGCCCGGATTGGCTTCTTCGTAAATCACCTGTTCCCATTCAGACAGGTTAGCTTCCGGACAGTTCAAGCTGAATCGTTTACAAATATAATCGTCCAGACCCTGTGATTTCAACAGGCCCGGGATTTTATAAATGGAATCGACATCTTTCATTGAAATAACGGCTTTTTCAGGCACGTTACAGAACAATGCAATTTTCGCACGTTCGTTCGCTGGAATCGCGCGATCGGAACGGCAAACCAGAATGTCAGGCTGAATACCGATGGAAAGCAGCTCTTTAACAGAGTGCTGGGTCGGTTTGGTTTTCACTTCACCCGCTGCCGCCATGTAAGGCACCAGCGTCAGGTGCATGAACAGCGCGTGCTCACGACCAATATCTACCGCCAGCTGACGAATCGCTTCGAGGAACGGCAGGGATTCGATATCCCCAACGGTACCGCCGATTTCAACCAGCACAACGTCATGCCCTTCGCCACCGGCAAGAACACGTTCTTTAATGGCGTTGGTGATGTGGGGGATAACCTGCACGGTTGCGCCCAGGTAGTCACCACGGCGCTCTTTACGCAGAACGTCAGAGTAGATACGGCCAGTCGTAAAGTTGTTACGACGGGTCATTTTGGTACGGATGAAACGCTCGTAGTGGCCAAGATCCAGATCGGTTTCAGCGCCGTCTTCAGTAACGAACACTTCCCCGTGTTGGGTTGGGCTCATGGTGCCAGGATCGACGTTAATATACGGATCCAGTTTCATCATGGTCACATTGAGGCCACGGGCTTCAAGAATGGCTGCGAGGGAGGCTGCGGCAATGCCTTTACCCAGAGAGGATACGACCCCGCCGGTCACAAAAATATAGTTCGTTGTCATGCTGAACCTGAGAAGTTAGGGTGAAACGATGGAATAACCAGGACGGGAAAGTAGTATACCCGAACACGGCGAGCGCCACAAACTTTCATTCTCCGTCTCCTTCCCAGGCCATGACAAACATAAGGAGTGAGAAAATAGCCCCTTTTGGGTAAATGTTTTTGACGCAAATCAAGCGCTTGTCATTTAAAAAATCACACAAATTGCGCTTGATCGCAAAATTCCGTTAGAGATCATGTTCCTGGCGTTTTACTTCCTGCCACACCTCTTCCATTGCATCGAGGTCAATCCCGCTCATTTCGAGGCCGCGCGAGGCCACAATCCGCTCCACTTCACGGAAGCGTCGTTCGAATTTCACGTTCGCTTTTTGCAGCGCGGTTTCCGCTTTTACACCGAGGTGGCGCGAAAGGTTGACGGTCGCAAACAGCAGATCGCCCATCTCCTCTTCCAGTTTTGCTTCATCCACCACGGCCTGCTGCGCTTCGTGCATCACTTCGTCGATCTCTTCATGCACTTTTTCCAGCACCGGGCCGAGGGAGGTCCAGTCAAACCCTACCGCCGAACAGCGCTTTTGAATTTTATGCGCGCGCATCAGCGCGGGCAGGTTCAGGGGAATATCGTCCAGCGCCGAGTGCTGGGATTTTTCCGCGCGCTCGGCGCTTTTGATCTGCTCCCAGCGCGCCAGCACTTCGGTACTGTTGCCAGCGGTGGCATCGCCAAAGATATGCGGGTGACGTCGTTCCAGCTTGTCGCTGATGGCGGCGCAGATATCGTCAAAGTTAAAGCGGCCCTCTTCCTGCGCCATCTGCGCGTAGAACACTACCTGGAACAGCAGATCGCCCAGCTCCCCGCGCAGGTCGTCGAAATCTTCGCGGGAAATCGCGTCCAGCACCTCATAGGTCTCTTCAAGGGTATACGGGGCGATGGTGGCAAAAGTTTGCTCTTTGTCCCACGGGCAGCCGTTTTCCGGATCCCGAAGACGTTTCATGATGCCAAGCAGGCGGTCGATTTGGGTCATAGTTCTGTCCTGATAAAAAAAATGCCGGGCGGCGGCCTCGCCTTACCCGGCCTACAGAAACGAAGGATTAACCGCCGTGCAGACGGCGCGCGTCAATCACATCCGGCACCTGGTTCAGCTTGCCGAGCACGCGGCCCAGCACCTGCAGGTTATAGATTTCGATGGTCATATCGATGGTGGCAAGCTGCTCGCGGGTATCGCTGCGGCTGGCTACGCCCAGCACGTTGACCTTCTCGTTGGCGAGAATGGTCGTGATGTCGCGCAGCAGACCGCTGCGGTCGTTGGCAGTAACGCGGACCACCAGCGAGTAGCCGGCAGAGTAGCTCTCCCCCCAGACCGCTTCCACGATGCGTTCCGGCGCGTGCGACTGCAGTTCGGCAAGCTGATCGCAGTCGGAGCGGTGTATTGAGATCCCGCGCCCCTGAGTGATAAAGCCGACAATATCGTCACCCGGAATCGGCTGGCAGCAGCGGGCGATATGGTGCATCAGGTTCCCGACCCCTTCGACCACCACGCGGCCATTGTCCTTGCTGCGCTGCTGTGGGGCGTAGGTTTTTTGCTGCAGCTGCTTCAGCGCGGCCGCGTCCTGCTCTGCCGCGCTTGGCTTGTTGAACTGCGCCTGCAGGAAGTTCACCATCTGATTCAGCCGGATATCACCACCGCCAATCGCCGCCAACAGCTCGTCCAGCTCGTTGAAGTTGTAGCGCGGCAGCAGGAATTTCTCCGCCTCTTTCAGGCTGATCCCGATATGCTCCAGCTCGTCGTCCAGGATCTGGCGACCGGCGAGGATATTTTTGTCACGATCCTGCTTACGGAACCAGGCGTGAATTTTGGAGCGCCCGCGGCTGGTGGTGACATAGCCCAGGTTCGGGTTAAGCCAGTCGCGGCTTGGGTTCGGCTGCTTCTGGGTGATGATTTCAATCTGGTCGCCCATCTGCAGCTGGTAAGTGAACGGGACGATGCGCCCGCCAATTTTCGCGCCGATGCAGCGGTGCCCCACGTCGCTGTGGATGTGGTAAGCAAAATCAAGCGGCGTGGAGCCAGCCGGCAGGTCAACCACGTCCCCTTTCGGAGTAAAGACGTAGACGCGATCGTCGAAGACCTGGCTGCGCACTTCGTCAAGCATTTCGCCGGAGTCGGCCATCTCTTCCTGCCACGCAATCAGCTTACGCAGCCAGGCGATACGATCCTCGTGACCAGAGCGAGCGCCGCCGGAGGTGCCCTCTTTATACTTCCAGTGCGCGGCCACGCCCAGCTCGGCGTCTTCGTGCATCTGCCTGGTACGGATCTGAATTTCCACCGTTTTGCCGCCAGGGCCGAGCACCACGGTATGAATAGACTGGTAGCCGTTCGGTTTCGGGTTGGCGACATAGTCATCAAACTCGTCCGGCAAATGGCGGAAATGGGTGTGTACGATCCCCAGCGCGGCGTAGCAGTCCTGCAAACGTTCCGCCACGATACGCACGGCGCGCACGTCGAACAGCTCGTCAAAGGCGAGATGTTTCTTCTGCATTTTGCGCCAGATGCTGTAGATGTGCTTAGGACGACCGTAAACCTCGGCGCGCACATTCTCCTCCTTCATCGCCTGGCGCAGCCCGCCGACAAACTCGTCAATATAGTGCTCGCGGTCGATGCGGCGTTCGTGCAGCAGTTTTGCAATGCGCTTGTATTCCGCCGGATGCAGGTAGCGGAAGCAGTAATCTTCCAGCTCCCACTTCAGCTGGCCGATACCCAGGCGGTTCGCCAGCGGCGCATAGATGTTGGTACACTCTTTGGCGGCCAGAACGCGCTCGTCTTCCGGCGCATCCTTCACTTCGCGCAGGTGGGCAATACGTTCCGCCAGCTTGATAACCACGCAGCGGAAATCATCCACCATCGCCAGCAGCATGCGGCGAACGTTATCGACCTGCTCGGAAGAGACGGAATCCGTTTGTGCGGCCTTCAGCTGGCGGATGGCGGCCATGTCACGTACGCCGTGGATAAGCGCCACGACGGGCTGGCCGACGCTCTCACGCAGCACGTCTTCGGTTACCACGTCGGCGTCCGCAAGCGGGAACAGCAGCGCGGCCTGCAGCGTTTCGATATCCATGTTCAGCATGGATAAAATTTCTACCATCTCCACGCCGCGCCACAGCAGCAGTTCAGCGTCCGGATGTCCCTGCGTAGTCCGTAAACAATAGGCCCAGGTTTCGGTTAAGCGTTCACACGACTGCTGGCTGGAAATCCCCAGACTTGCGATCCATTTTTGAGGGTCAAACTCACCAGCTTTATTTAAATGTGCACTTCTTACCGCAACCATCGTCCTCTCCTTTAGGGACAAGGGCCTGTCGAAGTCGACAAGCCATACTCATTAGATGTGCTCAAACAACACCATCGATTCCAGATGTCCAGTGTGCGGGAACATGTCCAGCATTGCCAGACGCCGAATCTGGTAACCCCCGCTCAATAATGCTTCACTGTCCCGGGCAAGCGTCGCCGGATTACAGGAAACATAGACCACGCGTTCAGGCGCGAGTTTAATTATATGTTGCATCACGCCCGGCGCACCCGCGCGCGCCGGATCGAGCAGGATCTTATCGAAGCCCTGCTTAGCCCACGGTTGCTGCGTGACATCTTCCTCCAGATTTTGATGAAAGAATGTCACATTTTGCAACCCGTTCTGTTGGGCGTTCTCCTGGCCTTTCGCCACCAGCGCCTCAACGCCCTCCACCCCGACCACGCTCTCTGCTCTGCGGGCCAGCGGCAGGGTGAAGTTCCCCATACCGCAGAACAGATCGAGCACCCGATCGGTTGGCTGTACGTCAAGCCACGCCAGCGCGTTTGCTACCATCTGCTGGTTTACGCCGTCGTTAACCTGGATAAAATCCCGCGGGCTGAACGTTAAGCGTAGCCCGTCTGACGCATACCAGGGGGCTTCTCCCGTTACCTGCTCAAGTATCTCGCTCTGCGGCGCGAGGAAAAGCGCAAGCTCGTGAGAATGCGAAAAGCGTTCCAGTTTTTCGCGATCTTTCTTCGACAGCGGCGCGGTATGGCGCAGCACCATCAGCGGACCGTTGTTTGCCAGCACCAGTTCGACATGGCCCAGCGAACGCACGCCATCCAGCGATGCAAGACAGTGGTGCACGTCCGGAAGCAATGCCTCAAGATGGGGCACCAAAACAGGGCAGCGCGCGATATTGACGATATCGCTGGAGCCGGCTTTACGAAAACCCATCTCCAGCCGCCCGGTTTTTGGATGATAGCTGAGGCTCAGGCGAGCGCGGCGGCGGTAGCCCCACGGCTGGTCAGCAACAACGTCACTGACGTCGTGTTTTAGCAGGCGAGCCAGCGCGCTGCTTTTACTTTTTTGCTGTAATTCTGTGCTGGCATGCTGTTGCTGACAGCCGCCGCAGACGCCAAAATGGGGGCAGCGAGGCGTTACGCGATCCGGGCTATCACCAAGACGGCGCTTGACCTGGCCGCGCGCGTACTGGCGTTTGTCTTCCGTCAGCGTAATTTCTGCTCGTTCACCCGGCAGCAAACCTGTGATAAACAGGGTCTTACCATTGTGACGCGCCACCCCGTGTCCGAAAGGATCGAGGTCCGTGGCTTCAACAGTTATGATCTGACGCGTCGTCACGCGTCGTTTTGCAGAGTAGAATTGCGCCATCGCCGAGATTTTTCTCAAATAAACATAATTAGCCTGATTGTCCCATAACGGAACTCCATGACCAACTACAGCCTGCGCGCGCGCATGATGATTTTGATCCTCGCTCCTACCGTTCTCATCGGTTTGCTGCTGAGCATCTTCTTTGTGGTGCACCGCTATAACGATCTGCAGAGGCAGCTTGAAGATGCCGGTGCCAGCATTATCGAACCGCTGGCCGTCTCCAGCGAGTACGGCATGAACCTGCAAAACCGCGAATCCATTGGTCAGTTAATCAGCGTGCTGCACCGCCGGCATTCAGAGATTGTCCGCGCCATTTCCGTTTACGATGAGCATAACCGGCTGTTCGTGACCTCGAATTTTCATCTCGATCCCACGTCGCTGAAAATCCCGGAAGGTACCCCCTTCCCGCGCCATCTCACAGTCCTGCGGCGCGGCGATATCATGATCCTGCGTACGCCGATCGTCTCGGAAAGCTATTCACCTGATGAATCCGCCCAGTCCGATGCCAAGTCCAGCAACAATATGCTGGGATATGTGGCGCTGGAGCTGGATCTCAAGTCGGTGCGCCTCCAGCAGTACAAAGAAATATTCATTTCCGGCGTGATGATGCTCTTTTGTATCGGTATCGCGCTGATCTTCGGCTGGCGACTGATGCGCGACGTCACGGGGCCTATCCGCAACATGGTGAATACCGTTGACCGGATCCGCCGCGGCCAGCTCGACAGCCGCGTAGAAGGCTTTATGCTCGGCGAACTGGATATGCTGAAAAACGGCATCAACTCAATGGCAATGTCGCTGGCGGCCTATCACGAAGAGATGCAGCACAACGTTGACCAGGCCACGTCGGACCTGCGTGAAACGCTGGAGCAGATGGAGATCCAGAACGTGGAGCTGGATCTGGCGAAAAAACGCGCGCAGGAGGCGGCGCGCATTAAGTCTGAGTTCCTGGCGAACATGTCGCACGAGCTGCGTACGCCGCTTAACGGGGTGATTGGCTTTACCCGCCTGACGCTCAAAAGCGAGCTGAATCCGACCCAGCGTGACCACCTGCATACTATTGAACGCTCGGCCAATAACCTGCTGACCATTATTAACGACGTGCTGGACTTCTCGAAGCTGGAAGCGGGCAAGCTGATTCTGGAAAGCATCCCGTTCCCGCTGCGCAGCACGCTGGATGACGTGGTCACGCTGCTTGCCCACTCCTCGCACGATAAAGGGCTGGAGCTGACGCTCAATATCAAAAACGACGTGCCGGATAACGTCATTGGCGACCCGCTGCGCCTGCAGCAGGTTATTACCAATCTGGTGGGCAACGCGATTAAGTTCACCGAGAGCGGCAATATTGACATCCTGGTCGAAAAACGGGCGCTCAGTAATAATAAGGTTCAGATAGAAGTGCAGATCCGCGATACCGGTATTGGCATACCGGAGCGCGATCAGTCGCGTCTGTTCCAGGCTTTCCGACAGGCCGATGCGAGCATTTCCCGTCGCCACGGCGGAACGGGCCTGGGGCTGGTGATCACCCAAAAACTGGTGAAAGAGATGGGGGGCGATATCTCCTTCCACAGCCAGCCTAACCGGGGCTCGACCTTCTGGTTCCATATCAATCTCGATCTTAACCCGAACGTGCAGACCGACGGACCGGTCACCGACTGCCTGAAAGGGATGCGTCTGGCCTATGTGGAACCTAACGCCGCCGCGGCGCAGTGCACGCTGGACGTGTTGAGCACTACGCCGCTGGAGGTGGTCTACAGCCCGACCTTCTCCGCGCTGGCGAGCGATCATTACGATATCCTGCTGATGGGTATTCCGGTGACGTTTACCGGCGAGCTGACCATGCAGCAGGAGCGCCTGGCGAAGGCGGCTTCCATGACGGACTACCTGTTGCTGGCCCTGCCGTGTCACGCGCAAATCAACGCCGAAGAGCTGAAAAACGACGGGGCGGCGGCGTGTCTGCTGAAACCGCTCACCGCAACCCGGCTGCTGCCTGCGTTGACCGAGTATTGTCGCCTGACGCACCAGCCCCTTCTGCCGGCGAACGATGAGCACAAGCTCCCGATGACGGTGATGGCAGTAGACGACAACCCGGCAAACCTGAAGCTGATTGGCGTGCTGCTTGAGGATCAGGTTCAGCACGTGGAGCTGTGTACCAACGGTGCCGAAGCCGTTGAACAGGCCAAACAGATGCAGTTCGACCTGATCCTGATGGATATTCAGATGCCGGGAATGGACGGCATCCGCGCCTGTGAGCTGATCCGCCAGCTTCCGCACCAGCAGCAGACGCCGGTGATTGCCGTGACGGCGCACGCGATGGCCGGGCAGAAGGAGAAGCTGCTGGGTGCGGGCATGAACGATTATCTGGCGAAACCGATCGACGAAGAGAAGCTGCACAGCCTGCTGCTGCGCTACAAGCCGGGACATATTGGCGGGACATACACCGTTTCAGCTGAATCGCCGGAGATCGGCGTGAACCAGAATGCCACGTTCGACTGGCAGCTGGCGCTGCGCCAGGCGGCGGGCAAAGCCGATCTGGCAAGGGATATGCTGCAAATGCTGGTGGACTTCCTGCCGGAAATACGGAACAAGGTTGAAGAGCAGCTGGTGGGAGAAAACCCTGACGGGCTGCTGGAAGCCATTCATAAGCTGCACGGTAGCTGCGGCTACAGCGGCGTACCGCGGCTGAAAAATCTCTGCCAGCTGCTTGAGCAGCAGCTACGCGCGGGAACGCCAGAGTCAGAGCTTGAACCGGAGTTCCTGGAGCTGCTGGACGAGATGGACAATGTGACGCGGGAAGCGATGAAGGTGTTAGGGAACTAGCGCTGGTGAGGCCTCAGGGCAAAGGATAAAGGCCGCACCAACACTCCCCTCGCCCCGTTGGGGAGAGGGTCAGGGTGAGGGGAAACTACATCCCCTGCCCCATTTTCAGCACCGCCGCAATATTTCGTGCGGCCATCTGCACGTTCCGTTGCGCATTTTCCAGCGCATCTTCCAGGGAACAGATGGTGTATATCACACTGAATACGGCATCCAGCCCGTGCTCATGCACCACGCCAACGTCCGCCGTCAGGCTGCCAGCAATGCCGATAACCGGTTTGTTATAGCGTTTCGCGACTCGCGCCACGCCAACGGGCACCTTGCCGTGGATCGTCTGGCTGTCGATGCGGCCTTCACCGGTGATCACCAGATCGGCGTTCGCCACCTGTTCATCAAGATGCAGCGCATCAGTGACAATCTCAATGCCCTGACGCAGCTGCGCGCCGCAAAATGCATACAGCGCGGCGCCCATTCCGCCCGCCGCGCCGCCGCCCGCGAGGTTTAAGACGTCAATATCCAGATCCCGGGCGATGATCTGTGCGTAATGGGCAAGGGCGTTATCCAGCGTCCCGATCATTTCCGGCGTCGCCCCTTTCTGCGGGCCAAATACCGCTGAGGCGCCGGCTTCACCGATCAGGGGATTGGTCACATCACAGGCCACTTCAATTCGACACGCGGCCAGCCGCTTATCCAGCCCGCCCACGTCAATATGCGTAAGGCTTGCCAGTTCGCCGCCGCCCGGCCCTACCGGCTGCCCGCTGGCATCCAGCAGTTTTACGCCAAGCGCCTGCACCATGCCCGCGCCGCCGTCGTTGGTCGCGCTGCCGCCAATGCCAATAATGATATGCTTAACGCCTGCGTCAAGCGCATGGCGGATGAGCTCGCCGGTCCCCCACGAGGTGGTGACCAGCGGGTTACGCCTGGCGGGAGGCACCAGCTCCAGACCGCTCGCCGCCGCCATCTCGATAAACGCGCTTTTACCGTCTCCGGATAAGCCGAAGAACCCCTCGACACGTTCACCCAGGGGGCCGGTGACGGGAACATGGACAATGCGCCCATGAGTGGCTGCCACCATGGCGTCTACCGTCCCTTCGCCACCGTCGGCAACCGGCAATTTGACATAGTCAACTGACGGGAAAATTTCGCGAAAACCGTCCTCTATCGCTGTCGCCACCTCAAGCGCGCTCAAGCTTTCCTTATACGAGTCCGGAGCGATTACAATTTTCATAAGCCATCCTTACGCATGTTAGTTACGTTAAGCATACACCACGTAAGGGACCGCTTGTGGGAGCGGTCCCAATGCGCTTATCGTACCATGCACGGACGTTTATTGTCGAATGTCCACTCAGGGATCAGGTACTGCATTGCCAGCGCATCGTCACGCGCGCCCAGCCCGTGTTTCTGATACAGCTCATGTGCTTTCATCACCTGATCCATATCCAGCTCAACGCCCAGACCCGGCGTGGAAGGAACCTGCACCATGCCGCCTTTGATTTCAAACGGCCGTTTGGTCAGGCGCTGGTTGCCCTCCTGCCAGATCCAGTGGGTATCAATTGCGGTGATCTTGCCCGGCGCAGCGGCCGCCACGTGGGTGAACATCGCCAGCGAGATGTCGAAGTGGTTGTTGGAGTGCGAACCCCAGGTCAGGCCAAACTCGTGGCACATCTGCGCCACCCGAACCGAGCCCTGCATCGTCCAGAAGTGCGGATCTGCCAGCGGGATATCCACCGACTGCAGGGAGAGCGTATGCCCCATCTGACGCCAGTCGGTCGCGATCATGTTGGTAGCGGTTGGCAGTCCGGTGGCGCGACGGAACTCCGCCATAACCTCACGCCCGGAGTAACCCTGCTCTGCGCCGCACGGATCTTCCGCGTAGGCCAGCACGCCTTTTAGCTGCTTACCTATTTTGATGGCTTCATCAAGGGACCAGGCACCGTTCGGATCCAGCGTCACGCGCGCCTGCGGGAAGCGCTTCGCCAGCGCGGCGATTGCCTCCGCTTCTTCCTCACCGGCCAGCACGCCGCCTTTCAGCTTGAAGTCATTAAAACCGTATTTTTCATACGCGGCTTCTGCCAGGCGCACCACCGCGTCCGGGGTCATCGCTTCATCGTGGCGTACACGGTACCAGTCGCATTTTTCGTCCGGCTGGCTCTGGTACGGCAGCGGGGTCAGCTTGCGGTTGCCGATAAAGAACAGGTAACCGAGCATCTCCACTTCATTGCGCTGCTGGCCGTCACCCAGCAGGGATGCGACGTTGACGCCCAGATGCTGGCCTAACAGATCCAGCATTGCGGCTTCGATGCCCGTCACCACGTGAATGGTGGTACGCAGGTCAAACGTTTGCAGACCACGACCGCCCGCATCGCGATCGGCAAAGGTGTTACGCACGCTGTTCAGAACGTTTTTGTATTCCCCCAGCGTTTTGCCCACCACCAGCGGAACGGCGTCTTCCAGCGTTTTACGGATCTTCTCCCCGCCCGGGATTTCACCCACACCGGTGTGCCCGGATTTGTCCTTGATCACCACAATATTGCGGGTGAAGAACGGCGCGTGAGCGCCGCTCAGGTTCATCAACATGCTGTCATGTCCCGCGACGGGGATAATCTGCATGGAGGTGACTACAGGGGTAGAAAAAGTGCTCATCGTTCGATCCTTTTATCAGTGACGTCCAAAAACAGGGCGCTTACGGTCAAATGTCCAGCCGGGGATAAGGTACTGCATCGGGCCCGCGTCGTTGCGCGCGCCGCCCGGCAGTTTTTTATACGCTTCATGCGCCTGGTGGATCCGATCCCAGTCAGGCTCCACGCCCAGCCCCGGCGCATCCGGTACGGCGATGCTGCCGTTTTTGATTTCAAGCGGATTCCTGGTCAGGCGCGCTTCGCCTTCCTGCCAGATCCAGTGCGTATCAATGGCGGTCGGGTTGCCCGGTGCCGCCGCGCCAACGTGGGTAAACATCGCCAGCGAAATGTCGAAATGGTTATTGGAGTGGCAGCCCCAGGTGAGCCCCCAGTCATCGCACAGCTGCGCCACGCGCACCGCGCCGGAAAGGGTCCAGAAGTGCGGGTCCGCCAGCGGAATGTCCACCGCATTCAGCATCACCGCATGGCCCATTTCGCGCCAGTTGGTGGCGATCATATTGGTCGCGACCGGCAGCCCGGTGGCGCGTCGGAACTCCGCCATCACTTCGCGGCCGGAGAAGCCCTGCTCCGCGCCGCACGGGTCTTCCGCGTAGGTCAGCACGTCGCCCAGCCCTTTACACAGCGCGATGGCTTCATCCAGCAGCCATGCGCCGTTCGGATCGACGGTGATGCGCGCCTCCGGAAAACGCTTTTTCAACGCGCGCACGCTGTCAATCTCCTGCTCGCCCGGCAGCACGCCGCCTTTCAGCTTGAAGTCCTTAAAGCCGTAGCGATCCTGCGCCGCTTCCGCCAGGCGCACTACCGCGTCGGCGGAAAGCGCCTCCTGATGACGCAGGTGATACCACTCGTGGCTGCCCGGCGAGCGCTCCAGATACGGCAGATCGGTTTTCGTCCGGTCGCCAACATAGAACAGATAGCCCAGCACCGTTACCGCATCACGCTGTTTGCCAGGCCCCAGCAGCTCGCAGACCGGCACGTTCAGCGCCTTGCCGAGTAAATCGAGGAGAGCCGCCTCCAGGGCCGCCACCGCGTTAACGCGCAGCTCAAACGTCCAGGCGCCTTTTCCGAAGGTGTCAAAATCCGCCGACTGGTTACCCTTGTGCACTCGCTGAACCACCTTATTCAGGCGGGCGACCTCCTGCCCAACCACCTGCGGGACGGCATCGACCAGCGTCTGGTAAATCACCTCTCCGCCCGGCGCTTCACCCACGCCGGTATTGCCTGCGCTGTCGGTCAGCACCACGATATTACGGGTAAACCAGGCGTTATGCGCGCCCCCAATGTTGAGCAGCATGCTGTCCTGCCCCGCCACCGGGATAACCTTCATCCCGGTGACGACCGGACTTGATTGCGTTGTCATCATCCGCGCTCCACGACAGGTTTGAGTTCGATACGCTTGATGTCGCCCACCAGTACCAGGTAGCTGAGCACCGCTACCAGCGCATGGACACCAACGTAAATCAGCGCGCCATTGAAGGAGCCGGTTGTGCCGACGATGTAGCCGATCGCGATTGGGGTGACAATGCCGGAAATGTTGCCAAACATGTTGAACAGGCCGCCGCTCAGGCCGCTGATCTCTTTCGGCGCGGTATCTGCCATCACCGCCCAGCCCAGCGCGCCAATGCCTTTACCGAAGAAGGCCATCGCCATAAAGCCGATGATCATCCACTCCGCGCTGACGTAGTTGCAGAACACCATGGTCATGGAGAGCAGCATGCCGAGCACGATTGGCGTTTTACGCGCAATATTCAGCGAACCGGTACGGCGCATCAGCCAGTCGGAAATGACCCCGCCGAGCACTCCGCCCACGAAGCCGCAGATGGCCGGAACGGAGGCGACGAAGCCCGCCTTCAGAATCGACATGCCGCGCGCCTGCACCAGGTAAACCGGGAACCAGGTGATGAAGAAGTAGGTCAAGGCGTTGATGCAGTACTGGCCGAGATAGATACCGATCATCATGCGTGTGCCGACGAGCTGTTTGATCTGCGCCCATTTCTGGCTGAACGGAACTTTGGCTTTTTGGGTTTTCTGATCCATGTTGATCAGCGCCCCACCTTCAGCAATGTAGTCCAGCTCCTTCTTGTTTACGCCCGGGTGCTGGTTCGGTTCGTGGATCACTTTCAGCCAGACAAAGCTGATAACGATCCCCAGTCCACCCATGAAGAAGAAGACGTGTGACCAGCCCACCTCGTGCGTCAGCCAGCCCATGATTGGCGCGAAAATAACCGTCGCGAAGTATTGCGCAGAGTTGAAGATGGCTACCGCCGTTCCCCTCTCCTGCGCCGGGAACCAGGCTGCCACAATACGGCTGTTACCGGGGAAGGATGGCGCTTCCGCTAAGCCCACCAGGAAGCGGAGGGTAAACAGCGCAATGATAATGCCGAAGCCGCTAAAGATATCGACGAAGCCCTGCAGCAGGGTAAACATCGACCAGATAAAGATGGACCAGAAGTAGACCCGCTTGGAGCCGAAGCGGTCCAGCAGCCAGCCGCCAGGAATTTGGCCGATAACATAGGCCCATGAAAACGCGGAGAAAACATAACCCATACCAACCGGATCGAGCCCGATATCTTTTGCCATTTCAGAACCGGCAATCGACAGCGTCGCGCGGTCGCCGTAGTTAAAGGATGTGACGATAAACAGCATCACCACTATCCAGTAGCGAGCATTGGTGCGCTTTTCAGCGCTGCTCGCCGCCTGGCTTAATGTACTCATAGTTGCACTCCTGAATCATAGCTTTCGCCTGGTTCATTCTGTACGGCACCTGTAGGGTAATCAGAATGAGAGAGTTGTATTGGATCGTTTTGGTACGGCCTTGAGCCGTTTTATAGTGACGGGAAAAGTATATGAAGGAGTGACGCGTTCTCTCACCGTGCAAAAACACAGTATTAAAGGGTGTGTGAGAGGTTGTTTATGGCATAAGCCCAAGGAAGTGGAAGGTGGTTCACGGAATTGGGGTTTGGGGCGGGCGGTATGGCCGGGTGGCGGCTACGCCTTACCCGGCCTGCGTGTCGTATCGTCAGGGTTATTTCAGCAGGGTTGCCCAGCGTTCAACCCACGGATTTGACTCGCTTTCTGGTTCAGGATGCTCACCGGCATCAATCAGCAACATTTCGCCGACGCGCTGAGCGCTCTGTTCCTGCAACAGCGCGTCGAACTGCTTGCCGCCGCCGCAGAAGTTAGCATAGGAGCTGTCACCCAGCGCGATGATGCCGTAACGCACGTCTGGCTGGTAGCCAAGCCGATCTTTTATCCCCTGGAAAAGCGGCATGATGCTGTCCGGCAGATCGCCCTGCCCCGTGGTAGACGTCACGATGAGGATGTAGTTGTCTTTGTATTTTTCCCAGTCCTCCAGCTGCGGATCTTCATAGACCGTCGCCTTATGGCCCTGATTTGCGAGGATCGCTTCCGCTTCCTCCGCCACCAGCAGCGAGTTGCCGTACATCGTGCCGACAAAAATGCCTACTTCAGCCATGCTTTGCTCCCGTAATTATTGCGCCTGCCGTTCATCCTGAACGTTGCCTGCGGCAAACTCAACCCTTTCATTTTCGGGGAGTTGTCCCAGCCAGCCAAACTGTGACAGCGCCTGCATCCAGACATCGTCCAGCCCCGCGCGGAGAGTCAGCGGTTCGCCGGTGAACGGGTGCGTCAGGCACAGCTCGCTGGCGTGCAGCATCAGCCGGTTACAGCCGAAGTGCTCTGCCGCGCTGCGGTTCTGGCGCAGATCGCCGTGCTTGCTGTCGCCGATGATTGGATGGCGCAGGTGCGCAAGGTGACGACGAAGCTGGTGCTTGCGCCCGGTTTTGGGCAAAAGCTCAACCAGGCTGTAGCGCGTGGTGGGAAATTTACCGGTCGCCACCGGCAGCTCGACGGTCGCCATTCCGCGATAATCGGTCACCGCTGGCTGCGGGCCTTTATCATCACGGGCAAACTTATCGGCGATTTTATCCAGTTCCTCCACCAGCGGATAATCAAGCGTGGCGGCGTCCGTCAGCCAGCCGCGCGCAATGGCGTGGTAGCGTTTCTGGATCTGGTGCTGTTCGAACTGCTGCGCCAGCAGGCGCCCGGCCTCACTGGACAGCCCCATCAGCAGCACGCCGGAGGTTGGCCGGTCCAGACGATGGGCGGTAAAGACGTGCTGACCGATCTGATCGCGCACGGTCTGCATGACCACGACCTTCTCATCGCGATCGAGCCAGCTTCTGTGCACCAGCCAGCCGGACGGCTTATTCACCGCCACGAGCCACTCATCCTGAAACAGGATCTCAAGCGTCATGCATCGTCACCGGCGAAAAGCGCATCCAGCTTTTCCAGCTCCGCCAGCATCACTGCGCGCGCCGGGTGGGTCGCTTCCAGCGCCATTTCGTAATAAGGGGAGACGGCAAACGACTGTGGCAACGCGTGGCCACCTTCCAGCAGCGCGTGCATGCGCGGAAGTAATACCCACTGGAGCCACTCGAACGGGGCCAGGGTATCCAGACAAAACGGCTGGGTGCTGGCGAACGCTTCCGGCTGCGGCGCGTTATCCTGCCACAGCTGATGCTGGCGCATAAGGGCTTCGATGGCGTGCAGCTGTGCACGAACGCTATCGTGATGCGTCATAGTAACCTCAACTGAAAAACGGAATGGCGCGAAGCATAGCATTGCGGAAGTCAGAAATAAAAAAAGGGAGCACTGTAAAAACAGTGCTCCCGGTTCGTTTCGCAGCAATCCAGCTACAATACGTGCTCCCTGCTCATCCGTGACAACTTTTCCTGATGCCCGAAGGCCTGGTCATCCGTTTACCTTTTGCATCCTGCACACATCATCCTGACGTGTATGTTTCATCCTGAAACGTCCTGGCCATCCTGACCCACCGATCATCCTGACCGGCTCTCGTTCTCCTTCCTGGAGGTGTCCCTTACGCATCCTGCGTGCTCCACTTCGCTTCATCCTGAAGCCTTCCTGCGGCGTCATCCTGACGTGTTCCTGTTAAGAAACGCCATCATCCTGATGTTCGTTTCTCGTGTCGGCGTCCTGTCGACAGAGATAGAATCCGCTATTCTGCTTCGTCTTACAACCCACCCTGTAAGCAATGTAAGCCAGACGAAACGGGGGATATCGGTTAAGAAAAGCGCTAACCTGTTGAAACCGAAGTTAATATTATTCTGAAATCCCTAAGACAATACTAATTGTTTCGGCGATGTCTCACAGAGCGTGTAAGAGATCTCTCACACACACAGTAGCATCATGGATTACAGAAGCGGCTCAAGTCGGTTAAGGAAATCCGCAAGGGAAGGCGCGAGAACATCGCGATTGCGGGTGCCGAGCGTCTCTTTAATGACCTCGCCAGACAGATTGCAGACGGAAATAACGTCCAGTTCACTGTCGAGCGTCGCAATAAAAAGAGTCGGAGAGAGCTTAAGGCGTTTTTGCGTGACCAGGTGACCGATGAGGTTTTCCTGAACGCGCTGGAGATCGTCCTCGCTCCAGGTTTGCAGCAGCGTCAGCGGCTGCTCAGCAAAGCATGCGCTCATATCCCCGGCAAGCTGCGTGGTATAAAACGCATGAAGCGCAGGTTGTATCACAATGTCCATGGCGCGTTCAACCGCCTTTACGTTCTGCTCGCCGGTAAACGGTTTCGGCTGCCAGATAACATAATCATCCTGTGAAGAGATAATGCACGGTGACGGCACGCCATGCAGTTCGTTACTTTGCGGCCACGTCCCCTGCTTTTCATGCCAGGCATCGCAATAGCGGGTCGTGAAGGTTGTCAGGGCATTTGCAGTTTCGATATCCACCGATTTCTCTCTTCTTGTAAGACAGGATAAACTCAGCCCTTAAGTGTACCTGTAAAGTGGCTATGAAACATGTCTTACGAAAATCATCAGGCGTTAACGGGCTTAACGCTGGGTAAATCGACCGATTACCGCGACACCTACGACGCAAGCCTGCTTCAGGGCGTGCCGCGCAGCCTGAACCGCGATCCGCTCGGACTGCACGCGGACGCGCTGCCGTTTGTCGGCGGCGACATCTGGACGCTGTATGAACTCTCCTGGCTGAACGCGCGCGGTCTGCCGCAGGTCGCCGTGGGCCACGTTGAGCTGGACTACGCCAGCGTGAACCTGGTCGAGTCGAAAAGCTTTAAGCTCTATCTCAACAGCTTCAACCAGACCCGATTCAACAGCTGGGACGACGTTCAGCAGACCCTTGAGCGGGATTTACGCGCCTGCGCGCAGGGGGACGTGTCCGTCTCGTTATACCGTCTGCATGAACTGGAGGGGCAGCCCATCGCCCATTTCCACGGTACCTGCATCGACGACCAGGATATTGAGATTGAGAGCTACGAATTCAGCGCCGACTACCTCGAAAACGCGGCGAGCGGAAAGATCGTGGAAGAGACGCTGGTCAGCCATCTGCTGAAGTCCAACTGCCTTATCACCCACCAGCCGGACTGGGGCTCCGTTCAGATTCAGTATCGCGGCCCGAAAATTGACCGGGAAAAGCTGCTGCGTTACCTGGTGTCGTTCCGCCATCACAACGAGTTTCACGAGCAGTGCGTGGAGCGTATCTTTAACGATATTCAGCGTTTCTGCCGGCCAGAAAAGCTCAGCGTGTACGCCCGCTATACCCGCCGCGGCGGTCTGGATATTAACCCGTGGCGCACCAATACCGATTTTGTGCCTGCTACCGGACGGCTGGTGCGTCAGTAAGATAAATATTTTCACAATATGCGGGCGGTATTCCGCCCGAAGTGTTGTGAAACGTCATAAGCCAGGGCTATTGTAATCAACAGGGAAAGACGATAATCGTCCCATAAGGAGCTCACTTGATTACACATATTAGCCCGCTTGGCTCTATGGATATGTTGTCGCAGCTGGAAGTGGACATGCTTAAACGCACCGCCAGTAGCGACCTTTATCAACTGTTTCGCAACTGTTCACTTGCCGTACTGAACTCCGGAAGCCTGACCGACAACAGTAAAGAGCTGCTGTCCCGCTTCGAAAGTTTTGATATCAACGTGCTGCGCCGCGAGCGCGGCGTGAAGCTTGAGGTCATTAACCCGCCGGAAGAGGCGTTTGTTGACGGGCGTATTATTCGCTCCCTTCAGGCCAACCTGTTTGCCGTGCTGCGCGACATCCTGTTTGTTAACGGGCAGATCAGCAACGCCGGTCGTTTCCAGCATCTCGACCTGGAAAGCTCCGTTCATATCACCAACCTGGTCTTCTCCATTCTGCGTAACGCCCGCGCCCTGCACGTTGGCGAAGCGCCGAACATGGTCGTCTGCTGGGGTGGTCACTCCATTAACGAAACCGAATACCTGTACGCCCGCCGCGTGGGTAATCAGCTCGGCCTGCGCGAGCTGAACATCTGTACCGGCTGCGGTCCGGGAGCGATGGAAGCCCCCATGAAAGGTGCCGCGGTAGGCCATGCTCAGCAGCGCTATAAAGAGGGGCGTTTTATCGGCATGACCGAACCGTCCATCATCGCAGCGGAGCCACCTAACCCGCTGGTTAACGAACTGATTATCATGCCGGATATCGAAAAACGCCTTGAGGCGTTTGTCCGTATCGCTCACGGCATCATCATCTTCCCGGGCGGCGTCGGTACGGCGGAAGAGCTGCTTTACCTGCTGGGGATCCTGATGAACCCGGCCAATAAGGATCAGGTTCTGCCGCTGATCCTGACCGGGCCGAAAGAGAGCGCCGACTACTTCCGCGTGCTGGACGAGTTTATCGTTCATACGCTGGGGGAAGACGCGCGCCGTCACTATCGCATTATCATCGACGATGCCGCAGAAGTGGCGCGCCAGATGAAAAAAGCGATGCCGCTGGTGAAAGAAAACCGTCGTGATACCGGGGATGCCTACAGCTTTAACTGGTCCATCCGTATCGCACCGGACCTGCAAATCCCCTTCGAGCCGTCGCATGAGAACATGGCGAACCTGAAGCTCTACCCGGATCAGCCGGTAGAAGTACTGGCTGCCGACCTGCGTCGCGCCTTCTCGGGCATCGTGGCGGGCAACGTTAAAGAGGTTGGGATCCGCGCGATTGAGGAGTTCGGGCCGTATAAGATCCACGGTGACCCGGAGATGATGCGCCGCATGGATGACATGCTGCAGGGCTTTGTGGCTCAGCACCGCATGAAGCTTCCGGGCTCTGCCTATATTCCGTGTTACGAAATCATCAAGTAACCCGTTTGCACCTTCCCCTCAGGCCGGATTGTTATCCGGCTTTTTTATTAGTGATGCAATTCATATACATCTTTAATGCTATTAACAAATCTACCGCCAACGCAAACGATTACGTGGTTTTTGAAACCATAAATAATTAGCCTTAATCAAAATTACCTGCCAGAAAATCCTAAAAACCCATTTCTTTTCAGCGAAAGACACCTATCTCGCGGGACAGCCTTTTCGAAAACATGTCGTTAATGGTAGCCTTCGCGCCCGTAAATCCTCTTTGACGTTTTTTTAACAGATAAATGGACTAAATATGCCCACTTCATAAGTGGATTATTGCATTTGGGATCGCGATCACTGATAGATTCATAACTAGAATGTATCTTTCCGCCCGCCAATAGTTACGGGCAAAAATTATTAAAAAACCGTCACTGAACGAATTTCATATTACCGTCAGGCACTTTTTCATCGGATTTGACTAAAAACCTGACAATTTGCTTCCTCCAGGAGATACAGATGGAAACCACTCAAACCAGCACCGTTGCTTCGATTGAATCCCGAAGCGGTTGGCGCAAAACGGATACCATGTGGATGCTTGGCCTTTACGGCACGGCAATCGGCGCTGGTGTACTGTTCCTTCCTATCAACGCGGGTGTCGGCGGTCTGATTCCGCTGATCATCATGGCCATCATCGCCTTCCCGATGACCTTCTTTGCACACCGCGGTCTGACCCGCTTCGTGCTGTCCGGTAAAAACCCGGGCGAAGACATCACTGAAGTCGTTGAAGAACACTTCGGCGTTGGCGCAGGTAAGCTGATTACCCTGCTCTACTTCTTCGCGATTTACCCCATTCTGCTGGTTTATAGCGTGGCTATTACCAACACCGTTGAAAGCTTCATGATGCACCAGCTGCAGATGACCCCGCCGCCGCGCGCGATCCTGTCCCTGATCCTGATTGTCGGTATGATGACCATCGTCCGCTTCGGCGAGCAGATGATCGTGAAAGCGATGAGCGTGCTGGTGTTCCCGTTTGTTGCTGCCCTGATGCTGCTGGCGCTGTACCTGATCCCACAGTGGAACGGCGCGGCGCTGGAAACGCTGTCCCTGAGCAGCGCATCCGCGACCGGTAACGGCCTGCTGCTGACCCTGTGGCTGGCAATCCCGGTAATGGTGTTCTCCTTCAACCACTCGCCAATCATCTCCTCCTTCGCGGTTGCGAAGCGTGAAGAGTACGGCAATGGCGCAGAGAAGAAGTGCTCCAGCATCCTGGCTCGCGCCCACATTATGATGGTACTGACCGTGATGTTCTTCGTGTTCAGCTGCGTGCTGAGCCTCTCCCCGGCAGACCTGGCGGCGGCGAAAGAGCAGAACATCTCTATTCTGTCTTACCTGGCAAACCACTTTAACGCACCGCTGATTGCGTGGATGGCGCCTATTATCGCGATTATCGCTATCACCAAATCCTTCCTGGGCCACTATCTGGGCGCACGTGAAGGCTTCAACGGTATGGTGATTAAATCTCTGCGCGGTAAAGGCAAGAGCATTGAAATCAACCGACTGAACAAAATCACTGCGCTGTTCATGCTGGTGACCACCTGGGCAGTAGCCACCCTGAACCCAAGCATTCTGGGTATGATTGAAACCTTGGGCGGCCCGATTATCGCGATGATTCTGTTCCTGATGCCGATGTACGCGATTCAGAAAGTGCCTGCGATGCGTAAATATAGCGGCCATATCAGCAACGTGTTCGTTGTTGTGATGGGTCTGATTGCCATCTCCGCCATTTTCTACTCGCTGTTCAGCTAAGACCTCCTGCGCCGTCCTCGGGCGGCGCACTCCTCCCCTCTGACTGAAGCAATGGACGCATCATGATTAGCGTATTCGATATCTTCAAAATCGGTATTGGTCCTTCCAGCTCTCACACCGTCGGGCCAATGAAAGCCGGTAAACAATTCACGGATGACTTGATTGCACGCGGCATTTTGCACGACATTACCCGCGTGGTTGTCGATGTATACGGTTCCCTTTCCCTGACCGGTAAAGGCCACCATACCGATATTGCCATTATCATGGGGCTGGCGGGAAACCTGCCGGATACCGTTGATATAGATGCAATACCTGGCTTTATCCAGGACGTGAACACCCACGGTCGTTTGCTGCTGGCGAACGGCGAACACGAGGTTGAATTCCCGGTTGACCACTGCATGAATTTCCATGCGGACAACCTGTCGCTGCACGAAAACGGTATGCGTATTACCGCGCTGGTCGGCGATAAAGCGGTTTACAGCCAGACGTATTACTCCATCGGCGGCGGCTTTATCGTTGACGAAGACCATTTTGGTCAAACCAACAGTTCCGCCGTCGACGTGCCGTACCCGTACAAAAACGCGGCCGATTTACAGCGTCACTGCCGGGAGACGGGCCTTTCCCTCTCCGGCCTGATGATGAAAAACGAGCTGGCCCTGCACAGCAAAGAGGAGCTGGAACAGCACTTCGCTAACGTCTGGGAGGTGATGCGCAGCGGTATCGAACGCGGGATCACCACCGAAGGCGTGCTGCCGGGCAAGCTGCGCGTACCGCGTCGAGCGGCCGCGCTGCGCCGCATGCTGGTCAGCACCGACAAAACCACCACCGACCCGATGGCCGTCGTTGACTGGATCAACATGTTTGCGCTGGCGGTGAACGAAGAGAACGCCGCGGGTGGCCGCGTGGTCACCGCGCCAACCAACGGCGCGTGCGGTATCGTTCCGGCGGTGCTGGCGTATTACGACAAGTTCATTCGTGAAGTAAACGCAAACTCACTGGCGCGCTATATGCTGGTGGCCAGTGCGATTGGCTCACTGTACAAGATGAACGCCTCCATTTCCGGCGCGGAAGTGGGCTGTCAGGGTGAAGTGGGCGTAGCCTGCTCTATGGCGGCGGCGGGGCTGGCAGAACTGCTGGGCGCAAGCCCTGCGCAGGTGTGCATTGCGGCGGAAATCGGCATGGAACATAACCTGGGGCTGACCTGTGACCCGGTCGGCGGACAGGTACAGGTGCCGTGCATCGAGCGTAACGCTATCGCCTCTGTGAAAGCGGTCAACGCGGCCCGTATGGCGCTGCGCCGCACCAGCGAGCCGCGCGTCTGCCTCGACAAGGTTATCGAAACCATGTACGAAACCGGTAAGGACATGAACGCCAAATACCGCGAAACCTCCCGCGGCGGCCTGGCGATGAAGATCGTTACCTGCGACTAAGCCGCTCTGGAAGCCTCGTTTTGCGAGGCTTCTTCCTCTTTTCCCCGCTGCGAATAGTTTCCCTCTCCTGACAATGTTACCCTTCACCCATTAGACAGAAGGGAGATTATCTGTGGCCGTTCATTTGCTTATCGTCGATGCACTTAACCTGATTCGCCGCATCCATGCGGTCCAGGGCACCCCCTGCAAGGACACCTGTTTACACGCGCTGGAACAGCTTATCCGCCATAGCGAACCCACCCATGCCGTTGCCGTATTCGACGACGAGGCCCGCAATACCGGCTGGCGGCACCAGCGCCTGCCGGACTACAAGGCCGGACGCGCCCCCATGCCGGGCGATCTCCACGCTGAAATGCCCGTTATTCGCGCGGCCTTTGAGCAGCGCGGCGTGCCGTGCTGGGGCGCGCACGGCAACGAAGCTGACGATTTAGCCGCAACGCTGGCGGTCAAAATCGCGAGCGCCGGGCATCAGGCCACTATCGTTTCAACCGATAAAGGCTACTGCCAGCTGCTCTCTCCGACAATCCGCATCCGCGACTACTTTCAGAAGCGCTGGCTGGACGCGCCGTTTATTGCCGGTGAGTTTGGCGTCTCGCCTGAGCAGCTGCCGGATTACTGGGGGCTAGCAGGCATCAGCAGCTCTAAGGTTCCGGGTGTTGCCGGTATTGGGCCAAAGAGCGCCGCGCAGCTGCTGACGGATTTTCAGAGTCTGGAAGGGATTTACGCCAGGCTGGATGAGGTGCCGGAAAAATGGCGCAAGAAGCTGGAGGCGCATAAAGAGATGGCGTTTACCTGCCGGGATGTGGCGACGCTGCAGACGGATTTACGGCTGGACGGGAATTTGCAGCAGTTAAGGTTAGAGCGGTAATGTACTACCTCTCCCCAAAGGGGTGAGGAGGAAGAGACTGCACCAAGGAATCCCCTCTCCCCTTTGGGGAGAGGGTTAGGGTGAGGGGTGAGCTGAAGCTATCGCTCGTCGCGACGCCCACCCACAGCGGCCCACCAGCGACGAATGTGTACCGTCACCTCTTCGCGGTCGTGATAAAGCTGACGCGCCTGGATCTCGACGTTAATGCCGTGCTCATCCATCTGCTCCTGGATGTAGGCCAGGTTCTGGGAAACCTCTTCGTAGCGCTTTTTCATTGGCAGCTTGAGGTTGAAAATCGTCTCACGACACCAGCCGTTTACCAGCCAGGAGGCCATCAGCGCCGCCACTTTCGCCGGTTTCTCTACCATGTCGCACACCATCCAGGAGATGTTGTTGCGGTTCGGGCGATAGCGGAAACCGTCCTCACGCAGCCAGGTCACCTGTCCGGTATCCATCAGGCTTTGCGCCATCGGGCCGTTGTCCACGGACGACACCCACATGTTGCGTTTTACCAGCTGATAGGTCCAGCCGCCGGGGCACGCTCCCAGATCGACCGCGTACATGCCGTTTGCCAGGCGCTCGTCCCACTCATCCGCCGGGATAAAGACGTGGAACGCCTCTTCCAGCTTCAGGGTTGAACGGCTCGGCGCATCCGCCGGGAAGCGCAAACGCGGGATCCCCATAAAGAACGGCGAGTTATTGGTGGTATAGGAGTAACCGGCATAGCAGCAGCCTGGTGCAATAAAGAATATATGCACAACCGGACGCTTTGGCGTTTCGTAGTTCGTCAGCACGCCCGCATCACGCAGCGCTGCGCGCAGCGGCACGGTGAACTTACGGCAGAACTTCATCAGCTCTTTGCTTTCGTTGGTGTCGGCCACCTCAACGCGCAAATCGCCGCCCTTCTCCACCACGCCCTGTAACATGCCCACAATCGGCGTGATGCGGTCTTCCGGCGGAAGATCCTTCAGCAGCTCGCCGGCAACGAACATCTGGCGGGCGAAGATCAGCGAGCTGAACGGCAGCTCACGCGCCAGCCTGTCGGCATCATCAGGCTGATAGCATTCAAATACCACGTAGCCCGCGTTCTCTTTGACGCGAGCAAATCCGAAGACTTCACGCTTCGCCGCTTTATCGGTGATTTCCGCGGCGCACTCTTTCTCAAACCCCGGGCGACAATATAAAACAACCTTATTCATGAACAACGCCCTTGCGTTTCAGACGGATGGCTCCGATAAACATTAATACCCAACCCGCCAGGAAGCTAAAGCCGCCGACGGGTGTAACAAACGCCCACAGGCGTAAATGCGACAGCGCCAGACAGTAGAGGCTGCCGCTGAACAGTACGGTACCCAGCGCCAGGAAGACGCTGCTCCAGTAAAACCAGATGCTGATGCGGCGCTGCATCGCCACCGCCAGCCCAAAAATCGCCAGCGTGTGGAACGCCTGATACTCAAGGCCGGTCTGGATCCAGCCCATCTCCACAACGCCCAAAGACTTGCTTAACACATGCGCGCCAAACGCGCCCAGAGCTACAAAAATAAAGCCACTCACCGCGGCGAAAATCAGCATGAATCGGCTGGTCATGTTTATGTCCTGAAGTGATGCGTGCCCGGCACACAAAAGTTATTGTTCATACCTGAAGCGGAATTTTTCTTGCTCGCTTGCCGCTTTCGCCAGTATCCACTGCCGGAAAGCGGCTATTTTACCCAGTTCTGCCTGACTGTCATGACAAACCAGATAAAACGCATTCTTGCTGACCAGAACATCATTAAATGGGCAAACCAGTCGGCCTGCCTCAATTTCGGACTGCGCCATGACGTTATTGGCCAGCGCCACGCCCTGCCCGTGAATGGCAGCCTGTAACACCATCGCACTGTGGCTAAAGATGGGCCCCTGCTGCACGTTTATATGGTTAAGACCTAATTGGCGGGTATAAGTTTGCCAGTCACGGCGCGAAGCATCGTGCAAAAGCGTATGTTGCGCCAGATCGGCGGGCGTTTTAAGCGCTTTATCGCCCGTCAGCAGCAGCGGCGAGCAGACCGGCAGCAGATATTCTGCGTATAATTTCTCCACGCGCAAGCCCGGCCAGTTACCGCGACCGTAAAAAATTGCCACGTCTACATCATCCGCCAGCTTGTCTTCCTGACGGTCGACAGCCTGGATCCTTACGTCGATTCCCGGATAAGTTGAGTTAAAGCTTGAGAGCCTCGGCACCAGCCACTGAATGGCAAAACTGGGCAATAAACTGACGGTCAGCGCCCCTTTTGCACTTCGGGCCTGCAGTTTGCGAGTGGCTTCCGTAAGCTGGGAAAAAATCTCTTTAATATCCTGAAAATAGCTCTGTCCCTCTTCGGTCAACAGCAACGATCGGTTGCGGCGACGGAACAGCTTCAGGCCCAGAAAATCCTCCAGAGACTTGATTTGATGACTTACTGCGGCCTGCGTCACAAAAAGCTCATCGGCTGCGCGGGTGAAGCTAAGGTGACGTGCTGCTGCATCAAAAACACGTAATGCATTAAGGGGTGGCAATCGCTTGGACATGGTTATCTGGCTTAGATGTTAACGAGATTTAACATATAGGAAACAACGTTTAACCTATTAGTTTTTTTTATCTGAGCCATTATAATTTGTCCGTTGAGGAACTACCAGCAAATACCTATAGTGGCGGCACTTCCTGAGCCGGAACGAAAAGTTTTTTTGGAATGCGTGTTCTGAAGGGCTTTTGGCTTACGGTTGTGATGTTGTGTTGTTGTGTTTGCAATTGGTCTGCGATTCAGACCACGGTAGCAACGCTACCAATTTTTCACTTCCTGTACATTTACCCTGTCTGTCCATAGTGATTAATGTAGCACCGCCAACTTGCGGTGCTTTTTTTTGCCTGAGATCTGTTAATGCTCGATCTCTTTCATCTCTTTCACGTCCGTGCGGTTAATCTGCTGCTTGTTCCCGTTAGCATCTTTGTATGAAATCATACCGGTATCATTATCGGTTGTCGGTTTCCCTTCAGAGACGATAGATCGACCATCGTTGGTATGCATTACGTAGTTATTACCAGAACAGGCGCTCAGGGCAAAGGTCAACGCACAGGCAGAAATGATTGCAGCTGTCTTTTTCATGATTATTCTCCTTTAGCAATTAATGCTATTCAAACCTCGATTTATAACAGGCTAAAACATCCGCCTAACACTATTTAGCATAACCTGCTTTTTCAGACTCGCCAGGATAAGCAGACAAATCTGATAGATATCAACTTCCTTGCCCTGCCGCTGAAATTGCGCGACGATCGCAGGATCGATATGAGGAATGCCATGAACGCTTTCAGTCCCGCGCAGTTTCGCGCACAGTTTCCCGCGCTGGCCGATGCCGGCATTTACCTTGATAGCGCCGCCACGGCCCTTAAACCGCAGGCGGTGATTGAGGCAACCCGCCAGTTTTACAGCCTGAGCGCCGGGAGCGTGCACCGCAGCCAGTATGCCGAAGCCCGCCGCTTAACGGCGCAATACGAAGCCGCACGCGACCAGGTCGCGCGCCTGATCAATGCCGACAGCGGTAAGAACATCGTCTGGACGCGGGGCACTACCGAAGCCATTAACATGGTGGCGCAATGCTACGCGCGTCCGCTGCTGCAGGCTGGAGATGAAATTATCGTCAGCGAGGCGGAACATCACGCCAACCTGGTGCCGTGGCTTATGGTGGCTGAACAAACGGGAGCGCGGGTGGTAAAGCTCCCGCTGGGTGCAGACCTTGTGCCGGACGTAGCGCGTCTGCCTGAGCTGATCACCCCGCGCAGCCGTATTCTGGCGCTGGGGCAGATGTCCAACGTCACCGGCGGCTGCCCCGATCTGGCTCGCGCCATCGAGATTGCCCACGCCAGCGGCGTGGTGGTGATGGTCGACGGCGCGCAGGGGATAGTGCATTTCCCGGCTGACGTGCAGGCGCTGGATATCGACTTCTACGCCTTCTCGGGGCACAAACTGTACGGCCCAACCGGGATCGGCGCGCTGTACGGCAAACCCGAGCTGCTGGCCCGGATGACGCCGTGGCTCGGTGGCGGCAAGATGATAACCGAAGTATCCTTCGACGGGTTTAAAACCCAGGAGGTGCCTTACCGCCTGGAAGCCGGTACGCCGAACGTGGCCGGAGTCATCGGCCTGAGCGCCGCGCTCGAATGGCTGGCGGAAACCGACGTGGTTCAGGCAGAAAGCTGGAGCCGTGGCCTGGCGACGCTGGCAGAGGAGGAGCTTAAAAAACGGCCCGGCTTTCGTTCGTTCCGCGTGCAGGATTCCAGCCTGCTCGCCTTCGATTTCGCGGGGGTGCACCATAGCGATATGGTGACGCTGCTTGCCGGATACGGCATAGCCCTGCGTGCCGGACAGCACTGCGCACAGCCGCTGCTGGCGGCTCTGGGCGTGAGCGGTACGCTGCGCGCCTCTTTTGCCCCCTACAACACTAAAAGTGACGTCGACGCGCTGGTTGCCGCCGTTGACCGCGCCCTTGAATTACTGGTGGATTAATGACGAGTTCAGCTTTAGCCGGACACCCATTCGGCTCCGTTATTACCGAAGAGACGCTAAAACAGACCTTCGCCCCGCTCACGCAGTGGGAAGATAAATACCGTCAGCTGATCCTGCTGGGTAAACAGTTGCCCGCGCTTTCAGACGATCTGAAATCGCAGGCGAAAGAGATCGCAGGCTGCGAGAACCGCGTCTGGCTTGGGTTTAGCGTATCCGGTGAGAAACTGCATTTCTTTGGCGACAGCGAAGGACGCATCGTTCGCGGCCTGCTGGCGGTACTGTTGACGGCGGTCGAAGGAAAAAGCGCCGCGGAGCTGCTGGCGCAGTCACCGCTGGCGCTATTTGATGAGCTGGGACTGCGCGCGCAGCTTAGCGCCTCGCGCGGACAGGGGTTAATCGCGCTCAGCGACGCGGTGCAGGACGCCGCGCGTCAGGTTCAGGCCTGACGCTCCGCCTTCGCCATCATCTTCTTCAGGGCGTGAGAGACCGCCACAAACCCGAAGGTGGCAGTCACCATCGTGGCTGCCCCAAAACCTGAGGCGCAATCCATCCGCTTCGGTCCTTCCGCCGTGCTTTTCATCGCACAGACCGAGCCGTCCGCCTGCGGATACACCAGCGCTTCGGTGGAGAATACGCAGTCCACGCCCAGCTTGCCCTTGCTGTTTTTCACGACGTTGAAGTCGCTTTTTAGGCGTTCACGCAGCTTAGCGGCCAGCGGATCCTGAATGGTTTTCGCCAGATCCGCCACCTGGATCTGCGTCGGATCGATTTGTCCGCCCGCCCCGCCGGTGGTCACCAGCGGCACCTTATAGCGACGGCAGTAAGCGATCAGCGCCGCTTTCGGGCGCACGCTGTCGATGGCGTCAATAACGTAGCTGTAGCCTTTGCTCATGTACTCCGCGACGTTATCCGCCGTCACGAAGTCGTCAATCACCGTCACGCGGCACTCCGGGTTGATCAGACGAATACGCTCCGCCATCACCTCAGACTTCGCCAGGCCGACGCTATCACGCAGGGCGTGAATCTGACGGTTAGTGTTAGTGACGCAAACATCATCCATATCAATCAACGTGATTGCGCCAATGCCGGTTCTCGCCAGCGCTTCTGCCGCCCAGGAGCCGACGCCGCCAATGCCCACCACGCACACGTGCGCATCCGCGAACAGCTGCAGGGCTTTTTCACCGTATAACCGTGCCGTGCCGCCGAATCGCTGGCGCCAGGCATCGCTGATTACCACAGACATAAAACCTCAGATGTAAAAAGGGTGAGGTTTTCCTCACCCTGAACCCTAATCCGTATTGCGCTCAGAATACCACAATCAGCCGCTGAATACGTTTCCGGTGCCCGGCGCGGTCTTCAGCACCCATACGCGTCCGTAGTGGTTATACCAGCCTGCGCGATGGCCGGCATCCGGGCCAATGCCCTGATAGATATCAAAGTGCTGCCCTTTGATCGCCCCGCCAACGTCCAGCGCCACCATCAGACGCAGCTCGTACTTGCCGTTGAACTTGCCGTTGTTATCGAGCAGAGGAACTTCCGCCAGCAGCGTGGTGCCCGCAGGAATGATAGAACGATCCGACGCTACCGACGCACGGCCAATCAGCGGTACGGCGCTCGCCCCCTTCACCGGCGCAAAGTTCTGCGGTTTGAAGAAAACAAACGATGGGTTCTGCTCAAGCAGTTCACGCACTTCGGCTTCGCTGTGCTTTTCGCCCCACTCGCGGATCGCCTGCATCGACATATCTTCTCTCTTCACTTCGCCACGGTCGATGAGCACCTTACCGATGCTGCGGTAGGCGTGGCCGTTCTTGCCGGCATAGCTAAAGAAGTTAAGCGGCGAACCGTCGCCAAAATCGATATAGCCGCTGCCCTGCACGTCCATGATGAAGTTATCCATCAGGGAGTTGCTGTAGGCCAGGACATAGTTTTCACTTAGCGCACCGGCGTAGATCTCGGCGCGTGACGGCAGACGACCGCGTTTTGGCGGCATGCGGTAAATCGGATACTGGAATTCACCCTGACGCGTGTGTCGCGCCTGGACAACCGGGGTGTAGTAACCGGTAAACTGAACGTTACCGTAGTTATCCGCCCCCTCCATCTGCCACGCGTCAATACCAAACTGGCGCATATTGCGGGTATCTCCGCCCGCGCGCAGCCAGTCCTGGACGGCGCTATAAACGTTGCTTTGCGAACTGTATAAACGCGGAGACGCTTTGCGGATCTGGTAGACCTGCTCGGAGAAATCCCCGGCATTGATCGGTGCACCCACGGCATCTGGCTGGTTAACTAACGAGAAAGGCTGGGATAACTTCCCGTCTTTATACTGTTGACCGCGATCGGTCGGTTTGGAGGAGCAGGCCGCAAGAATAGCTACCATTGCGCCTGTCATCAGATACTTCGCCCAACGTCCTTTCATTATATCTCGTCTTTTAGTTGCCCAATTCCGCGTGATGAAGATAACAAACCCACCGTGCTAATGAAATGCAATCGCCTTCCCTTTGGCAAATTCTGGACAAAAAATAGTCCAAAGTGGCTATTACCGTTCATTTTGCATACAAAATAATGAATTATGTGAAAAAGGGGTTGCATCACAAACCTATCCGAGTATAGTGCGCTTCCACGGACGCGGGGTGGAGCAGCCTGGTAGCTCGTCGGGCTCATAACCCGAAGGTCGTCGGTTCAAATCCGGCCCCCGCAACCAATTAAAATTTGATGAAGTATCTTCTACGACTGTAGAAAGACGGACGCGGGGTGGAGCAGCCTGGTAGCTCGTCGGGCTCATAACCCGAAGGTCGTCGGTTCAAATCCGGCCCCCGCAACCAATCAAAATTTGAGAAGTATCTTCTACGACTGTAGAAAGACGGACGCGGGGTGGAGCAGCCTGGTAGCTCGTCGGGCTCATAACCCGAAGGTCGTCGGTTCAAATCCGGCCCCCGCAACCAATACTTCTAAAACATTAAACACCCTTCCGGGTGTTTTTTTGTATCTGTAGCTTATAAAAATGCCGGGCAACATACCCGGCCTGATGATTTATCCTCGCCGCGCCAGCGTTTCTCCGTCGGAGAAATAGGCCCTGATCCCCGCCAGAATTGACTCCGCCACTTCCTGCTGGAATTTAGCCGTCTTGAGTTTACGTTCCTCTTCCACGTTACTGATAAACGCGGTTTCGACCAGAATGGACGGGATATCCGGCGCCTTCAGTACCGCAAATCCGGCCTGCTCGACGCTGTTCTTGTGCAGCTTATTGACGCGGCCCAGCTTACCCAGCACCGCTTTACCGAACTTCAGGCTGTCGGTAATGGTCAGCGACTGCACCATATCGAACATCGTATGGTCGACATAGCGGTCACCGCTTTTGCTTACGCCGCCGATTAAATCCGAGGCGTTCTGCGTGTCCGCCAGGTACCTTGCGGCGGTACTGGTCGCCCCTTTCGTTGACAGGGCAAATACGGAAGATCCGCTCGGCTGACGGCTGGTAAAGGCATCCGCGTGGATAGAGACAAACAGATCCGCGCGCTGCTTCTGCGCTTTCGCCACGCGGACCTTCAGCGGGATGAACACGTCTTCGTTGCGCGTCATATAGGCGCGCATGTTGCCTTCTTTGTCGATTAACGCCTTCAGACGACGGGCAATTTGCAACACCACATCCTTTTCGCGGGTGTGGTATTTCCCCACCGCGCCGGAGTCTTCGCCCCCGTGGCCGGGATCGAGCATGATCACAATCGGGCGATCGCGTCCCGCCTTGCCCGGCTGCGGCCCGCTTTGCGCAGGCGGTACCTGCCGCTGGAGATCGCCTTTGTTGTAATCCTCCAGCAGGGCGAGGAGCGGATCCTGAATATCCGTCGCATTCGAGGGATAGAGATCCATCACCAGTCGCTCCTTGAACGTCGCAACCGGTGCGAGTGCAAAGAGCTGCGGTTTTACGTTCTGCTTCAGCTCAAACACCATGCGCACGGTTTGCGGATCGAACTGCCCGACGCGCGCCGATTTAATAAACGGATCGTCGCCGCGGATCTGCGCCGCCATGCCCTTAAGCACGGAGTTGAGATTTACACCTTCGAGATCAACCACCACACGTTCAGGATTGCTGAGGGCAAATTGCTTGTATTTCAGCACGCGGTTGGACTCGACCGTCACGCGCGTATAGGTCGACGACGGCCAGACGCGCACCGCGACTACCTGGCTTGTGGCGGCAAGACCCACCTGGCTGACGCTAAGCAACCACATCGCCCCGGCCCCTTTTAACAGGCGGCGGCGGCTTATTGCTGAATTGGATCCCGACATGCTTCTCCCGAGCAAGAAATCTGATTAATGAACAAAACGCCCAAATTGACCGAAAACTTTAACGAATGACGCATAAGCTGTCATCTATAAAAGGGTAAACATTCAAACGTTAACGCACGGATTACTTATTATTTTCTGTGGGTCGCAGAAAATTTAGGCTTGCACACGCGGCCACAATCGAATAAAAATACAGAAATTACGAATAAACATTCATTAAGGGTTGTGTCATGGTGAAGGAACGTAGAACCGAACTGGTCCAGGGATTCCGCCATTCTGTTCCCTATATCAACACCCATCGCGGAAAAACGTTTGTCATTATGCTGGGTGGCGAAGCCATTGAGCACGAAAACTTTTCCAGCATCGTCAATGACATCGGCCTGTTGCATAGCCTGGGCATCCGGCTGGTCGTGGTGTATGGCGCACGCCCGCAGATCGAAGCTAACCTCGCGGCCCATCACCATGAGCCGATTTACCATAAACATACCCGCGTAACGGATGCGAAAACCCTCGAGCTGGTCAAACAGGCGGCCGGTTTGCTGCAGCTGGATATCACCGCCCGCCTGTCGATGAGCCTGAATAATACGCCGTTGCAGGGCGCGCATATCAACGTGGTGAGCGGCAACTTTATCATTGCCCAGCCGCTCGGCGTGGACGATGGCGTGGATTACTGCCACAGCGGCCGCATTCGTCGTATCGATGAAGAGGCCATTCACCGCCAGTTAGACAACGGCGCGATCGTTCTGATGGGGCCGGTTGCCGTCTCCGTCACGGGAGAAAGCTTTAATCTGACGTCAGAAGAGATTGCCACCCAGCTGGCCATCAAGCTGAAAGCGGAAAAGATGATCGGCTTTTGCTCCTCGCAGGGTGTTGTGAATGATGAAGGCGTTATCGTCCCCGAGCTCTTCCCGAATGAAGCCCAGGCGCGCGTCGAAGCGCTGGAAGCACAGGGCGATTACTACTCCGGAACCGTGCGTTTTCTGCGCGGTGCCGTTAAAGCGTGCCGCAGCGGCGTGCGTCGTAGCCACCTGATCAGCTATCAGGAAGACGGCGCGCTGCTGCAGGAACTGTTCTCCCGGGACGGTATCGGTACGCAGATCGTAATGGAGAGCGCCGAGCAGATCCGCCGCGCGACGATCAACGATATCGGCGGCATTCTGGAGCTGATCCGTCCGCTGGAGCAACAGGGCATTCTGGTTCGCCGCTCCCGCGAGCAGCTGGAGATGGAGATCGACAAGTTCACCATTATTCAGCGCGATAACCTGACCATTGCCTGTGCGGCGCTTTACCCGTTCCCGGAGGAGCAGATTGGGGAAATGGCGTGCGTCGCCGTGCACCCCGATTACCGCAGCTCCTCGCGGGGCGAGCTGCTGCTCGAACGCGTGGCGGCGCAGGCGCGCCAGATGGGGCTGAGCAAGCTGTTTGTGCTCACCACGCGCAGCATTCACTGGTTCCAGGAGCGCGGCTTTACGCCGGTAGACATTGATTCGCTGCCGGAAAGCAAGAAAGAGATGTACAACTATCAGCGCCGCTCGAAGGTGCTGATGGCCGACCTGGGATGACGGACTACCCTCTCCTCCCGGAGAGGGCGCTCGCTCAGACAGATTCAAATATCGCGCTCAGTCCGCTTCTGCGCTCGGTACGGGTGGCAATCGCCTGTACCAGCACGCGTTCATCCGCGTACAGCGAGAGGCGCTGGCGCGCGCGGGTAATGGCGGTATAGACCAGCTCACGGGTCACCACCGGCGAAAGCTGTGTCGGCAGGATCAGCGCCGCGTGGTTGAACTCGGAGCCCTGCGATTTGTGTACCGTCATTGCCCACGCCGTTTCATGTTCTGGCAGGCGGCTCGGCTGTACTGACTTCACGCTGCCATCCGGCAGCTGAAACCAGACGCGCAGCCCGTTACCGCGATCGAGCGCAATCCCGATATCCCCGTTGAACAGGCCCAGCGCGCTGTCGTTGCGCGAAATCATCACTGGCCGGCCTTCATACCACCGCGAATGCTGCTGTCGGTGAATTTTTCGTTTCTGCACAAGCAGCTGCTCCAGCCTGTCGTTCAGGCCCGCAACGCCAAACGGCCCTTCCCGCAAGGCGCACAGAAGCTGGTACTCACCAAATGCGGCAATGACCTGCTCAGGATCGCTGCGCTGCTGCACGCGGCTCAGGAAATGCTGATATCCCTGAAGAGCGTCCTCAAGCATGGCCTGATACTCTTCCCCGCTTTGCAGCGATTTCTTTTCAATATCGGTGAAGGTGCCGTCAAACACCGTGCGCGTGGTATGCCGATCCCCACGGTTGACTGCCGCTGCCAGCTGGCCAATGCCGGAGTCGCTACCGAAACGGTAGCTTTTTTGCAGCAGGCACAGGCTGTCGCGCAGCGCACCCGCAACCGGCGTAGTGTCCGGCTCAAGGGAACAACCTGTCAGACGAGCCAGCTCCTGCGCCCGCGCGGGGGTATAACCGTAGCTGGCGTAGGTGCAGATATCCCCCAGCACCGCCCCGGCCTCAACGGAGGCGAGCTGGTCACGGTCGCCCAGGAAAATCACGCGCGCATGCGGCGGCAGGGCGTCGATCAGGCGCGACATCATGGTCAGGTCAATCATGGAGGCTTCATCCACCACCAGCACGTCCAGATGCAGGGGGTTCCCGGCATGGTAGCGCAGCCGCTGGCTACCCGGCTGTGCGCCGAGCAGCCGGTGTAAGGTGCTTGCTTCACCCGGGAACAGCGCGAGCTGCTCCTGCGTCAGCGGCAGCCGCTGCAGCGCACCGCCCAGCGATTCGGTCAGACGCGCCGCCGCCTTCCCGGTGGGCGCAGCGAGACGAATACGGCACCGCTGCTCGCCAGAGAGCTGGATCAGCGCTGCCAGCAGCTTTGCCACGGTCGTGGTTTTGCCGGTCCCCGGCCCGCCGGAAATCACCGAGATCCGCCGCGTCAGGGCAACGGCCGCCGCCACTTTCTGCCAGTCTGTTGCTTCGCCAGAGTTGAACAGCACGTCCAGCGTCTGGCGAAGCTGCGCTTCGTCACAGGGGAGCGGCGCATTGGTCTCGCTAAAGAAGCGGGCAACGGTCAGCTCGTTTCGCCACAGGCGGTTCAGATACAAGCGCTCTCCCGTCAGGATCAGCGGCGCCTGGTTTTCTCCCGGCCCGACGGCCGACGATTCGCGCAAAATATTTTGCCAGTCCACCGCCTCTCCCAGCAGCGCAAAGCAGGACTGGAGGACAGGCGGCATTTTCTCGTCACTCTTCAGGCGCGAGAGCGGCAGGCAGACGTGGCCCTCCCCGGCGTCTTTACTCAACAGCGCAGCGGCAAGCATCACGGCGGGCTGGTCAGCGGCAATCATCATGGCAAACTGCACATCCAGCTGACGCAGCACGCGTTGCTCTACCGCCTCCAGCAATAGTTCCTGCATCGTCATGCCATCTCCTCCGCGTTTGCTGCAAACAGGCTGTCCATTTTATCGATCAGGTTGGCATCCGGGCGGGTGCTGAAGATGCCCGAATGCGGATCGGCTGCGTCCACCCCGCGCAGGAACAGGTAGATAACGCCACCAAAATGGTCGTCATAGCGGTAATCAGCAATGCGGTGGCGCAGGTAGCGGTGGAGAGCCAGGGTATAGAGTTGATACTGGAGATCGTAGCGATGCATTTGCATGGCCGCCGCCATCGCCTGTTGGGTATAGGCCTCACTGTTTTCGCCCAGCCAGTTTGATTTGTAATCCAGCAGGTAATAGCGCCCTTCGTGACGGAAGACCAGGTCGATAAACCCTTTCAGCATGCCCTGCACCTGACGGAAGTTCAGCGGCGGACAGCCGGCTGACAGCGGATCGTACTGGCGGATCAACGCGTCAAGCGCGTCGGCCCTAAGCGGCCCCGCGACGGGCAGATAAAACTCCATCTCAACCTGCTTATTTCTGGCCGTTAACTGGCTAAGAGAGATGCCCTGCTCTGTCAGCGGCACCTGCAAAATGGCGTTGATCCACTCAGTCAGGACGGGCTGCCAGTGCGCGTCATAGCCTCCGCTCTGCAACATCTTTAACACCCACTCCTCGCTGACGGGCTGGGTGAAATCAAGCTCTTCAAACAGGCTGTGCAAAAAGGTTCCCGGCGACGCGCCGCGCGGAAACTGATGCGGGGTTAACGTCGGCTCAGCCGGAACATCACCCACCCCTGCGGCATCCACGTCGAGCTTCGGCATCAGATCCTGCGCGATGCTTTGCCCGTGCTGCTGAAGGCCGGAATAGCTGGTAACTCGCCAGTCGTCGGCAAGCACCCGCGTGATCTGGCGCGCGTTAAGATCGGACTCTGGCTCTTCCGCCATCTGCCAGCGGCTATTGTCTGGCAACGCGGGAATATGCAGCGCGATATCGTCGCCGCAAAGGGATTCAATACACAGACGCAGTCCCGGCGCGTCTTTCGGCTCGCCACGCTGGATAAGCCGCCCTAACGCGCTTAAGTGGAAATCACTCTCCCCTGCTTTCTCACCGCGACGGCGGAAAACCGGCGCCACGCCGAGGCTGCAATGCCAGACGGAACGGGTCAGCGCTACGTAAAGCAGACGCAAATCCTCCGCCAGACGCTCCGCTTCCGCCAGCTCAACGCTGCTTTCCGCTTTGCTGAGGTCGAGCACCGCGTCGAAAGATTCGCGATCGTGGTAAAAGGCCTGGTCCTGTACGCGGTAGTTAGCGATAAAGGGCAGCCAGACCAGCGGGTACTCCAGCCCTTTCGATTTGTGAATGGTCACGATTTGCACCAGGTGCTTATCGCTTTCAAGGCGCATCTGCTGGCTTGAGGAATTGCTGTTGGGATCGGCTATTTGCTGCGCCAGCCAGCGCACGAGCGCATGCTCACTTTCAAGCTGGGTACCGGCTTCCTGCAGCAGTTCGCTGATGTGTAAAATATCGGTAAGACGACGCTCGCCGCCGGATGTCGCAAGCATATTCTCGGCAATCTGACGGCGAGTCATCAGCTCGCGCAGCATCGCCATGACGCCGCGCTTTTGCCAGCGCTCGCGGTAATGGACAAACTCTTCCACCACCGTATCCCATGCATTCTCATCATGGTTGAGCACATCGATATCCCGCGCGTTCAGCCCCAGCATGGAGCTGGCCAGCGCGCTTCGAAGCGTACTTTCACGCTCCGGTGCCAGCACAGCCTGAAGCAGCCAGAGCATTTCCTGAGCTTCCAGCGTATCAAACACGCTGTCGCGGTTAGAGAGATAAACGGACGGAATATCGAGCAGCGTGAGCGCATCGCGGATCAATGCCGCTTCCTGACGACTACGCACCAGCACGGTGATATCGGAGGCCTTAACAGGGTTTGCCTGCTCCCCCTTCCATAACAGCGCCTCGCCGCGCGCGCCCGCGCTCAGCCAGTCCCGGATTTGGGCGGCGCAGTGCTGGGCCATCGCCGCCTGATACTCTGCCACGCCAAAGCCTTCCCCCTCCAGCAGCCAGAAGTTCATGGCGGGCTGCGTCGCGCCCCCCACTTCAAAGCGTAAGGTCGCGTTTTTCGCGGCGGATTTCACCGGCAGGAAAGGGATTTCACTGAACATAAACGCCGTCTCCATGCGGCTGAACAGCGTATTAACGCTCTCAACCATGCCCGGGGCAGAGCGCCAGTTAGTGTCTAGCGTGTAGTGCGCGACAACCTCGCTGCGGGCTTTCATGTAGGTAAAGATGTCTGCCCCACGGAAGGCATAAATCGCCTGCTTGGGGTCGCCAATCAGCAGCAGGGCCGTGTCTGGCTGCTGTCGCCAGATGCGGCGAAAAATGCGGTACTGCTGGGGGTCGGTGTCCTGAAATTCGTCGATCATCGCCACCGGGAATCGGGTACGAATTGCGCTGGCAAGCGCGTCGCCGTTCTCGCTGGACAGAGCCTCGTCCAGGCGGCTCAGCATGTCATCAAACCCCAGCTCGCCCCGGCGACGTTTTTCACGCGCTACGGCGTCGCGGATCTCCTTCATGGCGCGGGCGATCATCAGGTCGTTGAGCGTTAAGGGCTCGGCAAGCAGCGCTTCAATTGCAACAAACAGGGGATGCTCCGGCACGATGCCGTCGGCTTTGGTCCGCTCGGTCAAAAACCGCTGGGAAAATTTCTCCAGCGCGTCCGGAAGCTGGTAACCTCGCGTCTCCTCCTGGGCCCAGGCGCTGATCTTTTCGATCCACTTCCCCTGGTTTCCGCGGTTGAACTTGCGCCTGTCGATACCGGAATTTTCGATAATCCCTTCAATTTCACCGACCGCCTCATTCCACTTCTGCTTAAGCGCGGCAATTTTGCTGACGATCTTTTCATGACGCGAGGCCAGCGTTTCATCTGCAGGCGGCGGGGATTTAATGACCGGCGCTTCGCCCTGCAGATAGCGGTCGATGGCGCGCAGGAGCTCTTCGGGGCCTTTCCACAGGGCGTGAACCGCTTCGGCAATATCGCGCGGCAGCGGGTAGCAGTGGCGACGCCAGAAGTCCGCGCAGGCCTGATACCGAAGCTCGGATTCATCTTCGATAAGCTGCTGCTCAAACAGCATGCCGGATTCAAACGCGTTCAGGCTCAGCATGCGCTGACAAAAGCCGTGAATGGTGAAGACCGAGGCTTCGTCCATTTGCCGTTCGGCCAGCAGCAGCCATTGCGCAGCCTGCTGCTTATCCGCGATTTCGTCCAGCAGGCTTGCGTAGAGGGGGTTATCCGTGGTCTGGCGCAGACAGGCGATGCGCAGTTCATGAATATTGCTGCGGATACGGCCGCGCAGCTCGGCAGTAGCCGCTTCGGTGAACGTCACCACCAGCAGCTCTTCCACGCTTAGCGGGCGTGAAAAAGCCGCGTTACCGCCCAGCCCTAACAGCAGGCGCAGGTATAGCGCGGCGATAGTGTAGGTTTTTCCCGTTCCCGCTGAGGCTTCAATCAGTCGCTCACCCTGTAGTGGTAATCTGAGGGGATCAAGCGGCTCAGCGGTATGGGTCATTCTTTCTTACTCCAGGGCATAGTTTGTTGCAGTGCGCTAACGCTCTTCCAGAGGGTCCACTCCTTCGACTTCACGTAGTCCGCTTTCCCGCTCTGGCTACCAGAGACCTGGGAAAGGATGGCCATACCCTGCGGTTTTACCACCGCCTGATGGAAGAAATCGGCAACCTTTTGTGGCGTTAGCTGTTTTATTTCGGCCACGATTTTATCACGCGAATCGAATTTCATATTACCGCGATCAAAATCTTTGCTCAGCTGCGACGCCTCTTCACCCAGCGTCTGCGGTGGCTGCATTACCTGGGCAATGACCGCCTGCTGGATCTGGGCAAACTCTTCCGGCTTCATGGCGCGAAGCTTTGCTTCCGCCTGCGGGAAGAAGGCCTGATAGCGCTGCCACAGATAAGCCGGTTGCCTGTCGCTGCTTTGCAGAAGGAAGCCCAGCCCCCACTGACGGCCCACGTTCATGGAGAAGGCGAACACGGCGTAGCCCAGCTGTTCTTCGGTGCGCAGCTGGTTGTAGAACCACGGCTGAATAATTTGTCCGAGCACGGCGCTCTGCGCCGAGCTGGTATATTCATCATAACCGGTAGGGACAAACACGGCGGCCAGCGCGGAGTCGGTGCTGCTCCCCGCCTTCTCGAAGAGAACGTTCTGCTTTTTCTCCACCAGCACGTCCTGATTTCGGCACCACTCATCGCCCTTCGAGCCCAGCTGCTTACGCACGTTTTGCGCCAGCGTTTTTGCCTGCTCTTCGCTCATGTTCCCCACCACCAGGAACTCTGGACGGGTATTGCTTTTCAGCGCATCGCGGTAAGCCAGCACCTCTTTTAAGGTGATTGAGGGCAGTAACGCGCGGCGATCTTCGCGCTGGAAGTAAGGAATTTGCGACAGCATCTGGGCGGGCATAATAGCCTGATCGAAGGCTTTGCCCTTCTCCGCAGAGTCCATCATCTGCGCATACCAGGATTTGGCCTGCTCCAGCTGCTCTTCCGTTGGGGTGTAGCTGAAATAGCCGTCCAGCAGCGCCTCGAACAGCTGCGGCAAACGCTGGGTGTAGCCGTTGGCGTTAACCATCAGGCCGTTATTGGCGTTGGTCGAGAAGCTGATACCGCCAACGGCGGCCTGGTTGCTGAGCTGATCGAGGGCAATACCGGCCAGATAATCGTTGAGCGCAAACATCACCTGATTTCTGGCGCTGTCCATCGCCTTTGGATTACGCAGCACCACGCTGACGTCGGCTTTGGGCTCGTCGGCAAAATAGCGGCTTGGGGTGTAAACCACGCGCAGCGTCGGCTCATCAACAATCAGCGTCGGGTGCGGATAAGCTTTGGCGGTTTTGATTAGCGAGAAGTCATCCGGGATGTAGGGGTTAAGCTCCGGCAGCTTCAGCGCAATCTCACCGGCCTTTTTCTGCCAGCCAGCGAAGGTTTGTTCGCTAATTTTTTCTACCTGATACGGGGCATCGACGAAATAGGCCGTTTTGTTATGCGGTTCGTTCGGGCTGATATACCAGACCCTGGCGTTCTGCGGCGTCATCATCGCCAGACGTGCGTTAAGCGCTGCGGCGTCATACTGGTCGGCAATATTTACCGCATCCAGCGTATGCTCCACCGGCACGCGGATCATGGTATCTGCCAGCCACTCAACGTAATCCATGTCACGCGTAATTGACGGGTAGCGGAAGTCGAGATCCAGCACGTGGGCCAGCTCGTCAAAATAGCGTTTATCGACGCCTTTCTCCCGCAGCAGAGCGAGATAGCTGAAAATGGCCGCAACGACCTCGTCACGGTGCGCCAGCCCTTTATCCGTCAGCGTGGCGGAGATGGCCAGCACGCCGCTGTTACCGTTCACCACCGGATCGGAGTCAGCGCGAATGCCTTCCACCAGCCCCTGCTGTTGCAGCCAGTCGGAGAGCGTGCCCGGGCTGCGGTTGCCGATAAGATAGGTCACCAGCTCGTCGGTTTTGCTGCGGAACTGCGCCGTGTTGTTATCAATACGAAACTCAACGCGTAACACCTTGCGCGGCAGTGCCGGCACGTAGTGGATAAGGATGCCTTTTTGCGCGTCGGTGACAACCGGCACGTTAATCTTCGGCAGATCGATATTTTTATTTGGCACCCGACCATAGGTCTTCGCCGCCATGGCCGCCAGCTCCGGCAACGGTTTGTTGCTGTAGATGACCGCCTTCATCAGGTTGGCGGAATAGTATTTATCGCGAAACGCATGCAGCGCGTCGAGCACCGGGCTGCCCGGTTTATCGCTCAGCGTTTCAAGGTTGCCGCCGGAGAAGCGCGAGCCCGGGTGAGCAGGGTTGATGGTTTCAGCGCTAACCTGCGCCATGCGCATACCGTCTCGGGTACGCGCCATCGTCAGCTCAGCGTTCACGGCGTTGCGTTCACGGTCGGCGTATTTTTTATCCAGCAGCGGTGCGGCAATGGCATCCGCCAGTCGGTCCACCGCTCCGTCAAGCGCATCATTTTCCACTTCAAGGTAAAACGCGGTGCGATACGGTGCGGTGCTGGCGTTATGGCTGCCGCCGTGCATCTTCAGAAATTCGGACAGGCTATCCGGCTGCGGGTATTTTTTAGAGCCCATCAGCGTCATATGTTCGAGATAGTGCGCCAGCCCAGGATGGGCGTCAGGATCTTCCAGCGATCCAACCGGCACAACCAGTGCGGAGAGCGACTTTACCGCCTGCGCATCGGAAACCAGCAGCACGGTCATCCCGTTATCAAGACGAATAGCCTGATACTGGCGGGTATCCTTCTCGCTCTTACGGATTGTTTCCTGAACGGGTTGCCAACCGGAAGCTGCCTGAGTGACGGGAGCCCAAAGGGCGATAAACAAAACAAACGCTTTGAACAAGGTGCTGCCTGGCATTACGACCTCTTTATCACGGCTACATCATTAACAACGTGCGTGCTGGACGTGCCAGCATCTCTTTCTTTAGGTACATCAGTCCGTGATAAGAGGTGCATCATAAATGAACACCTCATACTGCGCAATTTTTATACAGCACTCAGGACTGATTAAATTTAAACAACGGTAACAGGTAGCGTTGTGCCTCTTCCGTGATAATGTCGAAGTATTCTGGCTCAAGCGTGCGCCATAAGCGCTGATACCAGACATCTTCACCTTCGCCACGCACCATCATATTCCCTTCGTAGGCCTGCAAAAACTTGCTGCGCGCTTTTTGCAGCGAAGCATCATCCGTTAACATGGCATCATTCTGCGCGTCGTAACAGGCTTTTATCCACGCCCCCCCACTTTCAGGCAGCAAAAGCAGAGGTTTGTTCATTCCCTGCCGGTAACCTTCAATATAAAGCGACAGATACGACAGCGCCTGCTCAGGCTTCATCGGTGGGAAGCGCCACTCGCCGTCCTTACGCACAAACAGCCGGCTTTCGCCTTCGTTACCACCCGTACTGTAGACAAGATGTTCGAGCCAGAGTTGCAGGCCATGTGAAACGCTGAGCAGGGACGGACGCCAGCGCAGCAGCCCGTCAGACTGCACGTGGGTGAGCCAGCCGCTGAGGTGCACACCGTTACAATCGAGATCGATTTCAATGCTGCTTCCAGGCTGCCGACATGCGATAACGCGGTCAGCAAGGGCTCGCATCTCCTCGCACTGGGCATCCCAGACGATTTCTCCAAAAGCCCCGTACGGTAATAGCCCGGATGCCCGGTAACGACGGAACAACTTGCTGGCATCTTCCTCATCGACCAGCGCATTCAGAAGCTGGGAATTGAGCTTAAAGCGCTCCAGCCCATCCAGAATAAACGGTTCGGCATCCGGGATTTCGCTCTCTTCGGAGCGGAAGTTCACCTGCAGGCGTTGCTGGAAAAAGGCCCGAACCGGGTGCGCCCAAAAGCGCTGCAGCTGCTCAAAGGTCAAAGCGTCAATGACGCGCGGCTCAAGCTCCTGAATAAAATCGGTTTGCGGCGTCCCCGCTTTCTTCGCGGCGGGAAGCCACTCCCGGGCGTAGCTCTGCTGTTCATCAGGAACATAGTTGACAGGATCAAACGGCATACGTGAATGGTGACAGGTGATATGCGCTTTCACCCGACGCTCGCTTTCGTCGCAGTTAAGGGCTTCATCCCCAGGCAGGTAGTGACTTTGCCCGATGTAGTCCACCAGCTCCTGCACCAGCACGGACGGGAAACGCTCGCTGTTGTCCTGAATTGACCGCCCGATATAGCTGATATACAGCCTGCTCTGCGCAGAAATCAGCGCTTCCAGGAACAGATAACGGTCATCATCGCGGCGGCTGCGGTCGCCCCGCTTCGGCTGCGAGCTCATGAGATCGAAGCCCAACGGCGGCAGCGCGCGCGGATAAATGCCGTCGTTCATGCCGAGCAGACACACCACCCTGAACGGAATGGAACGCATGGGCATCAGGGTACAGATATTCACCGGCCCCGCAAGGAAGCGCTGGCTGATACGCTCCTGATCGAGACGCTGCGTCAGCTCATCGCGCAGAAGCGAAAGGGGAACCGCCTCGTGATAGTGTGAATTTACGCCCTCATCAACGATGGCCTGCCACTGCTTCTCGATAAGCGCCATGGCGGCTTCCGTTTCGCTGTCAGGCAGGAAGAAATCGTTCAGCATTTCGCGGCAAATTGGCAGCCACTCTTCAAGCGGACGAGGCTGCATCAGCGAACGACGCCAGCGATTGAGCTGCATCAGCAGCGAGGCTAAATGGCCGACCAGCTCCGCGATTAACCCACTGGATTCGTCATAGGGCAGCACGTCATTCCATTCGCCCTGGCTGCTCTCCATCGCATACCCCAGCAGCATGCGCGTCAGGCCAAACTGCCAGGTGTGCTGGCCTGTCGGAGGAAGCTCGAACTCCTGGACGTTATCATCGTCAATTCCCCAGCGGACGCCGGATTCGTTGACCCACTGGCGCAGGTAGCGCAGCCCTTCTTCATTGATATCGAAACGTGCCGCCAGCACCGGCACATCCAGCAAGGCCAGTACGTCCTCAGAAATAAACCGGCTATCAGGCAGCGAAAGCAGGCTGATAAAGGCCTGCAGCGCCGGATGAGACTGGCGGGCGCGGCGGTCTGAGATCGCGTACGGCAGGTAGCGATCGCCCGTTGCGCTGCCAAATACCGCCTGGATAAACGGGCTGTAGCTGTCGATATCCGCCACCATCACCACGATATCGCGCGGCGTCAGGGTTGGGTCGTCGTGCAACATAGCCAGCAGGCGATCGTGCAGAATTTCAACTTCACGCTGGGGGCTGTGGCATACGTGGATCGCGATACTGCGATCGTCGGGATTGAGCCTGCGCTTCTTATCGCTACGGGCAAATTCCTCGGCGGTGATCCCGGCAACGGCACGGTTTTCTAAATCCAGGATATCGAGCTGAATGTTGTGCAGCAGGCTGTCCGGCGTTATGTCCGCAAACGCATCCACATCGCCTTCACCGGAGGAGGTGATTTCCGAAAGCAGATAGATATAGTCGCGCCCAAGCTTGCCCCACGAGGCCAGCAGCGGGTTCGGCAGGTTCTGGATCCCCTCTTCATCAAACAGCTGCGCCGCGTTTTCGCTGTCTTTAAACAGGGGCACGGCGCGTTCTTCAAAGAGGCGCTTTCTCTGGCGGGTGACCAGTCGTGAAAGCCAGCGCGGATCCTGAATATCCCCCCAATAGTGACGACACGGGTTGGTAAAGAGAATATGGATATCAGTATGGTTACCCAGCGCTTTTAGCGCGTTCAGGTAGACCGGCGGCAGCGCGGAGATACCGCAAATGAACACGCGTGACGGCAGGCGAGCGGGCCGTTCCGGGGTGTTCTCAAGAATTGAGATAAACCGATCGTATAAATTAGCGCGGTGCCACTTAGGCTGACCAAGTTTTTCGGTATGCTCAACCAGCGCTTTCCAGAGCGGAGCCTGCCAGATTTGCGCTTCCGGCAAGCCATCCACCAGTTCACCGGCTTCCCAGCGAATCAGCCACTCCGCGCGGTAAACCAGATACTGGTCATAGAGGTCGGCGGTGCGTGAGGCCAGCTGGAAAAGCTTGCGCTTGTCGGTGTCGTCATTCAGATAGTGGCGCAGCATGGCAAACTCATCCTGCTCCAGCATGTCCGGGAGCAGCGTCATCAGCTTCCAGGCCATGCTCTGTTTGTTGAAAGCGCTCTGCTCAGGGATATCCGGCAGCACGCGTACAAACATCTCCCAGATAAAGCTCGCGGGCAACGGAAAGTCGATATTCGCCGCAATGCCAAATTTCTGCGAAAGGGACATTTGCAGCCACTGCGCCATACCGGTGCTCTGCACCAGCACCATTTCTGGCTCAAACGGATCGTCAAGACGCTCTTGCTCGACGATATACTCCATCAGTGCTTCCAGCACATCCAGACGATTTGAGTGGTAAACCCTTAGCATAAACGCTCCCGACTACCGGCTAACCGGGCAATGCAGACGCGTTAACGCGCCCTGCCGCCCCAGAGGAGAAATAAGTGTGACCGTGATGCTGACACATCCGGACTGCGTTGTCTGCCCCCGACTGACCTGCCAGCCGGGCGGAAGCGGCAACGTTGAGAGCTGCGACTGATTCCAGGCATGCTGCCATAGTTCGCGATACTGGCTCAGCGCCGTAAACCGCGTTGCCAGCGCGCGATAATACCCGGTCAATGCCGTGACAACCACAACCAGCAGCATCATTGCCAGCAAAGCCTCCACGATGCTAAATCCTTGTTGCTTACTCAGGGTAACTGACATAGCGCACTCTCCTTAAGCGGGCAGAAATCGCTCCAGCCGTGGGTAGAAAACCGTATCTGCCCTTCCGCCACCTCTCCTCCTCGCCACAGCAGCAGGTCGTCATTGCCGGCGATGAGCAAAACGCGCTCGTCAAACCGCCGTAAGCAAACCCGCACACGCTGCACCTGCCTGCACTGCACCTCCGGCTGCAAAGCCCAGCGCTGAACCCGTCCCCACTCCAGGGCAGATTGCACGGCAGCCTGCTGGCGGACAAAATGGCTCTCGCCACTTACCAGCATGCTGTAGGTTTGCAGCTGCTGGTTTAATCCGGTGAGGATCAGCGTGCCGAGCATCAGCATAAGCAGAACCAGCGCCAGCGCCAGCGACGCCATTCCCCTCTGGCGACTCACAGGTTAAACCCCGTAACGCTATAGCGGACCGAAAAGGGCGCGGTCAGTGCACCTTTGCTGCGGCCGCTCAACTCAAGCGTCATTACCGGTGCAAAGCCAGGATGGTCGGATTTGCTGACCCAGAACTGCTCGATGAAGATCTGCTCAGGGTCGGTGAGTTTATCCCAGCCCTTACCCTCACAGGATGTCGCGCCCCGCAGCGTTTCAAGCGAACCGGCCTCAAGCCGATACCCCGTGCTGTCATTTTCTGACGCGGTGGCATCCCACTGGCCGTTGCTGTTGGCATCCCATCGCACAATAAGACACTGCCCTTGCCTGCCGAGAGCCATTCCCTGCCCCTGGCAATGCCCGGCACAGTAGCCTGCTCTCTGGAGCTGTTTACCGATCGCGAGCAGACGCTGCCAGACCTCACCTTCCAGCTCAAGCTGCCCGGATTGCAGCAAAACGCTCCGCTGAAGCCCCGGCAGCAAACGCGACGTGCTGAGTAACAGAATGCTGCCTATTGCCATTGCAATCAGCACCTCCGTGAGCGAGAACCCTTTTTGATTTACTGACATCCAGCTTCTCCTGCGGCATTGCACAGCCGGATACGTCCGCCGTTTGAGACAATCACCCACCACGTACCGGCACGGCTCTCCACCCGTATATGTCCGGCCCACGCGGTGTCCCTTAAGCCGTAAAATCCCAGCGATGGCGTGATGTCGCCCATCGCGATCCCGGGCCACAGCGGCTTCATCGCAAAGGGGCTGGCGCTATCACACCCCGAAGCCGCAGAGCTGACCAGGCAGGCGTTTTCCCCGTCACTCTGAAGCGCGATCGTATGTTCGCGGTTGTGACGGTTAGCGTCATTACGCAGGAACACCAGGAAATCCCGCACCTGACAGGCGGTTTGCCAGAGCCGCTGCCGCTGCTGCCAGCGGTCCCAGCCGGAAAGCCCTGTGGCGCTGAGGATCACCACCAGCGAGATGGCAATAAGGGTTTCTGTCAGCGTAAAGCCATGTTCTTTTTTCATGGCGGGAGTGTGGCGGAATGCCCGTTTAGGCGCGAGCGGCAAACCATAGCGTTACGAGGCGCATTCCGGAGAATTTAGCCTGTTGCAGCGCGTTGCATATTCTCTGGAAACAGGCTCGAAGAACGCAACGGACGCAAAAAAAAACCGGCGCCAGGGAGCGCCGGTTGTGTCAGAATTTGCCGTATCAGATGGCGACAGGTGCCTTGATGCCGGGATGCGGGTCGTAGCCCTCAATCTCGAAATCATCAAAACGATAGTCAAAGATCGAGTCCGGTTTACGTTTGATCACCAGCTTCGGCAGCGCGCGCGGTTCGCGCGTCAGCTGGAGATGCGTCTGTTCCATATGATTGCTGTAGAGGTGAGTATCCCCGCCCGTCCAGACAAAATCGCCCACTTCAAGATCGCACTGCTGGGCCATCATGTGCACTAACAGCGCGTAGCTGGCGATGTTAAACGGCAGGCCGAGGAACACGTCGCAGGAACGCTGATAAAGCTGGCAGGAGAGCTTGCCGTCCGCCACGTAGAACTGGAAGAAGGCGTGGCACGGGGCCAGCGCCATTTTATCCAGCTCACCGACGTTCCAGGCCGAAACGATGATACGGCGCGAGTCCGGGTCATTTTTCAGCTGGTTCATTACCGTGGTGATCTGGTCGATATGGCGACCGTCTGGCGTAGGCCACGCGCGCCATTGCTTGCCGTAAACCGGCCCCAGGTCGCCGTTCTCATCTGCCCATTCGTCCCAGATTGAGACATTATTTTCATGCAGATAAGCAACGTTGGTATCGCCTTGCAGGAACCAGAGCAGTTCATGAATGATCGAGCGCAGGTGGCAGCGCTTCGTCGTCACCAGAGGAAAGCCTTCCTGCAGATTGAAGCGCATCTGGTGGCCAAAAATGGAGAGCGTCCCGGTGCCGGTGCGGTCGTTTTTCGGCGTGCCCTCGTCGAGCACTTTTTTCATCAATTCAAGATACTGTTTCATGATTCCTCAGGAAAGTTGTTGCTGTGGACGACGGCGATACGCCCAAATCATCATAATGGCACCCGCGACAATCATCGGAATGGAGAGGATTTGCCCCATGCTGATGTACTGTACCCATTCGCCGGTAAACTGTGCATCCGGCTGGCGGAAGAACTCGACGATGATACGAAACGCGCCGTAGCCAATCAGGAACAGACCGGAGACGGCCCCCATTGGGCGCGGTTTGCGGATATACAGATTCAGGATGATAAACAGCACCACGCCTTCCAGCGCCAGCTCGTAAAGCTGGGACATGTGGCGCGGCAGAACGCCGTAGGTATCGAAAATGGACTGCCACTCAGGATGCGAAGGCAGCAGCGCGATATCCTCTGCGCGGGAGCCCGGGAACAGCATGGTAAACGGCACGCTCGGATCGACGCGACCCCACAGTTCCCCGTTGATGAAGTTGCCCAGACGCCCTGCGCCCAGGCCAAACGGGATTAACGGCGCAATAAAATCAGCCACCTGGAAGAAGTTACGTTTGGTGCGTTTGGCGAAGATCACCATCACCAGGATCACACCAATCAGCCCGCCGTGGAAGGACATGCCGCCGTCCCAGACGCGGAACAGATAGAGCGGATCGTTCAGGAATACCGGGAAGTTATAGAACAGGACATAGCCGATGCGCCCGCCCAGGAACACGCCGAGGAAGCCAGCATAAAGCAGGTTTTCCACTTCGTTCTTCGTCCAGCCGCTGCCCGGACGACTGGCGCGACGGCCAGCAAGCCACATGGCAAAGACAAAGCCCACCAGGTACATCAGACCGTACCAGTGAAGCGCTACGGGACCAATTGAGAAAATAACCGGATCGAATTCCGGAAAATGCAGATAACCACTGTTCATCTGTCACCACAAGATGTTGTTATTCCGCTGAAAGTGGACAGCGGCTGAATTGCATTCCCGCCACTGGCAGGTGCTCCAAAGTTGCGAATAATAGCATAAGGCAGGCGCGGAGGATGCGCCTGAGATGTAAAAGATGTGTATATGGAATGGTGCATACTGATGCCCTCCCCCGTCTCTCTTATTCAACAGGAGGGATAAAGAGGGTTTAGCGGCCGCCGCGGATCAACCCGCCCATGCCGCGTCGTTCCATAAACGCAGCCACCTGATGGCGCACCTCGGCGGCAAGCTGTGCTTCCAGGCTACGCGCGGCCAGCTCGCGCGCATCGTCATGTGCGATATGACGCAGCAGGTATTTCACGCGCGCAACGGAACGCCCGTTCATGGACAGGTGACGGAAGCCAAGGCCAATCAGGATCGCCACGCACATCGGATCGCCGGCCATTTCACCGCACAGGCGCAAATCGATATTATGCTGCTCGGCTTCACGGGCTATCATCGCAAGGGCACGAAGCATCGCCGGATGCAGGCTGTCGTAAATGCTGGCGACGCGGGTGTTGTTGCGATCTACCGCCAGAATGTATTGCGTTAAGTCGTTGGTGCCGACGGAGATAAAATCAACGCGGGTCGCCAGCTGCGGCAGCATAAAGACCATCGAGGGCACTTCAAGCATCACGCCGATACGTGGTTTGGGGATCGCATAGCCGATCATCTCTTCCACTTCGCGTCCTGCTCGTTCAATCAGCCGCCGCGCCTCGTCGATTTCGTCAATGCTGGTGACCATCGGCAGCAAAATGCTGAGGTTCCCGGTGGCCGCATTGGCGCGCATCATTGCCCGGACCTGAATCAGGAAGATTTCCGGCTGGTCGAGCGTAATGCGGATCCCGCGCCAGCCAAGGCAGGGGTTCTCTTCGCTGATGGGCATGTAGGGCAGCTGTTTATCCGCGCCGACGTCCAGGGTACGCAGCGTAACGGGCTTATCGTTAAACATCTGCAGCATGCCCTGATACTGCGCGACCTGCTCCTCTTCCGACGGGAAGCCGCTTTGCAGCATGAAGGGTATTTCGGTACGGTACAGACCAATGCCATCGATGCGGCTGCCGAGCTTCTCTTCGTGCTCGGGGCTTAAGCCCGCATTGAGCATCACCTTTACCCGCTCACCGCTTTTCAGCTGCGCGGGCAGGTTGACGTCATCTTCCGCCAGCTTGCTTAATTCATTCTCTTCGCTAATGAGACGCTGGTACTCCTGGAGGAGAACCGGCTCAGGATCCACCAGCAATTCACCGCGATATCCGTCCACCACCAGCGTGCGCCGGTGCAGCACGGAGGGCTGAATGTCCGCGCCCATCACGGTCGGGATACCGAGCGCGCGCACCATAATGGCGGCATGGGAGTTAGCGGCACCATCGCGCACCACTACGCCCGCCAGCCTGTCCTGCGGTAATTCTGCCAGCGTCGTCGCCGAGAGCTCGTCCGCCACCAGCACAAACCGGTTCGGCCAGGCGTTTGCACCCTGAATGGTATCATCGAGGTGGAACAACAGACGCTGCCCAAGCGCGCGCAGATCGCCGGCGCGCTCTTTCAGGTAACCATCCGTCAGGACCGCAAACTGCTCGGCAAATTTTTCAATGACCTTTTTAACCGCCCACTCAGCCACCGCGCCTTTATCGACCTCGGCGAACAGCTCCCGTCGTAAGCGCGCATCGGACAGCAGGTGCGAATAAAGATCGAAAATGGCCGCCGTCTCTTTTTGCGCGCCTGCGGCAAAGCGTTTGCTGTAGCGACGAAACTCATTCGCCGCCTCTTCCAGCGCGGCGGTAAGCCGTTCGCGCTCGAGCGCTTCATCAAGCGTCGAGGCTTCGTATACCTGCTCCATCAGCGGCAGCGTGGCGTCCATCCAGCCTTCGGCAATGGCGACGCCCGGCGAGGCCGGAAGCGCGCGGATACGCGTATGACGATACTGGCCAAATAGCGCGGCGAGCTGAGACTGAGAGAGGATTGCGGCCATCTGCGTTGCCAGCGTGACGAGGAAGGATTCTTCGCTTTCATCATACTGACGCAGCTCGCGCTGCTGGACAACGAGCACGCCAAGCAGCTGGCGGCGCTGAATAATCGGCACCCCGAGGAAAGCGCGGAAGCGCTCTTCTTTTACGGAGGGGATATATTTAAAGCTGGGGTGTTTTTGCGCGTCAGCAAGGTTGATTGGCTCGGCCAGTCGCCCGACCAGCCCAACAATACCTTCATCAAACGCAAGCGTGACGGTGCGGCCCCGCGGTTTTTTTAATCCCCGGGTCGCCATCAGGTAGTAGCACCGTCGGTCATGGTCGGCCAGATAGACCGAACAGACCTCGGTTTCCATCGCAAGACAGATGTCCGTTACCAGAATGTTTAGCGCCTCGTTGAGGCGAGGCGCGCTGGCAACCTTTTCAACTATTTCTCGCAAGCGGGTGAGCATGATTTGCGTAGCTTAACCTCTTTTACGTCGCCAGGCAGGTGCGCTCTGCGGCTTAGGAGGCGTCTCCTGAAGCTGCATAACAGCACTTGCGAACTCTTTCATCACCCTACGGTAAACATCGCGCTTAAATGACACGACCTGACGAACAGGATACCAGTAGCTTACCCAGCGCCAGCCATCGAACTCCGGCGTGCTGCTGGTTTGCATATTGATATCTGAATCGTTGCCCACCAACTGCAAAAGAAACCACTTCTGTTTCTGGCCGATACAAACCGGCTTTGTGTCCCAACGCACCAAACGTTTCGGTAACTTGTAACGCAACCAGTTGCGGGTCGACGCCAGGATGCGAACATCTTTCCGGCTTAAACCAACCTCTTCAAACAGCTCCCGGTACATCGCTTGTTCTGGGGACTCTCCTGGGTTGATCCCGCCTTGCGGGAACTGCCAGGAGTGCTGACCATATCGCCGGGCCCACATCACCTGGCCCTGACGATTACAAATTACTATTCCTACGTTTGGGCGGTAGCCATCGTCATCAATCACCGGACTACCCCAAACTAAATCTGATATATGAATGATTGTTTCACACTACAGGGAGGCGGTAAACCACTCTCTTACAGGCCTGCAGCCTAATAACAATTGAATAACTCACAATTTTGTGGGGAGTTATAAACAGATAGAGGCGATCGAGACCATTTTTATTCACCTTTTCTGTGGATATAGTTGTGAAGAAGTACGGAATTACCGATGAACAACCTTTCAGACCACCTTATCCCCTCCGCCAGCCATTTTTAAAAATCCGTTTAATTTCATAATATTGATAGCATACAAAAGGGAGAAAAGGTGATTAACGTGACGATCGTCACATCAAAGATCCCCGTACTGATGAAAGATCGAACAGCGTCGGTTTTATCCACAGATTGTGCCAATAAGTTAGGCACAATTTGTGTGAAAATTCGATTTTCATCGCACGTCAAGGCTGTAAATTGAAACAGTAGTGAGGGTTATTCCCAGTTATCCCATTTTTCTGTGGATAACATGGTGTAAGATCCTGTTTATTGTCAGTGACCAGAATTGAACAACCCATTTTTTAGCCGTATCCTGACGCTTTCAGCGCTGAAAATTATTATTAAAATCATCCACATGGAATATTTACTCAGAAAAAGGTAAACTCTATCCACAAGGGATAAAATATCAGCTCATTTTTTAATCAAAAAGGTTGTTAACATGCATTCGCTCGCCCCATTGCCCAGTGCCCCCGTCAGTGAAGCCCAGCTGCTCCAGCAGGCGCAGCGTCTGGCTGGCTATACGCTGGGCGAGCTGGCGGTGATGGCGGGGCTGACGATACCTAACGACCTGAAGCGCGATAAGGGCTGGATCGGCGTGCTGCTGGAACGCTGGCTGGGCGCAAGCGCGGGCAGTAAGCCCGAGCAAGATTTTGCGGCGCTGGGCGTTGAACTGAAAACTATCCCCATCGACGCCCAGGGCAGGCCGCTGGAAACCACCTTCGTCTGCGTTGCGCCGCTAACGGGTAACAGCGGGGTGACATGGGAAACCAGCCACGTCAGGCATAAGCTGAAGCGGGTTCTGTGGGTACCCGTTGAGGGCGACAGGCAGATCCCGCTGGCAGAGCGTCGCGTTGGCGCTCCGCTGCTCTGGAGCCCTGACGAAGAAGAAGAGAGGCAGCTTTCCCAGGACTGGGAGGAGCTGATGGACATGATCGTGCTGGGACAGGTGGAGCGGATCACCGCCCGGCATGGTGAGGTGCTGCAACTGCGCCCGAAGGCCGCCAACAGCAAAGCGCTCACTGAAGCGGTTGGCGCACGTGGCGAGCCGATCCTGACGCTGCCGCGCGGCTTCTATCTTAAAAAGAACTTCACCGGAGCACTGCTGGCACGCCATTTCCTGTTGAAAACATAGTTTTTTACCAATTATGCGCTCCGGCTAACATAATCTCCCGCTTTTTAAGATTTCCCCCCTTTCACCTGTCGTAATATCAGGTTATTACTACACTATGATTTGATACGAGCCAGGTGAGGACGAGAACGATGAAAAAATGGGCAGTAATTATCTCAGCAGTCGGTTTAGCGTTTGCGGTATCGGGTTGTAGCAGCGACTATGTCATGTCAACCAAGGATGGCCGCATGATCCTGACCGATGGCAAACCCGAAGTCGACGACGATACCGGCCTTGTGAGTTACCGCGATCGGGAAGGCAATCAAATGCAAATCAATCGCGACGAAGTATCCCAGATTATCGAACGATAAACCGTTAAAGGTCAGTACCTTGCTGGCCTTTTTGATTTTTTCCTTCCCCTTTTGCCTTCCCTCTGCCATGTTTATATTCCTTTGTCGGGAGGTTCCTGACGCGGTCTGTATATCTTTAAAGGAAACCGGCTATGCATTATCACCGTATCCCCCACAGCGCTCTGGAGATCAGCCAACTGGGGCTGGGCACGATGACATTTGGTGAACAAAACAGCGAAGCCGATGCCCATGCACAACTTGATTACGCGGTCAGCCAGGGCATTAACCTGATTGACGTGGCGGAGATGTACCCTGTTCCTCCTCGCCCGGAAACGCAGGGCCTTACCGAAACGTACGTTGGCAACTGGCTGGCGAAACGCGGCAATCGCGAAAAGCTGGTTATCGCCTCCAAGGTCAGCGGCCCTTCCCGCAATAACGATGCCGGGATCCGCCCTAACCAGATCCTCGATCGCAAGAATATCCGTGACGCGCTGGATGCCAGCCTTAAGCGCCTGCAAACCGACTATCTCGATCTGTATCAGGTGCACTGGCCGCAGCGTCCGACGAACTGCTTCGGCAAGCTCGGCTACGCGTGGAACGAAAGTGCTCCGGCCGTGACCCTGCTGGAAACGCTGGAGGCGCTCGCGGAGTGCCAGCGCGCGGGTAAGATCCGCTACATCGGGGTTTCCAACGAAACGGCGTTTGGCGTGATGCGCTACCTGCATCTGGCCGATAAGCACGACCTGCCGCGTATCGTCACCATTCAGAATCCTTATAGCCTGCTGAACCGCAGCTATGAAGTGGGCCTGGCGGAAGTGACGCAGTACGAAGAGGTGGAACTGCTGGCCTATTCCTGCCTGGGCTTCGGTACCCTGACGGGGAAATACCTGAACGGCGCGAAGCCCGCCGGCGCGCGAAACACGCTTTTCAGCCGCTTCACCCGTTACAGCGGCGAGCAGACGCAAAAAGCCGTTGCGGCCTATGTGGATATCGCGAAGCGCCACGGGCTCGATCCGGCGCAGATGGCGCTGGCCTTCGTGCGTCGTCAGCCGTTTGTCGCCAGCACCCTGCTGGGCGCGACGACCATGGAGCAGCTGAAAACCAATATTGAGAGTTTCCACCTGACCCTCAGCGAGGAGGTGTTGGCGGAGATTGAAGCGGTGCATCAGGTTTATACCTACCCGGCACCGTAATAAAAGCATCGGCAACGCGCGTTGCCGTTTGTTGTGTTTTCACCCTCTCCCGGCGGGAGAGGGTCTGGTCGAGGGCATCAGACCGCACAGATCAGCGGCGGCGCTGCCAGACCCACAGCCCCGCGATCGCCAGCGCAAACAGCGCGCCAAACCCCACGCCAATGGCCACTACCGGTGCGCCCGCTTTTACCGCCAGCGAGTAAACGCCGAGCATCAGCAGCATCGCCATGTTTTCCCCGAGGTTTTGCACCGCAATGGCGTTGCCCGCCCCAACGGTCTGCTTGCCGCGCTCCTGCAAGAGCGCATTCAGCGGCACCACAAAGAAGCCGCCCAGGATGCCGATCAGTAACAGCAGGGCATAGCCAGGCAACAGGGCATGTTGCAGGGAGAAGAAGAGAACGCCAGCGCCGATGAGGATCCCCGCAGGCATGCAGCGCGCGACGGTTTCAAGGGTGACCAGCTTCGCCGCTGCCCCTGCCCCGACAACAATCCCGACGGCGACCATGGCATTCAGGTAAGTTGGCGTGGCGTTATCGGTAATGCCCAGCGCAACCGGGACCCACAGCACCAGCAGGAAACGCAGCGTGACGCCGGCCCCCCAGAACATGCTGGTGCCCATCAGCGAGAAGCGCGTTTCACCGTTACGCCACAGCACGCGGCAGGCAGTGAAGAAGCTGCCGGTCATAGGCCCGAAGCGCCAGGATTGCCCGGGACGCGCCACCGCCAGCCTGGGGATAAACAGGTTGGCGATCACCGCGCCACCGTACATCAGGGCACAGATGCCCAGCGCGGCAAGTACATGCCAGTCTGCCAGCACGCCTCCCGCCACCGATCCCAGCAGAATCGCCGCAATGGTGGAGGACTCCATCAGGCCGTTGGCCTTCACCAGCTTATCGCCGGTGGTCAGCTCACCCAGAATGCCGTATTTCGCCGGCGAGTAGGCCGCCGCGCCAATGCCCACCAGCGTGTAGCCGACAAACGGGTTGATACCGAAGCAGATACTTGCCGCCCCCAGCAGCTTTAGGCTGTTGGCAAACATCATTACCCGGCCTTTCGGGAAGCTATCCGCCACCTGACCGACAAACGGCGCAAATACGATGTAAGCACCCACAAACACCATCTGCAGGATCGGCTGGCTCCAGTCGGGATAAAACTCAGCCTTCAGCAGCGCCAGCGTGGCAAACAGCAGCGCGTTGTCGCCGAACGCGGACAGGAACTGGGCGGCAATAACCGCCATCATGCCTTTCGACCAGATAGAAGTGTTAGTGTGTACTGACTCACGCATTTTGCTGTTCCGCCTCTTCAACCATGCCCTTAAGGGTCACGAAATCGGGTTTACCGCTGCCCAGCACCGGAAGCTGTTTGAGGTAACGAATATCGCGCGGTACCGCCAGTTCGGGAATACCGTGTTCGCGGGCGTACTTAAGCAGTGCGTCACGCTTCAGCTCGCCGTCGGTGGTAAAGAGCACCAGCGCCTCGCCCTTGCTGGCATCGCTCTTCACCACGGTCGCGTGCATTTTTTCGGCAGAGACCGCGGTCGCCAGCGTTTCCACCATTTCAAGAGAGACCATTTCACCGGCAATCTTGGCGAAGCGTTTTGCGCGCCCCTGGATCTGTACAAAGCCCTGTTCGTCGAAGCGAACAATATCACCCGTGTCGTACCAGCCCGTTTCAGTCTCGCCATTGACGTTCTCAGCCGTCGGCGCTTCGAGCACGCCCGGGTTTTCCACACGCAGATAGCCGTTCATGACGTTCGGCCCTTTAAGCTGCAGGCGACCGCCGTCCTCAATGCCCGGCACCGCCAGCAGGCGCGCGTCCAGCCCCGGCAGAATGCGGCCTACCGTACCCGGTTTTGCCGCCATCGGTACGTTGATCGATACCACCGGCGCACATTCGGTTACGCCATAGCCTTCCAGAATGCGCAGGCCAAACTTGTCCTGCCAGATCTGACGGGTGCTGTCCTGCAATTTTTCCGCCCCAGCTACCACGTAGCGCACCCGGAAGAAATCATACGGGTTGGCGAAGCGCGCGTAGTTACCGAGGAAGGTGGACGTACCGAACAGCACGGTACAGTTACGGTCATAGACCAGCTCCGGCACGATGCGGTAGTGCAGCGGGCTTGGGTAGAGAAACACTTCGGCACCGGTCAGCAGCGGCGTGAAGAGACCGACGGTCAGACCAAACGAGTGGAACAGCGGCAGCGCCGACATAAAGCGATCGCTGGCGGTAAAGTCGGCAATGGTTTTAATCTGTTCGACGTTAGCCAGAATGCTTTTGTGGCTGTGAACCACGCCTTTCGGGTTACCTTCCGAGCCTGAGGTAAAGAGGATGATGGCATCATCTTCCGGCTGCTGTTTCACCTGCGCCAGACGCGGCATCAGCAGGTGCGCAAAAATCCACAGCTTATCGGCGGTGGTAACGTCTGCTTTAAGATCTTCCAGGAACACCCAGCGCACCTGCGTAAGCTGCTCCGGCAGGTGCCACAGTTTGCCCTTATCCAGGAACTGGCGGGAGGTAAAGACGGTGTTGATCTGTGCTGCGGTAATCGCGCTGGAGAGCCCTTTCACGCCCGCCGTGTAGTTCATCATCGCCGGAATACGGCCCCGGGAGACGGCGCCGAAAATCACCGCCGCGCTGATGGCGGCATTCGGCAGCATCAGGCCAATCTTTTCACCCTGCTGGCTGTACTTCTCAAGAATACGCCCGACGAACAGCGTTTTGGTCAGCAGCTTGCGGTAGGTATCCGGCGTGAAGTTGATATCTTCAATGCAGTTTTTCTTTGCGCCATAGCGGTACTGGGCCGACAACAACGATTCATACAGCGTTTCGCGCGGGCGAACGGCCATGCGCGCTTCCATCATAATCTGGTGCAGCATTTCACCGGCGATTTTACGACGGTCGCGCGCGCGCGGTGCCTCGGGCATCGGCAGTGAGGTTGGCGGCAAAATATGCAGCGTAATTTTTGGGAACAGGCGCTGCTTCACCAGCCCTTTCAGACGGCTGAACCTGGTCAACTCGGCACCATCAATGCGCATCGGCACGACGGTGGCCCGGGACTTCGCCGCGACAAAACCGGCTCCGTCGTAAATTTTCATCAGCGAGCCCGTCACTGAAATCCGTCCCTCAGGAAAAATGACCACTGGACGCCCCTGCTCAACCAGACGCACCAGATGTTTAATCATCATCGGTTTGGTGGGATCCAGCGGCACAAAGTCAATGAGCGGCTTCAGCCAACGCATGTACCATTTTTCACTGATGGAGCTGTATACCGCGAAAACGGGCCGTACGGGCAAAAACAGCGCCAGCAGTACGCCATCAAGAAACGAAACGTGATTCGGCGTGATGAGAACACGCTCGCCATAGAGTGCCTGCGCGTCGCCCGTTACGCGGATGCGAAACAGGACACGAAACAGCGTACGGAAGAACCCAAAAAGCATTTCAACTCCCTTTGCCAGCCAGTGTGAAAGGTATAAATGGTGGCAGATTACACGAGAAGTAGTAAGGGAGCGATAGCAAAAGCAGAGACGAAAAAAAACCTGCGCATCCGCGCAGGTTGGTGCAAGAGAAGAGTACGAAAACGTACTAAGAATTCTCACCAATCAATACCTCTGGGATCTTGATTGTGGCTCCAGGCGGCGGGCTTCGCCAGCGGGAAAACGCAAGGGAATGAGCCGAAGTGCAACCAGGTGTGAATATTCTCTTTTGCTGTTACAGGTTGAACTTACAGGCAAAAAAAAACCTGCGTAGAACGCAGGCTGGTGTAAATCGTGTTAATCAACCGAAGCTGATTCCACCTATCAATACCTCTGGGATCTCGACTCTATCAATTCGCGGTGCTTCGGCGCTAACGGACAATCGCAACAGCCTGAGGCAAAGTGTAACTAAAGGTTCAGACTGTCATTATTCAGACATGACTGGCCGTGTAACGATTACACGGTGAGGGATGTTCTGCATCACGTTTGTGGACTGCGCTAGACCGCTCCCCTTGAATGCGCGCCGCTTTTCCGCAACACTAGGTAGTGTGTAAACGCTTACCCCAATAAGAAGGTGTTAAATGGCGACAATTAAGGATGTGGCTCGTCTGGCCGGCGTGTCCGTCGCGACCGTCTCCCGCGTGATCAACAACTCTCCTAAAGCCAGTGACGCATCGCGCCAGGCCGTTCAGGACGCCATGGAAAACCTGAATTATCACCCTAACGCCAACGCGCGCGCCCTCGCCCAGCAGTCAACGGAAACCATCGGGCTGGTGGTGGGCGACGTGTCCGACCCTTTTTTTGGCGCGATGGTCAAAGCCGTGGAGCAAGTCTCGTATCACACCGGTAATTTTCTGCTGATTGGCAATGGCTACCACAACGAACAAAAAGAGCGCCAGGCCATCGAGCAGCTGATCCGCCACCGCTGCGCAGCGCTGGTGGTTCATGCCAAAATGATCCCCGATGCCGAGCTGATTCACCTGATGAAACAAATGCCGGGAATGGTGATTATCAACCGTATTATTCCCGGTTTTGAAACGCGCTGCGTGGCGCTCGACGACCGTTACGGCGCATGGCTCGCCACCCGCCATCTTATCCAGCAGGGCCATACCCGAATCGGCTATCTGTGCTCGAACCACCCGATCTCCGATGCGGAAGATCGCCTTCAGGGCTATTACGACGCGCTGCGCGAGGCCGGTTTGCCGTGCAACGATCGTCTTGTGGCCTACGGTGAACCCGATGAGAGCGGCGGCGAGCAGGCGATGACGGAGCTGCTGGGCCGCGGGCGAAATTTCACCGCCGTTGCCAGCTATAACGATTCCATGGCCGCAGGCGCGATGGGCGTGCTAAATGATAACGGGATAGACGTTCCGGCAGAAATTTCGCTGATTGGCTTTGATGATGTGCTGGTGTCCCGCTACGTTCGCCCTCGCCTGACCACCGTTCGCTATCCGATTGTGACCATGGCAACGCAGGCGGCGGAGCTGGCGTTAGCGCTGGCCGAGCATCGCCCGCCACCGGACATTACGCATCTGTTCAGCCCGACCCTGGTGCGCCGTCACTCGGTGGTGCCGCCCGCGGACGCATCGAGCGAATAGCGATAGAGATAGACGGTTTTATCCGGGTATTCCAGCGCATCGCCGACGTAGCGCCAGCCGTAACGTTCGTAGAAGTCGCGGCAGGCGGACCAGAGATGAAGCTCCTGATACCCGGCGCATCGGGCATAGCCAATGACGTGTTCCTGAAGCTTTCCCGCCAGCCCTTTTCCCCGGGCGGCCTCATCGACATACAGCGCGGCCAGCCACGGGTAAAGATCCTGCCGGGAGATCAAATCGCAACGCCACAGCCCAACGGTGCCAAGCAGGCGGTTGTTTTCAACCGCAATAAAGGTGAGAGGTAGCGCGCCCGGCGTCCTGCTGTGTTCAACAATGCTCCGGAAAAACCCTCGCGGCAGCCCCTCGCCAAAGGCGGCCCATATCCAGTCGATAACCTGCTCCGTGAACTGCGGCGCAGCGTAAAGCGGCAGAATAGTCACACCAGCTTCCCCTGGAAAATGGGTACCGATTCGAAGAGAAAGCCGTCAAAATCCGGCGCGTCTTCGTCCGACAGCTCAAGCAGGCTCTTTTTGACGTTTTCAAGATGCTGGAACATCGCCTGCCAGGCGCCCATCACGTCGCGACGGCGGAGCGCGGCAAGGATGGTTTGCCTGTCGCCGAGCCACTTCAGGCGCCAGGCGCGGCTGGCGATGTGTCCGTTAAACTGCTGCCACAGCGGGCTGCTGTCCATGTGGTGCCAGACGCTCTCCACGGTCGCCAGCAGCATCTGGTTTTGCGTGGCTCCCGCCAGCACCAGGTGAAACATCTTGTTGTTGTCCTGGCTGCGGTCGTCGGTGGCAATCGCCCGCTGCTCCTGCTCGATGATGCGGCGCAGGTTATCAATGTCGGCGCGCGTCGCCATTTTTGCGGCAAAGGCAGCAATGTTGCTTTCGAGCAGCTGGCGTGCCTGGAGAATTTCAAACGGACCGACGTCGCTGTTCAGAAAACGCTCTTCCTCGTTTTCGTGCTCCTCCGGGATGCGCATCACGTAAACGCCAGACCCCTGGCGAATATCTACCGTCCCCTGAAGCTCTAGCATCAGCAGCGCCTCTCGCACGATGGTGCGGCTGACGCCATAGGTTTCGGCAATATTGCGCTCCGGCGGCAGGCGCGATCCAACGGGATAGTGCCCCTGGATAATTTGCGCCCGCAGATCCTCGCCAATTTCCTGGTACTGTTTTTTTTCCGGCAGGATGACAGCCTTATCCACGTTTTCACCTGTGTTTTTCAGTTAATGCGCGGGCCGGGCGTCCTCCCGGCCAGTTTGTGCGCTATTTTACCAGAAGGCTTACTTCCATTCATCGTCAACCCTGAGCGTAAGCACGCGCTCATCGCGCAGCTGACGGAACCAGGACGCCGATTTTTTTGCCCGCCGGGCGCGATGGTTATCAAGGTCTATCTCAATCAGCCCGTAGCGGTTTTTAAACGCGTTCATCGGCGAGACGTTATCCGTGAAGGCCCAGAGCATATAGCCGCGACAGTTCGCCCCCTCCTCCCGCGCCAGCAGCGCGTAGTAGAGATGTTCGCCGATAAACGCGATGCGGTAGCCGTCATCAATAACGCCGTCGCGATTGCGGAACTGCGCTTCGTTCTCCACGCCCATTCCGCTTTCCGCCACAAACCAGTCGATGTTGCGATAGTCGTTTTTGATCCGCATCGCCATGTCGTAAATGATGCGCGGATAGATCTCCCAGCCGCGGGAGGCGTTCATCCGCCGTCCGGGCAGCTCGAACGGCTCGTAGTAGTACGCCGGGTGGAACGGCGTCTCCGGATGCCAGGCGCGGGACGGCGCTTTAACGCGGTGCGGGTAATAAAGGTTGATGCCCAGCTCGTCGACGGTGTTGTTGGCAATCAGCGCCAGCTCGTCGGCGGTATAGTCCCACGGCACCTGGTGCTGCTCCAGCAGGGTAAAAAGCTCTGCGGGATAGCGCCCGTGCACCAGCGGATCGAGAAAGACCCGGTTGTAGAACAGATCGTACCTTTCCGCCGCCCGAACGTCATGCGGCGCGCGGGAGCGCGGATAGGTCACCTCGGGGTTGAGGATACAGCCCACCGAGCCGCCATACCCCTTCTCGCGAAACAGCTTCACGACTTTGGCCGTCGCCAGCACCTTATGGTGATTCCACTGCATCCAGGTACTCGTATTCTGCTCGTACGGCCAGCGCAGCGCGTCGAGGTAGACCCGCGTCTGGACGACAATCGGCTCGTTGAAGGTAAACCAGCGGGTGACTTTCCGGTGATAGCGCTCCAGCACCTTTTCCGCATAGCGGACAAACAGGTCGACGACGTGCTTTGACGCCCAGCCGCCGTAGCTCTCCAGCAGCACGCCAGGCAGTTCGTAGTGCTCCAGGCAGATCATTGGCTCAATGCCCTGGCGGTGCATTTCATCGAACAGCGCGTCGTAATACGCGGCGTACTCTTCGTCTACCGTCGCGTTCTCGTAGTCGGTCAAAAAGCGCGACCAGTTAATTGAGGTCCGGTAGTGCGTCAGCCCCGCCTGCTTCATCAGCGCCACGTCTTCGCGAAAGCGGTTGATAAAATCGGTTGCCACCGCCGGACCGTAGCCGTTGTGCCAGACGTGACGATCGTTTTTGTACCAGAGATCGATCCACGAATCCTGCCCCGGCTTTTTGCCGCTCCAGCCCTCGGTCTGCCAGGCCGATGCCGCCGCGCCCAGCATAAAATCCTGCGGTATAGCTATCTGTTTTGTACTCATCACATCCTCATGCGTTATCGGTAGCTTGTTGCAGCGCGGCCTGCTCTGCCCGGCGTGAGGCGATCTTCACAAACGGCAGATAGATAAGGACCGCGGTCACGATGCAGATAAGCTGGGTGACTACCGCGCCCATGGAGCCCGCGGTGGACAGCCAGGCGTTGATCAGCGGCGGCGTGGTCCAGGGCACCATCACCACGGCTTTCCCGGCGAATCCGGTCACGGTGGCAAAGTAACCGATAGACCCCGTCACCAGCGGCGTGATGATGAACGGAATGGCGAGGATCGGGTTGAGCATGATTGGCATACCGAAGATCACCGGCTCGTTGATGTTAAAAATCCCTGGGCCGATGGACAGCTTGGCGATCTCCTTCATCTCCTTACGTTTGGTGGCAATCATGACCGCAATCAGCAGGCCGATGGTGAGGCCGGAGCCGCCGATGCTCATATAGACGTCCCAGAACGGCATGGTGATGATGTTCGGCACCTCTTTGCCCTGCTCGAACGCGCTCATGTTAACGGTAATGGCTCCCAGCAGCAGCGGCTCGCGGATCGGCTTGATCATCTGGTTGCCGTGAATGCCGATCACCCAGAACAGCTGGGCGACAAACATCAGCAGCAGGATCCCCGGCAGGCTCTGCACCACGCGCTCCAGCGGCTGTTGCACCACCTGGTACTCCGCGTCGTAGAGGTACATACCGGTAATTTGATGGAACACGAAGCCGAAGGTGGCAATGGCGGTGGTGGTGATAATCGCCGGGATCAGGGCCGAGAACGATGCGGCGACGTTCGGCGGCACGGTGTCCGGCATCCTGATCTTCAGGCCGTTACGGTTTTCCAGCCAGCAGTAGATCTCCACCGACAGGATGGCGATAAACATGCCGAGGAACAGGCTGCGGGTATCCGAGAACTGGCGCAGCAGCACGTCTTTCACCACGTGCATCTCGCCGTCCACCAGCATTTCTACCGTCGTTGGCGTCACGCAGATAAAGCAGATCACCGCCAGCAGGCCGGGAAACAGAGACTTAATGCCGTTGATGCGCCCAAGCTCAATGCCAATTAAAAACACCGCGCCGATGTTGAGGAAGTTCAGGGTAGCGTAGTTGAGCGCGCTGGTGATCGGCTTTAGCGCCGCGAGAAACGACAGGAATTCGAAGCTCGCCAGGCCGTTTTTCGGATCCAGCACCATATTGGAGATCAGTACCGAGAACGCCCCCACAATGATGACCGGCATTAAGGTAATAAACGCAGACTTGATCGCCATGATGTAGCGATAGCTGTTGAACGTGGTGGCAAAACTGCCCAGAGCGTCGATCAGTTTTTCCTGAAATGCCATAGGGTGATACCTCAGTAAAAGGGCTTTTATTGGATAAGGAGTACAGCCGGATACTATTGGTATGCCAAAAATAGCTTCCGTAGGCGCTTTGTTCTGTGATTAAGCTCCCAACGACGCCACAGGTATCCCAGATAGTGATTTATCACCATTTTGGTATACCACTTGCAGACGTTTATCCCGCAGGCGCGGATCGTTACCGAAAAGCGTGATCGTTATGGGGTTTTGCCTGCCCCGCGTCGCTTATGCGCCGGATGGTCTGTGTTAAACTGCACACCATTACGTGGAAGCAGGAATTTCGAATGGCAACAATGCTGCATGTCTCACTGCGTGCGGGCGTGTCGAAGGCCACCGTTTCGCGCGTGCTGAACGGCACGGGTCAGGTTAAAGAGAGTACGCGTCAGCAGGTATTCCGTGCGATGGAGGAGCTGGGCTATCGTCCGAACTTTCTCGCCCGCTCGCTGGCTAACCAGACCAGCAACAGCATTGGTCTGGTGGTCTCGACCTTTGACGGTTTTTACTTTGGCCGGCTGCTTCAGCAGGCGTCGCGGCAGACCGAAACGCACGGAAAACAGCTGATCGTCACCGACGGCCACGATGCGCCAGAACAGGAAGAACAGGCGGTGCAGATGCTCGCCGACCGCAAGTGCGACGCCATCGTGCTGTACACCCGCTACATGAGTGAAAAGACGATCCTGAAGCTGATCGACAGCGTGCAGACGCCGCTGGTGATCATCAACCGTGAAGTGAGCCAGGCGGCAGACCGCTGCGTCTTCTTCGAACAGCAGGATGCGGCCTTCAAGGCGGTGGATTACCTGATAGGCCAGGGCCACCGGGAGATCGCCTGTATCACCGTTCCGATCCACACCCCGACGGGCAAGGCGCGGCTGATGGGCTACCGGAAGGCGCTGGAGAAGCACGGCATTCGCCTGGACGAGCGGCGGATTAAATACGGCGATGCAGGAATGACGCGGGGCTACGAGCTGTGCAAAGAGCTGATTGCAGAGAAGACGCCGTTCAGCGCCCTGTTTGCCTGTAACGATGATATGGCGCTTGGCGCCTCCAAAGCATTACACCAGGCCGGGCTTAAGATCCCGCAGGATATTTCGCTGTTTGGCTTTGACGACGCCCCCAGCGCGAAGTGGCTGGAGCCGGCGCTGTCGTCGGTGTATTTGCCGATCGACAGCATGATCGTCACGGCCATCGACCAGGCGATCCGGCTGGCAAAAAACCAGCCGGTAGAGGCCATCCCGCCGTTCACCGGCACGCTGGTGTTGCGTGACTCCGTGACAACGGGCCCCTGGTTTAATCAGACCAGCTCTAAGGCCAGCAGCTCCTGAATGGTCTGGCGACGGCGAATCAGCCGCGCCGCGCCGTTATCAAACAGCACTTCCGGCAGCAGCGGGCGGCTGTTGTAGTTTGACGACATGGACGCGCCGTACGCGCCGGTATCGTGCAGCACCAGGTAATCTCCCGGCTTCACCTCGGGCAGCGAACGGGTCTCCACTTTGCCGCCCTCCTGCTGGGTAAAGACGTCACCGGATTCACACAGCGGGCCGGCAACCACGGTCTCGATGCGCGGCGCGTTGACCAGATCGCGGCCATCGGCGGCCAGCGCCGTAATATGGTGATAGCTGCCGTACATGGACGGACGCATCAGGTCGTTGAAGCCTGCATCAATTAATACAAAGTGACGGCTTCCCATCTCCTTCACGCTACGCACCTGCGCCACCAGCACCCCGGCTTCGGCAACCAGGAATCGACCCGGCTCAATTTCCAGCTTCACCGGATGGCCCAGATGGGCGGCGATGCTGTCGCGCGCGGCGCTCCACAGCCCGTAATAGTGATCCGTGTCGATCGCCTCTTCCCCTTCGCGGTAGGGGATCGAGAGACCGCCACCGGCGGAGATCGCCTCCAGATCCTGACCAAAGTCGATAACCTGGCGCACCATCGCGCCGCAGACCTGCTCAAGATGTGCGTAATCAACGCCGGAACCGATGTGCATGTGGATCCCCACCAGCTTCAGGTTATAGCGCTGCAATACCTCAAGGGCGGCGGGCATATCGGCATACCAGATCCCGTGCTTGCTGTTTTCGCCCCCGGTGTTGGTTTTCTGGCTGTGACCGTGACCAAAGCCCGGATTAATGCGCAGCCAGACGCGATGGCCAGGGGAAACCTGACCAAGCTGTTCCAGCATATCCACCGAGCCGGCGTTGACCGGAATCTGCAGCTCGTGCACGCGCGCCAGCGTGGCGTCGTCAATCAGGTCGGCGGTAAAGACGATCGCGTCGCTGTCGGCCAGTGGATCAAACCCGGCCGCCAGCGCGCGCTCGATTTCACCCAGCGATACGGAATCAACCTTAACGCCCTGCTCGCGCATCAGGCGCAGGATGTGAATATTGGAGCAGGCCTTCTGCGCAAAGCGCACCACGTCAAACTGATGCAGCGCGGCGATCTTCTCGCGGACAATCTGCGCGTCGTAGACCCACACCGGGCAGCCAAATTCGGCAGGCAGGCGCAGCAGGTTATCGGCGTTTAAATCGGTATCGGTCTGGTTGAGCGGGCGCGGCATGGTAGTCTCCGTAAATCCGTAAAGCTGTGTTTTTGTCATTACGCCACAGCCTGAAGAGAATAAAAAATATCGTTTTATCGTGAGTCTATGCAAAAATGATATGGATAACGCTCAGCCATCAGGTGCCCTATGCCCGCCGTTAACCTACGTCATATCGAGATTTTCCATGCGGTGATGACCACCGGCAACCTCACCGAAGCCGCGCAGATGCTGCATACCTCGCAGCCGACGGTCAGCCGCGAGCTGGCCCGCTTTGAGAAAGTGCTGGGCCTGAAGCTGTTTGAGCGCGCGCGCGGCAGGCTGCATCCGACGGTTCAGGGGCTGCGTCTGTTTGAGGAGGTACAGCGCTCCTGGTACGGGCTGGACAGGATCGTGAGCGCGGCGGAAAGCCTGAGGGAGTTCCGCCAGGGCGAACTGTCCATCGTCTGCCTGCCGGTCTTTTCCCAGTCGTTTCTGCCGGTGCTGTTAGCGCCGTTTCTGGCCCGCTACCCGCAGGTCAGTCTTACCATCGTGCCGCAGGAGTCGCCTCTGCTGGAAGAGTGGCTATCAGCCCAGCGCCACGATTTAGGTCTGACCGAAACCCTCGTCACGCCAGCGGGTACGGAACGCACGGAGCTGCTGTCGCTGGATGAGGTCTGCGTACTGCCCGCCAGCCACCCGCTTGCCCGCAAAGCGGTGCTGACCCCGGCGGATTTTCACGGTGAGAACTACATCAGCCTGTCGCAGACCGACAGCTACCGGCAGCTGCTGGACGGCCTGTTTGCCGAACATCAGGTGAAGCGGCGGATGGTGGTGGAGACGCACAGCGCCGCCTCGATTTGCGCGATGGTGCGCGCGGGCGTTGGTATTTCAGTGGTAAACCCGCTTACGGCTATGGATTACGCCAGCAGCGGGGTTGTCCTGCGCCGGTTTAGCGTTTCCGTTCCGTTTACCGTGAGCCTGATCCGCCCGCTGCACCGTCCGGCATCTGCGCTGGTAGAGGCGTTTACCGACCATTTAATTGCCCATGCCCGCCAGGTGGCGCTTCGCTTACCTGACCTGCAAAACGTCCTCTGACAGCATAAACTCCACCGCATCGGCGGCATGGATGGCGGCGGTATCGAATACCGGGATCGGGCTTTGCGCGGCCGGCACCAGCAGGCCGATTTCGGTACAGCCGAAGATCGCCCCTTCCGCCCCCTGCTGCGCCAGCTTTTCGATGACGCTGACATAATAGGCGCGGGAGCGTTCGCTGAAGGTGCCCAGGCAGAGCTCGTCAAAAATAATCTGGTTAATGCGCGCCCGGTCAGCCTCGTCCGGGATCAGGCTTTCAATGCCGAACTGACTGCTCAGCCGCCCGCGATAAAAATCCTGCTCCATGGTATAGCGCGTGCCCAGCAGCGCCACGCGCGTCATGCCGGCGGCTACAATGGCACGCCCGGTGGCATCCGCGATATGTAAAAACGGCAGCGAGCAGCGGTTTTCAATGTGCGACGCCACCTTGTGCATGGTGTTGGTACACAGCAAAATCCCCTGTGCCCCCGCCCGCTCCAGCCCGAGCGCGGCATTGGCCAGCATTCCTCCGGCCTTGTCCCACTCCCCGCTGGACTGGCAGGCTTCTATATCGTGGAAATCCACGCTGTGCAGCAGCAGGCTGGCAGAATGCAGCCCGCCCAGACGCCGCTTAACGCCCTCATTAATCAGGCGGTAGTACGGGATGGTTGATTCCCAGCTCATTCCCCCTAACAGACCGATCGTTTTCATTTTTCCTCCCGTTCGTTTCACCCAGTGAAGCAAACTTGTGATCGCCTTTCCAGTTATTTGGCTAGCCGTTTCCTTTTATCCACGGCTGAGATAAGTTAAATGAAACAATGTTTCATTACTTAACGGGGCAAAGAGATGTTTATATTCCATAAAGAGACCACGCTTGAGGATCTGGGGAATGGCGTGACGCGTCGTATTCTGGCGCACGACGGCAAGATGATGGCCGTGGAGGTGAATTTTGAGCAGGGGGCGATTGGCCCGATGCACAACCATCCTCATGAGCAGCTCACCTACGTTCTCTCGGGCGAGTTTGAGTTTACGATTGGCGAAGAGAAGCACGTGGTGACGGCGGGCGACACGCTCTATAAAGAACCGCACGTAATGCACGGCTGCGTCTGCCTGAAGCCCGGCACGCTGCTGGATACCTTTACGCCGGTGCGCGAAGATTTCCTGAAATAAAAAAAGGCGCCCGGTGAGCGCCTTTTTTGGCCGTTATTCCGTTACCGCCTCAGAAAGCGGCGCCGGCAGCGGAGTGCGGGCGCTCATTGCCTCGCGCAGCAGCACGCTGCCGCAGGCAAACAGTCCACCCAGCATACCCGCCAGAAGGACGATCAGGACTTTGCCCGGGCCATCTTTTTTCACCGGCATTGATGGAGAGAGCTGATACTTGAATGGCTCAACGCTCACATCCTTGAAGGACAGCTTTTGCAGCTGTGCCAGGTAGTATTCACGGTTCTGGAAATCGGCATTCAGCTCGGAAACGTCCTTCAGATTTTTCTCGATCTGTAGCTTCTGGGCAATCCCGTCCGCGCCGAGGGCGACGGAGTAATCCGGATCGTCTTTTACCGCCTGTCCGTTGCTGTACACCGGCTTTTTGATCCCCGCCGCGTTCGCTACCTCCAGCGAGTAGTTCAGGCGCTGCAGGTTCGTATTGTGGATATTGGTCAACCGCACGCGATCCAGCTCCAGCTGCTGCTCCACCGTTCGGGTTTTCAGAAGCAGCTGATCGCGGATGTTCTGCATGGTCTCCTGCTCAACGATGCCGGATATGTAGTGAATGTACCCGTCCAGAACCTTCTGCGCGTCTTCCGCCGTTGGGGCGGTAAAGCTCAACGTCCAGGAGAGGTACGGCGCTTTATCGGCATTTTTTTCCAGGGTGTTATCGGTTGCCTTCATTTTTTCGGAGATGCTGACCACCGCACGGTGCAGCTCCAGCGGGTCAACCTGGGCGCCATCGAGCTGAGCCATCACGTACGGTGAGCTCTTCATATACTCTTCGAGCAGGGACTGCGACTGAAACTTTTTGATAAACTGATTAAACACGTCCGAGCGAGAGACCTTCACGTCCACGTCAAGCACCTGTAGCGCAACCATCATCTGGCGCAGCGAGCTCCACTGCGTCTGTTCCGCCGGGGTGATCACCGCTTTACTGGTCCATTTTTGCGGCATCAGAAAGGCGATAGCGAGACCGACCAGCGCAAATGCGAACGCGATGGTGATGATTCGTTTTTTTGCCGCCAGCAGAACGTCCAGCAGGCCCAGAAGATCTATTTCTTTAGCGGTTACCGCCGGGGGAGCGTATTGAGGAAAATCGAGATCCGTATGTTTTTTGAAATCCATTGCTGACATAACTGTTCTTCTTCTAATGATGCAGTGAAATTCTGCCTGACAGGTTCCGGTTTACCGAATCATACAAGAAAGTAAGAATTATCTGAATGCCGAAATGGTACATCTGTAGACCTGCTATCAGATTTGGTAGTTAGCCACCTACCGTGACTATAGCCATGTTTGGCTTCACTTAAGCGCCGTTCCCCCTCTCTCCATCGTCTGCGGCAACCGCGCGGAAAAACGTCAAAAATGCCACCCACCTCACTATATTGAAACACCGTTTCGACACCGATCACATTTCCATCATTAAGCGAATGACGCGGAAACAAATCGCAATAATATAAAATAAAACGACGTTTTAATATTCAAGAACACCGGTTCGCCTCTTTTGAAACCCGAGGCGTCCGAAGCAAGCATCACACCAAAAAAGCGTTAAAAAACAAAATCTCATTACGTTATTGCCAGAAGCAGCACCCTGAATTTCAGCCCCTATGCCTCACAAATAAGGCCTGGGGAGATGTAACAGAGCAGATTCCGTTTTAAACCATTGATTGCCAGGTAGGTATATATGAATGAAAACAAGCTGCTGGGGCTCGCGTGGATATCACCCTACATTATCGGGTTGATACTCTTTACGGCATTCCCCTTTGTCTCTTCGTTTTTCCTCAGCTTTACGGATTACGATTTGATGAGCCCGCCGGTGTTTAACGGCATTGAAAACTATCGCTACATGTTTACCGAGGACACGCTCTTCTGGAAATCCATGGGTGTGACCTTTGCCTACGTATTTTTAACTATTCCGCTAAAGCTCGCGTTTGCATTAGGTATTGCCTTTGTTCTGAACTTTAAATTACGCGGCATCGGCTTTTTCCGAACCGCCTACTATATTCCGTCGATCCTCGGCAGCTCCGTCGCCATTGCCGTATTGTGGCGCGCCTTATTTGCGATAGACGGTCTGCTGAACAGCTTTATTGGCGTATTTGGTTTCGACCCGGTGAACTGGCTGGGCGAACCGTCGCTGGCGCTGATGTCCGTTACCCTGCTGCGCGTCTGGCAGTTTGGCTCCGCGATGGTCATCTTCCTGGCCGCGCTGCAAAACGTACCGCAGTCCCAGTATGAAGCGGCAATGATCGACGGTGCCTCAAAATGGCAAATGTTCATGAAGGTGACCGTGCCGCTGATTACGCCGGTGATCTTCTTCAACTTCATCATGCAGACCACGCAGGCGTTCCAGGAATTTACCGGGCCATACGTCATCACCGGCGGCGGACCGACCTACTCAACCTACCTGTTCTCGCTCTATATCTACGATACCGCGTTTAAGTATTTCGATATGGGTTACGGCGCGGCGCTGGCGTGGGTCCTGTTCCTGGTGGTAGCCGTCTTTGCCGGTATCGCCTTTAAGTCGTCGAAATACTGGGTGTTCTACTCCGCCGATAAAGGAGGCAAAAATGGCTGATATTCAACAACTCTCCACGGCACGCGGCGTTGCCGAACGCGAAGTGGCCCGCACGCTGCGCAGAGAGAAAATCAACGCCAGTATTCGCTATGCGATCCTGCTGTTTGTCGGCCTGCTGATGCTCTACCCGCTGGTGTGGATGTTCTCGGCGTCGTTCAAGCCGAACCACGAGATCTTTACCACCCTCAGCCTGTGGCCCGCGCACGCCACCTGGGATGGCTTTGTGAACGGCTGGAAAACCGGAACCGAGTACAACTTCGGCCATTACATGCTGAACACCTTTAAGTACGTGATCCCGAAGGTGATCCTGACCATTATCTCCTCCACTATCGTGGCGTATGGCTTTGCGCGCTTTGAGATCCCGTGGAAGAAATTCTGGTTCGCCACGCTCATCACCACCATGCTGCTGCCCAGCACCGTGCTGCTTATCCCGCAGTACCTGATGTTCCGTGAAATGGGCATGCTGAACAGCTATATGCCGCTGTACCTGCCGCTGGCCTTCGCCACGCAGGGGTTCTTCGTCTTCATGCTGATCCAGTTCCTGCGCGGCGTGCCGCGCGACATGGAAGAAGCCGCACAGATTGACGGCTGCAACTCTATTCAGGTGCTGTGGTACGTGGTGGTGCCGATCCTGAAACCGGCCATTATCTCCGTCGCCCTGTTCCAGTTCATGTGGTCCATGAACGACTTTATCGGGCCGCTGATTTACGTCTACAGCGTGGATAAATACCCGATCGCGCTGGCGCTGAAAATGTCTATCGACGTCACCGAAGGCGCGCCGTGGAACGAAATTCTGGCAATGGCGAGCATCTCCATTTTGCCATCCATCATTGTCTTCTTCCTGGCACAGCGCTACTTCGTACAGGGCGTCACCAGCAGCGGAATTAAAGGTTAAGAGGAAAAAATCATGGCTGAAGTTATTTTCAACAAGCTGGAAAAGGTCTACTCCAACGGTTTTAAAGCGGTGCACGCTATCGATCTTAAGATCGCTGAAGGGGAATTCATGGTGATCGTGGGGCCATCCGGCTGCGCCAAATCCACCACCCTGCGCATGCTGGCGGGGCTGGAAACCATCAGCGGCGGCGAAGTGCGAATCGGCGACAGGATTGTAAACAACCTCGCCCCGAAAGAGCGCGGGATTGCGATGGTGTTCCAGAACTATGCGCTCTACCCGCACATGACGGTGCGCGAGAATCTGGCCTTTGGCCTCAAGCTGAGCAAGCTGCCGAAAGATCGGATCGAGGCCCAGGTGAATGAGGCCGCCAAAATTCTGGAGCTGGAAGAGCTGCTGGACCGCCTGCCGCGCCAGCTCTCCGGCGGCCAGGCGCAGCGCGTGGCGGTCGGCCGCGCGATTGTGAAAAAGCCGGACGTTTTCCTGTTCGACGAGCCGCTCTCTAACCTCGACGCCAAGCTGCGCGCCTCAATGCGTATCCGCATCTCCGACCTGCACAAGCAGCTGAAGAAATCCGGCAAACCGGCGACCACCGTGTACGTCACCCACGACCAGACCGAAGCGATGACCATGGGCGACCGCATCTGCGTGATGAAGCTCGGCCACATCATGCAGGTGGATACGCCGGACAACCTTTACCACAAGCCGAAGAACATGTTCGTGGCGGGCTTCATCGGCGCGCCGGAGATGAACATTCGCAAAAGCCAGCTGGTGGAAAAAGCGGGACAGCTGCACATCGCCATCGGCGATGAAACCATGCCGCTAAGCGCGGAACAGCAGGAGAAGGTCTCAGATTACGTCGGCCAGGAGATCTTCTACGGCGTGCGCCCGGAGTTTGTGTCGCTCTCCGACGCGCCGTTCCCGGACGGCGGCTGCAGCGGCGAGATGGTGCGCGTTGAGAATATGGGCCACGAATTTTTTGTCTACCTGAAGGTCGCGGATTACGAACTGACCGCCCGAATCCCTTCCGATGAAGCTAAGCCAATGATTGATAAAGGCCTTCACCGTCAGGTGTATTTCACGTTTGATATGAACAAATGTCATATTTTTGACGCTAAAACCGAACAGAACCTCTCTCTCTGATGGAGTGATAAAAATGAAAAAAGTGCTTTTAAGCGCAGCAATCTCCGCCACCCTGGGCCTTACCGCTTTGCCATCGATGGCGCAGAACGTGGACCTTCGGATGTCCTGGTGGGGCGGCAATGGCCGTCACCAGGTCACCCTGAAAGCGCTGGAAGAGTTCCATAAGCAGAACCCGGACATTAACGTGAAGGCCGAGTATACCGGCTGGGACGGCCATCTCTCCCGCCTGACGACCCAGATTGCGGGCGGCACCGAGCCGGACGTGATGCAGACTAACTGGAACTGGCTGCCGATCTTCTCCAAAACCGGTGACGGCTTCTACGATCTGAACAAGATGAAGGACGTTATCGACCTGTCGCAGTTCGATCCGAAAGAGCTGCAAACCACCACCGTTAACGGCAAACTCAACGGCATTCCGATTTCGGTTACCGCGCGCGTGTTCTACTTCAACGACGAGACCTGGAAAAAAGCGGGCATTGCCTACCCGAAAACCTGGGACGAGCTGATGGCTGCCGGTAAGACCTTCGAAAGCAAGCTCGGCAAGCAGTACTACCCGGTCATTCTGGAGCACCAGGATACGCTGGCGCTGCTGAACTCGTACATGATCCAGAAGTACAACATCCCCGCCGTGGACGAGAAAACCAAAAAGTTCAGCTACACCAAAGCGCAGTGGGTGGAGTTCTTCCAGACCTACAAAAAGCTGATCGACAGCCACGTGATGCCGGACACCAAATACTATGCCTCGTTCGGCAAGAGCAACATGTATGAGATGAAGCCGTGGATCCAGGGCGAATGGGGCGGCACCTACATGTGGAACTCCACGATTAACAAATATTCCGACAACCTGAAGCCACCGGCGAAGCTGGTGCTGGGCAGCTACCCCATGCTGCCGGGCGCCACCGACGCGGGCCTGTTCTTCAAACCGGCGCAGATGCTGTCGATCGGGAAATCAACCAAAAACCCGGAAGCGGCAGCGAAGCTGATTAACTTCCTGCTGAACAGCAAGGAGGGAGTGGATACGCTGGGTCTGGAGCGCGGCGTACCGCTGAGCAAGGTGGCGGTGCAGTATCTGACCGAAGACGGCACCATCAAAGAGGACGATCCTTCCGTGGCGGGCCTGCGTCTGGCGCAGTCGCTGCCTGCAAAACTCACCGTCTCACCTTACTTTGACGACCCGCAGATTGTGGCGCAGTTCGGCACCTCGTTGCAGTATATCGACTATGGACAGAAAACCGTGGAAGAGACTGCCGCGGACTTCCAGCGTCAGGCAGAGCGTATTTTGAGACGCGCGATGCGCTAAGGCCGTCTACCGCACCGGACAGTTCCCTCTCCACTTGGGGCCGAGGGATCCCCAGTAATTTTTTTATGCAGAAGCAATAATGTTGTTTTCTGAATGACTGAGGGCTGTCAGCGATGCCCTGGTCCGGCTGTAAATCGCTGAGGCGTTTCCTGCAGGCCGGGGCGAGGCGCAGGGATGCGCCGAGAGGGCGGAATTTACAGGGACGTTGCCTCCGCCCGTACCCGATAAGCCGGAAGGAATAAGCCGAGGGCACCGCGAAGCGGCGATTTACCGCCGGGAGCCCGGGTCGCCAGGGTGGTGGCGACTGAGCCACCCTGGCACGTTCACCGGTCATGTCGTTACAGAGTAGCAAGGAACATAACGTGAACGGAATTACCTCAACAGCCATATGTTCCCCCTCACCCCAGCCCTCTCCCTTGTACGGTCCGGGGACATCGTGAACACTTGTTCGGGGACATGGTAGACACTTACAACTAAGGCATAAGAACCCGCTTATGGAGTCGCTTATGCCCTGGGATGCGAGAGATACCATGTCATTACGTACCGAGTTTGTTTTGTTCGCCTCGCAGGACGGGGCGAACATCCGTTCCCTCTGCCGTCACTTTGGCATTTCACCTGCCACCGGCTACAAGTGGCTTCGCCGCTGGGGAGAGGAAGGTGCCTCCGGCCTTCAGGACCGCCCGCGCATACCGCACCATTCCCCGAACCGCTCATCTGACGACATCACTGCCCTGCTGCGTATGGCCATGACCGCCATCAACGCTGGGGCGCGCGCAAGATAAAGCACTGGCTCGAAGACCAGGGGCACACTATGCCCGCCTTCAGCACCGTCCATAACCTTATGGCCCGCCATGGTCTGCTGCCGGGCACTTCACCGGGCATTCCCGCCACGGGGCGGTTCGAACATGACGCGCCGAACCGCCTCTGGCAGATGGATTTTAAGGGCCACTTTCCCTTTGGCGGTGGCCGCTGCCATCCGCTCACCCTGCTGGACGACCACTCCCGTTTTTCCCTGTGCCTGGCGCACTGTACCGATGAACGGCGCGAGACCGTGCAGCAGCTGCTGGTCAGCGTGTTTGAACGCTACGGCCTGCCGGACCGGATGACAATGGACAACGGCGCCCCGTGGGGAGATACCACCGGCACCTGGACGGCGCTGGAGCTGTGGCTGATGCGCCATGGTATCCGGGTGGGGCACTCCCGGCCGTATCATCCGCAGACGCAGGGCAAGCTGGAGCGTTTTCACCGCAGCCTGAAGACGGAGGTGCTGCAGGGGAAGTGGTTCGCGAACGAGGGCGAACTGCAGCGCGCCTTCGACCACTGGCGGACGGTCTATAACCTTGAACGCCCGCATGAGGCGCTGGATATGGCGGTACCGGGCTCGCGGTATAAGCCGTCTGCACGGCAGTACAGCGGCAACACACCGCCCCCGGAATACGACGAGGGCGTGATGGTCAGGAAAGTGGATATCAGCGGAAAGCTGAGCGTGAAAGGGGTAAGTCTGAGCGCAGGCAAGGCGTTCAGGGGAGAACGGGTCGGGCTGAAGGAGATGCAGGAAGACGGCCGCTACGAGGTGTGGTGGTACAGCACGAAAGTGGGGGTGATCGACCTGAAGAAAAAGTCGATCACCATGGGTAAAGGATGTTAAAAAGTGTTCACCATGTCCCCGAACACCTGTCTACCATGTCCCCGGACCGTACACCCTCAAGGGAGAGGGGGTCCTCCGTGCAGGCATTGTTTTGTGGGGAACCCTCAACCCATTGGGGAGAGGGTCACGGTGAGGGGGATAAATCACAAGCCGATATTACGCAGTTTCTCCCCGCTCATCAGCCTGCGTTCAATATGCTCCAGCGTCACGCCTTTGGTTTCCGGGATCAGCCAGAAGGTCACCCCGATAAACGCCACGTTCAGCACCGTATAGAGCCAGAAGGTGCCCGCCGCGCCAATCGCATCCAGCAGCGTCAGGAAGGTCGCACCGATGATCATGTTCGACACCCAGTTGGTGGTGGTGGAACAGGTAATGCCAAAGTCGCGGCATTTCAGCGGCTGAATTTCAGAGCACAGGATCCACACCACCGGCGCTGCGCTCATTGCATAACCGGCAATGCACATCATGGTCATGCCAACGGAGAGCCAGGAGAGGCCGCTGGACGCCGTGCCGTTATCGAACTGCATCAGGCAGTAGCCTAAGATCAGCGTGCCGAGCGCCATCACGCTAAAGCCAATTTTCAGCGCCGGTTTGCGTCCGGCCTTATCAACGGTGAACACCGCGATGAAGGTTGCGAACATAAAGGTCAGCCCCACCACCAGCGTGGCGATCATCTGCTGCTCGGTCGTGGTGAAACCGGCCATTTTGAAGATGCGCGGCGCGTAGTACATGATGATGTTCATACCGGTGAACTGCTGCATCGCCTGCAGCAGCATGCCGAGGAACACCGCGCGGCGCACGTTGCGGTTAGCCCGGAAGAGCGACCAGCCGCCCTGCTTCAGCTTCAGGCTTTCGCGGATCTCGTTCAGCTCTTCACGCGCTTTTTCGGACGTGTCGCGCAGCATGCGCAGCACCTCTTCCGCCTCCACGTGACGCCCCTTTTGCGCCAGCCAGCGCGGGCTGTTCGGCAGGAAAATAACTAACACAATCAGCACCAGCGCAGGCAGCGCCAGTACGCCAAGCATTGCCCGCCAGTTGCCGCTGTAGCTGAAGTAAGTGTCCGACAGGAACGCCAGCACGATCCCGAGCGTCACCATCAGCTGGTACATGCTGATCATTTTACCACGCACGTTCTCGCTCGCCATTTCGGAGAGGTACAGCGGCGCAGTGTAGGACGCGATGCCCACCGCCACGCCCAGCAGCACGCGGGAGAGCAGCAGCACTTCAACGTTGGTGGCAAACGCCGAGCCGATGGAGCCGGCAACGAACAGGATCGCCCCGACCATCAGGCTGTATTTACGCCCGAGACGGAACGAGAGCCAGCCGTTAAACAGCGCGCCGATGGCTGCGCCCAGCATCATGCTGCTCACCACCCACTCCTGAAGGCGGTTACTCAGCGTGAAGTGGTCGGTAATAAAGGGCAGTGCGCCGGCGATAACGCCGATATCCAGTCCGAACAGTAAGCCGGCTACGGCAGCCGCAACAGAAACAAACTGGTTGATGCGTCGGGTATCGCGCAGCGCAGCGGGCATAAGGGTAGAGTCATTTATAGATGTCATAGTTTCCTGCCTCAACAGCGAAATTCGTTAACTGAAATTACGAGATACCGGCAGAAAGTGTCAGGTCGGAACTGGTGAAGATATGGATTTTTTCGCTACGACACATGGAACTGTGATGGACATTACAATTTCAAATCAGGGTAATTAAACCTGCTTTTTTATTAATCAGTTCATTTTTAAGCAATTAATGTGTGATGCGCGTCATTTATTCTTTTTTGATATGGATTTTTCATCTTTCAGGATATGGATAATGGCTATTTTGGCGCAAAAAAAACCTCCGCCCGGGGGCAGAGGTTCTTTATTCAGGCTGAATTAACGCGCCAGCCAGCCGCCGTCGACGGCAATGGTGTAGCCGTTAACGTAATCCGATGCCGGGGAAGCCAGGAACACAATCGGCCCCATCAGATCGCTCGGCAGGCCCCAGCGCCCCGCCGGAATACGCTCGAGGATCGCCGCGCTGCGTTCTTCATCCGCGCGCAGCTGCTGGGTATTGTTAGTGGCCATGTAGCCCGGCGCAATCGCGTTAACGTTAATGTTGTGCTGCGCCCACTCGTTTGCCAGCAGGCGGGTCACGCCCATCACGGCGCTTTTCGACGCGGTGTAAGACGGTACGCGGATGCCGCCCTGGAAGGAGAGCATGGAGGCAATATTGACGATCTTGCCGCCTTTCCCCTGCGCGATGAAGTGCTTCGCCGCCGCCTGAGACATGAAGAACACGCTCTTGATGTTCAGGTTCATGACGTCGTCCCAGTCCGTCTCGCTGAAGTTAATCGCGTCTTCACGACGGATCAGACCGGCGTTGTTAACCAGAATATCAATATGACCGAACTCCGCCACGGCGCGATCCAGCAGCTCGGGGATGGCGTCGATTTTGCGCAGATCGGCGGTCAGGCTCAGAAAACGGCGGCCCAGCGCGGTTACGCGCTCGATGGTTTCAGTCGGCTCAACGATGTTAATCCCGACGATGTCGCAGCCCGCTTCCGCCAGACCTAACGCCATGCCCTGGCCCAGGCCGGTGTCACAACCGGACACCACGGCCACTTTACCCTGCAGAGAAAATGCATCCAGAATCATGTTTTTTCCTTAATCATTCAGCGCCTGTCACCAACAGGCAGAGTTATGCTTAACTGCCTGCGGCTAGCGCAGATCCTTAACAGCGACGTGGTCCATGTCATCAAAGACCTGGTTTTCACCGACCATACCCCAGATGAAGGTATAGGCTTTCGTCCCCACGCCGGAGTGAATAGACCAGCTCGGGGAGATAACAGCCTGCTCGTTGTGCATCACGATATGGCGCGTCTCCTGCGGCTGTCCCATCATGTGGAACACGCAGGCATCTTCATCCATGTTGAAGTAGAAGTAGACTTCCATGCGGCGCTCGTGGGTATGGCACGGCATGGTGTTCCACAGGTTGCCCGGCGCAAGCTCGGTCAGCCCCATGCTGAGCTGGCAGGTCTCCAGCACGTCCGGAACGAAGTATTTGTTGATGGTGCGGCGGTTGCTGGTGAGGTTATCGCCAAGCGTGACCGGGGCAACGTCCGCAGGCGTTACTTTTTTGGTCGGGTAGGTAGTGTGGGCCGGGGCGCAGTTATAGTAAAACTTCGCCGGCTTGCCGGCGTCGACGCTGGCAAACACCACTTCTTTCGCCCCTTTGCCGACGTACAGCGCGTCGCGGTGGCCAATCTCGTAGCACTGGCCGTCAACCGTAATGGTGCCCGGCCCGCCGATGTTAATCACGCCCAGCTCGCGGCGCTCGAGGAAGTAGCTCACGCCCAGCTGCTTGCCCACTTCGCCGCCCACGGAGACGGTGCTCGCCACGGGCATAATTCCGCCCACGATAATGCGGTCAATATGGCTGTAGACCATGGTGTATTTGTCGGCTTCGAACACCTGCTCAACTAAAAACTCGCCGCGCAGCCCCTGAGTATCCAGCGTTTTTGCATGCGCACTGTGGATGCTTTGTCTGACTTCCACATCAACCTCCAGAATGGATCGTGCCCGAAGGCAAAGTTAATTAACGAAACAACGTTCCGTTTTCGTGATGAGCACATATTATCCCCTGATAAATGGCTTTTCAATTACATTTAAAACAACGTTTCATTTTTTCTGCGTGTTTCTTCCAGAAATGGCGTTTCGATCACGATAAATCTATCCCGACGCAATCCTCAGCCCTGAAACTGATAAATTGCGCTGTCAATCACACATAATGAAACGATGTTTTGATAATTTAACACCCAGTTTTCAACCCATTCTTCGCGTTCAAAGGAGTGCATTATGGCTAAAGGCATGCGGGTCAAGCTGAACTATGAGGTCAGCCGCGATCCGGACACGGGCGTGGAAGTCACCCGCCTGACCCCACCGGAAGTAACCTGTCATCGCAACTACTTTTACCAGAAGTGCTTCTTTAACGACGGCAGCCATCTGCTGTTCGCCGGGGAGTTCGACGGTCACTGGAACTATTACCTGCTGGATCTGAACAATGCCGAAGCGGTGCAGCTCACCGAAGGCCCGGGCGATAACACCTTTGGCGGGTTCCTCTCCCCGGACGATAAATCCTTCTACTATGTGAAAAACGATCGCACCCTGCTGGAGGTGGATTTACAGACGCTGGCGGAGCGCGAGGTGTACCGCGTCCCGGAAGAGTGGGTGGGCTACGGTACCTGGGTCGCGAACAGCGACTGCACCAAACTGGTGGGCATTGAGATTGCCAGACGTGACTGGACGCCGCTCAACGACTGGAAAATTTTCCACGACTTCTTCCATAAGGGGCCGCACTGCCGCCTGCTGCGCGTTGACCTGAAAACGGGCGAAAGCGCCACCGTTCACGACGAGAAGATCTGGCTGGGGCATCCGATTTATCGCCCGTTCGACGACAATACCGTGGCCTTCTGCCATGAAGGACCGCACGATCTGGTTGACGCACGCATGTGGCTGGTCAATGAAGACGGCAGCAACGTGCGAAAGGTCAAAACGCACGCGGAAGGTGAAAGCTGCACGCATGAATTTTGGGTGCCGGACGGCTCCGCGCTGGTCTATGTCTCTTACCTGAAGGGCCAGCAGGGGCGCACCATCTCCCGCTACAGCCCGGATACCGGCATTAATGAAGCGGTGATGAGCATGCCTGCCTGTTCGCACCTGATGAGCAACTTTGACGGCACCATGCTCGTTGGCGACGGTTCCGGCACGCCTGTCGACGTAAAAGACACCGGCGGCTACACCATCGATAACGATCCTTACCTGTATGCCTTTGACGTGGCGAAGAAAGCCTGTTTCCGCATCGCCCGTCACGACACCTCCTGGGCCACGGTAGCGAACAGCCGCCAGGTGACCCACCCGCATCCGTCCTTCACTCCGGATGAGAAAGCGGTTCTGTACAGTTCCGATAAAGACGGCAAGCCGGCGCTCTATATCGCGAAACTCCCCGAGCAACCTGAAATGTTGCATGCCTGACTTGAGTTAGTGTTTCTGTAACTGGCCTTGCCCTCCGTTTCGGGGGGCTTTTTTTGCGTAATGCGTTTTCCCCCGGCACAAAAAAACCGGCTCAAGCGAGCCGGCCTTTTCCCGGAGGTACTGCCTGTTTTAGAAAGAGTACGCCACGCCTAAACGGAAGCGGGTCTGACGTTCGTCAGTCTCTTTAACGCCCACGTTCCCTACCTCAACATACGGCGCCCAGTTTTTATCCCATTTATAGGCCAGCTTGGCGTTATATTCGTTGGAGTAATCTTTATTATTATTTCGGGCCATGCCTTCTGCGCTTTTCGCATAAACATAGTTCAGCTCGGTACGCCAGTCGCCTAATACCCAACCGATCCAGGCATCGCCACGGTTAACCTTGTCATCGTCTTTATTTTCGCTTGACGGATAACGGGTATATTCATAGCGGTAACGCGCGGCCACGTAGAAGCCATTATCGAAGCTATATTGTAAATGCAAATTCGGTTTATAAATGGTGCGGCTGTCGGTGCTTTCAATCGTAAACGCTGGCGTCAGGGCAATATTGTCCGTCGCTTTCCAGCGCCAGCTGATCTGATCTTCATGACCGTTACCTACCACATCGGCAAACGGCCGATCGGCTTTGTCACCGCCCGACTTCCACTTCGCTTCTACCGAAAAACCAAGACCATTATCAAAGCGATGCGAGACGGCAACGCGGTCGGCGTTCGAGCCGCTGTCGATGTATTCGTGACGCAGATCGACGGTAACGGCATGAGACATAAAAGAGGCACTAATAAGAGAGGCAAGGACCAGAGATTTCTTAAGCATGAAAAAACCCTCAATTAAAATGATGTTTCGTTTTTATGAAACTTGAGTTTATTTTTTATGCACCTGTATTTTAGTGACAAAGATCGAAATTATTTGTTTCATTTTTTTTGGCAAAGATCGGCGTGAACCCCATCAACAAAAAAGGGGATTTAACCGTAAATTTCAGGAGAGAGATCACACTGAGAAGATCGCAACGCGAATTATTATCCGCGCAAGGATCGCCGAAAGTTTAAGAAAGAGCTTATAAAGGTAAAAAAGGTTTAGGGAGGCAAAAAAAAACCTCCCGTTGGGAGGCTTTTACGCGCGGAGGGGGAGATTACCGTTCGATAGCCAGCGCCACCCCCTGCCCTCCGCCAATGCACAGCGTCGCAATCCCTTTGCGGGCGTTACGCTTTTTCATTTCATGGACTAACGAGACCAGAATACGGCAGCCAGAGGCTCCGATAGGATGGCCAAGCGCGATGGCGCCGCCGTTTACGTTAACCCGCAGCGGATCCCACTCCAGCATTTTTCCGACCGAGATCGCCTGCGCGGCGAAAGCTTCGTTGACTTCAATCAGATCCACTTCGCTCAGCTGCCAGCCCGCCCGCTCCAGGCAGCGGCGCGTGGCGTAAACCGGGGCAATCCCCATGAGTGCCGGATCAACGCCGACGCTGGCAAAGGCTTTGATCCGCGCCAGCACCGGCAGCGCCAGCTCCTGGGCTTTGCTTTCGCTCATCATCATCACCGCCGCGGCGCCGTCGTTGATGGAAGAGGCGTTGCCCGCCGTCACCGACCCCTGCGTTTCGAAGGCCGGATTGAGCTTTGCCAGCCCTTCTGCGCTGGTATCGGTACGCGGCTGCTCATCGGTATCGACGATGAACGCATCTCCGTTCTGGCGCCGGGTACTGACCGGGACGATTTCATCGCGAAAGCGCCCGGAATCGATCGCGGCACGCGCCTTTTGCTGCGAGCTGAGGGCATACGCGTCCTGAAGCTCGCGGCTGATGCCGTATTCCCGCGCCAGGTTCTCCGCCGTCACGCCCATATGGTAATCGTTGAAGGCGTCCCACAGCCCGTCGTGAACCAGGCTGTCGAGCAGCTGGCTGTTTCCGAGCTGCGCGCCGGTCCGGCTGTCGGTCAGCACGTGCGGGGCGCGGCTCATATTCTCCTGCCCGCCGGCAATCACGACATCCGCTTCGCCGCACTGGATGGCCTGCGTCGCCAGATGCAGCGCTTTCAGGCCTGAGCCACAGACGTCGTTGATGGTGATAGCCGAAACGGTGTTAGGCAGGCCGCCCTTCAGCGCCGCCTGGCGCGCAGGGTTTTGTCCCGCGCCAGCGGTCAGCACCTGGCCCAGGATCACCTCATCAACTTCATGTGCGGCGATCCCGCTACGCTCCACCAGCGCCTTCACCACCACGCTGCCGAGATCAACCGCAGAGTGACGCGCGAGCGCTCCCTGAAAACAGCCGATAGCCGTACGTAACGCACCCACTATAACGACATCTTTCATCACGACCTCTGTACAAAATGACATGACGATAGTAGAGGATTGTTATCAACAATTGACGCAAATGTTTAAAATTAGTGAGTTTAGTCACAGGTTTATCGCGCGTCCTGAAGGTACTGGCGCAGCCAGCTTCCGGCGACGCCGGGCGGGGATCGTTTGTTCCACAGCAGATCGATAGCAATCGACCTCGGCCAGCCCGGCACGTTCAGCTGCACCAGCGATTTCGACGCGGCAAATTCGTCAACCAGCGCGCAGGGCAATGCGCACCAGCCAAAGCCCTGCACCGCCATACTCAACAGCAGCAGGTAGTTCGGCGCGGACCAGACCGGCCCGCGTGCAAGGGTGGCCTCACGTTCAAGATAGGTACTCAGCCGCAGCTCGCGCCAGCCGTGAAGCTCGTCCGCGTGGGTCTCGTGCTGGCCCGCCAGCGGATGCCCGGCAGAGACGTAGATGGCCATTCGCGTCTGCATAGGCAGCCTTGTCGCGCCGATATCCGTCGGATAGCCGTCCCGCGCTTCCGTCAGGCCAATCTGCGCCCGCTCCTTTTGCAGCAGATCGATAACGTCTTCCTCTTCCCCAATCAGGCACTCAAATTCCGTGTGCGGAAAACGCTGGTCGAACTGGCTCATCATCGCTTCCAGCACGGCCGGGTTTAGCGTATCGGAGAGCACGAAGGTAAAACGCGCCTCCGTTTGCGCCGTTAAGGATACCGCCAGCTCGTCCAGCCGCGCGCTGGCGGCCAGAATCGACTGCACATAGCCCAGCACCTGTTCCCCCTGCGCGGTTAACACCGGCTGGCGCGCCGAGCGGTCGAAAAGCTCAAACCCAAGGTCAGCTTCAAGGTTGGCGATGGAGGTGCTGATGGTGGACTGGCTCTTCCGCAGCCGCCGGGCGGCGGCGGAAAACGATCCGGCGGCGACGGTTTCGACGAACGCGGTCAGTGCTTCGGGAGAATAGCGCATGATGTATCTACTTTATCGATGGATACCATCTTTTATATATCACCTTAAGCGATAAGAATAGGCCGCATCGACGCCCATACTGGCGTAACCATGAGGTGAATATGCAACATCAGGATGCACTCCAGCGTAAATTACCGGAGCGAATCTTCCATGCCGTCTGCTTTGAGGGCATCGCCACGGCGATCCTCGCCCCCACCGCCGCGTGGCTAATGCAGCGCTCGGTTCTAGAAATGGGTGGCCTGACCATCATTCTGGCGACCACGGCAATGCTCTGGAACATTATCTACAACTTCGGTTTCGACCGTTTCTGGCCGGTGCAGCGGGTCAAGCGCACGGCGAAAGTACGCGCCCTGCATGCGCTGGGTTTTGAATGCGGCTTTATTGTTATTGGCGTAACCATCGTCGCCGCGGTGCTGGGCGTGACGCTGCTTCAGGCATTCACGCTGGAAATCGGCTTCTTCCTGTTCTTCCTGCCGTACACCATGCTCTACAACTGGGCGTACGATACGCTGCGCGAGAAAATTATCAGGCGCCGCCAGCAGCGACGCGCCCTGGCAGGCTAATTCCCTTCTGGCCGGAGACCCTCTCCGGCCCCTTCCCTGCGAAGCAACTGCGATCTCAACGCATAATTATGGTAAATTGCACTCCTTTTTGTTCGTTTTATAGTTGATACGTTGCTCTAATGTCGAAAATTTGGTCAAAAGAAGAGACTCTCTGGAGTTTCGCCCTCTACGGCACTGCCGTGGGCGCAGGAACCCTGTTCTTGCCCATTCAGCTCGGCTCTGCTGGCGCGATTGTCCTGCTGATCACCGCCCTTGTGGCGTATCCCTTAACCTACTGGCCGCATAAGGCGCTGGCGCAATTTATCCTGTCGTCGAAAACGAAAGGCAGCGAGGGGATCACCGGCGCCGTTTCCCATTACTACGGTAAAAAGATCGGTAACCTGATCACCACGCTCTATTTCGTGGCCTTCTTTGTGGTGGTGCTGATTTACGCGGTGGCGATTACCAACTCGCTGACTGAACAGCTGGCGAAACGGATGACGGTGGATACCGGCGTGCGGATGCTGGTGAGCTTTGGCGTGGTGCTGATCCTGAATCTGATCTTCCTGATGGGGCGGCACATTACCATTAAGGTAATGGGATTCCTGGTGTTTCCGCTGATCGCCTATTTCCTGTTTGTCTCGCTGTATCTGACGGGAAGCTGGCAGCCGTCGCTGCTGACCAGCCAGATGGCCTTCGACCAGCATACGCTGCACCAGGTGTGGATTTCGATCCCGGTGATGGTTTTCGCCTTTAGCCATACCCCTATCATCTCGACCTTCGCCGTAGACCGTCGCGAAAAATACGGCGACGAGGCCATGGGTAAATGCAAAAAAATCATGAAGGTGGCGTACCTGATCATCTGCCTCAGCGTGCTGTTCTTTGTGTTCAGCTGCCTGCTTTCGATTCCACCGTCCTATATCGTGGCGGCAAAAGAGGAAGGGGTGACAATCCTGTCCGCGCTGTCGATGATGCCTTCGTCGCCGGCATGGCTGGGTATTTCCGGCATCATCGTGGCGATTATTGCGATGTCGAAATCGTTCCTCGGCACCTATTTTGGGGTGATTGAAGGGGCAACCGAGATCGTGAAGTCGTCGCTGAATCAGGTCGGGGTGAAGAAAAGCCGCGCCTTTAACCGCGCCGTTTCGATCCTTGGGGTGTCGCTGATTACCTTTGCGGTCTGCTGCATCAATCCGAATGCTATCTCAATGATTTACGCTATTAGCGGTCCGCTTATCGCCATGATCCTGTTCATCATGCCGACGCTGTCGACCTACCTGATCCCGTCACTGAAACCGTACCGCTCTGTCGGTAACCTGCTGACGCTGATTGTGGGCGTGCTGTGCGTGTCGGTGATGTTTGTCGGTTGAGTGCGCTGCCCGGCGCAATGCCGGGCATCGGCTTCACGCCCGGATATCGTCATACTCCCGCGTGTTATCAAACTCATGCTTCGCAAACGGGCACAGGGGGATAATTTTACGGTTCTCACCGCGCATCTTCTCCACCACTTTTGCCACCAGCTGTTTACCCACGCCCTGGCCCTTCAGGCTCGGATCCACATCGGTGTGCTCGATAATGCTCAGATGCTCGCCGGTCGGGACAAATACGATCTCCGCCACCTGATTACCTTCGGCATCGTTAACGTAAAACTTGTTATGGCCTTCAAGAATATCCATGGTTCCTCGCTTATTTTTGGCGGTACTTCAGCGCACCGCTCGGGCAGGTATCAATTACGCGTACGACAGTTTCTTCATCCACTTCATCGGGGGCTATCCACGGCTTACGCTTCAGGTCGAACAGTTTTGCGCTGCCGCGCACGCAGTTCCCCGAGTGTTTGCAGATCCCGGTGTTGAAGTAGACATCAATTTTCTCGCCGGTGTAGGCCCGGTACCCCGCATCCAGTAGCTCCTGATCCATGACATTGCCTCTGTAATTATTGTGGTGACGAATGCAGCATACCCTCACCCGTCACGGCTGACCACGTCAAAAATGACGATCGGACGCGTTGTTTACGGCTCGTTATTTCGCCGCTCGCTTAAGAATATTCTGAATACAAAGACGCGCGCCGGTACGATATATTTTTGCGCTACGTCAATTCATGTAATAATTCCCGCCGCGTTCATATTAAGATTATTAGCTAAGCGGAATCCTAACCGCCCGCGTTATTTATCCCTAAGCAATGGATTTACCGTGGATTTTCAAAATCCATAACGAAGCGGTATTTTCCCCTCCCCGCTGAAAATACCGTGAAACGAGCGCGGCGATAAATTTGACTCTTCTCACATAACGACTAATGTTAATTCCTGAACGACAAGTGATACGGTTTTCTTATCGTATCTCCTGACATAAACGCAACATGAGGGTTGATATATGGCAGAACAACATCGTGGTGGTTCCGGTAATTTCGCTGAAGACCGTGAAAAAGCATCAGAAGCTGGACGTAAAGGCGGCCAGCACAGCGGCGGTAATTTCAAAAACGATCCGCAACGCGCATCTGAAGCGGGTAAGAAAGGGGGACAGAACAGTCACGGCGGAGGCCGTAAATCTGATAACTCCTGATCTTATTTAAAGCTCTTATAAATATATCGAGAGCATGCTGCGGGCCTTACGGCTCGCAGTAATTCCCCCTTATTTTACCGGAGCGAATATATGAATATGAAAAGTGTTGAAGACGTATTTATTCACCTCTTATCCGACACCTACAGCGCTGAGAAGCAGCTGACCCGCGCGCTAAGCAAACTGGCCCGCGCCGCCTCCAGCGAGAAGCTGAGCGCCGCGTTCACGGCTCACCTTGAGGAGACGCAGGGACAGATCGAGCGTATCGATCAGATCATCGAGCAGGAGTCCGGCCTCAAGCTGAAGCGTATGAAGTGCGTGGCGATGGAAGGCTTAATTGAAGAAGCCAACGAAGTCATTGAGAGTACGGAAAAAAATGAAGTACGTGACGCTGCGTTAATTGCGGCAGCGCAGAAAGTAGAACACTACGAAATTGCCAGCTACGGTACCCTTGCCACCCTGGCTGAACAATTAGGCTATAAGAAAGCCGTTAAACTTCTTGCCGAAACTCTGGAAGAAGAAAAAGAAACCGATCTCAAATTAACCGATCTGGCTGTCGGCAATATTAATCAAAAAGCCCAGAAAGGATAAATTAAAAGTTTGATGAGCATCAGCACCGAAAATTAACCAGAATATAAATCACAGGAGTTAATTATGAATCATGTAGAACACTACCATGATTGGCTACGCGATGCCCATGCGATGGAAAAGCAAGCCGAATCAATGCTGGAATCAATGGCTGGCCGTATTGATAATTACCCGGACCTGCGTGCCCGAATTGAACAACACGTTAACGAGACTAAACGCCAAATTACATTGCTGGAGGAAATTCTTGACCGCAATGATATTTCGCGTTCAGTCATTAAAGATTCCATGAGCAAAATGGCGGCGCTCGGCCAGTCCATTGGCGGCATGTTCCCGTCTGATGAAATCGTTAAAGGCTCCATCAGCGGCTACGTATTTGAGCAGTTCGAAATTGCCTGTTACACCTCCCTGCTGGCAGCGGCCAAAAAAGCGGGCGATACCGCCTCTATTCCCGCCATCGAGACGATTCTGGCGGAAGAGCGCGAAATGGCTGACTGGCTGCTTCGTCACATCCCGCAGACAACGGAACAGTTCCTGCTGCGCTCCGACGCGGACGGCGTAGAAGCGAAAAAATAACGGAAGAGGGAGAATCTATGTTTCGACACGTAAAACAGCTGCAATACACGGTTCGCGTTGCCGAACCGAATCCGGGCCTGGCTAACCTTCTGCTTGAGCAGTTTGGCGGACCACAGGGCGAACTTGCCGCGGCATGTCGTTACTTTACGCAGGGACTGAGCGACGACGATCCCGGTCGTAAAGATATGCTGATGGATATCGCGACCGAGGAGCTAAGTCACCTGGAAATCATCGGTACCCTGGTGGGTATGCTGAACAAGGGTGCAAAAGGTGAACTGGCGGAAGGCGTTGAGAATGAAGCGGAGCTGTACCGGTCCATGACCGAGAACGGCAACGACAGCCACATCACCTCCCTGCTCTACGGTGGCGGTACTCCGCTTACCAACTCCGCAGGCGTGCCCTGGACGGCAGCCTACGTAGATACCATTGGCGAACCTACGGCTGACCTGCGCTCTAACATAGCGGCAGAGGCGCGCGCTAAGATTATCTACGAGCGGCTGATTAACGTAACGGACGATCCGGGCGTTAAGGATGCGCTGGCATTTTTAATGACGCGTGAAGCAGCGCACCAGCTCTCGTTCGAAAAGGCGCTTCAGTCGATCCGCAACAATTTCCCACCGGGTAAATTGCCGCCGATCGAAGAGTACACCAACAAGTACTACAATATGTCTGAGGGCGGAGAAGTTCGCGGAAGCTGGAACAGCGATAAGCACTTCGATTACGTGGAATCCCCTCAGCCAGCGGTTGATGGTGGTGACGGTAGCGCAAGCGTAACGCTCACGACGGAGCAGGCCACACTGGTCAAAGCAATGTCTGCGCGCACGAAATCCGATCCAACGGCCGATCCGTTAACCGGCGCCGAGCTTGGCGCGGGTAAGAAAAAACCGTAACCGGTTTTGCCAGGCAGCCTGACGCTGTCTGGCAACTCCCTTGCGCTATCAGTTCCAGAGGTACGGAGCATGTTCGAGCTTGATGCGTTTCATCTTGCCAGGATCCAGTTCGCCTTTACCGTCTCCTTTCATATTCTCTTTCCGGCGATCACCATCGGGCTTGCAAGCTATCTGGTGGTACTCGAAGGAATGTGGCTTCGCACTAAAAACGATGTCTGGCGCTCGCTATACCATTTCTGGCTGAAAATTTTCGCCGTTAACTTTGGTATGGGCGTGGTCTCCGGGCTGGTGATGGCCTACCAGTTTGGCACCAACTGGAGCGGCTTTTCCCAGTTCGCGGGCAGTATTACCGGCCCCCTGCTCACCTATGAAGTGTTAACCGCCTTCTTCCTGGAAGCCGGTTTTTTAGGCGTGATGCTGTTCGGCTGGAACAAGGTCGGCCCGGGCCTGCACTTCTTTGCTACCTGCATGGTGGCGCTGGGCACCCTGATGTCCACCTTCTGGATCCTCGCCTCCAACAGCTGGATGCACACCCCGCAGGGCTTCAGTATTCAGAACGGCCAGGTCATTCCCGAAGACTGGCTGGCTATCATCTTTAACCCCTCGTTCCCCTATCGCCTGATCCACATGTCCATCGCCGCCTTCCTGTGCAGCGCGCTGTTCGTGGGCGCCTCCGGGGCGTGGCATCTGCTGCGCGGCAACGATACGCCAGCCGTGCGCAAAATGTTCTCCATGGCGATGTGGATGGCGCTGCTGGTCGCGCCCATTCAGGCGGTAGTCGGAGATATGCACGGCCTGAATACGCTGGAGCATCAGCCTGCCAAGATTGCCGCGATTGAAGGCCACTGGGAGAACCCGCCCGGCGAGGCGACCCCGCTGCTGCTGTTTGGCGTACCGGATATGGAAGAGGAGCGCACCAAATACGGGCTTGAAATACCCGCGCTCGGCAGCCTGATCCTGACGCACAGCCTGGATAAACAGGTTCCGGCCCTGAAAGATTTTCCGAAAGAGGATCGCCCGAACTCGCTCATCGTCTTCTGGTCCTTCCGCATTATGGTCGGCATGGGGCTGCTGATGATTACGCTCGGCGTGCTCAGCGTGTGGCTGCGCTATCGCCGTCGGCTCTATCATTCGCGGCCTTTCCACTGGTTTGCCCTGTGCATGGGGCCCGCCGGACTGCTCGCGCTGCTCGCCGGCTGGGTCACTACCGAAGTGGGCCGCCAGCCGTGGGTCGTCTACGGCTATCTGCGCACGATTGACGCGGTTTCTCTGCACAGCACGCTGCAGATGAGCATCAGCCTGCTGGCCTTTATCGTGGTCTATTGTTCGGTGTTCGGCGTGGGCTACGTCTATCTCGCCCGGTTGATTAAGAAAGGGCCGCAGCCCGTCGGCACGCTAACGTCTAATACGTCGGGCACGCCTGCCCGTCCGCTGTCCGCCGCCGAGTCTGTTCCGGAAGAGGAGAAGATCTGATGGGCGTCGATATCCCGGTCATCTGGTTTGCCATTATTGTCTTCGCCACGCTGATGTACATCATCATGGACGGCTTCGATCTCGGTATCGGCATGCTGTTCAGCTTCGTGGGGGATGCCAAAGAGCGCGACGTGATGGTAAACAGCGTCGCCCCGGTGTGGGACGGAAATGAAACCTGGCTGGTTCTCGGCGGCGCGGGGCTGTTCGGCGCGTTTCCGCTGGCCTATGCGGTGATTATCGATGCGCTCACCATCCCGCTCACCGCCATGCTGATCGGCCTTATTTTCCGCGGCGTGGCGTTTGAGTTTCGCTTCAAGGCCACCCCTTCGCACCGCAAGTTCTGGGATTACGCCTTTGCCGGCGGCTCCCTGCTCGCGACCTTCAGCCAGGGGATCGTGGTCGGGGCGATGATTAACGGCTTCGACGTGGAAGGACGGCGCTTTGTCGGTTCGTCGCTGGACTGGTTTACGCCGTTTAACCTGTTCTGCGGGCTGGGGTTAATCGTCGCCTATACCCTGCTCGCCACCACGTGGCTGATCATGAAAAGCGAAGGCGCGCTGCAGCGCCGCATGCGCGAGCTGACCCGCCACGTGCTGCTGGCGCTGATCGCCGTCATTGCGGTGGTGAGCATCTGGACCCCGCTCGGCTGGCAGTTTGTCGCCGAACGCTGGTTCACCCTGCCCAACTTCTTCTGGTTCCTGCCGGTGCCGTTGCTGGTCGCGGTATTTAGCCTGTGGATCTGGCGGCTGACGCGCAACCCCGACAGCCATGCCCGCCCGTTCCTGCTCACTCTGGGCTTAATCTTCCTCGGCTTTAGCGGGCTGGGCATCAGCCTGTGGCCGCATATTATCCCGCCGCGCATTACCCTGTGGGAAGCCGCCGCGCCGCCTGCCAGCCAGCTGTTTATGCTGATCGGCACGCTGCTCATCATCCCGGTGATCCTGGTGTATACCGCCTGGAGCTACTACGTCTTCCGGGGAAAAGTCTCTGATACCGAAGGTTATCACTAAGGATTGCTATGGCAGGCTGGCATACACGCGCCATTATTTATCAGATTGATACCGCCCTGTTTTACGACCTGAACGGCGATGGCTGTGGCGACATCGCCGGGATAACCGCCAAGCTGCGCTACATCCGCCGGATGGGCGCGACGGTTATCTGGATCACCCCGTTTTATCTCACGCCCTTTCTTGATGAAGGCTACGACGTGAGCGACCATTTGCAGGTCGATCCCCGCTTCGGAAAGCTCAACGATATAATCGCCTTTATTGAACACGCGCGGGAGCTGGGGATGCAGGTCATTATTGAGCTGCTGATCCAGCATACCTCGAACGCGCATCCCTGGTTTCAGCAGGCCCGCCGCAGCCCGCACTCCCCTTACCGTGACTACTACCTGTGGTCCGACACGGACGACGACGATACGCCCCCCATGTTTCCGGGCGTAGAGAAAAGCGTCTGGACGTGGGACGACGAGGCGGGGCAATACTATCGGCATATGTTTTACCACCACGAGCCGGATCTCAATCTGGCCTGCCCCGCCGTGCTGAAGGAGGTGGAGAACATCATCATCTTCTGGCTAAAGCTCGGGGTGTCCGGCTTTCGCCTGGACGCGGCGTCGCACCTGACAAAACAAGCCGGACGCGGGGATGAAAAGAGAGGGCTGTGGATCCTCGAGCACATGCGCCGCCTCATCGAACAGCATAACCCGGACGCAATCCTGCTCGGCGAAGTCGACGTGGAGGTTGAAGCCTACAAAGATTATTTTGGGAAGAACGACCGTCTGAACCTGGTGCTGAATTTCTGGCTAAACAAGTTCTTCTACGTCAGCCTTGCGGAGAAAAGCGCGCGGCCGCTGCGCAACGCGGTGAAGAAAATGATCGTGCCGCCGGACTCCTGCTGTTTCGCCAACTGGCTGCGCAATCATGACGAGCTGGATCTGGACGGGATCGGTAAAAAAGCGAAGCAGACCGTGCTGGACGCGTTCGCGCCCGACGAAGAGATGAGCGTCTACCAGCGCGGGATCCGCCGTCGTCTTGCGCCGATGCTCAACGGCGACCAAAAGCGGCTGGCCTTTTGCCATGCGGTTCTCTTTTCTCTGCCGGGCGTACCGGTCATGCGCTACGGGGATGAGATTGGCATGGGTGATGATTTAGCGCTGGAAGAGCGTTACGCGGTGCGCACGCCGATGCAGTGGGCTCCATCGCAGGGCGGCGGCTTCTCGGATGCCGACCCGGAGACCTTTATTGCCCCGATGATTGACCACGGCCCGTTCCGCTATCAGAAAATCAACGTGGCGGATTCGCTATTACACCGCAGCTCGCTCCTGCACCGCATTATCGACATTGCCAATACGCGCTCGGAGTTTCCTGAAATCGGCATCGCGCCGTTTCGTCTTATCACGATCGACAACGACGCGGTGCTGGGGATCTATTACGAAACCGATACGCGCAGCATTCTCACCTTCGTTAACTTCAGCGATAAGCCCGTCACGTTTACCGCCCGAGGGATACGCCATGCCACCTGGACCGCCTGCCTGGCGGACAAACGCTACAGCGACGCCCTGGAGTGCGGCAAAACCGCTGAACTCAGCCTCAGCGGTTACGGCTACCGCTGGTTCTGGACCAATCGTACCGCGCTGCGCTGATCACCTTTTGCGCGAGAGCAGCAGGCGGGCCACGATGGCCCCCGTCACGGCAAGGGAGCCGAGCAGCACCTTTCCCGGCACGCCCGAGCTTATGCTGGCGGCGCGATCTTTCGCTTCGTCGGTGAAGCGCCCGTGGATCCTGTGCGGCTCATTCACCGGCCGATCCAGATAATCCTGGCGATCGTCCGCATTCAGCGTGGTGGTCATTTGCCCTTCCCAGGCCTTTTTGACCATCAGCCGATCCAGGAAACCGGGGAACAAAAATTGCCCGACAATCGACTGGATGGTGCTGCTGCCCACCCACAGTTCCCGCACTGGATTTTGCGCCACCCTGAAAATAGCGCTGGCGGCCACTTCGGGCTGAAAGACGGGAGGTACCGGGCGCATCGCCCAGGCAAACTTGTTTCTCGCCCACTCAAACTGCGGCGTATTGAGCCCCGGCATCTGCACCATCGCGAGCAGCACCCGGCTGTTTTCATGCATCAGTTCGGTGCGCACGGCGTCGGTAAAGCCGCGAATGGCGGCCTTCGCCCCGCAGTAGGCGGACTGCAGCGGAATGGAGCGGTAGGCCAGCGCGGAGCCAACCTGAATAATCGTCCCGCGATCGCGAGGCGTCATTAGCTCCAGCGCGGCGCGGGTGCCGTTAACATAGCCAAAATAGGTCACCTCGGTGACGCGGCGAAATTCCTCAGGCGTCATGGTGCGAAACGGCGCCAGCACCGCGCCCATCGCGTTATTCACCCACACGTCAATGGCGCCAAGGCGGGACTCAATGTCGCTGGCGGCAGCGGTGACCGCCTCGCTGTCCGCCACGTCGGCCTGAACGGCATACGCGTTGATGCCGAAACGGCGCAGCTCCTCTTCCGTGGAGCGCAGGCTCTGCTCGTCGCGGGCAATAATGCCCACGTCATAGCCCGCTTTGGCAAAATGCAGCGCCGTGGCTTTCCCCACGCCCGCCGTACCGCCGGTGATGACGATGACAGCCATAGACTTCCCCCTTGCTTTAGCCGTTATCCCAGCCGGATAGCTTCTCAATCAGTTCAGACAGCGAATAACGCACCGCTTTTTCGACAACGTCCTGACACTCGCCGGAAAACAGCACGGTGCTGGTTTCCGTCTGCCCGCGAAAGCTCCAGCCAAAGCAGACCGTCCCGGCCGCCGTGCCGTCGTCTCCGCCTTCCGGACCGGCATAGCCGCTGATGGCGACGCCGATATCCGCCCCGGCTATGTCGCAGATGTTGGCTGCCATCTCGGTAACGGTTTCTTCGCTGACGGCGGTGAAGCGCTCCAGGGTTTCGGGCCGCACGCCGAGGATCTTCTGCTTCGCCGCATCGCTGAACACCACCATGCCCACGTCATAAAATTCGGCCGTATTTTCCTCCGCGCAAAGGGCGACCGCCAGGTTACCGCCGGTACACGACTCCGCGGTGGTCAAACGCAAACCTCTGTCGGTAAGCGTGCTGGCGAGCTTTTTCGTCAGCTCGCCGATTGTGGTGTTGTTATCGTGAATAAGGTTGCTCATGCCGTTGCCCCTTAACTCTTTTCAGGAATAATGGAAATATGACCATTACGTTCAAGAATAGCGTACTTAATATCTTTAAACTCGGTTATGCCGTGATTCTGGCGTGCAGAAACCAATATATCATCGCAGGATACATCGACTTTCTTCAGCTTATCCGCAATGGGAATACCGTTCTCAACCAATATTACCGGCGTGCCATCAAGAACATTCTCAACCGAGGAGGAATATTTTTTTATCAGGCCGAAAATTATATCTACCACCACCAGCGTTGTTATTGTAATCATCGCCCCGGTGACGGAAAAATCCTCGCCAAGCAGCGCCTGCTGCGTAGCCTCGCTGATAATTAACAGCAGGATAAGATCGAAGCTGGTCATTTGCAGCAGGGCCCGTCTCCCGGCAACTTTAAACACGATAACCAGAAACAGGTAAATTGCCAGGGCACGAAAAACCATGTCCATATTCGACTCCTACGGATAAATAAACTGCCAGAAGCGAATATCTGGCTCGCTGTTTACGCGGATGCTGTTTGTCCACTTCCCAGCTTTTGTCGGCGTGATGAATAACAAAACGGTAAATTTATCGTTTTGCTGTAAGCGATCGTAAACGAGATACAGGGTATTTCCCCGGCTGTACATGCTGTCCGGCTGCGGCCAGACGCTGCCAGGCTCATACACGTCGCTGCCTTCGCTGGTCAGGCTGAGGGTGTATTGACCGGCGGACGTTACCGGGAAGGAGAGCGCCATCCGCGACTCGGTTTGCCGACGCCCGAAGCGTTCATACTCCAGCGTCAGGGATTTGGCCGCGTTTGTTTTTTCAACGTCGCTTACCGCACCGCTGGAAAACAGACCGGCAATCGCCGCCACGATAATAGCTAACAGCACAATAAAACCGACCTGACGAAATGCATACTCAAACGTCAGTAAACGATTACTTTCCTTTATCCCGGGCACTTTTTCATTTTTTGGTTCCATGGCTGTGGTCACCGTTTCGCTTAATTGCCGAAATTTATGATTTTACTGCGCAAATGCTTTTAAGACTTATCACATTTGCCACATAAAGGAATAGCAACAATACTTAATAAGTCAAGACATGCAAAATGAAGGATATCAGATGAAATTATCAGCCATTTCAGCTTTGTTAATATTAATAATCCCTTCTGCATGGGCAGATAATAACGGCGGGTTACAAAAGGGAGAAGCGCCTCCACCGCCGCACGCGCTGGACAGCGGTTATCGCGGCACCGACGACGCGCGCATTATGACCATAACGCAGGCGAAAGAGATGCACGATGGTGCTTCTATTTCACTGCGCGGTAATCTTATTGACGGGAAGGACGATAAATACGTATTCCAGGATAAAACCGGAAAAATAGACGTTATTATCCCGAAAGCGGTATTTGACGACAGAACCGTAGAGCCTGACAACATGATCAGCATTAGCGGCTCGCTCGATAAGAAATCAACACCGCCCGTTGTGCGAGTAGATCGCCTGCAAAAATAATTCAGCGAAGCGTTAACGCTGTAACTATCCATCAAATCTCACCCCTAACAAGGAGTTAGCTATGAGTGATAATGAACAACGTACGAACGCTTACCCAACGCCTCCTTTCCCGGAACAGCCGCAGACGCCACCGGGTCTGGCCTCTGAAATGGAACCTGTTCCCGATCACGGCGAAACAAGCTACAAAGGGCATGGACGGCTTAACGGTAAAAAAGCGCTCATCACCGGGGGCGATTCCGGCATCGGACGCGCGGTGGCTATCGCCTATGCCCGCGAAGGGGCAGACGTCGCCATCAACTATCTGCCTGAAGAGGAAGAAGATGCGGCTGAAGTCATCGCCCTGATTAAAGCCGAAGGGCGCAATGCCGTCGCGCTGCCGGGCGACGTGCGGGACGAAACCTTCTGTCAGAACCTCGTGGAGCAGGCCGTCAGCAAGCTGGGCGGACTCGACATTCTGGTGAATAACGCAGGTCGCCAGCAGTATCGCGAGTCGCTGGAAGAGCTGACCACCGAAGATTTTGACGCCACGTTCAAGACCAACGTTTACGCGCCTTTCTGGATCACCAAAGCGGCGCTGCGCCACCTGAAAGCACCTGCGTCCATTATTAATACGTCTTCTGTTCAGGCGGTACAGCCTAGCGCCGTGCTGCTCGATTATGCTCAGACAAAAGCCTGTCTGGCGGTATTTACCAAGGCGTTAGCAAAACAGCTGGGTCCGAAAGGGATCCGCGTCAATGCGGTCGCGCCAGGGCCATACTGGACCGTGCTGCAGCCGAGCGGCGGTCAGCCGCAGGAAAAAGTGAAGCATTTCGGCGAGAGTACGCCCCTGGGGCGTCCCGGCCAGCCGGTTGAAATCGCGCCGCTGTACGTGACGTTAGCCTCTGACGAATGTTCGTATACCTCCGGGCAGGTGTGGTGCTCGGACGGGGGCGATGGGACTATCTAAAGCAAAAGGCTGCGAAAGCAGCCTTTTTTACGTTTAAGGGGTGACGACAGGAAACCAGAAACTGAAGCTCCCCATGCAGCGCAGCATTTCATCCACCTTTGCGGCATTGCCGGCGATCGTCACCTCACCTGCCTGCTGCGCCTTTTTCAGCGTGGTCTCCCTGAGGATGATCCTGTTCAGCGTCTCGCGGCTGAGGGTTATGGTCGCGTCCGGATCTTTCGCCAGCGCGTTGGCGCTATGATTTAGCACGCCGTTCTCCAGCTCCAGCCTGTACGTTCCGCCTTCACGGCCTAAATCCACGTTAAAGACCCCTTTCGCATTCGCCGCCCTGACGCCGTTAAGGTGAACGCCGAAGTAATCAAAAATCATCTCCGTCGACATGGCGCGGACCGCATCCGGGCTGGCGGTTTTGGGCGTCGGCATTTTCTTTACGCCGTAACGCAGCTCCTGCGCGCCGGATAAATAGGCGTTACGCCACGGCCCTGACTCGGCCTGATATCCCAGCTGTTCGAGCGCGTCCGCTTCCAGCTCGCGCGCTGCCTTATTATTCGGATCGGCAAAGACGACCTTACTCATCACCTGCGCCACCCAGCGGTAATTGCCCCGGGCATAATCAATACGGGCTTTTTCAAGGATCGCGCTGGCTCCGCCCATGTAGTCGACATACTTTTTCGCCGCGTCCACCGGCGGCAGTTCATCGAGCGACGCCGGGTTGCCGTCGAACCAGCCGAGGTAGTAGACATAGGTGGCTTTGACGTTGTTGCTCACCGAACCGTAATAGCCGCGGCCTGCCCAGGATTTCGCCAGACCGTAGGGCAGCGCGAAGTTAGCGGCGATCTCATCCCGCGTCAGCCCTTTATTGGCCAGCCTCAGCGTCTGGTCGTTGATGTAACGGTAAATATCCCGCTGGCTTTTCATCAGCTTCACCACGTTTTTATTACCCCACGTGGGCCAGTGGTGCTGCGCCATGATGATTTCCGCTTTATCTCCCCACCGGTCAATGGCGCTATTGATGTACTTCGACCACGCCAGCGGATCGTGAATTTTGGCTCCGCGCAGGGAGTAGGTATTGTGCAGCGTGTGGGTAACGTTCTCTGCGGCTTCAATGAGCTTTTTCTCTTCCAGATACCAGAGCATTTCTGACGGCGCTTCCGAACCCGGCGCCAGCATAAAGTCATAGGTCAGGCCGTCGATAACCGCTTTCTGGCCGTCTTCGGTAATATAGTCGGTGGGGGCGATCAGCGTCACCGTACCGGCAGAGGTGGTGGTTCCGAGACCGGCCCCCACCTGGCCTTTCGCGCCGGGCTGTAGCAGGTTGCCGTGGATATAGCTGGCGCGGCGGCTCATCGCATTCCCGGCCATGATATTTTCCGATACCGCTTCTTCCATAAAACCAGCGGGGGCGTAGACCTTCACTTTGCCAGACGCGACGTCGGCTTCATCGACTACGCCACGCACGCCGCCATAATGATCGACGTGGCTATGGGTGTAGATCACCGCCACCACCGGACGCTGACCACGGTATTTAGCGTAAAGTGCCATGCCCGCTTTGGCCGTTTGGGCAGAGACCAGCGGATCGACTACGGCGATCCCTTCTTTCCCCTCGATGATGGTCATGTTCGACAGATCGAGGTTACGGATCTGGTACACGCCCTCCGTCACCTCAAACAGGCCGCCGATATTGTTCAGCTGGGCCTGACGCCAGAGGCTAGGGTTGACGGTACCCGGAGCTTTTTGCCCTTCTTTGATAAAAGCGTATTGCCGTGGATCCCAGATAACGGTGCCTTTTTCGCTCTTAATCACCGCCTGTGGCAGCGGGGCAACAAAGCCTTTATGTGCATTCCGGAAATCGGTTTTATCAAAGAAGGGCAGCTGGCCATACAGCGCATCGTTGTTTGCTTTCGTATGGGCAGTGGCTTCCTTCGCCTCCTTTTTTGCCAGAACAGGCAAGGTGGCCAGCGAGGCCGATAGCAGACCAGCAACGACCATTCCACTAACGAGAGTTTTAAGCTTCATATATCCTCGAGATGTCATATTCACGCTGGTGGCGTATGGGGGAAAGGAGGCTATCACCTGGCTTTTTTTTTGCCTAAAGAAAGAACGTTTATAAATAAACAACATTATTCTTCAGCTGCTACCGCCGTCAGGGATAATAATGCGTCATTTTATTTCCCGGAGTTATTCGATGAAGAGCCTGCCTCTCTTTTTGGCTATATTTAGCCTGAGCACATTATCAGGATGTAGTTCTCCCCCGCCGGACAAGGTGGAACAGATTAACCATCTGCAAATCCCGCTGGTGCTGCCGGGAGAAAAACCGGCTGCGACAGATATTTCTCATATTGCGTCGCTGTATCAGGATAATAAGCAGCAGATTGATACATTAACGCACGCGCTGAAATCAGAATATCTTCAGAACACGAGCGCAAAAGAAATTTTTGTTTCGGACAGTGCCGTTCAGCGCGTTTATGCCTCGCTGACCAAACTGGAACAATTAGATATGGTTAATCAGCAGTACCTGAAGGATAAAAACATAACGGGGCTGCAGAATATTCATATCGTACTTAAGCCGCTTATGGCCGGCTGAACGTAAAAAACCCGGCATTCTGGCAGCCGGGTTTTTATTCGGGGACCTGTCACGCGCTTCAGTCGTACTGACCGAAGCGATAGCTTAGCCCTGCGGTGACGGAGCTCAGGTCGCTGCTTACGCCAATCTGGTTAGCGTTACCCACATTGCTGACCCACTGGTCCTCGAGACGGCCAGCCCAGCTCTTGTTGAACGCGTATTCAGTACCGACGGCGGCAAGCGGGCGCACGCCTGTTTCAAAACGATTGTGACCACTTACATCGGATTCAGCACGATAGCCCATCGCACCGGCACGACCGTAGATATCCCAGTCGCTGCTCAGCGCGTAGCTGGCCTTCAGGGACATTTGCAGGCCCTGCGCCTTCATCTGCGCTCCCGCACCGTGCTGGCCTTTTATCTGCATATTGCCTAAATAATCATAACCGCCTTCTACCGCAAGCCACGGGGTAATCTGGTAACCCGTATAAACTCCGCCACCAACATTATCATGGTCATAATCAAAGTGGTCGGAATGAGTATTATCCTGCGCTTTTGAACCCGTACTGGTATCAAAATAGTGGGACCAGCCGAATTTCGCTCCGCCATACCATGTGCCCGCATCTGCGGCGGCAAACGCGGAAGTAGCGGAGAATGCGCTAACCATAACCAAAGCGATAACTGTCTTTTTCATAAATATACCGTTTACTTGATAAAGATAAACTTCAGGAAGCAAACGATATAGAAAAATAACGGCAGCGTTAATTTGATTTCTGTTTAATTTTAAATTCCCGCTAGAATGACTCGGGCAAATGCCGGACTTCAAGCAGATATCCACCGCGCTTAAAGGCGATATACTCTCCCTGCTTAAGAGCGGACAATACGTTGAGAATACTGCTGCGTGAAAGCAAAGTACGATCCTGAATGTATTCCAGAATAGTGGTGCGCATACGCGCCTCTTCAGGGAGCAAAATCATCTCCTGAAGATGGTTACGAATAACGGAATAGGTACGCTGCTGTAGTACCTGGGCATCGCGGAATATTAAATATGCCGTGTGGTATGAAAGCAGCGCCGCGACATCTTCCCAGACGCCCCTGGCGCGAAACAGCGCTGCCGCCTCGTCCGCGTCGATACGCAAAATGGTCGACTCCCTCTCCGCACGCAAAAAATGCCCCTGCGTGGGCTGGATCATCTCCGCAATGCCAAACAGATGCGGCTCGTAGACGGTTACCACCACCAGCCCATCGGAGGCGCGCAGCAGCGACAGCTCCCCTTCGAGAAAGAGATACATCTGCTGCTTCCCTTTCCGTAACCAGGTGAGGCGCTTGCGGGGGACCACTTTCACCTTCTCCGCTATCGGCTCAAGGATAGCGGTCAGTCTTTCGATAGAGCGTTCTGGCCGAACGGGCGGTAAAATATGCATGGCGCAACCTTCCGACATTAAGTACCTGCCATTATAGACCATATATTTTAAGCGGTTAGCAGATCAAAACTGATAGCTATAGTTAACGCTGGCAAACCAAAGATAAGGATGGTCGTAGCTTCCGGCAAAGATATCCGGCGATTTTACGCGCGATGACTGCATGTGAAGATACGAGACGGCAACACCAATATTGCTGGCCGGGGTGATCTGATACTGCGCCCCCGCACCGAACCGCCACTCATCGCCGGTAGGTAAGGTTAAGGCCACATCGCTTTGGGTTTCATACGGCGAGCTGTCAAACGCCACGCCGGCGTTGAGTCGCCACTGGGCGGTTGGGCGATACTGTACGCCCGCCGCGCCGTGCCAGGTATCCTTCATCCGGCTGACATTATTCAGCCGCTGGTCACCCACGACGATTTGCGGTGCACCGAACTGGCTCCAGTCCTGCCAGCCAAGATCGCCCATCATCGACCACTGAGCGTTTATATCGTGAACGAGGCTGAGCATAATTTGCTGCGGCGCTCGGACCTGTGCCGATACCGGCAGATCGTATGCACCGCCTTGCAGCCGAGCTTTACCGTCAATATTGAAGCGATAGTCCGTCTCGCTGTTCCATGTAATACCGGCCCGCGTCTGGTCAGTCAGCTGCATCAGCAGCCCGAGCCGATAGCTCATGGCCCAGTCCTCGTCATGCTGCCGATAGTCGTTATCGTTGACGTTGCGGGTCAGCGAGAAGTATCCGTAATTGACGTTGGCAGAAGCCCCCAGCGAGAGGCGGTCGTTGAGCTTATAGGCCAGGGACGGGCTGAGCGTCATCGCCACCATGGTACTCTTTTTGATCAGCCTGTCGCCCGCCCAGCTGCCGTAATCGATCCCCAGGCCATAGTTGCCGTAAAGCCCGATCCCGGCATACAGTCTATCGGTCATTTTCTGGCTATAGAAGGCGCTGGCATTCGGAATGGTTTTCATCACGTCGCCGGGGCTTTGATGGGCATCGTTATCAAGCTGGTTATCGATGGACCCATCCATCACCTGTAACCCACCGGTCACCATATGCTCCGGTAACCGCGTCATGCCGGCAGGGTTGGTCATGATGGTGGAGGCATCCTGCGCGCGAGCCGCCTGCCCCGCGCCGGCAAGCGCGGTATCTTCGGTGCCAGCTTCATAAAAATAAAGAGCGCTGGCATGAGCACTGGAGGAGGCTAACAGGCCAGCGCACAGGAGGAGTCGTGTTTTCATCTGCGATCCGGGAAATAAAGAATTTGCCGACAGATATAACAGGGGGAAAAGCGTCCGTAAAAAGAAAGGGGGTTTAATTTTAAATTATCGGAGACAGAAGCCGGGCGGATTCAAAACCTCGCAGCCCAGCGCGCGACGAAAGCCATTCTCAAGAAGAGCATTGAGAAACGAGGTGAATAGCCCGTAAATTCTGGTAATTAGCTCAGAACGTGCTGCTGGCTGCGAAGATAGGCTTCAATCGCCATCCACTCCGTCAGTCGCTTATAGAGCAGCAACAGCCTGCCCGGCAGGACAGTGACCAGCTGCTGTTCCGCATCACCCTGCATCGCGCCGTGAGAGTGCCTGTGGCCGATTTCGCGACAGAGCATGTTGGTTAAAGACAGGAGCTGATAATAATCCCTGCGCAACACCCGTGGCATATCATGCAGGGTTATGTGGCACAAGCACTCGCTATAAATACGCTCCTGTCGCGCTTTAATCTCCGCATCCTCTGCAAGAATCAAGAGCGCGGCCTCCAGCCTTTTTTGTACGGCAATCATTTTATCCATTTAATGAGCCCCTTGCGGCTTATACGCTGTGGTCGAATTTTTTATAAAGCCCGGTCAAATTTGTGACCGCGAATTTTCGATAAATATTGCGCCGATGGTGGCTGACGGTTTTGCCCGTCAGATCCAGGTAGCGCGTAATCTCTTTATTCTTTTTCCCTGACACAATATAAGGCAGCAGCATCGTTTCCATTCGCGTCAGGCGTTTTTCTTTTTCAAGGTGGTGCCAGCGGCTATTTTTGACAATCGTCACCTGCTGATCCTCAAGCGCAAAATGGGCAAGACAGGCGCTAATTTTACGTACGGCGATTTTACAGTCGATGGTGCAATCCGCAATGGTATTAATAAGAATATTTTCTATCGTGCTGTCATAGCAGACGTCGCGGGTAACAAGAATAAAATAGCTGTTCTCGTAGCGATTTTTAATTTCCAGCAAACTGTTCAGCACGCTGATATCCGACTGGCCATAATCCACCAGGACAGCTTTAGCGCGCAAAAGCTCCTCTTTTTTTACATGTTTAATATCATCTATATACAGCACCTTTTTGAATGAAGGTGCCTCAATCCTCATGCTTTCTGCCAGCGCGGCAAAGCCCTGCCTGAAATATCTACAGGATGTCACAACTATAATCATCGCCATTACCCTATCATCACTGTGGATATAAATATAATCAGTGAGAATCTATTTAATTTCAATTACTACTTTTCGCGAGATTATAAGAATATTCCTAAGCAATAAGAGGCAATTCGTGCGCTTCCTCGCAAATTACCGCAATTAGTTAAATTATTCACATGCAATTACAGCGGGATATATTTGCTGATGAGACTTTTCCAATAATGAGTAGACCAATCTGACCTTAAGCCATATTCCCGTGTGTTATGCTACAAAATGTAACGAAGGATTAATTCGTGTATACGTTTTTATATTTGCGTAAGCGAAATAAACGGCGTAGCGCTATATAGAGGGAATTAAAATGACGGAATCATTTCAACTGACGAAAGTCGCCGCAAGTATGAGCATGATATTAGGTGGCAGCCTGATGCTGGCACCATCGTTTGCCAACACCTGCACTACCTTTTCAGCCGCCGGAACCTGCGGATTGACCGAATACCAGATGACCTCGAAGGAGTATCCCGTGCCGACGGCCTGGTATTTTACCCAGCCAACCCAGGATGCAGCGATTAACGGTCAGGCCAAAAAACAGAATATCTATTTCGCCAGCGGCAGCTCTTCCCGTCAGGCAAGCGACGTGCAGCAGCTTAGGGTGGACGGCGCGGATCTCAGCGGGTATTACATCAACGCCAGTAAAAACGGCTCGGCCGCGATAACCCTGGCCAACAACGCTAAGGTAGACTGGCTTGAAGCCGGGGGCGCAACGACCCACACCAAAATCATTATCGATGACTCTACCCTGAACGGCGCCAGCGCCCAGGTGGATTACGATAAGACCGCCAGAACGCCGACGTTCTCGAAAAATTATGCTAGAGGCTACGCCATTTACCTCTCCGCCGGCGACAATGGCAACACCGATATTGATATCCAGAACGGCAGCGTTATTAACGGCAAGATCCTGGCCGGCGGGGCGGGAACACACGATATTACCCTGCGCGACAGCCGCATTCAGGGCGGCAGCATTCTGCTGAGCTCAACCAAAAACGACAACACTATCTCCGTTATAAACAGCAGCATCGACACCACCGGTGCCGTGACCGCCACGGACAACGCCATCAATATCACCAACGGCTCAACCCCCGATAAAACGCACGCGGTGACGATTGATAACAGCCGCATCACAGGGTCGGTCAATATTGCCAGCACCGGCAGCACCAACGCGCTGAGCGTTAAAGACTCCACCATTAGCAAAACGATCCAGGCCGACGGTAACGCCGTGACGATGAAGAACGGCGCGACCACCCTGCTGACCCTGGACAACAGCGAGGTGAGCGGCCATGCCCTGCTGTCCGGTACAGGAAGCATCACCGCCTCGCTGGCCCAGGCGCGCCTTCACGGCAATCTTACCGCCAGCAAGGCGGCACAGGTTGCGCTGGAGATAACCGCCTCGACGCTGGACGGCATCCTCGACGCCAGCGCGGGCAGCGACGCCGCCCTTAACGTCACCGACTCCACCCTCGGCAATTCCGACCAGGCCGACGGCACTGCCCTGAGCCTGAAGGGGGAGAAAACCGCCGTTCTGACGCTGAGCAAAAGCGGCGTGAACGGCCATACCCTGCTGGAGGGCAGCGAAAGCGTCTCTGCCACGCTGGATAACGCGCAAATCAGCGGCAACCTTGTCGCCAGCGGCGCGGCCAGGACGACGCTGGATATCACCCGTTCGACCGTGAAGGGCAACATCGAAGCAGGCCAGGGCAGCGTGGATCTGCACCTGACCAACAGCACCCTCGGCGGCGACGTTAACCTCGCCAGCGACGACCAGACGGCAAGCGACGTCTGGCTGGACAATAGCCGCGTGGCGGGCCACCTGTACGGCGGCGGCGCGGCCAGCACCCTGCATCTGGCCGCTATGCCTACCTTTGAGGGAGCCCAGTTCAGCCGCTTCGGTACCCTGGAGGTGACCGGCGATACCGTTCTGAACGGCGGCTTTACCAATAATAACGTCGGATCGGCCCTGACCGTAAAAGGGAACACCGTCACCGCTCCGGTGCGGCTGAGCAGCGGCAAGCTCACCTTCAGCCACACCCGGCTGGTTGCCGATACGCTGGCGCTCAGCAGCGGAGCCTCGCTTGATCTGACCAACCACAGCCAGCTGCAAACCCGCGCCGACCAGCTGTTCAACGCCGCGGCCAGCTCCACCGAACCGGTGAAATACAACGATACCGGAGCGCGCACCCACCTTACCGACAGCACCCTGATCCTGACCGATGCCGCCTATCAGCTGGATTACGTAAAAGGGGTAAACGGCCTGCTGGGCCAGAGCCAGGGGAACGCGCTGGTGATGCTCGGTACCCTGCAAAACCCCGAGAACGCCAGCGGTACCGCCAGCGTGATCGACGCCGCCATCACCGGCGCGGTGCTGGCCAATACCCAGGTCACCTCTGCTAAAAACCAGCTCTACATCGGCGCGGAGAGTGCCCCGTCCGACCAGGCCATCGCCGTGCCTACGGGCTTTGGTGCCTCGCAGCTGCGCTTTGAAGGAGAAGGCAAGACGTCGGTGACCATCGGCAACGCTCAGACGCTAACCCTGACCGGTGCGGCGGGCGCCCTGATCGAGGTCGCCGGCGCGCCGCAAACCCCGGTTGCCGTAGCGGTTAATAACGGCACGCTGAATCTCGGCGTGGCGGCCATGCAGGACGTAACCGCGCACCTGACCGGCACCGTCACCATCGCTCCGCAGGGCACCATGAACGTCGTTGCGGGCGACCATACCCTCACCTCCGGCGGCACGGCAGCGGGGATCGTCAGCAGCGGCCTGCTCAACGTGGCCCATCAGGCCACCCTGCACGCCGACGTGGCGCTACAGGATCAGGGGCAGCTGACCGTAACCGGCGCGCTGCTTGCAGGCCAGCTTACCGCCGCCGAAGCGTCGCAGATCGCGGTTGGTGACAGCACCGCCGCCGGGTCGCTGATGGCAGAGCGTCTTGATCTTCAGGGTGCCCGGCTGTTTATCGACCCGGCCTGGACATCGGGCGGCACCCTGGCGGATGCCTCCCGGGTGGCAAGCGGCGGCAGCGAGGTTAACGGCCGCGTAACCGTGGGGCAAAACGCCCTGCTGGTGCTGGGGGATACCTCCACCGCCGTGGCCGAAGCGCGCTTTGCGGACAGCGGACTACGCTGGGGTGAAAACGCCATCACGGCGGCGGTCTCCATACAGGCGCCGCAGTATCTCAACGCCGCCCAGGGCGGGCTGCGGGTTGACGGCGCTCTGACCGGCAGTTCAGCCGACCGTGACGCCGCCTTTAACAGCGTCGATTTTGCCGATCGCTCTCTCCTGATGCTCAGCACCAAAGAGATGACCAACGGCCAGGCCGCGCTGAATGCCACCGACGGCAGCCTGAGCGTGGCGGACAGCGCCGCGCTTTATGTCGCAGATGCGAAGGCCAACCAGACCTATGCGGTTGCCAGAGGCTTTAGCGACGTCAGCATCGCCGGAAACGGCTGGCAGAATGAGAACCTGCTGCTGAACAAACTGCTTACGGCCACGACGCAGGAGCGTGATGGCGAGGTGCTGGTCACCACCCGGGCACGCGCCGCACAGGACGTCCTGCCGGGGGTGGTCACCGCACACGCGCTGGATCGGCTTATCGCCAGCGGGGAAAACTCACGCACGGCCACCCAGGCAGGCGCACGTTATCTGTCCGTTGCCATTGATACCCCGCAGGCGAGCGTGGAGGACGTGGTGAGAACCGTTAACAGCGCGGCGCAAATCGCGACGGCGGGAGGCGTGCAGCATAATACCTGGGCGGCGGGCAGCGCGGCGGTGGATGCCGTGATGGAGCGTAACTCCGTCGCTAACGCGGCGCTGCAGCCTGCAGACACCGACGCCAGCGTCTGGGTTCACGCTCTTTACGGCAACCCGCGCAGCAGCGACCTGCGCGCCGGGAACCTGAGCTACGGGCAGGACAGCAGCTTCTACGGCTTAATGATGGGGGGAGACAAGGCCTGGCAGACCGATCGCGGTACGCTGCGCAGCGGCGCGGCGTTTCATGCCGGTAACGGCGACAGCGATTCACGCGGTGACGTCAGCGCTACCCATAATGATTTCAGCTTCTGGGGCATAACCCTGTACCAGAACTGGAATCAGGATCGCTGGAACCTGACGGGCGACGTCAGCCTGACCCAGACCAGCAGCAACGTTGACCAGAAACAGCCGGGCTGGATGGAGGCGGGCAGCAAGCTGAAGGCAAACGTGGACGGAATGCTGTTCAGCGCGGGCGTTCGGGCCGAGTACCTGATCGAAACCAACGTGCTGGATATCATCCCCCATGCAGGCGTGCGCTATAACCAGCTCACAACCGATGCCTTTGATACCAAAAACAGCCAGGATGAACGCGTCTTCCATACCGATAAAGGCACGCAGACAATCTGGCAGTTCCCGGTAGGTGTGAAAGTGGCGAAAGCCTTCTCGCTGGATTCAGGCTGGACGCTGAGCCCGCAGGCCGATGCTACTGTGGTCGCCGTCAGCGGCGACAGGGAGAGTCAGAACACCCTGCATACCGTTGGCATTAGCGCCAGCGATACCATTCGCGCTGAGATTATGGACGACACCGCCTTTAACGGCCAGCTGGGAATAAAAATGCAGAAACGCAACATGACGTTCGGCGTGGGATATAACGTTAATGCCTCTCAGCACGACACCAGTCAGACCGTGAGCGCTACCTGGTCGCTCGCCTTCTAAACATAAAAAGCCACATACTCAGGTATGTGGCTTTTTGATGTATCTCTTTCAGAACGCCTATGTTTAGTCACGTTATGGCGCTGGCATACGTACGCGCACAAGAATACAAACCCATATTTACCGCATAAAAATTCAGTGCTAGCATGAGAGATCTTACTCTTGTGTTATCTGGAGCTGGCTATGCTGGACATAACTCATTTCGGGCTTTTTGCCCTGTCTGTACTCCTGCTTTCCGTTACCCCTGGGCCTGATATAGCCTACGTGGTCGGTCAAAGCGTGGCGAATGGTAGACGGGCGGGAATTATCTCTGCCGCCGGGGTTGCATTAGGTAGCTGTACGCATGCGGTTGCAAGCGCCGTAGGGTTAACCGCACTGATCGCAGCGTCGCCGATGATGTTTACCGTTATTAAGTATCTCGGTGCAGCTTATCTGGTGTATCTCGGCAGTAAGATGATTTTGGGAACCCTGACGAAGCAAACCTCGGATCGCAGCGAAGCAGACGCCGTTAAAACAAAAGCGACCCATGCGAGTCTGCTCACTAAAGGTTTCATAACCACCTTAACCAACCCGAAGGTGCTGCTGTTCTTCATCTCTTTTTTCCCTCAATTCGTTTCACCCGGTGGCGAGCACAATGCGGCTTCTTTTCTGGTCCTGGGGATGACCTACGCGCTGATCGCTTTTATGACTGATTTAACGTTCGCCGTGCTTGCTGGTAGTGCCGCTGGCGCCGTTTCACGAAACAGAAAGCTGCAGAAATTGCTGGATCGAATTGTTGGCGTAACATTTATTGGGTTAGGTCTACGACTGGCGATGACTCGCCGTTGAGAATAAGGGCGAACAGACCTTTACTCCTGGGGCTATGAAAATTATGCCACAAACCAACCCCGCAGCTGATGCGGGCGTAGAACAACAGATCGTTTCAGCAGTACTTGCTAAAGCAGGGCGACATTACTCACTGATGAATGAAAAGTGGATATACCTGGAGAATGGAGCGGGCGAAGGGAATCGAACCCTCGTATAGAGCTTGGGAAGCTCTCGTTCTACCATTGAACTACGCCCGCTTTGAGGTGCGTAAGGCATTATAGACCTTACGCTTCTTCATACAAGCCTCTGCGTCACTAAGTGGCGATTAAATAATCACTTAGCACTTCGGTTTACTGCCCTGCGCAGGAAGATAACGTTGCGGATCGATGGCCGTCGCCTTGTAGCGGATCTGGAAGTGCAGCTTCACCGTATCTGTGCCGGTGCTGCCCATGGTCGCAATCTTCTGCCCTGCCTTCACGTTCTGGCCGTTGTTGACCAGCATCGTGTCGTTATGCGCATAGGCCGTAATATAGTCCTCACCGTGCTTAATCATGATCAGGTTGCCGTACCCGCGCAGCTGGTTGCCGACATAAACCACCTTCCCGGCGCCGGAGGCATAAACCGGTGTGCCGCGCGCGGCAGCGATATCAATGCCTTTGTTGCCGCCTTCAGAGAGTGAGTAAGGGGCCACGACTTTTCCGCTCGCAGGCCAGATCCAGCAGCGCTGTCCGACCGGCGGCCACGATGATTTTGGAACCTGGTAGGATGGCGTTACCTTAGCCGTTTTGCGCGTTGAGGACTTTTTACCTGAGGATGAACCGCCGTTAACCTTGAGTTTCTGCCCTATCTCAATGGTATACGGTGGGGAGATGTTATTCAGGCGTGCCAGCTCCTTCACGCTGGTTCCCGTAGCGCGTGAGATACGGTAGAGCGTATCCCCGCGCTTAACGGTATACACTGCACCAGAATAACTGCCCATATCCGAAGATTTACTCCCCGAGCATCCCGCCAGAAACAGCGTCAGCGTCAGGCAGAAAACGGCAATGATGGGATTTCTCGTCAGGCTTCCTGCAAACAAAACAGCTCCTCGGTCAGCGTGAATGGCGCACTATGATAGCAGCCCAAACTGATGCGGGTCATGCCCTTTTCCGCTCTGCGGGTCAAACCGTTCGCATAAGAATGCAGTATAATAAACCCGCTGATGGTGCTAAACCATTTGGCATTTTGGCACTGGAGCATCAATGAGTATTCAAGAACACGTTATATTGGTAAATGACCAGGGAAAGGTGATTGGCACTCAGGAGAAATACGCCGCGCATACGTCACACACCCCGCTACACCTGGCCTTCTCTTCGTGGCTGTTTAACGCTAACGGGCAATGCCTGATTACCCGGCGCGCCTTAAGTAAAAAAGCCTGGCCCGGCGTATGGACCAACTCTGTCTGCGGCCATCCGCAGTCGGAAGAACAGACAGAGCAGGCGATAATCCGCCGCTGCCGCTTCGAAGTCGGCGCCGAAATCACGGACATCACCCCCATCGCACCGGAGTTCCGCTACCGGGAAACCGACCCGTCCGGGATCGTTGAAAACGAGCTTTGCCCGGTCTATGCGGCACGCGTCACCGGTCCCCTCACCATCAACAGCGACGAAGTGATGGAGTACCAGTGGGTAGATCTGGACGCGCTGTTCCTTGCCCTGGACGCCACGCCGTGGGCGTTCAGCCCGTGGATGGTACAGGAAGCGAGCACCGCGCGCGAAAAGCTCAGGGCCTTCGCGGCGCAATAAAAAAGCCCCGGCGGGAACGCGCGGGGCTTTTTTTACGTCTTAATGGCTTATTTCACCGGACGCATCGCCGGGAACAGGATCACGTCGCGGATGGTATGGCTGTTGGTAAACAGCATAACCATACGGTCGATACCAATACCCAGGCCAGCCGTCGGCGGCAGGCCGTGTTCCAGCGCGGTTACGTAGTCTTCGTCGAAGAACATCGCTTCGTCGTCGCCCGCCGCCTTCGCGTTAACCTGATCCTGGAAGCGCTGCGCCTGATCTTCTGCATCGTTCAGCTCGCTAAAGCCGTTGCCGATTTCGCGGCCACCGATGAAGAATTCGAAGCGATCGGTGATTTCCGGGTTCTCGTCATTGCGACGCGCCAGCGGAGACACTTCAGCCGGATATTCGGTAATGAAGGTCGGCTGAATCAGGTGCGCTTCGGCAACTTCTTCGAAGATCTCGGTTACGATACGGCCCAGACCCCAGCTCTTCTCTACCTTGATACCGATGCTTTCGGCAATGGCTTTTGCAGAGTCGAAGTTATCCAGATCCGCCATGTTGGTTTCCGGACGGTATTTCTTGATCGCTTCGCGCATGGTCAGCTTTTCGAACGGCTTGCCGAAGTCGAACACTTCTTCGCCGTAAGGCACTTTGGTCGTGCCCAGAATGTCCTGCGCCAGCGTACGGAACAGAGATTCGGTCAGCTCGATCAGATCTTTGTAATCCGCATACGCCATATAGAGTTCCATCATGGTGAACTCTGGGTTATGACGCACGGAGATACCTTCGTTACGGAAGTTACGGTTGATTTCAAACACGCGGTCGAAACCACCGACCACCAGACGCTTCAGGTACAGTTCCGGCGCGATACGCAGGTACATGTCCAGGTCCAGGGCGTTGTGATGGGTGATGAACGGACGGGCAGAGGCACCGCCAGGGATCACCTGCATCATCGGGGTTTCCACTTCCATAAAGTCGCGTTTAACCATGAACTGGCGGATACCGGCCATGATCTGGGAGCGAATCTTGAAGGTCTTGCGGGATTCATCGTTAGAGATGAGATCCAGGTAGCGCTGACGATAGCGCGCTTCCTGATCCTGCAGGCCGTGGAACTTGTCCGGCAGCGGGCGCAGGGCTTTGGTCAGCAGACGCAGCTCGGTGCAGTGGATAGACAGTTCACCGGTTTTGGTTTTGAACAGCTTGCCTTTCGCGCCCAGGATATCGCCCAGGTCCCACTTCTTGAACTGCTCGTTGTAGATGCCTTCCGGCAGATCGTCACGGGAGACGTACAGCTGAATACGGCCGCCAACGTCCTGTAAGGTCACAAAGGACGCTTTCCCCATGATACGACGGGTCATCATACGGCCAGCCACGGACACTTCAACGTTCAGCGCTTCCAGCTCTTCGTTCTCTTTACCGTCGAAGTCTGCGTGCAGTTGGTCTGAGGTGTGGTCACGACGAAAATCGTTCGGGAACGGCACGCCCTGCTCGCGCAGCGCTGCCAGCTTCTCGCGGCGGGTTTTCAGTTCGTTGTTAAGATCGACTACCGCGTCAGCGCCCTGTGCTTGTTGTTCAGACATGTTGGTTCCTCATAACCCTGCTTTCAAACTTGCTTCGATAAATTGGTCCAGGCTGCCGTCCAGCACCGCCTGCGTGTTGCGGGTTTCAACCCCGGTACGCAGGTCTTTGATGCGGGAGTCATCAAGGACGTAAGAACGGATCTGGCTGCCCCAGCCGATGTCGGACTTGTTGTCTTCCATCGCCTGTTTCTCAGCATTTTTCTTCTGCATTTCCAGCTCATAAAGCTTCGCTTTCATCTGCTTCATGGCCTGGTCTTTGTTCTTATGCTGGGAACGGTCGTTCTGGCACTGTGTTACCAGCCCGGTTGGAATGTGGGTAATACGCACCGCGGATTCCGTACGGTTAACGTGCTGACCGCCCGCGCCGGATGCGCGGTACACGTCGATGCGCAGATCCGCCGGATTGATGTCGATATCGATATCTTCATCCACTTCCGGGTAGACAAACGCGGAGCTGAAGGAGGTGTGGCGACGGCCGCCGGAGTCGAACGGGCTCTTACGCACCAGGCGGTGAACGCCGGTTTCAGTACGCAGCCAGCCGTAGGCGTAATCGCCAATAATCTTGATGGTGACGGACTTGATGCCTGCCACTTCACCTTCAGACTCTTCGATAATTTCGGTTTTAAAACCGCGCGCTTCTGCCCAGCGCAGATACATACGCATCAGCATGCTGGCCCAGTCCTGCGCTTCGGTACCGCCAGAACCTGCCTGAATATCGAGATAGCAGTCAGCGCTGTCGTATTCGCCGGAGAACATGCGACGGAATTCCAGCTGCGCCAGCTTCTCTTCCAGCACGTCGAGCTCTGCCACGGCTTCGTTAAAGGTTTCTTCGTCGTCAGCTTCGACGGCCAGCTCCAGCAGCCCAGAAACATCTTCCAGACCCTGCGCCATTTGATCCAGCGTATCTACGATGGCTTCGAGGGAGGAACGCTCTTTACCCAGCGCCTGCGCGCGTTCAGGTTCGTTCCAGACGTCCGGCTGTTCCAGCTCGGCGTTTACTTCTTCGAGACGCTCTTTCTTGGCATCGTAGTCAAAGATACCCCCTAAGAACGTCGGAGCGCTCCGTGAGGTCCTGGATGCGGTTTTTTACCGGATTAATTTCAAACATGGTCTGTTTTCTTTTATGAGCTTGTCAAAATGCGGTGATAAGAGCGGGATTGTACCGAATCCACGCCCTTTTTTATAGAGATTACTGACGCTAAATTGGCCAGATATTGTCGATGATGATCTGAAGGGAGCGGTTACCGCGAAACTCGTTAATATCCAGCTTGTAGGCCAGCTCAACCTCACGCACGCCGTTGTCCGGCCAGATGGAGGTATCAACGTTGAAGGCTATACCGTCGAGCAGCGGACCGCCGCCGACCGGTTCCACCATCACCTTGAGGTGGCGTTCGCCCACGATGCGCTGTTGCAGCAGGCGGAAGCGCCCATCGAAAAGCGGCTCCGGGAACATCTGCCCCCACGGGCCCGCATCGCGCAACATCTGCGCCACTTCCATGGTCATGTCTGCCGGGGAAAGCGCGCCGTCTGAAACCACTTCCCCCTGCAACAGCGCCGGATCGATCCACTCGGTGACCAGCTCGCCAAACAGGCGCTGGAAGTCGTCGAACTTTGACTCTTCCAGCGACAGGCCCGCGGCCATCGCGTGGCCGCCGAACTTAATCATCAGGTTCGGGTGCAGCGTGTCGAGACGCTCCAGCGCATCGCGCATGTGCAGCCCCTGAATCGAACGGCCAGAGCCTTTCAGCGTGCCGTCTCCAGCAGGCGCAAACGCAATCACCGGACGGTGGAAGCGCTCTTTAATGCGCGATGCCAGAATGCCCACCACGCCCTGGTGCCACTCGGGGTGATACATCGCCAGCCCGCCCGGCAGGGTATCGCCGCTGCGCTCCAGCTTTTCGCACAGGGTTAGCGCTTCGGCCTGCATCCCCTGCTCAATCTCTTTACGCGTCTGGTTTAGCGCGTCCAGCTCGCTGGCCAGCACGCGGGCCTCGCCGATGTTGTCGCACAGCAGCAGCGCCACGCCGACGGACATATCGTCCAGCCTTCCGGCAGCGTTCAGCCGCGGCCCGAGGGCAAAGCCCAAATCGCTTGCCGCAAGCTTCAGCGGATCGCGGTTGGAGATTTCCAGCAGCGCCTTGATCCCCGGACGGCATTTGCCCGCCCGAATGCGGCTCAAGCCCTGCCAGGTGAGAATACGGTTATTGGTATCCAGCGGCACAACGTCCGCTACCGTTCCCAGCGCCACCAGATCGAGATACTCCGCGAGGTTCGGTACGGCAATCCCGCGCGATTCAAACCAGCCCTTGTCGCGCAGCAGCGTGCGTAACGCCAGCATCAGATAAAACGCCACCCCTACCCCGGCAAGCGATTTCGACGGGAAATCGCAGTCGCGCAGGTTCGGGTTAATAATCGCTTCGGCGGCAGGCAGGGTGTCCCCCGGCAGATGGTGATCGGTGACCAGTACCGGGATCCCCAACCGATGGGCGTGATCGACCCCGGCATGAGACGAGATCCCATTATCCACGGTCATGATCATCTGCGCGCCACGGGCGTGGGCCTGATCGACCACTTCCGGGCTGAGGCCGTAGCCATCTTCGAAGCGGTTCGGTACCAGATAGGTCACGTTATCGCAGCCCAGCGCACGCAGGCTGAGCACGCTCAGCGCGGTGCTGGTTGCGCCGTCCGCATCAAAATCGCCCACCACCACAATGCGCGTCCCTTCACGGAACGCGTTGTAGAGCATTTCGGCGGCGTTTTCGATGCCGGACAGCTGCTGCCAGGGCAGCATGCCTTTGACGCTGCGCTCAAGATCGCTTGCCGTACGCACGCCGCGGCTGGCATACAGCCGCTTTAACAGCAGCGGAAGATCGTCAGGTAAATGAGCGGTGTCACCCGCATCACGGCGGCGCAGTTTTATCGGGGCTTTCACGCGAATTATTTACCACCCATCTGTTTCTGGTGCTCGTCGAGGAACGCTTTCATCTCTTTTGGCCCCTGATAGCCCGGCACCACGTAGCCATTGCTCAGTACGATTGCAGGGGTACCGGTTACGCCAAACTGCACGCCCAGCGCGTAGTGGTTAGCGATGTCGATGTCGCAGGACGCAGGCTTCACGCCTTTGCCGTTCATCGCATCATCAAAGGCCTTGTTGCGGTCTTTCGCACACCAGATCGCCTTCATATCCTGCTCCGGCTGGCTCTGTACGCCGGCGCGCGGGAAGGCCAGGTAACGCACGGTAATGCCCAGCGCGTTGTAGTCTTTCATCTCTTCATGCAGCTTGTGGCAGTAGCCGCAGGTGATGTCGGTGAAGACGGTAATAACGTGCTTTTCCTGCGCCGCTTTGTAGACAATCATCTCTTTTTCGAGCGCGTTCAGGTTTTTCATCAGCAGCTGGTTAGTGACGTTCACCGGCTGCGCGCCGCTCACGTCGTACATCGGCCCCTGAATGATGTGCTTACCGTCTTCGGTCACGTACAGCACGCCGCTGTTGGTCAGGACGGTTTTCATACCGGCCACCGGTGCAGGCTGAATATCGCTGCTGGTAACGCCGAGCTTGGTCAGCGACTGTTTGATGGCGGCATCATCCGCATGGGCCAAACCGGTAACCGAAGCTGCCAGCAGGGTGAACAGCGCAAAAGTCTTTTTCATATATGATCCTGTAACAATTCGTCGGCACTCACGCGCGAGGGTGGTGCTGTTGGTGTAGCTGCCGCAGGCGTTCCGTCGCGACATGGGTGTAAATCTGCGTCGTTGAAAGATCGCTGTGTCCAAGGAGCATCTGCACCACGCGTAAATCAGCGCCGTGGTTTAGCAGATGCGTCGCGAAGGCGTGACGCAAAACGTGCGGCGACAGCTTCTCGCTGTCTATACCCGCCAGTGTGGCGTAATGTTTTATACGATGCCAGAAGGTTTGTCGCGTCATCTGCTGCGCGCGCTGGCTCGGGAACAATACATCGATGGAGACGCCGTTCAGCAGCCACGGACGCCCGTGCTCCAGATACGTCTCCAGCCAGTAGACCGCCTCTTCGCCGAGCGGCACCAGCCGTTCTTTATTTCCTTTACCGATGACGCGCACCACGCCCTGACGCAGGCTGATATCGCTCATCGTCAGGCCCACCAGCTCAGAAACGCGCAAGCCCGTGGCATACAATAGTTCAAGCATGGCTTTATCGCGTAACTCCAGCGGAAGGTCAACCGCGGGCGACTGTAATAATCTCTCAACTTGTGCTTCGCTGAGATCTTTTGGCAACCGCTGCGGCAGCTTGGGCGAGGCCAGCAGCGCGCTCGGGTCGTCCGCGCGGATTTTCTCGCGGTAAAGGTGCTGGAACAGGCGGCGCATGGCGCTCAGCAGACGCGCGGAGCTGGTGGCTTTATAGCCCCCTTCCATGCGCTCGGCCAGTAACCCTTGCAGGTCATCGCTTTGCGCGCTTTCAAGCGTCAGCCCCCGATGCGCCAGCCACTCCACCAGCAGGGTAAGATCCCGCCGATAGGCGCTGAGCGTATTTTCAGCGAGGTTTTTCTCCAGCCACAGCGCGTCGAGAAACTGTTCGATGAGTGCGAGATCCTTTTCCACATCAGCCCCTTTGAGTCTGCAATCCGGCCATTATGCCTGATTGCCATCGGTTTCTGGTACACTACGCGCAAAGTCATAGCAAGAATTGAGATTGTTACGCGATGAATATTGGTCTGTTCTATGGTTCCAGCACCTGCTACACCGAAATGGCGGCGGAGAAAATTCGCGACATCATTGGCCCGGAACTGGTGACGTTGCATAACCTGAAAGATGACGCGGTCGCGCTGATGGAACAGTACGATGTGCTGATCCTTGGCATCCCCACCTGGGACTTCGGAGAGTTACAGGAAGACTGGGAAGCTATCTGGGATCGGCTCGATTCCGTCAATTTTGACGGCAAAATCATCGCGATGTACGGCATGGGCGACCAGCTGGGCTACGGTGAATGGTTCCTCGACGCGCTCGGCATGCTGCATGACAAGCTGGCGCCCAAAGGCGCGACGTTTATCGGCTACTGGCCAACAGAAGGCTACGAGTTCACCAGTAAAAAACCGATAATTGCCGACGGCCAGCTGTTTGTCGGGCTCGCGCTGGATGAGACCAACCAGTACGACCTCAGCGACGAACGCCTGCAAGCCTGGTGCGAACAGATTCTGGGCGAGATGGCCGAGCAGTTCAGCTAACGCGCTTACTCCTGCGTCGGCTGCTGCATCATCAGCCGGCGCAGATCGCGCCACTCCGCGGCATCCATACTGTCTGCCGCCAGCCACAGGTGCTGACGACGACCGCCCTCAACCCGGCGCAACCGCAGCATCATCCCGGCGTTAAGCATCCATGGCGCACCGATAATCTCCCACTCTTTTCCCTGCCAGCGCAGGCGAGAATCCATCAGCAGCTTAATTTCACCCTGGCGGGCATTAATCCGACGCTGGCTGCGCACGCTGTCAAACACCACAAACGACAGCAACAGCAACCACAAAGGGGTGTAGCTAAGCGGCCACGGCATTAATAACACCAGCGCCGCGACCAGACCGTGGAGCAGTAACGACATCCACTGTGAGCGCCACGAGACGCGAAGATCAGATTGCCACAGGACCACGTTCCCGATTCCGTGTTTGAATTAATTGCACCATCCGTTGCAACTCGGTGTCGGCGGGCTTGCCGTGATTCATAAGCCAGTTGAATAAATCCGGATCGTCAGACTCAAGCAGGCGGACAAACAGGCGCTTATCGTCATCGCTTAAGCTGTCATACTCATACTCGAAGAAGGGCATGATGGAGATATCAAGTTCACGCATGCCGCGACGGCACGCCCAGTGAATACGGGCCTTGTTGTTAATATCCATGTTCTGTTTCCTGCATTACGTTTGGCACAGTTGGTATCCCGTTCGGTATTCATTATTGCTCTTCGGGAACACCTGCTAGTGTAACGCGTTTTTGACCGTTACTTTACTGGAATATTGCGAACCTCGTACAGGCTTCCAGAATAATCCCTCTAAAGACAGCGGATTACACTATTTTGCGTAGCGCCACGCATAACCAGGTAATGGCACGAATGGCCTGCTGAAAGCGCTTGCAATGAATACAGTCTCTTTTACCATTAGGTATTATCAAAGCGTTAAGCAATTCAGGACAACACTATGGCATTTACACCATTTTCTCCTCGCCAGCCCGCCGCCTCTGCGCGTCTGCCGCTGATGCTGATTACTCTTGATGACTGGGCACTGGCAACGCTGAGCGGTGCGGACGGTGAAAAATACCTGCAAGGCCAGGTCACGGCAGACGTGGCGCAGCTGACTGAACACCAGCACCTGCTTGCCGCACACTGCGATCCAAAAGGCAAAATGTGGAGCAACCTCCGTCTGTTCCGCCGCCAGGACGGGTTCGCCTTTATTGAGCGCCGCAGCCTGCGTGACGCTCAGCTTAAGGAGCTGAAAAAATACGCCGTCTTTTCTAAGGTCAGCATCGAGCCGGACGATGAACACGTTCTGCTGGGCGTCGCGGGCTTCCAGGCGCGCGCAGCGCTGAAAAACCTGTTTGCCGAGCTGCCGGATGCGCAAAAACAGCTGGTTAGCGAAGGGGCAACCTCCATTTTGTGGTTCGAACACCCGGCGGAGCGCTTCCTGCTGGTAACGGACGTGGCTACCGCAGAACGCATCACCGACGCCCTGCGCGGCGAAGCACAGCTCAACAACAGCCAGCAGTGGCTGGCGCTGAACATCGAAGCGGGTCTGCCGGTGATTGACGCGGCAAACAGCGCACAGTTTATTCCGCAGGCAACCAACATTCAGGCGCTGGGCGGCATCAGCTTTAAGAAAGGCTGCTACACCGGTCAGGAAATGGTGGCGCGTGCGAAATTCCGCGGAGCGAACAAACGCGCCCTGTGGACCCTGGCGGGGCACGCCAGCCGCGTGCCGGAAGCGGGCGAAGATCTCGAAATGAAAATGGGCGAAAACTGGCGCCGTACCGGCACCGTGCTAGCCGCCGTGCAGCTGGACGACGGGCGCCTGCTGGTTCAGGTTGTTATGAATAATGATATGGAGCCCGACACCGTGTTCCGCGTGCGGGATGATGCGAACACGCTCAGCATCCAGCCGCTGCCGTATTCACTGGAAGATTAAGCATTTTTGCCGGGTAGCGGCTTCGCCCTACCCGGCCTGCGGTTCTGGAATACCCCCTCTCCCACCGGGAGAGGGCCGGGTTCAGGGCATCAGACCGCACCTTACTAAAAACTACACCTGCCCCACATACAGATAAATGGCCAGGAAGTGGCACACGCTGCCCCCCAGCACAAAGCCGTGCCAGATGGCATGATTGTAAGGGATGCGCTTGCAGACGTAGAAAATGACGCCCAGCGAGTAGACCACGCCGCCCACCGCCAGAAGGGTTACCCCTCCCACCGCAAGCTTAATAGCCAACTGATACACCACAATCAGCGACAGCCAGCCCATCGTCAGATAGGTGACCAGCGACAGCACCTTAAACCGGTGGGCGATGGTCAGCTTAAACAGGATCCCCAGCAGCGCCAGGCTCCAGATCACAATCATCAGGCCACGCGACAGCGGTGAGTTTAACCCCACCAGCAAAAACGGCGTGTAGGTCCCTGCAATAAGAAGATAGATAGCGCAGTGGTCAAATTTTTTGAGCCATGTCTTCGCCCGTTGATGCGGAATAGCGTGATACAGCGTCGAGGCCAGGAAAAGCAGGATCATACTCCCGCCATACAGGCTGTAGCTGGCGATCGCCATCGCGCTGGCGTTGGTGTCCGCTGCCTGTACCAGCAGCAGCACCAGGCCGACAATCCCAAAAACCAGGCCAATGCCGTGGCTAATACTGTTGGCTACTTCCTCAGCCAGTGAATATCCCTGTGCGATTAATGGTTTGCTCACCATACTTAACTCCGGGAAAACTAAAGATGATTATTCATCGCCAGTCTATGCTAACTGAGAATGATTCCAGTGAACACCTGTTAGCTAAAATAAATACGCGTTAATAATTTAACGCTATAAATCATAGACATAAAAAAAGAATCCGCCGCACAGATGTATATGTTTTTATTAATATCAGCGTAATCAAGGAGATAAAACCATCTTCCCGCTTCAGGGGGCATGGTATGATTGATCAATAGTGTCCGACAGCGAGTGTAGCCATTGTGAGCATCTTCTCCCATTCCGCCATTGCCAGCCTCAATAACCTGGAAATGCTGGTCTACAACTACGTCATTAAGAACCGCGACAAGGTGATGTACATGACCATCCGTGAGCTGGCGGATGCGGCTGGCGTCTCCACCACCACCGTCCTGCGCTTCTGTCGTAAGCTCAACTGCGAAGGCTATTCGGAATTTCGGGTGCGCTTTAAGCTCTATCTGGAGCAGAACGAGCCGCAGCAGGCAAATTTTGGCGCCAGCGAAATTATCAGTTTCTTTAAAAGCGTGAATAACGAAGAGTTCGATGCCCTGCTAGATGAGGCTGTTGATATTATCTTATCATCTGAGCGAATTATCTTTGTCGGCGCGGGCACATCCGGCTCGCTGGCAAAATATGGCGCACGTTTCTTTTCTAATATCGGGAAATTCAGCAACCATATCGACGATCCTTATTTCCCGGTCACCAACGACATGGCTAAAAATGCGCTGGCGATTGTGCTCTCCGTCTCCGGCGAAACCGAGGAGATCCTGCGCTTTGCCAGCCAGTTCAGCCTTCACCGCTGCAAGGTGCTCTCCATTACCAGCCACGAACATTCCCGTCTCGCGAAGCTGGCAGACTTTAATCTCTCCTGGCACGTGCCGCAAACGCGAATTGGCGGCGTCTACGATATCACCACGCAAATTCCCGTCATCTATATTCTGGAATCATTAGGGCGGAAACTGGCGAAGAAATTAACGGAATAAAACACCCTGTTTTTTTGATGTGACAAATTACAATTTGCGCGAATTGTTATATCGTGACATTTAATTCCGCTTTGCTAGACTCGAAATCAATAAGTCCTTAATTGAGAATAGCAAAGATGAAAAAACTGACCTTACCAAAAGATTTTTTATGGGGCGGCGCGGTGGCGGCGCACCAGGTTGAAGGCGGCTGGAATAAAGGCGGCAAAGGGCCAAGCATCTGCGACGTGCTCACCGGCGGGGCCCACGGCGTCCCGCGTGAAATCACTCAGGACGTGATTGAAGGCAAATATTACCCGAACCACGAGGCCGTGGACTTTTACGGCCATTACAAAGAAGACATTAAGCTGTTTGCCGAGATGGGCTTCAAATGCTTCCGTACCTCCATTGCCTGGACGCGCATCTTCCCGAAAGGAGATGAAGCTCAGCCAAACGAAGAGGGGCTGAAGTTTTACGACGACATGTTCGATGAACTGCTGAAGTACAACATCGAGCCGGTGATCACCCTCTCCCATTTTGAAATGCCGCTGCATCTCGTTCAGGAATACGGCGGATGGACCAACCGTAAGGTGGTCGATTTCTTCGTGCGCTTCTCGGAAGTGGTGTTTGAGCGCTACAAAAATAAGGTCAAATACTGGATGACCTTCAACGAAATCAATAACCAGCGCAACTGGCGCGCGCCGCTGTTCGGCTACTGCTGCTCCGGCGTGGTGTATACCGAACACGACAACCCCGAAGAGACCATGTACCAGGTGCTGCACCACCAGTTCGTGGCCAGCGCGCTGGCGGTGAAGGCCGCACGCCGCATCAACCCGGAGATGAAGGTTGGCTGCATGCTGGCGATGGTGGCGCTCTATCCTTACTCCTGCAAGCCAGAAGACGTCATGTTTGCTCAGGAATCCATGCGCGAGCGCTACGTCTTTACCGACGTGCAGCTGCGCGGCTACTACCCGTCTTACGTGCTGAACGAGTGGGAGCGCCGTGGGTTCTCCATCAAAATGGAAGCGGGGGATGAACAGATCCTGCGTGAAGGCACCTGCGACTACTTAGGTTTCAGCTACTACATGACCAACGCGGTGAAAGCGGAAGGCGGCACCGGTGACGCCATTTCCGGCTTCGAAGGCAGCGTGCCGAATCCGCACGTGAAGGCATCCGACTGGGGCTGGCAGATTGACCCGGTGGGCCTGCGCTATTCGCTGTGCGAACTGTACGAGCGTTACCAGAAGCCGCTGTTTATCGTCGAAAATGGTTTCGGTGCCTACGACAACGTGGAAGAGGACGGCAGCATCAACGATGACTACCGCATCGACTACCTGCGCGCCCACGTGGAAGAGATGATGAAGGCCGTGACCTGGGACGGCGTGGATCTGATGGGCTATACCCCGTGGGGCTGCATTGACTGCGTCTCCTTCACCACCGGCCAGTACAGCAAGCGCTACGGCTTTATCTACGTGAACAAGCACGACGACGGCACCGGCGACATGTCCCGCTCCCGTAAGAAAAGCTTTGAGTGGTACAAAACCGTGATTGCCAGCAACGGCGAAACGCTGTAACGGCTCGCCCTCTCTGCCAGCGGAGAGGGCAAACCGCTTATCATCCAGACACTTCTTTACAGCTTTAGCGTTGCCAAAATATGTTCGCCCGATAATATAGGCGTCCTGAATATTAGAGGCGAACATGATCAAGCGACAACGCAACGCTATCCTGCTGGTAGCCCTGGCCTGTCTGGTAGTGCTGATATGCACCGCCCAGCGGATGGCCGGGATGCACGCGCTCGTCATGAATGTCACCGCCTCAGCTCAGACTGTTCAGCAGGGCCAGGAGGGCGTCGACGCGCCGGTTACGCCGTGTGAGCTCAGCGCCAAGTCGCTGATGGCGGTCCCGCCAATCTTGTTTGAAGGTGCCCTGTTTGCCGTTACCCTGCTGCTGGCGTTGCTGGCAGCGAACCCGCCGCGCCGCGAGCGGCTGTGGCCTCCCCGCGTTATTTCCCCGCCCCGATTACGGGTGCATCTGCGATTATGCGTCTTCCGTGAGTGAGGATCGGCCTGTCATTTCAGGTTAATTCATCATTTACGGAGATAATTTATGTTTACTGTATTCAGGCGACTGCTGGTCTGCCTGCTCTGGCTATGGCTGCCCCTCAGCCAGGCCGCCGACAGCGGCTGGCTGCGCGCCGCCGATAATCAGCACGCCAGCGTCAGGCTGCGTGCGCAATCCGAAAGCGCTGGCGAAACCCGTCTGCTGCTGGACGTCGCCCTGCAAAAAGGCTGGAAGACCTACTGGCGCTCGCCGGGAGAAGGCGGCGTCGCACCCGCGATCGCCTGGCATCAGCCTGTGGACGCAGCCTGGCGCTGGCCCACCCCGCAGCGTTTCGACGTAGCGGGTATAACCACGCAGGGCTATCACGGCGACGTGAGCTTTCCCATCACCCTGCGCGGCGAGATCCCCCAAACCTTAAGCGGCGTGCTGACGCTATCTACCTGTAGCAATGTCTGCATTCTGACTGACTACCCGTTTTCGCTGGACATGACCGCGCCCGCAGGAGCCGGTTTTGATTACGACTTCAGCCGGGCAATGGGCACCCTTCCGCTCAGCGGCGGGTTGACCTCAGCGCTCAGCGCCAGCTACGCCCCCGGCAAACTGACCGTAACGGCACAACGTGACGCAGGCTGGCAGGAGCCGTCGCTGTTTATCGACGGCATGGACGATGTGGATTTCGGCAAGCCGACCCTCACCGTGCGCGGTCATTCGCTGGTGGCCACCGTGCCCGTGACGGATAGCTGGGGCGAGGACGCGCCCAGCCTCAGCGGTAAAACCCTGTCGCTGGTTCTCGCCGATAGCGGGCAGGCGCAGGAGTCCAGCCTGAGCATTCAGCCGGGCAACGCCGCGCCGGCGTTCTCGCTGGGCTGGGTGCTGCTGATGGCGCTGGCCGGCGGTCTGATCCTCAACGTCATGCCCTGCGTATTGCCCGTGCTGGCCATGAAGCTGGGCACGCTGATGCAAACCGAGCAGCGGGCCCGCGTTCAGGTGCGCCGCCAGTTTCTTGCCTCAGTCGCCGGGATCGTTATCTCGTTCCTCGCGCTGGCGCTGATGATGACGGTATTACGGCTGGGCAATCAGGCGCTTGGCTGGGGGATCCAGTTCCAGAACCCGTGGTTTATTGCCGCAATGGCGCTGGTGATGGTGCTGTTCAGCGCCAGCCTGCTGGGATTATTTGAAATTCGTCTCCCTTCCGGCACCAGCACGTTCCTCGCCACGCGCGGCGGGAACGGTCTGGCAGGCCATTTCTGGCAAGGCGCGTTCGCTACGCTGCTGGCGACGCCCTGCACCGCGCCGTTCCTCGGCACTGCGGTATCGGTCGCGCTGGCGGCGCCGCTTCCCCTGCTGTGGGGGATCTTCCTGGCAATGGGGATCGGCATGAGCCTGCCGTGGCTGCTGGTTGCCGCCTGGCCGGGGCTGGCCCGGAAGCTGCCGCGACCGGGACGCTGGATGAACGTCGTGCGAGTGGCGCTCGGCCTGATGATGCTTGGCTCATCGCTGTGGCTGCTGAGCCTGCTGACGGTGCACATTGGCACCGTGCCCGTTATCACGCTGGGGGTACTCCTGATCCTCGCTCTGCTGCTGGTCACCGCCTGGCGCTACCGCTGGCAAACGGCCCTGCGCGCCGGGGCATTCGCCATCGCGGTGGCTGGAGCGGTCGCGTTTGTTTCCGGCTCCGGCAGCGAGGGTTCCCGCCGCGATCGTATTAACTGGCAGCCGCTCAGCGAGCAGGCCATAGCCCGCGCGCTGGCGGAGAATAAGCGGGTATTTATTGACGTCACCGCCGACTGGTGCGTGACCTGTAAAGCCAATAAATACAACGTGCTGCTGCGCGACGACGTGCAGGATGCGCTATCCGCCCCGGACGTTGTCGCCCTGCGCGGCGACTGGAGCCGCCCCTCCGACACCATCAGCCAGTTCTTAACCACGCGCGGCAGCGCCGCCGTGCCGTTTAATCAGATTTACGGACCAGGGCTGCCGCAGGGCCACGTGCTGCCTCCGCTGTTAAGCCGCGAAGCGGTGCTTACCACCCTGTCCGATGCGAAAGGAAAATAACATGCGCACATTTATCGCCTTACTGCTGCTCTCTTTATCGACGTTCAGTTTTGCCGCGCCGACTGAGGGTTCTTCCGATGACCAGCTGGCGGCGCTGCTGTTCAGCGATCCGGCCAGCCCGCGAACGGGTGCAACATCGCCGAAGCTCACCATCGTCTCCTTCACGGACTACAACTGCCCTTACTGCAAGCAGTTCGACCCGATGCTGGAGAAAATCGTGCACGAGAATCCCGACGTGCAGCTCATCATCAAACTGCTGCCGTTCAAGGGGCAAAGCTCGGTGAATGCCGCTAAAGCGGCGCTTTCGACGTGGCAGCAGGCGCCGGATAAATTCTGGGCGCTGCACCAGCGGCTGATGATGAAAAAAGGTTACCACGATGACGCCAGCATCGCCGCCGCGCGGGCTAAAACCGGAACGGACGGCATTAAAACGGATGATAAAACCATGGACAGCTTAAAGATGAACCTGATCCTGTCTCAGGTGCTGAATATTCAGGGCACCCCGGCAACCATCATCGGTGACCAGATGGTCGCGGGCGCCATTCCTTATGACGATCTGGAGGGGCTGGTCAAAGAACAGCTGGCAAAAGCCCGTGGCGGGTAAATTCCCGCGCCTGGTGCGCGAGCTGGCGATGTGGTTGCTGATTGGCGTAGCCGTGAGCCTGGCGGTGGACTATTTCCGCCAGCCCGCGCTGCCGCAGAATTTCGCGTCAACCACGCTGCAAACCCTCGACGGTCAGCCTGTCGATCTTATCGCCATGAGCGAGGAGCGTCCGCTGCTGGTTTACGTCTGGGCGACGTGGTGCGGCGTCTGCCGCTACACCACGCCGTCGGTAGCGGCGCTTGCCGCAGACGGGGGCAACGTGATATCGGTTGCGCTGCGCTCGGGCGATAACGCTACGCTCGAACGGTGGCTGAGGAAGAAGAAGCTGGCGATGCCCACGGTTAACGACGCCAGCGGGGAACTGGCGCGCCAGTGGGACGTTCAGGTAACGCCCACGCTGGTGACGATCTCTCACGGGGAGGTGAAGTCGATCACCACCGGCTGGACCAGCGGCTGGGGAATGCGCCTGCGGCTGTGGCTGGCGTCGTAGCCTTATTTGCCGCCAGCCAGCTCGAGGAAGCTGCCGGTGACATAGGAGGCGCTGTCGCTCAGCAGCCAGACGATGGCCTGGGCGACCTCCTCCGGCTGACCGCCGCGCTGCATGGGCAGCAGTGACTTCACCCGATCCACACGCCCCGGCTCGCCGCCGGAGGCGTGAATATCGGTGTAAATCAGGCCAGGCCGCACGCAGTTAACGCGAATGCCCTGCGCCGCCACCTCCAGCGCCAGGCCGGTCGTCAGGGAGTCTACCGCCCCCTTGGAGGCGGCATAATCCACATATTCACCCGGCGCGCCCAGCCTGGACGCCGCCGACGAGACGTTCACAATCGCCCCTCCCTGGCCGCCGTGCTTATGCGACATGCGCTTTACCGCCTCGCGACAGCAGAGAAAATAGCCGGTGACGTTAGTGGCCAGCACGCGGTTAATACGTTCAGCGGTGAGGTTTTCAACGGTGGACTGTTCAAACAAAATCCCGGCGTTATTCACCAGCGCGGCAAGCGGCTCACCTTCGCGGTCGATGCTGTCGAACATCGCCATCACCTGCGCTTCGTCGCTGATGTCCGCGCGCACGGCAAAGGCCTTTCCGCCCGCCTCCACGATGTGATTAATCACCTCAGTCGCGGCCCTGATGTTGTGGTGAAAATTCACCGCGACGGTGTAGCCTTCGCGCGCCAGCTGTAGCGCGGTGGCTTTACCAATGCCCCGGCTGGCGCCGGTGACCAGTGCAATTGCCATTCTCTTCTCCCAATAAAAAAGCCGGGCGGCGGCATCGCCTTGCCCGGCCTGGAGTACTACACCATTCAGGTTACTGGTATTCGCTCATCGGCACGCAGGAGCAGAACAGGTTACGGTCGCCGTACACGTCATCAAGACGCTTCACGGTCGGCCAGTATTTGTTTGCCACGCCCGCCGGGAAGACGGCCAGTTCGCGGGTGTAGCCGTGACTCCACTCTGCCACCAGTTCGTTCTGGGTATGCGGCGCGTTAACCAGCGGGTTATCTTCCAGCGTCCACTCCCCGCCCTTCACGCGGTCGATTTCGCTGCGGATCGCCAGCATCGCGTCGATGAAGCGGTCCAGCTCCACCTTGCTTTCAGACTCGGTCGGCTCAACCATCAGCGTACCCGCAACCGGGAAGGACATGGTTGGCGCGTGGAAGCCGTAGTCGATGAGACGCTTGGCAATATCCAGCTCGCTGATGCCCGTCTCTTCTTTCAGAGGACGAATATCAAGGATGCATTCGTGCGCCACGCGACCGTCGCGGCCGGTGTAGAGCACCGGATAAGCGTCCTTCAGACGCGTTGCGATGTAGTTGGCGTTGAGGATCGCCACCTGGCTGGCCTGCTTCAGCCCTTCCGCGCCCATCATGCGGATGTACATCCAGCTGATTGGCAGAATAGAGGCGCTGCCGAACGGTGCCGCAGAGACCGCGCCCTGACGAGTCAGCATGCCTTCGATCTGCACCACGCTGTGGCCCGGCACAAACGGAGCCAGGTGCGCTTTCACGCCGATTGGCCCCATACCCGGGCCGCCGCCGCCGTGCGGAATACAGAACGTTTTATGCAGGTTCAGGTGCGACACGTCTGCGCCGATAAAGCCCGGCGAGGTGATGCCCACCTGGGCGTTCATGTTCGCGCCGTCGAGGTAAACCTGGCCGCCGAACTGATGCACTACTTCGCACACTTCACGAATGGTCTCTTCGTACACGCCGTGGGTGGACGGATAGGTGACCATGATGCAGGAGAGCTTCTCACCCGCCTGCTCCGCTTTCGCGCGCAGGTCGGCGAGATCGATGTTGCCGTTTTTATCGCAGGCCACGACCACCACTTCCATTCCCGCCATCTGCGCAGAGGCCGGGTTGGTGCCGTGGGCGGAGCTTGGGATCAGGCAGATATCGCGGTGGCCCTCGTTGCGGCTTTCGTGATAGTGACGGATCGCCAGCAGGCCCGCATATTCACCCTGCGCGCCGGAGTTCGGCTGCATGCAGAGGGCGTCGTAGCCGGTCAGCTTCACCAGCCAGTCGGACAGCTGGTTGATCATCATGTGATAACCTTCCGCCTGCTCGGCCGGGCAGAACGGGTGCAGCTCGGAGAATTCAGGCCAGGTAATGGGGATCATCTCCGCCGCGGCGTTCAGCTTCATGGTGCAGGATCCCAGCGGGATCATCGCCTGGTTCAGCGCCAGATCCTTGCGCTCCAGAGAGTGCATATAGCGCATCATCTCGGTTTCGCTGTGGTAGCGGTTGAACACCGGGTGGGTCAGGATCGCGTCAACACGCAGCATGCTCTCCTGAATGGAGCGGCTGTCGTGCGCCACCTCTTTGTCCAGCGCGTCGATGTCCAGACCGTGCGCGTCGCCCAGCAGTACGTCAAACAGCGTCGCGATATCGTCGCGAGTCGTGGATTCATCAAGGGTGATCCCCACCGCATGATGGATGTCGCTGCGCAGGTTGATTCGCGCTGCATCAGCGCGCGCCAGCACGGCCGCCTTGTCCGCCACGTCAACGCACAGGGTGTCGAAGTAGTGCTCATGACGCAGCTTAAGGCCTTTCTGCTTCAGGCCGCAGGCCAGAATATCGGCCAGACGGTGGATGCGGCCGGCAATGCGTTTCAGCCCTGCCGGACCGTGGAACACCGCGTACAGGCTGGCGATGTTTGCCAGCAGCACCTGCGAGGTACAGATATTGGAGTTCGCTTTCTCGCGGCGGATATGCTGCTCGCGGGTCTGCATCGCCATGCGCAGCGCGGTGTTACCGGCAGCATCTTTCGATACGCCGATAATGCGCCCCGGCATGGAGCGTTTAAATTCATCTTTTGCGCCAAAGAAGGCCGCGTGCGGGCCGCCGTAGCCCATCGGCACGCCGAAGCGCTGCGCAGAGCCGAAGACGATATCTGCGCCCTGCTTGCCCGGTGCCGTCAGCAGCACCAGCGCCATAAAGTCAGCGGCGACGCTCACCACCACCTTGCGGGTTTTCAGCTCGGCAATCAGCGCGCTGTAGTCATGCACTTCACCGGTCGTGCCCACCTGCTGTAACAGCACGCCGAAGACGTCCTGGTGATCCAGCACTTTGTCAGCGTCGTCGACGATCACGTCAAAACCGAAGGTTTCCGCACGGGTACGCACCACGTCCAGCGTTTGCGGATGCACGTCCGCCGCCACGAAGAAGCGGTTGGCGTTTTTCAGCTTGCTCACGCGCTTCGCCATCGCCATCGCTTCGGCGGCGGCGGTCGCTTCATCCAGCAGAGAGGCAGAGGCGATATCCATACCGGTCAGATCCAGCGTCACCTGCTGGAAGTTCAGCAGCGCCTCCAGGCGGCCCTGGGACACTTCTGGCTGATACGGGGTATAAGCGGTGTACCAGCCCGGATTTTCCAGCATGTTACGCAGGATCACCGGCGGTAACTGCACGTTGGTGTAGCCCATGCCAATATAAGACTTATAGCGCTTGTTAAGGCCGGCAATGGCCTTCAGCTCCGCCAGCGCGGCGAACTCCGTGGTGGACTCGCCCACCTGCGGCGGCGTGGCAAGCTGGATGTCTTTTGGCACGATCTGGCCGATCAGTGCGTTTAATGAATCCGCGCCAACTGTCTTCAGCATCTCCTGCTGTTGCTGAGCATCCGGCCCAATGTGACGTTCAATGAAGGCGCCACGGTTTTCAAGCTGGCTTAAAGTCTGTGTCATGAGCGATGGTTCCTGAAACGTGCAGTGAATTTAAGTTCCCTCTCCCGGAGGGAGAGGGTTAGGGTGAGGGGAAGATGGGCGCCCTCACCCCTGCCCTCTCCCGAAGGGAGAGGGATAATGGCTTACTCGTCTTCTAACAGGGCTTCGTACGCGGTCGCATCCAGCAGCGCGGCAACCTGCGCTTCGTCGCTGGCTTTGATCTTAAAGATCCAGCCGCCTTCATACGGCTCGCTGTTCACCAGCTCCGGGGAGTCGCTCAGCGCGTCGTTTACGGCAACAATTTCACCGCTGACGGGAGCATAGATGTCAGAGGCCGCTTTAACGGACTCAGCCACCGCGCAGTCGTCGCCTGCGCTCACGGTTGCGCCCACTTCCGGCAGGTCAACAAACACCATATCGCCCAGCAGCTCCTGCGCGTGCTCGGTGATCCCAACGGTGTAGGTGCCGTCCGCCTCTTTGCGCAGCCACTCGTGTTCTTTGCTGTATTTCAGTTCTGCTGGCACATTGCTCATTGAAGTTCTCCTGATAAAAATAGTTAGGCGACCGGCTTACCGGCGCGAACAAAAATCGGTTTGGTCACGTTGACCGGCATTTCACGGTTGCGGATCTGCACCACCGCCGTTTCACCAATACCCGCCGGCACGCGTGCCAGGGCAATACTGTAGCCGAGCGTCGGGGAGAAGGTTCCGCTGGTGATCGTGCCTTCGCGATGGTTACCGTCGGCATCGGTGAAGCGCACCGGCAGTTCGCCGCGCAGCACGCCTTTTTCCTTCATCACCAGGCCAACCAGCTGTTCAGTGCCCTTTTCACGCTGCATCTCCAGCGCTTCCCGGCCAATAAAGTCACGGTCAGCCGGCTCCCACGCGATGGTCCAGCCCATGTTGGCCGCCAGCGGAGAGACGCCCTCGTCCATCTCCTGACCGTAGAGGTTCATACCCGCTTCCAGACGCAGCGTATCGCGCGCGCCCAGGCCAGCTGGCTTGACGCCCGCCTCCACCAGCGCGCGCCAGAAATCAGCGGCTTTTTCATTTGGTATGGCAATTTCATAGCCCGCTTCACCGGTGTAGCCAGTGGTGGCAATAAACAGATCGCCCGCCTGCACGCCGAAGAACGGCTTCATGCCTTCGGTGGCCTTACGCTGCTCGTCGTTAAACAGGGAGGCGGCTTTCGCCTGGGCGTTCGGGCCCTGCACGGCAATCAGCGACAGGTCATCACGAACGGTGATGTCGATGGCGTAAGGTTCAGCGTGTTGGGCGATCCAGGAGAGGTCTTTTTCGCGGGTGGCGGAGTTGACAACGAGGCGGAAGAAATCTTCAGTGAAGTAATAGACGATGAGGTCATCAATCACGCCGCCCGAGGCATTGAGCATGCCGGTATAAAGCGCTTTGCCCGGCGTCTTCAGTTTGGCGACGTCGTTTGCCAGCAGATAACGCAAAAACTCCCGGGTGCGGCTTCCGCGCAGGTCGACAATCGTCATGTGGGACACGTCGAACATACCGGCATCGGTGCGCACCGCGTGATGCTCATCAATTTGCGAGCCGTAGTGCAGCGGCATCATCCAGCCGTGGAAGTCCACCATGCGGGCGCCGCATAACACGTGCTGTTCGTACAAAGGAGTCTGTTGAGCCATCTTTTCCTCGTTGAAAAATTCACCGTGAAACCCGGTGTCGGCCTCGCCATCCGGAGCCGACGCAAACGTTCTCTTTTACCTGAACTTACCACCGAAACCGGCGGTTAACCATAAGGTAAAGCGGGTCATCACATTAGCTTATGACCAAAAAACGCAGGAAAGCCTACAGAGTTATCGACTGGCAAAATGCGACTAAACCCGCATAAAATTAACATTCTTCTTACAGGATTTAGCAGATGGTGATATTTCGTGCGGAAAAACGGCCAGAATTTCCGTAACATAAAAATAGTAAGATTAGATTTTCTAATGCGAAAAATGAGGTGAAATTAGATTATTTCAAACGAGGATATTCACCCGGCGCGGAGGCCGGGAAAATAAAGTGTGACGGGGGTCAATACTATCGTAGCCAGTCGGGCAGATCGTTAAGGCCCATTGCCTGACGAAGAAGCTGTGGCTTGACGCCCGGAAGGGTATCAGCAAGTTTCAGACCGATATCCCGCAGCAGTTTTTTCGCCGGGTTCGCGCCGGCAAACAGCTCGCGGAAGCCCTGCATGCCCGCCAGCATCATCGCCGCGCTGTGCTTGCGGCTGCGCTCGTAGCGGCGCAGATAAAGATGCTGACCAATGTCTTTGCCTTCACGATGCAGACGACGCAGCTCCTCAACCAGCTCAGCCGCGTCCATGAAGCCGAGGTTAACCCCCTGCCCGGCCAGCGGGTGAATGGTATGCGCCGCATCGCCCACCAGGGCCAGACGGTGCGCCGCAAACTGACGCGCGTAGCGGCCGGTTAACGGGAACACCTGACGCTCGCTTTCAAGCGTGCACAGGCCCAGACGGTTATCAAAGGCCATGCACAGCGCCTGGCTGAACGCCTCCGGCGTCGCCTCCTGCATCTGCTGCGCTTTTTCCGGCACCAGAGACCAGACGATGGAGCACAGATGCGGATCGGCAAGCGGCAGGAAGGCCAGAATACCGTCGTTGTGGAAAATCTGGCGTGCGATGCCGCCGTGCGGCTCTTCGGTGCGGATCGTGGCAACCATCGCGTGATGGCGGTAATCCCAGAAGGTCAGCGGAATGTCCGCTTTGTTACGCAGCCAGGAATTTGCGCCGTCGGCCCCCACCACCAGACGCGCGGTCAGCATGTCGCCGCTTTCCAGCGTCAGAAACGCGTCGTTTTCGCCCCATGCCACCTGCTGAAGCGTGGCGGGAGCGATAAGGGTGACGTCGCTGCACTGCTGCGCTTTGCGCCACAGCGCGTGGTGGATCACCGCGTTCTCAACGATGTGCCCAAGGTGGCTATAGCCCATGCTTTCATCGTCAAACGCGATGCGGCCAAAGCTGTCTTTGTCCCACACTTCCATGCCGTGATAGCAGCTGGCGCGCTGCGCCACGATCTCAGACCAGACGCCGAGGTGCGTCAGTAACTTTTCGCTGGCCGCATTGATCGCCGAGACGCGCAGCTCCGGCGGTGCATCCTGCGCCACGGGCTGCGGCGCTTTCTGCTCAAGCACGGCCACGCGCAGGCCGCTGCCCTGTAAGCCACAGGCCAGCGCCAGTCCTACCATTCCGCCGCCAACAATGGCGACATCAACATTTTGCACGGTGATTACTCCTTAACGCGCGACCCAACCCAGGGTCCGCTGCGCCAGCACGTCACGTGCCGGAATGAACAGTTCCATCGCCATCAGCCCGAGGTTGCGACCCGCAACTAACGGCGCCCAGCGATTGGCAAACAGGTGGACCAGGCCGTCGGTGACGCCAACGGTCGCCGCTCTGTCCCCCTCACGTCGTTTCTGGTAATGGCTCAGCACTGAGTATGCGCCACAATCCTGTTGTTCGCCCCACGCCTGCGCCAGCAGCTCAGCCAGGCTCATTACGTCGCGCAGGCCAAGGTTGAAGCCTTGCCCGGCGATGGGGTGCAGCGTCTGCGCGGCATTGCCGACAAGGGCGACGCGATGAGAAACCGTCTGCGATGCGGTCGTCAGCGAAAGCGGATAAACCACCCGCTTGCCCGCGTGGGTGATACGCCCAAGCCGCCAGCCAAAGGCTTTTTGCAGCTCGGCACAAAAACGTTCGTCGGACCAGGAGAGCACCTCATCGGCCTTATCCTGCGCATGGCACCACACCAGCGAACAGCGTCCGTTCGACATCGGCAGCATGGCCAGCGGGCCGTGCTGCGTAAAGCGCTCAAATGCCCTGCCGTTATGCGCGCCCGCCGTAGAGACGTTAGCGATGACCGCCACCTGGCCATAAGGCTGAGTGTGCCATTCAACGCCGCACTGCGTGGCGAGCGCAGAGCGTGAGCCATCCGCCGCCACCAGCAGTTGCCCCTCAAGCGTGGTACCGTTGTCCAGCGTCACGCTGACGGCCTCGTCACGGCGGCTAAATCCGGCAACGCGCGCCGGACAGTGCAGCGTAACGCCCGGCGCGTCCTGTAACAGACGGAACAGCCTCAGCCCCACGTCATGCAGCTCCACGACCTGCCCCAGCGCCGCTATCCGGTAGTCGTGCGCGTCCAGCGTCACGAACCCGGCATGACCGCGATCGCTGACGTGTACGGTGCGGATCGCCGTTGCGCAATCCGCTATCGCCTGCCAGATCCCGATGCGCGACAGCTGCTGGCAGGTTCCCTGCGCCAGCGCGATGGCGCGAGCATCGAAACCAGGATGGTCGCTCGCCTGCGGCGCAACCGCCTCGACGAGATGCACCGGAAGCTGGCCTTTGGTTAAGTGCGAAATGGCCAGCGCCAGGGTAGCGCCGGTCATGCCTCCGCCAACGATGATCACGCTCATACGCGTGCCGCCGCCATCAGCGCCTCGATCTCCTCGGCTTTTTTTACAACGGTCGCGGTCAGGTTTTCGTTACCGGTTTCGGTGATGACGATGTCGTCTTCGATACGAATGCCAATCCCGCGATACGGTTCCGGCACGTCGGCATCCGGCGCGATGTACAGCCCCGGCTCGACGGTCAGCACCATGCCAGGCTCCAGCACGCGCGAACGGTCCTGACCGTATGCACCCACGTCATGCACGTCAAGCCCCAGCCAGTGGCTCAGGCCGTGCATAAAGTAAGGGCGATGGGCGTTTTCAGCGATGAGGGCATCCACATCGCCTTGCAGAATGCCGAGCTTAACCAGCCCGGTAATCATGATGCGCACCACCTCACCCGTGACGTCCTGGATAGAGGTGCCCGGACGGAACAGCGTCAGCGCGGTCTCCAGAGACTCCAGCACGATGTCATAGATTTCGCGCTGCGCGGGCGTGAATTTGCCGTTTACCGGGAAGGTGCGGGTGATGTCCCCTGCATAACCCTGATATTCGCAACCGGCGTCAATCAGCACCAGATCGCCGTCGCGCAGCTCACTTTCGTTTTCGGTGTAGTGCAGGATGCAGCCGTTTTCCCCGCCGCCAACGATGGTGTTGTAGGACGGGAAGCGCGCGCCGTGGCGGTTAAATTCATGGTGAATTTCGCCTTCAAGCTGGTACTCGAACATGCCGGGACGGCACTTTTCCATGGCGCGAGTATGCGCCAGCGCGCTGATTTCGCCCGCGCGGCGCATCACGTTGAGTTCTTCTTCTGACTTGAACAGGCGCATCTCGTGCACCACCGGCCGCCAGTCGATGAGCGTAGCGGGCGCCGAGAGATTCTGCCTCGAGCCTTTACGCAGCTTGTCCAGCGCGGTGAAAACAATCTCATCCGCATAGGCATATTCGCCCTGCGCGTGGTAGAGCACGTCGAGCCCGTTGAGCAGCTGATAGAGCTGCTGGTTGATTTCACTGAAGGCCAGCGCGCGGTCAACGCCCAGCTTTTCCGGTGCCGCCTCTTGCCCCAGGCGACGGCCAAACCAGATTTCAGCCGTTAAATCGCGGACGCGGTTAAAAATCACGCTGTGGTTATGGGTGTCATTGCTCTTAATCAGCACCAGTACCGCTTCCGGCTCGTTGAAACCCGTGAAGTACCAGAAATCGCTGCTTTGGCGATAGGGGTATTCGCTGTCGGCGCTTCGCGTCACTTCCGGCGCGGCAAAAATCAGGGCAGCGCTTCCCGGCTGCATTGTGGCCAGCAGCGCCTGACGACGGCGAGAATATTCTTGACTGGAGATAACCATGACACCCTCCTGTGCGTTATTGTTCTTAATGTAATGTTGGCTTGCGAACTTCCGGCGCGGTCGGCTGCGAGCGCGTAAAGTTGTCGTGGCACAGCAGAGACGCCACGCGAACATACTCGATGATCTCTTCGAGAGACATCTCCAGCTCTTCCTGATCTTCGTCCTCGTCGTAGCCGAGCTGGGCGATATTACGCAGATCGTCAATCGCCTCACCCGCTTCGCCGGTCACTTTATCAAGTTTAGGCTGGGTTACGCCGAGGCCAAGCAGATAGTGGTTTACCCAGCCCGCGAGCGCATCGGCGCGATCGAACACGCTGACGTCATCGCCTTCAGGCAGATAAAGCTGAAAAAGAAAGCCATCGTCTTCCAGGGAGTCGCTGGTTGCGGCGTGCATTTTACGCAGCGCTTCCGCCAGTTCGTGGCCAAACGCCAGCCCTTCGTTCGTGAGGTCGTGGATCAGCGGCTGCCATGAGCTGTCGCTGTTTCCGCCGCACAGTATGCCGCTGATCAGACCGTGCATTTCGGCAGGGGTTAAACCGACTCCCTGCTGGTTCAGTAACTGGCTTAAATCCTTGTAACCAGGCATTTCGTTCTGTATAGACATACGCATTCGTCATCAAAGGGAGGATATTCATGATATGCTACCACTTTGGACCCTGGTGATACCAGAAAAGGGCTTGTATCTTCACATCAGGGTAGCTATAGTGTCGCCCCTTCGCAGCCCACGGGGCAGTAAGCGAAGGCAGCGCAGTCAATCAGCAGGAAGGTGGCATGTCTGCACAACCCGTCGATCTCCAGATTTTTGGCCGTTCACTGCGAGTGAATTGTCCGCCTGAACAAAGGGATGCTTTGAATCAGGCTGCGGACGATTTGAATCAGCGGTTGCAAGATCTAAAAGAACGCACTAGAGTCACAAATACTGAGCAGCTGGTTTTCATCGCCGCGTTGAACATCAGCTATGAACTGACTCAGGAAAAAGCGAAGACCCGCGACTACGCGGCCAGCATGGAGCAGCGCATTAAAATGCTCCAGCAGACCATAGAACAGGCATTGCTTGATCAAGGTCGCAATCCCGAAAGACCGGGACCAAAGTTTGAATAACACTTCGCAGTTGACTATGGTAGAGTAACTGTGAAGACAAAATTTCTCTGAGATGTTCGCAAGCGGGCCAGTCCCCTGAGCCGATATTTCATACCACAAGAATGTGGCGCTCCATGGTTGGTGAGCATGCTCGGTTCGTCCGAGAAGCCTTAAAACTATGACGACACATTCACCTTGAACCAAGGGTTCAAGGGTTACAGCCTGCGGCGGCATCTCGGAGATTCCCTCTCTTTTCTTCTACCGACTACCATGACTCAATTCCCTGAAGTTTCTGCTTCACGCCAGGACATTCGTCAGCTTATTCGTCAACGCCGCCGCGCGTTAACTCCCGATCGGCAAGCGCATTTTGCCCAGCAGGCCGCCGCCCGTATGATGGCCTATCCGCCCGTGGTGATGGCAAACACGGTCGCGCTGTTTCTTTCGTTTGACGGCGAGCTGGATACCCAACCGCTTATCGACCAGCTCTGGCGCGCAGGAAAGCGGGTGTATCTGCCGGTGCTGCATCCGTTCAGTAAAGGCCATCTCCTGTTTTTGCACTACCATCCGCACAGCGAGCTGGTGGTAAATCGTCTGAAAATTACCGAACCCAGACTCGACGTGCGCGACGTGCTGCCGCTGGCTGAGCTGGACGTGCTGGTCGTGCCGCTGGTGGCGTTTGATGATCAGGGTCAGCGATTAGGCATGGGCGGCGGGTTCTATGACAGAACGCTGCAAAACTGGCAGCAGTATGGCCTGCAGCCGGTGGGTTATGCTCACGACTGCCAGGCTGTAGAAGCCTTGCCCGTCGAGAAGTGGGATATTCCGCTCCCGGCGGTGGTGACGCCGTCGAAGCTGTGGGAGTGGAGGTAAAAGCAAAACGGTAACGCCAGTTACCGTTTTTGATATTTTCGCCCTCTCCCTGTGGGAGAGGGATGGGGTGAGGGCATCAAACCTCACATATCAGTAAAGCAGACGCGCGCGAATCGTTCCCGGAATGGTCTTCATGCTCTGCAGCGCTTTTTCCGCGATGTCTTCATCCGCTTCAATATCAATCACCACGTAGCCCATCTGCGAGTTGGTTTGCAGATACTGTGCGGCAATGTTTACGCCCTGCTCGGCAAAGATCTGGTTGATGGCGGTCAGCACGCCCGGACGGTTCTCGTGGATGTGCAGCAGGCGGCGACCGCCGTGCAGCGGCAGAGACACCTCCGGGAAGTTCACCGCAGAGAGCGTTGAACCGTTATCGGAGTATTTGCTCAGCTTACCCGCCACTTCCAGGCCGATATTCTCCTGCGCTTCCTGAGTTGACCCACCGATGTGCGGCGTCAGAATCACGTTGTCGAACTCGCACAGCGGAGAGGTGAACGGATCGCTGTTGGTGGCAGGCTCCGTCGGGAATACGTCGATAGCCGCCCCCGCCAGATGCTTACGCTTCAGCGCATCGCACAGCGCAGGAATATCGACCACCGTGCCGCGCGCGGCGTTGATCAGCAGCGAGCCCGGCTTCATCAGCGCCAGCTCTTCCGCGCCCATCATGTTTTTGGTGGAGGCGTTTTCCGGCACGTGCAGGCTGACCACGTCGCTCATGTTCAGCAGGTCAGACAGATGCTGCACCTGCGTCGCGTTACCCAGCGGCAGCTTGCTTTCGATATCGTAGAAAAACACGTGCATACCGAGAGATTCCGCCAGAATACCGAGCTGCGTACCAATGTGGCCGTAACCGATAATTCCCAGCTTTTTACCACGCGCTTCGTAGGAGCCAGACGCCAGCTTGTTCCACACGCCGCGGTGTGCCTTGGCGTTAGCCTCCGGAATGCCGCGCAGCAGCAGCAGCAGCTCGCCAATGACCAGCTCCGCCACGGAACGGGTGTTGGAGAACGGGGCGTTAAAGACCGGGATACCGCGTTTTGCGGCAGCATTCAGGTCAACCTGGTTGGTGCCGATGCAGAAACAGCCGATCGCCACCAGCTTTTCCGCCGCGGCAATAACGTCTTCAGTCAGTTGGGTTCGGGATCGCAGGCCAATGAAATGGGCATCACGGATGGACGCTTTCAGCTCTTCCGAGTCCAGCGCGCCTTTGTGAAATTCGATGTTGGTATAACCCGCCGCACGAAGGCTATCGAGCGCTTTCTGATGCACGCCCTCGACCAGCAGGAATTTAATCTTGTCTTTCTCCAGTGATACCTTTGCCATTTACCCGACCCTGTTTTTATCTGAACTGATGTTGTGCTGGATATAAATCCCGTGCAGCCAACATATCAAAAAAAACTATTGCAGCAATATGAACGTTTGCGTCGGCACTCTGAAGAAAAGTCATACAGAGCAAAATGACAGAGGAAAATGCTGTGGAAATTTATGAACGCGGCAGGATCGGCAAAAGAGGCGGAAAAACGTGACACAAGTCACCGAATTTAGCGTTTCAAAATTTTTTAGCGGGGGGAGAGCTCCCCCCGTCAGATCATTTTACGATGGTTTTCACGCCGTCAGCCGTGCCGATCAGCGCCACGTCCGCGCCACGGTTGGCAAATAGCCCTACGGTTACGACGCCCGGGATGCCGTTAATCGCATTCTCCAGCGCGATCGCGTCGAGGATCTCGAGACCGTGAACGTCGAGGATCACGTTGCCGTTATCGGTCACCACGCCCTGGCGGTATTCCGGACGGCCGCCCAGCTTCACCAGCGCGCGCGCCACGGCGCTGCGCGCCATAGGGATCACTTCGACCGGCAGCGGGAAATTACCCAGAATGTCGACCTGCTTGGAGGCGTCTGCGATGCAGATAAATTTGTCCGCTACGGAGGCGATGATCTTTTCACGGGTCAGCGCCGCGCCGCCGCCTTTGATCATTTGCATGTGGCCGTTGATTTCATCCGCGCCATCAACGTAAATCCCCAGACGATCCACTTCGTTGAGATCGAAAACGGTAATGCCGAGGCTTTTCAGCTTTTCCGTGGAAGCATCGGAGCTGGAAACCGCGCCCTCGATCTGCCCCTTCATCGTGCCGAGTGCATCGATAAAGTGTGCCGCCGTCGACCCCGTACCAACACCGACAATGGTACCCGGCTGTACATACTGGAGAGCGGCCCATCCTACTGCTTTTTTCAGTTCATCCTGCGTCATGATCGTTATGCCTGTGGTGTGAAAACTCAGGGCGCATTATAGAACACGTCGAATGGATTTCGTCTGCCACGAAGGGAAAATTGTGTCATAGTGCAGATTAAGCAAAATTAAGGAGTCAGCCAGAGCAATGAAACGTCCGGACTACAGAACACTACAGGCACTTGATGCAGTTATTCGTGAACGCGGTTTTGAGCGCGCGGCGCAGAAGCTGTGCATCACCCAGTCCGCCGTATCACAGCGTATCAAACAGCTTGAAAACATGTTCGGACAGCCGCTGCTGGTGCGTACCGTGCCGCCGCGTCCAACGGAGCAAGGGCAAAAGCTCCTCGCCCTGCTGCGCCAGGTTGAACTGCTGGAAGACGAGTGGCTGGGCGATGAGCAGACCGGCTCCACGCCGCTGCTGCTGTCGCTGGCGGTGAACGCTGACAGCCTGGCAACCTGGCTGCTGCCGGCTCTTGCGCCGGTGCTGGCCGACTCCCCGATCCGCCTGAATCTCCAGGTTGAAGATGAAACCCGCACCCAGGAGCGGCTGCGTCGCGGTGAAGTGGTTGGGGCCGTCAGTATCCAGCCTCAGGCGCTGCCAAGCTGCCTGGTCGATCAGCTCGGCGCGCTGGACTATCTTTTCGTGGGCTCTAAAGCCTTTGCCGAGCGCTACTTCCCGAACGGCGTGACCCGTGCCGCGCTGCTAAAAGCCCCTGCCGTCGCGTTTGACCATCTGGACGATATGCACCAGGCCTTCCTGCAGCAAAACTTCGACCTGCCGCCGGGCAGCGTGCCATGCCATATCGTGAATTCGTCCGAGGCCTTCGTGCAGCTGGCGCGTCAGGGAACCACCTGCTGCATGATCCCGCATTTGCAGATAGAGAAAGAGTTAAAAAGCGGTGAGCTGATTGACTTAACGCCGGGGCTGTATCAGCGCCGGATGCTGTACTGGCACCGTTTTGCGCCAGAAAGCCGCATGATGCGCAACGTCACCGACGCGCTGCTGGCGTTTGGGCATAAGGTGTTGAGGCAGGATTAATCGCCTGAATTCCCTCTCCCTGTGGGAGAGGGTTTAGGTGAGGGCAAATTATTGCGCCTTAGCCGCCTCAGTTTGCTGAGGTTGAGTTGGCTCCAGCTGGAACACTACATCCACCTGATCGTCGAACTGAATGGTCGGCTGCTCATAGGTCTCCTGAGCGGATACCGGCGCGGCGTCAGCCTTCATCATCCGAACCATCGGGCTTGGCTGGTAGTTAGAGACGTGGTAACGCACGCTGTAAACCGGACCGAGCTTGCTCTTGAAGCCGGCTGCCAGCTGTTCCGCCTGATGAATCGCGTCGTTAATCGCCGCTTTACGCGCTTCGTCTTTGTATTTTTCCGGTTGCGCAACGCCCAGCGAGACGGAACGAATTTCGTTCAGCCCTGCCTTCAGCGCGCCGTCCAGCAGTGAGTTGAGCTTATCAAGCTGGCGCAGGGTAACTTCCACCGTACGCACGGCACGGTAGCCTTTCAGAATGCTTTTGCCGTTCTGGTAGTCGTAATCCGGCTGGGTACGCAGGTTGGCAGAGCTGATATCTTTTTTAGCGATACCGTTCTGTTCCAGGAATGAGAGGTATTGCGCAACACGATCGTCTGCCTGTTTCTTGGCGGAAGCCGCATCTTTCGCAGCGACGTTCACTTCAATTGCCAGGGTTGCAACATCCGGTACCGCATCCACGCTTGCGGTGCCTGAAGTGACGATGTGCGGGCCGTTCGGCAGTTCATTCGCCTGCACCGACACCGAACCTAAACTTACTAATGCCGCCAGGGCCATCACCTTAAACTTCACTGTCATTCCTCCATGTTGCGAAGAGTGCCCCAACAACAGGGCTCATGCCAGCAAGCTTAGCGGGTCTTGTTCAGATGTCCATAAGACAAACGCTTAGTTGAACAATCCCTGAACATGATGAATGCCCTCTTTCGCCAGCTGGAAAGCAATAAACCACATCACCAGCCCTACCAGCGTATTAATGATGCGCTGCGCTTTGGCGGTACGCAGCCGCGGCGCCAGCCACGCCGCCAGGATCGCCAGGCCGAAGAACCAGAGAAAAGAGGCGCTGACCGTGCCGAGCGCAAACCAGCGCTTCGGCTCAACGTCCAGCTGGCCGCCCAGGCTGCCCAGCACCACAAACGTATCTAGATAAACGTGCGGGTTAAGCCAGGTCACGGCGAGCATGGTGGCGATAATCTTCCAGCGCCCCTGCTTCATCACCTCGGCGCTCGCCAGTTCAATACTGCTGCTCATGGCGGTTTTCAGGGCACCAAATCCGTACCAGAGCAGAAACGCCACGCCGCCCCAGGTGACCAGCGCCAGCAGCCACGGCGACTGCATCAGCAGAGCGCTGCCGCCAAAAATCCCGGCGCAAATCAGCAGCAGATCGCTCACCGCGCACAGCAGAGCAATCATCAGATGGTACTGGCGGCGAATGCCCTGATTCAACACGAACGCGTTTTGTGGGCCGAGAGGAAGGATCATGGCCGCGCCTAACGCAAGCCCCTGAAAATAATAAGATAACATGACATCGTTCTCGCAGAGTTGTTCCGGAAGCAGACTATACTGCGCGAACGTCATTAGAGGAAATTGATAATATTAATTGGGTATTAGGGGAACTAATTAAAAAAAAGCCCGGTGGCGCTAACGCTACCGGGCCTGAGGGAATGCGGATTACTCGGCTGCTTTTTCGCGCTTGAGGTTTACATCCATCTGCGGGTACGGGAAGCTGATGCCGTTAGCGTCGAAGTCACGCTTGATGCGCTCCAGCACGTCCCAGTAAACGTTTTGCAGATCGCTGCTTTTGCTCCAGATGCGCACCACGAAGTTGATGGATGACGCGCCCAGCTCGTTCAGACGAACGGTCTGCTCGCGATCCTTCAGAATGCGATCGTCAGAAGCAATGATGTTGGTAATCAGCGACTTTACCTGCTCGATATCTGAATCGTATGCCACACCGATGATCAGCTCATTGCGGCGCACCGGTTCGCGGGAAAAGTTAATAATGTTGCCCGCGATGATTTTCCCGTTCGGGATCACCACAATACGACCATCGACGGTACGCAGGGTGGTAGAGAAAATCTGCACCTGCAACACGGTGCCGGCAATACCGCCCAGATCGACATATTCACCGGAGCGGAACGGACGGAAGGTCACCAGCAGTACGCCTGCCGCCAGGTTCGAAAGCGACCCCTGCAACGCCAGACCGATGGCCAGACCGGCCGCACCGAGCACTGCGATAACGGATGCAGTCTGCACGCCCACGCGGCCTAACGCCGCAATCAGCGTAAAGGCAATGATGCCGTAACGCACCAGCGCGGAGAGGAAGTCGGCCACCGTCGCATCAATATGACGAGCGAGCATGACACGATTAATTGCATTGGACACGACGCGCGCCACAATCATACCCACGATAACGATCGCGATTGCCGCGACGATATTTACCGCATAACTCAGCAGCAGCGCCTGGTTGCGCACCAGCCAGGTTCCCGCGTTGTTAATGCCATCTACTACACCGAGATCTTCCATTCATTTATCCTTATGCTAAACCAAACCACAAAATCCATCCCACATGGAGACAGGCAGGTCAGTAAAGGGTAAACAAAAAGCCAGGTATTGCCAAACAGATCACAAAACCAGGTGTTGCAGGATATTGAAAAAGCATAAAAAAAAGGCCCGCAGTTGCGGGCCTTCTGATGTGCTGTTAGCAGCTCAAATTACAGAACGTCGATGGCGTTCAGTTCTTTGAATGCCTGCTCCAGACGGGTCACCATGGACGTCTGCGCAGCGCGCAGCCATACGCGTGGATCGTAGTATTTCTTGTTCGGCTGGTCTTCGCCTTTCGGGTTGCCCAGCTGGCCCTGCAGGTAAGCTTCGTTGGTTTTGTAGTATTGCAGGATACCGTCCCAGGTCGCCCATTGGGTGTCGGTATCGATGTTCATTTTCACTACGCCGTAGCTTACGGAATCTTTGATTTCCTGAGCAGAAGAACCGGAACCGCCGTGGAAGACGAAGTTCAGGCTGTTGTGCGGCAGGTTGTGTTTTTTGGAAACGTATTCCTGAGAATCGCGCAGGATAGTTGGGGTCAGAACCACGTTACCTGGTTTGTAAACGCCGTGCACGTTACCGAAGGACGCTGCGATGGTGAAGCGCGGGCTGATTTTGCTCAGTTCGGTGTAAGCGTAATCAACGTCTTCTGGCTGGGTGTACAGAGCGGAAGCGTCCATGTGGCTGTTGTCCACGCCGTCTTCTTCACCGCCGGTGCAGCCCAGTTCGATTTCCAGGGTCATGCCCATTTTGGACATACGCGCCAGGTACTTAGAGCAGATCTCGATGTTCTCTTCCAGAGACTCTTCAGACAGGTCGATCATGTGAGAAGAGAACAGCGGCTTACCGGTTGCAGCGAAGTGTTTTTCACCCGCGTCCAGCAGACCGTCGATCCACGGCAGCAGTTTCTTCGCGCAGTGGTCAGTGTGCAGGATAACCGGAACACCGTAGTGCTCAGCCATCTGGTGTACGTGGTGCGCACCAGAGATAGCGCCCAGGATTGCAGCACCCTGAGGAACGTCAGTTTTCACGCCTTTACCTGCAATGAACGCAGCGCCGCCGTTAGAGAACTGAACGATAACCGGTGCTTTCACTTTCGCAGCGGTTTCCAGTACGGCGTTGATGGAGTCGGTACCTACGCAGTTTACTGCTGGCAGAGCGAAGTTGTTTTCTTTAGCTACCTGGAACACTTTCTGTACGTCATCACCAGTGATAACGCCAGGTTTTACGAAATCAAAAATTTTAGACATGTTGCTTAGTCCTGTATCTTCGGCCGTTAGAAAAGGTGCGAGCTCTTATAAGCGCGCTGAAAATTGGGCAGGTTTCCCTGCCCCTGAATGGCTTACTTCTTAGCGCGCTCTTCGAGCATTGCTACTGCTGGCAGTACTTTACCTTCCACGAATTCGAGGAATGCGCCGCCACCAGTGGAGATGTAGGAGATCTTGTCAGCGATACCGAACAGGTCGATAGCTGCCAGGGTGTCACCACCGCCTGCGATAGAGAACGCTTCGCTGTCTGCGATAGCGTTAGCAACGATTTCAGTCCCTTTGCGGAAGTTCGGGAATTCGAACACGCCAACTGGACCGTTCCACAGGATAGTTTTTGCGTTTTTCAGGATTTCAGCCAGTTTCTGTGCAGAAACGTCGCCCAGGTCCAGGATCTGCTCTTCATCTTTGATGTCGTTTACAGATTTCAGGGTCGCGGTAGCGGTTTCGGAGAACTCGGTCGCAACGCGAACGTCAGTTGGAACCGGGATATCACAGGTACCCAGCAGACGTTTTGCTTCGTCAACCAGGTCAGCTTCGTACAGGGATTTACCCACGTTGTGGCCTTGAGCAGCAACGAAGGTGTTCGCGATACCACCGCCAACGATCAGCTGGTCAGCGATTTTGGACAGGGAATCCAGAACGGTCAGTTTGGTAGAAACTTTAGAACCGCCAACAATTGCGACCATTGGACGAGCAGGCTCTTTCAGCGCTTTGCCCAGTGCTTCCAGTTCGTCAGCCAGCAGAGGACCAGCACAAGCTACGTCAGCGAATTTACCGATACCGTGGGTAGACGCCTGAGCACGGTGAGCCGTACCGAATGCATCCATTACAAATACGTCACACAGTGCAGCGTATTTCCTGGACAGGGTTTCGTCGTCTTTCTTTTCGCCTTTGTTGAAGCGAACGTTTTCCAGAACAACCAGCTCGCCTTCGGCAACTTCAACGCCGTCCAGGTAATCTTTCACCAGGCGAACCGGGTTGGACAGTTTGTCTTTCAGGTAATTAACAACCGGCAGCAGAGAGAACTCTTCGTTGTACTCGCCTTCAGTTGGACGGCCCAGGTGGGAGGTGACCATCACTTTAGCGCCCTGCTTCAGAGCCAGTTCAATGGTTGGCAGAGATGCACGAATACGCGCGTCGCTGGTCACTTTGCCATCTTTAACCGGTACGTTCAGATCGGCACGGATGAAAACGCGTTTACCTGCCAGATCCAGATCGGTCATCTTAATTACAGACATGGTGAATCCTCTCGTTGATTCTTAAAGTTTTGCAAGCGCAAGGTGCGCTCTACCTGAAACCTTTTGCGGCCATTGCTAACGTGGTGTCGAGCATTCGGTTAGCAAAGCCCCATTCGTTATCACACCAGACCAGCGTCTTGATGAGGTGTGCACCACTGACTCGCGTCTGCGTGCCATCCACGATGGCGCTGTGCGGGTCGTGGTTAAAATCTACTGAGACCAACGGTAATTCCGTATAGTCAACTATACCATGAAATGCACCCTGTGCCGCTTTTTGCAGCAACAGGTTGACTTCACAGGCTTTTACCGGTTTTTTCACCGTCACGCTAAGATCGATTGCGGTGACGTTTATCGTCGGAACACGCACGGCAATCGCTTCAAAACGGTCGTTAAACTGCGGGAAAATACGGGTGATCCCGGCTGCCAGCTTCGTATCCACCGGTATGATTGACTGGCTCGCCGCGCGAGTGCGTCGTAAATCCGGGTGGTAGGCGTCGATAACCTGCTGATCGTGCATGGCGGAGTGAATCGTGGTCACCGTGCCGGATTCAATGCCATACGCATCGTCTAACAGTTTAATGACCGGAATGATGCAGTTGGTAGTGCAGGAGGCGTTGGAGACAATGCGGTGTTCGGCTTGCAGCTCGTGCTGGTTAACGCCAAACACGACGGTGGCGTCGAGGTCGTTACTGCCGGGATGAGAGAACAGGACTTTTTTTGCGCCAGCATTAAGATGCGCTTCGCCATGTTCGCGGTTACCGTACACGCCGGTACAGTCCAGCACCACGTCCACGCCCAGCTCTCGCCAGGGTAGCCCGTCAATATCGCGCTCGTGCAGCACGCGGATGGCATCGTCACCGACAAACAGCTGGTCTCTTTCCTGGCGAACGTCCCAGGCAAAGCGTCCGTGGCTGGTGTCATATTTCAACAAATGCGCCATGCCCGCAGCATCCGCCAGTTCATTGATTGCCACCACGGTTATTTCCGCACGACGCCCGGATTCATATAAAGCACGAACCACGTTGCGCCCGATGCGACCGAAGCCATTAATCGCTACGCGTACGGTCATAGATCTCCTGCAAAGCTATCCCTGAGTTTGAGGTGGCTGAAAGAGTAATCCAGCTACGCCCGAAGGGGAATCTTTGCTATTACAAACTGCGATTGATTGGTCAATTGTCGAACATTTAATCGACTGAAACGCTTCAGCAAGAATAAGCGAATCGGGGAATAAAAGGAATGGCTGTCCAGAGCAATAAGCCAGCTATATGACTTGCGTCACATTTTAGATGGAATAATTTACGGCGACGTAAACGCAAAACGGTAACCCGAGGGTTACCGTTTTTAGCGTTTGCACCCTCTCCTACAGGGAGAGGGTCGGGGTGAGGGCATCAGCCCGCACCGTACAAACCATTACAGCAGTTCTTTCGCTTTCGCGACGACGTTCTCAACGGTGAAGCCGAACTCTTCGAACAGCAGTTCAGCCGGAGCAGACTCACCGAAGGTGGTCATGCCGACGATTGCACCGTTCAGGCCAACGTATTTGAACCAGTAGTCAGCGATGCCCGCTTCCACTGCCACACGAGCGGTAACCGCTTTCGGCAGTACGGATTCACGGTAAGCCGCATCCTGTTTATCGAACGCGTCGGTAGACGGCATGGAGACCACGCGCGCCTTAACGCCTTCGGCAGTCAGTTTTTCCCATGCTGCAACCGCCAGTTCAACTTCAGAACCGGTCGCGATGAAGATCAGCTCAGGCTGGCCTGCGCAATCCTTCAGCACGTAACCACCGCGGGCGATGTTCGCCAGCTGCTCTGGCGTACGTTCCTGCTGCGCCAGGTTCTGACGGGAGAGGATCAGCGCGGTCGGGCCGTCCTGACGCTCAACGCCGTATTTCCACGCCACCGCGGATTCAACCTGGTCACATGGACGCCACGTGCTCATGTTCGGGGTCACGCGCAGGGAGGCAACCTGCTCTACCGGCTGGTGAGTTGGGCCATCTTCGCCCAGACCGATGGAGTCGTGGGTGTAGACCATCACCTGACGCTGTTTCATCAGCGCGGCCATACGCACGGCGTTACGTGCATATTCCACGAACATCAGGAAGGTAGAGGTGTACGGCAGGAAACCACCGTGCAGGGAGATACCGTTGGCAATCGCGGTCATACCGAACTCACGTACACCGTAATGGATGTAGTTACCGGCAGTATCTTCGTTGATTGGCTTAGAGCCAGACCACAGGGTCAGGTTAGATGGCGCCAGGTCAGCGGAGCCGCCGAGGAATTCAGGCAGCAGAGGACCGAAGGCTTCAATCGCATTCTGAGACGCTTTACGGCTGGCGATCTTAGACGGGTTCGCCTGCAGCTTCGCGATGAACTCGTTCGCTTTCGCGTCGAAGTCAGACGGCATATCGCCTTTCATACGACGGGTGAATTCAGCCGCTTCCTGAGGGAAGGCTTTCGCGTAAGCCGCGAACTTCTCGTTCCAGGCCGCTTCTTTCGCCTGGCCCACTTCTTTCGCATCCCACTGAGCGTAGATTTCAGACGGGATTTCGAAGGCAGGGTATTTCCAGCCAAGCTGCTCACGGGTCAGCGCGATTTCCGCGTCGCCCAGCGGTGCACCGTGGGAGTCGTGAGTGCCCGCTTTGTTCGGAGAACCAAAGCCGATGATGGTTTTGCACATCAGCAGGGACGGCTTGTCGGTCACGGCGCGCGCTTCTTCAACCGCACGTTTAATCGAGTCAGCATCGTGGCCATCAACGCCACGCACAACGTGCCAGCCGTAAGCTTCGAAACGTGCTGCGGTGTCGTCAGTGAACCAGCCTTCAACGTGACCGTCGATGGAGATACCGTTGTCGTCGTAGAACGCCACCAGTTTGCCCAGCTTCAGGGTGCCTGCCAGGGAGCACACTTCGTGAGAAATGCCTTCCATCATGCAGCCGTCGCCCATGAACGCGTAGGTGAAGTGGTCAACGATGTCGTGACCAGGACGGTTGAACTGTGCCGCCAGGGTCTTCTCAGCAATCGCCATACCCACGGCATTCGCGATGCCCTGGCCCAGCGGGCCGGTGGTGGTTTCAACGCCAGCGGTGTAGCCTACTTCCGGGTGACCTGGAGTTTTGGAGTGCAGCTGACGGAAGTTTTTCAGCTCTTCGATTGGCAGATCGTAGCCGGTGAGGTGCAGCAGGCTATAGATCAGCATAGAGCCGTGGCCGTTGGACAGCACGAAACGGTCGCGGTCAGCCCATGCCGGGTTCTGCGGGTTATGGTTCAGGAAATCACGCCACAGGACTTCGGCGATGTCAGCCATGCCCATAGGGGCGCCCGGGTGGCCGGATTTGGCTTTCTGTACTGCGTCCATGCTCAGCGCACGAATAGCATTAGCAAGCTCTTTACGTGAGGACATTTTAACTCCAGATCGGACTGTTAAAGGCCATGCCCTTGACGACAGCGCGTTTTGGGCTACGCCGGAAAAAAGTGCCAACAATGTAACCCAAGCCGCAGGGCATGTACATGGAGCATTCTTTTGCTGCTTAAGAAATCTCTGGATCATGCTCGCATGTTGCGCAATCTGCTCGCCCGCCGCTGTAGATATTCCTTATACTTAGCCCGACACCGGCTTCGCTGGCGGTGCAATTTTCGGAATTAATTCAGATTAACAAGTACGGAAGCCACATCATGAAAATGCGTGCAATAGGGCTGGCTGTGGGAACAACGCTCCTGCTAAGCGGCTGTCAGAATATGGATTCTAACGGCCTGATGACCTCAGGCGCAGAAGCTTTTCAGGCCTACTCCCTGAGCGATGCGCAGGTCAAAGCGCTGAGCGATCAGGCCTGTAAGGATATGGACGGAAAAGCTACGCTTGCCCCGGCTAACAGCACCTATACGCAGCGTCTGAATAAGATTGCTTCCGCACTGGGCGACAACATTAACGGCCAGCCGGTGAACTACAAGGTGTACATGGCGAAAGACGTGAACGCTTTCGCAATGGCCAACGGCTGTATCCGCGTGTACAGCGGCCTGATGGACATGATGACCGACAACGAAGTTGAGGCGGTGATCGGCCATGAAATGGGTCACGTAGCCCTGGGTCACGTGAAGAAGGGAATGCAGGTTGCGCTGGGCACCAACGCCGTTCGTGCAGCGGCAGCCTCTGCGGGCGGTATTGTCGGCAGCCTGTCCCAGTCGCAGCTTGGCGACGTGGGCGAGAAACTGGTGAATTCTCAGTTCTCCCAGCGTCAGGAGTCGGAAGCGGATGACTACTCTTACGATCTGTTGCGCAAACGCGGCATTAATCCATCGGGTTTAGCCACCAGCTTCGAAAAGCTGGCCAAGCTGGAAGAAGGCCGTCAGAGCTCCATGTTTGACGATCACCCGGCCTCCGTTGAACGTGCGCAGCATATTCGCGACCGCATGGCGGCAGACGGTATTAAATAACGGCACATCTGCCCGGTGCGCGCCGCGCCACCGGGCTTCCCGGATCAGTACAGCGTTTTTTGCGGCGGCCCGGCAAACTTCAGGGCGCCAATTTGCCCCATCCGCACTTCCACCACCGACGGCCCCGGCATGGCCAGCGCCTCCGTCATCACCGCGTCAAAGTCCTCCGCCCGCTCAACGCTCCAGGCCTGTAAACCTATCGCCTGCGCCAGCAGGGTAAAGTCCGGCGTATGCAGCTCGTTGAAGTACTGACGCCCGCCAAAATACTTATCCTGAATACCGCGCATAACGCCGTAGCCTCCGTCATTCATGATGAGCAGCGTCACGTTGGCCTTCTCCTGCGCCAGCGTCGCCAGCTCGCCTAAATTCAGGCTCAGGCCGCCGTCGCCCACCAGCCCCACCACCTTACGCTGCGGGTTGGCAATCGCGGTGCCGATCGCCATCGGCAGGCCCATGCCAATCGCCCCGGCCAGAGAGTGTATGTTCATCAGCGGACCGTTGGCGCGGAACAGGCGGCTGCCCCACAGGCTGCCGGAAACGGTGATATCGCGCACCAGCAGGCCGTCTTTCGGCAGGGCTTTTTCTATGGCATCGTTTAGCTTCGCATAGGCGCCGCACTGCTCGCGCAGGCCCTGTTCAGCCAGCGAGACCGCCTGCTGCACCTGCGCGTCCCACTGGGCGTTGCCCCACTCACGGCCCTGAACCTTGTCGGCCAGCGCGCCAAGCAGCGCTGAACAGTCGGCTACCAGCGTGTTATCCATCAGGTAGTTACGGCTCGCCGCCGCCGGATCGATATCAACCTGCACGCGTGGAGACGGTAGCTCCAGCGTCCAGGAACGAGTCTCGTTGCTGCGCAGGCGTGAACCAGCGACCAGCGTAAAATCACACTGCGAAATAAGCGCCTCAACCGACGGCGAGTTGTGGAACGCCCGCAGGCTGGCGCGATGGCTGTCCGGCAGCACGCCCCGCGCGTGGGTACTGGAAATCACGGTGATGCCCGCATCCGCCAGCGTTTTCACCGCGTCCGCGCAGCCCAGCGCTCCGCCCCCCAGCCACAGCAGCGGCTGTTTCGCCTGCTTCAGCTGCGCCCACAGCGCATCGACAACGGCAGCATCAGCGTTTGCCCCCGACGCCGGTTTAAGCGGTGCCGTCACCAGAGACAGCGGAATTTTCGCGCCCTGAATATCGATCGGAATTTCCACGGAGACCGGCCCGCACGGCGGCGTCTGCGCCTCCTGAATCGCCTTATGCAGAATGGCTATCGCCTGGCTGGCGTTGCTGATGCGGTACGCCCGCTTTGAGCTGGCCTTCAGGAAGGTCAGCTGATCGCGGGTTTCGTGAATAAACCCGGTGTCGGCGTCCAGCCAGGCTTTCTCTACCTGACCGGTTAAATGCAGCAGCGGCGTGCAGGCATTCATCGCCTCCACCAGCGCGCCTACCGCGTTACCCGCCCCCGCGCCGGTGCTGGTCAGCGCCACGCCGAGGCCGGAAAAACGCCCGTGGGCGTCGGCCATGGTGACGGAGCCCGCTTCGCCGCGCGCGGGCACGAAGCGGATCTTGCCGCGCTGCCCGACCGCATCGGCGATCGGCAGGTTGTGAATGGAGATGACGCCGTAGATGGCCTCAACCTGATACTGCTCCAGCGTTCTGGCGATGGCGTCGCCGACGGTTATCATTTCGCTCATTGCTCACCCTTTCTCAGTCGCACCAGTGGTTGACGCTGTTACCCGTCGCCAGATAAATGCTCTTTTGCTGCATCCAGGCCTTCAGCCCCTGAATGCCCTTCTCGCGGCCCAGGCCGCTCTCTTTAAAGCCCCCGAACGGGGTCGAAATCGCAAACACTTTGTAGGTGTTGATCCACACCGTGCCCGCCTCAAGCTGCTCGCTTAAGCGCAGCGCGCGTCCGGTATCGCGCGTCCAGATCCCCGCCGCCAGGCCGTAAACCGAGTCGTTCGCCTCGCGGGTGAGCGCCGCCTCATCGCGAAACGGCATCGCCACCAGCACCGGGCCGAAGATCTCCTCCCGGCACGCGCGGGCGCTGTTGCTTAGCCCTTCGATAATCGTTGGCAGGAAGAAGCTGCCGCCTGCGAGCGCGGGATCGGCCGGGATCTCCCCGCCGCACAGCACGCGCCCCCCTTCACGCTTCGCCAGCTCGACGTACGCCTGCACGCTCTGGCGATGCCCGTCGTTGATGAGCGGCCCAACGTGGACGCCGTCGGTAAACGGATGCCCGACGCGCAGCCCGCGGGTTAATTCCAGCAGCCGCGCCATCAGCGGGGCGTAAAGGCTTTCGTGGATAAACAGCCGCGAACCGGCGATGCACGCCTGCCCCGCCGAGCTGAAAATGCCGTAGCAGATCCCCCGCGCGGCCTGCTCGATATCCGCATCCTCCAGCACGATGGTCGGCGATTTCCCGCCCAGCTCCAGCGATGCCGGGATCAGCTTTTCCGCCGCGACGTGCGCCAGGTGGCGGCCCGTCGCGGTGCCGCCGGTAAAGGAGATTTTCCGCACGCGAGGGTGGCGCGCCAGCGCGTCGCCAATCACCGAGCCTTTGCCCGGCAGCACGCTCAGCAGCCCGGCGGGCAGCCCGGCCTGTTCGAAAATACGCGCCAGCTCCAGCGCCATCAGCGGCGTGGCTTCGGCAGGCTTGAGGATCACCGCGTTGCCGGCGGCAATCGCCGGCGCGACTTTCTGCATCTCGCTGGCAATCGGCGAGTTCCACGGCGTGATGGCCGCCACCACGCCGAGCGGCTCATAGCGGCTCAGCGTCAGCAAATCCGGCTGGCGCGGCGTCGGGAGTTCACCTTCCAGCAGCTCGCAGGCGGCGGCAAAGTAGCGCGCCGTTCCCGCCGCGCTCATTACCAGCCCGCGCGCTTCCGCCAGCGGCTTGCCGTTATCGCGGCTCTGCATCTGCGCCAGCTCGTCGACGCGGGATTCAATGAGATCCGCCACCTTGTGCAGGATCTTTGCCCGTATATGCGGCAGGCTGTGGCGCCACGCGGGATCGCGCCACGCCCGCTCGCCGGCCTCGATCGCGTCATGCAGATCGTCAAGGCTTGCCGCGTTCAGCGTGGCGTTGATCGACCCGTCTGCCGGGAAGTGACTCTGCATCGGGCTGCCGCTGCCGTGTCGCCACTGGCCGCCGATAAAAATCTTCAGATCGTCCATCGTCGCTCCTCAGCTCAGGGCCAGCTCGCGGCAGGCGCGGACCGCGCTCAGTGCCGCCAGGGTGGAGGTTTTGGGATTAGAGGCAAGCGGCAGGCCGCTCAGCTCCAGATGGAATTCGCCAAACGCGCCTTCGACGTGCAGCGTGTGGGTGTTGCGCGTCGTTGCCGGATCGACCATCAGCTGCACGCGAGTGTCGTCCATTCCCACGCCGCCGAGCGCCACGGTGGCCGCCACGTTGGCGTTGGCCGGGAACAGTCGCGCCGCCTCCCGGGCGCTGCCTTCAAAAAAGACCTGCGCAGCTGATACTGAATTGAGATCGATAAGCTGCTCGGCGTAGCTGCCGCGCCAGCTGGCCGGGCTTTTGCGCGACCGGTAGGTCACGCGCTCCAGCCCGCCCTCCTTCGCCGCCGCCAGCCCGTCGATGCCGGCTACCGCGCCGGAGAGCAGGGTCAGCCTGCCGCCCGCGGCGAGCAGGCGCTGCTCCAGCGCGCTGTCCGCCAGCGCGCCGGTGGAAATCACCGCCAGATGCCAGCCGCGGCGCAGAATCTCTTCGCCGTACTGGGCCACCGCCTGCTGGCTGGCGCACTCCAGCACCAGGTCGGGCGTTTGCGCGCAATCCATCGGCGAGGCCAGCGCCGTTACCGCCTCGCCGAACCGCGCGCGAATGGCCGCGTGATGCGCTTCACGCGCCACAATCCAGCCGATAGCCACGCCCGCGGGCAGGCGTTCGATCACCGCCTGCGCCATGGCGCCAAACCCGATTAACATGATCTTTTTCATGATGCGTCCTTACAGATGGCGACAGAAGCCGCCGGAAACGTCCAGCGCGGCACCGGTGGTAAACGAGGCCAGCGGCGAGGCGAGGAACAGCAGCGCCTGCGCGGGCTCCTGCGGCCTGCCGAGGCGCGCCATCGGAATGCCTCGCCTGCGCGCGATGTCCGCCGTCCACTCCGGCCAGCTCTGGCTTTTGTCCGTCCGGTTCTCAAAGCGGCGCTGCCACTGCCCCGACTCCACCATGCCGAGCAGAATGGAGTTGACGCGGATGCCCTTGCCCACCAGCTCTTTCGAGAGCGTCAGCGTCATGTTCAGCAGCGCGGCGCGGGCTGCTGACGTGGCAATCATGTGCTCCTCCGGCTGCAGCGCCAGCAGCGAGTTCACGCAGGTAATAGAGGCGATGTCGGACCGCTCCAGCAGCGGCTGAAACGCCTGCACCGGGTTAATGACGCCAAACAGCTTGAGTTCGGCCTCGTGCAGCCACGCCTCGCGCGGGGTGTCGTGGAAGTGCGCCACGTAGCCCTGCCCGGCGTTGTTGATCAGCATGTCCGCCGCGCCAAAGCGCGCCTGAACCGCATCCGCGAAGGCCTGCACCTCGTCGGCGTTCAGCACGTCGCAGCGGTAAGAGAAAACCTCCCCGTCGGGGTATTCGTTTTGCAGCGTCGCGTGGGCGCTGGCGAGGCGATCCGGGTCGCGGCCGCAGAAGGCCACTCTGGCCCCCTCGCCCAGCAGCAGGCGCAGCGTTTCAAAGCCAATGCCGGAAGATCCGCCGGTGACGACCGCCACGCGCCCGTCAATTTGTGCATTCATCGCGCACCTCTTCGTTAATGCGTAAAAGCTGTTGGTTAAAAAACGCGTCGTTATCGAGATAGCTGGCGTGTCCGGCCTGCGGAATGGGGATAAAAGGCATGCCGTAGCGCAGCGCCAGCCCCTGCACCAGCTCGGGCTGCGTGATCGCGTCCTGCTCGCCGCACCACACTTCAAAGCTGCCTGAACAGCCCTTCAGCCAGGCGTGGATGTCGTCATGCGCCAGCATCCACGCGGCGGCAAGGTAGCCTTCGGCGCGAAGCGTGCGCATGCCCGCCGCGACGGTGGCGATATCTTCCGCGCGCGCGCCGGGGCGCAGCAGCATCGCGGCGCGGGTCTGGGCGAGGATGTCGCCGCCAGGCGCCATCTGCTGCTCGCGGCTGCGCCAGACCTGCTCGCGCTGCTCCGGTGCGGCATTGCCGTACCCCTGCGCGGCGTCCGCCAGCACCAGATGGATAACGCGCTCCGGGAATTTCGCGGCAAAGGCGCTGGCAACCAGCGCCCCCAGCGAATGACCCACCAGCACCGCCCGCCAGATGCCCGCGCGGTCGAGCATCAATGCCAGCGCGTCGGCGTAATCCCCCGCGTTCGCGCGCTCCACCGCCAGCATTGGGCTTTCGCCATAACCGGGCATGTCCCACGCCAGCACGCGAAAGCCGTTCAGCGCCATCTGCTTGTGCCAGGAGGCCGCGCCAGAGCTGATCCCGTGCAGCAGCACCAGCGGAACGCCGCTTCCCTGTTCACGAAAACCCGTCATCATTCCCCCTTAGTTCCGCTTCACTTTGGAAAGCGGATGGTCGGCCGGATAGGTCGGGATTTCCGGCCTGTTGGTCCCCAGCATGACGCACATCAGCGCCTCTTCTTCACCATGGTTGAACAGCCCGCGATAGATCCCCGGCGGAACGGAGATGAGATCGCGCTCGCGCAGCACGGTTTCGGTGTAGTTCTCGCCGTCCTGGATCATCAGCGTGATCTGCCCCTTAAGCATGAAGAACACCTCTTCCACGTCGTCGTGCAGGTGCAGCGGCCCTTCGCACTTCGACGGCAGCACCATGGTGGAGAAGGTAAAATGGTCCGCCTGCACGGTGTTGGTGTCGTTCGCCACGCCCGTTGCCCCGGTGCCGATGTAGCGCATCTGCGCCCGGCGGTATTTCGGGTCAAAATCGGCCTGGAACTTCAGGGCGTTCCAGTCGTATTTGCGGCCCTCGAAGCGCGCGATGCGCGACTCGACCCACTCTTCCATCGTCAGGTGGTCAGGTTTGATGCCTGAAGTGTTGGTTACGGTTGAATCAGTCATGACACTCTCCTCAGTAACGTCTCAGCAGCGGCAGTAACAGGACGCAGCCCACCGCCGCCATCACCGCCAGAAAAATCAGCCCGGAATCCATGCTGTGGGTGAAGGCGATAAGCGCGCCCATCACCGCCGGCGACAGCGCGCCCGCAAAGTTTCCCAGCCCGTTGAAAATCCCCCCCGCCGTGGCGCTCACCCGGGGATGGGTGGCCTTCGCCAGCAGGGCGAAAATGTTGGGTGCGCCGGTGCCCCACATAAAGGTGCTGAAGCTCATCGCCGCGATGATGGCCAGCGGGGTGTCGAGGTGCATCACCGCCGCCAGCCCGACGGCCGCCCCCGCCATCGAGATAAAGCAGGCCGCCGCGCGCTTATCGACCCGGTCAGAGAGCCATGCGCCAATCACTTCGCCCGCCAGCATGGCGATGAACGGCATCGACGACAGCCAGCCCGCGTGCTCCAGGTGAATGCCTTTGCCCTTGATCAGATAGCCCGGCAGCCAGCCGTTAATGCCCCACAGGTAGGTCAGGAAGGCGATGTTAAAGATGCAGATGATCCAGAAGTGCGGGCTGACGAACAGCTCGCGCCGCGCCGCTCGCCGCTCCTCCCGGGACGCCTGCGACGTGCCGGGTTTTGCCTCCAGCCGGATCCCGCGCAGGCCAACGCGCACGAAGATCAGCACCGGCAGGGTAAGCATCGCCATCACGAAGAAGGTGCTCTGCCAGCCGAAGGTGTTCAGCAGCCAGAGAGAAAGCGGGAAGCCTATCGCCGCGCCAACCGGCGTGCCAAGCAGCCACAGCATGGTGGCGCGCGCCTGCAGATGCTGCGGGAAGTTGTGGCGCACGATGGCGAAGGCCAGCGGGAACAGCGGCCCTTCCGCCACCCCCAGCAGGATGCGCAGGACAATCATCAGCGTGTAGTTATGGGTAAAGCCCATCGCCACCATCAGCACGCACCACACCACCATCATTCCGGTAAGCAGGCGCAGCGGGGCGATTTTGTCCCCCAGCCCGCTGAGGAAGACCGACGAAAAGCCGTAGCTCAACAGGAAGGCGCTCATCAGAATGCCGAGGCGCGTGGTGTCAAAATCGATGCCCATCGCCTGCTGGAAATGGCCGTCGGAAAACAGCGCCGCGATGCTGATTTTGTCGAAAAACGCCAGCAGCACGCAGGCCAGCAGCGACAGCGGGATGGCCCAGCGCACCGCTTTTTCGGGCGTGCGGGCTCCCTCACCGCTCGCCTCAGCGGGCGCGGTGTTGGTCTCTAATGTGGTCATGTCTCCCCCTACGGGTGCGGGTTAGCTATCGCAGTGACATCAGTGAAAAAGCCGGGTCGGCGAGCGGCACGTCGGACAGATCGCGCCCCGCCGCCATCCAGCGCTTCGCCAGCTTGACGGTGCGCGCGTCGTTAAACGCCACCAGCTGCGTCAGCCGCCCGTTTTCGTCCAGCGAGAAGAACAGCGCGTCTTCGCGCACCAGCGTTTTCCCGCCCGGCTGCGGAATGCCGAGGATCTGGATATTGTGCTGGTATTGATCCGACCACAGCCACGGCGCATCGTCGTAGCCTGGCGCATCGGGGTTCAGCATCGCCTTCGCCGTCGCCACCGCCTGGTTCTGGGCGAAGGCCCAGGACTGGATGCACAGGCCGTAGCGGTGATGCTGCGCCACGTCCCCGGCGGCAAAGATGTGCGGATCCGAGGTGTGCCCCTGGGCATCCACCACTATCCCGCGCCCGGTTTGCAGCCCGGCGTCGCGCGCCAGCTCCAGGTTAAGATCGACGCCGATGCCTACCACCGCCGCGTCAAAGGTTTCGCGCCTGCCGTCGCAGTGGATGACCGGCAGACCGTTGTCGTCCTCCAGCTCCAGCGCGCCGCAGCCGGTACGGATATCCACGCCCTGCTCGCGGTGAAGGGCCTCTAAGCGCTGCGACACCTCGGCGCTCACCGAGCGCATGCACAGGGCGGGCTGCTGCTCGAACAGCGTGACCGCCACGCCGCTTTTGCGCGCGGAAGCGGCAATCTCAAGACCGATCCAGCCGCCGCCAACGATAGCCAGGGTGCGGCTCTCCGCCAGACGGCTTTTCAGACGCTGCGCGTCCTGCCAGTGGCGCAGGGTATAGACCTGCGGATGCGCAGCCCACGCCTCGCCCGGCAGGCGCGCCCGTCCCCCGGTGGCAATTAAAAGGATGTTGTAACTAAGATGCTCACCGCTGCTCAAGCGCACCGTTTTCGCCTCGCGGTCGATCTGCTCCGCTCGCAGCGGCCGGTACCAGGTCAGGTTCAGCGCCCGCTGCGCCTCGTCGGTAAACAGCCGCGGGAGCGCCGCGTCCGGCTCCAGCAGAGTCGCTTTCGACAGGGGCGGACGCTCGTAGAAATCCCATTCCTCTTCCGCCACCACGCAAATCTCGCCGTCGAAGCCCTCGTCGCGCAGGGTTTTCGCCGCCCAGCCGCCCGCCTGGCCGCCGCCGATAATGACAATGCGCGACGTCATACCGCCTCCGGCTTTTTCTGCTGGCGGCGCGTGTCGTGGTCAATGCCGCCCTCCACCGCCCACTCGGTAAAGGAGACCAGCGAATGCTCCAGCTCGCGCGGCTGCCAGTTTTCCGTCAGGTAATCGTCGTTGGTGTAATACTCAAACGCCCCGCCGGTCGGGCTGTTGACGTACCAGAAGTAGGCTGAGGACACCGGATGGCGGCCCGGCCCGATGAAGGTGCTCCATTCATTTTTGTTCATCGCAATCCCGCCGCCGATCACCTCGTGGATGTCGCGCACGGTGAAGGCCACGTGGTTCAGGCCACGCTTGCGGTGTGGAAGCTGTAGCAAAAAGAGGTTGTGATGCCCGCCGCGCGCGCCGCAGCGCAGGAACACGGCGCGGTTGATGTAGCGGTCCGAGACCTGGAAGCCGAGCACCTCGCGGTAAAATTTCTCCACCGCCGCCAGCTCCTCCACGAAGAACACCACGTGACCGACGTTGATCGGCTGGGCGCGATCGTAAACCGGGCTGGGGGTGTCGATACGGCGAGCGTCGCCCCACTGGTTGATCGGCTCAACGTTCAGCTCCACGTCGGTCTGCTGGCTGACCTGGACGCGCAGCGTCATGCCGTTCGGGTCAAGACACTCCAGGGCGTCGCCCACTTCGCGAAAGCCGGGCTGCTGCGCAAGCTTCGGGCGCAGCGCGTCGAGATCTGACCGGGCGGCAACCGCCCAGGTCATGCGGCGCAGGGTGTTACCCGCCTCAAACGCGGGAGGCAGGTCGGGGCTGTCGATCGGGTTAAGCTCCACGCGCGCGCCGCTCAGGGTGGTAAAACGCTGGCCGCTGGCATCGCCCGTCAGGCCAAAATCACGCATAAATTTGGCGCAGTGCGTCAGGTCTTCCACGCCAAATTCCAGCTTTTCAATTCCGGTTACACTCATCGTTCGTTGCCTCATCTGGCCCAAATTGGGCGTAAAACATGCCCGACGCAGCGAAGCGCCTGACGTTAACTCACTGATTTAACTGGCCTGTGACAGGTAGCCTAAGAAGCCAGAAATTTTATCCGCCGCAAGGCGAACCTCGTTTTGCAGCCGCTCGCGGTCGGCCTGCGGGATCTCCTCCGACGGCACCAGAATGCTGACGACCGCCGTCACGCGATGGCTCCGGTCATACACCGGGTAGACGATGGAGGAGATGCCGTGGCGGAAGAAGGATTCGCCAATCACGTACCCGCGGGCTTTGTCCTGCTGCACCATCTGCCACAGGGCTTCGCGGTCGTGAAGCTGCCCCGGCACGTTGCCCGGCAGGCGCTCGTGCGGGAACAGCTGTTCGAAATCGGCGCGGGAAAGATCGGTCAGCAGCATGCGGCCGAGCGAGGTGCAGTGCACCGGCAGGCGGGTGCCAATGCTGACCTGGTTGATGCGCGACCCGGCGGCGCTGACGCGGGCGATGTAGATGATGTCGCGCCCGTCGCGGATCGCCAGATGGCTGCTGCACTGGCTCACGTCCCGAAGCTGCTCGATCACCGGCTGACCCACCTGCGCCACGTCCAGCGAGGCAATGTACTCAAAGCCCAGACGCAGCACGTTCATGCCCAGCGAAAAGGTATTGGTGCGCGCGTTGCGCTCCAGAAAGCCCATATACTCCAGGGTCTGCACCACGCGGTAGGCGGTGGCCTTCGGCATATCCACCAACCGGTGCAGCTCGGCAAAGGTCAAATCGCGATGCTGCTCGCCAAAGGCCAGCAGCAGCTGTAAACCGCGCTCCAGCCCCGGCACCAGATACTTCACTTCCCGATCGTCTGCCATCGTCGCCCTACCTTAGTTAAAGACAAAACCGCCGTTGACCGGGATCAGCTGTCCGGTGATGAACCGCGACAGATCGCTTAACAGCCAGACCACGCTGCCGGTCACGTCTTCCGGCTGCTGCGCGCCCGCTAGCGCCCGGCCGTTTTCGTAGAGCTGATGGCGTTCAGCGGGCACATATTCGGTGGCCTCGACGCGGGTCAGCCCCGGCGCGATAGCGTTGATTCGGATGCGCTTTTCACCCAGCTCGCGCGCCATTGAGCGGGTCATGGCAATCACGGCGCCTTTGCTGGCGACGTAGGCCATCAGGCGCGGCGCGCCCCACAGCGCGGTATCGGACGCCACGTTCACAATGGCTGCCCCTTCGTGCAGCAGCGGCACGGCGGCGCGCGTCACCAGCCAGGTGCCTTTGACGTTCACGCTCATCACGCGGTCCCACAGGTCAGGATCGTAATCAAGCATATTTTTACCGCCCACGCCCGTCGCCATCGCCGCGTTGTTCACCAGGCCGTCGATGTGCCCCTGCTCGCCAACGGTGCTGAACACCCGTTCAATGGAGCGCGGATCGGCCAGATCGATAACGTGCGATTCGATCGCATAACCCTGCCCGCTCAGCCGGTGGGCGCTTTCAGCCAGTTCGCCTTCCAGGATGTCGCACATCACCACCGCGGCGCCCTGCTCCGCGCAGGCTCTGGCAAAGTGATAGCCCAGCCCGCGCGCGGCGCCGGTCACGACGATGCGCTTGCCGCTCAGCAGCCCGTTCATCAGGCGGCTCCCTGCTGTTCTTCGCGCATCGCCAGCTGCTCTTTGGCGGCCTTTTGCATCATGCGGCGCAGGCGAGAGAGGCCGACGTCGTGCTGGTAAAGGTATTCATGGTCGCGGGCGTTTGGCGCCAGGCTTTCCAGCACCACGCGGTCCTGCTCCAGCACCTCCCAGTGCAGCTTTTCCAGGCGATTGCGGTACATGAAGCGCCACATGTCGCGCTGCCAGCCCTGCACGCGGCGGATGCGCCAGAAGAAGACGCGGCAGTTGTCGCTATCTTCCGGCACCACCATGCCGACGATAAAGAAGTGACCGCCCGGTCCGAAGCGCTTCTTATAGGGAATGGAGAGCCGCATCCAGCAGGCGCCGCTGTTCCCCAGCTCCACCCAGTCAAAGTTGATGCCGCTCTGCCCTTTCTTCTCGAAAATAAAGCCGGTTTTCGTCGGCTGGAGCACCATGTCGGCCTTGCGATCCCCTTCCGCCATCGAGTGCGAGGAGGAGTGCAGATAGGTCCCGTGCATCGGGTCCATCACGTTTTCCAGCGCGTACTGGTAATTGCATTTCCACGCGGCGGTGCAGAGGAAGTTGCTGAAGCTGTCCGTATCGGCAAGCTCATCCGGGAAGATCAGCTCGTCCGGCTGCTGGTCAGCGGTGACGCCGAACCACAGGAAAATGGCGCCGTGCGCCTCCTGCACGTTATAGCTGCGCACGCACTGCTGGCCGACCAGCGGACATTTGTCCACGGCGGGCACGTCCTTCACCTCGCCGTTGCCCGCCACCTCCACGCCGTGATACCAGCAGGCGATGCGGTCACCGAGGTTCCAGCCCATCGACAGGCGCGCGCCGCGGTGCGGACAGCGGTCCTCCAGCGCCTGCACCTGACCGTCCTTATTGCGCCAGACCACAATCTGCTCGCCCAGGCGGGTAATGCCCACCGGCGCAGACTGTACTTCCCAGCTCGCCAGCACCGGATACCAGAGGCCGCGCAGGCCTTTATCGAGATAGTTTTGTACGGTAGTCGTCATCGCGTTGCCCTCAGTAGCCGTTAACCTGTAAGAATGCCTGGAAGCTGGCGTCGCTCCACGGCTCGCCCTGCTGGTCGTGCATGCGCACCGCGTTCAGCCCGTTGACCAGCTCCGGTAAGGTTTCAACGCCCTGCTCGAAGAGATCTTCCAGCGTCGCAATCAGGTTCATCTCCCAGCTTTCCGGCTCGCGGCTGCGGGTCTGCCAGATCAGATTCGAGTAATCACCCGGCTTATGAATGGCACCGTTACCGCCCTCTGCCGGTGGGGTAAACTGACGGCTTTCCGGCAGCGCGGGGTTGTAGTTCAGGGTGTCGCTCATGCCACGGTCTCCTCGACGAAGGTAATCTGAATCTGGTTTTCAAAGACCCGAACCGGGTAGCGGTTAAGGTTGCGGCCGCCGGGGCCGTGAAGGCACTGGCCGGTTTTCACGTCGAACACCGCTTCATGCAGCGGGCATTCCACCTTGCCGTCTTCCACAAAGCCCTGGCTCAGCAGGGCATAAGCGTGCGGACATACGTCTTCCAGCGCGTAATATTCACCGTCAATCAAATAAACGCCGATCTCTTTACCGTCGACGTTGCCGCTAAAAGGGAAATCTTCCTGCACTTGTTCTGCGTCACATACGCCTATCCAGCTCATCACGATCCTCCAGGCTTTTGTTTCATATATGAAACTCTGTTTCTTATTTAATACGGTCAATATAAAAGCGGTGAATGTTTCGTCAAGCGCCAATGTGAAGAATTTGTTAATCAAACGGAAATTAATTAACTAAGTGTGCAAAGGATCACGAAAAAATGCAGCGATATGAAATTTTCATTATTTCTGCGTGAAAGGATACGATTAATCGATGGATGTAATTTTAAAGAAAGAGATATTGACTTCTTTTCTTTTTGCTCCTTAAAAATAAAAAGGCTGAAGCGATAACGGTTTCACCTGTGAAACTTAAAATAACTTTATTGTTTATAAACAATGAGTTTCACTGGTGAACCATTTTATCTCCGTGACAGTCACGCTGTTAAAAATATAAACCTAAGCACGCATAAGGCAGACATCATGACGGCAAGATGGCAAGGCACAATTGCACTGTTATTTCTCATTATTATTTCCTACATCGACAGGGTAAATATCTCGGTAATGATTTTAAACCCTGAATTTGCCGAACACTTTCAGCTAAATGAAAACAGAATGTTACAGGGAATGCTGATGACCTGCTTTCTGCTGGGTTATGGCTTTTCGGCTTTATTATTAACGCCAGTTATAGAAAGCAAATTTCATTATCGGCAGGGATTATTAAGCAGCATTGTGATTTGGGCCCTGGTCTGCGCCATTTCTCCGCTGCTGGGCTCGCTGATGGGGATGCTTATCGCCCGCATCATCTTAGGTATTGCCGAAGGACCGCTCTTTTCAATGAAGACGCGCTTTATCAGCGACAACTTTCCCGCGCAGGAGATAGGCAAGCCCAACGCCGTAACCGCGCTGGGCGTCTCGCTCGGGCTGGCCGTGGGCTTTCCGCTGGTTACCTGGCTGATGACGCATCTGGGCTGGGCCGGATCGTTTTATGCGCTGGCGGCGATCAATCTGGCGCTCGGCGGTGGCCTGATCTGGCGTTTTCTTCCGACGCCACAAAGCCCGCTGAAGTTGAAAAAACGGGGAATGCTGGAGACGTTTACGCTCGCCTGGCAAACGCCGCTGCTGGGCTGGATCCTGCTGGTTGAAATCGCCACGCTGAGCTATCTCTGGGGAAGCAGCGCGTGGCTGCCCGCGTGGCTGCGCGACGAGCACCGCTTTTCGCTGCACGCCACGGGCATGCTCGCAGCGGTGCCTTTCCTGCTGAGCCTCGGCTCTAAGTTCCTCGGCGGCGTACTGCTCGATAAAATGCGCCCGGAACAGGCGCCGGTGCTGTTTGTGGCGGGCGGGGCGCTGACGGCGCTGTCCGTAGTCGGGCTGATGCTCAGCCATCAGCCCGCCTGGCTGGCGCTGTTTATGCTGTCGGCTAACGTCTTCTGGGGGCTTCAGGGCGCGGCCATTCCGGCGACGATCCAGCACCACGCCGCGCGGGACGCGGTGGGCAGCGCCTACGGCATCATTAACGGGATCGGCAATATCTGCGCGGCCTTTATTCCGCTGCTGATGGGAATGGTGATGAGCTCGGTGGGGTCGGTCAGTTCTGGCTTTTCGGTGCTGGTGGCGTCGCAGGTTGTTACCCTGCTGGCCGGGGGAATGTTGCTGCTGCGCATGCGTCGCGCAGCAGCACTCAGCGCGTAGGCTTATTCGCCTTTTTTCGCCGCCTGGATGTAGAGCATTTCCAGCGCCAGGGTCGCCGCGGCCAGCGCGGTGATCTCGGACTGGTCATAGGCCGGAGCCACTTCTACCACATCCATACCGACGATGTTCAGATCCTTCAGGCCGCGCACCAGCTTGATGGCGCGATCTGAGGTCAGGCCGCCGATTACCGGCGTACCGGTGCCCGGCGCAAAGGCCGGATCCAGGCAGTCGATGTCAAAGGTCAGATAAACGGGCATATCGCCGACGATCTGCTTCACCTGCGCGATGATGTCATCGACGCCGCGATCGTTCACCTGGCAGGCGTCCAGCACGGTGAAGCCGTTGTCTTTGTCGAATTCGGTGCGGATGCCGATCTGCACGGAGTGGTTCGGATCGATCAGGCCTTCTTTCGGCGCGGTGAAGAACATGGTGCCGTGGTCGAACTCGCAGCCGTTCGCGTAGGTGTCGGTATGCGCGTCAAAGTGCACCAGCGCCATTTTGCCGAAGTGCTTCGCGTGGGCGCGCAGCAGCGGCAGCGTGACGAAGTGGTCGCCACCGAAGGAGAGCATGCGCTTGCCGGCAGCCAGCAGCTTCTCGGCGTGGGCCTGCAGCTTTTCGCTCATTTCACGCGCGTCGCCGAAGGCGTACACCAGGTCACCGCAGTCCACCACGTTCAGGCGCTCGCGCATGTCGAAGTTCCACGGGAAGCGGTTGTGCTCCCAGGCCAGGTTAGTGGAAACCTGACGGATAGCCGCCGGACCGTGGCGTCCACCCGCGCGGCCGGACGTTGCCATGTCGAACGGTACGCCGGTGATCACCCAGTCAGCGTCGCTGTCGTACGGCTGGAAGTTCATCGGAAGGCGTAAAAAACCAAACGCGTTAGATACCAGAGAGTTATCGTACTGATGACCTAAAGTGCTCATGTCCTGACCTCTTTTAAAGTCGATGCATTAAAAACAGATGAAAAAAAATCCCCTCCGCGTCGTTAAACCCGACGAGGAAGGGATTGATTTGTAAATCGCATAGTGGGGCGAATTATCGCCGTTAATTCATACGGGTTCAAGTGAGTATAGGGCATTGTGCGGCTTATGCCCCTCACCCTAACCCTCTCCCCAGAGGGGAGAGGGAATAAAAAGCTTATTCGTCTTCCAGGTAGGTGTAACCGTACAGACCCGCTTCAAACTCTTCCAGAAACTGCTGCTGCAGCGCATCGTCCAGACCGGTGTTTTTCACCTGGTCGCGGAACTGGGTGAGCAGTTTTTTCGGATCCAGCTGCACGTATTCGAGCATGTCCGCCACGGTATCCCCTTCGTCGGACAGCTCAACCTCCACGCTGCCGTCAGGGAAGACAAACACGTCAACCGCTTCGGTATCGCCGAACAGGTTGTGCATGTTGCCGAGGATCTCCTGATACGCGCCAACCATAAAGAAGCCCAGCATTGGCGGATTCTCAGGATCGTATTCCGGCATCGGCATGGTGGTCGCGATACCGTCGCCATCCACGTAGTGATCGATAGCGCCATCGGAATCACAGGTGATGTCCAGCAGCACGGCACGGCGTTCCGGCGCGTGGTTCAGCCCTTCCAGCGGCAGAACCGGGAACAGCTGGTCGATACCCCAGGCATCCGGCATCGACTGGAACAGGGAGAAGTTGACGTACATCTTATCCGCCATACGCTCCTGCAGTTCGTCGATGATCGGACGGTGCGCGCGGTTGCTCGGGTCGAGCTGTTTCTGCACTTCATGGCACATGTTCAGATAGAGCTGCTCCGCCCACGCGCGCTCCTGCAGGCTGAAGGTGCCTGAAGAGTAGCCGACGTGAATGTCGTGCAAATCCATCTGGCTGTCGTGCAGCCACTCGCGCAGGGAACGGCGCGTGCCCGGCTCGTGCATCTCCAGCCAGGTTTCCCACATGCTCTGCAGGGAACGCGGGGCATCGTCCTGCGGAGGCGTCGCTTCGGTGATTTCGCTACGCTCAACGCCGATGATGTTCGAAACCAGCACCGTATGGTGCGCGGTGACCGCACGGCCGGATTCGGTGATTACCGTTGGATGCGGCAGGCCGTGCTCTTCACAGGCATCGCCAATCGCCCAGATGATGTTGTTGGCGTATTCGTTCAGTCCATAGTTTACGGAGCAGTCAGACTGCGAGCGGGTACCTTCATAGTCCACGCCCAGGCCGCCGCCCACGTCGAAGCACTGAATATTCACGCCGAGCTTGTGCAGCTCAACGTAGAAACGCGCTGACTCACGCACGCCGGTGGCGATATCGCGGATGTTGGCCATCTGCGAGCCGAGGTGGAAGTGCAGCAGCTGAATGCTGTCCAGACGACCGCGCTCGCGCAGGATTTCCACCAGCTGTAGCACCTGGTTCGCCGCGAGGCCGAACTTGGATTTTTCGCCGCCGGAGGACTGCCATTTACCGGAGCCCTGGGACGCCAGACGCGCACGCACGCCAAGGCGCGGCACCACGTTCAGACGCTCGGCTTCTTCCAATACGATGGCGATTTCGGTCATCTTTTCGATCACCAGATAGACCTTGTGGCCCATCTTCTCGCCGATCAGCGCCAGACGAATGTATTCACGGTCTTTATAGCCGTTACAGACGATCACCGACCGGGTCATGCCCGCGTGGGCCAGGACCGCCATCAGCTCCGCTTTAGAACCCGCTTCGAGGCCCAGCGGTTCGCCGGAGTGGATCAGGGATTCAATCACGCGGCGGTGCTGGTTCACCTTGATCGGGTAAACGAGGAAATAGTCGCCGTTATAGCCATACGATTCGCGCGCGCGTTTGAACGCGGCGTTGATGGAACGCAGGCGGTGTTGCAGGATCTGCGGGAAGCAGAACAGTGCAGGCAGGCGCTGGCCCTGCGCTTCACGGGCTTTCACCAGCTTAGCGAGATCCACGCGCGCTTCCGGGACGTCCGGGTCCGGGCAGACGGTGATGTGGCCCAGCTCGTTGACGTCGTAGTAGTTATTGCCCCACCAGGCAATATTGTAAGTGCGCAGCATCTTGCTGGCTTCCTGGGAGCTCATCGCAACCTCCTGCATAGAACGTAGTACACCCTGTTCGCCTGCTGACGAAGGCGAAAGCGAAGACATGTCGTCAGACATAGCGAACCTCAACTCTTTGTATTAAGTGTAAAACAGTTGACTACTATCGCAGCGTTATACGGCGATAACAACCCATTAACGGCTCCATTTCCCAGCAGAGTATGCTGAAATCCAGACCGTGCGACCGGTTTCTTATTCATATCATTGTAAAACACGTATCCGAACTCTGTATGACAAGGTTCGGCGAAACCACGAGAAAACTCTTGTATTAACAAGAGCGCCCTTGTTCAGTTTTCACAAAGCGTGACCGGCTCTGGAATCCTGAGAAGCGCCGAGATGGGTATAACATCGGCAGGTTTGCAGACTAGAAATGCGGGTTGCGGGAATCAAATGCGCGCCAGAACGGCTGCGCTGAATTAGCGGAAAACGATGGTTCATTATCTCGTATCACCTCCACGGCCGCCTCTGCTGAAACGGACCACAAGCCAAAGCTAAAAGTTCACTGCTTAACCCGGCTGGAAGTGGCGACACGATGAGTTCATCGAGCGCTTTTTTGGTATGAGCCGCGCGCCGCGTTTTATACCGAGAACAGGGGTAAAAAGCAAAAGATAAATACGTGGGTTGCCAGGAGCGTCAGGAAAAATTTCCAGTAATGAATTCAACTCAGTGAGAGCGTTGTCAAAAAAAACTGGAAATCGGGCGAAGAAGTGACCTAAAATAGCCGTCCAGATGTTAATCCATCCATACTGATTAACACTCAGACTGCCAGTGTCAAAATCCTGCAGGCCTTGGTAGAATTATCTCCTTTGGCTATTCCACACAGCAGCTTGAGCTAACCAAATTCCTCTTAGGTGAAATATAACATGGCAAAACACCTGTTTACGTCCGAGTCTGTATCAGAAGGACATCCTGATAAAATTGCTGACCAAATCTCCGATGCGGTGCTGGACGCGATCCTCGCGCAGGATCCTAAAGCGCGCGTAGCGTGTGAAACCTATGTCAAAACCGGCATGGTTCTGGTCGGCGGTGAGATCACCACCAGCGCATGGGTTGATATCGAAGAGATCACCCGTAACACGGTGCGTGAGATCGGCTATGTGCATTCTGATATGGGCTTTGATGCCAACTCCTGCGCGGTACTGAGCGCGATTGGCAAACAGTCTCCGGACATCAACCAGGGCGTTGACCGTGCCGATCCGCTGGAACAGGGCGCGGGCGACCAGGGCCTGATGTTCGGCTACGCAACCAACGAAACCGACGTGCTGATGCCGGCACCTGTGACCTACGCACACCGTCTGGTGCAGCGTCAGGCTGAAGTACGTAAAAACGGCACCCTGCCGTGGCTGCGTCCGGATGCGAAAAGCCAGGTGACCTTCCAGTATGACGACGGCAAAATCGTCGGTATCGATGCCGTGGTGCTCTCCACTCAGCATGCCGAAGATATTGACCAGAAATCCCTGCAGGAAGCGGTGATGGAAGAGATCATCAAGCCGGTTCTGCCGACCGAATGGCTGAGCTCTGCGACCAAATTCTTCATCAACCCAACCGGACGCTTTGTTATCGGCGGCCCAATGGGCGACTGCGGCCTGACCGGCCGTAAGATCATCGTAGATACCTACGGCGGCATGGCGCGTCACGGTGGCGGTGCCTTCTCCGGTAAAGATCCGTCTAAGGTTGACCGTTCTGCCGCGTACGCTGCACGTTATGTTGCGAAAAACATTGTTGCTGCGGGCCTGGCTGACCGCTGTGAAATTCAGGTTTCCTACGCTATCGGCGTGGCTGAGCCAACCTCCATCATGGTTGAAACCTTCGGCACGGAAAAAGTGCCTTCTGAACAGCTGACCCTGCTGGTGCGCGAGTTCTTCGACCTGCGTCCATACGGCCTGATTCAGATGCTGGATCTGCTGCACCCAATCTACCAGGAAACCGCCGCGTACGGTCACTTTGGTCGCGAACATTTCCCATGGGAAAAAACCGACAAAGCCGCTCTGCTGCGTGAGGCTGCCGGTCTGAAGTAATCGATCGCTAAATGCGTTAAACAGGCCAGCCTTTGCGCTGGCCTTTTTTATGTCATATGGCGGCGCAAAGCCGCATAACATGGAACCGATTACACCTCATACTTCGCGCTCCGCTTTCAGAATAATCTCTTTGCACAATCGCCTTTCTTCTGCTGTTACATTTCCTTTCAGTTAAGTCTGAAATTCATGCAAACGCGATGCACATCAATTAATTTACCTCTATATTTTCAAAGCTTTAATTATTTTTACGGTTACAGGTTAGTGTAACCGATTACACCATTGTGATTTGTCTCACATATTTTTATGGGTCGCTCACCTACCCTTAACATTGATAAAACTGATAACCAAACTGGAGGGCATAATGCCTGACAATAATAAACAGGGGCGTACGTCCAATAAGGCAATGACGTTCTTCGTCTGCTTCCTTGCCGCTCTGGCTGGATTACTCTTTGGCCTGGATATTGGCGTAATTGCCGGTGCATTACCTTTCATCACCGAAGAGTTCCAGATTAGCGCACACACTCAGGAATGGGTGGTTAGCTCGATGATGTTCGGTGCCGCCGTCGGCGCGGTCGGCAGCGGCTGGCTCTCCTTTAAGCTCGGGCGTAAAAAGAGCCTGATGATCGGCGCGATCCTGTTCGTTGCCGGCTCGCTGTTCTCTGCTGCGGCGCCTAACGTTGAGGTCCTAATCCTCTCCCGCGTGCTGCTGGGTCTGGCGGTGGGCGTCGCGTCTTATACCGCTCCGCTTTACCTGTCTGAAATCGCGCCGGAAAAAATTCGCGGCAGCATGATCTCCATGTACCAGCTGATGATCACCATCGGTATTCTGGGCGCTTATCTTTCCGATACCGCGTTCAGCTACAGCGGCGCATGGCGCTGGATGCTGGGTGTGATCATCATTCCTGCCATCCTGCTTCTGATCGGCGTCTTCTTCCTGCCGGACAGCCCGCGCTGGTTTGCCGCCAAGCGCCGCTTCCACGATGCGGAACGGGTGCTCTTACGCCTGCGCGATACCAGCGCAGAGGCGAAAAACGAGCTGGAAGAGATCCGCGAAAGCCTGAAGATTAAACAGTCCGGCTGGGCGCTGTTCAAAGAGAACAGCAACTTCCGCCGCGCGGTGTTCCTTGGCGTGCTGTTACAGGTAATGCAGCAGTTCACCGGGATGAACGTCATCATGTATTACGCGCCAAAAATCTTCGAGCTGGCGGGTTACACCAACACCACCGAGCAGATGTGGGGCACCGTTATCGTCGGTCTGACCAACGTGCTGGCGACCTTCATTGCCATCGGCCTGGTTGACCGCTGGGGACGTAAGCCAACCCTGACGCTGGGCTTCCTGGTGATGGCTATCGGTATGGGCGTGCTGGGCACCATGATGCACATGGGCATTCACTCCCCAACCGCGCAGTACTTCGCCGTGGCGATGCTGCTGATGTTTATCGTTGGTTTTGCGATGAGTGCCGGTCCGCTGATTTGGGTGCTGTGCTCTGAGATCCAGCCGCTGAAAGGGCGTGACTTTGGTATCACCTGCTCTACCGCGACCAACTGGATTGCCAACATGATCGTCGGCGCAACGTTCCTGACCATGCTCAACACCCTGGGTAACGCCAACACCTTCTGGGTCTACGCCGGTCTGAACCTGTTCTTTATTGTTCTTACCGTCTGGCTGGTTCCTGAAACCAAGCACGTTTCACTGGAACACATCGAACGTAACCTGATGAAAGGTCGTCCTCTGCGCGAAATCGGCGCACACGACTAATCCTCCTGCGGGAGGCGCCTCTTGCGCCTCCCCGCTTCCCGCTTTATGCTCTGCCCCTATGAAAGCTCCCCGTCTCCCCATCGCCATTCAGCAAGCCGTTATGCGCAGCCTGCGGGAAAAACTCGCCCAGGCCAACCTGAAGCTCGGCCGCAATTATCCTGAACCTAAGCTGGTCTATCAGCAGCGGGGAACCGCGGCGGGTACCGCCTGGCTGGAATCCTATGAGATCCGCCTGAACCCGGTTCTGATGATGGAAAACCAGCAGGCGTTCATAGAGGAGGTGGTACCGCACGAGCTGGCCCATCTTCTGGTGTGGAAACACTTTGGCCGCGTCGCACCGCACGGCAAAGAGTGGAAGTGGATGATGGAGGCGGTGCTTGGCGTTCCGGCGCGCCGCACGCATCAGTTCGAGCTGGAATCGGTACGCCGCAATACGTTTCCCTACCGCTGCCGGTGCCAGCAGCATCAGCTCACCGTCCGGCGTCACAACCGGGTGGTGCGCGGCGAGGCCACCTACCGCTGCGTGAAGTGCGGCGAACCGCTGGTTGCAGAGTAATCAATTGAACAATCAGGAACTTTCATGATCTGCCTGATTGCATACGGGAACAACATTCGTTACGTTGCGGGCTTGTTTTGACACGGAGTGTAAGATGTCCCGTAATGTTTCTCTCGCGGTCGCGTTTCTGGCGACGGCGCTCTCCGGCCATGCTCTGGCCGACGGTATTCACAGTTTCTCTCAGGCAAAAACCGCAGGCGTAAAGATTAACGCCGACGTGCCGGGTGATTTCTACTGCGGGTGCAAAATTAACTGGCAGGGAAAAAAAGGGGTCGTTGACCTTGAGTCCTGCGGCTATAAGGTACGCAAGAACGAGAACCGCGCCAGCCGAATCGAATGGGAACACGTTGTTCCGGCCTGGCAGTTTGGCCACCAGCGCCAGTGCTGGCAGGATGGCGGACGCAAAAACTGCGCGAAAGATCCAGTATACCGCCAGATGGAAAGCGATATGCATAACCTGCAGCCCGCCGTGGGTGAGGTAAACGGCGATCGCGGTAACTTCATGTACAGCCAGTGGAACGGTGGCGAAGGCCAGTACGGCCAGTGCGCCATGAAGGTGGACTTCAAGGAGAAAGTCGCTGAACCCCCTGCCCGCGCGCGCGGCAGCATCGCCCGTACCTATTTCTATATGCGCGATCGCTACGATCTCAACCTTTCCCGCCAGCAGACGCAGCTGTTCAACGCATGGGATAAGCAGTATCCGGTTACGGACTGGGAATGCCAGCGCGACGAACGTATCGCCAAAGTCCAGGGGAATCATAACCCTTACGTCCAGCGGGCTTGCCAGGCGCAAAAGAGCTAACCTACACTACGGCAATTCGCTTATATCGCATGACACATGGAATTTCTGACTATGCGCATCCCCCGCATTTACCATCCTGAACTGATTACCGCCGGCGGCGAAATCACCCTGTCTGACGACGCAGCACACCACGTAGGCCGCGTGCTGCGCATGGGTGCCGGCCAGGCGCTCCAGCTGTTCGACGGCTCAAATCAGGTTTTCGACGCTGAAATTACGCGCGCCGACAAAAAAAGCGTGCACGTCAAGGTGCTGCGTGGCGAAGTGGACGACCGTGAATCCCCCCTTCATATTCATCTGGGTCAGGTGATGTCGCGCGGGGAAAAGATGGAGTTCACCATTCAGAAATCCATTGAACTGGGTGTAAGCCTCATTACGCCACTTTTTTCTGAGCGCTGCGGCGTTAAACTGGATGCGGAACGTCTGAATAAGAAGATCCAGCAGTGGCAGAAAATTGCCATTGCGGCCTGCGAACAGAGCGGCCGCAACCGTATCCCGGAGATCCGCCCGGCGATGGATCTGGAGGACTGGTGTGCAGAAGAGGAACGCGGGCTTAAGCTTAATCTTCACCCGCGCGCCAGCGCCAGCATCAACACGCTGCCGCTGCCCGTTGAGCACGTACGCCTGCTGATTGGCCCGGAAGGCGGCCTGTCGGCTGACGAAATTGCCATGACGGGGCGTTACCAGTTTACTGATATTCTGTTGGGACCTCGCGTTCTGCGCACTGAGACAACGGCACTCACAGCCATTACCGCGCTACAGGTACGGTTTGGCGATCTGGGTTGACCCATTAACGGAGAAGAAGATGATCAAGCTCGGCATCGTGATGGACCCCATCGCAAACATTAACATCAAGAAAGATTCCAGCTTCGCCATGCTGCTGGAAGCGCAGCGTCGCGGCTATGAACTCCACTATATGGAGATGAACGATCTTTATCTGATCAACGGTGAAGCCCGCGCGCGCGCGCGCATCGTTAACGTCGAGCAGAACTACGACAAGTGGTACGAGTTTGGCACCGAGCAGGATATTGCCCTTGCCGATCTCAACGTCATCCTGATGCGTAAAGATCCGCCGTTCGACACGGAATACATTTACTCCACCTATATCCTTGAGCGCGCCGAGGAGAAAGGGACGCTGATCGTCAACAAGCCGCAAAGCCTGCGCGACTGTAACGAGAAGCTCTACACCGCCTGGTTCTCTGACCTGACGCCGGAAACGCTGGTGACCCGCAGCAAGGCGCAGCTGAAAGAGTTCTGGCAGAAGCACGGCGATATCATCATGAAGCCGCTGGACGGCATGGGCGGCGCGTCTATCTTCCGCGTGAAGGAAGGCGATCCGAACATCGGCGTCATTGCCGAAACGCTGACCGAGCTGGGTACCCGCTACTGCATGGCGCAGAACTATCTGCCGGCCATTAAAGACGGTGACAAACGCGTGCTGGTGGTAGATGGCGAGCCGGTGCCTTACTGCCTGGCGCGTATCCCGCAGGGCGGCGAAACCCGCGGCAACCTGGCGGCCGGCGGTCGCGGCGAACCGCGTCCGTTGAGCGAAAGCGACTGGGAAATTGCCCGCCGCGTCGGCCCTACGCTGAAAGCTAAAGGCCTGATCTTCGTTGGCCTCGATATCATCGGCGATCGCCTGACCGAAGTGAACGTCACCAGCCCGACCTGCATTCGTGAAATCGAAGCGGAATTCCCGATCTCGATCACCGGAATGCTGATGGACGCTATCGAAAAACGTTTACAGAAATAACCTGTGACAGCGCCTGTGTTTATCCCCATACTGGGCGCTGTCGCTTTTTAAACCAGGAAACAGTACCTCTGACAATGAATTTACAGCATCACTTTCTTATTGCCATGCCTGCTCTCCAGGATCCGATTTTCCGCCGCGCCGTTGTTTATATTTGTGAATACAATGAAGACGGCGCGATGGGGATTATCATCAATAAACCGCTGGAAAACCTGCAGGTTGAGGGGATCCTGGACAAGCTGAAAATCACCGCTGAAGATCGTCTGCCGGAAATCCGTCTCGATAAACCGGTGATGCTGGGCGGCCCGCTTGCAGAAGATCGTGGCTTTATCCTTCACACTCCGCCGGTTTTCTCATCCAGCATTCGTATCTCCGATAACACCGTTGTCACCACCTCCCGCGACGTGCTCGAAACGCTGGGTACCGCAAAGCAGCCTTCTGAAGTGCTGGTCGCGCTCGGCTATGCCTCCTGGGAAAAGGGCCAGCTGGAACAAGAGATTCTGGACAACGCCTGGCTGACGGCCCCTGCGGATATGAACATCCTGTTTAAAACCCCTATCGCCGATCGCTGGCGTGACGCGGCAAAGCTGATTGGCATTGATATTCTGACCATGCCTGGCGTTGCGGGGCACGCGTAATGAGCGGCACCCTTCTTGCTTTCGACTTCGGAACCAAAAGCATTGGCGTCGCCGTTGGTCAACGCATCACCGGTACGGCTCGCCCGCTCGCGGCGCTGAAGGCCAACGACGGCACGCCGGACTGGAACCTCATTGAGCGCCTGCTCAAGGAGTGGCAGCCGGACGACGTGATTGTTGGGCTACCGCTGAACATGGACGGCACCGAGCAGCCGCTCACCGCGCGCGCGCGCAAGTTCGCGAATAAAATTCATGGCCGCTTCGGCGTCTCCGTAAAGCTGCACGACGAACGCCTGAGCACCGTCGAAGCGCGTGCTGGCCTGTTCGAGCACGGCGGTTTCCGGGCGCTGAACAAAGGCAGCGTTGATTCGGCCTCTGCCGTCATCATCCTCGAAAGCTATTTCGAACAGGGTTACTGAGCGCCGGGGCCTACAGCCGCCCCTGCGCCCGTCGCTCCGCCAGGCTCTGCTCAAAGTTCTGCATACCCGCCTGCTGTCCGGTTTGAATAATGCCCGGCAGTTGCCACGTTTTGCCTTCGCGGATCAGGTTTGCCGCCGCCGGGGTATTCACCAGAAGCTCATACAGCGCCACGCGCCCGCCCTGAACGTCCTGACGCAGCTTCTGAGCCAGCACCGCACGCAGGCTTCCCGCCAGCTGATTACGCACCGGATCTTTCTCCTGCGCCGGGAAGATATCCACCAGGCGCTCAATTGCCTGCGCCGCACCGCGCGTATGCAGCGTGGCTAACACCAGATGCCCGGTCTCAGCCGCCGTCAGCGCCAGGCGGATAGTTTCGCTGTCGCGCAGCTCGCCAAGCAAAATGACATCAGGATCTTCACGCAGCGCGCTGCGCAGCGCCTCGGCAAAGGACGGGCTGTGCTGGCCTATCTCCCGCTGCTGGATCAAACAGCGTTCGCTCTGGTACCTGAACTCCACCGGATCTTCCAGGGTAAGAATATGGCCGTCCGTATGGTGATTGAGAAAATCGACCATCGCTGCAAGCGTCGTTGACTTCCCGCTGCCGGTTGCGCCGGTGACCAGAATCAGACCATCGTCATTGCACAGTAACGCCGGGATCGCTCGCGGCACGCCTAACGTGCAGAGCTGCGGGCACGCCAGCGGCAACAGCCGCAGCGCGATCGAAACGCCCTGCATATGCCTGAACGCGCTGCCGCGCAGACGCTGATTGCCCGCAACGGTAACGGCAAAATCCACCTGCCCACTCGCCCACCATGCGCCCTGCTGCTCGTCGTTGAGCCACGCTTTCAATAACGCCTCCACGTCCGGGGGCGGAAACGGCGCGGGTTCAAGGCGCCCCGCTCTGCGCCAGCGCGGCGGCGAATCACTGCACAGGTGTAGATCGGAGACGTTATGCTTTACACTAAGGGCCACAATTTCTTCCACATCCATAGACTACTCCTCGGAAAATGAACGACATTGCGCATAACCTGGCACAGGTCCGGGACAAAATCTCAGCCGCTGCAACGCGTTGCGGCCGTGCTTCAGAAGAAATTACCTTGCTTGCAGTCAGCAAAACCAAGCCTGCGAGCGCCATCGCAGAAGCGATTGCCGCCGGCCATCGCGCGTTTGGCGAAAACTACGTGCAGGAAGGCGTGGATAAAATTCGCTATTTCCGGGAACAGGGTAATACGGACCTGCAATGGCACTTTATCGGTCCGCTACAGTCGAACAAAAGCCGTCTGGTGGCAGAGCACTTCGACTGGTGCCACACCCTCGATCGTCTGCGCATTGCTACCCGTCTGAACGACCAGCGTCCGGCGGAGCTGCCCGCGCTTAACGTGCTGATTCAAATCAATATCAGTGATGAAAACAGCAAGTCCGGCATTGCGCTGAGCGAGCTGAATGCGCTGGCGGCTGAGGTGGCGGCGCTGCCGCGCCTGACCCTGCGCGGGCTGATGGCAATTCCGGCGCCAGAGTCAAGTTATGAAAGGCAGTTTGCCGTGGCACAGCAAATGGCTGTAGCATTTGAGGCGCTTAAAGCGCGCTATGACACGGTAGACACGCTTTCTCTGGGCATGTCGGACGATATGGAAGCCGCCATCGCGGCAGGCAGTACCATGGTGCGCATCGGCACGGCAATTTTCGGTGCGCGCGATTACACCCAATAATAAGGAAAACTGAGGAACGCCATGAAGACGTTGACTTTCCTGCTCTCAACGGTGATTGAGCTGTACACGATGGCGCTGTTACTGCGCGTCTGGATGCAGTGGGCCCGCTGTGATTTTTACAACCCGTTCTCACAATTTATCGTGAAAATTACGCAGCCTGTTGTGGGGCCGCTTCGCCGCGTTATTCCGGCAATGGGGCCGATTGACAGCTCATCTCTGCTGATGGCGTTTATTCTGAGCGTTATCAAAGCGATCGTGCTGTTTATGGTCATTACCTTCCAGCCGATTATCTGGATTTCTGCCGTCCTGATCCTCGTGAAAACCGTCGGCCTGCTGATCTTCTGGGTCCTGCTGGTCATGGCAATCATGAGCTGGGTGAGCCGGGGCCGCAGCCCTGTGGAATACGCGCTGATTCAGCTCACTGAACCGCTGCTGCGTCCGATTCGTAGTCTGCTGCCGGCGATGGGCGGTATCGACTTCTCGCCGATGCTTCTCGTGCTGCTGCTGTACGTGCTCAATATGGGCATTGCGGAGCTGCTGCAGGCAACGGGCAATATGCTGCTGCCGGGGCTGTGGATGGCGTTATGAGTGCGGTAAGCACCTGCACAGACGGGCTGGTCTTACGGCTGTACATTCAGCCGAAAGCCAGCCGCGACAGCATTGTGGGGCTGCATGGCGACGAGTTAAAGGTCGCCATCACCGCCCCGCCGGTAGACGGTCAGGCGAATGCGCATCTGACCAAATATCTGGCTAAACAGTTTCGCGTTGCTAAAAGCCAGGTCATCATTGAAAAAGGTGAACTTGGGCGGCATAAACAGGTAAAAATCCTCAATCCGCAATCTATCCCGACGGAAGTCGCGGCTCTGACAGAACAGGACTAAACCATGCAGAAAGTTGTTCTCGCCACCGGTAACGCCGGTAAAGTGCGCGAGCTGGCCTCGCTATTAAATGATTTTGGGCTGGACGTGGTGGCTCAGACCGAGCTGGGCGTCGATTCCGCCGAAGAGACGGGCCTGACGTTTATCGAAAACGCCATTCTGAAAGCGCGCCACGCCGCGCAAATCACGGGGCTGCCTGCCATTGCCGATGACTCCGGCCTGGCCGTGGATTTTCTGGGCGGTGCGCCGGGCATTTACTCCGCCCGCTACTCCGGCGTGGACGCCACCGATCGGCAAAACCTGGAAAAGCTGCTCGTTGCCCTGAAGGACGTGCCTGACGAACAGCGTACCGCGCAGTTCCACTGCGTGCTGGTCTACATGCGTCACGCGGAAGATCCAACGCCGATCGTCTGTCACGGCAGCTGGCCGGGCGTGATCACCCGTGAGGCGGCAGGCAGCGGCGGCTTTGGCTACGACCCGATTTTCTTTGTCCCCACAGAGGGCAAAACCGCTGCGGAACTGACCCGCGAAGAGAAAAGCGCGATTTCCCACCGTGGACGCGCCCTGAAACTGTTACTGGAAGCACTGCGTAATGGCTAATTTGCCGCCTCTGAGTCTCTATATTCATATCCCGTGGTGCGTGCAGAAATGTCCTTACTGCGATTTCAACTCGCACGCGCTGAAGGGCGAAGTGCCGCATGATGACTACGTTGCCCATCTGCTGGCCGACCTGGATGCCGATGTACCGTACGCGCAGGGACGTGAAGTAAAGACCATTTTTATTGGTGGCGGTACGCCGAGCCTGCTTTCAGGCCCGGCGATGCAGACGCTGCTGGACGGCGTGCGGTCGCGCCTGAATCTGGCAGCGGATGCTGAAATTACGATGGAAGCCAACCCCGGCACCGTTGAGGCCGACCGTTTTGTCGAGTATCAGCGCGCTGGCGTGAACCGTATCTCCATCGGCGTGCAGAGCTTTAGCGAGCCAAAGCTGAAGCGCCTGGGGCGCATTCACGGCCCGGAAGAGGCGAAGCGCGCGGCAAACCTGGCGACAGGGCTTGGCCTGCGCAGCTTTAACCTCGATCTGATGCACGGCCTGCCAGATCAGTCGCTGGAAGAGGCGCTGGACGATTTGCGCCAGGCGATTGCGCTGGCGCCGCCGCATCTGTCGTGGTATCAGCTGACCATTGAGCCGAACACCCTGTTTGGTTCCCGTCCTCCGGTGCTGCCGGACGACGACGCGCTGTGGGATATCTTCGAGCAGGGCCACCGGCTGTTAACCGCTGCGGGCTATGAGCAATATGAAACGTCTGCCTATGCGAAGCCGGGATATCAGTGTCAGCACAACCTGAACTACTGGCGATTTGGCGACTATCTGGGGATTGGCTGCGGCGCGCACGGCAAAGTGACCTTCCCGGACGGGCGAATACTGCGCACCGCCAAAACGCGCCATCCGCGCGGGTATATGGAAGGTCGTTATCTCGAACGTCAGCACGACGTCGAGGCGGCGGACAAGCCGTTTGAGTTCTTTATGAACCGCTTCCGCCTGCTGGAAGCCGCACCGCGGAAAGAGTTTGCGCGCTATACCGGACTGCCGGAATCGGTGATTCGCCCGCAGATTGACGAGGCGCTGGCGCAGGGGTATCTCACGGAATGTGAGGAATACTGGCAGATCACCGAGCACGGCAAGCTGTTCTTAAACTCCCTTCTTGAGCTGTTCCTCGCCGAAGAATCTGAAGGCTGATTCAGGATTTTGCATCCCGTTCTGTCGGCTGAGGGAAAGGCTGGCAGAGTGTGGGGATGGAAATTATACGTTCATACGCAAAGCAGCTCAGACGCGAGCTCACACAGGAAGAAAGACGGCTTTGGTATTTACTGCGCAGCCGCCGTTTCGAAAATTATAAATTTCGCCGACAACATCCGGCAGGCAACTATATTCTCGATTTCGCCTGCTGCGCGGCTCGTCTGGCTATTGAACTGGACGGCGGACAGCATGATGAAAATCAGGAATACGATCGTCAAAGGACGTTGTGGTTAAACCAAAAGGGCTGGCACGTCATTCGATTCTGGAACAATGAACTTTGGAATAATGAAGAGGCGGTGCTAGAAAAGATCCTTGAAACGCTGCAGGCGCTGCAACCCTCACCCCGGCCCTCTCCCTGAAAGGGAGAGGGAGCAAACTATTCCCTCGCCCCTTTGGGGAGAGGGTTAGGGTGAGGGGTTAAGTTAATTACTTCAGCGTCCCCACCAGCGCCTTTCTGCTATCTTCCAGCGACACCACGCGTTTACACACGTCTTTGCCGAACTGCTGGAAATCGGCTTCCTGATTCTTCCACTCGTTCTGAATCGAGGTTTGCAGTCCGCCCAGGCTGCCCAGCACGCCCTGCAAAGGGTTACCGCCGCCTTTCAGCACCGCTTTGGCGCCCATCTCGTTAATGCTGTCCTGGAGAATGCCGCCCATCGCCTGGTTCACCAGCTGCTGGCCGTCGGCGCGCACCTGGTCGATTGCCTTATAGTGGAACGTCAGGCCGTCGGAGCGGGTCTCGATAATTCGGTTCATCTGCTCTTTCAGCTGCTTATCCAGCTTCGTCAGGCGGGTGCGCATATTGCTGCTTTCTCCCACCTCTTTGGTGATGATTTTATCCAGCGCCACGCGCCCCTTCTCAACGCGGGTCAGCGCGCCGTCGTTGATCCACGGCAGCGCGGTACGCAGCTCGGCCTGATAATCCTTCGCCTGTTCACGCTGGGCGGCCGTCAGGTTTTGCGGCTTGCCGTTAAAGGTGACGTTACCCTCCGGCGTAATCACCAGATTGCCGTTCTCGCCTTTAACCTGCACGGTTTGCGGGCTTAACACCACGTCGTCACGCGGGGTGACGCTACATTTATACTCCGCATGGGCGGTGGAACCGATTGCCAGTAAAGCAACAGCCAGCAACGTTTTGCGCATCTTTAACACTCCCTCAGACAAAATGGGCCAGCTAATGCTGGCCCCTGACTTCTTTATTAGTCCCACCAAACGTCGAAAAGTTCGCTGACGCGAACATCTTCCAGCTTGTGGTCTTCAAGCCATTTGCGTACCAGCGCCTGATGTTCTTCGGTGCATTTCCCCACTTCCTGGGTGCAGATCAGACCTTCCCACGCCAGATAGCCGCTACCGTCGAAGGCCAGCTTGTTTGGCTCGATCACCTCGTTGATGAACGCATCAACGTCCTGGTCGATCTGTTCGACGCTGGTGCCTTCCGGGAAGCGCCAGGCAACGGAGAAACCTACTTCCTGGAATTCTTCGATGTGCATCTTTTTACGCAGACGACGGCTACGATTCTTTGCCATTATTTCACCCTCTCGAACATTAAGTCCCATACGCCGTGACCAAGACGATGGCCACGCTGTTCAAATTTTGTCACCGGACGTGAATCCGGACGCGGTACGTAGTCGTTGCTTTCAGACTGGTTTTTATACCCGTCCAGAGACGACATCACTTCCAGCATATGTTCCGCATAAGGTTCCCAGTCGGTCGCCATGTGGAAGACGCCGCCCAGCTTCAGCTTACTTTTCACCAGCTCGGCAAACGGTGCCTGAACGATACGGCGTTTATTATGACGCGCTTTGTGCCACGGGTCAGGGAAAAAGAGCTGAACCATGTTCAAAGAATTGTCAGGAATCATTTTGTGCAGCACTTCCACCGCGTCGTGACACATTACGCGCAGGTTCTCAACGCCCTCTTCATGGGCCGTAGCCAGACAGGCGCCGACGCCCGGCGAGTGCACCTCAATGCCGAGGAAGTTCTGTTCCGGGCGCGCTTTCGCCATGGTCACCAGCGACGTGCCCATGCCAAAACCGATCTCCAGGGTGACGGGCGCATCGCGGCCAAACAGTTCGGTAAAGTCGAGAGGCTGCTCGCTGAACTCAACGCCCATCACCGGCCAGTAGTTGTCCAGCGCGTGTTGCTGCCCTTTAGTCAGGCGGCCCTGACGGCGGACAAAGCTGCGAATACGGCGCAGCGGGCGACCGTTTTCATCAAATTCCGGTGAAATGACGTCGTTTTTCATAAAAGAGTTGTCTGCTTGTGAGAGTGTTCGGGAAACGGGCATTATCCAAAGTTAAGGCTTCTATGCAAGCATGGGAAAGATCCGGTTTACAGCAGATTGACGCTGTGCTGCAATCTGCGTCCCTGATTATGCGAATCGATGACCATGCAAGCCTCTCAATTTTCAGCCCAGGTGCTGGACTGGTACGACAAATACGGGCGTAAAACCCTGCCCTGGCAAATTGAAAAAACGCCTTACAAAGTATGGCTCTCCGAGGTGATGTTGCAACAAACGCAGGTCACCACCGTGATCCCTTACTTCGAGCGTTTTATGGCGCGCTTCCCGACGGTGACCGACCTGGCAAACGCCCCTCTGGACGAAGTGCTGCACCTGTGGACCGGGCTCGGCTACTATGCCCGCGCGCGTAATCTGCACAAAGCCGCCCAGCAGGTGGCCACGCGGCACAACGGTAAATTTCCGGAGACCTTTGACGAGGTGGCGGATTTACCCGGCGTTGGGCGCTCAACCGCGGGCGCTATTCTCTCGCTATCGTTAGGCAAGCATTTCCCGATCCTCGACGGCAACGTGAAGCGCGTGCTCGCCCGCTGTTACGCCGTTGACGGCTGGCCGGGCAAGAAGGACGTTGAAAAGCGCCTGTGGGAGATCGCTGAAGCGGTCACCCCGGCGAAAGGCGTGGAGCGTTTTAACCAGGCGATGATGGATCTGGGCGCGATGGTCTGCACCCGTTCAAAACCGAAGTGCGAACTCTGTCCGGTAAATAACCTCTGCGTCGCCTACGCCAACCAGTCATGGGCGCAGTATCCGGGGAAAAAACCGAAGCAGACGCTGCCGGAGCGCACCGGGTATATGCTGCTGATGCAGCACGGCGATGAGGTGTTCCTTGCGCAGCGTCCACCGAGTGGCCTGTGGGGTGGTCTATACTGCTTCCCACAGTTTGAGGATGAAGCCTCGCTTCGGGAATGGCTTAAGCAACGCGGCATTGCCGCCGATACGCTGACGCAGCTGAACGCGTTCCGCCATACCTTTAGCCATTTCCATCTGGATATTGTGCCTATGTGGCTTCCCGTGTCCTCATTCACCTCGTGCATGGATGAAGGCACCGCTCTCTGGTATAACTTAGCGCAACCGCCATCAGTCGGGCTGGCGGCTCCCGTGGAGCGCCTGTTACAGCAATTACGTGTCGGTGCAATAGTTTAGCATCGGCAACACAAAGAGGAATGAGTATGGCCAGAACCATTTTTTGTACTTTCCTGCAGCGCGACGCTGAGGGCCAGGATTTCCAGCTCTACCCGGGCGTCCTGGGTAAGCGCATCTATAACGAGATCTCTAAAGAAGCCTGGGGACAGTGGCAGCAAAAACAGACCATGCTGATCAACGAGAAAAAGCTCAGCATGATGAACCCGGAGCACCGCAAGCTGCTGGAGCAGGAGATGGTGAACTTCCTGTTCGAAGGTAAAGACGTACACATCGAAGGCTATACGCCGCCGGAAAAATAACAGCGTGCGGGGTTACCCCCGCCGTTACAGCAAACACAACACGCACTCCCGGAATGATGAAAAAACTTTTAGCGCTAGCACTTGTTGCGCCGTTGCTTGTGTCTTGTTCTTCCAAAAAGGGCGATAGCTATAACGAAGCCTGGGTTAAGGACACTAACGGTTTTGACATTTTGATGGGGCAGTTTGCCCACAACATCGAAAATATATGGGGATTTAACGAAGTTCTTATCGCCGGACCGAAGGACTACGTTAAGTACACCGACGCCTATCAGACCCGTAGCCACATCAACTTCGATGACGGTACGATCACGGTTGAAACCATCGCGGGGACCGAACCTGCGGCGCATTTACGGCAGGCCATCATCAAGACCCTGCTGATGGGCGACGATCCGGGATCTATCGACCTCTACTCTGATGCCGATGACATTACCATTTCCAAAGAGCCGTTCCTGTACGGTCAGGTCGTGGACCAGACCGGTCAGCCTATCCGCTGGGAAGGCCGCGCCACGAAATTTGCCGACTACCTGCTGCAAACGCGCCTGAAAAGCCGCACCAACGGCCTGAAGGTAATCTACAGCGTCACGATTAACCTGGTGCCAAACCACCTCGACAAGCGTGCGCATAAGTATCTGGGCATGGTGCGTCAGGCATCGCGCAAGTACGGCGTGGACGAGTCGCTGATCCTGGCGATTATGCAGACCGAATCGTCATTTAACCCCTACGCCGTGAGCCGTTCCGACGCGCTGGGGCTGATGCAGGTTGTTCAGCACAGCGCCGGTAAAGACGTGTTCCGCTCGCAGGGGAAATCCGGCACGCCAAGCCGCAGCTACCTGTTCGACCCGCAAAGCAACATTGATACCGGAACGGCCTATCTGGCCATGCTGAACAATGTCTATCTTGGCGGGATTGATAACCCGACTTCACGTCGCTATGCGGTTATTACCGCCTATAACGGCGGCGCGGGCAGCGTGCTCCGCGTCTTCTCGAACGACAAGGTGCAGGCCGCGAACATCATCAACAGCATGGCGCCGGGGGACGTGTACACCACCCTCACCACCCGCCACCCGTCAGCGGAATCCCGCCGCTATCTGTATAAGGTGAATACGGCGCAGAAGAACTACCGTCGCCGCTAGAAAATAACACCCCCTCACCCTAACCCTCTCCCCAAAGGGGAGAGGGAACTTGAACACCCTCTCCCCTTTGGGGAGAGGGTAGGGTGAGGGGAACAAACCGCACCCAACCCCCACCCATACAAAAATGCTATTTGCATCACAATCCAGACTGCAAATTAATATGGATTGCATTTTTTTGCGGGAGGTAACAAAACCTGCCCCCGTCAGCTGATAGAATTGCATCAAATTACAACCCTGAATGTTCCTATAACAACATATCTCCCGCTCACTTGTGAGGAAAGTAACATGAACCTTAAGCTGCAGCTTAAAATCTTGTCGTTTCTGCAGTTCTGCCTGTGGGGAAGCTGGCTGACTACACTCGGCTCCTATATGTTTGTGACGCTCAAGTTCGATGGTGCGTCAATCGGTGCCGTCTACAGCTCGCTGGGCATCGCGGCTGTTTTCATGCCAACGCTGCTCGGTATCGTGGCGGATAAGTGGTTAAGCGCGAAGTGGCTGTACATGCTTTGCCATCTGGTGGGCGCGGGGACGCTGTTCATGGCGGCCGAAGTGACGACGCCGGGGGCGATGTTTATGGTGATCCTGCTTAACTCGCTGGCGTACATGCCAACGCTTGGGCTGATCAACACCATCTCCTACTACCGCCTGAAGTCTGCCGGTCTGGATATCGTTACCGACTTCCCGCCAATCCGTATCTGGGGCACCATCGGCTTTATCATGGCAATGTGGGGCGTGAGCTTCGCAGGCTTCGAGCTGAGCCATATGCAGCTGTATATCGGTGCGGCGCTCTCCGTACTGCTGGCGCTGTTTACCCTGACGCTGCCGCATATTCCGGTGTCTAACCAGCAGAAAAACCAGAGCTGGAGCACCATGCTCGGCCTGGACGCGTTCGCGCTATTCAAAAACAAGCGCATGGCGATCTTCTTTATCTTCTCCATGCTGCTGGGCGCGGAGCTGCAAATCACCAACATGTTCGGCAACACCTTCCTGCACAGCTTCGATAACGATCCGCTGTTTGCCGGAAGCTTTATCGTTGAACACGCTTCGGTGATGATGTCTATCTCGCAGATCTCCGAAACGCTGTTCATCCTGACCATCCCGTTCTTCCTGAGCCGTTACGGCATCAAGAACGTTATGCTGATCAGTATCGCCGCGTGGATGCTGCGCTTCGGCCTGTTCGCCTACGGCGACCCTAGCGCGTTCGGCACCGTGCTGCTGGTTCTGTCGATGATTGTTTACGGCTGCGCCTTCGACTTCTTCAACATCTCCGGTTCGGTGTTTGTGGAAAAAGAGGTGAAGCCTGAAATCCGCGCCAGCGCGCAGGGCATGTTCCTGATGATGACCAACGGCTTCGGCTGTATTCTGGGCGGCGTGGTGAGCGGTAAAGTGGTTGAGATGTACACCACGAACGGCATCACCAACTGGCAGCCCGTGTGGCTCATCTTCGCGGCGTACTCGCTGGTGCTGTTCTTCGCGTTTATCGTGCTGTTCCAGTACAAGCATGTACGCGAACCGCACGGCGCACAGCCAGTCGCGCATTAATTGTTGTGCCGGGCAGGCGAAGCCGCCGCCCGGCTATTTTATTGCAGCAAGTACCCACCCCACTGACAGCAAATCCGCGCTGCCTCCAGGGCTTAAATTCCGTTCGATTAATGCATTATCCATTCTACGCAACGCCTCGCGGTCCCAGCCGTTAGCCAGCAGCTCCCGTGCGTAAGCCTGCACGTAGCCCAGCCCTCAATGCCGCCGCGCGACACCAGGTTGCTGTCCTGATTTATTGCCATCAGTCGTAACAGCAGGCCGTGAAGCGACCGTCCGTTCCACCGCGCCAGCGCGTTGCGCACCGTCGCAAACCCGCTCTCCGCCTCGCCGCGCGCGCCGGTCAAGCCGTACCGCTGGTACTGCCGCTCCCCCGCCGTCGCCTGCCCGCTGCGCCGGGCCAGCTCCCGCGAAACCAGCCCACGACAGACGTTACTTACCTCAAGGCAGAGGCTATCGGCGCAGGCCTCCTTCACGCGTCCGGCAGCGAAGCACAGCAGCCCGAGGGCAAAAATGCCGCCTTTGTGGGTGTTTATCCCGCCGGTTGCGGCATACATGGCCTGCTCGCACGCCATCCCCATCGGGCGGAGGATCCGCAGCTGTTCGCCAGCGGGCTTATCTGCATGGGTGTTACCCAGCTCCGCAAAACGCATAAACCACGGCGCTATCGCCGCAATGCTGCGGACAAACAGCGCGTGATCCATATCGCGATGGGAGCCGTTATTGAGCCTGTCCACCAGCCCCGGCTTGGGCGTCAGCTCCAGCTCCTGCCACAGCGCCGCTTCGGCAAGCGCGGGAACGTCCGCCGGGCGCGGCTTAGTCGCGAGCAAACCAGTCATCAATCATCTTCTCCACGCGGGCAACCACCCGCTCCACAGGGTGATTCCGCGAGCGGGAGCAGGCGTGGGCTGGTTCATCGCAAATCAGGCAGCGGCGCAGGTGCGCGCCCAGAGACTGACGCCCGACGTGGCCGTTTTCCGGGCAGATGACGTCCAAATCCCACAGCCTGCCGAGCGGGTGCGTCTGCTCCAGCGCTGCACAGTGCGCTTTAATCTCCGCCGCGGGATGGGCCACGCACCACAGGGCTTCCGGCCCGGTCGGCAGCCACAGCACCTGGCGATCCAGCACCTGCCAGCGGTTTTCCCACAGCAGCTGGTCGCACATCTGCAGCGCCACGCCCATGGTGTTGCGGTAGCGCAGGCTGTCTTTGATTGCGCCCGGCGTGACCAGCGTGAGGGAGATCGCCGGCTGTTGATAGCGCGCAAGCCAGTCAGCCTGGCGTGCCGCGCGGCGCTCCTTCGCCGCCAGCAGTTCGCCCAGGCCGACACCCGCCCGCACGGGCGTCGCTGAAATCATAGATCCTCCTTCACCTGCCGTACGGTGTCGATGATGCTGCCGTCGCGGTAGCGGATCACCCCGACGATCTTATCGGTAAATTCAATCGGTTTCGGTACGCCCGTCAGCGAGATCGCCCGCTCGTACAGCGCGTTGATATCCACAACCTTCAGCCCGGCCGCCAGCAGGCGCTCGCGGATCTCCGGGCGCGCCGGGTTGACCGCAATGCCGTGATCGGTGACCAGCACGTCAATGCTCTCCCCCGGCGTGAGGCGCGTTGTGACGCGCTTCACCACTGTCGGGATGCGGCTGCGCAGCAGCGGCGCAACGACGATGGTCAGGTTCGCCGCGGCGGCCACGTCGCAGTGCCCGCCGGACGCGCCGCGCATCACGCCGTCGGAGCCGGTAATGACGTTAACGTTGAAATCGACGTCAATTTCCAGCGCGCTGAGGATCACCACGTCGAGCTGATCGCAGCTTGCCGCCTTGCTGCCGGGGTTGGCGTAGACGTTAGTGGAGATCTCCACGTGGTTCGGGTTGCGCGCCAGCGAGGCCGCCGCCTGGCCGTCAAAGCACTGGGTGTCCAGCAGCTTTTCGATCAGCCCCTTCTCGTGCAGATCCACCAGGCTGCCGGTGATGCCGCCGAGCGCAAAGCGCGCCTTCACGCCGCTGCGCTCCATTTTCTCTTCCATAAAGCGGGTGCAGGCGGTGGCCGCCGCGCCGGAGCCGGTCTGCATCGAGAAGCCCGGTCTGAAATAGCCCGAGTGTTCAATCACGTCCGCCGCATAGCGGGCGATCGTCAGCTCGCGCGGGTTGCTGGTGACGCGCGCCGCGCCGACGCTGATTTTCGCCGGGTCGCCTACGCTCTCCACCTGCACGATGTAGTCCACCCGATCCTGCGCCAGGCTGGCGGGCATGTTCGGGAACGGCACCAGCTCTTCGGTCAGCAGCACCACCTTACGGGCAAAGTGGGCGTCCACCATCGCGTAGCCCAGCGAGCCGCAGCACGACTTGCCGCGCGTGCCGTTGGCGTTGCCAAACGCATCGCTGCACGGCACGCCGAGAAACGCCACGTCGATATTCAGCTCGCCGTCCTGGAGCAGCTTCACGCGCCCGCCGTGGGAGTGGATTTGTACCGGCTCGTCCATCAGCCCGCGGGAGATGGCCTCCGCCAGCCTGCCGCGCATCCCGGAGGTATAAATCCGGGTGATAACGCCGCTTTCGATATGCTCGATCAGCGCGTCGTTGCAGGTCATCAGCGAGCTGGATGCCAGCGTCAGGTTTTTAAAGCCCATCCGCGCCAGCAGCCCCACGACGGTGTTGATCACCCGGTCGCCTTCGCGAAACGCGTGGTGGAAAGAGATGGTCATCCCGTCCCGCAGGCCGCTGCGCACCACCGCCTCTTCAATGGAGGCGCAGAGTTTACGATTGTGCTTTGCGTCACCGTCCGCCAGCCACGGCGTGGCGCTGTGGGCGGTATCAAACGGTTTTAACTCCCGCAGATGGGGAAAATTCACGTGAAGAAGTTCTGTCTGATTCATGTTGTCATCCTTACCGACGCACGCCGGAGGCCGCCGCGCGTTCAAGCACCACCTGCGCGTGGTTAATAATCGGTGCATCCACCATTTTGCCGTTGAGCGACACCACGCCGAGTCCGTTACGCTCGCCCTCTTCTGCCGCTTCAATCACCCTTTTGGCGTGATCCACCTCTTCCTGCGTCGGGGCGTAGGCGTTGTGCAGCAGGTCGATCTGGCGCGGGTTGATGAGGGATTTGCCGTTAAAGCCCATCCTGCGGATCAGGTCGACCTCGCGCAGAAATCCGGCCTCGTCGTTAACGTCTGACCAGACCACGTCGAAGGCGTCAATGCCCGCGGCGCGGGCGGCGTGCAGCACGGCGCAGCGGGCGTAGAACAGCTCGGTGCCGTCGCCGCGCTCGGTCTGCATGTCCATCACGTAGTCAAAGGCGGCCAGCGCGATGCCGATCAGGCGCGGGGAGCTGCGGGCAATCGCCACGGCGTTTATTACGCCAATGGCCGATTCAATCGCCGCCATCACGCGGGTGGAGCCGACCTCGCGGCCGCACTCGCGCTCGATGCGCGCCAGGTGGCCTTCCAGCTCGTCAATATCCTCCGGAGTGTCGGTCTTCGGCAGGCGGATCGCGTCCACGCCCGCCCGCACGGCGGCTTCCAGATCCAGCAGGCCAAACGGCGTGCTGAGCGGGTTAATGCGCACCACGGTTTCGATATCCTGATACATCGGGTGCTGCAGCGCGTGGAACACCAGCATGCGCGCGGTATCCTTCTCGCGCAGGGCGACGGCATCCTCCAGGTCGAACATGATGGAGTCAGGACGGTAGATAAACGCGGTGGAAAGCATGGCGGCGTTGGCGCCCGGCAGGAACAGCATGCTGCGGCGGAGCTTGCTCATTTCAGCGCCTCCCAGTTAACGGCCTGTTCATCGGCGGCACGCAGAAGCGCGCTTTGCAGGCGGGCGCGGATCACACAGTCCAGCGCCCCTTTGTCTTCAATAATGATTAATCCCTGGCGTACGTTCATGGCGCGCAATGTTTCATTGACCACCTGGCGAATCTGCTCGCCAAACTGCTTAATCACTTCACTGTGGATGACAATCTCCAGCTCGCCGTGAGCGGGAGCGATTTTTACCATCAGGTCGCTGGACTCCTGCGTTCCGGCCAGCGCCTCCCTTACAATTTTCATGATAAATTCCTGATAGTTATGCGACTTCCGCACGCGCACGGTAATGCGTTTCGAGGTGCGCGAAGGTGGAATCCGGGACGATCTCCCGGATACGCGAAAACTGCTGCGTCTTGAGCAAGCGGCGCACTTCAGAGGCTGAAATGGCGTTCCCGGCGGCCTTGATGCGCGGCAACTCCACCACCTCAATATGCGAAGCCAGCAGGTCGTGCAGCGTCTGGTTGTACTGGCGGGTGATGTCGCAGAACGGCTCTGAACCGATAAAACGATGGGTAATGCCCAGCGCCGGCGCGATGAAGTCCCGGAAGATCAGCACGTCGATCTCGCTCCACGCCTGCTGCACTTTGCCGGTCTCCTTCAGAAAATAGGCCGGAAAGGTGGCGCGGGAGATGATGTACTGCGAGCCTTCATGCACCACCACGTTCGGCAGATGCGCCACGCCCGCGCGCACCATCTCAAGGCGGGCGCTGAACGGAAAGAACGACGCGTCTTCACGCACCACGAACAGATGCAGCGCATCGCACCGCGTCGCCGCCTGCTCCACCAGATGACGGTGGCCGAGGGTGAACGGATTGGCGTTCATCACTATCGCGCCAATGTTCTCCCCGCACCTGCGCTTCGCGCGCAGGGAACGGCAGTAGCGCTCGATCCCCTGCGGGGTGTTCTCCATCAGCACGGCGTTGTTTCCGCTCCGGGCAATCGGCCAGAAGCCGCTGCGGGCAAAACGCTCGCCGTTGCACGGTCGGGTGCAGAGAAAGAGGTGAAAATGGCCGCGCTCCAGCGCCGCGTTTTCCACCTCTGCCAGCAGCCGCGCGCTGAGGTTTTCCCCGCGCAGCTGCTCGTTGACCGCCACGCATTTGATGACGTTGGCGGCAAGCCCTGCGCAGCCCACCAGCTGCGGGCCGGACCAGGCTTCGACAAACAGGGTAATGTCGTTGTCCAGGCCAAGGCCGCTGTCTGCCAGCAGATAACGGATCTGGCTTAAGCGCTCCGGGTGTTTCGCCACCAGCGTGTGGCGAAAATCGATGGGTTGCGAGTGCATGCTGCCGCCTTACTTAATGTGCTGCCGCAAGCCCGACGGCCGGCGCTTCCACAATCACGTTGCTCAGGTGACCGATATGCTCAATCTCTACCTCGATGCGATCCCCCTCCTTCATAAACAGCGGCGGGTTGCGCTTTTTACCCACGCCGCCGGGGGAGCCGGTGATGATCACGTCGCCCGGGCTGAGGCGGGTGAAGGTGCTGATGTACTCGATGAGCTCAGCAACCTTGTGGATCATGCTGCTGGTGTTGTCTTCCTGCACCATGCGGCCGTTCAGCCAGGTGCGGATTGCCAGCTGGTGCGGGTCCGGGATCTCATCCGCCGTCGCCATCCACGGGCCAAACGCCCCGGTCTGGCGCCAGTTTTTACCGGCCGTAAACCAGGTGTGCTGCCAGTCGCGGGCGGAGCCGTCCATGTAGCAGCTATAGCCCGCCACGTGGCGCAGGGCGTCGTCGCGGCTGATGTTCTCCCCGCCCTTGCCGATGATCACCGCCAGTTCGCCTTCGTAGTCGAACTCGCTGGAGTGGCGCGGCTTCAGCACCGGCTCGTTATGGCCGGTCTGGGAATCCGGGAAGCGGACAAACAGCGTCGGGGCCGGGTTATGCTGGTCAAACTCCTTGCGCTTGTCGGCGTAGTTCATGCCCACGCAGAGGATTTTTTCCGGCTGCACGATCACCGGCAAGAAGGTGATGGCGCTCATCGGCACGTCCACCGCGTCGTTCAGATAACGGGTGGCCTGCGCCAGCCCGTTGCCCTGCAGCAGCGCCTTGAGGTCGCCGTAGCGGTCGCCGAGACGGCGGCCTAAATCAATCACGCCGTCGGCCTGAACGATGCCGTAGCTGCGTTTTCCCTGATATAAAAAGCTTGCGAGTTTCATTGTTATTTCCTGAATACTTAAACGAGGAAGTTGCCCAGAATCAGCAGCGAGACAGAGACGTTAATCGCGCCGCCGATACGGGTAGCAATCTGGGCGAAGGGCATCAGGCTCATGCGGTTGCCTGCGGTCAGGATCGCCACGTCGCCGGTACCGCCCTGCCCGCTCTGACAGCAGGAGACGATGGCGACGTCAATCGGGTGCATGCCGATCTTTTTGCCGACGAAGAAGCCTGTCGCCACCAGCGCGGAAACGGTGCTGATAATCACCAGCAGGTTGCTGACGGTGAACGCCGCGACCAGCTCATGCCACGGGGTGATGGCCACGCCGACGGCAAAGAGGATTGGGTAGGTCACGGATGTCTGGAAGAATTTGTAGACCACCTGGGAGCCTTCGAGCAGGCGCGGCGAGGCGCCGTTGCAGAGCTTCACCAGCACCGCCATAAACAGCATCCCAACCGGCGCGGGCAGGCCAATCAGCTTGTGGCCGAGCATGCCGAGCATATACAGCAGCACCGCCAGCAGCGCACCGGAGGCGATAGTGGTGACGTCCGCTTTACCGGAAAACGCAGGTTGAGAAACGGTGGCATCCGCGTTCGCGCGGTTCGGCATCAGCTGGCCTTCGCCGGTCAGGTGCGGGTAGCGTTTCCCGAGCTGGTTCAGGCAGCCGGAGATAATGATTGCCGTCAGGCCGCCGAGCATCACCATCGGCAGCACCCGGCCGAGCGCCACGCCCTGATCCATGTGCAGCAGGGTGGCATAGCCGATGGAGAGCGGGATCGCCCCTTCGCCGACGCCGCCCGCCATGATCGGCAGGATGATGAAGAAGAAGATCTGGAACGGCTCTAGGCCCAGCGCCAGGCCGACGCCCATCCCTACCACCATGCCCACAATTTCGCCGCACAGCATCGGGAAGAAGATGCGCAGGAAGCCCTGAATGAGCACCGTACGGTTCATGCTCATGATGCTGCCGACAATAATGCAGCAGATGTAGAGATAGAGAATGTTGGTGGATTTGTAGAACTTAGTGGTGGACTCGACCACCACGTCCGGCAGCAGGCCGTAATAGACCAGTGCGGAAGGGATAAAGGTGGCGCAAATCGCCGCCGCGCCGAGCTTGCCGACAATCGGCAGGCGCTTGCCGAACTCGCCGCAGGCAAAGCCGAAGAAGGCGAGCGTTGCGACCATCACCACAATATCGCTCGGCAGTTTTCCGCCCAGGCAATCAATCGCAATCAGCGCGCCCGCCAGCACGAACAGCGGCAGAGGAATAATCCCGACTTTCCAGGTATCCATAATATGCCACCAGCGCTCTTTAAGCGTTGGCCGCTGAATATCAATCGGGTCGTGGGTAACAGAGAATGAATCGTCAGTTGTGCTCATAATAAGCCCCTTAGTTATTTTGTGCGTTCAGCTTAGAGTCACAAAGGCTTACTTTATGTGAGGAATGGCATATTAAAAGCGAAGTTTTAATGGCAGCTATGGTTTTAATGGTTTCTTTTATTTAATGTGATTTACGCCTTATTTATTGCCGTGGTTTTTATGGTTTCTTTTCTTAAATGCACAAACAAATAACATTTATTCATTTTGCCTTAAGCGGTTCACCTTTTTAGGAAAATTCTTGTACGGGCCGTGCTGTGCAAGGGATCACAAGTTTTCGGCAAAGCGGGCGCCCTCGCCTTAAAAGGTGATATATTGGGCCGACCTGTTGATACCTCGCGTGATAGTTATGAAAGTATCGTTTCAGATCAAGCTGTTTATTTCGCTGGTCGTCTTTTTCTCAGTGCTGTTTGCGTTGCTGGGCGGATATTATTATGTCGATGTCGGCAGGCAGCTTTATCAGGAAATGAGTGCGCGCGCAAAAATACAGGCAGAAGAAATTGCGCTTATTCCTACGCTGCGAAAAGAGGTTGAGCAAAAGGATATCCAGGGCATCCGGAATTTTATGCAGAAAATAGCGGCCCACAGCGATGCCAGTTTTATTGTGATAGGTGACAATAAAGGGCTGCATCTTTTTCACTCCGTCTTTGCCGACCGCGTAGGCACCACCCTGGTGGGTGGGGATAACGACGAGGTGTTGCACGGCAAAAGCACCACCACCATCCGCAAGGGCGGTTTAGGCATTTCACTGCGCAGCAAAGCCCCTATTTTCAACGATGCCGGACAGGTGGTGGGCATTGTTTCGGTGGGGTATCTCACGAGCTATCTCGACACCATCACCGTCAACAAGGTGGTCAATATTCTGATTGCCGCCGTCCTGCTGCTTATCGCTCTGTTTGTCTTCTCCTGGTTCTTCACCCGCAGTATCAAAAAGCAGATCTTCTCCCTTGAGCCACGCGAAATCGGCCTGCTGGTGCGCCAGCAAAAGGCGATGATGGAATCCATTTATGAAGGGGTGATTGCCATAGATGACGATCTGCGCATTGAAGTGATCAACCAGGCGGCGCGCAAGCTGTTAGGCCTAAGCCAGCCCGCGCGCGAGCTGCGCGGCCAGCCCATCGGCCGGGTGATCGCGCCCGTACCGTTCTTCAACCCGCAGACCATGCTCGCGAAAGACACCCACGATGAGATCTGCCGCTTTAACGATCTCACGGTCATTGCCAGCCGGGTGCGGATCATGCTGGAGGATGCTTTGCAGGGCTGGGTGATCACCTTCCGCGATCGCAACGAGATCGACTCCCTCAGCGCCCAGCTCAGCCAGGTAAAACGCTACGTCGATAACCTGCGCATCATGCGTCACGAGCAGCTGAACCGCATGACCACGCTTTCTGGCCTGCTGCACATGGGCCGTTATGAAGAGGCGATTCGCTACATTCAGGCGCAGTCGGAGCATGCCCAGGAGCTTCTGGACTTTATCTCGTCCCGCTTTAGCTCCCCAACGCTGTGCGGGCTGCTGCTCGGCAAGGCCGCCCGCGCCCGCGAGAAGGGCGTTGAGCTGAGTTTCGATCCGGCCTGCCGGATGGATAAGCCGTTCCTGCCGCTGCCGGAATCGGAGCTTATCTCGATCATCGGTAACCTGCTGGATAATGCCATCGAGGCAACCCAGCGGGCCCCGCTTCCCCATGCGCCGGTTGAAGTGCTGATAAAGCTCAGCGCGCAGGAATTGATTATCGAAGTCGCCGACCAGGGCGTCGGCATCAGACCGGAGATCCGCGACAGGATATTTGAGCGCGGCATCACCACCAAAACGCGCGGCGATCACGGTATTGGCCTGTATCTGATTGAAAGCTATGTCACGCAGGCTGGCGGCGCAATCGAAGTTGCCGATAACACCCCACGCGGTGCCATTTTCTCACTGTTTATTCCCGCCACGGGAACGGCCCGGCACCCCGCACAGGAACTGGAAGATACCGACTATGCAACATGAACTTATCGACGTACTGATTGTTGAAGACGAGAACGAACTGGCGCAACTGCACGCGGAGCTGATCGGTAAACACCCTCGCCTGAGGCTGGTGGGGATTGCCTCGTCGCTGGCCGACGCGCAGGTTCAGCTGGAGAGCAAACGGCCGCAGTTGATGCTGCTGGATAACTACCTGCCCGACGGTAAGGGCATCACGCTAGTTAGCGACCCCATGCTGGCGCGCGCCAACTGCTCGGTGATTTTCATCACCGCCGCCAGCGATATGGGGACCTGTAGCCAGGCTATTCGTAACGGCGCGTTCGACTATATCCTCAAGCCGGTTTCCTGGAAGCGTCTTAGCCAGTCGCTGGAGCGCTTCGTACAGTTTGCCGAACAGCAGCGCGTGTGGAAAATTGTCGATCAGCAGAACGTGGATTCACTCTATCAGTTACAGGCGAAAAACTACCGCCTGGACAACGGCAGCAAAGGGATTGAGGAGAATACGCTGGCGCGGGTGCAGACGCTGTTTAACAACAAGGCGGCGCACTGCTTTACGGTGGATGAGGTGGTGAGCGAGACGGGACTGAGTAAAACCACTACCCGACGCTATCTGGAGCACTGCGTGGAGGTGGGCTTTCTGAGCGTGGAGATGCTGTACGGGAAGATTGGGCATCCGAGAAGGATGTATAAACGTAGTGCGGTTTGAAGAAAAGTTCCCTCTCCCTGTGGGAGAGGGTTAGGGTGAGGGCAACAGCCCGCACTATCTCAACACATACCCATACAGCCGCTTAATCCCGTCGGCGTCCTTCTCGCTGTACACGCCCTGCAGCTCCGGCGAGAAGCCCGGCAGCATATTAATGCCCTCCTCCAGCGCCAGGAAATAGCGCTGCACCGCGCCACCCCAGACTTCGCCCGGCACCACGCACAGCACGCCCGGCGGATACGGCAGCGCGCCTTCGGCGGCGATGCGCCCTTCCGCGTCGCGAATGCGCACCAGCTCCACGTTTCCGCGAATGTACTCCTGGTTGGCGTCCTGCGGGTTCATCACCGCGGCGGGCAGGCTCTCCCGGCGGAACATCGCCTTCTGCAAATCCTTCACGTTAAAGCTGACGTAGAGATCGTGCATCTCCTGGCAAAGCTGCCGGATAGTGTAGTCGCGGTAACGCACCGGGTATTTCTGGTAGATGGTCGGCAGCACGTCCGCGAGCGGCGTGTCGTCTTCAATATGCTGTTCAAACTGCCCCAGCATCGCCACCAGCTGCGCCATCTTCCCGGCGCTCTCCGCCGGCGTCAGCAGGAACAGGATCGAGTTGAGGTCGCATTTCTCCGGCACGATGCCGTTTTCACGCAGATAGTGCGCCAGAATGGTCGCCGGGATACCGAAATTCGCGTATGCCCCCGTTTCCGCATCAATGCCCGGCGTGGTCAGCAACAGCTTGCACGGATCGACGAAGTACTGCTCGCGGGCATAGCCCTCAAACCCGTGCCATTTTGCGCCCGGCTCAAAGCTAAAGAAGCGACGCTCGCTGGCGATGGCGTGAGTCGGATGATCCTGCCACGGACGCCCCGCCACCGTCGGCGGAATAAACGGTTTGATCATATGGCAGTTCGCCACGATCGCCTTGCGCGCTTCGATGCCCAGCTCCACGCACTCCGCCCACAGCCTGCGCCCGCTTTCGCCTTCGTGGATCTTGGCGTTCACGTCCAGCGCGGCGAACAGGGGATAAAACGGGCTGGTGGAGGCGTGCAGCATAAACGCGTTGTTCAGCCGCTTGTGCGGGCAGAAGCGCGCCTGACCGCGAATGTGGTTATCCTTTTTATGGATCTGCGAGGTTTGCGAGAACCCGGCCTGCTGCTTGTGCACCGACTGGGTCACGAAAATGCCCGGATCGTTCTCATTCAGCTCCAATAACAGCGGGGAGGTTTCCGCCATCATCGGAATAAATTGCTCGTAGCCAACCCAGGCGGAGTCAAAGAGGATGTAATCGCAAAGATGGCCGATCTTGTCGATCACCTGACGGGCGTTGTAGATCGTGCCGTCGTAGGTGCCGAGCTGGATAATGGCCAGGCGAAACGGGCGGGTCTCGCCTGCCTTCTCCGGCGCAACGTCGCGGATCAGATTGCGCAGGTAAGCGTCGTCAAAGCAGTGTTCGTCAATCCCGCCGATAAAGCCAAACGGGTTACGCGCCGCCTCAAGATAGACTGGCGTTGCCCCGGCCTGGATCAGCGCGCCGTGATGGTTGGACTTGTGGTTGTTACGATCGAACAGCACCAGATCGCCGCGGGTCAGCAGCGCGTTGGTCACCACCTTGTTGGCAGCGGAGGTGCCGTTGAGCACGAAGTAGGTTTTATCCGCATTAAAGACTTTCGCCGCGAACTTCTGCGCGTGCTTGGCAGACCCTTCGTGAATCAGCAAATCCCCGAGCCTGACGTCGGCGTTGCACATATCGGCGCGAAACACGTTCTCACCGAAGAAATCATAAAACTGCCGCCCGGCGGGATGCTTTTTGAAAAACGCGCCGTGCTGGTGTCCCGGACAGGCAAAGGTGCTGTTGCCCATCGCGACATACTGGCTCAGGGTGTCAAAAAAAGGCGGCAGCAGGTTCTCTTCATACCGGCAGGCGGCAGATTCTACTTCCAGGAATTCCTGTGCTTTACCCGAGATAACCGCCGTGACGCCATCAGGCACCTCTCCGGGCTCCGGCGAGAACATAAACACCGGTAGCTGAAAACCGGTTCGCTTCAGCAGCGCAAGAATGCCGCTCCCGCTTTCCGCGACCGTCATGACGACTGCCGCCACATCGGTAAAATCGGTGTTATCCAGCGTCACCTTTTCGCGGTGGGTAGATACTGTGGATACCAGCTCGCGGCTGACGGCAATTTTCATGGTTTTCATAAGCGCAAGTACCCTCACCGAACGGTGAGACAGGGAGGAGAAAATTCGCGCAATCATGTCACCTTTTATTTTCAGGTGCAACAAGGAATCAGTATGCATTTCGCCTCCCAAAGCTAAGCGTAATCAGGCACAGACATGCCATAATCATGCAATGACAATGCTTAAATAACAGGAGTTAAACGTGGTTATTGGACCCTTTATCAACGCGGGAGCCGTACTGCTGGGCGGCGTACTCGGAGCGGTGCTCAGTCAGCGATTGCCGGAGCGTATTCGGGTCTCTATGCCCTCTATTTTTGGACTGGCATCTTTGGGGATCGGCATCCTGTTAGTGATTAAATGCGCCAACCTGCCGGTGATGGTGCTGGCAACGCTGCTTGGCGCCCTGATAGGCGAGTTTTGCTATCTGGAAAAAGGCATCAACAGCGCGGTAGGCAAGGCCAAAAACCTGATTGCCCGGCCGGGCAAGGCGAAACACGGCACCCATGAATCGTTTATTCAGAACTACGTCGCGATAATTATTCTGTTCTGCGCCAGCGGGACGGGAATTTTCGGTTCGATGCAGGAAGGGATGACCGGTGACCCCAGCATCCTGATTGCGAAGGCATTTCTGGATTTCTTCACCGCCACGATTTTTGCCACCACGCTCGGCATCGCCGTCGCCGCGATTAGTGTGCCGATGCTGCTTATTCAGCTGGCGCTTGCCGCCTGCGCCGCGCTGATCCTGCCGCTGACGACGCCCGCGATGATGGCGGACTTTACCGCCGTTGGTGGCCTGCTGCTGCTGGCGACGGGGCTGCGCATCTGCGGGATCAAAATGTTCGCGGTGGTGAATATGCTCCCTGCCCTGCTGCTCGCAATGCCCCTTTCCGCGCTCTGGACGCACTTTTTCGCTTAAGTTTGCGGCGAAATGGTGAGAGAGTGTGCAGTCTGCAACGAAAACAACAAATTTCGTTGACGACGGAGGATGAATCGGGTTTAATGCGCCCCGTTGCCCGGATAGCTCAGTCGGTAGAGCAGGGGATTGAAAATCCCCGTGTCCTTGGTTCGATTCCGAGTCCGGGCACCACTATTTAAAGAACCCGCCCTCGTGGCGGGTTTTTGCTTTCTAAGCCCGCCAATCCTTCCGTAATGCCTTAACTTGCCCCCGCTCAATCAACGTAATCCCGCAGCCACGTTTTTATCCATTCCCCCCGACCACTGCGTCAGCAGCGCATGCAGTTTAGCCGGCTCGAGAGGCTTGCGGAGCACCAGGTACCCCTCCTGCTCCGCCTCCAGCAGAACCGGTGAATTAAATTCGCCGCTGACTATCGCGCCGCTCATATCCGGCAGACGTTCAAAAAGCGCTTTCAGGATGTCGAAGCCGCTTTCGCCGGATCGCAGACGCTGGTCGCACAGCACGGCGAACGGCGTAAAGCCGTCGTCGATTATGGCAAACGCCTCTTCAGCGGAGGCCGCACAGCGCACGTTGATTCCCCAGACGCTCATCAGGCTCTCCCAGGCAGACGTCACCAGCGGGTCGTCATCGACGACCAGGCAGGAGCCGTGCAGCGGCGCATAGCGTACCGGCGTGGCGGTGTTGTCACTGGCGGGCGGGATATCCGGCGCGATGTCTTCGCCAGCATATTGGGTGAAGCGCATCCAGAAGCGTGAGCCTTTACCTTCAATGGATTGCATCCCGTACTTCACCTTCATCAGCTTGGCACAGCGGGCGACTACGGCCAGCCCCAGCCCGTGTCCGGCGCTGTCGATCTTCCATGCCAGCTCGGGGCGGTAGTAAGGTGAAAAGATTTTGCCTTTCTCATCATCGGCGATACCGACCCCCGTGTCCCACACCTCCACCATACACTCCTCGCCGCGCGGTCGGATGGCGACCAGCACGCCGCCCTTGAGCGTGTAGCGGAGGGCGTTTTGAATCAGGTTAATCAGGGACTGTCGCACCAGAAGCGGATCGCCTGTCACGCAGATGCGGCGTTTGGGCCGCCGGGTGCACAGCCTAAGTGCGCGGCTGTTGGCCTCTTCGCGAAACAGCGTGATGACCGAGTCGAGCAGAGCGCCGATATCCACTTTGGTAGGGGCAGAGAGTACATTCCCGGATTCTATTTTGCTGAGATCGAGCAGAGAATTGAGCATCAAATGTACCGAGCGAACGCTCTGCTGCAGGTCAAGGAGTTGCGGCGTCAGGCTGTCGTCCCGGTTTCGGTGGAGGATGGCTTCGATCAGAAAGCCCATAGCGTGCACGGGCTGGCGCAGATCGTGGCTGGCGGTTGTCAGAAACTGATTTTTATCCAGCAGCGCCTGCTCCGCGTCCTCTTTGGCCTGACGAAACTGCTCCGCCAGGCGTGAGCTTTTTTCCTCAAGCAGCGCCTGCTGAATAAAGAACGCATGTGACGTTAACGCATGGCGGTAAATCGCGAAGCCGTAAAGCAGGTTCAGCATAAGCACAATGAACATCAGCTCATCCAGCCGCCAGATAATACCGAGGTTCAGCACGCCCCACGAGGCGAAGAAAAAACGCGTAAAGGTGCTGATGACCGGCGTCAGATGCGTTGCGTTGGCGGCAACGATGGCGGCAATGCTGATATTAAGCAGCAGGAAAAAGTCAAAGTTCTGCGTCTGTGGCGTAATTAAATAGAGTGATGAAATGCCCAGCCCGTGAATAAAGGCGATATTATTAATACGCGGAAGCCAGCGCCGCAGGACGTCCTTTTCAACATTTTCTTTCGCTTCGCGCTGATAGCGCCGGTGCAATATTCGTATCGCCACAGCACATAGCAGATAAATGATTATCCAGGTAATGGTTGGGCCGAGGCTGTCCCCAAGCATATAAATCCATATGGCGAAAGGAATACCGACAAAGGGTACCGCGCTAAAGCTGAATACCAGCCGTAGAAATGTATTGTTTAGCAAACGGATCTGCGCCGGAGCAGAGATAACATCGTTTTGTAAACGCTGGAAAAACCTCATTCCGATGATTCCTGTTTGCCATGCAAAAGCGTGATGGCTTCGACCCGGCTGTTAACGCCTATCTTTTTCAAAATATTGCTGATGTGTTCTTTTACCGTAGGCTCAGAAATTGAAAGCTGTGCGGCGATTCGTTTATTTGGCAGGCCGCGCATAATCATATTTAACACGTCAATTTGTCGCGGCGTTAAGTTAAATTTACTTAACTTCTCATTGGTCGACTTAACGGGAATTTCGTTTCCCTCAGGAAACCAGGTTAAATTATCAGCGAGTGCGAAAACGGCCCGTGAGAACATTTCAGGCGGCTCGCTTTTCAATACAAAACCGTGCCCACCGGCGGCATGCACTTTCCGCCAGAGATCATTATTGTCATCCCCGCTGACCACCAGGAGTCGTACCTGTGGGTAAAGTTGTTTTATTTCTTTGAGTAATTTCAGGGCCGTTCCGGACGAGAGCCAAAAATCGATTACCAGCAAGCGTGGCGGGCCGGTATCCCTAATTTGACGGTAGCAATCTTCCTCATTCGTCACCACGCACGCCTGCTTAAACTGGCAATGTGTAATCAGAAAATTGGCGATGCCGCTTGCTACCAATGGATGGTCATCAACGACCAGCGCATAATTCTGTCCCAAAGGGTCCTCCTTTGACCTTCGCATATCTGAGAGTTCGGATGAATTATTATCTACCCACCCTACTTTAGGAGGGTTTTTTCGATTAGGAAAGAGAAATATATTATTCGCTGATTTGGGTAATTGAGAACTTAAATACAATCAGTGAAATTAACTGATTGGATATAAAGGATAATTTATGAAAAAATCGCTGCTCTTTTTAACCATTACGTTGATGCTAGCCGGTTGTTCCACGCTAAAAACCGATCAGGCTATTCCACTCCTGCAGGCGGAGACCGCTAAAATGCTGGGGCTGGGCTCATCGGATGAAATAACCGTGACCAACGTTAATGGCGCCCAGCCGGACGCGCTGGGAGGACAAAAACTCTCTTATCGCGCGACGACGGAAAAAGGGCGTATTTTCGATTGCTCATCGATGATGATGCCGGGAATTTTAGGATCCGCACCGACGCTGAGCGCGCCAACCTGCACACCTGTTGTCACACATAAATAATTAACGCCACAGCAAAAGGCGTACATAAATAACGCCTTTTACGTTATCTGACGTATCTGAGTTTTCATATAAAAACGATTTTCCCGACATCACGCTAATGAGTACGGAGATAGCCCGTGAATAACTCTACATCGCATTCTTTAGCGGTTAAGACGCCGCTTTCCAGACTTTACCTCGCCCTATTTTCCGCGCCGCTGTTATTGCTTTTACCTGCCGACGTCGCGCGTGCAGCCGATGCATTTTTTGACGGCGACTCGCGTATTACCGAAACGCTGGGTTACACCGGCGACGTTTACGTTGGACGTACTCAACGCGGAAACCTGCTGATCGATAATGGCAAAATCACCGCCTATAACATCAATATCGGTCGGCTGTTCGACGGCCAGATTTATGAAAGCGTGGTCACGGTCCGTGGGCCAAACGCGGAGCTTAACGCGGTGAACGATCGATACGTCCTGCGCGGCGACCTGAATCTCGGGCTCGGCACCCTGCGAGTCGAAGAGGGCGCGCTGGCGAGCGCAAAGGAGATCGTTGTCGGCACCACCCGGGGCTACGACAGCCACCTTATCGCCACGGGTGCCGGCTCACGCGTGACCAGTAATTTTCTGAGCGTAGGCCCCGATCTGGGCGCACGCTCCACGCTGGCAATTGAGGACGGTGCGGCGCTCAATACCGCCTACGATGCGCGCATCGGTAATGGTACCGGGCCGGATGAAGCCGACACGCTGAGCCCGAAAGCCACCGTCACCGGAAGCGGCTCACAGTGGAACGTTGGCCGTACGTTGACGCTTAATGGCGACCTGGACGTGCTGGACGGCGGAGCGGTTAACGTTGGCGGCGTGCAGGTGGCGGGCGTCTCCGGGGCGGGGAAAACCGCTGAGCTGGTGATTGCGGGCAAAGACTCGCGCTTTACCAGCGACAGCAGCGTTAGCGTGGGTGATTATGGCAATGGCGTGCTGTCGGTTATTGACGGCGGTTCATTTTCCGCAGGCAGCAATGCGCTGATCGTGGGGACATCGGGTTCCGGCTCGAACCGGGGTGCGCTCATCATCGGCAGCCGCGGCAACATGGATACCGGCACGGGTATAACGGAGCCAACGCTTGGTACGGCGGGCGGCGCGGGAACCCTTGATGCGAAGACGGCAATCAGCCTGCGCGGCGGGCTGTTCGGCAGCTATGTTTACTTCAACCATACCGACGATGATTACGTCTTCAGCAACACGATGAGCGGCGAAGGTGAGGTGATAAATACCTCCGGGCAGACGACGCTGAACGGCGATCTTTCAGCCCTTCAGGCGAACGTGACCGCGCGGGGCGGTAAAGTCATCATTGCCAGCAATATTAACACCCGGGCAGAAGACGATATTTTTGAGATTCAGACCCTTAGCGCCGAGAACGGCGGTACGCTGATCCTCAACGCAACGGCGGGATCCGACGTTAACAACGGACAAGGTTACAGTAGCGCCGCGTCAATCAAGGCCGGCGGCACGCTGGGCGGTAACGGCACGCTGGGCCAGACCGAGATCCTGTCCGGCGGGCATATCTCGCCCGGCGACGGCAATATCGGCACGTTGACGCTGAAACGCTATCTGAACTTTATCGGCGAATCTTTCTATGACGTAGATATCGCGGGTGATGGCCGCAGCGACCAGCTGCTGGTGTCGGGCAAAACCACCATCAGCAATCAGGCTAAGGTACAGGTCACCGCACTGGACCCGCAAACCAGCTACAAAACGGGCCAAAGCTACCGCATTTTGACGTCGAACGGCGGGATTGACGGCGAGTTTGCGTCGGCGATATCTAAATCCGCCTTCCTGGACGTGGCGCTCAGGCAGAGCACCAACGCCGTCGATCTGACCATCGCGCAGAAAGAGACCGGCGGTGAGGATCCTGGAGGCGAAAACCCTGGCGGTGAAAATCCAGGAGGAGAGAACCCCGGAGGCGAAAACCCAGGTGGTGAGAATCCGGGTGGCGAAAATCCGGGCGGTGAGAATCCTGGCGGTGAAAACCCGGGCAGCGGCAAGCCGGGGATTTTCCAGACCGTGGCAAAGAGCAGCAACCAGTGGAATACCGCCGGTTCGCTCTCCACGCTGACGCAAAGCGGCCCGTCGCTGGCGCTGTATAACTCGCTGCTGGTGCTGAGCGCGCCGGAAGCGCGCGAGGCGTTCAACCAGCTGTCCGGTGAAGTTTATCCGTCCGTGCAGTCCAGTCTTATCGCCGGGAGCACGCAGGTGGTTAACGTCTTAAACAAGCGTATGCAGCGCGCGTTTGATAACGACAGCCTGCCGATACCACCGCTAGCGATGTCGCTGGTGCAGCAGCCGGAGCCGCAAAACAGTGGCGTCTGGGGCCAGACCTTTAGCTCCTGGAGCCGAAACAGCGGCGACGGTAACGTGGGCAAGCTGGACGGCAACACCACCGGCTTCCTGCTGGGGGCAGATCGCAAGCTGGCGGACCATAACGTGCGCGTCGGTGGCTACTTCGGCTACAGCCGCGGTGATTACGACGTCGACAGCCGTCGTTCCTCAACGGATACCGACAACTATCACCTTGGCCTGTATGCGGCTGGTCAACAGGATGCGTTCTCCCTTCGCGGCGCGCTGGGTTACACCTGGCACAAGATCGAAGGCGAGCGCAACGTTGATTTCAGCGGCTTCTCGGATCGGCTGAAGTCGGATTACGACGCCAACTCGCTGCTGGCGTTCACCGAAGCGGGCTACCGTTTCGGCCAGCCTGATATGAATCTCGAGCCGTTCGTCAATTTATCGTACATTCGGCTGCATACCGACAGCTTCAGGGAGGACGGCGGTGCCGCCGCGCTGAGCGTACGTAACGAAACGATGAACACCTTCTATTCCACCCTCGGGGTGCGCGGTATGACCGAACTGCCGAAGAACGTTAACCTCTACGGTTCGCTGGGATGGCAGCACGCGTATGGCGATAAGAATACCTCTTCGCGCATGGCGTTTGCGGGCAGCGACGCGTTCATTACTCAGGGGCAGGCCGTAGATGAGGACGTGATGGTGGGTGATATCGGCGTGAGCGTACAGCTGTCGCGTGTCGCGACGCTGGATGTGGGTTATCAGGGACAATATGGTGCGGACACCCGCGTCAACTCGGTTAACGCTAATCTGCGCTGGTCGTTCTGAAGGATTTCACTTTAACGAACCCGCCCTCGTGGCGGGTTTTTGCTTTTGGCTTCTGACAAAGCTAGGGATCGTTCCCAACCGCGTCCAGCAGTTTGTTTTTAAAGATAAATAAACACGCTTCGTTGAAGTTCCCCGCCCCTAGCCGCTCCGACAGCATCGTTCGCTTGCGGTACAGGCTTTTGACCGACATATTCAGCTTCTCTGCAATCTCTTCCATCGACCTCCCTGCCTTCAGCAACCGCAGCATTATCGCTTCGTGTCTGCTCAGCCGTAAGTTAAGCAGCCATTTGGTTGTCAGACGCCTGCCTTTCATATCGAGCACCAGATTGAATAACGACGCCATATCCGGAGCCGTAAGCGACGTGTTCATAAACAGCTTCATACTGAGCAGATCCTCATCCCGATGGCCCATATCCAGCATAACGCAGCAGATCGTTTTTCTCGTTCTGGCCGGATGGCGTATCAGGTAATCATATAAACGGAGCGGCGTACGGCTATCAATCAGTACAGTATATTCATCTGCACCGGTATCAAATATGTTTCTGTCAATCGAACTGAGGCAAATTATATCCGGGAAAAATAGCCGCATCCCCCTGACAAGGAAACAATCCTGAGTCACTAACACTATTGAAGTCGCCACTAACCATCCCTTTTAGATTATAGCAAGCCCGCCTCTTAAGAAAGAAGAACGCTTTCGTTTATAGCGCTTTACATTAACGGCAAATGTATTCTGGCTTTGATCATCCCTCAATATGCGCATTGGTGAGCCAGACTTTTTGCAGACTATCACTCAATGGCTTGCGTTAATTATAAATAAAAAAGAATTTCAGAAAAGTCACTTCCCTGAACATTAAGAATTTTTGTCATGAAACTTCCCAAACATGCACCGGAAAGTTCTTTAATTAACTGCACAGAACTTCATTTCGAATATAGCCAAAAGGAAAAGCAAGAAAGAAAAATCAAATACTATCAGTAACTTAAAAACAAACGCCTTGTATTTAATTATCTAAAAAACCGCTTGCTTCCAGAATTATCTCAAAACCTCCACCCCGCTTTTCAGCTTATTTATCCCCCAACACATCAGGTGTACATTACCCCCAACCGAACCACTGTGCGGAGGGCTCATAATTACCTTTAGGTAAGTACCCCATAACGTAACATCATTCAGATTTAATGTTTTCCTTTATGGCCTTTAACGCTGAGTTAAAAGGCGGCCGTGTTATGCAATGGATTCATGATAAACAAATGGCAAATAGATATGGAAAGATCGCTTCGCTTCACTACGTTATTCTTTTATCGCACCACAATATTATTGTTCCTGGTATTACTCTTTCCTGTTCTGGTTCAGGCTGATGAATCCGTTTATGAGCATCAGATTCAACAGGCACGTAACGGTAATTACGCTCTGTTTCTTGATTATGTACAGCGCTACGAGCAGCAGCATGCTTTAACGCCCGAACGGGTTGCGGACTGGTTACAGGTAGCCTCCTGGGCAGGCCGCGATGACGAGGTGATTCAGATCTGGCAGCGTTATGGCATCTATATGCCGCTGCCCGCTCGCGCCATCGCTGCCGTCGCGCAGTCAAGAAGAAACCAAAAAGCCTGGCCTTCCGCCTTAACGCTGTGGAAAGAGGCGCGCAGCCTTGCGCCGGATAACGACGATTACCGCATCGGCTACGTTAAGACCCTGGCCGACGCCCGCATGGATCGCCTCGCGCTTCGGGAAGCCCGGCAGATGGTTAAGGACGATCCATCTCCCGCGCACCTTGAGACGCTCTCCTATGTCTGGATGCGTCAGGGAAAAAGCTGGGATCGGCTGCTGGCGGACATGCGCGCGCTGAACGCCGCACCGGGGAATACGGCCCTTCTTCGCGAGACGATCGATGCGCTAGCGGATAACCGGGTAAGCACGCCCGCGCTCTGGCTGTCACGAAGCGCGGCGCTGTCTCCCGCGGAGCGTCGCCGCCTTGAGCGTAACGCCGCTGCCGAAATGGTACGCCTGGCGGATGTGCCCGGCAGAACGGAGAAAGAGCGCCTGCGGCTGGCGCAAAACGCGTTAGATCGTTACCACGCCCTGCTTTCCCGCTGGCAAAGCGAACCGCAGGCGGCTGAAGACGTCATCCTTGCCCATATCGATCGGCTTGGCGCGCTGTACGCGCGCGGTGATTACCGGCAGGTCATTAGCGAATATCAGGCGCTGACAGCCGCACGGCATCCGGTGCCGGAGTGGGCCATCGGCTGGGCGATCTCCGCCTATTTGCAGGAGAAAAACACCGCCGCCGCCTTCTCGCTTCTGCAGCGCTATCCACGGTACGCCTCCGATCCGCAGGACGAGGAGCACGCGCTTTTCTACGCCTGGCTGGATACGGGGCAGTACCAGGCCGCCCGCCGCTACGTTGAGCGCCAGACCCGCAGCGTCCCCTGGATCCGCTACGATTTCGGGTCCCCGACCGCTCAGCCGAACGATCGGTGGCTTACCGGGCAGTCGCTCACATTTAACTATTTGCTGGCGACCAACGCCCTGCCGGAGGCCGAAAGGCTGGCGCATCGTCTGGCGTCAACGGCGCCGGGCAATCAGGGGTTACAGATTGACTATGCCGCCCTGCTTCAGGCCAGGGGCCAGCCGCGCGCGGCCGAGCAAAAGCTTAAGCGAGCGGAGGCGCTAGAACCTTCGAATCTGGAGCTTGAGAAACAGCAGGCTTACGTCGCAATGGACCTTCAGGAGTGGCGACAGATGGATTTACTGGCTGAGGACGTGATAGCCCGCGCGCCCGACGATCGCAGCGCCCGCCGTCTGGACAGGCTCAGAGCGGTCCACCACATGTCTGAACTGCGTCTGAACGCGGGTAAAGGATTGCACTCGGACAATCCCGTCAGCGGCAGCCACGACATGAGCTGGGACGCCACGCTCTATGGCCCGCCCGTGGCGGATAGCTGGCGGCTGTTTGCCGGCGCCCGCTATGCGCAGGGCAATTTTGACGAAGGTAAAGGCATCAGCCGCCACCTGCTGGGCGGCGTTGAGTGGCGGCCCCGCGACCTCACGCTCGAGGCCGAGCTCTCCAGCAACCGATATCACGGTAAAAGCACGCCGGGTGCCCGGCTCTCAACGACTTACAGCCTCAACGATAGCTGGCAGGTCAGCGGTAGCCTCGAACGGTTGTCCCGCACCACGCCCTTACGGGTGCTCCGCAATGGGATCGGCGCGAACCGGGGCGAAGGCGGAGTGCGCTGGTACCAGAACGAGCGCCGGGAGTATCGGCTCAGCGCCGCCGTTAGCCGCTTCTCAGACCATAACCGCCGTCAGGAATACGCCCTCACGGGGAAAGAGCGTCTCTGGCAAAGCCCCTCCCTGACGCTGGATCTCGAACCGGGGATCGCCGCCAGCAAAAACAGCCTGCGGGATACGCTCTATTACAACCCCGAGCGGGATCTCTCCGTCACGGCAGCCCTGTCCGTTGACCATGAGATGTACCGCCACTACGACACCCTCTGGAGCCAGCAGATTGTGGCCGGCGGCGGCGGATACTGGCAGAAAAATCAGTCGCCTGGCGCCGTTACCCTGCTGGGCTACGGGCAGCGCGTTCAGTGGAATAACGTCATTGATACCGGGGTGATGCTGAACTGGGATAAACGCCCTTACGACGGCAAACGCGAAAGCAATCTTTCCGTCTCGTTTGATGCGACTTTACGCTTTTAAGGATGAATATGCTGAACACACGTTTTTCCGTGAGACTGTTACTCATCGCCTGCCTCTGCCTCAGCGCGAGCGTTTGCGCGCAGGCGATCTCGTTTATTGCGCCCAAAGCGAGGCCGCAGCAGGAGGCGAGCAAGCCCTGGCCGAAAAACCAGTTTCTGGTTCTCGCCTATCACGACGTAGAGGATGATGCCGCCGACCAGCGCTACCTCTCCGTTCGCACCAGCGCGCTAAACGAGCAGATCGGCTGGCTTTTGCATAACGGCTATCGCGCCATCAGCGTGCAGGACATTCTTGATGCCCATGACGGAAATAAAACGCTGCCGCCGAAAGCCTTTTTGCTCAGCTTTGACGACGGCTACAGCAGCTTTTATACCCGCGTCTGGCCGCTGCTTCAGGCATGGAACGTTCCTGCGCTGTGGGCGCCGGTGGGCAGCTGGGTGGATACGCCGGAAAATCAAAAGGTTAACTTCGGAGGGCTGATGACGCCCCGCGATCGGTTCGCGACGTGGGACATGGTGCGCGAGTTAAGCCGCTCCCCGCTGGTTGAAATCGGCTCGCATACCTGGGCCTCACATTACGGCATCCCGGCCAACCCGCAGGGCAGCCGCGAACCGGCCATCGCCAGCCGCTTTTACGATAAGGCGACGGGGCGCTATGAAACTGACGCGCAGTTCAGCCAGCGGATCGGCGATGACGTCCGCAAGGTGACGGATAAAATCACCCGGGTAACCGGAAAAGCGCCGCGCGCCTGGGTCTGGCCGTACGGTGCTGCCAACGGCACGTCACTCTCCATTGCCGAAAAACAGGGCTACCGGCTGGCCTTTACCCTGGAGGACGGGCTGGGGGACGTGCGCAATCTCAGCAGCATTCCCCGCCTGCTGATTGCCGGAAATCCCTCGCTCAAAACCTTTGCCAGTACGGTCAGCCAGATCCAGGAGCACGATCCCGTGCGCGTCATGCACGTCGATCTCGACTACGTTTACGATCCCGACCCGGCCCAGCAGACCCGGAATATCAACAAGCTGGTCCAGCGGGTCTACGACATGAAAATAAGCCATGTTTTCCTCCAGGCGTTTGCCGACCCGCAGGGCGACGGCAAAATCAAAGCGCTCTATTTCCCCAACCGCCGGCTGCCGGTTCGGGCCGATCTCTTTAATTTTGTCTCCTGGCAGCTCCAGACCCGGGCAGGCGTAAAAGTCTTCGCGTGGATGCCGGTGCTCTCGTTCGATCTCGATCCTTCCCTGCCGCGCGTTCAGCGTCGGGACCGTCAGGCAGGAATATTGCACGACGCCACCGACCCCTACATCAGGCTTTCGCCATGGAGCCCGCAGGTTCGCCAGCAGGTGACGGAAATCTATGAAGATTTAGCCCGGCATGCCAGCTTCAACGGGATTGTGTTCCATGACGACGCGGTGCTGACGGACGTTGACGATACCGGGCAGAATACCGCGCGCCAGAGGAGCCAGCTGCTTATTGGGTTTACCCAGGCCTTAAGCCAGGCGGTAAAGGACATCCGCGGCCCGCAAACCAAAACCGCGCGCAATATGTTCGTCCTGCCCATTCTGCAACCCGAAAGCGAAGCGTGGTTTGCGCAGAATCTTGACGATTTTCTGGCGGCCTATGACTGGACGGTGCCGATGGCAATGCCCCTGATGGAGTCCGTCCCGGCAGAGGAGAGCAATGCATGGCTGACGCGCCTGGTTAAGGCCGTCGCCGCGCGGCCCGGCGCGCTCAATAAAACCATTTTCGAACTACAGGCGAGAGACTGGTCGCAAAAACCGCAGCGCCCCGTTTCCGACGAGCGTCTGGTGGAGTGGATGCGCGTGCTCCAGCTGAACGGCGTCAAAAACTACGGCTACTACCCCGACGATTTCATTAACAACCAGCCTGCTATGTCCCGCATCAGGCCTGAATTATCTTCCTACTGGTATCCTGACAATGACTGATCGCATTATCGCATTCTCTATTTTATGCCTGGTGTTCGGGCTGCCATTAGGCGTTGCCGCCCTGTTTACCGGCGAGCTGATCCTGGACTTTGTGTTCTTCTGGCCGCTGTTCATGTCCGTGCTGTGGATAACCGGCGGTCTCTACTTCTGGTTTCAGCTCGAACGACGCTGGCCGTGGGGCAAAGAAACGCCAGCCCCGACGCTCGCCGGTGAGCCGTTAATTTCTATCCTTATTCCCTGCTTCAACGAGGAAAGGAATGCCAGAGAGACCATCGGCGCCGCGCTGGCTCAGCGGTACGAAAATATTGAAGTTATCGCCATTAACGACGGGTCTTCCGATAACACCGCCCGGGTGCTGCACCAGCTCGCGCTGGAGCAGCCGCGCCTGCGGGTGATTAACCTCGCGGAGAACCAGGGGAAGGCCGTAGCGCTCAAGGCCGGGGCGGCGGCGGCCCGTGGCGATCTGCTGGTCTGCATTGACGGCGATGCCCTGCTCGACCGCGACACGGCGGCGTATCTGGTGGCGCCGCTGATCCAGTATCCCCACGTTGGGGCCGTCACCGGCAACCCGCGGATCCGCACGCGCTCGACGCTGATAGGCCGTATTCAGGTGGGCGAGTTCTCATCCATCATTGGGCTTATCAAGCGGACGCAGCGGATCTATGGCCGGGTCTTTACCGTCTCGGGCGTTATCGCCGCCTTTCGCCGCCAGGCGCTGGCGGACGTCGGGTACTGGAGTCCGGACATGATCACCGAAGACATCGACATCAGCTGGAAGCTCCAGCTGCGCCACTGGGATATCTTTTTCGAGCCGCGGGCGCTGTGCTGGATCCTGATGCCGGAGACGCTCAGGGGCCTGTGGAAACAGCGCCTGCGCTGGGCGCAGGGCGGCGCGGAGGTATTTCTGGTCAACCTTCGCCGGATCGTGCGCTGGGAACACCATCGCATGTGGCCCCTGTTTTTGGAGTACGCGCTGTCAACGCTGTGGGCGTTTGCCTACGCGGTGACGGTACTGTTATTCATCATCAGCCATGTCGCGCCGGTGCCCGCCAACCTGACCGTCGAAACCCTCTTTCCACCGGCGTTTACCGGGCTGCTGCTGGGCGTGATGTGCCTGATGCAGTTCCTTGTCAGCCTGTACATCGAGCGGCGGTACGAGCGAAAAGTGGCAGGCTCGCTTTTCTGGGTGATTTGGTTCCCGATGGTCTACTGGATGATCGGCCTGTTCACCACCCTCGTTGCATTTCCAAAAGTCATGCTTAAGCGCCAGCGCGCCCGCGCGCGCTGGATCAGCCCGGACCGGGGAAAAGGACGTCTTCAATGAACGAAAATACCTTAATTTTGACCGAACACCGGCTACTGCCGCGCCTTTTCGATACCGCGCTAACCCTGCTGGCGTGGGGTGGATTTCTGTTTTTTCTGTATGCCAGGCTGTGGATGCAGTTAACCGAGGAGAGCGAGTACCGGTGGGGAGACATCATTGCTTCCTTTAACACGGTGCTGATCTATCTGCTGCTCGCCGCGCTCAACGGCTGGCTGCTGATTTTGTGGTATCAGTACAATCGTCGACGTACCCACGTGAGGCGCCGCCGTGCGGGCTATTTGCACCATGACGAGCTTGCCAGAAGCTTTGACGTTTCACCGCAGCTTATCTCGGAGATGAGCCAGTACAACCTGCTGACGGTCTATCATGACCAGATCGGCCGCATCATCGATCTGAAGATTAGCGAGCAGGAGGACGAGGAAGAACAGTAAGAAAAAGCCCCCGCCGGGTAACCGCCGGGGGCTTTCTTATCGCTGGTATGAATTAGTTATCCTTCACCACGATCAGCGGTTCAATATCGCTCTCTTTCTTCACCACCAGCGATTCATCGCCGCGCAGGCAGGTCCCACCGTAGTTTCCGCCCACGGTAAAGGTACAGACCTGAATGTACTTGCCGTCGACCTTCGGCAGGCACCACAGCTGCTGATAGATATTTTTACGATCGACAAACCTGCCGCTGGATTTGTCCAGCAGTTCGTCCCGAGCGCTGATGAGATCAATATTGCTGCCGCAGCGTCCGGCGATCGGCTTAACGGCATAGCCGGTCTGCTTCAGCAGGTCGTTAACCTCAAAATCGGTGTCGAGCAAATAGCGATGGTTCGGGAACAGCTGCCACAGCACCGGCAGGATCGCCTTGTTGCCGGGGATCACCGTCCACAGCGGTTCAAAGACCAGCACCTCCGGGCGCAGCAGGACGTCAATCAGGCGCACTTCCCCCTGCGGGTGCCCGGTGCGGATCGGCACGGCGGCGTATTCGGTTTCGCTCACCTCGCGGATCTGCTCTATCGCCGTTTCCCACGCCCAGGTCTTCCACACGCAGTTAACGTGACGGCCTTCGTCATCAATCAGCTGTCCGGCAGCGTCCCAGCCCAGCGCGCCCAGCCCATGCAGGATTTTGGTTTCAAACCCGGCCTGTATCAGCGAGCGCTGAATAAAGAGCGCGTGGTAATCCTCTTCGATATCGTTGTCCTGCATGATGTGCACGAACGGCCGCGCGTGGCTGTGCTTCCAGGCGCCGGTCAGCTCCTCCAGCAGCCCTTCCGCCGGGTTATGGCCGTTGCCGCGATAGCCGTTTTTCACCCACTCTTCGAGGATCAGGCCACCCTCGGTATGGCAGGACGCGGAGTCCGCGTTGTACTCGTAAACCTTAATGCCGCGCTCGTCCATGCAGAAATCCATACGGCCGGTGATCATATGGTGACGACGCCACTGCCAGGAGAGGCGCAGGCGCGGCCAGAGTATTTTCGGGATGTCGAAAAGCGCCAGCAGGCTGTCGTCCTTCAGCACTTTGTCGGTTGCGTGGAGGTACATCAGATGCAGCTCATTGGTGGCTTTGATTAGCTCCTGCTCGGCGCTCCCGGTGATGGTGAAGTAGTGGCACGGATCGCTGTTGATCACATGACCGTTCGCGCGTACGTACGCCTGCTGCAGCGCGTCGTTTTCGTTGAGCCACTTTCCGTCGAACTGGCGGTTGTTCTTCAGCCGCGCGCCGCAGATCTTCAGCAGCTCGCCGTCGATCTCCGGCTGAGGAATGCTGTGTTCAGTATCCGCCGTCTGGATCATCCAGCCGAGGATCTCGGTATCGTTGAAGGTGTCGTGAAGGGTGTAGCAGCCGTTCTCTACGGTAAGGCGCAGCTCGCGCGTCCACTGCTGCCCCATCGGCAGCGGAGAATGGATCACGTTCTGCTCGGCAATGCGCACCCTGTCGTCCAGCCGCTGGGTAATGACGGCAACGTGGCCGGTCTCGTGGAACTCCCCGCCCTTTTGCCAGATGAGCAGCGCGCCGGCCTGCGGCGGACGCTTTGAACCATTGGCAAAGGCCTGGAGCGGCAGGATGTTATCGTTCACCACCTCGCGTAAAAAACGCAGGGAGAAGATCTCCCACGCCATGCCGACGTCGGTAAAGACAAAACCGTGGTTGAGGAAGAGGAAGCGGCGCGCAAATTCAACGCACTGCCATTTATGGCCCATGTATTCATTGCCAATATAGCTGCGGAACTCCGCGTCTTCCGGGTAGTTACGCGGATCGAGGCTGCCGTAATTCGAAGAGTAAATCGCCACGCCACCCGGCGCGTAGCCTAATAACGTCCCGAAGGGTGCATCACTGCTTAACGTTCCTTTACGCATGTGTCCAACCTAAAACAGGCAGGCGGCAATTTTTTGTGGGATTTGTCGTCGTCTGCACGTTGTAATTAACTAACAGAGGTGGCGTTATCATACACCCGCCCCGACCATTACGCTCACATCGTTAAACGCCCCTCCCATCTCCTGCTACACTGCCTCAACACAACACCAAAAAGGCAGGCCAACATGTCAGAGAACACCTATCAGCCACCAAAAGTGTGGGAATGGAAAAAGAATAACGGCGGCGCGTTCGCCAATATCAACCGCCCCGTTTCAGGCGCCACGCACGAGAAAGCGCTGCCCGTGGGCGCGCACCCGCTCCAGCTGTATTCGCTGGGCACGCCGAACGGACAGAAAGTGACCATCATGCTGGAAGAGCTGCTGGCGCTGGGCGTGACGGGCGCGGAGTACGACGCATGGTTAATCCGCATCGGCGAGGGCGATCAGTTCTCCAGCGGCTTTGTGGACGTGAACCCGAACTCAAAAATTCCGGCGCTGCGCGATCACTCAACCACCCCGCCGACGCGCGTCTTTGAGTCCGGCAGTATCCTGCTGTATCTGGCCGAGAAGTTTGGCCACTTCCTGCCGAAAGATCCGGCGGGACGCACGGAGACCCTAAACTGGCTGTTCTGGCTCCAGGGCGCGGCACCGTTCCTGGGCGGCGGTTTCGGCCACTTCTACAGCTATGCGCCGGTGAAGATTGAGTACGCCATCGATCGCTTCACCATGGAGGCCAAGCGCCTGTTCGACGTGCTGGACAAGCAGCTGGCGCGCGGGCGCTACGTGGCAGGCGAAGAGTACACCATCGCCGACATGGCAATCTGGCCGTGGTTTGGCTGCGTGGCGCTGGGCAGCGTGTATAACGCCGCCGAGTTCCTTGATGCCGGGAAGTACGCCAACGTGCAGCGCTGGGCTAAAGACGTGGCGAATCGTCCGGCCGTGAAGCGCGGACGCATCGTTAACCGCACCAGCGGCGAGCTGAACGAGCAGCTGCATGAACGCCATTCAGCAAGCGACTTTGATACCCAGACGGAAGATAAACGTCAGGCCTGATAAGTGGCCGGGCGCCCGAGCGGGTGAAGCAACACGCGATAAACCACGATCGAAACCAGCCTGCGCGCTGGTTTTTTTTGCGTGATGTTGCGGTTTACGGCCTGAAAAATTCATACTCCTGCTTATTCCGTTTCCTCCACAAGGATCTTTTATGTCAGACCAGACGCTCAGGCAGACCCGACAGCAGGACATCCTCAACCTGATGAGTAAAAGCGACTGGCTGACCACGGAGGCGCTGGCGGATAAGCTTTCCGTCAGCAAAGAGACGATCCGCCGGGATCTGCAGGCCCTGCAGCAGCAGGGCAAGATCCTGCGCCAGCATGGACGCGCGCGCCTGATTCGTCTGGACAGCCGCGACAGCGGAGAGCCTTTTGGCGCGAGGCTGAAAAGCCATTATGCCGACAAAGCCGATATTGCCCGCCACGCGCTGGGCTGGATCGACGAAGGGATGACCATCGCCCTTGACGCCAGCTCGACCTGCTTTCATCTGGCGCGCCAGCTACCGGATATCGAACTCACCGTTTTTACCAACAGCCTGCCCATCTGCCAGGAGATGGCGAAGCGCAAGCGAACCACGTTAATCTGCTCCGGCGGAACCCTTGAGCGCAAGTATCGCTGCTATGTTAATCCGGCGCTGGTGACGCAGATTAAAGGGCTGGAGATAGACCTGTTTATCTTCTCCTGCGAGGGCGTCGACGAGCAGGGCGTGCTTTGGGATCCCTCCGGGCACAACGCGGCCTATAAAGCGCTGCTGTTAAGCCGCGCCAGCCAGTCGCTGCTGCTCATCGACAAAAGTAAATTTAAGCGGTCGAGCGAGGTGAAGGTCGGCCAGCTGTCGCAGGTCACGGAGGTTATTCAGAGCGAGGGCGGGAAGCGATAAGGGCGTCAGGCCGGGCATTCCGGCCTGACGCACGGACGTTACGCGGTAAGGCGGAACTTCTGCACCGAGCGCTGGAGCTCTTCTGTCTGGCGTTCCAGCGCGGCGGCGGCGGCGGAAACCTGCTCCACCAGCGAGGCGTTCTGCTGGGTTACGCCGTCCATCTGCGTGATGGCAACGCCTACCTGGGAAATCCCTTTGCTCTGCTCCTCCGACGCGGTGGCGATCTGCTTCATGATGACGGTCACTTCGGTCACGTCGCGCAGGATAGCTTCCATGGTGGTGCCGGTATCGTTCACAAGCCGCGCTCCCTGCTCCACGCGGGCAACGGAATCGGCAATCAGCCCTTCGATCTCTTTCGCGGCGTTCGCGCTGCGGCTGGCAAGGTTACGCACCTCCCCTGCAACCACCGCAAAACCGCGCCCCTGCTCTCCCGCACGGGCGGCCTCCACCGCGGCGTTAAGCGCCAGGATGTTGGTCTGGAAGGCGATGCTGTTAATCACGGTGGTAATTTCCGCAATTTTCTTCGAGCTGTCCGAGATGCCGCTCATGGTCGTCACCACGTCCTCCACCAGCGAGCCGCCACGGCTGGCCGTACCGGAGGCCACGTCAGCCAGCTGGCTGGCCTGACGCGCGCTTTCGGCGTTCAGCTTCACCGTTGCGGTGAGCTGCTCCATGCTGGCAGCGGTCTCTTCCAGGGCGGCGGCCTGCTCTTCGGTACGCGAAGAGAGATCGTTATTACCGCTGGAGATCTCCGTTGCGCCACGCCAGATATTTTCGCTGCCGGAACGGATAGTGCTGACCGCCTCCCGCAGGCTGTCCTGCATGGCGCTCAGCAGCGGCACCAGTTGACCCACGCAGTTGCGGCCAAAGGGCTCAATCGGCTGGCTGAGATCGCCCTGCGCAATCTGACGAAACTGCTGGCGGATGCGCTCCAGCGGTTTTACCAGCATTGCCACCAGGTAGCGGTCAGTGAAGAGCAGGATCAGCAGACCCGCGATCGTGGCGGTGATAATCACCGTCCGGGTCATGCTGGTAAGGCCGTCGACGATAACGCGCGTGCTGTCGAGCGCCTTCGCGGCGGTATCGTTGAAGTTCTCAGCCGCTGCCCCGAATGCACGGCTCAGGGGTGGCGTGACGCTGTTAGCGTGCTGACGATAGCCTTCGAGCGTCGCCTGCTTCGCCTGCGCCATCTGCGGCGTTACGCCCTGGTCAAGCAGCGCCTGCCAGGTGGAAATCACCTGCGCAGAGACTTTTTCATCCATCGGCCCCGGGGAGATAGCCTTCATCTCCGCCAGCTTTTTCCCCATGTTATCCAGCGCCTGCTGGGCGGAGGACAGGTCCGGCGTGCCGCCTGCCGCTTTGACCTCCATCGCACGGCTCAGGCGGGTGACGAAGCGGAAGTACTGATCGTTACCCTGGCTCAGCACCGTCATCTGCCTGACCAGCTGGCGGTCGATCTCATTACCATCAGAAACACGGGACAGCGACCAGGTGCTGTAAAGCCCCACGCCTGCCCACATGACGCAAAAGATCCCCAGTATCGCCAACAGGACGAAACGGATGGTGAAATTACGAAGCATATTCATTAAGTATTCCTTGCCGTGAGGGTGAATTCGCCCAGAGGCGAGTACTTTCCTCGTTATCGGCAGGAAAAGACGAAGTTATAATCTTTCGCGCGTAATTTTATAAAATTTTTTACTGGGCGGGTTTACGAGCGATAACGATAATCGTCGGCGCGGATATCTTTTCCGGAAAAATGTGTGTTTTTACATTACGGCTGATAAGAAAATGTAAAACAGTTACACATAAAATTAACCTTAAAATTCGGAAGGCTTACCTCACTCACAGATAAGATCGATAGATAGCGCCAGCTTTAGTAAGAAACCCCTTAATTTGCGTGCTAATCATTCAGCCAGATTTATACAATAAATATGTTTTAAATTATTTATCACACAAATCTATTTGTCCGGCCTCTTAAGCCTGTTCTGAAATTTAAAATTTCATTACATCCCGCCCGCTTAAGAAAGTTCTGAATTTGCATGAAGTGGTTTAAAAAAAAAGCCGACTTTTTTATTCAGAGAAATTCAAATGCGCAAATTAACGAACCTGACCCTGCTTTCGCAGAGTATTGTAATGGCATTGGCCTCATTCAGCGCCCATGCGTCCATCATGCCTGCCACGGAATGCGATGGTAGCTCGACATCGCAAACCTGCGGTTTAAAGAAATATGACGATGGAAATTTCTATCAGGATTCAAAGGTGGCCAATGCCGTTATGGCGAACGCTACGGCAACCAATATTTATATGGATGGCCATCGTAAAGAGGGTGATACCCAAACGCTGACCGTCTCCGGCACGGATATGTCTGGTCATTATATTCAGGGCAGCAACGGCGGCACGGTGAATATCAACCTGAACAACGGCGCAACCGTGGATATGATTGAGACCGGTTCAGAATTTAAAACAACCAATACGACGATAACGGTCGATAGTTCGACGCTGAACGGTGAAAACAGCGCGGGTGATTACGACAGAGATAAAGCGTATATGATGGGCTCCGCCATTTATCTTGATCCGATGGATAAAGGCTACCATAACGTGAATATCCAGAACGGTAGCGTTCTGCACGGCAGTATTGTGAGCGCGGGCGCGGGTGTGCAAAACATTAACATCAGCAACAGCACGATGGATAAAGGTGGCATATACGCGGGTAGCGATAAATCTGATACCACCATTACCCTGACCAACGCCACGGTGGACGGCTCTCAAAGCGAGATTGCCCAAAATATCGATACGCTGGCGGAAAAACTTAGCGAATATCAGCCCTTCAGCGATTTGAATCTGGATGCGTTTGGCGACGTCGCCGTTGCCATGTACGGCACAAAAGCCGATTCGCTGGCACTCAATAACAGCACCGTGACGGGTGATATCGGCGTGATTAACGAAAAAGGCACAACCACCCTTTCGCTGAATAACCGTAGCGTGGTGAACGGCAATATTACGCTGGGCGGAAATTCAGCCAATTCAGTTCTGGTGGATAACAGCACAATCAACGGCGCAGTGAATACCAGCCAGAACAGCGGTAACACTACCATCACCCTGCAAAATAACGCCACGGTGAATGGCGATATTACCACCGGCGCGGGTGATGACACGGTTGTGCTCACCAATAACTCCCACGTTAACGGCGACGTTGACGGCGGTGACGGTAGCGATACGCTTTCAATGGACGCCGGCAGCGCTATTTCCGGCGAAATAAGCCAGTTCGAGACGGTAAATACCACCAGCGATAACAGCATCGCCATTGATAAAATTCACGATGCGACCAGCTGGAGTTTGCAAAACGGCTCCACGCTCATTGCCACCACTACCGGCAGCAATGCGATGGTTACGATGAGTACCGACAGCTTTGTGAACTTCGGCACTATTACCGGGGCCAATAATGCGGTCATCGTAAACAGCATTACCCCGTCCGCGATGAATCAGCAGGGCGTCATCCTCGGCACCTTCACCACAGCAGGCAGCAGCGCACCGCAAAATTATGCCGCCGCAACCTTCACCAACGGCAAGCAGGAGGTTGAAAACCGCAGCGGTGCCTATAACTACGATAACAGCCTGAATATTGTTGCTGCCGACGCGGCACCGCAGACGATGCTGGCAGCCGATAATAGCCAGAGCTGGAATATTGAATTTAACAGCCAGAAGGGAAGCCTCGCCAGCGACGTCCAGGGGCTGGTTGCGGGTCTGGATGCCGCAGAGCAGGCCGGGCATCAGGTTGCGGATGACATTAGCAACCATATGAACCAGGTTCATCTCGCGAATATGCTGGGCGACGAGCAGGACGGCGCGCAGGTGTGGGGCGATTTCCTCTACCAGAACGGCAACTTCAGCAACGACGTGGACTATAAAAGCATTACCCAGGGCGCGCAGGGCGGCGTTGACTGGACGGCTCACCTGAGCAACGGCGACAGCGTTACCGGCGGTATTGCCCTGGCCTGGACGCGCAGCCGCGTGCAGGACACCAGCGACGGCGCAGATAGCTTCAATGACAGCGTTTACGGTAACTACTACAGCCTTTACGGCGGCTGGCAGCAGGCGCTGAACGGCAGAACCTGGGGCCTGTTCGCTGACGGCAGCTTCAGCTATGGCGATATGCGTTACTCCCTCTCCGCCAGCAACGTCACCGGCGATACCAGCGGCATGACCGAGGCGCTGAGCGGATCGACGGACGGTAGCCTGTATCTGGCGCAGGCCCGCACCGGTGTTAACGTACTGCTGCCTGGTGAGACCCTGCTGCAACCTTACGCCACCTTAGGCTGGGATCAGACAAAAGCAAACGGGTTCTCCGACCGCGAAGTGACCTTTGCCGACAGTCAGGTCTCTTCCTGGAACGGCGGCGCCGGGGTACGTCTGACCACCATGCTTACCGATCTGAACAAAAACGTGACGGTAATGCCGTGGGTGGATGCCCGCTTCCAGAAAGAGTTCAGCGATGATACGGACATTAAGGCAGCGGATTACCACAACACCGCCGGTCACAACAACAGCATGGGGATCTTTGGGGCAGGCATTAACGCCAGCATCGCGCATAACTTCACGCTCAATACCGGCGTGTATGTTGGCACGGGAGACGTGGATAACGATGCCAGCGTGCAGGCGGGTATGAGCTACAGCTTCTAAGCTCGGACGGATTGCCGGGCGGCAGTTCCCCCTGCCCGGCAATCCGCTGGCCCGACGCAGAGCGTTAGCTCAAGTATTTCTCAAACCACCCCAGCGTGCGTTTCCAGGCGAGCCCGGCTGCGGGCTCGTCGTATCGCGGGGTGGAGTCGTTATGAAAGCCGTGGTTAACGCCGGGGTAGATGTAGGCTTCATACACCTTATTATTGGCCTTAAGGGCCGCCTCGTACGCAGGCCATCCTTCATTAATATTTTTATCGAACTCCGCATAGTGCAGCAGAAGCGGCGCGTTGATTTTCGGCACATCGGCGGCCGGCGGCTGTCGGCCATAAAACGGCACCGCGCACGCCAGCTCCGGGTAAGCGACTGCTGCGGCATTGGATACGCCGCCGCCATAGCAGAAGCCGGTTATCCCCACTTTGCCGGTCGCATCTGGACGATCCTTCATGAACCCGACGGCGGCAAAGAAGTCATTCATCAGCTTTGTCGGATCCACCTTCTGCTGTAGCGCCTTCCCCTCTTCGTCGTTGCCTGGATAACCGCCCACCGAACTGAGGCCATCCGGCGCCAGGGCCAGATAACCGGCTTTTGCCACGCGGCGTGCCACATCTTCGATATACGGGTTCAGGCCGCGGTTCTCATGCACCACCACCACGGCAGGTATTTTTCCGCGGGCCTTAGCGGGTCTCACCAGGTAACCGCGTACCTCGCCATGCCCCTCAGGTGAGGGATAGGAGATATATTCCGGGAGAATATCCGGGTCGGTAAATTTGACCTGCTCTGCGAGGGCGTAATTGGGTTTAAGCATATTGAACAGCGCCAGCGCCGTCACGCCGCCAGCGGCATAGCGTGCCGCGAGGTTAAGGAATTCTCGTTTGCTGATTTTACCGTGGGCGTAGTAGTCGTAGTAATCGAGCAGCTCTTGTGGAAAATCTTTGGCAGTCAGGCGCGTCATCGCTTATCTCCACGATTTATGGTTTGATAAGCATAGAATGAAAACGCTGTTTCGAAAATTCATCGACACGAAAGGAGACATCATGTCCTGGCACCCTTACACCGGCCGATACGAGAATATGCAGTACCGTTACTGCGGTAAAAGTGGCCTGCGCCTGCCGGCGCTGTCGCTGGGCCTGTGGCACAGCTTTGGCCACGTACAGGCGCTCGATTCCCAGCGCGCGCTGCTGCGTAAAGCCTTCGATCTCGGCATTACCCATTTTGACCTTGCCAATAACTACGGCCCCCCTGCGGGCAGCGCTGAGGAGAACTTTGGTCGGCTGCTGCGGGAAGATTTTGCCGGCTATCGCGACGAGCTGATCGTCTCCACCAAAGCGGGTTATGACATGTGGCCAGGCCCGTATGGTTCAGGCGGCTCTCGTAAATACCTGCTCGCCAGCCTCGACCAGAGCCTGAAACGCATGGGCCTGGACTATGTGGATATTTTCTATTCTCACCGCGTGGACGAAAACACGCCGATGGAGGAGACCGCCTCCGCGCTGGCACACGCGGTGCAGAGCGGAAAAGCGCTGTATGTGGGTATTTCGTCCTACTCCACGGAACGCACGAAGGTGATGGCCGAATTGCTGCGCGAGTGGAAAATCCCGCTTTTGATCCATCAGCCGTCTTACAACCTGCTGAACCGCTGGGTCGACAAGACCGGCCTGCTGGATGCGCTGGAGGAAAACGGGACGGGCTGTATCGCCTTCACCCCGCTGGCTCAGGGCCTGCTGACCGGAAAATACCTGAACGGTATTCCTGACGGTTCACGCATGCAGCGCGAAGGCAAGAAAGTGCGCGGCCTGACGGAGAACATGCTGACAGAAGCCAACCTGAGCAGCCTTCGTCTGCTGAATGAGATGGCGCACGCGCGCGGGCAGACGATGGCGCAGATGGCGCTGAGCTGGCTGCTGAAGGATGAGCGAGTAACGTCAGTGCTGATTGGCGCGAGTCGCCCGGAACAGCTGGAGGAGAACGTTCAGGCGCTGTCTAACCTGCGCTTTACCGAAGATGAACTGACGCGGATTGACCAGCACGTTGCGGATGGCGAACTGAACCTGTGGCAGGCGTCGTCGGATAAATAGTGCGGCCTGTTTCCCTGACCCCTCACCCTGTCCCTCTCCCCAAAGGGGAGAGGGTAAAAGGCCGCACCGGACAGTCCCCTCTCCCCTCCGGGGAGAGGGTTAGGGTGAGGGGCGCGGTAAAATCACTTCTTGCTGATCTTATCCAGATACCCCATCACAAACGCCGACAGCACGAACGTCAGGTGGATAATCACATACCACATCAGCTTGTTATCCGGGACGTTCTTCGCGTCCATGAATACGCGTAACAGGTGGATAGACGAAATCGCCACAATCGACGCCGCAACCTTATTCTTCAGCGATGACGCGTCCATCTTACCGAGCCAGCTGAGCTTTTCCTTGTGCTCGGCGATATCCAGCTGAGAAACGAAATTCTCATAGCCGGAGAACATCACCATCACCAGTAATCCGCCCACCAGCGTCATATCCACCAGCGACAGCAGCACCAGAATTAAGTCTGCTTCCGCCACCGAGAAAATGTTTGGCAGGACGTGGAAAATCTCCTGGAAGAACTTGATCGTCAGGGCGACCAGCGCCAGGGAGAGACCAAAATAGACGGGTGCGAGCAGCCAGCGAGAGGCATACATTGCGTTTTCAAAGAAGCGTTCCATAAAATCCTGTCTGCAAACGAAACCAGCGTCCAGTATATCTCAACGTCGCTGGCTGTTTGCAACAACTAACCAGGAGGTCGCTTACACCTCATCAGGATCTACTTGCGGGCGCGCGTACTCCGGCCAGACCAGCCCCACCAGCTCCGGGTAGGCCTCCAGGCTAAACTCGCGAAAACACTGGCGCAGGTTTAATACGTCTAAATCGGAATATGAGACCTTCTCGCCATTCAGACAGCGCTTTTTGATATTGTCATAATATTTATAAACGGCCGAATTAAGGTCGCTACAGCGGCGCTGCGCGTCGAACAACCCCGGCGTATCATTAATGTCGGACATTTTCATGCGCTTTATTGTCGCATGAAGAAAATCGATATATTCGTGATTGACCCGCCAGTACCAGACCGGCGTCACGGCGTTCATCAACAGGGAGAAATGATCTTCGCCCTCTTCTTTGGACATCAATTCTGGCTGCGGTGCTTCACCGGCATCTTTCGACACTTTCGGCTTATTAAACTCTCGCATCAATAAAAGCACGCCAGCGGTCAGTAACAGTAACGTTATAACCGTAAAGAAAATGCTGTTCATGGGTAGGCTCCATTTTTTTTGATTTTAAAATTGCCTCATGTTATTGTCAACGAATCTCACCCTTTTTCCATTCCCACCTTTTTGAAATTAAAGGAAATTAAAATGCTGCCCGACAATCTTGTCCCGGCAAAGTACCACATTACGCCTGTGGAACAGCCTACGACGGAAGCAGATAAAGAGGCGAATTTCACTCAAGGAAAAAGAAAACTCTCCGACTATGAAGCCGACATATTAATTGGCGTTTCGCGTACCGGTAAATCCCGTAATATGGTGCTGGAAGAGCACGACCGCCATTTAAAAGACCGCTTATTTCGGGCCATCAAGATCGAAGCGTTTGTTCATCTGCTAAATGATTTGCAGGCCGAAGGGGAAATAGATGCCCAGGCTCTAAGTCAAATAATGGCCGAAAAAACCCAGCAAATAAACGAAGCCGGAAATGAAATTTGGCTTAATTTAATCACCCGAGAAAAAAACGGTCCCATTTTTTATAACCTGGGGGAAGAATAGCGTGAATAATGAGAGCGATAATAACGTTTATTTGACTTTAGATGATAAAAAAAGCGATGAATTTATCTTAAAGCAGAATCTCGACGCGCTAAAAAAGATAAAAAACGACGAGATGACGCGAATCACCCAGGATCTGATTTCGATCCCGGCCGCGCTGGTGCGCCTGAAATGGCACAATCGTCGGGAGATCTATCCCTTGCAGATCAAAGAGGAGATTTATGGCGCGGTGATGAACGCCCTTATCGAGCAGCGTCCTGAGCTTAAGGAGAAGCTCCTCGGCCGGCTGGAGGCGAACTATCAATACCTGCTGGCCCGCGAGACCGCTACCCTGCGCCTGACCCGCAGGCTTTCAGAAGGCCGTTACCGCACATCAAACGTCACCTGCGTGGCGCTCAATGAAGAGGCACCGGCGGTATCCCCGGACGCTCACGCTTAACCGCAAAAAAAAGCTGGCTTTCGCCAGCTCTTCGTTTTATTTCGCGGCCGCTTTCTCTTCGCCGACCAGACCAATCTTCAGGTACCCCGCCTGATGCAGCGTGTCCATAACCTTCATCATGGTTTCATAGTCGACGGTTTTATCCGCGCGGAAGAAGACGGTGGTGTCTTTCTTGCCGCCGGTCAGCTGGTCCAGCGCCGGAATAACGGAGGCATCCGTCACCGGATCGTTGCCGAGGAACATGGATTTATCCGCCTTCACCGACAGGTAGATAGGCTTTTCCGGACGCGGCTGCGGCTGGCTGGAGGACGCGGGCAGATTCACCTTCACGTCCACCGTCGCCAGCGGCGCGGCAACCATAAAGATAATCAGCAGAACCAGCATAACGTCGATGAACGGCGTCACGTTGATTTCATGCATTTCGCCGTTATCGTCCAGATTTTCATTAAGACGCATTGCCATACAATCAACCTACGCGCAGTTTGGACGCCGCATGCACCGGCTTAACGGCGCTGGCGTTCAGGTCCAGATCGCGGCTTTGCAGCAGCAGAACCTGCGCGGCAACGTCGCCCAGGGTGGCTTTGTAACTGCCAATCATGCGGGCAAAGATGTTATAGATAACGACCGCCGGGATAGCGGCGACCAGGCCGATAGCCGTTGCCAGCAGCGCTTCTGCGATACCCGGCGCAACCACCGCCAGGTTAGTGGTCTGCGTCTGGGCGATGCCGATAAAGCTGTTCATGATGCCCCAGACGGTACCGAACAGGCCGACGAACGGGGAGATAGCGCCGATAGTCGCCAGATAGCCGTTACCGCGGCCCATATGACGGCCAACGGCAGCAACGCGACGTTCCAGACGGAAGCCGGTACGCTCTTTAATGCCTTCGTTATCTTCACTGCCTGCGGAGAGTTCCAACTCGTTCTGAGCTTCGTTCACTAACAGGGTGGTCAGGCTTTTCGCATGGAAGGACGAGGTTATATCAGAAGCCTGATCCAGAGAGCGGGCTTCTGCCAGCTGCTTCTGCTCACGCTTGAGGCGGCGCTTTTGTGAAAGAAGTTCGGCGCTCTTGCTGAAGAAGATAGCCCAGGTGATCACGGACGCCAGAATCAGGCCGATCATCACAATCTTAACTACGATGTCAGCATGTTGATACATGCCCCAAACGGAGAGATCCGTCTGCATCAAATTATTACCCACTCTGTATCTCCAGGACGCAAATCACAAAATCTGAACGTAATAATATCAAAACGTCGTCGAATTGATAGTAGTTCTCATTAGTATTTACATAGTGCCGTAATTTTCGCTCACTTTCCTTGCGCTTACGCAGTAAAAATTTTTTATGCGTATTTTTAATAATATTTTCTGCTTATTCGATAAGCATGCGGATGCACATTTTTGCAATCGTGGTAGTCTGGACGTCCAGACGTATAAAAATAGGGTTGGCGAACATGACTAAGAAGCAGCTTGAGACCACGCTGGTGCAGGCAGGACGCAGCAAAAAATACACCCAGGGCTCGGTCAACAGCGTGATACAGCGCGCCTCGTCGCTGGTGTTTGATACCGTTGAGGATAAAAAAATCGCCACGCGCAATCGCGCGAAGGGCGGGCTGTTTTACGGTCGTCGCGGCACGCTAACCCACTTCTCGCTGCAGGAGGCCATGTGCGAACTGGAGGGCGGCGCGGGCTGCGCGCTGTTCCCGTGCGGCGCGGCGGCGGTTGCCAATACCATCCTGGCGTTTGTGGAACAGGGCGACCATGTCCTGATGACCAATACCGCCTACGAGCCAAGCCAGGACTTCTGCACCAAAATCCTCAGCAAGCTCGGCGTCACCACCAGCTGGTTCGATCCGCTGATTGGGGCCGGCATTGCCGACCATATTCAGCCCAACACGCGCGTGGTGTTTCTGGAATCTCCCGGCTCCATCACCATGGAAGTCCATGACGTCCCGGCCATCGTGAAGGCGGTGCGCAGTAAAGCACCGGAAGCGATCGTGATGATCGACAACACCTGGGCGGCGGGCGTGCTGTTTAAAGCGCTGGAGTTTGACGTTGATATCTCCATTCAGGCGGCCACCAAATACCTGATTGGTCACTCCGACGCCATGATTGGCACGGCGGTTTCCAACGCCCGCTGCTGGGACCAGCTGCGTGAAAATGCCTACCTGATGGGGCAGATGGTGGACGCCGATACCGCCTACATGACCAGCCGCGGTATCCGCACGCTCGGCGTGCGCCTGCGCCAGCATCATGAGAGCAGCCTGCAAATCGCGCAGTGGCTGGCCCTGCACCCGCAGGTGGAGCGCGTTAACCATCCGGCGCTGGCAGGCAGCAAAGGACACGAATACTGGCAACGTGACTTTACGGGCAGCAGCGGGCTGTTCTCTTTCGTTCTTAAAAAGCGGCTCAATGACGCCGAGCTGGCACGCTATCTGGATAACTTTACCCTCTTCAGCATGGCCTATTCATGGGGTGGATTCGAATCCCTGATCCTGCCTAACCAGCCGGAACAGATTGCGGCACTGCGCCCGGGCGGCGAAGTGGACTTCGAAGGAACCCTGATCCGCCTGCATATCGGGCTGGAAAATGTGGACGATTTAATTGCGGATTTATCGGCAGGATTTGAGCGCATCGTGTAAAGTGCTGGCTGAAATGTACGCCCCGGACGCCATTCTGAACACCGCAAGCGGAAAAGTCTGTATGAGATGCGCCTGCGATCAACCCCGACAGGCCAATTTGGGAGTACAATAGCGTTATATCTGCTGTTCCACAGGAAAGTCCATGGCTGTTATTCAAAATATCATCACGGCGCTCTGGCAACACGATTTTGCCGCGCTGGCGGACCCGCACGTCGTCGGGATTGTCTATTTCGTGATGTTCGCGACGCTGTTTCTGGAGAATGGACTACTGCCAGCCTCATTTTTACCCGGCGACAGCCTGCTTCTGCTCGCTGGGGCGTTGATCGGCAAGGGGGTGATGGACTTCGCCCCGACAATGGTGATCCTCACCTCGGCGGCCAGCCTCGGCTGCTGGCTGAGCTACCTTCAGGGGCGCTGGCTTGGAAACACCCGCGTGGTGAAAGGCTGGCTGGCACAGCTGCCGCATAAATATCACCAGCGCGCCACCTGCATGTTTGACCGCCACGGCCTGCTGGCGCTGCTCGCCGGGCGTTTTCTGGCGTTTGTTCGCACCCTGTTGCCTACGATGGCGGGCATATCGGGCCTGTCCAACCGCCGCTTCCAGTTCTTCAACTGGCTGAGCGCCCTGCTCTGGGTGGGCGTGGTAACCACGCTCGGCTACGCGCTGAACATGATCCCGTTTGTTAAGCGCCATGAAGACCAGGTGATGACGTTCCTGATGGTGCTGCCGATCTTCCTGCTGGTTGCGGGCCTGGTCGGCACAATCGCGGTGGTGATTAAGAAGAAGTATTGCAGCGCCTGATTCCCCATCCTGATTCTCTCCCCGTGGGGAGAGAATCAAAAGCCTAAGCGCCCTGCATCGTTCTGATGCGCGACGCATCCTCCCCCGGCGTAACGCCGAAGTAGCGCTTAAATTCCCGACTGAACTGCGAGGCGCTTTCATACCCAACCCGCATCGCCGCCGCGCTGGCCTTCATGCCGTCGTGGATCATCAGCATGCGCGCCTTATGCAGACGGTAGGTTTTGAGATACTGCAACGGCGACGTGCTGGTAACGGATTTAAAGTTATGGTGAAACGCCGAGACGCTCATGTTGGCTTCCGCCGCCAGCTGGTCAACGCTGAGGTTTTCCGTGTACTGGCTCTCGATGCGCTTCAGCACGCGGCTAATCAGGCTAAAGTGCGTCTGGCGGCTTACCAGCGCCAGCAGCGCCCCGCCGCCCGGCCCGAGCAGCACGTGGTAAAGAATTTCGCGGATAATCTGCTTCCCGAGAATACGCGCATCCAGCGGCCTGTCCATTACGTCCAGCAGACGCTCGATGGCACAGAGGATGTCATCCGACAGCGTTGCCGAGTTGATGCCGCTTGCCGCCATCGACGGCCGAAAAAGCTCATCTTCCCCGATATCCATCAGCAGCTCCTGCAGCTGGAGAATGTCGACGTTGACGCGGATGCCTGCCAGGGGCACCTCCTCCGTCGCGAAAGTTTCACATTCGAAGGGTAAAGGTACCGTAAGAAGCAGATATTCATTGGTGTCGTAACGGAACACGCGCTCGTTGATATAGCCAATCTTATGGCCTGAAAAGAGAAAAACGATGCCTGGCTGATACATCACCGGGGTGCGCGTCCCGGGCTGAGTGCCGTAGAGCAGCCGGATATCCGGCAGCAGTTCGGCTGCGTTATTTCCATTATCTATCAGTCTCTTAATCTGAGACGTTAGCTGACGGCAGATAGCATCACGGTCCATTTTTAATTACTCCGGGTACGGTTTCCGACGCTATTAGTGTGCGCATTTTCGTTCCGTTTCTCCAGCGCGCTGTAGAAATGGGCAAGACATCGGCAGGAATGTGCATTGAGAGGATAGCGCCTGCCCGCCACAATGTGCAGCATCAGGTTGCCTTCTGCGCCACCACGATTTTTCACCCACTAAAGGGAACGAGCAATGAACAACTTTAACCTTCACACCCCAACCCGCATTCTGTTTGGTAAAAACGCTATCGCTGAGCTGCGCGCGCAGATCCCGACGGATGCCCGCGTGCTGATCACCTACGGCGGCGGCAGCGTGAAAAAAACCGGCGTGCTGGATCAGGTTTACAGCGCCCTGGAGGGTCTGGACGTGCGCGAGTTCGGCGGTATCGAGCCAAACCCGTCTTACGAAACGCTGATGAACGCGGTGAAAATCGCCCGCGACGAGCAGATCACCTTCCTGCTGGCGGTGGGCGGCGGCTCCGTCCTGGACGGCACCAAATTTATCGCGGCGGCGGCGCATTACGCTGACGGCGTCGATCCGTGGCACATTCTGGAAACGGGCGGCAGCGACATTACCCGCGCAATCCCGATGGGTTCAGTGCTGACCCTGCCGGCCACCGGTTCAGAGTCCAACAAAGGCGCGGTGATCTCCCGTAAAACCACCGGCGACAAGCAGGCCTTTATGAACGAACACGTTCAGCCCGTGTTCGCCATCCTGGATCCGGTTTACACCTACACCCTGCCCGCGCGCCAGGTGGCGAACGGCGTGGTCGACGCTTTTGTGCATACCGTTGAGCAATACGTCACGTACCCGGTCAATGCCAAAATTCAGGATCGTTTCGCGGAAGGCATTTTGCTGACCCTGATTGAAGAAGGTCCGAAAGCGCTCAAAGAGCCTGAAAACTACGACGTGCGCGCCAACGTGATGTGGGCTGCCACGCAGGCGCTGAACGGCCTGATCGGTGCCGGCGTGCCGCAGGACTGGGCAACCCACATGCTCGGCCACGAGCTGACGGCGATGCATGGTCTGGATCACGCCCAGACGCTGGCGGTAGTTCTGCCTGCACTGTGGAACGAAAAACGTGACGCCAAACGCGCCAAGCTGCTGCAATACGCCGAGCGCGTATGGAACATCACTGAAGGTGATGACGATGCACGCATCGATGCCGCAATTGAAGCAACCCGTCACTTCTTTGAAAGCCTGGGCGTGCCAACCCGTCTCTCAGACTACGGCCTGGACGGTAGCTCCATCCCTGCCCTGCTGGCGAAGCTGGAAGCCCACGGCATGACCCAGATCGGCGAGCACGGCGATATCACCCTTGACGTTAGCCGTCGCATTTACGAAGCGGCACGCTAGGCGTTTTTAGGATCCTGACTTTCGTTTTTTGACATTTCGTCCAGACTTAATGCACACCACATCGTCGGAGGTTCCCTCCGGCGATGAGCACCTGAAGGAGGAAAAATGGCAAACCAAACCGTAATCAAGCTGCAGGATGGCAACGTGATGCCCCAGTTGGGGCTAGGTGTATGGAAAGCCGGTAACGACGAGGTCGTCTCCGCCATTCATAAAGCCCTGGAAGTCGGCTATCGGTCCATTGATACCGCTGCCGCCTACAAAAACGAGGACGGCGTAGGTGCGGCACTCGCCAGCGCCGGCGTTCCCCGCGAAGAGTTATTCATTACCACCAAACTGTGGAACGACGATCAAAAGCGCCCCCGCGAAGCCCTGCACGAAAGCCTGGAGAAGCTCCAGCTCGATTTCGTCGATCTTTATCTGATGCACTGGCCGGTTCCGGCTATCGACCATTACGTTGACGCCTGGAAAGGGATGATTGAGCTGCAAAAAGAGGGGCTGATAAAAAGCATCGGCGTCTGTAACTTCCAGGTTCATCACCTCCAGCGCCTGATAGATGAAACGGGCGTCGCACCGGTGATTAACCAGATTGAGCTGCACCCGCTGATGCAGCAGCGCCAGCTTCACTCCTGGAACGCCACGCACAAGATCCAGACCGAATCCTGGAGCCCGCTGGCGCAGGGCGGCGAAGGGGTGTTCGACCAGAAAATCATCCGCGAACTGGCGGATAAGTACGGCAAAACCCCGGCACAGATTGTTATTCGCTGGCATCTGGACAGCGGCCTGGTGGTGATCCCGAAATCAGTAACGCCGTCGCGCATCGCCGAGAACTTCGACGTCTGGGATTTCCGCCTGGATAAAGACGAGCTGGGAGAAATTGCGAAGCTGGATCAGGGTAAGCGTTTAGGGCCGGATCCGGATCAGTTTGGCGGGTAGGTTTTTCCCCTCACCCTGCCCTCCCCCACGGGGAGAGGGTGTTCAAGTTCCCTCTCGAGGGTTAGGGTGAGGGGGTCATCGTTATCCGATCTTACGTTTTCCCGCTTTTTTCGTCCCCGCCCCACCGTTCGAACGCTGATGCACAATCGGCGTGTGCTTGGTCAGCGCCGGGCGCGTATTGCGGTTCTGGCGGCGCGCTTCGCGCATCTCTTCAAGCGTAGGCGCCGGCACCAGGCAGTCGCGGCGTGAGCCAATCAGGTGCTTTTTGCCCATCTCCTCCAGCGCCTGGCGGATCAGCGGCCAGTTTTTCGGGTCGTGATAACGCAGCAGCGCTTTATGCAGACGGCGCTGCTTATCCCCTTTCGGCACCACCACGTCTTCGCTCTTGTAGCCGATCTTACTCAGCGGGTTCTTGCCGGTGTAATACATGGTCGTCGAGTTGGCGAGCGGTGACGGATAGAAGTTCTGCACCTGGTCCAGACGGAATCGACGCTGCTTCAGCCACAGCGCCAGGTTTACCATGTCCTCATCACGCGTGCCGGGGTGCGCGGAGATGAAGTAGGGGATCAGATACTGCTCTTTGCCCGCCTGTTTTGAGTAGGTGTCGAACAGCTGCTTAAAGCGATCGTAGCTGCCCATGCCCGGCTTCATCATTTTGGACAGCGGGCCTTCCTCGGTGTGCTCCGGGGCGATCTTCAGATAGCCGCCAACGTGGTGCGTGGCCAGCTCTTTGATGTAGCGCGGATCTTCCACGGCGATGTCGTAACGCACGCCCGATGCGATCAGGATCTTTTTGATGCCTTTGAGATCGCGCGCGCGACGGTAGAGGCTGATCGTCGGCTCGTGGTTGGTGTCCATATGCTCGCAAATGCTCGGATAGACGCAGGAGAGACGACGGCAGGTCTGCTCCGCGCGCGGCGACTTGCAGCGCAGCATATACATGTTCGCGGTTGGACCACCCAGGTCGGAGATCACGCCGGTAAAACCGGGCACCGTGTCGCGAATCGCTTCGATCTCGTTTACGATCGACTCTTCGGAGCGGCTCTGGATGATGCGGCCTTCGTGCTCGGTGATCGAGCAGAAGGAGCATCCGCCGAAGCAGCCGCGCATGATGTTAACCGAGAAGCGGATCATCTCGTACGCCGGAATGCGGCTGTTGCCGTAGGATGGATGCGGAACGCGCTTGTACGGCAGGGCAAAGACGCTGTCCATCTCTTCGGTAGAGAGCGGGATCGCCGGCGGGTTAACCCAGATATAGCGCTCGCCGTGCTTTTGCATCAGCGCGCGCGCGCAGCCCGGGTTGGTTTCGTGATGCAAAATGCGCGACGCGTGGGCGTAGAGCACCTTATCGCTTTTCACTTTCTCGTAAGACGGCAGCAGCACGTAGGTTTTTTCCCACGGCTTCGGACGCGGCGGCTGCACCACCACGGCCTTCGCTTCGGCTTTCTTTGGCTCAACCGGTTTGTTATCCGCACACGGCAGATCGTCACCGTACGGATGCGGGATCGGGTCAATTTTGCCCGGCATATCGATGATGCGGGAGTCCACCCCGCTCCAGCCCGGCAGGGCCTCTTTCACCATGATCGCGGTGTTACGCACGTCGCGGATCTCGCTGACGGGCTCACCCTGGGCCAGACGGTGCGCCACCTCCACCAGCGGACGCTCGCCGTTGCCGAAGATCAGCATGTCGGCTTTCGAATCCACCAGCACCGAACGACGCACGGTATCGGACCAGTAGTCGTAGTGCGCGGTACGGCGCAGGCTCGCCTCAATGCCGCCCAGGATCACCGGCACGTCTTTCCATGCTTCTTTGCATCGCTGGGTGTAGACGAGGGTCGCGCGATCGGGACGTTTACCGGCCACGTTATCTGCGGTATAGGCATCGTCATGGCGCAGCTTACGGTCGGCGGTGTAGCGGTTGATCATGGAGTCCATGTTGCCTGCGGTCACGCCGAAGAACAGGTTCGGCTTGCCCAGACGCATAAAGTCGTCTTTGCTGTTCCAGTCAGGCTGGGAGATGATCCCCACGCGGAAGCCCTGGGCCTCAAGCATACGGCCGCAGATCGCCATGCCAAAGCTCGGGTGATCGACGTACGCATCGCCCGTCACCAGAATAATATCGCAGCTGTCCCAGCCCAGCTGGTCCATCTCTTCACGGGACATCGGCAGGAAAGGCGCCGGTCCAAAGCAGGCTGCCCAGTACTGGGGCCAGGAGAAGAGGTCGCGATCCGGCTGGATCAGGGAAATTGCGCTCATAATGCTTCCGAAGAAAAAATAGACAAAAGGAGCGGGATTATACGCTGGATCGTTGGGGGAATTGAAGGGGTATTGTGCGGGCTGTTGCCCCCTCACCCTAACCCTCTCCCCAAAGGGGAGAGGGGATGCCCGGAGCGGTCTTTCACCCTCGCCCCTATGGGGAGAGGGCCGGGGTGAGGGGTAAAATTTACGGCGCCGGATTAACCAGCATCTGCCCTACCGATCCCCTGTCCATCATTTCCAGCGTCTGGCTGTGGAACAGGAACGGGAAGTGCGGCCATGACGGCTGACCGTAGTAAACAAGCAGCTCAACCTGCCCATCCACCCAGACGGTGTCTTTCCAGCCCCTGTCTTCCGGGAACGGCATGGCGCCGTTCACGTTGCGGATCAGGAATGCCACACCTTCAATATGGAACGACTGGGGCATGTCCGAGCGGACGGTCCAGCGCTCCCAGGTTCCCTGCTGAGCGGTAATATCAATGCGGTTAACGTCCCACAGCGCGCCGTTGATGCCCGGATCGTCGCCCAGGCTGATATCGCGGCTGCGCACCGCCGGTCCGGTTACGATCTCCTGCGGCAGCAGGCGCATCGGCAGGCTGTCGGTGACCAGCGGCAACAGGCCGGTCGGCCGCAGCGTCAGCACCAGCGTCGAGACCAGAATGCTCGACGGCTCAAAGAAGCCGCGAATACGGTCGACAATGCTTGCCGCTTCACCGCAGGTTACGGAGACTTCATCCCCGTTGGTCATATCCACCAGGATTTCGCGACGCTCGCCCGGGGCCAGCGACAGCTGTTTAACCGACACCGGCGCAGGCAGCAGCCCCTGATCGCCCGAAATAACGTGCAGGGCACGGCCGTCGCTCATCTGGAGCTGATAGCGGCGCGAGTTGGAGGCATTCAGCAGACGCAGACGCACCCAGCCGCGCGACACTTCGACATACGGGCTTTGCGCGCCGTTAACCAGCAGCGTATCGCCCACAAAGCCGCCGCTGCCCGGCTCGCTGTACTCCGGGGTACCAAAGTTATCCAGGCGCTTGTCCTGAATAATCACCGGGAAATCATCGACGCCGTAGTGATTCGGGATCGGCAGCGTTTTGCTGACCTCATCTTCAATCAGCCACATCCCGGCCAGGCCGTTATACACCTGCTGGGCGGTACGGTTCGGCGTATTGGCGTGATACCACAGGGTCGCGGCGCTCTGACGGATAGGCAGAACAGGCGCCCAGTCAGCATTCGGCGACATCATGCGCGCCGCGCCGCCAATCAGCGGCCCCGGCACCTGTAGCCCGCTGACGGTCATGGCAACATTTTCAGTCGTACGGTTGCTGTAAATCAGCTTAACGTCATCGCCAGTCCACACGCGAATGGTCGGTCCAAGGTAGCGCCCGTTAATGCCCCATACCGGCGCGCGCGTTCCCTGGGTAAAGGACCAGTGGCTACGCTGAAGCGTGAGGAACAGCGGCTGTCCGCGACGGGATTCAATCAACGGCGGAATGGGCAGCGGCTGCTGCTGCCCGGCGGCGCTGGCTGTCCGCGGCATCGCACCCGCACAAAGGGCGATACCCGAAGCCTGAATAAACTGACGCCGACTGAGTGACATATAAGCTCCATCTGAAACGACTAACAACGCGGGAATTCGTTTTCCCTTCTACAACGCCGGGTTAAATCTTACCGGCGGCTTCTCGCTCTGCAACTTCTTTGTCGAGCTGCGCAATATGCTGAGCCATCAGCTCGCGGCAGTGCGTGGCCAGCTCGCGCACCTGGTCTTTACCGTATTTGGTGGTATCCACCGGCGGCAGCATTTCGACAATCACCAGTCCGTTCTTCAGGCGGTTAAGATTAATCTTATTCGATGTATTGGAAACGCACACGGGAATAATTGGAACGCCCGCCGCAATTGCCGCATGAAACGCACCGGTCTTGAACGGCAGCAGGCCGCGCCCGCGGCTGCGCGTCCCTTCCGGGAACATCCAGATTGAGATCCGACGCTTTTTAAACTGATCCACGACTTCCGCAATAGTGCCATGCGCTTTTGCGCGGTTATTACGGTCGATCAGCAGGTTACCGGTTAACCAGTACAGCTGGCCAAAAAACGGGATCCACAGCAGGCTCTTTTTCCCGACGGTCACGGTCGGCGGGAGAACAATATTTGAGGCCGTCACCATATCGTAGTTGTTCTGATGGTTAGCGATATAGATGGCGTTACCGAAATTTTCCGCCCCTTCAGGCAGACGCTTTTCAACCTTCAGGCCAAACAGCGGGGCCAGGCGACCAAACATGTGGCCAAACGTCGCGACATGCTTTGGATTACGCGGGCTGAACAGGCAGTAAATAGATCCGAAAATGCAGACCAGAATGCAGTAGATAACGGTAAGAATGAGACGAACAATGTATAGCATAGCGACCTCTGAAGCCCTGACAGCTGACAATTATACTTCACCTGTGGCCAGGTAAGGACTTTATTACGAGCGCGTATTGTTAATCGCAACGCACGAATTAACAACGTTTTTACGGGAAATTTTATGGAAATGCCCCCTCCGGAACAGAGGGGGAGAAAACAGGTTACTCTTCGCTGTCACCCGCCGTGCTGCGCGCCGGTGAGTCGATCTCCACGCGGTCGATTCGCTGCAGGCCGCGCATCAGCGAGCCGCGTCGTCCGCGCTCGCCAACCACCTTCTGCAGCTCTTCCGGACGCAGTTTGATCTTACGCTTGCCGACATGAATGGTCAGCGTGCTCTGCGGCGGCAGCAGGAAGAGATGCGCCAGGCCATCTTCGCCTTTTGCCGCTTCCGCTGAAGGGATGCTGATTATCTTGTTGCCCTTCCCTTTCGACAGCTCCGGCAGATCGCTGACCGGGAACATCAGCATACGTCCGGCTGCGGTGATCGCCAGCAGCATGTCGCTTTCGTCCTCGATGATCAGCGGCGGCATAACGTGCGCGTTATCCGGCAGGCTGATCAGCGCTTTACCGGCCCGGTTGCGCGACACCAGATCGTTAAAGGTACAGATAAAGCCATAGCCCGCGTCAGAAGCCATCAACAGTTTTTGCTCGTCGGCCTCCATCAGCATATGGTCAACGGTGGCGCCCGGCGGCAGCGTCAGCTTGCCGGTCAGCGGTTCGCCCTGGCCGCGCGCGGACGGCAGCGTGATCGGATCGATGGCGTAGCTGCGGCCCGTGGAGTCGATAAACGCCACCGGCTGGTTGCTCTTGCCCTTCACCGCCGCCTTGAAGCTGTCGCCGGATTTATAGCTCAGGCCCGGCGCGTCGATATCGTGGCCCTTGGCGCTACGCACCCAGCCGCTCTGGGAAAGAACAATGGTCACCGGCTCGGACGGCAGCATGTCGTGCTCGTTCATCGCCTTCGCCTCTTCGCGCTCGTGCAGCGGAGAGCGACGGTCGTCGCCAAAGGCGTCGGCATCGGCCTGCAGCTCTTTCTTCAGCAGGGTGTTCATCTTGCGCTCGGACGCGAGGATCGCCTGCAGCTGATCGCGCTCTTTTTCCAGCTCGTTCTGCTCGCCGCGGATCTTCATCTCTTCCAGCTTAGCGAGATGGCGCAGCTTCAGTTCGAGGATCGCTTCGGCCTGGGTTTCGCTGATACCAAAGCGCGACATCAGCGCGGGCTTCGGCTCGTCCTCGGTACGGATGATTTCGATCACTTCATCGATATTGAGGAACGCCACCAGCAAACCTTCGAGGATATGCAGGCGCTTCAGCACCTTCTCCAGACGATGGTTCAGACGACGGCGCACCGTATCGCGGCGGAAGGCCAGCCATTCGGTGAGGATCTCCAGCAGGTTTTTCACCGCCGGACGACCGTCCAGACCAATCATATTCAGGTTGATGCGGTAGCTTTTTTCCAGATCGGTGGTGGCGAACAGGTGGTTCATCACCTGCTCCATGTCCACGCGGTTGGAGCGCGGCACAATCACCAGACGGGTCGGGTTCTCGTGGTCCGATTCGTCGCGCAGGTCGTCCACCATCGGCAGCTTTTTATTGCGCATCTGGGAGGCAATCTGCTCCAGCACCTTCGCACCGGAGACCTGGTGCGGCAGCGCGGTGATCACCACGGCGCCGTCCTCTTTGGTCCACACCGCGCGCATGCGCACGGAGCCGCGACCGTTCTGGTAGATTTTGCGGATTTCAGCGCGCGAGGTGATGATCTCGGCTTCGGTCGGGTAGTCCGGCCCCTGCACGATATCCAGCAGCTCGTCCAGCGAGGTTTTCGGCTGTTCAATCAGGGTGATGGCGGCTTTCGCCACTTCACGCAGGTTGTGCGGCGGGATGTCCGTCGCCATGCCGACGGCAATACCGGTCGTCCCGTTCAGCAGGATGTTCGGCAGACGCGCAGGCAGCATTTTCGGCTCCTGCAGGGTGCCGTCAAAGTTAGGTACCCAGTCGACCGTGCCCTGCCCCAGCTCGCCCAGCAGCACTTCGGCATATTTAGACAGACGGGATTCGGTATAACGCATCGCCGCGAAGGATTTCGGATCGTCCGGTGCCCCCCAGTTCCCCTGACCGTCCACCAGCGGATAACGGTAAGAGAACGGCTGCGCCATCAGCACCATCGCTTCGTAGCAGGCGCTGTCGCCGTGCGGATGGTATTTACCCAGCACGTCACCGACGGTACGGGCAGACTTCTTAAACTTGGCGGTGGCGTTCAGCCCCAGCTCGGACATCGCATAGACGATGCGGCGCTGAACGGGCTTCAGGCCATCCCCGATAAACGGCAACGCCCTGTCCATGATGACGTACATGGAGTAGTTCAGGTAAGCGTTTTCCGTGAATTCATGTAGCGCGAGGCGCTCTGCCATATCGCTCATTACGTGTGATTCCTCAACTCAGAAACCGATGGGTTTCAGGCAATATTGCCGCAGATACTACCTCATCTGGCGAGTTGAGTCACAAAGAAAAAGGGCCGCATCGGCGGCCCTTTATGGGTTATTTGTTCAGCTTGATAACCTGCTTCACGTCGATTTCAAACTCGTTCCAGTCTTTGTCGATTTTACCCTGGAGTTCAACCTTATCCTGTGGCGTTACGGTCACGCCGTTCCAGTTCTTGTGGTCAATCTCAACCACCACCGTACCGCTTTCATCGCGGAAGGTGTAACGGTCATCGGACAGGCGCTCGGTAATGTTACCGCGCAGCTTCACCCAGCTGTCGTCCTTCATATCCTTAACTTTAGCCGCGGTAGTAAGGTTGGCGTTGTTATCGACAAAGCCACCCTGCTGGGTTTGCGTCTGGTTCTGTGTCGCAGATGGGCCACTAAAGCCACCCTGTGCAGCAAATACAGGGGCAGTGGTCATCATCATGATAGCGGCAAGTGCAGCGTATTTTTTCATATTAATATCTCCCTTTAATGTCGTTTCACAATCCATTAAACAGGGTAAACCTTAACAACTTCTTAAGGGAAAAATTTATTTATTTTTACTGTACAGCGCGTGCCTGCGGAGGGTTTACTGACGGCATCAGGGAGGGAATATGCGCATTTTACTGGTAGAAGACGACAGGCTAATTGGCGACGGCATTAAAGCAGGCTTAAGCAAAATGGGCTTTAGCGTGGACTGGTTCAGCGACGGTAAAACCGGACAAGCAGCCCTGTATAGCGCGCCGTATGATGCGGTGGTGCTGGATCTGACGCTGCCGGAAATCGACGGGCTTGCCGTCCTGCGCGCCTGGCGCGAAAGCGGGCGCAGCGAACCGGTCCTGATCCTGACGGCGCGGGACGCGCTGAACCAGCGGGTCGAAGGTTTACGCCTGGGGGCGGACGATTACCTGTGTAAGCCGTTCGCGCTGATTGAGGTGGCGGCCCGGCTCGAGGCGCTGGTTCGCCGCAGCCACGGCCAGACGCGCAGCGAGCTGCGTCACGGCAGGGTTACGCTCGATCCGACAAGCCTCGTCGCCAGGCTGGATGGCGAAACGCTGGTGCTTAAGCCGAAAGAGTTCGCCCTGCTGGAGCTGCTGATGCGCAACGCGGGCCGCGTGCTGCCGCGCAGGGCCATCGAAGAGAAGCTCTACAGCTGGGACGATGAGGTCTCCAGCAACGCCGTCGAAGTCCACGTACATCATTTACGCCGCAAGCTCGGCAGCGAGTTTATCCGCACCGTGCACGGCATCGGTTATACCCTGGGTGACGCATGAAACTGACCGAACGCCTGAGCCTGAAGCTGCGCCTGACGCTCCTCTTTTTGCTGCTTTCCCTGGCGGCATGGTTTGCTGCGAGCGTGGTGGCCTGGCATCAAACCGCTGAAAAGCTGGATAAGCTGTTTGATACCCAGCAGATGCTGTTTGCCAAACGGCTGCTGACGATGGATGTGGACGAGCTCCGCGCGCCGGAACGCATGCGCGAGGTGCCGAAAAAAGCCCGACACGGCCATCTCGACGACGATGCGCTGGCCTTTGCGATCTTCACCGCCGACGGCCACATGGTGCTTAACGACGGTGAGAACGGGCGCGACATTCCTTATCACTACCGCCGCGATGGATTTGATGACGGCCGGCTGCAGGATGATAACGACACGTGGCGTTTTCTGTGGCTCACCTCACCGGACGGAAAATACCGCGTGGTGGTCGGCCAGGAGTGGGAGTACCGGCAGGATATGGCGCTGGACGTGGTCAGCTCGCAGCTGACGCCATGGCTGGTGGCGCTGCCCGTCATGCTGCTGTTGCTGATTGTCCTGCTGAGCCGGGAGCTGAAGCCGCTGAAAAACCTGGCGCAAACCCTGCGCTCGCGTTCGCCGGATGCCACCGATACGCTGCCCACGCGCGGCGTGCCGACGGAGGTTCGCCCGCTGCTCGATGCGCTTAACCATCTGTTTGCCCGTACGCAGGAGATGATGGCCCGCGAGCGCCGCTTCACCTCGGATGCCGCCCACGAACTGCGCAGCCCGCTGGCCGCGCTGAAGGTGCAAACCGACGTGGCGCAGCTTTCTCTCGACGATCCCGAGGCGCAGTCGAAAGCGCTGGGGCAGCTGCATGCGGGCATCGACCGCGCCTCCCGGCTGGTGGATCAGCTTCTCACCCTGTCGCGCCTGGATTCGCTGGATAACCTGGATGACGCAGAGCCCGTTGTGATGGCTGATTTACTGCAATCCGCGGTGCTGGATATCTGGCATCCGGCGCAGCAGGCGGGTATTGATATTCGGCTTAACGTCAACGCGCCGGACGTTATGCGCCACGGGCAGCCGCTGCTGCTGAGCCTGCTGGTGCGCAACCTGCTGGACAACGCCGTGCGTTACAGCCCGCGCGGCAGCGTGGTGGACGTAACGCTGAATACCCAGGGCTTTACCGTGCGCGACAACGGGGCGGGAATTTCTCCTGATGCGCTGGCGCGCATCGGCGAACGTTTTTATCGCCCGCCGGGTCAGGACGCCACCGGTAGCGGGCTGGGGTTATCCATCGTTAAGCGCATCGCGGCGTTACACGGGATGCGCGTTTCGCTGGGCAATGCCCCGGAAGGCGGCTTTGAGGTGGCCGTCAGCTGGTAGGGATTATTGCGCTTATCGCAAAAGACTTTGCACATTTTGCTCATTTTTCCGCTCCGTCCTCGCGCGTAGAATACCCGGCATACTCTCAGCATCGAGGACAAATAATGAGCAACATTCTGATTATCAACGGCGCAAAAGAATTTGCGCACTCTAAAGGCCAGCTGAATGACACCCTGACCGAGGTCGCGGACGGTTTCCTGCGCGACGCCGGGCATGATGTTAAGGTCGTGCGCGCGGACAGCGACTACGACGTGAAGGCCGAAGTGCAGAACTTCCTGTGGGCCGACGTGGTGATCTGGCAGATGCCGGGCTGGTGGATGGGCGCACCGTGGACCGTGAAAAAATACATGGACGATGTGTTTACCGAAGGTCACGGTTCGCTGTATGCCAGCGATGGCCGCACCCGCTCCGACGCGTCTAAAAAATACGGCTCGGGCGGCCTGATTCAGGGCAAAAAATATATGCTCTCCCTCACCTGGAACGCCCCTCTGGAAGCGTTCACCCAGAACGATCAGTTCTTCGAAGGCGTGGGCGTAGACGGCGCGTACCTGCCGTTCCACAAGGCTAACCAGTTCCTGGGCATGGACCCGCTGCCGACCTTCATCGTCAACGACGTGATTAAAATGCCGGACGTCCCGCGCTATATCGCAGAATATCGCAAGCATCTCGCGGAAATTTTTGCTTAACTGGTAGCCTGGAATTAGAAGGAGTTAATTATGCTTACCGTTATTGCTGAAATCCGTACGCGTCCTGGCCAACATCACCGCCAGGCGGTGCTGGATCAATTCGCGAAGATTATCCCGACCGTTCTGAAGGAAGAAGGCTGCCACGGCTACGCGCCGATGGTGGATGCCGCGACTGACGCAAGCTTCCAGGCGACCGCGCCAGACTCAATCATCATGGTTGAGCAGTGGGAAACCGTCGCGCACCTTGAAGCCCATTTGCAGACCGCGCACATGAAAGCGTGGAGCGACGCGGTGAAGGGTGACGTGCTGGACACCCACATCCGTATTCTGGAGCAAGGGGTGTAAAACCTGCCTTCCCTCTCCTTTCGGAGAGGGAAATCTCTCTGACCTGCTATGCTTATTCTGACTTCATGATTAACAGGAGGATGGAATGGGACTTTTTAACTTCGTAAAAGAAGCAGGCGAAAAGCTGTGGGATAACCTGACCGATCATAAAGGCCAGAGCGATAAAATCACCGAGCACCTCAAGAAACTCAACATTCCCGGTTCAGATAAGGTTCAGGTTAACGTCACCGACGGCAAAGCCAGCGTGACGGGCGACGGGCTGACCCAGGAGCAGAAAGAAAAAATCCAGGTCGCCGTCGGCAACATCGCAGGCGTCAGCGAGGTGGAGAACAACATCACCGCCACGGATGCCAAAGATGAAGCTACCTACTACACGGTGAAATCCGGCGATACCCTGAGCGCCATCTCCAAAACCGTGTACGGCGATGCCAACCAGTACAACAAGATTTTCGAGGCTAACCGCCCGATGCTCTCCAGCCCGGATAAAATCTATCCCGGCCAGACGCTGCGTATTCCTAAGGCGTAACGTCTGAGGCTACGGGTTCACGTCGCGCAGGGGAACAGAATGAAAATAGCCTGTCTTGGCTGGGGTTCGTTAATCTGGAAAAGCGGCGCGTTACCGATTGCCGGTGAGTGGCACACCGACGGGCCGTCGCTGCCCGTCGAGTTTTGCCGCGTAGGCGATGGCGGCGAACTGGCGACCGCCATCTGCATGAATGCTCCCGCCGTACCGGTGCTTTGGGTATGGCTGGACGCCACAACGCTGAGCGTGGCCTCTGATGCCCTGCGCGAGCGGGAGGGCATTCCTGACGATCGCTGCGATGGTATCGGCTCGCTGCTGATAACCGAATGCAGCGCGGGTGTGCTGTCGTCATGGGCGAGGGAGCGAGGAATAGAGGCGCTCATCTGGACCGGCCTGCCGCCGAGAAGCGCCGCACAGGAAGGCCGCATTCCTGCCGTGGAAGAGGCTATCGCTTATCTCGACAGCCTCAGCGGACAGACGCGCAGCCATGCGAAGGACTACATGCGCCGCGTACCGGCACAGCTCGACACCCCCTACCGGCGCGTCATTAAAGAGGTCATGGGGTGGTGACGCCCCGGCCTGTTACCAGTACAGCTTCCAGCTCTGGGTGAAACGCACCAGCGCCTCAACGTAGAAGTAATCTCCCCAGCTTGCGCACTCATCCACGCCTTTGTTGCTCGCCAGATGATAGACCGAGTGCTTCAACAGCCCGTTGCCCTTCTCCTCTTTGCCCATCAGGTAGTGCTTCGTCAGCGATGACATAATGCCTTTGGCCCACTCCAGATAATGCTCCCGGTCCGGATCCGTAACCGGCAGGTGCTTTACCAGCTCCAGCAGTCCGCACACCGCAATCGCCGCCGAGGAGGCGTCGCGCAGCGCATCGGTGCCCACCAGCGCCAGATCCCAGTGGCAGACGTAATCTTCCGGCAGGCGGTTGAGGAAGTAGTTCGCCAGCCGTTTGGACAGGGCAATCATCGTCTCGTCGCCGGTATAGATATAGCTCAGCAGGAAGCCGTAAATTCCCCACGCCTGCCCGCGCGACCAGCAGGAATCGTCCGCATACCCCTGCTGGGTGTTGCCGTAGCGCGGCGCGCCGGTCGATACGTCCATATAGTACGTGTGGAACGTGGACGCATCGTCACGAATGAGGTACGTCGCCGCCTGCATCACGTGCGCTTTTGCCGCCGCGGCGAAGCGCGGATCGCCCGTCTGCTCCGTCGCCCAGTAGAGCAGCGGCAGGTTCATGTTGCAGTCGATGATCATCCTCCCGGCCTGTTCCGGATCCGAGAGATCGCCCCACGCCTGGATGATCTTCGCCTTCTCATGGAAGCGCTCCAGCAGCGCTTCGGCCGCCAGCAGCGAGAAGCCGCGCGCCTCGCGGCTACCGGTCAGCCGCCAGGCTGCCACGCAGGAGAGCGTGTACAGGAAGCCTAAATCGTGGGTGTTAGTGTCGTTGCGCCCGGCGATGCGCAGGCCAAACGAGCGGACGTGTTTTTCCGCCATCTCGCGGAATCTTGTATCGCCGCTCATCTCCCACGCCAGCCACAGCTGGCCGGTCCAGAAGCTGGTGGTCCACTCCACGTTGTCCGTCAGCGGATAAAAGCCTTGCTGGCAGGTTTCTGCCGGAAACCGCTCACCGAACGCCGTTAAATGACGGCTAATCAGTTCGAGGACATGGCCGCGCGCCGAATGCAGTTCATCGCGGAATGCGCGGGCGTCAACGGGCGCGGCGATAACGGACAGACGTTCCTCTTTGATACGACTTAACATATTTCGGTTCCTTCTTTGACGGCGTAATTATCGGGTTGACGTTTCTGCTACGTTCAGCGCGCGGGCTCCGCGCCACTTGCTCTGGCAGGCGGATAGCGTAAAGGCAGAAATAAGGGTAAAGGTCAGCGCCGTAGCGCCCATAATGATATAGGTGTGCTCAAAGCCAATGCGGTCGTACATATAGCCGGCCGGGGAAGAGACCACCACGTTACCGACGTACAGCATCGCCTGATAGCCGAGTAAATACATGGTCGCATTTACGCGCTTGTCGAAATGCTCGGCGATATATTTAAATACCGACACCAGCAGCAGGCATATTTCCAGGCCGTACAGCGGCTTGAGTACTGAAATCAGCAGGTGCGAATCACACATGCCGGAAATAATCAGGCGCGCTCCGACAACCAGCCCGACAATTAACAGCCCGCGCTTGGCGCCAATAAAGTTCACAAACAGCGGGACCACCATATACATGACAAATTCCATGCCCGACTGAACGGTACCGAGATAGCCAAATACCGCGTTGCCCTCATGAATATCGTCGAAGAAGGTGACGAAATAGCGCGAGAACTGCTGCTCGGCGATAAACATCATCCACGCCACGCCCGCCACGTACAGGCAGAAGGCCCAGAATTTACGGTTACGCAGCAGGGCATACACGTCCGCAGGAGCGATTTTCTCTTTCGTCAGCACGTCGCCCGCGTGAGCGGAGTTAGTGTTCACTTTCAGGCTCAGCAGGACAATCAGCATTACTACCGACGCCACGCTGCCCAGAATAAAGTTATACGCCGGTGAGAGGTTAAACAGCAGGCCGGAGAAGGACGAAGCTACCGCCCAGCCGAGCGACCCCCACATGCGAATTTGCCCGAACTCCATGCCGTTCAGGCGGCTGAAACGGTCGGAATAGGATTCACACGCCGCCACGCCCGCATACCAGGCAAAGCTTAAATAGAGCGCGCCGATAATAATCCCCAGCATGGTGTTAGACATTAACAGCGGCTGGTATACGTAAATAAAGAACGGCGCCATCAGGGCCGACATGATAACCACAAAATAGAGCAGGTATTTGCTCATGCCGATTTTATCGAGAATATAGCCGTAGATCGGTTTGAGAATAACGGAGAATATCCCGTTCACCGCAAAGACGGTTCCAATCACCGACCCGCTAAGATTGGCTTTTTGGCCGAGCCAGATCGCCAGCAGGCCAATACTGGCAGACCAGGTAAAGAAATAGAGAAAGATAAAGCTGCTTATTTTGTAATATTCAGTTCTGCTTGTTGTCGATGTACTTTTCATAACATCCTCGCCGACGTGTAGGGGTCAGATTTTTATAATGTGAACGACAGCTTACGTTCGCTTCCGGGCTCGCAAATGACGACCTGGTTGTGGGCTATGTCCAGCTGCGGCGCGGCCGCAGATGACGGTTTTTCGCAGGCCAGTACGGCGCAACAGAGCCAGCTCTCGCCTGGTGGAATGTCGGTTTTTAAGAGCGGAATGGAGGCGCACGCCGGGAACATCACGCTGCTGTTCGGCGGCGTGACGATGCTGTCCGGCTGGCGCGATATGGCGGGAGAGAGATCGACAATCACGCTGCTGCCGTTTTCTGCACTCAGATAACATCCCCGCTCGCGCAGCTGGTGGTCCGTTTTCATCACCGCAAAGCCGCCCTCCACGGTTTGCAGCGTGCGGGCGCTGCTGATACGGTGCAGACGCAGGTGCCACTCTCCGAACGGAATTTGCCAGGTGGCAATCTGCACGTCGCGCCACGGCGACCAGCGCGAGAAAATGTAATTTTCATCCACCCGGACCGCCTCGCACTCGCGACGGCCGCGGAAATAGTTATCTCCCTCTGACAGCAGCAGCATGGAATCGCAGGCGGCATGCTTCAGGCCAAAACGCCCGCGCTCGATGGTGAATCCAAAGCGGCTGGAGTAGGCAAACTTGGTGTATTTCGCTTCGGTATTAACGTAGTTGTTCAGCTCCAGCTGGCCGGCGGTGAGCATGGTGACGTGCCGGGAGCCCTTCGAGTGCATCATTATCTGCTGCGCGTGCGGGATCGCGCGCTTTTCGGCCAGCACGGGCAGCGGCTGCTCGTCGGCCTGCCAGAACGGATGCGTCTCCGGCAGCGCCAGGATCAGGTACGTTTTCAGCGCCCAGTACGGCGAGCCGGGGGAGTTATAGTCCTCGCACATCGCCAGGTTCGGACAGGCAAATCCCAGGGTCAGAATGCCGTCACGATCGGTAATCGGCTGCTGCTGCCACCAGCGCAGATGGCGCAGCACAATGCCCTTCACGATACCCGGCGTGAAGACGTCCAGCTGAGAAAAGGCGACCGCGCTCCAGAAGGCGACCATCGCGAAGCGGTAGGTCAGGCTGCGGCCAAACGGCACCGAGGCCCCATCGGCGGCGGACCAGTAGATAAAGCCTGCCGCGAACAGACGCGAGCGCTCGCGCAGCACCTCGGCCCTCGCCTCGTCGTCGCTCAGGGTGGCGTAGATCAGGCCGTAGAAGTGGAAGGCCATGGAGATGTAATAGTCTTTCGGGCGGCCCGGGCCGTCGGAATACCAGCCGTCGCCGAGGTAGTAGGCGTCCATCAGCGCAAAGCGGCGATCGATGGCGGCCTGGTCATAGGGCAGCCCGGCGCGCCGGAAGCCGAGCTGGACCATAATGGCAAAATAGTTCCAGTTGCTGTCCGGCATCTGCGCGTCGGTAATTTGGTTAAGCCACGCGTGCAGGTTCATGACTTCGCGCCCGGTAAAGCGGGCGGTGAGCTTATCCCCCAGCAGAGCAAGCCCCAGACCGTAGGCCGCCATCTCGACCAGACGCTGGTCGTACGGGCCGGTTTCCCCCCAGTAGTCCGCGCTCTGCGGGTCGGTGCCGAGCTTAATGGCGGTTAGGTACTTTTCGCAAAACGGCGTGCCTTCCCCGGACGCCATCAGCGGAAACAACCCCCACAGGGCACGGGAAAGCCCCTCCATCTGCGCAACGTCCGTTGCGTAGTGGGCACAGGTATCGCCCAGCGAGAATCGTGATCGGTTTGCCGGAAATTGTTTATCCAGCGCTTCCAGAAGCACATTCAACGACGCCACCACATCCCGGCGGGAAGACAACGGATTTGATTTTTCTTTGTTTGCCGCGCACATAGCCATGCCCTCGTAATCAACTGCGGCCAAGCATAGTGAATCCGTACGGGGCAGAAATGTTAGCCATGTCACAGGCAGGAACGATGAATAAACCTCCAGTTGAGAAAATTTAAAAAGGTGGTTTATAAAGACGGTCAGACGGGAAAAAGTTGAGTTTTATTGCACTATGCGCGACACGCCGACATCCGATCTTCTGGAACCGATCACCCTGAACGATACCGTGGCCTCGTTCAGCCGCCTGTTTGCCAATACCGTACGCTACCATCACTGGCATCAGTGTCTGGAGATCCTCTACGTGGAGGAGGGCTTTGGCGTGGCGATTGTTGATAATCGCCATTACACCATGCGCCCCGGACGGCTGTTTTTCTTCCCGCCGTTTACGCTGCATAAGGTCATGGTGGACGAACGGGCGGAGGCGATTTACCGACGCACGATCGTGCATCTCGATCGGCACGCGGTGCTGAAAGTGCTGCGGGATTTTCCCCAGACCCGGCAGCGGCTGGAGCGGCTTTCACGCCGCGGCGCCGAGGCGTGGGTCGCCGATTTAGCCCACTGCCATCACCATATCGATCATCTGTTTGGCTGCTACAGCCCGCCGATGAACAGCGAGAGTATTGCCAGCCTGCTGATTAGCCTGTTTGCGATGCTTCCTGACGATAGCGAGGGCGAGCCGGGCAACGGCCAGGGGATCGCCAGCCGGGTGATGTTCTGGCTCGACGAGCATTATCAGGAGAAATTTCGTCTGGATGCGCTGGCCGGGGAGCTGGGAAAATCACGCAGCTACGTGTCGCGAAAGTTCCATGCGGAAACGGGCGAAAAGATCCACGACTACCTGAATACGCTGCGGCTGCGTAAGGCGTGCGAGTGGCTGCTGCACAGCGAGGCGAGCGTGCGCGAGATTGCATCCCGGGCGGGGTTTTCTGACGTGACGTGGTTTATCAGCGCGTTTAAGAAGGGGATTGGCGAGACGCCGTTGCAGTACCGGAAAAAGCGTTCATCTTGCTGAGCTGCTTTTTTGGCCCGGCAGGCGTCGCGCCGCCGGGCACAAAAACAGATCCGCAAAACGATTTATCAGGCTTCAATATCCGCCATGTCGCCTTTCTCCTGAAGCCAGTTACGTCGGTCTTCCGAACGTTTCTTGGCCAGCAGCATATCCATTACGGCGTTGGTCTGCTGTTCATCTTCATCGCTGATGGTCAGCTGTACCAGGCGGCGGGTATTCGGATCCAGCGTCGTTTCGCGCAGCTGCATCGGGTTCATCTCGCCCAGCCCTTTAAAGCGCTGAACGTTCGGTTTGCCCTTCTTGCGCTTAAGCTGCTCCAGCACGCCCGCTTTCTCTTCTTCCGTCAGCGCGTAGTAAACCTCTTTGCCGAGGTCGATACGGTACAGCGGCGGCAGCGCCACGTGGACGTGACCGTTTTTCACCAGGGTGCGGAAGTGCTTCACGAACAGCGCGCAGAGCAGCGTGGCGATGTGCAGACCATCGGAGTCCGCATCCGCGAGGATGCAGATCTTGCCGTAGCGCAGCTGGCTCAGATCCTCGCTGTCCGGATCGATGCCGATCGCAACGGAGATATCGTGTACCTCCTGCGAGGCCAGCACTTCATCAGACGAGACTTCCCAGGTGTTAAGGATCTTACCCTTGAGCGGCATGATCGCCTGATATTCACGATCCCGCGCCTGCTTGGCCGATCCGCCCGCCGAGTCCCCTTCCACCAGGAACAGCTCGGTGCGGTTGAGATCCTGCGCGGTACAGTCCGCCAGCTTGCCCGGCAGCGCGGGGCCGCTGGTGAGCTTTTTACGCACCACTTTTTTCGCGGCACGCAGACGGCGCTGGGCGCTGGAGATGGCCATTTCAGCCAGCATTTCTGCCGCCTGAACGTTCTGGTTCAGCCACAGGGTAAACGCATCTTTCACCACGCCGGAGACGAACGCCGCGCACTGGCGCGACGAGAGGCGCTCTTTGGTCTGACCGGCAAACTGCGGATCCTGCATCTTCACGGAAAGCACGTAGGCGCAGCGGTCCCAGATATCTTCTGCGGACAGCTTCACGCCGCGCGGCAGAATGTTGCGGTATTCGCAAAACTCGCGCATGGCATCCAGCAGCCCCTGACGCAGGCCGTTCACGTGCGTACCGCCGAGCATGGTCGGGATCAGGTTGACGTAGCTTTCCGTCAGCAGCTCGCCGCCTTCAGGCAGCCACAGCAGCGCCCAGTCCACCGCTTCGGTGTCGCCTTCGAAATTCCCGACGAACGGTTTTTCCGGCAGGGTCGGCAGGCCGTTTACCGCTTCACACAGATAGTCGTTCAGACCCTTCTCGTAGCGCCAGCTCTGCTCGGTGTTGTTAACGTGATCTTTAAAGGTGATTTCCACGCCCGGGCACAGCACCGCTTTGGCTTTCAGCAGGTGCGTCAGGCGAGAAACGGAAAAGCGCGGGCTGTCGAAGAAGCTTTCGTCAGGCCAGAAGTGGACGCTGGTGCCGGTGTTGCGTTTGCCGCACGTCCCGACAACCTGCAACTCCTGCACCTTTTCGCCGTTTTCGAACGCGATGTTATACACCTGGCCGTCGCGGCGGACGTTGACTTCCACGCGTTTCGACAGGGCGTTAACCACGGAGATCCCCACGCCGTGCAAACCACCGGAGAACTGGTAGTTTTTGTTGGAGAACTTACCGCCCGCGTGCAGACGGCAGAGGATCAGCTCAACGGCGGGTACACCCTCTTCCGGGTGGATATCCACGGGCATGCCGCGGCCGTCGTCGATGACCTCCAGCGACTGATCGGCGTGCAGGATAACGTCGACGCGTTTGGCATGGCCTGCCAGCGCTTCGTCCACGCTGTTATCAATTACTTCCTGGCCCAGGTGGTTTGGGCGCGTCGTATCGGTGTACATCCCCGGGCGGCGGCGAACCGGCTCAAGCCCGGTGAGTACCTCAATGGCATCAGCGTTATAGGTTTGCGTCATGATTTAAGCTAGCAATTCGCATTGATTGTCAGTGGCTGTGCAGTCCAAGAAAATCGACAATCTGGGTGAAATGATCTTCAAAGCCCGTGAAAGCATGGTTTCCGCCCTCTTCTACAGTCTGGCGGCAGGATGCGTAATACGCCACTGCCTGGCGGTAATCCAGCACTTCATCTCCCGTCTGTTGCAGCAGCCAGATAAGATCGGGCGCTTCAAGCGGGTCGACCTGCATAACTTTGAGATCGTAAATATGGCGTGACTCTAGCACATATTGTTGGCCGGTGTAGGGGTTCTCGTTTTCGCCAAGAAAGTCCCTTAACAGCTCAAATGGCCGGACCGCCGGGTTGACGACGACAGCAGGCAACATAAAGCATTGCGACAGCCAGGTGGCGTAGTAGCCGCCGAGGGACGACCCGACAACGCCAAACGATTCGCCGCCGTGTTCAAGCACAATCGATTCCAGCATTTCTGCCGCGTCCGCCGGATAAGGAGGCAGCTGCGGAATAATCATCTCCACGTCGGGATGATGCGCATGCAGCCACTCGCGAAGCTGCGTCGCTTTCGCCGAGCGCGGAGAGCTGTTGAACCCGTGCAGATAGAGAAGCGTCGACATCAATAGCCTTCTGAAGCGGTATCCGGGCGGAACTGCGCGCCGGCCAGACGGCACACTTCGGTAGTCAGCGTGCCGTCGGCATGCAGCTCCAGCCAGCGCCAGCCCGGTGCGATGGTGTCCAGCGTGAAGTTAGCGCAGTGGGGCTTAAACTGCACGCAGGTGGACGGCGTCGCGAGCAGGCGGCGACCGTTCCAGTCGAGATCCTGTTCCTGATGAATGTGCCCGCACAGCAGATTTTTCACGCGCGGAAATTTCATCAGTACGCTGTCCAGCGCCGCAGAGTTGCGCAAGCTGTGCTGATCGAGCCAGCTACAGCCCGCCGGTAGCGGATGATGGTGCAGTAACAGCAGCGTATTGCGATCCGGTTCGGCGGCCAGTTTTGTCTCCAGCCAGTCGAGCTGATAGTCGCTCAACTCACCGTGCGGAACGCCAAACACCTGACTGTCGAGGAGCAGGATTTGCCACTGCTCACCTACAAAGACACATTTAGCCGGTGAAATCCCCGCGTCCTGAAGCGAGCTGTACATCGCAGGTTGAAAATCGTGATTGCCCGGTAGCCAGACGCAAGGCACGCTAAAGCTCGCAATCCCCTCAGCGAAATGCTGATAGGCTGCGGAGGATTGATCCTGCGCCAGATCGCCCGTTGCGACGATCAAATCGCATGGCCGATTTTCAGCATGGATCGCGTCCAGAACCGCCTGATAACTCTCCCAGGTGTTCACGCCCAGAAGCGTCTCATGCTTTTCGGCAAAAAGGTGGGTGTCGGTGATTTGTAATATCCTGACTGGCGCCCCACCAGCAACAGTCAGGTTCAACAGGCTTTCCAAATGGTGTCCTTAGGTAGGTTTATGATGCTAACAAACCGGAATCGCCATTGCTCCATGTGCTAAACAATACCTTAGCCAGTCGGCTAAAAACTGGTTAATTTGATGCTTTTCGTCGCGTTGATGCAACTTTTTATTCGGATAATCATACCGCGCTTTAAAGCGAAAGATCTGCTGACTTGAACACACTTCAGCGACCATCGCATCGTGATAAAGACGCACCGTCATGGACGGCAGGCTCCAGTAGCTAATGCTCGGCGCCGTTTGCTCAATCTCTACCAGCGTAGTGTAGCGCGTTGATTCTGTTATCGTTAACCGATACCGGGCGTTGCTCACCTGATAGCTCACCGTTTCGCCGGGTGCGTCATTTCGCGGCAGCAGGCGGCGCAACTGTGCGAAATTGGTTTCACACAGGCGCATCATTTCTGGGAAGTCAGGTGTATAACGCTTCATTTTTTCCACTCGTGTCGTAAAGTCTGATAGTGCAGCTGTAGCCATTGCAGGGCGATGACAGACGCTGCGTTGTCGATTTTCCCCTCTTCTACCCACCGGTAAGCCTGCTCCCGACTTACCACATGAACCCGAATATCTTCGTTTTCATCTGCCAGACCGTGGATCCCTTCCGCTGTCGTGGCGTCCACTTCGCCCACCATAATAGATGTGCGTTCCGTTGTCCCGCCCGGGCTTGCCAGATAGCTCAGCACCGGTTTCGTGCGGCCAACCACCAGGCCCGCCTCTTCCAGCGCCTCGCGGCGGGCGACGTCTTCGACCGACTCGCCTTCCTCGATCATCCCGGCCACCATCTCCAGCAACCACGGGGTTTCGCTGGTATCATACGCCGCAATACGGACCTGCTCGACCAGCACGACTTCATCACGCACTGGGTCAAAGGGTAGCAAGACTGCCGCATGCCCGCGCTCAAATATTTCGCGTTTGATTTCACCGCTCATTTCACCGTTAAACAGGCGATGCCTGAAACGGTAAAGTTCCATTGAAAAAAAACCGCTATAAAGCGTTTCTCGTGCAATAATTTCTACATCGTTTTTGGCGAAGGTGACAGGCACGTTTTCTGGTTTTTGCATCGGTCGAGTCCTGGTAGCAATGGTGATGAAATTGTGAATTTCAAGGCTGTTTGGCTGCCGTTTGTATGGCTATATGGTAGATTGGAGCAAATTACCGCCAGATGGCACGTTACGCCAACCTTTTGGTGTGGATGATTCTGTTAGAATCGGCAATTATTTTTAATTAGATCAGCGCTAATACTGCTTCACAACAAGGAATGCAAATGAAGAAATTGCTCCCCATCCTTATCGGCCTGAGCCTGACGGGCTTCAGTGCAATGAGCCAGGCAGAGAACCTGTTACAGGTCTACCAGCAGGCACGTCTGGGCAACCCTGATTTACGTAAATCAGCGGCCGATCGTGATGCTGCGTTTGAAAAAATTAACGAAGCACGTAGTCCACTGCTGCCGCAGCTGGGCTTAGGTGCAGATTATACCTACACTAACGGTTTTCGCGATAATAACGGCATCAACTCGAACGCCACCAGCGCCTCTTTACAGTTAACGCAAACCCTGTTCGACATGTCCAAATGGCGTGAGCTGAGCTTGCAGGAAAAGAGCGCGGGCATCCAGGATGTGACCTATCAGACCGATCAGCAGACGCTGATCCTGAATACCGCGACCGCCTACTTCAACGTACTGAGCGCGATTGACGCCCTCTCCTACACCGAAGCGCAGAAACAGGCGATTTATCGTCAGTTAGATCAAACCACCCAGCGCTTCAACGTGGGCCTGGTCGCCATCACTGACGTACAGAACGCCCGTTCACAGTACGATACCGTACTGGCAAACGAAGTGACCGCACGTAACAACCTCGACAACGCGCTGGAATCACTGCGTCAGGTCACCGGTAACTACTATCCTGAACTGGCCTCTCTGAACGTGGACAGCTTCAAAACGGACAAGCCGCAGGCGGTTAACGCCCTGCTGAAAGAGGCGGAAAACCGCAACCTGACCTTGCTGCAGGCACGCCTGAGCCAGGACCTGGCGCGCGAGCAGATCCGTCTTGCACAGGACGGTCACCTGCCAACCCTGAGCCTGAGCGCCTCTACCGGCGTATCGGATACCAGCTACAGCGGTTCTAAAACCAACACAGCCCAGTATGACGACAACAACATGGGCCAGAACAAAGTTGGCCTGAGCTTCTCTCTGCCGCTGTACCAGGGCGGGATGGTTAACTCTCAGGTTAAGCAGGCACAGTACAACTTCGTAGGCGCGAGCGAGCAGCTTGAAAGCGCGCACCGCAACGTGGTCCAGACCGTGCGTTCTTCCTTCAACAACGTGAACGCGTCCATCAGCAGCATCAACGCCTACAAACAGGCCGTTGTCTCTGCGCAAAGCTCTCTGGACGCGATGGAAGCGGGTTACTCCGTCGGTACGCGTACTATCGTTGATGTGTTAGACGCAACGACCACGCTGTACAACGCGAAACAGCAGCTCTCCAGCGCGCGTTACCAGTACCTGATTAACCAGCTGAACATCAAGCAGGCGCTGGGTACGCTGAACGAGCAGGATCTGCAAATGCTGAACAGCACGCTGGGCAAACCGGTTTCCACGTCGCCTGAAAGCGTCGCGCCGGAAAATCCGCAGCAGGATGCCGCCGTTGATAATTTCACCGCTAACAGCAGCGCGCCAGTTGCGCAGCCGGCGGCAGCGCGCAGCACCGCACCTGCCAGCAGCGGTAGCAATCCGTTCCGTAACTAAGAGTGTCATCAGGCCCACTGCGGCCTGATGCCCTCACCCCTGCCCTCTCCCTGTGGGAGAGGGAGCACATAAATCCCCTCCGAACGTAAGCCAACGTAAAGATCTCCCTGTTTCCGCCCCTCTTCGCTTCATTTTCAACCAGTCATCCTCTATCCTGAGCGTTATTACCACTGGGTCCTGGAAGACAATTATGAAACGGACAAAAACGATGAATCACGCGTCGTTCCGCAAAAGCTGGAACGCACGCCACCTGACGCCTGTCGCGCTGGCGGTCACCGCCGTCTTTATGCTGGCAGGCTGTGAGCAAAGCGACGAAACGGTTTCGCTGTATCAAAACGCCGACGACTGCGCGAGCGCAACCGGTAAAGCCGCCGAATGTACAACGGCCTACAACAACGCCCTGAAAGAAGCGGAACGCACCGCGCCAAAATACGCCTCACGCGAAGACTGTGTAGCTGAATTCGGTGAAGGCCAGTGCCAGCAGGCACCGGCTCAGGCGGGTATGGCGCCGGAAAACCAGGCGCAGGCGCAGTCCAGCGGCAGCTTCTGGATGCCGCTGATGGCGGGCTATATGATGGGCCGCCTGATGAGCGGCGGCGCGGGCTACCAGCAGCAGCCGCTGTTCAGCTCCAAAAACCCGAACAGCCCGGCGTACGGTAAATATACCGATGCCACCGGCAAGGGTTACGGTGCCGCAACGCCTGGCCGTACCATGACCGTACCGAAAACCGCCATGGCGCCGAAACCTGCAACCACCAGCACCATTACCCGCGGCGGCTTCGGCGAGTCTGTTGCCAAACAAACCACCATGCAGCGTAGCGCGACCGGCTCTTCGACTCGCTCAATGGGCGGGTGATCATGGAACGAGTCAGTATTGTCGAGCGCCCGGACTGGCGCGAAAAGGCTACCGAATACGGCTTTAACTTCCACACCATGTACGGCGAGCCGTACTGGTGTGAAGATGCTTACTACAGGCTCACGCTTGCTCAGGTTGAAAAGCTTGAAGACGTGACCGCTGAGCTGCACCAGATGTGCCTGAAGGTGGTTGAGAAAGTCATCGACAGCGATGCGCTGATGACCAAATTCCGCATTCCGAAGCACACCTGGAGCTTTGTCCGTCAGTCGTGGAAAACGAATCAGCCTTCGCTCTACTCTCGCCTCGATCTGGCCTGGGATGGCGTGGGTGAACCGAAGCTTCTCGAGAACAACGCGGATACGCCAACCTCCCTGTACGAAGCCGCGTTTTTCCAGTGGATCTGGCTGGAAGATCAGGCGAACGCCGGAAACCTGCCGGAAGGCAGCGACCAGTTCAACAGCCTGCAGGAAAAGCTGATTGAGCGTTTCGCCGAACTGCGCGAACAGCACGGTTTTAACCTGCTGCACCTCGCCTGCTGCCGCGATACCGAAGAAGATCGCGGTACGGTTCAGTATTTGCAGGACTGCGCGGCCGAAGCGGAAGTGGCGACGGAATTCCTCTATATCGAAGATATCGGTTTAGGTGAAAAAGGCCAGTTTACGGACATGCAGGATCAGGTGATCAGCAACCTGTTCAAGCTGTATCCGTGGGAATATATGCTGCGCGAGATGTTCTCCACCAAGCTGGAAGACGCTGGCGTCCGCTGGCTGGAGCCGGCATGGAAGAGCATTATCTCCAACAAGGCCCTGCTGCCGATGCTGTGGGAGATGTTCCCGAACCACCCGAACCTGCTGCCTGCGTACTTTGCCGAAGATGATTTCCCGCCGATGGAGAAATACGTCGTTAAGCCGATCTTCTCCCGCGAAGGGGCGAACGTATCGATTATCGAAAACGGTAAAACGCTGGAAGCGGTTGAAGGGCCGTACGGTGAAGAGGGGATGATCGTCCAGGCGTTTTATCAGCTGCCGAAGTTTGGCGACAGCTATACGCTGATCGGCAGCTGGCTGATTAACGATAAGCCTGCCGGGATTGGCATTCGCGAAGATCGCGCCTTGATTACGCAGGACCTGTCACGGTTCTATCCGCATATTTTTGTGGAGTAGCGTGCAGCCTGTTGCCCTCTCCCACGGGAGAGGGAGCAAACGCTAAAAACGGCAACCTCAGGTTGCCGTTTTACTTTTTTTACCCCACCTGCACCGACAGCATGCTCAAACTTCCCATCTCTATTCCGTCGATCGGGATCGTAACCGGCTCCTGACCATCCCACGCGCCCAGCACGTACAGCAGCGGCAGGAAGTGTTCCGGCGTTGGGTTAGCGAGCGAACCGCCTTCGTGATCCAGATAGTTCACCAGCGGGTGCCGCTCGTCCGGCCCCTGCCAGGTCAGGTTGTCTTTTACGTAGTTATTAAAGGATGTCGCCCACGGATACGGGGTATTTTCACCGTGCCAGCGTACCGTGCGCAGGTTGTGTACCACGTTACCGCTGGCAACCAGCATGACGCCCTCATCACGAAGCGAAGCCAGCTTACGGCCCATCTCCATATGCCAGGCAGCCGGCCTGGTGCTGTCGAGACTCAGCTGCACCATCGGGATATCGGCATCCGGATACATTTTTATCAGCACGCCCCACGAGCCGTGGTCAAAGCCCCAGGCTTCCTTATCCAGCGCTACCGGAACAGGCGCCAGCAGATCGACCATCTGTTGCGCCAGCTCAGGAGAGCCGGGAGCCGGGTAATGCATGTCATACAGCGCCTGCGGGAAGCCGCCAAAATCATGGATAGTTTTCGGCGCTTCCATGGCCGTCACGCCGGTGCCGCGGGTAAACCAGTGAGCGGACACCACCACAATCGCCTTCGGACGCGGCAACGTCTCACCCAGATGACGCCAGGCGCGGGTATAGACGTTATCTTCCAGAACGTTCATTGGGCTGCCGTGGCCTAAAAACAGTGCTGGCATACGAGAAGAAGACATGGTGATATCCTTAGAGGAGGTGTCAGTTTGATGGTTCTACATTACGCGCATTCAGGTGAAGATGAACGCAGATAACCGTGAAGATCATCATCAGGAAATTTGAATGTCAGAAACAGCTTAAGGAGAGTGCATGTCAGTACCCTTGATTTTGACCATACTCGCGGGCGCCGCGACCTTTATCGGGGCGTTCCTCGGCGTGCTCGGGCAAAAACCGTCTAATCGCGTGCTGGCCTTCTCGCTGGGCTTCGCCGCCGGGATCATGCTGCTTATTTCGCTGATGGAGATGCTGCCCGCCGCACTTCACACCGAGGGAATGTCCCCGGTGCTGGGCTACGGCATGTTCATTGCCGGGCTGCTGGGCTATTTTGCGCTCGACCGCATGCTGCCGCACGCGCACCCTCAGGATTTGATGCAGAAAAGCGTTGCCCCAATACCCGGCAATATCAAACGCACCGCTATTCTGCTGACGCTGGGCATCAGCCTGCATAACTTCCCGGAAGGCGTCGCCACGTATGTTACGGCCAGCAGCAATCTGGAGATGGGTTTTGGCGTCGCGCTGGCCGTTGCCTTGCACAATATTCCTGAAGGACTTGCCGTAGCCGGGCCGGTTTATGCCGCGACCGGCTCAAAGCGTACGGCCGTCTTCTGGGCGGGTATCTCCGGGATGGCGGAAATACTCGGCGGCGTGCTGGCGTGGCTGATCCTCGGTAGCCTCGTATCCCCGGTCGTGATGGCGGCAATTATGGCGGCCGTGGCGGGGATCATGGTCGCCCTGTCGGTAGATGAACTGATGCCGCTGGCAAAAGAGATCGACCCCAACAACAACCCGAGCTACGGGGTGCTGTGCGGCATGTCGGTGATGGGTTTAAGCCTGGTGTTGCTGCAAACGGCAGGTCTTGGCTGAACAATGGCGCTCCCTTTTTGAGGGAGCGCCATTTTTATAGCGTATGGTGCTCTCCGGCTATCATTATTAATAATATAAAGCACGACGCGGACCCACTATTATAAGAGTGAGCTAACGCGCAAAACTGCTAAAGGCGTTACTGTCGGGTTATTCAGAAAAGATATTATTAGCGACGTTAACCATATATAAACGATCAAAAAGCAGACCAACCGCGTCTGATGCTTCGGTTACTTATCCCCTCGCCTTTCTCTTGTTACTCATAAGCTATTCACTTCAATAATTAATAAATAAAAACTTAATTAGGCTTTAAATTTTTATTAATCACGGATTGTTACAATTAGTCTTAGAATGCGCCCGCCTCGACCATAAATACTTCACCAACCTTATTCAGAAAAAGGATATTTCATGCCAAATATTTCAAAAGCACTCCTGGCGGTTGCGTTAACCACTTTTATCGCCGGCACCGCGCAGGCAAGCGATCAGGGCTCCGGTAAAATCACCTTTAAGGGCGTTATTATTGACGCACCATGCAATATTGCACCAGACAGTATTGATAAAGAGATCGAGCTCGGCCAGGTCACAACGGCGATGATGAATGCGAATAAAAAATCTTCGGCGGTACCGGTTGATATCAATCTGGAAAACTGCCAGCTTGACGCTGGAGACGAAACGGCAACACCCGTCTCCAAAGTGGAAGTGACCTTCAGCAGCACCGCAACCGACGGCACCGATACTAGCCTGATGAGCAACACCTATGCAGGGGGCGCGCAGAACGTCGGCGTTCGTTTACTGGATAACGCGGAGTCACCAATCACTCTGGGCTCCGCAAACAGCGTCGACCTCTCGGCAGGTTCCTCCACTCAGACGCTGCACTTTAAAGCACAGATGGAAACGGTCAGCGGTAAAACGGCAACGGCCGGTCAGGTTGAATCAACCGCGAATTATGTATTGCTGTACAAATAAGCAAATATCGTTAGTTCTATTTCGGCTGGCAATATATTTGCCAGCCATTGACGTTATTTTATTTGAGAGCTGAATGATGAAATACAGTTCACCCGGAATGATCATCGCAGGCTTTCTTATCTCCTCCCCTCTGCTCGCCATTGAGTTTAACATTAACGCAATCGATAAAGACCAGCGCGGTAATATTGATATTTCACAGTTTAAAGATAAGAACCACGTCGCACCGGGAAACTATTTTGTTACTGTTTCGGTAAATAACACGCCCCTTGCGAACGGCTGGCAATTAGCCTGGAGGCGTAAAGGCGAAACCACGGAAGCATGTATTCCGGCAGCGCTGGCAGATACCTTCGGCCTGGACGACAAGATCCGCAGTACGCTACCTGATAAAGCAGGCTGCATCGATTTTAGCGGCTTATCACAGGTTCACTTCGCGTTTATCCAGGCAACCCAAACGCTGGAGATAACCCTGCCTCAGGCCTGGCTACAGTATCGCGCCACCAACTGGATGCCGCCAGCCACCTGGGACAACGGCGTCTCCGGCGTGCTGCTGGATTACAATCTTTTTGCCAGCCGCTACCAGCCTGACGAGGGTACGGCCAGCGATAGCCTCAACACCTACGGTACTGCCGGGGCTAACCTGGGCGCCTGGCGCCTGCGCGGGGATTACCAGTACGCGTTCAATAGAACGGATGATGGTTCGCAGAGCGAGGGGCGCTTATCCCGCGCTTACCTTTTTCGTCCGGTACCCACGCTCGGGTCAAAGCTGACGCTGGGTGAATCTGATTTCCAGTCCGATATTTTCGACAGTTTTTCCTATACGGGCGCCTCGCTTATCAGCGATGAACGTATGCTGCCCTGGTCGCTGCGCGGCTATGCGCCGCAGGTATCCGGTATCGCGCAAACCAACGCGACCGTGACGATCAGCCAGGCTGGCAGGATCATCTACCAGACCAGGGTCCCACCCGGCCCGTTCGTTATCCAGGATATTAACCAATCGGTGCAGGGCACCCTCGACGTCAACGTCACTGAAGAAGACGGCCGCTTTAGCACCTTTGAGGTTTCAGCCGCTTCGGTCCCTTTCCTGACGCGTAAAGGCCAGGTTCGCTATAAGGTGGCGGGCGGGAAAGCCCGTCAGGACAGCTCGCACAGCGTAGAAAGCGAAGCTTTTTTAAGCAGCGAATTCTCCTGGGGTATGCTTTCCCGGACGTCTCTTTACGGCGGCTTACTCAACAGCGGCAGTGACTATCGCGCGCTGGCGGCGGGTATAGGGCAAAACATGGACTGGCTTGGGGCGCTGTCGTTAGATGTCACCCAGGCCACCAGCCGGCGGCTCGGGGAGGATAAGCGGACCGGATACAGTTACCGAATAAACTACAGCAAACGCTTCGATACCACCGGCAGCCAGCTTACGCTTGCCAGCTACCGCTATTCCGACAGCCGCTATCTCAGCTACGCCCGCTATCTTGAACAAGACCAGGACGACGCAGAAACGGAGAAGCAGACCTTCAGCATCACCGCCAGCCAGTATATTCCTGCCCTGTCGCTTAACCTCTACCTCGGCATGCTGCGCCAGACCTGGTGGGACAGAGAAGCGTCCACGACGGGCACCCTGACGGCAGGCTATAACTTCGATCTTGGCCGCTGGAAAAACCTTGGCGTAACGGCCTCGTGGAGTAAAACGCACTATCCGGATCAAAGCGATGATACGCAGATCTACGTTTCGCTCAGCGTTCCTCTCGATTCGGATCATCGTCTTAATTACGACGTGCGGCACAGCGACAGCATGCGCCAGACCCTCTCCTGGTATGACTCCTCTGACAGGAACAATACCTGGGGAATTTCCGCAGGAACAGAGAGTGAAGCACCCGATGCCGGTGCGCAAGTGAGCGCTAACTACCAGCATTATGCCGGAACGGGTGACCTGAACCTTTCAGGCAGCTATAAGGCCAGTGAATACCGTTCGGTCAGTGCGAGCTGGAACGGTTCGTTCACCGCAACCGCTCAGGGAGCGGCCTTTCACCGACGAAGCGATGGCAACGAGCCCCGCGTGATGGTCAGTACGGAAGGTATCGGCAACATCCCGCTAAACCAGTCACGCGATACCACAAATGCGTTTGGCATCGGCGTACTGCCCGCCTTTTCCAGCTATATGCCCGCCAGCGTGCAGGTCAATCTGAACAGCCTGCCGGAGGGCGTAGACGTTGATAACCGCGTGATCCGCTCTGCCTGGACCGAGGGGGCAATAGGCTATCGATTGATTGCCACCCGCCAGGGGCAGGACGTGGTTGGGGTATTGCACACTGCTACCGGCGCGCCGCCGCTTGGTGCGCTGGTTCGTCAACGTGATTCCGGGCAGGAGATGGGGATTGTCGCGCAGGACGGACATATCTGGCTGGGCGCGGTAAAAGCCGGACAACACTTTACGGTCACGTGGGGAGATAGCCAGCGGTGCCATTTCTCCCTGCCGGCCACCCTGGAAAACGTTACGCAGCTCATCCTGCCCTGCCAGTAAGTTATCACTATGAAATCAAAAACGTTATTTGCAGCACTTTGTATTTGCAGCCTCGGCTTCTCGCACGCCGCCGTTAACCTCGATCGGACGCGCATTGTTTTCCCGGAAAGCGATAAGGCCAGCAGTGTGACCATCGAGAACCAGAGCAAATCGCTCCCCTACCTTGCCCTCGCCTGGGTGGAGGATGCGGACGGACGCAAAGAAGACAGCCGTTTTATGGCCCTGCCGCCCATCCAGCGCCTTGAGCCCGGTACGTCGTCACAGGTGCGGATCGTCAGGCAGCCCGCGACGCAGCAGCTTCCCGGCGATCGCGAGACGCTGTTCTTTTTCAACCTGCGTGAGGTTCCGCCAAAAAGCGCAAGCCCGAAAGAAGCGCGCAGCGTCATGCAGGTGGCCATGCAGAGCCGCATCAAGCTGTTCTGGCGACCGGAAGCCATCCGCAAGAAGGCGGGAGACGATGCGGAAATGCGGCTGGCGGTGACTGTGGCGGGCAAAACCATGACGCTGAAAAACCCCACGCCCTATTTCATCACCCTGGCCTGGCTGAGCAACAACGGAAAAACCATGCTCCCGGGATTCGATAGCCTGATGATTAGCCCATTCGACACCCGCACCCTCACGCTAAGTGAACCGGAAGAGAGCGGCTACAGCATTGGTTACATTGATGATTACGGTGCGCTACGCAAGGTCGATCTGACCTGTTCACGGTCAACCCAGTGCGCGCTGACGCCGCGCAAGGCAGGGCAACATGCGACATCCCGTTAAGCTTTTCTTTCTGCTGCTGGTGATGTTGCCGCTTAAGCATGCCCTGGCCCTGAACTGTTACCTGGGCACGCAAAACGGTCCGGTCGAGCAAACCAAAACGGTGTCGGAATTTTCGATCCCCAGCAACGCTAAGGTCGGGCAAAAAATCTGGGAATCCAGCGACATAAAGATCCCGGTTTACTGCGACAGGAATACCGCCTCAAATCATGAGAACGAAAACGTGTTCGCCTGGGTGAACCCTTACCCGTCGGTATCAGATCCTTACTATGAGCTGGGCGTCACCTACGAGGGGGCAGATTACGATGCGACCGGACACACCTTCGGCGTGGATACCGGCCAGTGTCTGGATAACAATAGCCTGAGCAAATACTCAGCTGAACAGCTTAAGGCGATGGGCTGGGAGAAGAACATCTGTTCAGGAAACGCGTCGGACGTCCATACCTCACGCACCTTTGCAGCGCGCTTCAGGCTCTACGTTAAGCTCAAAGCGATACCGCCTCAGGGTTACGTCAGCACGCTCGGGGATTATATCGTCGTGCAGTTTGACGGCAAAGGCGGCGTAAATGCCCTTTGGGATGCGAAAAACCTCAAATACCACATCAACGGGCTGGAAAATATCAAGGTTCTGGACTGCGGGGCAACGTTCAGCATTTACCCTGAAAATCAGGAGATTGATTTTGGCACCTTCAGCGCGCGCGACATTGTGAACAAGGGAACGCGTACGCGAACGTTCACGGTTAAAACCAGCAAAATGCAGGACGCGCAGTGTTCAGACGGCTTTAAGATCGACTCGTCGTTCTATACCGATAACGAACTCACGGCCAACGATACCGCGCTGCTGATCGGCAACGGCTTAAAGCTGCGTATTCTCAACGGCACGCAGCCCTACGCCTTTAACCAGTATGACGAATATGCCGATTTCACCGGCTCAGTGCTGCATTTTGAGACGCACTACACCGCTGAGCTTTCTCATGCCGAAGGCTCGCGCATTGAATCAGGCCCGTTTGAAACCGTCGTGCTGTTCAAAATTAACTACCACTAAAAACAAAAAAGCCGGGTCTCCCCGGCTTTTTTACATCAGCAATTTCAGCTGGCTTTGCGCTCGTGCGCCTGGCGATACTCCACCAGATCTTCAATCGTCACCACCGGCATATTGTGCAGACGCGCAAAGGTGATGCACTCCGGCGCGCGCGCCATGGTGCCATCATCGTTGGTCAGCTCGCACAGCACGCCCGCCGGCTTGAAGCCAGCCAGCGTCACCAGATCGATGGTCGCTTCAGTATGGCCACCACGGGTAAGTACGCCGCCCGGCTGCGCGCGCAGCGGGAAGACGTGGCCCGGGCGGTGCAGGTCGGAGGGTTTCGCCCCATCGGCGATCGCTGCACGTACGGTAGTCAGACGGTCAGCCGCCGACACGCCGGTGGTCACGCCGTGCGCGGCTTCAATGGTCACGGTAAAGCCGGTACCAAAGGCGCTGGTGTTGTTTTCAACCATCATCGGCAGATCGAGCTGCTGGCGACGGTCTTCGGTAATACACAGGCATACGATGCCGCTACCGTGACGGATGGTCAGCGCCATCTGCTCAACGGTCATGTTTTCGGCGGCAAAAATCATGTCGCCTTCGTTTTCACGGTGTTCATCGTCAAGCACCATCACACCGCGGCCTTCGCGCAGTGCATCCAGTGCGTGTTCAACACGTTCAGTTGAAGTGCCAAAAGAGGAAAGTAGCGTCTGATTCATGGTAAAAAAACCTCATTAACAATATGGTTACCAGAATCAGGGCAGTCTTAGGAGCGCCGTACAAGCGGCAAAAAAATAACGTGAGCGGGCCATGCCCGACTGGATCGTTACTCTCTCCCATCCGGACTTTAACCGTCGGCCCCGGAATTACACCGGATCTGCTGACCTTTGAGTGTTCACCCAAAGCGCTCGCGGGCTTTCAGCGTCACGCTGATTTACCGCCGGTGGGGAATTTCGCCCCGCCCTGAGAATAAGCGAGATAACTATAACGCTATTGATTAACCTGGGCAATGCATAAGCTTCAAACAATTTTGTTTACCCCGGGCAGGACGCGCTACAATGTTCATCAACACCGACTTATCAAGGGAAGCCATTATGATTGACCCAAAGAAAATTGAGCAGATCGCGCGTCAGGTTCATGAGTCCATGCCGAAAGGCATTCGTGAATTTGGTGATGACGTTGAGAAGAAAATCCGCCAGACGCTGCAGGCGCAGCTGGTTCGCCTTGATTTAGTCAGCCGTGAAGAGTTTGACGTGCAGACCCAGGTTCTGCTGCGCACCCGTGAGAAGCTGGCGCTGCTGGAACAGCGTCTGAGCGAGCTGGAAAACCGCAATTCGCCGGAAGAAGTGAAGCCGGCACCGGCCATTCCACCGGTGGATGACCAGGAGTAAGTGCGGCCTGATGCCCTCACCCCAGCCCTCTCCCACGGGGAGAGGGTGAAAAAAAACGGGCCAACCGGCCCGTTTTTTACTGGCTGTCTTTCTGGATCTTTTTGATGATGTTGGTGGTTGAACACCCGTCCTCAAAGTTGAGCACCATCACCTCACCGCCGTTTGCCCAGACCTCTTCGCTCCCCGCGATTTGCTCTGGTTTGTAATCCCCACCTTTTACCAGCAGGTCTGGCAGGATCCCGGCAATCAGGCGCTGCGGCGTGTCTTCTTCAAACGGCACAACCCAGTCCACCGCTTCCAGCGCGCCAAGCACAATCATGCGCTGCTCCAGCGGGTTCACCGGACGCGTTTCGCCTTTCAGACGTTTGGTTGAGGCATCGCTGTTAACCGCCACGATCAGGCGATCGCCCAGCTTGCGCGCGTTCGCCAGATAAGAGACGTGGCCCGCGTGCAGAATGTCGAATACGCCGTTGGTCATCACCACTTTTTCACCGCGTTTACGCGCGGCGGCAACGGCCACCTTCAGCTCTTCTTCGGTCATGACGCCAAAGCCGGTATCGGCACGGCCGCGCACCGCGTTTTCCAGCTCGATTGGCGAAACGGTAGAGGTCCCGAGCTTGCCAACCACCACGCCCGCCGCCGCGTTCGCGAAGTAGCACGCTTCTTCCAGAGCGTTACCCGCGGCCAGCGTCGCCGCCAGCACGCCGATCACCGTGTCACCGGCACCGGTCACGTCGTACACTTCCTGCGCCTGGGTTGGCATATGCAGCGGCGCTTTGCCCGGCTGGAGCAGCGTCATGCCCTGCTCGGAGCGGGTCACCAGCAGCGCGGACAGCTCAAAGTCAGCGATAATCTTCATCCCGCGCTCAACCAGCTCTTCCTCGGTTTTGCACTTGCCCGCCACCGCTTCAAACTCGGAGAGGTTTGGCGTCAGCAGCGTTGCGCCGCGATAGCGCTCAAAGTCGGTGCCTTTAGGGTCGATCAGTACGGGTACGCCGGCTTTACGCGCCAGCTGGATCATCGTCTGCACGCTGGCCAGCGCGCCTTTGGCATAGTCTGACAGCACCAGCGCACCGATATGGCCCAGCGCCTGGCTGATGCGCTCGTGCAGCGGCTCAGGATCGACGCCCTCGAAACCTTCTTCGAAGTCGAGGCGGATCAGCTGCTGGTTACGCGACAGCACGCGCAGCTTGGTGATAGTCGGGTGCGTCGGAACCGAAACGAAGTCGCACTTCACGTTCACGTCCGCCAGCGACTGGCTCAGCGCGCGCGCCGCATCGTCGATGCCGGTCAGGCCCACCAGACGCGACTGCGCGCCCAGAGAGGCAATGTTCATCGCCACGTTTGCCGCGCCGCCCGGACGCTCTTCAATGGTATCGACCTTAACCACCGGCACCGGCGCTTCCGGTGAGATACGGCTGGTCGGCCCATACCAGTAGCGATCCAGCATCACATCACCGACAACCATAACCCCAGCACGTTCAAACTCTGGCAGTGTTACTTTCATTCCTGACTCCAGAAAGATTCACAATTTGCGCGCGATAATATCACACTTGTTTTGTTACGCACGGTTCCACCAGCCACTTCTGCCAGCTGGCGGTCACCTGCGCGCGTTCTTCGGCGAAACAGTCCAGCGCCACATGGCCCGGCTGCTCCTGCAGCGCCAGGTGGTGCAGCTCGTCGCGCAGGGTGGTATAGGCACGGGTTAAGGCCTGCGCCTCCTGCTCGTCCATGATGTCGTTTTGCGCCAGCAGTTCCAGAATGCGCACGTTATCCGACCAGCGGGTCAGCTTCGGCTTATCGTGCGCGTGCAGCAGCACCAGGTACTGCGTGATAAATTCAATATCGGTAATACCGCCTTCATCGGCTTTGATATCAAAGCGATCGCGATGTTTGTTGCCAAGGTGCGCGCGCATCTTCTCACGCATCTCCCGCACTTCGGTTTGCAGCGTGCTGCCCTCGCGCGGGGTCGTCATGACCGTCTTGCGAATTGCATCAAACTGCGTTTTGAGCTGCGGATCGCCGTACACCACGCGGGCGCGCACCAGCGCCTGATGCTCCCACGTCCACGCTTCGTTCTTCTGATAGTCGGCAAAAGCGTCCGTCGAGGTGACCAGCATGCCTGCCGCGCCGGACGGGCGCAGGCGCGCATCCACTTCATACAGAATGCCGGACGAGGTGCGGGTGCTGAACAGGTGCATAATGCGCTGGGCCAGGCGCAGGTAGAACTGCCGCCCGTCGATTTCGCGCTCGCCGTCGGTCATCACGTCTGCCGGACAGTCGTGCAGGAAAATCAAATCCAGATCGGAGCTGTAGCCCAGCTCCCATCCGCCCAGCTTTCCGTAACCCACCACCGCAAAACCGCGCCCCTCGCGGTCTGCAAGGTGCTTCGGCTGGCCGTAGCGGGCCACCATCTGCACCCACGCCTGGTGAACCACCGCGTCTATGATCGCCTCCGCCAGCCAGGTTAAGTGATCGCTCACTTTCATCACCGGCAGCGTACCGGCAATATCTGCCGCCGCCACGCGCAGCATCTGCGCCTGCTTGAACTGACGCAGCGCCTCAAGCTGCTGCTCTTCGTCCTCCTCCGGCACGCGCAGCAGATACTGGCGCAGCTCGTCGCGGTAGGCGTCCGTCGCCGTCGGCTGATACAGCGTATTTGGATCGAGCAGCTCGTCCAGCAGCAGCGGATATCGCGCCAGCTTGTTGGCCACCATCGGCGAGGCGGCGCAGAGGGAAATCAGGTGCTTGAGCGCGGCGGGAAACTCGCTCAGCAGCTCAAGGTAGGTGGTACGCGTGACGATCCCGCTCAGGAGCGGCATCATGCGCGACAGCGGCACCGGCGCATCCTCGCGGGAGCAGACGTCGCTCAGCAGATGCGGCATCAGGTGATCCAGCACCTGACGACCGCGCGGGCCAATGGCGCGCTTGTTCAGTTCGAGGCGGAAGTCGGCGATTAACGCCACCACGCGATGGCGGGCATCGTCGCTTAGGTGCGCCAGCACCGGCGTGGTGTCATCTTCCTGGAGCGCGTCCTGCCACAGCTCGCGCCAGTGTTCGGAGAGCGCGTCGTCCTGCGATTCGCTTTCGTCATCGCCGATCAGATCGTTAAAGATACGGCGCACGCCCGCCATGTGAGCGTCCAGCTTTTCGATCAGCGTTGCCCAGTCCTCCACGCGCATGCCCCAGGCCAGACGCGCCCGGTTCAGCTCATCGCCCGGTAACGTCTGGGTCTGTTCGTCGTTGATGCTTTGCAGCAGATTTTCCAGACGACGCAGGAACAGGTAAGACTCACGAAGCGTTTGCGCGTCGCCTTCCGGCAGCAGATGCAGCCGGTCGATAGCGCTCAGCGTCGGCAGCAGCGAGCGGGACTGCAAAGAGGGCTCACGCCCGCCGCGTATCAGCTGGAAGACCTGCACGATAAATTCGATTTCACGAATACCGCCTGCGCCGAGCTTGATGTTGTCCTTCAGGCCACGGCGGCGCACCTCGCGGGCAATCATTCCTTTCATGTTTCGCAGGGACTGGATCACGCTGAAGTCGATGTAGCGGCGGAATACGAACGGGCGAAGCATGGCGCGCAGCTCGTTGGCGTAAGCGTCATCGCTGTCGCCCATGATCCGCGCTTTCACCATCGCGTAGCGCTCCCAGTCGCGGCCCTGCTCCTGGTAATAATCCTCCAGCGCGGCAAAGCTCAGCACCAGCGGACCGCTGTCGCCAAACGGGCGCAGGCGCATGTCCACGCGGTAGACAAAGCCGTCCTGCGTGGGCTGATCCAGCGCCTTAATCAGCCGTTGCCCCAGCCGGGTGAAGAACTGGGCGTTGTCCAGCTCGCGGCGACCGCCGCGCGTGGAGCCGTTCTCCGGCCAGGCAAAAATCAGGTCGATATCCGAAGAGAAGTTCAGCTCGCAGCCGCCCAGCTTCCCCATCCCCAGAATCAACAGCGGCTGCGGAACCCCTTCTTCGCTGCACGGCGTGCCCCACTCTTTACAGCAGGCGGCGTAGAGCCAGTCCCGCGCGGCGATAATCAGCGTCTGCGCCAGCTCGCTCAACTGCTGCAAGGTGCTCTCTTCGCTCACCAGCTCCAGCGCCTGCGCCCAGGCAATGCGCACCATCACCCGGCGGCGGAACTGACGCAGAACGCGCATCAGCGTGGCTTCATCCGCCACCTCTGCCAGCGCGGCTTGCAGCCAGCCAGCATAATGCCGCCACTCGTCAGCCTGCGGCGGCGCGCTTTCCAGCTCTGCCAGCCAGTCCGGGTTGGCGCTGACGCTCTCCTGCACAAAATCACTGAACGTGAGCACGCTTTTCGCCTGCTCGCTTAACGATGACGCGGGTAACGACTCGGGCAGGCGTTCGCAAACGGTCTGCCAGTGCTGCTGTAACTGCGAAGAAAGCGGCATATCAGGGGTTCCTTGCCAGAATTAACGTTTTCCGCTGTGCAGCCAGTACGGATCCTGCGAAATGGCCTCGTTGCGGAAATGCTCGATCTCAATCTGCTGACGGGTCTCGATGGCATGCTTCAGCCCCTGCCAGTTCTCCAGCCAGGCCTGCGCTTTTACGCCCTCATACGCGCCGGACAACAGCAGCATGCTGTCGATGTTGCGCGCAAGGCGGGGAAGCTGGTCGCCATACTGGTCGCCCAGCGGATGCGCGAAGGTCGTTCTCAGCTCGGCGGCGTGGCGGGAAAGATGGATATCCGCAAAGCGTTTGAAGTTTTCCGCGATTTTGGTCTGCCCTTTCGCATCAAGGAAAGTGCGCCAGCCGCGGGTCACCAGAAACTCGGTCAGCGCCAGTTTTGCGCTGGCGTTTTGCGGGCTGTAGATCGCCGTTTGTGCCGATACGTCGGAAAGCATCAGCGTTTCGGTCTGGGTCAGCAAATCACGCAAATGAGCGCTGGCTTTACGCGGCACGATACCGCCGAACAGCGTCAGGGTATGACGCACCAGGCCGATGGCGGCCAGCACCTGTTTTTTGGCATTTTTCACGTTACGCGCCCACAGCTCCTCGTGGTACTGCCACTGGGAGAGCGCCAGCTCCAGCGCCGCTTCCATGCCCTGCTCAACGGAGGCTTTCGGCACAACGCGCAGAATGGGGGTTTCTCGCAGCACGCGGGGTGCATTCCCGGCAGCGAGATGATAGCCGCGCGCCGCTTTGCTCAGGCTGCCCTGGCGTAAGCCCGGCTGGTTCACCAGCTTACGCGCCAGCTTCAGCACGTCGCTCGCCTCACCCTCCAGCAGTTCAAGCTCCAGCTCGCAGATGGGCTCCTGCTCTTCGCCAGCCTTAACCTCACCCCGGTCAAACGCGATTTCAATGCGGCTTTTGCCTTCCGTCACCAGCCATTTCTCGCGCCAGAAATCGGTGCTGAACAGCGGTTTTACCTCTGCCGACAGCGTTGCGGGCAGCGTGCCTTCCGGCCAGACTTCCGCCGGAAAACGTTCCAGCTCAAGTTCTGGCTTACTGATATCGATATTGTATTCCGGGCGCTGGTGCAAACCGCCCACCACGCGACCGGCAATTTTCATCGTCATCTCGTAGCGCCCGTTCGCGCCGCGGATGCGCAGGCCCATATCGTGGTTACGCAGCCAGCTGTCCGGCGTTTCGTAATAGATGTTGAGCAGCTGTACGGGTTCATGGTGCTCGCCGGACAGCGTATTCAGATGCTGGCGAAGCGCGTCAGCGCTCTCTTTTTCGACGATAAACTTTAATTCGATCTCTTGTGCCATAGCCTTGTACTTTTGCGTGCGTCACAGACGCGTCGATGAGGGCGAACTTCCTCGCCATTTGTTTGTCAGTACATAGTATTTTGCGCCAAATTGCCACGCAATGAGCAATTTGACGGGCGTAAAAGTTAAAAGCGGTGGAAATCATGACACAGATGATTCCGATTGATGATGAATCCTTTGCGTAGCGACACTGATACCACTACTATCGTTCCACTTTTTATGAAAATAACGACTGATATGCTTAAATTACGCCTGATTGGACTTACTTTACTCGCTTTTAGCGCCGCAACCGCGGTCCACGCTGAAGAGAAACGTTACGTTTCTGATGAACTGAACACCTGGGTACGCAGCGGCCCCGGAGACAATTATCGCCTCGTGGGTACGGTAAATGCCGGCGAGGAAGTAACTCTGCTGCAAACGAATGCAGACACCAATTACGGTCAGGTTCGTGACAGCTCTGGCCGCACCTCCTGGATCCCGCTGAAGGAGCTGAGCACGGTACCAAGCCTGCGCACCCGCGTGCCGGATCTGGAAAATCAGGTGAAAACCCTGACCGATAAGCTGAACAACATTGACGGCACCTGGAACCAGCGCACCGCGGAGATGCAGCAGAAGGTGGCGCAAAGCGACAGCGTGATCGCCGGTCTGAAGGACGAAAACCAGAAGCTGAAAAACGAACTGATTGTCGCGCAGAAGAAAGTCAACGCCGCCAATCTTCAGCTTGATGACAAACAGCGTACCATCATCATGCAGTGGTTTATGTATGGCGGCGGCGTGCTGGGCGTAGGCCTGGTGCTGGGTCTGGTGCTTCCTCACCTCATCCCAAGCCGCAAGCGTAAAGACCGCTGGATGAACTAACTCGTCTTCTCTGCCACACTTACGTATTATCTTGCGACAAGAAAAAACGGGAGAGTGGTGCGTGAAGAGTTATCTGGTCGGTGGTGCGGTACGTGATGCGTTGTTAGGTCTGCCGGTCAAAGATAAAGACTGGGTGGTGGTCGGTGCCACGCCCGAAGCGATGATTGACGCGGGCTACCAGCAGGTAGGCCGCGATTTTCCCGTGTTTCTGCACCCGAAAAGCCGGGAAGAGTACGCCCTGGCGCGTACTGAACGAAAATCGGGCTCCGGCTATACCGGCTTCACCTGTTACGCCGCCCCGGACGTGACGCTGGAGCAGGATTTACTGCGCCGCGATCTCACCATTAACGCCCTGGCTCAGGACGAAAACGGCCATATCATCGACGCCTACGGCGGCCAGAACGATCTGCGCGATCGTCTTTTACGCCATATTTCCCCTGCCTTTTCGGAAGATCCGCTTCGCGTGCTGCGCGTCGCGCGTTTCGCCGCCCGTTATGCCCATCTCAGCTTCCGCATCGCCGACGAGACGATGGCGCTGATGACGGCCATGACCGAAGCCGGCGAGCTGGCACACCTGACGCCGGAGCGCGTCTGGAAAGAGACGGAAAATGCCCTGACCACCCGCAATCCACAGGTCTTTTTCCAGGTGCTGCGCGACTGCGGGGCGCTGAAGGTGCTGTTCCCGGAAATAGACGCGCTGTTTGGCGTTCCGGCGCCGGCGAAATGGCACCCGGAAATTGATACCGGTATTCATACCCTGATGACGCTCAGCATGGCCGCTATGCTCAGTCCTGAGGTGGACGTGCGCTTCTCCACCCTCTGTCACGATCTCGGCAAAGGGTTAACGCCAAAGGCGCTCTGGCCGCGCCACCACGGGCATGGCCCGGCAGGCGTGAAGCTGGTCGAAGGGCTATGCCAGCGCCTGCGCGTGCCGAATGACATCCGCGACCTGGCGAAGCTGGTCGCCGAGTTCCACGACCTGATCCACACCTTCCCGATCCTGAAGCCTGCCACCATTGTGAAGCTGTTCGATAACATCGACGCCTGGCGCAAGCCGCAGCGCGTGGAGCAGATTGCGCTCACCAGCGAAGCGGACGTGCGTGGCCGTACCGGGTTTGAAGCGTCCGATTATCCGCAGGGGCGTTTGCTGCGCGAGGCGTGGGAAGTGGCTAAGGCGGTGCCAACGAAAGCGGTGGTAGAAGCAGGGTTTAAGGGCCCGGAAATTCGCGCAGAGCTGACGAAGCGGCGGATTGACGCGGTTGCGGCGTGGAAGGAAAAACGTTGCCCTCAGCCGAAAGACTGAGGGCGGTTGGTCATCAGAAGAAGACCACGTACACGGCAGCCGCGACGATAAAGCGGTAGATCGCGAACGGAATGAACGAGATACGCTTAATCAGCTGCAGGAAGGTTTTGATGGCAATCAGCGCCACGATAAAGGCGGTGATAAAGCCCACGGCGAACATCGGAATGTCGCCCACGGTCAGGAAGCCAATGCTTTTATAGAGGTCCAGCGCGGTGGCGCCCATCATCATCGGCACCGCCAGCAGGAACGAGAACTCAGATGCCGCGTAACGGCTTACGCCCATCAGCATCCCGCCGGAAATCGTTGCGCCTGAACGGGAGAAGCCCGGCCACAGCGCCAGACACTGGAAGCAGCCAATGATAAAGGCCTGGCGATAGGTCATATCGTCCAGACCTTCCGCACGCGGGATTTTTGGCTTCAGCATTTCTGCGGCAATCAGCAGGAAGCCGCCGACCACCAGCGCGTACATGACGTTAATCGGGTTAAACAGCGATTTAATGGTATCGTGGAACACCAGCCCCAGCACCACCGCCGGGATCATCCCAAGCAGAATATGAATCAGCGTCAGGCGGCCTTTGCTCTCTCCTTCACGCTGCGGCAGACGCCCGAAGTGGATGCCGATCAGGCCAAACAGACGACGCCAGAACATTACGACCACCGCCAGGATAGAGCCCAGCTGAATCACCACCTCAAACGTCTTTGCGGTTTCACCCTCAAAGCCCAGCAGATGGCCAACGATAATCATATGGCCCGTGCTGGAAACCGGCAAAAATTCCGTCAATCCTTCGACCACACCCAGTATTGCCGCCACCAGCAGCGAGTGCATATCGCTCATCTATAAACCCCTAAAAAGATATTAAAAAACGCTCGCCACAGCGGCTAACGTGAAAGACACGGTTTTAAGACCGGTATAATCTAAAATGGTTTAGCTATTATGACGTTAAATCTTCCCTTTCAGATTTGTGCCACGCTCAATGATGACGCCCACGTTGGCCGCGCGCGCCACCGCGCCCGGCTTGCTCAGCTTAATGCGTACCCACGGCGAATTGAATTTGGTCAGCAGCAGTTCGGCCACCTCTTCCGCCACTCGTTCTACCAGCGCAAAACGTTGCCCTTCAACGTGCGCGATAACCGCTTCACTGATGTCGGCGTAGCTCAGACAGTCGTTCACATCATCGCTTTTTGCTGACCTGCGGTTATCCCAGCCCATTTCGATATCGAACACCAGCTTCTGCTCGATGGTCTGTTCCCAGTCGTAAACACCAATTGTGGTGATTACCGAAAGTTGCTCTATAAATACAATATCCATCACGACCTGCCTGCTTTTTGGCTAAACCGGATACCACTTCCGGCGAATTATGCGTATTATCCACAGATGCTGAGAATACAGATACATTTTCAAAACGGAACAGCGTTATGAGTGCAATCGCGCCTGGAATGATTCTCCTCGCCTACCTTTGCGGCTCAATCTCCAGCGCCATTCTGGTCTGCCGCATCGCCGGGTTACCTGACCCGCGTGAAAGTGGTTCCGGGAATCCGGGGGCGACCAATGTACTACGAATTGGCGGCAAGGGAGCAGCCGTAGCGGTTTTGATTTTTGATGTTCTGAAAGGGATGCTTCCCGTCTGGGGGGCGTATGCGCTGGGCGTCACGCCGTTCTGGCTGGGGCTGATTGCCATCGCCGCCTGCGTTGGCCATATCTGGCCTGTTTTCTTTGGTTTTAAGGGCGGGAAAGGCGTGGCTACCGCGTTTGGTGCCATTGCGCCTATCGGCTGGGACCTCACCGGCGTGATGGCGGGTACCTGGCTGCTGACCATCCTTCTGAGCGGCTATTCGTCGCTGGGCGCCATCGTCAGCGCGCTGATTGCCCCGTTCTACGTCTGGTGGTTCAAGCCGCAGTTTACCTTCCCGGTGTCGATGCTCTCGTGTCTTATCCTGCTGCGCCATCACGATAATATTCAGCGTCTGTGGCGACGTCAGGAGACGAAAATCTGGGCGCGGTTAAAGCGGAAGAAGAGAGAGACGCGGTAGGGTTTTATTTACTTTTAGTGGAATTGTTCCGTTCACTTTATGACCAACAGAATATGACGTTCCGGAACCCGTGAACGTGATAAGGGTTCCGGAACCCGTGAACGTGATAAGGGGGCCACCGCGGCCCCCTTATCAATCCCCGCGGCCCCGCGACGAAATCGGTGCTTCGCACTGCGCTCACCTCACGACCCGCTGCCTGCGGTCGGCTCAACTCGACATCCTGTCTCGATTCGCCTCTGGCCGCCATCCCTGGCGTCCAGCCCTTGTCATCCGGTCTCCGGTTCGCCGATTTCAGCGGGGACTCAACACCCGTGCCACATTCACGCTGCTGAGAAGGTTGAGTAAACGCCTGATCCGGCTGAAAATCGCTGAGGCGTTGACCGCAGGCCGGGGCGAGGTGCATGGATGCGCCAAGAGGGCGTGACCTACATGGATGTAGGATCGCGCCCGACCCGATAGCCGGAGGGAATAAGCCGAAGGGACCGCGCAGCGGCGATTTTCTTTGCCGGGAGCCGGGATTGTTAAGGGGGCCGCGGTGGCCCCCTTAACACGTTCACCGCAGCGGGATACCCATAAAGCAGAAAAGCCATAGTGAACGGAACCCTTCCACCGCAGCCCCAAAATACAGGCCCCATCCATAAGCGACTCATATGACAGCCTTCATTTCCGCCAGGGCATACTGAAACGTATCTCCCGGGCGCGCGAATGGAAGCACCATGTTAGCAACTCAGGTCACTGATAGTTCGTACAAAGGCTGGCAGGCCTCGCTTGACCTGCGGTTTTGCCACACGCCTGAGAAAACCCTCCTCCATGCCGCGCACCACGTCGGGCCGCTCACGGTTCAGCGTCCGTTCTACCCCGAAGGGGAAACCTGCCATCTCTATCTGCTGCACCCGCCGGGCGGCGTGGTGGGCGGTGACAGGCTGGATATCACCGCGCGCCTGGACGCCAAAAGCCATGCGCTTATCACCATGCCCGGCGCCAGCAAGTTCTATCGCAGCAGCGGCCCGCAGGCTCGCCTGAACCAGCATTTTTACCTGGACGAAGACGCCACGCTGGAGTGGCTGCCGCAGGATACCATTATCTTTCCCGGCGCACATGCCGCGCTGCGTTCCGTCTTTCACCTGCGCGCTACCAGCACGCTGCTGGCCTGGGAGCTGTACTGCCTGGGCCGCCCGGTGATTAACGAAACCTTTAGCCACGGCACGCTGGAGAGCCGTCTTGAAGTGTGGATTGATGACGAGCCGCGGCTGATTGAGCGCCAGCATCTCAGCGGCGGCGATCTCTCCCCGGTCGCCGGTCATCCGTGGGTCGGCACGCTGCTGTGCTATCCGGCCGGGGAAGACCATCTCGACGCGGTGCGCGAACGGCTTACGCCTCTGGAACATTTTGTGGGCGCAACGCTCACCGACGATCTGCTGTCGGTGCGTTTTCTCTCCCACGACAACCTGATTTGCCAGCGGGTGATGCGCGATATCTGGCAGTCGCTTCGCCCGCTTCTCACCGCCAGAACCGCCTGTTCACCGCGCATCTGGCAGACATAAGAGAAACGTTATGGAACTAACACCCAGAGAAAAAGACAAGCTGTTGCTGTTTACCGCCGCGCTGGTTGCCGAACGCCGCCTGGCGCGCGGGGTAAAGCTCAACTATCCGGAATCGGTCGCGCTGATCAGCGCCTTCATTATGGAAGGCGCGCGCGATGGCGAAACCGTCGCCTCGCTGATGGAGGCGGGCCGCCACGTCCTGACGCGCGATCAGGTGATGGAGGGCGTGCCGGAGATGATCCCGGATATTCAGGTAGAAGCAACCTTCCCGGACGGATCCAAGCTCGTCACCGTCCACAACCCGATCGTTTAAGGAGCGCGTGATGATCCCAGGCGAATACCAGATCCAGCCCGGCACTATTGCGATCAACGTCGGGCGAGACACCCAAAGCGTGATTGTCGAAAACCACGGCGACAGGCCGATTCAGGTCGGATCGCACTACCACTTTTACGAGGTCAACCCGGCGCTGAAGTTCGATCGCGAAGCCACCCGGGGCTACCGGCTGAACATTCCGGCAGGCACCGCCGTGCGCTTCGAGCCCGGCCAGAAGCGGGAGGTAACGCTGGTACAGATTGCCGGGGCGCAGCGCATTTTCGGCTTTCGCGGTGAGGTGATGGGCGAGGTGAAGCATGGCTGAGATTTCACGCCGGGCTTACGCCGATATGTTCGGCCCCACCGTCGGGGATAAGGTCCGGCTGGCGGACAGCGAGCTGTGGATCGAAGTGGAAGACGACCTGACGGTCTACGGCGAAGAGGTCAAATTCGGCGGCGGGAAGGTGATCCGCGACGGCATGGGCCAGGGGCAGATGTCCGCGCAAGACTGCGTGGATCTGGTGCTGACCAACGCGCTGATTGTCGATCACTGGGGGATCGTGAAGGCCGATATCGGCGTGAAGAACGGGCGAATCTTTGCCGTCGGCAAAGCCGGGAACCCGGACATTCAGCCCGGCGTAACGATCCCGATCGGTGCCGCAACGGAAGTGATTGCCGCCGAAGGTAAGATCGTGACCGCAGGCGGGATCGACACCCACATCCACTGGATCTGCCCGCAGCAGGCGGAAGAGGCGCTGGTCTCCGGCGTTACCACCATGATCGGCGGCGGTACCGGCCCGGCGGCGGGCACCAACGCCACCACCTGCACGCCGGGTCCGTGGTATATCTCCCGGATGCTACAGGCTGCCGATGCCCTGCCGGTGAATATCGGCCTGCTCGGCAAGGGTAACGGCTCCAGCCCGGACGCCCTGCGCGAGCAGATCGCGGCGGGGGCTATCGGGCTTAAGATCCACGAAGACTGGGGCGCCACGCCTGCGGCCATCAACTGCTCGCTGGAGGTGGCTGAAGAGATGGATATACAGGTGGCGCTGCACAGCGACACCCTGAACGAATCCGGTTTTGTGGAAGATACGCTGGCGGCCATCGGCGGGCGCACCATCCACACCTTCCACACCGAAGGCGCGGGCGGCGGCCACGCGCCGGATATCATCACCGCCTGCGCGCACCCCAATATCCTGCCCTCCTCCACCAACCCGACGCTGCCCTACACGGTGAACACCATCGACGAGCACCTCGATATGCTGATGGTTTGCCACCACCTCGACCCGGATATCGCCGAGGACGTGGCGTTTGCCGAGTCGCGCATTCGGCGGGAAACCATTGCTGCCGAAGATGTGCTGCACGATATCGGCGCGTTCTCGCTCACCTCGTCAGATTCACAGGCCATGGGCCGCGTGGGGGAAGTGATTATCCGCACCTGGCAGGTGGCGCACCGCATGAAGATCCAGCGCGGCGCGCTGGCGGAAGAGACCGGCGATAACGACAACTTTCGCGTTAAGCGCTATGTCGCCAAATACACCATCAACCCGGCGCTGACCCACGGCATTGCCCACGAGGTGGGGTCGGTTGAGGCGGGCAAGCTTGCGGATCTGGTGGTCTGGTCCCCGGCGTTCTTCGGCGTAAAACCCGCCACCATCGTCAAGGGCGGGATGATCGCCTGCGCGCCGATGGGCGATATCAACGCCTCTATCCCGACGCCGCAGCCGGTGCATTACCGCCCGATGTTTGGCTCGCTGGGCGCCGCACGCCACGCCACGCGCCTGACGTTTATCTCACAGGCCGCCCAGGCCAGCGGCATTGCGCAGCAGCTCAACCTGCAAAGCGCCACGGCGGTGGTGAAAGGCTGCCGGACGGTGAAAAAGGCCCACATGATCCACAACGATTTACAGCCGAACATTACCGTCGATTCGCAAACCTACGAGGTACGCGTCGACGGCGAACTGATGACCAGCGAACCGGCAGAGGTTCTGCCGATGGCGCAACGCTATTTCCTGTTTTGAGGAGTAATGATGATCTTTTTAACCCAACGCCTCGATCGTGCCCGCCCCGTCACCGCCAGCGTCACGCTGCCGATTGACGTGCGGGTAAAAAGCCGCGCCCGCGTGGCGCTGAACGACGGCCGCGAAGCCGGGCTGATGCTGCCGCGCGGCCTGCTGCTGCGCGGCGGGGATCTGCTGACCACCGACGACGGCAGCGACGTGGTTGAAGTGCTCGCCGCCCCGGAGTCCGTCTCCGTGGTGCGCTGCGCCGATCCGTTCCTCCTCGCCCGCGCCTGCTATCACCTGGGCAACCGCCACGTGCCGCTGCAGGTTATGCCCGGCGAATTGCGTTACCACCACGACCACGTGCTTGACGACATGCTGCGCCAGTTCGGGCTGGTGGTGACCTTCGCCAGCCTGCCGTTTGAACCGGAAGCGGGCGCTTACGCCAGCGATGCCCACGGCCATAGCCACGCTCACGCCCACTCACATTAAGGACTTATCATGCGCACGTTTCTTCCCCTGTTACTGCTGGCCTTTTCCGTTCCGGCGTTCGCCCATCCCGGACACGGTACCGACAGCTTCCAGGCCGGCTTTCTTCACCCGCTGACCGGGCTCGATCACCTGCTGATGCTCACCGGAGCGGGCGTGCTCTCGGCGCTGAGCGGCCGCAAGCTCCTGCTGCCGCTGGCTACCCTTGGGATGATGCTCGTCGGCGCCATTGCGGGCAGCCTGCTCGGCGGCTTTAGCGGCATGGAGATGCTGATTATCGCCTCGCTGGCGTTCAGCGGCGTGATGATGTTTAAAACCGAAAATCGCCTGCTGCTGGCGGTGCCGGCCCTGGCAATGTTCCACGGCTGGGCGCACGGCGTGGAGATGTCCGGACACAGCTTCTGGCTGTTTACCGGCGGCTTTATGGTGGCCAGCGCTACGGTGCTGTGCGCCAGCTTCGCGGCGGGACTGCTGCTGCGACGCCACGACGGCCTGCGTAAAACCTTCGGCGGCGGGCTGATCGTCTCTGCCCTGCTGGCGCTGATGAGCTGATGGAATACGCCCGCCAGCGGCTGCGCCTGATGCAGCTCTCCAGCAGCAGCCTGCCGGTCGGGTCGTTTACCTGGTCACAGGGGCTGGAGTGGGCCGTTGAGGCAGGCTGGGTCACCGACGTCGAGGCCTTCAGGCGCTGGCAAATCCAGCAGATGGAGAAGGGCTTTTTCTGCGTCGATCTGCCGCTCTTTATTCGCCTGTACCGTGCCTGCGAGCAGCAGGATCGGCTGGCAGCAAAACGCTGGACGGCGTACCTGCTCGCCTGTCGGGAAACACGCGAGCTGCGCGATGAAGAACGCAATCGTGGCGCGGCGTTTACGCGCCTCATTAAAAGCTGGGAGCCAGACTGCCCGGCAGAGTGGCTCCCGCTGTTTATGCAGAGCCAGCTCTGCGGCATGGCGTGGCTTGGCGTGCGCTGGCGCATTGACGCGCGCGAGCTGGCGCTGAGCCTCGGCTATAGCTGGATTGAGAGCGCGGTGATGGCGGGCGTCAAGCTGGTTCCCTTCGGGCAGCAGGCGGCGCAGCAGCTGATTATCGAACTCAGCAACCATTTTGCCGCCGGGTTTGAACAGGCCTTTTTACGTGACGACGACGCGCTGGGGGCTGCCACGCCGCTCTCCGCCATCGCCTCTGCACGCCACGAAACACAATACTCACGGTTATTCCGTTCCTGAGGAGTCAACATGGCTGATTACAAACATCCCCTGCGCGTTGGCGTAGGTGGCCCGGTGGGGTCGGGCAAAACCGCCCTGCTGGAAGCGCTCTGCAAGGCGATGCGCGACACGTACCATCTGGCGGTGGTGACGAACGATATTTACACCAAAGAGGATCAGCGCATCCTCACCGAGGCGGGTGCCCTGGAGCCGGAGCGCATTGTGGGCGTGGAGACGGGCGGCTGCCCGCACACGGCCATTCGCGAAGATGCCTCGATGAACCTGGCGGCCGTGGAAGCGCTCAGCGAGAAGTTCGGCAACCTGGATCTGATCTTCGTCGAAAGCGGCGGCGACAACCTGAGCGCGACCTTCAGCCCGGAGCTGGCGGATCTGACCATCTACGTGATTGACGTCGCCGAAGGGGAAAAGATCCCCCGCAAGGGCGGGCCGGGGATCACCAAATCCGATTTTCTGGTGATCAATAAAACCGATCTCGCGCCGTACGTGGGAGCCTCGCTGGAGGTGATGGAGCGCGATACCAACCGCATGCGCGGCGAGCGTCCGTGGACCTTTACCAACCTGAAGGCGGGCGACGGTCTGGGAACGATTATTGCGTTTCTGGAAGAGAAAGGGATGCTGCGGATCTGAAATAGGCCTGGCATAACGCCAGGCCGTGAGGGTTATTTACAGCCGTTGTTGGACGATCCCTGTTCGCGCCACGCGCCCCACTTGCCGCCAGTTCCCGGCGTTTCCTGGCCCGGGTTGACGTACCACTGGTTAAGCCAAACCTTACCGTTGTAAGACACTTTGGTGCATTTGGTCGGGTAGGCGATTTTGGCGTTGTAGGCCGGTGCCGCAGGTTTAACCGGCGTATCGTCATTTGCTGGCGTATCGTCCTTAGCCGGAGTGTCATCCTTCGCTGGCGTATCGTCCGTAGCCGGGGTGTCATCCTTCGCGGGTACCGCAGGCTTAGTGACTTTGATGGTCATGCTGTCCGTCGCGGTCCGGCCATCCGCGCCGGTCGTGGTCAGCGTGAAGACCGCTTCCCCCTCGCTGTTGGCTGGAATAACGGCATAGGCATGCGCGCTGTCCACGCTCTTCACCAGCGTACCGTTCAGTTTTGCCTCCAGGGAGAAGGTTTCCGCCCCTTTCGTCACGCTCCAGTTATAGGATGCCGCATTCAGGCTCTTGCTGCCGTCCAGCGGGTAGGTGCTCACGCCCAACGTCGGGGAAACCATGGTGTAATCCGCGCCTGCCGCAGCCGTTGGGGCCGGAGCGGCAGGCGTGCTGCCGTCCTTCAGCGCCATAATACGGGCTACCGCACGCGCCATGTCAGGCTGAGTGCCCACCTTTGCCGAATCCCCGTTCGCCAGCGGCGTACCGGTTTCCGCCAGAATCTGACGCATCTGACGCGGAGTCACGGTAATACCGTTGGCTTTGGCGATGCCGGACAGGCTTGCTACCACACCCGCAATAATCGGGTTAGCAGAAGAGGTTCCGGCAAACGTTGCGGTATACGAATCGTTAACGCCGGCATTTTTATACAGATCGCCATAGCCTGTGGTCACCACGTCCCAGCAGCCCCATGCGGAGCTGGTAACGCGGGTGCCATAGGTGCTGAACGACGCTTTTTTACCGTCTTTCGCGCAAAACGCCCCCGCTAAAATAGCCCCGGAGTCCTGAACATGCACGTCAAACCGCCCCTGGAAGCCAGGGCTGTCCAGGTTGATATTTCCGTTACCCGCCGCCTCAATAACGTGAACACCCTTATCCGTCAGCGCCTTAATAATATCGTAGTAGGCGGTCTGGGATTCCATTGCGACCCAGCAATCCTTCTGACAACCCGCTGGATATCCGCCCGCGACGTGAATGCCGATCTGCACCACGTCGCCCGCTTTTAGCTGGGGGATCAAATTATAGAGGTTATTACTCGCAGAGGCCGCATACCCCATCCGGCTTTTCCAGGCTAAACCGCGAATACCGGTGCCCATATCTTTCGCCGCCATAATCCCCACTGAAGCTGTGTCGTGATCGTGGTTTGCAACATACGTTGTCTTGCCAGAGCTGAGGCTCATCGGCGGCAAGTTCACATGGCTGGTATTCCATGCATCAATCTCCGTTGAAATAAGCGTCACCCCTTCCCCCGCGCTGCCTGCATAGCCATCTACGCTATCGCGGTTAACGCCGCCCATATAATAACCGGCACGCTTAACGTCCGGCGCTTTAAGATAATCCTGCTTATTACGGAAATCCGGAACGGCGGCAGAGGTTAAATTATCATTTAATGATGACTTTAACTGTGGCGTAAGGGCAATTTCATCCAGCGATACCGGTTCGGCCTCCGGATAAACAAACTCTACGTTCTGATTCTGCTCAAGCTCGGTAATAATATGGTTAATATACGCTTTATCCTGACTTTTATCTTTCGGTAACTCGATGCGCAGATAACGGTCAAAGCCATAGCGTTTATTAAGTTCCGTCAACTCGGAAGATGAGGCTGAGCTCCGCAAATTAGTCGGACGGAACATATTTGTTGCCGTCAGGGAAGCATCGCTCAGGGTAATTTTATTGTTTGTCGCCTTCAACAAACCTGTAGCGGGTTTTAGCTTCAGAACTATAGCTGTGTAGGTGGCACTATCCTGTGCAAATTCATTTTGCACCAGATTTTCAGCCGCAGCAGAAAATGAAATTGCTGCGCAAATAAAAAGGGATAAGACGCTTTTTTTCATGACGATCACGGTTCCTGTGTGAATTGAAATTTCTCCTTTTTCAGTATCACAGACGAACGAACCGCGAAGAATAAGAGCAGCCTAACCTGAGTGAAAGACATTTCTTTTATTAGATAAGAAAAGTCCACATCCTGTTAATTTATATTTAGCAAGCAAAGGATACACCTGGATACAAAAACCGTAAAGATTACGCATAATGAAATAATCAAGATCCGCCTACGCTAAAAATATTCTCATCGCTGCTGCTACTTTTCCGAAAACTGGATTTTAATAACGTTATATCTTGCGAGGTGTTCCAACCGCCGTTGGCCCCGCCGCTATCATGAAAGGGGTAATACGACGCATCATTATGGACATTAAAATTGTTATCGCTGAAGAATCTTCATTGATTCGTCGCGGCCTATCCTCAATGATGCAAGCGCTGTCGTTACCCGCCTTCGGCATGAACCAGCAGTGCGTTCTGTCCGGCGAGGCGGCCTCTTCCGCTGAGCTTCAGTCGCTTCTTGGCCAGCATCACCCGGATATCGCTATTCTGGGCTATTCTCTGACAACCAGCCTTAGCCGTGCTCCGCTTGCGGCCATGGATGGTCTGAAGCTGTTGAGATGGCTTAATCAGACCTATCCTGCGCTCAACGTTATCCTGCTCTCGCCCTATGCAAACGCCACGCTTATTCGTCAGGCGCTAAAGGAAGGAGCCCGATCGTATCTGTCGCGCGATATCAACGAGAAAACCTTAAGCCAGGCGATTGCAACCGTCCTGAAAGGCGAGATCTATATCGAAAGCCAGCTGGTTAATATGCTTTTTCGTCATGAAAAGACGGACGTGGAGAAACTCTCGCCGCGGGAAATTGACGTGCTGCGCCTGATTTGCAACGGTTTAAATTTGAAGGAAATTGCACACCATATGCACTTGAGCATTAAAACGGTCAGCGCGCATAAGGTGCGGGCGATGGAAAAGCTGGATGTGAAAAATGACTGCCAGCTCTACTCTCTCATCATCAAGAACCAGATGTTTGACATCAGGATGTAGCACTCCCCCGCCGCCGCTACGGCGGGAGAGACAATCACGCCTCCGGCAGTTCCGCCAGCGGCCAGCGTGGACGGACGGACACGCTCAAATCGGACGTTGCGCCGGCGTTCAGGCGTACCATACCGGCATAGGCGATCATCGCCCCGTTATCGGTACAGAATTCCGGACGCGCATAGAACACTTCCCCATGACGCTTTTGCATCATCCCGGCGAGCTTCGCGCGTAGCGTACGGTTAGCGCTAACGCCACCTGCCATCACCAGACGCTTAAAGCCGGTCTGATCCAGCGCGCGTTTGCACTTGATCATCAGCGTATCAACCACCGCATCTTCAAACGCACGGGCGATATCCGCACGGGTCTGCTCGCTGTCGTCATTGTTGCGGATCGTATTGGCCGCGAAGGTCTTCAGGCCAGAGAAGCTGAAATCCAGCCCCGGGCGATCGGTCATCGGACGTGGGAAGACAAAGCGACCTTCCGTTCCCTGCGAGGCCATTTTGGACAGCATCGGGCCGCCAGGGTAATCCAGACCCAGCAGCTTGGCGGTTTTGTCGAAGGCTTCTCCGGCCGCGTCGTCAATCGACTCGCCCAGCAGCTCGTACTTGCCGATGCCCGTCACGCTAATCAGCTGGGTATGGCCGCCAGAGACCAGCAGCGCCACAAACGGAAACTCGGGCGGATTCTCTTCCAGCATGGGCGCCAGAAGATGCCCCTCCATATGGTGAACCGGAATGGCCGGGACATCCCACGCGAAGGCCAGCGAACGCCCCACCGTGGCACCGACCAGCAGCGCGCCGACCAGGCCCGGGCCTGCCGTGTAGGCTACGGCATCAATATCTTTTGAGTTCAGTCCGGCCTCTTTCAGCGCCGCCTGAATCAGGGGAACCGTTTTACGCACGTGGTCACGAGAGGCCAGTTCAGGCACGACGCCGCCGTAGTCAGCGTGCAATTTCACCTGACTATACAGTTGGTTGGCCAGAAGGCCTTTTTCGTCGTCGTAAATGGCGATGCCGGTTTCATCGCAGGATGTTTCAATACCCAGTACACGCATGACTTGTTTTACCTCGTTTCAGTACCGCGCAGTGTAGAGCCTGGGCGGGTTGATGTAAAACTTTGTTCGCCCCGGGACATACGCTCGTGTATACTCTTCCCCCTTATAAAAGTCCCTTTCAAAATCGCATCGGTGCTTTACAAAGCAGCAGCATTTGCAGTAAAATTCCGCACCATTTTGAAATAAGCTGGCGTTGATGCCAGCGGCAAACCGAATTTATTAAAGGTGAGAGTTACATGCCGGTAATTAAAGTACGTGAAAACGAGCCGTTCGACGTAGCACTGCGTCGCTTCAAACGTTCATGCGAGAAAGCAGGTGTTCTGGCTGAAGTTCGTCGTCGTGAGTTTTATGAAAAACCAACGACCGAACGTAAGCGCGCTAAAGCTTCCGCTGTGAAACGTCACGCGAAGAAACTGGCTCGCGAAAACGCACGCCGTACTCGTCTGTACTAATCTGTTGAGGGCTAAAGCCCTCAATTGACAGACAGAGTTGTAGTCGTAAGGCCGTGCTTCCGGAAGGAATGCGCGGCTTGTTTTCGTTTATAAGTCGCTTAAATTTTTGGGGCATATGGCCGGAAGAATCCCACGCGTTTTCATCAATGACCTGCTTGCCAGAACCGACATCGTCGATCTCATCGACGCGCGGGTAAAGCTAAAAAAGCAGGGCAAGAACTACCATGCGTGCTGTCCGTTCCATAACGAAAAAACCCCCTCTTTCACCGTTAACGGTGAAAAGCAGTTCTACCATTGCTTTGGCTGTGGCGCACACGGTAATGCCGTCGATTTTTTGATGAACTACGACAAACTCGAGTTCGTTGAAACCGTCGAAGAGCTGGCGGCGATGCATAACCTTGAAGTGCCGTATGAAGCGGGCAGTGGGCCAAGTCAGATCGAGCGCCATCAGCGGCAAACGCTGTATCAACTGATGGATGGCCTGAATTCGTTTTACCAACAGTCTCTAAAGCACTCTGCGGCTGAGCCTGCGCGTCAGTATCTGAACAAGCGCGGACTGAGCGACGATGTGATTGCGCGTTTCGCTATTGGTTACGCCCCGCCCGGCTGGGACAACGTGTTAAAGCGTTTTGGCGGCAATAGCGAAGATCGTAAATCCCTCATCGACGCAGGCATGCTGGTCACTAACGACCAGGGACGAAGCTACGACCGCTTCCGTGAACGGGTGATGTTCCCGATCCGCGACAAGCGTGGCCGGGTAATTGGTTTTGGTGGTCGCGTGCTGGGTGATGCCCTGCCGAAATACCTCAACTCCCCGGAAACCGATATTTTCCATAAGGGCCGCCAGCTCTACGGTCTTTATGAGGCGCAGCAGGATAATGCGGAACCTCCGCGGCTTCTGGTCGTCGAAGGTTATATGGACGTCGTTGCGCTGGCGCAGTACGACATTAACTACGCCGTTGCGTCACTGGGTACGTCCACCACGGCGGACCATATCCAGCTGCTGTTTCGCGTCACTAACAACGTGATTTGCTGTTACGACGGCGACCGCGCCGGACGCGACGCCGCGTGGCGCGCGCTGGAAACCGCGCTGCCGTACATGACCGACGGACGTCAGCTGCGCTTTATGTTCCTGCCCGACGGTGAAGACCCGGATACGCTGGTGCGTAAAGAGGGCAAAGCGGCATTTGAAGCGCGGATGGAGCAGGCTCAGCCGCTCTCCACGTTTCTGTTTAACAGCCTGATGCCGCAGGTCGACCTAAGTACCCCTGACGGGCGCGCGCAGCTCAGTACGCTGGCGCTGCCGTTAATCAGCCAGGTGCCCGGCGAAACGCTGCGCATCTATCTGCGTCAGGAGTTGGGCAATAAGCTCGGTATTCTGGACGACAGCCAGCTTGAGCGGTTAATGCCGAAACAGGCTGAAAACGGCACGGTTCGCCCCGCGCCTCAGCTAAAACGCACAACCATGCGTATACTGATAGGGTTACTGGTGCAGAACCCCGAACTTGCTCCGCAAGTGCCGTCACTGGCGGGTTTGAACCACGAAAAATTGCCGGGACTTGGCTTATTTTCAGAATTGGTCAACACTTGTTTGTCTCAGCCAGGTCTGACCACCGGACAACTTTTAGAACACTATCGCGGCACAAAAGAGGCCGCTACCCTTGAAAAACTGTCGATGTGGGACGATATAGCAGATAAGGATATCGCAGAAAAAACGTTCACCGACTCACTCAACCATATGTTTGATTCGATGCTTGAGTTGCGCCAGGAAGAGTTGATTGCTCGCGAGCGCACCCATGGCTTAAGCAGCGAAGAGCGCCGGGAACTCTGGATGATTAACCAGGAACTGGCGAAGAAATAAATCCTTTACGTTGTCAGACAACGTGAAGGATGACGTATTTAACGGCTTAAGTGCCGAATATCGATCGGGAAGCCCCCGGCAGCCGCACTGAGAGGCAGCGGCAAAAATATAAGTACGCCCTCGCTTTAAAGGTTGGCAGCCCTATCGCCGACACCAATCAAACGAATTAAGTGTGGATACCGTCTTATGGAGCAAAACCCGCAGTCACAGCTGAAACTTCTTGTCCAACGCGGTAAGGAGCAAGGCTATCTGACCTATGCCGAGGTCAATGACCATCTGCCGGAAGATATCGTCGATTCAGATCAGATCGAAGATATCATCCAAATGATCAATGACATGGGCATTCAGGTGATGGAAGAAGCACCGGATGCCGATGATCTGTTGCTGGCTGAAACCTCCAACAACACTGACGAAGATGCGGAAGAAGCTGCTGCACAGGTACTGTCCAGCGTGGAATCTGAAATCGGGCGTACCACTGACCCGGTCCGCATGTACATGCGCGAAATGGGTACCGTTGAACTGTTGACCCGCGAAGGCGAAATTGACATCGCAAAACGCATCGAAGACGGGATCAACCAGGTTCAGTGCTCTGTTGCCGAATACCCGGAAGCGATTACCTATCTGCTGGAGCAGTACGATCGCGTTGAAGCGGAAGAAGCGCGTCTGTCCGATCTGATCACCGGCTTTGTCGACCCGAACGCTGAAGAAGATATGGCGCCTACCGCCACTCACGTCGGTTCTGAGCTGTCTCAGGAAGAGATGGATGACGACGAAGACGAAGATGAAGAAGAAGACGACGACAGCAGCGATGACGACAACAGCATCGATCCCGAGCTGGCGCGTGAGAAATTTGCCGAGCTGCGTACCCAGTACGAAGTGACGCGTGACACCATCAAAGCGAAAGGCCGCAGCCATGCCGCCGCTCAGGAAGAGATCCTGAAACTGTCTGAAGTGTTCAAACAGTTCCGCCTGGTGCCAAAACAGTTCGACTACCTGGTAAACAGCATGCGCGTGATGATGGATCGCGTACGTACCCAGGAACGCATCATCATGAAGCTGTGCGTTGAGCAGTGCAAAATGCCGAAGAAGAACTTCATCACCCTCTTCACCGGCAACGAAACCAGCGAAACCTGGTTCAACGCCGCTATCGCGATGAACAAGCCGTGGTCTGAAAAACTGCACGATGTGAAAGAAGACGTGCAGCGCGGCCTGCAGAAACTGCACCAGATTGAAGAAGAGACCGGCCTGACCATCGAGCAGGTGAAAGACATCAACCGTCGTATGTCCATCGGTGAAGCGAAGGCCCGCCGTGCGAAGAAAGAGATGGTTGAAGCGAACTTACGTCTGGTTATCTCTATCGCCAAGAAATACACCAACCGTGGCCTGCAGTTCCTGGATCTGATTCAGGAAGGCAACATCGGTCTGATGAAAGCGGTAGATAAGTTTGAATACCGTCGTGGTTACAAGTTCTCCACCTATGCTACCTGGTGGATCCGTCAGGCGATCACCCGCTCTATCGCAGACCAGGCGCGCACCATCCGTATTCCGGTGCATATGATTGAGACGATCAACAAGCTCAACCGTATTTCCCGCCAGATGCTGCAGGAGATGGGCCGCGAGCCGACGCCGGAAGAGCTGGCCGAGCGCATGCTGATGCCGGAAGACAAGATCCGTAAAGTGCTGAAGATCGCCAAAGAGCCTATCTCCATGGAAACACCAATCGGTGATGATGAAGATTCGCATCTGGGGGATTTCATCGAGGATACCACCCTCGAGCTGCCGCTGGACTCTGCCACCACCGAGAGCCTGCGTGCCGCCACGCACGACGTTCTGGCTGGCCTGACCGCGCGTGAAGCAAAAGTGCTGCGTATGCGTTTCGGTATCGATATGAATACCGACCACACGCTGGAAGAAGTGGGTAAACAGTTCGACGTGACCCGCGAACGTATCCGTCAGATCGAAGCGAAGGCGCTGCGTAAGCTGCGCCACCCGAGCCGCTCTGAAGTGCTGCGTAGCTTCCTGGACGACTAATCCAGATAAATAGCAAAAAGCTCCCAATCGGGAGCTTTTTTTTGTTCATTCCCTCTCCCTGTGGGAGAGGGTCAGGGTGAGGGCATCATACCGCAGAGGATCCTAAAGCCCCCGCACCATCAGCGCCTCGTCGAGTTCCCGATACGCCTCAACCAGCTTATCCAGCGTTGCCCTGTTCAGCCCGCTCGGATTCGGCAACACCCAGACCTGCGTCACCCCAATGGTGATATTCTGCTTACCCCACTTTGCGCCGCGCTGGCTGAACGCCTGCTCGTAGGCCTGCTTGCCGAGGATCGCCAGCGCAGCGGGCTGGTAGTCCTCAATTTTCTTGACCAGCTCGCGCCCACCGGTGCGCAGCTCGTGCAGGTTAACCTCGCTCGCCTGCACGGTGGGCCGCTCCACCAGCATGGTGATCCCGCAGCGCGTATCCAGCAGATGCTGCTCCTCTTCAGGCTTAAGTAACCGGTCGGTAAACCCGGCCTGATAGATAACCTTCCAGAAGCGATTCCCCGGATGGGCAAAGTGAAAACCGGTGTGTGCCGAAGACTTGCCCGGATTAATACCGCAGAACACCACCCGCAGCCCAGGGGCCAGAATATCGTTGATCATCTCTACTCCTGTCTATGCATCATAAGAGAAGTATAAAGGATTGATTATGCATTGTTTATAAAAACAGCAGGCAGGTGTGAATGGCTGGATTGCTGAGGGGAGTTACTTTATAATTCACCGCCACGGCCCCTTAGCTCAGTGGTTAGAGCAGGCGACTCATAATCGCTTGGTCGCTGGTTCAAGTCCAGCAGGGGCCACCAAATTTTAGATTTAGAATCATCCATTTAAGCCACTCTCGCGAGTGGCTTTTTTGTTGCCTGAATTTACCGTGGCGATGAAATGGCGGTACTGAGGGCTTCTCATAGCAATAAAAAAACCGCACAAGGCGGTTTTTTAGTGAAGCGGCTAACGCTACCTGCCGTTCGCCGATGGCCCCCGGGCGCGTTCTGGCATTCCTGGGGCAGCAATTAGGCGTTCGACGGACTCCATAGTGACAAACGTACAGCTGCAATCGACATTGGTGCACTGATGATAACGCTCTTTGGTATTTTCACTTAAATAGCGGCTGGTGCGAGCATGTGCCGAGTGTTTGCATTTAGGACAATGAAACATAAAGCCTCCGTAAAATTCACATAATGTGAATTTATAATACCCTAAAAGGGATTAATTGAAAGCTTATTGCTCACCATCGATAGAAAATTTTTCGTCAGAGATGTCAGGTTCAAGCTGCAGCTCGGTCGTAAAGCCTCTCTCGTTAAGGTTATGTATAACCCGGCTGACGATCCATGCCTGCTCGTCAATGGCACGCTTGAAGCCCTTCACCAGGACAGGGGTTTCGGGAAAGAGATCGGCTTTCCCCAGCGCCAGCTGGATTGAAAATTTCACGACCCCGCGCTGGAGCGCGCGCCACTTCGCCTCAGCCGCCCTGAGCGCCTGCTCTTCTGAGGCAAAAATCGTGGTCAGCTCAAAGACGTTGTCTGCGGCACCAACCAGCTTCTCCTGCGGCGCCTGCGCAGTGCTGTCGGGCGTCACGGCGGCGTCGGGATGGGGTAACGCGCCTGACACTGCTGCCGGCGGCAGGCGATTAATACTGACTGTGGGGTGTTGCTTTTTGGGGTCGCTCGTTTGCAGCCATTTGGCCGTCACGCCGGAATACGCTTCGCGATCGGCGATGGAAAAACTGTGCCTGTCTCCATCGGCGCGTTCAATCACCTTTAACGATACAGGCCTGCCGCTGGCCGTTACGGCACTGCCCGCCTTCATGAAAAGCACCTTCCCTTCCTTAACGGCTACAAACGCGCCATTACGTTCAGCCAGGCGGGAGAGGAACGCGGCATCGGTCTCCTGAGACTGGTCGATATGGGCAATGGCTACGGACGAAAACTCCGCCGCCACGCTGGCGCTAAGCTGGTTACGCTGTGCGACGGCATCAACTATCGCGCCAATAGTGGTGTCATGCCATGACTGCTCGCGGCGAACGTTGAGCTTGCCACGAAAATCGGCGCTGCGCCCGCGAATGGTTAACCGGTCCGGCGCCCCCCGAAATTCAATATCATCGACCGTAAAACTCCCTTTTAGCTCCAGTGGAATACCCTGCCAGCCCAGCCATAGCGTAATAAACGCGCCGCGAGCCGGCAGGTCTAACAGACCGTCGGAATCATCCAGCTCGATGTCCACCCGATCGGCTTCCAGTCCGCGGTTGTCGGTCATGGTCAGGCGGATAAGGCGGTTGCTAAAATTTTGCGTAATATCACGGCCATCAAGCTTGAGCATAAAATCGGGGGCTATTTTCCCTCCAGCCTGGATATTCATTTCCGCGATCATCCCAGCAGCCCTCCGATTTCGTTACGCGCGCTTGTCACCAGCTCTTCAGCCTGCGTTCTCAGGTCGCCAAACATCGCCATCAGCGATTCGTCCACCCGCTTCAGAGAAAGCGTAAAATCGATTTTCCGCGCCGTACCATCGCTGTAAAAATCCGTATGGACATGAGTCACCTTTTCGATAACAAACATGCCATGGATAATGCCCGTCCCGTCGATCAGCGGCCAGGCTCGACCCTCATTCGCCATCAGCTCAATAGCTTTCAGGGACAATCGCCCTCCGGTGATTTCAGGATAAAGCGTCCCGGAGAGCGTATGGGATGTGTCACCCTCCCCCAGATACTGCCAGGCTTTCGGCTTTCCGATGCGATCGTTAGAGGCCCAGCGGTAATCCTTTGAAAACTGCATTGACTGATACGGTAAGGTTCGTCGTTCGAAGACAAACAGCCCCAGCACCATTAACATTTTCTCTCTCCCTAACCATACATAAAGCTGGATCGCCGATCCGCCGCTCTCTGATTTTCTCTGCTATCCAGGGCATCCTGAATTTGCCGGCTGAGACTCGCGCCGGATGCCATGTCACCCTGCAGCGTGAAGTGATATTCGTTCTTGCTCTGATCGACATAAGAGCGACCGCCCGTGGCGATGGCTGGCTGATATTTCTGGTAGCCACCATAGATCGATGTCGGCGGAATATAAGAACTCCCCGACGCAGAGGACGCTGACTCTGCCTTCGCCGCAGCGGGCTCAATATTGTCCGACTCTTTTTTAATAAGACCGAGTTTATCCAGCAGCCAGGTCGCCTTGCCGCTCAGGCTGTTAAACAGATTAAGCGGCGCCATCAACGCATCCCCCAGCGCCTGGCCGAACGCCACACCCGCGTTTTTACAGCTGTCGAGGGTTTGCTGGGCTGCTTTGACAGGCGTAATCAGGTCGGTGAACCACTGCCAGATCCCGCTCAGTTTTTCCGAGATGTAATCAAACGCCTTCAGAAGCGGAGAAAACAGCTCCCCCAGTGGCGCGAAGACCACGGAAAGGCCTTCGACCACCCCGGCAAAGAAGGCGCTGACGGGTTCCCAGTATTTAAAAATCAGTAATGCACCCGCAGCAATCGCCGCACCAATGGCAATGATGGGCCAGCTGAGGGCACCGAGGATCGTCATAATGCTGCCGCCGACCACGCTAAAGGTGGTGCCTAACATTCCCGCGGCGGTTATGACCAGGTTCAGGCCCGTCAGAATCGGTGCGACGACCATAACTAACCCGCCCACTATGCCGGCAAACGCCTGCGCGCCGACAACAACGCCGACCAGGCCTTGCGTCAGCTCAGGGTTAGCGTTCACCCAAAGCGAGAGCGTACTGAGCCATCCGGTCGCGGTGGTGGTCAGGGTGCGCAACGCGCCATCCGCCTTATCAAAGACGTCAATCTTCAGGCCGCTCCACGCCGGCTGGAGCTTGTTAACATCGCCGTCGAGGTTATCAGTCCGAATGGACGCCAGCCGCGCGGAACTGCCATCAGCCCCCTGAAGCTGCTGGCTTTTCTCAGCGAGCGTTCCGTTGCCCGCAGCCGAAACCAGTATTCCTGCTTCCCGCGCGTTAGCCTGACCGAAGATGGCCTTCAGGTACGCCGTCTGCTGCGCCGTGCCGAGCTTGCTCTTTTCGAAAGAGTCGGAGATAGCCTTAAGGATATTTTCCGCCGGTAGCAGATTGCCTTGCCCGTCATGGGTCTGCACGTTGAGTTCACCAAGCGCCGCAGAGCGCTGGCTGTTCGGCAGCTGAAGCTGGCTCAGCACAGCGCTGACCCCGGCGCCGGCAGCGGTCCCTTTCACCCCCTTTTCCATCAGAATGCCCAGCAGTGCCGTGGTCTCTTCAAGGCTGACGCCTGCGCTGCTGGCGGCTGGCGCGGCAGAGGCAACGGCAGTCCCCAGCTCGGTGAGGCTGGTACCAGACGTGGTAAATCCGCGGGTGAGAACGTCTGCGATACGCCCGGCATCGGTGCTCGCCAGATTAAACGCGGTCTGTGCATCGCTGATGATGTCGGCCGCTTTTGCTGCATCAACATCTCCCGCAAGGCTGAGGTTGACCGCGGGAGCCGTAGCCGCAAGCACCCCATCGGCGTCATATCCTGAGCGCACCAGCTCGCGCTGCGCCAGAACGATAGTATCCGTTGAGGTTCCCGTACTGACGCTGACGTCCTTCGCCTGCTGGCGTATGGCCTCAAGCCTGGCGTCGCCCTTCTCCAGCCCCAGATTTGCCTGAATGGCAGACATCTGCTTTTCAAGGCTGATACCCGGCGCCATAAAACGGGACGTCTGGTCGAACCCCGCTTTTGCCATACCCACGCCCGCGCCGGCAAGCTGATGCACGCGCGAGACAACACGTTTGCCGGACTCGTAGCGGCTCTGAACGGCATTGAGCCGCGCCTGCTGCTGACTGACCCGGGCAAGCGCCTCTCTCTGCTCGTTGAGGTGCAGCGTTTTTTCGCTGATGCTCTTTCTTAAACGACGTTCATCTGATGCCAGGGTGCGCGTGTTAATCCCCGCCTGTGCAAGTTCGCCTCGCTGACGCTGCATGGACTGGCGCAACGTGTTGTACTCAAGCTTCAGGCCGGCTACGGATTGTCGTGCTCCCGCCAGCGCCTCGCTCTGCTCGCGGGTCGGGTTTTGCGTGTTTCGTAGTTCGAGCGCCAGCGCCGCCGTCTGTTGTTTCGCCTGGGCAAGCGCCTGCCCCGTGACGGCAAGCTGGCTGCCTGTTTTTCTGAACCCATCAACGCGGGCCGCCTGCTCGTCGAGCGCGCGCAGAGCCGCCTGCGAATCACGGATCGCGCTCTCAAGAGAGAGGCCGGCATTCTGGATAGCCTTAAGCGGTCGGCTTGCCCGGTCGACTGCATTCAGCAGCTCCTGAAGTCTGACATTATTACTCATGGTGGTTTCCGCTTCGCTGTAGCGCCTTTTCGCGCCATATGAGGAGCTCGGTCACGCTCAGGGAGTACAGCTCTGACGGCGGCCAGTGAAAAATCACCGCGATATCCGCCATCAGATCGTCGACCGACAGGTTTTCGGGAAATCTCAGCGAGCCGAAGTCGGTGACAAAAAACCGACCACCTTACCGGCAAACGAGAGCAGGTCGGAGGCATCCAGACGCGCAATCTCATGTTCGGTCAGCGCCGGAGAGGTCATTCGCGGCAGCACCTTAATCAGGGCATCCACGTCGGATTGCGCCAGCGACGCCAGCGAAACGCCACGCAGGGTGCCCGCATTCGGTTTTGCGACGGTCACTTTTTCGATTTTTTGCTCGCCGCGCAGAACGGGGCTATCAAGCGTGACGGTGTTTGGATTTTCGCTTTCGTTGATAACGGTCTCGTTGATATTTTCCATTTCGTTACTCTCAAAAAGGGGAAGTAACCGGCCAGCAGCTGCGGCCGGTTAAGGGTTACAGGCCGATGGCCTTACGGTGTTCCGCCAGACGATCGACGCCGTCGACCTTCAGCACCATGTTGATGATGTCAATCTCGATGACCTCTTTGCCATCGATAGTGAGCTGGTAGTAGGCACACTCGGTGGACATCTTGGTGGTGCCGCTTTCGCCCTGCTTGTTCTCGCCGCCATCGAACTCTTTATGACGGCCGCGCATCACGATCTCCACCGCAGAGATTTCGCCGGTATCGTCACGCTGGAAGGATCCGGTAAAACGCAGCGGCACGCTGTCCGCGCCCGGAGAGGCATACTGTGCCCACAGCGCGACGTCCGGCAGACCACCAATGGTCCACTCCAGCGCCAGGGCGTCATCGTCCAGGCCGAGGTCGACGGAGACCGAGCCCGGCATACCGCCGCCGCGATATTTCTCCAGCTTGCGGGTGAGCTTCGGTAAGGTGACAGACTCAACAACGCCCATATAGCTCAGGCCATCGTTGAACATATTCAGATATTTAAGTTTGCGTGGTAACGCCATGCTTCAGCTCCTTAGCTGTTAACCGAATCTGACAGGTCTGCCAGATAGGTATCCGTGATGCGCTGGCGCAGGGTCAGATTCTCCAGCGGCGGAACAGGGGTGTAGTCGTAGTCGATATACAGTTTCCCGGCTTTGAGGGTCGACACGTCATTCGATTCCGGGTCATACCAGCAGGAGCCGTCAACGATATAGCCATTGGTTTTCAGCTCACGGAATTTGGCGTTGATACCGGAAATGATGTCGCGGATAAGCGTTGGGGTAATGGGTTTATCCATCGCCCATGCGTGCGCTTCCGCCATGGTGTCGGCCAGTACCTGTGCGGTACGGGTGTAGTTTTCAAACAGGAATAACGGATCGTCAGAGCAGGTACGGTTGCCCCAGAATTTGAAACCGTCATTGCGAATCAGCGTGGTCACGCCCGCCTGGTTCAGCAGGTTGGCATCGGTAGCCTGTTCCTGCAGATCCCAGGAGACAGAGGCGCTCACGCCGGTGACGCCGTTGACGCCCACGTTGGACAGGGTTTTATGCCAGCCGGTGGTCTGGTCGATCTTGGCGCGCAGGCCAAGCGCGCGCGCGGTCGCCCAGGCCGTTTTGGTGACGTTCGTCGCGGTATCCCACGCCAGGAAATCCGGGTGAATCACCATCAGCTCGCGCTGGCTGAAGTTTGTGCGGTAGCTGATCGCCTCAGGAATGGTTTTACAGCCCCATGCGCTGACATAGCCAAACGCGCGCAGGCTCTGGCACGTCGCTGCCAGCGCGGTCGCCACTTCCTGCGAATCCAGCCCCGGTACGCCGAGAATGCGTGGCTTAACGCCGGTCACCGTTTTGGCGGTGAGAAGCGCCTTCAGGCCGGTATATTTGCCGTTTTCGTCGGTGGTACCGATGATGTTAGAGATAGTCTGCTTCTGTGCTGCATCAGGATCTTCCGGGTTGTCGATACCTTCGGCAACGCGCACAACCACAACGACCGGCTTGCACTGGTCAGCGATAGCCTGCAGGGAGGCAGAGAGCGTCCCCTGTTTGCCGGCTTTCGCAATGGCGGATTGTACATTGGTAATGAGCACTGGCTCGTTAAGAGGAAATGTCTGTTCGTCAGCATCGCTGGCCGTACAGACCATACCGATGATTGCCGTCGAGACGGTAGAAATGGTGCGCGTGCCATCGTTGATTTCGATGACTTCCACGCCGTGGTGATAGTCGCCCATCCGTTTAACTCCGTGGTTTAGTGGTGAGGCTATTTTCACTTGAGTAGAGAACGCTTGAAACGTAATGCCGTTGGAGGGAGGGCAGCACAACGCACAGTGGCCGGTTGAGCAGAGTTAAAACGAGAATTAATTAGTTTTAGCGATCGATTGAGAAGAAATAATCGCCATTGAATGTATTCACTGGATAGCTAAGCGAATATCGACGCTATCCTCAATAATGAGGAGAGGTGTTCAGGTAAAATCAGGAGTAATGACGATTTGGCAGCGAGAGGATGGGTGTACTGTTAAAAAAAATGCACCTTACTCTCTGGAGTATCCAAAGATTGGGGTGCAGCAGAGAATCAGGGTTTATTTACTCGCTGAGCGGTGTCTCAGGCCATTCAATATCCGGTGCATTGTTGACGTCAACACGGCTAAGTAGTACACGATACTTCTTCCACTCAGTCAGTAACGTGCTCTCTTTTTCTGTAGCCATTTCTAAATCAACAGCATCCTGCAGCGGCAAAATTGCCTGAGTAGCAACAGACATCAATCGAGCTTTCAGTGAATCAGCATTGTCAACGGACTCTTCTTTCGAGGGTGGGGCAATATCGACCCATTCCATGCAGTTACGATTCACATTGAAACGAGGTGTTTTTCTGTCCGGAGAAACCATGAATTCTTCATATTCTGAGTCGGTTATTTTCACGAGATCTGAGGGGACGGGAATACTTTGTGCTTCGTATACCCGAACCGTTTCCTCAAGGTAAAAACTACTTTCTTCATTGCTAAAATATTTATTCATATCAATAACCCGAGACAATTAATGAAAATGCGCCGTTACAGTTATGGGTTTCAATTTTTACCTGATTTTTACCCACCGGAGTGCAAAGATAAAACGAGTCAGAGTTATTACCCCCAGATCCCCAATAACTGGCGCCTATTCCCAAAATACCATTAGGGAAGGAGGTAGGCAGAGTCACGGTGACAGCAGTGTTATTGCCTACTGAAATCCCCCTAACCGCCTGCATGAAAACAGCGCCATTGCCGTGCGTATAGTAGGCGTTATTGTTGCCGGTCGTTGTTTTACCCACCCCGTAACGTGCATCCGATTCAGCTTTGGTATAGGCCTGTCCTGCGGGAGTATAGTTTCCTTTAGGCTGATATCGTCCGTCACTCTCCGCTTTAGTATAAGCCTGGCCAGCAGGGATGTAATTACCTTTAGGCTGGAATCTCGAATCACTTTCCGTTTTGGTGTAATAGCGCCCATCAAAATTGGAATAATTGGTTGGTATTATTTGCCCAGTAAATGAAAAGGTTGTGGTATTCCAGTACCCCATGACTTTGGAATTAGCCCACAAGTCAACCTGACCATCAACTGTATTGCGCAGGCCTGAATCGTTATCACCAATATTTAAAACAGCAGACCCAACCGAACCAACTTGAATCGTATTTTTTACCGTGAGATTACCATTTAGCACCCCGCCTGCAAGTTGCAGATAGCGAGCATCAAAGTTTGCGTAATTTCCCGGTATCCATTGTCCGCTGGTCTGAGCCGTTCCGGCATCAGTGAACGTTAAACGATACTTGTAATCCTGTCCATTCAGGGTGCCGTCAGTATGTATGTCAATATAGAAATTTCCTGCCGCCCCCTTTAAATGCCCAATTTCCAGAGGCGCTCCGTCAGTTCTGGTGAATATCTGACTGCAATATTTTAATGCGGTGACTCTATCAACACTGCCATCAGAATTAAGTGGAACGGCACCTACATCCCCTGCGGAAGGTTTATTCGCAGCATCATACTGTTTTACCCAGCCAGACCACGTCGCACTATATAGCGTCCGAATGTATGAGCGGGAATTATTATAAATACGGTAAATCTGTGTAATACCTGCGTGTTTATAAACTTCAAGCGAGCCTGCATTGGCCTCGGGATAATTTTTACCTGTCTGTGCCTGCGCGTTAGCTGGTTGGTAATACAGTCCTGGCGTGGTAAAGGAATTTAGATCCGCAGCATTGCCAATCCCTACCGCCTGACCATTAAAAATATCCTGAGCAGTTACATTAATGTCACCTGTCAAAGCACGGCCATTAACCTTACGCCCGGACGGTACTCGTCCGTTGGCATTATCATTGGCTGCCTTCACCGCTTTCGGCGTTGCCGCCAGCACTTCAGACACGCTGTCAACCGCGCTGCTGAGCTGAACAATCCCCTTACGCGCCGTGGTCGCGTCCGCCGCCGTATATTTGCCGTTAGCCAGATCGTACGCCGCCTTCACCGCCTTCGGCGTTGCCGCCAGCACCTCAGACACGCTGTCGATTGCGCTACTCAGCTGAACAATCCCCTTACGCGCAGTAGTGGCGTCCGCTGCGGTATATTTCCCGTTCGCCAGGTCATACGCCGCTTTTACCGCCTTCGGCGTTGCAGCAAGCACCTCCGAGGTGCTGTCGACTGCACTGCTAAGCTGCGTAAAGCCCTTTGCCGTGAGCGTGGCGTCCGGATGACGGCGAGACTGCTCATGCTCCGTAAGCTTCCCGTCGACGTAGTCCTGCGTGGCCAACACCGTTGAGGTGTCAATTGTGAGCTCAACGGAGGCGATGTCGCTCACCATAATAACCATTCGCACGGTCTGCGCGCGGCCTGACCCCTCCGCCAGGGCGGGCTTATAGCTTTCAGCCATATTCCCGATCGCAATCAGCGTCCCGGTATCGTCATAAAGCCCCATCTCGCGCATCCAGAAACCGCCGACCTCAGGCGGGATCAGCAGCTCCGCCACAACGTAGTTTTTGTTCTTCTTGTCCTGGCTGATTTTGTTCAGCGCGTGGCGCCAGACTTCGTTCACCAGCTTTGTCTTGCTGGCATCAGGAACGGGCAGCGCACCGCCGCCGTCGCCGACCGCCATTGCGGTAAAGTTAACTTTCTTCGCGTTCGGGACGGTTGCTGCCGCCAGTTTTTCTGCACCGGCTTTGGTGATAACCGTTTTATATTTCACTGTCATTGTGCTCTCGCTTATCCGGGGTAAACCGTGATGATGTCGCCGTCATAGCTCAGGGCTCCGGTATAGAGGTAACCCGGAATGTCCTGGATGATATTCAGGCCGATAAGGTGGCGGCTGGCAGGCTTTGCGTCAGCGATAAGCCTCTCCATCTCGTAATACATTTCTTCGCTGATACCGGTATCTAATACCCCGATATCAAGGCGGAAGGTGCCGGGCGGATCGTTGGTTTGCCACCACTCGGTGACGTTAATCAGATAGCCGAGCGGCTCCACCACGCGGCGAACGGCGCCAATCGTTCCCTTGTGGGCATGGATAAACCACGCCGCGCGGATCACGTCCCGCTTGGTGGCTTCCGGCCAGCGCTCATCCCAGCGATCGACCGACAACGCCCACGCCAGCCACGGCAGTAGATTTGCCGGGCAGGTATCCGCACTCCAGAGATGGCGCAGCGGTACCGGCGTTTTTTCTATCTCCGCACAGGCGCGGGCAGCCGCCACCTCAAGAGGCGACGAGCCAACCGGCAAAAGACGGGCGTCACTCATCGCTCCCTCCCACGGTTACGCTGTACTGGCTGCACCATGAGGCCTGAGTTGCATCGAGCACGATATCGGCTGCGGGGGCGGTCAGCTCCACGCGCTGCACCCCTTCAACGTGAAGTGCCGCGTAAATGGCAGACTTGCGGATATCGCGCCCCAGCCGGTGCTGCGCCGTAATATAGGCCTGCAGCCGGGCTCTGGCCGCGTTGAGCACCGGTTCACTTTCAGGCCCCGGGAACAGGTACAGCGAGGCCACAATGGTGTAGTCGACAATCCTGGCTGACTGCACGGTCACCCGGTCGGCGACGGGCCTGACGTCCTCATCGTTCAGCGCGTTACGCACAATGGTGAGCAACTCTTCAGACGCCACGCCGTTATTCTCCCGGGAGAGTACGGAAACCGTGACGTTCGCGGGCTGGGGGCTAATAACGGAAATGTCCGCCACCCGCCCGTCCGCGCTGCGGCCATGGAACTGATAGGCCCCTGTCGAACCGGCCACGCTCAGCCCTTCCGGTGCCTGCTGGATGCGCAGACGAAAATCGGTATCGGACTCCATAACGGCCGGCGTGGGCGGGAACGTAGTGTCGTCGGCAGGGGTAATCACCAGACGTTCAAGATTAGCGTTTGCCCCAATCTGGTCGAGATCGCTGCCCGCGGCGTAGGCCAGCATGACCGCTCGTGCGGCCTCGTTAACGCGCTGGCGCCAGATAACTTCCCGATACGCGTTTTCCTGAAGCAGCTTCACAATCGGCTCTGACTCTAAGGTCAGCGTGCGCGCGATCGCCTCTTGCTCCGCCTCAGGATACAGCGAGACAAAGGTGGCCTTTCGTTCTGCCAGCAGCGTCTCATAGTCCACCTCTTCCACGACATCAGGCGCGGCGAGCTGGCTCAGATCAACAATAGCCATAGCGTTTAACTCAGTGAAATGGTGATAGAAAAGGAGCTGTCGGAAGCCGATCGCGTGCCGGTGATATCGACATACAACGTCCCGTCATTCTCCGACCGTTCGAAAGCGATAGCCGTCAGGCTAATCCGCGGTTCCCATTTCTGGATCGCGGAGTAGCATGCGGCCATAATTTGCAGGCGCAGCGCCGGGCTCTGGGGCCTGTCGATCATCGCCGCCAGCAGGGAGCCATACTCCCGGCGCATAACCCGCGTGCCAACTGGCGTAACCAGAATGTCGCGCACGCTTTGCCTGATGTGTTCAGCCTCTGTAATGCTGAGCCCGGTCTGTCTGTTCATTCCCGTGTAGCGCACCGTCATTGCGTCCCCTTAGTCCAGCTTCCGCCGCTTTGCACACTGCCGTGAGCATGGTTATCCACCTGTACCCCATTTGAGGTGAACGTACCGCCGGCGTGTTCGATATTCCCGGCCATCACCCCGCCCTTCTGCACCTCCAGAGAGGCGGTAATCAACCTGTTGGTACACACCACCTCAGGCGCATCAAGGGTGATGCGGGTTTCTGATTTGACCAGTACCACCGGAACGGTCGCGATCAGTGAATCAGACGCGGTGATGGCTGCCGTTTTGATGCCGGTTGCCGTCAGCGCACCGCTGCCGGGCTCGTATTCGATAACCGCCCCATCAGGAAACGAAACGTGGAGGGCGTCAGGCGACTCAGACGGTGCCGGATGGTCGTCAGAGAAAATGCCTGGCAACACGAAGGCGGTATCCAGTTCACCGCCGATAGCCAGCAGCAAAACCTGTTCACCCTCGGACGGTGCCCACCAGACGCGCGAGCGGCCTGCGCGGCAGGTCAGCCAGTTCAGCCAGGTGGTTTTCATCCCCCCGGACTGGACGCGGCAGAGCCCTCGTTTGAGGTCGACATCGGTCACAACGCCGATACGGATAAGATTGCGGATCGCGCGAGCGATGCCGTGCATGGAAGTTAGCGTATTCATAAGAAGAGAATGCCGCTCGGGGCGAGCGGCAGCAACGAGGCGGGGTTTTATGCGGGATGAAACAACAAGCGGTATTGCCGAATGGCCAGCCGACGGGGCTGCGGGCTGGCCATCAGCGCGGTAAGGTTACGCCTCCCAGCGGCTTACCAGCTCACCGTTGACGTATAGCTCCATCGGACGCGTGACGGGTTCCGGCAGCGGCGGCTCCGGGGAATAGGTGGCGAGCAGGGTACCCTCATTCTGGGAAACCAGGATCCGCTCGGTCAATTGCAGGCTAAAGCTGATATCCGCCGTTTCATCGTCATTTAAGACAATCTGAAAGAGATACCCATTTTTTCGCCCCTCATCGAGGGTAAAAATATCCGGCTGGTTTTCCCGAAGCCAGGCCAGCACCGGGACGAAAATCCCCTCGCTGTACCCGGAAAAACCGCTGACCTTTGCCTTCAGCTCATATTGCTTTTCGAACGAGAGCGAGGACGCGAGGCGCGCGTCGATATTGCCGCTCCCGACGGACATCTGTAAGCGCTCCGGGTTTGCGCGCAGCTGTGGAACAGCGTCAATTAATGCCTGACGCAGGCTCTTGAGTTTGTGCATCGAGTTTATCCTGACAGTCTTTAATGGTTTCAACCTGCAACGCGCAGGCGATAAGGGCATGCTCAAGCCTGCGAATATCGGCGCTCAGATCGCCGTTGGTAACAGGCTTACTTGCCGGCATCGGGCAGAGGCTCACCTTCGGGCAAGCGTGGTAAACAGCGTGCGGCGGAGGCGCAGGCGGCGCGGACGTGCAGCCTGCGGACAGCATCAGGCAGCTGAGCGTGATACCAGCGGCGTAACTCTTCATTTTCATTTACCAGTTTCCCGATAGCCGCTTCGCGCCTTGCCATCTCCTCACCGGCAGCGGCAAGCGCATCGCGGAGCCTGACCTGCGCATTTTCATTTTCTCTGGCCATCCGCTGCGTTACGGTAAGCTGATGGTTCAGCGCGTTAATGGTGTTTTTTTGTTCACCGGCGATCTGGCTGGCTTTAGCAAAGGAGCGGGACAGGTTGAGATTCTCATGACGAAACCACAGGGTAATGGCCGCCAGCGCGGCCAGCATCAGCAGGAGAGCTCTCATTCTGCCCCCTTCATGCACCAGGCCTTTTCGCGGGCCCGACGGTTTTCAAGCCCGGCGTTCTTCTTCCCGTTGACGTACACCCAGCGGGTCAGCTGATCGCAGGCCTGCGGCCACTGCTTGTGATTGATAAACGACACCAGCGTCGAACGGCAGGCGGCACCGGTTCCCACGTTAAAGGCAAAACTGACCAGCGCGTCATAGACGCGGGGCGGCATCTCCACCGGCGCGCATGCGGCAAGCCGTTTCTCAACCTTCAGGACGTCGGCAATCAGGTTCGCCGCCGCGTCGCGCTCGGTGATCTCCTTCGTCGGCACGACGCCTGCCGTGTGGCCAATGCCTGACGTCCATACGCCCGCGCTGCACCGGTAGGGCGACAGACGGCAGCCTTCCAGATCGGCGATTAACGCCAGCCCCTCGGGCGAGGTTTGCAGTAATCGAAAGTCAGGCAAGAGCACCGCCAGGGCGAGCACGCTGGCGATGCTGCAACGCTTAATGATTGAGTTCACGAATACTCTTCTTGTCGAGGCCCAACGATTTGAGATAGCGCCAGGTTTTTCGCTTAAACCAGTAATTCGTCAGCGCGGTAAAGATGGCGCAGAGGCTTCCCACGTACAGCGCCACTTTTTCAGGAGACATCGCCCCGAACCAGGCCAGCGCCACGGCCAGCCAGTAGGCAATAAACGTGGTGACCTTCTCCAGACTCAGTCCCATAGGTTCACGGATTCTTTTCCGGGCGCGCTATCCACCTCGGGCATGTCCACTGCCGTACCGTGAGGTAAGACAACGCCCCACCCGGCAAGGCCAGGATTGGCTTTCAGAACGGTTTCAACTACGCCTGCCGTGCGCCCGTAATAACGGGCACAGATGGCATCAAGCGTATCCCCCTGCATTGCATAGATCTTCATCAGACGCTCCAACATCCGGATTTCCAGGTACTGTAGAGTTTCCAGAGCCGGCGCCCTTTCCGCTACCGCTGGCGGATGGACGATCGAGGACACAACAGGCTGACCGCGAGCAACGAGGCGCGGACTGGCTGGAGCAATAATCAGAATAAAGCGCGTAATGCCGGAAAACGATGCAGGGCTAGCGCCAGCTCTCGTCTTCCCAGACTTCCCGAAGAATATTATCTAACGCCTCGCGTTCGGCCTCGCCGTTAACGCCAAGCAGCTCGACGCCGGTCATGGATCCCTCCTTCACCGTCACCCGCGTAGAGGGAAACAGGGGCCTGATCCTGCGAGTAAGCTCGCACTGAAATGCTTCCACGACGGACGGACCAATGTGCTGATCCTTGTCCAGCGTAATGTTGACCCGCACGGTGCCTTCTTTTTTGATTCGTTCTGGAACGGGCGATGCGGAAAAAACAACGGTAAACGCGCTGTTTTTGATTAAGTTCCCTCTCGCAATCTCAGCAATCAAATTCAGGGCAATTTCACGATCTCTCTCCTGACACGTTCCTTCCGTCGTCAGCCGCGCGATCATTTCGACTCGTTCAATCATGACCTGCTCGTTCAACTCTCTGTCCACACAACCTCCACCACGAGATACTGTATAAACATACAGTAGCACGTAATCATAAAAAGAGTGAAGCAAAAAATCAGAACCGCGTGCGGTATGTGCATGATATCGATGGAGATTAGCGTGCACGCTGGGTGAGCAGCTCCGTTAAATGCCCAATACGTTCAAGGATTTTCCGCGCCTTTTCCTGATAAGAACGCGCCGCCGGAAAGAGCGATCCGTCAGCTGCGCCCCGGCACCATTTGTCGTTAAAACGGCTCACGCCGCCCGCCATCAGATGCAGGGCCTCACCACGGCCGATCGCAATGCCCGTAGCGAGCCGTATTTCGTCAATCACCCTCTCCGGGACTCCGTTCTGCGGATCCCTCTCATAGACAAAGGGTGCCGATGCGCCGGGCCGGATGCGTTTGATGCGTTCGGTTAATGCCCGTCGCGCACGCCGGTTAAGAGGTTGAGAGAGATCGCTCACCGTACAGTTAATGACAGAACTCCGAGGAGGCGCAGGTGCATCCTTCAGCTCAACGGCACGCTTCGGCACAATTTTCCACTGCGTAAGCCGGGTTAATACCGGGCTGCCCGCACCGACGGCGGAATCGTACACGCCGCGGATGCAAACGGTCTCCTCGCCGTACTGGTTGAATCCGGCGCGCGGCGCATACAGCGTGCGCACCTGTAAATCATCGCGACGCACAAAAGGCCCGCCCTGCGCGGTGACGTAGCCCGCCCAGTCACCGGCGTCCGCAGCATCATGGACGGCGGCAAACTCGACGCTCAACCCGCGCGCGGCCTCGGTGTCCGCCAGTCGGCGCAACTCGCGGTAGACCGTTACCGGCGCGCCGCCGATAAACTGAAACTGGCGAATGTGCCAGCGCCCTGCCCAGGCCGACACGGCGCACGCCGTCTCCTTCAGCAGCCCGCCGCTTTCATTATCGGTCTCGCCATCAAGCGCATAGCCGTCGATATTCTTTGAGATGTATTTGGCGATATAGCCGGTAGCACTGCCTTTTTGCGGATCGATCGCTTCCGCGTGAAAGCGCGCCTGTCTGGCACTTTCGTTCTGCAGCTCAGCGGCATCCTCCTCCCGCGCGTAGTCCCCTATAATCTGGCGTACGCATTCGACGTCTTCCGGCAGCATAAACATCAGCATGTGCCAGTGGGGCGTACCGTCATGATGGGGTTCCGCAACGCGGATACCAAAAATGCGCCGCCCCTCCCGGTGCAGCTTTGCGCGAATGCGCGCCCACAGCCGGGTGAAGTAGCGTTGCGTATCCGCCGGGCTGGCCCCGTTCCACTTCGCGTTGGGGTAGCCCGATTTCACGGTCGCGTGATACCGCGCGGGGGCGGTTAAGGTATAGAACTCGCCCACGTAGCCCAGCGCCTGGCAGATATTTTCAAACCCGCGAATGCGGGTCATCAGTTCACAGCGACGTATCGCCGGATTGGCCACCGAGCTGTCGTATTTATCAATCAGGCTGATGCGGTTGCCCTCTTCATCTTCCAGCTCCATGCCCTTGAGAAATTCACGGGTGCGGCGCTTCTGCTCGCGCCATTCCGTGACGCAGCGCTTGCTCGCATACGCCGTTCTCTTTTTGCTGACGTTGCCGAGGGCAATCTGCACATGCTCGCGCCAGGCGGCCGCGATCCGACGCAATCGTCCGCGCCACCACGCCTCGGAAAACAGGCGGATCACCGCCGCGGCAACATCATCTTTGTTGAAAAACGTCTTCGACACCCGCTCCCAGTGCGGAGGCGACACGTTGAACTGCCGGGCGATCACTCCGGCGCGCTGATACCAGACGTACAGCGTCTGGTATTCGCCCATGTCAGCATCGTTAATATTCGCCAGCTCGCCGCGAATAAAGCTGGCGATATCGGCGGCCAGCAGGTCGACATCGGCGCGGGACATATCGGGAAGACGGTTATAGCGGGCAACCAGTTCCACCATGCGCGAGGCAAGGTACTGCAGAAGCCGGGTGTCGAAATGGCCGTCAAACACGGCCCTGGAGACCGCGTCGTGCAGGCCCGCGCAGGCATAGCGTTCAGAGACGCGCTGCAGGCGGGGTAATATCCTGTCGCAGAAGCGGATCAAAAAAGCATTGGCCTGCGGGCTGCCGTGACGCTGTTCGAGGGCGTCAACCGTGCGCCAGACGTCGACACGCACGCAGTCAGGCTGTCGGGAGAGGGCATTTCTTGCCTGCTGTAGCGCCGCGAAAAGGCGATCGCGACGCTGCAGCTGGGCATGGGTAAGGTAAGGGCTGGCAATGGCCGACCGCGGAGCGTTCCACGGATACGCAAATGACGTAGCCAACTCATCCTCCCCGGACGTGTTTATTTTTCATCTCCGCGATCTCCTGGCAGGTGACGCACAGGGCCACGCCGGGCACCGCCATACGACGCGCCTCCGGTATCGGGGCCTCGCAGTCCTCGCAGAGGAAACGCGAAGGCAATGCGGGCCTTCTGCGGGCGTGATGTATGTGCCGCTCTCTGTCTTCCTGCTCGCGCGCCTGCGCAAGATCGATATAATCGGCCATCAGTGCATCTCCTGGGCTTCGCGCTCGTAGCGGGCCGCCTCGTGGCACAGAAGTTCGGCAACATCTTCTCCGCTCATACCGGTTTTAAAGATATGGCTCGCCAGCGCCTCCAGGCGCAGGGAGACCGCGCGGGCTCGCGCGCATCGTTCCTCAGTTTTTGCCTCCATCAGCAGGCGTTTCAGTTCTTCACTTCCGGTTGAATAAAAGCGGTTTTCACTGTTTCGCATCACGCGTCTCCTTGATTTCAGGCAACAGAATGCCCGGCGGGTTTACGCCATTTGGTTTTTGGTTGGGTTACACCGGCATGGTCAGCCGTTCAGGAAATAAACTCACAACAGCACGAAAATGGTTCATGGCGGTAATCAGCGCCCTTTTCTCTTCAGTCGTCAGCTCGCTGATATCGCACTCATGGCGGGCGACGGGCAACCTCGCCAGGAAAAAGATGGCGGCCAGCGCCCTGCTGTTCTCCTCAAAACAGGGATCGCGCTTATCGCGCAGTTCGGCCATAAACCGCGCCAGCTCTTTTCCGCTATCGCTCCCGTATCGGGCGCGCAGTTCAGCAACGTGGTTAAGCCCGCGAAGACGCGCTCCCACGCTAAGTGGAACCCTTGCACGGGCAGCTTCTATCGCCATATCTCCCCTCGCGTAAATTCACCCATACTTTTGCGCTGAAAACGGGCAGAGCACGGCTTTTTCAGCCGTTTGATGATTGCGATTTCAGAAGCCATGCTGCATGATTCCCATTTTGATACTGTCTGCAATCATTAGCCTCTGTTTGCCAACGCCTGCCGCTGATTGCCCGAATTTGTAATGATATTAATACCCAAATGAGTATTAGTAAACACCCAAAGGAATATATTTTGATCTTGGATTCTCAAGTGAATAATGAAGAGTTACTCGATAGAATCTGTCAGGTATATGGTTTCACGCAGAAAATCCAGCTTGCCCGGCACTTTAATATCGCTGCCAGCTCGCTTCAGAACCGCTACGCGCGCGGCACAGTCTCTTACGATTTTGCGGTTCAGTGCGCGCTGGATACCGGCGCCAGCCTTCGCTGGCTGATGACCGGGCAAGGCGCACAGTTTGAAGGTCAGCCAACCGAGGGGGATCCCTTATCGGTTGCGCTATTCACTCTTAGTGATGGTCGACTGGAAGAAAATACCACTTTGAGTATCGACTCCCATTTCTTCAGCAAGCCGCTCACTCGGGGCGTCGCCGTCCGGGCGGAGGGAAAACTTCACTTCGTTGAAAAAGACGCGTCGTTAACCGACGGGCTGTGGCTGGTCGAGATTGAAGGCACCACCAGCATCCGCGATTTGACGCTGCTGCCGGGGAAAAAACTCCACGTTGCGGGTGGAAAGATTCCATTTGAGTGCATGATTGGCGAGATCAAAACGGTAGGTCGCGTGGTGGGTGTTTACAGCGAGGTTAACTGATGGCGAGCAGGTACCTGCTCGCCATAAAAAAGCCAACCCCGCATTTCTACGGCGTTGGCCCTGTTTTACCGCACCCGGTTAAAACACGTAACGCACACCCAGCGTAAATTCGTCAGAGACAATATGCGCTTTCATCTGCTCATCTTTTAAGCCTCGCGCGTTTGTAAAATTGTTATATCCGCTCTCGATTTTCCCCATATCGATATAGCGATAGCCCAGATCGACATACAGACGCTCAACCGGCGTGTAGCTTATCCCCGCTCCTAACGCGTAGGTCAGGTTGCTTTGGGTGGTTGAGCCGTATTCACGGCCAGGGTTGCCCTGCCAGCCGCCCGCTTTAATCTTGCTCACGCCAAGCCCTGCGGTACCGTAAACAGAGACGCCGTAGCCCAGTTCATAATCGCGATAAACGTTGAGCATCAGACGCTCGGCTTCCGTTTGCAGATGGTTGTAGCTGTTCGCGAACGTGCTGGAGCCGCTGGTGTACTCCGTCTTTTGCTTAAAGGTGTATTCACCTTCTGCACGCCAGCCGTTACCGAACTGATAGCCTGCGGCAATCGCCGCGCCATCAAGGTGCTCTTTCTCTTTACCGCCCACAAACTGGCCGACGCCCGGACGCGCGCTGGTATCCATCTCCTTTGCACGCTGTTCAGTTTGGAGGTATTTTGCCGAACCGTAATACCCTTCCTCAGCGTTTGCCGCCAGAACGGTTGCCGGAAGCATCGCAACCGGCAGGGCGACCAGGATAGCTTTCATATTCATCTACGCTCCGTTGAAAAATATTCCGCTCGTCGAACCCTCGTTCGCCGATGCGAGGAAAAACAGTCAGTGAGACGAATCATAAGCAGTCCCGAAAGGGCAAACTATTGGGATGAATACGTGCATGACCTGGTAGTTTTACGTAGAGATTTGACTCGTTCCTGATGTCATTCAGCTTTATTTGAATGCATAACAGGCTGAGGGAAACGCAGCAGAACGATCGCGCCATCGGTCGGGACTGATTCCAGCTCCGTCACATCCGGCGCGGTATTTTCCGGCAGGCTCAGGCTATCGACCGTAATCCGGTTTACCCGCCATGGCGTCAGGTAGCTCACCAGAAGTTCGCCGCTGGCATTGGTTGTTGAGCCAAACTGGTTATAGAAGCCAATTCCCGGCGTGTCCGGCACGTCCACCAGCGCTGCGGTGCTGCCGAGCTGCTGCCCCAGCGTTACGCCGTCAGCGTGTACCAGAATGCTGCCGCTGGCGTCGGCATGATAATCACGGCGCGTTCCTCCGCGCACCATGCTGAGATTCAGCTCGCCCGCGTTGTACTGATAGCCCAGGCTCGCAGAGAGTTCGTCATTGCGGTGTACGGTATGCGTCGCCTGGAGATCGTAACGCAGGCTGTAATCACTCAGCGCCGACCCGTATACGTTCACCCCATGGCTATCTTCCCCCCGGCTGGCGAGCTCGGTGATATAGCCGACATTGCTCGTCGCGCCCCAGAGGGATAAAGGCACGCTGATGTTGATCCCTACGGTGGCTTCATCCGGGTTTTTGCCGTAGCGCTCATAGCCGCCGTATACGCTGAAATCCACGTTGCGCAAGGTTGCGTCCAGACTCAGCGTCACTCCCGCGCTGCCCGCATCAGGCTCGCGTGACTTTAGCCAGTGCCACGACAGGCTCAGGCTCGCGTCCTCGCCAAAATTCTGATTGAGCTCCAGCTGCCCGCGAAGCGCCCGCCGGGTGAGGTCATCGTCCCAGCCGTACCGGAGCAGTTCAGCCCGCGCGATTTTTTCTTCCAGCGAACGGTACTGCCCGCCGCGCGGATACCACTGGAGCTGAGCGGTGAGGCTGGTTTCGGTCGTGAAAAAGGCTTTGGCATAGCGCAGGCGCCAGACCCTGCCGCGCAGGGTAGATTCATTTTGCGTATAGCGAGCCGCGGTGACATCGCCGGAAAAGGCGCCCCACAGCCCCAAGTTTCCGCCAAAGCCTGCGACATGGCTGAAGTAGTGCTCTCCCTGCTGTAGCCCGGCAAACGCGGTGACATGCGGGGCAATCCCCCACGAGAGTGTGCTCTGCCAGAAGCAGTCCTTATCCCTGTCGATACCGTGAAAAGGCCTGTAGCGGCCGGCGGCCAGCTCGTAGCTAAAGAGCCCGTGATGCACCAGATTGGGCATGCTCGAATAGGGCAGCAGGCGGGTGCGCTCCGTTCCGTCGCTCTCCTGAATCGTCATTTCCAGGTTGCCGTCCGGGTCCGGTGGATAAAAATCACGAATGGTAAACGGCCCGGGCGGAACGTGAATACGGTAAACGCGTACGCCGTTCTGATGGATGGTCACTTCAGCCTCCGTGCGGGCATAGCCGTTGATCCAGGGCGAATAGGGTCGCCAGCTGTCGGGGTACATCGCCTCGTCGCTGGCGAGTGACGCACCGCGAAACGGCAGGCTGTCGAAGAGGGTTGAAGAGGTATTGCCGTCGCCAAAGGTCAACCGCGAACGCAGCGGCGTAATGCTGCGCCAGAGCGACATCGCGTTGCTGTACGAGCCGTGGTGGCCCCCTTTTTCACGCCAGAAGGTGTTTTGATAACGCAGCCGCCAGGGCCCCACGTTAAGGCCGTTGTCCAGGCTCAGCGTGGCGTCAGTGCCGGAACGCTCCCAGTCGTACTGCGCCAGGCTATTGTCCGCATCCAGACGATAGTTGATAAACAGCGCGTTGATGCCGTCATCCCAGCGGCTGGTGCTGACGCCATTCTGCTGAGGGCTGATGGCCTCGTCCGGGAACAGGAGCGTCAGGAGCTGCGCCTGCGGGCGGTACCAGTATTTGAGGTTAAACTGCTCCGCAGACTGCGGCGTCAGACAACCTCTGGCATCCCAGCCCAGACGCGCAAGCACCGCGTTACGCACGCCCCACTCCTCCAGCAGCGGCTGGCTGAGGCAAGGGCCGGAGGCTGCAACATCAAGCGAAATCGCGCCCTTATAGAGGTTATTGAGGATCACCCACGTCTTTTGGCTGCCCGCGCGACTTTCTGCCATCGCGAACAGCAGCATAAAGCAGAAAAGACGGAGTAACGTCATGGTGGCAGGCAGCGCAAAAAGGTGAAGAGGCAGAAGCCTCCTCACCTTTTCAGATAAAAACGTTATTTCTGAAGGGATGCAAGCGCGGCGCGTGCGCGGTTCAGCTCCTGCTGAATGTTGCTCAGATCGCTCTGTTTTTCTGCCAGCTTGCGCTGATATTTCGCCACTTTCTTGCTGTCACCTTTGGCTTTCGCCTCACGCAGGTCAGCCTGAACCTCGGCAATATCTTCACGCTTCTCGGCCAGCTTTTTCTCCAGCTTCTTCACGTCCTTCTGCGCGTCAGCCAGCACGCTTGCCGGGGTACAGTGCGCTTTAACTTCAGCCAGCGCCTTTTTCAGGCCGTTAACCTTGTAGGTATTACCGTACTGCTGGGCAATACGGATCTCTTTTTCCAGCGCGGCGGCTTTCGCGGAGCAGCTTTCTGCCGCCTGTGCGGAGGTGAACATGCCAACAGAGGCAATAACGGCCAGCGCGGATACGAGTTTTTTCATTGGGATATCTCCTTTATGCGTGAATGTCCTCGAATCAAAGCGTACCCCGGCGGGCGGGGCGCTTACGCTGTACGCCCGTCCTCATTCTGCTGTAGGACGGTCTTGCCCGGCTGTAGTCCCGTCTCGCGCCAGTGCTGTAATGCGCCCTTCAGGGCCTGAATATCCTCCTCAAGCTGACGAATACCGTCACGGCTAACGGCCTGCTCCTGCTCAAGGCAGCGAGCTTCCAGCGCCGGCATTCCGAGCAGTTGAATACCGCCCCGCAGCCGGTGCAGCGTTTCGGTCAATGGCGTGCCGGGATCGTCTCGCCACAGCGCGATATCGCGCAGCGTCTCCTCCAGCACGGTTATCTGAAGATCCAGAAACGTCGTCAGATGCTTGCCGTCCAGCAGCGCCGCGGGCAGCGTCAGGGAGGGATGAACAACCGCAGGGGAATTCCCGGACGGGATCAGGGAGGCGAGCAGGTTTTCCAGCGCCGCGAGCGTGACCGGTTTAAAGATACAGTCGCGCATTCCTGCTTCCCGGGCCTCATCCCGGACGGACTCGCGCGCGTCCGCCGTCATGCCAAACACCGCGACGTCCGGGTAACGTTCACTGATGATGCGCGACAGGGCATAGCCGCTCATTTCCGGCATATTGCAGTCCACGATCGCCGCGTCCGGCCGTCGGGTTGCCAGGCTCTCGATCAGCATTTTCGGGCTGTCGAACTGGGTGACGCCATGCCCCAGCCACTCAAGCTGCTGGGCAAGCAGCATCCGCCCAGCCGGATTGTCGTCTACCACCATAACGGTCAACGCAGCGCGCTTGCCGGGCGGGACAGAAGCCTTAGCCTCTTTCTCCGGCAATGCGGCCATGACGGGCAGCCTGAGCGTTACCGTGACCGCAGTCCCCTCGCCCGGCACGCTGTTCAGCGTGAGATCCCCTTCCATCATGTCCGCGAGCTGGCGGCAAATATAGAGCCCCAGCCCGCTGCCCTGAGCCCTGTTGCGGCTCTCTCCCTGGATAAAAGGCCGGAACAGGCGCCGTTGCGTCTCGTCGTCCATGCCCTCGCCGGTGTCTGCTATCGTCAGCTCCAGCAGCATAAACTCGCCGTTCTGCCATTGCGGCTGCGCGCGCAGCATCACCTGACCGCAGTCGGTGAATTTTATGGCGTTACCCAGCAGGTTGGTGACGATCTGGCGAAAACGCATCACGTCTGTCAATACGTCCCCTTTCAGGGCCGCATCTATTTCCAGCAGCAGCTTCAATGATTTCCGGGCGGCCAGCCCCTCAAACTGCGACACGGTGCCTTCTATCAGATTTCGAAGCGAAGCGCGCTCCGGGCGGAGCACCAGACGGCCGGACTCAATCCGCTCCACATCAAGGATATTCCCGATAAGCAGCAACAGCGACTGCGCCGCGTCCCAGGCAACCCGTATCGACTGCGGGTTTTGCGGGGCATTGTCGGGGCGTTTCATCACCAGCTCCAGCATGCCGATGATGGCGCTGACCGGCGTGCGGATTTCATGGCTCATGGTGGCCAGAAAGGCGCTTTTTCCGCGACGGGCACGCTCTGCGCGATGCTTCGCCGCGCGCAGCGTCTGAATAAGCTTCCGGATGCGCGCCTGCCGGATGCGCCGCCGACGGTAAATCCACCCTGCCGCCAGCGCCAGCAGCGCCGTGCCTGCGAGGATGAACGTCACCGCCCACGCCTTGGACAGCGCGGACGCCGACACAGAGGCAAACACATTGCCCGTACTGCCGCCACGCGTCAGGGCATGGAGATCCTCGGGCGGGATGTTGATCAGCGCTTTATTCAGAATGCCGATCAGCGGCCAGGCCTCCCGCGACGCGCCAAACGCAAAGCGCAGCGGCTCGGCATCAATGCTGGCTAATATTTTCAGTGAGGCAAATTCTTTACGGCTGAGCTGGGCATTTGCAATGATAAGCGGCACAACCATCATGTCGTTTTTATCATTCAGCACGCTGTTAAACCCCTGCCACCAGGTATCGACCTTCGCCGTCTGCCCGCTGTTTTGCCTGCCAAGCCAGCCGTCCGGCGCCTCACCGCGCAGGCTCACCACGCGTGGCTGAAGCACCTCCTTTCCGGGAAGCGCGCGCCCAACCATAACCCAGGAGTTATACAGCCAGGTTCGGGTAGTCAGGAGATCCGCCTGCCAGATCCCCTCCTGAGTCACGCCGGCAATCAGCTCGGCCTCACCCCGGTTAACCGCCCTGAAGGCGGCTTCCTGGCTGGGATAACGGCGGATTTCAAAAGTAAACCCGGTGCGCAGGCGCAGCGCGGTCAGAAGATCCGCCAGGATGCCGCGCAGCTGCCCGCGCTCGTTGAAAAAGGCTATCGGGGCATTATCCTGCGCCACCGCGACGCGGATCCGGGAATGTTCTTTGATCCATTTATGTTCGAGCGAGGTATAGGGCGGTGGCTCCTCGCTGAGTGAGAGCGGGATCCCTCCGCTCCAGCGACGGTGGATCTCCACGCCCGCGTTCTCCGGCAGCGCCATCAGCATCTTGTCGAGAATCGCGATCCAGACCGCCATCTTCGGCATCGCGGCGAAAGAGAAACCCGAGGCATCGAACGTGTCCGCCACCGGGCGAATGCTGAGATTGCTTAAAGCAGACTGGCTCGCCAGGTAGCGCGCGGTGATGGCATCGCTGAAGAACAGATCGATTTTGCGAAAGGCCAGCGCCTCCAGCGCATGCCGGGTGGAGGAGAATTTAACGATGCTGGCGCCCGGATAGCGGGCCAGCACCTCGCTGCTGCTGTAGACAGGGGAAACGGCGATCCTTTTCACCGGCTCATCGGGCGAGGCATCGGTGTTAATCACTTCAACCGCAATGTTGTCGCTGTAGGGCACGCTCAGCATCAGCCCCTGTTTCTGCTGTTGCCTCCCGGCCTGGGGCATAAAATCCGCCTTGCCTGCCCGCAGCGCGGCCAGGGCATCGTCATAGGTCGGATAGCGCACAACGTCAATCTCGATACCGAGGTTTTCCGCCACCAGCCCGGTGAAATCCGCATTGATACCGCCGTAATCGTTCAGCCCGGTGGTGATGTCGTAAGGGGGCATCATCGGCTCCCAGACCGCCATACGGATTTTGCGATGCTCGCGCACCCAGCGCCATTCGCTGCCGCTGAGTCCCGGCTCGATCACCTTTTCATGGCTACGCGCCAGCAGGCGAAGAGTTGCTTCCTGCTGCGCGGCGCACGCGGTGAATGCAAGGCAAAAAAGCAGGATAAAGGTAACGGCTCTCACGTCTCTGACCCTGGGGTATCAAGAAGATCGAAAAGTTGTTCAAAATGGGCAACGCCGCTTTTTTTCATCATTCGCGCCTTATAGGTGCTGATGGTTTTATTGCTGAGCGCCAGCCGGTCGGCAATCTCCTTGTTGCTACTCCCCTGCTTCAGATAGTTCAGCACCGCAATTTCACGATCGGAGAAACGCGACAGCAGCGCCCGGGCGTCAGGTTTTACCTCAGTAGCCTCTGCGGCTTTCGCGAACGTCTCTTCCGGGAAACAGTGATAGCCGTCCAGCAGCAGCTGACAGGCAGGCTCGACGCGCTCCAGCGCCAGGCTTTTATTGATAAACCCGCTCGCCCCGGCCCTCAGCGTACGCAGCGCGTAGACCCCCGCTGGCTGGTTGGTGTAAACCAGCACCCTGAGCGCAGGAAAGTGGTGCTTGATGCGCGGAAGAAGATCCAGCCCGTCGGCATTTTTGAGCTCCAGGTCGAGGATCAACAGCGACGGCTGCTCCCGGTGCAGCAGCGCCAGCAGGTTCTCGCCGGAGGATGTCGTCACGGTAAAATCCGGATTTTTTTCCAGCAGCACCCTGAGGGCAAAGCAGATTGCCGGATGGTCATCCACGAGCAGTATTTTCGTCATTGTTGTTTATTCTTTCCTTAGGCATTAACGGCTCCATAACGCGGTGTATACCATAGCCTATCATGTGATGAATCCGGAGAAGGTTTGTCTGGTTTGAGAATAATTCAGAAAATCCGAGGAAGAGGTAAGCTACCGATACGGCGAAAGGTGGGATGATGCAGTATTGCAGTCTCAACTAATACAAAATCGTTATCAATTGCGCATTATTCATAATAATCTTAGCAATGCGCTAAAAATTAAAAAACCTGATATAAACGGGCTGTTTTTAATGCGAAAAACCACTAAACCTGTCCCGTAGTAAAAAAGGTTCTGGACACATGAGCCACAAAATCGAAATCCCCCGTCAGGTCACGAGGACTATTCCAGGAGACTGGCGAAGCAAAGCTTATTTTCCTTTCAAAACAGGCACTTTGAATGCTTTTAATTTTTGTTTCATCGTCCTTACCATCAATTAAGGAGAGCAGAAAATGCTTACCATCAGAATGTATGCTGAGCGTTTTTTGATTAACAACGTCTTCAATATTGATGCTTCCAGTATTTGTCCTGAGCTGGTGAAGCGCATCGCATACATCTGTCCATAAAGGAGAATCCTTTTTACTGTAACCCGTATCTTCGCAAAAAAAGGAAAGCTTCATATTCATCGTTTGTCCTTTAACAATGTTGTTTGCTACGTATTTTAACATGGAAGATGAATAATCCTGAGCAGGATAAAGTGATGTCGCTGGCAAATTACACATTTTAGGAATTTTATGGCAAAAGGGCGTAGCGGGCTGGGTAAGCTGAAAGACACCTGCGGACAACGCGGCAACGGGTAATGAGAGTAGGTGTAACAGCTAATTAAGAAATTTCAGCACGTACGCAGGAACATTCATTCAATGATATTTTTCGAAGCCACTTCGCCATTCCCATAATTATTTTTTAGAACCAGGTGGCTCGCAAATGCACGTTCGATCAACGGGATACCTTGAAGTCATGAGCGTGATGATATCAATAAAAAATAAAGTGGCACGGTGTTAAAAACTTTTCAGGAGCGCTGAGTGATTTGAGAAATGCACCGGTGATTAAGAAGGAATAAATGACGTTTAAGAGATAACATCCCGGCGTTAAAACCGGGATGTTTTTTAATACAGATGCTACTTTTTCAGCAAGCGCGGGAGTTGGTTATTTAGCTCAAGGATACACGCATCCATATATTTCTGGGTTTCAACAGTCACCTTCTTATAATTCTCGCTTTCCCATTCTGAAAGCCTCGCTTCCACAGGAACTGGAGAACATTCAGCTACAGTATACGCAGAAAACATACTTCCACCCTCAGGTTTCTTATAGAAAATTACCTTATATTTCAGCTGATAAACGGGATTTGCTGCTGTGGCATCTTTAAAAATCAATGCCCAGGTAGCATGGCCAATATAAAGTTGTTCTTTATAAACATACCCGCTAGATTGGGAGTCCATCCACTTACTGATACTTTTCTTTGCACCTTGCATGAGATAGGTATCAGTAGGGTTTTTGAGCGACTCGATTGTTTCCCCTTTATAATTTTCATTATCAAAACTGCTGGGGTTTATATTTCCGGTTAACACAGATAAAACGGCCAACCCTTTTCCAACAGCGTTATGATTCGGAGTAACTACGCGCAGTGAATTATCTGCAATACGGTTATTGTTAAGATCTGCCTGTGCTGATACAGCCATAATCTCAATTGAACTACCATTGGAAGAGGTTACTGTTTCAGGTTTTATTTTGCTGGCACAACCCGTTAGCGCTACAACGAATAGTAAAGTAGTTACTGTGAATGTTGTTACTTTCATTTTCTTTCCTTGAGATAAAATAATGAAGGAGAATATCCTTCTACTTGCTTACGCTTACCGCTCTTTCATACTTAGTTCAGGCCTAATTTGGCGTTTCCCTGCATTCTGCATTATCCACGGCCGTTAAATGTCAACAATCTGTCAGTGATCCAGCGCAGATACGGAAATTTCGATTAAAGCCTGACAGAACGATCCCGGCCCGGTGGCCGGGATCTCAATTTACTTCAACAAGTTAAGTAGTTCACCCATGATATGGGTCGCATCTTGCTTGTAACCAGATTCCCACTGTTTTTTCCAGTCCGAAGGATACCCTTCGGTTTCCCATTGAGATAAAGCAAGTGCGTTAATGATTTCTAACTCGAACCATATTTGTTCGTAAACTTCTTTATCCTTATTATTTTCAAACAATTCCTCTAGTTGGGAGAGATCTTCCGCATAGCTGACAAACCTTGCGAAACTAGCTATGTCGCCTAGCGAATTCAGTGCATATTCACAGATGATATCTTTCTTATTTGTTTCCATATTTAACCGTCACCACCCTTCCAGTTTCATTTGTTACCACTGATATTTTACTCTCAGGATCAAAATGTACTGTCGTGCCACCTCGACTAGGCGTTGATTGTCCATTTTTAATCGTATTTTCGACAACAGAAGGCGTAACCCCTCGATCCTGCATTCGGTCTAAAGCATGACCAGAATATTCCCTGTTACTGATCGTTGCTGGCTGGTTTCTGACTGGTTGATAAGACGGATTACTCGGCTGATTCATGGGATTACGTTTACTTCCCATAGGAAGCGTCGTATAAACTTCATCACTGGCTTTATTTATCAGCTTAGACGCTGTTTCAACATCCCCGGCCTTCAGCGCCTTTTCCGCTGCCTTGATCGTCTTTCCTGCGGCATCTCCCGCACCCGGTATCAACCCGATCGCTGCAGCAAGATAATCCAGCGCCGTTTCAGCCTCGTGGAAGCCTTTGATATCACCGACTACTGGCACAAAATCCAGCCCCAAACTTGCCGCCTCATTCACTGCCTGGCGACACGCTTGCGGGTCTTGCTTACAAATGGCTTCTCTGGCGGCCTGGTATTTCGCTATCGTACCCGGTTTTTCTTTCTCCGCTGCTGCCAGAACATGCGCCAGCGAATTATTCTCAGCCGCATTCTTCCCTGCCTGCCCCCCGGCCACCGCCGAACCCGTACTGTCTCCAGCAAGCCCTCCAGCCATCCCGGCCGATATCGTCGCCAGCGCACTGACCGTCTGCTTCTGATCTTCGCTCAGCGTCGACAAATCTTTGACGTCAGGGTACAGCATACCCGCTATCGCCTTCGCCGCAAGTTCACCGGTCGCTGCTCCGGCCGCACCCGCTGCCGCGCTATTCCCCTGCAGCGCCGCAACCGCGCCGCCCAGGATGGCATGCGCCACCGCCGCAGCCTCATCGCTCAGCCCGGAACCATGTCCGATATAGTTTGCCAGCTCCGGCGCCGAGGCCCCCGCCAGCGCCGCCGTCAGGTCGCTGCCCGCCAGCCCCTGAAGCGCGGCCGTCGCCGCCTGGATACCCCGCTGCAGGTCGCTGCCCGAGCCGTATTTCGCCGTCGTGGTCTTATACGCACCGGTCGCGCGAAGGGCATTCTGAAATGCGGCTTTAGCCTCGTCGCTGGCATCCGCCCCCGGCTCGGTTATCCCTTTATCTGCAAGCTCTTTTCTGCCTGCATTCAGCCCGTTTATCTCCCCCTGCGTGTTCGCAATATCCACCGCCTGCGAGCCTATCTCACCAATCAATTGCACTTCCTGCAGGCGCTGCTGCTCCTTCTCCTTGTCAAATATCGGGCTGATGCTGCCGTTCGCATGTTCCGCATCGCGGCTCAGGCCAGCCACATCCTGCTTCTGGTTCTCCTTATCGCGGATGATGAGCGTCCCCTCGCTTACCGCCGCCTGCGTCGTACCTTCCGCATGGCCACTGTTACCGCCTCCGGCCAACAGAGCGTTCGCCATGTTCCCGGCAAACTGCTCGCCGATGCTGCCGCCCGAACTGATGCCTGCGCCCTGGTGCTCCGTCTTAAAGTCCGCCTGGTTATGGATATCGCTGAAGCCCAGCGTCCCCGTTTCGAGGCGATTTTTATCCGCCGTCGCCGTGGAGGCAATCACCCCGCCGTCGAGCTGCGTATGGTTGCCTACCGTCACATCAAAACCGCCGCTGCCTGCAAACAGCCCGCTCTGCTCCTGCACCGAGTCAAAGTCGCTGGTCATTTTGTCGCGGCTGACATTGATGCTGCCGGATGCCGTGCCTGCACCAAAGGTGTACCCCACGCCGCCGCTGACGCTGTTCTGCTTGCTGTTGTAGTGGTCGCTGTCCTGGGTGCTGGCAATGGTCAGATCGCGCCCGATATCTGCCACCACGGCTTCGCCGCTCACCTGCGCACCGGCAATCGTCGCGTCGCGCCCGCTGTTAATGGTCACGCGGTTACCCGCATCCACCGTGGTCTCGTTCTGCCAGACGCCGTTACCCTTCTCGTGCCCCTTGCTGCTGTTGGCGTTCGCCGAGATGCTGATGCCCGCCCCACCGGAGCCGACACCCACCCCGACCCCCAGGCTGCCACCGCTGCTGCTGTTTTTACCCGTTGTCTGCTGCGTATCCTGCGAGGCTATCAGGTTGACGTCCCGCGCTGCATCAAGCCGTACGTCCTTCCCGGCCTTAATCTGGCTGCCCGCCACGGTGATGTCGCTTCCGGTAGCCTTTATCGTGACGTTATTGCCCGCGCTCAGGGTGCTGCCTGTCGTCGTCTCGCTCTCCATATGCGATGAGGATTTGGACGACTGTGATCCAATCGACGCGCTGACGCCGATGGTGTTGTTATTGCGTTTGTCAGAGTCGCCCTTCGCCTGGTCCAGCGCCACGGCCTGACCGGCCTGTACGCCGGACAGCGCCGCTTGCGTACCCTGCAGTGCCGCCAGACGTGAGTCGCTGCTCTGCTTCGCGCTCTGTGCCGTGGTGACCGCATTATTCACCGCGCTCCCCGCCGCCCCGGACAGCGCTACCGTCAGCCCGCTACTCTTCTGCTCAAATTTCTCATCGCGGGTGCGTTTGTCATGCCCCGGCTCAATCACCACGCTGTCACCGGTCAGGCTGATATCCTTCTGTGCGATGATATCCGCCCCGCCGATATGCGCCTGTTTGCCTGCCGAAATGCTGACGCTGCCGCCCGTCGAGCCGACGGTGCTGAAGTTCTCGCTCTGGGTGGTGCCCTGCTCTCGAAGGTCGTGGGTGGACTTGCTGCTGCCGATGGTGAAGCCGATGCCGCCCGTGCCCATCAGGCCGGACTTTTTGGTCTCCTTAAAGCGCCATGACGTGTCGGTGTTGGTGGCCGCCACGATGTCCACGTTGTTGCCTGCGGACAGCGCCACGTCGCCGTCTCCGGCGACCGCCGAGCCTGACACCCGCAGGTTGTTGCCCGCCGACACCGTCACGTTGTCGCCGCTCAGCAGCGATCCCTTCTCCCGCGTCGCGCTGTCTTCCTCGATGGTGTGGGTGGTCTTTTTGCTGAGGAACCCTTTTTTGGTCTTCGTCTGCTCCTGGAAGTGGTAATCGCTTTCCGTTGCCGTCGTCAGGTTCACGTCGCGGCCTGCCGCCACGCCGATATCGCCCTGCGCCGTCACGCCAGCCGCCTGCGCGGACACGTCACGCCCTGCAAGGATCGTGGTGTTGCCGCCGCTGGCAATCTCCGTTCCCTGCTGGCGTACGGATTCGTCGATAACGGTTTTTTTCTTCTCACGGCGGCTCGCGCTCTGCGAGCTGGCTTCCGCCAGCAGGTTCACGTCCCGGCCGGCCTGAATCCCCACATCGCCTTCCGCCGCCATCGCCGCCGCCCGGGCATTCACGTCGTTGCCCGCCTGCAACGTCAGGTCATCGCCAGCGCTCAGGGCGCTGCCCTGATGCGTAACGGACGCCGTCTCCGTTGTCGCGCGGTTGCGCCCGGCTCGTCCCTCGCTCGTCGCAATCTCGTTGGCGGTGATGTTGATATCATTCCCCGCCGCCATGGCCAGGCTGCCGCCCGCCGACACGTTTGCGCCGGTCACGTTGATATCCTGTCCGGCGCGCATCGTCAGCCCGTCGGTGGCGGTGATGGAGGCCGTCTTGCCGACATCGGTGCCACTGAAACGCACATTGCCCGCATCGACGTTCCACTGCTGCGCGCGGGTGATGTTGTTAATGCTGCCCGCGACGCTCTCCAGCCCTACCGTTTTGCCGCTGATGGTGGATCCGATGTTATTGATATCCCCCAGCGCGCTCAGGTTCAGCCCGCCGCCTGCGCTCAGCAGTCCGGCGTTGAGGTTGCTCAGGCTGTTGCTGCTGTCAATGGACAGGCCATTCTGCGCCACGATCGTACTGCCGCTGTTGATGACGTTGCCGCCCGCCAGCTGGACGTTATTGCCGCTGATGACGCTGCCGCTGTGAACGGTGACATCCTTCGGCGACAGGTAGACTTTCGGGATCATCACCGTCTGGCCGTTGATGGTTGCCGCTTCCCACCACAGCAGGCTGTGGTCAAGCGCGGCAACCTGGGCCGCCGTGAGCGCCACGCCAAATTTCAGCCCCAGCGTTTTCTGTTGCTCTGCGGCGCTGTCCATCAGGTAGCGCATCTGATCGAGATCGGAGCCGATGCCGTTGATATAGCGGCTGCCGGTCTGGTTCAGAATCGCGTTGCTGACGTAGCGGGTATCAAACACCGCGTCGCCGAGGAAGCGGTAGTCGCGATCCGGGTTCAGGCCGAGCCTGTCGAGGAAATAGGCCGAGCCGAGGAACTGGTTCCGATCGGTGTACGCTCTGTTGGTTTCACGCGGTGCATCGCCGGGCTTGATGCCGAGCAGGCCATACAGTCCGTCAAACAGGCTGTCGTCCATATTGCCGAGGTCATCAAGCTTCGGGTTTACCGTAATCAGATACGGGCTGTCGGGATCGGTGGACGGCACGAAATAGCCGCTATTGCCGGACGGTAGCGGGTAGTTACCGCTGCTGCCGTTTTGATCGGAAAGTGATGAACCGCCGGAGATGTCTTTCAGGGCGTCAGTGATATTGCCCAGCAGCTCAGGGAGACGAATGTCCGTACTGCCAGCTTGTGCCAGTGATTCACTGCTAAGGCCTTTACCAATAGCTTCAGGCGAGAATGAATTCAGCGTTGGGGCATCAATCGTATTACTGAACTCACCCGCATTTGCGGTGACGTTAGTATTGCTGATATCACTCGTAAAGCTTGCACTGACGCTACCACCAGCACTGATAACTGACCGGTATACACCGCCATCGGCCACAAATTCTGTCGTGCGTTCACCGAGAATGTAAGGCACCCAGCCATACCAGCCGTAGTCCTCATCAAACCAGCCCCAACTTCCATCTGCATATTGCGTCAGAGGTTTCCATTTACTGTCATTGCAGTCCCGGTAAAACCACTCACAACGGTATTCAGCCTGAATGTACGTAACGCGGCGTCCACCTTCAGCAGAAAGGTTATTCAGTGTTTCCCCCGCAAGCACGGCATTACGCCCAGCAAGAATATGACTGGCACGGTTGTCCAGCGTGCCTGCATTAATCGTAATATCACGCCCGGCAGCCATTCGGGCGGAACTGCCGGTGGCCGATACGGACACAACAGATTCACTCAGCAGGAATTGCCGAATATCTTCCCCTGTGAGGCGATAATCCACTCTGTCACCACACTGCCCGCTACCATTTGCGCCACTTCCGGCGCAATGCTCATACCAGTCATACACAACCTGACCGCCATCGTTTTTCCAGTCTTCAAGAAGGAGAACAAAATCCGAACGTCTGCCGTTGAGGTCATAACTAAAGTAGTGTTCATCTGCGGCAGGAATGGCATCCGGGTATTCCCGTTCAGACTGGCTGACAGTCAGGCCATCGGCTTCATTGATTAAATGGCCGGTATTAACGGTGATATCACCGCGTGTGGTCTCAATCGTACCGGAGCGGTTAATAACTTCAGCGTTTGCCTCCCCGACAGCATTCTTCTGCATCCAGAGGCTGTTATCCGCAAGAATATCGCCGTATATGTTGTGGATACGTGCAGCAAACAGAGAGAGATTATTGCCCGCATAAATCAGCGCCGTGTTCAGCAGCGTACCGGCGGCAGTCATCGTCAGACTGCCCGCCGTGCCGGTGAAGCCGTTAACGGTGATATTTTCACGTGAGGTAAACTGCACATCTCCGCCCGCCTGAAGCGAGCCGGACGCGTTGAGCAACAGGCTCTGCGCGCTGAAGGTACTGCTGCCGTTTCCGGCGGTGAGCGTACCGCTGTTCGTGAACGCGCCGCCCGCACTGAGGGCAATAGCATTGCCCTGCATTACGCCGCTGTTCGTCATGGCATTCTGCGATGAGACAGACAGCGTTTTACCTGCTGCCAGGGTGCCGGTGTTAGCGAACGCGTTAATCAGTTTCAGCGTGGCGTCGCCCAGGGAAACCACAGCACCACTGCCGCTGTAATTACGCACGTCCAGCAGCAAATTATCCCCGCTGTAGAGCTTACCGCTTCCGGTATTATCAAGGGCGTCACCGTTTACCGTAAGCGAAGTGGCGCCAAATACCGTTCCGCTGTTGGTAACGTTTTGGTAATTTGCCTGTAAACCCGCACCCTGAAGCGTGCCGCTGTTATCAAGCGTGCTGCCGCGCAGTTCGGCGTTTCCGGTTGCAAGGATATTTCCGCCATTCACCGCATTCACCACATCCAGCAGCAGCCTCACTGCCTGAACCAGCCCGCTGCTGCCGTTCGTAAGCTCCGGCGCGGTCAGCGTGAGGCTGCCGCCAGAAAGTACCTTACCGTCGTTCTGCACGCGGGTGGTGGCTTTCACCGCGGACTCCCCGCCGCCCTGTATCGTCCCCTGATTATTCAGCGTGGCAGCCGACACCTTCAGCGCCTTCTCACTCAGCAGCACGCCGCCGGCGGTATTGCTCAGCGTCCCGGCGGCGTTCAGGGTCAGGCCTTCCCCCTGAAGCCGCCCGCTGTTGATAAGTTGCCCGGCCGTAACGGCGGTCGCTTTCCCCTGGATTTGCCCGGCGTTGGTCGTACTGCCCGCATCAAGCGTCAGCGCGCCTGCGCTCAGCAGTTTTCCACCGGCCAGATTGTTCAGATCCTGTTTCATGGCGACAGACAGCGCATCGACACCGGTAATTTCGCCGCCGTTGGTCAGCGAACCGGCCGTCAGCGTGAGGTGCTTCGCAATCCACTGTCCGCTGTTTGCCAGCGTCAGCGCTGAGAGCGCCAGTTCGCCATTGGAGGTAATTTTGCTCCCGACCGTGCCGGTAAGGGTGCCGCTGATGTGCGCATCCAGTAAATCTGCCGCCTGGATCGCACCGCCGTTCGTAAGCGTCTGCGCATCAATAAATACCCGTTTCCCCTGCCATTGCCCCGCGTTGCGCAGATCGCCGCCGGTCACGGACACGTCGCCCGCTGACAGCAACGATCCCGACGCGTCATTGACCAGCGACAGCAGCGGCGCCGCCATCTCCAGGCGGGCTGCCAGCGTCAGGGCGGCAATCCCGGTAATCGTTCCGCTATTCGCGATGCTGTCCTGATGAGCGGATACCCGATTTCCCTGAACCGTACCGCTGTTGCGCAGCGTATTCCCCGCGAGCGAGAGATCGCCCGCCGACAGCAGGCTGCCGTTATTCACGGTATTGACGGCATTCAGCGTGGTGGCGCCCTGGCTCATCAGATCGCCGGTATTGCTGAGCGTTCCGCTGGCCGAGACGTCAAGCGAGCCGGTGGCGAGTGTACTTCCGCTGTTATTCCAGTCGCGACCACGGAGGCTGATGTTCTCTCCCTGCAGCTGGCCTGCGGTGGTGAGCGTGGTGCCTGAAAGGCTGAGATCCCCGGCCGCGAGCGTGCGGGAGCCTGCCAGTAAATCCATCTCTTCGGCAGTCAGGGACAGGCCGCTATCGCCCTGTAACAGACCGGCACTTTCGAGGCGCCCGGCATTCACGGCCAGCGTGCTGCCCACGATGCTGCCCGCGCTGGACACAGACCGCGCGGTGATGCGGTTTGCCCCCTGAGCCAGCAGCAGACCACCCGCGGCGTTATTCAGCGCGTCGTAGTCAACGAGGAGTGAAGCGCCGCTCAGCTCGCCGCTGTTGGTCAGGGCTGCACCGGACAGGGAAAGCGCGGCGTCGCTGGTGATAATGCCGGCGTTTTTCAGTTCTGGGAGCGAAAGCGACAGCGCCGCCGGGCTGTACAGCACCCCGCTGCTGCGGTTATCCAGCAGGCGGGTGACCAGTGAAAGCGTTTTTTCGGCGTGGATCAGACCGCCGTTAATGACGTCAGCGCCGTCGATTGTAAGGGAGGAGGCCGTCAGGGTTCCGCTGTTGCTAAGATGTCCGACGTCAGCCTTAAGCCCTGACGCCGACGATTTCCCCGCGTGGCTGAGGCTGCCAGTAGCCCTGAGGACGAGGTTATCTTTCGCGGCCTGAGTCCCCTCAAGCTGCGCGCGCTGTACGTCCACGCTGACGTTCCTGCCCTGCGTCTGCGCGGTGGCGGCGGTTTTCAGGCTGTCACCCAGCACGGTTACGGTGCCGCCAGCGCTGGTTTCACCGGCAAGCGCGGTATCGGTATTGTTCAGCGTCAGATCCCCATCGCTGTGGGTAACCGACCGTTCGCTGGCGGTGAATGTTCCTGCTGAGGCGCTGAGCCCCCGGGCGCCGGAGAGCGTGCCGCGGTTGACGATCTGCGCCGCCTTCAGCGTAAGCGCGTCGTCGCTGAGAAGGTTGCCGCCGTTGTCCAGCTTACCGCTCGCGGTCACGGTAGTTTTGCCCTTCGCGCCGGTGTCCCCGGAAAGGGTGATATTGCGGGCCGTAATGTCCAGCGTGGAGGCGCTGCTCAGCGTGCCGGTACTGGCGATATCGGTGCCTGAAACCGTCAGGCCGTTACCCTGAACGGTGCCGGTATTGCTGAACGTGCCGGTGTTAATCCGGTTATCCGCAACGGCTGCAAGCGTGCCGTGGTTGGCGAGGCTGCCCGCGCTGACGGCGAGGGATCGTCCGGCGGCATTGCTGCCGTTCAGCTGGCTATGGCCGGACGTGGTAAGCGTGATATTTCCGCTGGCGCTGGTTGTGCTGCTGATCTCTTGCGTCAGCGTTTTACCGCTGAGCGCAATCTCTGAGGCACTGAGATTTCCGCGCTGCACCAGCTCGCCGCCCTTAACCGACAGCCGCTGGCCTGCGGCGGCAGAGCCGTTAAGCACCGCGTTTTCAGCACTGTTCACGGCAAGGTGACGGCCGGCGCCCGCCTGAGCATCTGCGCTCTGGGTAAGGTTTTTTGCCGCAAGCGTCGCGTCGCCTGCCGCCATGAACGACCCGCCGTTCTGCGCCAGCGTGCCGCTGGTGGTTAACTGGAGGTTTTTATCGGCGGCAAGACGGGCCTGAGCGAGCGTCACGGCCTGCTGGCCGGAAACATTGATGTCGCCACCCGCTTTATGGTCGCCGCTTAACGTCACCTCCGACGCGGTAACCGTGGTGCTGCCGCTGGCAAGGGTGTTTTTAAGCACCACTTTTCCGGCGCTGCTGAGCGCAATATCGCCCTGACGCGCGTTCAGGTTGCCAAGGTTAACGCCCAGCCCCTTTTCGCTTGAGACAAGACGAATGCGGTTGGCGTACATACCGCCCAGCGCACCGGTGTCTACGGCGACCCTTGGCGCTTCACCTTCACCTTTCAGCCCGCTCACGCTGCCATCCGCCGCCACGCGGTTTGCCCCGGCGATAACCGTTAACGCTTTCGCATGCAGCCGGGCATTAATCTCGGTGGCGCGAGAAATGATTGATACCGCATCGCTCTGGCTGCCGTCCAGCCCGGCACCCTCGATGGTGACGGCGCCTTTGGTCACGTCAAGCGATTGCAGCTTACCGCCGGCATCGAGCACCGGTTTACCCGTGGTGAGCGTTACATTCGGCGTGTTGATAAACCCGCAGCCGTTACAGGTAATGCCGTAGGGGTTCGCCACAATGACGTTGGCCGCCTTGCCCGCCACTTCGGTATAGCCCTGCAAATTCGAGCGGTTAGTCCCGGTGACTTCGTTGATGATGCCTTTGGCTTCCTGCCCGACTTTCAGGTTGGGGTTATTCTGAATGATTCCGCCAAGCTGGGTCTGGTTGAGCTGCCCGGTGGCGTTATTGAGGATCAGCCCCTCTTTCCCGACGTTGTAATCGTTGTACTTGTTATGGGAAATACCGGACTGATTCGGCGTGGCAATATTCACCACCGGCACGCCGTTGGCCGCCCTGTCCATCTGCGTATTGCCGGACGGGGTGATGGTTGCGGCCATCGCGGGCAGCAGCGGCTGCGTCGCCAGCAGCACGCTCAGTAACGCGCTCAGCGCGCGCTGCGAAAAACGAACCTGATCCTGTTTCATCATCCCTGTCCCTTAGAAAGCCACTGATACGCGGTAATAGATCGTGAGGCGATCCGGTGCCAGCCAGTCCGGATAATCCACGGGGGTACCCACGCTAAACTGGCTGGTAAACCATCGGTTAGCCGTGGTGATGCCCAGCGCGGTCCCCCAAAGGGTGCCGGAGGCATAGCGGTCAAAACCGTCCTTCTTCAGCCAGCCGCCGTCGAGCGCGGCCAGCACGCCAACGTCGCCCACCCACGGCAGCGTAAAGAGCGAATAATTAAGCTCGTTTCGCCAGTAGCCGCCGTTATCGCCGGAAATATACTGCTCCTTAAAGCCGCGCACGGAGGCTTCGCCGCCCAGCGTCAGCCGCTCGCTGCCGTACAGCCGGTCCGGCGACCACTGGAAGTAGACGCTGGTCAGCCACCACAGCCTGTCCGCCACGGGGCGCTGGAAGCTGCCGTTCACGCTCCATTTACGAAATTCGGCTTTCGGGACATCGCCATGCTTGTCGTTATCGTCTTCTGCGCCAAACCACGGTACCCCCTGAGTGAAGGTCGGGTTCAGGGTCGCCACGCCCGAGGCGATTTTTTGCGTGTGGTTAAGACCCAGTGAGAAGCTGGAGAGCTTGCGGCTGCTGGTGGCCAGCAGAACATCGTCGAGGTAGTTATGGTTGATGCGGTGCGTGATGCCCGCCGACACGCCGGTTTTGATATCGCCATTGCGGAACAGCACCCAGGAGCCGTTCAGCCGGTGGGTTTCGGTATCCCCCGTCGAACGCCAGAGATAGCCGTTATTATCGATTTTGCTGAGGTAGTTGCTCCAGCTGTAGCTGTAGTCCAGCAGCCCGTAGCCGTAGGGCACGCTGATACCGGCTGCAAAATTTTGCGCATCGTGGCTGTTCGAAAAATCACTGCTGCGCCCGCCGCTGACAAACCACTTATCCGCCAGACCCAGCAGGTTATTGCCGTACAGCGCGCCGCTGAGCTGACCGGTACCGGTGCTCTTTTGCCCGCTGTTATCGAAGCTGGCCGATCCGCTTAGCGGGAACTCTGGCGAAGCCGTCAAATTGACGACAGAGTAGCCCTGCCTGTCGCCGGGCAAAATTTCAATTTCAACCGGCCTCTGGCGCACCCGGTTGAGCTGCTCCATGCCCTGCTCGATATCGCGCAGGTTGAGGATCTTGCCTTCAAGGCCGGGGAAGGTCATCGTCAGGGTGCGCGCCGGAACGCCTTCAAGGCGTATTTGCTGGAGCTTTCCTTCCAGAACCGCAAGCCGGAGAACGCCGCCGGAGAGATCCTGCTCCGTCAGAAACGCGCGGCTGGTGATATAGCCCCGGCTGATGTACCAGTCCGACACGGCGTTAGTCAGGGTATTAAGGCGGGCAATATCAAGGCACTGATTCAGCCACGGCGCGACAAGCCGCTTTTTAGCAGAAGGCGAAAGCAGGGTTGCGCCAGACAGCTCAATGCGGCTGATGAAGAAGCACGGCCCCTTTGACGCAGAGGTATCGTCTGGCCTGACGGGACGCGGTAATACCACGCTGCGCTCCAGCGCTTCGCGCTGACGCTGGTTCTCGTCCAGCAGCTGCTGCTGTTGCTGCTGAATGGTATTGCGGTCGGCCGGTGACAGCAGGGCGGCGAGTGCGATGCCTGGCGCCAGCAGCAGGATGGCAGCCAGCAGGGTGCGTGCTGATGTTTTCCCTAACACTATTTACTCTCCGCTCAAAGTCCGGTTTCAAACTTGACTGTTAAAAAACGAGCAACTTATTTCAAAAAGTAAATAGTGTAAATATCAATAAAGAGAATAAGGATATTTCTGGCGCATTTTCAGAATTTTGCAGGGTTAAATCTGGGGCACTATTAAAGAAATCCCCCGTCGCGCCGATCATCATCCATGTGTATTATTTCCCGTAGCGTTTACAACAATTAACCTTATCTCAACTACTTAAGCGCCATAGCGAAAGGCATCATGAGCACACCGATTAAACGGCTAGAAATCATTAAAAATGCCATTGAGCTGGAAGATGACGACATCATCCTTAGCCAGCTGAAACGCCTTAAAGACGAAGCGTTTGACGAAGATCTGCTGGCCATCGTCGTGGCGCTTGAGCAAAAAAATTACACCGCGGCCCTGCGCGCCATCACCGACTGGCTGCAACGCCAGCGCGCCGTGACGCAGTGGCGCGACCCGCAGCTGGCGGCCAGCAAGCTGGAACTCAAAGCCCTGGAAGAGCGCCTGCGCGATCTGATTGACCGGCGTAACGCCCGGGTGCAGCAGCTTGATGAGTTTAACGACCTCTATTTCTCCCGCCTCGGGCCGCTGATGCAGCAGATCCTCGCCCTGCGCAAAACGCTCGCGGAGCTGAACCTGCGGCGTCAGCAGGCGGAGGCGCGTCGCAGGGCAGAAGATTACCGCCGCTGCCAGCGCTACATGGCGCAGGCCGTGGAGGTACTGTCGACGCTCACCCAGCGCTGGCGCGAGCTACCGGCGGATTCCGTTCAGGCGGCGGAGGCACGCAAGCAGCTTCAGCAGCAAAATCATCTGATTGCCACCCTGCTGGCCGAAGCGCTGGAGCTGGAGAGCGGCTTAACGCGCGAGGAAGAGCCGGCGCGTCAGGCGCGCGACGAGGCCAGCGACGAGTATGAGAAGTATCGCGAGCAGCACCACGATGCCGAAGTGCGGCTGCGCAAAGGCAAAAATCTTTCAGAAGAAGATCGGAGCGAGCTTAAGCGCCTGTGGCGCCAGGCGAGCAAGCTTTGCCACCCGGACCTGGTTGCGGACGATTTAAAAGAAGAAGCCAACGCGATGATGGTCCAGCTCAACCAGGCCAAACAGCGCGGCGACGTCAAAGCCATTCGCTCGCTGGTCGCCCGTCTGCAGCAGGGCTTTGAGCCGCTGATGGCGAGCGACAGGCTGAACGACCTGGAGCGCATCCGCAAAAAGATGACGCAGGTGCGTGAGCAAATCGACACCTTAGTGAACGAGCTGGCCGAGCTTGAGAAGGAGGAATCCTGGCTGCTGGTTTCGTCGCTCAGCAATATGGAAGCCTATTTTGCCCAGCAGGAGAAAGCGCTGCACGACGTCCGCGCCTCGCTCGAACTTCAGGTGAGCGAAGCGCGGCTGGATCCCGCAGCCTGATTATTTGGCGTGCCAGTACGCGCTGGCACGCACCAGCTGCGGATCAATCGCGTTGGTTTCAAACTGGCTGCTCAGGCGTTTTACCACCTTTCCTTCCCCGGTCAGCCAGATAAAGTAGTCCTCTTCCGGCACGGTCAGCGCGGCCAGATGCTCCGCCACCGCCTGCTCGTCGTGGCCGATCGCCCAGGTGATGTTGAACCCGCTCAGGTGTGCCAGATAGTCCCTGAATGACGCATCGCCCACGGTAACGACGGCGTGGATCTCCGGGCGCACCGGCAGCTTTGCGATGCCTTCCAGGCGGCGACGCAGCGCGGGCATGCCGGACTCGTCGCACACGTACAGTTGCCAGGCATAATCTTCCGGTACCACCAGCGATCCGCGCGGACCGCCGATGGTCAGCTTATCGCCAGGCTTCGCCTCCAGCGCCCAGCGGCTGGCGATACCGCCATCATGAATGAAGAAATCGAGCGCCAGCTCGTGATTTTCAGCATCGTACAGCGGCGTATAGTCGCGGGCCTGCGGGCGCACTCCGTCGCCCCAGTCGATGCCTTCATCCGTAACGACAGGCGGCACGAAGGCCGTGCCCGGTGCCGGGAAAAAGACTTTGGTATGGTCGTCGAAGCCGCGAGAGCTAAAGCCCTCCAGCGCCTCGCCGCCTAAAACAATGCGCTGGAACCCTGCGCCGATTCGTTCAGCGCGGAGCACGTTCAGCTCGCGAAAGCGCAGGTCGTTGCGCACGCGTTGAGGGTAACGGGTAGATGCCATGTTGATGCCCTTCTCAGGTGAATACGATATATCTAAATCAGCTTTTAATGATAATGATTGCTATTCACCCAGAAAGCAAGATCTTTTAGATTGCATCTGAATATATCTAAGATATAGTTTAGATATATCAAATTGAGGAAAAAGCATGCGACACGAGCACGAAGGGGGCGGACGTCGGCCACGATTTTTTGGTCATGGCGATTTGCGGCTGGTCATTCTGGATATTCTGACGCACGGCGCGAGCCACGGCTACGAGCTGATTAAGGCGATCGAGAACCTGACGCAGGGCCATTACACGCCAAGCCCTGGCGTGATCTACCCGACGCTGGACTATTTACAGGATCAGGCGCTTATCACCATTACCGAAGAAGAGGGTGGCCGGAAGCGGATCGCGATTAACGCCGCCGGGCAGCAGTGGCTGGATGAAAACCGGGAACAGCTGGCGCAGATCCAGGCGCGAATCAAGGCCCGCTCGGTGGGTTTCCAGCTGCGCAAAAACCCGCAGATGAAGCGGGCGCTGGATAACTTCAAAGCGGTACTGGATCTGAAGGTAAACCAGGGAGAGCTCAGCGACGCGCAGCTTAAGCAGATAATCGGCGTGATTGACCGCGCGGCGCTGGAGATCTCCCAGCTGGATTAAGCCGGCGCGTGCTCGCTCACGCGGAAGACGCGTACCAGCTCCTTCAGGTGCATCGCCTGCTCGTTCAGCGATGCCGCCGCCGCAACGGACTCCTCCACCAGCGCCGAGTTCTGCTGAGTGGTGGAGTCTATCAGGCCAATCGCGCTGTTGATCTGCGAGATGCCTTCCGTCTGTTCATGGCTGGCCTGGCGAATTTCGCGCAGAATAACGTCCATCTCCTCCACGTTGCCCACCATCCCGTTGATAAGCCCGCTGGCCTTCTCAACCAGGTTCATGCCGTCCTGCGTCTGGCTTGTCGAGCTTTCGATCAGCTGGCGGATTTCGCTCGCGGATGTCGCGCTTTTCTGCGCCAGCTGGCGCACTTCGCCCGCCACCACCGCAAAGCCACGGCCGTGTTCGCCCGCACGCGCCGCTTCCACCGCCGCGTTCAGCGCCAGAATATTGGTCTGGAAGGCAATGGCGTCGATCAGGTCGATAATGTCGGACATCCGGTTCGACGTTTCGTTTATCAGGCGCATTTTGCTGGTGACCTGCTTCATCATCTCGCCGTTGTTTTTCACCACCGCGGCAGCGTCTGCCGAAAGGGTGGTCGCTTCCCCGGTGTGCGACGCGGTGTTCTTCACCGTGGCGGTGATTTGCTCCATCGAGGCGGCCGTCTGTTCAACGGAACTGGCCTGCTCCTCCGTGCGCGCGGCCAGATCCTGGTTGCCGGCGACAATCTGCGCGGCGGCGCTGGAAATGTTTTCCGAGCCGGTCTGCACCTGCTGCACAATTTCCAGCAGGCGCGTTTTCATCTCCATCAGCGCCGCGAGCAGCAGGCCGGTTTCGTCTTTACCGTGCGAGGTAATGCTGCCCGTGAGATCGCCATCGGCAATGGCTTCCGCAAAATGCACCGCATCGTTCAGCGGGCGGGTAATGGATCGCACAATGAACCAGCCAATCAGGCTGGCCGCCGCGACGCTGAAAAGGGTAATCAGGATCAGCAGCAGGCGGTTGGTGTGGAAATCCGCTTCCACCTGCGCCCCCGCGCCCTGCATTTCACGGTCCTGGATTGCGATCAGCGCCTGCACTTTCGCTTTGTAGGACTGCTGCAGGCTCAGGGTGCTGGTCATCATCTCGTGAATTGCGCCCGCGCGATCGTTATTCTGCACGGCCTGTAAGATGCGGTAGCGCGAGTCCAGGTACTGCTGGCGTACGTTGTGAATTTCCTCCAGCACCTGTCGGGATTGCTTATCCGTAAGAGCGCCGTCAAGTTCGCTCAGGATCGCGGTGATGCGCTCGCTGATGGCCTTAAGGCGCTGCTGCGATTGCGCCGTATACGCCCCCTGCTCGTCCAGCAGCATGAGCTGTTGTGTACCTATAAATTCCTGGAAATTGTCGATTAGCTGGTTGGCTTTTACGGTGGTGGGATAGTCGCTCGAAATGATGGCCTGCATTCCGTTGTTTGCCCGATTCAGGCTCAGCAGAGACAAACTTGCGCTAACAACCATCAGGACAATAAATAACCCAAACGCCAGAAATAATTTCGTGCCGATCTTTACGTCATGTATAAACATATTTACTCCATCGATGTGATTATTTCTCAGACGATCGCTGTTATCGGTAAAGAACCACCTAACTTTATGACTTTGATCGTTTTTTTATTTTTACCAGCCGTAAAGCCTGGACGATGAAATAAAAAAAGAATGGAGATTTTTTTAGTTATTTAATATTTTCTTAACAACTCTGCTTTTCAGAAATGAAAAAAGCCGCGTATTCCCGGAGGAATAAACGGCTTTATCGACGGATAAATTGACTTAATGCAGCACGGTGACCGCATCTTCCAGGCGTCCGGCCCGGTGTTTCACCATCGCGGAGATATGGGCGCTCTCTTCGACCAGGTCTGCGTTTTTCTGGGTAATGCTGTCCAGCTCGGCCACGGCGCGGGTCAGCTCTGACAGCCCTGTAGCCTGCTCGGACGTAGAGTGGCTGATCTGCGCGATAAGCTTCGTGACGTTTTTCACCTGCTCGACGATATCGTCCATGGTGCGCCCCGCGGCGTGCACCTGATCGGCCCCCGACTGCACCTTGCTGGCGCTGGCGTCGATCAGCTTGCGGATATCGTTAGCCGCGTTTGCGCTGCGGCTGGCAAGATGACGCACCTCCCCGGCAACCACCGCAAAGCCTTTGCCCTGCTCGCCCGCGCGTGCCGCCTCAACCGCGGCGTTCAGCGCCAGAATATTGGTCTGGAAGGCGATGTCGTTGATAAGGGAGGTTATAGAGCCAATGCGCTGGGTGCTGTCGGCAATGTCATCCATGGTTTTCACCACGGTCTGCATCACGGTGCCGCCCTGCGTGGCCGCGCTGCTGGCGGCTACTGACAGCTTATCGACTTCGGCCGCGGTCTCAGAGTTACTCTGCACCGACGCCGCCATCTGGTTCATCGTTGCCACGGTCTGCTGCACGTTAGCCACGGTCTGACGCGTGCGGTCGTTGAGATCTTCATTGCCCTGCGCCAGCCTGTCGCTGCCGTCACGCACGCTCACTACCTGGCTGGACACGTCGTTGATCAGCCAGCGGCACATCAGCCCCAGCTGCCCGACGGCACGCAGCGTCAGGCCCAGCTCGTCGCTACGGTTAAGGTGCTGAACGCTGTTTTGCTCTCCGGTAGCGACCTTCAGCGCCTGTCGCGCCACGTTTTCCACCGGACGGACAATCTGTTGCTCAAACAGCACGGTGCCAAGCAGCATCACCACGGCAGCAGCCCCCAGCGAAGCCCAGCCCGCAGCGCTGGCAGCCAGGGTCCCGGCCATCACCGCAAAAAGCGCCGCCATTACGCTTCGCACGCGCCAGCGCAGCGGCATTGACGGCACCTTGCCGAGCCAGCCCCTGCGCACCACCAGCCCTTTATGAATGCGTTTTTTACAGCGCCCTTCGTTGAGCGCCTTATAAAGCGGCTCCACGGCCGCAATCTCGTCCTCCGTGGCGCGGGTACGAATCGACATGTAGCCCGTCATCTGGCCGTTACGCACCATCGGTACCGCATTCGCGCGGACCCAGTAATGATCGCCATTTTTACGCCGGTTTTTGACGATCCCGCTCCAGGGTTCGCCCTTTTGCAGCGTATACCACATGTCGGCAAAGGCCGCTTTGGGCATATCCGGGTGGCGCACGATGTTGTGCGGCTGCCCGAGCAGCTCCTGGAGCGTAAAGCCGCTCACCTGCACAAAGGTATCGTTGGTGTGGGTCATGTAGCTGTGGAGGTCGGTCGTCGACATAAGCGTGGTGTCGTCGTCCAGCGGGTATTCATTCTGGGTGACATAGTCAGGAGAGGACATAGTGAGCATCCCTTGCAGGTTATTTGAATGTTAATTTTGTGGCTTATGTTTTTTCGGCGATAAAAAATTTATCTTTAGTTGTTAAATATGATTGAGATCGCAAATCTCGGTTAAACCGCACTTTTCGTACGCTTTTCTAATTAATTGATTTAAAATACTTTCGCGTTGAAACTACTCCTAAAGCATGATCCCGTAGCGCACCCTTAAGTCGCATCCTCAGCCCCACGCCGGTGCAATTGACGAAACGCAGCCCCTGCCCCGTCTCCGGCTCGCTATCCCTTATCCCGTCCGGCGCGCAATGACATGATTAAATTTTGCGCAACATTAATTTAACCTGGCGTTTATCCCGATTTTTGTTAAGGCATCTGAGGTGGCGTAATCCCTGCAATACTTAACTCAGTATCATGTGATACGCGATCCCCGGGAGCATATTTTGAACAGGTTACCTTCCAGCGCCTCGGCTCTTGCCTGTACCGCGCACGCACTGAATCTCATTGAGAAGCAAACGCTCGATCATGAGGAGATGAAACAACTTAACCGAGAGGTCATTGATTACTTTAAGGAGCACGTCAATCCTGGTTTTCTTGAGTATCGCAAATCTGTTACCGCCGGCGGGGATTACGGAGCCGTAGAGTGGCAAGCGGGAAGTCTGAACACGCTTGTCGACACCCAGGGACAGGAATTTATCGATTGCCTGGGTGGTTTCGGTATTTTCAACGTGGGGCACCGTAATCCAGCAGTGGTTTCCGCCGTACAGAATCAACTTGCGAAACAACCTCTTCACAGCCAGGAGCTGCTCGACCCGCTTCGCGCCATGCTCGCGAAAACGCTGGCGGCGCTCACGCCCGGCAAGCTGAAATACAGCTTCTTCTGCAACAGCGGCACCGAGTCGGTTGAGGCCGCGCTCAAGCTCGCCAAAGCGTACCAGTCGCCGCGCGGGAAGTTCACCTTTATCGCCACCAGCGGCGCGTTCCACGGGAAATCCCTGGGCGCGCTGTCGGCGACCGCCAAATCCACCTTCCGCAAACCGTTTATGCCGCTGCTGCCGGGCTTCCGCCACGTGCCGTTTGGCGACATTAACGCCATGCGCACGGTGCTGAGCGAATGCCGTAAAACCGGCGACGACGTGGCGGCGGTGATCCTGGAGCCGATTCAGGGTGAAGGCGGCGTGATCCTGCCGCCGCAGGGCTATCTGCCCGCCGTGCGTCAGCTGTGCGACGAGTTCGGCGCGCTGCTGATCTTCGACGAAGTGCAGACCGGCATGGGGCGCACCGGCAGGATGTTCGCCTGCGAGCACGAGAACGTGCAGCCGGACATTCTGTGCCTGGCGAAAGCGCTGGGCGGCGGCGTGATGCCGATTGGCGCGACGGTTGCGACAGAAGAGGTGTTCTCGGTGCTGTTCGACAACCCCTTCCTGCATACCACCACCTTTGGCGGTAACCCGCTGGCCTGTGCGGCCGCGCTGGCGACCATCAACGTGCTGCTGGAGCAAAACCTGCCCGCGCAGGCGGAGCAGAAAGGCGACATGCTGCTGGACGGCTTCCGCCAGCTGGGCCGGGAGTACCCGGACCTGGTACAGGAGGCGCGCGGTAAGGGAATGCTGATGGCCATTGAGTTTGTTGATAACGAAATCGGCTACAGCTTCGCGAGCGAGATGTTCCGCCAGCGCGTGCTGGTGGCCGGCACGCTCAACAACTCAAAAACCATCCGCATTGAGCCGCCGCTAACGCTGACCGTTGAGCAGTGCGAGCAGGTGCTGAAGGCGGCACGTAAAGCGCTGGCGGCGCTGCGCGTGAGCGTGGAAGAGGCGTAAAAAACGCCGGGTGGCTAACGCTTACCCGGCGTACAAAATCAATACAACCGCCCGGTGAGCGCAGCGCCACCGGGCAAAGCGCTACGCCGGCAACAGCCCGATAAAGCTGCGTTTTTTGCGCGGCTCCGACATCAGGTCTTCAAGCTTATCCACGCAGGCCAGATAGTGCGGGGTTTGCTTATGCGCCAGCACCGCCTCTTCGTCCTTATAGGCTTCGTAGATAAAAAAACGGGTTTTCACCCTCGGATCCTGCAATACGTCAAAACGCAGGTTTCCCGGCTCCCGGATCGCCCCCTCGTGGTTGGCGCGAAACGCCTCGAGAAACTCGTCCACCCGTTCGGGCTTGATGTTGATCTCCACTAACGTCACGTTCATTTCGCTTCTCCCTGTTTCTCTTCCTGCCAGAACTGGAACGCCTCCCGGGCGTTCATGTTCTCGTGAACCACTTTCTTCACCGCCTTCAGCATGGCGAGCGGCGCGCTGGACTGGAAGATGTTGCGCCCCATGTCCACGCCGGATGCCCCCTGGTCAATCGCGCGCCAGCACATCTCCAGCGCCTCGTGCTCCGGCAGCTTTTTGCCGCCCGCGATAACAATCGGCACCGGACAGCTGGCGGTCACCTTTTCGAACCCCTCGTCCACGTAGTAGGTTTTGACGATCTGCGCCCCCATTTCGGCGGCGATGCGGCTGGCGAGCGAGAAATAGCGCGCGTCGCGCGCCATCTCCTTGCCCACGCCCGTCACCGCCAGCGTCGGCATACCGTAGCGCGCGCCCGCATCGACCAGCTTGATGATGTTGCCGATCGACTGATGCTCAAACTCGCTTCCGATGTAGACCTGCGCCGCGACCGCGCAGACGTTCAGGCGCAGCGCGTCCTCCATCGCCACAGCTACGCACTCGTTCGACAGCTCGCCCAGAATCGAGTTACCGCCGGAGGCGCGCAGCACCACCGGCTTATTGGCGGCGGCGGGTACCTGGCTCCTGAGGATGCCGCGGGTACACATCAGCACGTCGGTTTCGCCAAACAGCGGGGCGATAGAGAGATCGATACGCTCAAGCCCGGTGGTCGGCCCCTGAAAGTAGCCGTGGTCAAAGGCCAGCATTACCGTGCGGTTGCTTTGCGGGTTAAAGATGCGCGCCAGCCGGGACTGCATGCCCCAGTCCAGCGAGCCGCAGCCCTTCAGGGTGTACGGCGCGTTCACCTGCGGCGTGCCGATGCCAAAATCCTTGCCGTCTTTGATGTCGTCTAAATCAGCCATGTGCTCCCCCGTCAGAAATCGTATTTGCTGATGTTCTCTTTAGTGAACACCACCCGCTCCGGCAGCAGCACGATGCCGTTGCCCTTCGCCTCATACTGATAGCCCTGCACGCTGTTCGGCTCGACCTTCAGCGTGCCTATATCCTTGACCTCCACGCTGTCGCCGACGTTAAGATCGCCTTTTTTCAGCAGGCGATCGGCGACATTGACCGCAATTTTGCCCTGCTGCACCACGTCCCACAGGCCGAAGGCTTTCACCGTGCCGCGCTCGACGTACGGGCGCATCACGTTCGGCGTGCTGAAGCCAACGATCGCCACCCCTTCCCGCTTCAGGTTCTCCGCCGCCTGCGCGGCGGCTGGCAGCGCGTTGGCGTCCGGCGCGATGATGGCATCCAGATCCGGGTAGGCTTTTAAGATCCCCTCGGCGGTTTGCAGGGATTTTGTGGCGTCGTTATAGCCAAACTGCGTGGTGACGACCTGCCACTGGGGATGATCTTTTTCGATTTTGGCCTTCGCCTCCTTCACCCACTGGTTCTGGTCGGTAACGGTGGGGCTGGAGTAGAAAAAGGCCACTTTGGCATTCGGTTTGGTGACCTGCCTGCCCGCCATCTCCACCAGCAGGCCACCCAGCTGTTCCGGCGTGCCCTGGTTGATGTAAATGCTGCGGCACTCCGGTTTGGTGTCGGAATCCCAGGTCAGGACCTTGACGCCGCGCTGCATCGCGCGCTTCAGCGCCGGGCAGAGCCCGTCCGGCGACACGGCGGAGACGATAATGGCGTTATAGCCCTGGTTGACGAAGTTATTGATGAGCTGCACCTGGCCGGAGACGCTCGGCTCGGTCGGGCCGTCGTAGGTCACGTCCACGCCAAGATCTTTCCCCGCCTCTTTCGCGCCGTTGCCGCCGCTGGTAAAGAAGCCCACGCCCACCAGCTTCGGGATAAAGGCAATGCGGTCCGCCGCCTGCGCCGAGGCGAAGCTGAGGGCCATTGCCAGGACGAACAGTTTTGTTTTCATCTTACGCTCCGGATAGTTTTCTAAAGAGAGATCGCACCCATTCGCGGTGCAGGCTCAGCGAACGTCCCATCACCACCACAACCAGCAGCGCCCCTGACAGCGCGCTCGACACCTGGTTGGGGATGCCGACCATCTGTAAACCCTGTTGCAGGTACCCCACCAGCAGCGCCGCCAGCGCCGTACCGATAACCGAACCGGACCCGCCGTAGATATTCGCCCCGCCGAGCACGGCGGCGGTAAGCGCGGGCATCAGCAGATCGCGCCCCAGATCCGAGCGCGCGGAGCCGAAATAGGAGACCATCACCAGCGCGGCAATGGCAGAGGCCACGCCCACCAGGCCGTACAGGGCGTAGGGCATGCCGTTGACCGACAGCCCCGCGTAGCGCGCCGCGCGCGGATTCTGGCCCATTAAAAACAGATGCCGGCCAAAGCGCCCGCGGTGGGTTATCAGCCAGAAAAAGAGAGCGATCGCCGCGAACAGCACCAGCGGGATCGGCAGCCCCAGCACCGTGAGGTTAGCGAAGGCGGTGAAGCCGTCCGGGAAGCCGCCGATGCCCTCGTAGCCCGTCGCGCCCGCCATGCCGGAGAGCAGCAGCGCCCCGCCGCCGTAGAGGTAAAGCGTGCCGAGGGTAATCACCAGAGGGCTGATGCCGGTGTAGTGGATCAGCGCCGCATTCACCAGCCCGCACAGCAGGCCGAGCAGCAGCGTCAGTGGAACGGCGAGCGCCATCGGCCACCCCGCCTGCATCATCACCCCCAGCGCGATGGCGCACAGGCCAATGGTTGAGCCCAGCGAAATGTCGATCCCGCCGCTGATAATCACCAGCGTCAGCGGCAGCGCCACGATGCCGATGCAGATGAAATCGCTGGTGCTGAACAGCAGCATGTTGACGTCGAGCATCCGCGGGTTGATGGCCCCAAAGAGCAGGATCTCCAGCACCAGCAAAACCAGCAGCGCGCTTTCCCAGCTAAGCTTCATTTATGCCACCTCTTTTTTGCGTACGGGAAACGGAGCGACGTGCTTTCCCCCTTTATTACCCGGCTGGAAGCGGCCGTACTTCAGCCCCCGCTGGTGTCTTGAGAGCGCCTGGCGCAGCCGCCCGTCGAGCACCAGCACGCCCAGCAGCACCAGCCCGGCGATAAAGTCATTCCACCAGGCCGGCAGCCGGAACAGCACCAGCACGGTGTCGATTTGGGTGAGGAAGAACGCGCCGAGGAAGGCGCCGATCAGCGTGCCGGTGCCGCCCAGCAGCGAGATGCCCCCGAGCACGCAGGCGGCGATGGCCTTCATCTCCAGCCCGCTGCCGGTCTGGTTGGGAACAAAGCCAATCTGCGCGGCAAACACAATCCCGGCGCAGGCCGCCAGCATGCCGTTGAGGGTAAAGGCGAGCATCCGCGTGCGGTTGACCGCCACGCCCAGCTGCCGCGCGGCGGCGAGATTGTCGCCCACGGCGTAGAAATCACGCCCGAAGGCGGTACGCGAAAGCGTCCATACGCCGGTGGCCACAATAAGCATCACCGCAATACCGAGCGGTGAAACGCCGATGACGGCTGGCTCAGAGAGGGATTTCAGCCCCGGCGGCAGCCCTTCAATCCACTTTCCGCCGGTCCAGAGGAGCATCGCCCCGCGGTACAGCCCCAGCGTGCCGAGGGTGGCGACTATGGCCGGAATACGCAGCCCCACCACCAGAAAGCCGTTGAACGCCCCCGCCAGCGCGCCAATCGACAGCGCGAAGAGAATGGAAACGGGCAGGCTGTAGCCGCTGTTCAGCGCCACGCCAACGGCGATGGCGGAGAGCCCGACGATCGAGCCAACTGACACGTCAATATTGCGGGTCAGCATCACCAGCGCGGCACCGGTTGCCAGCAGGATCAGGATCTGCGAGCTGGCGAAGATCATCCCCAGCGTTTGCAGGCTGAAGTAGGACGGATTAAGCGCCACCAGCACGGCAAACAGCGCAAGGATGGCGAGAAAGGCGCTCAGCTCGCGGTTCTTCAGTAAGATCTTCATGACTGCCCTCCAAACGCCAGCGCCATCATCCGGTCGAGGCTGACGGCGTGGCGCGGTAGTTCACCGCTGAGTACGCCCTGATGCATCACCAGCACGCGGTCCGCGAGGCCGGGGAATTCATCAAGATCGCTTGAGATCATTAATACCGCCACGTTCTGCGCCGCCACGCTTTTGAGCAGCTGGTAGATATCGGCGCGCGCCGAGACGTCCACGCCGCGCGTGGGTTCATCGACGATCAGCAACAGAGGATTGGCCTCCAGGCAGCGCGCCAGCAGCACCTTCTGCTGATTGCCGCCGGAGAGCGTGCGCACGGGCTGATCCGCGTGATTGAGCCTGATCCCCAGCGCCCGGTGATAGCGCTCCACCACCGCAGACTCCCGCCCGCGCTGCTGCCAGATCGATGGCTCGTTCAGCGCCACGGTGTTCCAGCGGACGGGCGCGTCGAGGAACAGGCCGGACACCTGTCTGTCTTCCGGCAGGTAGACCAGCCCTTTGGCCAGCCGCGCCGAAACGGCATCATGGCTGATATCCTGATTTTCCAGCCAGACGCGGCCCCCGCGCGCGGGGCGCAGGCCGTAAAGCGTTTCCGCAAACTCGGTACGCCCGGATCCCACCAGCCCGGCGAGACCGACGATCTCCCCGGCGTAGATCTCAAGGCTGAGATCGATAAACCCTTCCCCGGTGAGATCCTCAACCCGCAGCACCGGGAAATCCTGCGGCTGGGTGCGGCGGTTGCCCGGCAGCGCCAGCCACAGCTTTTGCGTATCGCTCAGGGCTTTATCGCGCCCCACCGGCGTCATGGCGGCGATCAGGGCGTTATCGTCAAACTGCGCGGTTTCGCCGCTGAGCACCACCGCGCCGTCGCGCATTACCGAGACGTGGCTCGACAGCATGCGGATTTCCGGCAGCTTGTGCGAGATGAAGACAATGCCAACGCCTTGCTCCTGCAGGGCGCGGATCTGGGAGAAGAGCCGTTCGGTTTCACCGGGCGTGAGGGAGGCCGTAGGCTCGTCGAGGATCAGGATCGTCGCGTTGCGCATCAGCCCGCGCAGGATCTCCACCATCTGCTGATCCGCCACCTCCAGGGTGCTGGCAGCGGCGTCGAGGTTAAGCTGGCACCGCAGCTGTTCCAGCTTCGCGGCGAGGCGTTTATCCCGATCGCGCCCGCGCGGCAGGCGGAACAGGATGTTTTCCCGCACCGTCAGGTTGGGGAACAGCAGCGGCTCCTGCGGCACCAGGTAAATGCCGAGCCCGTGCGCCTGCGCGGGCGTAAGCCGTGCAAAAGACTCACCGGCGACCGACAGTTCACCCCGATCCGGCGTTTCGACCCCGGCGACGATCTTCATTAGCGTCGATTTTCCCGCGCCGTTACCGCCCATCAGCGCGTGCACCTGCCCCGCAAGCAGCGTGAAATCAATGCCTTTCAGGACCGGCACGCCTGAGAACTGCTTGCTGATATTCCGCGCCTCGAGAAGTGGTGTCATCATCGCTCCGCTATTGAACAAATGATTTTTAGATTTAATAATGTTCAAAAGCGTAGACGGTGAACTATATTTACAACCGTGCAGGGATCACAGTTTTATCGATTAAGATCCAGATAAAACAGAAACCATCTTAAAGATCCGTTTTGTCGCGTGGCTCACATTTTCACGTCGCGCCATTACGAACATATGATCTAAATTTTTATAAGAGTTCAACTATGAGCGATAAACGCACTGCGGAAGAAGGACGGTTTGCCGGGCTGGCGCTGGCGGAAGAGGAGCTGGTGGCGCGCGTGGCCTGGTGTTACTACCACGACGGGCTGACCCAGAACGATATTGGCGAACGGCTCGGGCTGCCGCGCCTGAAGATCTCCCGCCTGCTGGAGAAGGGCCGTCAGTCCGGGGTGATCCGCGTGCAGATCAACTCCCGCTACGAGGGGTGCCTGGCGCTGGAAACCGAGCTCCAGCAGCGCTTTGGCCTGAAGCTGGTGCGCGTGATGCCCGCCCTTAATACCCCGCCGATGAACGTGCGGCTCGGCATTGGCGCCGCGCAGTCGCTGATGGGCGTGCTGGAGCCCGGCCAGCTGTTAGCGGTGGGGTTTGGTGAAACCACCATGAGCAGCCTGCAGCACCTGAGCGGCTTTATCAGCTCGCAGCAGATCCGCCTGGTGACGCTCTCCGGCGGCGTTGGGCCCTATATGACCGGTATCGGCCAGCTGGACGCGGCCTGCAGCGTCAGCATGATCCCCGCCCCGCTTCGCGTCTCATCCGCAGAAGTGGCCGGGATCTTAAAGCGCGAAACCAGCGTGCGGGACGTGATCCTCGCCGCCACCGCGGCCGACGTGGCGGTGGTCGGGATTGGTTCGGTGAACCAGCGCCGTGACGCAACGATACTGCGCTCCGGCTATATCAGCGAAGGTGAACAGCTGATGTACGCCCGCAAGGGCGCGGTCGGCGACATCCTCGGCTATTTCCTCAATGCCGATGGCGAATGCGTCGGGGAGCTGGAGATCCACAAAGAATTACTCGGCGTCACGCTCGATGAACTGGCGCAGCTGCCCACCATCGTTGGCGTGGCCGGAGGAGAAGAGAAAGCCGATGCGATTTACGCCGCACTGAAGGGTCGCCGTATCAATGGCCTGGTGACGGAAGAGACGACAGCCCGCGCGGTGCTGGCCCTGACGTAACGGGGGATGCCCTGCGCTAACAGCGAGGCAAGCTCATGAGTTACCTTTTAGCGTTAGATGCAGGGACAGGCAGCGTTCGCGCCGTTATTTTCGATTTACAGGGCAGCCAGGTTGCCGTCGGCCAGGCCGAGTGGAAGCACCTGAGCGTGGAGAACGTGCCGGGGTCGATGGAGTTCGACCTCGACACCAACTGGCGGCTGGCCTGCCGGTGCATTCATCAGGCGCTGGAGCGCGCGCGCCTGAGCGCGGCGGATATTCAGTCCGTCGCCTGCTGCTCGATGCGCGAAGGGATCGTGCTGTATGACCGCAACGGCGAGGCCATCTGGGCCTGCGCCAACGTCGACGCCCGCGCCAGCCGCGAGGTGGCCGAACTCAAGGAGATCCACGACGACCGCTTTGAATCCGAGGTGTATGAGGTTTCCGGGCAAACCCTTGCCCTGAGCGCAATGCCGCGCCTGCTGTGGCTGGCGCACCATCGGCCGGATATCTACCGCAAGGCCGCCACCATCACCATGATCAGCGACTGGCTGGCGGCGAAGCTTTCCGGCGAGCTGGCGGTTGACCCGTCGAACGCGGGCACCACCGGCATGCTGGATCTCTTCTCCCGCGACTGGCGGCCGGCGCTGCTGGACATGGCCGGGCTGCGCGCCGATATCCTCTCCCCGGTGAAGGAGACGGGGACGGTGCTGGGTGCCATCACCCGGGAGGCCGCACAGCAGAGTGGCCTGCGCGAGGGCACGCCGGTGGTGATGGGCGGCGGCGACGTGCAGCTGGGCTGTCTGGGGCTGGGCGTGGTCCGCGCCGGGCAAACGGCGGTGCTGGGCGGTACCTTCTGGCAGCAGGTGGTCAACCTGCCGCAGGTACGCACCGACCCCGACATGAACATCCGCGTGAACCCGCACGTTATCCCCGGCATGGCGCAGGCGGAGTCGATCAGCTTCTTTACCGGGCTGACCATGCGCTGGTTCCGCGACGCGTTCTGCGCCGAAGAGAAGCTGATTGCCGACCGGATGGGGATGGACACCTATTCCCTGCTCGAAGAGATGGCGAGCCGCGTGCCCGCTGGCTCCCACGGCGTGATGCCCATCTTCTCCGACGCGATGCATTTTAAGCAGTGGTACCACGCGGCACCGTCGTTTATTAACCTCTCCATTGACCCGGAAAAGTGCAACAAAGCGACGCTGTTCCGCGCGCTGGAGGAGAACGCGGCGATAGTCTCTGCCTGTAACCTGGCGCAGATTTCGCGCTTCTCCGGCGTAAAGTTTGAGAGCCTGGTGTTTGCGGGCGGCGGTTCGAAAGGCGCCCTGTGGAGCCAGATTTTAAGCGACGTCACCGGCCTGCCGGTGCGCGTCCCGGAGGTGAAGGAGGCCACGGCGCTGGGCTGCGCGATTGCGGCCGGAACGGGCGCGGGGCTGTTCGCGGATATGGCCTCGACGGGCGAGCGGCTGGTGCAGTGGAGCCGGGAGTTCACGCCGAACCCGGCGCACCGGGAGCTGTACGACGGCATGATGCAGAAGTGGCAGGCGGTGTATGCGGACCAGCTCGGGCTGGTGGACAGCGGGCTGACGACGTCGATGTGGGAGGCACCGGGGTTAGTAAAAACCCACACCCCTCACCCTGCCCCTCTCCCCAAAGGGGAGAGGGAAAAGACCAGATCGAGCTAACTCTTTAAGATCGCACCGGCTAGTCCCCTCTCCCCTTCGGGGAGAGGGTTAGGGTGAGGGGCATTATTTGAATCCCATCACATTCACCGCATTCCCCTTTTCCCTTTTACTCCCCGCTGGCTAAATTAGTAACTCATCCGACCACATAACAATAATTTTACACTGGAAGAGACTATGAGCCGCTACCCGTCGTTATTCGCCCCTCTCGATCTGGGGTTCACCACCCTCAAAAACCGCGTGCTGATGGGCTCGATGCATACCGGGCTGGAGGAGCGCCCGGACGGGGCCGAGCGTCTGGCGGCGTTCTATGCCGAGCGCGCGCGTCACGGGGTGGCGCTGATCGTCACCGGCGGCGTATCGCCCGCGCCCACGGGCGTGACGATGGAGGGCGGCGCGGTGCTAAATAACGCGAGCCAGCTGCCGCACCACCGCATTGTGACCGACGCGGTTCACCGCGAGGGCGGCAAAATCGCCCTGCAAATCCTGCACACCGGGCGCTACAGCTATCAGCCAAATCTGGTCGCGCCGTCGGCCATCCAGGCCCCCATCAACCGCTTCAGGCCGCATGCCCTCAGCCACGACGAGATCCTGGCGCTGATTGAGGACTTCGCCCGCTGCGCCGCGCTGGCGCGTGAAGCGGGCTATGACGGCGTGGAGGTGATGGGCTCCGAGGGCTATCTGATCAACGAATTTCTCGCCGCGCGCACCAACCAGCGCGAGGATGAATGGGGCGGCGACTATGCCCGCCGCATGCGCTTTGCGGTGGAGGTGGTGCGCGCGGTGCGCGAGCGCGCGGGTGCAGATTTTATCATCATCTTCCGCCTGTCGATGCTCGACCTGGTGGAGGGCGGCGGGACGTTCGATGAAGCCGTGCAGCTGGCGAAGGCGGTTGAAGCCGCGGGCGCCACCATCATCAACACCGGCATCGGCTGGCACGAGGCGCGCATTCCAACTATCGCCACGCCGGTGCCGCGCGCGGCGTTCAGCTGGGTAACGCGCAGGCTGAAGGGAAAAGTGTCTGTTCCGCTGGTCACCACTAACCGTATTAACGATCCGCAGGTGGCGGACGACGTGATATCACGCGGCGATGCCGATATGGTGTCAATGGCGCGCCCGTTCCTCGCGGATGCAGAACTGTTGTCCAAAGCGCAAAGCGGACGCGCGGATGAGATCAACACCTGCATCGGCTGTAACCAGGCCTGCCTGGATCGGATCTTCGTCGGCAAGGTTACCTCTTGTCTCGTGAATCCGCGCGCCTGCCATGAAACCACAATGCCTGTCGTTCCCGCGGTCAATAAAAAACGCCTGGCCGTCGTGGGCGCTGGACCAGCGGGCCTGGCGTTCGCGGTGAACGCCGCCTCGCGCGGGCACAGCGTGACGCTGTTTGATGCCGCCGGTGAGATTGGCGGGCAGTTTAATATCGCCAAACAGATCCCCGGCAAAGAGGAATTCTATGAAACCCTGCGCTACTACCGGCGGATGATCGAGTTGACGGGCGTAGATCTGCGGCTTAACCAGCGGGTGACGGCGGCCGATCTGCTGGCGTTCGACGAGGCGATCCTGGCAAGCGGGATCGCCCCGCGCACGCCTGCGATCGAGGGTATCGATCATCCGAAGGTGTTGAGCTATCTGGACGTACTGCGCGATAAAGCGCCCGTGGGGGAGAAGGTGGCCATTATCGGCTGCGGCGGTATCGGCTTTGATACCGCCATGTACCTGAGCCAGCCGGGCGAGGCCACCAGCCAGAATATCGCCGAATTTTGCGTGGAATGGGGAATTGATACCAGCCTGAGTCAGCCCGGCGGCCTGCGGCCTGAAGGGCCACTGCTGCCGAAAAGCCCGCGTCAGATCGTCATGCTACAGCGCAAAGCCAGCAAGCCGGGCGAAGGGCTGGGCAAAACCACGGGCTGGATCCACCGCGCCACCCTGCTGTCGCGCGGGGTGAAGATGATCCCGGCGGTGAGCTATCAGAAGATCGACGACGAGGGCCTGCACGTCACGATCGGCGGCGAACCGCAGCTGCTGCGCGTGGATCATGTGATTTTGTGTGCCGGACAGGAGCCAAAGCGGGATCTGGCGGATCTGCTGCGTGAGGCAGGTAAAACGGTGCATTTGATCGGCGGGTGCGACGTGGCGATGGAGCTGGATGCGCGGCGGGCCATTGCGCAGGGCACCCAGCTTGCACTGATTATTTAGCGACGACGTCCCAGCTTCACCGCTTTCAGCACCACGAACTTGTTGTTGGTGGCAACGGTGACGCAGTTGCCGAAAATCTTCTTCAGCTTGTGGAAGTAGTCAAGGTGGCGGTTCGCCACGATGTACAGCTCGCCGTTGATCTTCAGGCAGCGGCGCGCGTGGTGGAACATCTCCCAGGCGACGTTATCCGTCAGGGCGTGCTTCTGGTGGAACGGCGGGTTGCAGAACACGGCGTTGAAGCGGAATGGCTCCACGCCGGACAGCGCGTTGTTGATCATGAACTCGCAGCGGTCCAGCGCCTCCGGCATGTTGGTTTCCACATTCAGACGGCTCGACGCCACCGCCATCGGCGATTCGTCGCTGAACACCACGCTGGCGTCCGGGTTCTTCGCCAGCAGCGTCAGGCCAATCACGCCGTTGCCGCAGCCCAGGTCGACGATTTCCCCTTCCAGATTTTCCGGCAGGTATTCCATAAAGAAACGCGCGCCGATGTCCAGACCGGTGCGGGAGAAGACGTTCGCGTGGTTATGGATGGTCCAGTCTGTGCCTTCCAGCTTCCAGCTCAGGGTTTCTGGCGCGTCGGCCAGTTCCGGCGCGCTGAAGGTACAGTTGATCAGGCGCGCTTTTTTCCAGGCGAGCGTAGTGGTGGTCGGGCCCAGCACCTTCTCGAACAGCTCCAGCGTCGAGGTGTGAATGTCGCGCGCTTTGGCACCCGCAATGATGCGGGTTTCTGGCGTCACGACCTTGCGCAGCGCGCGCAGCTGCTGCTCCAGCAGCGCCATGGTTTTTGGCACCTTAATCAGCACCACGCCCGGCGCCTGCGGGTAGTCCGCGGTGCTGTCGAGGAACTTCACGCTGGACTCTTCGATATCGTTGTGACGCAGGTTTTCACGCGTCGCCAGCTCGCTCAGGTAAGAATCGCCGATGCTGTAAGGCGTGTGTGCCGCCAGGGCGCAGGCCAGCGCGCCAAACGCGTCATTCAGGATCAGCACCGGGCCGCTGATTTCAGCGTCATCCAACTGTTGCAGCAGATATTCATCCGCCGCTTCCCACGCCTGAAGCGGGTTAACGTCGTCCGTTTCCGGGAAACGTTTAAGGTTGAGTGAACGGAAACCGTTGTCTAAGTGGCTCATCGGCCCTCCTGAATGGTAAAATTTCGGCGTTATCCCTGAAAAGGGTGCGTGAGTATACCCGTTTTCAACTTATTTTGGGGTTTTGATGAACCAGCTGACTTATCTCCAGGGCTACCCGGAGCATCTGCTTTCCCAGGTCCGGACGTTAATTGCCGAACAAAAGCTGGGCGCGGTGCTGGAAAAACGCTATCCCGGCACGCACGATTTCGCGACCGATAAGGCGCTCTGGCAGTATACGCAGGATCTGAAAAACCGGTATCTGAAGAGCGCGCCGCCGGTCAACAAGGTGATGTACGACAGCAAGATCCACGTGCTGAAAAACGCGCTCGGCCTGCACACCGCCGTCTCTCGCGTGCAGGGCGGCAGGCTGAAGGCCAAAGCGGAGATCCGCGTGGCGACCGTATTTCGTAACGCGCCCGAAGCGTTTCTGCGGATGATTGTGGTGCACGAGCTTGCCCACCTCAAGGAGAAGGAGCACGACAAAGCGTTTTATGCCCTTTGCTGCCATATGGAGCCGCAGTACCACCAGCTGGAGTTTGATACCCGTTTGTGGCTGACGCATTTATCGTTAAAGAGTAATGCGCAGTAGCGCACGCGAAATGTCATGATGACGTGCTACAGTGGCTACAGGTTCCCTGCTACGGAGTACGTAAACGTTTATGATACGTTTCGCAGTCATCGGTACGAACTGGATCACGCGCCAGTTCGTCGACGCCGCCCACGAAACCGGCAAATATAAGCTCACCGCAGTCTATTCCCGCAGCCTTGAGCAGGCGCAGAGCTTCGCGAACGATTACCTGGTCGAACACCTGTTCACCTCGCTCGACGAGATGGCGCAAAGCGACGCCATTGACGCGGTTTATATCGCCAGCCCGAACTCCCTGCACTTCCCGCAAACGGCGCTGTTCCTCGGCCACAAAAAGCATGTGATCTGCGAGAAGCCGCTGGCCTCGAATAGTCAGGAAGTGGAAGCCGCCATTGCGCTTGCCCGCGAAAACCAGGTGGTACTGTTCGAAGCGTTTAAAACCGCCAGCCTGCCCAACTTCCTACTGTTGCAGCAGTCCCTGCCGAAAATTGGCAAAGTGCGTAAAGCCTTTATCAACTACTGCCAGTATTCGTCGCGCTATCAGCGCTATCTGGACGGCGAAAACCCGAATACCTTTAACCCGGCCTTCTCGAACGGCTCGATTATGGATATCGGTTTTTACTGTCTGGCCTCTGCGGTTGCGCTGTGGGGGGAACCACACGGCGTGACGGCCACCGCCAGCCTGCTGGACAGCGGCGTGGACGCTCACGGTATCGTGGTGCTCGACTACGGTGATTTCAGCGTGACGTTGCAGCACTCGAAGGTCAGCGACTCCGTGCTGCCAAGCGAAATTCAGGGCGAAGACGGCTCGCTGGTGATCGAAAAAATCTCCGAATGCCAGAAGCTGAGCATCGTCCCGCGCGGCGGAAAAGCGCAGGAGCTGACGCAGCCTCAGCATATTAACACTATGCTCTATGAGGCAGAGGTCTTCGCCCGTCTGGTAGAAGACAATGAAGTGAACCACCCCGGGCTTGCGATAAGCCGCACCACGGCGAAGCTGCAAACGGAGATCCGCCGACAGACCGGCGTGGTCTTCCCCGCAGACGGCATGAATGCGGAAGCTATCGCGTAAAGCTGTGTAATGAAACCGTGCAGAGCATTGACGAAATCAATGTTCTGACATATTTTGTTACCTGCAAAGGGGAGTAACTTCTTCGCCGGTGGATCGTCATTACGATGCGTGCAAAACCGCATCCGGTCGCCGGGCAACCTTCATGGTTGTAAGTGAGACCTTGCCGGAAGGCGAGGTCTATGCATAAAAAGCTAACGGCTATCGTCTTCTGACCATAGCCGTTTTTGTTTTTTTATGTGTAAGGAAAATAGTATGCATTCTGTCGGCACTCCAATGCTGTGGGGCGGATTCGCGGTTGTCGTGCTCATCATGCTGGCGATCGACCTCTTTTTGCAGGGCCGCCGCGGCGAGCACGGCATGAGCGTTAAGCAAGCCGCCGTCTGGTCGCTGGTGTGGGTATCCCTCTCACTCCTTTTCTGCGCCGCCTTCTGGTGGTATCTGGCCTCGACCGAAGGCCGCGCGGTGGCCGATCCTCAGGCTCTCGCCTTCCTCACCGGTTATCTGATTGAAAAAGCGCTGGCGGTAGATAACGTCTTCGTCTGGCTGATGCTGTTTAGCTATTTTGCCGTGCCTGCGGCTCTGCAGCGCCGCGTGCTGGTGTACGGCGTGCTCGGTGCCATCATCTTGCGTACCATCATGATCTTCGCCGGCAGCTGGCTGATTACCCAGTTTGAATGGCTGCTGTACGTGTTCGGCGCATTCCTGCTGTTCACCGGCGTCAAAATGGCGCTGGCAAAAGAAGACGATACCGGTATCGGTGATAAGCCGCTGGTGAAGTGGATCCGCGGTCATCTGCGCATGACGGACAAGATCGAAAGCGAGCATTTCTTCGTGCGCAAGAACGGCCTGCTGTTTGCCACCCCGCTGCTGCTGGTGCTGATTCTGGTCGAGCTGAGCGACGTGATTTTCGCGGTAGACAGTATCCCGGCTATCTTCGCGGTCACCACCGACCCGTTCATCGTGCTGACCTCTAACCTGTTCGCGATCCTCGGCCTGCGCGCGATGTACTTCCTGCTGGCGGGCGCGGCGGAGCGTTTCTCGATGCTGAAATACGGCCTGTCGGTGATTCTGGTCTTCATCGGTATCAAGATGCTGATCGTCGATTTCTACCATATCCCGATCGCCATTTCGCTCAGCGTGGTGTTTGGCATTCTGCTGGTGACGCTGGTTATTAATACCTGGGTTAACCGCCAGCACGATAAAAAGCAGCAGGCGGAGTAATCCCCTCTCCCCGGCCCTCTCCCTACAGGGGAGAGGGTGAACACACTTTTGTAACGCAATAGTTAAAAAATATGACGCAACACGTAAAATCCAGCATTTTACGCTTCCGCCTTTCCCCGCTTTCCGTGATACTCAACCAGGCAAACAAATATTTACATCCTGAAATAAATGTGACTTAGAGCACATCCAGGATGGAACGCAATTTCACTTAGGAATTTAGTATGAGCACACAATCTAAAGGCCTGCTGGCGCGTATCACGCAGGGCAGCCTGGTTAAACAAATCCTGGTAGGGCTGGTTCTGGGGATCCTGCTGGCGCTGGTGTCAAAACCTGCCGCGGAAGCGACAGGGTTACTCGGCACCCTGTTCGTGGGCGCGCTGAAGGCCGTTGCGCCGGTGCTGGTTCTGATGCTGGTCATGGCTTCCATCGCCAATCACCAGCACGGACAAAAAACCAACATTCGTCCGATTCTCTTTTTATATCTGCTGGGCACGTTTTCTGCTGCGCTGACCGCGGTGGTCTTTAGCTTCCTCTTCCCGTCCACGCTGCATCTGACCTCTGCGGCGGGCGACATCACGCCGCCTTCCGGCATCGTGGAGGTTCTGCGTGGCCTGCTGATGAGCATGGTGACAAACCCGATTGATGCCCTGCTGAATGCAAACTACATTGGCATCCTGGTCTGGGCGATCGGGCTTGGCTTCGCCCTGCGTCACGGCAACGAAACGACAAAAAACCTGGTCAACGATATGTCCAACGCCGTGACCTTTATCGTGAAGGTCGTCATTCGCTTTGCGCCGGTCGGTATCTTTGGTCTGGTGTCGTCTACGCTTGCGACAACCGGCTTTGACGCGCTTTGGGGTTATGCACAGCTGCTGTTTGTGCTGGTAGGCTGCATGCTGCTGGTGGCGCTGGTGATCAACCCGCTGCTGGTGTTCTGGCAGATCCGCCGCAACCCGTATCCGCTGGTATTGACCTGCCTGCGCGAAAGCGGCGTATATGCCTTCTTTACCCGCAGCTCGGCGGCGAACATTCCGGTTAACATGGCGCTGGCGGAGAAGCTGAACCTGGATCGCGACACCTACTCGGTTTCCATTCCGCTGGGTGCGACCGTCAACATGGCGGGTGCAGCGATTACCATCACCGTGCTGACGCTGGCGGCCGTGCATACGCTGGGTATTCCGGTCGATCTGCCAACGGCGCTGCTGCTGAGCGTGGTGGCGTCGCTGTGCGCCTGCGGCGCATCCGGCGTGGCGGGCGGTTCACTGCTGCTGATCCCGCTGGCCTGTAATATGTTTGGCATTCCGAACGAAATTGCCATGCAGGTTGTTGCGGTCGGCTTCATTATCGGCGTCCTGCAGGACTCCTGCGAAACCGCGCTGAACTCCTCAACGGACGTGCTGTTCACCGCGGCGGCCTGCCAGGCAGAAGACGCGCGTTTAGCGAAGAACGCCCTGCGCGGATAAAGCAAAACGGCAACCCTGAGGTTGCCGTTTTAGTATTTGCCCCCTCTCCCCGTGGTGTATGGTCCGGGGACATAGTGAACACTTGTTCGGGGACATGGTAGACACTTACAACTAAGGCATAAGAACCCGCTTATGGAGTCGCTTATGCCCTGGGATGCGAGAGATACCATGTCATTACGTACCGAGTTTGTTTTGTTCGCCTCGCAGGACGGGGCGAACATCCGTTCCCTCTGCCGTCACTTTGGCATTTCACCTGCCACCGGCTACAAGTGGCTTCGCCGCTGGGGAGAGGAAGGTGCCTCCGGCCTTCAGGACCGCCCGCGCATACCGCACCATTCCCCGAACCGCTCATCTGACGACATCACTGCCCTGCTGCGTATGGCCCATGACCGCCATCAACGCTGGGGCGCGCGCAAGATAAAGCACTGGCTCGAAGACCAGGGGCACACTATGCCCGCCTTCAGCACCGTCCATAACCTTATGGCCCGCCATGGTCTGCTGCCGGGCACTTCACCGGGCATTCCCGTCACGGGACGGTTCGAACATGACGCGCCGAACTGCCTCTGGCAGATGGATTTTAAGGGCCACTTTCCCTTTGGCGGTGGCCGCTGCCATCCGCTCACCCTGCTGGACGACCACTCCCGTTTTTCCCTGTGCCTGGCGCACTGTACCGATGAACGGCGCGAGACCGTGCAGCAGCAGCTGGTCAGCGTGTTTGAACGCTACGGCCTGCCGGACCGGATGACAATGGACAACGGCGCCCCGTGGGGAGATACCACCGGCACCTGGACGGCGCTGGAGCTGTGGCTGATGCGCCATGGTATCCGGGTGGGGCACTCCCGGCCGTATCATCCGCAGACGCAGGGCAAGCTGGAGCGTTTTCACCGCAGCCTGAAGACGGAGGTGCTGCAGGGGAAGTGGTTCGCGAACGAGGGCGAACTGCAGCGCGCCTTCGACCACTGGCGGACGGTCTATAACCTTGAACGCCCGCATGAGGCGCTGGATATGGCGGTACCGGGCTCGCGGTATAAGCCGTCTGCACGGCAGTACAGCGGCAACACACCGCCCCCGGAATACGACGAGGGCGTGATGGTCAGGAAAGTGGATATCAGCGGAAAGCTGAGCGTGAAAGGGGTAAGTCTGAGCGCAGGCAAGGCGTTCAGGGGAGAACGGGTCGGGCTGAAGGAGATGCAGGAAGACGGCCGCTACGAGGTGTGGTGGTACAGCACGAAAGTGGGGGTGATCGACCTGAAGAAAAAGTCGATCACCATGGGTAAAGGATGTTAAAAAGTGTTCACCATGTCCCCGAACACCTGTCTACCATGTCCCCGGACCGTACAGTGGAGAGGGTTGGGGTGAGGGCACCAGCCCGCACCCAGCTTACAGCGTCACACCACTCTTAAAAATCGCCAGCTCGCGGAAGTCGTTCTTCTCGTTACAGGTCTGCCTGCCGCTGGCGAACTCTGCGATAGCGTCCACGAACTCGGTCAGCAGCTGCGGCATCGCTTTGCCGTGGATCAGCTGTCCTGCGTCGAAATCGATCCAGTGCTTTTTCTTTGCCGCCAGCTCGCTGTTGGTGGCAATTTTAACCGTCGGCACAAACCCGCCGTACGGCGTACCGCGGCCGGTACTGAACAGCACCATGTGGCAGCCCGCCCCCGCCAGCGCGCTGGTGGCGACCGCATCGTTACCCGGCGCGCTCAGCAGGTTCAGGCCGTGGGTTTTCAGGCGTTCGCCGTAGCGCAGAACGTCCACCACCTGGCTGGCGCCCGCCTTCTGGGTGCAGCCGAGGGATTTCTCTTCCAGCGTGGTGATCCCCCCCGCTTTGTTACCCGGCGACGGGTTCTCATAAATCGGCTGGTTGTGGGCGATAAAGTACTGTTTGAAGTCGTTCACCATGGTGACGGTCTTTTCAAACGTCTCTTCGTCGCGGCAGTGGCTCATCAGAATACGCTCCGCGCCGAACATCTCCGGCACTTCGGTCAGCACCGTGGTGCCGCCATTGGCAATCACGTAATCCGAGAAGCGGCCCAGCATCGGGTTGGCGGTAATGCCGGAAAGCCCGTCAGATCCGCCGCACTCCAGGCCAAACTTCAGTTCGCTCAGCTTGCCCGGCTCGCGCCTGTCGTGACGCATCACCTCATACAGCTGATGCAGCTGTTCAACGCCCGCCTCCACTTCGTCATCCTGATGCTGACACACCATAAAGCGCACTCGCCCGGGATCGAAGTCGCCCAGCGTTTCGCGAAAGGCATCCACCTGGTTGTTTTCACAGCCGAGGCCAATCACCAGCACCGCGCCCGCATTCGGATGACGCACCATGTTTTGCAGCATGGTGCGGGTGTTGATGTGGTCGTCACCCAGCTGGGAGCAGCCGTAGGTGTGGCTGAACAGGTGCACCCCGTCGGTGCCTTCGGCACCGCTGGTCTCTTTCAGGAAGCGCGCCTGGATTTGACGCGCAATCCCGTTCACGCAGCCGACGGTCGGGAGGATCCACAGTTCATTGCGGATCCCCACCTCGCCGCTGGCTCGGCGGTAGATCTGCACCTCACGATCGGCCGCCTGGGCTTCTTCCGTCTGAAAATCAGGTTGATAGCTGTACTCGTCCAGATCGCTGAGGTTGGTGCGGGTATTGTGGGAATGAATGTATTCACCCGGCGCAATATCCGCCAGCGCGTGACCGATAGGCAAACCGTACTTCACCACGTTCTCCCCTTTCCCAATGGGGATCAGGGCAAACTTATGGCCACGCCCAATGGCCTGGCGCAACGTCACCGACTGGTCGTCGAAGGTCACTTCCGTCCCTTCGGCTAAATCTGCCAGCGCGACGGCAACGTTATCCAGCGAATGGATTTTGATGTATTGCATATCAACCTCAAGCGGCCTTAGTTCAGTTCAATGGCGAAGTAGTCACGCGCATTGTTAAAGCAGATGTTTTTCACCATTTCGCCCAGCAGCTGGATATCCGCTGGCGCTTCGCCCGCGTGCACCCAGCGGCCAATCATCTGGCACAGAATGCGGCGGAAATATTCATGACGGGTATAGGACAGGAAGCTGCGGCTGTCGGTCAGCATGCCGACAAAGCGGCTTAACAGGCCAAGCTGCGCCAGCTGCGTCATCTGACGCTCCATGCCGTCTTTCTGGTCGTTAAACCACCAGCCGGAGCCAAACTGCATCTTGCCCGGCATCCCTTCCCCCTGGAAGTTGCCGATCATGGTGCCCAGCACTTCGTTATCGCGCGGGTTCAGGCAGTAGAGGATGGTTTTTGGCAGCAGGTTTTGCTCGTTCTGTTTGCTCAGCAGCTTAGACAGCTCTTCCGCCAGCGGACGGTCGTTAATGGAGTCAAAGCCGACGTCCGCGCCCAGCAGCATAAACTGGCGCTGGTTGTTATTACGCAGCGCGCCGATGTGATACTGCTGAACCCAGCCGCGACGGGCATATTCCGCACCAAGGAACACCAGCACCGCGGTTTTGAACTGGGCGACTTCATGCTCGCTTAACTGTTCGCCGGAGAGACGACGCGCCAGAATGCTGTCCAGCTCGGCTTCGTTAGATTCCGCGAACAGCACCACGTCCAGCGCGTGGTCAGAGACCTTACAGCCGTGCGCGGCGAAGTGATCCAGACGTTTGGTGAGCGCCGTTTGCAGATCGGCGAAACGACGGATGTCGGTATCGGAGACTTCCGCCAGCTTCGCCATGTAGTCGTTAAAGGTTGCCTGCTCGATGTTGAAGGCTTTATCCGGGCGCCAGCTTGGCAGCACCTTGATGTCAAACGCGGCGTCTTTGGCGACCACCGCGTGGTGCTCCAGAGAGTCGATCGGATCGTCGGTCGTCCCCACCATCTTCACGTTCATCTGCTTCATGATGCCGCGCGCGGAGAAGTTGTCCTGCGCCAGCAGGTCGTTGCACTGGTTCCAGATTTCATCCGCGGTGGCTGGAGACAGCAGCTTGCCGGTGATGCCAAACGGACGACGCAGCTCAAGGTGCGTCCAGTGGTATAGCGGATTACCGATGGTGTGCGGAACGGTAGCGGCCCAGGCGTCAAACTTCTCGCGGTCGGTGGCGTCGCCGGTACACAGGCGCTCGGCCACGCCGTTGGTGCGCATCGCTCGCCATTTATAGTGGTCACCCTTCAGCCAGATATCATACAGGTTTTTGAAGCGGTAATTTTCGGCAACCTGCTGCGGCGGTAAATGGCAGTGGTAGTCGAAAATCGGCTGGTCTTTTGCGTAGTCGTGGTACAGGCGGCGGGCAAATTCGGTATCTAACAGAAAATCGTCGGTCATAAACGGCGTCATTATCGTCTTCCTCATTACGGGAGCGGCAGAAAGCTTATGTTCAGATGCTGCAAAGTTATCACACCAATTTCCAGAGGCCGACGTTTTTTTCGTGAGTTAGATCAATAAACGTCGACAAATAAATTACCCTCAAAGGGGTAAACCCTCTCACAGACCGCGCCAGCACTGGCTTCATCCACGCCGCGGAATATCCCTACAAAGATTCACACTTTTGTGATGTCACTCACCTTTTAAAGTTGTATGACAAGTTATCGTTTCGCCGTCGCAAACACTATGCCGACGGAATGCATTACCGGTGCTTCACACCGGATTTAACGGTACGGAAACCGACTTAAGCACGATTACTTATGGCAAGGTTCGGGCCGTTCCGGGACACGCTCCCGGTTACGCCCCTCCCGTTACAGAACAGCTCCCGATAACGGTTGAGCTGTTGCCGTGTCCCGACACGGAAATAACATAACGATGAGGTTTTACATGCGTAAAATTAAAGGGTTACGTTGGTACATGATTGCACTGGTGACGCTCGGCACCGTGCTGGGCTACCTGACGCGTAACACCGTGGCAGCCGCGGCGCCAACGTTGATGGAAGAGTTACATATCTCCACGCAGCAATACTCTTACATCATCGCGGCGTACTCTGCCGCTTACACCGTAATGCAGCCTGTTGCAGGTTATGTTCTTGATATTCTGGGTACAAAAATTGGTTACGCCTTCTTCGCCGTTGCCTGGGCCGTCTTCTGCGGCGCGACCGCACTGGCAGGAAGCTGGGGCGGGCTGGCGCTGGCGCGTGGTGCGGTTGGTGCCGCCGAAGCGGCGATGATCCCGGCGGGGCTGAAGGCCAGCTCCGAGTGGTTCCCGGCAAAAGAGCGCTCCATTGCGGTAGGCTACTTCAACGTGGGCTCGTCCATCGGGGCGATGATTGCGCCGCCGCTGGTGGTATGGGCCATCGTGATGCACAGCTGGCAGATGGCGTTCATCATCTCGGGCGTACTGAGCTTTGCCTGGGCGATGGCGTGGCTGATTTTCTATAAACACCCGCGCGATCAGAAAAAGCTGTCTACCGAAGAACGCGACTACATTATTAATGGTCAGGAATCGCAGCATCAGACCGATAACGGCAAAAAGATGTCCGTCTGGCAGATCCTCGGCACCCGTCAGTTCTGGGGTATCGCCCTGCCACGCTTCCTGGCAGAACCGGCCTGGGGCACGTTCAACGCCTGGATCCCGCTGTTCATGTTCAAAGTTTACGGCTTTAACCTGAAAGAGATCGCGATGTTCGCCTGGATGCCAATGCTGTTCGCGGACCTGGGCTGTATCGTGGGCGGCTACCTGCCACCGCTGTTCCAGCGCTGGTTTGGCGTGAACCTGATTGTTTCCCGTAAGATGGTGGTCACCCTGGGCGCGCTGCTGATGATCGGCCCGGGCATGATCGGTCTGTTCACCAGCCCTTACGTTGCTATCGCGCTGCTGTGTATCGGTGGTTTTGCTCACCAGTCGCTGTCCGGCGCGCTGATTACGCTCTCTTCCGACGTGTTTGGCCGTAACGAAGTTGCCACCGCCAACGGCCTGACCGGCATGGCCGCCTGGACAGCAAGCACCATGTTCGCCCTGGTGGTCGGCGCGCTGGCAGACACCATCGGCTTCAGCCCGCTGTTCGCGGTACTGGCAATCTTCGACCTGCTGGGCGCGGTGGTGATCTGGACGGTGCTGAAAAGTAAATCCGCCGACGAACTGGCGAAAGAGTCCCTCGGGGGACCGGCGACGCAGAGTTAGCGCTGCGCCACCACCCGGCAAAATCTTCGCAGAAGCCGCCTCCGGGCGGCTTTTTTGATGGCAAAATCTGGAGACTGGCACGCAAAAGTGGTATAACAAATCATTCGCGGTACCCTGCCTGGAGCGTATATGGAAATCACCGAATCACGTCGTTTATATCAACAACTTGCTGCCGAGCTGAAAGATCGCATCGAGCAAGGTGTCTATCTTGTCGGTGATAAACTTCCCGCCGAGCGTTTTATCGCGGACGAGAAAAGCGTCAGCCGCACGGTGGTGCGCGAAGCCATCATCATGCTGGAAGTGGAAGGCTACGTTGAGGTGCGTAAAGGCTCCGGCATTCACGTGATTTCCAACCAGGCAAAGCACTCTCCGGCCCCGGACGAAAGCCTGGAGTTTGCCAGCTACGGTCCGTTCGAGCTTCTCCAGGCTCGCCAGCTGATCGAAAGCAATATCGCGGAATTTGCGGCGACTCAGGTGACCAAGCAGGACATCATGAAGCTGATGGAAATTCAGGATCACGCGCGTAAGGAGAAATGTTTCCGCGATTCCGAATGGGACCTGCAGTTCCACGTCCAGGTCGCCCTTGCAACCCAGAATACGGCGCTGGCGGCAATCGTAGAAAAAATGTGGACTCAGCGCGTTCACAACCCGTACTGGAAGAAACTGCACGATCACATCGATTCCCGCACGGTGGATAACTGGTGCGACGACCACGATCAGATTCTTAAGGCGCTGATTCGTAAAGACCCGCACGCGGCGAAGCTGGCGATGTGGCAGCATCTGGAAAACACCAAACAGATGCTCTTTAATGAAACCAGTGATGACTTTGAATTTAACGCAGACCGCTATCTTTTTGCCGATAATCCGGTCGTTCATCTCGATACTGCGGCCAATCTCGCAAAATAAGCCCCTGGGCTGCTGGCAGGCGCACCGCTGCGCCTTCCGGCGATGCAGGGTAAGAAAACCTCTATAGTGTCAGCCTTTGTAAAAAGTCTCGCTCCCCTTCATGGCTTACGCCAAAATCACGTTTCCCCTCAAATTCTGTGACGCAGAACGTCGGGCTTTGTTACAATTGGATTCACTTCGTTATTTTGTAAGTTAGTGCTTGCTAACCAGCCAATTAACAGGGAACAGTGTTGGCCACGCATCAATGTGTCCGCGAGCGACCATAATGAAATCACTACAATGTCGCCGTGCTGTTTTTCCCGAATGACAGGCGTGACGTTAACCGATTTCCAGGAACACTGAATGGAACTTTTGACCCAACTACTGAACGCCCTCTGGGCTCAGGATTTCGAAACGCTGGCCAACCCGTCCATGATTGGCATGCTCTATTTTGTCTTATTTATGATCCTGTTCCTTGAGAACGGTTTGTTGCCTGCCGCCTTTTTACCGGGCGACAGTCTGCTGGTGCTGGTCGGGGTACTTTGTGCAAAAGGGGCGATGGCCTTCCCGCAAACGGTATTGCTGTTAACCATTGCCGCCAGCCTGGGCTGCTGGGTGAGCTATATTCAGGGGCGCTGGCTGGGCAACACGCGTATCGTCCAGAACTGGCTTTCGCATCTTCCGGCACATTACCACCAGCGGGCGCACCACCTTTTCCACAAGCACGGGCTTTCCGCGCTGCTGATTGGCCGCTTCATCGCGTTTGTTCGCACCCTGCTGCCCACCATTGCGGGCCTGTCTGGCCTGAGCAGCGCGCGCTTCCAGTTCTTTAACTGGATGAGCGGCTTGCTGTGGGTTCTGATCCTGACCACGCTCGGCTACGCGCTCGGCAAAACGCCGGTATTTATGAAGTATGAAGATCAGCTCATGTCCTGCCTGATGCTGCTGCCGGTCGTCCTGCTGGTGTTTGGTCTGGTAGGTTCACTGGTTGTGCTGTGGAAGAAGAAATACGGAGCCAGGGGTTAACGATGGTTATCTCCCCGCTCGCCCTCCGCCGCTTCTCTTATGCCATCGTCGCGCTGATGATGTTAAGCACGCTCATCCTGCTGTGGTCTGCGCTACAGCATCAGGAGTCGACGCTGGCTATCCGCCCTGTGAGTCAGGGAGCCAGCGTGCCGGATGGTTTTTCCATCTGGCATCATCTGGACGCAAACGGGATCCGCTTTAAAAGCATTACGCCGCAAGACGATGTGCTGCTGATAAAATTTGACTCCAGTGCGCAAAGCGCCGCGGCAAAAGCCGTGCTGGACCGAACGCTGCCTCATGGTTATATCATCGCGCAGCAGGACGATGACAGCCACGTGGCCTCCTGGATGTCACGGTTACGCGACACGTCGCATCGATTTGGTTAACGACTACTATTCCGAATATTTTCACCTACTTTGGTGAAACTCCCGTTTACTTACTATGCTTAAGTACGCGGAGCACCCCTCAGATGTTCTCCGCATAGTTCTGGAACACGGCTTACGCCGTAACACAATGGAAGGTTTCTATAATGAAATACCGCATCACCCTGGCTCTGGCCCTTTTTTCGTTAAGCACAACTTCCTTCGCAATGTCTCTTTGTCAGGAGAAAGAACAGGATATCCAGCGCGAAATCAGCTATGCCGAAAAGCATAACAACCAGCACCGGATCGACGGTCTGAAAAAAGCGCTGAGCGAAGTGAAAGCCAACTGTTCCGACAGCAAGCTGCGTGCCGAACATCAGGAAAAAATCGCTGAACAGAAGGACGAGATAGCCGAGCGCCGTCAAGACCTGCAGGAAGCGAAAGAGAAAGGGGATGCGGAAAAGATTGCCAAGCGCGAGAGGAAGTTACAAGAGGCGCAGGACGAACTGAAAGCGCTGGAAGCTCGCGATTATTGAGTTAACGGAAATCTCAACAGGAGAGAATCATGTCAAAAGATACAACTTCAGAAAATCTGCGCGCTGAGCTGAAATCCCTGGCGGACACTCTGGAAGAGGTGCTGAACTCCTCTGCCGATAAATCGAAAGAAGAAGTGAGCAAGCTGCGCAGTAAAGCGGAGCAGGCGCTGAAAGAGAGCCGTTATCGTCTGGGTGAAACCGGTGATGCGCTGGCGAAACAGACCCGCGAAGCAGCAGCACGCGCAGACGAATATGTACGTGATAATCCATGGACTGGCGTAGGGATTGGTGCCGCAGTAGGTGTGGTGCTGGGCGTTCTGCTGACGCGTCGTTGATTATGGAAGATCCTCGTCACGCACAAGGGCCTGCTAAAAACGTCCTCGGCATCGGCCAGCGTATTCTTACGACGCTGGTCGGGATTGCCGAAACGCGCGTCCGGCTGGCGGTAGTGGAGCTGGAAGAGGAGAAAGCCAATCTCTTCCAGATGCTGCTCATGCTTGGGCTTACGATGCTCTTTGCCGCGTTCGGGCTGATGAGCCTGATGGTGTTAATCATCTGGGCTATTGACCCGCAGTATCGTCTGAACGCGATGATTGCGACCACGGTGGTTCTGCTGGTTGCCGCGCTGATAGGCGGTATCTGGACTCTGCGTAAAGCGCGTACGTCGACCTTCCTGCGCCATACGCGTCAGGAGCTGGCCAACGATCGCGCCCTGCTGGAGGATGACAAGCCGTGAGCGACAAAGCCGAACGTCAGAAGCGAAAAGCGTATCTGCTGAGCCAGATCCAACAGCAGCGGCTGGACCTGTCCGCCAGCCGTCGCGACTGGCTGGAGCTGACCCAGCGTTATGACCGCGGCTGGAATACCATCCTGAGCTTGCGTTCGTGGGCGCTGGTTGGCAGCAGCGTGATGGCTATCTGGACGATTCGTCATCCAAATATGCTGATTCGCTGGGCGCGCCGCGGCTTCGGCGTCTGGAGCGCATGGCGTCTGGTGAAGGCCACGATTCGTCAGCAGCAGCTGCGGTAAAAAGCAAAACGGTAACTCAGGTTACCGTTTTTTGTTTTTGCGCCCTCTCTCTTCAGGACAGTGCTGGCGTGAGGGCACCAGCGCGCATTCCCTTACTCAATATCTTTGAAGAAGATTGACAGTTTTCCTTGCTAACAATTGCTACCCGCCCCGTTTACACTCCTCTCCATCGACAGCAAAGACGCGGTATCTACCCGAATTTGCACATAAATAAAGTTAAGCCGCTGATGTGGTTCCCTGGAGAGTAAAATGAAAAAATTAGAAGATGTTGGTGTACTGGTAGCACGTATCCTGATGCCTGTTCTGTTTATCGTGGCAGGCTGGGGCAAAATCACCGGCTATGCTGGCACACAGCAGTATATGGAAGCCATGGGCGTGCCGGGGTTCCTGCTGCCGCTGACCATCCTGCTTGAGTTTGGCGGCGGCCTGGCGGTACTGTTCGGTTTCCTGACCCGCACCACGGCGCTGTTCACCGCCGGCTTCACCCTGCTGACCGCGTTCCTGTTCCACAGCAACTTTGCGGAAGGCGTGAACTCCCTGATGTTCATGAAAAACATGACCATCGCAGGCGGCTTCCTGCTGCTGGCCATCACTGGCCCGGGCGCATACAGCATCGACCGCCTTCTGAATAAGAAGTGGTAAGCACGCTATACTGACTGAACTGAAAGCGAGGAGATCTCTCCTCGCTTTTGCTATCTGACGGAGGAGAAAAGAATGGGACAACTCGTAGACGGCGTCTGGCAGGATGTCTGGTATGACACCAAATCCACCGGCGGACGCTTTAAGCGCTCTGTTTCGGCCTTCCGTAACTGGCTGACCGCCGACGGTGCCCCCGGCCCGAGTGGCGAAGGCGGTTTTGCGGCGGAGAAAGACCGTTATCATCTGTACGTTTCTCTCGCCTGTCCGTGGGCGCACCGCACGCTGATTGTGCGCAAACTTAAAGGTCTCGAATCGTTAATTCCGGTTTCGGTGGTGAACCCGCTGATGCTGGAGAACGGCTGGACGTTCGACAGTGATTTCCCTGCCGCGACCGGCGACGATCTTTACCACCACGATTTCCTTTACCAGCTCTACCTGCGCGCCGATCCGCACTACACCGGGCGCGTGACCGTGCCGGTGCTGTGGGACAAGAAAAACCAGACGATCGTCAGCAATGAGTCTGCGGAAATCATCCGCATGTTCAATACCGCGTTTGACGCGCACGGTGCCCGCGCCGGGGATTATTATCCGGTTGAGCTGCGCGAAAAAATTGACGAGCTGAACGGCTGGATCTACGACAGCGTGAACAACGGCGTCTATAAAGCCGGCTTCGCCACCAGCCAGGAAGCCTACGACGAAGCGGTCGGCAGCGTCTTTGCCTCTCTGGAGCGCCTGGAGCAGATCCTCGGCCAGCACCGCTATTTAACGGGCGATCGCCTGACGGAAGCGGACATCCGCCTGTGGACTACGCTGATCCGCTTCGATCCGGTTTACGTTACACACTTCAAGTGCGATAAACACCGCATCAGCGACTACCTGAACCTGCACGGTTTCCTGCGCGATATCTACCAGACGCCGGGGATCGCGGAAACGGTCGATTTCGATCATATTCGCACCCACTATTTCCGCAGCCATAAAACCATCAACCCAACGGGCATTATCTCTGTTGGCCCCTGGCAGGATCTGGATGAACCGCACGGGCGCGACGTTCGTTTTGGATAATTATTTAGGGAATCAATAGATTCCCTTTTTTAATTCACGCCATGCATCTATCCTTACCTCGATCGCTTAGAAAACAAGTGATTGACTGATTAAAGAGGCAAGGAAAATGGACTGGTATTTAAAAGTACTGCGCAATTATTTTGGTTTTGGTGGCCGCGCCCGCCGCAAAGAGTACTGGATGTTCATTCTGGTGAACGCTGTACTTATGATGGTGCTGGGCATTATGGATAAGATTCTCGGCTGGGATGATTCTGACGGAAAAGGGATCCTTACTGCAATTTATAGCGTGCTGGTTTTGATACCGTCATGGGCCGTGATGTTCCGACGCCTGCACGACACGGATCGTTCAGCCTGGTGGCTGCTGCTGCTGCTGATTCCGATTATCGGCTGGCTCGTGATTTTGGTTTTCCACTGTCAGAGCGGGACGCCGGGCGAAAACCGCTTTGGTCCGGATCCTAAGGTCGGCGCGTAAATTACTGCCCGGTAGCGCTTACGCTTACCGGGCCTGCCCGCTTATTTGTTGTGATGCGCAAAGAGCTTTGGAATTTCACGCAAACACCACGATTTGGCTTCGCCCATGCTGTCGCGACGCCACGCCATTATGATATCCACTTCGCTGGTGTACTCCGGGCTGACGACCCGCAGCCGCCCCTCCGCAATATCGTTTTCCACAAACGGGTACGGCATGGTTGCCACGCCCAGCCCCGCCAGCAGCGCCTGCCGTTTGTCCTCCAGCGAGGTCACCGTCAGACGAGGCTGTTTATCGAGCAGCTGAACCGTCAGTACCGGACGCTCGCGGGCGGTGTCCGCGACCGCCACGCCGCGGTACTTCACGCGCGTGACCTCGGAGAGCGGCTCCGGCTCCTGATGGATAGGATGATCCGGGGCGGCAACGTAGACGTTCATGACGCTATAGAGCTTGCGGGAGTTGATTTCCGACGAGGAGCGGAAGTGCATGTCCGGCGCAATGACGATATCCGCCCTGCCCGTCTCCAGACGCTCCCACGCTCCTGCCAGCACCTCGGTGATGATCGACAGCTGGGTATTGGCTTTTGCGGCCAGCCTGTCCACCAGCGGGAACAGCGCCTCGGTGGGCACCAGCGCTTCGGTAACTAACGTCAGATGGGTTTCCCAGCCGCGGGCCAGCGCTTCAGCATCCGTCGTCAGCTTGTCCGCCGCTTCCAGCAGCACACGCCCGCGCTCCAGCAGCATCCGGCCAACGTTGGTGAATTTAGTTCGATGACCGGAGCGATCGAAGAGCACCACGTCCAGCTCTTCCTCCAGCTTCTGCATGGTGTAGCTCAGCGCAGACGGAACGCGCCCCAGTTCATCTGCCGCCGCGGCAAAGCTGCCACGCCTGTCAATTGCGTCCATGACGCGAAGCGCCTCAAGCGTCAATGCTCTCTCTTTAGCCATCTCGTTCTCATTCAGGAAATTTGAACATACCGGGCAGAATATCTGGCTAACAATGCAGCGTCCATACCTTTACCATTGATTTAGTGTAAAGAGAGGTCAAGTTTATGATTACGACAAGAACAGCTAAACAGTGCGGACAAGCCGATTTCGGTTGGCTGCAGGCCCGCTACACCTTTTCCTTTGGACACTACTTTGACCCTAAACTCCTCGGTTACGCTTCACTGCGCGTATTGAACCAGGAAGTGCTCGCCCCGGGCGCGTCCTTCCAGCCGCGCACGTACCCGAAAGTCGATATCCTGAACCTGATCCTGGAAGGCGAGGCAGAATACCGCGATAGCGAGGGCAATCATGTCCAGGCAAAGGCTGGCGAGGCGCTGTTAATTTCCACGCAGCCGGGCATTAGCTACAGCGAGCATAACCTCAGCAAAGACAAAACGCTGACCCGCATGCAGCTGTGGCTGGACGCCTGCCCCGAGCGGGAAAACCCGCTGGTGCAAAAGATCGATCTGAAGGGCGATAAACAGCAGCTGATTGCGTCGCCTGACGGCAGCAAAGGCAGCCTGCAGCTGCGTCAGCAGGTGTGGCTGCACCATATTGAGCTGAAGAAAGGCGAACAGGCGAGCTTCCAGCTGCACGGCCCGCGCGCCTACTTACAGTCCATTCACGGTACGGTGCACGCGGTAACGCACGCGGAAGAGAAAGAAGCGCTCACCTGCGGCGACGGGGCGTTTATTCGCGATGAGGCGAATATTACCCTGGAGGCGGATACGCCGCTGCGCGCGCTGCTGATTGATTTGCCGGTTTAAAGAACACACTCGCCCCTCACCCTAGCCCTCTCCCCATAGGGGAGAGGGAACGATCGAGCCCCTCGCCCCTATGGGGAGAGGGGTTGGGGTGAGGGGAAATTTTTACACCTTACTCGCCATAATCTCAATAATCTGCCGATCCGTTGCCTGCATTGAGCGGCAGGCTAACGCACACAGGTTCGAGATCGACTGCTCCACGTCGTGCGCCACAATGCCTTCATTGCCCGTTACGGCAGTATCGTCCAGCGCCATCATCACGGCCTTCCAGGCGCTCCCCACGCTGGTCGACACTTTCATCGCGCAGCTGTTGGACGCCCCATCGCAGATCATCCCGCTGACGTCGCCGATCATACTGCCGATCGCCATCGCTATCGTTCGGTAGTTTCCGCCCATCAGCCATGCCATCCCTGCGGCTGCACCCATTGCCGCCGTCGTCGCCGCGCACAGTGCGGACAGGCGCGGAAGCTGATAATGGATATAAATTGCCGACAGATGCGAGAGCATCAGCGCCCTCGCCAGCCGTTCGTCATCAGCCTGAACGTGCTCAGCCACGACCACCACCGGCATGGTGGCGGTGATGCCCTGGTTCCCGGAACCCGAGTTGCTCATGGCCGGCAGCGTGGCGCCGCCCATACGGGCATCCGAGGCCGCGCTGGTGCGGATAACAATGTCTGAGCCCAGATCCTGCGCCACCCATCCGCGCGTGCGCTGCCTGTTGAGGGTCGCGCCAACGCGCAGCCCCCAACGGCCACGTAAACCTTCCCGGGAGAGCGCATCGTTCAGGCGCCCTGCATCAAGGATGAAGCGGATCGCGTTGTACGGCACCTGCTCCACAAACTCCAGGATTTGCGACAGCGTGGTGTTTGCGAGCACCGCCAGCGGGTCATCCTTAGCCTGGCTCTGACGATCGTCAAGCGTGAAGCGGGTTTCCCCCTGGCAAACCACCTCTACCACCCGGGTATGGCCGCCCGCGATGGTTACCATGGCCGAGGACTCTCCGGCATAAACGCAGGCGCGTGAATAGAGGATCTCATCGCAGGGTTCCTGCAATTTAATCTGCACCAGGCCCGCTTTCAGCATCGCTTTGGCGCGCGCCAGCGCATCAGCCGATACGTCTTTCAGCACCTCCAGCCCGGCCCGTGCATTTCCGCCGAGCGCGCCAAGCGCCGCCGCGATGGGCAACCCGACCATGCCGGTGCCGGGCACCGTTACGCCAAGCCCGTTTTTCATCAGGTTTGGCGATACCCACGCCTCAATTCGCGTCACCTCACCGGACAGCTGCCCGGCAGCCATCGCGCAGGCCAGCGCCAGCGAGACGGGTTCCGTACATCCCAGCGCGGGCTTTACCTCTTCCTGCACGGCGCGAATAAAATGGTTCCATAAAGGATTAATTTGCTCAGACATCGTTACGACCTTATTTAACCTCATGAGAAGGCGAGGAAAGGAGAAACACAAAGCAGCAGCCCGGTAATCACAATAATGACCAGCGAAACGCCTTTATATTTGTGAAGTGCGGGCACTTTGTAGACCAGCCACGCCGGAATTAAGCAGCCCACCATCCCGAAAATAGGGCTACAGATGGAGGTGAAGCTCAGCACCGGCGCGTTTAAGACAATGGCGCTCCAGGCGAGCAGAATGGCAAACAGCATAATGCCGCGCTGGACGGTGCGTTCATTGATGCTTTCAGCCGGCATTTTGCGGCGCAGGATATTCATGACAATCCCCTGCGTCGCCTCGCGAAAGCCCAGATAAACGCCGAAGAAAGCGGTCATCACCGCAAAAATATTCAGGATAACGCTGACGATTTTGACCCAGCCCGCCCCCTCGCCGCTGATAAACTGTGCGGCAATCGCCAGGGCGGAAATATTCTGCTCATAGGCTTTTACCGCCTCGTCGTGGCCCATCGCGAGGGTAAAGGAGACGGCATAGAAGAAGACCGTTACAAACAGCACGCCAAAGGCAATGTTCATCGCCCGCAGCGCCTTATGTCGCGCGACCTCAACGGATTTTTCCCGCGAGCGATAAGAGATCACCATCGGGCTTAATGTCTGAATAAACAGAATGGAGGTTAAGGTAAAAGGCAGCGTGATGATGGCATTTTTAATCAGCAGCCCCATCGGCGGAAGCATACCCACGTTTGCTAAATGCCAGAGGCCAATCATCGACAGCCCCAGCGCGGCCACTACAAACAGTTTTGTGAGCACCATCAGGCTGGAGACTTTAAACAGCAGCTTTTCGCCGCGTGAAGAAATGGCGACCAGAATGCAGATCAGGAATAAACCGTAGAACGGGTTTTCCGACAGCAAACCGTCCGTTACGCCAAAGGTGTGTAAATAGGATGCGCTGTCGTTGGTGATAGCCGTGGAATAAACAAACATCCAGATCACCAGCATCACGAAATAAAGCGCGCCTAATAAGATGCCCCAGTTTTTACCCAGGTAACCGCTAATCACGCTCGGGTAGTCTTTGCATTCCGGGGATTCCGCCAGCGTATTAATAAACAGGCGCTGGAACATATACATTGCCGGATAGCCAATTATCGACGAGAGCAGAAAGACCCACAGCCCCATTAATCCCACCTGCACCGGGAGAAAAACAATTCCCGCGCCGATGGCCATTCCAATACTCATGATGACCCAGCCCGTGTCGCTGCTGTCGAATTTAATCGCCTCTCGCCATTCGCTTTCGCTCATTCCCGCCCGCCTTGCCGCAGGGGAATCACTCACAATCACACTGCTTTTTGTTGCCGTATCCATTGGGCACTCGCTTAATTTGTAGGGTAAGTGATTATTTTTTATATGTTTCTGTTCGCCAGCGATGGCGAGTCAGAGGGTGCAGGTGCGTGTTGTTAGCGTGAGAAAATCATAGCCGGAGAGAGGGAGAAAAAAGTCACAAAATAAATAGGGTTTTTCTTATGCTGGAGGAAGATTTGCTTTTGAAGTACTCAATAAGGAGGATATTTTCTAAACGTGATGCTATTCACGAAATTAAAAGCCTCCCCAAAAGGGGGAGGCTCAGCCTTAGCCTGAATTACATCGCCTGCGTAAACGTCCTTGAAATCACGTCCTGCTGCTGCTCCCGCGTCAGGGCATTAAAGCGCACGGCGTAGCCTGAAACGCGGATCGTCAGGTTCGGGTAATTTTCCGGGTGCTCAATGGCATCCAGCAGCATCTCCCGGTTCATGACGTTAACGTTCAGGTGCTGCCCGCCCTCAATTGCCGCCTCATGGTGGAAGTACCCGTCCAGCAGCCCCACAAGGTTGGTTTTGCGCACCCGCTCATCTTTGCCCAGCGCCTGCGGCACGATAGAGAAGGTATAGGAGATCCCATCTTTGGCGTAAGTGAACGGCAGCTTAGCGACCGACGTTAACGAGGCGACCGCCCCTTTCCTGTCGCGTCCGTGCATCGGGTTGGCGCCCGGCGCAAACGGCGTGCCGCCGCGGCGTCCGTCCGGCGTGTTACCGGTCTTCTGGCCGTACACTACGTTGGAGGTGATGGTCAGGATCGACTGGGTCGGCACCGCGTTGCGGTAGGTTGGCAGCGCCTGAATTTTCTTCATGAAGCGCTCCACCAGATCGCAGGCAATACCGTCCACGCGGTCGTCGTTGTTGCCGTACTGCGGATAGTCGCCTTCAATCACAAAATCGACCGCCAGGCCGGTGTGGTCGCGCACCGGTTTCACCGTGGCGTATTTAATGGCGGAGAGAGAATCCGCTGCCACCGACAGCCCGGCAATGCCGCAGGCCATGGTGCGATAAACGTCCCGGTCATGGAGCGCCATCAGCGAGGCTTCGTAGCTGTACTTATCGTGCATGTAGTGAATGAGGTTCAGCGCGCTGATGTACTGCACCGCCAGCCAGTCCATAAAGTGATCGAGGCTCGCCATCACGGTGTCGTAGTCCAGCACCTCATCCAGCAGCGGCTCGGTTTTCGGGCCAACCTGAATCTTCAGCTTCTCATCCACCCCGCCGTTGATCGCGTAGAGCAGCGTTTTAGCGAGGTTGGCGCGGGCACCGAAGAACTGCATCTGCTTGCCGATCACCATCGGGCTGACGCAGCAGGCAATGGCGTAGTCGTCGCTGTTGAAGTCGGCGCGCATCAGATCGTCGTTCTCATACTGCAGCGACGATGTAACGATCGACACCTGCGCGGCGTATTTTTTGAACGCGATCGGCAACCGTTCTGACCAGAGGATCGTCAGGTTAGGCTCCGGTGCGGGCCCCATGGTATGCAGGGTATGCAGATAGCGGAAGCTGTTTTTGGTTACCAGCGTACGGCCGTCCAGCCCCATGCCGCCGATCACCTCCGTCGCCCAGATCGGATCGCCGGAGAAGAGGGTGTCGAACTCCGGCGTGCGCAGGAAGCGCACCATGCGGATCTTCATGATGAAGTGGTCGATCAGCTCCTGCGCCTGAACTTCATTCAGCCGCCCGGCCTGCATGTCGCGCTCAATGTAGATATCCAGGAACGACGCCGTGCGCCCCAGCGACATCGCCCCGCCGTTCTGGGATTTTACAGCGGCAAGATAGGCGAAGTAGACCCACTGCACCGCTTCCCGCGCGTCGATCGCCGGGCGTGAAATATCGAAGCCGTAGTTCGCCGCCATCTGCTGGATCTGGAGCAGCGCGCGCCGGTGCTCCGCCAGCTCCTCGCGCAGGCGGATCGTCGCCTCGAGATCTTCTCCACGCTCCAGCCTGCCCTGCAGATCGGCAAACTGCAGTTCACGCTCGCGCACCAGGTAGCTGATGCCGTAGAGCGCCACGCGGCGATAGTCGCCGATTATGCGCCCGCGCCCGTAGCCGTCCGGCAGGCCGGTGAGCACGCCGGATTTGCGGCACCGCATCATCTCCGGGGAGTAGACGTCAAATACGCCCTGGTTGTGGGTTTTGCGCAGGTCTGTGAAGAGATATTCAAACTGCGGATCCATCTCGCGACCGTAGGCTTCAAAGGAGCTGCGGATCATGTTGATCCCGCCATACGGATGCAGCGCGCGCTTGAGCGGCTTGTCGGTTTGCAGGCCGACGATCGTCTCAAGCTCCCGGTCGATATAGCCCGGTCCGTGCGCGGTAATGGTAGTAGCAATATTGGTGTCAAAATCCACCGGGGCGTGAGTGGCGTTCTCCTGGCGGATGCCGACCATCACCTTCTGCCACAGCGCCGTCGTTGCTGGCGTCGCCTGTGCGAGGAAGGCTTCATCGCCTTCATAAGGGGTGTAGTTATGCTGAATAAAATCGCGCACGTTAACGGCGTGTTTCCACTCTTCACCGCGAAACCCGGCCCATGCCTCGCTGTAAGGCGCGACGCTCGTATCGATTGTTACTTTCATCAGTTTCTCGCTTTATCAGGCGTAAGCCGCTGCCGGGGTAACCTTTCCAAGACGGAGGGCGTCCAGCGCGATCATTTTTTCTTCGTTGGTAGGGATCACCGCGCAGGCCACGCGGGACGATACGGTGGATATCACGCGCTCACCCGCGCTACCCGGCAGGGCATTTTTTGCCTCGTCGAGCGCGATGCCAAAGACGCTCAGGCGTTCCGCTACCAGCGCGCGGATAAGCGTTGAGTTTTCGCCAATGCCGCCGGTAAAGATCACCCCATCCAGACGGTGCAGGGATGCGGCGTGACCGGCAATATGCCGCGCAATGCGGTGAACAAAGGTGTGTATCGCCAGCTGCGCCCGCTCGTTGCCCTCGTGCCAGGCTTTCTCCAGCACACGCAGATCTGAGGAGATACCGGAGATCCCCAGCAGTCCTGACTCTTTGTTGACCACCCGCTCCAGATCGTCAAATGACTGGCCGGTCTGCCGGGCGATCCACGCCATCGCGCCAAAATCCACGTCGCCGCAGCGCGTGCCCATCATTAGCCCTTCCAGCGGCGTCATGCCCATGGACGTATCAACGCTTTCGCCGTTGCGCACCGCGCAGATGGACGCCCCGTTGCCAAGATGGGCAATCACCAGACCGCTGTCATCGGGGGACAGCCCGAGAAGCGCGTGCGCCTGCCCGGCGACGTAGCGGTGAGAGGTGCCGTGGAAACCGTAACGCCGCACGCCCAGCGTTTCGAAATAGCGGTACGGCAGACCGTACAGATAGGCCTGCGGGGGCAGCGTCTGGTGGAAGCTGGTATCAAACACCGCCACCTGCTGCACGCCAGGGAACAGGCGCTCCGCCGCTTCCACGCCGCTCAGGTTGGCGTAGTTGTGCAGCGGCGCCAGCGGCGACACCTGGCGGATCTGCTCAATCACCTGTTCCGTGATCGGGGTCGACTCGCTGAAGAGATCGCCACCGTGAGCAATGCGGTGGCCAATGAAGGCCACGCTGCTCATCAGGTCGCGCTTCTCCAGCTCCAGGGCGATGGCGGCCAGCGCCCCTTCGTAGTCCTGGTGAGCCAGCCTGACCGGCTCACCCCCGTTCACGGAAATAAAGGCTTTTTCAGTGTTGATGCCGTCTGCAATGCCCGTCATCAGGGCATCGCAGCCTGCCGCGTCCAGCACTGAAAACTTAACGGAGGACGATCCGCAGTTAATAACCAGTACTACCGGATACTCAATCATGCTATGGCTCCGCTCTTCCTGAGCTGTGGTTTAAAACAGTTTGTAGACGATGTTCAGAATGGTCAGCAGACCGACCACGGTAACGAAGACGTTCTCGGTCCGGCCTTTGTATTTCGCCAGCGCCGGTGTCTTGCGGATGGCGTACATCGGCAGCAGGCATAGCAGAGAGGCGATGATTGGCGCCCCCATGGCTTCAATAAGATCAAGAATGTTCGGGTTCGCGTAGGCCACCACCCAGGTGGAGCCCATGATGAAGACCATGCTGATGGTGTTCAGCTTGCCCACGGAGACTTTCGTCTTATCGCCCTTGTAGCCAAACTTGACGATCAGGCCGTTCAGCCCCTCCAGCGTGCCCAGGTAGTGGCCGAAGAAGGATTTGAAGATAGCGACCAGCGCGATGATCGACGCGCCATACTCCAGCACCGTGGCAAACGTGGTTTTACTGCCTGACATCGACGCGAAGTGGTTCGCCAGGTACGAGAGCACCGGTATGTTCTGCGCTTTGGCGTCCGCCATGTTCTGCGGAGAGAGCGTAAACAGGCAGCTAAAGGCGAAGAACATCACCACGGCGACCATCAGCATGCTGGCGCGGCCGATGATTTTGGAACATTTCTGCTCGGTGAAATCTTTACCGAACTCCGGCTCGTACTCTTCGCGCTTGGAGACCACGAATGAAGAGACGATCGGCGAGAAGTTAAAGGAGAAGACCATGATGGAGATCCCCAGCCACACCGTGACCAGAATGCCGTCATGTCCGGTAAAGGCGATATCGCTCAGGTTAACCTGGTCGATCACCGCCGAGTTCCAGTACGGGATCAGCGACAGGGAAATGAGGACCAGGCTGGCGATGAACGGGAACACCAGGTAGCTCATCACCTTCACCATCAGGTCTTTACCGAACCAGATCACAAAGGCCATCAGCAGCAGCAGGAACAGCGCCACCACGCCGCGGTTGAGCGCGGGCATCTGGAGCTGGTTTTCCCAGAAGGTCATGAAGGTGTTGGTAATGGTGACGCCGTAAATCCACAGCAGCGGGCAAATGGCAAAGAAGTAGAGGAAGGTGATCACCACCCCGCCGGTTTTACCGAAGTGCTCTTCCACCGTTTCGGTGATGTTGCCGGAGACGTTGCTGCCGGACAAACACAGGCGCGCCAGCGCCCGGTGGCAGTAAAAGGCAATCGGGAACGCAAGAACCAGCATCAGCAGGATAGGGATCAGGCCACCAAACCCCGCACGGATTGGGAAGAACAGCACGCCTGCGCCAATGGCGGTACCAAACAGGCCCAGCGTCCAGGTGGTGTCCGATTTACGCCAGGTGGACGTTTTTGACTGGCCAACGATAATGCTTTCTGTGTTGCTCATAAGTCATCCTTTATGCGTCAACGAAGCCGGTAATTTGGGAAACACGGGAGAGATCGATATTGCCGCCGGATATAATGCAGACGGTTTTTCGGCCCTGAATATAGTGGTCAAGCTTGCCGCTTAATAACGCCGCGCAGGCCAGCGCGCCTGCGCCTTCCGTCACCACTTTATTTCGCTGAATAAGGGCAATCATGCTGTTGCGAATATCGTCTTCGCTGACCAGCACAATGTCGTCGACCAGCTCACGAACGATTTCGAAGGTTAATTTACCCGGGCGAGAAACGTCGCAGCCGTCAGCTAACGTGCCGGTGACGCGATGGTTTATAATTTCACCCGCCTGATACGATGCCGCCATCCCGTGAACGTTTTCAGACTGCACGCCGATAATATTAATGGTCGGGTTAATAGACTTAATGGCCGTTGCAATACCGGCAATTAATCCGCCGCCGCCGATGGGGACAATGACGTTATCCACGTCGTATAAATCTTCGAGTATTTCGAGGCCGATGGTGCCCTGGCCGGCAATGACTTTCGGATCGTCGTAAGGCGGGATAAAAATACGGCCTTCCATCTCGACGATTTCGCTCACTTTGGCGATGGTGTCGTTGAAGTTCTCACCGTGCAGCACCACTTCCGCCGAGTAGTCGCGCGTGGCGGCGACTTTGGATTTCGGTGCCCCCATCGGCATCACCACCTTGCCGTCGATACCGAGCATGGCGCAGGAGAGCGACACGCCCTGCGCATGGTTTCCTGCGGAGCAGGCTACCACGCCTTTACGTTTTTCAGCGTCCGTTAACGAGCTTAACTTATTAAACGCCCCGCGTATTTTAAACGAACCGGTACGCTGCATATTTTCAAACTTCAGGAATATCTCGCCCTTACAGCGTTCGCTCAGGTAATTTGAGCGCGGCATACCGGTTTTATATATTTTTCCCGCCAGTCGTTTTCTGGCATCCTGAATATCGTCAATCGTCACCGGGAGATCGTAGGTAATGTGCATAATATCCTCGTTATAATAATTCATTGTTTTCAGGCAAAGTCAGGGTATCAGAGCGTTAAAAAGCGTCGCTCCGGGTGTTTTAAAACGTCATTATTTTTATCGTCGCCTTTCGATATTCATCGACGAATATTGTTTGGCCAGTTCAACCAGAACCGACGCCGATTTTTTAATACTGTAATTTTTCGACCACACGGCGGCATAACGCGCCACGGGTAATTCATCCTCAACCGGCAGAACGATAAACTGATCCGAACCGAATGGCGCAATCATGTCACGCGGGATCACCGTCAGATAATCGGCGTTAAGGACAAGGTTATAGATGGTGACGACGGAATCGGTCTGGACGATGTTTTCGATGCTGATGTGGTTGTCTTGCAGGGTATTCAGGAGTTCTTTGTAGTAGCCCATATCGGTTTGCGGCATCACCCACTGCTCATGCGTGAGCGATGCCAGCCTTGTCGGGCCGGTGCACGTTCGTGATTTACTCGCCACCAGCACAAACTCGGATTCAAACAGCGGCTCGACGTGAAGGTCCTGAAGCAGCATGCCGTCGCTCAGCGTCCCAATGGCGAAATCCAGGCGGCCGTCGCGAATGGCGGGCAGGAACGACGAGAGCTGCGCTTCATACATCGAGACGCGCGCTTTCGGGAACACTTCCCTGAATTTCTTGATCATCTCAGACAAGAAGGTGAAGCCAATCAGCGACGGATAGCCAAAGGAGACGTCCATGACGGTGCTGAAGCTGAGGCTGTTGATTTCGCTCACCATGTTTTTCATTTCGCGGGTGATTGACTCAGCGTAGGACAGCAGCACCTGGCCTGCGGCAGTGAGCTTGACGCCAGTATTTTTGCGCACCATCACTTCCACCCCGAAGTAGGATTCGATATCGCTGATGATTTTGCTGACCGCGGGTTGCGTCAGGCCCAGTTGTCTTGCAGCAGAACCTATCGAGCCACTTTTAATGACTTCCTGAAATACTACGAGGTGCTGAGTTTTCGGTAGAATAATAGTATTCATAATATTCTGCGCTTATTTCCCTGTGACGCTGAGAATTCTACCCAATATTGTTTCAGGGGGTATGTGCTGTTACTCACAATTTGCCAGAACGCCTTTCTTTCTGACTCCTGAAAACGCATTTATCATCATATAAATCAATATCTTAACCTTATGCAAATACGCTATTCCGCTGATATCGATCAACAAAAAAAGGCCGAATAAATTTATTTTATGGCAATAACCTTGAAGACGTTTTTCGCATTATAAATATTAATAAAGACTATCTTTCAGACAATTAAAGGTTAATAAAGCATCATTATTTCTTTAAAACATTTTTGTGGTTTATCAACTTCGGCAGGAATATTTAGTGTATCCTGGATGAAAGAGAGGGGCATGTCACATATTCACTAGGAAAATGTTTTTGGATTCAATATCTGATTATCAAATGCGAAAAGACTATTTATCACACCGACAACAACCGCAACATACCATCAACACTGAAATTTTCGAATTTTATAGCGTTAAATTTTGTGATTGAGATCGTCTGCGGAAGATGAATAAAAGAAGATGCCTGATTAATAGTGAAATGTGCTTAGCGTCGCAAAACCGGGAATTGATGTCGCCCAGCGCCTGCAAGGCCAGCAGGTGGCGGAAAGCAAAAACCCCGCCGAAGCGGGGTTTCTTAAGAAGTTGAAGCTGACCGATAAGCCGGGTTCTGTCGTGGACAGTCATTCATCTAGGCCAGCAATCGCTCACTGGCTCAAGCAGCCTACCCGGGTTCAGTACGGGCCGTACCATGTGAACCCCTATTTGGCCTTGCTCCGGGTGGAGTTTACCGTGCCACGGACTGTTACCAGCCGCGCGGTGCGCTCTTACCGCACCCTTTCACCCTTACCTGATCCCGCTTGCGCGGGCCATCGGCGGTTTGCTCTCTGTTGCACTGGTCGTGGGTTTCCCCCCCAGGCGTTACCTGGCACCCTGCCCTGTGGAGCCCGGACTTTCCTCCCCTCCGCCCGTCTCCCCCGAAAGGGACGACGACGAAGCGGCGACTGTCTGGTCAGCTTCGGCGCGCAGTATAGAGGGTTTGCGCCCCGCTGTCACCCCTGGCTGCGCATGCCCACCTGCAATGTCGCGGCGATATTGCGCGAGGCGCGATAAATATTGTCATACGCGCCGCGAAACGCCTCATCCAGTGAGCCGATGCTGGTCAGCACGCTGAACACGGCGTCAATGCCGTGCTGGTGTACCACGCCCACGTCCTGCGTCAGGCTTCCGGCGATGCCAATCACCGGCTTGTGGTATTTTTTGGCAACGCTCGCCACGCCAACGGGCACTTTGCCGTTAACGCTCTGGCTGTCGATGCGCCCTTCGCCCGTCAACACCCAGGTGCAGTCGTGAATATGTTCCTCGAGGTTGAGCGCCTGGGTGACGATCTCAATCCCGCTTTTCAGCTCGGCCCCCAGAAAGGCCATCAGCGCCGCGCCCATCCCGCCTGCCGCCCCCGCGCCCGGCACCTGGTTAACGTCGATGCGCAGCGATTTCCCTATAACGTCGGCATAGTGGCTAAGGCTGGCGTCGAGTTCGAGGATCATCGCCTCCGTGGCCCCTTTTTGCGGGCCAAAGATACGCGACGCGCCGCTTTCGCCCACCAGCGGATTTGTCACGTCACACGCAACGCGGATCGCGCATCCCTGTAGCCGCGGATCGAGCCCCGAAATATCAATGCTATTAAGCGCCATCAGGCTACCGCCGCCGTAGCCGATCTCCGTTCCATTGGCATCCGTAAACCGCGCGCCCAGCGCCTGCATCATGCCAGCGCCCCCGTCGTTGGTTGCGCTCCCGCCGATACCGATAATGATATTGCGCGCGCCTTTATCCAGCGCACGGAGGATCAGCTCCCCCGTGCCGCGCGTTGTAGTGACAAGGGGATTACGCTGCGCAGGAGGAACGAGCACCAGACCGCTGGCGGCGGCCATCTCGATAAAGGCGGTTGTGCCATCCCCGGAGATCCCCCAGCAGGCGTTAACCTTCTCACCCAACGGGCCGGTGACGACTGCCTGCTGCCGGGTACCCTGCGTGGCGGCGATCATCGCTTCAACCGTCCCCTCCCCGCCATCGGCAACAGGGACAGAAACGTAGTGGGCATCGGGGAAGATTTCCCGAAATCCTTTTTCTATCGCCTGCGCAACCTCGGTAGCAGACAGGCTTTCTTTATATGAGTCTGGCGCGATTACGATTTTCATAGTGGTATGCCTGGACCGTAGGCCCGGTAAGCGCAGCGCCACCGGGCAGGACGTCATTAACGAGCAATTTCAACCTTCGCCAGTTTTTCGTAATAGCACGCTAACGCGCTGTGATCGGCGGTGCCCAGGCCATCCGCACGCAGCGCCTGCATCATCTCCATGACGGCAGCGGTCAGCGGCAGCTGCGCGCCCACGCCATGGGAGGTATCCAGCGCGTTCGCCAGATCTTTAATGTGCAGGTCGATGCGAAAACCCGGTTTGAAGTTACGATCCATCACCATCGGCGCCTTGGCATCCAGCACGGTGCTGCCCGCCAGACCGCCGCGAATAGCCTGATAGACCAGGTCCGGGTTAACGCCCGCTTTGGTTGCCAGCGTCAGCGCCTCCGACATGGCCGCAATGTTCAGCGCCACAATCACCTGGTTTGCCAGCTTGGTGACGTTACCCGCGCCAATTTCGCCGGTATGCACCACGGAGCCGGCCATCGCCTTCATCAGGTCGTAGTATTTGTCGAACACGGCCTTATCGCCGCCCACCATCACCGACAGCGTGCCGTCGATGGCTTTTGGCTCACCGCCGCTGACCGGCGCATCCAGCATGTCCACGCCCTTCGCCTTCAGCGCCTCGCTGATTTCACGGCTCGCCAGCGGTGCGATAGAGCTCATGTCGATCACCACCAGGCCCGGCTTCGCGCCGTCGATGATGCCGTTCTCGCCCAGCGCGACCTCTTTTACGTGCGGGGAGTTCGGCAGCATGGTGATGATGACATCACACTGTTCGGCAATCGCTTTTGCGGTTGACGCCGCTTCCGCGCCAGCCGCAATTACCTCTGCCACCGCGTCTGAATTACGATCTAAAACCACCAGCGAGTAACCTGCTTTAATAAGGTTTTTGCTCATTGGTTTGCCCATGATACCCAGGCCAATAAAACCTACTTTCAGCGTCATAATCTGTTTCCTCAATGATGGTTATTTTTAAAAGCGTCCGCTAATCTCTGCGTCGCCGCGCGGAATACGCCAAGGTCACTGCCCACGGCAACGAACGTTGCGCCCCACTCCAGGTAGCGGCGGGCATCGGCTTCCACCGGCGCCAGAATGCCGCACGGTTTACCGTGCGCTTTCGCGCGGGCAAAGATATGCTGGATTGCGCGCTGCACGTCCGGGTGGCCAGCATTGCCCAGGTGGCCAAAGGCGGCAGCCAGATCGCTCGGGCCGACGAAAATACCGTCCACGCCTTCGGTTGCGGCAATGGCGTCGACGTTATCGACCCCCTGCTGGCTCTCGATCTGAACCAGAATGGTGATGTTCTTGTTGGACCGGGCGAAATAGTCCGGCACGGTGCCAAACATGTTGGCGCGGTGCGAGACGGACACGCCGCGGATCCCTTCCGGCGGATAGCGGGTAGCAGCCACGGCCAGCGCCGCTTCTTCTTGCGTTTCAACAAACGGGATCAGGAAGTTGTAGAAACCGATATCCAGCAGACGCTTGAGTATCACCGGATCGTTAGTCGGCACGCGCACCACCGGCGCGCTGTGGCTGCCTTTCAGCGCCATCAGCTGCGGAATAAACGTGCTGATATCGTTTGGCGCATGTTCGCCGTCCAGCACCAGCCAGTCGAACCCGGCCAGGCCCAGCACTTCGGTGCTGATGGGGTTTGCCAGCGCGGACCAGCAGCCAATCTGAATCTGGTGCGCCGCGAGGGCCGCTTTAAACTTATTCGGGAAGATATCGTTATTCATTTCTTATACCTTTTTAATTCCGCAGCTTTAGCCAGTATCTTTTTATTTATTCCGACGCAGCGTCAGCGTTATATTTATTTTTCTGACTGAATTCCGGCGTTATAAAATCGTCATTCAGTATAATCGTCACCTCACGCCAGCACATTGTTTTATTGCTCAATTATCAGGCATTGCATGAACACTATTTTGAGCATTTGCACAAAGCAGTGGGCGCTGATGCACAGAATCAAGGATTAGTGATTCGGGAGCGATCGCGATCACATTCTCACTTTTCCTCTCCTGACATGCTTTATTTCTCAGATAAGAAACTATTAACCATCTGGCTATATTTAGAATCAGATATTTTGCTGGAGAACCGTGAACAATGGCCGATATTGAAATTCGACAGGCACCGCCGACGGCGTTCTATATTAAAGTGCACGACACCGATAACGTGGCGATTATCGTCAACGACAATGGCTTAACAGCAGGAACCCGGTTCCCGGACGGGCTGGAGCTGATTGAGCACATTCCGCAGGGGCATAAGGTGGCATTGGTCGATATCCCGGCGCACGGCGAAATCGTGCGTTACGGCGAAGTCATCGGCTATGCGGTGCGCCCTATCCCGCAGGGCAGCTGGATTGATGAGTCGCTGGTTGAGCTGCCCACAGCCCCGCCGCTGGAGACGCTGCCGCTGGCGACCCGGGTGCCCGAGCCGCTGCCTCCGCTGGAGGGATATACCTTCGAAGGCTACCGCAACGCGGACGGGAGCGTGGGAACTAAAAACCTGCTCGGCATCACCACCAGCGTGCACTGCGTGGCGGGAGTGGTGGATTACGTGGTGAAAATCATCGAGCGCGATCTGCTGCCGAAATACCCCAACGTGGACGGCGTGGTGGGCCTGAACCACCTGTACGGCTGCGGCGTGGCGATCAACGCGCCGGCGGCGGTCGTACCGATCCGCACCATCCACAATATCGCCCTCAACCCGAACTTTGGCGGTGAGGTAATGGTGATTGGCCTCGGTTGTGAAAAATTACAGCCAGAACGCCTGCTGCAGGGTACTGAGGATGTGAAAGCCATTCCGGTTGACGATGCCAGCATCGTTCGTCTGCAGGACGAGCATCACGTTGGTTTTCGTTCAATGGTCGACGATATTCTTCAGGTGGCAGAGCGCCATCTCGACAAGCTGAACAGACGCCAGCGTGAAACCTGCGCGGCCTCTGAGCTGGTGGTGGGAACACAGTGCGGCGGCAGCGATGCGTTTTCCGGGGTCACCGCCAACCCGGCGGTGGGTTACGCGTCGGATTTGTTCGTGCGCTGCGGCGCCACGGTGATGTTCTCCGAGGTGACCGAAGTGCGCGATGCTATCCACCTGCTCACGCCGCGCGCGGTCAACGAGGAGGTGGGCAAACGCCTGCTGGAGGAGATGGCCTGGTACGATAACTATCTTGATATGGGCAAAACCGACCGCAGCGCCAACCCGTCACCGGGCAACAAGAAGGGCGGCCTGGCCAACGTGGTGGAAAAAGCCCTCGGTTCAATCGCCAAATCCGGCCAGAGCGCGATTGTAGAAGTGCTCTCTCCGGGCCAGCGGCCAACCAGACGCGGCCTGATCTACGCGGCAACGCCCGCCAGCGATTTCGTTTGCGGCACCCAGCAGGTGGCATCCGGCATTACGGTACAGGTCTTTACCACCGGGCGCGGCACGCCGTACGGCCTGATGGCGGTACCGGTGATCAAAATGGCAACCCGCACCGAGCTGGCAAACCGCTGGTATGACTTAATGGATATCAACGCGGGCACTATCGCCACCGGGGAAGAGAGCATTGAGGACGTGGGCTGGAAGCTGTTCCACTTCATTCTTGATGTCGCCAGTGGCCGGAAGAAAACCTTCTCGGACCAGTGGGGGCTGCATAATCAGCTGGCGGTGTTTAACCCGGCGCCGGTGACGTGATGCACCTACCCAACCGCACCGAACGGTTCCCTCTCCCCTGTGGGGAGAGGGTTAGGTGAGGGGATGAACGTTACCCCTTCACCAGCACCACATCGATCCCGCTTTTGCGCAACCCGTCCAGGCTCTCCGCCGGAATGCCTTCGTCAACGATAATCATATCAATCCGCTGCGTATCAATGATTTTATGCAGGCTTGAGCGGTTAAACTTGCTGGAGTCGGTCACAACAACAATACGTTCTGCAACTTCACACATCCGGCGGTTGAGGCGGGCTTCGTCCTCGTTATGCGTACTCACGCCGCGATCGAGATCGATGGCGTCAACGCCGAGGAACAGCAGGTCAAAGTGATAATTCTGTAACGACTGCTCCGCCTGGTCGCCATAGAAGGACTGTGACTGGCGGCGCAGGTGCCCGCCGGTCATCAGGAGTTCTACCCCTTCCGCTTCCAGCAACGCATTCGCGACGTTCATTCCATTGGTCATGGCAATCACATCCGTGTGCTGGCGCAGCATGCGGGCAATTTCAAACGTCGTGGTGCCGGAGTCCAGAATTATGCGGTGTCCGGGCTTCACCAGCGCGGCAGCGGCCTGCGCAATGCTGCGCTTCACCGCCGTATTAAGCGAGCTTTTGTCTTCTACTGAAGGCTCAGCGCCCGGTGCACTGCCCTCACAGATTAGCGCGCCACCGTAAGCGCGCACGGCAATGCCCTGCTTTTCAAGAAAGGCCAGATCGTTGCGGATCGTGACCGTTGATACGCCATATAACTGAGAAAGATGGTTAACCTGTACACTTCCCTGCGCCCGGAGCCGCTGAATGATCTGCTCTCGCCTTTCACTGGTGCCGGTGATGCGCTTTTCTGCGGATGGATCGGTGCTGCTCATGCGAGCTCCTTAGTAAATTCACTTTCGTTTTATTTCGTTTTACCTATTAACGCCTTTCTTTTGGGGGAATGCAAGCCCTGAAAGGCTGCCATTCACTCGCTTACGCTGCGCTGAAAACTTTCATTATGTTTCTTTTGTGAAACAGATCGGAAAACTATTATCTTTCGTTTTATTTTTAAATCACCATGATGCAGGATTAAATGAAACAAAACGAAAGATAAGCATCATTACCATCCGACATGGAGAGGAAAGTGAAATATCTGACAGAAATGGTGGAGCAACATAAACAAGGTAAGATGAACGGAATTTATGCCGTCTGTTCCGCACACCCGCTGGTACTTGAAGCCGCAATTCGTTACGCCAATACGCAACAGACGCCTCTGCTGATTGAGGCCACCTCTAACCAGGTCGATCAGTTTGGCGGCTACACCGGCATGACGCCCGCCGACTTTCACGGGTTCGTCTGCAGGCTGGCAAATTCCCTCGGATTCCCGGCGTCAGGGCTTATCCTCGGCGGCGATCACTTAGGGCCAAACCGCTGGCAACACCTGCCCGCGCAGGAAGCGATGGCCAGGGCCGACGATCTCATTAAATGCTATGTCGCGGCCGGATTCAAAAAGATCCACCTCGACTGTAGCATGCCCTGCGAGGACGATCCGGTTCCTCTGACCGACGCGATCGTCGCCGAACGCGCCGCACGTCTGGCGAAAATTGCCGAAACAACCTGCCTGAAACAGTATGGTGAATCCGATCTGGTCTACGTTATCGGCACGGAGGTTCCGGTTCCGGGTGGCGCGCACGACACGCTCACCGAGCTTGAGGTGACCACGCCAGACGCGGCGCGCGCAACGCTTGAAGCGCATCGCCACGCGTTCGAAAAGGAAGGATTAAGCGACATCTGGCCGCGCATTATTGGCCTGGTGGTTCAGCCCGGCGTAGAGTTTGACCACGCGCACGTCTGTGACTACCAGCCGCAAAAAGCCATCGCCCTGAGCGAAATGGTAGAAGCTTACGATACGCTGGTTTTTGAAGCTCACTCCACCGACTACCAGACGCCACAGGCGCTTCGCCAGCTGGTAAACGATCACTTCGCCATCTTAAAAGTCGGCCCGGCCCTCACCTTCGCCCTGCGCGAGGCACTCTTTGCGCTGGCTGCCATTGAGGAGGAACTACTGCCAGCAAAAGCCAGCTCGGGTCTGCGTCACGTGCTGGAAAACGTGATGCTCGATCGGCCGGAATACTGGCAAAGCCACTACCATGGCGACCGCAACGCGCGTCGCCTGGCGCGCGGCTACAGCTACTCTGACCGCGTTCGCTATTACTGGCCGGACAGCCAGATTGACGATGCCTTTGAACGTATGGTGCGCAATCTGGCAGACGAACCCATCCCGCTGCCGCTGATCAGCCAGTACCTGCCGGTGCAGTACAGCAAAGTTCGCGAGGGCGCTCTCAAGCCGACACCGCGAGAACTCATCATTAACCACATTCAGGACATACTCCAGCAATACGACGCCGCCTGCGAAGGTGTAACGACTCAACATGCATAATTAAAAAGAGGAAAAAGGCTATGCCAAATATTGTCTTATGCCGCATTGATGAACGCCTGATCCACGGCCAGGTGGGCGTGCAATGGGTGGGGTTCGCGGGGGCTAACCTGGTGCTGGTCGCGAATGACGAGGTGGCAGAAGATCCGGTTCAACAGAACCTGATGGAAATGGTGCTCGCGGAGGGGATCGCCGTGCGTTTCTGGTCGTTACAAAAGGTGATCGACAACATTCACCGCGCCGCCGACCGCCAGAAAATTCTGCTGGTCTGTAAATCTCCCGCCGATTTTCTGAAGCTGGTTGAAGGCGGCGTGCCCATCACCCGTATTAACGTAGGAAACATGCACTACGCCAGCGGCAAACAGCAAATTGCCAAAACGGTATCCGTAGACGCTGACGACATCGCCGCGTTTAACGGCCTGAAATCGGCCGGGGTGGAATGCTTCGTTCAGGGCGTTCCGACAGAGGCTGCTTTGGATCTCTTTAAACTGCTCTGAGGGTTTCAAAATGGAAATCAGTCTGTTGCAGGCATTCGCGCTGGGACTTCTCGCCTTCATCGCGGGTCTGGATATGTTTAACGGGTTAACGCACATGCACCGCCCGGTCGTTCTCGGTCCGCTGGTTGGCCTGATTCTCGGCGATCTGCACACCGGGATTTTGACCGGCGGGACGTTAGAACTGGTCTGGATGGGTCTGGCACCGCTCGCGGGCGCACAGCCGCCAAACGTGATTATCGGCACCATCGTCGGAACCACGTTTGCCATCACCACGGGCGTCAAGCCGGATGTCGCCGTCGGGGTCGCCGTGCCGTTTGCTGTCGCCGTACAGATGGGGATTACCTTCCTGTTCTCCGTGATGTCCGGCGTGATGTCCCGCTGCGACCGCATGGCGGCCAATGCTGATACCAGCGGTATAGAAAGGGTTAACTATCTGGCCATGCTGGCGCTCGGCATCTTCTACTTCTTGTGCGCCTTTCTGCCCATCTATTTCGGTGCGGAACACGCGAAAACGGCCATTGATGTACTGCCGGCGCGTCTGATTGACGGCCTCGGCGTCGCGGGCGGCATCATGCCAGCTATCGGCTTTGCCGTGCTGCTGAAGATCATGATGAAAAACGTCTACATCCCTTACTTCATTATCGGCTTTGTCGCGGCGGCCTGGCTCAAGCTTCCGGTACTCGCGATTGCGGCCGCCGCGCTGGCAATGGCGCTGATCGACCTGATGCGTAAATCACCTGAACCGACGGCTCCGGCGGCCCAGAAAGAGGAATTCGAAGATGGCATCTAATCAAACCACGTTACCGGGCGTGTCTGAAGCTGAAGAGACCCTGCTGACCGGCCTCAACGAGAACGTTTACGAAGACCAGAGCATCGGTGTCGAGCTGACGAAAAAGGATATTAACCGCGTCGCCTGGCGTTCGATGCTGCTACAGGCCTCGTTCAACTATGAACGTATGCAGGCCTCCGGCTGGCTGTACGGGTTGCTGCCCGCGCTGAAAAAGATCCACACCAACAAGCGGGACCTGGCACGAGCAATGAAAGGCCATATGGGCTTCTTTAATACTCACCCGTTCCTGGTGACCTTTGTTATCGGCATCATTCTGGCGATGGAGCGCTCAAAACAGGACGTGAACAGCATCCAGAGCACCAAAATTGCCGTCGGTGCGCCGCTTGGTGGAATTGGTGACGCCATGTTCTGGCTTACCCTCCTGCCTATCTGCGGCGGTATTGGTGCCAGCCTGGCGCTGCAGGGATCGATTTTGGGGGCCGTGGTCTTTTTCGTGCTGTTTAACGTGGTGCACCTCGGCCTGCGTTTTGGTCTGGCGCACTACGCCTACCGGATGGGCGTTGCGGCCATTCCGCTGATCAAGGCCAACACCAGAAAGGTCGGCCATGCGGCCTCCATCGTCGGGATGACGGTGATCGGCGCGCTGGTGGCAACCTATGTCCGTCTCAATACCACGCTTGAAATCAAAGCCGGCGATGCGGTCGTTAAGCTACAGGCCGACGTCATCGATAAGCTGATGCCCGCGTTTCTGCCGCTGGTCTACACCCTGACAATGTTCTGGCTGGTGCGTCGTGGCTGGAGCCCGCTGCGGCTGATTGGTATCACCGTGGTGCTGGGCGTTGTCGGTAAATTCTGTCATTTCCTGTAAAAGCAAAGAGGTTGCGATGTTAGGCATTATTTTGACGGGTCACGGCGGGTTTGCCAGCGGGCTTGAGCAGGCAATGAAGCAGATCCTCGGCGAGCAGCCGCAGTTTATCGCCATCGATTTTCCTGAAACGTCCACCACGGCGCGGCTGACCGCTCAGCTTGAGCAGGCGGTGAGCGAACTCGACGCACAGCAGGATATTGTGTTTCTCACCGATCTGCTGGGCGGCACGCCGTTTCGCGTCGCGTCTACGCTCGCCATGAAAAGACCGGGCAGCGAGGTGATTACCGGCACTAACCTGCAACTGCTGCTGGAGATGGTGCTCGAACGTGAAGGTCTGAGCAGCGAAGCGTTTCGTCTGCAGGCGCTGGAGTGTGGCCACCGCGGCCTGACGAGCCTGGTGGACGAGCTTGGCCGCTGTCGTGAGGAAGCGCCCGCAGAGGAAGGGATATGAGCCAGCTGCTGCGCGCGCGTCGGGTGCTCACCGAACAGGGCTGGCTGGATGACCACCAGCTTCGTATCGAGAACGGCGTTATCGCGGCGATTGAGCCTGTCCCTGCGGGCGTTGTCGCCCGTGATGCCGGGCTACTTTGCCCGGCGTTCATCGATATTCACGTTCATGGCGGCATGGGTGTGGATGTGATGGATGAGGCCCCCGATACGCTGGACGTTTTAGCCATTCATAAAGCACGTGAAGGGGTGGGGGCATTTTTGCCCACCACCGTCACCGCGCCGCTGGAGGCGATTCACGGGGCACTCACGCGGATCGCCCAACGCTGTCGGTCGGGCGGCCCCGGCGCGCAGATCCTTGGCAGCTATCTGGAGGGCCCGTACTTTACCCCGCAGAACAAAGGGGCTCATCCGCCAGCGCTGTTTCGGGAACTGGATCTCACCGAGCTGGACGCGTTAATTACGCTCTCGCAAAACACGCTGAGGGTGGTGGCGCTGGCGCCGGAAAAACCCGGTGCGCTACGGGCCATTCGCCACCTGAAGCAGCGAGGTATACGTGTGATGCTGGGCCACAGTGCCGCCACGTACGAGCAAACCCTTGCCGCCTTTGACGCCGGCGCGGACGGGCTGGTGCACTGCTATAACGGCATGACGGGGCTGCATCACCGGGGGCCGGGAATGGTCGGCGCGGGGCTTACGGACAAACGGGCGTGGCTTGAGCTCATTGCCGACGGCCACCACGTCCATCCGGGAGCCATGCGTGTATGCTGCTGCGCCAGGGACCGCGTGGTGCTGATTACCGATGCCATGCAGGCGGCAGGCATGCCGGACGGGCGGTATACGCTATGTGGCGAAGAGGTCACGATGCACCACGGCGTGGTAAAAACCGCCTCCGGCGGGCTGGCAGGAAGCACGCTGTCGCTGGATGCCGCCGTCAGGAATATGGTAGAGCACGCAGGCGTGACGGCCGAAGAGGCTATTCATATGGCCTCGCTGCACCCTGCCCGCCTGCTGGGGGTCGATCGTCAGCTCGGATCCTTAGCAGCAGGTAAACGCGCCAATATCATTGCGCTGGATGGCGGCCTGCACCTTCAGCAGATCTGGATTCAGGGCCAGGCTCTCCCCCTTTAGCCCTTTCATTGCGTCACCTTGTGGCCTTACGGCCTCAACCGTAAGGCCTTTCTTTTCCTTTCCTTAAATCTGCCCTTTCCTTTCACGATCACACTTTTCGTTTTATTTCTTTTCTATCATTGAACTTTCGATTTCTTTTCTATAGATTTTATTTAACTGTTTAAGTGAACAAGTGAAACGAAACGAAAGATAGCGACACGTTTGCCAGCGTCTGATGTGGAATTCACACGACTAAGGACTGAGTTATGCCACAAATCACTCCCGCCGCCACAACCGGCACCTGGACCGAAGAAGAGATCCGCCAGCAGCCTGCCAGCTGGATCCGCTCGCTCACCAATATCGATAATCTGCGCTCCTCGATTGACGGTTTCCTGACGCCGCTGCTGCGCAAGCCCAATCTGCGGATCGTGCTGACCGGCGCGGGCACCTCCGCGTTTATAGGCGATATCATTGCGCCATGGCTTGCGAGCCACACCGGGAAAAACGTTTCCGCCATACCGACAACCGATCTGGTCACGAACCCGATGGATTACTTCAGCCCGGCACATCCGCTGCTGCTGGTTTCGTTTGCCCGTTCCGGTAACAGCCCGGAGAGCGTGGCGGCGGTAGAGTTGGCCAATCAGTTCGTGCCGGAGTGCTATCACCTGTCTATCACCTGTAACGAGGCGGGCAGCCTGTACCAGAATGCCGTCAACAGCGATAACGCTTATGCCCTTCTGATGCCTGCCGAAACGCACGATCGCGGCTTCGCGATGACCAGCAGTATTACCACCATGATGGCAAGCTGCCTGGCGGTATTCGCGCCAGACGCGATCGGCAGCCGCAGCTTCCGCGACGTGGCCGATCGCTGTCAGGCGATCCTCACCTCTCTCGGCGATTTTCGTCAGGGCGTATTTGGTAACGAACCGTGGAAAAGGATCGTCTACCTGGGAAGCGGCGGCCTGCAGGGCGCGGCGCGCGAAGCGGCGCTGAAGGTGCTGGAACTGACGGCGGGCAAGCTGGCGGCATTCTACGATTCCCCAACGGGCTTCCGTCACGGGCCCAAATCGCTGGTGGATAACGAAACGCTGGTGGTGGTGTTTGTCTCCAGCCATCCGTATACCCGTCAGTACGATCTCGATCTGCTGGCCGAACTGCGCCGCGATCGTCAGGCTCTTCGCGTTGTCGCCGTCGCCGCCGAAAACAATCCGGTGATTGAAGCGGGTCCGCACATCCTGCTGCCGCCTTCCCGCCCGTTTATTGATATGGAACAGGCGTTCTGCTTCCTGATGTACGCCCAGGTCTTTGCGCTTTCCCAGTCCCTCAGCGTGGGAAATACGCCCGATACGCCATCTGCCAGCGGAACGGTAAACCGCGTGGTGCAGGGCGTTGTTATTCATCCGTGGCAGGCTTAAGAGGATCGCACCATGAGCATTATTTCAACGAAGTATCTCCTCCAGGACGCGCAGGCAAAAGGCTACGCCGTGCCGGCGTTCAACATCCACAACGCGGAGACGATCCAGGCGATCCTCGAAGTCTGTAGCGAAATGCGATCGCCGGTGATCCTCGCGGGCACGCCGGGCACGTTTAAGCACATTGCCCTGGAAGAGATCTACGCCCTGTGCAGCGCGTACTCGTTAACCTACGACATGCCGCTGGCGCTGCATCTCGATCACCACGAGTCCCTCGACGATATTCGTCGTAAGGTCAACGCAGGCGTGCGCAGCGCGATGATCGACGGCAGCCACTATCCGTTTGAACAAAACGTGAAGCTGGTGAAGTCGGTGGTTGATTTTTGCCACCTTAACGACTGTAGCGTCGAGGCCGAGCTGGGCCGACTGGGCGGCGTGGAAGATGACATGAGCGTCGACGACGAAAGCGCGTTTCTCACCGACCCGCAGGAAGCGAAACGCTTTGTCGAACTGACCGGCGTCGACAGCCTCGCCGTCGCCATCGGCACCGCGCACGGCCTGTATACCAGGCGTCCCAAAATCGACTTCCAGCGGCTGGCCGAGATCCGCAAAGTGGTCACCGTGCCGCTGGTGCTGCACGGCGCGAGCGACGTGCCGGATGAAGATGTTCGTCGCACCATTGAGCTGGGTGTGTGCAAAGTCAACGTGGCTACCGAGCTGAAAATCGCCTTTTCTGACGCGGTTAAAGCCTGGTTTGCCCAAAACCCGCAGGGTAACGATCCGCGCTTCTATATGCGGGTCGGTATGGACGCCATGAAAGAGGTGGTCAGAAGCAAAATTACCGTTTGCGGTTCGGCTAACCGCCTGCTGCTTCCGGCAGAAGCCTGATCAAAAAGGAACTTACGCTGATGAAAAAAATCCTCACACTCTCCATGCTTGCCCTGTGCGTTTCCCATAGCGCGGCGGCAGCGAACTACACGCTCAATAACGACAATATTGCCCTGTCGTTTGATGATGCAAACTCGACGGTAGTGGTTAAAGACACCAGAACTCAACGTCCGCTCCAGCCGCAGGAGCTGTTTTTTCTGACGCTGCCGGACGAGAGTAAGATCCACACGGCGGATTTTAAAATCAGGCATGTCGAAAAGCAGGACAGCGGGATCGTCATCGATTTCACCCATCCGCAATTCAACGTGACGGTGAAGCTGAACCTGGTGAAGGGCAAATACGCCAGCATCGACTACACCATCGCCGCCGTTGGGCAGCCGCGGGATGTAGCGAAAATTACCTTCTTCCCGACCAAAAAGCAGTCTCAGGCACCTTATGTAGACGGGGCAATTAATAGCTCGCCGATCGTCGCAGACTCGTTCTTTATCCTGCCGAATAAACCCATCGTTAACACCTATGCCTATGAGGCGACGACCAACCTCAACGTGGAGCTGAAAACCCCTGTTCAGCCAGACGCCCCGGTCAGCTACACCACGTACTTTGGCACCTTCCCGGAGACCAGCCAGCTGCGCCGCAGCGTAAACCAGTTTATTAATGCCGTCCGTCCGCGTCCGTATAAGCCTTATTTACACTACAACAGCTGGATGGATATTGGCTTCTTTACCCCCTACTCCGAGCAGGATGTGCTGGGGCGCATGGATGAATGGAATAAGGAATTTATTACCGGGCGCGGCGTGGCGCTGGATGCTTTCCTGCTGGACGATGGCTGGGATGATTTGACCGGGCGCTGGCTGTTTGGCCCGGCTTTCAGCAACGGTTTTGGCAAGGTACGGGAGAAAGCGGACAGCCTGCACAGCTCCGTCGGCCTGTGGCTCTCGCCGTGGGGCGGATATAACAAACCGCGCGACACGCGCGTCTCGCATGCAAAAGAGTACGGTTTCGAAACGGTAGACGGGAAGCTGGCGCTGTCGGGCCCGAACTATTTTAAAAACTTTAATGAGCAGATCGTTAAGCTTATCAAAAACGAGCACATAACCTCGTTCAAGCTCGACGGGATGGGCAATGCCAATTCGCATATTAAGGGCAGCCCGTTCGCCTCGGATTTTGACGCCTCTATCGCTCTGCTGCATAACATGCGCAGCGCCAATCCGAATCTGTTTATTAACCTGACGACCGGTACCAACGCCAGCCCCTCCTGGCTGTTCTACGCCGATTCCATCTGGCGTCAGGGAGATGATATCAACCTGTACGGTCCCGGCACGCCGGTTCAGCAGTGGATGACCTACCGCGATGCGGAAACGTATCGCTCCATCGTGCGTAAAGGTCCGCTTTTCCCGCTGAACTCCCTGATGTATCACGGGATCGTCAGCGCGGAGAACGCGTATTACGGCCTGGAGAAGGTGCAAACGGACAGCGACTTTGCCGACCAGGTATGGAGCTATTTCGCTACCGGCACCCAGTTGCAGGAGCTGTACATCACTCCATCCATGCTCAACAAGGCGAAGTGGGATGTCCTGGCGCAGGCCGCGAAGTGGTCCCGGGATAACGCCAGCGTGCTGGTCGATACCCACTGGATCGGCGGAGATCCGACGGCGCTTGAGGTTTACGGCTGGGCGTCGTGGAGCAAGGACAAAGCGATTATCGGCTTGCGTAACCCGTCGGACAAGCCGCAAAGCTACTATCTGGATCTTGCCAGAGACTTTGAGGTCCCGATGAACGGCACGACGCAATTTGGTTTAAAAGCGGTGTACGGCAGTAACGATAGCGTACCGGAGGAGTATAAAAACGCGGTAGTGATTACCCTGAAGCCGCTGGAAACGCTGGTGTTTGAAGCATTACCAGGAAAATAATAGCGTTCAGCTGGCAGGTTAAGCCATGACCTGCCAGCTTCCTCCTTTCCTTGCCCCGAGGCGTTTTAATCTACCTTTTGTTTGCAAAGAACGGAGATAACGTTCCGCGGTGCGGGAAGTTACGCCCAATACAGATGCCAGCATCACCGCTGTCATTTGCGGTTGGACGGTAAGAAGTTCAAGGATAGCATTTTCCTTTTCCGACATTTCTTCCGACATTTCTTCCGACATTACAGACGACATCCCTATGCCTTCCCGCAAAGCTTCGGCCATATTTTGCAGCATAAACTCCACGAATGCCGTGCAATCACTGGCCCGATCGCATTGTCCTAAAATCTGGTAATAGCGCGCTTGCTGGAAATGAATGAGCGTCTCAACGGGCAACCATGCCAGTTCTGCACGCCACTGGCTTAAGATCAACGTTTGCCACAGCCGCCCCATGCGGCCATTTCCATCTGAAAAGGGATGAATAAACTCAAACTCGTAATGAAATACCGAGCTGGCAATCAGAGGGTGAAGATCGGTTTGCTTAAGCGAGGAAAGAAGATCGTCGATAAGACGGTTCATCTGAGAGGCTGGCGGAGCCATATGGACTAACAGATTCCCACGGTAGATCCCTACATCCCCATTCCTGAGCTTGCCAGGATTATCGACCAGCCCAGTCATTAATAACCGGTGTGCACTAAGCAAGTCTTTAAGCTTCCAGGGTTTCCATTCGGGCAATTTCTCATAAGCAAGAATCGCGTTACGCACTTCCTGAATGTCTTTTTCAGGCGCGAGCACGCGCTTACCCTCCATAATTGCCGTTACTTGCCCGGTCGTCAGAGAGTTATGCTCAATGGCCAGAGAAGCCTGGATTGTGCGGATTCGGTTCTCTTTGCGCAGTAGCGGAGAGGTTCTCCCTGAATGTGCCGCCCAGTGCCCTAATAGCTCACCGATCTCAACAACCTGATTGAGAATCGAGGGTGTGATGGTAAAAGGAGGCTGATAGCGGCTCATCTGGCTTACTCCCCCTGCTGCTCCAGCGCATACTTATACAGCGCATTTTTCTTCACGCCGTGGATTTCCGCCGCCAGTGCCGCCGCTTTCTTAAGCGGCAGTTCGGCCTGTAGCAGGGCCAGGGTGCGCAGCGCGTCGGCAGGGAGCGCGTCTTCCTGCGCCTTATGGCCTTCGACAATCAGCACCATTTCACCCTTGCGGCGGTTTTCATCTTCCTTCACCCACGCCAGCAGTTCGCCTACAGGCGCGCCGTGGATGGTTTCCCAGGTTTTGGTCAGTTCACGCGCCAGCACCACGTAGCGACCTTCTCCCCAGACGGTGACCATATCTTCCAGGCTTTCCAGCAGGCGGTGAGTGGATTCGTAGAAAATCAGGGTACGCGGCTCAGCTTCAAGATCCTTTAATACGTCACGGCGGCCTTTGGATTTGGCGGGCAGGAAACCTTCATAGCAGAAACGGTCGGACGGCAGGCCCGCGGCGCTCAGCGCAGCAATCGCGGCGCACGGCCCCGGCAGCGGCACAACGCGGATCCCGGCTTCACGGCAGGTGCGCACCAGATGGTAGCCGGGGTCGTTAATCAGCGGCGTGCCCGCATCGGAGACCAGCGCGATGTTCTGCCCCTCTTTAAGCTTCACCACCAGCGTTTCGGCCTTTTGTTGCTCATTGTGATCGTGCAGGGCAAACAAACGGGCGTTAATCGCGAAATGTTGCAGCAGTAAACCGGTATGGCGCGTGTCTTCAGCAGCAATTAAATCAACAGCTTGCAATACAGTGAGTGCACGTTGGGTAATATCAGACAAATTCCCGATAGGAGTAGGTACAATATAAAGCTGGCCTTGAGAATTATCTGCCGTTTCGTGTTGTTTCATTGTTTCGTCCGTATTGCCGATTTAATATTGAGCATTGCGTAAAAAAAATCACTGGATACAGTATGGTACCGTTAACGTTTCTTCGAAAAAAAGCCACGCGCGGCGTGCCGCTTCTGCTCGCAGCCCTGATCTTCGCAGGCTGTGGCACCCAGGCACCCGACCAGAGCACTGCTCATATGCAGGGATCCGCTCAGGCTGATTCTGGCTTTTATCTGCAACAAATGTCGCAGAGCTCAAATGATACCAAGACCAACTGGCAATTACTCGCCATTCGTGCTCTGCTGAAAGAAGGGAAAACCCAGCAGGCCGCCGAACTGTTCAGCCAGCTGCCGCAGTCGCTCAACGACGAGCAGCGTCGTGAGCAGACGCTGCTGTCGGCAGAGCTGAAAGTGGCGCAGAAAGATTACGACGGGGCGAAGAAGATCCTCGGCAATATCGATCTGAGCGCGCTGGATAAAAACCAGCAGGCCCGTTTCTGGCAGGCCGGCATCACCGCTGAGCAGGGCCGCCCTTCCCTGACGCTGCTCCGGGCGCTGATTGCTCAGGAGCCTCTGCTCGCGGGTGCGGACAAGCAGAAAAATATTGATGCGACCTGGCAGGCGCTCGCCTCCATGACCCAGGAGCAGGCACGGGCGCTGGTCATTAACGCCGATGAAAACGTCCTGCAGGGCTGGCTTGATCTTCAGCAGATGTGGTTCAACAACCGCAGCGATCCGAACATGCTGAAAGCCGGCATTACCGACTGGCAAAAGCGCTACCCGCAAAACCCGGGAGCAAAAATGCTGCCAACGCAGCTGGTGAACGTGCAAAACTTTAAGCCCGCCTCCACCAGCAAAATCGCCCTGCTGCTGCCGTTAAACGGCCAGGCGGCGGTGTTTGGCCGCGCCATTCAGCAGGGTTTTGAAGCGGCGAAAAACGGCACCACCGCCGTTACCGGCAGCGCGGTGCCTGCACAAGCGGCGCAGGCGGCAAACGTGAACGACGTTGTCAGCCCGTCGGCTGCTGAAACCGACGACCTGACCACCGCGCAAACCCCTGCGCAGGGTACGCTGCAGAATCCGGTCACTGCGCCAGCCACGCAGCCAGCCGCCACGCCAGCGCCCGTAGCGACGCAGGCACCGGCTGAAACCCCGGCTCCCGTCACGGCCGAACAGCCTCAGCCGCAAACAGTACAGCCGGAACAGCAGCCCGCAGCGCAGCAGCAGGCGGTGGCAACCACCAGCGCTAACCCGGGCGCAGAGCTGAAAATCTACGACACCAGCGCTCAGCCGCTCGACCAGGTGCTGGCGCAGGTTCAGCAGGACGGCGCCAGCATCGTTGTCGGCCCGCTGTTGAAAAACAACGTGGAAACGCTGATGAAGAGCAATACCACGCTGAACGTGCTGGCGCTTAACCAGCCTGAGCAGGTTCAGAACCGCGCCAATATCTGTTACTTCGCCCTTTCACCGGAAGATGAAGCCCGCGATGCGGCGCGTCATATTCACGAGCAGGGCAAGCAGGCGCCGCTGCTGCTGATCCCGCGCAGCACGCTGGGAGACCGCGTAGCCAACGCGTTTGCTGAAGAGTGGCAGTCCCTCGGCGGTGGCGTAGTATTGCAGCAGAAATTTGGCTCCGCTTCCGAACTGAGAGCGGGCGTGAACGGCGGTGCCGGTATTGCCCTCAACGGTAGCCCGGTGTCCGCCAGCCTGCCGCAGCAGCAGAGCGTTACCATCGGCGGCCTGACGATCCCGGCACCGCCAACCGACGCGCAAATCAGCGGCGGCGGTAAAGTGGATTCGGCCTACATCGTCGCCACGCCTGAAGAGATCGCCTTTATCAAACCCATGATCGCCATGCGTAACGGTAGCCAGAGCGGCGCAACCCTTTACGCCAGCTCGCGCAGCGCCCAGGGTACCGCTGGCCCGGACTTCCGTCTGGAGATGGAAGGACTGCAATACAGCGAGATCCCCATGCTGGCAGGCAGCAACCCGCAGTTGATGCAGCAGGCGCTGGGCGCGGTGCGCAATGATTACTCCCTGGCGCGCCTGTACGCGATGGGCGTCGATGCCTGGGCGCTGGCGAACCACTTCACCCAGATGCGTCAGGTACCGGGCTTTGAGCTTAACGGTAATACCGGCGATCTGACCGCCAACCAGGATTGTGTGATTAACAGGAAGTTATCATGGCTCAAATACCAGCAGGGGCAGATTGTCCCGGCCAGTTAAGCCGCAAACAGACCGGCGACGCGTGGGAGTTAAAGGCGCGCCGCTGGCTTGAAGGCAAAGGACTGCGCTTTGTCGCCGCCAACGTTCGCGGGCGCGGCGGCGAGATTGATCTGATCATGAAAGACGGTCAGACCACCGTGTTTGTTGAAGTACGCTACCGACAGTCGTCCCGTTTTGGCGGTGCTGCCGCCAGCGTGACGCTCGCCAAACAACATAAATTATTACAGACTGCCCACTTGTGGCTTGCCCGCCATAATGGGAGTTTTGATACTGTGGATTGCCGTTTCGATGTGGTAGCCTTCACCGGAAATGCGATCGAATGGCTTAAAAACGCGTTTGGCGAAGACGCTTAAATAAGATTTTAAAGGGATACCGTGCTCGAAAGAATTAAAGTGTGCTTCACAGAAAGCATTCAAACGCAGATCGCCGCGGCGGAAGCCCTTCCGGACGCGATCTCCCGCGCGGCGATGACGCTGGTTCAGTCGCTGCTCAACGGCAACAAAATCCTCTGTTGTGGCAACGGCACGTCCGCCGCCAACGCACAGCATTTTGCTGCCAGCATGATCAACCGCTTCGAAACCGAGCGCCCGAGTTTACCGGCCATTGCACTTAACACCGATAACGTGGTCTTAACTGCGATTGCCAACGATCGTCTGCATGACGAAATTTACGCCAAGCAGGTGCGCGCCTTAGGCCATGCCGGAGACGTGCTGCTGGCGATCTCCACGCGCGGCAACAGCCGGGATATCGTTAAGGCGGTTGAAGCGGCAGTGACCCGGGACATGACGATTGTCGCCCTGACCGGTTACGACGGCGGTGAACTGGCTGGCCTGCTGGGGCCGCAGGATGTGGAGATCCGCATTCCTTCGCACCGTAGCGCCCGCATCCAGGAGATGCATATGCTCACGGTGAACTGCTTATGCGATCTGATCGATAACACGCTTTTCCCTCACCAGGATGACTAAGGAGTTCTCATGAAGGTTTTATCGGCCCTTGCAGTCGTGATGTCTGCATTACTGCTTCAGGGATGCATCGCCGCCGCTGTAGTTGGTACCGCAGCGGTCGGCACCAAAGCAGCGACCGATCCGCGTACCGTTGGAACGCAGGTGGATGACGGTACGCTTGAGCTGCGCGTGAACAGCGCGCTGTCGAAAGACGAACAGATCAAGAAGGAAGCACGCATCAACGTGACGGCCTATCAGGGCAAAGTGCTGCTGGCAGGCCAGGCGCCAAATCCTGAACTGGCGTCACGCGCCAAACAGATCGCGATGGGCGTAGAAGGCACGGCGGAAGTGTTTAACGAGATCCGCCAGGGCCAGCCGATTGGCCTCGGCACCGCGTCATCTGATACCTGGATCACCACCAAGGTGCGTTCCCAGTTGCTGGGTACTGACCAGGTAAAATCCTCAAACGTGAAGGTGACCACGGAGAACGGCGAAGTGTTCCTGCTGGGCCTGGTGACCGAGCGTGAAGGGAAAGCGGCAGCGGATATCGCCAGCCGGGTGAGCGGCGTGAAGCACGTCACCACCGCCTTTACCTACATCAAGTAAGCTGAACCTGACGGTAAGCCCGGTAGCGTAGCGCCACCGGGCTTTTTTTATACCAGCGCCATACTCCCCACGATTACCCCGCTCAACGCCACCAGCCCCGCCGTCAGCCACAGCGCTTTTGCCGGGAATGACTTACGCAGCATGATAAGCGACGGCAGGCTCACCGCCGGCAGCGTGATGAGCAATGCCAGCGCCGGTGCGGTACCCATCCCGGCCATCATCATGGTCTGAATAATCGGGATTTCCGCCGCGGTTGGGATCACAAACAGGCACCCGGCCACCGCCATCGCAATCACCCACATCAGCGTGTTGTCGATAGCACCATCCGCATGCGGGAACAGCCAGACGCGCGCCGCCCCCAGCGCCAGTACGGCCAGGATATAAACCGGAATGGTGCTCCAGAACAGCTGCCACAGCGCTTTGCCCCAGCGAGCAAAGAAACTGCCCTGCGGCTCGCTGACGTCCAGCTCAACGGAGGCAGGCCCGGCCTCGTTGTCTTTCACCAGGTGCTGTACCAGCGTAGCGACAAGCACCACCGTCAGCAGGCCAGCCGCCAGCCGGATAAACGCAAAATGCCAGCCGAGCACGAAGCCCATAAACACCAGCGTCGCCGGGTTCAGCAGGGGGTTACCCATCCAGAAGGCGAGCGCGCCGCCCATCGACACGCGCTGACGGCGCATGCCCGCAGCCACCGGTGCGGCGCAGCAGGAGCACATCATGCCCGGCAGGGAGAAAATCGTTCCCAGCAGCGTCCCCTGCAAGCGCGGCTGGCCTAAGGTTTTCACCAGCCAGTTACGCGGGATAAGTACCTGAATCAACGACCCCAGCAGCACGCCCAACACCGCGGCTTTCCACACCGCGAGAAAATAGACCATAGCGTAATCCCACGCCGCCTTTAGCGGGCTGGAATCTGGCTGAGCGAGAATAGAGTTGCCAATGCTGTGGGTGTCGGCGGCGGTGAAGGCTTTACCGTAGTACGGCTGCCATTTCACATACCAGAGGCCAATGATGACCACGAGAAAGAAAAGTGCGGGCTTCCACCACTGAACGGGTGTTGCCGCCTGAGATGAAGACTGACCAGTCATACCATTCCCCGGAAGGTGTTATTTAATAAGCCGGGGAAGTTTACGCCTCGCCCTGCGCGATTTCACGCAGTTTTGCCGACGGGATAATATTTACGCCCTCCTGCGACGGTGCCAGCGCCTCTTTCAACATGGCCTGTGCGACGTCCCGCGCCTCGATGGACTTCCAGTTACCCGGCAGGATGCGAAAAAGCGGAGCGAAAAAAGACTCGTTAAAACGCCGCTCATCACGGTGGCCCATCAGCATGGAAGGCCGCACGATGGTCAGGCGCTCCCACTTCTGCGCAATCAGCGCCTCTTCCATTTTGCCCTTCACCCTGTTGTAAAAAAACGGCGAGCCGGCGCTGGCGCCGTGGGAACTGACCACCAGGAAATGCTTTGCCCCCAGCTTTTTCGCCGTCAGGGCGGTATCCACCACCAGCGTGTAATCCGCATGGATAAACGCCTCTTTACTGCCCGCTTCCCGTCGGGTGGTGCCCAGGCAGCAAAAGGCGATATCGACAGGATCCTGCACCTGCGCCAGGGCGTCGGTGAGCTGTGGATCGTGCGGGTTAAAGACGCCGGTGACGTCCAGCAGCGGCCGACGCGTCGGCGCGGCGATGTAGTTGATATGACGATCCTGGATCAGCAGCCGCAGCAGGTGTCCACCCACCAGCCCGGTAGCACCGGTAATCAGTACCTGACTCATCTTTTCCCCTTTACAGAATTGTCCGTTTGCGATCTGGGCCTGCTCTACCACACTTAAAAGTCTGTTACCGGTAAGTATTTACCACAAACGGGAAAAAAACAGTCTGAAGCGAAAACAACGGAGGAAGCATGGGTAAAAAAATCGCAGTCTTGATTACCGACGAGTTTGAAGATTCAGAATTTACGTCGCCAGCAGAGGCATTCCGCAAGGCGGGCCACGAGGTGGTCACCATCGAGAAAGAAGCGGGTAAAACCGTGAAGGGCCACAAGGGCGAAGCCAGCGTGACCATTGACGAATCCATTGATAACGTCAGCCCGTCTGATTTCGACGCCCTGCTGCTACCGGGCGGCCATTCACCGGATTCCCTGCGCGGAGACGAGCGTTTCGTCACCTTCACCCGTGACTTCGTCCGCACCGGTAAGCCGGTCTTTGCCATCTGTCACGGTCCGCAGCTGCTGATCAGCGCGGAGGTGGTGCGCGGGCGCAAGCTGACCGCGGTGAAACCGATCGTCATTGACCTGAAAAACGCCGGCGCCGAGTTTTACGACCAGGAAGTGGTTAACGACAACGACCAGCTGATCACCAGCCGTACGCCGGACGATCTCCCGGCGTTTAACCGCGAAGCGTTACGCCTGCTCGGCGCGTAACCAGTGCAGCTTCTTGCCAAAGCCCAGCGTGTTGTCGGTAAATTTCAGCTCATCGAGGCGGATTTCCCACACTGGGGCTTTTAGCGCAGCGGCAACCGGGAAGCGGCGAGTGTAGCGTTTACGCTGCGCGTCGCTTTCCTCTCCTTCCAGACGACGGATTTTGCCCGTGAACTGAACCCCGCGGATCAGCGCAACGGTTTTAGGCTGACCGTTTACCGTGCCCGCCACGCTTGCCTGCGGGCCCGACATCTGCGCATGCCGCGTTTTATCTTCACTCATCACGTAAAAGGCGACGCGCTCGGGGTCGTAGTAATAAAACGCGTTCGCGCACCACATCTCCCCGTCTTTACAGACGCACCAGGTGACGACGTGCTGCTTTGCCAGCCAGCGGCTGATGGCGGCCAGTGTTTCCATTTTCGCTCTCTCTCATGCTATGGTGCGCTCACCTTAACATACTGAATCTGCTTACCGTGTGCTGGTTTCTTTATCTTGTTCGAACCGCCGATAACGCGCTCTACACCGGGATCACCACCGATGTGGAACGGCGTTTTTTACAACATCAAACGGGAAAAGGGGCAAAAGCGCTGCGGGGGAAAGGTGAGCTTAAGCTGGCTTTTTCAGCCGCCGTGGGCGACAGATCGCTGGCGCTCAGGCTGGAGTACCGCATCAAACAGCTGACGAAGCGCCAGAAAGAGCGTCTCGTCAACGGGGACGGCTCTTTTGAGGCGCTACGCGACAGCCTGCTTAAAAGCGATTGAAACGATCGTGATACTCAACCAGGCCGCTAACGCCATCGAGCGCGTCGCCCGCCAGAGGATGGACCAGGAAGGACGCTTCCGTATCCGGCCAGCGGCAGTGCAGATCGTGTTTGGCCGCCGGCTCAAAACCCAGACGTTCGTAAAATGCCGGTTCGCCCAGTACCACGACGGCGGCATAGCCAAATTCATTCAGTGAATCCAGCCCTTCATAAACCAGCTGACGTGCCAGGCCCTGGCCGCGGTAGTTTTCATCCACCGCCAGCGGCGCCATGCCAACCCACTGTAACTCTTCGCCCTGAACAATTACCGGACTGAACGCCACGTAGCCGACCACCTGCCCTTCATCATCGGTGGCAACCAGGCCCAGGGTAATCAGGCCATCTTCGCGAAGATCGTGAACCAGCTGCGCTTCGCCGTCCCCCGCAAAAGAGCGGCGTAACAACGCGTCGATGCCCGGCGCATCAATCCCAATTTCGACTCGAATCAGCATGGCTCACCTACTGAAGTGTGTTTACTGTCCGGCGGGGTTTTCAGCCCGGCCTCAACGAAATCTGCCATTTGCATTAGCATCACGCGCAGCGCCTTCGGCATCTGCTCAAGCTCAATGGCATCCATTAAATTTTTGACGTACAGGCCAAGCTCCGTATCGCCCTCAATCACCAGACGACGCTGGAAGAACAGCGTATCGGGATCCTGCTTGCGCGCGGCAATCATCAGCAGATCGCTGGCGTCGGCGCTAAAGCTTACATCCGCCTCGGCGGACTCACGAACGATCAGCCGATCGTTCTCAACGGAAGTAAACCAGCGCAGCCCGATATCGCGCACTTCGATGCTTAACCAGCGGCCTTCCAGAAACTCCAGCTCACCGTCCTGCAGCGCCTGACGGAACTGCCAGGTCAATACCTGTTCCAGCACCTGGCGCTTAAGCGCGAACGGCGCCAGCTTTACCGGCACGCTCAGCATTGATGGACCAAATTGTACGAGACGTGAACGCAGTTTATCCAGCACGAGCTTTACTCCCTGATAGCTATAATCCTGCTATTTTGCCATATCCCGACAAGAAGATAGCGGCGTAAATCAACAAACCGTAGTCCGGTGCTCCTCATTATTGGTGCCATCAATACGCCATTAGCTGCCTTAAATCAAAAATTGTCGCGTATGGGTTAATTAAAATCCCAGCTCGTTAACATTTTTTACGATCCCTGCGATCGACAACATCGGGATAAATTATGGAGCTGCTCTGCCCTGCCGGAAACCTTCCGGCGCTTAAGGCGGCCATTGAAAATGGGGCCGACGCGGTCTATATCGGGCTGAAAGATGATACTAACGCCCGCCATTTTGCTGGCCTTAACTTTACGGAGAAGAAGCTCCAGGAGGCCGTTAACTTCGTTCACCAGCACCGCCGCAAGCTGCATATCGCCATCAACACCTTCGCCCATCCTGATGGCTATTCCCGCTGGCAGCGCGCCGTGGATATGGCCGCCCAGCTGGGCGCCGATGCGCTGATCCTGGCCGACCTTGCCATGCTTGAGTATGCGGCAGAACGCTACCCGCACATTGAGCGCCACGTCTCGGTTCAGGCATCCGCGACGAACGAAGAGGCGGTGCGTTTTTACCATCGACATTTTGACGTGGCTCGCGTGGTGCTGCCGCGCGTGCTCTCTATTCATCAGGTTAAGCAACTGGCGCGCGTCACGCCAGTACCGCTGGAAGTTTTTGCCTTCGGTAGCCTGTGCATCATGGCCGAAGGCCGCTGCTATCTCTCCTCCTATTTAACCGGGGAATCGCCTAATACCGTGGGCGCCTGCTCGCCTGCCCGCTTCGTTCGCTGGCAGCAAACGCCGCAGGGGCTGGAGTCGCGCCTGAACGAAGTGTTAATCGACCGCTATCAGGACGGGGAAAACGCGGGCTACCCGACGCTGTGCAAAGGCCGCTATCTGGTGGACGGCGAGCGCTACCACGCGCTGGAGGAGCCCACCAGCCTCAACACGCTGGAGCTGCTACCGGAACTGCTGGCCGCCAATATTGCCTCGGTGAAAATCGAAGGCCGCCAGCGCAGCCCGGCCTACGTGAGCCAGGTCGCGAAGGTGTGGCGTCAGGCCATCGACCGCTGCATGGCGGACCCGCAGAATTACGCCGCGCAGCCGGCGTGGATGGAGACCCTCGGCGCAATGTCCGAAGGCACGCAAACCACGCTCGGCGCGTATCACCGTAAATGGCAGTGAGATAACCATGAAATATTCATTAGGGCCGGTGCTCTACTACTGGCCAAAAGAGACGCTGGAAGATTTTTATCAACAGGCGGCGACCAGCAGCGCCGACGTGATTTACCTCGGCGAAGCGGTATGCAGCAAGCGCCGCGCCACGAAAGTGGGCGACTGGCTGGAGATGGCAAAAAGCCTGGCAGGCAGCGGCAAGCAGGTGGTGCTCTCCACGCTGGCGCTGGTGCAGGCGTCTTCGGAACTGGGCGAGCTGAAGCGCTACGTGGAAAACGGCGAGTTTCTGCTGGAGGCGAGCGATCTCGGCGTGGTGAACATGTGTGCCGAGCGTAAGCTACCGTTTGTCGCGGGCCATGCCCTGAACTGCTATAACGCGGTGACCCTGCGCCTGCTGCTCAAACAGGGGATGACGCGCTGGTGTATGCCGGTAGAACTCTCCCGCGACTGGCTGGCAAACCTGCTCGCCCAGTGTGAAGAGCTTGGCATTCGCAATCAATTTGAAGTGGAAGTGCTGAGCTATGGCCATCTCCCGCTGGCCTATTCTGCCCGCTGCTTCACCGCGCGTTCTGAAGATCGCCCCAAAGACGAGTGTGAAACCTGCTGCATTAAGTACCCTAACGGGCGCAGCATGCTGTCGCAGGAGAACCAGCAGGTGTTTGTCCTCAACGGCATTCAGACCATGAGCGGCTACGTCTACAACCTCGGTAACGAGCTGGCGTCGATGGACGGGCTGGTGGATATAGTGCGTCTTTCGCCGCTGGATACCAGCGTGTTCGCGATGCTGGACGACTTCCGCGCCAATGAAAACGGCGCGTCGCCGCTGCCGCTTACGGCAAACAGCGACTGTAACGGTTACTGGAAACGTCTGGCCGGGCTGGAACTTCAGGCCTAAAAAAGGCTCACTTTGTTAACAACGGTTAGTAAACTTTAATGCAGTATTAAAGATTCACCGTCGACAAAGTGAGCTGTTATGACTGATAAAACCATTCCGTTTTCGGTGCTGGATCTGGCGCCGATCCCACAAGGCTCCTCGGCAAGAGAAGCCTTCACGCACTCTCTCGACCTCGCTCAGCTTGCCGAAAAGCGTGGCTATCACCGCTACTGGCTGGCGGAGCACCACAACATGGTCGGCATCGCCAGCGCCGCCACCTCGGTGCTGATTGGCTATCTGGCGGCGAATACCACCACCCTGCACCTTGGCTCTGGCGGCGTCATGCTGCCGAACCACGCTCCGCTGGTAATTGCCGAGCAGTTTGGGACCCTGAATACCCTTTATCCGGGCCGAATCGATCTGGGGCTTGGCCGTGCGCCTGGCAGCGATCAGCCGACCATGCGCGCCCTGCGCCGCCACATGAACGGCGATATCGATAACTTCCCGCGCGACGTGGCGGAGCTGGTGGACTGGTTCGACGCGCGGGATCCGAACCCGCACGTGCGCCCGGTTCCGGGCTACGGCGAGCAGATCCCGGTGTGGCTGCTAGGCTCAAGCCTCTACAGCGCGCAGCTCGCCGCTCAGCTGGGCCTGCCGTTTGCGTTTGCCTCCCACTTCGCACCGGATATGCTGCACCAGGCGCTGCATCTCTACCGCACGAACTTTAAACCGTCTGCACGTCTGGAGAAACCGTATGCGATGGTGTGCATCAACATCATTGCAGCCGACAGCAATCGCGATGCGGAATTCCTGTTTACCTCCATGCAGCAGGCGTTCGTGAAGCTGCGTCGTGGCGAGACGGGCCAGCTGCCGCCACCGGTGGAGAATATGCATCAGCTGTGGTCCGCCTCCGAGCAGTATGGCGTGCAGCAGGCGCTGAGCATGTCGCTGGTAGGCGATAAGACGAAAATTCGTCACGGGCTGGAAGCGGTACTGCGCGAAACGCAGGCGGATGAGATTATGGTTAACGGCCAGATTTTCGATCACCAGGCGCGTTTGCATTCCTTTGATCTGGCGATGCAGGTGAAAGAAGAGTTGGTGGGATAGTTTTTTTGCCGGATGGCGGCTTCACCTTATCCGGCCTACGGTTTTCTCCCTCTCCCTTCGGGCTGAGGGATCCCCAGTAATTTTTTTACCGAAAGCGACGAATGTTGTTTCAGGAAAATAAATGAATTACAGCGACGCCCTGGTCCGGCTGTAAATCGCTGAGGCGTTTCCTGCAGGCCGGGGCGAGGCGCAGGGATGCGCCGAGAGGGCGGCTTTACAGGGACGTTACATCCGCCCGTCCCCGATAAGCCGGAAGGAATAAGCCGAAGGCACCGCGAAGCGGCGATTTACCGCCGGGAGCCCGGGTTGCCAGGGCGGCGGCGACTGAGCCGCCATGGCACGTTCACAAGTCATGCCGTTACAGAGTAGCAAGGAATTTAAAGTGAACGGAATTACCTCAACAGCCATATGTTCCCCCTCACCCCAGCCCTCTCCCTCAAGGGAGAGGGGGTCCTCCGTGCAGGCATTATTTTGTGGGGAACCCTCAGCCCACCGGGAGAGGGCGAAAAGAGGCGGTTACTGATACACCGGCAGTAGATTAAAGCTCGACAGCACGTGGACCAGCGCGTTTCCCACACCAAACACCAGGATCAGCGCAATCATCGGCTTGCCGCCCCAGACGCGGAACGTCGGGCTGCCGAAGCGTTTACGTGATTTACGTGCCAGCAGCGCCGGCACAATTGCCGCCCAGATGGTTGCCGCCAGTCCCGCATAGCCGATGGCATACAGGAAGCCGTTCGGCCACAGCAGGCCGCCCACAACCGGCGGCAGGAAGGTCAGTAGCGCGGTTTTGAAGCGGCCCGCCGCCGAGTCATCGAAGCCAAACAGGTCCGCCAGATAGTCAAACAGGCCCAGCGTCACGCCGAGGAAAGAGCTCGCCACGGCAAAGTTGGAGAAGATGACCAGCAGCAGATCCAGGCTGCGGCTGTTCAGCACGCCGCTCAGCGCCTGAACCAGCACGTCGATATTACCGCCCTTCTGCGCAATGCCGATAAATTCCGGACGCGGGATATTGCCCATCGTCCCGAGCAGCCAAATCACGTACAGCCCCAGCGCCAGCAGCGTGCCGTAAACAAGGCATTTCACAATGGTGCGCGGATCTTTGCCGTAGTACTTCATCAGGCTCGGCACGTTACCGTGGTAGCCGAACGACGCCAGGCAGAACGGCAGGGTCATCAGCAGGTACGGCGTGTAGGAGGTGTTCACTTCCGCGACGTTAAACAGGGTGGCGGGCGTGACGTGCCCGAGCAGGCTGCCGAAGGTCAGGAAGAAGGTAATGACCTTTGCGCCCAGCACGATTGCCGTCATGCGGCTCACCGCTTTGGTACTCATCCAGACGATAAACGCCACGCCCAGCGCAAAGCACAATCCTGCCAGACGCGCGGGCACGTTCAGCGACATCTCCGCGAAGGTATGATGCAGAATCGAGCCGCTCGCCGAAATGTAGGCGTAGGTCAGGATGTACAGCACAAACGCAATGGAGAGACCGTTGACCAGGTTCCAGCCTTTGCCCAGCAGATCCCTGGTGATGGTGTCGAAGCTGGAGCCAATGCGGTAGTTGAGGTTGGCTTCAAGGATCATCAGCCCGGAATGCAGCATACAGAACCAGGTGAAGACCAGCGCCGCCAGCGACCAGAAGAACCACGCACCGGACATAACCACTGGCAGGGAGAACATCCCGGCACCAATAATGGTTCCGCCGATGATCACCACGCCGCCAAGCAGCGAAGGTGACGTTTGGGTGGTGGTTAGTGTCGCCATACAGCCTTATCTCCAGTCAAAAATGTGGTTTGCATTTTAATGCGATGCACTGTACCAGTACAAGAGTACAAAAGGAATAAAAAAAGCCCCGATAGCGACTATCGGGGCTGTATATTTTACTTTACGTCAGAAGCGAAAGGCTTACGCGTCACCGAAACGACGACGGCTGGTGCCTTCTTCACGGCGTGGGCCACGGTTTTCACGACGCTCGCCGGAGAAACGACGAGGTTCGCCAGTGCGACCTTCGCTGCGACCGCCTTCACGACGTTCGCCACCGAAACCGCGACCGCCGCCACGACGTTCGCCGCCGCGGTCAGGACGTGGCTGTGCATCGCCCAGCAGCTGCATGTTCATCGGCTTGTTCAGGATGCGGGTGCGGGTAAAGTGTTGCAGTACTTCGCCCGGCATACCTTTCGGCAGCTCGATGGTAGAGTGCGAGCCAAACAGCTTGATGTTACCGATGTAACGGCTGCTGATGTCGCCTTCGTTAGCGATCGCGCCAACGATGTGACGAACTTCAACACCATCATCACGGCCCACTTCAATGCGATACAGCTCCATTTCGCCAGCGTCACGACGCTCGCGACGTGGACGGTCTTCACCACCACGCTCTGGACGGTCACCGCGTGGACCACGATCGTTACGGTCGCCACGACGTTCGAAACGATCGTCACGGTCACGGAACTCACGCTTAGGACGCATCGGTGCATCTGGTGGCACGATCAGGCTACGTTCGCCCTGCGCCATTTTCAGCAGTGCTGCGGCCAGGGTTTCCATATCCAGCTCTTCGCCTTCAGCGGTTGGCTGAATTTGTGACAGCAGCGCACGGTACTGATCCAGATCGCTGCTTTCCAGCTGCTGCTGTACTTTCGCGGCGAATTTTTCCAGACGGCGTTTGCCCAGCAGTTCTGCATTTGGCAGCTCAGCTTCTGGAATAGTCAGCTTCATGGTGCGTTCGATGTTACGCAGCAGACGACGCTCGCGGTTCTCAACGAACAGCAGCGCGCGGCCCGCACGACCTGCACGACCGGTACGGCCGATACGGTGAACGTAAGACTCGGAGTCCATCGGGATGTCGTAGTTTACCACCAGGCTGATACGCTCAACGTCCAGACCACGTGCTGCCACGTCGGTTGCAATCAGGATATCCAGACGACCGTCTTTCAGACGCTCAAGCGTCTGCTCGCGCAGCGCCTGGTTCATGTCGCCGTTCAGCGCTGCGCTGTTGTAGCCGCTACGCTCCAGCGCTTCAGCCACTTCCAGGGTCGCGTTTTTGGTACGTACGAAGATAATCGCCGCATCAAAATCTTCCGCTTCCAGGAAACGCACCAGCGCTTCGTTTTTACGCATGCCGTATACAGACCAGTAGCTCTGGCTGATGTCCGGGCGAGTGGTCACGCTGGACTGAATACGCACTTCCTGCGGCTCTTTCATGAAGCGGCGGGTAATGCGACGGATCGCTTCTGGCATGGTTGCAGAGAACAGAGCGGTCTGATGACCTTCCGGGATCTGCGCCATGATGGTTTCAACGTCTTCGATGAAGCCCATACGCAGCATTTCATCTGCTTCATCCAGTACCAGGCCGCTCAGCTTAGAGAGGTCCAGGGTACCGCGCTTCAGATGATCCAGCAGACGGCCCGGCGTACCGACAACAATCTGTGGGCCCTGGCGCAGGGCGCGTAACTGCACGTCATAACGCTGGCCGCCGTACAGGGCTACCACGTTTACGCCGCGCATATGTTTAGAGAATTCCGTCATTGCTTCAGCAACCTGAACAGCCAGTTCACGGGTTGGAGCCAGGACGAGGATCTGCGGTGCACGCAGGTCCGGATCGATGTTGTTCAGCAGCGGCAGCGAGAATGCTGCAGTTTTACCGCTACCGGTCTGGGCCATGCCCAGCACGTCACGACCAGAAAGCAGGTGTGGGATACACTCAGCCTGGATCGGAGATGGTTTTTCGTAACCCAGATCGTTAAGGGCTTCAAGGATAGGAGCCTTCAGGCCCAGATCTGCAAAAGTGGTTTCGAATTCAGCCATGTAGTACAAGTGCCTCGATATTAATGGCGGCCAGTCTACTTAGCTCATCGTGAAAATGATTAGCAATTTTCATTGAAAAGTGTGAACCGGCTCAAATTAGGTGTATTGACGAACAACAACGCCCTCACCAGTGAAGGTGATGGCAATCAAAAAGATTACGGGCTGATGTTTATGTCGTCAGCTATTGCTGGTCCGATTCTGCCAGGTCGTCTTGCTCCTGGCCCAAGAGCGATAATTCCAACAATGCATAACGGTGCTCAACGAAGTTATGTACGTTGTTAGCAACCGCTAATTTGAACAGTGCCGTAGCGCTGTCCATATCCCCCAGACTTAGGTAGTACTTACCTAAATAGAAGTTGGTTTCACTGAGATGCTCAGCGAGCGAGGTGTTATCCGTTGCGTCCGCCTTGAGGCGTTCCATCAGCGTTGCTTCGCTAATGTTGCCCAGGTAGAACTCGACAATGTTCCATCCCCACTGTTCCTTATCCGATTTTTCGAAGCGCTGTTGTAGTGCTTCTTTGGCCTGCTTCTCATCGAGCTTCTGCTCAACGATGTAAAGCCACAGGCTGCGGAAAGGATCATTAGGATCGTCTTGATAAAACGCCAGCAGATCATCTTGCGCTAACTTATCACGACCGCCGTAATACAATGCGATACCGCGATTCAAGTGCGCGTAGTTGTAAGTTGGATCAAGCTCAAGTACAGAATCAAACGCTTCATAGGCAGCATCAAAATTGCCTGCCTGCGTTAAGTAAATGCCTAAGTAATTGAATACTTCAGGCATATCAGGTCGGATTGCCAGCGCTTGTGAAAAATCATTTCGCGCTAATGCCCTCAGACCGAGACTATCATACAACACTCCGCGCTCATATAAAAGCTGTGCGCGTTCGTCATCGGTTAAAGCCCGACTGGCAAGAATTTGTTCCATGCGTGCCAGAATCACTTCCTGCTGCAAAGTCGGTTGCAGTGGCACTGCGAGGACTTCGCTCTTACGCCAGGCAGAGTTGCTGCATCCTGCCAGCGTTAAAGCTGTCGCAACGAAACACCAGCGCAAAAAAGGCTTCATTTCCCACTCCCGAAGACAACTATTGGATGAACGTCCTGTCCCCCGGCGGCTTAACAAGGCGTCCTGCCTGATAATAAGCCCTCCGCTATCGCGGAGGGCAAACGGCAACCTTACTCGCCTTGCTGTTCAGCAGCCGGAGCTTCCGGTGCCGCAGCAGGCTGAGACTGCTCGGTTGCTTCTTTGATGCTCAGACGGATACGGCCCTGGCGATCGACTTCCAGAACTTTCACCGGTACTTCCTGACCCATCTGCAGGTAATCGGTCACTTTCTCAACGCGCTTGTCAGCGATCTGAGAGATGTGTACCAGACCTTCTTTACCGCCACCGATGGCAACGAACGCGCCAAAGTCAACGATACGGGTTACTTTACCCGCATAGATACGGCCCACTTCGATTTCTGCGGTGATCTCTTCAATGCGACGGATAGCGAATTTCGCCTTCTCGCCGTCGGTTGCTGCGATCTTCACAGTACCGTCATCTTCGATTTCAATGGTAGTGCCAGTTTCTTCGGTCAGCGCACGAATTACGGAACCGCCCTTACCGATAACATCCTTGATCTTGTCTGGATTGATCTTGATGGTGTGGATACGTGGTGCGAACTGAGAAATGTCGCCACGCGGCGCGTTAATCGCCTGTTCCATCACGCCCAGGATGTGCAGACGCGCACCTTTAGCCTGGTTCAGAGCAACCTGCATGATCTCTTTGGTGATACCTTCAATTTTGATATCCATCTGCAGGGCAGAGATACCGTCGCGGGAACCCGCCACTTTGAAGTCCATATCACCCAGGTGGTCTTCATCGCCCAGAATGTCAGACAGCACAACGTAGTTGTCGCCTTCTTTCACCAGACCCATTGCGATACCCGCAACGGCGGCTTTGATTGGCACGCCTGCATCCATCAGCGCCAGAGAGGCACCACACACGGAAGCCATGGAAGAAGAACCGTTGGATTCGGTGATTTCAGACACAACACGTACGGTGTACGGGAATTTGTCTGCTTCTGGCATAACTGCCAGCACGCCGCGCTTCGCCAGACGACCGTGACCAATTTCACGACGCTTCGGTGAGCCAACCATACCGGTTTCGCCCACAGAGTACGGAGGGAAGTTGTAGTGGAACAGGAAGCTGTCAGTGCGCTCGCCCATCAGTTCGTCGATGATCTGTGCGTCACGTGCAGTACCCAGGGTCGCGGTAACCAGCGCCTGCGTTTCACCACGGGTGAACAGCGCAGAGCCGTGGGTACGTGGCAGAACGCCAGTACGCACGTCCAGGCCACGAATCATGTCTTTTTCACGGCCATCGATACGCGGCTCGCCTGCCAGCACGCGGCTACGAACAACGTTTTTCTCGATAGCGTGCAGGATTTCGCTCAGCTCGTTAGCGTCCAGCGCTTCATCTTCAGCAACCAGCGTCGCGATGGTTTCAGATTTGATCGCGTCAACCTGAGCGTAACGCTCCTGTTTGTCAGTGATGCGGTAAGCATCGCTCAGACGAGATTCTGCCAGTGCAGCAACGCGTGCGTTCAGCGCGTCGTTTGCCGCTTCTGGCTGCCAGTCCCAGCGTGGTTTACCGGCTTCTTTCACCAGGTCGTTGATGTTCTGGATAACAACCTGCTGCTGGTCGTGGCCAAATACCACAGCGCCCAGCATCTGGTCTTCGCTCAGCAGTTCCGCTTCAGATTCAACCATCAGAACCGCGGCTTCAGTACCGGCAACAACCAGGTCCAGCTTACTCTCTTTCAGCTCTTCCTGAGTTGGGTTCAGCACGTACTGGTCGTTGATGTAACCGACGCGGGCAGCACCGATTGGGCCATTGAATGGAATACCAGACAGTGACAGGGCTGCGGATGCACCGATCATCGCTACGATGTCCGGGTTAACCTGTGGGTTAACGGAAACAACGGTCGCGATAACCTGCACTTCGTTTACGAAGCCTTCCGGGAACAGCGGACGAACCGGGCGGTCAATCAGACGCGCGATCAGGGTTTCGCCTTCGCTTGGACGGCCTTCACGACGGAAGAAGCCACCCGGGATTTTACCGGCAGCGTAGGTACGCTCCTGGTAGTTAACGGTCAGCGGGAAGAAGTCCTGACCTGGTTTAGCTTTTTTCTGGCCAACTACGGTAACGAATACAGCAGTGTCATCCATGCTTACCATAACGGCAGCAGTAGCCTGACGTGCCATCATGCCGGTTTCCAGCGTGACGGTGTGCTGACCATACTGGAATTTACGAACGATCGGATTCAGCAAAATTCTGTCCTTTCTCAAATGATTGTCAGCACACCACAGGTGTGCTGACGATTTAACCCGACCTTCTTCGCATCCTCGCGACTAATGACAACCGACACCCCCATGGGTGAAGCCTCTCATTAGCCGCGCGAACCTCTGCAATGAAGATCATTTATAGCAACAATACAATAGTTTCCATTGAATTGCTGCCGTCTGGTTGAAAAAAGGGGCCATCAGGCCCCCTTTTCTGAAACTCGCAAGACTTAGCGACGCAGACCCAGACGCTCGATCAGCGCGGTGTAGCGTGCAACATCTTTACGCTTCAGGTAGTCGAGCAGTTTACGACGCTGAGAAACCATACGCAGCAGACCACGACGGCTGTGGTGATCCTTTTTGTGCTCTGCAAAGTGACCCTGCAGGTGGTTAATCTGTGCAGTCAGCAGTGCAACCTGAACTTCGGTAGAACCGCTGTCGTTAGTACCACGACCAAACTCAGAAACGATTTTAGCTTTAGCTTCAACGCTTAGAGACATTTTCAAACTCCAAAGTATAAAGAATGTAAGGATGCCGATCTCTAATTCAGCTATCCCATGTACGCCCCGCAGATTGTTAAACAATTTACCAGGCGTTAAGCGGCGATATTCTACTCGTCTCCCCTGCTTATCGCAAGGTGAGGCGTAATCACCGTCAAGCGTCGACCGGATATTCGACGACCAGACGACGCGGCGCTACGCGCCCTTCACCGTCCATTTCGCCCATACCGATAAACTTGCCTTCCTCACCTTCCGTCACGCGCACCAGGCCCTCAAGCGGTCCCCCCGCTGTGCGTACCGGGTTTCCGTTCTTAAAGTAAACGGACGATGTTAAAGGAAGATTAACAACCGGGAAGTCCGCCGCCGGGCTGTCCATCGGCATCAGCAGCGGATCCAGCAACTCTGCTGACGCGATTCCCTGCGCTTCTGCCTGTTCAACCAGCGCGCGCAGATGCTCAAGCGTCACCATGCGTTCGACCGGGTACGTGCTAACCGCCAGACGACGCAGATAGATCACGTGCGCGCCGCAGCCCAGCTTTTCGCCGAGGTCATCGATAATGGTACGAATGTAGGTCCCTTTCGAACAGTGGACCTCAAGCTCCAGCTCATCACCTTCATGGCGAATAAACAGTAGCTCATACACGGTAATCGGACGGGCTTCGCGCGGAACCTCAATGCCCTGACGCGCATATTCGTAGAGCTTCTTGCCCTGGTACTTCAGTGCCGAATACATCGACGGCACCTGTAGCGTATCGCCACGGAAGCTTTCCAGCGCCGCATCAAGCTGCTCTGCGCTGAAGGTCAACGGACGCTCTTCCACCACCTGACCATCCGCATCGGAGGTATCCGTGCGCTGGCCAAGCCGGGCAATCACGCGGTAGCGCTTGTCTGAATCCAGCAGATACTGGGAAAACTTTGTCGCTTCACCCAGGCAAATCGGGAGCATGCCGGTAGCCAGCGGATCCAGCGCGCCGGTGTGGCCCGCGCGGTTGGCGTTATAAATACGCTTTACTTTTTGCAGCACGTCGTTGCTGGATGCACCCTGCGGTTTATCCAGCAGCAGCACGCCATGCACGTCACGACCGCGACGACGAGGACGACTCATCAGTCCTCCTTGCTGTCGTCCGCCGGGTTAACACGACGCTCATCGTCATGTTTCACCACGCTGGTCACCAGGTTGGACATGCGCATACCTTCGACCAGCGAGTTGTCGTAGAAGAAGGTCAGCTCCGGCACGATACGCAGGCGCATCGCTTTGCCAAGCAGAGAGCGGATGAAACCAGAGGCTTCCTGCAGCGCTTTAATACCGTTCTTAACCGCGTCTTCATCCTGGTCGTTCAGGAACGTCACGAACACCTTGGCGTACGCCAGGTCGCGGGACATTTCCACGCCAGACACGGTGGTCATCATACCCACGCGTGGATCTTTGATTTCACGTTGCAGAATGAGTGCGATCTCTTTCTGCATCTCCTGCGCGACGCGCTGAGGGCGACCAAATTCTTTCGCCATAATAAATTCTCCAGACAAAAAAGGGGCTAAAGCCCCTTTTAAAATTATTGCCGGGTGGCGCGAGGCGATCCCGGCTTACGTCAGTCAATCTTCCGTTGACGAAGATTAAGCGATGGTACGCTGAATTTCGATGATCTCGAACACTTCGATCATATCGCCAACGCGAACGTCGTTGTAGTTCTTCACGCCGATACCACATTCCATGCCGTTACGGACTTCGTTAACGTCATCTTTGAAGCGGCGCAGGGATTCCAGCTCGCCTTCATAGATAACCACGTTATCACGCAGTACGCGGATTGGGTTGTGACGCTTGATGGTCCCTTCGGTAACCATACAGCCCGCGATCGCACCGAATTTCGGTGATTTGAACACGTCACGTACTTCAGCCAGACCGATGATCTGCTGTTTCAGCTCAGGAGACAGCATGCCGCTCATCGCCGCTTTCACTTCGTCGATCAGGTTATAGATGACGGAGTAGTAACGCAGATCCAGACTTTCAGCATCGATAACCTTACGCGCAGAAGCGTCAGCACGAACGTTGAAGCCAACCAGGATAGCGTTGGACGCTGCTGCCAGCGTGGCGTCGGTTTCGGTGATACCACCTACGCCAGAACCGATGATCTTCACTTTCACTTCGTCGGTAGACAGTTTCAGCAAGGAGTCGGAGATCGCTTCCACAGAACCCTGAACGTCCGCTTTCAGAACGATGTTCACTTCGTGAACTTCGCCTTCGGTCATGTTGGCGAACATGTTCTCGAGTTTAGATTTCTGCTGACGAGCCAGCTTAACTTCACGGAATTTACCCTGACGATACAGAGCCACTTCACGCGCTTTCTTCTCGTCACGAACGACGGTCACTTCGTCACCCGCAGCCGGCACGCCGGACAGACCGAGGATTTCCACTGGAATGGACGGACCGGCTTCCAGCACTTCCTGACCCAGTTCGTTACGCATCGCACGAACGCGACCGTATTCGAAACCACACAGAACGATGTCGCCCTTGTGCAGAGTACCTTCGCGAACCAGAACGGTTGCAACCGGACCACGACCTTTATCCAGGAAGGATTCGATCACCGCGCCGCTAGCCATACCTTTACGAACCGCTTTCAGCTCCAGAACTTCAGCCTGAAGCAGGATAGCGTTCAGCAGGTCGTCGATACCGGTACCCGCTTTTGCAGATACAGGGATGAACTGCGCTTCACCGCCCCACTCTTCCGGCATAACGCCGTACTGGGACAGTTCATTCTTCACGCGATCCATATCGGCTTCTGGCTTATCGATTTTGTTGACCGCAACAACCAGAGGTACCTGCGCCGCTTTCGCGTGCTGGATAGCTTCAATGGTCTGTGGCATCACGCCATCGTCGGCAGCAACAACCAGTACAACGATATCCGTTGCCTGAGCACCACGAGCACGCATTGAGGTAAACGCTGCGTGGCCCGGGGTATCCAGGAAGGTGATCATGCCGTTTTCAGTTTCTACGTGGTAAGCACCGATGTGCTGGGTAATACCACCCGCTTCGCCGGAGGCAACCTTAGTAGAACGAATGTAGTCAAGCAGAGAGGTTTTACCGTGGTCAACGTGACCCATGATGGTTACAACCGGTGCACGCGGTTCAGCCGCTGCGCCTGTGTCACGGTCGCTCATTACTGCTTCTTCCAGCTCGTTTTCACGACGCAGGATAACTTTGTGGCCCATCTCCTCGGCAACCAGCTGTGCGGTTTCCTGGTCGATGACCTGGTTGATGGTGGCCATTGCGCCCAGCTTCATCATCGCTTTGATGACCTGAGAGCCTTTAACCGCCATCTTGTTAGCCAGTTCGCCAACGGTGATGGTTTCGCCGATCACAACGTCACGGTTAACGGCCTGAGCTGGCTTCTGGAAGCCCTGCTGCAGAGCGGAACCTTTACGCTTACCGCCTTTACCACCGCGAACCGCTGCGCGAGCTTCTTCACGGTCAGCTTTAGATTCAGCGTGCTTGTTACCTTTTTTCGCAGGACGCGCCGCTTTTGTACTGCGAGTACGGCCACGACCACCTTCAACTTCACGGTCGTTATCGTCTTCTGCCTGGCGCGCATGCTGAGAAGTGGTTACGTGATAATCGCTGTTGTCTTCAGTTGGTTCAGCGGTATTCACACCGTTCTTCTCGTTTTCTTCTGCCATGCGACGCGCTTCTTCGGCGACGCGGCGAGCTTCTTCTTCAAGCTTGCGGCGGGCTTCTTCTTCCGCTTTACGCTTCAGCTCGGCAGCTTCATTTTCACGGCGGGCTTTTTCAGCCTGGGCAGTTTTGGTCATTTCGTCGGTCTGTTGATTGCTCACTTTGTCTTTTTCCGCAGCGTCACGCTTCGCTTTTTCACCGGCGTCGCGTTTCGCTTTTTCTGCGGCCTCACGTTCAGCTTTTAATTCTGCTTCACGTTTGGCAGTGGCTTCTGCCTCACGCTGAGCTTGTTCTTCCGCTTCACGCTGTGCCTGCTCTTCCGCAGCAAGGCGTTCTGCCTCTTGCGGATCACGTTTTACAAAGGTGCGCGTCTTGCGGACTTCAATTTGTACCGATTTGCTTTTGCCACCGGTACCAGGGATGTTCAACGTGCTACGCGTTTTGCGCTGCAGCGTTAACTTGTCAGGCGTAGAGCCGTGTTCACGGTTCAGGTGCGCTAACAAGGTTTGTTTTTCTTGCGCGGTCACCGAGTCATCAGCGGCCTTCGGGATCCCTGCATCAGCAAATTGCTGTACCAGGCGGTCCACGGAGGTCTGAATCTCAGCAGCCAGCGATTTTACAGTTACATCAGTCATGCTGTTCCTTCCTGCTACAGTTTATTACGCTTCGTCGCCGAACCAGCAAATATTACGTGCGGCCATGATGAGTTCGCCGGCTTTCTCGTCGGTTAAACCTTCGATATCGGCCAGGTCATCAACGCCTTGCTCAGCGAGATCTTCCAGCGTACAAACACCACGGGCAGCCAGCTTGAACGCAATCGCACGATCAAGACCTTCCAGATTCAGCAGGTCATCAGCCGGCTTCTTATCGCCAAGGCTTTCTTCCTGAGCCAGTGCCAGGGTGGTCAGTGCGTTTTTAGCGCGTTCACGCAGGGCTTCAACGGTTGGTTCATCCAGACCGTCAATTTCCAGCAGCTCTTTCATTGGCACGTAGGCCAGTTCTTCCAGCGTAGAGAAACCTTCTTCAACCAGCACAGTGGCGAAGTCTTCGTCAATGTCCAGGTATTTGGTGAAGGTATCGATCGCCGCGTGGGCTTCAGCCTGATGCTTGGCCTGCAGGTCATCAACGGTCATCACGTTGAGTTCCCAGCCGCTCAGCTGTGACGCCAGACGTACGTTCTGACCGTTACGGCCAATCGCCTGCGCCAGGTTGCCCGCTTCTACAGCGATATCCATGGTGTGTTTGTCTTCGTCAACCACGATAGACGCCACATCAGCCGGTGCCATTGCGTTGATCACGAACTGTGCCGGGTTGTCGTCCCACAGAACGATATCAATGCGCTCGCCGCCCAGTTCGGTAGAAACCGCCTGAACACGTGCACCACGCATACCGACGCAAGCACCGACCGGGTCGATACGCTTGTCGTTGGTTTTCACCGCAATTTTCGCACGGGAACCCGGATCGCGGGCCGCCGCTTTGATTTCGATAACTTCTTCGCCGATTTCCGGCACTTCAATACGGAACAGTTCAACCAGCATTTCTGGTTTAGAACGGGTCACGAACAGCTGTGCGCCACGCGCTTCAGGGCGTACGGCATACAGCACACCACGGATACGGTCGCCTGGGCGGAAGTTTTCACGCGGCAGCATGTCTTCGCGCAGGATCACGGCTTCTGCGTTCCCCGGCATCCCTTCGGATTTGATCTCCAGAGAGATGTTGTCGCGGTTCACTTTCTTCACCACGCCGGTGATGATTTCGCCTTCCTGATCGCGGAACTGATCGACAACCAGCGCGCGCTCGGCTTCGCGAACTTTCTGCACGATAACCTGCTTCGCGGTCTGGGTGGTGATACGGTCGAAGGTGACAGATTCAATCTGATCTTCAACGTAGTCACCCACGTTCAGACTTTCGTCTTCAAAACGTGCCGCTTCCAGGGTGATCTCTTTGGTCGGCTGGGTCACTTCTTCAACGATTACCCAACGACGGAATGTATCGAAGTCACCGCTTTTACGATCGATTTCTACGCGAACATCGATCTCTTGTTCGTATTTTTTCTTGGTTGCTGTAGCCAGTGCACTTTCCAGCGCTTCGAAAATCTTCTCACGCGGCAGTGATTTCTCGTTGGAGACGGCTTCAACAACAGCCAAAATTTCTTTGTTCATCGCGGGCTTTTCACCTCAATCCAGACTGTTAAAAGTGGGGAACCAGGTTCGCCTTCTGGATATTACTCAGCGCGAACACTTCATCTTTGCCTTCGACTGTAACCGTGATCATTTCACCATCAACGGCTTTGATAATTCCCTGCCATTTACGGCGGTTCTGTACGGCCATACGCAGAACGAGAGCCACTTCTTCACCGGTAAAGCGCACATAGTGCTCGGCCGTGAACATCGGGCGATCGAGGCCAGGTGAGGAAACTTCCAGGTTGTACGCAACGGTAATTGGGTCTTCAACGTCAAGAACCGCACTCACCTGGTGGCTAACATCAGCGCAATCATCAACATTGATGCCATCTTCACTATCAATATAGATGCGCAGCGTCGATGTGCGGCCGCGAACGAATTCGATGCCGACCAGTTCGTAGCCCAGTGCTTCGACCGGTGCAGTAATCATCTCTGTTAATTTTTGCTCTAATGTGGACAAGCCCACCCCCAAGACATAAAAAAAGGGCGTAAAGCCCAGTTATTCTGTAGTCAGATAACAAAAAACCCCGATAAATCGGGGCTTTAGATAACTGAACCCTATAGCCACAACTGTGGCCTGGAGCACTCTCCGAAAGAATTTTTTCAAATCCAGCTACGAAGGCTCTAAGTCTTCACAGTATATTTGAAAAAGAACTTTATGGGAAAGTGGTTGCGGGGGCCGGATTTGAACCGACGACCTTCGGGTTATGAGCCCGACGAGCTACCAGGCTGCTCCACCCCGCGCCTGAAACGTGGCAAATTCTACGCGTTTTGGACAGAATTTGCAAATAATGCTGGGATTTGGTACCGAAGACGGGACGTAAAATCGGCGTTCAGTATATTGATAGTTGACCCCACCTGTCAACCCAACATCTGCCAGGGCAATCAAAGGGAAATTTTGACAAAAAACGCACGCGTCTCTTTCGGTCATCGATAAAAGATGATTAAATGAATACTCACTTATTTTGCATAAACATGCATCGAGAGCGAAAGCGGTCTCTTATCAGTCAATCAAGCAGGGTTTTATTATATGACGACGATTCTCAAGCATCTCCCGGTAGGACAACGTATTGGCATCGCTTTTTCTGGCGGCCTGGATACCAGCGCTGCACTGCTGTGGATGCGCCAGAAGGGAGCGGTTCCTTATGCATATACAGCGAACCTGGGTCAGCCGGACGAGGAAGATTATGACGCGATCCCTCGTCGTGCCATGGAATATGGCGCAGAGAACGCACGTCTGATTGACTGCCGTAAGCAGTTGGTTGCAGAAGGTATCGCCGCTATCCAGTGCGGTGCATTCCATAACACGACCGGCGGCCTGACCTATTTCAACACCACCCCGCTGGGCCGGGCAGTCACCGGTACCATGCTGGTTGCCGCCATGAAAGAAGATGGCGTGAACATCTGGGGTGACGGTAGTACCTATAAAGGCAACGATATTGAACGCTTCTATCGTTATGGCCTGCTGACCAACGCCGAGCTGCAGATTTACAAGCCGTGGCTGGATACCGACTTCATCGACGAGCTGGGCGGCCGTCATGAAATGTCCGAATTTATGATTGCCTGTGGTTTTGACTACAAGATGTCCGTTGAAAAAGCCTATTCAACCGACTCCAACATGCTGGGCGCAACGCACGAAGCGAAGGATCTGGAATTCCTGAACTCCAGCGTAAAAATTGTTAACCCGATCATGGGCGTGAAGTTCTGGGACGAGAGCGTGAAGATCCCGGCAGAAGAAGTGACCGTGCGTTTCGAACGCGGTCATCCGGTTGCCCTGAACGGCAAAACCTTCTCTGACGATGTTGAGCTGATGCTTGAAGCAAACCGCATCGGCGGTCGTCACGGTCTGGGTATGAGCGATCAGATTGAAAACCGTATCATCGAAGCGAAAAGCCGTGGCATTTACGAAGCTCCGGGGATGGCGCTGCTGCACATCGCTTATGAGCGTCTGCTGACCGGCATTCACAACGAAGACACCATTGAACAGTATCACTCTCACGGTCGTCAGCTGGGCAAACTGCTGTATCAGGGCCGCTGGTTCGATCCGCAGGCGCTGATGCTGCGTGATGCCCTGCAGCGCTGGGTGGCCAGCGCGATTACCGGCGAAGTGACGCTGGAACTGCGTCGCGGTAACGATTATTCCATCCTGAATACCGTGTCTGACAACCTGACCTATAAAGCAGAGCGTCTGACCATGGAGAAAGGTGATTCTGTATTCTCCCCGGACGATCGTATTGGTCAGCTGACCATGCGTAACCTGGACATCACCGATACCCGTGAGAAGCTGTTCAACTACGTTGAGAACGGACTACTCTCTGCAAGCTCGGGTAACGGTCTGCCGCAGGTTGAGAACCTGGAACATAGCGATAAGAAGTAACGCTCACAAAAAATGCAGAAGGCGCCTGATGGCGCCTTTTTTATTGGGGCTTGCACAGGTCCGGTAAGCGCGGCGCCACCAGGCGAACAAATACCAGACACGATCTACAGACGAAAAAAAAGACGTCTTGCGACGTCTTTCTTCTGGAATATTGGTACCGAGGATGGGACTCGAACCCACAAGCCCGTTAGGGCACTACCACCTCAAGGTAGCGTGTCTACCAATTCCACCACCTCGGTACGGAATACTTACTGCGGGATATCGCTGGTCGGCTTAGCCGGTGCAGCTGGCTGAGTTTGCTCAGTTTTCGCTGGCGCGCTCAGGTTTTCCCACTCGCTTCCTTTACTGGTCTTGTTGCTGTTGATATTGCCCAGCACCAGACTGATGATGAAGAACAGCGTAGCCAGAATCGCCGTCGTGCGGGTCATGAAGTTCGCAGAACCACTTGAACCGAACAGCGTACCGGAAGCGCCTGCTCCGAAGGAGGCTCCCATATCAGCGCCTTTACCTTGCTGCAGCATAATCAGCGCTACGAGAGCGATGGCTACAATAAGGAAAATAACTAAAAGAGCTTCGTACATAATCAACCTGTTCCTTGCGGATTTGCCGCATACCAATGCTTCGACCAATTAGCAGGATTTTGTTTCCCACTGAAGCGGGTGTGAATACTAACCAAAGCGAATCACCTTCGCAAGGGCATTTTCGACGCATTGTATCAACTGCGGAAAAAAACAGCAAAAAGCCATTTATTGCTTAAAACGAAGGCGGCAAACGCCGCCTTTTTAAACACTTATTCTGAAAAATTATGCAGCTTTAACGGCGTCCGCAATGCGGTGAGCAAATTCAGTCACCTGCGCTTCGTCTTCACCTTCCACCATCACGCGGATCAGCGGCTCAGTACCGGACTTACGCAGCAGGACACGACCACGGTTACCGAGGGCAGCCTCAACGTCTGCCATCACTGCTTTGACGTTATCATTTTCCAGCGGATCGCCTTTACCCGCGGTGAAACGCACGTTCACCAGGATCTGCGGGAACATTTTCATGCCGCTGCAAAGATCGTGCAGGCTCATATGGTTACGCGCCATCGCGGCAACAACCTGAAGCGCCGCCACAATGCCGTCGCCGGTGGTGGTTTTGTCGAGCAGGATCACGTGACCGGAGTTTTCCGCGCCGATACGCCAGCCTTTCTCCTGGAGTTTTTCCAGCACGTAGCGGTCACCCACTTTCGCGCGCACGAACGGGATCCCCAGCTGCTTCAGCGCCAGCTCCAGACCCATGTTGCTCATCAGCGTGCCAACCGCACCGCCGCGCAGCTGACCCTGACGCAGGCCTTCACGGGCAATAATGTAGAGGATCTGATCGCCATCGACCTTGTTGCCTTCATGGTCAACCATGATCACGCGGTCGCCGTCGCCGTCCAGGGCAATACCCAGATCGGCTTTTTCGGCCAGCACGCGCGCCTGCAGGGCACGAACGTCGGTTGCCCCGACTTCTTCGTTAATGTTCAGGCCATCCGGCTCGCAGCCGATGGTAATCACTTTTGCGCCCAGCTCGCGGAAAACATTCGGCGCAATGTGATAAGTCGCACCGTTTGCACAGTCCACGACAATTTTAAGGTCTGCCAGGCTCAGTTCGTTCGGGAAGGTGCCTTTGCAAAACTCGATGTAGCGGCCCGCAGCATCAACAATGCGATTGGCTTTACCCAGCTCAGCGGAGTCAACGCAGGTGATCTCTTTTTCCATTTCCGCTTCAATCGCCTCTTCCACGTCATCCGGCAGCTTGGTGCCGTCGATGGAGAAGAATTTGATACCGTTGTCGTAGAACGGGTTATGAGAAGCCGAAATAACGATACCGGCCTCGGCACGGAAGGCGCGGGTCAGATACGCAACAGCAGGGGTAGGCATTGGCCCCGTAAAGGAAGCTGAAAGCCCCGCCGCTGCCAGCCCGGCTTCCAGCGCAGACTCCAGCATATAGCCTGAAATACGGGTATCTTTACCAATAATGATTTTACGGGAGCCATGACGCGCCAGTACTTTACCTGCAGCCCAGCCCAGTTTCAGGACAAAATCAGGTGTGATTGGCGCGTCGCCTACGCGCCCGCGGATGCCATCGGTGCCAAAATATTTACGATTACTCATAGCGTTTATTTCCCTTCGCTGCCAGTGTGGCTTCCACCACGCGCATGGCCTCTACTGTTTCTTTTACGTCATGGACACGAATTATATGCGCGCCCTGCATTGCGGCTATCACCGCGCAGGCCAGACTGCCGCTCAGGCGTTCGCCCGGCCCGACATTCAACAACTGCCCAATCATCGATTTTCTCGACATCCCTACCAGCAGCGGCAGGCCGAACTGATGAAACTCTGACAGGCGCGCAAGCAACGCGTAATTGTGAGAGAGATTTTTACCGAAACCGAAGCCCGGGTCGAGTAGCAATTTCTCTTTTGCGATACCCGCACGTTCACAGCGTGCGATGTGTTCAGTAAAGAAGCGGCTGACGTCGGCAAACACATCTTCATATTTTGGCGCTTCCTGCATCGTCTTAGGCTGTCCCTGCATATGCATCAGACACACCGGCAGCCCGGTTTCCGCAGCGGCTTCGAGAGCGCCAGGCTCGGTCAGAGAGCGGATATCATTGATAATGTGAGCGCCCACTCTCGCAACTTCGCGGATCACCTCAGGCTTGGAGGTATCTACCGAGATCCACACTTCGAAGCGCTGAGCGATAGCTTCTACCACCGGCACCACGCGCGCCAGCTCCTCTTCCACCGAAACATCCGCCGCGCCAGGACGCGTTGATTCACCGCCAACGTCAATGATGGTGGCCCCCGCGTTGATCATCAAATTCGCGTGCTTAACCGCGTCGATGAGCGAGTTGTGCGTGCCGCCGTCAGAGAAGGAATCAGGCGTGACGTTCAGGATCCCCATCACATGGGGATGTGAAAGGTCGAGATGCGAGTCCTGGGCGAATAGTTTCATGACGAAATCCCTGGTATAGATATGGTTTAACAGATAAGAAAAACCCCGGAGCAAGCTCCAGGGTTTGAGGTACAGACAAACGCTTCAACAGTCGTGCTTACTTGTCGCCCAACTGCTCTGACATGGTGTTACCCGGGTTCGGCGTACGCGGTTCATCGACCGGACGCGGCGCACGCGGGGTGCCGTTGTTGTCAGAATTATTGGAAGCACCTGGGTCTTCCCAGCCTGCTGGCGGACGCACTTCGCGGCGAGCCATCAGGTCGTCAATCTGCGGTGCATCGATGGTCTCATATTTCATGAGCGCATCTTTCATCGAGTGCAGGATGTCCATATTGTCGTTCAGGATCTGACGAGCGCGAGCGTAGTTACGTTCAATCAGCGCTTTCACTTCCTGGTCGATGATACGAGCCGTCTCATCGGACATATGCTTCGCTTTCGCCACAGAACGGCCCAGGAATACTTCACCCTCTTCCTCTGCATACAGCAGCGGACCGAGTTTGTCGGAGAAGCCCCACTGCGTCACCATGTTACGCGCCAGGTTCGTCGCCACCTTAATATCGTTCGACGCACCGGTGGAAACATGTTCCGCACCGTAGATAATCTCTTCTGCCAGACGACCACCGTACAGGGTTGAAATCTGGCTTTCCAGCTTCTGACGGCTGGCGCTGATCGCGTCGCCTTCAGGCAGGAAGAAGGTCACACCCAGCGCACGACCACGTGGAATAATCGTTACCTTGTGTACCGGATCGTGTTCCGGCACCAGGCGACCGATAATGGCGTGGCCTGCTTCGTGGTATGCCGTGGACTCTTTCTGCGCTTCCGTCATCACCATGGAGCGACGTTCCGCACCCATCATGATTTTGTCTTTCGCTTTCTCGAATTCCACCATTGATACCACACGCTTGTTGCCGCGAGCGGCGAACAGTGCGGCTTCGTTGACCAGGTTAGCCAGATCGGCACCGGAGAAGCCCGGCGTACCACGCGCAATGATTGCCGCGTCGATGTCTGGCGCCAGCGGTACGCGACGCATGTGCACTTTCAGAATCTGTTCACGACCACGAACGTCCGGCAGACCGACCACAACCTGACGGTCGAAACGGCCTGGACGCAGCAGCGCAGGGTCGAGTACGTCCGGACGGTTAGTTGCCGCGATAACGATAATACCTTCGTTACCTTCGAAGCCGTCCATCTCAACCAGCATCTGGTTCAGGGTCTGCTCACGTTCATCGTGACCACCGCCCAGGCCTGCGCCACGCTGGCGGCCAACGGCGTCGATTTCATCGATAAAGATGATGCACGGCGCTGCCTTCTTGGCCTGTTCGAACATGTCACGCACACGAGATGCACCGACACCGACAAACATTTCAACGAAGTCAGAACCTGAAATAGTAAAGAACGGCACCTTCGCTTCACCCGCGATGGCTTTCGCCAGCAGGGTTTTACCGGTACCCGGAGGGCCAACCATCAGCACGCCTTTCGGGATCTTACCGCCCAGCTTCTGGAAACGGCTCGGCTCGCGCAGGTATTCAACCAGCTCACCTACCTCTTCTTTTGCTTCGTCACAGCCTGCAACGTCAGCAAAGGTGGTCTTGATCTGATCTTCCGTCAGCATACGCGCCTTGCTCTTACCGAACGACATGGCACCTTTGCCACCGCCGCCCTGCATCTGGCGCATAAAGAAGATCCAGACGCCGATAAGAAGCAGCATCGGGAACCAGGAAATGAAGATAGAAGCCAACAGGCTTGGTTCTTCTGGCGGCTCGCCTACCACTTTGACGTTTTTGGTCAGAAGGTTATCAAGCAGCTTAGGATCGTTCACCGGGATGTAAGTCGTGTAACGGTTACTATCTTTCTTGGTAACGTTGATCTCACGTCCGTTGATACGCGCTTCGCGAACCTGGTCCTGATTGACCTCCTGCAGGAAGGTAGAATAATCCACCTTGCGGCCATTCGACTCGCTGGGCCCAAAGCTCTGGAATACTGACATCAGCACAACGGCAATGACCAGCCAGAGTATTAGGTTTTTCGCCATGTCACTCAAGGGATTAACCTCATATTACAACTGTGTTAAAAACAGCGTCAGGATACTCTATATCCAGTTTCATTCAAACTTTCGCCTGAAATCTACCGGTTATCATTTTCGCCCGGTCGCTACAATATACACTTCTCGGGAACGGGCCCGGGAAGAGTCCGGCTTACGAACTTTGACCTTCGCAAACAGGGAGCGAATTTCCTTAAGATACTCCTCGAAACCTTCGCCCTGAAACACCTTCACAACAAAACTACCACCAGGCGCTAGTACATCACGACACATTTCTAACGCTAGCTCCACCAGATACATGGCGCGGGGGATATCCACCGCCGGTGTTCCGCACATATTTGGTGCCATATCCGACATGACAACCTGGACCTTACTGTCACCTACACGATCAAGTAACGCTTTAAGCACTAATTCATCACGAAAGTCGCCCTGAAGGAAGTCGACACCGACAATGGGATCCATTGGTAAAAGATCGCATGCGATGATTCGGCCCGTTCCGCCGATCTGCGTTACCGCATACTGGGACCATCCGCCAGGTGCCGCACCGAGGTCGACCACGGTCATTCCCGGTTTAAAAAGTTTGTCACTTTGCTGTATTTCATCAAGTTTAAACCAGGCGCGGGAACGCAACCCTTTTTTCTGCGCCTGTTGAACATATTTATCGCTAAAGTGTTCCTGAAGCCAGCGGCTGGAACTGGCAGAACGCTTTTTACCTGTCATTTAACATTTCCGTCCTGGTTCATCGTTGCTTGCCTGTGACGTAAATTTCTACGCAGCTATTTGGCGATAGAAGGGAGATGGCGGTAGAATGAACCGTTTTCAATCCCAACGTAAGCAAAAATATACGATGAATCTGAGTACTAAACAAAAACAGCACCTTAAAGGTCTGGCACATCCGCTCAAGCCTGTAGTGATGCTTGGCAACAATGGTTTGACCGAAGGGGTGCTTGCCGAGATTGAACAAGCGCTGGAACACCACGAGCTGATCAAGGTGAAAATCGCCTCTGAAGACAGAGACACTAAAAACCTGATCGTGGAAGCCATCGTGCGCGAAACCGGCGCCTGTAATGTACAGGTCATCGGTAAAACGCTGGTGCTCTATCGCCCATCTAAAGAGCGTAAAATCTCGCTGCCACGCTAAGGATATCCTGAATCGAACACATTTTGTGTGTGAAACGAGGGATTTCTTTCAGCAGGCGAGCAAAATGCCATGCTCCTTGAGTTGATAAAAGGCCGCTATGCGGCCTTTTTCTTTTCTTTACAATGTATCAACATCTTAGTAGAGAAGCGAATTACAGGTATTCTACCTTAATAATTTCGTATTCCACTTCACCGCCGGGCGTGCGGATGGTGACCACATCGTCCTGTTCTTTGCCAATCAGGCCGCGAGCAATCGGTGAATTCACTGAAATCAGATTCTGTTTGAAGTCTGCTTCATCATCCCCCACGATGCGATAGGTCTGCTCTTCGTCGTTATCGAGATTCAGGACGCTAACGGTAGAACCAAAGATCACGCGGCCATTGTTTGGCATTTTAGTGATATCGATTACCTGTGCATTGGACAGTTTCGCTTCGATATCCTTAATGCGCCCTTCACAGAAACCCTGCTGCTCACGCGCCGCGTGGTATTCAGCATTTTCTTTCAGGTCGCCATGTTCACGCGCTTCCGCGATAGCGGCGATGATTTCAGGGCGACGTACGGACTTCAGAAAATCCAGCTCTTCGCGCAGTTTTTCGGCACCACGTAAGGTCATCGGAATAGCTTGCATTTGTTATACCTCTTAAACATTCCTGTTGGGAGCAGTGTTCCCTGCTCCAGCCCACCTGAACAGGCCAGAAGCAAAAAGAAAACCGACCCGGGAGCAACGCCCCAGGTCAGCAGCAATTTTTCAATTTGATACGTATTTTACCGCGAAGTTCACTATGGGTCATCGTTTACTTTACGGTGCCATGCACCGTAGTATGACGGTTTGTTTTCGGGTTGTTAGCGCGAGATTATGCGATTTTCCAGTTTTATCATCGGATTGACTACCAGTATAACGTTCACCGTTCAGGCCGCGAATGTTGAAGAGTACATTAATCAGCTGCCCGCTGGCGCGAACCTTGCCCTGATGGTGCAGAAGGTTGGCGCGCAGGCTCCCGCAATTGACTATCACAGTCAACAGATGGCGCTGCCTGCCAGTACCCAGAAGGTGATCACCGCCCTCGCCGCCCTGCTCCAGCTCGGGCCAGACTTCCGTTTTATCACCACCCTTGAAACCAAAGGTAACGTCGAGGACGGTGAACTGAAAGGCGATCTTATCGCCCGTTTTGGTGGCGATCCCACCTTTAAGCGCCAGGATGTCCGCAACATGGTGGCGGCGCTGAAAAAATCCGGCGTGACAAAAATCGATGGCAACGTGCTGATCGACACCTCTATTTTCGCCAGCCACGATAAAGCGCCGGGCTGGCCGTGGAACGACATGACGCAGTGCTTTAGCGCCCCGCCAGCCGCCGCGATCGTCGACCGTAACTGCTTCTCCGTCTCGCTTTACAGTGCGCCAAAACCGAACGATTTAGCCTTCATCCGCGTTGCGTCCTACTATCCGGTCACGATGTTCAGCCAGGTTCGTACGCTGGCGAAAGGCTCACCGGAGGCACAATATTGCGAGCTGGACGTGGTACCGGGCGATCTTAACCGCTATACGCTAACGGGATGCCTTTCCCAGCGCGCTGACCCCCTGCCGCTGGCCTTCGCCATTCAGGACGGCGCAGGGTATGCCGGCGCGATTTTCAAAGACGAACTCAAGCAGGCGGGCATAACCTACACCGGAACGCTGCTGCGCCAGACGCAGGTGAACGAGCCAGGTACGGTGATCGCCAGCAAGCAGTCCGCGCCACTGCATGATTTGCTTAAGATTATGCTGAAAAAGTCGGATAACATGATTGCCGACACGGTGTTCCGCATGATTGGACACGCACGCTTTGGCGTGCCGGGTACCTGGCGTGCGGGTTCTGATGCCGTGCGCCAGATCCTGCGCCAGCAGGCGGGTATCGATCTGGGCAATACGATCGCCGTCGATGGGTCCGGCTTATCGCGCCATAACCTGATTTCTCCGGCCACCATGATGCAGGTGCTGCAGTACATTGCGCAGCACGACGCTGAGCTAAACTTTATTACGATGCTGCCGCTTGCGGGGCACGATGGCTCCCTTCAGTACCGCGCGGGGCTTCACGCTGCGGGCGTGGATGGCAAAGTGTCAGCCAAAACCGGCTCCCTGCAAGGGGTATACAACCTTGCTGGTTTTATTACGACAGCCAGCGGGCAACGCATGGCATTTGTGCAGTATCTTTCCGGCTATGCCGTCGAACCGGCCGACCAGCGCAATCGTCGTATTCCACTGGTACGCTTCGAAAGCAGGCTCTATAAGGATATCTACCAGAATAACTAGCGATGAAACTACTTATAGTTGAAGACGATCTGTTATTGCAGGAAGGGTTAGCGCTGGCGCTGGGGAACGAAGGCTACGCCCTGGATTGTGCCGCCACGGCTGCTGAAGCGGATGCCCTGATCCAGAGCGGCGAATACAGCCTGGTGATCCTGGATTTGGGCCTGCCGGATAAAGACGGGGCGACGCTGCTGAGCCAGTGGCGTCGTCGCGGAGTGGATAACCCCGTACTGATCCTCACGGCCCGCGATGCCATAGAGGACAGAATCAACGGGCTGGATTCTGGCGCTGACGATTATCTGGTAAAACCCTTTGCCCTTGCCGAGCTACAGGCCCGCGTGCGGGCGCTGATCCGCCGCTATCAGGGCCACAGTGACAACCTGCTTACGGACGGGGATATTACCCTTAATCTACAAACCCAGCAGGTGCTGCGCCAGTCCCAGCCGGTGGAAGTGACGCCAAAAGAGTTTGCCCTGCTTACGCGCCTGATCATGCGCAGCGGGCAGACGGTGCACCGTGAAACGCTGCAGCAGGACATTTACTCCTGGCAGGACGATCCGGGATCAAACACGCTTGAAGTCCATATCCATAATCTGCGGCGCAAGCTCGGTAAAGATCGCATTAAAACCGTCCGCGGCGTGGGCTACCGTCTGGAGAGCCAGAAATGAACAGTATGCGCCGGCGGTTGATGGTGTTGCTGGCGGTTATTCTGTTATTTTTCCAGTTGATTAGCGTGATCTGGCTGTGGCATGAGAGCCGCGAGCAAATCGGTTTTCTGGTGAACGAAACGTTGTCCGCAAAATCGCGCAACAACCATGTCGAAAAAGAGATCCGCGAAGCCATTGCCTCCCTGCTGGTTCCTTCTCTGGTGATGGTCGGTTTTACCCTGTTCTTCTCATTCTGGGCGGTAACCTGGATCACCCGCCCCCTCAATAAGCTGCGGGCCAGCCTTGCGAACCGCTCGGCGGATAATCTCACTCCCCTGCCGATGTATTCCGACATGGAAGAGATTGGCGCGGTGACTACCTCGTTGAATCAGCTTCTCGCCCGGCTGGATCATACTATTCAACAGGAGCGCCTGTTTACCGCCGACGCGGCGCACGAGCTGCGAACGCCGCTTGCGGGTATCAGGCTCCATCTTGAACTGATGGCTCAGTCCGGATCGCCGCAGGCCGCCCCGCTGGTAAGCCGCATCGATCAGCTTATGCATACGGTGGAACAGCTGCTGATGCTGGCGCGTGCCGGACAGGCGATGGCAAGCGGTCACTACGAAACCGTTAACTGGGCGGAGACGATCATTGCACCGCTCGGCCTGGAGCATGAAACCAGAGAGCATACGGTGATATGGCCTGCTCACAGCCCGCTGACGGTACAGGGCGATGCCGTCCTGCTGCGTCTGATGTTAAGGAATCTGCTGGAGAACGCCGCCCGTTACAGCCCGGCAGGGACGACGATTGAAGTGACGTTAGCAGAGACGGAGGACGGTACCCGGGTCAGCGTTATAGACCAGGGTCCGGGTATTGACGATGCGCACCGACAGTCGATCACCGAACCTTTCCGACGCCTCGATCAGCGCTACGGTGGTAGCGGCCTTGGGCTGAGCATCGTACAGCGCATCGTGCAGCTCCATCATGGCCGTTTAACGCTGGAGAACGGCGCCGAGGGCGGCCTAATCGCCAGCTGCTGGCTACCCGCGAAGATAGGATAAAAAAAAGCCCCGTTAAGGGGCTTTATGCGGGATTTAGTGCTTGTAGATGAACTCGACGCCTTCTTCGTCGTCTTCATCCCAGTCGTCGTCCCAGTCTTCATCATCTTCTTCCGCTTCCAGCTCTTCGAGCTGCTGGCGGTGGTAGTCATCCCACATGAATTCGACTTTTTCCGGCTGTTTCGCTTCTTCCGCCTGAACCACCGGGTTTTCGATGATAAAGGTCATCACATCCCAGCAGAGATCCTTCACGCCAACCTGGCTCGCGGCAGAGATCAGATAGTACTTATCTTCCCAGCCCATCGCTTCAGCGATCGCTTTAGCTTTCGCTTCGGCTTCCGCTTTGTCCATCAGGTCGATCTTGTTGAAGACCAGCCAGCGTGGTTTATCCGCCAGCTTCTCACTGTATTTTTCCAGCTCGCCGATGATGATCCGGGCGTTTTCAACCGGATCGGAGCCGTCGATTGGATCGATATCAATGAGGTGCAGCAGGACGCGGCAGCGCTCAAGGTGCTTCAGGAAGCGAATACCCAGGCCAGCGCCTTCTGCTGCGCCTTCAATCAGACCCGGGATGTCAGCCACCACGAAGCTCTTCTCGTTATCCATACGGACAACGCCGAGGCTCGGCACCAGCGTCGTAAACGGATAGTCCGCCACTTTTGGTTTCGCAGCAGAGACAGCGCGGATAAACGTCGACTTACCGGCATTTGGCATACCCAGCATGCCCACGTCTGCCAGCAGCATCAGTTCCAGCTGCAGGTCGCGCTTATCGCCCGGTGTACCCATTGTTTTCTGACGCGGCGTACGGTTGACGGAAGATTTGAAACGGCTGTTGCCCAGACCGTGCCAGCCGCCTTTCGCCACCATCAGGCGTTGACCGTGTTTGGTCATATCACCCATGGTTTCGCCCGTGCCCTGGTCGATCACACGTGTACCCACCGGCACTTTGATCGTCACGTCTTTACCGCGTTTACCGGTACAGTCGCGGCTCTGGCCGTTCTGGCCACGCTCGGCGCGGAAAGATTTTTCGAAACGGTAGTCGATCAGCGTGTTGAGGTTCTCATCCGCCTCCAGCCACACGTCACCACCGTCTCCGCCGTCACCGCCGTCAGGGCCGCCACGAGGAATATATTTTTCACGGCGGAAGCTTACACAACCGTTACCGCCATCACCTGCCACGACCAGAATCGTCGCTTCATCAACAAACTTCATTTTACTCTCCGTAACTCATTCGCCTGAGCGGGGACCGCTTCATTTTTGCGCCAACGTCCCCAGAGACGATGACCAATGGCGGAATACATCGCGCCCGCAACCACGACAAACGCACCGAGATAGCCCAACAGGTTGAGCATCGGCTTGACGAAGACATCGGGCCAGGCCATTGATAACAAATCTGAAAATAACAGCGTAAACAGCGGGGTAAGCGTGATTAAGGCGCTCACCTGTGCTGCCTGCCAGCGCGCCATTGCTTCGGCCAGCGCGCCATAACCGACCAGCGTGTTAAGCCCACAAAAAATGAGACACGCCAGCTGCCAGTCGCTGAGCTGGGCGATAACACCCGGCTTCGCTAACGGCAATAATGCCAGTGTACACAAAGTGTACAGCAAAAAGAGGATCTGCTGTGAGGCAAGACGGCGCAATAACACCTTTTGCGCGACGCCATAACTCACCCAGACCGTTGCTGCGCCCACCCCAAAAATCACACCCCAGGTGTAATCCGTCAGGCGGGTGAATATCTCGATCAGGCTGGTGTTAAAGAACATCACCAGACCGCAAAGCAGCATGCTTGCCCCGATAATCTGCGTCCCGCGCATCTTCTCCTTAAGGATGAATACGCTGGCGACCATCATGCCGACCGGTGAAAGCTGACCAATCACCTGTGACGCCGTGGGGCTAAGATATTGCAGGGAAGAGCTGAACAGGATGAAGTTACCGAACAGACCGCCCGTCGCGATAGCCAGTAACACCAGCCAGCGCGGCTTACGGAAGATGCGCAGCGGTGGCAGCTTACCTTTGACAGCCAGAATGGCGCCCAGGCCGATGCTTGCCATCAGGAAGCGATAAAACACCACCGTAGGCGGCTCCATCACTTCCAGTACCTGCTTCATTGCAATTGGCAGTGCACCCCAGCACATTGCGGTGGTGAGCGCCAAAAGAATACCAATGCCGGCCTGCTGCTTCATGCCCGTTTTCCCTACAGAAAATTTTCCGGGTTTCCAATGTAAAAAGCCCCGCAACACGTTGCGGGGCTTTAATCCGTTACCGGACCGAGAAAACCTTACTCAGCAACGATGCTGATGTATTTACGGTTGTTCGGGCCTTTAACTTCAAATTTCACTTTACCGTCTGCTTTAGCAAACAGAGTGTGGTCACGACCGCAACCTACGTTGGTACCCGCGTGGAACTTGGTGCCACGCTGACGAACGATGATGCTACCCGCCAGAACGGATTCGCCACCGAAACGCTTAACGCCCAGGCGTTTAGCTTCTGAATCGCGACCGTTACGTGTGGAGCCGCCAGCCTTTTTATGTGCCATTTAAATCTCTCCTCAGGTCTTAGGCGCTGATGCCAGTAATTTTCACATCAGTGAACCACTGACGGTGGCCCTGCTGCTTACGATAGTGTTTACGACGACGAAACTTAACGATTTTAACTTTCTCGCCACGACCGTGAGCAACAACTTCAGCTTTGATAACGCCGCCATCAACGAAAGGAACGCCGATTTTGACTTCTTCACCGTTTGCGATCATCAGAACTTCAGCGAACTCAACAGATTCGCCAGTTGCGATGTCCAGCTTTTCCAGGCGAACGGTCTGACCTTCGCTTACTCGGTGTTGTTTACCACCACTTTGGAAAACCGCGTACATATAAACTCCGCTTCCGCGCACATCCTCGTATGATTCAGAGTGCGCTATAAATATTCACAATAGGGCGCGAATATTACGCAAAACGCGAGCCTTTGACAAGTGCTAGCATCAATACATGAAGAAAAAAAACACAACACGTACGGTAACGTTTATCTGCGCCGTTTTTTCAGTACAATCAGCAATACTATTTATAAACCGAAACCCTTTGTGAACCCATATCGTGTGGGATAAACAGGATAAAAAGCCCGGCTTTTGCGATGAATTTAGAAAAAATCAATGAGTTAACCGCGCAAGATATGGCGGGTGTAAATGCAGCAATCCTGGAGCAACTCAACTCTGACGTTCAGCTGATCAATCAGTTGGGCTATTACATCGTCAGCGGCGGCGGCAAACGCATTCGTCCGATGATTGCCATTCTGGCCGCTCGCGCGGTTGGCTATCAGGGAAATGCTCACGTCACGATCGCAGCGCTGATCGAATTTATCCACACCGCCACCCTGCTTCACGACGACGTTGTGGATGAGTCGGACATGCGCCGCGGTAAAGCCACCGCCAACGCGGCGTTTGGCAATGCGGCAAGCGTCCTGGTGGGGGATTTTATCTATACCCGCGCCTTCCAGATGATGACCAGCCTGGGCTCGCTGAAGGTGCTGGAAGTGATGTCAGAGGCCGTCAACGTTATTGCTGAGGGTGAAGTCCTGCAGCTGATGAACGTCAACGACCCGGACATCACCGAAGAAAACTACATGCGCGTGATTTACAGCAAAACCGCGCGCCTGTTTGAAGCGGCCGCGCAGTGCTCTGGCATTCTGGCAGGCTGTAGCGAAGCGGAGGAAAAAGGCCTTCAGGACTACGGCCGTTACCTCGGCACGGCGTTCCAGCTGATCGATGATCTGCTGGACTACAGCGCAGACGGCGAAACGCTCGGCAAAAACGTCGGTGATGACCTGAACGAAGGCAAACCAACGCTGCCGCTGCTCCACGCCATGCGCAATGGCACGCCGGAACAGGCGCAGATGATCCGTGAAGCAATCGAGCAGGGAAATGGTCGCCATCTTCTGGAACCAGTACTGGAAACAATGGCAATCTGCGGCTCGCTGGAATGGACGCGTCAGCGTGCTGAAGAAGAAGCGGATAAAGCCATCGCCGCGATTCAGGTGATCCCTGACAGCCCGTGGCGTGATGCGCTTATAGGCCTTGCTCACATCGCCGTTCAGCGCGATCGTTAATTCCTCCCTCCTCTCCCTGCGCCCCGCAGGGAGATTTTAGTATGCTCCAGTAAATTCCATATTCGTGTAAATTCATCCGGTTACAGGCCGCATGCATAAAGCCGTGCCTTATTCTGAATATTGCTTCTCGTAACATGAACTTTTTAAATCGCATGTTCGAAGTGGGTATAGTAATGCTGTCTTTTCACACGAAAAGGCGTGGACGATAACGAACACAAGGACAGCATTATGGATACAAAATTCATCGACTGGCATTCTGCTGACATTATTGCGGCGCTGCGTAAAAAAGGGACATCGCTGGCTGCCGAATCACGTCGTAATGGGTTGAGCTCGTCGACGCTGGCAAACGCGCTGACCCGCCCATGGCCGAAGGGGGAGCTGATTATCGCAACGGCGCTGGAAACGCATCCATGGATAATCTGGCCGTCACGCTACCACGATCCCGTTACCCATGAATTTATCGACAGAACGCGCATGATGCGCCAGAGCAAAGTGAAGAAAGCACATCAGGACTGATGCACCCGGACTGACAGGAACAGCAATCCCCCGGCCTGGTCTGGCAGGGGGTGCCGGAAAGATTACTCGCCCTTCACACGCTCGATATTTGCACCCAGCGCGCGCAGTTTGTCTTCGATACGCTCGTAACCACGATCGATGTGGTAGATACGATCGACAACGGTAGTGCCTTCCGCAATGCAGCCTGCCAGTACCAGACTCGCAGACGCGCGCAGATCGGTCGCCATGACCTGCGCACCGGACAGTTTTTCAACGCCGTGACAGATTACCGTGTTGCTTTCGATTTCAGCATGCGCACCCATACGGATCAGTTCCGGTACGTGCATGAAACGGTTTTCGAAGATGGTTTCCGTGATAAAGCCCGTGCCTTCAGCTACCAGGTTCAGCAGGGTAAACTGCGCCTGCATGTCCGTCGGGAATGCCGGGTGTGGCGCAGTGCGCACATTAACGGCTTTAGGACGCTGGCCATGCATGTCCAGGCTGATCCAGTCTTCACCGATTTCAATATCCGCACCCGCATCGCGCAGCTTCGCCAGAACAGCATCCAGCGTATCAGGCTGGGCATTGCGGCAGACAATTTTACCGCCAGAAATAGCCGCGGCCACCAGGAAGGTACCGGTTTCGATACGGTCTGGCAGTACGCGATACACGCCGCCACCCAGACGCTCAACGCCTTCGATGGTAATGCGGTCAGTACCCTGTCCGCTAATTTTCGCACCCAGCGCCACCAGGAAGTTCGCGGTATCAACGATTTCCGGCTCGCGTGCGGCGTTTTCGATGATGGTGGTACCTTCCGCCAGCGTAGCAGCCGACATGATGGTGACCGTTGCGCCCACGCTCACCTTGTCCATGACGATGTGCGCGCCTTTCAGACGGCCATTCACGGACGCCTTAACGTAACCCTCTTCCAGCTTGATCTCTGCGCCCAGCTTTTCCAGGCCGAAGATATGCAGATCGACCGGACGCGCGCCGATAGCACAACCGCCCGGCAAAGAAACCTGTCCCTGACCGAAACGTGCCACCAGCGGGCCAAGCGCCCAGATGGATGCGCGCATGGTTTTCACCAGCTCATACGGTGCTGAGAAGTTGTTCACGTTGCTGGCATCGATCCAGACGGAACCGTTACGCTCCACTTTGGTGCCCAACTGGCCGAGCAACTTCATGGTCGTGTCGATATCTTTCAGCTTCGGTACGTTCTGGATCTCTACCGGCTCTTCTGCGAGCAGCGCAGCGAAAAGAATGGGCAGCGCGGCGTTTTTAGCGCCAGAAATTGTGACTTCGCCCTGGAGACGCGTTGGCCCCTGTACACGAAATTTATCCATCGTTTGCTCTCTTATAAATTCAACCGTGCTGCGGGCGTTTCGCCCTCAGCTCAAAAACCGTTTAGTTTGCGATCGCGGGCCCACTCCTGTGGGGTGAACGCTTTAATCGACAGGGCGTGGATGCGGTTATCCGCAATATATTCCATCAGCGGCGCGTACACAGCCTGCTGTTTCTTCACGCGACTCATTCCGTCGAACATCTCACCCACAGCAATAACCTGGAAGTGACTGCCATCGCCAGAGACGTGGGCTTCCTGAAGGGAGAGTGCATTCATCAGCACAGTCTGGATTTCATTATTTTCCATGGGGTCTACATCATCTGATAGTGAAAACAAGCCCAACATCTTAGAGCAAAGTGACGCGGTCTTAAACAAGCAAAAAGCCCCGACGAGTAAACTGACGGGGCTTTCGGAAGTAACGTACTGAAAAAGTTAGCGAGGTAATACGTCCTCAGGCAAATTGTAAAGCTTTGCAAGGGTAACGACGTTATCGCTTACCCCCGCCAGGGTAACGTTGCTCCCCTGCTTCTTACCCGTGGCAACCAGATGCGCCAGCAGGGCAATACCGGCGGTATCCACCCGCGTGACGCCATGTAAGTCAATCCGCGTCACGCCCTGCATCGCGTTATGGCGAGCGTCCCACAGCGGGTTAAGCAGATCCTGATCCAGCTCCCCCATCAGCGCCAGCGTCTCGCCGTCGCGCGCCCAGCTAAGTTGCTGCGACATTACTTCTTCTCGTCCAGAGTAATTTTCTGACGAGAGATAGACTGAAGCTGTGCAGTCAGGCCATCAATGCCTTTGGTGCGCAGCAGATCGCTCCACTCGTTCTGTTTAGTGGTGATCATGCTGACGCCTTCGGCGATCATGTCGTACGCCTGCCAGTTTCCGGTCTGGCTGTTCTTACGCCACTGGAAGTCCAGACGAACCGGTGGGCGACCGTTTGGATCAACGATCGTCACACGGATAGGAATGATGGTGGCATCGCCCAGCGGCTGTTCAGGGGCAATCTGATAGGTCTGGCCATGGTACATCGCCAGCGCCTGGCCGTAAGCCTGCTTCAGGTATTCACGGAACGCGGCAAAGTAAGCCTCACGCTGTGCCGGGGTCGCATCTTTGTAGTAACGGCCCAGCACCAGCGCGCCCGCATATTTGATCTGCACGTACGGCAGCAGCTCCTGGTCTACCACATCGCGCAGATAGTCAGGGTTAGAGCGGATTTTAGGCTGTTCATTTTTAAGACGGTCGAAGGTTTTCTTCGCGGCCTCATTCATCAGCTTGTACGGATTGCTCTGATCCGCAGCGTGCGCCGCGGTAAGAGGGGCAATGACCAGCATGGCAACCATTAACAGTCGTTTAAACATGGACTTCTCCTGAAATTAATTCGTCGCGCCTGGCGTCGGTTCGACGTTGGTGTGGTCTTCACTCTGCGCAGGGGCATCGTCAGACTTTTTATCATCCCCTTTACTGTTGTAAAGGAACTGACCAATCATATCTTCCAGCACCATCGCTGACTTGGTATCCTGGATTACGCTACCGTCTTTAAGGATAGTCGTTCCCAGCTCAGGATCTTCAAAACCAACGTTAAGGGCCAGGTATTGCTCCCCCAGCAGGCCGGAAGTGCGGATGGAAAGCGAGCTGGTGTCCGGAATGTGGTTGTAGCGCTCTTCAATATCCATCGCGACGCGCGGCAGATAGGTTTTCTCATCCAGCGTAATGTCTGAGACCCGGCCGATAACGACGCCACCAATACGAACCGGTGAGCGCGCCTTGAGGCCGCCGATGTTATCGAAGGTCGCGTAGATGCGGTACGTCGGCTCGGTGCGGACAGAGGTAATGTCCGCCGCACGCAGGCAGATAAACAGCGCGGCCAGCAGTGCCAGAAGCAGAAACACGCCGACCCAAATTTCATTTTTTCTCGTTTGCATGAACTCAATTCCCAAACATCAGTGCGGTGAGCACAAAATCCAGACCCAAAACGGCCAGCGACGAATGTACGACAGTACGTGTCGTTGCACGGCTAATGCCCGCCGACGTTGGAATGGCATCATAACCGTTAAACAACGCAATCCAGGTAACCGTCACAGCGAAAACCACGCTCTTGATCAGACAGTTAATCAGGTCCATCCGCAGGTCGATAGCGTCCTGCATTGCAGACCAGAAGAATCCGGCGTCAATCCCTTTCCAGTTAACGCCAACCAGCGCACCTCCCCAGATACCTACCGCCACAAAGAGGATAGTCAGTAACGGTAAGGAGATTACCCCGGCCCAGAAGCGCGGAGAGATGACCCGGCGCAGCGGATCGACCGCCATCATCTCCATGCTGGAGAGCTGCTCGGTTGCGCGCATCAGGCCGATTTCCGCCGTCAGCGCCGACCCGGCACGACCGGCGAACAGCAGCGCGGCCACGACCGGCCCAAGCTCACGCAGCAGCGAGAGCGCCACCAGCATGCCAAGGCTGGTTTCCGCGCTGTAGGTAGTCAGCACCAGATACCCCTGCAACCCCAGCACCATGCCGATAAACAGGCCCGACACGATGATGATAAGCATCGACAAAACGCCGACGTTATAAAGCTGCCGCACCAGCAACGGCGCGTGCTTGCGGAACTCCGGCTTGCCCACCAGCGCGTTGAACAACATTAATCCGGCACGCCCGAACGTACTGATGGTTTTTAGGCCACGGTGTCCAAGACCAGCCAACGCATTTAACAGCATGAGTGGCTTAACTCCCTATTCCCAGTAAATCGTCATGATAGTCACCCGCCGGATAGCGGAAAGGCACAGGCCCGTCCGCGATGCCGTCCAGGAACTGCCGCACGCGCGGATCGCCATTCTCCTGCAACGCCTGGGCGCTGCCGTGGGCGACGATCTTTTTATCAGCCACAATGTAGGCGTAATCAGCAATGCTCAGCACTTCCGGCACGTCGTGAGAAACCACCACGCAGGTGACTCCAAGGGCGCTGTTCAGCTCTGAAATTAACTTCACCAGCACGCCCATGGTGATAGGGTCCTGCCCGACGAACGGTTCGTCGAACATGATGAGATCGGGTTCCAGTGCAATAGCGCGCGCCAGCGCGGCGCGGCGCGCCATCCCACCCGAGAGTTCAGACGGCATAAGCTTCGCTGCTCCCCGTAGCCCCACGGCTTCAAGCTTCATCATCACCGTGCTTTGCAGCAGCGCAGGCGGAAGATGGGTGTGCTCGCGCAATGGATAGGCCACGTTGTCAAAAACGTTCATGTCAGTGAACAGCGCGCCCGACTGAAAGAGCATGCTCATCCGTTTGCGAACCGTGTAGAGGCGCGAGCGAGACATCTCCGGGACGTTTTCGCCGTCGAAGAGGATTTCGCCGCTATCAGGGGGGATTTGCCCACCGATAAGACGCAGCAACGTCGTTTTACCGATCCCTGACGGCCCCATGATGGCGGTGATTTTACCACGCGGCACGGTCAGCGAAATATCATCAAATATTAACCGGTTGCCGCGAGAAAAACTGACGCCCCGGACATCGACTATATTCGCCATCGTTTGGCTCATTTATGGTTCCTTTCTTACCTTGCTTCACGGCTGGCATGAAGCGTAAATCAGCCCTAAACCCCGCATTTTTACAGAATATTCGCTATTGGGGTTAGCTAAAGCTGGCATTTGTTTTACTTTTCCGGCGCATAAAGTCAAAATTAGGAATTCGTTACGTCTCAGACTTCATCTGGCGCCAATATTCGTGCGCAGTGGACCAGCGAGTATACCTGAAGAAAGGACTTTTGATGCTTTTAGCAACAGCACTGTTAATAATTGGTTTACTGTTGGTGGTCTACAGTGCTGACCGTTTGGTCTTTGCCGCATCAATTCTCTGTCGACTCATCGGCATGCCGCCCATCATTATTGGGATGACGGTGGTTAGTGTAGGCACTTCGCTTCCTGAAATCATCGTTTCTGTTTCAGCATCGCTGCATGGCCAGGTCGACCTCGCTATTGGTACCGCGATTGGCTCTAACATCGTCAATATATTACTGATTTTAGGCTTAGCCGCATTACTCCATCCATTTCGCGTGCATTCTGATGTTTTGCGCCGCGAATTGCCGCTAATGTTGGTCGTCAGTCTGCTGGCAGGCTGCGTGCTTTACGACGGGGTACTGAGCGTCGGAGACGGTATATTCCTTCTCGCCCTGGCCGGGATCTGGTTACTTTATAGCGTTAAAATCGCTCGCCTGGCGGAAAAACAGGGCAACGATAGCCTCACGCGTGAGCATCTCGCCGAGCTGCCCCAGGAGGGCACCTTACCCGTCGCCCTGCTGTGGCTGGGCGTGGCGCTGATCATCATGCCAATGGCCACGCGGATGGTCGTCGACAACGCGACGGTGCTGGCGAACGCGTTTGCGATGAGCGAACTGACAATCGGTCTGACGGTGATTGCCATCGGCACCAGCCTGCCCGAGCTGGCCACCGCCATCGCCGGAGCGCGTAAAGGGGAAGATGATATCGCCATCGGCAATATTATCGGCTCGAATATTTTCAATATCGCGATCGTGACGGGGCTGCCGGCGCTAATCTCGCCGGGGCCGTTTAACCCGATGGTCTTCACGCGCGATTACGGTGTGATGCTGCTGGTCAGCGTAATTTTCGCCCTGCTCTGCTGGCGGCGAAAAGAGCAGATTGGCAAGGGCGCAGGCGCGCTGCTGACGGGTGGATTTATCGTATGGATGGCGATGCTTTACTGGCTCTCGCCTCTTCTCTCTGGGTAAACGGAAACGCATTATGTCGCAAATAGAATTGCAGCCGGGTTTTGACTTTCAGAAAGCAGGCAAAGACGTTCTGGAGATTGAACGTGAAGGTCTGGCGCAGTTAGATCAGTACATTAATCAGGATTTTAGTCTGGCCTGTGAGAAGATGTTCTACTGTGCCGGTAAAGTCGTGGTGATGGGGATGGGTAAGTCCGGCCATATTGGGCGCAAGATGGCGGCGACGTTTGCCAGTACCGGCACCTCGTCATTCTTCGTGCACCCGGGTGAGGCGGCGCACGGTGACCTCGGCATGGTTACGCCGCAGGACGTGGTTATCGCCCTGTCCAACTCCGGGGAATCGAATGAAATCCTGGCGCTGATCCCGGTGCTCAAGCGCCTTCAGGTGCCGCTGATTTGCATGACCAGCCGCCCGGAAAGCAGCATGGCCCGCGCGGCGGATATCCACCTTTGCGTGAAGGTGCCTAAAGAAGCGTGTCCGCTGGGGCTGGCGCCTACCTCCAGTACGACCGCCGCGCTGGTGATGGGCGATGCCCTTGCCGTTGCGCTGCTGGAAGCCCGGGGCTTCACGCCAGAAGATTTCGCCCTTTCTCACCCTGGCGGCGCGCTCGGGCGCAAACTGCTGCTGCGGGTTAACGATATTATGCACACCGGCGATGAAATCCCGCACGTCAGCAAAGAGGCCTCTCTGCGCGATGCGTTACTGGAGATCACCCGTAAAAATCTGGGCATGACGGTAATCTGCGACGATCTGATGAAGATTCAGGGCATCTTCACCGACGGTGACCTGCGCCGGGTGTTCGATATGGGAGTGGATGTCCGCACGCTGGGCATCGCTGATGTGATGACGCCTGGCGGGATCCGCGTCCGTCCGGGCACGCTGGCGGTAGATGTGCTGAACCTGATGCAGTCCCGCCATATTACCTCAGTGATGGTTGCCGATGGCGACCAACTGCTGGGTGTGGTACATATGCATGATCTGCTGCGCGCAGGCGTAGTGTAATGAAGGATAAGACAATGAGTAATGCGGGTGCATCCCTTGCAACCTGTTATGGCCCGGTGAGCGCCCACATGATGGCAAAGGCGGAAAATATCCGTCTGCTGATCCTTGATGTGGACGGCGTGCTCTCCGACGGTCTGATTTATATGGGCAATAACGGCGAAGAGCTGAAAGCCTTTAACGTTCGTGACGGTTACGGTATCCGCTGTGCGCTCACCTCCGGCATTGACGTGGCGATCATCACCGGGCGGAAGGCTAAACTGGTAGAGGATCGGTGTGAAACGCTGGGCATTACTCATCTCTATCAGGGGCAATCTGATAAGATGGTTGCCTTCCGGGACCTGCTGGGAAAACTGGCTATTGCGCCAGAGAATGTGGCGTACGTCGGGGATGATTTGATTGACTGGCCGGTAATGGCGGAGGTCGGTCTGAGCATCGCCGTGGCTGACGCGCACCCGTTGCTGATCCCGCGTGCTGATTATGTTACCCATATTCAGGGTGGCCGTGGTGCCGTCCGTGAAGTCTGCGATCTGCTTCTGCTGGCGCAGGGCAAGCTTGATGAGGCGAAAGGGCAATCGATATGAGTAAAACCAGACGTTGGGTTATCATTCTGCTTTCGCTTGCCGTCCTGATACTGATTGGCGTGAACCTCGCCGACCGCGATGATGCGCAAACGGACGTGGTCAACACGAGTGACCCTACCTACAAAAGCGATCACAGCGATACCGTGGTCTATAGCCCCGAAGGCGCGCTGAACTATCGCCTGATTGCTCAGCATGTAGAATATTTTTCAGATGACGGCACCTCGTGGTTTACCCAGCCGGTCCTGACCACCTTTGATACGGACAAAGTGCCGACGTGGTCAATCAAGTCTGACCGGGCAAAACTGACGAATGACCGTATGCTCTATCTGTATGGTCACGTTGAAGTCAACGCCCTGACTGCGGACGCTCAGTTGCGCAAAATTACGACGGATAACGCCCAGATCAACCTGGTCACCCAGGATGTCACGTCGCAGGATTTAGTCACCCTGTATGGCACAACATTTAATTCCAGCGGTCTAAGAATGCGCGGGAACTTACGCAGCAAAAACGCCGAGCTGATTGAAAAGGTTAGAACCTCCTATGAAATTCAAAACAAACAAACTCAGCCTTAAAGTTGTTATCGCCAGCGCGCTGCTGGCGGCCAGTCTTCCCGCGCTTGCTGTGACTGGCGACACCGAACAGCCGATTCATATTGAATCTGATACGCAGTCTCTGGATATGCAGGGTAACGTCGTCACCTTCACCGGCAACGTCGTTGTGACCCAGGGCACCATTAAAATCAATGCCGACAAAGTTGTCGTGACCCGTCCGGGCGGCGAGCAGGGCAAAGAAATTATTGATGGTTATGGTAATCCGGCCACCTTCTACCAGATGCAGGATAACGGCAAGCCGGTAAAAGGCCATGCCTCGCATATGCACTATGAGCTGGCGAAGGATCTGGTCATCCTCACCGGTAATGCTTACCTGGAACAGCTGGACAGCAATATCAAAGGCGACAAGATCACCTATCTGGTGAAAGAGCAGAAAATGCAGGCCTCCAGCGAGAAAGGCAAACGCGTCACCACCGTGCTTGTTCCTTCGCAGTTGCAGGACAAAAACAACGGTCAGGCTCCGGCACAGAAAAAGAGTAACTAATTCGCTATGGCAACATTAACTGCAAAAAACCTCGCGAAAGCGTATAAGGGCCGCCGCGTCGTCGAAGATGTCAGTCTGACCGTCAACTCCGGCGAAATTGTGGGTTTGCTTGGCCCTAACGGTGCGGGCAAGACCACCACCTTCTACATGGTGGTAGGCATTGTTCCGCGTGACGCCGGCAACATCATCATCGATGATGAAGACATCAGCCTGCTGCCGCTGCATGCCCGCGCGCGCCGCGGCATCGGCTATCTTCCTCAGGAAGCATCCATTTTCCGCCGCTTAAGCGTCTTCGATAACCTGATGGCCGTGTTGCAGATCCGTGACGATCTGACAAACGAGCAGCGCACTGACCGTGCGAACGAGCTGATGGAAGAGTTCCATATCGAACACCTGCGCGACAGCCTTGGTCAGGCGCTGTCTGGCGGTGAACGCCGTCGCGTCGAGATTGCGCGCGCCCTGGCAGCAAACCCGAAATTCATCCTGCTGGATGAACCTTTTGCGGGCGTTGACCCCATCTCCGTTATTGATATCAAACGCATCATTGAGCATCTGCGCGACAGCGGGCTTGGCGTACTGATCACGGACCACAACGTTCGTGAAACGCTGGCCGTCTGTGAACGCGCCTACATCGTGAGCCAGGGCCATCTGATTGCCCACGGTACGCCGCAGCAAATCCTCGAAGATGAGCATGTTAAGCGCGTGTACCTTGGGGAAGACTTCAGACTCTGATAGGGTAGAGGTTAAATCACGCCGAACCGGAGAAAAACGCGCTGAACATGAAGCAAGGTTTGCAATTAAGGCTCAGCCAGCAACTGGCAATGACGCCGCAGCTACAGCAGGCGATCCGTCTGTTGCAGTTGTCCACGTTAGAACTCCAGCAGGAGCTCCAGCAAGCGCTGGACAGCAATCCGCTGCTGGAGCAAACCGATCTTCATGACGAGGTAGATACCCAGCAAACGCAGGACACTGAAACGCTCGATACCGTCGACGCGCTCGAACAAAAAGAGATGCCGGACGAGCTGCCGCTGGACGCCAGCTGGGATGAAATCTACACCGCAGGCACTCCTTCCGGTACGCGTGCAGACTATCAGGACGATGAACTTCCGGTCTATCAGGGCGAAACCACCCAGTCACTTCAGGACTACCTGATGTGGCAGGTAGAGCTGACCCCTTTCTCCGATACCGATCGCGCGATTGCCACCTCGATTGTCGATGCCGTTGACGACACGGGCTATTTGACCGTGACGCTGGACGACATTCTGGAAAGCATCGGCGACGACGAGATTGAACTGGAAGAGATCGAAGCCGTTCTGAAACGCGTTCAGCGTTTCGACCCGATTGGCGTCGCCGCAAAAGATCTGCGCGACTGCCTTCTGATCCAGCTCTCGCAGTTTGCCAAAGAGACGCCGTGGATTGACGAAGCGCGGCTCATTATCAGCGATCATCTGGATCTGCTGGCGAATCACGACTTCCGCACGCTGATGCGCGTCACGCGCCTGAAAGAAGAGGTGCTGAAGGAAGCGGTGAACCTGATCCAGTCGCTCGATCCGCGTCCGGGGCAGTCGATTCAGACCAGCGAGCCGGAGTATGTCATTCCTGATGTGCTGGTGAGAAAACACAACGGCCGCTGGGTCGTTGAACTGAACTCCGACAGTATTCCTCGCCTGCAAATCAACCAGCAGTACGCCTCCATGTGCACCAGCGCGCGTAACGATGCCGATAATCAGTACATCCGCAGCAACCTGCAGGAAGCACGCTGGCTGATCAAGAGTCTGGAGAGCCGTAACGACACGCTGCTGCGCGTCAGCCGCTGTATTGTTGAACAACAGCAGGCCTTCTTTGAACAGGGCGAAGAGTTTATGAAACCGATGGTGCTGGCAGACATTGCCCAGGCCGTCGAGATGCATGAATCAACCATTTCCCGCGTGACCACGCAAAAGTATCTGCACAGTCCACGCGGCATTTTTGAGCTTAAGTATTTCTTCTCCAGCCACGTAAGTACCGAAGGCGGCGGCGAAGCCTCGTCAACGGCCATTCGCGCACTGGTGAAGAAGTTGATCGCCGCGGAGAACCCCGCGAAGCCACTAAGTGACAGTAAGTTAACCACCATGCTGTCCGATCAGGGTATCATGGTGGCACGTCGTACTGTCGCGAAGTATCGAGAGTCTTTATCCATTCCGCCGTCTAACCAGCGTAAACAACTGGTTTGACACAACCGATAAGGAAGACACTATGCAGCTCAATATCACCGGACACAACGTCGAGATTACTGAGGCTTTACGCGATTTTGTGAACGCGAAGTTCGCGAAACTTGAGCAGTATTTCGAGAGAATCAATCAGGTCTACGTTGTGTTGAAAGTGGAGAAAGTGACTCATATCTCGGATGCGACCCTGCACGTCAACGGAGGGGAACTCCATGCCAGTGCGGAAGGGCAAGACATGTACGCGGCTATCGACGGCTTGATTGATAAGCTTGCGCGACAGCTCAATAAACATAAAGATAAACTGAAACAACACTAATTGTCCGGGCAGTTAACGGGTGCAGGACGGCCTGTTGTGAAACACAACAGGCCATTTGTACGGTTAGCGCTTAGGTGAAATTATGATAAACAACGATTCCGCTCTTCAACTGAGCAACGTCCTTAACCAGGAATGTACCCGCAGTGGCGTTCACTGCCAGAGCAAAAAACGTGCGCTGGAAATTATCAGTGAACTGGCCGCAAAACAGCTGGGTCTGCCGCCGCAGATCGTCTTTGAAGCCATTCTGACCCGCGAAAAAATGGGCAGTACCGGCATCGGCAACGGCATTGCGATCCCGCATGGCAAGCTGGAAGAAGATACGCTGCGTGCCGTGGGCGTGTTTGTGCAACTGGAAACGCCGATTGCCTTCGACGCTATCGATAACCAGCCTGTCGATCTGCTCTTCGCGCTACTGGTTCCTGCCGATCAGACCAAAACCCACCTGCACACGCTGTCGCTGGTTGCCAAACGTCTGGCGGATAAAACCATTTGTCGCCGTCTGCGCTCCGCGCAAAGTGATGAGGAGCTCTATCAAATTATCACTGAAGCAGAAGGCAATCAGGATGAGGCATAATCGGGAGATGGCTTTCAGAACTGCTGCCCTGAGGAGAAACGGAATATGGTGCTGATGATCGTCAGCGGTCGTTCGGGGTCCGGAAAGTCCGTGGCCCTGCGCGCGCTGGAAGACATGGGTTTTTACTGCGTAGATAACCTACCGGTAGTGTTGTTACCTGACCTGGCGCGAACGCTTGCGGACAGACAAATCTCTGCCGCCGTCAGTATCGACGTTCGTAACATGCCGGAATCACCGGAGATCTTCGAGCAGGCGATGAACAACCTGCCGGATTATTTCTCGCCTCAGCTACTGTTCCTTGATGCTGACCGCAATACGTTGATCCGCCGCTACAGCGATACGCGTCGCTTGCACCCGCTTTCGAGTAAAAATCTGTCGCTGGAAAGCGCCATTGATAAAGAGAGCGACCTGCTGGAGCCGCTGCGCTCCCGCGCCGATTTGATTGTCGACACCTCTGAAATGTCCGTCCATGAACTGGCGGAAATGCTGCGTACCCGTTTACTCGGCAAGCGCGAGCGCGAACTGACGATGGTGTTTGAATCCTTCGGCTTTAAGCACGGTATTCCTATCGATGCGGATTACGTTTTCGACGTGCGTTTCCTGCCGAACCCACACTGGGATCCAAAACTGCGTCCAATGACCGGTCTGGATAAACCCGTGGCGGCGTTCCTTGACCGACACACAGAAGTACACAATTTTATCTACCAGACGCGAAGCTACCTTGAGCTATGGTTACCTATGCTGGAAACAAACAATCGCAGCTACCTGACGGTGGCGATTGGCTGTACCGGCGGTAAACATCGTTCGGTGTACATTGCCGAACAGCTGGCCGATTACTTCCGCTCGCGCGGGAAGAACGTCCAGTCCCGTCATCGCACGCTGGAAAAACGTAAAACATGACCGTAAAACAGACCGTCGAAATCACCAATAAGCTGGGCATGCACGCGCGCCCGGCGATGAAGCTTTTTGAGCTGATGCAGGGTTTTGATGCTGAAGTCCTGCTGCGCAACGACGAGGGAACCGAGGCAGAAGCCAACAGCGTGATTGCGCTGCTGATGCTGGATTCTGCCAAAGGTCGCCAGATTGAAGTTGAAGCCACCGGCCCGCAGGAAGAAGAGGCGCTGGCGGCGGTGATTGCGCTGTTTAATGCCGGGTTTGACGAAGACTAACGTCTGCTTTGCTGGCGGGTAACGCACCGCGTACCCGCCCTACATCAACGCCTTTCTCTCCATAAAGCCTTGCCCACCTAACTGCTGCATCTGGCGCATGATCCACGCCTGGCGGCTACGCACGTAGCCTGACGGGGCGCTGGCTTTGAAACGGATAGGGTTCGGCAGAACGGCGGCAAGCAGCGCCGCTTCGGACATCGTCAGCCTGCTGGCGGGCTTGCCGAAATAGCGCTGCGACGCGGCTTCGACCCCAAACACGCCGTCGCCAAACTCCGCGATATTCAGATAGACGGTCAGGATCCGTTTTTTGCTCCACACCGTCTCAATCCCCAGCGTCAGCCCGGCCTCCAGCCCTTTTCTCACCCAGCTGCGACCGTCCCATAAGAACAGGTTTTTTGCCGTCTGCTGGGAAAGCGTCGACGCGCCGCGTACGCGGTTCTCATGGCGCTCGTTATGATCAAGCGCCTTTTCGATGGCCGCCACGTCAAAGCCCCAGTGTTCCGGGAACTTCTGGTCCTCTGCGGCAATGACCGCCAGCCCCATCCACGGCGAGATCGCATCCATGCTCACCCAGTCTGAATGGGCAACGTAGCTGAAATCACCCGAGAGCCAGGCACTCGCCTGACGCTCCGCCATCACGGCGGAAAACGGGACGGGCACGAAGCTGAACAGCACAATGCCTCCGCCCCAGAAAACCGCCAGAACCAGCACTATCCGCAACAGAAGCCGTTTTAACCACCCGGCGGGGGTAAATTTACGGCTCATTCGGTAAGAACCAGCACTCTGTCCACCAGCTTTTCAATGCCCGTGGCAGCCTCGGCGATGGTCTGCGCCAGCATATACGCCGGCGTGGTGATGATTTTGTTATCCTCATCCACCACGATGTCGTCGACCGGGCAAGGCACGTGTTCACCGCCCATATCCTCGATAACCTCAGCCGTATCGATGTCGGTTCCGATCGTCAGCCGCAGCGGGAAATCAAAAATTTTCGGCAGCATGGCCGGGGCAATGCAGATAAAGCCCTGCGGCTTACCTGCCGCATGCATCGCCTGCGAAAGCGCTTGCAGATCGGGATCGACCTGACAGGCCGCGCCCTCCGCTGCAAAGGTGCTCAGGTTTTTTGCCGCGCCAAAGCCGCCCGGCACGATGAGGGCATCGAGTTCAGCGGCATCGGCCTGCGCCAGCGGATGAACGTCGCCGCGCACAATACGCGCTGCTTCAACCAGCACGTTACGGCTTTCGGCCATCGGCTCGCCGGTAAGATGATTAATCACGTCTGCCTGAGCTTTATCCGGCGCGAAGCAGATAACGTCAGCCTCACGGCGGGATAAGGCCAGCAGCGTTAATACGGCCTCATGTATCTCTGACCCGTCGTAAACACCACATCCGCTCAGCACGACACCAATCTTTTTCATTCTGTCGATCCTTCTATGCAACTCGCTGAAGCACATTAAAAATTCTGATTAAAACGCTATGCTTCACACATTTCACTGATTCATGTAACAAACTGTTTAAGATTTGCTATCTTATCTGCGTGCGGCCTCAAATTTCAGGCGGCGCCCATGCGAAAACCACCCATAAAAATCAGGCGCAGCCACGATTTCCCTGGTGTTGGCGCAGTATTCGCGCACCCCGGTATAGCCGGGGTCATTTTTTTCTGGACTCGACCCAGGCTTTCAGCACCGCCACATCGTTTTGCCACTCCTGCTTCATCTCCTCAACCCAATCACCGACGTTGTCTTCCCAGGCAGGTAAATCAGGCGACTGGATCTGCTGGCCCAGCTGCTGGAGATGGCGTAACCCGACGGAACCGGCGGCGCCTTTGATTTTGTGCCCCTCTTCTACAATGCCCTTCTGGTCACGCGCCGTCAGGTTTGACTCCAGTACGTTCAGATAGCCCGGCATCATTTTCTCGAACACGGCAAGGCCATCGGTGATCAGTTTTGGTCCCACCAGATCGATATACTGCTCCAGCATGGCGGTATCCAGTATCGTTTGGGCTTTGGCGCTATCAACTGACGTCATGGTGCTCTCCTCTTCATCACAGGTATCCCAGAACTTCTTGATCATCGCCGTCAGGGCAGGTACAGCCAGCGGCTTGCTGAGCACATCGTCCATGCCGGCATCGAGGTACTCTTTTTTATCTTTCAGCACGTTCGCGGTCAGCGCCACCAGCGGCGGCAGCTCGTCAGGGGCATATTTGCGCGTCAGCTCACGGGAGATATCCAGCCCGGTCATGTCCGGTAGCTGAATATCGAGCAGCACCAGGTCATACTCGCCCGGCGTGAACATCTCCAGCGCGGCTTTGCCGGTCATCGCCACATCCACGCTGTTGCCGAGTTTTTCCAGCACCGACCGCGCGACGATAACGTTCAGTTCAATATCTTCCACCAGCAGAACGTGCAGGGCTGGCAGCGGCATATCGTCGTTCTCAAAGGTATCTTCCACCTCTTCAGCTACGGCAGGCGCGTGCACGGTAAGCGTAAAGGTTGAGCCTTTACCCGGCTGGCTGGCAACGGTGATATCCCCGCCCATACTTTTCGCCAGCCGTTTAGACACCGCCAGGCCAATGCCCGTGCCCGTCGCCGGCTTACCGCCGTGGCTGTCTTTGACCTGATAGTACATGGCGAAGATCTTATCCTGCTCCTCCTGAGGAATGCCGATACCCGAATCCTCAACTTCAAAGTGCAGCATGTCCCCTTCGTCATAGCGAATGCGCACCGCAACCTGCCCCTTCTGGGTAAACTTCACGGCGTTACTGATGAGGTTCCACAGGATCTGGCGCAGACGCGTGCCGTCCGTCACCACCTTATGCGGCAGCGGCAGCGTGGGCTCCATCACGAAGCTCAGCCCTTTTTGCTGAGCCTGCAAGCCTGACAGGTTCTCCAGATCCGCGAGGAAGCCGGTAAAATCAACAGGCTGGTTATCGAGCTGAACTTTACGGCGCTCCATCTTATCCATGTCGATAATATCATTGAAGATATTCCCCAGCGTAACCGCTGAAACGTGGATCGTTTTGAGGTATTTTTCCTGCTCGCTGGTCAGATCGGTATCCAGCAGGATCCGGCTCAGCCCCACAATGCCGTTAAGCGGCGTGCGCAGCTCGTGGCTGATGGTAGAGATGAAGGTGGTCTTGTCACGGCTGGCGCGCTCCAGCGCGTCCTGGTAGCGCTTACGCTCGGTGATATCGCGGCCAAAGCCCATCAGGCCATGACGCTTGCCGACGCGGTCGTAATAAGGCACTTTGCGGATCTCAAAGCAGGCCTTACGTCCATCGGGATAATCCAGCCACTGCTCGTAGGTCAGCGAGACGTTATGACGGAACACCTTTTCATCCGTCTCCATCACTTTTGCCGCCGCCTCTTCGGAATAGACGTCCTGAGGCTTCAGGTGGATCAGCTGCTTTTCGCTTTTTCCGGTCAACAGTTCCATAGCCCGGTTACAGCCGGAGAACTCTTTATCTTCATTACGATAGAAAACCAGATCCGGAGAGGCATCCAGGAACGAGCGCAGGAAAGAGGACTGCTGTTCAAGCTGGATCTGCGTGACTTCGCGCTCTTTCATCTCAATTTTGAGCTGCTCCAGCGTGGCCTGACGCTCGGCTTCGGCCTTCTCACGATCTGAGATTTCCTGATTCAGCTGGGCAATGTTGTCCTTGAGCTGGACGTTGAGCTTGAGATCGCGCTCGCGCATCTCCTCCAGCTTTTCCACCAGCCTCGAAAGGCGCTGTCGGGATTCTTCCAGTTGCTCGACCACCACGGAGAGGAAGTAGACCGCCCAGGGCGTGATCAGCAGGCCAAAGAAGATGGAGCGGATCACGTCGATACTCTCGACCTGACCATGCAGGACCATGGTCACGGCCATCTGTACCACTATAGCCAGAACCACCAGCGCCAGCGCCAGCAGCATGGAAAAACGCACCAGCCCGAGCTTCATCATCAGGTCTACGTAGTACTGGGCCAGCATTCGAATTTGCTTCATAGAGGATCCCTTCACGACTTTATCGCTCAATAATACTCAAATTCAGAGCGAGGCGTTGCAGGTTGTGAGAAAAAGTGCGGGGTGAAACAGGAGATTAGCCTCGCCCCCGGGGTGCCGGGAGCGAGGAAAAGGAAATATCAGGAACGTTTAAGCAGCATCCAGAGGCTGATCAGGAAGAAGCTGGCGCTCGGCAGCAGCGCACCGATAATCGGCGGAATGCCATACACCAGCGTCAGCGGGCCAAAAATCTGATCGAGGACGTAGAAGACGAAGCCGAAGCTGATACCGGTTACCACGCGTACGCCCATCGGCACGCTACGCAGTGGACCAAAGATGAACGACAGCGCCATCAGCATCATTACCGCAACGGACAGCGGCTGGAAGATTTTGCTCCACATGTTGAGCTGGTAACGCCCCGCATCCTGCCCGCTGGATTTCAGATACTTCACGTAGTTATGCAGACCGCTGATGGAGAGCGCATCCGGGTCAAGCGCCACGACGCCAAGTTTGTCCGGGGTCAGGTTGGTTTTCCAGGTGCCGCTCACCGTCTGCGAACCGGTGATCTGTTTCGGGTCGGTCAGATTAGACTCATCAACCTGCGATAAACGCCACAGCTTGTTGTTCGCATCAAATTTGGCAGAGGCGGCATAGCGTACGGACTGTAAACGACGCTGGTCGTTAAAGGCATAAATACTCACGCCGCCCAGCTCGTCATCCCCTTTCACGCGTTCGATATAAACGAAGTTCTGGCCATCTTTGGCCCATAACCCCTGCTGCGTGGAAAGCAGTGAACCACCGTACATGGCCTGAGCGCGGTAGTTACGCGCCATCTGTTCGCCCTGCGGCGCAACCCATTCGCCAATCGCCATGGTCAGCAGCACCAGCGGGATCGCGGTTTTCATCACCGACAGCGCTACCTGCATACGGGTAAAGCCCGACGCCTGCATCACCACCAGTTCGCTACGCTGTGCCAGCATGCCCAGCCCCAGCAGCGCACCCAGCAGGGCCGCCATCGGGAAGAAGATCTGCACATCTTTTGGTACGCTGAGCAGGGTATACATTCCGGCGCCCAGCGCGTCGTAGCTGCCCTGCCCGGCTTTTTTCAGCTGATCGACAAATTTGATAATGCCGGAGAGCGACACCAGCATGAACAGCGTCATCATGATGGTGGTAAAAATGGTTTTACCGATATAGCGGTCAAGTACGCCAAACGCCTGCATTAGATGGCTCCTTTACGCGTAAACCGGGCACGAATACGACGCACAGGCACCGTGTCCCATAAGTTGAGTCCTACTGCCAGCAGCAGATACAAACCATTCACGACCCAGGTCCAGATCATCGGGTCAATTTTGCCTTTCCCGCCGTTAGACTTGATTGAGGTTTGCAGCAGGAAGAACACCAGATACAGCAGCATCGCCGGCAGCATGGACAGCACGCGGCCCTGACGCGGGTTCACCACGCTCAGCGGCACGACCATCAGCGCCATCATAAATACTGTGAATACCAGCGTAATACGCCAGTGCAGCTCGGCACGCGCACGATCGGTATTGGTGTTAAACAAGGTGCGCATATCCATCTGCTCGGTGTCCGTAGGATCGAGCGCAACGGCCTGGTGACCGATAATAGCCTGGTAGTTCTGGAAATCCGTAATGCGGAAGTCACGCAGCATTGCCGTGCCTTCGAAACGCGTTCCTTTGTTTAGCGTGACAACCTGAGAGCCATCCTTACGCTGCGCCAGCTGGCCGGAATCCGCTACCACCACGGAAGGGCGAGCGTTGCCTTTCGGACGCAACTGAGCAAGAAACACATCGTTAAAGCGGCTGCCATCAACGCTTTCGATAAACAGAACGGAGTTACCGTCGGTCGCCTGCTGGAACTGGCCCTGCGCAAGCGCCGCCATGCCGGGGTTCGCTTTCGCTTCTGCCAGCACTTCATCCTGATGACGGGAAGAGGTCGGCCCTGCCCACATCACGTTGACGGCAGCAACGATGCCCGTAAACAGCGCAAGCACCATGGCGGCTTTCACCAGTACGGCTTTACTGAGGCCGCAGGCGTGCATCACGGTGATTTCACTTTCGGTATAGAGCTTGCCCAGCGTCATCAGCAAACCGAGGAACAGGCTTAACGGCAGGATCAGCTGCGCCATTTCCGGCACGCCAAGCCCGAGCAGGGAAAGCACCAGATTCGTTGGGATTTCGCCATCGACCGCCGCGCCGAGGATCCTGACCAGCTTCTGACAGAAAAAGATCAGAAGGAGGATAAAGAGGATCGCCAGTTGGCTCTTCAGCGTCTCCCGAACCAGATATCTTATGATTATCACTTTAAATACGCCCGTTAAAACTCGTCTTATGCAGGAATTTAGCTTGTTTCATGGCTTAAACGTCATTTATTCTCTTGAGTCGTCGAAATCATCGCTAAGATTAAAAAACCCGGCGGATTCGCGCTTCATGACATTTTTTGACGTGTCGAAACCGTAGTAACGTAAGATTAACACGAAGTCACCACAACGGCGGACATGAGTTACGAAAGGTTTCAATTCTATCCGTAGCCGCCGCCGTTGTCTTTAAGATTCAGGAGCGTAGTGCATGGAGTTCAGTGTAAAAAGCGGTAGCCCGGAGAAACAGCGGAGTGCCTGCATCGTTGTGGGCGTCTTCGAACCACGCCGACTCTCCCCGATCGCCGAGCAGCTCGATAAAATCAGCGACGGCTATATCAGCGCCCTGCTGCGCCGTGGCGAACTGGAAGGCAAACCAGGGCAGACCCTGTTGCTGCACCATGTTCCGAACGTCCTGTCCGAGCGTATTCTGCTGATTGGCTGCGGTAAAGAACGTGAGCTTGATGAGCGCCAGTACAAGCAGGTTATTCAGAAAACGATTAATACACTGAATGATACTGGTTCGATGGAAGCCGTCTGCTTCCTGACCGAGCTGCACGTTAAGGGCCGCAACACGTACTGGAAAGTGCGCCAGGCTGTCGAAACCGCAAAAGAGAGCCTCTACAGCTTCGATCAGCTGAAGACCACCAAAAGCGAGCCGCGTCGCCCGCTGCGCAAGATGGTCTTTAACGTGCCAACCCGTCGCGAGCTGACCAGCGGCGAGCGCGCCATCCAGCACGGCCTGGCGATTGCTGCTGGTATTAAAGCTGCGAAAGATCTCGGCAATATGCCGCCAAACATCTGTAACGCCGCCTATCTGGCGTCTCAGGCGCGCCAGCTGGCTGACTCCTACAGCAAAAACGTCATCACCCGCGTTATCGGCGAACAGCAGATGAAAGAGCTGGGGATGCACTCTTATCTGGCGGTCGGTAACGGCTCTCAGAACGAATCCCTGATGTCGGTCATCGAGTACAAAGGGAATCCGTCTGAAGATGCGCGCCCGATCGTACTCGTCGGTAAAGGCCTGACCTTCGACTCCGGCGGTATCTCTATCAAGCCTTCTGAGGGCATGGATGAGATGAAATACGACATGTGCGGCGCGGCGGCGGTATACGGCGTCATGCGCATGGTTGCAGAGCTTCAGCTGCCAATCAACGTGGTCGGCGTGCTGGCTGGCTGCGAAAACATGCCTGGCGGGCGCGCTTATCGTCCGGGCGACGTGCTGACCACCATGTCAGGCCAGACCGTTGAGGTGCTGAATACCGACGCCGAGGGCCGTCTGGTGCTGTGCGACGTATTAACCTACGTTGAACGCTTCGAACCTGACGTGGTGATCGACGTGGCCACCCTGACCGGTGCCTGCGTGATTGCGCTGGGCCACCACATCACCGGCCTGATGTCGAACCACAATCCGCTGGCGCACGAGCTTATCGGCGCGTCTGAACAGGCTGGAGACCGCGCGTGGCGCCTGCCGCTGGGCGATGAGTTCCAGGAACAGCTGGAGTCTAACTTCGCGGACATGGCGAACATCGGCGGTCGTCCTGGCGGGGCCATCACCGCAGGCTGCTTCCTGGCGCGCTTCACCCGTAAATACAACTGGGCGCACCTGGACATCGCCGGCACCGCATGGCGCTCCGGTAAAGCCAAGGGCGCGACCGGTCGTCCGGTTGCGCTACTGTCGCAGTTCCTGTTGAACCGTGCGGGTTTTAACGGCGACGAGTAACACGGTACGGCAGTAAACCGCAGGCCGGGTAAGGCACAGCCGCCGCCCGGCTTAAGCATTTAAAATGAGCACAAGAAGCCCCACATATGAAGAATGCAACGTTCTACCTTCTGGACAACGACACCCATCAGGACGGACTCAGCGCCGTAGAACAGCTGGTGTGTGAAATTGCCGCAGAACGTTGGCGCGCGGGTAAACGCGTGTTGATTGCCTGTGAAGATGAGCAGCAGGCGATTCGCCTTGATGAAGCGCTATGGGCCCGCCCGCCGGAGAGTTTTGTTCCGCATAACCTCTCGGGCGAAGGTCCGCGCGGCGGAGCGCCGGTTGAAATTGCCTGGCCGCAAAAGCGCAACAGCAGCGCGCGCGACATTCTCATTAGCCTGCGCACAGACTTTGCAGATTTTGCCACCGCTTTCACAGAAGTGGTAGACTTTGTCCCTTACGAAGAATCTTTGAAACAGCTGGCGCGCGAACGCTATAAAGCGTACCGCCTGGCCGGTTTTAACCTGAATACGGCAACCTGGAAATAATGGAAAAGACATATAACCCACGCGATATCGAACAGCCGCTTTACGAGCACTGGGAACAGCAGGGCTATTTCAAGCCTAACGGCGACGAAAGCAAAGAGTCCTTCTGCATCATGATCCCGCCGCCGAACGTCACCGGCAGTTTGCATATGGGGCATGCTTTCCAGCAGACCATCATGGACACCATGATCCGCTACCAGCGCATGCAGGGCAAAAACACCCTGTGGCAGGCGGGGACCGACCACGCGGGTATCGCAACCCAGATGGTGGTTGAGCGTAAAATTGCCGCTGAAGAAGGTAAAACCCGCCACGACTACGGTCGCGACGCGTTCATCGATAAAATCTGGCAGTGGAAAGCGGAATCCGGCGGCACCATTACCCGTCAGATGCGCCGCCTTGGCAACTCCGTGGACTGGGAGCGCGAGCGCTTCACCATGGACGAAGGCCTTTCCAATGCCGTGAAAGAAGTTTTCGTCCGTCTGTACAAAGAAGACCTGATTTACCGCGGCAAGCGCCTGGTAAACTGGGATCCGAAACTGCGCACCGCGATCTCTGACCTGGAAGTGGAAAACCGCGAGTCTAAAGGCTCCATGTGGCACATCCGCTATCCGCTGGCCGACGGCGCAAAGACCGCAGACGGTAAAGACTACCTGGTCGTCGCGACCACTCGTCCGGAAACCCTGCTGGGCGATACCGGCGTGGCCGTCAACCCGGAAGATCCGCGTTATAAAGATCTGATCGGCAAATTCGTGGTGCTGCCGCTGGTAAACCGCCGTATTCCGATTGTGGGCGACGAACACGCCGACATGGAAAAAGGCACCGGCTGCGTGAAAATCACCCCGGCGCACGACTTCAACGACTATGAAGTGGGACGTCGTCACGCCCTGCCGATGATCAACATTCTGACCTTCGACGGCGATATCCGTGAAAGTGCAGAAGTGTACGACACCAAAGGCAACGAATCCGACGTTTACTCAAGCGACATTCCGGCTGAGTTCCAGAAGCTGGAGCGCTTTGCCGCGCGTAAAGCCATCGTGGCCGCCGTTGACGCGCTCGGCCTGCTCGAAGAGATCAAACCTCACGATCTGACCGTGCCGTACGGCGACCGTGGCGGCGTGGTGATCGAGCCGATGCTGACCGACCAGTGGTACGTGCGTGCCGACGTGCTGGCAAAACCGGCCGTGGAAGCGGTTGAGAACGGCAGCATTCAGTTCGTGCCGAAGCAGTACGAAAACATGTACTTCTCCTGGATGCGCGATATTCAGGACTGGTGTATCTCCCGTCAGCTGTGGTGGGGTCACCGAATCCCGGCATGGTACGACAATGAAGGCAACGTTTACGTTGGCCGCAGTGAAGACGAAGTGCGTCAGGAAAATAACCTGAGTGCCGACGTGGCGCTGCGCCAGGACGAAGACGTGCTGGATACCTGGTTCTCCTCCGCGCTGTGGACCTTCTCCACCCTCGGCTGGCCTGAGAACACCGACGCGCTGCGTCAGTTCCACCCAACCAGCGTAATGGTGTCCGGCTTCGACATCATCTTCTTCTGGATCGCCCGCATGATCATGATGACCATGCACTTCATTAAAGACGAAGACGGTAAACCGCAGGTTCCGTTCCATACCGTCTACATGACCGGTCTGATCCGTGACGATGAAGGCCAGAAGATGTCCAAATCCAAGGGTAACGTTATTGACCCGCTGGATATGGTTGACGGTATCTCTCTGGAAGATCTGCTGGAAAAACGTACCGGCAACATGATGCAGCCGCAGCTGGCTGATAAAATCCGCAAGCGCACCGAGAAGCAGTTCCCGAACGGCATTGAGGCTCACGGTACCGACGCCCTGCGCTTCACCCTGGCGGCGCTGGCCTCCACCGGCCGCGACATTAACTGGGACATGAAGCGTCTGGAAGGTTACCGTAACTTCTGTAACAAGCTGTGGAACGCCAGCCGCTTCGTGCTGATGAACACTGAAGATCAGGACTGCGGCTTTAACGGCAGCGAAATGACGCTGTCTCTGGCAGACCGCTGGATCCTGGCGGAATTTAACCAGACGGTGAAAGCGTTCCGCGACGCGCTGGACAGCTACCGCTTCGACATCGCGGCGGGCATCCTGTACGAATTCACCTGGAACCAGTTCTGTGACTGGTATCTGGAGCTGGCGAAGCCGGTGATGAACGGCGGTTCTGAAGCAGAGCTGCGCGGCACGCGCAACACGCTGATTACCGTTCTGGAAGGTCTGCTGCGCCTGGCGCATCCGGTCATTCCATTCATCACCGAAACCATCTGGCAGCGCGTGAAGGTGATTGCCGGCATCAACGCCGATACCATCATGCTGCAGCCGTTCCCGGAATTCGATGCGGCGAAAGTCGATGAAGCCGCGTCAGCGGATACCGAGTGGCTGAAACAGGCAATCGTTGCGGTACGTAACATCCGTGCTGAAATGAACATCGCGCCAGGTAAACCGCTTGAGCTGCTGCTGCGCGGCTGCAGCGAGGCTGCCGTTCGTCGTGTAAACGAGAACAACACCTTCCTGAAAACCATGGCGCGTCTGGAAAGCATCACCGTGCTGCCTGCGGATGACAAAGGTCCGGTTTCCGTGACCAAAATCATCGACGGCGCCGAGCTGCTGATCCCGATGGCTGGCCTGATCGACAAAGACGCTGAGCTGGCTCGCCTGGCGAAAGAAGTGGCGAAAGTCGATGTGGAAATTGGCAAAATCGAAAGCAAGCTGGCGAACGAAGGCTTTGTGGCCCGCGCGCCGGAAGCGGTCATCGCCAAAGAGCGTGAGCGCCTGGTTGCCTTCGCCGATGCGAAAACCAAACTGATCGAGCAGCAGGCCGTTATCGCAGCCCTGTAATGCTTTACCCCTTACGCTTCAGGGCGTAAGGGGTTTTCTTCCTGAAAACTCCTCGCTTGCACTCCCCTTCCTGCGGTGCTATTAACAGCAGCTGTGTGTCAATTTTTGTCATGAGTAATGCTATGAGCGTGATTACCCCCGTCGCGACGACAATGCGTCGGATCGCTGTGCAAGACAACCCGTCAATCGCCGCCGTTATCCGCACGGTCTCTGCCGAATATGGCCTGACCGCAGACAAAGGCTATACCGTAGCCGATCCCAATCTGGACGAACTTTTCCAGCTCTATAGCCAGCCAGGCCATGCTTACTGGGTCATCGAGCAGGACGGCCGGGTGGTGGGCGGCGGCGGCATCGCGCCACTGCTTTGCAGCGAGCCGGATATCTGTGAACTACAGAAAATGTATTTCCTGCCGACGATACGCGGCCAGGGCCTGGCGAAAAAGCTGGCGCTGGTTGCCCTGGAACAGGCGCGCTCGCAGGGCTTTAAACGCTGTTATCTAGAAACCACCGCCTTCCTTAAAGAGGCCATTGGCCTGTATGAACGTCTTGGCTTTGAGCATATCGATGCGCCGCTGGGCTGCACTGGCCACGTCGACTGCGAAGTCAGAATGCTGAAAAGTCTGTAAATTTTGTTCCTGCCCTCTTCTGTTAAGCGGCTGTAAACTGAATGCTCTACACTCACAGTTCACACCAAAACAGGGGAAACGCGATGTCGAAGATAAAAAGCTACGCCGCACCGCAGGCGGGTGCAGAGCTTGAGCTGTACGAATATGATGCGGGCGAACTAAAAGCGGAAGACGTCGAGGTACAGGTTGATTACTGCGGGATCTGCCACTCCGATCTCTCCATGATCGACAACGAATGGGGCTTCTCCAGCTATCCGCTGGTTGCCGGGCACGAAGTCATTGGCCGCGTTGCAGCGCTCGGTAGCGCCGCGCAGGACAAAGGGCTGAAGGTTGGCCAGCGCGTGGGCATTGGCTGGACGGCACGCAGCTGCGGCCACTGCGACGCCTGTATCAGCGGTAATCAGGTTAACTGCACGGAAGGCGCTGTTCCAACCATTCTGAACAAGGGCGGCTTTGCCGATAAGCTGCGCGCCGACTGGCAATGGGTTATCCCGCTGCCGGAGAGCATCGATATTGAATCCGCCGGCCCGCTGCTGTGTGGCGGTATTACCGTCTTTAAACCGCTGCTGATGCACCACGTCACCGCCACCAGCCGCGTAGGCGTGATTGGTATTGGCGGACTGGGCCATATCGCCATCAAGCTGCTGCATGCGATGGGCTGTGAAGTTACTGCATTCAGCTCTAACCCGGCAAAAGAGCAAGAAGTGCTGGCGATGGGCGCGGATAAAGTGGTGAACAGCCGCGATCCTGACGCGCTGAACGCGCTGGCGGGACAGTTCGATCTGATCATCAACACCGTGAACGTCGATCTTAACTGGCAGCCGTACTTTGAAGCGCTGGCCTATGGCGGTAACTTCCACACCGTAGGTGCGGTGATGAAGCCGCTGCCGGTTCCGGCATTTACCCTGATCGGCGGCGATCGCAGCGTATCCGGCTCTGCAACCGGTACGCCATACGAACTGCGCAAGCTGATGAAGTTTGCCGGACGCACTAAAGTGGCGCCAACCACCGAGCTGTATCCCATGTCAAAAATCAATGAAGCCATCCAGCACGTGCGTGACGGTAAAGCCCGTTACCGCGTGGTGTTGAAAGCGGATTTTTAATCTGACGGTGCTGGGGTATGTGCGGCCTGATGCCCTCACCCCAACCCTCTCCTACAGGGAGAGGGTGCAAACGCTTAAAACGGTAACGGTTGTTACCGTTTTGCTTCCACCATGGCCTTAAACACCTCTGCCACCGCAACCGCCCCCGGATCCATCACGCCGTCCAGATTCTCTTTGTTCACATACGACGAGCGCCCCGCACCGGCTTTCTCCATTTTCGCCGTTGACTCCGCCCCCTGCTGCGCCGCCTGCGCTGCTGCCTGAACATCGCCTTTCTGCAACGCCTCAAGCGCTGGCTGCAGCGCGTCGATCAGCGTGCGATCGCCGAGATCTGCCCCGCCATACTGCTTCATTTGCGCCAGCCCGCTCAGCAGCGCATCCGCAAGCGATTGTCCGTCATGAAGCTTTTGCCCGGCCGCCGTGAAGAAGATCGACATTAATACGCCGCTCGATCCGCCCATTACGGTTGCCAGCCGCTCGCCCACCAGCAGGAGTAACGTCGATACCTCGTTAAGAGGAAGGGCGTTCTCCTCAAGACGCTGCGCAATATCCCGCGCGCCTTGCGCAAAGGTAGAGCCGGTATCGCCATCGCCGACTTTCGCATCCAGCGCATTCAGGCGGTTTTCCAGCTGGCTCAGCGTCTTCGTCACCGCGGAAACGTATGCCCGCACCTGCGGATTGTCCGACGGGGCGTATTCCACGCGGTCGTGGATGGCGCTATGCGGGACGGTTCGCAGCGGCGCAAACGCGACGGGTTTCTGCCAGCCCAGCGTTTCTACCTCGGAGCGGATCGCTTTTTCGAAGTAATCGTTAAGCTTCAGCAGCGTCAGCGAAAAGCCTTTCATATCCAGCGCGCTGACCAGCGGCGCGGGGCCAATCAGCCAGGCAATCTCGTCTTTCAGCGCCGAGTGCGCCAGCTCTTTGGTCAGCAAAGCCATCTCCAGCGCCGACACGCCGCCGAGGTTATTGATCAGTACCGCAAAGCGCCCCGTTCCCGCCTGGGCCTTCAGCGGCGTGATTAACGTGTCGATAATCGCCCTGCTGTTCTGCGTATCCACCACGGATGCCCCAGGCTCGCCGTGAATGCCCAGCCCCAGCTCCACATGGCCCTGTTTGATCCTTCCTTCTTCTTCATCGCTACCCGGCAGATTGCAGGTTTGCATCGCCACCCCCAGGCTCCAGAGGTTATCGCAGGCCTGTTGCGCAATATCCCGCACTTCGCTTAACGATTTCCCCTGCTCTGCCGCGTACCCGACAATCTTGTGTACCAGCGCGGTTCCCGCGATGCCGCGCGGCTGCCTGTTATCCGGCAGGGCGATGTCATCCGCCACGATAACCATCTCCACCTTCAGGCCGTAGCGTTTGGCTTTTTCAGCGGCCAGACCAAAGTTAAGACGGTCGCCGGTATAGTTTTTCACGATCAGCAGGCAGCCACGGTCGCCCGTGACCGCAACGATGGCGTTCAGCACCGCATCCACGCTCGGAGAGGCGAACAGATCGCCACACACTGCCGCCGTAAGCATCCCTTTACCGACGAATCCCGCATGTGCCGGTTCGTGACCGGAACCACCGCCGGAGATGACCGCTACGCGGCTTTTATCCCAGTCGCCGCGCGCCACTACGCGGATGGCCGGATCGATTTCAAGTTTGACGAGATTACCGTGCGGCGCGGAGAGGAGTATGCCTTCAATGGCATCGTTGACAAGCTGTTTGCGGTCGTTAAAAAAGAATCTGGACATAGTTTCCCAAAAATTTGTTTACCGTATGCAAAAGCATAGTCCGCACTGGATAATGCGCCGCAAAGTAAGGAATTTACGCAGACATTTCGCCGTCAGGTTGCCTATACTCCACCCAGGACTACGAGAGGACGTGCATCATGAGTACACCATTGTTAATCGCCAGGACGCTGGAAAAAGAGCTGTTTTTACTGCCCGCAATGGCAAACCGTCATGGCCTGATCACAGGCGCAACCGGGACGGGGAAAACCGTCACCCTGCAAAAGCTGGCGGAGTCATTGTCGGAGACTGGCGTACCGGTCTTTATGGCTGACGTGAAGGGCGATTTAACCGGGGTGGCTCAGGCGGGTACGGCGTCGGAAAAACTGCTCGAACGCCTGAAAAACATCGGCGTTACGGACTGGACGCCGCACGGCAATCCGGTAGTGCTATGGGATATCTTTGGTGAAAAAGGTCACCCGGTGCGCGCCACCGTCTCCGATCTCGGTCCGCTGCTGCTGGCCCGCCTCCTGAACCTCAACGACGTGCAGTCCGGCGTGCTGAATATTATTTTCCGCATTGCCGATGACCAGGGTCTGCTGCTCCTCGATTTTAAAGACCTGCGGGCCATTACCCAGTATATCGGCGATAACGCTAAATCGTTCCAGAACCAGTACGGCAATATCAGCAGCGCCTCAGTCGGCGCCATTCAGCGTGGGTTACTGACGCTGGAGCAGCAGGGTGCCGAGCACTTCTTCGGCGAGCCCATGCTGGACATCAAAGACTGGATGCGCACCGACAGCAGCGGCAAAGGCATCATCAATATCCTGAGCGCAGAGAAGCTCTACCAGATGCCGAAGCTTTACGCTGCCAGCCTGCTGTGGATGCTCTCCGAGCTCTATGAGCAATTGCCTGAGGCAGGCGATCTTGAGAAGCCAAAGCTGGTGTTCTTCTTTGACGAAGCGCACCTGCTGTTCAACGATGCGCCGCAGGTATTGCTGGACAAAATTGAGCAGGTTATTCGCCTGATCCGTTCCAAAGGCGTCGGTGTCTGGTTTGTATCGCAAAACCCGTCCGATATTCCTGACAACGTGCTGGGACAGCTGGGTAACCGGGTGCAGCACGCCCTTCGCGCCTATACTCCCAAAGATCAGAAAGCCGTCAAAGCCGCCGCTCAAACCATGCGCGCCAATCCGGCGTTTGATACCGAAGCCGAGATTCAGGCGCTGGGCACCGGTGAAGCGTTGGTTTCCTTCCTGGACGCGAAGGGCAGCCCAACCGTTGTGGAACGTGCGATGGTGATAGCACCCTGTTCACGCATGGGCCCGGTCACTGATGACGAACGCAACGGCCTGATTAACCACTCCCCCGTTTACGGAAAGTATGAAGACGAGGTGGATCGCGAGTCCGCGTTTGAGATGCTGCAAAAAGGGGTGCAGGCAACTACAGATGCCCAGGATGCGCCCGCGGCCAAAGGGCAGTCTGTCGCCGTGGATGACGGCATTCTCGGCGGGCTAAAAGACATTCTGTTTGGCACCACCGGACCGCGCGGCGGCAAGCGCGATGGCGTGGTGCAAACCATGGCGAAGAGCGCAGCGCGGCAGGTCACGAATCAGATTGTGCGCGGCATGCTGGGAAGCCTGTTAGGCGGCCGTCGACGGTAGACGAGGAACCCACGGCCTTCCCAGCGCCGACCCCTGCACGCCGTGCTCATGCAGATAGCGGTCGATCTCTACCATTCCCGTCCAGCGGTTCTCGCACCAGAGCGGTGCCAGCAGCGTTGGGCGGCGCGCGCTGGCTGAGAGTCGGTGGTAAACAATCTCCGGCGGCGTGTGGCGAATCATCTCCCCCGCCGTCGCGGTATAGTCGTCGAGCTCAATGCCGCTTAAGCGCCCCGCTTCCCACGCTTTCGCCATTGTGCTGCCCTTCACAATATGCAGCGGATGCAGCTTGATACCGTCCACGCCTGTCTCAACGACTTTTTCCAGCGTCTCAAGGCCGTGCTGCTGCCCTTCGCCGGGCAAGCCGACTATCAGATGCGAGCAGACTTTCAGCCCACGCGCGCGGGCGAGGCGCGTGGTGCGCTGGTAGCAGGCAAAATCATGGCCGCGATTAATACGGTGCAGGGTTTTGTCGTGCGCGCTCTGCAGGCCCAGCTCCAGCCAAATCTCGTAGCCCTGCTCTTTATACTCGCTGAGTAAATCCAGCACCGCGTCGGGCACGCAGTCCGGGCGCGTACCGACGCACAGCCCGACAATGTTCGCCTGAGCAACCGCCTGCTGATACATCGAACGCAGCACCTGCACTTCCGCCCACGTGCTGGTATAGGCCTGGAAATAGGCCAGATACCGCTTTGCTCGGTTTACAAGGCTGGCCTGATGCGCGAGCTGCTCCGCAATGGATTTATGCTGCTGGGCCTCGTCCGCAAACGAGGCCACGTTGCAGAACGTACAGCCGCCACGTCCGATGGTGCCATCGCGATTCGGACAGCTAAAGCCGCCGTGCAGCGTCAGCTTGTGAACCTTTTGCCCATAGCGCTGCAAAAGATCCCCACCAAACATATTGACTAATTTCTGTAACTGCATAATCTGATAGACCGTCCCGAAGAAAGGGGACAAGCCTGCCATTTTTAGCCTCCGTCGGCGATGACCTGGATCAATCGCCCTGGACGGCCTTTATCTATATGAATAAATAATCACGATAACCGAGATTTAATTCACCCAGCGCGTAATTACTTTTCCTTATGTTCTGATTGTTTTTTTCATTTATAGCGCCAACACTGAAAAACAGTGATTTTATGCGGGCCCGAACAGATCACCAGCGTATTATTCTGCTATAAATCAGCATTTCAGCACGCTGCATCGATAATACCGCTTTCATACAGTGAGTCAGATCACACTCTTCAGTCGCTTCCCAACGCTTTCAGCGCTTGTAAAAATAGTTAAATATCTTTTTAAATCAATATTATAAATACTCTTTAGCACAATTTTGTATAAATAAGATTGCCATTTGACCTGTGTACCAATTCCCGATAAGTTGGAAATCCGCTGGAAGCTTTCTGGATGAGCGGCCTGCTCATCATATTTATGCAGTAATTGAGATTCCCTCTGAAGCAAGTCCTCAAACTTGTTTACCTGCGCGAAAGGATGAAAAAGAGGGCGAATGCGAGGTCCGCGTATGAAACGCCAGCCCCGTCGCCACGCTCTTTCTGTGCCTGTGCGCCACGGTTACGTTCAGTGGGAAGCCCGACGAGCCTGGGGAGGTTCACTGATATGTTGTACGATAAATCCCTTGAGAAGGATAACTGTGGTTTCGGCCTGATCGCCCACATAGAAGGCGAACCTAGCCACAAGGTGGTGCGTACCGCTATTCACGCACTGGCCCGTATGCAGCACCGTGGCGCCATCCTTGCCGATGGTAAAACCGGCGACGGTTGCGGCCTGCTGCTGCAAAAACCCGATCGTTTCTTCCGCATCGTGGCGGAAGAGCGCGGCTGGCGTTTAGCCAAAAACTACGCTGTCGGCATGCTGTTCCTGAATCAGGATCCTGAAAAAGCGGCCGCCTCACGCCGCATCGTCGAAGAAGAACTTCAGCGTGAAACCCTGTCCATTGTCGGCTGGCGCGATGTGCCAACTAACGAAGGGGTACTCGGTGAAATCGCCCTCTCCTCGCTGCCTCGTATTGAACAGATTTTTGTTAACGCGCCTGCGGGCTGGCGTCCGCGTGATATGGAACGCCGTCTGTTCATCGCACGCCGCCGCATTGAAAAACGTCTTCAGGACGATAAAGAGTTCTACGTCTGTAGCCTCTCGAACCTGGTGAACATCTATAAAGGTCTGTGTATGCCGGCCGATCTGCCGCGCTTCTACCTGGACCTGGCGGACCTGCGTCTGGAATCGGCCATTTGCCTGTTCCACCAGCGCTTCTCCACCAACACCGTACCTCGCTGGCCGCTGGCTCAGCCGTTCCGCTATCTGGCGCACAACGGCGAAATCAACACCATCACCGGTAACCGCCAGTGGGCCCGTGCCCGTACCTATAAGTTCCAGACCCCGCTGATCCCGGACCTGCACGATGCCGCGCCGTTCGTGAACGAAACCGGCTCTGACTCCAGCTCCATGGATAACATGCTGGAGCTGCTGCTGGCAGGCGGGATGGACATCGTGCGCGCGATGCGTCTGCTGGTGCCACCGGCCTGGCAGAATAACCCGGATATGGATCCGGAGCTGCGCGCGTTCTTCGACTTTAACTCCATGCACATGGAGCCGTGGGACGGTCCGGCGGGCATCGTCATGTCCGACGGTCGCTTCGCTGCCTGTAACCTGGACCGTAACGGCCTGCGTCCGGCGCGCTACGTGATCACCAAAGATAAGCTCATCACCTGCGCCTCTGAAGTGGGGATCTGGGATTACCAGCCTGACGAAGTGGTTGAGAAAGGACGCGTCGGTCCGGGCGAGCTGATGGTTATCGATACCCGCGGCGGCCGTATTCTGCACTCTGCGGAAACCGATAACGATCTGAAAAGCCGTCATCCATACAAAGAGTGGATGGCGAAGAACGTGCGTCGCCTGGTGCCGTTTGAAGATCTGCCGGACGAAGAGGTGGGCAGCCGTGAAATGGACGACGATACGCTTGCGAGCTTCCAGAAGCAGTTCAACTACAGCGCGGAAGAGCTGGACTCGGTTATCCGCGTTCTGGGTGAAAACGGCCAGGAAGCGGTCGGCTCCATGGGTGACGATACCCCGTTTGCCGTGCTTTCAAGCCAGCCGCGTATTATTTACGACTACTTCCGCCAGCAGTTTGCGCAGGTAACCAACCCGCCGATCGATCCGCTGCGTGAAGCCCACGTCATGTCGCTGGCCACCAGCATTGGCCGCGAAATGAACGTCTTCTGCGAAGCCGAAGGCCAGGCGCACCGTCTGACCTTTAAGTCGCCGATCCTGCTCTACTCTGACTTCAAACAGCTCACCACCATGACCGAGGAGCACTACCGTGCCGACACGCTCGACATTACGTTCGACGTGACCGAAACCAACCTCGAAGAGACGGTAAACGCGCTGTGCGACAAAGCCGAACAGATGGTACGTAACGGTACCGTTCTGCTGGTGCTGTCCGATCGCAATATCGCAAAAAATCGTCTGCCGGTGCCTGCGCCAATGGCGGTAGGCGCTATCCAGACGCGTCTGGTGGATAAGAGCCTGCGCTGCGACGCCAACATTATCGTGGAAACCGCGAGCGCCAGAGATCCGCACCACTTTGCCGTGCTGTTAGGCTTTGGCGCCACGGCGATCTACCCGTACCTGGCCTACGAAACGCTGGCCCGCCTGGTGGATACCCGCGCCATCGATAAAGACTACCGCGCGGTGATGCTGAACTACCGTAACGGCATCAACAAAGGCCTGTACAAGATCATGTCCAAAATGGGCATCTCGACCATTGCCTCCTACCGCTGCTCGAAGCTGTTTGAAGCGGTGGGTCTGCATGACGATGTGGCCAACCTCTGCTTCCAGGGCGTGATCAGCCGTATCGGCGGCGCCGGTTTTGCTGACTTCCAGCAGGATCTGGTGAACCTGTCTAAACGCGCCTGGCTGGCACGTAAGCCGCTGGATCAGGGCGGTCTGCTGAAATACGTTCACGGCGGCGAGTATCACGCCTACAACCCGGACGTGGTGCGCACGCTGCAGCAGGCGGTGCAGAGCGGCGAATACAGCGATTATCAGCAGTACGCTGAGCTGGTAAACAACCGTCCGGCGGCGACGCTGCGCGATCTCATTGCCCTGAACCCGGGTGACGAGGCTGTCAGCATCGACGACGTTGAGCCTGCCTCTGAGCTGTTTAAACGCTTCGATACCGCGGCGATGTCAATCGGCGCCCTGAGCCCGGAAGCCCACGAAGCGCTGGCGGAAGCCATGAACAGCATCGGCGGCAACTCGAACTCCGGCGAAGGTGGCGAAGATCCGGCGCGCTACGGCACCAACAAAGTGTCGCGTATCAAGCAGGTGGCATCCGGTCGCTTTGGCGTAACGCCTGCGTACCTGGTTAACGCCGACGTCATTCAGATTAAAGTCGCTCAGGGTGCTAAACCGGGCGAAGGCGGCCAGCTGCCGGGTGATAAAGTCACCCCGTACATCGCCAAACTGCGCTACTCGGTACCGGGAGTGACGCTGATCTCCCCGCCGCCGCACCACGATATTTACTCTATCGAGGATCTGGCGCAGCTGATTTTCGACCTGAAGCAGGTCAACCCGAAAGCGATGATCTCCGTGAAGCTGGTTTCCGAGCCGGGCGTCGGCACCATTGCGACCGGCGTAGCAAAAGCCTATGCGGATCTGATCACCATTGCTGGCTACGACGGTGGTACCGGCGCAAGCCCGCTCTCCTCCGTGAAATACGCGGGTTGCCCGTGGGAGCTTGGTCTGGTGGAAACCCAGCAGGCGCTGGTCGCTAACGGCCTGCGTCACAAGATCCGTCTGCAGGTGGACGGCGGCCTGAAAACCGGCCTCGACATCATCAAGGCAGCGATTCTGGGCGCGGAAAGCTTCGGCTTCGGTACCGGCCCGATGGTCGCGCTCGGCTGTAAATACCTGCGTATTTGCCACCTGAACAACTGCGCAACCGGTGTTGCAACCCAGGACGAGAAGCTGCGTAAGAACCACTATCACGGCCTGCCGTTCAAGGTGACCAACTACTTTGACTTCATCGCCCGTGAAACCCGCGAGCTGATGGCGCAGCTGGGCGTGAAGCGTCTGGTGGATCTGATTGGCCGTACCGACCTGCTAAAAGAGCTGGAAGGCTTCACGGCGAAGCAGCAGAAGCTTGAGCTGAGCAAGCTGCTGGAAACCGCGCAGCCGCACCCAGGCAAAGCGGTCTACTGCACCGAGAAAAACCCGCCGTTCGACAACGGCGTGCTGAACGCGCAGCTGCTGCAGCAGGCGAAGCCGTATGTTGATGAGAAGCAGAGCAAAACGTTCTGGTTTGATATCCGCAATACCGACCGCTCCGTGGGCGCATCGCTCTCCGGCTACATCGCGCAAACGCACGGCGATCAGGGGCTGGCAGCGGATCCGATCACCGCGCACTTCAGTGGTACGGCGGGTCAGAGCTTCGGCGTGTGGAACGCCGGCGGCGTTGAGCTTATCCTTACCGGCGATGCCAACGACTACGTCGGTAAAGGCATGGCGGGTGGTCTGCTGGCGGTGCGTCCTCCGGTCGGTTCGGCATTCCGCAGTCACGAGGCCAGCATCATCGGTAACACCTGCCTTTACGGCGCGACCGGCGGTCGTCTGTTTGCCGCGGGCCGTGCGGGCGAACGTTTTGCAGTGCGTAACTCCGGTGCTATCACCGTGGTGGAAGGCATTGGCGATAACGGCTGTGAATACATGACGGGCGGAATTGTGTGCGTCCTGGGTAAAACCGGTGTGAACTTCGGCGCTGGCATGACGGGCGGTTTTGCTTACGTCCTGGATGAAGACGGCGAGTTCCGCAAACGCGTGAACCCGGAGCTGGTGGAAGTGCTGGACGTTGATACGCTGGCCATCCACGAAGAACACCTGCGCGGCTTAATTACCGAACACGTGCAGCATACCGGTTCTTCGCGCGGCGAAGAGATCCTGGCGAACTGGCCGGCGTTCTCAGCGAAATTCGCGCTGGTTAAGCCGAAGTCCAGCGATGTTAAAGCCCTGTTGGGTCACCGTAGTCGTAGCGCAGCAGAGCTGCGCGTGCAGGCGCAGTAAGGAATTCAGATGAGCCAGAACGTATACCAGTTTATCGACCTGCAGCGTGTTGATCCGCCTAAGAAACCGCTGAAGATCCGTAAAATTGAATTTGTAGAAATCTACGAGCCGTTTTCAGAAGGCCAGGCCAAAGCGCAGGCAGACCGCTGCCTGTCCTGCGGTAACCCTTACTGTGAGTGGAAATGTCCGGTCCATAACTACATCCCTAACTGGCTGAAGCTGGCTAACGAAGGACGTATTTTTGAAGCCGCCGAGCTCTCTCACCAGACTAACACCCTGCCGGAAGTGTGCGGCCGCGTGTGCCCGCAGGACCGTCTGTGTGAAGGCTCCTGTACGCTGAACGACGAGTTTGGCGCGGTGACCATCGGTAATATTGAGCGCTATATCAACGATAAAGCGTTTGAGATGGGCTGGCGCCCGGATATGACCGGCGTGCGTCAAACCGACAAGCGTGTGGCGATAATCGGTGCAGGCCCTGCTGGCCTGGCCTGCGCGGACGTCCTGACCCGTAACGGCGTGAAGGCGGTGGTCTTTGACCGTCATCCGGAGATCGGCGGCCTGCTGACCTTCGGCATCCCGGCCTTCAAGCTGGAGAAAGAGGTGATGACCCGCCGCCGTGAAATCTTTACCGGCATGGGCATCGAGTTCAAGCTGAACGTGGAAGTGGGCCGCGACGTGCAGCTCGACGATCTGCTGAAGGATTACGACGCCGTGTTCCTGGGCGTGGGCACCTATCAGTCGATGCGCGGCGGTCTGGAGAACGAAGAGGCACCAGGCGTGTATGATGCCCTGCCGTTCCTTATCGCCAACACTAAGCAAATCATGGGCTACGGCGAAACTGCCGACGAGCCGTTCGTCAGCATGGAAGGCAAACGCGTGGTGGTGCTGGGCGGCGGTGATACTGCGATGGACTGCGTGCGAACCTCCATTCGTCAGAATGCGGCACACGTGATCTGCGCCTATCGTCGTGACGAAGAGAACATGCCAGGCTCTAAACGCGAAGTGAAGAACGCGCGTGAAGAGGGCGTCGAGTTCCAGTTCAACATCCAGCCTCTGGGTATTGAAGTGAATGCTAACGGCAAAGTAAGCGGCGTGAAGATGGCGCGTACCGAGATGGGCGCGCCGGATGCAAAAGGCCGTCGTCGCGCGGAGATCGTCGCAGGCTCCGAACATGTGATCCCGGCCGATGCCGTGGTAATGGCGTTCGGTTTCCGTCCTCACAGCATGGAGTGGCTGGCGAAGCACAGCGTTGAGCTGGATTCACAGGGCCGCATTATTGCGCCAGAAGGCAGCGACAATGCGTTCCAGACCAGCAATCCAAAAATCTTCGCCGGTGGCGATATCGTTCGCGGGTCTGACCTTGTGGTAACGGCGATTGCCGAAGGTCGTAAAGCGGCTGACGGTATACTGAACTACCTGGAAGTGTAATAAAAAAGCCCGGTGATAAACCGGGCTTTTTTTTGGATTATTTCTTAAGAAGCTGCCACGCCAGGTCAGTCTCGAGCGCGGTTTGATCCGCAATATGGCTAAACGCGCTGTCATTCAGCACCGGGAAAATGGTTACGGTAAAATTCATTTGCTGACCAACGGGAATCTGACCGTTTTCAACCGCCACGACGGCCTCGTTATTGCGGATAAACAGTGATGATCCACTATCATTATCCGGCGTAAAGTTCACCTGATCCGTTGTTTTCCCTACGCTGTAGCTTTTACCATCAAGCGTCAGGTTGCTGACTTTAATCGCCACACCGCCGTTCTGACCGAACTGAAAACGCCCTTTCTGGCCAGAAGCCCCCTGCAACAGGGTCGCCATCTGCTGCTTTTCCGGGCAATAAACGCTGACGTTAATGTCTTTTTCCGGCATTTTGTTCCAGCTTTGCTGACTGGAAATGATGTTGTCACGCCGCATCTGATGGTAATCCACAATCTGCTGAGAGAGCGTTAACTGGCATTCTTCAGCATAAGAAAGCCCTGGTAAAGCAAGCAGCAATAGCGCAGCCAGACGTTGAAGGTTCATCGACATACTCCGTTCACTTCCTCATAAAACGCGTCTTCGTCATGCTTTTCAGGAAGTGCGAACTCAAGCCTGCACAGACGTTGGTTGTCATCATTAATGGCATACAGTGCAGCGACCCGGTCGGCATCGTTCAGGAAGACATGCCCGTCATCAACGACCGTCACTATGTAGTTATCTTTGTCATCCACTACGGACAGCCCCTTCGTCAGCGGCTTACCGTCCGCCTGTTTGATGCGTAACATCACGCGGCGGCTGTTCAGTACCTTGAAGCTCACTTCGCTTACCGAACCATGTGCAGCAGCAATATATTTGGTACCGTTTGCCAGGGTCATGCTTTGCGGTAACTTGTTCGCATCCACTTCGATGCGCGAGTTACGCCACTCCGTCAAACCAGGAATAACAGCCTGGCCCCAGCGGTCGGTCCAGACGGTACCCTGCGGCGTGGTAATTTCTACACCCGCTTTCGGCTCGCTCAGTCTGGCAATCGCGAAGGTATCCTTGATGGAATACGGCGAGAAGGTGACGCCGTTTTTATGCATCGCAATGCCGCCGGACAGGGTAGCATTGTAGTTACGCTGGTTATCACCGCTGGTTCCCCCACCTACGCTCAGCTGGGTGTAATGCAGGTTGGTATTGACGTTACCGTTAAAACTGTTTTCCTTTGTTTCCTGGTCACGATCGGCAGAAATATAGTAGTTGGTGTCACTACCCAGCGAGCCGCTGTTTGCCAGGCCGTAGCTGGTGCTGTCGCCCTGCTTGCGCATGTAGGAGCTCAGGCTCTGCGAACCGCCTAACGGAATGCTGAGGTTGATGTAGAGCAGATCGTCGTCCTGGTCATCATCGGTGCTGCCCACTGCGCTTTGCCAGTTCACGTTGATCGAAGCGTATTTGAAGGTTTTCCCCCATGTAAGCAGTAAATAGCGAGAATCCTCACCCTCTCCTGCCGCCTGGTTGTAGCTCAGACCAGCACTAAAAGCCCCGGCAAGCTGAGAAGACCAACGCACGTTGCCCGAATAACTGTTGTCGTAACCCTCGTAATCATCATCCATCGCATCCGCCAGTTCGCGGTAATCACCGCTGTAGTGCGCCACGCTGGCAGACAGGCCGACGTTCTCGGTCAGCGAGTAATCGCTCTGTAATTCGTTTTTGATACCGTTATCGCTGTCGCCAAAGTGCGCCTTGCTGGCGGCCATGCTGGTGGAGACGTTCCAGCCATCGGTGACCATAAACTCCGTGCGCGCCCCTGCCGCCTGGTAATCCTCCGCCACCACGCCGGAGGCAAGGAGGTTCATCCAGGGGAAAATTCGCCAGCCATCGGATACGTTGAACACCAGCGGATCGCTGTAGTCGCTGTCAATGCCGCGTACCTGGCCTGCCGAAACGGTCAGCCCGTTTGGTCTTGACAGGTTTCGCGCTTTTACGGATGCGGCGGGAACAATGTAGTGGTTGCTCGAACCGTCAGACTCGACAACGGTGACGTCCAGATCGACGTTATTGCGCACCATGGGCACATCATCAAGGGTAAACGGTCCCGCTGGCACCAGGGTGTTAAAGATAAGTCGCCCATTCTGGCGAACCTCAACGCGCGCCTGGGAGGTACGGGCAATACCGGATACGCTCACCCCGGTACTGTCTTTCTGTAAACCGCTGGTCGGCATTAACTGCACACCCGTGATGGGAATGCCGCTTAGCACATCGGACATGGCGTTAACTTCCCCCACCTGCATGGTCAGGCGCTGGGGAACAAATACGTGTTCGGCGTATGTGTAAATACTCTCTGCGTTTCGGTTGCCGTCATCGTCCGTCAGGATATAGCGGCTGCGCAGAGACCAGTCCATCGCGTTAAATCCCGCCTCCAGGCTTGCCTGTGAGTAACGGTTACTGCTGCCATCGCTGCCGCTGTAGTCGCTTTTGGTGCTGAATAACGAGTAGTTAAGCATGCCTGCCGTGCCGCCATGCTGGAAGTTTTTCACATCAGCGCTCAGGCTGTTAAGCGCTTCCGGTGGCAGATAAAGCTCGACCGTCTCCTGGTTTGGCAAAGGGTTAATCACTGCCTGAGCATAATCGCTGCGAAGATCGTGGCAGGTTTCGTTTGCCTTTATGGGAACCGGCATGAGGCCAGCGAATTCCAGGAAGTCGTTATCAACGCACATCGTACCGTCTTCACTGAAGCGTACGGCTGCCGTTCCGCGATTGTTGCCGTTCACTTTGACCGAAACGGAGTGCGTCCCCGGTAAAAAGCGTGGGGCTTCAGCAAAGTAGCGGTTCAGATCGATACCCAGCCCACGGGATTTGAGGATATCGGTATCAAACGTTACCTCCCTCGCGTGGAGGGAGGGGGCATCAAGAAGCATCAGAGGTATTGCGCTATAAATCACAGCGCGCACAAAAAGTGCAAGTTGGCTTTTTTTACGCACTGCCATAATCCTTTATTTATTCAGATCCGCAATAAAACTGGGGACTTCAACGCCATAGCGGCTGGCAGGGAAAAATTTCACTTTGTTATTGCCGCTGACGGATTTACCCATCGAAACCGTCATGGTTTCGCCAGGTAAAATGTAGGTTTTAGCCAGCACGCCGCTGGTACCCGATGGTTGCAGCACCACGTTCTGCGCCAGGCGTACAACATACTTACTCGGGTTTTTTACCGTGACGGAGGTGCCGGAGGCGGTCCAGTCGAGGAACTTCCAGGCATCGGTCACCACTGCCAGCTTCGCCGGGCGAATGAGCACGGGAAGGTCCTGACGAATATTGATGCCAATTTTCACTTTGTTGTCATCGCTCTTCGGCGGGATACCTTCAAAGGTCACACGCTTGTAGTGCTCAACGTCTAGCGGTTTGCTGGTTTGCAGGATGAAGCGCAATTGCTGAGTCTGACCGGGCTCGAGTCGCACCACGGGCTGAGTGGTGACGAGTTTGAGGCCCTTGTCATCTGGCAGATCCACCACGTCGGTGTACAGCAGCGAAGGATGGCTGTCGGTATTTTTAACGTTGATGGTGCCGCTGTGGGTCGCTTCATCAATAACCAGCAGACTGGTTTCTGGAACCATGCCTGCGGCGTGCGCAGTAAACTGTGCCGTGAATAAGGCGGCTACGGCGAGCGTTTTAAATAAAACATTTTTAGAGCATGTCATAGGTATATTCCTTGAAAGCACTACTTAACACTCCGTGTTTATGGCGCTTCTTTATGAGGGAAAAAGCTTTCCCTCTGCATTAAATTTAACTCACTTTAAATTCGAAAGGATTAGAGATATTTAAGGCTAATCGTTAGCTGACCATCCAGTCGGGTATCATCGGTAATGGCAAGCGTTGCGGTATTTTGAATAGCCAGAGACGTTACCAGCGGAAATGTTGCTGTCTGAAAAGCGAGCGGGTCAACAGTTCCTGATAATGCGACGGTAATATTGCGATTATTTTCGCCCTGGCTGGAGCCATCAGTACTTTTAGCCCAGGTCGATGAACCATTCTGCTGATATATGGGATCCACCGATTTGCCGTCTGCAGTAATGCTGTTCACCTTCATGAACATGGCATAAGAGCCAATGTTTACCGTGCCCGCTTTTCCGACACCGTATGTCTGGTTAGTTGCACTCTGCGCGCCTCCCGTGAATGTCCCGGCAGACACGGTTAAACCCGCGTTAGAATCGGCTCGATCGTCTATCATATTCCAGGCAACTTTTGTTGCTGCCGTGCAGGTAATAGTAAGATCGATATTCCTTTGGCCAAGCTGGTTAACGGTTGTAGATGACAATTCACCTAAGCGGATGTTGCCGTAGTCCACCACACCGCCATTGCTAAATTCGGGGGTACAGGCCGAGCTCGTCAGCGTACCTTTGATTTTCAGTATCGCGGTTTCAGAGGCAAACGTCGAATTTACGCAAAGGAAGAATGTTGCTGCCAATAGAATCTTTTTCATGAGTTAATCCTTAACTTATGAGATATAGCCAATACAATATCGACGTAAACCATCCCTGCCTGTCGTTATCATCCCCTATGCAGAAAGCATGCCGCGATAATATAGAAATCTTAAATACATGCAATTTAGGTTTATTAATTATTCTTTTTAGATTTACTCAAACAATAGGTAGGATATATAAAAAAGCACACTCAAGCTCTTTATAGCCTATTTTTATTCATAGTATTTATTGATTAAGCGAGATTATAAAGATTACATCTTTATTCCATCACCTCTCTTATATGGAATAATGCATTGCATTGTCTTAATTTTCAACAAACCTATACATGATAAAAATATTCTCCCAACGGGTAACGAACTGTCTTTATCCATAAAAAAATCCAGCCGACTGACGAGGGCTGGATTTTATAAGGGATGAGTCGTTATTTTACCACTCTGAGAGCAGGACGCCCCCCGCGTGGCGGCGGATCGTCATCCGGATCGTTATCATCCTGCGTATCGGGTTTGTCCCCGTCAATAACGGACATCACCGTGTCGCTTTCGCGCGCCTCGGCTGCATCGTCATCGTTCAGGCTGGCAACGTCTTCATCGTACGCCGCTTCCGGCTCAAACATGGTGCCTGCACCGTTTTCACGGGCGTAGATAGCCAGTACCGCGGCCAGCGGTACGGAAACCTGACGCGGCACGCCGCCGAAACGCGCGTTAAAGCGCACTTCGTCGTTTGCCAGCTCGAGGTTACCGACGGCGCGTGGCGCAATATTCAGTACAATCTGTCCGTCGCGTGCGTATTCCATTGGAACCAGCACGCCCGGCAACGTCACATCCACAACCAGGTGCGGCGTGAGCTGGTTATCCAGCAGCCATTCATAGAAGGCGCGCAGCAGATACGGACGGCGTGGTGAAAGTTGTGACATTTCCACAGTCATTAGCCTCGGCCGAGACGCATTTCACGTTCCGGTTCAGTTAAGGATGCCAGGAAAGAGTCGCGTTCAAATACGCGAGTCATGTAGCCTTTCAGCTCTTTGGCGCCAGGGCCGCTGAACTCAACGCCCAGGGTTGGCAGACGCCACAGCAACGGTGCCAGGTAGCAGTCTACCAGGCTGAACTCATCGCTCAGGAAGAACGGCTTTTGACCAAATACCGGCGCAATCGCCAGCAGCTCTTCACGCAGCTGTTTACGTGCAGCATCCGCTTCTGAAGAGGAACCGTTAACGATAACGTTCATCAGCGTGTACCAGTCTTTCTCGATACGCTGCATGTACAGGCGGCTTTCACCACGCGCAACAGGATAAACAGGCATCAGCGGCGGATGCGGGAAACGCTCATCCAGGTATTCCATAATGATACGGGATTCCCACAGGGTCAGCTCGCGATCCACCAGCGTCGGTACGCTTTGGCTCGGGTTGAGATCGATCAGATCCTGAGGCGGGTTATCCTTTTCCACATGCTCGATCTCAAAACTGACACCCTTCTCGGCCAGCACGATACGAACCTGATGGCTATAAATGTCAGTAGGACCAGAAAACAGCGTCATTACCGAACGTTTGTTGGCAGCGACAGCCATGAAAACCTCCAGGTATATTCAGAATTTTTACTGCTACCAGCCCAACGGGGCCAGCCAGATGAAGTATCGCCCATCCCAGAGAAGACACATTGTTCAAGAATCGAACAAAAATCGAGTATTCACCGATATTTGGGCAGAAAATTGGATGATAGTTTACCAGATTTTGATGGCTTTGTGGTGAGGGGATGCCGGAAATGTGGAAAAAGAGAAGATATATGAAATGTTACTGTGGATAACCTGCGCATTATCCATAAAAAAACCCGCCGAAGCGGGTTTTTCGCCAATCGTTCTGCGTGAGCAGAAGGGATTAACGTTTGGAGAACTGTGGACGACGACGTGCTTTACGCAGACCTACTTTCTTACGTTCAACCTGACGAGCGTCACGAGTAACGAAGCCAGCTTTACGCAGTTCAGAACGCAGGGATTCGTCGTACTCCATCAGAGCGCGGGTGATACCGTGACGGATCGCACCTGCCTGACCGGAGATACCACCACCTTTAACGGTGATGTACAGATCCAGTTTTTCTACCATATCAACCAGTTCCAGCGGCTGGCGAACTACCATGCGGGCAGTTTCGCGACCGAAGTACTGTTCCAGAGAACGCTGGTTAATTACGATTTTACCACTGCCCGGTTTAATGAAAACGCGAGCTGCGGAACTTTTGCGGCGACCAGTGCCGTAGTATTGATTTTCAGCCATTGCCTATAATCCCGATTAGATGTCAAGAACTTGCGGTTGCTGTGCCGCGTGGTTGTGCTCGTTGCCTGCGTAAACTTTCAGTTTACGGAACATAGCACGACCCAGCGGGCCTTTTGGCAGCATGCCTTTAACCGCGATTTCAATCACACGCTCAGGACGGCGAGCAATCATCTCTTCAAAGGTCGCTTCTTTGATACCACCGATGTGGCCGGTGTGGTGGTAGTACATTTTGTCAGTACGCTTGTTGCCGGTAACAGCAACTTTGTCAGCGTTCAGAACGATGATGTAATCACCGGTATCAACGTGCGGAGTGTATTCCGCTTTATGCTTACCGCGCAGGCGACGAGCCAGTTCAGTAGCCAGACGGCCCAGAGTTTTACCGGTCGCGTCAACAACATACCAGTCGCGCTGTACGGTTTCTGGTTTAGCTGTAAAAGTTTTCATTAAAAGCTTACCCAAATAATAAGTTACACGTTGGTGAACACCCAAACGTTTAGTCAGTTGAGGTTCACACGACAAAGTCCGGCAAACCTACCCCTTCGAATAGCACATGCCGACACATAGAAAGTTTCGGGAAAAAAACCTTCTCGTAACGTGGGGTCGCAAGATTATAGAGAAGTTGAGGTCAAAGATCGACCCTTAAATGTGATTTGGAATGGGTTTTTCGGGGGGCAAGTTTGTGCGGTCTGGCGCCCTCACCCCCAGCCCCTCTCCCACCGGGAAAGGGGGGCTTTTACGGCATGTGTTCAAGCTTCAGGTATTCCTCGCTTTGCATCTCCTGCAAACGCGACAGGCAGCGCTGGAACTCAAACTTCAGGCGCTCGCCCCGGTAGATGGCATATAAAGGCGCCTCGGCGCTGACCACCAGCTTGACGTGGCGTTCGTAAAATTCATCCACCAGCGCGATGAAGCGGCGCGCTTCGCTCTCCATCAGCGGCGTCATCACCGGCACATTCAGCAGCATGACGGTATGGAACAGGCGCGAAAGCGCGATGTAGTCATGCTGGCTGCGTGCATCCACGCACAGCGTGGCAAAAGAGACGGCCAGCGTCTGGTTCTCGACGCCCAGCGTCGGCAACGGACGATGGTTAATCTCCAGCTCCGGCGCGTTATCCCGCTTTTCGCCCGCCAGCGCCAGCCACAGTTTCTCCATCTCCCGGGTCGTGTCGTCGTTCAACGGCGAAAGCCACAGGTGCGCCTGCCTCAGCGTGCGCAGACGATAATCGACACCGGCATCGACATTCATAATGTCGCAGTGCTGCTTGATGGCATCAATGGCGGGGAGAAAACGCGCCCGCTGGAGGCCGTTGCGGTACAGTTCATCCGGCGGGATATTGGAGGTCGCCACCAGGGTGATCCCGCGCGCAAACAGCGCTTTCATGAGTCCCCCCAGCAACATGGCATCCGTAATATCGGAAACAAAAAACTCGTCAAAGCAGAGCACGTCCGTTTCAGCCTTGAAGCGGTCTGCTACGATTTCCAGCGGATCGGTTTCGCCCTGTAGCGCCGTCAGCTCCTCATGGACCCGCAGCATAAAACGGTGAAAGTGCAGACGCTGCTTACGCGAGCCGGGCAGGCTCTGGTAGAACATATCCATCAGCCAGGTTTTACCGCGCCCTACGCCGCCCCACATATATAAGCCGCGAACCGGTGCGTTTACCTGCGGCTCTTTTTTGCCCAGTAAACGGCCGAGTGCCGCCTTCAGCCCGCTGCTCTGCACCGCATCGGCGGGTTTAGCCTGAAGTTCATGGTAAATAGTGTCCAGGCGGTTAACCGCCTCACGCTGGACATCATCCGGCTGATGCGTGCCCTCACTCAGGGCCAGTTGGTAACGCGATGACGGGGACAGGTTTTGCATGATGTTATTGTTATTCCTTTAGTTAAACCTCATCAGCGGTCATGGCTGATGAAAAAAAGGCCGTTCTACACTACGCGATGATACGTCAGGATTCCACTTCTGCGGAAATAGCGGTTATAGTGGCATAATCAGGCACAGGCAGGAGCCGAGCCAACACCCTACGGAACAACAAGACAACGGGAGAAGTTCATGACCTGGGAATATGCGCTAATCGGTTTAGTCGTCGGCATCATTATCGGTGCCGTGGCCATGCGTTTCGGTAACCGCAAATTGCGTCAGCAGCAGTCATTGCAATACGAACTGGAAAAGAACAAAGCCGAACTGGAAGAATACCGCGAAGAGCTGGTCAGCCACTTTGCCCGTAGCGCCGAGCTGCTGGACAACATGGCGACAGATTATCGCCAGCTCTACCAGCACATGGCAAAAAGCTCCAGCAGCCTGCTGCCGGAAATGACCGCGGAAAGCAACCCCTTCCGCAATCGCCTGGCGGATTCAGAAGCCGGTAACGATCAGGCACCGGTGCAGATGCCACGCGACTATTCTGACGGCGCGTCCGGCCTGCTGCGCGGTGGCGTAAAACGCGATTAATCGCACAAGCTGAATAAATTTAACGGGCGCACCTTATGCGCCCGTCCTTTCTTCCCGTCCCCAGCTATTATTTAGTCAAACACCTCATTGTTCAGCGGTTGAAAATTCAATAACATCAAGATGTTTTTGGGGCCGTTCTTTTTCATTCCAGGATACGAGAGTCAGCATCGATGAAGAAAAAAAACCAGCTGTTGAGCGCCTTAGCGTTAAGTGTCGGGTTATCTCTCTCGGCGTCCTTCCCTGCCGGTGCGGCACTGCCTTCGCAGGTGCCGGGACAAAACGCTATCCCAAGCCTCGCGCCAATGCTTGAAAAAGTTCTGCCTGCGGTGGTCAGCGTTCAGGTGGAAGGGACGGCACGCCAAAGCCAGCGCATCCCCGAGGAGCTAAAGAAATACTTTGGCGATGACGCGCCCGATCAGCAGGCAACGCCGTTTGAAGGCCTGGGTTCAGGGGTGATTATCGACGCGGCCAAGGGCTATATCCTCACCAATAATCATGTGATCAGCCAGGCCGACAAAATCAGCGTCCAGCTGAATGACGGCCGGGAGTTCGACGCAAAACTGATCGGCGGCGACGATCAGAGCGATATCGCCCTGTTGCAGGTGCAAAAGCCCAGCAACCTGACCCAAATCGCTATTGCCGATTCCGACAAGCTGCGCGTCGGTGATTTTGCCGTCGCGGTCGGCAACCCGTTCGGCCTGGGCCAGACCGCCACCTCCGGGATTGTCTCCGCGCTGGGGCGCAGCGGCCTGAATCTGGAAGGGCTGGAAAACTTTATCCAGACCGATGCCTCCATCAACCGGGGCAACTCCGGCGGCGCGCTGCTTAACCTGAACGGCGAGCTGATCGGCATAAATACCGCCATCCTTGCCCCTGGCGGCGGCAGCGTCGGGATTGGCTTTGCCATCCCGAGCAACATGGCCAAAACGCTATCTCAACAGCTGATTCAGTTCGGCGAGGTTAAGCGCGGACTGCTGGGCATCAAAGGCATGGAGATGAGCGCAGATATCGCCAAAGCCTTTAACATTAACGTCCAGCGCGGGGCGTTTGTCAGCGAAGTACTGCCAAATTCCGGTTCGGCGAAAGCGGGCGTGAAGTCCGGAGACGTTATTGTCAGCCTGAACGATAAGCCGCTGAGCAGCTTCGCGGAGCTGCGATCGCGTATTGCCACCACGGAGCCTGGCGCTAAGGTGAAGCTGGGCCTGATCCGCGAGGGCAAACCGCTGACCGTGGAAGTGACGCTGGATAAGAGCACCTCCTCTTCCGCCAGCGCGGAACAGATCTCCCCGGCGCTACAGGGCGCAACGCTGAGCGACGGCCAGCTTAAGAACGGGACAAAAGGCATTTCCGTCACGGCCGTTGAGAAGAGTAGCCCGGCCGCGCAGGCGGGGTTACACCAGGACGACGTGATCGTTGGCGTGAACCGCACCCGCGTTCAGTCCATCGCCGAAATGCGCAAAGTGCTGGAGAGTAAGCCGGCGGTCATTGCCCTGCAAATTATCCGCGGCAACGATACCCTCTACATTTTACTGCGTTAACCATTTGCGACTCCGGGCATCGCCGCCGCGTGTGATGTCCGGATAACTCATGTTATGCTGCAAACCGTTCCTTTATTAACGACACACGCATCATGCTTTTAAAGCTCTTTCGTTCAATTGTCATTGGTCTGATCGTTGCCGGTCTGCTGTTAGTGGCTATGCCGTCTTTACGCCAGTTCAACAAACTGTCGGCACCCCAGTTCGACAGCGCGGATGAAACGCCTGCAACCTACAATCAGGCGGTACGCCGTGCCGCCCCCGCCGTGGTTAACGTCTATAACCGCGGGCTTAACAGTTCCGCTCATAACCAGCTGGAAATTCGCACGCTCGGGTCCGGGGTGATCATGGATGACCGGGGTTACATCATTACCAACAAGCACGTGATCAACGATGCCGACCAGATCATTGTCGCCCTGCAGGACGGTCGCGTGTTTGAAGCCCTGCTGGTGGGGTCGGACAGCCTGACCGATCTGGCGGTGCTGAAAATCAACGCTACGGGCGGTCTGCCCACTATCCCGATCAATCGCAAACGAACCCCGCACATTGGTGACGTGGTGCTGGCAATTGGTAACCCGTATAACCTGGGCCAGACCATCACTCAGGGGATTATCAGCGCAACCGGCCGAATCGGCCTGAACCCGTCAGGGCGACAGAACTTCCTGCAAACCGATGCCTCAATCAACCACGGTAACTCCGGCGGCGCGCTGGTGAACTCGCTGGGCGAACTGATGGGCATTAACACCCTTTCCTTCGACAAGAGCAACGATGGTGAAACACCGGAAGGGATTGGCTTTGCCATTCCGTTCCAGCTGGCGACCAAAATTATGGACAAGCTGATCCGCGATGGCCGCGTGATCCGTGGCTACATTGGTATCGGCGGGCGTGAAATCGCGCCGCTGCATACGCAGGGCGGTGGTATCGATCAGATCCAGGGGATTGTGGTCAACGAAGTCGCGCCTGGCGGCCCGGCGGCTAATGCAGGCATTCAGGTGAACGACGTCATCCTTTCCGTCAACGGTACGCCAGCGGTCTCTGCGCTCGAAACGATGGACCAGGTGGCTGAAATTCGACCGGGCTCTATCATCCCCGTCGAAGTCATGCGTAATGACAAGAAGCTGACGATTCAGGTCACCATTCAGGAATACCCGGCCACTAACTGACGGGCATAAAAAAACGGAGCGTAGCGCTCCGTTTTTTTTACCGGGACAAGATCACTTGTTAACGAATTCTTCGCCCAGGGTGATATCTTTTTTCAGCGTATCCAGCATGCCTTCCATCGCGTTTTGCTCAAACGCGCTCAGCGTGCCGATAGACTTACGCTCTTCAACGCCGTTTTTACCCAGCAGCAGCGGCTGAGAGAAGAAGCGCGCGTGCTCGCCGTCGCCTTCTACGTAGGCGCATTCAACCACGTTTTTCTCGCCCTGCAGCGCGCGAACCAGAGACAGGCCGAAACGCGCCGCCGCCTGGCCCATAGACAGGGTTGCAGAACCGCCACCCGCCTTCGCTTCCACCACTTCGGTGCCCGCGTTCTGAATACGTTTGGTCAGATCGGCTACTTCCTGCTCGGTGAAGCTCACGCCCGGGATCTGCGACAGCAGAGGCAGGATGGTCACACCAGAGTGTCCGCCGATAACCGGCACTTCCACTTCCGTTGGCTGCTTGCCTTTCAGCTCAGCCACGAAGGTGTTGGAACGGATGATATCCAGCGTAGTCACGCCGAACAGTTTGTTCTTATCGTAAACACCCGCTTTCTTCAGCACTTCCGCAGCGATGGCAACGGTGGTGTTCACCGGGTTGGTGATGATACCAATGCACGCTTTCGGGCAGGTTTCAGCGATCTGCTGAACCAGGTTTTTCACGATTCCCGCGTTGACGTTGAACAGGTCTGAACGATCCATACCCGGTTTACGCGCAACGCCAGCGGAGATCAGCACGACGTCGGCACCCTGCAGCGCAGGACGCGCATCTTCACCGGAGAAGCCTTTGATTTTCACAGCTGTCGGGATGTGGCTCAGGTCAACCGCCACGCCTGGGGTTACCGGAGCAATATCGTACAGGGAGAGTTCTGAGCCTGAAGGCAGTTGGGTTTTCAGTAGTAGGGCAAGCGCCTGGCCGATACCACCAGCAGCGCCGAGGACTGCAACTTTCATCCTAAACTCCTTATTATGGTTAACTTTAAGTATCTGTAACTCCGTTGCGGCGACCATAATTCAGCAAGTCATTAATTACAATTTTCGTAGCTAAAGAATTTGAGGTCGCGCGTCTTTCGCCTTCACCTGAATACTATCGGGCTGCGGGCAGCAACGAATTAAGAGGGGGTTACAATACACCCTGCCACACCACCAAAACAACATCATTTTGATAACATTTAATTTACTTTTAAGCTTATTTGCGCGGCGTGACCCAGGCATGTTTTCCGATAACGAAATCTGATAAAATCACTCCCTTTCATAACATTATTTCAGCCTACCCGCTGGCAGATTGTTTGCATAAAAATTCATCCACATGCATAATAATGTTGTTTCTACCGTCATATTCCGGGTGACTTATGCGAAGCTCGTCTAAGCAAGAAGAATTAGTAAGGGCGTTTAAAGCGCTACTTAAAGAAGAGAAATTCAGTTCTCAGGGAGAAATTGTTCAGGCGTTGCAGGAACAAGGCTTCGACAACATCAACCAGTCGAAAGTCTCCCGCATGTTAACCAAGTTCGGTGCGGTGCGTACGCGTAACGCTAAAATGGAAATGGTCTATTGCCTGCCTGCTGAACTTGGCGTGCCGACCACCTCCAGCCCGCTGAAGAACCTGGTTCTCGACATCGACTATAACGATGCGGTGGTGGTGATCCATACCAGCCCCGGTGCCGCACAGCTGATTGCCCGCCTGCTGGACTCGCTGGGTAAAGCTGAGGGGATCCTCGGCACCATCGCCGGTGACGACACCATCTTTACCACACCTGCTAACGGTTTCTCTGTTAAAGACCTCTACGAAGCTATTCTGGTTCTGTTCGAACAGGAACTGTAATTGCCCGCCCCGCAGCATTCGGCTGCGGGGATAATGCTGCCGCTGCCTCGTTTCACCCTGCTTTGCTCTGCCTTTTACTTTTGCATTTAGTGCTTTTTACCGCCCGTTAACATTCATCCAGTGAATAATCTGCCGCGAAATCGCACAAAAAATCAAATTCACCTATCCTGTTGATTCTCATTACAAAAAGCAGCTTTTGCGGCGCGATAGCCCCCTTTTTTATGCAATACGGTTATTAAAACCAACTTTTTTAACGCATAATAACAAGCGCAACCATTAGCCTGGTATTAATTTTTTGTGTGATTAGTGTATACTTGATTTTGTGATGAGGGTCACAGAACAAAGACCCCAGTAAAATAATTGACGAGGTAAATAATCATGAAAATCAAAACCACTGTTGCTGCCCTGAGCGTACTCTCTGTCCTGTCATTCGGTGCCTTCGCAGCCGACACTATTAACGCCGAGCAGGCACAATCCCGTCAGGCTATCGGGACGGTTTCTGTCGGTGCCATCGGTACTTCTCCGATGGACATGCACGAAATGCTGAACAAAAAAGCGGAAGAACAGGGTGCGTCAGCCTATCGCATCATCGAAGCGCGCAGCGGCGACCACTGGCACGCTACCGCAGAACTGTACAAGTAAACCCTCGTCGTATCTCATCATACGACTTGCCCCTGGCCTCCCGGTCAGGGGCTTTTTTATGGGTGACGCACATTGAAGCGTAGCTGCCCTTCCAGCTCCTCTTCCGCTTCATCAAATAACAAAATCAAGGCACCGAAGCGTCTGCGCTGTTTTTCAGGCAGATGGGTGAACTCGATTTCCAGCGGTAGCGGCAGCCGATCGCCGGTAACCACATCCCACAGCATATCCAGATTGCTCACGCTGTCCCGCTCCAGGTCGAACGCCCGAATAAACTCGCGATAGAAGTCTTCCTGACTGTCGATTTCATCAAAATCAAAGGTATAAATTTTCATTGCCAGCCACCCGGTACAGGCGGGCGGCAGATGCCGCCCTGTCTATTATAATCCCCCGATATGCAGGGTTTTAACTTCGAGAAACTCCTCCAGCCCCAGCACGGAACCCTCACGGCCCAGCCCGGACTCTTTTACTCCCCCAAACGGTCCCAGCTCGGTCGATACCGCGCATTCGTTAATGCCGATCATGCCGCTCTCAATCGCCTGCGACACGCGGAACACGCGCGACAGATTCTGGGTATAGAAGTAGGCCGCCAGCCCGTATGGCGTATTGTTGGCGCGCATGACCACCTCATCTTCCGAGGTGAAGCGGAAGCAGGCGGCTACGGGACCAAAGGTCTCCTCTTCTGCCAGCTTCATCCCTTCATGACAGTCGCCGAGCACGGTTGGCATCCAGAAGTTACCGCCAAGCTCGTGCGGCTTACCGCCAGCCAGCACGGTGGCGCCCTTCGCTACCGCATCCTCGACGTGCTCACGTACCTTATCGACAGCCGAAGGTTCAATCAGCGGGCCGACAACGACTCCTTCCTCCAGGCCGTTACCGACCTTCAGCGCCTTCACCGCGTCGGCAAGCTGATTCACAAACCTGTCGTAGACCGTTTCCTGAATATAGAAGCGGTTTACGCTGACGCAGACCTGCCCGGCGTTACGGAACTTATTGGCAATCGCGCCCTTAACGGCGGCATCAATATCCGCATCCTCGAAAACGATGTAGGGCGCGTTGCCGCCCAGCTCCATCGACACTTTTTTCATCGTTTCCGCGGCGTTGCGTACCAGCGTTTTCCCGACGGCGGTTGAGCCGGTGAAGGAGATTTTGCGCACGTCGCGGCTGGCCATAATGGCGTCGCTGATTTCTGAGGTACTTCCCGCGACCGCATTGAGCACACCATCCGGCACGCCGGCCTGCTTCGCCAGCGTCAGCAGCGCAAAGGCGCTCAGCGGCGTGTTGTTTGCTGGCTTAATGACGCCGGTACACCCTGCCGCCAGCGCCGGGCCGAGCTTGCGGGTGAGCATGGCCATCGGGAAATTCCATGGCGTGATGGCAGCAACCACGCCGACGGGTTCACGGGTTGCCAGAATACGGGAGCCGGGCTTAACCGGTGGGATGATTTCACCGTTGGCGCGCTTGGCCTGCTCGGCAAACCACTGAATGAAGCTGGCGGCATATTCCACTTCGCCCTCAGCCTCTTTCAGCGGCTTACCCTGCTCGGTGGTCATCAGCCGTCCGAGCCAGCTTTTGTTCTCAATAATCAGTTCATACCAGCGGTAGAGGATCGCAGAGCGCTCTTTTGCCGTTTTTGCGCGCCATGCGGGAAAGGCTTTGGTCGCGGCCGCAATGGCCTCTTCGGTTTCGGCTTTACCCGCTTTCGCCACCCTGGCGATGGTCTCGCCCGTGGCGGGGTTCAGCACGTCAAACGTGGTGTCGAGAGTTTTCCAGATACCGTTAACCAGATACCCGTTCTGAAAAAGAATACTGTCCTGAAGAGCCTGGGTTGTCATGTGTCCTCCCTTCCTGAATGTTTGAACCTGCAGGAATAAGTATAGCCACAAAAAAACCGACGCTTTTGGCGTCGGTTTTCTCTTCATCAGCTGTCCGTTAGCGCATTCTGGTAGCGGTGGAGCATAAATACCAGCCGCTCTACCGGCTCGGTGACCTGCGGCGGGGCTTCCCAGATCCGCAGCTTCTCCTGGTAAACGTCCAGCTCCTCCAGCAGCTGCCTAAAGTAGCGGCGACGCTTGTCATCGCTGGATGCAGAAATCACGTGGTCCGCCGTGCGCCGAAGCTGGCGGTGGAAGGCGGATAAATCGTCGTTGATCGGCACCGGCGCGTTTCGCAGACGCTGGTGCGCAATAATCATGGTCAACGCCAGGCGGAACCTCGCGATATCGCCCGGGAATTTGTTCAGCAGCAGGAAAAGCTGCTGATAGAGCGCCGGCAGGTGGTTCTCCTTGCGCCGTGCGGTATTGGTGGTCAGGGAAGAGACGGCCGCCGACACGAACTGATTCAGCAGCACGCGCCCTGTCCGCGCCCGGGAGTTATCCCGCACCAGCAGGATCACCATCATCGCCAGGAAACAGCCCACCAGCTGGCCCAATGCGCTGTCCAGGAACTGGCTGAAATGGAAGGTCATCGGGTTATCCAGCACGATGATGTTAATGGTGCTCGCCAGCGCCCCCAGCGATCCCAGGCGGCGCTTCTGAACCTCTATGCCAATAAAGAACGCCATTACCGCCAGGCTGATACAGAGTAAAAGCATGCTTTGCTGCGTCGAGGGGATAATCACCAGGAAGTAGAGCGCGCCGATGGGTAACGCAGCAATGGTGCCGTACAGAAAATCGATGGCGACCATGCGCGGATTAGGCAGACGCATCGCCAGGGCGGTAACGACGGCAATCATCACCATCGCGCCGCTGCCGGACGTCCAGCCGGTCCACAGCCAGAACAACGTGCCGAGTATGCAGGCCAGGGTGGTACGCCAGAAGTTGACCATCGCATGATGGCGCTCGGCGGATTCAGGTTTGATCACCACTTCGCCCTGTAACACTTCTTCTTCCGCCGCACTGATTTTGGTGTTGCCCGTCACGCCGCGCTTCAGAAGCAGATAGCGCGTCGCCGCGCCGACCCAGGTATAAATGGTCACCGGGGTATCGCGCTCCCCTGTCCAGGCGATAACCCGACGCATGCGCTTAAGCTGTCGGTGCACGTCCTGCACCGTCTCTACCGGCTCGTCAAACAGCTCGCGGAAGGTATCCGTTACCGCTTCAGGACGAGTGTTCTGAATCAGGTAGGTTTCGCACGCCTGGGTGATCAGCGTTAACGACACGGTATTGATCGCTTTCAGGCGACGGTTTGCCCGATCCCAGCGGGAAGACTCCATATTGAGATTACTGCGCATCCCCTCCAGCGCCTGCGTACGGCGCACCAGGCCGCTCCAGGCTTTGTCGACCTCTTCGCTGTCGCCATGCTTAATGCACAGCTGCATGAGCTGGTACTGGGCAACGATGAGCGCATCCAGCTCCCGATCGACTTCCTGCTTGATGGATCGCGGAGAGAAAAGCAGATCCGCAACTATCGCGCAGACGATGCCGATGACAATTTCGCTGCAACGCTCCACGGCGAACTGCGGGGCGAGCAGCGGTTCGGTCTGAATAGTGATGATGATAATCAGCGCGGTATACCCGGCCAGACCCCAGGCGTAGGAGTTCTCAACCTTCACCAGAGAAGAGACCCAGGTACAGAAACCGGCCCAGATACAGCACACGATCAGCATCAGCAGCGGGGTGCGGATCATCAGTATGATTATGGTCAGCGCGGCGATACAGCCGATAAAGGTCCCGATAATGCGCAGCATCCCGCGATAGCGGATTGCCCCGGAGTAGGGTTCACCGCCGGCAGCAAAGGCGGGACCGGCGGCGACAATCGCGGCGGTCAGAACGGCCCAGCGCGGCGTTTCAAGCTGGAAGTGGAAGCCAACGAACAGCGCCAGCACAATGGCGCATGCCAGCTTCACGGCGAAGCGGATGTGCTGGCTGGCGATGGAAAAAATGCCCATAACGATTAACCAAACTCGCGCAGGCGATGGGCGATTTGACGGAAGAGCGAATCCTGGCTGGCATCACGGTCTTTTTCACCGGTGATCACCACCGTCGCGGTGGTGCCTGCGGGCCAGAGGTTACTCTGCTGCTCATCCAGACGAATGCGTACCGGCACGCGCTGCGCCAGGCGCACCCACTCAAGGTTGGAGTCTACGGTCGCCATCCCTTTCGCATCATTGGAGCTGCTGGCGTTAGTTACCCCCGCTGCAATGCTGTCCACGGTCCCTTTCAGAACCCGGTTGCTGCCGAGCGGCGTGATTTCGGCGCGATAGCCCGGACGTACGCCTTCCAGCTTGGTCTCTTCCATATAGGCAAGAACGTAGAAGGAGTTCTGTTTCACCAGCGCCACGGCGGTTGAGCCGCGCGTGATAAACTCGCCCGCATAGACGTTAAGGTTGGTCACCCAGCCATCGGACGGGGCGCGGATAACGGTACGCTCCAGATCGAGCTTCGCCAGATCGCGCGTCGCCTGGGCTTTTGCCAGCTGGTGCAGCACGGTTTGCAGAACGTTGTTGGACTGGTCAATCTCTTCTCGGGACATGGCCTGGATGCCCAGCCTGTTACGGCGCCCTGCTTCACGGCGTTTTTCCGAGGCCAGCGCGTTGTAATACGCCACGTCCGCTTCAGCTTCTTCGAGGGCTTTTTGATAGCGCGGCTGGTCGATGGTGAACAGCACCTGATCTTTTTTTACCAGCTGGTTATCGTGGACGTTGACGGCCGTAATAAGCCCGGCGACATCTGGCGCGATGGCGACCACTTCGGCGCTAAAACGCGCATCGCGCGTCCACGGTGACTCGGTGTAATAGACCCAGGCGCGAAAAATAGCGATGAACGCCAGGATGACCAGCGCCATAGTGATGGCGGTGCGGGAGATTTTTCTTGTTAGCGTTTTCACATCAACCTCAGACAAACATGCGCGATATTAAGTAGAACAGGCAGCAATACAGCGCGGTATTAAACAATGCAGGGTGCCAGACGAAATCATAAATCCCGGTGGGGACCAGCACCTTGCGCACCAGCCAGAAGATCGCCAGTGATAAAAGAAGCTCGAAAAATATCGGTGGGAACGACAAACCGAACACCACGATAACGGGAAACAGACTCATGTTGACCTTGATTAGAGAGAGTGCAGGCTACTGGATTGTTAAGCACGCGCCGCCGCAGGAGAGCAGGAAATGCCGGGCGAAAGTGGCGCAGCCGTTATGTAATTAATAGTATATTAACGTAACTGTTATGCTGTTATCTATCATATGTGATCTAAATCACTTTTAAGCCAGAGTGAATAATGGAACGTCTAAAACGCATGTCGGTGTTTGCCAAAGTGGTTGAACAAGGCTCTTTTACCGCCGCAGCTCGTCAGCTACAAATGAGCGTCTCATCCATTAGCCAGACGGTGTCAAAACTGGAAGATGAACTCCAGGTAAAGCTGCTTAACCGCAGCACCCGCAGCATCGGGCTGACGGAGGCCGGTAAAATTTACTACCAGGGCTGCCGCCGGATGCTGCATGAAGTGCAGGATGTACACGAACAGCTCTATGCTTTTAACAACACGCCGATCGGCACGCTGCGCATTGGGTGTTCTTCAACTATGGCACAAAATGTTCTCGCTGCCATGACGGCGGAAATGCTGAAAGAGTATCCCGGCTTAAGCGTCAATCTGGTGACGGGCATTCCGGCACCGGACCTGATTGCCGATGGATTAGACGTGGTGATCCGCGTTGGCGCCCTGCAGGACTCAAGCCTGTTCTCGCGTCGCCTGGGCAGCATGCCGATGGTGGTCTGCGCCTCGAAAAGCTATCTGGCGCAGTATGGCGTGCCGGAAAAACCCGCCGATCTCGGCAACCATTCATGGCTGGAATACAGCGTGCGCCCGGACAATGAGTTTGAACTGATCGCACCGGAAGGGCTTTCCACTAAACTGCTGCCGGAAGGCCGGTTCGTCACTAACGATCCGATGACCATCTCGCGCTGGCTGGTTGCCGGCGCCGGGATCGCCTACGTGCCGCTGATGTGGGTGATCAACGAGATCAACTCCGGCGAGCTGGAGATCCTGTTCCCCCGGTACCAGTCCGATCCGCGTCCGGTTTATGCGCTCTATACCGAAAAGGACAAGCTGCCGCTGAAGGTGCAGGTCTGTATTAACTATCTGACGGACTATTTTGTGGAAGTGGCGGAGCTGTTTCAGGGCATGCGGGGAAGAAGGAAAGAGTAGGCCTTCCCCCTCATCCCGGCCCTCTCCCAAAGGGGTGAGGGCGAAAAGACCGCACGGAGCAGTCCCCTCTCCCCGTTGGGCAGAGGGTCAGGGTGAGGGGAAAATGAAAAATTACGCCGTGCCGCCCACCGTCAGGTTATCGACCTTCAGGGTTGGCTGGCCCACGCCTACCGGCAGGCTCTGACCTTCTTTGCCGCAGACGCCCACGCCGTTATCCAGCTTCAGATCGTTACCGACCATGGAGATCTGCTGCATTGCTTCAATCCCGGATCCGATCAGCGTCGCCCCTTTTACCGCTTTGGTCACTTTGCCTTTCTCAATCAGATACGCTTCTGAAGTCGAGAAGACAAATTTGCCGGAGGTGATATCCACCTGGCCGCCGCCAAAGTTTGGCGCGAAGATGCCGTAATCAACGGATTCGATAATCTCCTGCGGCGTGGATTTGCCCGGCAGCATGTAGGTATTGGTCATGCGCGGCATCGGCAGGTGCGCGTAAGATTCACGACGACCGTTGCCCGTTGGCGCAACGCCCATCAGGCGCGCGTTGAGCTTGTCCTGCATGTAACCCTTCAGCACGCCGTTCTCGATCAGCACGTTGTACTGGCCCGGCGTACCTTCGTCGTCGATAGAAATCGAGCCGCGACGGTCGAGCATGGTGCCATCATCCACCACGGTACACAGCTCGGAGGAGACAAGCTGCCCCATCTGGCCGCTGAATACCGACGTACCGCGACGGTTGAAATCGCCTTCCAGACCGTGCCCAACCGCTTCGTGCAGCAGCACGCCCGGCCAGCCAGCGCCCAGCACCACCGGTAGCGTACCGGCGGGGGCTGCCACGGCAGACAGGTTAACCAGCGCCATGCGCACGGCCTCTTTTGCCCACGCATCCGCGCGCGCTTCACCGTCAACATCGCCCAGGAACCAGTCATAGCCGAAACGTCCGCCGCCACCGCTTGAGCCGCGCTCGCGCTTGCCGTCGTCTTCTACCTGAACGCTGATGGAGAGACGGACCAGCGGACGCACGTCGGCGGCCAGCGTACCGTCTGTCGCCGCCACCAGAATCAGCTCATAGACACCGCTCAGGCTGGCAGACACTTCCTGCACCCGTTTATCCGCTGCACGGGCCACTTTGTCCACGCGGCGCAGGATGTCCAGCTTCTCTTCGCGGCTCATGCTTTGCAGCGGATCGATGCTGGTATAGAGCGCAGAATGCTGTACTTCACCCAAGGTTTTTACGCGACCGTCGCCGGTATCGCGCACAATGGTTCGCGCGGCCTGCGCGCTCTGCTCAAGTGCGGCCAGGCTAATCTGGTCGGCATAGGCAAAACCGGTTTTCTCGCCGCTGACGGCGCGTACGCCGACGCCCTGGTCAATGTTGTAAGAGCCATCTTTAATGATGCTGTCTTCTAAAACCCAGGATTCGTGATAGCTCGACTGGAAATAGAGATCGCCGTAGTCGAGACGGCGTTCGGTCAGTTGACCAAGAATGGAGAACAGGTCCTGATGGCTCAGGCCGTTCGCTGCGAGCAAATGTTCACTTACCAGGTTCAGACTCATCGTATTGCTACTCGTTCGTTGCCGCCCGTGGCGGTATAAAGATCGTATTTATTGAGAGTGAGGCAATTACCTGCCCACGTCAAATCATTGCTGTGCTTCTTTGCGCGGCTGGCGCAGCACTTCATTAATCTGCGGTTTATCGATTGGGCCCGTAATGCGGTAGCGCAGAATCGAGACTTTGCTCCATAGCGGCCCCAGCACTTTGCTGGCGGCAAATACCGCTGCACCGATAATCGGGTTGACCACGAAAGCCGTCGCCACGCCCACGGTGGCTGAAATTTCCGGGGCGACGACCGCTTCCATATCCAGCTCACGACGCACGAGGTTCACCGACCCTTTCATGGCGATATCCGCTTCCAGGCCGTCCACCAGCGTATCGTCTGTATGCATAACGCCATCCTTGATCCAGGCCGTTGAGCGAATGGAGTCATAATAGAAACCCTCGTTAAAGGTGTCGCTAAAATCGAAGCGCAGCTTGCGCAGCAGCGCGTCAAAGCTCAGCAGGCGCAATATCTGCCCCGCATGACCGGTGCTGACATCGGCGATTTCACCCTTACCAAAGCGGGTTCTGAGAATACCGTTGAGCGAGGCCTCGTCCGGCGTCCACGGCGCGGCGCGCCAGTGCAGATCGTAATTTACATCGAAGGACGATCCGCGAAGCGGCGTGCTGATGCCGAAGAAGTTAGCCGCGGCATCGAGCTTGTTTCCTTTAATATCCCCTTTCAGCGAGGTGCGCTGTTCACCCGGTTTATTTACCCATTCGCCTGCGGCAGTAAGGCGTCCAAAGCCAGTATCCACCAGCCCACCGGAGAGGCTCAGCGTATGGCCCTTAATAGCAAAATCACCGTCGATACGGCCATATTTTTGCCCCCACAACCAGCACTCCGCGCAGCGAAGCTGGAGATCGGGCCAGCCGCTGAAATCCACGCGCGTGGAGCCACTCAGCGGCGAGGCAGTCGTCGGCTGGGCGTTAGATGCCGCAAAGGTCGGGTTGTAATAGAGATAGCGAATTGCCGCCTGCCACGGGGCGTTATCGCGCATCGTCAACGTGCCGTTAATTTCCCGCCCCTTCGCCTCCACGCGCGAGCCGTTAGCCGACGGCCGGGAAACAATGCTCAGGTTATTCCACTGCTGCCCCCCCAGCGTCAAAGCCGGCGTGCGCAAGGTGATGGCCTGCGGGAACTGCGCCGTTTGATCGACGTTTTGTCCTACCCCTTTCTGGAACAGCGCCAGCCACTGCGCGCCGTCCAGCGGCGGGAGGTTCAGCTCAACCCCCGCCTGCTCCGGCAGCGGCGGCAGGGTTCGGCTGTCCGTCGTCCAGATCGCCCTGTCCAGCGTCAGCTTGCGGCTGAGCAGCCAGCGGCTGTTAAAGTGGTTCGTTCCGCCAGCGTTACCGGTTAAATCAAAGCTGTTGAGGTTACCCGCAACGTTAACGTTAACAGGCAGTGGTTCACCGCTTTTCTTATTCAGCGGCGCGGGAAGCTGGCTGCTGAGATTTTTCAGGTCGCCGGTGATATCGACGCTGTAGCGCGCCCCGGCGTGATAAGGCAGGTCGATGGCGACCTTGCCATTCCATGACACCGCACCGTCCACCGCGTTCTCAATCGGCTTCGGCAGAATATTCATGCGTGACGGCTGCCAGCTCGCGTCCATATTTACCGCCACCTGATAGGCTTTATCGCCCTCGGTAGTGGAGAAATCGATATTGACGGGTTGATTAAACCAGGTCGCTTTCAGCGGCTCGCTTTTCAGATTGCCGTTAACAAAGCTGAACTGTCCGCTGAGGTTCTTCAGGGTGCTGTCCAGCGGCTTGATATAGAGGCTGTTGTTGTTAAGGCGCACGTCGCCTTTGGCGGTAGTCATCTCGCCGTCGAGGGGAATATCCAGATGTAAGCGAGCATTCACATCGCCATCTAACTGTAGCTGCTGAAGGGTAGCTGCCAGGGAGTCATTCAGCGGCGTATCCTCAAAGTACGGACCAACCGCTTTACCCGGCCCCTGTATATCCGCATCAATTAGCAATTTCTCTTTGGAGTAATCCGGGATATTCGCCGTCAGGTTGCTGGCGGTCACGCCGCCCAGCGCAACGCTGTCGGTCTTCATCCACAGGCCGTCATTCAGGAAGTTGAGTTCGATATCCAGATTTTTCAGCGCGGGCCAGCCCGGCTGGAAGGCATAGGTGGCGTTGCGCAGCGGCACCAGCACCTGGAACTGGCCTTCGTTATGTTTATAGGGGAACAGGTGCGGATTACCGCCGTAGACCAGCGTGGCGTTATCAGCCTGACCGCCCTGAATGGCGCCGCTGAGGTAGTCCACCAGCGCCTTGCCCATCAGGTTTTCCGGGAAGTAGCGCCACGCCTGCGAACCATCATCCGTGCTGATGCCCGCCAGAATACCCAGCCACGGCTCATCGCCTTCAGGCTGTAGATAACGGAAGTTTCCGCGCGCATGTACCGCTTTGGCTTTTACATCGATGTCGCGGCCATCCAGCTGAAAACCGTTGCCATTCTTCAGCCAGTTGAGCGTAGCGTTGCCTTTTTCGATTTCCAGCGGTGCTCGAAAGACCGTTTCGTACGGCATGTTGGCGTCATGCATTTCTGCCGTCAGCCTGCCGTTCTCCACGCTACCTTCCAGCTTGCCGCTAAAGTGTTCGGCACCCGGCAGCAGTTTCCACTGGTTCCACGCGAGGTTTTTCCATGACGCCTGGAAGCGTGTCTTTTCCGTAGCCTGTAGCGGAATATCCAGCGCCAGCCGGTTTATCTGCCCGCTCGGCTGCGTCGCCAGCCAGATTTCGCCCAGCTCCGGGGAGAGTTTTGCCGCCATTGAACGCAGCCCTTCGATCGCCGTCAGATCCAGGTTACTGGCGCGGATACGCAGCTCGTCGCTGCGTTTACTGTTTATCCCGCCCACGTCCTGCTCCGGCATCCACGCCAGCGTCAGCGCGCCGCGCGGCCAGGGTTTGTTATCCATGGATATCCGCGTATCGGGAATAGCGAACTGCCAGCCGCCTTTTTCCTGCGTAACGTGCGCGGTGAGGTTATCGACGGAAAGCTGATGCTGACGGCGTTCCCCTTTCCAGCTCGCGCCCCCCTGCTTCAGCCAGATATCTCCGCTGGCGAACGCGCCGTTTGTCAGCGTCATCCAGCCTTCGAGGCTGAAGCGCGCGGTTTCGAGCTGCATGTTTTGCTGCAGCCATTCCCCCAGCCACGGCTTCACATCCACGTCGTCCGCCTGTAGCCAGACCCTGCCGTTGTTCAGCAGGCCGTTGTCGTCGCGCAGATCCATCCGCACCTGCATAACGCCGTGCTGTCCGTTCAGGCTGGAGAGATTCACCTGTCCCTCGGCGCGGTGGCGATCTTTCCCGTTAAGCCATGTCAGCTGCGGGATAGCCAGCTCAGCGCGCTGCCCGGAAAGGGTAATAAAGCTCACTTCGCTGTCGCGTAGATCGAAGTGATCGAACTGACGCAGGAAGAGATCGCTGATACGGTTAGCTTCCAGCCCCTGATTGCCGTCACCGCTTCGCAGCGGCGTGTTGGTTATTAGCTGTAGCTGCCAGAAGGTGAGATCGCGAAACTGCCAGCGCATATGCAGCAGGCTTTGCCAGACGTCCAGCGCCAGGGTGACGCGTTTGATTTTAAGATGGCCGCCATCTTTCAGGCCGGCACTGATATCCCGCGCATCGAGCGTCGGGCCGAAGTTCTGCCAGCTTGCTTCGATGTGGCTCACGTCCACCGGCATTCCGGTGGCGGATTCGATTTTGGCCAGGATCTGCGGACGCCAGCTGTCCAGGTGCGGTAAGGCGAGACGCAGCCCGCTCACGAGCAACGCGACAATCACGACCAGCGTTGCCCCTGTAAGCAGTAAAATCCCCGGCAATCGCCTCACGCGTCTCTCCTTGTCAGCCTTTATTCTCGCAGCGAAAACTGCGCTTACATCATTACGACGTCAAACTGCTCCTGGTTATAGAGCGGCTCAATTTGCACTTTTACCTGTTTGCCGACAAAGATTTCCACTTCCGCCAGCGCGTGCGACTCTTCCCCTTTCAGGGCCTCCGCCACAGCAGGGGAAGCATAGACCAGAAAACGGTCCGAGTCGTAGGCGTGATGCACCCGCACAATCTCACGCATGATTTCGTAGCAGACCGTCTCCACCGTCTTTACCGTTCCGCGTCCATGGCAGGTTGGACACTCATTGCAGAGCACATGTTCCACGCTTTCGCGGGTCCGTTTCCGGGTCATTTCCACCAGACCCAGCTGCGAGAAGCCGTTGATGCTGGTTTTCACGCGATCTTTACTCAGCGCCTGCTCCAGCGAGTGCAGCACGCGGCGGCGGTGATCTTCATTATTCATATCGATAAAGTCGATGATGATAATGCCGCCCAGATTGCGCAGGCGAAGCTGGCGCGCAATGGCCTGCGTCGCTTCGATGTTGGTGTTGAAGATGGTGTCATCAAGGTTGCGATGGCCGACAAACGCGCCGGTGTTGATATCAACGGTGGTCATCGCTTCGGTCTGGTCGATGATCAGGTAACCGCCTGATTTCAGCTCAACCTTACGCTCCAGCGCGCGCTGAATTTCGTTTTCAACATCATACAGGTCGAATATCGGCTGGCGGCCCGTGTAATGCTCCAGCAGACCCGGCATTTCCGGGATGTATTCGGCGGTGAACTCCAGCAAGGCTTCGTACGTCAGGCGGGAGTCCACGCGGATGCGGTCAAGCTGGGCGTCGGCAAAGTCACGCAATACGCGCTGGGCGAGCGCCAGCTCACCGTAAAGCCGATAGCGGGTCTGGTTGCGTTTTTTACGCTCCATCACCTTGGTCCAGACGCGCTTCAGGTAGGCCGCGTCAGAGGCCAGATCGTCCTCGCTGATCCCTTCGGCCGCGGTACGGATAATAAAGCCGCCCTGCTCGTCGCAGTAGGCGCTAACCACCTTTTTCAGGCGCTCGCGCTCGCTTTCGCTTTCGATACGCTGTGAGACGCCAACGTGCGACGCGCCCGGCATAAACACCAGGTAGCGTGAAGGCAGGGTGATGTCGGTGGTCAGACGCGCGCCTTTAGTGCCCAGCGGATCTTTCACCACCTGCACCATCAGATCCTGGCCCTGACGCACCAGCTCAGAGATGTCGCGCACGGCAAACTGCTTTTGCTCTTCGCCTGCCACGCATTCGGTGTGCGGCATGATATCGGAGGCATGTAAAAACGCCGCCTTATCGAGCCCAATATCTACAAAAGCCGCCTGCATACCCGGTAGTACACGACTGACACGACCTTTGTAGATATTGCCTACGATTCCGCGCCGCGCTTCACGCTCAATATGGATTTCCTGAAGAATGCCACCATCAATGTAGGCCACACGGGTTTCCGATGGCGTTACGTTTACTAACAATTCAGCCGTCATAATTATCCCTTCCCTCACGCAGTGAGTTAAAATTGCTCAGCAACTCATACGTTTCCACCAGCGGTAAGCCGACTACGGCGTGATAGCTGCCATTTATCTTCCTGACAAAACAGCCACCCAACCCTTGAATACCGTATGCACCTGCTTTATCCATAGGTTCACCGCTGGCGATATAGCCGGCGATCTCCTCGTCGGTGAGGACTCTGAACGTCACTTCCGTAACCACCAGGCAATCCAGCACGTGCTGGCTATCCGCCAGCGCCACCGCCGTCATCACCTGATGCGTTTGTCCGGACATTTTGCGCAGCATCCGCGCCGCGTGGGCGGCGTCGCGGGGTTTCTCAAGCACTTCACCATTAAGAATAACGATGGTGTCTGCACCCAGCACCGGCAGGTCACGCGGCACACAGGCAACGCCCGCCTGCGCTTTCTCGCGCGCCAGACGGGAAACGTACTGCTGAGCGCTTTCGCCCTCAGCGCGTTTTTCTTCAATACCGGTAACGATGCGTTCGAAGGACACGCCCAACTGCGCGAGCAGTTCCTGGCGACGCGGAGAACCGGAGGCAAGATACAGAGACGTCATAGAAACCTTTTATTGCACGGCAAACTGCTGGCGGATTTTACGCATCAGCAGGAACAGCCACGGCCAGAGCACACCGTTTACTACACTACTCCAGAACACTTCCGGTCGGAAAGAGACGTTGATCACTAAAAACTCTGCCCAGAAAACAACGATATCCGCAGCGAGCGACAACAACATCACCACCAGCGCCTGTTGCCAGAGCGCAAGGTTACGAAAGAGCTGGAATTTGAGTGCAACAAGATACGCGATAATGCTCATGGATAAGGCGCGCACGCCAAGCGTAGAGCCGCTGATCAGATCCAGTATGGCACCCATCACAAAACCTGTGCCGACATTTACGCGATGCGGCAGGGCAAGGATCCAGTAGAGCAAAATGAGCAATACCCAGTTTGGCCGGAAAACGAGGATGTCGTCCGGCCAGGGCATGATTTGCAGCAGCAGTGCAACGAGAAATGAGAGCCAGATTACCCAGCGCCCCTGGCTACGATAACTTGCCACTACTGCCCTCCACCCGAGACTTGCGGCGGTGGCGGCGCATCCGGCAGCGGCTGCGTTAAGCCTGTCGCCGGAGCCGGTACGGGCGCAGGTGGTCCCATCGCGTCAGGCGCAGGCAGCACCTGCGGCATCATCTGCATCAGGCGCTCGTTCGCCACGCGATGCACGTCTTCTGGCGTCATCGGGTTAGCGCCGTTTCGATCGGCACCCCACAGCAGCAGCAGGTAGCGCAGACGCTGCAGTCCGGCCGTTGGACGCGCCTGAATAACGGTGTAGGCACGCTGAGTATCGAGCTTCACGGAAGAGACAACCGCAACCGGGTAACCTTCAGGGAAACGGCCGCCCAGCCCGGATGTCACCAGCACGTCGCCCACGCGGATGTCCGTGTTGGCGGGCAGATGTTCCAGCTGCAGATCGTCCGTACAGCCGTTACCGGCGGCAATCACGCGGATGTCGTTACGCAGCACCTGAATCGGCAGCGCATGGGTGGCATCACAAATCAGCAGCACGCGGCTGGTCAGTTTGGCTACCGCCACGACCTGGCCCACAACGCCTTTATCGCTGATAACGGGCTGACCTTCGTATACGCCGTTCACGCTGCCTTTATCAATCACCACCTGATCGCTGTACGGATCGTTAACGGTGGAGATCACCTGGGTGACCATTTTCTGTTCATCCTGGCGCAGCGGCGAGCCAAGCAGTTCACGCAGACGCGCGTTTTCCTGCTTATATTGCCCCAGCATCAGCAATTCGCTGTTTTTCAGCAGCAGTTCCTGGCGTAACGCACGGTTTTCGAGTTCGAGCTGGTCACGCGATGAGAGCGTTTGCGACACGGAGTCGAGCAGTTCACGGGGACCATTTGATATAAAGTAGAAAGGACTGACGGCGGTATCCATGTACGTTCGGATCTGGCTGAACGTACCAAGGCGGCTATCGGCAATAATGACCCCGAGTGCCACCAGAACCGCCAGGATCAGGCGAAACTGTAGCGACGGGCCACGGCTAAAAATTGGCTTCATAGGCTATGCGTATTCTCGCGTCAGAGAGAAAGGGTAGCAAATTGCTACCCTCTCACACCCGACTACTCTTCGCTAAACAAGTCGCCGCCGTGCATGTCGATCATTTCCAGCGCCTTGCCACCACCACGGGCGACGCAAGTCAGTGGATCTTCTGCAACTACGACAGGAATACCTGTCTCTTCCATTAACAGGCGGTCGAGGTTACGCAGCAGCGCACCACCACCGGTCAGAACCATACCGCGCTCGGAGATATCGGAGGCCAGTTCTGGCGGGCACTGTTCCAGCGCAACCATCACCGCACTCACGATGCCGGTCAGCGGCTCCTGCAGCGCTTCCAGGATTTCGTTGGAATTCAGGGTAAAGCCGCGTGGAACGCCTTCTGCCAGGTTACGGCCGCGAACTTCGATCTCGCGCACTTCGTCACCCGGGTAAGCAGAACCGATTTCATGCTTGATACGTTCTGCGGTTGCTTCACCGATCAGAGAGCCGTAGTTACGGCGAACGTAATTGATGATGGCTTCGTCGAAACGGTCACCGCCGATACGCACGGAAGAGGAGTACACCACGCCGTTCAGGGAGATAACGGCCACCTCAGTGGTACCGCCACCGATATCCACCACCATAGAACCGGTTGCTTCAGAAACCGGCAGACCCGCGCCAATTGCCGCCGCCATCGGTTCTTCAATCAGGAACACTTCACGTGCACCAGCGCCCTGCGCGGATTCACGGATTGCGCGGCGTTCTACCTGCGTTGCGCCAACGGGCACACACACCAGCACTCGCGGGCTTGGGCGCATGAAGCTATTGCTGTGAACCTGCTTGATGAAGTGCTGAAGCATTTTTTCAGTCACGAAGAAGTCAGCAATAACACCGTCTTTCATTGGGCGGATCGCGGCGATGTTGCCCGGAGTACGGCCCAGCATCTGCTTCGCATCATGACCGACTGCGGCCACGCTTTTTGGCGAGCCGGCACGATCCTGACGAATGGCCACAACGGAAGGCTCATTCAATACGATGCCTTGTCCTTTAACATAAATAAGGGTATTCGCGGTACCCAGGTCAATGGACAGGTCATTGGAAAACATGCCACGAAATTTTTTCAACATACTAAGGGATAATCCTGAAAGCTGGGGCGGAAAACAAAATCCGCTTACTTTACCAACCACACGCAGCAGCGACAAGGCGCAAAAATCGTCTGCTACGGTGAAAATTAGTGCAGCACGTTTCCTTTGTTACAAATTCATCCCCTGAATCCCTCAGGGCTGAGTAAACAGCAGCGTCCCTCACTTTCACTTGTAACCCACTAAAGGTCGTTCACTGGCTTTTATGCTCGTCGTACTCAAAGCTACAGGCGCGATATTCTACGTGAAAACAAAGTAAACGGCAGGTCAAACAGAGTATCTTTGCAAATATTTTTTCACGTTGGTGTCAAGCGGCTGAGAGGCGGCAAAAAAATCCCCCTGACCGCCCGCTACGCCGCGCTCTTTCAACATCTGCCATTCACTGCGTGAACGTACGCCTGTGGCAAATACCTGCGTTTGCGTTCCTTTGCACGCTTCCACCAGGCTCTGTACCAGCAGCTGGTTTTCCGTGCGTTTTTCAATCGTTCTGACCAGACCAGGATGCAGCTTCAATAATTCAACATCCAGCTCCTTGATCCAGCTGGTGCTCACCAGCGTCAGACCCGCCTGCGTGACCGCCACGCGAGCCCCCAGCGCATTGATTAATCGCACCACCGGGCGCAACCGGCTGATGTGTTGACCAACATCTGCCTCTGCAAGTTCAAAAATAATGCGTTTACGCTGCGATTTTTCGCACTGCATTAACGTATCGCGCAGCCAGCGCTGGAAACGCGGGCGAATCAGCGACTCGACGGTCACCTGTAAAGCCAGATTTTCCTCAGGCCAGTACGATAAAAACGGGATGAGGCGGGAGATTTGCTGACGGTCGTACTCTTCAGATAAGCCAAATTGCAGCACCATCGGCAGATACTCAGCGGAAATAACCTCCTCCGCCCCATCAAAAATACGGCACATCAGCTCGCGGTGATGAACGTGACCATTTCTCATGACCGCCGGTTTCTGGTAAATACGCGGTCCACCGCGGCTCAGCATTTGCTCGATCAGCGTTCGCCAGCGCACGTTACCGCGCCCTTTTTCCGGCAGCGTATCGTCATAGACCGCCCAGCCGTTCGCCCCCTGCAATACGGCGTTACGCGTGGCCGCTTCCGCATGCTCCATGACCTGCTCCGTCGACTGGCCGCCGCGCCATGCGCAGATGCCCATATGCACCATGTCGTCTCGGTCGAGCATTTTGCTCTGCGGCAGCGCATCGACGGCCTTCAGAAGCTGGCTGGCGATACTTTCAGACTCTTTTAACGTGCGGTGAGGCAGTAAGACGGCGAAATCGCTGCGGTGATAGCGTGCCAGTAACGCCCCGGGGTAGCGCATGATAAAGGTCGACAGCAGGTTGATCAGCGTGAAGAGATTCTCCTCCGCCACGCGCTGACCCCACGTATCGCGCAGGAGGTCGAAATCGGGCAGGCGAATCATCATCACCACGCCGTGCGTGCCCACCTTTTCAGGGTCATCAAGAAGCGTAGCCAGCTGATTATCAAAGAAGAGACGGTTGTTGAGGCCCGTTTTGTTATCCTGCGCGGCGTAGGAGCGGATCAGCGTGTCCATACGGCTACGCTGATCGCTGGCAAACTGGATTTCTGAGAGCAGCACGTCCAGCGCGCTGCTGGTACGTGACGGCCATTCATATACCGACCCCCGCACCTGCGGACCGCGTTCACCATTGAGTATCCGTACGGAGCGTGTCTCCAGCAGTTCCTGACCGGAAAGCTGGCGACGCTGCCAGCGAACGGCGAGGAAAATCAGCAGTACGATAAAGGCAACGGCGATGGTTAGCGGTGCGGTGGTCATGAGCGAGCGCAGATAGTTGCTCATCGGATCCTGATAGGTCATATGAATCGACATTCCAGGATGCTTAAGGGAGTGCACCGTTATGTCCCGATACTGATCTACCGTGCCGGCAGGCCGATAGCTGCCCTGCCGGGTATGGCTAAATACGGTCTGCTTCCCCTGCTTAATGTCGATTTTGACGATATCTACCGGCACCATTAACTCATCCAGCTCGCGCGAAAGCGCCGGGAAGGACGTCGTAATGAGGCGGGTATCAATAACCGATGCCACCGATTCAACCCGGTTTACCAGCTTGTCCTGAATGGCGTTATAAAAACTCAGAGAGCAGCCAATTAGCGTGACAAATATGGTCAGCCCTGTCAGCAAGGTGATAAAAGCTGAGAACTTCGTCGTTAATCGCATCCTTGAGATTACTCCGTGGGTTGAAAGGGGTAGCAAGTGAGCGCTAACTTGCATATCAAATGCGGCATACTACCAAACCTGATGTATCTGGCAATTTATTGCGTTAAATCGGCACTGAGTTTCATTGAGCGAGTATAGTCTTCGGAACATATTTTCCCATTACTAAACCTGGTGAGGACCCCCTATGCAGGCTTTGATCTTAGAACAGCAGGACGGCAAAACCGTTGCCTCGGTACAAGCTATCGAGGAGAGCCGCCTGCCGGAAGGCGACGTGACCGTTGATATCGACTGGTCCAGCCTGAACTATAAGGACGCGCTGGCCATCACGGGAAAAGGTAAAATCATCCGAAATTTCCCGATGGTGCCGGGCATCGATTTTGCGGGCCGCGTGCACGCGAGTGAAGATCCGCGTTTTCATGCCGGGCAGGAGGTATTGCTCACCGGCTGGGGCGTGGGTGAAAACCACTGGGGCGGGCTGGCGGCACGGGCTCGCGTGAAGGGCGACTGGCTGGTACCCATGCCGAAAGGTATGGATGGCCGCAAAGCGATGATCGTCGGCACGGCTGGCTTTACCGCCATGCTCTGCGTGATGGCGCTGGAAGAGGCGGGGATCCGCCCTGAATCCGGCGAAATTGTCGTGACCGGCGCCAGCGGCGGCGTGGGCAGCACGGCCGTCACTCTTCTTCACAAGCTGGGATATCAGGTCGCCGCCGTCTCTGGCCGCGAAAGTACCCACGACTATCTGCGCCAGCTGGGCGCAAGCCGCATCCTCGGCCGCGACGAGTTTGCCGAAACGCGCCCGCTGGAAAAGCAGGTTTGGGCGGGAGCGGTTGATACCGTCGGTGACAAAGTCCTGGCGAAGGTGCTGGCACAGATGAACTATGGCGGCTGCGTGGCAGCCTGTGGGCTGGCGGGCGGCTTTGCTCTGCCGACAACGGTAATGCCATTTATCCTGCGTAACGTGCGTCTTCAGGGCGTCGATTCGGTTATGACTCCAGCCGAGCGGCGCGCGGAAGCCTGGGAGCGTCTGGCGCAGGATCTGCCGGCCTCGTTCTACGATCGGAGCGCCACCGAGATTACCCTGAGCCAGGCGCCGGAGTTCGCGAATAAAATCATGGACAACCAGTTCCACGGCCGCGCGCTGGTCAAAATTGCCTAATCTTCAAATTTTCGTGACATATTCGCGCTAAACCGCCTCCTCCGTCATGCTTAGAAAAACGCCCGACGGAGGATGCCATGAAAACCCGAAAACTGACGGAAGCCGACGTAACGTCTGAATCTGTCTTTATGCTACAGCGCCGCCAGATCCTGAAGATGCTTGGCATCAGCGCTACCGCCCTGACGCTTACGCCTGCGGCCCACGCCGACCTGCTCGACTGGTTTAAGGGCAACGATCGTCCGAAAGCACCCTCCGGCGCACCGCTCGACTTCACCAAACCCGCCCGGTGGCAAAATAAGCTGACGCTGACGCCGGAAGATAAGGTCACCGGCTATAACAACTTTTATGAATTTGGTCTCGATAAGGCCGATCCGGCCGCCAACGCGGGCAGCATGAAAACCGATCCGTGGACCCTCAAAATTGACGGCGAGGTGGCAAAGCCGCTGACCCTCGATCATCACGACCTCACCACCCGCTTTCCCCTCGAAGAACGCATTTACCGTATGCGCTGCGTGGAGGCCTGGTCAATGGTGGTGCCCTGGGTTGGCTTCCCTTTGCATAAACTGCTGGCGCTGGTTGAGCCCACCAGCAATGCGAAATATGTCTCCTTCCAGACGCGCTACGCTCCGGACGAGATGCCGGGCCAGAAAGATCGGTTTATCGGCGGCGGGCTGGAATATCCCTATGTGGAAGGGTTACGTCTCGACGAAGCCATGCATCCGCTAACGCTGTTAACCGTAGGGGTTTACGGTAAAGCCCTGCCCCCGCAAAACGGGGCCCCCATTCGCTTAACCGTACCGTGGAAATACGGTTTCAAAGGCATTAAGTCGATCGTCAGCATCAAGCTCACCCGCGAACGCCCGCCAACCACGTGGAACCTGGCGGCGCCCAACGAGTACGGTTTTTTTGCCAACGTTAATCCGCACGTTGACCATCCGCGCTGGTCGCAGGCGACGGAGCGTTTTATCGGTTCCGGCGGCGCGCTGGACGTTAAGCGCCAGCCAACCCTGCTGTTTAACGGCTATGCGGATGACGTCGCGTCGCTTTACCGTGGGCTGAATTTACGGGAGAACTTCTAGGTGCGTTTGACTGCAAAACAGATAACCTGGCTGAAAGTGCTCCTGCATCTGGCGGGGTTGCTGCCCTTTCTCTGGCTCTTTTGGGCAGCCAGTCAGGGGCAGTTCAGTGCCGATCCGGCAAAAGATATCCAGCATTTTACGGGTCGGATGGCTCTGAAATTTTTGCTGGCATCCTTGCTCGTCTCGCCGCTGGCGCGTTACGCTAAACAGCCATTATTGATACGCACTCGCCGGTTACTGGGGCTATGGTGTTTTGCCTGGGCGACGCTGCACCTTACCAGCTATGCGCTGCTGGAACTGGGCATTAATAATCTGGCACTGTTAGGCAGCGAGCTGATTACGCGTCCGTATCTGACGCTCGGCGTTGTCAGCTGGCTGGTTTTACTGGCGCTGGCGCTGACCTCAACGCAATATGCGCAGCGAAAGCTGGGCAGGCGCTGGCAGCTATTGCATAATTTCGTCTATCTTGTCGCGATCCTCGCCCCCATTCATTACCTGTGGTCGGTGAAGATTTTATCCCCTCAACCGGTCATCTACGCCCTGCTGGCACTGGCCCTTTTAGCGTGGCGTTACAAGAAGTTCCGCCAGTGGCTGCGATAGTTCGCGAAACTGTGCGTTTTCCCGCAGATTATTTATCAACCGCGAATCTTTTTCGGATAGCGGTTGATAATCTTCCCTGATAAGACCAGTATTTAGCTGCCAAATGCTACGAAATCGTTATAATGTGCGACTTTGGTTTTCCTGAATGAATTTTAGGAAAGTCATCAGGTGACTTTCGCGTTTCGAAGGTATATTTTGGTTTTTACCCGAGAATCGCAGGAGATAGCGACACAATGACGGAGAAATTCCGAATCTTAGTTTTGAACGGACCGAACCTGAACATGCTCGGCACCCGTGAGCCAGAGAAGTATGGCACGCTAACATTAGGCGAAATTGTTAACCGTCTGGATACGGAAGCAGGATCGCTGAATGTGGATTTGGACCATTTTCAGTCAAATGCGGAGTACGCAATCATCGACCGTATTCATCAGGCTAAAGACACTGTGGACTATATCCTGATCAATCCGGCCGCGTTTACGCACACCAGTGTAGCTATTCGCGACGCACTGCTCGCGGTGAGTATCCCGTTTATCGAGATCCACCTGAGCAACGTGCACGCCCGAGAGCCGTTCCGCCACCATTCTTACCTGTCGGATATCGCCGCTGGCGTTATCTGTGGGCTGGGTGCAGACGGCTATTCATACGCTTTACAGACAGCGGTAAAACGCTTGTCACAATCACACTAAACAAGAGTACGGAACCCACTCATGGATATTCGTAAGATTAAAAAACTGATCGAGCTGGTTGAAGAATCAGGCATCTCCGAACTGGAAATTTCTGAAGGCGAAGAGTCTGTACGCATCAGTCGTGCAGCCCCAGCCGCTAGCTTCCCGGTAATGCAGCAAGCCTATGCTGCGCCAGTGCAACAGCCTGCGCTCTCCGCAGCCGTCGCACCAGCAGCAGAAGCGGCACCTGCGGCTGCAGCAGAAATCAGTGGTCACATCGTACGTTCCCCAATGGTTGGTACTTTCTACCGCACCCCGAGCCCGGACGCGAAAGCGTTCATCGAAGTGGGTCAGAAAGTCAACGTAGGCGATACCCTGTGCATCGTTGAAGCCATGAAAATGATGAACCAGATCGAAGCAGACAAATCAGGTACTGTGAAAGCGATCCTGGTCGAAAGTGGTCAGCCGGTAGAATTTGACGAGCCGCTGGTCGTCATCGAGTAACGAGGCGAACATGCTGGATAAAATTGTTATCGCCAACCGTGGCGAGATTGCACTGCGTATTCTTCGTGCCTGTAAAGAACTGGGCATCAAGACCGTGGCCGTGCACTCAAGCGCGGATCGCGATTTAAAACACGTATTGCTGGCGGATGAGACGGTCTGTATTGGCCCGGCTCCGTCCGTAAAAAGCTATCTGAACATCCCGGCGATCATCAGCGCCGCCGAAATTACTGGCGCGGTCGCGATTCACCCGGGTTATGGTTTCCTCTCAGAGAACGCCAACTTTGCCGAGCAGGTTGAACGTTCTGGCTTTATCTTCATCGGCCCGAAAGCCGACACTATTCGCCTGATGGGTGACAAAGTGTCTGCAATCACCGCAATGAAAAAAGCCGGTGTTCCAACCGTACCAGGTTCTGACGGCCCTCTGACCGACGATATGGATGCTAACCGTGCCCATGCTAAACGCATTGGCTATCCGGTGATCATCAAAGCGTCCGGCGGCGGCGGCGGTCGCGGTATGCGCGTTGTGCGCAGCGATGCTGAACTGGCGCAGTCCATCTCTATGACCAAAGCGGAAGCGAAAGCGGCTTTCAGCAATGACATGGTGTACATGGAAAAATACCTGGAAAACCCACGCCACATCGAAATTCAGGTGCTGGCTGACGGTCAGGGTAACGCGATCTATCTGGCAGAACGTGACTGCTCCATGCAGCGCCGTCACCAGAAAGTCGTCGAAGAAGCGCCAGCGCCGGGCATTACCCCGGAACTGCGTCGCTACATCGGCGAGCGTTGCGCCAAAGCGTGTGTTGATATCGGCTATCGCGGGGCGGGTACCTTTGAGTTCCTGTTCGAAAACGGTGAGTTCTACTTCATTGAGATGAACACCCGTATTCAGGTTGAACACCCGGTTACCGAAATGATCACCGGCGTTGACCTGATCAAAGAACAGCTGCGTATCGCAGCCGGCCAGCCTCTGTCCATCAAACAGGAAGAAGTTGTGGTGAAAGGCCATGCGGTTGAATGCCGTATCAACGCCGAAGACCCGAATACCTTCCTGCCAAGCCCGGGTAAAATCACGCGTTTCCACGCGCCGGGTGGCTTTGGCGTGCGCTGGGAGTCCCATATCTACGCCGGTTACACCGTACCGCCGTACTATGACTCAATGATCGGTAAGCTTATCTGCTACGGCGAAAACCGTGACGTGGCAATCGCCCGCATGAAAAACGCCCTGCAGGAGCTGATCATCGACGGTATTAAAACCAACGTCGATCTTCAGATGCGCATTATGAGCGACGAGCACTTCCAGAATGGTGGGACTAACATCCACTACCTGGAGAAAAAACTGGGTCTGAACGAGAAGTAAGAGAGCTGTGTTGCTAAAAGGCCGGATAATCCGGCCTTTTTTATTTCTGGGGATCGCCAGGCCCCATCATGTACAATCCCCGCTTTCTTCATCCACAAGGGACAAAAAATGGACAAACGTTTTGTTCAGGCCCATAAAGAAGCGCGCTGGGCGCTGTGGCTGACCCTTCTCTATCTTGCTGCATGGTTAGTAACTGCTTACTTACCTGATTCCGCTATCGGCATAACCGGCCTCCCGCACTGGTTCGAAATGGCCTGCCTGCTGCTGCCGCTGGTGTTTATCGTGCTGTGCTGGGCGATGGTGAAATTCATCTATCGCGATATTTCACTGGAGGACGATGATGCAGCTTGAAGTCATTCTGCCCCTTATCGCTTACCTGTTCCTGGTGTTTGGCCTGTCGGTTTATGCGATGCGTAAACGCTCGACCGGCACCTTCCTGAACGAGTATTTTCTCGGCAGCCGCTCGATGGGTGGCGTGGTGCTGGCCATGACGCTGACCGCTACCTACATCAGCGCCAGCTCGTTTATCGGTGGCCCCGGAGCCGCCTATAAGTACGGTCTGGGCTGGGTACTGTTGGCAATGATCCAGCTTCCCGCCATCTGGCTCTCTCTTGGCATACTGGGTAAAAAGTTTGCCATTCTGGCGCGCCGCTACAATGCCGTGACGCTGAACGATATGCTGTTTGCCCGCTATCAGAGCCGCTTGCTGGTATGGCTGGCAAGCCTGAGCCTGCTGGTGGCTTTTATTGGGGCAATGACGGTGCAGTTTATCGGCGGCGCGCGTCTGCTGGAGACGGCGGCCGGGATCCCCTACGAGACGGGCCTGATTATCTTCGGCGTCAGCATCGCGCTGTATACCGCGTTTGGCGGGTTCCGCGCCAGCGTGCTGAACGACACCATGCAGGGAATGGTCATGCTCATTGGCACCATCGTTCTGCTGGTGGGCATCGTTCATGCCGCAGGTGGCCTGAGCCATGCGGTTGAAACCCTGGAAGCGATCGACCCGAAACTGATCTCGCCGCAGGGGGCGGATGATATCCTCTCCCCAACCTTCATGACCTCGTTCTGGGTGCTGGTGTGCTTTGGGGTCATTGGCCTTCCGCATACCGCCGTGCGCTGCATCTCTTATAAAGACAGCAAAGCCGTACACCGGGGGATTATTATCGGAACGATTGTGGTGGCGATCCTGATGTTTGGCATGCACCTGGCGGGCGCGCTGGGGCGGGCGGTGATCCCTGACCTTACCGTACCGGATCTGGTCATTCCGACGCTGATGGTGAAAGTGCTTCCGCCGTTTGCCGCCGGGATTTTCCTGGCCGCGCCGATGGCGGCTATTATGTCGACAATCAACGCTCAGCTGCTGCAAAGTTCCGCTACGATCATTAAAGATCTCTATCTTAACCTGCGCCCTGAGCAGGTCGAGAATGAGCGACGTCTGAAGCGGATGTCGGCCGTCATTACGCTGGCGCTCGGGGCGCTGCTGCTGCTCGCCGCGTGGCGTCCACCGGAGATGATCATCTGGCTGAACCTGCTCGCCTTTGGCGGGCTGGAAGCCGTATTCCTGTGGCCGCTGGTGCTGGGCCTGTACTGGGAGCGAGCGAATGCCGCGGGCGCGTTGAGCGGCATGATCGTCGGGGGCGTTCTGTATGCCGTTCTCGCCACGCTTAACGTGCAGTACCTGGGCTTCCATCCCATTGTGCCTTCGTTACTGTTAAGTTTACTGGCGTTTGTGGTGGGAAACCGTTTCGGTCGCCCGCTTCCGCAAACTGTCCTGATTTCTACTGATAAATAAAGAGTTTTGCCATGCCGTGGATCCAATTAAAACTGAACACAACCGGCGCCAACGCCGAAGAACTGAGTGATGCGCTGATGGAGGCCGGTTCGGTCTCTATCACCTTCCAGGACACGCATGACACGCCGGTCTTTGAGCCGCTGCCGGGCGAAACACGCCTGTGGGGCGATACCGACGTTATCGGCCTGTTTGATGCAGAAACCGACATGAAAGAGGTGGTGGCAATACTGGAAAACCATCCGCTGCTGGGCGCAGGCTTCGCGCATAAAATCGAACAGCTCGAAGACAAAGACTGGGAGCGCGAGTGGATGGATAACTTCCATCCGATGCAGTTTGGCAAGCGCCTGTGGATCTGCCCAAGCTGGCGCGACGTTCCCGATGAAAACGCGGTCAACGTGATGCTGGATCCGGGTCTGGCGTTCGGAACCGGTACTCACCCGACCACGTCCCTGTGCCTGCAATGGCTGGATGGTCTGGATCTGGAAGGCAAAACCGTGATCGACTTCGGTTGCGGATCCGGGATCCTCGCTATCGCGGCGCTGAAGCTGGGAGCCGCAAAAGCTATCGGGATCGACATCGATCCGCAGGCCATTCAGGCCAGCCGCGATAACGCCGAACGTAACGGCGTTTCCGATCGCCTTGAGCTGTACCTCCCCGACGCGCAGCCAGAAGCCATGAAAGCCGATGTGGTGGTCGCCAACATCCTTGCTGGCCCGCTACGCGAGCTGGCGCCGTTAATCAGCGTACTGCCGGTTGAGGGCGGCCTGCTGGGGCTTTCCGGTATCCTTGCCAGCCAGGCAGAAAGCGTCTGCGAAGCCTATGCGGATCGCTTTACCCTCGACCCGGTGGTCGAGAAAGAAGAGTGGTGCCGCATTACCGGTCGTAAAAAATAAGCGTCTGGCGTGGTCCTCTGACCACGCCTTTCCCCTACGATTTTTCTCCCGCCCTTGTCTCTTCCCCGATAAAATACCCCTACAAATCATGGCGGAATCCATCGATTTGAATAATAAAATTCACAGGAAGAATACGATGAAACACATTGCAGGCAAGGCAGCGCTGCTGGCGCTGAGCATGATCCCGGCTTCGGCTTACGCATCACACTGGAGCTATCAGGGGGAAGCCGCACCGGAGCACTGGGGCGAGCTGGACGAGGCGTACAGAACGTGTAAAAGCGGAATGTACCAGTCGCCCATAAACATCGATACCACCACAAAAGGCCACATTGCTCCGCTGGAAACGCGCTACATTGACGGCCCAATCACCCTGACGAATAACGGCCATACTATCCAGGCAAGTGAAAAGGCGGACACGCGGGATAGCATCACGCTTGATAAGCAGACCTGGACGTTACAGCAGTTTCATTTCCACGCACCATCCGAAAACACGGTGCACGGAAAAAAATACGCAATGGAAATGCATCTGGTGCACAAAAATGCCAACGGCGAACTGGCGGTCGTTGCCGTTATGTTCGATCGGGGTGCCGCAAATCCCGAGCTGGATAAGCTCTGGGGCGTGATGCCGGGACAGGTTGACCAGAACGTCACGATTAAGCCACACCTTGATATGAATAAATTACTCCCTGCGGATAAAACCTACTGGCGCTTCAGCGGCTCTCTGACCACGCCACCCTGCTCAGAAGGGGTTACGTGGCTGGTGCTCAAGCACCCGCTGACCGTTTCTGCCGAACAGCTGCAAAAATTCACCCATACCCTGCATCATGAAAACAGCCGGCCGGTGCAGCCGCTTCATGGCCGGGTGGTTGTTGAATAGGTCGATTTTTCGCCCTGATATCCTGTGCTGAAATGCGACGTAGATCGCAAAGAAGCACCATAATCTGCTGCATATAGCAGCAGATTATCCCGGACAAGAGGTTCATTTATTCAGAAATGATGAGAAGTTACGGGAAATTGTAAGCGCCTATAAAATATTCATTTATTCATAACACAATGATTTAAATAGCGAATAATCCTATCCGAAAAGTTTGACTGGCGATTCCTTGATCTACAACAGAGGATTGTTCAAAGTTTGGCCTTTCATCTCGTGCAAAAAATGCGTAATATACGCCGCCTTGCAGTCACAGTATGGTCATTTCTTAACTCATGCGCATCGGACACCACCAGCTCAGAAATCGCCTGATTGCAGCCCCAATGGCAGGTATTACCGACCGGCCGTTCAGGACGCTGTGTTACGAGATGGGAGCAGGTCTGACCGTTTCCGAGATGATGTCGTCTAACCCGCAGGTTTGGGAAAGCGATAAGTCCCGCCTTCGGATGGTGCACGTTGATGAGCCAGGTATCCGCACCGTGCAAATTGCCGGAAGCGTGCCTGAAGAGATGGCAGATGCCGCGCGTATTAACGTGGAAAGTGGCGCCCAGATTATTGATATCAATATGGGTTGCCCGGCCAAAAAGGTGAATCGCAAGCTTGCAGGTTCAGCCCTTCTGCAATACCCCGATCAGGTGAAGTCAATCCTAACGGCGGTTGTCAGCGCAGTGGACGTTCCTGTTACGTTGAAGATTCGCACGGGTTGGTCGCCGGAACACCGTAACTGTGTAGAGATTGCCCAATTGGCCGAAGACTGTGGCATTCAGGCCCTGACCATTCATGGACGCACTCGCGCCTGTTTGTTCAACGGAGAAGCTGAATACGACAGCATTCGGGCAGTTAAGCAGAAAGTTTCCATTCCGATTATCGCGAATGGCGACATTACTGACCCGCTTAAAGCCAGAGCTGTGCTCGACTATACGGGAGCTGATGCTCTGATGATAGGACGTGCCGCTCAGGGAAGACCCTGGATCTTTCGGGAAATCCAGCATTATCTGGACACTGGGGAGCTGCTTGCCCCGCTGCCTCTGGCAGAGGTAAAGCGCTTGCTTTGTTCGCATGTTCGGGAACTGCATGACCACTACGGCCAGGCAAAAGGGTACCGAATTGCGCGTAAACACGTATCCTGGTATCTCCAGGAGCACGCTCCAGATGACCAGTTTCGGCGCACATTCAACGCCATTGAGGATGCCAGCGAACAGCTGGAGGCGTTGGAGGCATACTTCGAAAATCTTGCGTAATGAAATAAAGAGCTGACAGAACTATGTTCGAACAACGCGTAAATTCTGACGTACTGACCGTTTCTACCGTTAACTCTCAGGATCAGGTAACTCAAAAGCCCCTGCGTGACTCGGTTAAACAGGCACTGAAGAACTATTTTGCTCAACTGAACGGTCAGGATGTTAATGACCTGTATGAGCTGGTACTGGCTGAAGTTGAACAGCCACTGTTGGACATGGTGATGCAATACACCCGTGGTAATCAAACCCGCGCTGCCCTAATGATGGGCATCAACCGTGGTACCCTGCGTAAGAAACTGAAAAAATACGGCATGAACTAATTTCGATTAGCTAAATGCTTGTTTAAAAAGGCGCTACTCGGCATGGGGAAGCGCCTTTTTTATCGCCCGGAACCGTAAGCGTCAACGCTTTGTAAACCTTCTCTTTCCCCACTTTTCAACGTCCGCTTTTCGTGTATATTTCCACCACCTGAAAGCTCTCTTTTCCCGGAATGACGCATGATTCGTAAATACTGGTGGCTGGTCGTTTTTGCTGTCTCTGTTTTCATTTTCGATGCGCTGCTCATGCAGTGGATTGAGCTGATGAGCACCGAAACCGATAAATGTCGCAATATGAACTCCGTGAATCCGCTCAAACTGGTGAACTGCTCAGAGCTGGAATAATTTCTCTACCGGGTTAGAAACCTGTTTACACCCAATAAAAACAGGGGTTTAAATCACTTTTCGTCATTTCCTGACGATGATAATGTCTGTGCCCTTTCCGACCGCTCATGCTTAACGTCCCTCAGCGAGTGAACAGACCATGCTGGTTAGCCAATACAACCAAATCCTTGTAGCCATCTCCTTTGTGGTCGCCATACTTGCTGCCTATACCGCCCTGAATATGGCGGCGCGCGTCGCCGGAAGCCGGGGAATGGCTGCACGCGTCTGGCTGGCGGGTGGCGGTGTTTCGATGGGTATTGGCGTGTGGGCAATGCACTTCATCGGCATGCTGGCGATGGACCTGTCCATGAGCATGAGCTACAGCGTCGCCCTGACCGTGTTCTCAATGGTTATCGCCATCTGCTCGTCAATGTTCGCCCTGTGGCTCGTCAGCTGCGAGCAGCTGCGTTTACGCCGGCTGCTTCCCGGCGCAGCCGTGATGGGAACGGGTATTGTCGCTATGCACTACACCGGCATGGCGGCACTGAACGTCACGCCGGATATTATCTGGGATAAAACATGGGTAGCCATATCCGTGGTTATTGCCCTGGCGGCGTCACTGGCCGCTCTCTGGCTGACGTTCCGTTTACGGCATGAAGCCGCGCGAATGGCATTGATGCGGCTGGGGGCGGCAATCGCCATGGGGATCGCCATCGCCGGTATGCATTACGCCGGCATGAAGGCCGCACAATTTCCGATGTCAACGGTGGTTCACCATCACGGCATTAACGGTAGCTGGCTGGCGGTACTGGTGAGCGTGGTCGCGCTCGCGATTCTGGGGATCACTTTACTGGTGTCGATGTTCGATGCCCGCCTTCAGGCTCGTACTTCGCTGCTGGCCTCTTCACTGGCAGAAGCTAACCGTGAACTCGCGCAGCTGGCGTTACATGACACGCTGACGCGCTTGCCCAATCGAGTCCTGCTGGAGGATCGGCTCGATCAGGCCATCAGCAAGGCCGATCGCGAGGGAAACCATTTCGCGCTGATGTTTATGGATCTCGACGGCTTTAAAACCGTTAACGATGCCTACGGTCATGACGTCGGCGACAAGCTTCTGGTCGCGGTGACGCAGCGTCTGCTGTTGCAGCTAAAGGGCCAGTACACGCTGGCGCGTATTGGCGGGGATGAATTCGTTCTGCTGGCCGAAACCAGCAGCCCGGACGATGCGGCCTCGCTGGCCAATTCGCTGGTGCGCGTCATTGACAGCCCGTTCCATCTCGATCCTTACGAACTGATGGTCACGCTGAGCATTGGCATCGCGCTTTATCCGCACGATGGCAAAACCGATCGTGAACTGATGTTTAACGCCGATGCTGCGATGTATCACACGAAGCATATGGGCCGCAACGGCTATCACTTTTTCCAGCCGTCGATGAATACGCTGGCGCAGACGCATCTTCAGCTGATGAATGACCTGTGGCAGGCCATCGCCCGTAACGAGTTGCGTCTGCTCTATCAGCCAAAATTCCACGCTCCTGCCGGGCCGGTTCTCGGATTTGAGGCCTTGTTACGCTGGCAGCACCCAAAACAGGGCTTACTGTCTCCCGACCTGTTTCTGCCGCTGGCGGAAAAAACCGGGCTGATTATTCCGATGGGTAACTGGGTTATCGACGAGGCCTGCCGCCAGCTGCGTGAATGGCATCTTCAGGGTCATACGGACTGGTCAATGGCGGTGAATCTTTCAACGCTGCAGTTCGAACAGCCGTCGCTGGTGAAAACGGTCCTCGACTGTCTGGCGCGCCATAAGGTTCCGCCCGACATGCTCATTCTGGAAGTGACCGAGACCACCGCGATGAGCAATCCGGACGAAAGCGTTCGCCTCCTGACGGCGCTGACGGATGCCGGCGTCAAAGCGTCGATAGATGATTTTGGAACGGGCTACTCAAGCCTTCTCTATCTTAAGCGTCTCCCCGCCTGTGAGCTGAAAATCGACCGCGCTTTCGTCAAAGAGTTAAGTGGAGAGAGCGAAGATGCGACGATTGTCTCGGCGATTGTCGCCCTGGCAAAAACGCTTAACCTGAAGGTTGTAGCGGAAGGGATTGAAACCGAGGCGCAGCAGCAATTTCTGACACAGCTGGGGTGTAATACGCTTCAGGGTTATCTGCTGGGTAAACCGATTACCGCGCAAGCCATTGAGGAACAGTGCCGGCACGGCGACATGTCGCCACCCCGGATGCCGTCATGAGGCTGTATCGTAACGCATCGGCGGCACCCGCGTAATATGCAGCGTCGCCAGAATATGATCCACCAGCGCCGGCGCCTGTTTGTACAGATTAAAACTGTTGCTGTTCATTAACCAGTTTTTGATTATCCCACTAAAAAAGCCGTGAAAAACAATCAGCGTGAGATCGATATTTATCTCTGAGGAGATCGCGTTCCCCGCAATGCATTGCTCCAGTCTCGTACGAAGAAAATCGTCGTTTATCCCAATGCGCCTGCGTATTTCATATTCTGAAATCATATCGTCATGAAATTCACACTTATGATACAGGATTTGTAAAAGAGCGCACTGTCGAGGCTCCCGCGCAATATACTGTAGCGTAACGATGAACTGTTCACGCAGTTTTAACAGCGGATCGTCCCCTTCCGACAGTAACAGCCTGTCGCGAATAACCTCGCGCAGCGGTAATTGTTGCTCCCAGATTGCGTTAAATATTTCTGATTTACTGGAAAAATGCCAGTAAACCGCCCCACGAGTCAGGCGCGCAGCATCGGCAATGTCCGTCAGCGTGGTGTTAGCCACGCCGCGCGCCGCAAACAGCCCGATAGCGGCTTCAATCAGCTGTTGACGGGTCTTTTGAGCCTCTTCTTTCTTTTTACGCGCCATACTCTGCTACTCATTACTCATGCGGTTAATACATCAACAAATCAAAATAAATGGACCGTATAAATTAAAGTATTCACCATCGTCCGTATCGAGTTTGCACAAAAAAAGTCAGTCTCTTTAATTTATAATTCGGGTAAATGAATTGAACGCATTTAATTCATAAGAAATATAAATGTAGCCAGCAAAAATAATTTTGTGGTTTCCCTGGCAGAAATATAGCGTTGAATGCACGCAAACAGATGCCGCTTGTACTTTTCGATGCCTTTCTCAGCACGTATAAATTAAAAAACATTAATTACCCTCATTATTATACGCCACTACATTTTATTTTTGCCTCACGCCCTTTTACCGATTCACGGCCAGTATCGGCTTAAGGGTGATTTAAGGAACAGTAATGACGAATTATTTCAGCCGCTTACCCTTATCCGGTTTAATTGTCTGCGCCGCGCTGCTCGCCGGGTGCGATGGACAAGAAAATCCACAGCAGCATCGCCAGGCTCCTCAGGTCAGTGTTCATATTGTTAAAAGCGCGCCACTGGCGGTAACCACCGAATTGCCGGGCAGAACGGACGCGTTTCGCGTTGCGGAGGTTCGTCCTCAGGTTAGTGGTATCATTCTGCACCGTAATTTTACCGAAGGCAGCGATGTCAAAGCGGGTGAATCCCTTTATCAAATCGATCCTGCTACCTATCAGGCAGCCTATGACAGCGCAAAAGGTGAGCTGGTAAAAGCGCAGGCGGCGGCAAACATTGCCCATCTGACGGTAAAACGCTACGTCCCGCTGGTCGGTACGCAGTACGTGAGCAAGCAGGAATACGATCGGGCGGTAGCAACCGCCCGGCAGGCGGATGCGAGCGTCGTTGCCGCAAAGGCTGGCGTTGAAAGCGCGCGGATCAACCTTGCCTATACGAAAGTCTCCTCGCCAATCAACGGACGTATTGGCAAATCCAGCGTCACCGAAGGGGCGCTGGTCACTAACGGCCAGTCGACGGCGCTGGCAACGGTTCAGCAGCTCGATCCCATTTATGTCGATGTGACGCAATCCAGCAGCGATTTTATGCGTCTGAAGCAGACAAGCCTGCAAAAGGGGGACGCCAGCAGCGTCGAGTTGCTGATGGAAAACGGCCAGCCTTATCCGCTGAAAGGAACCCTACAGTTCTCGGATGTCACGGTAGATGAAAGCACCGGCTCCATTACCCTTCGCGCCATCTTCCCGAACCCGCAGCATATGCTGTTACCGGGTATGTTTGTCCGTGCGCGCATTGATGAAGGTACGCAGCCGAACGCCATTCTTGTTCCGCAGCAGGGCGTAACCCGTACACCGCGCGGGGATGCAACCGTCCTTGTGGTAAACGATAAAAACCAGGTGGAGCCTCGCACTGTTGTTGCACCGCAGGCCATTGGCGATCGCTGGCTGGTGACGGAGGGGCTGAAAAACGGCGACCGCGTCATTACCAGCGGCCTGCAAAAAGTTCGCCCGGGCGTCACCGTTGTGGCTATTCCTGATACCGCCGCCACACCGGCCAGTTAAGGGATAACGACATGGCTACTTTCTTTATTCAACGGCCTGTTTTCGCCTGGGTACTCGCCATCATTCTGATGATTGCGGGCGGGCTGGCCATCTTACAGCTGCCTGTCGCGCAATATCCCACTATTGCCCCCCCGGCAGTTGCCGTGACGGCCACCTATCCTGGCGCTGATGCCCAGACGGTTCAGGACACCGTGACGCAGGTTATCGAACAGAACATGAACGGCATCGATAATCTGATGTACATGTCATCTACCAGCGACTCTGCCGGTAACGTCACCATTACCCTGACATTCGAATCGGGTACGGATCCTGATATTGCGCAGGTGCAGGTTCAGAACAAGCTTCAGCTCGCCATGCCGCTTCTGCCGCAAGAAGTGCAGCAACAGGGGATCGGCGTGGAAAAATCCAGCAGCAGCTTCCTGCTGGTGGCTGGTTTCGTTTCGGATAATAAAAGCCTCACTCAGGACGATATCTCCGACTATGTTGCCTCTAACGTAAAAGATGCAATTAGCCGTACTTCCGGGGTTGGCGACGTGCAGCTTTTCGGTGCGCAGTATGCAATGCGCATCTGGCTGGACAGCAACGCGATGAATAAATACCAGCTGACGCCGCTGGATATCATTAACCAGCTGAAAACGCAGAACGATCAGATTGCTGCGGGCCAGCTGGGGGGAACGCCGTCTATACCTGGACAGCAACTCAACGCCTCAATTATTGCTCAAACGCGCCTGAAATCGCCGGAAGAGTTTGGCCGGGTCACGCTGAAGGTGAACCAGGACGGCTCAATGGTCCACCTGAAAGATGTGGCCCGCATCGAGCTGGGTGGCGAAAACTACAACATGGTCACCAAAATTAACGGTCAGGCCGCAACGGGACTGGGGATCAAGCTGGCAACGGGCGCAAACGCGCTGGATACCGCTGCCGCCATCAAGAGCAAACTGGCGCAATTACAGCCTTTCTTCCCTCAGGGTCTGAAGGTTGTCTATCCATACGACACTACCCCCTTCGTGAAGATTTCAATTCATGAAGTGGTGAAGACGCTGTTTGAAGCGATCGTTCTCGTGTTCCTGGTGATGTACCTGTTCCTGCAAAATCTGCGGGCGACCCTGATTCCGACAATTGCCGTGCCGGTGGTATTACTTGGCACTTTTGCGGTACTGGCTGCGTTCGGCTTCTCCATTAACACGCTGACGATGTTCGGGATGGTACTGGCGATAGGCCTGCTGGTCGATGATGCCATCGTAGTGGTCGAGAACGTTGAGCGCGTCATGGTTGAAGACGGGCTGCCGCCAAAAGAGGCGACGCAGAAGTCGATGGAGCAGATCCAGGGCGCTCTGGTGGGCATAGCCATGGTGCTTTCGGCGGTGTTTATACCGATGGCGTTTTTTGGTGGTTCAACCGGGGCTATCTATCGCCAGTTTTCACTCACTATCGTCTCCGCAATGGCTTTGTCGGTACTGGTGGCATTGATTTTAACCCCTGCCCTTTGTGCAACGCTGCTCAAACCCATATCCAGCGAGCATCATGAAAAGAAAGGTGGTTTCTTCGGCTGGTTTAACGCGCTTTTTGATAAGAGCGTGGAGCACTACAGCAACAGCGTGAGCGGCATATTACGTAAAACCGGGCGCTATCTGCTGGTGTACGTCATCATAGTCGGCGGCATGGCGGTACTGTTCCTGCGCTTACCTACCTCCTTCCTGCCGGAAGAGGATCAGGGGGTGTTTATGACGATGGTTCAGTTACCGGCAGGTGCGACGCAGATGCGTACCCAGCAGGTGCTCGACCAGGTTCAGGACTACTATCTGACGAAAGAGAAAGCGAACGTCGAATCGGTCTTTACCGTAAACGGGTTTAGCTTCAGCGGTCAGGGCCAGAACTCCGGTATCGCGTTTGTCAGTCTGAAGCCGTGGGAAGAACGTCCGGGCCATGAAAACGGCGTTGGAGCCATCGTCAGCCGCGCGACGAAAGCGTTCAGCCAGATTAAAGATGGCCTTGTATTTCCGTTTAACCTGCCCGCTATTATTGAACTGGGCACCGCAACTGGCTTCGATTTCGAACTGATCGATCAGGCAAACCTGGGGCATACACAGCTAACGCAGGCGCGTAACCAGCTGCTTGGCCTGGTGAGGGAACATCCTGAATTACTGGTCCGCGTTCGCCCTAACGGCCTGGAAGATACGCCACAGTTCAAGCTGGATGTCGACCAGGAGAAGGCACAGGCGCTGGGGGTGAGCGTGTCTGACGTCAATCAGACGATTTCAACCGCGCTGGGTGGCACCTATGTAAACGACTTTATCGATCACGGACGTGTGAAAAAAGTCTACGTTCAGGCTGATGCACCCTTCCGCATGTTGCCTGGAGACATTAACGGCCTGTATGTGCGTAGCGCTAACGGCGAAATGGTGCCGTTCTCCGCCTTCAGCAGCTCTCACTGGATTTACGGTTCACCGCGTCTGGAGCGCTACAACGGTATGCCATCTATGGAGATCCTCGGTGAGTCAGCGCCAGGTAAAAGTACCGGTGAGGCGATGGCAATGATGGAAAGCCTTGCGTCGAAATTGCCTGCTGGCATCGGTTACGACTGGACGGGGATGTCATACCAGGAACGTCTCTCCGGTAATCAGGCTCCGGCACTGTACGCCATTTCACTGATTGTGGTGTTCCTGTGTCTGGCAGCGCTCTATGAAAGCTGGTCAATTCCATTCTCGGTTATGCTGGTCGTGCCCCTGGGGGTAATTGGTGCGCTTCTGGCGGCTTCCATGCGCGGCCTTAACAATGACGTTTACTTCCAGGTTGGGCTGCTCACGACAATTGGCTTATCCGCCAAGAACGCCATTTTGATCGTGGAGTTCGCCAAAGATCTGATGGATAAAGAGGGTAAAGGGATTATTGAAGCTACTCTGGAAGCCTCGCGGATGCGTCTGCGGCCTATCCTGATGACTTCTCTCGCATTTATCCTTGGCGTTATGCCGCTGGTAATCAGTAGTGGTGCAGGTAGCGGTGCACAAAATGCCGTCGGGACGGGCGTTATGGGAGGAATGTTGTCAGCAACGTTGCTGGCTATATTCTTCGTTCCTGTTTTCTTTGTAGTAGTCCGAAGACGGTTTACAAAGCACAGGGATTAAGAAACGATAAAGGCACCTCGGGTGCCTTTTTTATTCCATTGTTTTCTGGAAATAAAAAAACCGCCTCTCCACATTTCCTCCATTAATAATGTCCATCCTTCTTTTTTCTCCATGATTTTTACAATTCACACAAATTGAGATTATTCCCCGTGCTGCGCGGGATTGTTGCGGTGGTAAAATATCAACCAGTTCGTTAATTGCCGCATCGGCTTTATAGCGAATAAGCGATTATTTTGAGGTAACATCATGAAAAGATTCATTTCCGTTGCACTTCTCGCTGCGCTACTTGCTGGATGCGCGCACGACTCTCCATGTGTACCGGTATACGACGATCAGGGCCGACTGGTTCACACCAATACCTGTATGAAGGGCACCACCCAGGATAACTGGGAAACAGCAGGTGCGATTGCCGGAGGCGCCGCTGCAATAGCAGGCCTGACGCTGGGTATTGTCGCTTTGACCAAATAAATCAGCCTTTAAAAGCGCGGCAATGTCCGCGCTTTTATTTTTTCTGATGTATTCGTTTTCTGTATTTCGTCAGGGCTTTTCTGATATCAACGCTATTCTTTAGCCTATATTATTTTCCACCACTCCCCTTATTCTCACGCCTGGATATTCAGTTCACCGGGCGCTGACGTGCAGCATTTTATCTCTGCAATACAGGCTGATTAAAAGGCTTTAATACACCCGCACGGTATTAACATTGCGGGTAAATAGAGGAGGAAGAGGTTGATTAACGGAAGCTATAACGCAAAAAGGCCATCCTTTCGGATGGCCTTTCTACTTGTTTGATGTCTGGCAGTTCCCTACTCTCACATGGGGAGACCCCACACTACCATCGGCGCTACGGCGTTTCACTTCTGAGTTCGGCATGGGGTCAGGTGGGACCACCGCGCTAAAGCCGCCAGACAAATTCTTTTACTTCTTGCCGAACTTTAACCTAAGTATAAAGTGGTGCTGATACCCAGAGTCGAACTGGGGACCTCACCCTTACCAAGGGTGCGCTCTACCAACTGAGCCATATCAGCACGCTAAATTTGATGCCTGGCAGTTCCCTACTCTCACATGGGGAGACCCCACACTACCATCGGCGCTACGGCGTTTCACTTCTGAGTTCGGCATGGGGTCAGGTGGGACCACCGCGCTAAAGCCGCCAGGCAAATTCTGTTAATCTGTATCAGGCTGAAAATCTGTCTCTTCGCCAAAACATCTTCGGCGTTGTAAGGTTAAGCCTCACGGTTCATTAGTATCGGTTAGCTCAACGCATCGCTGCGCTTACACACCCGACCTATCAACGTCGTCGTCTTCAACGTTCCTTCAGGACTCTCAAGGAGTCAGGGAGAACTCATCTCGGGGCAAGTTTCGTGCTTAGATGCTTTCAGCACTTATCTCTTCCGCATTTAGCTACCGGGCAGTGCCATTGGCATGACAACCCGAACACCAGTGATGCGTCCACTCCGGTCCTCTCGTACTAGGAGCAGCCCCCCTCAATTCTCCAGCGCCCACGGCAGATAGGGACCGAACTGTCTCACGACGTTCTAAACCCAGCTCGCGTACCACTTTAAATGGCGAACAGCCATACCCTTGGGACCTACTTCAGCCCCAGGATGTGATGAGCCGACATCGAGGTGCCAAACACCGCCGTCGATATGAACTCTTGGGCGGTATCAGCCTGTTATCCCCGGAGTACCTTTTATCCGTTGAGCGATGGCCCTTCCATTCAGAACCACCGGATCACTATGACCTGCTTTCGCACCTGCTCGCGCCGTCACGCTCGCAGTCAAGCTGGCTTATGCCATTGCACTAACCTCCTGATGTCCGACCAGGATTAGCCAACCTTCGTGCTCCTCCGTTACTCTTTGGGAGGAGACCGCCCCAGTCAAACTACCCACCAGACACTGTCCGCAACCCGGATTACGGGTCTACGTTAGAACACCAGCCATTAAAGGGTGGTATTTCAAGGGCGGCTCCACGCAGACTGGCGTCCACGCTTCAAAGCCTCCCACCTATCCTACACATCAAGGACCAGTGTTCAGTGTCAAGCTATAGTAAAGGTTCACGGGGTCTTTCCGTCTTGCCGCGGGTACACTGCATCTTCACAGCGAGTTCAATTTCACTGAGTCTCGGGTGGAGACAGCCTGGCCATCATTACGCCATTCGTGCAGGTCGGAACTTACCCGACAAGGAATTTCGCTACCTTAGGACCGTTATAGTTACGGCCGCCGTTTACCGGGGCTTCGATCAAGAGCTTCGCGTTGCCGCTAACCCCATCAATTAACCTTCCGGCACCGGGCAGGCGTCACACCGTATACGTCCACTTTCGTGTTTGCACAGTGCTGTGTTTTTAATAAACAGTTGCAGCCAGCTGGTATCTTCGACTGATTTCAGCTCCACCCGCAGGGGCTTCACCTACATATCAGCGTGCCTTCTCCCGAAGTTACGGCACCATTTTGCCTAGTTCCTTCACCCGAGTTCTCTCAAGCGCCTTGGTATTCTCTACCTGACCACCTGTGTCGGTTTGGGGTACGATTTCGTGTTACCTGATGCTTAGAGGCTTTTCCTGGAAGCAGGGCATTTGTTACTTCAGCACCGTAGTGCCTCGTCGTCACACCTCAGCGTTAAAAGGTACCGGATTTACCTGGAACCTCCGCCTACATGCTTAAACCGGGACAACCGTCGCCCGGCTAACATAGCCTTCTCCGTCCCCCCTTCGCAGTAACACCAAGTACAGGAATATTAACCTGTTTCCCATCGACTACGCCTTTCGGCCTCGCCTTAGGGGTCGACTCACCCTGCCCCGATTAACGTTGGACAGGAACCCTTGGTCTTCCGGCGAGCGGGCTTTTCACCCGCTTTATCGTTACTTATGTCAGCATTCGCACTTCTGATACCTCCAGCATGCCTCACAGCACACCTTCAACGGCTTACAGAACGCTCCCCTACCCAACAACACATAGTGTCGCTGCCGCAGCTTCGGTGCATGGTTTAGCCCCGTTACATCTTCCGCGCAGGCCGACTCGACCAGTGAGCTATTACGCTTTCTTTAAATGATGGCTGCTTCTAAGCCAACATCCTGGCTGTCTGTGCCTTCCCACATCGTTTCCCACTTAACCATGACTTTGGGACCTTAGCTGGCGGTCTGGGTTGTTTCCCTCTTCACGACGGACGTTAGCACCCGCCGTGTGTCTCCCGTGATAACATTCTTCGGTATTCGTAGTTTGCATCGGGTTGGTAAGCCGGGATGGCCCCCTAGCCGAAACAGTGCTCTACCCCCGAAGATGAGTTCACGAGGCGCTACCTAAATAGCTTTCGGGGAGAACCAGCTATCTCCCGGTTTGATTGGCCTTTCACCCCCAGCCACAGGTCATCCGCTAATTTTTCAACATTAGTCGGTTCGGTCCTCCAGTTAGTGTTACCCAACCTTCAACCTGCCCATGGCTAGATCACCGGGTTTCGGGTCTATACCCTGCAACTTAACGCCCAGTTAAGACTCGGTTTCCCTTCGGCTCCCCTATACGGTTAACCTTGCTACAGAATATAAGTCGCTGACCCATTATACAAAAGGTACGCAGTCACCCCATAAAGAGGCTCCCACTGCTTGTACGTACACGGTTTCAGGTTCTTTTTCACTCCCCTCGCCGGGGTTCTTTTCGCCTTTCCCTCACGGTACTGGTTCACTATCGGTCAGTCAGGAGTATTTAGCCTTGGAGGATGGTCCCCCCATATTCAGACAGGATACCACGTGTCCCGCCCTACTCTTCGAGTTCACAGCATGTGCATTTTCGTGTACGGGACTATCACCCTGTACCGTCGGACTTTCCAGACCGTTCCACTAACACACAAGCTGATTCAGACTCCGGGCTGCTCCCCGTTCGCTCGCCGCTACTGGGGGAATCTCGGTTGATTTCTTTTCCTCGGGGTACTTAGATGTTTCAGTTCCCCCGGTTCGCCTCGTTAGCCTATGTATTCAGCTAACGATAGTGCAACGGATTGCACTGGGTTTCCCCATTCGGACATCGCCGGGTCAAGGGTTCATATCACCTCGCCGGCGCTTTTCGCAGATTAGCACGTCCTTCATCGCCTCTGACTGCCAGGGCATCCACCGTGTACGCTTAGTCGCTTAACCTCACAACCCGAAGATGTTTCTTTCGATTCATCGTCGACTTGCGAAAATTTGAGAGACTCGAACACACATGAGCTGTGTGTCGTTTCAATTTTCAGCTTGATCCAGATTTTTAAAGAGCAAATATCTCAAACGTCACCCGAAGATGAGTTTTGAGATATTAAGGCAGGTGACTTTCACTCACGAACCAGCAAGTGGCGTCCCCTAGGGGATTCGAACCCCTGTTACCGCCGTGAAAGGGCGGTGTCCTGGGCCTCTAGACGAAGGGGACACTGAAGTCTCAATCGCAAGACGCCTTGCTATTTACTTTTCATCAGACAATCTGTGTGAGCACTGCAAAGGCAGGTTCTTTAAGGTAAGGAGGTGATCCAACCGCAGGTTCCCCTACGGTTACCTTGTTACGACTTCACCCCAGTCATGAATCACAAAGTGGTAAGCGCCCTCCCGAAGGTTAAGCTACCTACTTCTTTTGCAACCCACTCCCATGGTGTGACGGGCGGTGTGTACAAGGCCCGGGAACGTATTCACCGTAGCATTCTGATCTACGATTACTAGCGATTCCGACTTCATGGAGTCGAGTTGCAGACTCCAATCCGGACTACGACGCACTTTATGAGGTCCGCTTGCTCTCGCGAGGTCGCTTCTCTTTGTATGCGCCATTGTAGCACGTGTGTAGCCCTACTCGTAAGGGCCATGATGACTTGACGTCATCCCCACCTTCCTCCAGTTTATCACTGGCAGTCTCCTTTGAGTTCCCGGCCGGACCGCTGGCAACAAAGGATAAGGGTTGCGCTCGTTGCGGGACTTAACCCAACATTTCACAACACGAGCTGACGACAGCCATGCAGCACCTGTCTCAGAGTTCCCGAAGGCACCAATCCATCTCTGGAAAGTTCTCTGGATGTCAAGAGTAGGTAAGGTTCTTCGCGTTGCATCGAATTAAACCACATGCTCCACCGCTTGTGCGGGCCCCCGTCAATTCATTTGAGTTTTAACCTTGCGGCCGTACTCCCCAGGCGGTCGACTTAACGCGTTAGCTCCGGAAGCCACGCCTCAAGGGCACAACCTCCAAGTCGACATCGTTTACGGCGTGGACTACCAGGGTATCTAATCCTGTTTGCTCCCCACGCTTTCGCACCTGAGCGTCAGTCTTTGTCCAGGGGGCCGCCTTCGCCACCGGTATTCCTCCAGATCTCTACGCATTTCACCGCTACACCTGGAATTCTACCCCCCTCTACAAGACTCTAGCCTGCCAGTTTCGAATGCAGTTCCCAGGTTGAGCCCGGGGATTTCACATCCGACTTGACAGACCGCCTGCGTGCGCTTTACGCCCAGTAATTCCGATTAACGCTTGCACCCTCCGTATTACCGCGGCTGCTGGCACGGAGTTAGCCGGTGCTTCTTCTGCGGGTAACGTCAATCGGCAAGGTTATTAACCTTACCGCCTTCCTCCCCGCTGAAAGTGCTTTACAACCCGAAGGCCTTCTTCACACACGCGGCATGGCTGCATCAGGCTTGCGCCCATTGTGCAATATTCCCCACTGCTGCCTCCCGTAGGAGTCTGGACCGTGTCTCAGTTCCAGTGTGGCTGGTCATCCTCTCAGACCAGCTAGGGATCGTCGCCTAGGTGAGCCGTTACCCCACCTACTAGCTAATCCCATCTGGGCACATCCGATGGCAAGAGGCCCGAAGGTCCCCCTCTTTGGTCTTGCGACGTTATGCGGTATTAGCTACCGTTTCCAGTAGTTATCCCCCTCCATCAGGCAGTTTCCCAGACATTACTCACCCGTCCGCCACTCGTCAGCAAAGCAGCAAGCTGCTTCCTGTTACCGTTCGACTTGCATGTGTTAGGCCTGCCGCCAGCGTTCAATCTGAGCCATGATCAAACTCTTCAATTTAAGTTTGATGCTCGTGAATTAAACTTCGTAATGAATTACGTATGTTCACTCAGAGACTTGGTATTCATTTTTCGTCTTGCGACGTTAAGAATCCATGTCACTTTGAGTGCCCACACAGATTGTCTGATAAATTGTTAAAGAGCAGTTGCAACGCGGCTTTCGCTCACCGTTGCGAGGTGGCGTATATTACGCTTTCCTCTTTCAGAGTCAACCCGTTATTTCAGGATTTTTTCTCTTCAGCCGACCGGGCTGTTTGTGAAGTGATTCACATCCGCCGTGTCGATGGAGGCGCATTATAGGGAGTTCCCGAGCGACCGCAACAGAAAAGTTGCAAAAAAATGACTGACTGCTGTATTCCCCAGCAAAACCCCGCCTTATACCCTTTTACGCACAGAGTTATCCACAATTCATCGACGATCCCTGTGCGATCCAACGAATTGAAAGCGAAGATCCACTATACTAGCGGCAAATAATTCCCTCGCAGGTCAACCTTATGACGACACAACGTCTTCATCGTGACTGGCGCATCCCTGCAGCCGGACTCACCGTGCTGGTGTTACTCATTGCAGGTTTTGCCCTTCACGCGCACTGGAATGCTTTTCTTCAGTGGTGCCTGGCTGCCCAGATCGCTCTGCACCGTTATCTGGTGATGTATCTGTTGCAGCTTAATAACCACCAGTACAGCGGTGGGCTATGGCTGGTAACCGGCGCTTTCTTTTATGGCGTACTCCATGCCATTGGGCCAGGGCACGGCAAATTTATCGTCGCTACGTATCTCACCACCAATAAAGAGAGCCAGCTCGCGGCGCGCGTCGTACCGTTTATCGGTAGCCTGATGCAGGGCGTCAGCGCGATCCTCTTTGTCTTTATCCTGGCGGTGGGCTTAAACCTCGCATCCGGGGATATCAGCACCAGCCGGTGGTACGTCGAGAAAATCAGCGCCGTACTGATTGCCGCCTTCGGGGCGTTTATCATTTATCAGGCCTTCAAAAGCCTGCGCCCGCGCAAATTGACGATTAACACGCTCACGCCGCTTCACCAGCACGATGAGCATTGCGGCTGCGGCCATCACGGCGTGGGGGTAGATCTCGCAAAAAGCGACTGGAAAACCCGTCTGGGAGTAGTGCTGGCAATTGGCGCGCGCCCGTGCAGTGGCGCAATCATGATTCTGATGTTTTCGAATGCGCTTGGCATCATCAGCTGGGGCATTGCTGCGGTAATGACGATGTCGCTGGGCACGGCGCTGTCGATTATGGGCCTGTCGCTGGCGGTACGTTACGCCCGTGAACGCACAGTGGCCTGGTTTGGCGGCGGATCTTCCCTGAGCGGGATGGTTCCGCTGGTCAAAATTGCCGGCGGGATAGTTCTTATCCTCTTCGCGACCGTCCTGTTCCTGACGGTAATCCCCGTCAGCGCCGGCGGCGACTACATTGCCGCAGGATGCTAATAAAAGAAAACCCGCCAGCGGCGGGTTTTTTTATTACTCGTTGATTCGCGGATGCTGGTCAACAAGGCGAGAGCGTTTTTTCTGAAGCTCTTCAATCTCTGCGTCAATATCTTCAATCTTCTGCTCTACATTATCGTAGTGCTCACGCAGGATCTCTTTCGCTTCCTGAATATCGGACGCCGCGGGCGTTGCCCCTTTCAGCGGACGGTTCGCCGTCTCCTTCATGGTAATACCGGTAATCAGGCCGACCACCGCAATGACCATCAGGTAATAGGCAGGCATCATCAGATTCTGCGTGCTCTCCACCAGGGAAGCGGCAAGCGTCGGCGTCAGGCCCGCAATCAGAACGGAGATGTTAAAGGCTGCCGCCAGCGCACTGTAGCGAATATGCGTCGGGAACATTGCCGGCAACGTAGAAGCCATCACCCCGATAAAGCAGTTAAGGATCACCGCCAGCATCAGCAGACCGGCGAAAATCAGCCCCAGCACATTACTGTTAATCAGGATAAAGGCCGGAATAGCCAGGGCGAACAGCGCGACGCTGCCGAGAATGATGAATGGTTTACGGCCAAAGCGGTCGCTCAGCAGACCCATAATCGGCTGCACAAACAGCATACCCACCATGATGGCGATAATAATCAGCACACCGTGGTCTTCCGAGTAGTGCAGGTTATGCGACAGGTAGCTCGGCATGTAGGTCAGCAGCATGTAATAGGTGACGTTGGTGGAGATCACCAGGCCAATACAGGTCAGCAGGCTGCGCCAGTGTTTGGTTGCAATCTCCTTGAACGACACTTTCGGGCCATCCTGCAACCCTTCGCGGTCGCCCTGCTCCAGTTTTTCTACGTGCTGCTGGAATGCAGGCGTCTCTTCCAGCGCGTGGCGCAGGTAAAGACCGATGATGCCCAGCGGCAGCGCCAGGAAGAACGGGATACGCCAGCCCCAGCTGAGGAAGTTCTCTTCCCCGACCACGGTTGAGATCAGCACCACGACCCCCGCGCCCATGACGAACCCGGCAATCGAGCCAAAGTCCAGCCAGCTGCCCATAAAGCCGCGTTTACGGTCCGGAGAATACTCGGCGACAAAAATCGACGCGCCGGTATATTCGCCGCCAACGGAGAAGCCCTGTGCCATCTTACAGATCAACAGCAGAATCGGCGCCCATATGCCAATGGTGGCGTAGGAGGGAATAAGGCCGATACAGAATGTACTTATCGACATAATGACGATGGTAATAGCCAGGATCTTCTGGCGACCATATTTATCACCCAGCATGCCGAAGAAAAGGCCACCGAGAGGGCGAATAAGGAAGGGAACAGAGAACGTACCCAGCGCGGCAATCATCTGCAGGCTGGGATCGGCACCAGGGAAGAACACTTTACCAAGCGCGTAGGCAACAAAGCCGTAGACGCCAAAATCGAACCACTCCATCGCATTACCGAGCGAGGCCGCCGTAATCGCTTTGCGCAGCTTAGCGTCATCAATAATGGTGACATCGCGCAGCGTGATGGGTTTAACCTTTTTCCTTCTAAGCATAGCTTTCCTCGTAGACTCAGCCCCGTCCGTTTCACAGCGTATTTAGCACTCTGTGAACCAGGGATCCGCTCCATGCGAATCTCCTTATTCAAGCGTAGCAGGTTTACTTACATTGACGTTTTACGTCGATACAACCGAACCTGTTGACGCCTGTCTGGGCAGTTAATGACCTTTTTACCCTACCAGCGTTTATATATGTGATCAACTTCACATATATTTTTCGCCTTCGTAAACTGGCTTCAGCTTTTGTCAATTCCCGAGAATTAAGGTCATTCGCAATCTCCTTCCCGAAGAGATCTTCACGGGCGTTATTATTCCTTTCAAAACCAAAAGCAATCACATTTCTTCACATCGAATTTACACAAAATTTAATAATTAACAGCGGGAAACGCGGTTTACATTGAATATGTGACGAAGATAACTAAAACACTGTTTTATTTTCATTGAATCACAATTCCAAAGATCGCATCATAAATCCGAACACGATTTCTCAACGGCTTTCAAGCGAAGCCTGCATGAAAGCCAGTATTTCGCTTTACAGCATAAGTGACCAATTAACTGGCCTGTCCATAAGCCAATTAGTTGAATTTATTTAGCTATTTTTTTAAAGCTTTCCGCCAGCCAAGCGGGCGAGATGTGAGGGTTAATGATGAAGATTAAAGCAACAATAGAACGCATCCCTGGTGGGATGATGCTGGTCCCGCTGGTACTTGGTGCGATATTAAATACGCTGGCTCCGAATACCGGCGCTTATTTTGGTGGTTTTACAAAAGGAATGATTACCGGAACGGTACCGATTCTGGCCGTCTGGTTCTTTTGCATCGGCGCGTCTATTAACTTACGTGCAACAGGTACGGTATTACGTAAATCGGGGACGCTGGTTATTACTAAAATAGCGGTCGCCTGGGTTGTTGCCATGGTCTGCGCGATGTTCATTCCGGAGAATGGGATCCAGACCGGATTCTTCGCCGGGTTATCCGTTCTGGCGATTGTCTCAGCGATGGATATGACCAACGGCGGTCTGTATGCCAGCCTGATGAATCAATACGGCACCAAAGAAGAGTCCGGCGCGTTCGTGCTGATGTCCCTGGAGTCGGGTCCGTTGATGACCATGCTGATCCTGGGCTCTGCGGGCCTCGCCTCCTTTGAACCTCACCACTTTGTCGGCGCAATTCTGCCATTCCTGATCGGCTTCGCGCTGGGTAACCTCGATCACGATCTGCGCGATTTCTTCAGCAAAGCTACGCCGGTGCTGATCCCATTCTTCGGTTTCGCGCTGGGCAATACCATCAACCTGAACGTGATCCTGGAAACCGGCCTGCTGGGCATTGTGCTGGGCGTGGCAGTTATCATCATCACGGGTATTCCGCTGATTATTGCAGACCGCGTAATCGGGGGAGGCAACGGAACGGCAGGCGTGGCCGCCTCGTCAGCAGCGGGCGCAGCGGTAGCCAACCCGGTGATTATTGCCCAGATTAACCCGGCCTTCGAACCAGTTGCGGCCTCCGCCACAGCTCTGGTTGCCGCCAGCGTGATTGTGACCGCAATTCTGGTGCCGATCATTACGGCGCTGTACGCCAGACGCTTTGGACAGGTTCCGGAGACTCAGGCAGAGCCAAAAGCGGTAGAAATGCACCACTGATCCAGTCGCCCCCTCTTCCCAACGAGGGGGCATCTCACGCGCCAAAAATCTCCTCCACCATGCCATCTACCAGCCGTTTTGCCGAACAGAGCCTCGGCATACCCAACGCGACCGTCTGCCAGCTCTGCGTCACCGACCAGCACAGCGGGTGGTTATCCGCCTGACACCAGTCCCCCAGCCAGCCCAGCATATCTTTATAATCCGTCAGATCGGGAGAAGCGGGCGTCGTCAGCCATTGATGATAAAAATGGCGGGTGGTGGGAGAGGCATTGATCCCCTGCGCCAGATAGTTAGCCGCCATGCTGCGCAGGTTATCCTTAAGCATTGCCGCCACATCGTGATTTGCCAGGCGGCAGGCATCGCCAAAGGCCCCCCAGCGCAGCTCCTCCAGGACAATATAGCAGCGGCCAGCCAGCGACCAGCCGTCATACTGCCCGGCCCGCCAGCGGGTAAAGATTTGCTCGCTGTGCTCCCCTGCCTGAACCATCAGGCCGCGCTGGGCAAGCGCTTTCTCTTTATAGGCGGCACGCTGGCTGAAATGAGCGGAGAGCGCCTCGTACTGCTGTAACACTCCGGGAGACTGAGGAAGGCGTGGATTAGCCTGCTGGCGCAGGGCTACCAGCCTGTCGGTCATACGGGTCAGCGCCAGGTGCCCGGGATCGAGCATACCGGCCAGCTTCTCCGCCAGCCCCATCCGTAATGCTGCATTTTCGTTGAGCATTCCCGCCATGGCCCACGCCCGCAGCCGGGCGTGCAAAATGATTTCCTGCGTCAAACGCTCACGAAACTGCAGCTGCTGTGGCCCGGAGAGGGAATGACGCGCAGCATCCACCCCCTGCACCAGATCGACCATAAATTTGGGATGAATACACTCCAGCGTCCGCCCGGGACCGTCCAGTAGCCGTGTTGTCATGGTTGCTCTGCCGCGAATAAGGTTTGAATATCATCGCGTAACAGTCGGGTATCTTCCTGAATCCACGCCGCTGTGGTCATACTCTGCTTCAGCTGCTGGCTAAGCGCCCGGGTTGAACGCTCATTTTGCTGCCGCACGGCAAGGCTATCACGCAAGCTTTCCTGTAAACCGGTCAGGCATAACGAAAATTCCGCAAAGAACGTTGCCATACCCGCCGTAACAGAAACATCGACCTGCGCAGCCAAAGCTTTACGGATTTGATCGCAAAACCGATCGGTATGCTGCGTAAAGTTGTCATGAAGCTGAGCGATGTTGATGACGTATCGTGTGCGGGTCGCCACATATTCCTCCCAGCCCCAGGACGGATTATTGAGCCAGCGCGAGACGGTCTCCCGCATGCTGCCCGTCCCTGAAGGCCGATCGGCTGGAGGGGTATCCCGCACAATGGCATCATTAAACAGCCCGCGCGTATTGAAATTAAGCTGGTTTGCCTGAAACGCCGGAAAGCTGATCCGCGCCCGAAAACCGGCATGGCTGAGCTGTTCTTTAATTCGCGTCTCGATGGGGCGTATGGCCTCGTTCAGCGAGCGGGCCAGCGTGGACTCCAGCTGATCGAAGCGTAGCGCCAGCTCCCGGCTAATCCTGCTCTGCGCATCCAGCACGATCGGCTCGCATGACGATCTGATCTTATTCAGCAAAATCTGCGCCTGCCCTTCATCTTCAAGCACCAGCTGCTGGATCCCGTCCGCGTCGTCAGCATGCGTGCAGGCTGACTCTCGTCCTGCTAAATCAAGAAGATAAGGACGGCTAAAAATGTCGCCTAGCGCCTGCCGAAGCGCTTCTTTCTGGCGAAGCAGGAACGCATCCGCTGCGTTGAGGGCCTCTTCGACTTCATGCTGCACCTCATCGCTTACCGCGCTCTGCCGCTGCCTGAGCATCGCCATATCCTCTTCCAGACGGGCAATATTCAGCTCCAGTTCGTCAAAGGCGACGGTCAGCCCCTGATGGCGAAAGTCCAGGTACTCTCTGGCGTTTTGCGCGTAATTAAGCAGCTTATGCGAAGCCGAACGCAGCGCGAACAGCGAGGCGTTGGCGTAAGCCGCGTAAATCAGCCTGCGGATCGGTTGCTCAAACAGCGAATCTTCCCACAGCAGATCTGCCGCGTGGCGAATATGATCGATATCGTCCAGATCCGCCGTTCGCCAGCGTCGGCCCAGCGCGGCCTCGGCAAAATCCTGTACCCAGCGCTGATCCTGATGATCGGGAAGCCGCCCGTGGGCGTTAATCTCATAGCGGGCGCGGTTCGCCAGATAGGCCCACATGGATGAAACGGGGTAAATCTGCCCGGGCGAAATATTCCCCTTCATCAGCGTGCCGGAGATCATCGCCCGCACCTGCTCAGCATCGTCGCTGTTACGATCTTTCTGATCGAACTTATTGACCAGGGCATATAGCGGCACGGATTTTCCCGCTGCCGAAACCGCCTGACGAACCTCTGCGTCCGAAATGGATTTGAGCTGGGTATAGTCCATCACCGCCAGCACGGCGGAGGCGCGCGCCAGCTGCTCGCTGAGCATTTTTTGCAGATGCGGCTGACCGGCCTCGTTCGGCCCCGGCGTGTCGAGCAGCGTCAGCTGGCCAAGGTGCGCATCCAGTCCGGCGAGGTGCACAAACTCCACCTCAATCACCGGAATATTTTCAATCGCCGCATACTCGGAAAACGGAAACTCCACGCCCAGCGCCTGGGAAAGGCGCACCAGATCGTTCAGGCTTTTCAGGCAGTGAAAGATAGGCTCTGCGCCCAGATGATGTTTTTCAAACGCCTCGCCTTTTTCGATGCGCGCCAGCAGCGTGTTCATGTCCTTGTCTATTTCCAGACGCCGCGCCAGCTTGCCGCGATCTTTATCGGACAATTTTTTCTGCAGCTGAGAAATCAGGATATCAATGGGCGCAACGTGCAAAAAATGGAGAACCGGCTCCTTCTGGCCCGGCGTATGGCGGATTAGCGTGGGAAGCGCCGTCATCGGACGATTGCGATTTGGCAGCACCTCGGTGCCCACAATGGCATTGATGGTGGTCGATTTCCCCGCTTTCATGGTGCCAACAATCGCCAGCACCATTTCGAGGCGGGTTATTTTGCGTAATTCATTATTCAGCATCGCCTGCTGCGCATCGACGCCACGCGCGCTGAAATGTAATGGCAAAACGTTGTTATTAATGCCGCTCATCGCAGCGGCTGTACTATCCAGCTTAGCTATCGGTATTGATTTTAATGAAGCAAGATTGTTCAGCGCGAGCTGCAACAAACGTTCGGCTTCCTGGCTTAATTCAAATATGGTCTGTGTGTGCATGATAAAAGCCTTTCCTTAACGCAAATTTATTACTTTTATTAAGCCACTTTTTTTAATTATGCTTTTCAGGCTTATATGACCACGTATGGAAAACATGTTCATTTAATACAACGTACTGAAGGCAATGGAAATTTAATTCCCATTGTTGTAACGCGTGTAAAGCATCCCCTGGCCAGAAAGCCAAAAGCGAATAGACAGAGCTCATTTTCAGAAAACTTCAGGATATATCACCGTTATTCCCCCCCTAAAAAAGAGAGGTATTCCCCGTCACCAAAAGATGTATAGGTTAAGAGAAGATGGATAAATAACGGCTTGTGGCTTCACCTTATCCGAAATGACACAGCGTAGCAATTTGCTGTAATAAAATATTCGATATCGTTAGCATCATTACCATCACTGCCGTTAGGGGCTTAAGCTTCCCTTAAATGACTGACGATACCTCTCACCCGGCAGCATTGATACGCTATTTTTATAAGATAATATCACCGACAAAAGTGGGGATTTGCGCTATACTCGCTGCCTTTTTCGGCATCCTGCCGTCATTTGCTGGCATTTTCCAGCGTGTTAACACTTTTGAGGATACCAACATGCAACTTCCACACTGCCCGAAATGCAATTCTGAATACACCTATGAAGACAATGGCATGTTCATTTGCCCGGAATGCGCCCATGAATGGAATGATGCGGAGCCTGCACCGGACAGCGATACGCTGATTGTGAAAGACGCAAACGGCAACCTGCTGGCAGACGGCGACAGCGTTACCGTAGTAAAAGACCTGAAGGTAAAAGGCAGTTCTTCCATGCTGAAGATTGGTACCAAGGTGAAAAACATCCGTCTGGTGGAAGGCGATCATAATATCGACTGCAAAATTGACGGCTTTGGTCCTATGAAGCTGAAATCTGAATTTGTGAAAAAGAACTGATTTATCCGCCCGGTCGCGCTTCGCTCACCGGGCTGACGGGTACTACACTTAACGGGCTTCTCTTACCTGAGGTAATGATTATGCCCTTAAGTCCCTACGTCTCCTTCGCCGGCAACTGTGCAGAAGCCACCGCCTTCTATCAGCAGGCCGTCGGCGCAGAACTTCTCTATAAAATCACCTTCGGTGAAATGCCAAAAGACGAAAACAGCGATGAAGGCTGTCCGTCGGGCATGAACTTCCCGGACTCCGCCATCGCCCACTCTAACGTTCGCATTGCCGGCAGCGATATCATGATGAGCGACGGGCTACCGCCAGGCAGCAACGCGCAGTATGCCGGTTTCACGCTGGTGCTCGACACCCGGGACGTGTCGGAAGGCAAGCGCTGGTTCGACAACCTCGCCGATGGCGGCACTATCGAAATGGCCTGGCAGGAAACCTTCTGGGCGCACGGATTCGGCACAGTGACCGACAAATACGGCGTACCGTGGATGATTAACGTCGTTAAGCAACAGCAACCGCCCCAGGCCGGATAAGCGCTGCGCATCCGGCAACCGCGCCCGGTGACGCCTTGCTCACCGGGCCTGGCGTGGCTGTCATCAAACTCCGCACAACTCTTCAAATTCCCGCAACCAACACTTAACCCAAATGTCACATTGATGCGCCAGCATGAGGCCACATTTATCGTGAGGCCCAGCACATGCAAACTGTCATCCGCGTCGAGAAACTGAGCAAAACCTTCAATCACAACAGGGCGCTGCATGCCGTTGATCTGACCGTCCAGCAGGGCGAAATGGTAGCGCTGCTGGGGCCGTCTGGTTCAGGTAAATCCACCCTTCTGCGCCACTTAAGCGGCCTCATCACCGGTGATAAAACGCCGGAAAGCCACGTTGAGCTGCTGGGTAACACCGTGCAGCGCGCGGGCCGCCTGGCGAGCGATATCCGTAAAAGCCGCGCCCGCACGGGCTGCATCTTCCAGCAGTTCAACCTGGTAAACCGCCTGACGGTGCTGGAGAACGTGCTGATTGGCGCGCTCGGCAGCACCCCGTTCTGGCGCACCTGCCTGCGCTGGTTCTCCCCGTCCCAGAAGCAAGACGCCTTAAGGGCGCTGACCCGCGTCGGCATGGCCCATTTCGCCCACCAGCGTGTTTCTACCCTGTCCGGTGGGCAACAGCAGCGCGTGGCCATTGCCCGCGCCCTGATGCAGAAAGCGAAAATCATTCTGGCCGATGAGCCTATCGCCTCGCTGGATCCGGAATCGGCCCGCATCGTGATGGAGACCCTGAGCGACATCAACAAGCACGACGGCATCACCGTGGTGGTAACGCTGCATCAGGTGGATTACGCCCTGCGCTACTGCGAGCGGATCGTTGCCCTGCGTCAGGGGCATGTCTTCTTCGATGGCGCCAGCCACCAGTTTGATAACGAACGTTTTGATCGTCTCTACCGCAGCGTAAACCGCGTCGAAGAGCGCGCGCAGGCTGCTTAACGTCCGCATAACGAGGAATGGAAATGAACTACAAAGCCGTTGCCGCGCTGGCCTTTACCAGCATGTTCAGCATCAGCACCCTGCTAAGCCCGGCGTACGCCGAGGAGCAGGAAAAAGCGCTGAACTTCGGCATCATTTCGACGGAATCACAGCAAAACCTGAAGCCGCAGTGGGAACCGTTCCTGAAGGATATGGAAACCAAACTGGGGATCAAAGTGAACGCCTTCTTCGCCCCGGACTACGCGGGCATTATCCAGGGGATGCGCTTCAATAAAGTGGATATCGCCTGGTACGGCAACCTCTCCGCCATGGAAGCGGTGGACCGCGCCAACGGTCAGGTTTTTGCCCAGACCGTTGCGGCAGATGGCTCCCCGGGCTACTGGAGCGTGCTGATCGTTAACAAAGACAGCCCGATCAACAACCTCAGCGACATGATCGCCAAACGCAAAGCGCTGACGTTTGGTAACGGCGACCCGAACTCGACGTCCGGCTTCCTCGTGCCGGGCTACTACGTCTTCGCGAAAAACAACATCTCCGCCAGCGATTTCAAACGCACGGTGAACGCCGGGCACGAAACCAACGCGCTGGCCGTGGCGAACGGGCAGGTGGACGTCGCCACCAACAACACCGAGAACCTCGACAAGCTGAAGACCTCCGCGCCGGACAAGCTGAAGGCGCTGAAGGTCATCTGGAAATCACCGCTGATCCCCGGCGACCCGATCGTGTGGCGCAAAAATCTCTCCGAAGGCACCAAGGACAAGGTCTACGACTTCTTCATGAACTACGGCAAAACGCCGGAAGAGAAAGCGGTTCTTGAGCGTCTGGGCTGGGCACCGTTCCGAGCCTCAAGCGATCTGCAGCTGGTCCCGATTCGCCAGCTGGCGCTGTTTAAACAGATGCAGGGCGTGAAGGATAACGCGGGTCTGAAGGAAGAGGAGAAGACCAGCAAAGTGTCGGAAATTAAGGCGCAGCTGGAAGATCTCGACCGTCTGACCGCCGCGCTGAGCGCTATGACCAGCGTGAATAAAGCGGTGCAGTAATGCTTTTCTACCCCTCACCCTAACCCTCTCCCCATAGGGGAGAGGGGACTGCCCGGTGCGGTCTTTTCCCCCTCGCCCCTTTGGGGAGAGGGTCGGGGTGAGGGGACATAAACCAACGGAGTTATCATGCAAACCATCACTCTCCCACCGCCAAAACGCAGCTGGTTCTCGCTCATAAGCTGGGCCATTCTGCTGGCGGTGCTCGTTATCTCCTGGAAGGGCGCGGAGATGGATCCGCTGCTGCTCTTCAAGGATTCCGGCAACATGGTCACCTTCGCCGCCGACTTCTTCCCGCCGGACTTCAGCCAGTGGCAGGACTACCTCGGTGAAATGGCGATCACGCTGCAAATCGCCGTCTGGGGCACCGCCCTCGCCGTGATCCTCTCCATTCCGTTTGGCCTGATGAGCGCCGAAAACATCGTGCCGTGGTGGGTATACCAGCCCATGCGCCGCCTGATGGACGCCTGCCGCGCCATCAATGAAATGGTCTTTGCGATGCTGTTCGTGGTGGCCGTCGGCCTCGGTCCGTTCGCGGGCGTGATGGCGCTGTTCATCCACACCACCGGCGTGCTCTCCAAGCTGCTCTCGGAAGCGGTTGAAGCCATCGAGCCCGGCCCGGTGGAAGGCATCCGCGCGACCGGTGCGAACAAAATCGAAGAGATCCTCTACGGCGTGCTGCCGCAGGTCATGCCGCTGCTCATCTCCTACTCTCTGTACCGCTTTGAGTCCAACGTCCGCTCCGCCACCGTTGTCGGCATGGTCGGCGCAGGCGGGATTGGCGTCACCCTGTGGGAAGCGATTCGCGGTTTCCAGTTCCAGCAAACCTGTGCGCTGATGGTGCTTATCATCGTCACCGTCAGCCTGCTGGATTTCCTTTCTCAACGTTTGCGTAAGCACTTCATCTGAGAAGCGAGGCTTTGTTTTATATGCACTTATCCAGACATCCGACCAGTTACCCCACCCGCTGGCAAGAGATTGCAGCAAAGCTCGAAGTGGAGCTGCGCATGCACTACCGCTGCGGTGACTACCTGCCCGCCGAGCAGCAGCTTGCCGACCGCTACGAGGTCAATCGTCATACCCTGCGCCGCGCCATCGACCAGCTGGTGGAGCGCGGCTGGGTGCAGCGTCGCCAGGGCGTGGGCGTGCTGGTGCTGATGCGCCCGTTCGACTATCCGCTCAATGCGCAGGCGCGCTTTAGCCAGAACCTGCTGGATCAGGGCAGCCATCCCACCAGCGAAAAGCTGCTCTCGGTACTGCGCCCGGCCTCCAGCCACGTGGCCGACGCGCTGGGGATCCAGGAGGGCGACAACGTCGTTCATCTGCGCACGTTGCGCCGGGTAAACGGCGTAGCGGTGTGCCAGATCGACCACTACTTCGCGGATCTTACCCTCTGGCCGGTGCTGCAACATTTTGCCAGCGGTTCCCTGCACGACTTCCTTCAGGAAGCCGCCGGCATTGCCCTCAAACGCACCCAGACGCGCATCAGCGCCCGCCGCGCGCAGGCGAAAGAGAGCAAGGTGCTGGAAATTCCCAACATGGCCCCGCTGCTCTGCGTGCGCACCCTCAACCACCGTGACGGCGACATCAACGCAACGGAATACTCCGTCAGCCTGACCCGCGCCGACATGATTGAATTTACCATGGAGCACTGAATGCACTTCGACACCGCCACCCGTCAGCGCTGGATGCGCGTGCTGGCCCACAGCCAGCCTGCCGCGCTGCACAGCCGCATGAAAGCGCTCGGCCTGACGCCGGACTACGACACCATTCGCGCGCCGGAAATTGGCCTGGTACAAATTCAGGCGCGCATGGGCGGCACCGGCGAGCGCTTCTTCGCCGGTGACGCCACCCTTACCCGCGCGGCAATCCGCCTGCACAGCGGCACGCTGGGTTACAGCTATGTGCTCGGCCGCGATAAACCGCACGCCGAGCGCTGCGCGGTAATCGACGCGCTTTTACAGGAACAGCCGCATTTTCAGACGTTAATGGAAAGCCTTATTGCCCCGCTGGAAGCCGACCGCGCCGCACGCATTGCCGCGCGTCAGGCCGAGGTGAACACCAGCCGGGTCGACTTCTTTACGCTCGTTCGCGGAGATAACGCATGACGCTTCAACCTGCTTTTACCCTTGCCGTTCAGGATGCCCAACAGAGTTTTCGTCGTCTGCTGAAGGCCATGAGCGAGCCCGGGGTGATCGTTTCGCTGCACCAGCTTTCGCAGGGCTGGCTGCCGCTGAACCTCGCCTCCACCAGCGTGCTGCTGACCCTGGCCGACAACGACACCCCGGTGTGGCTGTCGGGCGCGTTACTGAACGATATCGCCAGCCAGAACCTGCGTTTTCACACCAGCGCACCGCTGGTCGATTGGCCCCAGCAGGCGGTCTTTGCCGTGGCCGACGAGCAAATCAGCCATGAGCAGCTGAATGCCCTGAGCGAAGGCAGTGCCGTCGCCCCTGAAACCAGCGCCACGCTGATTTTGCAGGTCTCCAGCCTGAGCGGCGGGCGCATGCTGCGCCTGACCGGTGCAGGTATTGCCGACGAACGCATGGTCGCGCCACGGCTGCCGGAGTGCATTATTCACGAGCTGACCGAGCGCCCGCATCCGTTCCCGCTGGGCATTGACCTGATCCTGACCTGCGGCGAGCGCCTTCTGGCGATCCCGCGGACCACACACGTGGAGGTGTGCTGATGTACGTAGCCGTCAAAGGGGGCGAGAAGGCGATCGCCGCCGCCCATGCGTTGCAGGAGCACAGACGACGGGGTGATGAACAGCTTCCCGAGCTCAGCGTCGCCCAGATTGAGCAGCAGCTTAACCTGGCCGTCGACCGGGTGATGACCGAAGGCGGCGTGGCCGACCGCGAGCTTGCAGCGCTGGCGCTGAAGCAGGCCAGCGGCGATAACGTCGAAGCCATCTTTCTGCTGCGCGCCTGGCGCACTACCGTTCCCCGCCTTGCCGTCAGCGAGCCGGTGAACACGGCGGAGATGCGCCTGGAGCGCCGCATTTCTGCCGTTTATAAAGATATTCCCGGCGGCCAGCTGCTTGGCCCGACTTATGACTATACCCACCGCCTGCTGGACTTTACCCTGCTGGCGAACGGCGAAGCCCCAACGCTCAGCACGTCAGACGCCGGGCAGGAACCGTCTCCGCACGTCTTCAGCCTGCTGGCAAACCAGGGGCTGGCGAAGGCGGAAGAAGATACGGGCGCACAGCCCGACGACATCACCCGCACGCCGCCGGTTTACCCCTGCTCGCGCTCGTCCCGCCTGCAGCAGCTGATGCGCGGCGACGAAGGCTACCTGCTGGCGCTCGCCTACTCTACCCAGCGCGGCTACGGGCGCAACCACCCGTTCGCGGCGGAGATCCGCAGCGGCTATATCGACGTTGAAATCGTGCCGGAAGAGCTTGGTTTTGCGGTGAACGTCGGCGAACTGCTGATGACCGAGTGCGAAATGGTCAACGGCTTTGTCGCGCCAGAAAATGAAGATCCGCATTTTACCCGCGGCTACGGCCTGGTGTTTGGCCTCGGCGAACGCAAGGCGATGGCAATGGCGCTGGTTGACCGCGCCCTGCAGGCGCCGGACTACGGCGAACCTGTCTCCGGCCCGGCGCAGGACGAGGAGTTCGTGCTGGCCCACGCGGATAACGTCGAGGCCGCGGGCTTTGTCTCGCACCTAAAGCTGCCGCACTACGTCGATTTCCAGGCCGAACTGGAACTGCTGAAACGCCTGCAACGGGAGCGCGCCAATGGCTAACTTAAGCGGCTACAACTTTGCCTATCTGGATGAGCAAACCAAACGCATGATCCGCCGCGCCATCTTAAAAGCGGTCGCGATCCCCGGCTACCAGGTGCCGTTCGGCGGCCGTGAAATGCCGATGCCCTACGGCTGGGGGACGGGCGGCATCCAGCTTACCGCCAGCGTCATTGGCGAGACGGACGTGCTGAAGGTCATCGACCAGGGCGCGGACGACACCACCAACGCCGTATCGATCCGCAACTTCTTTAAGCGCGTAACGGGGGTGAACACCACCGAAAAAACCGAAGACGCGACGCTGATCCAGACCCGGCACCGCATCCCGGAGACGCCGCTGGCGGAAGATCAGATTTTGATTTTCCAGGTGCCGATTCCGGAGCCGCTGCGCTTTATCGAGCCGCGCGAAACCGAAACCCGCACCATGCACGCGCTGGAGGAGTACGGGATCATGCAGGTCAAGCTCTATGAAGATATCGCCCGCTTCGGCCATATCGCCACCACCTACGCCTATCCGGTGAAGGTGAACGGTCGCTACGTGATGGACCCGTCGCCGATCCCGAAATTCGATAACCCGAAGATGGACATGATGCCCGCCCTGCAGCTCTTTGGCGCCGGGCGCGAAAAACGCATCTACGCCGTCCCGCCCTGGACGCGCGTCGAAAGCCTGGATTTTGACGATCACCCGTTTACGGTGCAGGAGTGGGACGAGCCGTGCGCCATCTGCGGCTCGACGCACAGCTATCTGGATGAAGTGGTGCTGGACGACACGGGCAAACGGATGTTTGTCTGCTCCGACACCGATTACTGCCGCCAACAGAGCGAGGCGAACGCCCAATGAAACCGCTGCTTTCGGTTAATAACCTGACCCATCTTTATGCGCCGGGAAAAGGCTTCAGCGACGTGTCGTTTGAGCTGTGGCCGGGCGAAGTGCTGGGCATTGTCGGCGAGTCCGGCTCCGGCAAAACCACCCTGCTGAAGTCTATCTCCGCGCGCCTGACGCCGCAGAACGGCGACATTTTGTATGAAGGCAGGTCGCTGTACGGCATGAGCGAAGCCGAGCGCCGCCGCCTGCTGCGCACCGAGTGGGGCGTGGTGCACCAGCACCCGATGGACGGCCTGCGCCGCCAGGTATCGGCGGGAGGCAACATCGGCGAACGGCTGATGGCCACCGGCGCGCGCCACTACGGCAGCATCCGCGCTACGGCACAGCGCTGGCTTGAAGAGGTTGAGATCCCCGCCTCGCGCATCGACGACCTGCCCACCACCTTCTCCGGCGGCATGCAGCAGCGTTTACAGATCGCCCGCAACCTGGTCACTCATCCGAAGCTGGTGTTTATGGATGAGCCCACCGGTGGGCTGGACGTCTCGGTGCAGGCGCGCCTGCTCGACCTGCTGCGCGGTCTGGTGGTGGAACTGAACCTTGCCGTGGTGATTGTCACCCACGATCTGGGCGTTGCGCGCCTGCTGGCGGACCGCCTGCTGGTGATGAAGCAGGGCCAGGTGGTGGAAAGTGGGCTAACCGACCGCGTGCTCGACGATCCTCATCATCCGTATACCCAGCTGCTGGTGTCATCTGTTTTGCAGAACTGATGCTCATTCGCCGGGTGGCGCTGCGCTTACCCGGCAAGTCGATTCGCGAGGCCAAAATGATTCACGTTGAAAATGTCAGTAAGACCTTTGTGCTCCATCAGCAAAACGGCGTGCGCCTGCCGGTGCTGCAAAACGCCTCCCTGAACGTCAGCAAGGGCGAATGCGTGGTGCTGCACGGCCACTCCGGCAGCGGCAAATCCACCCTGCTGCGCTCCCTGTACGCCAACTATCTGCCGGACGAAGGCCATATCCGCATACGCCATAACGAAGAGTGGGTCGATCTGGTGCAGGCCCCGGCGCGCAAGGTGCTGGAAGTGCGCCGCTCGACGATCGGCTGGGTCAGCCAGTTTCTGCGGGTGATCCCGCGGATCTCCGCCCTGGACGTGGTGATGCAGCCCCTGCTTGACCTCGGCGTGCCGCGCGAGACCTGCGTCGCCAAAGCGTCCGGCCTGCTCGCGCGCCTCAACGTGCCGGAGCGCCTGTGGCACCTCGCCCCGTCAACCTTTTCTGGGGGCGAGCAGCAGCGCGTGAACATCGCGCGCGGCTTTGTCGTCGACTACCCGATTTTACTGCTGGATGAACCTACCGCCTCGCTCGACGGTAAAAACAGCGCAGCGGTGATGGAGCTGATCGAACAGGCCAAAGCGCGCGGGGCGGCGATCGTCGGGATCTTCCACGACGACGCCGTACGCAACCGCGTGGCGGACAGGCTGCATCCGATGGGGGCAAACGCATGATTATCAATAACGTCAGGCTGGTGCTGGAAAACGAGGTTGTGGAGGGTTCGGTCGATGTCCAGGACGGCGTCATCCGCTCGTTTGCCGAAACCCAGAGCCGCTCCCCCGAGGCGATGAACGGCGAAGGCGGCTGGCTGCTGCCGGGGCTGATCGAACTGCATACCGATAATCTCGATAAATTCTTCACTCCACGCCCGAAGGTGGACTGGCCCGCCCATTCGGCGATGAGCAGCCACGACGCGCTGATGGTCGCCAGCGGCATCACTACCGTACTGGATGCGGTAGCGATTGGCGACGTGCGCGACGGCGGCGATCGCCTGGAAAATCTGGAGAAGATGATTAACGCCGTAGAAGAGACGCAAAAACGCGGCCTCAACCGCGCCGAGCACCGTCTGCACCTGCGCTGCGAATTGCCGCACCACACCACCCTGCCGCTGTTTGAAAAACTGGTTGGCCGCGATCCGGTCTCGCTGGTCTCGCTGATGGATCACTCGCCGGGGCAGCGCCAGTTCGCCAACATAGAGAAATATCGGGAATACTATCAGGGCAAATACGCCCTCAGCGATGCGGAGATGGCGCGCTACGAAGAGGAGCAGCTTCAGCTTGCGGCGCGGTGGTCGCAGCCGAACCGACTTTCGATTGCCGCAATGTGCCGTGACCGCAACATCGCGCTGGCCAGCCATGACGACGCCACGCACGACCACGTGCGTGAATCCCACCAGCTTGGCAGCGTCATAGCCGAATTTCCCACCACCTTCGAGGCGGCAGAAGCCTCGCGTAAGCACGGTATGAATGTGCTGATGGGCGCGCCGAACGTCGTGCGCGGCGGTTCGCACTCCGGCAACGTGGCGGCAAGTTCGCTCGCCTCCCTCGGCCTGCTGGATATCCTCTCTTCCGATTACTACCCCGCCAGCCTGCTGGATGCGGCCTTCCGCGTGGCGGACGACGAGGAGAACAGCTTCACCCTGCCGCAGGCGATTAGCCTGGTGACGAAAAACCCGGCCACCGCGCTTCACCTTCACGATCGCGGGGAAATCGCCGAAGGCAAGCGGGCCGATCTGGTGCTGGCCCACCGTAAGGGCGAACACGTTCATATCGACCACGTCTGGCGTCAGGGAAAAAGGGTGTTTTGATGGGAAGATTAATCTGGTTAATGGGCCCGTCCGGCTCCGGTAAAGACAGCCTGCTGTCGGCGCTACGGCAGCGGGAACATTCACAGCTGCTGGTGGCGCACCGCTACATTACGCGCGCCGCTAACGCCGGAAGCGAGAACCATATCGCCCTGAGCGAGCAGGAGTTTTTTACCCGCGCCGGGCAAAACCTGCTGGCGCTCAGCTGGCACGCGAACGGCTTTTATTACGGCGTGGGCATTGAAATCGATCTCTGGCTGCACGCGGGGTTCGACGTGCTGGTTAACGGCTCGCGGGCGCATCTCCCGCAGGCTCGCGCCCGTTACGAAACGGCGCTGCTGCCGGTCTGTTTGCAGGTTTCTCCGGACGTTTTGCGCAGCAGGCTGCAAAACCGGGGACGCGAGAACGCGCGCGAGATAGACGAGCGGCTGGCGCGCGCGGCGCGCTACACCCCGTCCGGGTGTCACGTCCTCAATAACGACGGAAGTTTGCTACAGTCAGTCGAGACCTTTCTATCCCTTATCCGCCAGAAGGAGAGACAGCATGCCTGACTGCCAGCTTCGCCCCGCCTCGGCCGAGGATGCACAGAGCGTTTACGCCCTTATCTGCGAGCTTAAGCAGTGTGAATTCGATCGCCAGGCGTTTCACGCCGGATTTCTTGCCAACCTTCAGGATCACAATATGCGCTACCAGCTTGCCGAGCTGGACGGGCAGGTCATCGGCATGATCGGCCTGCACATGCAGTTTCACCTGCACCACGCCCGCTGGATCGGCGAGATCCAGGAGCTGGTCGTGATGCCGCAGGCGCGCGGGCTGAAGGTGGGCAGTCAGCTGCTCGCCTGGGCAGAAGATTTCGCACGACAGGCCGGCGCCGAGCTGACCGAGCTCTCCACCAGCGTGAAGCGCGTGGACGCGCATCGTTTTTACGTTCGTGAAGGGTACACGCAAAGCCATTTCCGATTCACCAAACCGCTGTAGAGGTGCGCCATGAGTCTGACGATCGCGTTAACGGGTACCGGAGGCGCGCAGCTGGTGCCGGTTTTTGGCTGCGACTGCGCGGCGTGCCGCCGGGCGCGTTTGCAGGAGAATTATCGTCGTCGCCCCTGCAGCGCGGCCGTTAAGTTCAACGATGCGGTCACCTTGCTTGACGCGGGGATCCCGCACCTGATGGACGACTGGCCCGCGGGCAGCTTCCAGCAGTTTTTGCTTACCCATTATCATATGGATCACGTTCAGGGGCTGTTCCCCCTGCGCTGGGGCGTGGGCGCGACGATCCCGGTCTACGGGCCGCCTGACGACGCAGGCTGCGACGACCTGTTTAAACATCCTGGCCTACTGGATTTCAGCCACACGGTCGAGCCGTTTGTGACGTTTGAGCTACAGGGTCTACGGGTCACGCCGCTGCCGCTCAACCATTCAAAGCTTACCTTTGGTTATCTGCTGGAGTCTGCCCACAGCCGGGTGGCGTGGCTTTCGGATACCGCCGGCCTGCCGGATAAAACGGTGAAGTTCCTGCTCAACAACCAGCCGCAGGCGATGATTATCGACTGTAGCCATGAACCGCGCCCGGAGACGCCGCGCAACCATTGCGATTTAAACACCGTGATTGCGCTGAACGAGGTGATTGGCTGTCCGCAGGTGATCCTGACGCATATCAGCCATCAGTTTGACGTGTGGATGATGGATAACCCGCTGCCGGACGGCATCGAAGCGGGATATGACGGCATGGTATTGGTGCTGGATTAGGTTATCTCCCTCTCCCGCGGGAGAGGGCAACAGGCTGTCCTTACCACCGTTCGTAATCCTCTTCCAGCCTGCGTTCATCCTCTTCTAGCCGACGTCGGTCATCATCCAGCTGGCGCTGGCGTTCGTCTAAGCGGCGGCGCCTGTCTTCGAGCTGTCGGCGGCGATCGTCGTACTGCCGGCTGTCGGTTTGACGGCTGCGATCGTAACGATCGTCATCATCGTCATTACGGCTGCTGCCGGGGTTATAGGCGTCGTTGATCGCCTGCTGAATATTGCCAATGGCATCATCAATCACATCGGCATGCGCCAGCTGGCTGGTTAAAGTCAGCAGACCCCATAGCAGGGCGGTAGAGTAACGTTTCATAAGGCCAGACTCGCAGGTGAACTGGCCTTAAGGTAATGACTGGCTACTGGCCGGTGTAGCGGAGGAATCTCAAATTATCATCACCTGAGCAGCGCCGCTCAGGCTTGCCGAAGGTTTATTCAATCCCCGTCACCTCCCCCTGCCCTTTCGACACGTCAATTTTGACGATTGCCTGTTTTTCGTCAGGGTTTTGCCCGACAAAGGGTCGTAAAGTCAGGAAATACCCACAACAAAAACATGGCATAGAAGCTGCATAATGGGCAGGTAAGAACTGTTTAACTGGAGCAAAGTGATGAAAAAAGTCGTCACGGTTTGCCCTTATTGTGCCTCAGGTTGCAAGATCCACCTGGTGGTCGATAACGGCAAAATCGTCCGGGCGGAAGCGGCGCAGGGTAAAACCAATCAGGGCACGCTGTGCCTGAAAGGATACTACGGCTGGGATTTTATTAACGATACCCAAATCCTCACGCCACGCCTGAAAACCCCTATGATCCGCCGCGAGCGCGGCGGCAAGCTGGAAGCCGTCTCCTGGGATGAGGCGCTGGATTACGTCGCCTCGCGCCTCAGCGCTATTAAGGCCAAGTATGGTCCGGATGCGATTCAGACTACCGGCTCCTCCCGCGGAACCGGGAATGAAACCAACTATGTAATGCAAAAATTCGCGCGCGCCGTTATTGGTACCAATAACGTTGACTGCTGCGCTCGCGTCTGACACGGCCCATCGGTTGCAGGTCTGCACCAGTCGGTCGGTAACGGCGCAATGAGTAATGCCATTAATGAGATTGATAACACCGATCTGGTGTTCATCTTTGGCTATAACCCGGCGGATTCTCACCCTATCGTTGCGAACCACGTGATTCGCGCCAAACAGAACGGGGCGAAAATTATCGTCTGCGATCCGCGCAAAATCGAAACCGCGCGCATTGCCGATATGCACATCGCACTGAAAAACGGCTCGAATATCGCGCTGCTGAATGCGATGGGGCACGTCATTATTGAGGAGAGCCTGTACGACCAGGCGTTTGTTGCAAGCCGTACGGAAGGGTTTGAGGAGTACCGGAAAATCGTCGAAGGCTATACGCCGGAGTCGGTGGAAGCGATAACCGGCGTAAGCGCGCAGGAGATCCGCCAGGCGGCACGTATGTATGCCGGGGCCAAAACCGCCGCCATCCTCTGGGGTATGGGCGTGACCCAGTTCTATCAGGGCGTGGAAACCGTGCGCTCGCTGACCAGCCTCGCCATGCTGACCGGCAATCTGGGTAAAGCGCATACGGGCGTGAACCCGGTGCGTGGCCAGAATAACGTGCAGGGTGCGTGCGATATGGGTGCGCTGCCGGATACTTATCCAGGCTATCAGTACGTAAAATTCCCGGAAAACCGCGAGAAGTTTGCGAAGGCCTGGGGCGTGGAGAGCCTGCCGGAACATACCGGATATCGCATCAGCGAGCTGCCGCACCGCGCGGCGCATGGTGAAGTGCGTGCGGCGTACATTATGGGTGAAGATCCGCTCCAGACCGACGCCGAGCTGTCCGCGGTGCGCAAAGGCTTTGAGGACCTGGAGCTGGTCATCGTCCAGGATATCTTTATGACCAAAACCGCGGCGGCGGCGGATGTGATTTTACCGTCGACCTCCTGGGGCGAGCATGAAGGTGTCTATACGGCGGCAGACCGCGGCTTCCAGCGCTTCTTTAAGGCGGTTGAGCCGAAATGGGATCTGAAAACCGACTGGCAAATCATCAGCGAAATCGCCACCCGCATGGGCTACCCGATGCACTACAACAATACCCAGGAGATCTGGGACGAGCTGCGTCATCTGTGCCCGGACTTCTACGGTGCTACCTATGAAAAAATGGGTGAGCTGGGCTACATCCAGTGGCCGTGCCGGGACGAGTCGGAGGACGATCGGGGAACGTCTTATCTCTTTAAGGAGAAATTCGATACCCCGAACGGGCTGGCGCAGTTCTTCACCTGCGACTGGGTCGCGCCGATCGATAAACTCACCGATGAGTATCCGATGGTGCTCTCCACCGTGCGCGAAGTGGGCCACTACTCCTGTCGTTCGATGACCGGTAACTGTGCCGCGCTGGCGGCGCTGGCGGACGAACCGGGCTACGCGCAAATCAACACCGCCGACGCCGAACGGCTCGGTATTGAGGATGAAGCGCTGGTGTGGGTGAACTCCCGTAAGGGCCGCATCATTACCCGCGCGCAGGTCAGTGACCGTCCGAACAAAGGCGCGGTGTATATGACCTACCAGTGGTGGATTGGCGCCTGTAACGAACTGGTGACGGAGAACTTAAGCCCGATAACCAAAACGCCGGAGTATAAGTACTGCGCCGTAAACGTGGAGCCCATAGCGGATCAGCGCGCTGCGGAACAGTATGTGATCGACGAATATAACAAGCTGAAAGCCCGCCTGCGTGAAAGCGCAATGGGATGACGCTGTTAATTATTCAATAAATAAATGGGGTGAAATATTCACCCCGTTTTTATTTCTGGCATTGCTATTAATAATATCAATATATATACCTGAAGGCGTCTCGCAGAAAAATGTAATTCACAAGAAAATGAATTACATCTTTGCATTTTGATTCAGGCAGATAAGATATGCGGCGGGTGCTTAAGGCTTTCTGTCTTGAGCATGGTTGAGGGACAGAAGGTGGAAAGCCCCGGGAAATCGTCATTTACCCGAGGCTACCCCTCAACTACCAACAGGTTGAGAGTAGCCTCTTATTCTATTTTTCACAAGGAGTAAAAGGCATGACGCCATTAAAAACTGCGTTAGGCATCGTCTTTATTATTTGCCTGACGATAGTGGTATTTACCTTTATTACTCGCGGCAAGCTATGCGAGTTTTCAATTAAGGGTGAACATCGGGAGGTGGCGGCGAAATTAGCCTGCAACGCAGGCTAACCTCTTCGGGCGGAGCGACGGTTCCGCCCGGCTTGTAGGATGCTGAGGTCTTAACGCACCCGTTTTTTTCTTCTGTCACCGCGACTATACTGCGCGGCATGTACCCAGATGATAAGAATCCATGAAATCCATTTTTTTGTTGTTGTTATTTTTTACCGCTTTTGCCCACGCCGACGAGATTGGCAGCCAGTATAAAAAGCAGGCTGAAGCCGGCGATGCGCGCGCGCAGTATTATCTCGCTGACACCTGGTTCAGCTCCGGCGATAGCGCGCAGGCGGCACGGTGGGCAGAAAAAGCGGCAAAGGGCGGCGACGTCGACGCCATGGCGCTGCTGTCGCAAATCCTCTTTACGCAGGGCGACTATGCGCAGGCTAAAGCCCTGGCCCAGCAGGCGAACATTGCCGGCAGCAAACGCGGCGCAATCATGCTGGCGCGGTTGCTGGTGAACACGCAGGCGGGCAGTACCGATTACCCACAGGCCATCAGGCTGCTGCAAACGGCTACCGAAGACATCGATAGCGACTCGGCGGTAGACGCGCAGCTGCTGCTGGGGCTGATTTATGCCAACGGTGTAGAAGTGGCGCAGGATGACGTGCAGGCCGCGTCGTGGTTCAAGCGGAGTTCAGCCCTGTCACGCACGGGCTATGCGGAGTACTGGGCAGGAATGCTGTTCAGGCAGGGCGAGAAAGGCTTTATCACGCCGAATAAACAGAAAGCGCTCTACTGGTTGAACCTGAGCTGTACCGAGGGGTTTGATACGGGGTGCGAGGAGTTTGATGCGCTGAGCGGGGAGTAGAACCCCCTCACCCTGACCCTCTCCCCACAGGGGAGAGGGAAGGATACGTTACATTACTGGTCAGCCGTCTTATCAAAACGGCCCAGCACGTCGCGTTCATACGCGAGCGCTTTTTTACGGTCGAACTTGTGTTCCCACTTGGAGATAACCAACACCGCGAGCGCATTGCCCACCACGTTCAGCGCGGTACGCGCCATATCGAGGATACGGTCCACACCGGCGATAAACGCCAGGCCTTCCAGCGGAATACCGACGCTGCCCAGCGTTGCCAGCAGCACCACGAACGAGACGCCCGGCACGCCTGCGATACCCTTTGAGGTCACCATCAGGGTCAACACCAGCACGATTTCCTGCCACAGCGACAGGTCAATGCCGTACAGCTGAGCGATGAAGATTGCCGCAATACTCTGATACAGCGTTGAACCATCCAGGTTGAAGGAGTAACCGGTCGGTACAACGAAGCTGGTAATGGAGGCCGGCGCACCGTAGGCCTCCATCTTCTCAATGATACGCGGCAGCACGCTCTCGGAGCTTGCCGTGGAGTAGGCCAGAATCAGCTCATCTTTCAGAATGCGGATCAGGATCCAGATACTGAGCCCGCACAGACGCGCCACAATCCCCAGCACCACCAGCGCGAAGAACAGGATCGCGAAGTGCACCAGAATCACCAGCTTCGCCAGCGGCCACAGGGAAGCAAAGCCGAAGTTCGCCACGGTCACGGCGATCAGCGCAAAGACGCCGACCGGAGCATAGCGCATCACCATGTGGGTCACTTTGAACATGGTTTCAGAGATAGAGCGGAACACGGTTACCAGCGGTTCACGGTGCGTCGCCGGGAGTGAAGAGAGCCCCAGACCGAAGAGAACCGAGAAGAAGATGATCGGCAGCATCTCGCCCTTCGCCATCGATGCCACGATGTTGGTCGGAACCAGCGACAGGATCGTGCCCATCAGACCGTGCGCATGGCTCTGCACGTCGGCGGTGGTGCTTTGATATTTCGAAATATCCACCGTCGCCAGCTGCGACATATCGATCCCGGAACCTGGCTGGAACACGTTCGCCAGGGTAATGCCGAGAATGATGGCAACCGTAGTGATCACTTCGAAATAGATAATTGTTTTTGCACCGATGCGGCCCAGCTGTTTCGCATCACCCACTCCGGCAATACCGACCACCAGCGTCGAGATCACAATCGGCACAACAATCATCTTGATAAGATGAATAAAGATATCGCCCGCCGGCGAGAGAAGGTTCGCAATCAGCCACTCGCGGCTGTCACTATGATAATGGAGATAACTGCCCAGCAAGATGCCCAGCACAAGGGCCAGCAGGATCTGCCAGGCCAGGCTGACTTTCAAATTTTTCATAGAAACTGACTTCCTCAATGAAATCTCCGCACCATCAAAACTGCATGAATATGGAGACATACTGAAAGGGTATGAATTGTGTTGCGTTGGTTTATGGGATTTTTTAACGCGGCGTATGAGTATCATTTGCACGGCATGCTGCGCAAGCCTTAAAGAACAAGGCATTTCACTGCAAAAAGGGGCAATGACGGTAATTTATAACAATACGCATAAATAACCGTTTGTTATACAAACTATTTTTACTTCAAAAAAGTGAATAATTCTTCAGTTGAATTATTTCCCTTCAAAGTTTCATTCGCTCAATTTTCATACTATTCAAACATTGCGTGATCTGTCGCCCAAATACTAAACAAAGCTTGTAAAGCCCCTACTATTAACGTTTTTGCGACATATTATTAACATCTTACAAGGAGAAAAAAAGCCATGAGCCAAATACACAAACACGACATTCCCGCAAACATTGCGGACCGTTGCCTGATCAACCCGGAGCAGTACCACGAGAAATATCAGCAATCCGTATCCAGCCCTGACGCATTCTGGGGTGAGCAGGGCCATATCCTCGACTGGATCAAACCTTATCAGAAGGTAAAGAACACCTCCTTCGCGCCGGGCAACGTCTCCATTAAATGGTATGAAGACGGCACGCTGAACCTGGCGGCAAACTGCCTGGACCGCCACCTGGCGGAACGCGGCAACGAAACGGCTATTATCTGGGAAGGCGACGATGCCTCTCAGAGCAAACATATCTCGTATAAAGAACTGCACCGCGACGTGTGCCGCTTCGCCAACGTCCTGCTGGCCCAGGGCATTAAAAAGGGCGACGTGGTGGCTATCTATATGCCAATGGTGCCGGAAGCCGCAGTGGCGATGCTGGCCTGCGCGCGCATTGGCGCGATCCACTCCGTTATCTTCGGCGGCTTTTCGCCGGAAGCGGTTGCCGGACGCATCGTTGACTCGAACTCGAAGCTGGTGATCACCGCTGACGAAGGCGTGCGCGCCGGGCGCGGTATCCCGCTGAAGAAAAACGTCGACGACGCGCTGAAAAACCCGAGCGTAAAATCTGTCACGAACGTCATTGTGCTTAAGCGCACCGGCGGCAAAATCGACTGGAACGAGGGGCGCGACCTGTGGTGGAGCGACCTGATTGAAAACGCCAGCGACCAGCACCAGCCGGAAGAGATGAACGCGGAAGATCCGCTGTTTATCCTTTATACCTCCGGCTCCACCGGCAAGCCAAAAGGCGTCCTCCATACCACCGGCGGCTATCTGGTTTACGCGGCCACGACCTTTAAATACGTTTTCGACTACCATCCGGGCGACATCTACTGGTGCACCGCCGACGTGGGCTGGGTCACCGGTCACAGCTACCTGCTGTACGGTCCGCTGGCCTGCGGCGCAACGACGCTGATGTTTGAAGGCGTACCGAACTGGCCGACCCCGGCGCGTATGTGCCAGGTGGTGGATAAGCACCAGGTCAACATTCTCTACACCGCGCCGACGGCCATCCGCGCGCTGATGGCGGAAGGCGACAAGGCCATCGAAGGCACCGATCGCTCATCCCTGCGTATTCTCGGATCCGTAGGCGAGCCTATCAACCCGGAAGCCTGGGAGTGGTACTGGAAGAAAATCGGCAACGAGAAGTGCCCGGTGATGGACACCTGGTGGCAGACCGAAACCGGTGGCTTTATGATCGCCCCAATGCCCGGCGCCACGCAGCTGAAAGCCGGCTCCGCCACCCATCCGTTCTTTGGCGTGCAGCCTGCGCTGGTGGATAACGAAGGCAACCCGCAGGAAGGCGCTACCGAAGGCAACCTGGTGATCGTCGACTCCTGGCCGGGACAGGCGCGTACCCTGTTCGGCGATCATGAGCGCTTCGAACAGACCTACTTCTCCACCTTTAAAAACATGTACTTCAGCGGCGACGGCGCGCGCCGTGATGAAGACGGATATTACTGGATTACCGGACGCGTGGACGACGTGCTTAACGTCTCCGGCCACCGTCTCGGCACGGCAGAGATTGAATCGGCGCTGGTGTCACATCCGAAAATCGCCGAAGCGGCGGTTGTTGGCATTCCGCACAACATTAAGGGCCAGGCGATTTACGCCTACGTTACCCTGAACCACGGCGAAGAGCCGTCGCCAGAGCTGTATACCGAGGTGCGTAACTGGGTGCGTAAAGAGATCGGCCCGCTTGCCACGCCGGACGTACTGCACTGGACGGACTCCTTACCAAAAACCCGTTCCGGCAAAATTATGCGCCGAATCCTGCGCAAAATCGCGGCAGGTGACACCAGTAACCTCGGCGACACCTCGACGCTTGCCGACCCTGGCGTGGTGGACAAACTGCTCGAAGAGAAGCAGGCCATCGCAATGCCATCATAATCTTTTCTCCCTCTCCCTGTGGGAGAGGGCCGGGGTGAGGGCATCAGACCGCACCTTCCTCCCCTCACCCTAACCCTCTCCCCAAAGGGGAGAGGGGACTAAAAACAAACCAACCTTACTTCTGGAGATTTCTGTGATGAATAACGATATTTGTCAGCAGATAGAGAATAGTGCGCACTACAGGGAGCTGGTCGAAAAACGGCAACGGTTTGCCTTCTTGCTTTCCATCATCATGCTGATCATCTACGTCGGCTTTATTCTGCTGATCGCCTTTGCCCCCCAGTGGCTCGGCACGCCGCTGCACGCCGGAACCAGCGTCACGCGCGGTATCCCGATTGGCATTGGCGTTATTGTGATTTCATTCCTGCTGACCGGCGTCTACGTCTGGCGCGCGAACGGCGAATTCGATCGCCTTAATAAAGCGGTACTGCAAGAGGTAAAAGCATCATGAAGCGAGTCCTGACGGCGCTTGCCGCCACACTTCCCTTTGCAGCCCACGCGGCAGATGCCCTTACCGGCGAGGTCCAGCGCCAGCCTACCAACTGGCAGGCGATTGTTATGTTCCTGATTTTCGTCGTGCTGACGCTGTACATCACCTACTGGGCGTCAAAGCGCGTGCGCTCCCGTAACGATTACTATACCGCGGGCGGCAATATTACCGGCTTCCAGAACGGGCTGGCGATTGCGGGCGATTTTATGTCTGCCGCCTCCTTCCTCGGGATTTCCGCGCTGGTCTATACCTCCGGCTATGACGGCCTGATCTACTCCCTCGGATTCCTCGTCGGCTGGCCGATCATTCTGTTCCTGATTGCCGAGCGCCTGCGTAACCTTGGCCGCTATACCTTTGCGGACGTGGCCTCCTATCGTCTGAAGCAAGGCCCTATCCGCATGCTCTCCGCCTGCGGTTCGCTGGTGGTGGTGGCCCTGTATCTGATCGCTCAGATGGTGGGTGCAGGCAAGCTGATCGAGCTGCTGTTTGGCCTGAACTACCACGTCGCGGTGGTGCTGGTTGGCGTGCTGATGGTGATGTACGTCCTGTTCGGCGGCATGCTCGCCACCACCTGGGTGCAGATCATCAAAGCCGTGCTGCTGCTATTCGGCGCGAGCTTCATGGCCTTTATGGTGATGAAGCACGTGGGCTTCAGCTTCAATAATCTGTTTACCGAAGCGATGGCGGTGCACCCGAAAGGGGAAGCGATCATGAGCCCGGGCGGGCTGGTGAAAGATCCGATATCCGCGCTCTCTCTCGGTCTCGGCCTGATGTTCGGTACCGCAGGCCTGCCGCATATCCTGATGCGCTTCTTCACGGTATCAGACGCGCGTGAGGCGCGTAAGAGCGTGTTCTACGCCACCGGCTTTATGGGTTATTTCTACATCCTGACCTTTATCATCGGCTTCGGCGCGATCATGCTGGTGGGTGCAAACCCGGCGTTTAAGGATGCGGCGGGTGCGCTGATCGGCGGTAACAACATGGCGGCGGTGCATCTGGCCGACGCGGTGGGCGGTAACCTGTTCCTCGGCTTTATCTCTGCCGTGGCCTTCGCCACCATCCTCGCGGTGGTTGCAGGGCTGACGCTGGCTGGCGCGTCTGCGGTATCCCACGACCTTTACGCCAACGTCTTCCGTAAAGGCGCAAGCGAGCGCGATGAGCTGAAGGTCTCCAAAATCACCGTGCTGGTGCTGGGCGTGGTGGCGATCCTGCTGGGCATTCTGTTTGAGAAGCAGAACATCGCCTTTATGGTGGGGCTGGCCTTCTCGATTGCCGCAAGCTGTAACTTCCCGATCATTCTGCTCTCCATGTACTGGTCAAAACTGACCACCCGAGGGGCAATGATTGGCGGCTGGCTGGGGCTGCTGACGGCGGTGATTTTGATGATCCTCGGCCCGACCATCTGGGTGCAGATCCTCGGTCACGAAAGCGCGATCTTCCCGTATGAATACCCGGCGCTGTTCTCCATTGCCGTGGCGTTTATCGGGATCTGGTTCTTCTCGGCTACCGATAATTCACCGGAGGGTAACCTGGAGCGTGAGAAATTCCGCGCCCAGTTTATCCGCTCGCAAACCGGCCTGGGCGTTGAGCAGGGCCGCGCGCACTAAGCCTTACTCCCCGGCCGCTCCGGCCGGGGTTTTAAAACATCACCCACGCCACCAGCGGTGCAATCAGCACCATCAGTACGCCCGAAAGCATCATCACCAGGCTTGCCACGACCCCTTCCTGCTGGCCGAGCTCGTACGAACGCGCCGTCCCCGCACCGTGCGACGCCGCGCCAAACCCCGCCCCTTTCGCCATCCCTTCGCGGATAGAAAGCCGCAGGAACAGCACATCCCCCACCGCCATACCAAAGACGCCCGTAACCACCACAAACAGCGCCACCAGATCCGGCTGTCCGCCGAGCGGCTTCGCGGCCGCCAGCGCAAACGGCGTGGTCACCGAACGCACGGCCAGGCTGCGCTGAATTTCATCGGACAGGGTAAACAGCCGCGCCAGCCAGACGGAACTGCACACCGCCACCACCGTCGCGGTGATAACGCCCGCGCAGAGGGACATCCAGTGACGTTTGATAACGCGCAGATTGTCATACACCGGCACCGCAAAGGCGACGGTAGCCGGGCCGAGCAGCCACAGTAGCCAGTGGGATTCGCCGATGTAGTTCTGCCAGGAGATATGGCCGAAGACCAGCATCAGCACCAGCAGGATCGGCGTAAAAACCAGCGGCATCAGCGGCAGCGCGCGAAAGCGGCGATACAGGCGCTTGTTGGCATAGTAGATGGCCACCGTCGCAATCAGGCACAGTACGCTTATCTGAAAGTTAGTCATGCTTGTGCCTGCTGATTTCAAACCGATACACCTTATCCACCACCCAGGCGGTGGCGCCCAGCACCATCAGCGTGCTCAGGGCGATAACCGCGAAGATGCGCCAGCCGTCGACCATCAGCAGCTGCGCATAGTTCACTACCGCCACCACGGCCGGCACGAAGAACAGCAGCATCTCCGCCAGCAGCCAGCGCGCGCCGGCCCGCACCCAGCTAAGGGGCAAGGCGCGCGAGAGGATCAGCGTCAGCATCAGCACCATCCCCACCAGGTTGGCGGGTAAAGGCAGATGCAGCCAGTCGACAAGATATTCCGCAAAAACAAACAGTCCCGCGTAGAGCAGTACCTGAACCGGTACCTGGAGTCGTTGCACAACGGCAGGCGTAACACGGCTTAACGCCACGGCCATGGGGGTTTTCCTCAGAAATGAGACGAGGCGCCAGTATAGTGAGCGTACGTAATCGACTGAAATGAATTAAAATCATCGAAGGTATAGTTTCGAGGAATAATCATGGACATAAGAACGCTGCGCTATTTTGTCGAGGTGGTTCGCCAGCAAAGTTTTACCCGCGCAGCGGAGAAGTTGTTCGTTACCCAGCCCACCATCAGCAAGATGCTGAAAAACCTTGAGGATGAGCTGAACTGTACCCTGCTGATCCGCGACGGACGCAAGCTGCTGCTGACCGATACCGGACGCGTGGTGTTCGAACGCGGGCTGGCGATCCTCGCAGAGTTCCGCCAGCTGGAGGCCGAGCTTGGCGATATCAACCACCTGACGAAGGGGCTGCTGCGGCTCGGCATTCCGCCGATGGTCGGCATGATGATGGCCGGGCCGATAAGCCTGTTCCGCCAGCGCTACCCCGGCGTTGAGCTAAAAATTTCCGAGTTTGGCGGCCTGACCGTGCAGCAGGCAGTGATGAACGGCGAGCTGGACGTTGCCATGACGGCCCTTCCCGTGGAGGAAGAGAGCGGCCTGGCGACGCTGCCGCTGTTCAGCCATCCGCTGTGCGTTCTGGTACCGCGCTCCGGCGACTGGCTGAAAACTGACTCGGTGAAGCCCGAGCTGCTCGGCGAACACCCTTTGCTGATCTATAACGAAGATTTCGCCTTAAGCCGCCAGCTGATGGCGCTGTTTAATCACCACAGCGTGAAGCCGCGCATTGCGGTGCGCAGCGGCCAGTGGGATTTTCTGGCTGCCATGGTGCAGGCGGGCGTGGGGATTGCCATTCTGCCGCAGCCCATCTGCGAGCGTCTGGATAAAAGCACGCTGCGCTGGATCCCACTCGAAAGCGATCTGCACTGGCAGCTGGGGATGATCTGGCGGGAAGGGGTGTATCTGTCGCACAGCGCGCAGGCGTGGCTGGAGTGTTGCGAGGGGTTTTGGGTTTCCCCCTCACCCCAACCCCTCTCCCCATAGGGGCGAGGGGCTCGATCGGTTCCCTCTCCCCTATGGGGAGAGGGTCAGGGTGAGGGGCAACAGCGCTACTGATTCTCTATCAGCAGCGCTTCCAGCAGATCCAGATCGTGCAGCAGCTTTTGCAGCGTCTCGTTGCTGATCTGACGCGTCGCGCGCAGGTGATACAGCTCGGCACGCTCGGAGCGCAGCGCCGCAAGGCGGAAACGCCGCTCCAGGTTCTCTTCCTGCAACGAGCTTTCCACGTCGTTACGTCCGTCAGCACGGCGACGCAAATTACCTATCACGCGTGAGCTGACTTCCTTCAGCAGCTGGTTATCAATATTCTCTTCGGCATCGGCTGCCAGACGCTCCTCCATCTTCTCGATGGCCACAATCGCCACCTCTGCCGTCGCCGCACGGGCAATCCGCTCCTCTTTGTGCTGCTGCGAAGAGTCACCCGCGTCAATATGTTGCAGCAGAATCGGCAGCATAATCACGCCGACAAACAGCGAGAAGAGGATCACGCCCGCCGCCAGGAACACCAGTTCGTAACGCGCCGGGAAGACGTCGCCCGTCGGCAGCAGCAGCGGAATAGAGAGCACACCGGCAAGGGTAATCGCCCCGCGAACGCCAGCGAAAGAGGCAATCAGCAGCTCGCGCGTGGTCCAGGAGCCGAACTCCATCGGCTTTTTCGTCAGGAAGCGAACGCTGAACTTTTTCATCGTCCACAGCCAGCCGAAACGCACCAGCATCAGCGCGATGTAGATCAGCACGATGTCGGTAAACAGCATCCAGACTTCAACGTTGGGATCCGCTTCTGCCGCGATAAGCGAGGATTCCATGATGCCCGGCAGCTGCAGGCCCAACAGCAGGAAGACCATGCCGTTAAAGACAAACTCCAGCATCGCCCAGGTGCTGTTTGCGCGCAGGCGCATCGCCAGCGGCGCGCGGCGCATCACGCCGGAACGGGTGATGGTCATCCCCGCCGCTACCGCCGCCAGAATGCCCGATACGCCGATATGTTCGGCAATCAGGTAGGAGGCAAACGGCAGCAGGAACAGCAGAACGATCTGCGTCGCCGGCTCATCGCCGCCCCAGCGGCTGAGGAAGCGCAGCGAGCGGCCGTACAGCCAGCTCACCACAAAGCCTGCGAGGATGCCGCCAATCGCCACCTTGAAGAATTCCAGGGTCGCGCCGCCCACGGTAAAGACCATGGTTCCCATGGCAACCGCCACGGCAAACTTCAGGGCCACCAGGCCGGAGGCGTCGTTCATCAGCGCCTCGCCCTGCAAGATGCCCATGATTTTCTTTGGAATACGGCCTTCGCCCACGATGCCGGACAGCGCCACGGCGTCGGTAGGCGACAGCACGGCGGCCAGCGCAAAGGCGGGAATTAACGGGATACCCGGTACGGCCCAGTAGATCAGAAAGCCAATCCCAACCACGGTAACGACCACCAGCGCCAGCGCCAGCCCGAAGATCTCTCGCCCGTGCTCAAGAAATTCGCGCGTCGGCGTTTTCCAGCCATCGGCAAACAGCAGCGGCGGGATAAACAGCACGAGGAACAGTTCCGGATCGAACTCCACGTGCAGACCGAACGTCGGCCACGCCAGCAGCGCGCCGATAGCTATTTGCATTAAAGGCAGGGGGACCTGGAAGGGCAGTACGCGTGTAACCACCCCGGATAATGAGACCACAAGGGTCATGATGAGTATTGTGAAGAAAATTTCCATGCGTTCCCTGTTTGCTGTGTTACTTATGTACTACGGAAGGCGTCGTGCCTTTTATTCTATCCTCACCAGAGTAACGCAAAAGACAACGGGATGAGTCCTGAAAATAAAAAAACGGGCGGCCTTAGCCACCCGTTTTCGCATCAAAGGTTAACTCAGATTGCCCAGCCGCCCGCGTAGAACGCGACCAGCGCAACGGCGATAACCACGGTACCAACGTTCAGCTTGCGCCACTCGCCGGATACCAGACGGCCAATCACCAGCGAGGCGAAACCGATCATAATGCCGGTCACGATGTTACAGGTCAGCACGATAAACACCGCGGTGATCAGGCCGGACATGGCATCCACGAAATCCGCAAAGTCGATTTTCGCCACGTTGCTCAGCATCAGCAGGCCGACGTACATCAGCGCAGGCGCGGTCGCGTAAGCCGGCACCAGATAGGAGAGCGGCGAGAGGAACAGGATCAGCAGGAACAGCACGCCGACGGTAATTGCCGTCAGGCCGGTTTTACCGCCTGCCGCCGTACCCGCCGCGGACTCAATGTACACTGCCGCAGGCGCGGCCCCTACCAGCCCAGAGAAGACGCTGCTCAGGGAGTCGGTGGTCAGCGCTTTGCCGCCGTCGATAATCTGACCGTCTTTATCCAGCAGGTTTGCCTGACCGGCCACGGCACGAATGGTACCGGTCGCGTCAAACACGGCGGTCATCACCAGCGCCAGCACGCTTGGCAGAATAACCGGGTTCAGCGCGCCCACGATGTCCAGGCTGCCGATCAGAGAGTTGCCGTTGTCGTCGCTCAGCGACGGCATGGCGAAGATACCGGAGAAATGAACGGCTGGATCGAAGATCAGGCCGACGATGGAAACGCCGATAATGGTCAGCAGAATGCCGCCCGGCACCTTCAGCTTTTCAAGACCGATAATTACCGCCAGCCCCACCAGCGACATGATCACCGGGAAGCTCGCGAAGTTACCCAGCGCAACCGGCAGGCCGTCCAGCGGGTTCTTGATGACCAGGCCCACGCCGTTCGCGGCAATCAGCAGCAGGAACAGGCCGATACCGATACCGGTACCGTGCGCCACGCCCTGCGGCAGGTTGCGCAAAATCCAGCTACGGATGCCGGTGGCAGAGATTACGGTGAACAGTACCCCCATCAGGAATACCGCGCCGAGCGCTACCGGCACGCTGATCTGCTGGCCCAGCACCAGGCTAAAGGCGGTAAACGCGGTCAGGGAGATGGCGCAACCGATCGCCAGCGGCAGGTTCGCCCACAGGCCCATCACAATAGAGCCAACACCCGCAACCAGACAGGTAGCAACAAAAACCGCCGCTGGCGGGAAGCCGGCTTTGCCGAGCATGCCCGGCACGACGATAACGGAGTACACCATCGCCAGGAACGTCGTCAGACCGGCAACGACTTCCTGACGCACGGTGCTGCCGCGTGCAGAAATTTTAAACATGGCGTCAAGTGAACCGCCGGTACGCGCGGATGGCGTAGACATAGAAAACATCCCCTGAGAGTTTTTATAGAAAGTCCGTAAGCGTGGTGGAGACTCCACTGCCAGCGAAACGTCAAATCCTTGTGCTGCGTTTGCGACGAAAGGGGCGTCACAAAAAAAGCAAACGTTTAGCTCCGCGCTTACAAAACGGGTGGTCAAATTTAGGCAAACGATTATCCAGCCTAATACCCGCCCTTTTCAACTGAACTTTGTCGTTTTTCGCTAAAATTCCCTTATGACGATGAAGAAGTAAACAGAGGATGCGCAAACGTTATCGTCCATGCGCAATTTCGTTACAGATCACCCCTCGCCGGGAATGGTCAGCGGGCCGCCTTTCTCCAGCGTGGTCTGCCAGCCGGGACGCGCTTCCACTCTCTGCTTCCACGCCTGAATATGGTCCAGATTGTCGATGCCGCCTCGCGCCAGCAGGGCAAAAAGCGGAAAACTCATCTGTATATCGGCCATGGTCAGCGCGTCGCCCGCAAACCAGGGGCGCTTAGCCAGATAATCGTTGATAAAACGCGCGTGCGTTTCCAGCTGGCGGTTGAGATATGCCTTTTGCACCCCCTGCCCCAGCGCCTTACCCAGCGTGCGCAGGCCAAACGGTACGGGAGGATTACCCAGGCTGCTGAAGACCAGCTTCATTAACAGCAGCGGCATCAGCGAACCTTCGGCGTAGTGGAGCCAGAATCGATACTGCACTTTATTGGCGGGATCTAACGGCTTGAATCGTGATTCCGGATCGTACGTTTCCTGAAGATATTCCAGAATCGCCCCCGATTCGGCCAGAACCAGTCCGTTATCTTCAAGCACCGGGGATTTACCCAGCGGATGCACTTTTTTGAGCGAGTCAGGCGCCAGCATGGATTTTTCGCGCTGGTAGCGCACAATCTCATACGTCAGCCCCAGCTCCTCCAGCGCCCAGAGGACGCGATGTGAACGAGACTGGTTAAGGTGGTGGACCGTTAGCATGATGTTCTCCTGTGAGTCATACTTATTAACTATAGAAAACTGAACAACTTCACGAAAAAAATTCGGCTAAAATCCGACCGTCCCCGCTGGAAAAAACGACCACCACGCTTAAAATTAAAGTGTCAGCACAAACCGGAACCTCCTCCACAAGCTCGACACGAGGGGTGCTGATGTCGGGGGAAACCCTCCCGTGAACCAGCGGGATAGAGCGAAAGACAAAGACCGGAAATAAACTAAAGCGCCCTTGTGGCGCTTTAGTTTTTGATGCTTTTACACGGCAACAGGCGGCGCTGGCTCAATCTTCCTCCAGCAGGCGCGCCCCCGTCCCCTGTTCGCCCAGCCTGTCGCCCGGGTTACGCAGCGGGCAATCGCTACGGGATAAGCACCCGCAGCCAATGCATCCGTCCAGCTCATCGCGCAGCGCTACCAGGGTATGAATACGCCGGTCCAGCTCCTCTCGCCACTGGGACGACAGCTCCTTCCACTCTTTTGCGCTCAGGGAGTGCCCTTCCGGCAACACGCCGAACGCGTCCCCAATCGTGGCCAGGGGGATACCGATACGTTGCGCAATTTTAATGATGGCCACGTAGCGGAGCACGTCACGGGTGTAGCGCCGCTGGTTTCCGGCGTTACGGATACTTTTTATTAACCCTTTGCTTTCATAGAAGTGAAGCGCCGACACCGCCACGCCGCTTCGCTTAGCCACTTCACCGGGGGTTAACAGCGCTTTGATGCGCGGCAATCTCTTTTCCATAAAACCTCTTTACCTCAAGTTAACTTGAGGAATTATACTCCCCCGCAGAGAAAACGACGAATCAACCAGGACAGATGTCTCCACAGAGGGGTAACCTTATGTCGCATCAGCAAATTATTCAGACGCTTATTGAATGGATTGATGAACACATCGACCAGCCGTTAAGCATTGATGTGGTCGCTAAGAAGTCGGGCTATTCGAAATGGTATCTTCAGAGAATGTTCCGCACCGTGATGCACCAGACGCTCGGGGACTATATCCGCCAGCGCAGGCTGCTGCTGGCGGCACAGGCGTTACGCTCTACGCAGCGGCCCATTTTTGATATCGCGATGGATTTGGGTTATGTGTCGCAACAAACGTTTTCCCGCGTGTTCCGCCGCGAGTTTGACCGAACGCCGAGCGACTACCGCCATCAGCTTAATTAATGCGTGTTAACGCGATGGCTGCTGCTGCCAGGCCATAAACGCCTGGGGCGGCATCGCTTTCGCGAAGTGCCATCCCTGACAGTACTGCACGCCGCGTTTCAGCAGCCAGCTCACCTGATCCCCCGTCTCGACCCCTTCCGCAATGGTCTTTAGCCGCAGGCTTTGCGCCATCTCTATGATGTGCTCGGCAATCAGGTGGCTGGTGCTGTTGGTGGTTAAGGTATCGATAAAGGATTTGTCGATTTTCAGAATATCGACGTTCAGCGAATAGAGGTTATGCAGGTTAGAGTAGCCGGTTCCGAAATCATCAATCGCCACTTCATAGCCCGCCTGGCGGAACGCCTGAATCACCGGCGTGGTTTTGGGCACATCAATAAAGCCACGCTCCGTCACTTCAATTTTGATCTGCTGCGCGCGAACCGCGTAGTAGCGGGCTTTGTCTGAGATCAGCGCGATAAGACGCGAGGAGTGGAAGTCCGAGGCCGACAGGTTAATCGAGATATAGAGATGAGGATGAGCGGCAAGAAAATGCCCCAAATCGCTGAACACCTCCTCCACGACGTAATCCGTTATGCGCTCGATCATCCCCTCTTTTTCGGCCAGGGGAATAAACTCCGCCGGGCTCATGACCTGTCCGTTAAAGCCGGGCCAGCGCAGCAGCGCCTCTGCACCCACGCACTGGTTATTTTTAATATCAATAATGGGCTGATAATGTACGCAAAGCTGCCGCTTATTCAGCGCCCGGTGCAGAAGGCGGCCAGGGGAATTAAATTCACGGTGCGTGCGGGACCACACCAGCAGAATAATAATGCTGCAAATCATCCCCAGCGGCAGCGTCAGGGTAGCCTGATGATAAAGCGTTTGATAAAAGCGGGCGCTGGAGGTTGAAACGATGGCGGCAATGGGCCGCGTTTCCGATTTCACGATCGTATAAAACCGGTCATCCTTTTGAAACGCCGCGTCCTTATGTCCAATCATCGAGCTTAATAAGGAAATATTGGCTTTCTGGCTAACGGAAAAAAAAGCATTGCTGACGGTGTCATACACGCCCCACGCCAGGGCACGATCGTCTGACATCACTTCGCTATATGAAAGCGGATTAACCACCACCACATTATGTCCGCGCTGCACATATATCATTTTATAGCCGTTAAAAAATGGCGTATCGCGAAAATAATAGATGGCAACGTCGGGCTTGCGATTGTAATTGGCAGTGGAGATCGTATAAGGATGTGCCGGTGTAGAAATGGTCGAACAAAGAAAACTCTGACCTTCAGCATAAATTAAATCAGCAACAAACAGGCGGCCGCGGACAACGTTCAACATATATTCACGATGCTCCGGCGTACAAACTTTACCCTGATATTTTTCCGCCTCGTCCTGCGCCAGACCAATCTGTTGAATAACCAGTTCAGTTTTGTCTAAAGCAAGTTCAGCAAACGTGCGAAGCTGGGAACTGGTTTCCGACACGGCTCTCAGCTGGGCAAACCATAGCGCAAGCATCACCGGCAGCATGACTACCATGATAATCCCTACCGCTCTGAGCACCTTGCGCCGCGCGCTACGATTCATTTCCCGCTCTATATCCCTGCATGTTGTACGCCTGCGGCAATCAAGGCCGGCTGCTTTGAAAAACAGGTGATTACGTTGCATGAATCATGCGAAGTTAGCAACTGACTTTTGGTATTAAAAATCTGAAATTTCATGATGACGATAATATTTTCCCGTAAGCCAAACTAAAAGTATTCGTTTCGTTTAAGGTAAGGAAATAATTACCCGCGGCAGAAGTGAAAAGTCCGCCAACATGAAATAGGGTGCTATTTGTTCCCGTGCTGATTTATAAATAATCAGATGCCAGGACCGTTTTCCGTTTTTCCGTACGCCTGGCGTCATATAAGGCATTATCGGCACGGGTCAGTATTGCTGAGTTTCCCGCTGCCGCTCACGCTTCAACCACGCCTGCGCTGAAGGAGAGCACCGGCGCCGCCCAAGGAGAGATTTGCCCCATGCCGCCGGCTGGTGCAGCGTTTTCAGCGAACGCCGGGCGTTGAGCGACGCCAGCGCCTGCATGCCGTCGTTAATAAGCGCCCGTTTTTCTTACATTATCTGTTCTCTGCACCGCAGAGATGCTGATTTGCGCGACGGAGATATATTTTCCTGAGCTATAAATCCCCTTTTTTCGACGCGCAGAGACTGGCGAATAAAACATCAAATGTGATATAGTTCACACATCTTATGTAACGAGAAACATTGTTTCATTCCAGTTCGTCTGCTCTGTCGAGGATGGGTTTTATGGCAACCATTACCACCAGCATGGTACTCCTGCGCTGGCCGTTGTTAAGCGCGATTTTGATGTTCCTGGCCAGCACGTTAAACATTCAGTTTCGAAAATCGGATTACGCGGGTCTTGCCGTCATTAGCACCCTGCTGGGACTAGGCGCCGCGTGCTGGTTCGCGACAGGTCTGCTCGGCATTACGCTGATGGATATGGCCGCCGTCTGGGAAAACATTAAAGTGGTAATGGTGGAAGCCATGAGCCATACGCCACCAGACTGGCCGATGGTCATTACCTGATTATCTATTGATAACAAGCTGTTGAAAGCCTCCTGCGGGAGGCTTTTTTATTTCCAATTGTAATGATAACCATTCTCATATTAATATAGCGGCGTGATGATTAACTTTTGATGCATTCCGCATGTCTGACCGCGCCGCCAACACAGCTTCTTTGACCCTCGAATCGCTTTACGGCGCGCATCACGGCTGGCTGAAAAACTGGCTTACCCGCAAACTGCAGTCCACCTTTGATGCCGATGATATCGCGCAGGACACCTTCCTGCGGGTGATGGGTAGTGACGCCCTGACCACAATCCGCGATCCGCGCGCCTTCCTGTGCACGGTTGCTAAACGGGTGATGGTCGATCTCTTTCGCCGAAACGCGCTGGAAAAAGCCTACCTGGAGATGCTGGCGCTTATGCCAGAGGCGCTGGCACCGTCACCGGAAGCGCGCGAAAGCCAGCTGGAAACCCTACAGCTTATCGACGCCATGCTTGACGGGCTCAGCGGCAAAACGCGCGAGGCTTTTTTGCTGTCACAGCTCGAGGGCCTTTCCTACAGCGAGATTGCCCAAAGGCAGTCCGTCTCCGTCAGCTCGGTAAAAAAATACGTGGCAAAGGCCGTTGAGCACTGCCTGCTGTTTCGCCTGGAGCACGGCCTGTGAATCCTTCCGTAACCGACTCCCGCCGCCGGGCGCTGCGCTCGGCATCGCACTGGTATGCGGTATTAAGCGGCGAACGCGTCAGCCCGCAGCAGGAAGCGCGCTGGCAGCAGTGGTATGAAGAGGACCAGGATAATCAGTGGGCCTGGCAGCAGGTCGAAAACCTGCGCAGCCAGCTCGCCCGCGTGCCGGGTAAGGTTGCCAGCCGGGCGCTGCAGGACACCCGTCTTACCCGTCGTCACGTCATGAAAGGTCTGCTGCTGTTGCTCGGCGTCGGCGGCGGCTGGCAGCTCTGGCACTCTGAAGCCGGGGAAGGCCTGCGTGCCGACTACCGTACCGCCAGAGGCGCGGTCAGCCATCAGCGGCTGGAGGATGGTTCACTGCTCGCGCTCAACACGCAGAGCGCAGCGGATGTTCGTTTTGACGAGCATCAGCGTACCGTCCGGCTCTGGTACGGCGAAATTGCCGTCGCTACCGCTAAAGATGAGCGCCAGCGGCCTTTCCGCGTTCTGACCCGCCAGGGCCAGCTCACCGCGTTAGGCACGCGGTTCTCCGTGCTGCATGAGGACAACACCACGCTGCTCACGGTCCAGCAGCATGCGGTTGAGGTTTCACTGGCACGCCATCCTCAGGAAAAACGCATCGTAAACGCTGGCGAAAGCCTGCGGTTCAGCGACGCTGAGTTCGGCGAGACGATGCCGGCGGAGGAGGAAAGCGCCAGCTGGACGCAGGGGGGGCTGAGCTTTAGCGATAAACCGCTGGGTGAGGTTATTGCCACGCTGAGCCGCTACCGCAGCGGCGTACTGCGCTGCGATCCGGCGGTGGCGCAGCTACGGCTGAGCGGCACCTTCCCGCTGAAAGATACCGATGCGGTTCTGAACGTTATAGCACAGACGCTGCCGGTGAAAATTCAGTCAGTTACGCGCTACTGGATCACCCTCTCTCCAGCGTAAGAAAAATAATTCTCATTTCGATTGTCCTTTTTACCCTTCTCGTTCGACTCATAGCTGAATACAACAAAAATGATGATGGAGAAGGTATGACGCCTTTACGCGTTTTTCACTCAGCAACACCTTTGGTTAACGCCATTCGCCTGAGCCTGCTGCCGCTGGCCGGGCTTTCGCTATCCGCCTTCGCCGTACAGGTCGATATCGCACCGGGCACGCTCGATAAAGCGCTTAACCAGTATGCCGCACGCAGCGGAATTACCCTGTCGGTTGACGCCAGCCTGACGCGCGGCAGGCAAAGTAACGGTCTGCACGGCGACTACAGCGTCGAAAGCGGCCTGCAGCAGCTGCTGAACGGCAGTGGCCTGCAGGTTAAAGCGCTGGGTAACAACAGCTGGACGCTGGAGCCTGCTCCCGCTCCACAGGAAGATGCCCTGATCGTATCAGGAGACTGGCTGGGCGAAGCGCGTGAAAACGACGTATTCGAACATGCCGGCGCGCGCGATGCGATTCGCCGTGAGGATTTCGCCAAAACCGGCGCAACCACCACGCGCGAAGTGCTCAACCGCATTCCCGGCGTTAACGCCCCGGACAATAACGGAACCGGCAGCCACGATCTGGCGATGAACTTTGGTATTCGCGGCCTCAACCCGCGTCTGGCCAGCCGCTCGACCGTGCTGATGGACGGTATTCCTGTGCCGTTTGCCCCCTACGGCCAGCCGCAGCTCTCTCTTGCACCCGTCTCGCTCGGCAACATGGATGCGATTGACGTGGTGCGCGGCGGCGGAGCGGTTCGCTACGGGCCGCAAAGCGTGGGCGGCGTGGTGAACTTTGTCACCCGCGCGATCCCACAGGATTTCGGCATCGAAGCGGGGGTGGAAGGCCAGCTCAGCCCCACCTCCTCACAAAACAACCCGAAAGAGACCCACAACCTGATGGTGGGCGGCACGGCGGATAGCGGATTCGGCACTGCCCTGCTCTACTCCGGCACCCGCGGCAGCGACTGGCGCGAGCACAGCGCAACCCGCATCGACGACCTGATGCTGAAAAGCAAATATGCGCCGAACGACGTGCACAGCTTTACCAGCCTGCTGCAATACTACGACGGCGAAGCAGATATGCCCGGCGGCCTGTCCCGCGCGGATTACAACGCCGACCGCTGGCAATCTACCCGTCCGTACGATCGTTTCTGGGGCCGTCGCAAGCTGGCAAGCCTGGGCTATCAGTACCAGCCTGACGGTCAGCATAAGTTTACCGTTCAGGGCTTTTATACCCAAACCCTGCGCAGTGGCTATCTGGAGCAGGGGAAACGTATCACGCTCTCCCCGCGAAACTACTGGGTACGCGGCATCGAGCCACGTTACAGCCAGAGCTTTACGATCGGCCCGACCGCGCACGAAGTGGGCGTAGGTTATCGCTACGTGAATGAATCCACCCACGAAATGCGCTACTACACCGCCACCCGTAGCGGCCAGCTGCCGTCCGGTTCAAGCCCTTACGACCGTGACACCCGCTCCGGTACCGAGGCGCACGCCTGGTATCTGGATGACAAAATTGACGTCGGCAACTGGACCATCACGCCGGGCATGCGTTTTGAACATATCGAGTCATACCAGAACAACGGCATCAAAGGCACGCACCAGGAAGTGAGCTACAACGCCCCGCTTCCGGCACTAAACGTGCTCTATCACCTGACTGACAGCTGGAATCTTTATGCAAACACCGAAGGCTCGTTCGGCACCGTACAGTACAGCCAGATTGGCAAGGCTGTGCAAAGCGGCAATGTGGAACCGGAAAAAGCGCGAACCTGGGAGCTCGGCACCCGATACGACGATGGGGTGCTGACGGCGGAAATGGGGCTGTTCCTGATTAACTTTAACAATCAGTACGACTCTAACCAGACTAACGACACCGTTACCGCGCGCGGCAAAACGCGCCACACCGGGCTGGAAACCCAGGCTCGTTACGATCTCGGTACCCTGACCCCGACGCTGGATAACGTCTCTGTTTACGCAAGCTACGCCTACGTGAATGCGGAGATCCGCGAGAAAGGCGACACCTATGGCAATCAGGTGCCATTCTCCCCGAAACACAAAGGTACTCTGGGCGTGGACTACAGGCCGGGCAGCTGGACGTTCAACCTGAACGGCGATTTCCAGTCCAGCCAGTTTGCGGATAACGCCAACACCGTTAAAGAGAGCGCCGACGGCAGCACCGGACGCATTCCGGGCTTTATGCTCTGGGGCGCGCGCGTGGCGTACGACTTTGGCCCACGGATGGCCGATCTCAACCTGGCGTTCGGGGTGAAAAACATCTTCGACCAGGCGTACTTCACCCGCTCTTACGACGACAACAACAAAGGCATCTACGCTGGCCAGCCGCGCACGCTGTATATGCAGGGGTCGTTGAAGTTTTAACTCCCGCCAGCCCGACCTGCACGCGGGTTTTGCAGGTCGGGTCAGCGAAGCGCTACAGGACACAGGCTACTCACATGTTCACACCATTACGCACCCTTTTCGCCGCTCTGCTGCTGATCGCCGGCCACGCCTTTGCCGTCACGGTTCAGGACGAACGCGGCACGTTTACGCTGGATAAAACGCCGCAACGGATCGTGGTACTGGAGCTGTCGTTCGCAGACGCGCTGGCCGCCGTAGACGTCAGCCCGGTCGGTATTGCCGACGATAACGATACCAACCGCATCCTCCCCGAGGTGCGCGCGCGGCTGAAGCCCTGGCAGTCCGTCGGCACGCGTGCGCAGCCGAGCCTGGAGGCGATAAGTGCCCTGAAGCCGGACCTGATTATTGCCGACAGCAGCCGTCATTCAGGCATCTATGGCGCGTTGCAGAATATTGCTCCGGTATTATTGCTCAAGTCACGGAACGAAACGTACGCGGAAAACCTGCAGTCTGCCGCCCTCATCGGCGACGTTGTGGGGAAATCAGCACAGATGAAGGCCAGGCTGGCGCGTCATAAACAGCTGATGGCGCAGTGGGCCAGCCAGCTGCCAAAGGGAACGCTGGCGATCTTCGGTACCTCCCGGGAACAGCAGTTCAACCTGCACACCCGGGAGACCTATACCGGCAGCGTCCTGACCGCCCTGGGGCTAAAGGTGCCGACGGCGATGGCCGGGGCATCCATGCCGTCTGTTGGGCTGGAGCAGCTGCTGGCGCTCAATCCGGCCTGGCTGCTGGTTGCGCATTATCGCGAAGAGAGCATCGTTAAGCGCTGGCAGCAGGATCCGCTCTGGCAGATGTTAACCGCGGCGCAAAAACAGCAGGTTGTTTCGGTCGACAGCAACGCCTGGGCGCGGATGCGCGGTATTTTCGCCGCCGAGCGCATCGCCAGCGATACGGTAAAAATCGTTCATCACCAGCCTTTATCCGATGTGAAATAATGCCTATCAGACATCCGGCGCTACGGTGGGGCCTCCCCGCTGTCGCGCTCTTGCTTCTTTTCTGGCTGAGCCTGTTTTGCTACTCGGCCATTCCCGTTTCCGGGGCTGACGCTTTTCGCGCCCTGCTGCCTGGCCACGCGCCGACGCTCCCCGAGGCGCTGGTGCAAAACCTCAGGCTACCGCGCAGCCTGGTTGCGATCCTGACCGGTGCAAGCCTGGCCCTTGCAGGCTCGCTCCTGCAAACCATGACGCATAACCCCATGGCCTCTCCTTCCCTGCTCGGCATTAACAGCGGGGCAGCGCTGGCCATGGCGCTTACCAGCGCGCTGAGCCCGACGCCGGTGGCCGGTTTTTCCCTCTCCTTCATCGCCGCATGCGGCGGCGGCGCGAGCTGGCTGCTGGTGATGACCGCAGGCGGCGGATTTCGCCATACGCAGGACAGAAACAGGCTGATCCTCGCGGGTATCGCCCTGTCGGCCTTTTGCATGGCCCTGACCCGCATTACGCTGCTGCTGGCGGAAGATCACGCTTACGGCATTTTCTACTGGCTCGCAGGGGGCGTTTCACACGCCCGCTGGCAGGAGTTCTGGCAGCTCCTGCCGGTGGTGGCCATTGCCGCGCCGGTCGTGTTGCTGCTGGCGAAGCAGCTGAATCTGCTTAACGTCAGCGACAGCACCGCCCATACGCTGGGGGTGGATCTGCCGAGGCTGCGCCTCATCATCAACGTACTGGTGTTACTTCTGGTGGGAGCCTGCGTCAGCGTGGCGGGGCCGGTGGCCTTTATCGGGCTGCTGATGCCGCATCTGGCACGCTACTGGACAGGATTCGATCAGCGCAGCGTCTTGCCGATAAGCATGCTGCTGGGCGCGATGTTTATGCTGCTGGCTGATGTACTCGCCCGCGCGCTGGCTTTCCCCGGCGATCTTCCCGCCGGCGCGGTGCTGGCGCTGGCCGGTGCCCCCTGCTTTGTCTGGCTGGTCAGGAGGCGGGGATGAAAAAGGTGCTGGCCATCGTGCTTGCCCTGGCAGGGTGTTCCCTGCTGTCGCTCCATCTGGGCGTAATCCTCGTTCCGTGGCGTTCGCTGCTGACCGACTGGCAGCCCGGACGCGAGCACTATTACGTATTGATGGATTACCGACTGCCGCGCCTGCTGCTGGCGCTGTTTGTCGGGGCGGCCCTCGCGGTGGCGGGCGTGCTGGTGCAGGGGATCGTACGTAATCCCCTGGCCTCGCCGGATATTCTCGGCATCAACCATGCCGCCAGCCTTGCCTCGGTGGGCGCTTTGCTGCTTATCCCGTCGCTGCCGGTAATGGTCCTGCCGCTGCTGGCGTTTGCCGGAGGCATGGCGGGTCTTTTCCTGCTGAAAATGCTGGCAAATACCCGACAGGCGATGAAGCTGGCGCTGACGGGGGTCGCCCTTTCAGCCTGCTGGGCAAGCCTGACGGATTACCTCATGCTCCTGCACCCGCAGGATGTGAACAGTGCCCTGACGTGGCTGACCGGCAGCCTGTGGGGACGAGACTGGACCTTTGTGAAAATTGCCGTGCCGCTGCTGATGGTATTTCTGCCCCTGAGCCTGCGTTTTTGCCGCGATCTTGACCTGCTGGCCCTGGGCGATGCCCGGGCAGCCACGCTCGGCGTATCGGTATCCCGCACCCGGTTTCGGGGCCTCCTGCTGGCGGTTGCCATGACCGCAACCGGCGTGGCCGTCTGCGGCCCCGTCAGCTTTATCGGCCTCGTGGTGCCGCATATGGTGCGAAAAATTACCGGCGGAAGACACCGCAGGCTGCTGCCCGTTTCTGCCCTGACGGGCGCGCTGTTACTGGTTATCGCCGACCTGCTGGCGCGGGTGATTCATCCGCCGCTGGAGCTTCCGGCAGGCGTTATGACCGCGATTATCGGCGCGCCGTGGTTCGTCTGGCTGCTTGTGAGAATGCGATAAATGACGTTACGAACTGAAAATCTGTCCCTCCGCTACGGCACGCAAACGGTGCTCGACGGGCTATCTCTTACGCTGCCTGCCGGAAAGATCACCGCGTTGCTCGGCCCGAACGGCTGTGGAAAATCGACGCTCCTGAACTGTTTTTCCCGGCTGTTAACCCCTGAGTCCGGGACAATACTGCTTGATGAACAGCCTGTCGCAGGCATGACGGCCCGCCAGCTGGCTCGTCGTCTGGCCTTGCTGCCGCAACACCATTTAACGCCCGAGGGGATCACCGTTCGGGAACTGGTCTCTTATGGCCGCAGCCCGTGGCTACCGCTATGGGGGCGTTTATCCGTTGAAGACAATGCCCGCGTTAACGTGGCCATGAGCCAGACCCAGACCCACGCTCTGGCTGACCGGCGGTTAACCGAACTGTCTGGCGGCCAGCGCCAGCGCGCGTTCCTGGCAATGGTGCTGGCGCAGGATACCCCCGTCGTGCTGCTTGATGAGCCAACGACGTATCTGGACATTAATCATCAGGTTGAGCTGATGCGTCTGATGGGTGACCTCAGGACGCAGGGAAAAACGGTGGTCGCGGTGCTGCACGATTTAAATCAGGCAAGCCGCTACTGCGATTATCTGGTGGTGCTGGCAAGCGGACGCGTGATGGCGCAGGGTACGCCAGAGGAGGTGATGACCCCCGCGTTGCTGAAAGCCGTGTTTAACGTGGAGGCGGAAATCCATCCGGAGCCGGTATCGGGCAGGCCGATGTGCGTGGTGGTGTAGTTTTTTACCGCCCGTAGCCGCGTTGGCCATCGCGTACTAACACACCTACGCGCTAATCGGCAGCGGAAATTTACTGATAATCGCCAGTCGGTTCTGGTGGTGCTCTTCATCGCCCCAAAGCCAGTTCACCTGATCGCCTATATCACTGTCTTTCACAATCGGCCGCATTTCACAGCTGATCATGTCGTACGCATACAAATGATGCCCACTGGCGATGGCATCATATAGACGCGACTGCCAGAAGCTCATGCCATCTCGTGTCTGATGGCGGTCTGTAACAATGACGTTGTATTTTTCCAGTAAATAGTGAGAAAACACTTTTCCTGGCAAATCGCGCAACACGCCACGGTGCGACGGTTTAGGCGAGCGCCATATCAGAATTTGCGTCACTGGCATGTAATTTAAAAATGCATCTTTCTGATAAATCACGCGATTGTAGTAAACAATCTCCTGCGTAATTTCATTGACCAGCGCCAGTTCAAAGTGCTCATTAGGAATATCAGCAATTCGATTTTCAGCTCTGACAAAATGATATCCCGGCGGGAATGGGCCAAAGCACAGTTCTTCATCCACTGACGCGCAAGGGGAAATTTCATTCAGCAACGCAGCGTTGTGGTTATCCACCGTGAGCATTGCGAATGTCTTCTGAACGTCTGCGGGATCAAAGAGTTGTTGTGGCATAGCTCCTCGCGGATGATATGGGTCAGGTACCCAATATAACGTGATGAGTATTAAACAAGAAGCCCTGCAACAGCAGGGCTTTTTTTAGTGCTGAAGACAATCAGAACGGGATGTCGTCGTCAAAATCCATTGGCGGTTCGTTAGACGGTGCCGGAGCAGACTGCTGCTGCGGACGTGACTGCGCGCCGCCGCTGAACTGGTTGCCGCCCTGTGGCTGCTGAGGCTGGCCCCAGCCGCCCTGCTGCTGACCGCCACCCGCTGGTGCGCCACCGCCCTGACGGCCACCCAGCATCTGCATGGTGCCGCCAACGTTGACCACCACTTCCGTGGTGTATTTTTCCTGACCGGATTGATCGGTCCATTTGCGGGTGCGCAGCTGGCCCTCAATGTAAACCTGAGAGCCTTTACGCAGATATTCACCGGCCACTTCTGCCAGCTTGCCAAACAGCACTACGCGGTGCCATTCGGTCTGCTCTTTCATTTCACCGGTCGCTTTATCACGCCAGGATTCGGAAGTAGCCAGCGTAATGTTGGCAACTGCGCCACCACTCGGCATGTAGCGTACTTCCGGGTCCTGGCCCAGATTACCGACGAGAATCACCTTGTTTACGCCTCTGCTGGCCATGTTCGTGTCTCCTGAATACGTTTCTTAATAGTGTAAACGCGCGAGTGTACCATTTCCATGCGACACTTTGATAGTTGCGTAGCATGTTCCAGAGTTCTCTCGCGGACTCGACATTGTTACACAGACAATCAGAAAATGCATTCCAATACTGTATATTCAAACAGGTCATTTTGTGTCATAATTAGCCGTTTCTGACAGCCGTTTGTCCTTCAAACAAATCAGGCAATCCGTGTTCCAACCGGGAAAGGTGAATGGATAAGATCGAAGTTCGGGGCGCCCGCACCCATAATCTCAAGAATATCAACCTCATAATCCCTCGCGACAAACTTATCGTCGTGACCGGGCTTTCGGGGTCTGGCAAATCCTCACTGGCTTTCGACACCTTGTATGCCGAAGGACAGCGTCGTTACGTTGAATCACTCTCGGCGTACGCGCGTCAGTTCCTGTCGCTGATGGAAAAACCGGATGTAGACCATATTGAAGGGTTATCGCCTGCTATCTCCATTGAGCAGAAATCCACGTCGCATAACCCGCGCTCCACGGTCGGTACGATTACCGAAATCCATGACTACCTGCGTCTGCTGTATGCGCGCGTGGGCGAGCCGCGCTGTCCGGACCACGACGTCCCGCTGGCGGCGCAGACCGTAAGCCAGATGGTGGATAACGTGCTGTCGCAGCCGGAAGGCAAACGCCTGATGCTGCTTGCGCCAATTATTAAAGAGCGCAAGGGCGAGCACACCAAAACGCTGGAAAACCTGGCAAGCCAGGGCTATATCCGCGCCCGTATCGATGGCGAAGTGTGTGACCTGTCGGATCCGCCAAAGCTGGAGCTGCAAAAGAAACACACCATCGAAGTGGTGATTGACCGCTTTAAGGTGCGTGACGATCTGGCGACCCGTCTGGCGGAATCCTTTGAAACGGCGCTGGAGCTCTCCGGCGGCACGGCGGTGGTTTCCGACATGGACGACGCAAAAGCGGAAGAGCTGCTGTTCTCCGCTAACTTCGCCTGCCCGATTTGCGGCTACAGCATGCGTGAGCTGGAACCGCGCCTGTTCTCGTTCAACAACCCGGCGGGCGCATGCCCAACCTGCGACGGCCTGGGCGTGCAGCAGTACTTCGATCCGGACCGCGTGATCCAGAACCCGGAGCTGTCGCTGGCGGGCGGGGCCATTCGCGGCTGGGATAAGCGTAACTTTTACTACTTCCAGATGCTGAAATCGCTGGCGGAGCACTATAAGTTCGACGTCGAAGCCCCGTGGGCCAGCCTGAGCGCAAACGTGCACAAAGTGATCCTGTTCGGCTCCGGTAAAGAGAACATCGAGTTCAAATACATGAACGATCGCGGCGATACCTCCGTGCGCCGTCACCCGTTTGAAGGGGTGCTGCACAACATGGAGCGCCGCTACAAAGAGACCGAATCCAGCGCGGTGCGCGAGGAGCTGGCGAAGTTCATTAGCAACCGCTCCTGCGCCACCTGCGAGGGCACGCGCCTGCGTCGCGAAGCGCGCCACGTGTTTGTTGAAAACACGGCGCTGCCGACCATCTCAGACATGAGCATCGGCCACGCGATGGACTTCTTCAACAACCTGAAGCTCTCCGGCCAGCGGGCGAAAATCGCCGAAAAAGTGCTGAAAGAGATCGGCGACCGTCTGAAGTTCCTCGTTAACGTCGGCCTGAACTACCTGACGCTTTCCCGCTCCGCGGAAACCCTGTCCGGCGGTGAAGCCCAGCGTATTCGTCTGGCGAGCCAGATTGGCGCGGGCCTGGTCGGCGTGATGTACGTGCTGGATGAGCCGTCTATCGGCCTGCACCAGCGCGATAACGAACGTCTGCTCGGCACGCTGGTTCACCTGCGCAACCTTGGCAACACGGTGATCGTGGTTGAGCACGACGAAGACGCAATTCGCGCCGCAGACCACGTGATTGACATCGGCCCGGGCGCTGGCGTGCACGGCGGCCAGGTGGTTGCGGAAGGAACGCTGAAAGACATTATGGCGGTGCCGGAGTCGCTGACCGGTCAGTACATGAGCGGAAAGCGCAAGATTGAAGTGCCGAAACAGCGCGTGGCAGCGAACCCGGAAAAAGTGCTGAAGCTAACCGGGGCGCGCGGCAACAACCTGAAAGACGTGACCCTGACGCTGCCCGTCGGGCTGTTCACCTGTATTACCGGCGTGTCCGGTTCCGGTAAATCGACGCTGATCAACGATACGCTGTTCCCGATTGCGCAGACGGCGCTGAACGGCGCGACGCTGGCCGAACCTGCGCCGTACCGCGACATTCAGGGGCTGGAGCATTTCGATAAGGTTATCGATATCGACCAGAGCCCGATTGGCCGCACGCCGCGCTCCAACCCGGCGACCTATACCGGCGTCTTTACGCCCGTACGTGAACTGTTTGCCGGCGTGCCGGAAGCGCGCTCGCGCGGGTATACGCCAGGACGCTTCAGCTTTAACGTGCGCGGCGGCCGCTGTGAAGCGTGCCAGGGCGACGGCGTGATCAAGGTTGAAATGCACTTCCTGCCGGATATCTACGTGCCGTGCGACCAGTGCAAAGGCAAGCGCTATAACCGCGAAACGCTGGAGATTAAGTACAAAGGCAAGACCATTCACGAAGTGCTGGATATGACCATCGAAGAGGCGCGCGAGTTCTTTGACGCCGTCCCTGCGCTGGCACGCAAGCTGCAAACGCTGATGGACGTGGGTCTGACCTATATTCGTCTGGGACAGTCAGCGACGACGCTGTCCGGCGGGGAAGCGCAGCGCGTGAAGCTGGCGCGTGAGCTGTCCAAACGCGGTACCGGTCAGACGCTGTATATTCTGGACGAGCCGACCACCGGCCTGCACTTTGCGGATATCCAGCAGCTGCTGGACGTGCTGCACCAGCTGCGCGATCAGGGCAACACTATCGTGGTCATTGAGCACAACCTGGACGTGATTAAAACCGCGGACTGGATTGTCGATCTCGGCCCGGAAGGCGGCAGCGGCGGCGGTGAAATCCTCGTCTCCGGTACGCCAGAGACCGTTGCAGAGTGCGAAGCCTCGCACACCGCGCGCTTCCTCAAACCACTGCTGTAATCGTCACACGGAGAGCTGCTGACGAATTGTTTCCGGCAGCAGCTCAACCGCCTGTTGATACGACGCGTCTACCAGATAGTAAATCTGCGATCCCGGCAGCGAGCCGTCGAGAAACACCGTACTCCAGTGCGCTTTATTCAGATGCTTGCTTGGCCTGACGTCATCGTGCTGCTGGCGCAGTAAATCGGCCAGTTCCGGGCTGGTTTTCAGCGACGCCGCAGGACGTCCCTCCACCTCTTTCACCATCGCGAACAGCACGTCACCCACTTTGATCTGCGTGGCTTTCCAGTCGCTGTGAACGCTTTGTTCCGCGCCAGGCTTGCTCATGCAGTACTGAAGTATCTCCGAAATTGTCATCATTATTCCCCTTGTAGCGTTGCGATAATTTTACGCGAACCACCGTGAATGCGATGCTCTCCCAGCCAGATCCCCTGCCAGGTACCCAAAAGCAGGCGTCCATTGTGGACCGGCAGCATCAGCGAGACGCCCAGCAAAGAGGATTTGATATGCGAAGGCATATCGTCCGCCCCCTCGTAATCATGCTCATACGGAGCGTTATCCGGAACGCTTTTCAGGAAATGTCTTTCCATATCGGACCGGACGGTGGGATCGCAATTTTCATTAAGCGTGAGAGAAGCTGAGGTGTGCTGAAGCAGCAGATGCAGTAAACCCGTTTTAACGCGCGACAGGTCGCGGATTTGACCGATGACTTCGTCCGTCACAAGGTGAAATCCGCGTGGTTTTGCGCTTAGGGTCAGGGTCTGTTGATACCACATGTGCTGCTCCGTGTTGAAAGATGAATCTTTCTAAGTGTGCAGCAAGAAAGCGAAAGGTAAAACCCGCGCGGCGAGATTTGCTTAAAAAAGAATCAACCCGCCGCTAACGCCTCAATATTCGGAGTTAACGATCACCTCTTCGCCAAATTTTCCGGCCATTGGCAGCGGCCGGTAGGTCGAGTTCGAGGCGCGTAACACCCGGATGCCTCTGGCTCCCACGTCGTGCGCCGCAGTGATGTCGTTATCCGAATCGCCGTAGAACACCCTGATGTTTTTCTTTTCCAGCCACTGGGTTTTGGTGTTTTGCCCTTCATGGTCACCGGCAAAAATGACCGGGTTCATGCTGGCTGCCGGGATCAGGAAATCATCCTGCAGCGTTTTCGATACGGTTTCGGTTTTGGTCTGGCTGCGCCCGGTTACAAAGTAGATGCTGTCGCCGCGCTTTACGTGCATGGCGATAAGCGCGCGGGCAACCTCTTTCGGGATACTGAACTCATCCCAGCCGTTGTTCATCTTTTCCCAGAATTCCGGATTTTTCAGATAGGCTTCGCTGCCCGGCGAATAAGTTTTTTTGCCGCGCCAGAAGCCGGGGCTGGAGAAGAGAACGGTGTCGTCAATGTCGAAACCCACGGCCATCGGCGGCCGACCCGTCAGGCTGTTTTCAATTTGTGCCACAGAGACCCAGTGAATGGGCGCCTGTTCGGCAAGAATGGCGGCGGTGGTTCCGGTGTAAAGCGGCGTCGGTGCGGAGGCTCGCGCCACTACGGCGCTATTAAGCGAGAACAATAAGCAGGCGGCGCTGAGCGCCAGTGTGATCTTGCGCATATTTTCCCCTGAATATTCAGCTTGTTATCGTTTTAATTTGAGTGGATGGTCAAAAAACTATCCGACCATAACCCCGACGGGAGGGGATGGAAAGGAGTTTTTACTTATGAAGCTGAATAAAAAGAAGAAGATCACAAAGCGGGACATCGACCTGAGCAGCCTGATGCCCTCACCCCGACCCTCTCCCACAGGGAGAGGGAGAGGGATAGTTAGTGAGTGCTTACATGACGGCGGCAAAGGCCTGCGCCACGCGCTGAACGTTGCTGGCGTTCAGCCCCGCCACGCACATGCGGCCGCTGGCGATCAGGTAGACGCCGAACTCTTCGCGCAGGCGATCGACCTGCGCAGCGCTTAGCCCGGTGTAGCTGAACATCCCGCGCTGCTTGAGCAGATAGTCGAAGTTATGCCCCGGCACCGCCTCTTTCAGCACGTTAACCAACTCCTGGCGCATCGACAGAATGCGCTTACGCATCGCTTCCACTTCCGCGAGCCAGCTGGCTTTCAGCTGGTCATCGCCCAGTACGGTCGCCACCACCTGCGCGCCAAAGTTCGGCGGGCTGGAGTAGATCCGGCGGACCGTCGCTTTAAGCTGGCCGAGCACGCGGCCTGCCGCTTCAGCATCGTCACACACCACGGAAAGGCCGCCAACGCGCTCGCCGTACAGTGAGAAGATTTTCGAGAAGGAGTTGCTGACCAGAGCAGGCAGACCCGCGCTGGCGATAGCGCGAATGGCGTACGCGTCCTCCTCCATGCCCGCGCCGAAGCCCTGATAGGCGATGTCGAGGAACGGGATCAGGTTTCGCGCCTTCAGCACTTCGATTACCGCATCCCACTGCGTATTCGTGAGATCGGCACCGGTCGGGTTATGGCAGCACGGGTGCAGCAGCACGATGCTGCGCTCCGGCAGGGTATTGAGTTTTTCAAGCAGCGCGTCAACGCGCACGCCGTTGGTTTCGCTGTCAAACCACGGATAGGTCGCGACCTTAAAGCCCGCGCCTTCAAAAATGGCCACGTGGTTTTCCCACGTCGGGTCGCTGACCCATACGCCGGAATCCGGGAAATATTTTTTCAGGAAATCAGCGCCCACCTTCAGCGCACCCGAGCCACCCAGCGTCTGGATAGTGGCCACGCGCTTTTGCGCTAGCACCGCGTGGTCCGCACCAAACAGCAGCGGCGCGATGGTATTGCGGTATGCGTTTAACCCTTCCATCGGCAGATAAAGCGAAGCACCGTGCGGCGTGGCGTTAAGACGCGCTTCAGCTTCGGCAACGGCCTGTAGCTGAGGAATAATGCCGTCCTCGTTGTAATAAAGACCGATGCTGAGGTTCACTTTATCGCTGCGAGGATCTTCTTTGAAACGCTCCATCAAGGAGAGGATAGGGTCGCCGGCGTAGGCGTCTACTTTCTGAAACACGCGATGTTCTCCGGATTTTTTTTGCGGCAGGGAATTCCACAATAAACCGGAAGCAGGAGAAGATCGAGAAGGTTATGAAAACCGTTTCTGTATATGCCGACGAATTCGTTCGATACGCTCAGACGTCGACCCTGTGACGTGTAAATACGGGATATTTCGGCGCGCCAGTTCAGCGACATACCACGCCTGCTGCCTGTGGCGAAACGCCGCGCCTTGCCGGGTACCATCCTGTACAAATGGAAATTCATCGCCGCACAGTATAACCAGCGAATAGTCCCGCCCGGCTAAGTCGTGCAGCGCCTGAGGCGCCGAGCCATACTGGTCGAGCGTATAAAACAGCGTGGTTAAGGGCGACGTATCGCAGATCAGATAAGGCGCCGTGCTGGCTGCTTCCTCACGCCGCACCTGCTCACGCGCAATATGCAGGAGATCGTCGCATTCCAGTACTCCGTTCTTTTCCTCCCAGTATTCGCGCCCGAACTCAGCGACGCAGGGCGCGTTAAGCGCTGCTGCCAACGCCCGGGAAAGCGTGCTTTTGCCCGTCGATTCGCCGCCTAATAAGCAAATTCGAAAGACAAAACTCCGGTAAACCTCCGCCGGGAGCATCTCACGGTAGCGATGAACATCGGAGCGAATAAGCGTGCCTGAGGGCGCATCAGGGCCCTCCGGGCGCTGAAGCCGCACGTGCATAACCGGGGATCCGAAACGCTGGCTTAACACACCCGCAAAACCGTCCCCATAGTCTTCTGCGGTAAATACCGCCTGCGGCTGACAGTGCAGAACGTCTTCACACAGCGTGGCAACGTAATGACGATGGAGATCGTCACCAGCGTCATTCGGTGGCGGTGGCGCAATATCGTGGGTCGCCATCACCGGCTCAGACAGCACAAGGTGGCGGCACTGAGGGAAACGCGTCCGTAACCAGTGAAGCCGCTTTTCTGGCTCGTAGCCCGGTATTTCAGGCGACGAATAGCTGATGATAACGACCGTATCGCACTGCGCGAGCGCTGCATGGATAAGCGCTTCATGGCCTAAATGTAAAGGTGCAAATTTGCCCACGACCAGGCCGGTTGGGTAACGCTTCATTGCGTACGGAGTTCCTTACGCCATTGATACAGTCCATGCCAGGCATTACACCAAAACGCCAGGTATAAACCGGCCGTCAGATACAGCTCTCTCGTCGCATACAGCGGAACTGCCAGCGTGTTTACTGCCAGCCACACGTACCAGTTTTCCAGGCGCCGTCCCATCAACATAAACTGAGCAAGGACGCTGAATGTTAAAATAAGGGAGTCCAGCCAGGGGGCCCAGGCATTGGTGTAGAGATGCAATATCAGTCCATACCCCGCCGCCACAATCGTGGCGCAGGCTAGCAAAATAGCAATATGCCCAGGCCTGGTTCGCCGTACAGGTAATACATCTCCACGGTGCCCTTTAAGCCAGTGTATCCACCCCGCTATGCTCGTGATGATGAAGAAGAGCTGGAGGGTAACATCGGCATAGAGCTGCACCGAATAGAAGACCCAGGCGTATAGCCCGCTGCCGAGAATGCCGATCCACCACGTATTGATATTGTTTCTGGCCGCCAGCCAGACGGAGAGCGCATAGGCCAGACAAGCAGCCATTTCAGATGGTGACATATCCCTTCCCGGACAATGTGTTAGTCGATGTATTTCATCGCCACCCGCGACGTCAGCCGCGTAATAAGTTCGTAAGCACTCACTTTTGTGATTTCAGCAATGCGCTCAACGGGCAGGCCTTCACCCCACATTACCGCTTCATCGCCCGCCTTATCCTGCGCGTCTGGCCCCAGATCGACACAAATCATATCCATCGCCACGCGGCCGACAATCTTCACTTCCCGGCCGTTGACCAGCACCGGCGTACCCGTTGGGGCAGCGCGCGGATAACCGTCGCCGTAGCCCATCGCCACCACGCCGAGGCGCGTATCGCGCTCGCTGGTCCAGGTTCCGCCGTAGCCCACCGGCTCCCCCGCTTTGTGCTCGCGCACGGCAATCAGCTTTGAAACCAGCGACATAACCGGCCTGAAGCCAAAGTCCGGCCCCCAGGGTTTGTGCTCCAGAGGCGAAACGCCATAAAGAATAATGCCCGGGCGCGCCCAGTCGAAGTGCGACTGCGGCCACAGCAGAATACCGCCGGACGCCGCAATCGAGCGCATCCCCGGCTTGCCTTCGCAGAAGGTGTTGAAGATATCAAGCTGCTGCTCGGTCGCACCGCATTCAGGCTCATCGGCACGGGCAAAGTGGCTGACAATATTCACCGGCTGGCGCACATTTTTGCACCGGCACAGGCGCTGATAAAAGGCCTCTGCGTTTTCCGGGCGCACGCCCAGACGGTGCATGCCCGTGTCGAGCTTCATCCACACGGTAACCGGCTCGCTCAGCCCGGCCGTTTCCAGCGCGGCCAGCTGTTCTTCATTGTGTACCGCGGTGTGCAGATGCTGGTCGGCAATGGTCGGCAGATCGGCGGCGTCAAAAAAGCCTTCGAGGAGCAGAATCGGTTGCGTTATGCCGCCCGCGCGCAGGCGCAGAGCTTCTTCGAGACGGGCGACGCCAAAGGCGTCGGCATCGGGGAGCGTTCGCGCGGTCTCAAGAAGACCGTGACCGTAAGCGTTCGCTTTCACGACTGCAACGAGCCTGCTGGCGGGTGCCAGCTCACGCAGACGTTGCAGGTTGTGTCGCAGAGCGCGGCGGTTAATAACAACAGTTGCCGCTTGCATGTAAAAAATCCTTATTCGTCGTCGTACTGCGGGCCCGCATAGTTATCAAAGCGTGACCACTGGCCGTTAAAGGTAAGACGTACCGTACCGATAGGACCGTTACGTTGCTTACCAATAATAATTTCGGCGATCCCTTTCAGGTCGCTGTTCTCGTGATAAACCTCATCACGGTAGATGAACATGATTAAGTCGGCATCCTGCTCGATGGAGCCGGATTCACGCAGGTCGGAGTTGACCGGACGTTTGTCAGCACGCTGTTCCAGGGAGCGGTTAAGCTGGGAGAGCGCCACCACCGGGACGTGCAGCTCTTTGGCTAACGCCTTGAGCGAGCGGGAGATCTCGGCGATTTCCAGCGTACGGTTGTCGGAGAGCGACGGAACGCGCATCAGCTGAAGGTAGTCGATCATGATGAGGCCGATGCCGCCGTGTTCGCGGGCGATGCGGCGCGCGCGGGAGCGCACTTCCGTCGGGGTCAGGCCGGAGGAGTCATCGATGTAGATATTACGCTTTTCCAGCAAAATGCCCATGGTGCCCGAGATGCGCGCCCAGTCCTCATCGTCGAGCTGGCCGGTACGGATACGGGTCTGATCCACGCGCGACAGGGATGCCAGAGAACGCATCATGATCTGCTCGGAGGGCATTTCAAGACTGAAGATAAGCACCGGCTTATCCTGCAACATCGCCGCATTTTCGACGAGGTTCATCGCAAATGTCGTCTTACCCATAGACGGACGCGCCGCGACGATAATCAGATCCGAAGGCTGTAGGCCCGCGGTTTTCTTGTTGAGATCGTCATAGCCGGTGTTAACGCCGGTGACGCCGTCGTGCGGCTGCTGGAAAAGCTGTTCGATACGCGCAACGGTGGCATCGAGCACGTCGGCGATGTTTTTCGGCCCTTCGTCTTTGTTCGCGCGGCTTTCAGCGATTTTAAAGACCCGGGATTCCGCCAGGTCGAGCAGATCTTCGCTGGTGCGCCCCTGCGGATCGAAACCGGCCTCGGCGATTTCGTTCGCCACCGAGATCATCTCGCGAACAACGGCGCGCTCACGAACGATGTCCGCATAGGCGCTGATGTTCGCGGCACTTGGCGTGTTTTTTGACAGCTCCGCCAGATAGGCAAACCCGCCGACGCTGTCCAGCTGCCCCAGGCGCTCCAGCGATTCTGCGAGCGTAATCAGGTCAATCGGGCTGCCCGACTCCTGCAAACGCGCCATCTCAGTGAAGATATGGCGGTGCGGGCGGGTATAGAAATCTTCCGCGACAACGCGCTCGGCGACGTCGTCCCAGCGTTCGTTATCCAGCATTAAACCGCCCAACACGGACTGTTCCGCTTCAATCGAGTGCGGCGGGACTTTTAACCCGGCGACCTGATAATCACGCTCACGAGGTTCAGTCTGTTTGTTGAAGGGTTTGTTTCCTGCCATAGTGAATGGAGTTACCGAGATAAAGAGTGGGTCGAAAGGTTACCATATTTTTCTTACGGAGGGAGCATGGCAACGCGCATTGAGTTCCAGAAACACGGCGGTCCGGAAGTGCTGAAGGCGGTTGAATTTACCCCCGCTGCGCCTGGCGAGAACGAAATTCAGGTTGAAAACAAAGCGATTGGCATTAACTACATCGATACCTATATTCGCGGCGGTCTCTACCCGCCCCCATCAATGCCGAGCGGGCTGGGCACCGAGGCGGCCGGTATCGTCAGCAAAGTAGGCAGCGCGGTTAAGCACGTTAAAGAAGGCGATCGCGTGGTGTACGCGCAGTCCGCGCTGGGTGCTTACAGCTCCGTTCATAACGTACCGGCCGAGAAGGCGGCGCTTCTGCCAAACGCTATCTCCTTCGAGCAGGCTGCCGCCTCATTCCTGAAAGGGCTGACGGTCTTTTACCTGCTGCGCAAAACCTACGAAATTAAGCCGGATGAGCAGTTTCTGTTCCACGCTGCCGCAGGTGGCGTGGGGTTGATTGCCTGCCAGTGGGCGAAGGCCCTGGGCGCGAAGCTGATCGGCACCGTCGGCAGCGCGCAGAAAGCCCAGCGTGCGCTGGACGCGGGCGCATGGCAGGTGATCAACTACCGGGAAGAGAGCATCGTTGAACGGCTGAAAGAGATCACCAGCGGCAAAAAAGTGCGCGTAGTGTATGACTCGGTGGGGAAAGATACCTGGGAGTCCTCGCTCGACTGCCTGCAACGTCGCGGGCTGATGGTGAGCTTCGGTAACGCCTCGGGCGCTGTCACCGGCGTGAATCTGGGCATTCTGAATCAGAAAGGGTCGCTGTACGTCACGCGCCCCTCTTTGCAGGGTTACATCACCAGCCGGGAAGAACTTGAGGAAGCCAGCAACGAGCTGTTTTCGCTGATCGCCAGCGGCGTAATCAAAGTGGACGTGGCCGACGCGCAGAAGTACGCGCTAACCGATGCGCAGCGGGCGCACGAGGTGCTGGAGAGCCGGGCGACGCAGGGGTCGAGCCTGCTCATTCCCTGAGTTCTGAAAAGAAATTGGGCTTCCCGTGGGAAGCCCTTTCTTTTTTTAGTTCGGCTGTATGTAGGGTACAGCTCGATGAATTCTTTAGCGGCAGCCATAGTGACAGATTCGATAAGTAAATCCTATTCTGTTCTAAACATTGCTGCCGGAAAAGTTGCAGGTATGTGACGTACCCCTCAATCCCTTAGTAACGAAAGCGGTTATTACGCTGATAAGTGGGCAGTTTTGGCGATTTAATCGCCCGTATCGCCCATACCACCGCAACCGCCAGCAGCAGCCACGGCAACAGCTTGATCGTCAGGGCAAACAGTCCGCCGACAAACATCACCACCGTAGCGACAACGAGCGCGGCCAGAATACCGAGCAGCGATACGCCCGTGACCATCAGCATGATAAAGAAGCCAATCACAAAAAGTAGTTCCAGCATGGTGCTCTCCCACGAATTCCCGAATGATGCTGCAATCGTTACAAGAATCATGCCAAAAATAACCCTTTGTTTTGAAAACAAAACGCCCCGCAACGTGTTGCAGGGCGTGGTGTTTTTGACCATCTTTTAGCGAATTTTATTGCTTATCCGCGACCAGGCGCAGCGCGTGTTCCAGCACGTTAATATCCGCACCGGCCTTATGCGCGTTCTCGCTGAGGTAGCGACGCCACTGGCGCGCGCCAGGAATGCCCTGGAACAGGCCGAGCATGTGGCGGGTAATGTGGCCCAGATAGGTACCGTTGCTCAGCTCGCGCTCAATGTACGGATACATGGCGCGCACCACGGCTACCGGATCGGCGTCGGCACCTTCAGTGCCGAAGATTTCACGGTCAACCGTCGCCAGGATGCCCGGGTTTTGATACGCCTCGCGCCCGACCATCACGCCATCCATATGTTCGAGGTGCGCTCTGGCTTCGTCCAGCGACTTAATTCCGCCGTTGATCGACATGGTCAGATGCGGGAAATCGCGCTTCAGCTGGTACACGCGCGGGTAGTCCAGCGGCGGGATCTCGCGGTTCTCTTTCGGGCTGAGGCCCGAGAGCCAGGCTTTACGGGCGTGGATGATAAACATGCCGCACTCACCCTTCCCTGACACCGTGTCGATGAAGTCACACAGGAATTCGTAGCTGTCCTGGTCGTCAATGCCGATACGGGTTTTGACCGTAACCGGAATGGACACGACATCGCGCATCGCTTTGACGCAGTCTGCGACCAGCTGTGCGTTACCCATCAGACAGGCGCCGAACATGCCGTTCTGCACGCGGTCGGAGGGGCAGCCGACGTTGAGGTTAATCTCGTCATAGCCGCGCGCTTCAGCCAGCTTTGCGCACTGCGCCAGCGTGGCCGGATCGCTGCCACCCAGCTGTAGCGCAACCGGATGCTCTTCTTCGCTGTACGCCAGATAGTCACCCTTGCCATGGATAATTGCGCCGGTGGTGACCATTTCGGTGTACAGCAGCGTATGGCGGGAGAGCTGGCGCAGGAAATAGCGGCAGTGTCTGTCCGTCCAGTCGAGCATCGGCGCAATGGAGAAACGGTGTGCTGGGAAGGTGGTCTGGCGTTCTGACAACATGGCGAAGTTTTAAGCATCTGGTGGAAAAGGGGCGCTACTATAGCACAAAGAAAAGCCGGAGGCGCAGCGCCTCCGGTGTACTTTAGAACGTCATGCTCAGCTGAGCGCCGGCGCCCCAGGTTTCGTCTTCGCCATAAAGCCCCATCAGATCGACATGAACGGTGCTGAACGGCGCAAACCCGACGCCGCCGGTAAAGACGTTGCTGTCATTACCTTTCATGTCCGCACGGTAACCGGCGCGCACCGCCAGCCAGCTAAGCGGCGTGACTTCAGCACCAATGCCGGCATACTGGGAGGTATCTTCGCTTTTGAAGCCTTTGGTTTCGGTCAGGTCACCGTCCGCGGTCAGCGTCACCAGATCGTTGTGCCAGGCGGCTCCGGCGGTCACCAGCGGACGGATCTGATAGGTGTCTTTATAACTCACCACCTCTCCCGTACGCCCGTTGCGGATGCGGATATCCTTGGTTTCGATATCGCGCGACATCAGATTTTGCCCACTCACGCCAACCGTCCAGTTTTCACCGAAATCAGCAGCAATACCGGCATCGACGTTGAAGCCGGTGTCGTCGGTACGGTAGCGGCTGTCGTTCCACTTACTACTGTCGTAATCGTAGATTGAGGTGGTGTAGTTATAAAGCCAGGTTTGTTGCAGCTTTGGCGTGACGCCAACGTAAACCGGAACGCCGCCAAGATCGAACTGGCGGGCCACCGCAATACCGTAGTCGGACACAATTGCCGCCCGGCCGGACGCCGTAGAGTTCAGGTTTTTGGTGATTTGATCGGTACCGTTTAGCGCGGCGTCCAGCGCCACGCCGGCAGCCACCGCATCGCTTCCCTGAATACCGCGCAGATAATCAATATCCTGCTGATCGATAGAGGAGCTGACCCGGCCATGGGCGTAGCCTTTCGCCATAAAGGCCACCGAGAGCACATCGTTAGGGATACTGACGGCAATTCCGGCGCCCGCGTTAGCGCGTGCGGTTTTGCCCTTCAGGTAGTCCAGCTCATCAGCGAGATCTTTCGCGGCGCCCTGGAACTGATTGATCGAACCTAATGGATTGGTGATGATATCAATGGGCGTCAGGCTATCAACCACATCCTTGTAGCGATTGATTTTGTCGTTAATGGTGTCGATCTCGTCCTGAAGATTGTCTTCATCGGTCACCTGCACGCCAACGGACGGCAAAATGACCGTCACGTCATCCTCAGGTTTAGACTTTGCCAGCAGCGCAGGGTTGATTAACGCCCCGCTGCCATAGCTGCCTGCTGCCACGCCCGTGCCGCCCATTGCGTCACTACGCGCTTCCGTCCAGGTATTGGCTGCTCCCGCCTGATTTGCCATAAAAAAGGAGACAGCGATGCTAACCATCGAAAACTTAAAATGTTTTTTCACAGTGTGCTCGTAAATAGTTTGTTATTAGTTAACCCTGTCTGTTATCACCCAAACAGGAACGAACTATTGCTGTGAATAAGTGCAAAAAGACCCGCTATTTCCTTAAGTTAAATTCCATCCCGGCCTGTTGTAATATGTGACGACCATCAATATTTATAGAAGAGGAAATTATTTTCGCCCAGGTTTTCCATCGTGCGGACCAAAAAATTGAGGCGGATGATCCACCCAGCGGTCTTCGCGGGTCGCGGCATATACCGGATTGAGCGGATAGTAGATGCGGTTATGTTTTTTATTGGCCTCCCCCACTACCAGCAAGCGCACCTCTTCATCGGTGTTGTTGATAAAGGTATGGCAGACTCCCGTCCCGGCAGGGAACCCCACGCTGTCTCCGGGTTCGAGCTTCCACAGATAGCCATTGATCCAGGCCTCCGGGTAACCCTCCAGAACGTACACAAACTCTTCTTCGTCGCTTTCAGCATGGGGATAAGACGTGCGGCGTCCGGGCGGCAGCCGTTCATGGTGAATACCGATGCGGCCCAGCCCCAGCTTGCGGGACAGCGGCGCACCAATTGAAAAATGTTCGTTGCTGTCAGGATAGGTGGCGTTATCGGCACCTTCTACGTCCCGCCAGTGCCGAATACAGTCAGGTCTTTTCATTATGCATTCTCCCCATTTGCGATGCGTCAGGTATAGCACAGCCCGGCGGATCTCGGTGTTTTTATCAGAACATGATAAAGTGAGGGTTTTCTACCCTTTCCACATCCGAGGTGCCCGATGGACAAGTCCACAAAAGAGCTGTTAGCGCAAGCTGAAAAGCTGTGCGCGCAACGCAATGTGCGCCTGACCCCGCAGCGCCTTGAGGTACTGCGTCTGATGAGCCTGCAGCAGGGCGCCATCAGCGCGTACGATTTGCTCGACCTGCTGCGCGAAAGCGAGCCGCAGGCAAAACCGCCAACCGTCTACCGGGCGCTCGATTTCCTGCTCGAACAAGGGTTTGTGCATAAGGTGGAATCAACAAACAGCTACGTGCTTTGCCACCTTTTCGACCAGCCGACCCACACGTCCGCTATGTTTATCTGCGATCGTTGCGGCGTGGTAAAGGAGGAAGGTGCAGAAGGCGTGGAAGATATTATGCATACGCTGGCAGCCAGAATGGGCTTTGCGCTACGCCATAACGTGATAGAAGCACACGGCTTATGCTCTGCCTGCGTGGAGGTGGAATCATGCCGCCATCAGGATGCCTGCCAGCACGATCACTCCATTCTGGTGAAGAAAAAGCCGCGCTGACGGCAAAGAAAAAGGCGGCTCATGGCCGCCCTTTGGGGTACTGTCCGGTTACCAGCGGTAGTCGTTACGGGTTTCCCAGTCTTTGACTTCGTTTTCCGCCTGATCTTTTTCGTAACCGTAGCGCTCCTGGATTTTACCTACCAGCTGATCGCGCTTGCCTTCAATGACGGTCATATCGTCATCTGTCAGCTTACCCCACTGTTCTTTCGCTTTACCTTTGAATTGCTTCCAGTTGCCGCCGATTTCATCTTTATTCATAATCGTGTCCTCGTGTTAAGCGTCTAAGAGTATCGTCCGCTTCGTTCTTTTCTGCTGGACGTGATTATTATTGTAGTTAAGGATTCGGCAGCTGGTTTTATATTCGGAATCTTTAACCGTTACGATATATCGCTTCGGGCAGGAAACCAGGTATTGTTTCGCCAGTGGCGACGCCAGATAACAGCCAGCGAAAGGCCGCGCAGTGAGAGAAAGACCGCCAGCGCAAGCCACAGACCGTGGTTGCCGAGATACGGCAGCGTCAACAGCGTCAGGCCGAACCCCGCCGCAGCGACGGCCATGCTGTTACGCATCTCCGCCCCTCGCGTCGCACCGATAAACATGCCGTCCAGCAGATAGCACCACACGCCCACCACCGGTAAAACCACCTGCCAGAGGATATAGCGATCTGCCAGCTCGCGCAGCGTGGGCAACGAGGTGAGTAGCGCGACAATATGCCCGCCAAAGCAGGCGTAAACCAGCGCAAAAATCAGTGCCACCAGGCCCGCCTGCCGGCAGGCTGCACGCCATACTTCGCGCAGCTGGCCGCTTTCACGCGCGCCATAGGCCTGACCTGAGTGCGCTTCTACGGCGTAAGCAAAGCCATCCAGCGCGTATGCGGTAAAGGTCAGGAGCGTCATCAGAACGGCGTTGACCGCAACTATTTCTGGCCCAAGGCGCGCGCCAAAAACCGTCAGTGCGCCAAAGCACAGCTGCAACAGGAGCGAACGCAGCATGATGTCGCGATTGAGCGCCAGCAGCTTACGCATATTGCCGCGCCAGGCCGTTTTCAGCAGCGCAAGCGTAATACCGCGCATCGCCAGCACGCGCCAGACCATCCACAAACCGATAAGCAGCGTGCCGTATTCGGCGATTGCCGTGGCCAGCGCCGCGCCGCGGACGTTCATGTGCAGCCCCATTACCAGCCAGAGATCGAGGACAATATTGAGAAGGTTACCCACCACCAGCAGGATCACCGGCGCGCGGGCATACTGCACGCCCAGCAGCCAGCCCAGCAGGACCAGGTTTGCCAGTGAAGCAGGCGCGCTCAGCCAGCGAATTTCAAGGAACCGCCGGGCCTGCTCCAGTACAGCATCACTGCCGCCCACAATATGAAGCGCCAGATCGATAAGCGGCGTACGCAACAGAACGATTAACGCGCCGGCACCAAAAGCCAGGATAAGCGGCTGAACCAGCGCGCGAGCAAGACGCAGGGGATCTTTTGCACCGTACGCCTGGGCCGTCAGGCCTGTCGTACTCATGCGCAAAAAGAGCAGCAGCATAAAGAGGAAGCTGGTCGCCGTTGCGCCAATCGCGACGCCGCCCAGATAAATCGGCGAATCCAGATGCCCGATTACCGCCGTATCAACCAGCCCCAGCAGAGGAACGGTGATATTGGAAAAAATCATCGGTAGCGCAAGACGCCACAACGCCTTATCGGCAGAAGTTAGCAAGGCCATTGAAATTACCGGAATCAGAAAATAAGCCAGGCCGCAGAGGAACTGCGGCCTGTCAGGAAGAGATTACAGCCATTCGCCGTTGCGGATAACACCTACCGCCAGGCCTTCAACAGAGAAGTTCTGCTCGCGGAGATCCACTACAATGGGGGAAAACTCGCTGTTTTCTGGCAGAAGCTGTACGGTATTACCCTGTTTCTTCAGGCGCTTAACCGTCACTTCATCATCGATGCGCGCCACGACCACTTGTCCGTTACGCACGTCCTGGGTTTTGTGTACCGCCAGCAGATCGCCATCAAGAATACCGATATCTTTCATGGACATTCCGCTAACGCGCAGCAGGAAATCAGCGCTCGGCTTGAACATGCCCGGGTCAACCTGATAGTGCCCTTCGATATGCTGCTGTGCCAGCAGGGGTTCACCTGCGGCGACGCGACCCACCAGCGGAATACCGGTCTCTTCTTCCACCAGCAGACGAATACCGCGTGACGCGCCGGAAACTATCTCAATGACGCCTTTACGCGCCAGCGCCTTAAGGTGCTCTTCGGCAGCATTAGGAGAACGGAAGCCCAGACGCTGCGCGATTTCTGCACGCGTGGGTGGCATACCCGTCTGGCCGATATGATCCCGAATGAGATCAAACACCTCTTGCTGCCTGGTCGTTAACGCTTTCATTCCGCCCCCTGGGTGTATATACAGTTATGCTGTGAGTATATACAGTCAAAGGCGATTTTGGAACCAAAAACTGCACAAAAAACCAGGGACTTAATTATTCCTCGAGGCTCATCGGAAATGTGACCAAAGCAGCGTGACCCAGGTTATTACCGCAGTGATAATCGACAGCAGCACGGCGGCAGAGCCCATGTCTTTCGCACGGCCAGAAAGCTCATGGAATTCTGACCCAATACGGTCAACGACGGCCTCAATAGCGCTATTAAGAATTTCCACTATCATCACCAACAGTACGGAGCCAATTAAAAGCACGCGGGTAATCGCGTCAACATCAAGGAAACAGGCGATAATCACCGCAACAATAGCTGCGATACCCTCCTGGCGAAATGCGGCTTCATTGATCCACGCGGCACGGAAACCTTTCCAGGAATAGCCGGCGGCTTTAATGATTCGGGTTAACCCAGTGGTATTATTGGCCATTTAAAGAACCTTTCAGGAAAAAGAGCGTCTGTAACAGGGGGCACAGCGCGTTGCGCTACAGCCTCAAGTATGACGGGTAACAACAGAAATTTTGCGCGCTTTCTGTTATCCTTGCGCCGCAATTGCATTATTAACCAGAGGCTTTACATCGTTTATGTCCGGCTGGCCACGAATTTACTACAAATTACTTAATTTACCATTAAGCGTACTGGTAAAAAGTAAGTCTATTCCAGCAGAACCCGCGCTGGAATTAGGGCTCGATACGTCGCGCCCTATTATGTACGTTTTGCCTTATAACTCGAAGGCAGACCTGCTGACGCTTCGCGCTCAATGTCTGGCGCACGATTTACCCGACCCGCTTGAGCCGCTGGAAGTCGACGGCACCCTGCTGCCGCGCTACGTGTTCATTCATGGCGGGCCACGCGTGTTTACCTATTACACGCCGAAAGAAGAGTCCATCAAGCTGTTCCATGACTACCTCGATCTGCACCGCAGCAACCCCGATCTGGACGTACAGATGGTGCCGGTGTCGGTGATGTTTGGGCGTCGTCCGGGACGCGAAAAAGGGGAAGAGAACCCGCCGCTGCGCATGCTCAACGGCATTCAGAAGTTCTTCGCCGTCTCCTGGCTGGGACGCGACAGCTTTGTCCGCTTCTCTCCTTCCGTTTCATTGCGCCGCATGGCGGACGAACACGGCACCGATAAGATCATTGCGCAAAAGCTGGCGCGCGTTGCCCGGATGCACTTTGCACGCCAGCGTCTGGCGGCCGTGGGACCACGCCTTCCGGCGCGACAGGATCTGTTCAACAAGCTTCTGGCATCCAAAGCGATTGCCCGTGCAGTAGAAGACGAAGCGCGCAGCAAGAAAATTTCACACGAGAAAGCGCAGCAGAACGCGATTGCGCTGATGGAAGAGATCGCCGCGAACTTCTCCTACGAGATGATTCGTCTGTCCGACCGTATTCTCGGCTTCACGTGGAACCGCCTATATCAGGGCATTAACGTCCACAACGCCGAGCGCGTGCGTCAGTTAGCGCACGACGGCCATGAGATTGTCTACGTGCCCTGCCACCGCAGCCACATGGACTACCTGCTGCTCTCTTACGTGCTTTATCACCAGGGTCTGGTACCGCCGCACATCGCTGCCGGTATTAACCTGAACTTCTGGCCAGCGGGCCCGATTTTCCGCCGTCTGGGCGCATTCTTTATCCGTCGTACCTTTAAGGGCAACAAGCTCTACTCCACCGTTTTCCGTGAGTATCTGGGCGAGCTGTTCAGCCGCGGCTATTCCGTTGAATACTTCGTTGAAGGGGGACGCTCCCGTACCGGTCGTCTGCTCGATCCGAAGACCGGCACGCTGTCGATGACCATCCAGGCGATGCTGCGCGGCGGTACGCGCCCTATCACGCTGGTGCCGATTTACATTGGTTATGAGCACGTGATGGAAGTGGGAACCTACGCAAAAGAGCTGCGCGGTGCGACCAAAGAGAAAGAGAGCCTGCCGCAGATGCTGCGTGGGCTGAGCAAGCTGCGCAACCTCGGTCAGGGCTACGTAAACTTTGGCGAGCCAATGCCGCTGATGACCTGGCTGAACAACCACGTTCCGGAGTGGCGCGAGTCTATCGATCCTATCGAAGCGGTACGCCCGGCCTGGCTGACGCCAACGGTTAACGGCATTGCTTCCGAGCTCATGGTGCGCATCAACAACGCCGGTGCTGCGAACGCCATGAACCTGTGCTGTACCGCGCTTCTGGCCTCTCGCCAGCGTTCACTCACCCGCGAACAGCTGACCGAGCAGATCGATTGCTACCTGGACATCATGCGCAACGTGCCGTACTCCGCGGATTCGACCGTGCCGTCTGCCACCGCCAGCGAGCTAATCGACCACGCGCTGCAGATGAACAAGTTCGAAGTCGAGAAAGATACGATCGGTGACATCATCATTCTGCCGCGCGAGCAGGCCGTGCTGATGACCTACTACCGCAATAACATCACGCATATGCTGATGCTGCCGTCGCTGATGGCGGCCATAATTACCCAGCATCGCCGTATTTCACGTGAGGAACTGCTGCGCCATATTCAGACCATCTACCCGATGCTGAAAGCGGAGCTGTTCCTGCGCTGGAGTAAAGATGAGCTGGCGGTAGAGCTCGATAAAATGTCGGCAGAGATGCATCGTCAGGGGCTAATTACCACCAATAGTGACGAACTGCATATCAATCCGTCACGCTCTCGTACCCTGCAGCTCCTCGCTTCCGGCGCGCGCGAAACATTGCAGCGCTATGCCATCACCTTCTGGTTGTTGAGTGCAAACCCTTCAATCAACCGCGGTACGCTGGAAAAAGAGAGCCGGACCCTGGCACAGCGCCTGTCCGTACTGCACGGCATTAACGCACCGGAATTCTTCGACAAAGCGGTATTCAGCTCGCTGGTACTGACGCTGCGCGATGAAGGGTTTATCAGCGATACGGGCGACGCCGAGCCTGCTGAGACGCTGAAGGTTTATCAGATGCTGGCGGAGCTGATTACCTCGGATGTGCGTTTGACGATTGAGAGTTCGACGCAGGGCGAGTGATGTTTCAGCGGTTCGATGCCCTATCCCAGGTGCATATGTGAAAACATGAAAAACGGCAGTCTCTGACTGCCGTTTTTTTACCTCGTCACCGGGCTTTCAGGAGAAGTAACTCATCGCCAGCCCCAGGAACAGCACCAGCCCGACGTAGTTATTATTCAGGAACGCCTTAAAGCAGGCTTCACGCTCGCGCTTTGCGATCAGCTTCTGCTGGTACGCAAACAGCAGCCCCGCCACCAGCACGGACCAGTAAAACTCCCAGTTCAGCCCGTTCAGGCGACCAATCGCCACCATCAGCGCCAGCACCGCCACCTGCAAAATGCCGATGATTAGCCTGTCGTGACGACCAAACAGGATCGCCGTCGACTTAATGCCGATCTTCAGATCGTCATCGCGATCGACCATCGCATATTGCGTATCGTACGCGACGGCCCAGAGAATATTCGCCAGGAACATCAGCCAGCAGCTAAGCGGAACGGACTCGCTGACCGCGGCAAACGCCATCGGAATCGACCAGCCAAATGCTGCACCCAGCACCACCTGCGGCAGATGGGTGTATCGCTTCATAAACGGGTAAACCCAGGCCAGCGCCAGCGCGGCGACGGACAGGAGGATAGTCATGGTGTTGAGCGTTAACACCAGCAGGAAAGAGAGCAGCACCAGCACCACAAACAGGATGCGCGCCTCTTTTCCGGTTACCTGACCGCTCGGCAGAGGACGATTGGCGGTGCGCTTAACGTGTCCATCAAATTTTCGGTCGGCATAGTCGTTGACCACGCAGCCCGCGGCGCGCATCAGCCAGACGCCCGCCACGAACACCGCCAGGATCCACAGCGGCGGCACGCCCGGCGTTGCAACCCACAGCGCCCATAAGGTCGGCCACAGCAGCAGCAGCGCGCCGATGGGTTTATCGGTACGCATTAAGCGGTGATAGGCCAGCAGCTTATTCTGCGTCAGACTCCACTCCATTTTTTCTCCCTCTTAGTACAACGGCGATGCGGGCAAAAATAGTTCCGTCAGTATTAACGGCTTGCCGCTCAAACGAAGGCGGGAACGGCGCCCCCACAGGTCGGCATCGCGACCAATTTCAATAAAATCACGGGTCAGTTCAGACGAGGTGAACAGATATCGCCCCAGCGGCGTTTTGCCGAGGCGTTGCAGTGCAAGCTCCGGCCCGGAAAGTGTAGACTCAGGAACGACCGTCCGCCCGGCAAGCCACGGCTCGCCATCCGCACAGAGTAAAATTTCACGCAGCCAGTAGCGTTCTTCCTGCGGCAACAGCGGCAACTCGCTGGCAATCGCCTCAGCCGAGACAAACCCTTCCTGAATCACCGTCACCGTGACCGTTTTGCCCTGCTGCTCAAAACGTTTTGTCATGGAATCTTCCAGCAGCAGCCAGTCCAGCTGTTCCGGGTCAAGCGCAGGGATGTGGTCGAAATAGCGTAGCGCACGCAGCTGCGTTAGCGCGGGGTGTGACATGCGAGACTCTCCGATACATAACGTAAAAGCATTGTATCGCAGATTGGCAAAATGAGGACGGACAAACAAAATTTAACGATCACTATCGCAACAATGGCGCAACGAAGCCAAAAAAAGTGCGCCCGTTAAGGCGCACTAAACTACTAACAAAATCAGCACTGTGGGGAGACGGTTACCCCTTGCCTTTTACACTGCTGATAAAGGTGGAACGGGCAGTGGTTGAACCTAAACGTTCGGCTTCATCAAGCAGCTTCAGCGCTTTGTCGACGTCGCCGCGCTTCACCGCCTGCTTAATGGCGTTGTTGAAGTATTCTTCGGTGTCGTTCAGTACCGGCTCAGCTTTCTTCGCCGGGGCCGGCGCTGCGGCTGGTGCAGCGGCAGGGGCGGCATAAGCAGGCGCGGCGGTATTACCTACCGTTACCGGGCCAGGACCCGACGAGCCGAACAGCGGGCCTACGAGCACGCTGGAGGCGCTGTTGGTGGACACTTTCAGTTTGATCAGGCCGTCGGTAGTATGGCGAGCATGCGGGTCCGGGATGTCAGGGACAGCGTTACCGGTGCCTTTCGCGTAGGCTTTTGCCGGATCGACAAGCTTCGTTGTCTGTTGCAGATCTTTCTCTGTGGTGAACACCAGTACATAAATCTTCTGCTGACCCAGGGCCGGCGTCAGGCGCATAACGCCTTCCAGACGGTCTGCACTCATCACGCCAGGCTCCTGATAGCTAAAATAGGAGCTTGGGAAGAATGCGGATGGCGTCATGTTCTGATCGAGGATCAGCACGTTAGGCGCGAAGACGCTGGTCTGTTTATTGACTTCACTGGTCAACGTCAGGGTCAGCTCGCCGATATTCGCGGGCACGCTGAATGCCGCGACAGGACCGCTGATTCCCGGAACGTTCAGCGACTGACCGCCAGCGGCAAGCTGGGTGGTTTGCGTTTTCGACTGGTCAACTGGCGTCCACACCAGCTGCTGAAGTGCCGCCGCCGGAATAGCTGGCGCAGCACTGGTATTTTGAGGAACGAAATTCACATCTGCAAAGGTGACCGCAGGCGCGCAGGCCAGCAGCCCCGCAGAGAGGCACAGCGCGACGAGACTTTTCTTCATTTTCATTGTTATTACCTCTGATAGCGTGAGCGCTGCGGTGGCCAGGCAATAGCGCGCAGCGCCTAAGGAGAGAGGGGCTTACGCCCCTCTTTTCAGGTGATTACGTCAGGTTTGACGAATTACCACCAGATTTCCATCTGGGCGCCGAAGGTCCACTCATCGTTGTCGCCACGGCTGAAGGTTTTCGCGGACGTGTCGCTATACGCTACGCCAGAGGTGTAACCTGCACCTGAGTCGTTGTTCGCGTAGCCCCATTTCTCATCCCACTTCGCGTAGGTTGCAAAGACGCGGATAGCCGGACGAGACCAGATGCTGTCGCCTGCCTGCCACTGCTGGGCCAGGGTGATTTTGTACTGGCTGTTTTTGTCGTCAGTTTTCTGAGACTTAACGTTGTCGTAGCCCACTTCAAGCAGGGTGCTCATGATCGGCGTCCATTTGAACATTGGACGAACGCCCACGGTCCACCACTCGGTACCGTTGTTGTTATCACGATCGATGTTCTGGTACATACCGACGTACATCAGGTCCCAACGGTCTGCCAGGGTGATTGCACCGTGGTCCAGCACGCGCCACATGGAGCCGTCGTTATCGATGCTGCCACCCTGCGGAATGCCTTTACCGTTAGAGGTCATGGAGTCCGTACCGTACTGGAGCACGAACTTGTTGAAGCCCTTCATCATGCTCTGGGTGTGTTCAGCGGTGAACAGCCAGCCATCTTTAGAGGCGCCAGGTTGCAGGTAGTAGTCGTCAGGAATGTTGGTGTGACCGTAGTCAACGCCCAGCTCCAGCGTACCGCCCGGGTTAGTTTCCAGACCGGCTAAGCGAACGTCGAAGACGTCGTTTGGCACCACGTTGTCATAAATACGGTCACCGTTCGCGTCACGATCGGCGAAGGTTGCAGAGCCGCCGGATTCAGAAGAACGGGTCGCGGCCAGAGACAGTTTACCGAAGCCCAGATCGATGTTTTCGATACCCGCACCAGGACCAGAGATATCCCAGTAGTAGAAGTCGATCATGTGGACGTCATGACGCTGATAGAAGCGCTTACCGGCCCAGATGGTGGAGCCCGGCAGCCATTCAATCAGGTTTTTACCCTGCACGTTAGCTTCACGGAAGGCCGGGCTGGTGGATTCCCAGTCGTTCTGCTGCGAAACGGAATAGGCTACGTTGGTGTCGAAGTAGAAGCTCTTGTCGCCCTCTTTCCACACTTCCTGGCCCAGCTTCAGCTCGGCGTAGGTTTCACATTCGTTACCGAGACGGTACTTACTTTGTGCCCCGGTTGCCTGGAAACACTGTTGTTCACCGCCACTACCGGTCCAGCCGATGCCGGAACGAGCATAACCTTTAAAGTCTACGGCGCCCGCCTGGGCAGACAGGATGCCTGCCGCAATGGCGACAGCCAGAGGGACCTTGCGCAGAGTAATCATTATTCTATCTCCTGAGATCATTGCTTTTCTTTGTAATTGGAATGCTTAAACGCCTGGCTCTTTGTGCAGCCGACGACATGCTGTGCCATCCTCACGGAACAGATGGCAACGCTCTGGCGGCAAACCGATAGCGAATGTGGCACCCTCTTCTACCAACACCACGTCATTCTGGCGGTAGACCAGGTTCTGACGGATGGCGGGGATCTGGATATGAATCTGTGTTTCGTGACCAAGCTGTTCGACCACCTGAACTTCACCTTCCAGCGTCACATCGGCGATATGGCTCGGCAGTAAATGCTCAGGACGGATACCGAGGGACATATTGGCCCCCACCTGTACGTTGGCGCTGTCGACCGGCAGCCAGACTTGCTGACGGTTAGGCAGTTCCACCTGTACCTGTTCAATCGCCGTCGCGGTCACTTTAACGGGCAGGAAGTTCATTTTTGGCGAGCCAATGAAGCCCGCAACAAAGCGGTCTGCCGGATAGTGATAGAGCTCAAGCGGTTTGCCCACCTGCGCCACGCGGCCGGCATCAAGCACCACGATCTTATCGGCCAGCGTCATCGCTTCGACCTGATCGTGGGTGACGTAAATCATCGTGCGGCCAAGACGCTTGTGCAGACGGGAGATTTCGATACGCATCTGGACGCGCAGGGCGGCATCCAGGTTAGAGAGAGGTTCATCGAGCAGGAATACGCGCGGCTCGGCCACCAGCGTGCGGCCAATCGCCACGCGCTGACGCTGACCACCGGAGAGCGCTTTCGGCTTACGCTCCAGCAGGTGTGCCAGCTGGAGCACTTCCGCCACCTGAGTGACGCGCTGGTTAATGGTCTCTTTTTTCGCCCCGGCCAGCTTCAGGCCAAAGGACATATTCTCGGCAACGGAAAGATGCGGATACAGCGCGTAGGACTGGAACACCATGCCCACGCCGCGTTCAGCGGGCGGGACGTCGTTCATTCGGGTATCACCAATAAACAGATCGCCGCTGGTGATGGTTTCAAGACCGGCAATCATACGCAGCAGAGTCGATTTACCACAGCCTGATGGACCAACAAACACCACGAACTCGCCGTCGTGGATGTCCAGATTGATGTCTTTTGACACCACTACGTCGCCCCAGGCTTTCGTTACATTACGCAGCTGTACGCTCGCCATGCCCTTCTCCCTTCGTTACAACCTGTCACCGACAGAAACATTCAAGATAAGTTCACTATGCGTGTTTCATTACTTTCGTGAATCCTCCACCCCCCGGCTTTTTTATGGGGGAGGAGGCGGGAGGATGAGAGAGCAGGCTCTGCGACCGCAGCTGTGGGGCTGAGGCAAAAATCGTGAAGCGGCCTGCAAATTTCGGTGGGTTTTTATGTGCGCCAGCACTCATAACTTAAATTTATGTTACAGCGATCACACAAACGGGGGGTGGGGCGTAGGGCCTGGGAGGATGGAAAGAGGATGTCAAATAAGGAGACTGAGTCACGTTGAACCACCTTATGTATCCACGAGCACATCACCAAAAAGGATGGCAGATATGAAGATCAAGACTGGCGCACGCGTTTTCGCATTGTCCGCCCTCGCAGCAATGATGATTTCCGCACCGGCTCTCGCCAAAATTGAAGAAGGTAAGCTGGTTATCTGGATTAACGGCGACAAGGGCTATAACGGCCTGGCCGAAGTGGGCAAAAAATTCGAGAAAGACACCGGTATCAAAGTTACCGTAGAACACCCGGACAAGCTGGAAGAGAAGTTCCCGCAGGTTGCCGCAACGGGCGACGGCCCGGACATCATCTTCTGGGCGCACGACCGTTTTGGCGGCTACGCGCAGTCTGGCCTGCTGGCGGAAGTCACGCCAGACAAAGCCTTCCAGGACAAGCTGTTCCCGTTCACCTGGGACGCCGTTCGCTATAACGGCAAGCTGATTGCTTACCCAATCGCGGTTGAAGCCCTGTCGCTGATTTACAACAAAGACCTGGTGCCAAACCCGCCGAAAACCTGGGAAGAGATCCCTGCTCTGGATAAAGAGCTGAAGGCGAAAGGTAAATCCGCCCTGATGTTCAACCTGCAGGAGCCGTACTTCACCTGGCCGCTGATTGCTGCCGACGGCGGCTACGCGTTCAAGTTTGAAAACGGCAAATATGACGTGAAGGACGTGGGCGTGGACAACGCGGGCGCGAAAGCGGGCCTGACCTTCCTGGTTGACCTCATCAAGAACAAACACATGAACGCCGATACCGACTACTCCATCGCGGAAGCGGCGTTCAACAAAGGCGAAACCGCGATGACCATCAACGGTCCGTGGGCCTGGACCAACATCGACAAGAGCAAAATCAACTACGGCGTTACCCTGCTGCCAACCTTCAACGGCAAGCCGTCTAAACCGTTTGTTGGCGTGCTGAGCGCGGGCATCAACGCCGCCAGCCCGAACAAAGAGCTGGCGAAAGAGTTCCTGGAAAACTACCTGCTGACCGATGAAGGTCTGGGTAACGTGAACAAGGACAAACCGCTGGGCGCCGTTGCGCTGAAATCCTTCCAGGATCAGCTGGCGAAAGATCCGCGCATTGCGGCCACCATGGATAACGCCCAGAAAGGCGAAATCATGCCGAACATCCCACAGATGGCAGCGTTCTGGTACGCCACCCGTACCGCCGTCATCAACGCCGCCAGCGGTCGTCAGACTGTCGACGCCGCGCTGAAGGATGCTCAGGGCCGTATCACTAAGTAATGCCGTAGTCTCCTCTCCCTCTGGGAGAGGGTTAGGGTGAGGGTTGTCGCTATCCGCACGCCCTCACCCCGGCCCTCTCCCCCAGGAGAGGGAGAAAAGATCAAATGTTGTAGAGGAAGAACCCCATGGATGTCATTAAAAAGAAACACTGGTGGCAAAACGACGCGCTGAAGTGGTCAGTGATTGGTCTGCTGTGTCTGCTGGTGGGTTACCTTGTTGTTTTAATGTACGTGCAAGGGGAATACCTTTTCGCCATCATGACGCTGATTTTAAGCTCGGTTGGCCTGTATATTTTCGCCAACCGCAAGGCGTATGCCTGGCGCTATGTCTACCCTGGCGTTGCCGGAATGGGGCTTTTTGTCCTCTTTCCGCTGATCTGCACTATTGCGATTGCCTTTACCAACTACAGCAGCACCAACCAGCTCGCGCAAGAGCGCGCCACTCAGGTGCTTCTGGACCGTTCCTATCAGGCCGGTAAGACCTTCAACTTCGGTTTGTATCCTGAGGGCGACGAATGGAAGTTAGCGCTTACTGACGGCGAGAGCGGCAAACATTATATTTCCGACGCGTTCAGGTTTGGCGGCGAGCAGAAGCTGGCCTTAAAAGAGGCGGCGGCCCTGCCGGAAGGTGAACGTGCCAACCTGCGTATCATTACCCAGAATCGTCAGGCGCTGACCCAGCTCACCGCCGTGCTGCCCGATGACAGCAAAGTGACCATGAGCTCGCTGCGCCAGTTCTCCGGCACGCAGCCGCTTTACACCCTGGCGGATGACGGCACGCTGACGAACAACCAGAGCGGCGTGAAGTACCGCCCGAACAACGATATCGGTTTTTATCAGTCCGTGAACGCAGACGGCGGCTGGGGTGATGACAAACTCAGCCCGGGCTATACCGTCACCATCGGCTGGGATAACTTTACCCGCGTATTTACCGACGAAGGCATTCAGAAACCCTTCTTCGCCATCTTCGTCTGGACGGTGGTGTTCTCCGTACTGACCGTGATCCTGACCGTAGCCGTGGGCATGGTGCTGGCCTGTCTCGTTCAGTGGGAGTCACTGAAAGGTAAAGCGATTTACCGCGTGCTGTTGATTCTGCCCTACGCCGTACCGTCGTTTATCTCGATTCTGATTTTCAAAGGGCTGTTTAACCAGAGCTTCGGTGAAATCAACATGATGCTGAGCGCGCTGTTCGGCATCAAACCGGCCTGGTTCAGCGACCCGACCACCGCCCGCTCGATGATTATCATCGTGAATACCTGGCTGGGTTATCCTTACATGATGATCCTGTGCATGGGGCTGCTGAAGGCCATACCGGATGACCTGTATGAAGCCTCGGCGATGGACGGCGCAGGCCCGTTCCAGAACTTCTTCAAAATTACGCTGCCGCTGCTCATTAAGCCGCTGACGCCGCTGATGATCGCCAGCTTCGCCTTTAACTTTAACAACTTCGTGCTGATTCAGCTGTTGACCAACGGCGGCCCGGACCGTCTCGGCACGACCACGCCGGCAGGCTATACCGACCTGCTCGTGAGCTACACCTACCGTATCGCCTTCGAAGGCGGCGGCGGTCAGGACTTCGGTCTGGCGGCAGCGATTGCCACCCTGATCTTCCTGCTGGTTGGCGCGCTGGCGATTGTGAACCTGAAAGCCACACGTATGAAATTTGACTAAGGAGGGCACTGAATATGTCTATGGTACAACCCAAATCTCAGAAGCTGCGCCTCCTCGCGACGCACTTAGGCCTGCTGATTTTCATCGCGGCAATCATGTTCCCGCTGCTGATGGTTATCGCCATCTCCCTGCGTTCGGGTAACTTCGCAACCGGAAGCCTGATCCCAGACGAAATCTCCTGGGAGCACTGGAAGCTCGCGCTGGGCTTCAGCGTTGAGCACGCCGACGGCCGCGTTACTCCGCCGCCGTTCCCGGTGCTGCTGTGGCTGTGGAACTCGGTGAAGGTGGCGACCATCACCGCAATCGGCATCGTAACGCTCTCCACCACCTGCGCTTACGCTTTCGCCCGTATGCGTTTCCCGGGCAAAGCGACGCTGCTGAAAGGGATGCTGATTTTCCAGATGTTCCCGGCGGTGCTTTCTCTGGTGGCGCTGTATGCCCTGTTTGACCGTCTCGGCCAGTACGTGCCGTTTATCGGCCTGAACACCCACGGCGGCGTGATCTTCGCCTATCTTGGCGGTATCGCCCTGCACGTGTGGACCATCAAAGGCTATTTCGAAACCATCGACGGTTCGCTGGAAGAAGCCGCCGCGCTGGATGGCGCGACCCCGTGGCAGGCATTCCGTCTGGTACTGCTGCCGCTGTCGGTCCCGATTCTGGCGGTGGTGTTTATCCTGTCGTTTATCGCCGCCATCACCGAAGTGCCGGTCGCCTCGCTGCTGCTGCGTGATGTGAACAGCTACACCCTGGCCGTGGGCATGCAGCAATACCTCAACCCGCAAAACTACCTGTGGGGCGACTTTGCCGCTGCAGCCGTACTTTCCGCCATCCCGATTACCGTGGTGTTCCTGCTGGCGCAGCGCTGGCTGGTTAACGGCCTGACGGCGGGCGGTGTGAAAGGTTAAGTTTCATCTGTTATGCCACTGCAACCCTCAACTTTAGACGTATTGTATTAACCCAACTTGTGACTGTTGTTAGGCGCTCTCCGGAGCGCCATTTTTTTATTCGCGTTTAAGCCGCTTCGAGTTGCACAGCCAGAGGGTGATCACCAGCAGCAGGATCGCCGCCGAGTAGATCAGCACGTCGAGCGGGGATTTGTGATCGACGATGATCAGCCGCACAATCGCGGTGATGCCAATGTAGATGAAATAGCGCAGCGGGAAGTGAAAGCCGGACTGGAAATACTTCACAATCAGGGCAATAAATTCGAAGTAGAGAAAATAGACCACCAGGCCTTCCACCAGCGCGTATTTGCTGGTTTGTTCGGGAGCAAACAGCACATCCGCCAGATGCACCGTCTCTTTGCCGAGAAAGACGACCAGGATCAGGCCAAGGCTTAGCAGACCGAGGTTGAGCACGGTCTGGAGGATGGTTGAGATGAACTCAACGCGCGGACGAGTCAGGGATGTCATACAGCACCTCATTCTCCGGGGCGAGGTTCCTGTATAACGCAAAAATGTGACGGGGATCTATATTTTTTGTTTATGTTTGACGCAGTGGAGAGGGGACTGTTCGGTGCGGTTTTCACCCTCGCCCCTCTGGGGAGAGGGACGGGGTGAGGGGAACAAGCGTCAGCGGAAGTTAATGTTCTTATCGCTGGTCATGTTATACAGCTGGAACTTGCGCCCAAGCTGCTGACCACCGTCACGCGTCAGCGGGGTCCAGCCCACCGCCGCGCGGCTGCGGGTTGGGCCTGACGAGAAGAGATCCAGCGGAATCGACACATACACCCCTTTGGTGAAGTCCCCTTCACCGTACTCGTCCGGCGAAACGTTGGTGATGGTGGCATAACCGCCCACCACTACGCCGCTGTCGAAGTGTTTAGAGATATCCAGCGTGCCGCCCTTATCGCCGGCCAGATACTGCCCGACGCTGGCTTTCACCAGCACGTCCTGCGCGAACGACGGCGTCCAGTAGGCGGTCAGGTGGCCGGTTTTGACGCTGTAGTCGGTGAACTTCATCATGTCCTGCGCGCTGCGCCAGTCACGCTGTTTCACGTAGTTGGCATCAATCCCAAACGCCCAGTTGCTGTCGACGGGACGGTAAAGCACCTCAGCGCCCGCACCGCCAAACATGGTTTCCAGATAGCCACCGTAAACCTGGCCGTAGAAGCCGTTGCCGAAATACTGGAAATAGTTGGCCTGCAGGTTGTTCACGTAAGCGTTGTTCTGTACGTATTCACGCACCTGGGTACGCACGCGCGGCAGTTTTGAATCGTTCGGCGGGTTGGTGTAGTTAAATTTATCGTAGTTGTTCGCAATATTGCCGAACAGGCTGCCCGTCGTCAGCAGGTGATCGGTGACCCACAGATCCGCCGTCGCCATGACGCCCAGCTGATACATGTAGAAGTTTTCCGGCCCGCCGACGGACTGGTTCAGCACCGGATCGATATGGAAATCGAAGCGGGATTTATCGATATACCAGCCCTGCTCGGTGGTTTCTGGCACTACCGGCTCAACGCGTTTTTGCACCAGCTCGGTTTCATGCCCCAGCGGTTCGCCTTCCAGATGGCGCTTAAGGCTGGCAACATCGGTTTCGGTGGTCACCTGCGGCAGGTTAAGACGGTTCTCCGTAATGCGGATCGTGCGGATCCCCTCCGGCAGATCGTTCATGACGATCCGGTTGGCGCGCTCGATCCCTTCGCGGGAGTCACGGTATTTCACCTGCTCGCCGGTGACGTACAGCGTATCGCCTTTGGTCTGGATCTTCGGATCCGCCAGCCCCGCGTTATACTTCAGCAGCGTCAGCTGGTTCGCCACCACGGAGTGCTGAATGATCGCATCCTGCGGCTCCGGCTGGTATTTCGGCCGCGGATTGTCGTTATAGCGCGGGCGCATGTCGTTAAAGTTGGTGCGCAGCGTAAAGCCAAACATCAGGGTATTGCCGCGCTCGTAGCTGAGGTTAACGTCGGCCCAGTCGGTCACGCGATAAATGGCCCCGACGTTAAACTTGCTCTTCTGCTCAATTTTGCCGGCGAAATCTTCGCTGTAGTTATTGCCTTCGTATTCCAGCTTCAGGCGCAGGGGCTGCCATGGGGTTTGATACTCGACGCCGCCAAACAGCGAGGCCGGGCCGTGGAACATCTGGTCGCCGTTGATGGAACCCGCTTTTTTGTAGCTGTTATCGCGGTAGCAGTATTTGTCGCTGTAGGTACAGAACGGGTTGGTTACGTTGCCGCTGGTACCGAGGTAGCCCCAGCCAAGACCCAGCGAGAAATCAAACGGTCCCCAGGCTTTGCTGGCAACGATGTATTCCGCATCAAACAGGCCGGTCCCGCCAATGTCTTTCGCCCCAACGGAGACCTGCGGCATCCAGTAGCTCTCTTCCCACAGGCGCAGCTTCACGTCGAAGGCTTTGTCTTTATAGGTCTGATCGCCGGAGAAGGCGTCGACGCTGCTGTACTGTTTTGTACGCACGTCGGTGTAGCGCAGCGTGGTCTCCAGCCAGGGGAACAGCTGCACGGACGCAGAGTAATAGCGGTACTGATCGTTATCGCGATAGTTAAGGCTAATTTCCCCCTCGCGCGCCATACGCGCGGTTGGGGTTTGCAGTAAGCCCACGCCGCCAAAGTCGGACTGAGACGGGCCAATCGGTGCCGGATACGTTTCTGCATGACAGGCGGCACTCACGCACAGTGCAAGCATGCTGTAGAGATAGGTTTTTTTCATTATTCCGGTATCCGCTGTATCAGGGAGCGAAGGATATCGGCATTAAGCCCGTCATACGCTTTCGTCCAGAAATGGTCGGCAAATCCGACAAAAATGATGCTGCCCGGCATGGGTTCGATATGGCGTTTATTCCAGTAAGCAACCGGCGCTTTTTGCGTGCGCCCGTCAGGGTAAACGACCCAGGCGTAGCTGTTATCGGCACCGCTCAGCAGGCTTTGCTCGTCAAGGTAGCTCGCAACATCGCGGCCCGGCGTAAACGGCTTATCGCCAGGGCTGCTGATAAGCCCCATCACGGTGACGGTGGACGGCTGAGCCGGAAGCCACAGGGTATATTCACCTTCCAGCGACGGGTTGCCGTTTTCCGCCACCCGCACTTCGTCGGGATCGAGGTTCACCTTCTGGCGTCCCGTCACCTTCAGCGCCTGGAGCTGCTGGCGCAGGCTGTTGATGGCGCCCGCATCGTCGGCATCTTCCTGTTGCGTCAGCCCGGTCAGTCGGGCGAGCAGCGCCTGATGCCTTTGTTCCGCGCGAATCGTCGCCTGACGCTCGCTTATTACCGCCCCGGTCCACCAACTTTTCGCCAGCCTCGGCTGTCCAACCAAATCAAGCAGGTGTCCGGCATTGGTTAAGGTTTTGGGTTTTTCGCTGTCGGGGGTATAGACCTGTACCGTTCCGGCAGACCATGCCAGCGGTGAGGCAAGAGAGGCGATCAGCGCCGCGTGAAGAAGTGCTTTCATGATTTCGCCGCCTTGATCAGGGTGGTTTTCACCGGGAAGAAACCGGCACCAAGATACTGTAAGGACTGGCGAATCTGCCCCTCGTCGTCCACCCAGAAGCGGTTATGCCAGGTGGCCCGATCGGTAATCACCTCTTCATCAAGCACGCGAACCTGCGTTTCGTCGCTGCCGACCTTCACGGTGTCCGTACCGTCCCAGCGGAAGGTCGAGCGAGCCGTGGCATAGCGCACCTGCTTGTGCTCGGTCCAGCCCATCGTGCGCGTCCAGCCTGCACCGTCGACGATCTGATTGGGCCTGACGAGCGGATCCGCAGCCAGGTTGTTCACCTCAAGCAGGTTGTCGCCGCCGAGCAGGGTTTTCACGATGCGGGCGTGCTGCGTTACGATGGTGGCCTGATCCTGCGTCACCCATTTCTGCTGCCCGTTTTCGTCGAAAGCGAGCACCACAAACAGTTGCGGACCATCGTTTAGCTGCATGTACTGGCTGGCATACGGCATGTTCTGAAGTTCGTCATCGGTCAGATGCACGCCCGGTGTGCCGAACATGCTGTCCCACAGTGAGTTGCCCAGCCCTTTGGTGGTGGCTGAGCACGCCTGCAACAGCAGGCAAATCAGGATGATTGCAGGTCGCTTCACGACTCTTCTCCGAAGGGGCGAAATAACCACACCGAAGTGTGGTTATGATTAAAACACCCGGAATTACTGGGTGCTGGTCGTCGTAGTGGTCGTGGTTCCGGTATTGGAGCCATCACCGCCACCGGTTGCCGCCAGCGCGACACCCACGGCTGAACTTACGGCGCTGGTGCTGGCTGCGGTAGAACTCCCCGCAGACGCAGACGTCGCTGCCGACCCTGCTGCTTCCCCGACCTGGACCGGAGCTGCATAGACAGACGTCGCCGCAAGTGCAGATATGGCAAAAATGCCATACAGTACTTTCTTCATAACAATTTCCCTTCAATGAATGAATGGAGATTTGCCCGAAAAGAAATTCAGGCGGATTCGAGTATACACAACTAAAGCAGCGGGTTTACCGTGGGGGGAAATAGGGATGAAGTTTTCGGACTAATGGTTAAAATGGAAAGAGGATAAAAATAAATAAAATATATAAACCATATAAATCAGTTATTTATAATATAACTTCAATATAATCCTGCTCCGTATTTTCTTAAAATAAACCGCAGTAATTAACGGGTTGCCCGCCTTTTTCGGATTAAACTCAGATTCAGAATTTGAGTTAACTAACAGACATCAGGAATTATCCGATAAAAAAATGCCGGCTTATCGCCGGCATGCTTCATGACATATTTATTACGCGCGCCATGCTTTATAACGGTTAATCAAACCATTGGTGGAGCTGTCGTGGCTGTCAATCGCTTTATCGTCACCCAGCTCTGGCAGAATACGGTTTGCCAGCTGTTTGCCCAGCTCTACGCCCCACTGGTCAAAGGTGAAGATGTTCAGGATGGCGCCCTGAGTAAAGATCTTGTGCTCATACAGCGCAATCAGCGCGCCCAGGCTGAACGGGGTGATTTCGCGCAGCAGGATGGAGTTGGTTGGGCGGTTGCCTTCGAACACTTTGAACGGCACAACGTGTTCCAGGGTTGCCGGATCTTTACCCTGGTCACGGTATTCCTGCTCAACCACCTCGCGGGATTTACCAAACGCCAGCGCTTCGGTCTGCGCGAAGAAGTTAGACAGCAGCTTCGGATGGTGGTCGGACAGCGGGTTGTGCGTGATAGCCGGGGCGATGAAATCGCACGGTACCATTTTGGTGCCCTGGTGGATCAGCTGGTAAAACGCGTGCTGGCCGTTGGTGCCCGGCTCACCCCAGATGATTGGGCCAGTCTGGTAATCCACGGCGTTGCCGTTACGGTCAACGTATTTACCGTTGGACTCCATGTTGCCCTGCTGGAAGTAAGCCGCAAAGCGGTGCATGTACTGGTCGTACGGCAGAATTGCTTCGGTTTCAGCACCGAAGAAGTTGTTATACCAGATACCGATCAGCGCCAGCAGCACCGGCAGGTTTTTCTCTGGTGCGGTGGTGGAGAAGTGTTTATCCATCGCGTGCGCGCCGGAGAGCAGCTCAACGAAGTTGTCGAAGCCCACGGACAGGATGATGGACAGGCCAATCGCAGACCACAGGGAGTAGCGGCCGCCAACCCAGTCCCAGAACTCGAACATGTTCGCGGTATCAATACCGAACTCGCCTACCGCTTTACCGTTGGTAGACAGGGCCGCGAAGTGTTTCGCTACGTGCTTTTCGTCACCCGCGGTTTTCAGGAACCAGTCGCGCGCGCTGTGGGCGTTGGTCATGGTTTCCTGGGTGGTGAAGGTTTTAGACGCTACCAGGAACAGCGTGGTTTCCGGGTTCACGTTCTTCAGCACTTCGGCGATGTGGGTACCATCGACGTTAGACACGAAATGCATGTTGAGGTGGTTTTTGTATGGACGCAGCGCTTCGGTCACCATGAACGGGCCGAGGTCAGAGCCGCCGATACCAATGTTCACCACGTCGGTAATCGCTTTGCCGGTGTAGCCTTTCCAGCTACCGGAGATGATTGCTTCTGAGAAGGTTTTCATCTTTTCCAGCACCGCGTTCACTTCAGGCATCACATCTTTGCCATCAACGATGATTGGCGTATTGCTACGGTTACGCAGCGCCACGTGCAGCACGGCACGGTCTTCGGTGCGGTTGATCTTCTCACCGGAGAACATGGATTTGATGGCGTCTGCCAGCTCGGTCTCTTTCGCCAGATCCTGCAGCTTTGCCAGCGTCTCTTCGGTGATACGGTTTTTGGAGAAATCCACCAGCATCAGGTCATCGAACGTTGCGGAGAACTTGCTGAAACGATCGGCATCCTGCGCGAACAGATCCGCGATGGTGACGTCTTTCATTTCATCAAAATGTTTCTGTAGTGCCTGCCATGCAGCGGTCTGCGTTGGGTTGATGTTTTTCATAGCAATACTCTTCTGATTTGAGAATTGTGACTGCGGTCGATTGTAGCGCCTGCAAATAAAAATTGTGATGGTTTTTATGCCATTGCCCTGGCCTGCATCAAACGCAGGTGAAAAGACCCGAAAAGTATAGCTGCTGACGCCCCCTCCCGGAGGGGCGAAATGTCGGTCAAAATGGGGTAAAAAGGAGCATAAAATATGGGCCTGTTATAAGTCCTGTTTCTGAGGGGTACCCCCCCATGAAAAATCCGCATAATCCCAGCATTGACAGGACCTCCCCCGCATTTTATTTATAGGGCCGTATTTTGCGCCTGCACCTGTTCTCGCTCCACTCTTGTGCCAAGGTCGCTCTATTCATTCCCTGACACGAGGTTGTTATGACGAGTTTTGTGGTCGCCAAGTTTGGCGGCACCAGTGTGGCAGACTACGCTGCCATGAACCGCAGCGCCGATGTGGTGCTGGCCGATCCGAATACCCGCCTGGTGGTGCTCTCTGCATCCGCCGGCGTGACGAACCTGCTGGTTTCGCTGTCTGAAGGGCTGGAAGCGACTGAACGTTTCGTGAAGCTGGATGCACTGCGCAAAATTCAGTTCGATATTCTTGAGCGTCTGCAAAATCCGAACGTCATACGTGAAGAAGTGGAACGCCTGCTGGAAAATATCACCACCCTGGCAGAGGCCGCGTCGCTGGCAACCTCCACCGCCCTGACCGACGAGCTGGTCAGCCACGGCGAACTGATGTCCACCCTGCTGTTCGTTGAGATCATGCGCGAGCGTAATATTCAGGCGCAGTGGTTTGACGTGCGAAAAGTGATGCGCACCAGCGATCGCTTTGGCCGCGCCGAGCCGGACGTGGAAGCGCTGGCCGAGCTGACCAACCAGCAGCTTGCCCCGCGCCTGGAAGAAGGCATTGTGATCACCCAGGGCTTTATCGGTAGCGAAGCCAAAGGGCGTACAACGACGCTGGGCCGTGGCGGCAGCGACTATACCGCCGCCCTGCTGGGTGAGGCCCTGCACGCCACCCGCGTGGATATCTGGACGGACGTGCCGGGCATCTACACGACCGACCCGCGCGTGGTGTCTGCGGCAAAACGTATTGATGTGATTGCGTTTGAAGAAGCGGCTGAAATGGCCACCTTCGGCGCGAAAGTGCTGCACCCGGCAACGCTGCTGCCAGCCGTGCGCAGTGACATTCCGGTCTTCGTTGGCTCCAGTAAAGATCCAAAGGCGGGCGGTACGCTGGTCTGCAAGAAGACGGAGAACCCGCCGCTGTTCCGCGCGCTGGCCCTGCGCCGTAAGCAGACGCTGGTCACGCTGCACAGCCATAATATGCTGCACTCACGCGGCTTCCTGGCAGAAGTGTTTGGTATTCTGGCGCGCCATAATATCTCCGTGGATTTGATCACCACCTCGGAAGTCAGCATTGCGCTGACGCTCGACACTACCGGCTCCACCTCAACCGGTGACACCCTGCTGACGCAGTCGCTGCTGATCGAGCTATCCGAACTGTGCCGCGTGGAAGTAGAAGAAGATCTGGCGCTGGTTGCCATTATTGGCAACAAGCTCTCACGCGCCTGCGGCGTGGGCAAAGAGGTCTTTGGCGTACTCGACCCGTTCAGTATTCGCATGATTTGCTACGGCGCATCCAGCTATAACCTCTGCTTCCTGGTGCCCGCCGATCAGGCCGAGCAGGTCGTGCAGAAACTTCATCAGAATTTGTTTGAATAAAATTCGTTAGCACGATAAACAATATCAATAAGCCGGGCACAGACCCGGCTTTTTTATAACAAAACAACACGACAATACTGCAAGGAATCCACTATGTTATCCGCCATCACCCGGCTGTTCCCGTTATGGGCGCTGCTGCTCTCCGTACTCGCGTACTACACCCCCACCACGTTCACCGGCATTGGTCCGTGGGTAACCACGCTACTGATGCTGATTATGTTCGGCATGGGCGTACATCTTAAAATCGACGACTTTAAGCGCGTGCTTGCGCGTCCGGCCCCGGTTGCCGCAGGGATTTTCCTGCACTATCTGGTGATGCCGCTTGCGGCGTGGCTGCTGGCGATGGCCTTCAGGATGCCGCCGGACCTCTCCGCCGGGATGGTGCTGGTGGGCAGCGTAGCCAGCGGTACGGCCTCTAACGTGATGATCTATCTGGCGAAAGGGGATGTCGCGCTCTCCGTCACCATCTCATCCGTTTCGACGCTGGTGGGCGTGATTGCCACACCGCTGTTAACCCGCCTGTACGTGGATGCGCATATCCAGGTGGACGTGATGGGCATGCTGCTGAGCATTCTGCAAATCGTGGTGATCCCGATCGCGCTGGGGCTTATCATTCACCACCTCTTCCCGCGCGTGGTGAAGGCCGTTGAGCCGTATCTGCCCGCGTTTTCGATGGTCTGCATTCTGGCCATCATCAGCGCCGTGGTGGCAGGTTCAGCATCGCACATCGCATCCGTGGGCTTTGTAGTGATTATCGCTGTGGTGCTGCACAACACCATCGGCCTGCTGGGCGGCTACTGGGGCGGGAAGCTGTTTGGCTTTGACGAATCCACCTGCCGCACGCTGGCGATCGAAGTGGGAATGCAGAACTCTGGCCTGGCGGCGGCGCTTGGCAAAATTTACTTCTCGCCGCTGGCGGCTCTGCCGGGGGCGCTATTCTCCGTCTGGCACAACCTGTCCGGTTCGCTGCTGGCGGGCTACTGGTCCGGCAAACCGATCGACGAACAAGCGAAAAAAGATGCGGTGAAGCAGGGTTAATTTACGCGGCTTGCTTTACACTGAAGCCTCCCCATCAGGAGGCTTCAGCAATGGCTACACCACGATTGACCCAGAAAGACATGACGGAAGCCGAGCAGCGCGAACTAAAAACGCTTCTCGACCGCGCCCGCATCGCGCATGGCCGCACGCTGACCAACGCCGAAACCAACCAGGTTAAAAAAGAGTACATCGATAAACTGATGGCACAACGTGAGGCCGCGGCAAAAAAGGCCCGCAAGCTGAAAAAAGAGCAGGCTTACAAGCCGGACGCAGAGGCGACCTTCTCCTGGTCCGCCAGTACATCAACCCGTGGAAGGCGCTAATCAGCGCCCTTTCTTTTTTCGCCCCGGCTGGGTAAAGCGTTTTCCGTTACCCGGCTTGCCTCGTCCTTTCTCTTCCGCCTGCGGCGCCTTAACCACCGGACGCTTAACCGCCTGCGTTTTCGGTTTGGCTTTGGCTTTCGGCTTCGCTTCTGACGAGGAGTTCTCGATAAGTTTGAACAGCTCAATCAGCTCGTCGTCCGTTAAGTCACGCCACTCGCCCAGCGGGATCCCGGACAGGCTGACGTTCATGATGCGCGTGCGTTCCAGCTTCGTCACTTCATAACCGAAGTATTCGCACATGCGGCGGATCTGTCGGTTTAAGCCCTGCACCAGAGTAATGCGAAACGCGAACGGCGCTTCTTTCCTCACCTTACACTTCTTCGTCACGGTGCCCAGAATCGGCACGCCTGCGCCCATTCCGCGAATGAATTCGTCCGTGACCGGCTTGTTCACCGTAACGATGTACTCTTTTTCATGATCGTTACCGGCACGCAGGATTTTGTTCACCAGGTCGCCGTGGTTGGTGAGAAAAATCAGCCCCTGAGAGTCTTTATCCAGGCGGCCAATCGGGAAAATACGGCTGCTGTGGTTCACGAAGTCAACAATGTTGTCCCGCTCGCCATCTTCCGTGGTGCTGACGATACCAACCGGTTTATTCAACGCGATAAACACCAGGTCTTCGGCATCACGCGGTTCGATGACCTGACCATTCACTTTGACCACGTCGCCAGGCACCACCTGATCGCCGATGGTGGCGCGTTTGCCGTTCAGAAACACGTTACCCTGTTCAATGTAACGGTCAGCCTCGCGACGTGAGCAGATCCCGCTCTCGCTAATGTATTTGTTTAATCGGGTTGATTGAGTTGGCAGCATAGTTTCTCCTGTGAAGGGCGAAATATACCTTAGGTTCAGGCAGGAAAAAAAGATTAGCCGACGGTAACTGAGACGGGTTTTTTAATTTGCGAGACGCTTTCAGGTCTTAGCGTCCTGTCATTTACCGGTGTGCTCGCTCCTTTTAGTTTTTACTCTCCAGGAACAATCGATTGTTGTTTATAAACTACAGGGAGTAATATGAAGGAGATCGTTCAAACAGAATCCTTCCGACGCTGGGAGCAAAACTTAAAGGATCGGCGGGCAAGGACGATTATTGCTTCCCGGCTCTTCAGGCTGGCGAATGGCTTACAGGGAGACAGCAGACCTGTAGGTGAAGGAATAAGTGAACTGAGGATCCATTTTGGTCCGGGTTACAGGATCTATTTTAAGTCGCAGGGTAACTGCATCATCGTGCTGTTATGTGGTGGTGACAAAAGCAGCCAGCAAAAAGACATACTGATGGCAAAAATGCTGAGCAAAATGGTCGAACTGCAGGAGTGAATGAGCATGCATAAATTAACACCCTACGATCCCGCAGCTGCGCTGGTGGATGACGAGGAAATCGCCGTATTTATGGCTGATGCATTAGAAACCGGTGACTCAGCGTATATTGCTAAAGCGTTGGGCGTTGTCGCGCGAGCGAAAGGAATGTCGACCATTTCGCAGCAGACTGGCTTATCACGAGAGCAGCTTTATCGTTCATTCAGTGATAAGGGAAACCCAACGCTCAAAACCACGCTGGCGGTCATGAAAGCATTGGGCCTTGGGCTAACAATTAAGCCGGCCCGGGATTAATACTCATCCCGCTGGTCGTCTTCATCCGGCTGTTCCATCACGCTGTACGCCACGGCGCAGAATAGCGAGTTGAGGCGCTTCATATCCCCCAGCAGCCCCAGGTGCAGGGAGCTGGTCTCGATACTCTGCACGTTTTGCTGATGCAGGCGCTCAACGTGGGCGTGCGAGTAGCGACGGTTAAGGATGCGGAAACGATGCTTGTTGCGGCGCAGGCGCCTCGCGCTCGGCACGTCGCTGGAGAAGAAGACCGACATCGCCAGCTTCAGGTTGCTCACCAGCTGTTCGTGTAGCGCTTCCAGTTCCTTCAGCCCTTCAACGGAAAAGGCCCGACGCGCGGCCAGGGATTTGTCCGCGATTTCGCTGCCCATACGCTCGACGATATCCGAGGCCTGTTCCAGGTTCAGCGACATCTCGATAATTTCCGCCCAGCGTCGGGACTCCTCTTCCGCCAGCTCGTCCTGCGGGAGGCGCGCCAGATAGAGCTTGATGGCGGTGTACAGCACGTTGATGTCGTCTGCCAGCCTGCGCAGCTCTTTCTCTTCGCGCGGCTCGCCGTGCATCACCTTCTGCAGCCCTTCGAGCATGGTCTCCATCGCATCGCCCATGCGCAGCGTTTCACGGGCGGCATTGGCGATAGCCAGCGCCGGGGTATCCAGCACCGAGGTGTCCAGATGCTTCGGCTTAAGGCGCGCGTCCAGCTCTGGTTCATCGCGGATGAGGCGCTCGCAGAAGCGGGCCATCGGCGCAGCGAACGGCACCATCGCCAGACAGCGCACCAGGTTGTAGAAGACGTGGAAGTAGATCACCAGCTCCGCCTTCGGCAGCGGGAGGTTGTCCATCAGGTTCGCCAGCGGATGAACGAACGGCAGAATAATCAAGCTGCCCACAAGCTTAAACAGCAGACTGCCCAGCGCCACGCGGCGGGCGGCGGCATTGGCAGCGCTGTTATTGAGCATCGCCAGCAGGCCGGAGCCGAGGTTGGCCCCGATCACCAGACACAGCGCCACCGGGAAGGAGATCGCGCCTGCAGCGGTGAGCGTGGCCGTCAGCAGGACTGCCGCCAGGCTGGAGTAGCTGACGATAGCAAACACCGCACCGATCAGTGCATCCAGCATGATATCCCCGGTCAGCGAGGCGAAGATGACCTGCACGCCGTTGGCCTCGGTGATAGGGGTAACCGCCTGAACAATCAGCTCCAGCGCCAGCAGAATCAGCCCGAGGCCAATACCGACGCGACCGAGCTGCCCGGCGCGGCTTTGCTTACGGCTGAGGAAGAAGATGACGCCGATAAAAATCAGCAGCGGCGACAGCCAGGAGAGATCGAAGGTGAGGACACGCGCCATCAGCGCGGTACCGACGTCGGCACCCAGAACAATGACCAGCGCCGGGGCGAGCGCCACCAGATCCTGCGCCACGAAAGAGGTGACGAGCATGGTGGTGGCATTGCTGCTCTGCACCAGCGCCGTCACGCCAATGCCCGCGCAGAAGGCGAGCGGCTTCTTCTCAACGCTGCCGCTAAGAACGGTACGTAAGCGCGCGCCGAACACGCGCATCACGCCGGTACGGACAATATGGGTGCCCCATACCAGCAGTGCGACTGCCGAGAGCAGGTGTAACAACGTCAACACGGAAGGTGTTCCTCCTTATCGTTATTCGTTTTTATGATTCAGTATAAGGGTTTAAACGTAAGAAAGAGACAAGGCACCCTAGCGGTGCCCTGTTTGTTGTAAGGAAAAGTGACGTTAGTCCGCGTCGTAGCCTAAATTTGGCGCGAGCCAGCGCTCTACCTCTGACACGCTCATGCCTTTGCGCCGGGCATAATCTTCAACCTGATCGCGCTGAAGCTGCGCCACGGCGAAATACTTGCTGTCCGGATGGCTGAAATACCAGCCCGAAACGGACGCCCCCGGCCACATGGCGAATGACTCGGTGAGCTTCATGCCGGTATGCGCTTCTACGTCGAGCAGGTTCCAGATGGTGCCCTTCTCCGTATGTTCCGGGCAGGCCGGATAGCCCGGCGCCGGGCGGATGCCCTGGTAGTTTTCGCGGATCAGATCCTCGTTGCTGAGATTCTCGTTCGCCGCATAGCCCCAGTACACCTTGCGCACGCGCTCGTGCAGATACTCGGCGAAGGCTTCCGCCAGGCGGTCGGCAATCGCTTTAACCATGATTTTGTTGTAATCATCGTGCTGCGCGTCGAACGCGTCCGCCAGCGCGTCTTCTTCCAGACCGCCGGTTACCGCAAACGCGCCGATGTAGTCGGCTTTACCACTCAGCTTCGGCGCGACAAAATCCGCCAGGCAGTAGTTGGCAAAGCCCACTTTCTCCGTTTGCTGGCGCAGGTGATGGCTTACTGCCAGCACGTGGGTACGGGTCTCATCGCGATAAATTTCCACATCGTCGCCCACGCGGTTCGCCGGGAACAGGCCCACCACGCCGCGCGGATTAAGGGCTTTTTCTGCGCTCAGTTTGTCGAGCATGTCGTTGGCGTCTCTGAACAGGCGCTTCGCCTCTTCGCCTACCACTTCATCTTCAAGGATGCGCGGATATTTGCCCGCCAGCGACCAGGTCATAAAGAACGGCGTCCAGTCGATGTAGTTACGCAGCGTCTCGATGCTGGCGGTGACGTCCTGCACGCCCAGTCGGTGCGCGACCGGTGGCGTATAGCTGGACCAGTCGAACGCCAGATCGTTATCCCGCGCCGCCTGAAGTGAAACAGGCGGCGTGCGCGGTTTTTTACGGCCGTGCTGAATGCGGACGGTTTCATACTCTTTGCGGGTGCGCGCCACGAAGTCATCGCGCTGGGTGTCGGAGAGCAGCGCGGAAACCACGCCAACGGTGCGCGAAGCGTTCTGCACGTAAACCGTCGGGCCGCTGTAGTTCTGTTCGATTTTCACCGCCGTATGCGCTTTCGAGGTGGTCGCCCCGCCAATCAGCAGCGGAATGGTGAAGCCCTGACGCTCCATCTCTTTTGCAACGTTGACCATCTCGTCCAGCGACGGGGTGATTAGCCCTGAGAGGCCAATCAGATCGGCGTTCACCTCGCGCGCGGTCTTGAGGATTTTATCCGCCGGAACCATCACGCCGAGATCGATAATCTCGTAGTTATTGCACTGCAGCACCACGCCGACGATGTTCTTGCCGATGTCGTGCACGTCGCCCTTCACGGTGGCGATGACCATCTTGCCGTTGCTGGAGCCTTTCTCTTTGCTGGCTTCGATAAACGGCTCCAGATAAGCCACGGCCTGCTTCATGACGCGGGCGGATTTCACCACCTGCGGCAGGAACATTTTGCCCTCGCCAAATAGATCGCCGACCACGTTCATGCCGTCCATCAGCGGCCCCTCGATCACCTCAATCGGGCGGGCTGCCTGCTGACGCGCTTCCTCGGTATCCTGCTCGATGAATTCGGTAATGCCTTTCACCAGCGAGTATTCCAGACGCTTTTTCACGTCCCAGGCGCGCCATTCGGCCTGCTGAACGTTGGCTGATTCGTCAGATTTACTGCCGCGGTATTTTTCCGCCAGCTCCAGCATGCGTTCGGTTGCGTCGTCACGACGGTTGAGGATCACATCTTCCACCGCATCGCGCAGCTCCGCTGGCAGATCGTCGTAAATTGCCAGCTGCCCGGCGTTAACGATCCCCATGTCCATCCCGTTGCGGATGGCATAGTAGAGGAACACGGCGTGGATTGCTTCACGCACCGGGTCGTTACCGCGGAACGAGAACGACACGTTCGACACGCCGCCGGAGATCAGCGCATGCGGCAGCTCGCGCTTAATATCTTCACATGCCCCGATAAAGTCCTGGGCGTAGTTATTGTGCTCCTCGATGCCGGTCGCGACGGCGAAAATATTCGGGTCGAAGATAATGTCTTCCGGCGGGAAGCCCACCTCTTCGGTCAAAATCTTGTACGCGCGGCGGCATATCTCGATTTTGCGCTCGCGGGTATCCGCCTGGCCCACTTCGTCGAAGGCCATCACCACCACGGCGGCACCGTAGCGGCGCACCATCTTCGCGTGGTGGATAAAGATATCAACACCCTCCTTCATGGAGATGGAGTTAACGATGCCTTTACCCTGAATGCACTTCAGCCCCTTTTCGATCACTTCCCATTTGGAGGAGTCAATCATGATCGGCACGCGGGCGATGTCCGGCTCGCCGGCAATCAGGTTGAGGAAGCGCACCATCGCCGCTTCGGCGTCGAGCATCCCCTCGTCCATGTTGATATCGATGATCTGCGCGCCGCTTTCCACCTGCTGGCGGGCAACGTCCAGCGCTTCGCTGTACTTCTCTTCTTTGATCAGGCGCTTGAATTTAGCAGAACCGGTCACGTTGGTACGTTCACCCACGTTCACAAACAGGCTGTCGTCGCCGATGGTCAACGGCTCCAGGCCGGAAAGGCGACAGGCAACGGGAAGCTCCGGCAGCTTGCGCGGCGGCAGCCCGGCCACCGCATTGCTCATGGCGGCGATGTGCTCCGGCGTAGTACCGCAGCAGCCGCCAACGATGTTCAGGAAGCCGGACTCGGCCCACTCGCGGATTTGCGCCGCCATGGTGTCGGCATCCAGATCGTACTCGCCAAACGCGTTCGGCAGGCCGGCGTTCGGGTGCGCCGTGACGTAGCACTCCGCAATGCGCGACAGCTCCTGCACGTACTGGCGCAGTTCGTCTGGCCCCAGGGCGCAGTTCAGGCCAAAGGAGAGCGCCTCCGCGTGACGCAGCGAGTTGTAGAAAGCTTCCGTTGTCTGGCCGGACAGGGTACGGCCGGAGGCGTCGGTAATGGTGCCGGAAATCATGATCGGCAGGTCAACGCCCAGCGCCTCGAACTCCTCCTTCACCGCGTAAATCGCGGCTTTGGCGTTGAGGGTGTCGAAGACGGTTTCAATCAGGATCAGGTCGGAGCCGCCCTCCACCAGCGCTCTGGTCGATTCACGATAGGCCGCGACCAGCTGGTCAAAGGTGATGTTACGGAATGCCGGGTCATTGACGTCCGGTGAAATCGACGCGGTGCGGTTGGTGGGGCCAAGCACCCCGGCAACGTAGCGCGGCTTGTCCGGCGTGCGCGCCGTCCACTCATCGGCACAGGCGCGGGCGAGTCTGGCCGCTTCAAGGTTGATCTCCGCCGACAGGGATTCCATCCGGTAATCCGCCATGGCGATGGTTGTCGAGTTAAAGGTGTTGGTCTCAACGATATCCGCCCCCGCTTCGAAGTAGGCGTTGTGGATATCCTTAATCACGGACGGCTTGCTGAGCACCAGCAGGTCGTTGTTGCCTTTCAGGTCACAGGGCCAGTCGGCAAAGCGTTCGCCGCGGAAATCGTCTTCGCTCAGACGATAGCCCTGGATCATGGTGCCCATGCCGCCGTCCAGCACCAGAATTCGTTCATTTAACTGCGCACGCAGTTGCTCTACTTTGCTGCTCACACTTGCTCCCGACAACGCTCAACATGGCCAATAGGCTGCGTTCCATACTGGCATAATCTCGCAGGGCCGAAAAGCCACACGGCGGGAACATGAGACATGTTCACCATCACTCCTCCGATCAGTCAGGATAACGGTTGCAAAACCACCAAATAAAACGAAAATGATTTCCACGATACAGAAAAAGGAGTTCATCATGGTTACGACCGTTCCCGCCAAACGCGGCAGAAAACCTGCCGCCAACCCTGCCGCACAGCCCGGCGGACAGGTTCAATCCCTGACCCGCGGCCTGAAGCTGCTGGAATGGATAGCCGAATCGCACGGCAGCGTGGCCCTGACGGAGCTGGCGCAGCAGGCGGGACTGCCGAACTCCACCACTCACCGCCTGTTGACCACCATGCAGCAGCTGGGCTTCGTACGTCAGGTGGGCGAGCTGGGTCACTGGGCGGTTGGCGCGCACGCCTTTATCGTTGGCAGCAGCTTCCTGCAGAGCCGCAACCTGCTGGCCATTGTCCACCCGATTCTGCGCAAGCTGATGGAGGAGTCCGGCGAGACGGTAAATCTCGCGGTGCTGGACCAGAGCGACCATCAGGCGATTATCATCGACCAGGTGCAGTGCACGCAGCTGATGCGTATGTCCGCGCCGATAGGCGGCAAGCTGCCGATGCACGCCTCCGGGGCGGGAAAAGCGTTTCTCTCGCAGCTGAGCGAAGAGCAGGTGACGGGGCTGCTGCACCGCAAAGGGCTGCACGCCTACACCCACGCCACGCTGGTGTCGCCGGTTCATCTGAAGGAAGATTTGGCCCTGACCCGCAAGCGCGGCTATTCCTTTGATGACGAAGAACATGCCCTCGGGCTGCGCTGCCTCGCGTCCTGTATCTTCGACGAGCACCGCGAGCCGTTTGCCGCCATTTCTATCTCCGGCCCCATTTCACGTATGACCGATGACCGGGTAACCGAGCTAGGCGCGCTGGTCATTAAGGCGGCGAAAGAGGTCACGCTGGCGTACGGCGGGATTCGCTAGGATTGAGGGCGGTCTGATGTCCTCACCCGGGCCCTCTCCCACAGGGAGAGGGAGAAAACATGATGCCCTTACCCTGCGGGAGAGGGAGAAAACCGTACGCAAAACCGCTGCTTGCGGCGGTAAGCGTAGACGTCTTCCACATGTCCGTTTTTAATCCGCGTTTGCAGCCCGCGCCAGTAGCTGGCCCGAAACAGGTCGGCATGCATCTCTTCAAATAACGGTGCAATGCGCGGGTCCGCACATAGCCAGTGGCGAAACTCTTCGGGAAACACATCACCCGGCGAAACGCTGTACCACGGCTCGGCGGAAAGCTCGTCATCCGGATACCGGGGCGGCGGTATGTCGCGGAAATTCACCTCGGTCATATAGCAAATTTCATCGTAATCGTAGAACACAACCCGCCCGTGGCGGGTGACGCCGAAGTTTTTAAACAGCATATCGCCCGGAAAAATATTGGCGGCGGCAAGCTGGCGAATCGCGTTGCCGTACTCCTCAATGGCATCACGCAGTGCCTGGCCTTTGGACTGCTCCAGCCAGATATTCAGCGGCACCATGCGGCGCTCTATATAGAGATGGCTTATCACGATTTTGTCACCAAGATCGGTGATTTTGCCGGAGGCTTCCTGCATTAACAGCGACATGAGCGCCGGGTCGATTTGCTGCTTGTCCAGCACAAAGTTTTCAAACTCCTGGGTATCGGCCATGCGCCCGACGCGATCGTGCTCTTTAACCAGCTGGTAGCAGGCGCGAACGTGGGCTGCGGTCATCTCTTTCTGCGGGGCGAATCTATCCTTAATCACCTTAAACACCCGGTCAAAGCCCGGGAGCGTGAAGACCAGCATCACCATGCCGCGGATTCCCGGCGCTTCGATAAACTGCTCATCGGCCGTCGTGACGTACCGCAGATACTCCCGGTAGCTTTCCGTTTTGGCGTGCTTCTGGCAGCCAATCGCCATATACAGCTCGGCGGTGGTTTTGCCCGGCAGGATCTCCCGCAGCCACTCCACCAGCGCGGCGGGCAGCGGGGCGTAAACCATAAAGTAGGAGCGGGCGAAGCCAAATACGATACTGGCCTCGGCGCTGGTGGTCAGGCAGGTATCGACAAACAGTTCGCCCTCGTCGGTACGGTGGATGGGTAACAGAAACGGCACGATGGCTGTTGGCGTAACCAGTTTGCCGACCAGCCAGGCGGCTTTATTGCGGTAGAATAGCTCGTTGGCCACCTGCAAATGGCTGCGGCTGAGCACCTGCCCGCCGAAGGTTTCGCTGAGATGCGCATGGATATAGCCGACATCACGGGATTTATTCTCCCAGGGCAGACGCAGCGGCAAATCCGTTAAGATGCGGTGCAGCAGCTTTTCCCATCCGCGGTCGGGGAAAAAATCTTTCGCCAGCGGGCGCGGAATGGTACGAAAGCGTCGCTCGGGCTGGGAGCTGAAGATAAATAACCGCTCAGGAGATAACGAGCGGTGGTCAAATAACCGGCAATAGACGGAGTTAAAAAAACTCTCCGCAATTTCGAAGCGAGGGTAGTCGGGTAACAAATGGGTGTAGTGCTCTTTGACGCGCAGTAAAAATTCCGCATCAGGACTTTTACCGTCGGTAATACAGCGCAGCTGCTCCACCACCAGACCCACGTGGTGGTCATAAAGATGGATACGCTGCTTCATGGCCTGCTGAACCGCATGCCAGTCTGCATGTTCGAAGCGCTGCTGCGCGCCGGATGTCACTTCAAGAAAACGGCCATACTGGGCATCGAAGCCCTGCAAAATGGTTTGGGCAATCAGTAATTCCAGGCCACGCGACATAGATTTCCCCTCACCCCTCACCCCGGCCCTCTCCCCGGAGGGGAGAGGGAGAAAACAGATCCGCACCAGACCATCCCCTCTCCCTTTCGGGGGAGGGTTAGGGTGAGGGAAAAAATTAGAACTGCGCTTCTTCAGTTGACCCCGTTAAGGCGGTGACGGAGGAGGTGCCACCCTGAATGATAGTGGTCACGTTATCGAAATAGCCCGTCCCGACTTCCTGTTGGTGCGAGACGAAGGTATAGCCCTCTTTACCCGCGGCGAATTCCGGCTGCTGCACCTTCTCAACATAGTGCTTCATGCCTTCGCCCTGCGCGTAGGCGTGCGCCAGGTCGAACATGTTGAACCACATGCTGTGGATACCCGCCAGGGTGATGAACTGGTACTTGTAGCCCATATCCGACAGCTGCTGCTGGAAGCTGGCGATGGTGGTATCGTCCAGATTCTTTTGCCAGTTGAAGGATGGCGAGCAGTTATAGGCCAGCAGCTTGCCCGGATATTTCGCATGAATGGCGTCGGCAAAGCGCTTCGCCAGCGCCAGATCCGGCGTGGAGGTTTCACACCAGACCAGATCGGCATACGGCGCATACGCCAGGCCGCGGCTGATCGCCTGTTCGATACCGGCATGGGTGCGGTAGAACCCTTCGCTGGTGCGCTCGCCGGTGATGAACTCGCTGTCGTACGGGTCACAGTCAGAGGTGATCAGATCCGCCGCGTCTGCATCGGTACGGGCAATAACCAGCGTTGGCACGCCGAGCACGTCCGCGGCCAGACGCGCGGCAACCAGCTTCTGAATCGCTTCCTGGGTCGGCACCAGCACTTTCCCGCCCATGTGGCCGCACTTCTTCACCGACGCCAGCTGATCCTCGAAGTGAACGGCCGCTGCACCAGCCTCAATCATCGATTTCATCAGCTCGAAGGCGTTCAGCACGCCGCCGAAACCGGCTTCCGCGTCCGCGACGATCGGCAGGAAGTAGTCAATAAAGCGCGGATCGTTAGGTTCGATACCCGCGGCCCACTGGATCTGATCCGCACGGCGGAAGGTATTGTTGATCCGATCCACCACCGACGGTACGGAGTTAGCCGGGTAGAGGGACTGATCCGGGTACATGCTGGAGGCCAGGTTGGCGTCAGCCGCAACCTGCCAGCCGGAGAGATAGATAGCCTCAATGCCGGCCTTCGCCTGCTGCAGCGCCTGACCGCCGGTCAGCGCACCGAGGCTGTTGATATAGCCCTTTCTGGCGCCCCCGTGCAGCAGATCCCACATTTTCGCCGCGCCGTTCTGCGCCAGCGTGCATTCCGGGTTAACCGAGCCGCGTAACTTCACCACTTCCTCTGCGCTAAAGGGACGGCGGATGCCTTCCCAGCGTGGTTGAGTCCACTCTTTCTGTAATTCTTCGATTTGTTGGGTACGGGTTTTCATGTGCAGATGCTCCATATTGTTATGTGGTGAATTACGCCAGGAAGCGGTAGCCCGGCAGGGTCAGGAAGTCGATTAACTCATCCGACGTGGTGATTTGCTCCATCAGGCGCGCGGCATCGTCAAAGCGCCCGCTGCTGAAGCGATGCTCGCCCAGCTCGTCCTGGATCACCCGCATCTCTTCGGCCAGCATCTGGCGGAACAGTGCTTTCGTTACCGGTTTTCCGTTGCTGAGCGTTTTTTGATGGTGGATCCACTGCCAGATTGAGGTACGTGAAATTTCCGCCGTCGCCGCATCTTCCATCAGGCCGTAGATTGGCACGCAGCCGTTACCGGAAATCCACGCTTCGATGTACTGAACAGCGACGCGAATGTTAGCGCGCATTCCCTCTTCCGTTCGTTCACCCGCACACGGTGCCAGCAGGTGTTCTTCAGCGATGGGGGCATCGTCTTCACGCGTAACAAAAAGCTGGTTTTTATTGTCACCCAGCACGCGGTTGAAAACCTCCATCGCCGTATCGGCCAGGCCCGGGTGAGCGATCCACGTCCCGTCATGGCCGTTGCGGGCTTCCAGCTCTTTATCGGCTTTCACCTTGTTGAGCACCTGATTGTTGCGTTCCGCGTCTTTGCTCGGGATAAAGGCCGCCATGCCGCCCATCGCAAACGCGCCGCGTTTGTGACAGGTTTTGATCAGCAGGCGCGAGTAAGCGCTGAGGAACGGCTTATCCATAGTGACGACCTGGCGATCCGGCAGCACCCGATCGGCGTGATTTTTCAGGGTCTTGATATAGCTGAAAATGTAGTCCCAGCGACCGCAGTTCAGGCCCACAATGTGGTCGCGCAGCGCGTGAAGGATCTCGTGCATCTGGAATACGGCAGGCAGGGTTTCAATCAGCAGCGTGGCCTTAATGGTGCCGCGCGGCAGGTTGAAGCGGTCTTCTGCGTAGCTGAACACTTCACTCCACCACGCCGCTTCCTGCCAGGACTGGGTTTTCGGCAGATAGAAATAGGGTCCGCTGCCTTTCGCCAGCAGGTTTTTATGGTTGTGGAAGAAGTAGAGCGCAAAGTCGAACAGGCTGCCCGGAATCGCTTCTCCGCGCCACGTGACGTGTTTTTCAGGCAAATGCAGACCGCGTACGCGGCAGACCAGCACTGCCGGATTAGGTTTGAGCTGGTAAATTTTACCGGCTTCATTGGTATAGCTGATGGTACCGTTTACGGCATCGCGCAGGTTGATCTGCCCGTCGATAACTTTCCGCCAGTCCGGCGCGAGGGAGTCTTCGAAGTCCGCCATAAACACTTTGACGTTCGCATTCATGGCGTTGATCACCATCTTACGCTCTACCGGACCGGTGATCTCGACGCGACGATCCTGTAAATCTTCAGGTATACCGCGGATTTTCCATTCACCCTGCCTAATGGAAGCGGTTTCCGAAATAAAACCAGGCAACTTGCCGTTATCGATTTCCTGCTGTTGATGAATGCGTGCCGCCAGCAGCTTGTTGCGCTGCGGGGTAAAGCGGGTCACCAGCTCAGTCAAAAATTCGACGGCTTCTGTCGTTAAAACGTGTTGTTCCTGCTCGCCGTGTGGCTGGGTAAAGGCCAGTTCATCCGCAGTGGTTGCCTGTTGATTCATTACGCTGCTCCTCGTCAAAGATCCAAATTCACGCTCCCGATGCGAGCGAAAGATCGTTGTGTAGTTTTCGCTCAGCAGAATTAAGACTATCTATATTTTCTCCAAAATCAAAAACAATTTCCATTTTAATAAAATATTGTAGATAACCTGTTGATTAACATTGAATTAAAATTTCATTGCTTGTTGAGCGGTATTTCGGAAATAAAAAAGGCACCCGAAGGTGCCTGTTTTGAACAGCTGAAACGCTTTAGGATCGTTTAACGCAGAAGATTACTCCAGCGTCGGATTCATGTGGCGCAGATCGTATGGCGTGATTTGGTAGACGTAATAGTTGAGCCAGTTGGTAAACAGTAAATTGCCATGGCTGCGCCAGGTAGCTCTGGGTTTGTTCTGCGGATCGTTTTTTGGGAAATAGTTGTACGGCACTTCAGGATTAAGGCCCGCTTCGACATCACGGAAATACTCTGACGCGAGGGTGTCCGGATCGTATTCCGGATGGCCAGTCACAAACGCGATGCGCTTGTCCCGGCTGGCAAACAGGTAAGCATCGCCCTCTTCCGTTTCGGCCAGGATCTCCAGATCGGTGTAATCGCGGATCAGCTGCGCCGGGAAATCAGCATAGCGGGAGTGCGGTGCCAGGAAGGAGTCATCGAAACCGCGCGTCAGCAGCGCGTGAGGGTGAATAATGTGGTGTTCATAAACGCCAGAAAGCTTTTCGGTTCGGGTTTGCTTAGGGATGCCGTAGAGAATATTCAACGCGGCCTGGACTGCCCAGCAGACAAATAGTGTGGACGTGACGTGATCTTTTGCCCACTCCAGCACCTGCCTGATCTGCGGCCAGTAGGCAACGTCATTAAATTCTACCAGCCCCAGCGGAGCGCCGGTGACGATCAACCCGTCGAAGTTCTCCTCGCGAATGTCGTCAAAATTACAGTAGAAGTTATTCAGATGCTCAGCAGGCGTATTCCGCGATTCACGCGCGTCAATGCGCAGCAGCTGGATATCAACCTGAAGCGGAGAGTTCGAAAGCAAACGCAGGAACTGGTTCTCCGTTTCGATCTTCTTTGGCATCAGATTAAGAATCAGTACCTTCAGCGGGCGAATTTCCTGACCTGTAGCGCGTGAAGCCGTCATCACAAAGACGTTTTCTTCACGTAAGAAATTGACGGCTGGTAGCTCGTCCTGCACCCGAATCGGCATAACCTTAAATCCTCACAGCATACGTATAAACGTTTAGACATCCAGACAGCTAACGATAACCAGATTTGGCTGGAATGTCGAGTCTGCAAGCGAAAGGTGAGAAAGTTTCAAGGAGGGGATGGTGCGGTCTGAAGGCCTCTTTCACAGGAAGAGAGGAAAGCCCAAAGCAAAAAACCCCGCACCTTACGGTACGGGGTTCTTCTAATTGATGCCTGGCAGTTCCCTACTCTCACATGGGGAGACCCCACACTACCATCGGCGCTACGGCGTTTCACTTCTGAGTTCGGCATGGGGTCAGGTGGGACCACCGCGCTAAAGCCGCCAGGCAAATTCTGTTAATCTGTATCAGGCTGAAAATCTGTCTCTTCGCCAAAACATCTTCGGCGTTGTAAGGTTAAGCCTCACGGTTCATTAGTATCGGTTAGCTCAACGCATCGCTGCGCTTACACACCCGACCTATCAACGTCATAGTCTTTAACGTTCCTTCAGGAGACTTAAAGTCTCAGGGAGAACTCATCTCGGGGCAAGTTTCGTGCTTAGATGCTTTCAGCACTTATCTCTTCCGCATTTAGCTACCGGGCAGTGCCATTGGCATGACAACCCGAACACCAGTGATGCGTCCACTCCGGTCCTCTCGTACTAGGAGCAGCCCCCCTCAATTCTCCAGCGCCCACGGCAGATAGGGACCGAACTGTCTCACGACGTTCTAAACCCAGCTCGCGTACCACTTTAAATGGCGAACAGCCATACCCTTGGGACCTACTTCAGCCCCAGGATGTGATGAGCCGACATCGAGGTGCCAAACACCGCCGTCGATATGAACTCTTGGGCGGTATCAGCCTGTTATCCCCGGAGTACCTTTTATCCGTTGAGCGATGGCCCTTCCATTCAGAACCACCGGATCACTATGACCTGCTTTCGCACCTGCTCGCGCCGTCACGCTCGCAGTCAAGCTGGCTTATGCCATTGCACTAACCTCCTGATGTCCGACCAGGATTAGCCAACCTTCGTGCTCCTCCGTTACTCTTTGGGAGGAGACCGCCCCAGTCAAACTACCCACCAGACACTGTCCGCAACCCGGATCACGGGTCTACGTTAGAACACCAGCCATTAAAGGGTGGTATTTCAAGGGCGGCTCCACGCAGACTGGCGTCCACGCTTCAAAGCCTCCCACCTATCCTACACATCAAGGACCAGTGTTCAGTGTCAAGCTATAGTAAAGGTTCACGGGGTCTTTCCGTCTTGCCGCGGGTACACTGCATCTTCACAGCGAGTTCAATTTCACTGAGTCTCGGGTGGAGACAGCCTGGCCATCATTACGCCATTCGTGCAGGTCGGAACTTACCCGACAAGGAATTTCGCTACCTTAGGACCGTTATAGTTACGGCCGCCGTTTACCGGGGCTTCGATCAAGAGCTTCGCGTTGCCGCTAACCCCATCAATTAACCTTCCGGCACCGGGCAGGCGTCACACCGTATACGTCCACTTTCGTGTTTGCACAGTGCTGTGTTTTTAATAAACAGTTGCAGCCAGCTGGTATCTTCGACTGATTTCAGCTCCACCCGCAGGGGCTTCACCTACATATCAGCGTGCCTTCTCCCGAAGTTACGGCACCATTTTGCCTAGTTCCTTCACCCGAGTTCTCTCAAGCGCCTTGGTATTCTCTACCTGACCACCTGTGTCGGTTTGGGGTACGATTTCGTGTTACCTGATGCTTAGAGGCTTTTCCTGGAAGCAGGGCATTTGTTACTTCAGCACCGTAGTGCCTCGTCGTCACACCTCAGCGTTAAAAGGTACCGGATTTACCTGGAACCTCCGCCTACATGCTTAAACCGGGACAACCGTCGCCCGGCTAACATAGCCTTCTCCGTCCCCCCTTCGCAGTAACACCAAGTACAGGAATATTAACCTGTTTCCCATCGACTACGCCTTTCGGCCTCGCCTTAGGGGTCGACTCACCCTGCCCCGATTAACGTTGGACAGGAACCCTTGGTCTTCCGGCGAGCGGGCTTTTCACCCGCTTTATCGTTACTTATGTCAGCATTCGCACTTCTGATACCTCCAGCATGCCTCACAGCACACCTTCAACGGCTTACAGAACGCTCCCCTACCCAACAACACATAGTGTCGCTGCCGCAGCTTCGGTGCATGGTTTAGCCCCGTTACATCTTCCGCGCAGGCCGACTCGACCAGTGAGCTATTACGCTTTCTTTAAATGATGGCTGCTTCTAAGCCAACATCCTGGCTGTCTGTGCCTTCCCACATCGTTTCCCACTTAACCATGACTTTGGGACCTTAGCTGGCGGTCTGGGTTGTTTCCCTCTTCACGACGGACGTTAGCACCCGCCGTGTGTCTCCCGTGATAACATTCTTCGGTATTCGTAGTTTGCATCGGGTTGGTAAGCCGGGATGGCCCCCTAGCCGAAACAGTGCTCTACCCCCGAAGATGAGTTCACGAGGCGCTACCTAAATAGCTTTCGGGGAGAACCAGCTATCTCCCGGTTTGATTGGCCTTTCACCCCCAGCCACAGGTCATCCGCTAATTTTTCAACATTAGTCGGTTCGGTCCTCCAGTTAGTGTTACCCAACCTTCAACCTGCCCATGGCTAGATCACCGGGTTTCGGGTCTATACCCTGCAACTTAACGCCCAGTTAAGACTCGGTTTCCCTTCGGCTCCCCTATACGGTTAACCTTGCTACAGAATATAAGTCGCTGACCCATTATACAAAAGGTACGCAGTCACCCCATAAAGAGGCTCCCACTGCTTGTACGTACACGGTTTCAGGTTCTTTTTCACTCCCCTCGCCGGGGTTCTTTTCGCCTTTCCCTCACGGTACTGGTTCACTATCGGTCAGTCAGGAGTATTTAGCCTTGGAGGATGGTCCCCCCATATTCAGACAGGATACCACGTGTCCCGCCCTACTCTTCGAGTTCACAGCATGTGTGCTTTCGTGTACGGGACTATCACCCTGTACCGTCGGACTTTCCAGACCGTTCCACTAACACACAAGCTGATTCAGACTCCGGGCTGCTCCCCGTTCGCTCGCCGCTACTGGGGGAATCTCGGTTGATTTCTTTTCCTCGGGGTACTTAGATGTTTCAGTTCCCCCGGTTCGCCTCGTTAGCCTATGTATTCAGCTAACGATAGTGCAACGGATTGCACTGGGTTTCCCCATTCGGACATCGCCGGGTCAAGGGTTCATATCACCTCGCCGGCGCTTTTCGCAGATTAGCACGTCCTTCATCGCCTCTGACTGCCAGGGCATCCACCGTGTACGCTTAGTCGCTTAACCTCACAACCCGAAGATGTTTCACTTCTGATTGCGAAAATTTGAGAGACTCGAACACACATGAGCTGTGTGTCGTTTCAATTTTCAGCTTGATCCAGATTTTTAAAGAGCAAAACTTCTTAATGCACTCGAAAGTACATTCAGAAGTTCATCATTCATCAGACAATCTGTGTGAGCACTGCAAAGGCAGGTTCTTTAAGGTAAGGAGGTGATCCAACCGCAGGTTCCCCTACGGTTACCTTGTTACGACTTCACCCCAGTCATGAATCACAAAGTGGTAAGCGCCCTCCCGAAGGTTAAGCTACCTACTTCTTTTGCAACCCACTCCCATGGTGTGACGGGCGGTGTGTACAAGGCCCGGGAACGTATTCACCGTAGCATTCTGATCTACGATTACTAGCGATTCCGACTTCATGGAGTCGAGTTGCAGACTCCAATCCGGACTACGACGCACTTTATGAGGTCCGCTTGCTCTCGCGAGGTCGCTTCTCTTTGTATGCGCCATTGTAGCACGTGTGTAGCCCTACTCGTAAGGGCCATGATGACTTGACGTCATCCCCACCTTCCTCCAGTTTATCACTGGCAGTCTCCTTTGAGTTCCCGGCCTAACCGCTGGCAACAAAGGATAAGGGTTGCGCTCGTTGCGGGACTTAACCCAACATTTCACAACACGAGCTGACGACAGCCATGCAGCACCTGTCTCAGAGTTCCCGAAGGCACCAAAGCATCTCTGCTAAGTTCTCTGGATGTCAAGAGTAGGTAAGGTTCTTCGCGTTGCATCGAATTAAACCACATGCTCCACCGCTTGTGCGGGCCCCCGTCAATTCATTTGAGTTTTAACCTTGCGGCCGTACTCCCCAGGCGGTCGACTTAACGCGTTAGCTCCGGAAGCCACGCCTCAAGGGCACAACCTCCAAGTCGACATCGTTTACGGCGTGGACTACCAGGGTATCTAATCCTGTTTGCTCCCCACGCTTTCGCACCTGAGCGTCAGTCTTTGTCCAGGGGGCCGCCTTCGCCACCGGTATTCCTCCAGATCTCTACGCATTTCACCGCTACACCTGGAATTCTACCCCCCTCTACAAGACTCTAGCCTGCCAGTTTCGAATGCAGTTCCCAGGTTGAGCCCGGGGATTTCACATCCGACTTGACAGACCGCCTGCGTGCGCTTTACGCCCAGTAATTCCGATTAACGCTTGCACCCTCCGTATTACCGCGGCTGCTGGCACGGAGTTAGCCGGTGCTTCTTCTGCGGGTAACGTCAATCGGCAAGGTTATTAACCTTACCGCCTTCCTCCCCGCTGAAAGTGCTTTACAACCCGAAGGCCTTCTTCACACACGCGGCATGGCTGCATCAGGCTTGCGCCCATTGTGCAATATTCCCCACTGCTGCCTCCCGTAGGAGTCTGGACCGTGTCTCAGTTCCAGTGTGGCTGGTCATCCTCTCAGACCAGCTAGGGATCGTCGCCTAGGTGAGCCGTTACCCCACCTACTAGCTAATCCCATCTGGGCACATCCGATGGCAAGAGGCCCGAAGGTCCCCCTCTTTGGTCTTGCGACGTTATGCGGTATTAGCTACCGTTTCCAGTAGTTATCCCCCTCCATCAGGCAGTTTCCCAGACATTACTCACCCGTCCGCCACTCGTCAGCAAAGCAGCAAGCTGCTTCCTGTTACCGTTCGACTTGCATGTGTTAGGCCTGCCGCCAGCGTTCAATCTGAGCCATGATCAAACTCTTCAATTTAAGTTTGATGCTCGTGAATTAAACTTCGTAATGAATTACGTATGTTCACTCAGAGACTTGGTATTCATTTTTCGTCTTGCGACGTTAAGAATCCATGTCACTTTGAGTGCCCACACAGATTGTCTGATAAATTGTTAAAGAGCAGTTGCAACGCGGCTTTCGCTCACCGTTGCGAGGTGGCGTATATTACGCTTTCCTCTTTCAGAGTCAACCCGTTATTTCAGGATTTTTTCTCTTCAGCCGACCGGGCTGTTTGTGAAGTGATTCACATCCGCCGTGTCGATGGAGGCGCATTATAGGGAGTTCTCCGCAGGCCGCAACCGCTAAATGACAGAAAAATGACTGACTGCTGCATTCCCCAGCAAAACCCCGCCTTATACCCTTTTACGCACAGAGTTATCCACAGCGCTTCGAAAAAGTGAAAATATGCGAGCGTTGCGCAAACGTTTTCGTTAAAATGCTCGCGCCTAACAAGGATGCCCCGTCAGGTGTGTTAGATGAGTTTTTCGCGGGAAAATTCATCTAACGCTCTCTGTAATCGTGAAATCCAGGGGATTTACCATGCAACAACGTCGTCCAGTCCGCCGCGCTCTGCTCAGTGTTTCTGATAAAGCCGGTATCGTCGAATTCGCTCAGGCACTTTCCGCACGTGGTGTGGAGCTGCTTTCTACAGGTGGCACCGCGCGCCTGTTAGCAGATAAAGGTCTGCCGGTAACCGAAGTGTCCGACTACACCGGTTTCCCGGAAATGATGGATGGACGCGTCAAAACCCTGCACCCGAAAGTGCACGGAGGTATTCTTGGCCGTCGCGGTCAGGACGACGGCATTATGGAACAGCATGACATCGCGCCAATCGACATGGTTGTCGTTAACCTCTATCCATTTGCCCAGACCGTAGCCCGCGAAGGCTGCACCCTGGAAGATGCGGTTGAGAATATCGACATCGGCGGTCCGACCATGGTGCGCTCTGCCGCCAAGAACCATAAAGATGTAGCCATTGTGGTGAAGAGCAGCGACTACAACACCATTATTAATGAGATAGACGCCAACGAAGGGTCGCTGACCCTGGCAACGCGTTTCGACCTCGCCATCAAAGCCTTCGAACACACCGCCGCGTACGACAGCATGATTGCCAACTACTTCGGTAGCCTGGTGCCTGCTTACCACGGTGAAAGCAAAGATCCTTCCGGCCGCTTCCCGCGCACGCTGAACCTGAACTTCATTAAGAAACAGGATATGCGTTACGGTGAGAACAGCCACCAGCAGGCTGCCTTCTATATAGAAGAAGAGGTAAAAGAAGCTTCTGTCGCAACCGCTCAGCAGGTTCAGGGCAAAGCGCTCTCCTATAACAACATTGCCGACACCGACGCTGCGCTGGAATGCGTGAAAGAGTTCAGCGAGCCGGCCTGCGTTATCGTCAAGCACGCCAACCCATGCGGCGTTGCCGTGAGCACCTCTATCCTTGACGCTTACGATCGCGCCTACAAAACCGACCCGACCTCCGCGTTTGGCGGCATTATCGCCTTCAACCGCGAGCTGGATGCCGAAACCGCACAGGCCATCATCTCCCGCCAGTTTGTCGAAGTGATCATCGCGCCGTCCGCATCAGAAGAAGCGCTGAAAATCACCGCTGCGAAACAGAACGTGCGCGTGCTGGTTTGCGGCCAGTGGGCAGAACGCGTGCCGGGCCTGGACTTCAAGCGCGTGAACGGTGGCCTGCTGGTTCAGGATCGCGATCTGGGTATGGTGACGGAAGCCGACCTGCGCGTGGTGACCAAACGCCAGCCGACCGAGCAGGAGCTGCGCGACGCGCTGTTCTGCTGGAAGGTGGCGAAGTTCGTGAAATCCAACGCCATTGTCTACGCGAAAGAGAACATGACCATCGGGATAGGTGCAGGCCAGATGAGCCGCGTTTACTCTGCGAAAATTGCCGGTATCAAAGCAGGTGACGAAGGTCTGGAAGTGAAAGGCTCCGCCATGGCCTCTGACGCCTTCTTCCCGTTCCGCGACGGCATCGATGCGGCCGCTGCGGTGGGCATCACCTGCGTGATCCAGCCTGGCGGCTCAATCCGCGACGACGAAGTGATTGCCGCCGCCGACGAACACGGCATCGCGATGATCTTCACCGACATGCGTCACTTCCGCCATTAATTCCCGGAGCAGAAAATGAAAGTATTAGTGATTGGCAACGGCGGGCGCGAGCACGCGCTGGCGTGGAAAGCGGCGCAGTCCCCGCAGGTTGAAACCGTCTTTGTGGCACCGGGTAACGCCGGTACCGCGCTTGAGCCCGCGCTGCAGAACGTCGCCATCGGCGTCACCGATATCCCCGCGCTGCTGAGTTTTGCTCAGCGCGAAAACATCGATCTGACTATTGTTGGTCCGGAAGCGCCGCTGGTGATCGGCGTGGTAGACGCCTTCCGCGCCGCTGGCCTGAAAATCTTTGGCCCAACGGAGGGTGCTGCCCAACTGGAGGGGTCGAAAGCCTTTACCAAAGATTTCCTGGCTCGCCATAACATCCCGACGGCGGAATACCAGAACTTCACAGAGGTGGAGCCCGCTCTGGCTTACCTGCGCGAAAAAGGCGCACCGATTGTCATTAAGGCCGACGGCCTGGCCGCCGGGAAAGGCGTGATCGTGGCGATGACGCTCGAAGAAGCCGAAGCCGCCGTTCACGATATGCTGGCCGGCAACGCCTTTGGCGATGCGGGTCACCGCATCGTGATTGAAGAGTTCCTCGACGGCGAAGAGGCGAGCTTTATCGTGATGGTCGACGGCGAGCACGTTCTGCCGATGGCCACCAGCCAGGATCACAAGCGCGTGGGTAATGGCGATACCGGCCCGAATACCGGCGGAATGGGTGCCTACTCCCCTGCTCCGGTGGTCACTGATGAAGTGCATCAGCGCACCATGGATCGCATTATCTGGCCAACCGTGAAAGGGATGGCGGCAGAAGGCAATACCTACACCGGTTTCCTCTATGCGGGCCTGATGATCGACAAGCAGGGCAATCCGAAGGTTATCGAATTCAACTGCCGCTTTGGCGATCCGGAAACGCAGCCGATCATGCTGCGCATGAAATCTGACCTGGTGGATCTGTGCCTGGCGGCCTGCGACGGCAAGCTGGACGAGAAAACCTCAGAGTGGGACGAGCGTGCATCGCTGGGCGTGGTGATTGCTGCGGGTGGTTATCCTGGCAACTACAACACCGGAGATGAGATCCACGGCCTGCCGCTGGAGGAAATTGACGGTGCGAAGGTGTTCCACGCCGGTACGACGCTGGCTGACGACGATCGCGTCCTGACCAACGGTGGCCGCGTGCTGTGCGCCACCGCGCTGGGTCACACCGTAGCAGAAGCACAAAAACGCGCCTATGCGCTGATGGCGGATATTCGCTGGAACGGCAGCTTCAGCCGTCAGGATATCGGCTATCGGGCGATTGCGCGGGAACAGGGCGAGTAATTTCCCCCTCACCCTAACCCTCTCCCCTCAGGGGAGAGGGAAATCAAATCAGAAACTCTTTTCTGTCGGCTGCCAGGTGCAAAAATCTTCGTTCGCCACCAGCAGCAGCTGTGAACCTTCCGGCGCCTCAAGCCACGCCACGCTCACTTCCATCGATGAATGCCGCTGACGGCGCTGAATATGTTCGGTTGCCCAGGATTCAAGGTCAGGCTTTACCGTCTGCCCTTCGCAGGTGGTCACCGTCCCATCGGTATGCCAGCGCCCCTGGCGCAGCACCACGCGGCCCTGACGCAGCGCATCGCTGGTCTGGCGGATTTGTTCAGCGCGGTAACGGTAGAGGGCGATCTGATCGCTGGAAAGCTGCTGTTTCTGACCGCTGGCTTCATGCTGCATAAAGCTCAGCTCGCCGTGGTCATCGAAACGCACTTTCACGTGTTCGGGGGTCTTGCTGTAGATGTTCAGCTCAATCAGCGTTAGCGCCTCGCCCTGCCAGCGATATTCTGCGGTCGAGGTATTGCCGCTATGCCACGGGCTGAATGCGGAAAGCAGGTGAACTTCATTGCTGGAGTCTTTACGCCAGATCCTTACCGCCCCCTGGTTGTCAGCGTAGCCGCTGGCGGTAAACGGAGGGAGTGAGGCATCGTGGCTACAGGCGGAAAGCAACAGCACGCCTGCCAGCGCGAGCGCGCCACGCCAGAATGACAAAAGGGGCGTTGCCGCCCCTTCGTTAAAACTGTTCACTGCCACGCGTCTTACTTAACTGCGTCTTTCAGTGCTTTACCAGAAACAAATGCCGGCACGTTAGCTGCGGCGATTTTGATTTCTTTACCGGTCTGCGGGTTGCGGCCAGTACGCTCAGCGCGGTGGTTCACTTTGAAGGTACCGAAACCAACCAGTTGTACAGCATCACCTTCTTTCAGAGACTCAGTAATAGCAGCCAGGGTAGATTCCAGAGCAGCTTTAGCCTGCACTTTAGACAGATCAGCCTTGTCCGCAATTACATCAATCAGTTGAGTCTTGTTCATAAGTTATCCTTTCAATGTGTTTATCGCTTGCTAAGCATCGAGTGCGACGAAAATGCCAAAAAAGCACTCTCCTGCATACACGCACCGATAGCCACTTTTTTTCGCCCCCCAAATGTAGACCAGACGGGGGGCGAAAGGGAAGAGTCGAGGAGTGACAAAACAGGCGTTAAATCACGTTTTGTTGTCTCATTGGTTAAAAATTATACCAATATTGCTCTCACCGGCCTCGCGCAGGTCCGCGCGCAGCCCTTTGATCAGCTCAATATCACGCTCTTCACACTCTGCCAGCAGGCGGAAAATCTCCCACTGAATGTCCCATTCTTGTTCCACCGCCGGGTTAGCACGCAGCTCATCGTCGGTCATTTCGCGGCCTTCCTGGGTCATTTCCAGCATCGCGACGGTAGTGATAGATGCCTTACTGACTTCAATGGCGTGTTCCAGGGTTTCACCGCTCAGACGGGAGTGGATTAGCTCGCTCAATGCCACACAGGCATCGATGGCCGGGTAAACACCATACAGGTCGTAATCATCCGCTGCCGGGATCGCCTCCTCCAGCTTTTCGAGCTGAGAGTCAAAATTCACCTTCGCGTCTTTGACCGTCAGCGTCTCCCAGATCAAATCCAGGATACGACGATAAATCTGGCCTTCGCCAAACTCCGTTTGCTTACAGAACGCGGCGTAGTTGGGATACATGCGCTCGCACAGGCAAGCCATAAAAGTCACGTGCTGCCAGCTTTCCAGCTTCTCAAGGCGCAGATGAATCGGGTTTTGTAGCATGATGATGTCTCGAATCGAAAATTAGCCGCAGTTTACCTGAATCACGGCTGAATTGCCTGCCATCGAACAAAAGCCGGTCGCGAGGAAGCGACGGCATCAGCCCAGCGCGTCGGCTCCGGTAAGCGGTAGCCCTTCATGCAGCGTTGTACCCACGCCAGCGCGCTGTCCATGCTCACACGGTGCCCGGTCGCGATAAACAGCGGATTGCAGCGCGCCTTACTGCGCCAGACCCACGCCAGCTGCTCGCCTTTATGGATAAGCGGCGCCAGCGCGCCCGGTTCAGCAGAGAGCGGCTCAAACGCGCCGCACAGGCGTTTTTTCGCCACGCCAATGGTAGGCACATCCACCAGCAGACCAAAGTGGCTGGCGACGCCCAGGCGGCGCGGGTGCGAAATACCGTGTCCGTCCACAAACAGCAGGTCCGGTTTTTGCGAGAGTTGCTCCCACGCGGCCAGCAGCGCCGGATATTCGCGGAAGGAGAGAAAGCCGGGGATGTAGGGCATCGTGGTGGCAATACGCGCCACCTTGTATTCCACCAGCTCCAGCGAAGGGTATTTCAGCACCACCATCGCCGCCCGCGTGACTTCACCGCCCTGCTCAAACCCGACGTCCGCCCCGCCAATGTACTGCGGGGGATCCTTATCCAGACGATCCTCGCGGATCACTGATGAAGCCAGTTCGATTTGCTGAGCGCGTAGCGACGCGAGATCCATACCTACTCCTTACCTGTGATACTGGGCTGAAAGCCGATGCACCGCCTCCACAAATACGCCTGCGTGTTCTGGCGGCACATCCTGATGAATGCCGTGGCCGAGGTTGAAGACGTGGCCTTCACCCTGGCCGAAACCAGACAGTATAGTCGACACTTCCTCTTCAATGCGGGCTGGCTGAGCATAGAGCATGGAGGGATCCATGTTGCCCTGAAGCGCGACTTTGTCGCCCACGCGACGGCGCGCATCCGCGATATCGGTGGTCCAGTCGAGGCCCAGCGCGTCGCAGCCGGTTGCCGCCATCGCTTCCAGCCACTGGCCGCCGCCTTTCGTGAACAGCGTCACCGGCACGCGGCGGCCTTCGTTTTCACGCAGCAGGCCATCGACGATTTTGTGCATGTAATACAGCGAGAACTGCTGATAATCACGCCCGGTCAGCACGCCGCCCCAGGTGTCGAAAATCATCACTGACTGCGCGCCCGCTTTGATCTGCGCGTTGAGATAGAGCGTGACGCTCTTCGCCAGCTTGTCGAGCAGCGTATGCAGCGCCTGCGGCTCGGCGTACATCATCTTTTTAATAACGGTAAAGGCTTTGCTGCTGCCGCCTTCCACCATGTAGGTTGCCAGCGTCCACGGGCTACCGGAGAAGCCAATCAGCGGCACTTCACCTTTCAGCTCGCGGCGAATGGTGCGCACGGCGTTCATCACGTAGCCCAGCTCGCCTTCCGGATCCGGGATCGGCAGCTTATCGACGTCGGCTTTGCTTTTAATCGGAGAGGTGAAGCGCGGACCTTCGCCGGTTTCAAAATAGAGTCCAAGGCCCATCGCGTCCGGAATGGTAAGAATGTCCGAAAAGAGAATGGCGGCATCGAGCGGGAAGCGGCGCAGCGGCTGGAGCGTCACTTCGCAGGCCAGCTCGGCGTTTTTGCACAGCGACATAAAATCGCCCGCCTGCGCGCGCGTGGCTTTATATTCTGGCAGATAGCGTCCCGCCTGGCGCATCATCCACACCGGGGTGACATCAACGGGCTGGCGCAGCAGCGCACGCAGATAACGATCGTTCTTCAGTTCGGTCATTTTGCAGTTCCTTATTGCGTCAGTCCGTCAGTGTAACACTACTCATACTCGGCCCGACACATTGCCACAGTATCTTCTATCAGGCGGCGCGCCACGGTTCCCGGCGGGGGCAGCAGAGGTAAATCGTCGTAGCGATACCAGTTCGCCTCAAGCAGCTCTTTCTGGTCGATAACAATCTCGCCGCTGTCGTAGTCCGCCATAAACGCCGTCATCAGCGACATCGGGAACGGCCACGGCTGGGAGGTCACGTAGCGCAGATTTTTCACCTTAATGCCGCTCTCCTCCATCACCTCCCGCGCCACCGCCTGCTCCAGCGTTTCACCCACTTCGACGAAGCCGGCGAGGACGGTATGAATGCCGTTACGATGACGAGTGTGCTGCGCCAGCAGAATGGAATCGTCACGCCGGATGGCGACGATGATGCACGGTGCGATTTGCGGGTAGTAGCGTTCCCGGCAGTGGCCGCAGAGCATCGCCCACTCGGTTTTGCTCGGGTGCATGGTGTGGCCGCAGTAGCCGCAGAATTTGTGCGAGCGGTAGAACTCCGCCAGCTGCACGCCGCGCCCCGCCAGCTGGAACAGGCCAACATCCAGATCCAGCACCTGGCGAACGGATCCCATATCCTGACGGCGCGCCTGTTGGATCAACCACACGGATTCGCCCTGCCACTCGCCGATCTTCAGCGCGGGTTGCCCCACAAGATCGAACGTTTCCGCCGTACCGTAGGGTAATTCTCCACCGGGCAGCCATAATTTCTGTTCGTGGCTGACGATCCACCAACCCAGATCTGATTTTTCAATAATACGATCCATATCTATTGCACTACCTTCGCTTCACTGACATGTTGTTAGCATTGTGGTTACATTTTGGATAAGTAGATCCCATTCTAAACCTTGTGGAGTCGACCATGTTAAACCAGCTGGAAAGCCTGACTGAGCGCGTTGGAGGAAGTAACAACCTGGTGGATCGCTGGCTACATGTGCGCAAGCATCTACTCGTGGCGTATTACAATCTGGTCGGTCTTAAGCCTGGCAAAGAATCCTTTATGCGGCTGAATGAAAAGGCGCTGGATGACTTTTGTCAGCGCCTGGTCGACTACCTCTCCAACGGCCATTTCAACATTTATGAACGCATTATCCGCGAAATGGAAGGCACAAGCCCGTTTTTAGCCGCAACAAAACTCTATCCACCGCTGGAGGCCAATACCCAGCAGATAATGGAGTACTACGATTCAACGCTCGAAAACGCTATCGATCACGATAATTATCTTGAGTTTCAGCAGGCGCTGTCCGACCTCGGCGAAGCGCTGGAAGAGCGGTTCACGCTGGAAGACAAGCTCATTGCCCTCGTGCTGGATAACAACCTGTTTGTCAGCAGCAACGATAACGTCGTGCGTCCCGCTTGAGTTATTAATCGTTAACGAGTAATTTACAACCAGTCGCCCCTCTGTGGAGGGGGATTTTTCTTGTCGGAGTGCCCAGTGTGAAAGCACGGGCTGAGACCGTTAATTCGGGATCCGCGGAACCTGATCAGGTTAATACCTGCGAAGGGAACAAGAGTCATGCTGCTGTTGTATCGCCCCAAAGGCGATCTTCTCTTGCTTCATCCGTCGTCTGACAAGCCATGTCCTTCACTTTTGGAATGAGCTATGTCTACAACAAAACTGACCCGCCGCGAACAGCGCGAACACGCCCAACGCTTCATCGACACCCTGGAAGGCACCGCTTTCCCGAACTCTAAACGCATCTACATTTCCGGCTCGCAGGCCGATATCCGCGTGCCGATGCGCGAAATCCAGCTTAGCCCGACGCTTATCGGCGGCAGCAAAGAGAATCCGCAGTTTGAAGACAACGAAGCCGTGCCGGTGTACGACACCTCCGGCCCGTACGGCGATCCTTCTGTTGCTATCAACGTGCAGCAGGGTCTGGCGAAGCTGCGACAGCCGTGGATTGACGCGCGTAACGACTGCGAGGAACTGAGCGTGCGCAGCTCAGCGTACACTAACGAGCGCCTGGCCGACGACGGCCTGGACGAGCTGCGCTTCACCGGCCTGCTGACGCCAAAACGCGCCAAAGCGGGCAAATGCGTGACCCAGCTGCACTACGCGCGCCAGGGGATCGTCACGCCGGAGATGGAGTTCATCGCCATTCGCGAAAATATGGGGCGCGAGCGCATCCGCAGCGAAGTCCTGCGCCACCAGCACCCGGGCGAAGGGTTTGGCGCACGCCTGCCGGAGAACATCACGCCGGAGTTTGTGCGTGACGAAGTGGCCGCAGGCCGCGCGATAATCCCCGCCAACATTAACCACCCGGAATCCGAGCCGATGATTATCGGCCGCAACTTCCTGGTGAAGGTCAACGCCAACATCGGCAACTCGGCGGTAACGTCCTCTATCGAAGAAGAGGTGGAAAAGCTGGTCTGGTCAACGCGCTGGGGAGCGGACACGGTGATGGATCTTTCCACCGGCCGCTATATTCACGAAACTCGCGAGTGGATCCTGCGCAACAGCCCGGTGCCGATTGGCACCGTCCCGATTTATCAGGCGCTGGAAAAAGTGAACGGCATTGCGGAAAACCTTACCTGGGAAGCGTTCCGCGATACGCTGCTGGAGCAGGCGGAACAGGGCGTGGACTACTTCACCATCCACGCCGGCGTGCTGCTGCGCTACGTGCCGATGACGGCGAAACGTCTGACCGGCATCGTCTCGCGCGGCGGTTCGATTATGGCGAAGTGGTGCCTGTCCCATCATCAGGAAAACTTCCTCTACGAACATTTCCGCGAGATCTGCGAAATCTGCGCCGCCTATGACGTTTCGCTTTCGCTGGGCGACGGCCTGCGTCCGGGCTCCATCCGCGATGCCAACGACGAAGCGCAGTTTGCCGAGCTGCATACGCTGGGCGAGCTGACCAAAATCGCCTGGGAATATGACGTGCAGGTGATGATTGAAGGCCCGGGACACGTGCCGATGCAGATGATCCGCCGCAACATGACCGAAGAGCTGGAGCACTGCCACGAAGCGCCGTTCTACACCCTGGGGCCGCTGACCACCGATATTGCGCCGGGCTATGACCACTTCACTTCAGGGATTGGCGCGGCGATGATCGGCTGGTTCGGCTGCGCCATGCTCTGCTACGTTACGCCGAAAGAGCACCTCGGCCTGCCCAACAAAGAGGACGTAAAGCAGGGGCTGATTACCTACAAAATCGCCGCCCACGCCGCCGACCTGGCGAAAGGCCACCCGGGCGCGCAAATCCGCGACAACGCCATGTCCAAAGCGCGCTTTGAATTCCGCTGGGAAGACCAGTTTAATCTGGCGCTCGATCCCTTCACCGCCCGCGCCTATCACGACGAAACCCTGCCGCAGGAATCCGGCAAAGTGGCTCACTTCTGCTCCATGTGCGGACCAAAATTCTGCTCAATGAAAATCAGCCAGGAGGTTCGCGACTACGCCGCCGCGCAGACCATTGAAGTGGGTATGGCGGACATGTCAGAAACCTTCCGCGCGAAAGGCGGCGAAATCTACCTCAAAAAAGAGGAGGCATAATGTACAAGCCCGATTTCCCCGCCGTCCCCTTCCGCTTAGGGCTTTACCCGGTGGTGGACAGCGTGGCGTGGATTGCCCGTCTGCTTGAGGCAGGCGTGCGCACAATCCAGCTGCGCATCAAGGATAAGCGCGATGAAGAGGTAGAGGCTGACGTGGCCGCCGCCGTTGCGCTGGGGCGTCGCTACGATGCCCGCCTGTTTATCAACGACTACTGGCGGCTTGCCGTTAAGCACAGGGCCTATGGCGTGCATCTGGGCCAGGAGGATCTGGAGACGACCGATTTGCATGTCATCCGCGAAGCCGGCTTGCGTCTTGGCGTTTCCACTCATGACGATATGGAGATTGACGTGGCGCTCGCGGCCCGCCCCTCCTACATCGCCCTCGGCCACGTTTTCCCGACGCAAACCAAACAGATGCCGTCGGCCCCGCAGGGCTTGACGCAGCTGGCGGCACACGTTAAACGCCTCGCCGATTATCCCACCGTCGCCATCGGCGGGATCGGCCTTGAGCGCGCGCCTGCCGTGCTGGAAACCGGCGTCGGCAGCATCGCCGTGGTCAGCGCGATCACCCACGCGGCCGACTGGCAGGCCGCCACCGCGCAGCTTTTACAACTGGCAGGAGCTGGCGATGAGAGATCGTGATTTTATGCGCTACAGCCGCCAGATCCTGCTGGAGGATATCGCCATCGACGGGCAGCAAAAGCTGCTCGCCAGCCGGGTACTGATTGTTGGCCTGGGCGGATTAGGCGCCCCCGCCGCGCTCTATCTGGCCGGCGCGGGCGTGGGCACGCTGGTGCTGGCGGACGACGACGAGGTGCACCTCAGCAACCTGCAGCGACAAATCCTCTTCACAACGGAAGACGTCAGCCAGCCTAAAGCGCACGTCACGCGCCAGCGGCTGAACCAGCTAAACCCGGACATTGAGCTGGTTGCGCTCCGGACGCGGCTTAGCGGCGAAGATCTGCAGCGCGAAGTTGCCCTTGCCGACGTGGTGCTGGACTGCACCGACAACATGGCGACGCGCCAGGCGATCAACGCCGCCTGCGTGGCCCGGAATACGCCGCTGATCACCGCCAGCGCGGTCGGTTTTGGCGGGCAGATAATGGTGCTTACGCCGCCGTGGGCTCAGGGCTGTTACCGCTGCCTGTGGCCGGACGAGGCTGAACCGGAACGCAACTGCCGCACGGCAGGTATTCTTGGCCCGGTTGTGGGCGTGATGGGCACGCTGCAGGCGCTGGAGGCCATCAAGCTGCTTAGCGGCATGGAGACGGAACGGAACACGCTGCGGCTGTTCGATGCCCGCTCCGGCGGCTGGCGCCATCTGGCGTTACATCGCGCCAGCCGCTGCCCGGTATGCGGAGGCCGCGATGCACATTCTGCTTAACGATGAGCCGGTGACGTGCGACGACGGGCTCACCGTTGCCGCACTGCTCGACACGCTGCGCCAGCTAAAGCCGGGAACGGCGCTGGCGCTCAATCAACAGATCCTGCCGCGCGAGCGGTGGGAACACCAGCAGGTCAATGAAGGCGACCAGATCCTGCTGTTTCAGGTTATCGCAGGGGGCTGAGATGTTACGTATTGCCGATAAGGTCTTTGATTCACATCTGTTTACCGGAACCGGGAAGTTTGCCTCTCCGCAGCTGATGGTTGAAGCCATCCGTGAAAGCGGCAGCCAGCTGGTGACGCTGGCCATGAAGCGCGTGGACCTGCGCCAGCACAACGATGCCATTCTTGCGCCCTTGCTGGAGGCTGGCGTGACGCTTTTACCGAACACCTCCGGGGCGAAAACGGCCGAGGAGGCGATTTTCGCCGCCCGGCTGGCTCGCGAGGCGCTCGGCACCCGCTGGCTGAAGCTGGAAATTCATCCGGATGCCCGCTGGCTGCTGCCCGACCCGATTGAAACCCTGAAAGCCGCCGAGAAGCTGGTGCAGCAGGGGTTTATCGTGCTGCCTTACTGCGGCGCCGACCCCGTTCTCTGCAAGCGCCTGGAGGAGGTCGGCTGCGCCGCCGTGATGCCGCTGGGCGCGCCCATCGGCTCTAACCAGGGGCTCGAAACCCGCGCGATGCTGGAGATCGTCATTGAGCAGGCTACCGTACCCGTGGTGGTGGACGCGGGAATAGGTGTACCCAGCCACGCCGCGCAGGCGCTGGAGTTAGGGGCCGATGCGGTACTGGTGAATACCGCGATTGCGGTCGCCGACGATCCGGTGATGATGGCGCGCGCGTTCCGTCTGGCCGTGGAGGCTGGCGTGCTGGCGAGAGAGTCCGGCCCCGGCGCGCGCAGCTTTCAGGCGCAGGCCACCAGCCCGCTCACCGGCTTTCTGGAGGCGCTCTGATGGCTACCTTTACCGATCGCTGGCGTGAGCTTGGCTGGGACGATATTGCCCTGCGCATCAACAGCAAAACCGCGGCTGACGTTGAGCGCGCGCTGCATGCCCGCCACCTTACCCGTGAGGATCTGATGGCCCTCCTCTCCCCCGCGGCCAGCGCGTATCTCGAGCCAATGGCGCAGCGCGCGCAGCGCCTCACCCGCCAGCGCTTCGGCAACACGGTGAGCTTTTACGTGCCGCTCTACCTCTCTAACCTGTGCGCTAACGACTGTACCTACTGTGGTTTCTCCATGAGCAACCGCATTAAGCGTAAAACGCTGGACGAGCATGAGATCGCCCGCGAGTGTGCGGCTATACGTGAAATGGGGTTTGAGCACCTTCTGCTGGTGACGGGTGAACATCAGAGCAAAGTAGGAATGGACTACTTCCGCCAGCACCTTCCGGCCATTCGTCGGGAATTTTCCTCATTGCAGATGGAAGTGCAGCCTTTGTCGCAGGAGGAATACGCAGAGCTGAAAACCCTCGGGCTGGACGGCGTTATGGTTTACCAGGAAACCTACCACGAGGCGACGTATGCCCGGCACCACCTGAAGGGGAAGAAACAGGATTTCTTCTTCCGGCTGGAGACGCCGGACAGGCTGGGACGGGCAGGGATCGACAAAATCGGTCTGGGGGCGCTGATTGGGCTTTCCGACAGCTGGCGGGTGGATTGCTACATGGTGGCGGAACATTTGCTGTGGTTGCAGCAACGCTACTGGCAGAGCCGCTATTCCATCTCGTTCCCGCGGCTGCGTCCCTGCGCGGGCGGCATTGAGCCGGCCTCGCTAATGGATGAACGCCAGCTGGTGCAAACCATCTGCGCATTTCGCCTGTTCGCGCCGGAGGTGGAACTGTCGCTCTCCACCCGCGAGTCCCCGGCGTTCCGCGATCGCACCATCCCGCTGGCCATCAACAACGTCAGCGCTTTTTCCAAAACGCAGCCTGGCGGCTATGCCGACGAGCGTCCGGAGCTGGAGCAGTTTGCGCCTCACGACGGGCGGCGGCCAGAGGCGGTCGCGGAAGCGCTGGCCGCGCAGGGGCTACAGCCCGTGTGGAAAGACTGGGACAGCTGGCTGGGAAGAGCCTCGCATTTGCGCTGAAACAGACTGTAAAAACGCGGAAAGGTTACGAGGCGTCTCGTAGGATTGAAACCGGGCGATTGTTATCCTCAGCCCGGTTTCCTTATGCTTGGCACGTCAGCAACGGATGCTGACCAGGGCGAAAATGCTTCTTCCTCGTTTCGCCCTGCCCCCCGCCTCTTAATCAGAATCTTAATCGATAAAAAAATAGGACGCTTCTTATCTGTTCTTAAGATAAATCATCTCGTCGGTAATCACCTTCTGTATAATTTACTACCAGCAACCGGACAGCGACTATGCTGAGGATTACGACAGACGCAACGCGTCCACCTTCTGGACTGATGTACAACTCATGGCACTCCACAGTAAAAAGCTCTCTTTTACGCGGCCGATTATGGTCAGCTTCGCCGGGATCCTGTTCAGCTTCGTGCTGATCGCCGTGCTGGTAACCCTTTCACAGCGAAAGGATTTTCTCGAGGATTATCATAAAATTAATGGTAATTTCACCCATAACCTGGCGGTGAACTACACCGAGTCTATCCTGCGAGAAAATGACTATATTCTCGGGCGCGCCGCGATGTACTTCGCGCGTAACGACAGAGTGAATCAGACCATTAATATCGATCCGACACACGGCCTGCAGATGTTAATGCATTTACAGAACCTGATGCCGACCGTGTCGTCTATCTCTCTCGCGGACACCGGGGGGCGTCATCTGCGCGCGCCGGAAGTGCTGCCTACGGAAAAGAGCCGGTCTTTCGACGCGCGAACCCGTCCATGGTTTGTCGGGCAGGCGGAGGCCAGCAACTTCCCCCACTATACCCGCCCCTATCTGGACTATTTCACCGGGCATCCCACCGTCACCCTTTTTAAGCCGGTCATTTCACCCGAAGGCCGCCTCAAGGGCACGCTCGCTTTCCATCTTGATTTGACCTCCATGGGATATACCCTGCGCCAGATGGTGGCGCCGGTGCAGGGTGAGTTTTTTGTCGTTGAGCGCGACGGCGCCGTTGTGCTTCATCCGGACACGGGCGCGCTCTTTAAGCAGTACGTAAGCGAAGCGCTGATGGACAAAATGACCAGCGGCGAAGGCCATATTTTCGATCCCAAAAGTAAGACCTGGTACTACTACTACTCCTTCACCAACCCGGACTGGTTTGTAATTTATCGGGTTTCCGATACCACCCTCACCGTCATTACCCGGCATGAAACCACTATCGTCGGCTGGGGATTTGCGCTGGCGGCCATCATCATCATCCTGTTCGGGCTGTACCTGCGTCACGCCTCACGTTCCGTGCTGATGAACATTATCAACGCCATCAAAACCGGGGACGTCAACCAGGCTCCGCGCCTGGAGGCGATGCTCAGCCATACCATACAGTCGAACAAGGAACGCGAGATGGCGTATGTACGTCAGGCCACGCATGATGCGCTAACGGGCTGTAAAAACCGCCGGGCGTTCGACAGCGACGTGGATGAGTTGCTGAACGCCCATCAGCCGTTCGCCCTGGCGCTGGTCGACATTGATAACTTCAAATCCATCAATGACACCTGGGGCCACCTGAGCGGGGATATCGTGCTGCGCAACGTGGCACGCGAAGGCATTCAGATCATGCAGCCGCATCACCTCTCCGTTTACCGCTACGGTGGTGAAGAGTTCGCGGTGATTTTCCCTGCCGAGCTGATTCACTCCGCTCACGCACTTCTGGAGGCCTGGCGCACCGCCGTCCAGCAGCGTGCCTGGCGGGAAGAGAACCTGCAGGTGACCTTCAGCGCCGGGCTGGGAGAATGGCATTTCGAACCGCTGGAGCAATTTGTCGGTAGCGTTGATGAAGCGCTTTACCGCGCCAAACAGCAGGGCAAAAACCGTGTTTTAAGCACGTCCAGCCGTTAATTTCCCGCCTGACATTTCGCCCGTTCCGACGGGCAGAACGCACGCCTGTGAAAAATTGTAACCGGTTTCAGGAAAATGCCGATTTCTTTGTGATGCCTGACACACAATCGCGGTAAAGCGGTTGTTGAAGCGGTCTGCACGGGATAATTATCAATAAACACATGTAGATCGAGGCTGACTATGAAGAACATCGTTTTATGCTGTGCAGCGGGAATGTCAACCAGCATGCTGGTTCAACGTATGAAAGATGCCGCGCAGAAAAAAGGAGTCGAAGTAACCATTAAAGCCGTTCCAGTCGCGGAGTTTAAAGACAACATCGCGACGGCTGACATCGTATTACTGGGGCCACAGGTTAAATACGAGCAGGCAAAACTGCAGGCGCAGGCCGATCCGCTGGGCAAGAAGGTCGCGGTGATCGACATGATGGATTACGGCATGATGAAAGGCGATGCCGTACTGGAAAAAGCGCTCAAGCTGCTGGAGTCATAATGGAAGACTTAGAAACCACCATCATGGAACTGCTGGTCAACGCGGGCGCGGCGCGCAGTGCGGCGCTGACGGCGCTGCAGATGGCGCGTAAGGGTGAGTTTGACGAAGCTGAAAAAGCGATGGAAGAATCGCGCGAGTATGTGAAGCATGCGCACACGATCCAGACGCAGCTTATCGGCCTTGACGAAGGGACCGGGAAACTTCCGGTTAACCTGATCACCGTTCACTCGCAGGACCATCTGATGAACGCGATGGTTATTCAGGATCTGGCAGGCGATATGATTGAGCTTTATCGGCGGATCCCGCTGGTAAACTGATAAAAAGCCCGGAGGCTCTTCGCGTTATGGGCCTGAAAAAACACAATAAAAAAACCCGCCGAAGCGGGTTTTTTATTTACGGCATCAACGATTATTCGTTGTCGGAACCGCCCAGACCTGCGTTCAGCAGTTCTGCAAGGCTCGCGGATGCATCTTCGGCAGTAACCTGCGGAGCAGCCGGCAGTTCGCCCGCTGCGCGACGACGCATACGATCCTGGTGGTACGCATAACCGGTACCGGCCGGGATCAGACGACCCACGATAACGTTCTCTTTCAGACCGCGCAGTTCATCACGTTTACCTGCAACAGCCGCTTCGGTCAGGACACGAGTAGTTTCCTGGAACGACGCTGCGGAGATGAAGGACTCGGTTGCCAGAGACGCTTTGGTGATACCCAGCAGATCGCGTGCGAAGGTTGCACCGATTTTGCCATTCGCTTCCAGATCGCGGTTAGCGATCTTAACGCGTGAGTATTCAACCTGCTCGCCTTCCAGGAAGTCGGAGCTGCCCGCGTTTTCGATGGTTGCTTTACGCAGCATCTGACGAACGATAACTTCGATGTGTTTATCGTTAATCTTAACGCCCTGCAGACGGTATACGTCCTGTACTTCGTTAACAATGTAACGAGTAACAGCATGCACACCACGCAGACGCAGGATGTCGTGCGGCGCTTCTGGACCGTCGGAAACCACGTCACCACGTTCCACGCGTTCACCTTCGAACACGTTGAGCTGACGCCACTTAGGAATCATCTCTTCGTACGGCTCGCTGCCATCTACTGGAGTGATAACCAGACGGCGTTTACCTTTGGTCTCTTTACCGAAGGAGATGATACCGCTGATTTCAGCCAGGATTGCAGGCTCTTTCGGACGACGTGCTTCGAACAGGTCCGCAACGCGTGGCAGACCACCGGTGATGTCCTTGGTACCGCCGGATTCCTGAGGAATACGCGCCAGGGTGTCACCAGAGCTGATCTGTACGCCATCTTCCAGCTGTACAATCGCTTTACCCGGCAGGAAGTACTGCGCAGGCATATCGGTACCAGGGATCAGAACGTCGTTACCCTGAGCATCAACGATTTTCAGTGCAGGACGCAGATCTTTACCGCCGGTAGTACGTTCAGCAGAATCCAGAACTACCAGAGAAGACAGACCGGTCAGCTCGTCGGTCTGACGAGTAATGGTCTGGCCGTCAATCATGTCAGTAAAGCGGATGAAACCACTTACTTCGGTGATAACCGGCATGGTGTGTGGATCCCAGTTTGCAACGGTTTCACCGCCGGCAACCTGCTCGCCATCACCTTTCGCCATAACCGCACCGTAAGGCACTTTATAGCTCTCTTTGGTACGACCGAATTCGTCGATCAGCTTCAGCTCGGTGTTACGAGAGGTCACAACCAGCTTGCCTGCAGAGTTAACAACAGACTTCGCGTTGCTGAGCTTGATGCTACCTTTGTTTTTCACCTGGATGCTGGATTCAGCAGCCGCACGAGATGCCGCACCACCGATGTGGAACGTACGCATCGTCAGCTGTGTACCCGGCTCACCGATGGACTGTGCCGCGATAACGCCGATGGCTTCACCTTTGTTGATGATGTGGCCACGCGCCAGGTCACGACCATAGCAGTGTGCACACACGCCAAAGTCGGTGTCACAGGATACAACGGAACGCACCTTCACGGAGTCAACAGAGTTCGCTTCCAGCAGGTCACACCACTGTTCGTGCAGCAGCGTGTTGCGTGGAACCAGAATGTCTGCGGTGCCCGGCTTCAGAATGTCTTCCGCGGTCACACGACCCAGTACGCGATCGCGCAGTGGCTCTTTAACATCACCACCCTCGATAACCGGGGTCATGGTGATACCTTCAAGGGTGCCACAGTCGTCTTCGGTTACGACCAGATCCTGCGCAACGTCAACCAGACGACGCGTCAGATAACCGGAGTTCGCCGTTTTCAGTGCGGTATCCGCCAGACCTTTACGCGCACCGTGCGTGGAGATGAAGTACTGGAGTACGTTCAGACCTTCACGGAAGTTCGCGGTGATTGGCGTTTCGATGATGGAGCCATCCGGCTTCGCCATCAGACCACGCATACCTGCCAGCTGACGAATCTGTGCCGCAGAACCACGCGCACCGGAGTCGGCCATCATGTAGATGCTGTTGAAGGAAACCTGCTGCTCTTCTACGCCGTCACGGTTAATCACGGTTTCGGTTTGCAGGTTATCCATCATCGCTTTGGATACACGATCGTTCGCCGCAGCCCAGATATCGATAACTTTGTTATAGCGTTCGCCTGCGGTTACCAGACCAGACTGGAACTGCTCCTGGATCTCAGCAACTTCAGCTTCCGCTTCAGAGATGATCTCGTGTTTCTTCTCCGGGATGACCATGTCATCGATACCAACAGATGCACCTGAACGCGCTGCATAAGCAAAGCCGGTGTACATTGTCTGGTCAGCAAAGATAACGGTCGGCTTCAGACCCAGAATGCGGTAACAGGTGTTCAGCATTTTGGAGATCGCTTTCTTGCCCAGCGCCTGGTTGACGATGGAGAAAGGCAGACCTTTCGGTACGATCATCCACAGAATCGCACGGCCAATGGTCGTGTCTTTCAGGCTGGTTTTCGCAACGAATTCGCCGTTTTCATCTTTTTCGTACTCGGTGATACGCACTTTAACGCGCGCATGCAGAGAGGCCAGGCCAGCGCGATAAATACGCTCAGCTTCTTTAGGGCCAGTCAGCACCATGCCTTCGCCTTTGGCGTTAACACAGTCACGGGTCATGTAGTACAGACCCAATACAACGTCCTGAGAAGGAACGATGATTGGTTCACCGTTCGCTGGAGACAGGATGTTGTTGGTAGACATCATCAGCGCACGCGCTTCGAGCTGGGCTTCCAGCGTCAGCGGTACGTGGACAGCCATCTGGTCACCATCGAAGTCGGCGTTATATGCCGCACAAACCAGCGGGTGCAGCTGGATAGCTTTACCTTCGATCAGTACTGGCTCAAATGCCTGGATACCCAGACGGTGCAGGGTTGGTGCACGGTTCAGCAGTACCGGGTGTTCGCGGATAACTTCGTCCAGGATATCCCAAACGACAGCTTCTTCACGCTCAACCATTTTCTTAGCGGCTTTGATGGTGGTGGCCAGGCCACGCAGTTCCAGCTTGCCGTAGATGAACGGTTTGAACAGCTCCAGTGCCATTTTCTTCGGCAGACCGCACTGATGCAGACGCAGGTATGGACCTACGGTGATTACAGAACGACCGGAGTAGTCAACACGCTTACCGAGCAGGTTCTGACGGAAACGACCCTGTTTACCTTTGATCATGTCGGCCAAAGATTTCAGAGGACGTTTGTTAGAACCGGTGATCGCACGACCGCGACGACCGTTATCCAGCAGGGCATCTACCGCTTCCTGCAGCATACGTTTTTCGTTGCGTACGATGATGTCCGGCGCAGCCAGGTCCAGCAGACGTTTCAGACGGTTGTTACGGTTGATAACGCGACGGTACAGATCGTTAAGATCGGACGTTGCGAAACGACCACCATCCAGCGGAACCAGCGGACGCAGATCTGGCGGCAGAACCGGCAGAACGGTCAGGATCATCCACTCTGGTTTGTTACCAGACTGAACGAACGCTTCCAGCAGTTTGATACGCTTGGTCAGCTTTTTACGCTTGGTTTCGGAGTTGGTTTCGTTCAGCTCTTCGCGCAGAGTTTCACACTCTTGCTCCAGATCCATGCTCTTCAGCAGGGCCTGAATAGCTTCCGCACCCATCTTCGCGTCGAATTCGTCACCGAACTCTTCCAGCGCGTCCAGATACTGTTCTTCGGTCAGAATCTGGTTACGTTCCAGATTCGTCATACCGCCTTCGATAACCACATAAGATTCGAAGTACAGAACACGTTCGATATCACGCAGCGGCATATCCAGCAGCAGGCCGATACGGGACGGCAGGGATTTCAGGAACCAGATGTGAGCAGTTGGAGACGCCAGCTCGATGTGGCCCATACGCTCACGGCGTACTTTGGTCTGGGTCACTTCAACGCCGCACTTCTCACAGATCACACCACGGTGTTTCAGGCGCTTGTACTTACCGCACAGGCACTCGTAGTCTTTTACTGGCCCGAAAATACGTGCACAGAAAAGGCCGTCACGCTCAGGTTTGAACGTACGGTAGTTGATGGTTTCCGGCTTTTTAACTTCACCAAAAGACCATGAACGGATCATGTCTGGCGAAGCCAGAGCAATTTTGATCGCATCAAACTCTTCGGTTTTAGTCTGCGCTTTCAGAAACTTTAATAAATCTTTCACGGATTTGCTCCCGTCGGAGTTAGCACAATCTGGTGTCGGGGGTTAACCCGACACCAGTGACCTGTTTGAGCGAGAATTACTCGTCTTCCAGTTCGATGTTGATACCCAGCGAACGAATCTCTTTCAACAGTACGTTGAAGGATTCCGGCATGCCTGGTTCCATCTGATGGTTGCCGTCTACGATGTTTTTATACATCTTAGTACGACCGTTCACGTCATCAGACTTAACGGTAAGCATTTCCTGCAGGGTGTATGCTGCGCCGTATGCTTCCAGCGCCCACACTTCCATCTCCCCGAAGCGCTGACCACCGAACTGAGCCTTACCACCCAGCGGCTGCTGAGTAACCAGGCTGTAAGAACCGGTAGAACGAGCGTGCATCTTGTCGTCGACCAGGTGGTTCAGTTTCAGCATGTACATGTAACCTACGGTTACCGGACGCTCGAACTGTTCCCCGGTACGGCCGTCAAACAGCGTAATCTGACCAGACGTTGGCAGACCACCCAGCTGCAGCAGCTCTTTGATTTCAGCTTCTTTTGCACCGTCGAATACCGGCGTTGCAATTGGCATACCTTTGCGCAGGTTCTCTGCCAGACGCAGCACTTCTTCATCGCTGAAGGTGTTCAGGTCGACTTTCTGACGCACGTCGGTACCCAGATCGTAGGCACGCTGGATGAATTCGCGCAGTTTCGCGACTTCCTGCTGCTGTTTCAGCATGGCGTTAATCTTGTCGCCGATACCTTTCGCAGCCATACCCAGGTGGGTTTCCAGAATCTGACCGATGTTCATACGAGACGGTACGCCCAGCGGGTTCAGTACGATATCTACCGGCGTACCGTTAGCATCGTGCGGCATATCTTCGATCGGGTTGATCTTAGAGATAACACCCTTGTTACCGTGACGACCTGCCATCTTATCACCAGGCTGGATCTGACGTTTAACAGCCAGATATACCTTAACAATCTTCAGCACGCCTGGTGCCAGATCGTCGCCCTGAGTGATTTTACGGCGTTTCGCTTCGAGTTTTTTCTCGAACTCGTGTTTCAGTTCGTCATACTGCTCAGCCAGCTGTTCCAGCTGATTTTGTTTCTCTTCGTCGGTCAGGCCCAGTTCCAGCCAGCGATCGCGTGGCAGTTTGTCGAGCTTCTCAGCTTCAACGCCACCGGCAACCAGCACCGCATAGATACGGCTGAACAGACCCGCTTCGAGGATCTGCAGTTCTTCAGACAGGTCTTTCTTAGCCTGCTTGAGCTGCATCTCTTCGATTTCCAGCGCACGCTTATCTTTCTCAACGCCATCACGAGTGAAGACCTGAACGTCGATAACCGTACCGGAAACACCGTTTGGTACGCGCAGAGAAGAGTCTTTAACGTCAGACGCTTTCTCACCGAAGATTGCACGCAGCAGTTTCTCTTCTGGCGTCAGCTGGGTTTCACCTTTCGGCGTTACCTTACCAACCAGAATGTCGCCGCCGGTCACTTCCGCACCGATGTAAACAATACCGGATTCATCCAGTTTGGAGAGCGCAGCTTCACCCACGTTAGGGATGTCAGCGGTGATCTCTTCTGGCCCCAGCTTGGTGTCACGGGACACACATGCCAGTTCCTGAATGTGGATGGTGGTGAAACGATCTTCCTGAACCACACGCTCGGAGACGAGGATGGAGTCTTCGAAGTTGTAACCGTTCCACGGCATGAACGCTACGCGCATGTTCTGACCGAGCGCCAGTTCACCGAGGTCGGTGGACGGACCGTCTGCCAGCACGTCGCCGCGCTCAACTGGCTCACCCAGAGATACGCAAGGCATCTGGTTGATACAGGTGTTCTGGTTAGAACGGGTGTATTTGGTCAGGTTGTAGATGTCGATACCCGCTTCGCCCGGATACATCTCGTCTTCGTTAACTTTGATAACGATACGGGATGCGTCAACGTACTGAACGGTACCGCCACGCTTAGCAACTGCAGTAACACCGGAGTCAACGGCAACAGCACGTTCCATACCGGTACCAACCAGCGGCTTATCAGCGCGCAGAGTTGGAACGGCCTGACGTTGCATGTTCGCACCCATCAATGCACGGTTGGCGTCATCGTGTTCCAGGAACGGGATCAGGGACGCACCGACGGAAACCACCTGCTGGGTGGAAACGTCCATGTAGTCAACCTGGTCGCGGCTGAACAAGCTGGATTCGCCTTTGCTACGGCAGGTAACCAGATCTTCTACAAAGTGGCCTTCGTCATCCAGGTTGGAGTTCGCCTGAGCGATAACGTAATTGCCTTCTTCGATAGCAGACAGGTAATGAATTTCGTCGGTAACAACACCGTCAGTCACTTTACGGTACGGCGTCTCAAGGAATCCGTATTCGTTTGTCTGTGCATACACGGACAGGGAGTTGATCAGACCGATGTTTGGACCTTCAGGCGTTTCGATAGGACATACGCGACCGTAGTGCGTCGGGTGTACGTCTCGAACTTCAAAGCCTGCACGTTCACGGGTCAGACCGCCTGGGCCGAGTGCAGAGATACGACGTTTGTGCGTAATCTCAGACAGCGGGTTGTTCTGGTCCATAAACTGAGACAGCTGGCTGGAACCGAAGAACTCTTTCACTGCTGCAGAAATCGGCTTGGCGTTGATCATATCCTGAGGCATCAGGGTATCCAGATCGCCCAGAGACAGACGCTCTTTCACCGCACGCTCTACACGTACCAGGCCAACGCGGAACTGGTTTTCCGCCATTTCGCCTACGGAACGGATACGACGGTTGCCGAGGTGGTCGATATCATCCACTTCGCCTTTACCGTTACGGATATCGATGAGCTTCTTCATCACTTCAATGATGTCGTCTTTGCTCAGGATACCGGAACCTTCGATTTCGTCGCGCAGCAGAGAACGGTTGAACTTCATACGACCAACCGCGGACAGATCGTAGCGGTCCTCGGAGAAGAACAGGTTCTCGAACAGGCTTTCAGCCGCTTCGCGAGTTGGTGGCTCACCAGGACGCATCATGCGGTAGATTTCTACCAGCGCGCTCAGACGATCGTTGGTTGGATCGACGCGTACAGTCTCAGAGATGTACGGACCGTGGTCCAGATCGTTAGTGAACAGCGTTTCGATACGTTTGTGGCCAGACTGGCTCAGCTTAGCCAGCAGATCCAGGCTCAGCTCCATGTTAGCCGGGCAGATCAGCTCGCCAGTTGATTCATCAACGTAATCTTTCGCGGCTACTTTTCCTGCAATGTACTCAACCGGAACTTCGATGTGTTTGATATCATCTTTTTCCAGCTGGCGGATGTGGCGCGCGGTGATACGGCGACCTTTTTCCACATACACTTTGCCGTCGGCTTCGATGTCGAACGACGCGGTCTCACCACGCAGACGTTCCGGCACCAGCTCCATCTGCAGCTTGTTGTCGCGGATTTCAAAGATCACTTTCTCAAAGAACAGGTCCAGGATCTGCTCAGTGGTATAGTTCAGTGCACGCAGAATGATGGTTGCAGGCAGTTTACGACGACGGTCGATACGGACAAACAGGTTGTCTTTCGGATCGAACTCGAAGTCCAGCCATGAACCACGGTAAGGAATGATGCGTGCGTTATACAGTACTTTACCGGAAGAGTGTGTTTTACCTTTATCGCTGTCGAAGAAGACGCCCGGGCTACGATGCAGCTGGGAAACGATAACACGCTCAGTACCGTTGATAACGAAAGTACCGTTGTCCGTCATGAGTGGAATTTCACCCATGTAGACTTCTTGTTCTTTAATGTCTTTTACGGTGCCTTCCGGCGCTTCGCGCTCGTAGATCACCAGACGCAGTTTTACGCGCAGCGGTGCGGAATAGGTCACGCCACGGATCTGACATTCCTGAACGTCAAACACCGGTTCGCCAAGGCGGTAGCTGACGTACTGCAGCTCGGAATTACCGCTGTAGCTCTGAATCGGGAACACGGAACGGAAGGCTGCTTCCAGGCCGTACTGCCCTTCAGGATCTTGCTCGATAAACTTCTGGAACGAGTCAAGCTGGATAGAAAGGAGATATGGAATGTCCAGAACTTGTGGACGTTTACCAAAATCCTTACGAATACGTTTTTTCTCGGTATAGGAGTAAACCATAGGGTTCCTCAGCTCGCTGACAAGTCGACCCATCTGTCCGACGAAGGGACAGTTTGTGCAACACCATTTTGTGGACCGGAAAATTGAATACTTTCCGCAATACCTGTTGCTATCACGCTTAAACCATTTCATTGCGATTTACACAGAGCGAGCACCCTGTCGCAGTATATTAAGTCGTCGATAGAAACAAGCATTGTCAGGACAACCAGCAGTCAAACAGTGTGAAATGCTGCTGATGCCTTACAGCGCAAAAAGGCTGGTGACTAAAAAGTCACCAGCCATCAGCCTAATGACTTAGGCTGCAACCAGAAAAGTTGGCTTATTTAACTTCAACTTCAGCGCCAGCTTCTTCCAGAGATTTTTTCAGTGCTTCTGCGTCGTCTTTGCTCACGCCTTCTTTCAGCGCAGCTGGAGCAGATTCTACCAGGTCTTTAGCTTCTTTCAGACCCAGGCCAGTTGCGCCACGTACTGCTTTGATTACAGCAACTTTGTTCGCGCCAGCAGCTTTCAGAATTACGTCGAATTCAGTTTTTTCTTCAGCAGCTTCAGCCGGGCCAGCAGCTACAGCTACAGCAGCAGCAGCAGAAACACCGAATTTTTCTTCCATTGCAGAAACCAGCTCTACAACGTCCATTACGGACATAGCTGCTACTGCTTCAATGATTTGATCTTTAGTGATAGACATTTAAATTGTTCCTGAAAATCAGAATAAGTTTATACGTAAGCAAATGCTTTATAAAGATAACTGCGATTAAGCAGCTTCTTTCGCATCGCGTACAGCAGCCAGAGTGCGAACCAGTTTGCCAGCCGCAGCTTCTTTCATGGTTGCCATCAGGCGTGCAATTGCTTCTTCGTAGGTCGGCAGGGTTGCCAGGCGATCGATTTGCGATGCCGGGATCAACTCACCTTCAAAGGCTGCAGCTTTGACCTCAAATTTTGCATTCGCTTTCGCGAACTCTTTGAACAGACGAGCAGCAGCGCCCGGGTGTTCCATAGAGTATGCAATCAGGGTCGGACCAACAAACGTGTCTTTCAGGCACTCGAACTGAGTACCTTCAACTACGCGACGCAGCAGGGTGTTACGAACAACACGCATGTATACGCCAGCTTCACGACCTGCTTTACGCAGTTCAGTCATTTTGTCTACAGTAACGCCACGGGAATCCGCAACTACTGCAGACAGCGCGCCTTTGGCTACTTCGCTGACTTCAGCAACAATCGCTTGTTTGTCTTGAAGATTTAAAGCCATTAGCTTTGCTCCTGGATGTTTGCCGGAACTCATGTTCCGGAACTCACTTCACTCAACCCAACGGGAAGAGCGTCTTAATACGGTGAGCAGAAACAAGCCAGAGTATTTAAAATAATCTTAGCGTTCTGTCACCGTCTACGCAGGGGATTAAGTTTCTTGCGAAACACCTGCGGTCTTCGACGGAGGCCTGGATAGGCCAGGCTCCAACGAACAATTCTTTTAGCCGCTAACTTTTGTTAGCAAACGTGGGGGTAAGATTGTAGACAAAATCACCGCCCACGTAAAGGCATTAGTTTGCAGCAGCGCTCAGGCCAGCCTGGTCAACTGCAACACCTGCACCCATGGTGGTGGAGATGCTAACTTTCTTGATGTACACGCCTTTAGCCTGAGTTGGTTTTGCTTTTTTCAGCGCAACCAGCAGAGCTTCCAGGTTTTCTTTCAGTTTGTCAGCGTCAAAGTCCACTTTACCGATGGTGGTGTGGATGATGCCGTTTTTGTCGTTACGATAACGAACCTGACCTGCTTTAGCGTTCTTAACCGCTTCAGCAACGTTAGGCGTTACAGTACCGACTTTCGGGTTTGGCATCAGGCCGCGTGGACCCAGAACCTGGCCCAGCTGGCCAACAACGCGCATTGCATCTGGAGATGCAATAACAACGTCAAAGTTCATTTCGCCTTTCTTGATCTGATCAGCCAGATCTTCCATACCTACCAGTTCAGCGCCGGCAGCTTTTGCAGCTTCAGCGTTTGCACCCTGAGCAAATACAGCTACGCGTACGGAACGGCCAGTACCGTGTGGCAGTACAGTTGCGCCACGAACGTTCTGATCGGATTTACGAGCGTCGATGCCCAGGTTAACGGCAACGTCAACGCTTTCAACGAACTTAGCGGTAGCCAGTTCTTTCAGCAGAGCGATAGCTTCGTTGATGTCGTACTGTTTGGTCGCATCAACTTTGTCACGGATCACGGACATGCGCTTGGTCAGTTTAGCCATTTCTTAGTCCTCCACTACCAGGCCCATGGAACGTGCAGTACCTTCGATGGAGCGAGTCATCGCTTCAATGTCGGAACCAGTCATGTCGGCAGCTTTGGTCTGCGCGATTTCCTGCAGCTGAGCGCGGGAAATTTTACCCACTTTGTCTTTGTTCGGCTTACCGGAACCAGACTTGATACCAGCCGCTTTCTTCAGCAGAACTGCTGCTGGAGGGGTCTTGGTAACGAAAGTGAAAGAACGGTCAGCGTAAACAGTGATAACAACTGGAATTGGCAGACCTTTTTCCATGGATTCAGTTTTCGCGTTGAACGCTTTACAGAATTCCATGATGTTCACACCCTGCTGACCCAGAGCTGGACCAACTGGTGGACTTGGGTTCGCCATACCTGCTGCAACCTGCAGCTTGACGTAGGCTTGTACTTTCTTAGCCATTCTAAAATCCTCTGATTGGGTAATAACGCCTCAGAGAGGCTCCCCGTGAATAAAATTCGTTTTACGGGCCGGGACCCATAAAAACAAAAGGCGCGAAATTGTATTCCAATCTCGCGCCCTGTGCAACGATTAAATCGTCGCTTTTTTGATCGCTGCTTAGGCTTTTTCTACCTGGGCAAAGTCCAGCTCTACCGGGGTCGCACGACCGAAGATAGAAACAGAAACTTTCAGGCGGGACTTCTCGTAGTCCACTTCTTCCACAACGCCATTAAAGTCAGCAAACGGACCGTCATTAACACGAACCATTTCACCCGGTTCAAACAGCGTTTTCGGACGCGGCTTATCACCAACCTGCTGGAGGCGGTTCATAATCGCATCAACTTCTTTGTCGCTGATTGGCGCCGGACGGTCAGACGTGCCGCCGATAAAGCCCATCACGCGCGGTACGCTGCGCACCAGGTGCCAGCTCGCGTCGTTCATAACCATCTGAACCAGCACGTAACCCGGGAAGAATTTACGCTCGCTTTTGCGACGTTGGCCGCCACGGATCTCGACCACTTCTTCGGTCGGAACCATAACTTCGCCAAATAATTCTTCCATATTGTGTAATTTGATATGCTCACGCAGCGACGTTGCTACGCGGCCTTCAAAACCGGAAAACGCCTGAACGACGTACCAGCGCTTTTTAGGGGCTTCAGACATCTCAGAACCTCAGGCCAGTGATAAAGGATACCAGGCGAACCAGAATACCATCCAGTCCCCACAGGATCAGTGACATTACAGCGGTAACCGCCGCTACAATCAGCGTGGTGTGCAATGTTTCCTGGCGAGTCGGCCAAATGACCTTGCGGACTTCGGTACGCGCTTCGCGGGCAAACGCAACGGTCGCTTTGCCTTTTGTCGTCAACAGCGCGACACCACCCGCTGCAGCAATCAGAATTACCACTGCAAGCGCACGTAGCGGCAGCATCATGTCACGATAAAGATAGTTGCCGACAATCGCCACAATCAGCAGCACGGCTACAACTATCCATTTCATCGCTTCCAGGCCGCGCCCGCTCCCTTGAGCTTCGGTATTCGCACTCATAAACCAACCTGTCAGAAGTATTCTACAAACATTTTCACCCCGCGAGCGCGAGGCAAACCAATCGAAATGCTATTCGCTTTTCGTATTATACGCTCTCTGCAGAGCCTGTCTCAGCAATGATTATGACAAAATTAATCACTGATGAGCCAGGTTCTGATGTGAAAGCGTGCAAAAAGGGCATCAAATGATGCCCTTTTATTGCGCATTGCGTCAAATATTATCAGCGATTAGCCGAGAACTTTAGCAACAACGCCCGCGCCAACGGTACGGCCGCCTTCACGGATTGCGAAACGCAGACCGTCGTCCATCGCGATTGGGTGGATCAGCGTCACAACCATCTTGATGTTGTCGCCTGGCATTACCATCTCTACGCCTTCTGGCAGTTCGATGGTACCGGTCACGTCAGTTGTACGGAAGTAGAACTGTGGACGGTAGCCTTTGAAGAACGGAGTATGACGGCCGCCTTCGTCTTTGGACAGAATGTACACTTCAGATTCGAACTTGGTGTGTGGCTTGATTGAACCTGGCTTCGCCAGTACCTGACCACGTTCGATTTCTTCACGTTTGATACCACGCAGCAGAACACCTACGTTCTCACCAGCACGGCCTTCGTCCAGCAGTTTGCGGAACATTTCAACGCCAGTACAGGTAGACTTCGCAGTCTCTTTGATACCAACGATTTCAACTTCTTCACCAACTTTGATGATACCGCGCTCTACGCGACCGGTAACAACGGTACCACGACCGGAGATGGAGAATACGTCTTCGATTGGCAGCAGGAATGGCTTGTCAATCGCACGCTCTGGTTCTGGGATGTAAGAATCCAGGTAGCCAGCCAGTTCGATGATTTTCTCTTCCCACTCTGCTTCGCCTTCCAGCGCTTTCAGCGCGGAACCACGAACGATTGGGGTATCGTCGCCTGGGAAATCGTACTGAGACAGCAGTTCACGAACTTCCATCTCTACCAGTTCCAGCAGCTCTTCGTCATCAACCATGTCGCATTTGTTCAGGAACACGATGATGTAAGGAACGCCTACCTGACGACCCAGCAGGATGTGCTCACGGGTCTGAGGCATTGGGCCGTCAGTCGCAGCAACAACCAGGATCGCGCCGTCCATCTGCGCAGCACCGGTGATCATGTTTTTAACATAGTCGGCGTGGCCTGGGCAGTCTACGTGCGCGTAGTGGCGAGTCGGGGTGTCATACTCAACGTGAGAGGTGTTGATGGTGATACCACGAGCTTTTTCTTCTGGTGCGTTATCGATCTGGTCGAAAGCACGAGCAGCACCGCCGTAGGTTTTAGCCAGTACGGTAGTGATTGCAGCGGTCAGCGTTGTTTTACCATGGTCAACGTGGCCGATAGTACCGACGTTAACGTGCGGTTTTGTACGTTCAAACTTTTCTTTAGACATCGATTGTCCCTCTAAGACACGGATAAATCGGTGATATCACCACATCAACCAGGCGAAAATGCCTGAACTGTTGAATACATTTATATTGAAACAGAGAGAAATGGGAGGGAGAAGTGAAGTGGTGCTGATACCCAGAGTCGAACTGGGGACCTCACCCTTACCAAGGGTGCGCTCTACCAACTGAGCCATATCAGCACGTATTGGAGCGGGCAGCGGGAATCGAACCCGCATCATCAGCTTGGAAGGCTGAGGTAATAGCCATTATACGATGCCCGCATCCTGAAACTCGGCTACCCAGTTCTTTCTGTAACAAAAAAAGAGATTTCTCTCTTTTCTGTTCGAGCTGGTCAATTTTTCCAACCAGCTCCGGCGGCTTTGACGCTGCCAGAAAGTGGTGGTGGGGGAAGGATTCGAACCTTCGAAGTCTGTGACGGCAGATTTACAGTCTGCTCCCTTTGGCCGCTCGGGAACCCCACCGGACTTGATGGTGCCGACTACCGGAATCGAACTGGTGACCTACTGATTACAAGTCAGTTGCTCTACCTACTGAGCTAAGTCGGCATCAAGTAGCGCGCATTCTATGGAGACATGCGCGGTCATGCAACTAAAAAATTGCATAAAACGTTCTTTCGCTCACATTTTATGCGAAACCAGTGCTAACCGCTGTAAATTCATCCACTCGCGGTTAAATATTCAACATGAACCCCTGATTTTGACATGCTATAGCCCTGCGTGATGCCTCCCCGGTTACGCATCGCTTTCCCATATTTTTTCTTATTATTCCTCTCATCTGGTGTTAACCTCCTGCCCATTGTCCAAAATTAACTATGTGATGAGCCCGCACCCGCCGTTTCGTGATGGTTCACAGAAGCATGCTTATGAGCAAAAAAGAGCAAACGTTAATGACGCCATATCTTCAGTTTAACCGTAGCCAGTGGGCAGCCCTGCGTGACTCCGTCCCTATGACACTGACGGAAGGTGAAATCGCACGGCTAAAAGGGATAAACGAAGATCTCTCCCTGGAAGAGGTGGCAGAAATCTATCTCCCCCTCTCTCGCTTGCTTAACTTCTATATCAGCTCCAATTTGCGTCGTCAGGCCGTGCTGGAACAGTTCCTTGGCACGAACGGTCAACGTATTCCTTATATCATCAGCATTGCGGGCAGCGTGGCAGTGGGCAAAAGTACCACCGCGCGCGTGCTACAGGCGCTGCTGAGCCGCTGGCCAGAACACCGCAGCGTTGAGCTGATCACCACCGACGGCTTCCTGCATCCCAACGAGGTGTTAAAAGAACGCGGCTTAATGAAGAAGAAGGGCTTCCCGCTCTCCTATGATATGCACCGCCTGGTGAAGTTTGTCTCTGACTTAAAATCGGGCGTGCCGAACGTTACCGCGCCGGTCTACTCGCATCTGATTTACGACCGCATCCCGGACGGCGACAAAACGGTTGTGCAGCCCGATATCCTGATTCTGGAAGGATTAAACGTCCTGCAAAGCGGGATGGACTATCCTCACGATCCGCATCATGTGTTTGTCTCTGACTTCGTCGATTTCTCTATTTATGTCGATGCGCCGGAGGAACTGCTGCAGCGCTGGTACATCAACCGCTTCCTGAAGTTCCGCGAAGGCGCGTTCACCGACCCGGATTCCTATTTCCACAACTACGCCCAGCTCTCTGAAGAAGAGGCTATCAACGTGGCGACCGGACTGTGGAATGAGATCAACTACGTGAACCTGAAAGAGAACATCCTGCCGACGCGCGAACGCGCCAGCCTGATCCTCACCAAGAGTGAGAAACACGCCGTCGATCAGATTCGTTTACGAAAGTAGACGTCAGGCGAAAAAAAACCGGCTCATCGCCGGTTTTTTTCTTTATGCTTGCGGCTTTTCGCCGTTTTCATCCTGATCGACCGCGAAGCAGGCCACCAGTTGACCGCCGTAATCCTTCAGCTGTGGCTGCAGCTGCGTGCACGGGCCAAAGCGGCGACGGCAGCGGGCGTTGAAGGCACATCCCGGCGGCGGATTCAGCGGGCTTGGCAGCTCGCCGGTCAGCTTGATGCGTTCACGACGGTCGTCCGGGTTCAGTCTCGGCGTCGCCGACAGTAGCGCCTGCGTATAGGGATGACGCGGGTTAGTAAAGATCTGGTCTTTAGTCCCCTTCTCCACGCAGCGTCCCAGATACATCACCATTACCTCGTCGGCAATGTGCTCGACGACGGAGAGGTCATGGGAAATGAAAACGTACGACAGCCCAAGATCCTGCTGTAAATCCATCATCAGGTTAAGCACCTGCGCGCGAACGGAGACGTCGAGCGCCGAAACCGGCTCATCGGCAATCACCACGTCCGGGTCAAGCATCAGACCACGGGCGATGGCAATACGCTGACGCTGACCGCCAGAGAACATATGCGGGTAGCGATCGTAATGCTCGGTTTTAAGCCCCACTTTCGCCATCATTGCCAGCGCTTTTTCGCGGCGCTGCGCTTTGCTCAGATTGCTGTTAATCAGCAGCGGTTCTTCCAGAATTTGCCCGACCTTCTTCCGCGGGTTCAGCGAACCGTACGGGTTCTGGAACACAATCTGGATTTTCTGACGACGCAGCTTCTGCGCCTGCGGATCGTGCTTGAGCAGATCCTGCCCCTGATAGTAAAGCTCGCCGCCGGTTGGCGTTTCAATCATCGTCAGCAGACGACCCAGCGTGGATTTCCCACAGCCAGACTCCCCAACCACCGCCAGCGTTTTACCGCGTTCGAGGCTGAAGGAGACGCCGTCCAGCGCTTTCACCAGGCGCTCAGGGGCAAAAATGCCCTTCTTCACCGGGTAGTGTTTTTTCAGGTCGATAGCCTGCAACAGCGGCTGTTGCGTGGTGGCCTGTTGCGTACTCATAATGTTGGCCTCCCGGCATCATCGAGTGGGTAGTGGCATTTTGACTGTCGACCGTCGGCCAGCAGATTCAGCTCTGGCTCCTCAGCGCGGCATTTGTCCGTCGCGTACGGGCAGCGCGGGTTGAGCAGACAGCCCTGCGGACGGTCGTATTTACCCGGAACCACACCCGGCAGCGACGCCAGACGCGCTTTGTCCTGGGCAAACTCCGGCAGCGCACGCAGCAGCGCCTGCGTATACGGATGACGCGGCGCGCGGAAGATATCGTGCGAACTTCCGGTCTCCACCACCTGGCCCGCGTACATCACGATGATCTTGTGCGCCGCTTCCGCCACCAGCGCCAGATCGTGCGTAATCAGCACCAGCGCCATGTTCTCTTTCTGCTGCAGCTCCAGCAGCAGCTCGATGATTTGCGCCTGGATGGTAACGTCCAGCGCGGTTGTCGGTTCATCGGCTATCAACAGCTTTGGCCGACAGGCGATCGCCATGGCGATCATCACGCGCTGGCTCATCCCGCCTGAAAGCTGATGCGGGTAAACGTCCAGGCGTGACGCCGGATCGGGGATCCCCACCTGCGTCAGCAGATCGATAGCACGCTGGCGGCGGGTTTTCTTATTACCGCCCTGATGCACCTTAATCGCTTCCATAATCTGGAAGCCAACGGTGTAGCACGGGTTCAGGCTGGTCATGGGGTCCTGGAAGATCATTGCCACTTCTGCGCCCACCAGCTGGCGGCGCTGCTTCTCGGAAATGCGCTTCAGATCCTGGCCGTTAAACTCCAGGCTTTCCGCCATCACGCGGCCGGGGTAGTCAATCAGCCCCATGATTGCCAGCGAGCTGACGGATTTACCGGAACCTGACTCTCCAACGATACCGACCACTTCACCCTGATTTACGCTGTAGCTGATTCGGTCCACGGCGCGAAACGGTGTGCCTTCGTCGCCGAAGTGCACGGATAATTTATCTACATTTAATAACGCCATCTCGTGCCTCTTACTGCTTCAGTTTGGGATCAAGTGCATCACGCAGGCCATCACCCATCAGGTTAAATGCCAGCACCGTCAGCAGAATCGCCAGACCCGGGAAGGTGACGACCCACCAGGCGCTTTGCGCGAACTGCAACACGTCGGAGAGCATGGTGCCCCACTCCGGCGTTGGCGGCTGCGCACCCATGCCAAGGAAGCCAAGAGCGGCCATATCGAGAATGGCGTTAGAGAAACCGAGCGACGCCTGAACGATCAGCGGCGCAAGGCAGTTCGGGAAGATATTGATAAACATCTGGCGCATCGCACCGGCACCCGCCACCCGGGACGCGGTGACGTAATCGCGGTTCACTTCTACCAGCACCGCCGCACGGGTTAAACGCACGTAGTGCGGTAGCGCAACAAACGTAAGCGCAAGCGCGGCGTTACCGATCGACGGACCGAAGACCGCCACCAGCACCAGGGCCAGCAGCAGGCTTGGCAGCGCCAGCATAATATCGACGACGCGCATAATGATGTTATCAACGATGCCGCCGAAGTAGCCCGCCACTAGGCCGAGCACGACGCCCATGACCAGCGACAGCACCACGACAAGACAGCCAACCAGCAGCGACAGACGCGCGCCGTACATCAGGCGCGACAGGACATCGCGGCCCACGTCATCGGTGCCCAGCAGGTGGGCAAAGCTGCCCCCGTCCTGCCAGACCGGCGGCACAAGCAGCGCATCGCGGAACTGATCCGCCGGGTTATACGGTGCGAGGAAGTTCGCAAATACCGCAATCAGGATCATGATGGAAACATACGCCAGCCCGACAACCGCGCCTTTGTTGCGCTTGAAGTAGTGCCAGAACTCCTGCATCGGCGTCATAGGTACCGGTGCAGTGACCACGTTATTTTGAGTTACTTGTGACATGATGGCCCCTTACTTCTTATGACGAATACGCGGGTTCACCACGCCGTACAGCAAATCGACCAGCAGGTTGACGAGGATAATCATCGTCGCGACCAGCAGCACACCGCCCTGCACCACCGGATAGTCACGGCGTTGCAGCGCATCAATCAGCCAGCGTCCGAGGCCCGGCCAGGAGAAGATGGTTTCGGTCAGGATCGCCCCCGCCAGCAGCGTGCCCACCTGCAGGCCGATAACGGTGACAACCGGCAGCATGGCATTACGCAGGGCATGAATGATGATGACGCGCATACGGGTCAGGCCCTTGGCGCGGGCGGTACGAATATAATCTTCTCCCAGCACTTCCAGCATGGAAGAACGGGTCATACGCACGATTACCGCCAGGGGTATGGTGCCCAGCACCATCGCAGGCAGGATCATGTGCGCAACCGCATCAATGAAGTTGCCCTCTTCGCCCCAGATCGCCGTATCAATCAGCATAAAGCCGGTTAACGGGTTGGTGTCGTCAAGGAAGACCATATCGCTGACGCGACCGGAGACCGGCGTCAGGTTCCACTGCACCGATACCAGCATGATCAGCATCATGCCCCACCAGAAGATAGGCATGGAGTAGCCGGTCAGGGCCAGGCCAACGGCAGTGTGGTCGAAAATAGAGCCACGCTTAACGGCAGCCAGTACGCCAACGGGAATACCCACCGCGGTCGCAAAGATCATGGCGCAGATACCCAGCTCCAGCGTCGCTTTAAAACGCGGCACGAACTCGTCCCACACCGGGAGCCGGCTTTTTAGTGAAATCCCTAAATCGCCGTGCAATACGCCCCAGATATAGTGGAGGTACTGCTGCCACATCGGCTTATCAAGGCCGAGTTCAGCCAGCAGTTGCGCATGACGTTCAGGGGAGATACCACGCTCGCCCGCCATAATCATCACCGGGTCACCCGGGATCATATGGACGAAGGCAAAAGTGAGAAGGGTGATACCGATAAACGTCGGGATAACAAGTCCCAGACGTCGGAGGATGAACTGCAACATAACCCGGATTCTCTCTGATGACGCACGCCCAGTGGCGCAACGTCTGTATTGCTCACAAATGTAAATTCCCTCTCCCATCGGGCGAGGGTCAGGGTGAGGGCAAACATGCGCGGCCCTCACCCCTGCCCTCTCCTGAAGGGAGAGGGAGAACATCCTACTTATTATTCGATTGATACGTTTTCGAAGTGATGTTTGCCCAGCGGATCAACCACGTAGCCCTTCACTTCTTTACGCACCGGCTCGTACACGGTGGAGTGAGCAACAATCAGCGCCGGAGCCTGGTCGTGCATGACAACCTGCGCCTGCTTGTACAGTTCAATACGTTTGTTGTGATCGTCGGTCGCACGCGCCGGCTGGATCAGGTCTTCAAACGGCTTGTAGCACCAGCGAGAGTAGTTAGAGCCGTCTTTCGCTGCCGCACAGCTGAACAGGGTAGCGAAGAAGTTATCCGGATCCCCATTGTCGCCGGTCCAGCCCATCATTACCGCCTGGTGTTCACCCGCTTTGGCGCGCTTCAGGTACTCGCCCCACTCGTAGGTCACGATCTTGGCCTGAACGCCAATCTTCGCCCAGTCAGCCTGGACCATTTCCGCCATACGGCGTGCGTTCGGGTTGTAAGGACGCTGTACCGGCATTGCCCACAGCTCAACGGTGAAGCCTTTGTCCTGACCCGCTTCCTTCAGCAGCGCTTTCGCTTTCTCAGGATCGTAGGTGTAGTCCTTGATGTCGTCGTTATAGCCCCACATGGTTGGTGGGATCAGGTTCTTGGCCGCAACGCCCGCGCCCTGGTATACGGCTTTGATGATCGCTTCTTTGTTCACCGCGTAGGTCAGCGCCTGACGCACTTTCACGTCGTCGAACGGTTTCTTCTCGGTGTTAAAGGAGAGATAGCCCACGTTCAGGCCCGCCTGCTCCATCAGGTTGATATTTTTGTCCTGCTTCATGCGAGCAATGTCAGCCGGGTTTGGATACGGCATCACCTGGCATTCATTTTTTTGCAGTTTTGCGTAACGCACGGATGCGTCAGGCGTGATGGAGAAGACCAGACGGTCGATCTGCGGCTTGGTGCCCCAGTAGCCCGGGAAGGCTTTATACAGGATACGGGAATCTTTCTGGTACTGAAGCAGCTGGAACGGGCCGGTACCGATTGGGTTCAGGTCCACTTTTTCCGGCGTGCCGGCTTTCAGCATGTTGTCCGCGTACTCTTTAGAGAGAATAGAGGCGAAGTCCATGGCCAGGTCAGCCAGGAATGGCGCTTCCGGACGCGTCAGCACAAACTGAACGGTTTTATCGTCCACTTTTTTCACTTCAGCGATCAGGTCCGGCAGGCCCATCCCTTCGAAGTATTCATAGCTGCCGCCAGACACTTTATGGTACGGGTTCTGCGCGTTTTTCTGACGGTCGAAGGAGAACACAACGTCGTCGGCGTTAAGATCGCGCGTTGGTTTGAATTCTTTGCTGTCCTGCCACTTCACGCCCTGACGCAGGTGGAAGGTATAGGTTTTACCGTCTTCGCTGATATCCCACTTTTCAGCCAGGCCAGGAATCACTTCCGTGGTGCCGGTTTTAAATTCAACCAGACGGTTATAGATCGGTACAGAGCTTGCGTCGTAAGTCGTACCAGAGGTAAAGAGCTGTGGGTTAAAGCCTTCCGGAGAGCCCTCAGAACAGTAAACCAGGGTTTTGGCCTGTACGCTTGCTGCGACGGTCATGGCCACCAGGCTCAGACCAAGCTTCAGCATCCCTGACTTCTTCAAGGAAATACTCATTATTGTGCTCCAATGTGATGTTTTGCTTTGTTGTGTTACGCCGCCTGACCTTTATTTATTTTTTACCCGGTCCGGTCGGTGATGCCCGAAGGCGTTAAAAGGGATAGAGAATCCTTTCAGAAGAGCGTTTGAGTTGCAGCGCAGATCCTCCCTGATATGCCCCTCGTGCCCTACAATCTGTCAACAGAATGTGAAAACGTCAATACAGGTGGCGGGGATTTACGTGGAGTGTGAGAAACCGCAAACAAAGATTAAAAAAACTCTGAAAGCCAGTTTTCAGCAGAGAAATTTATGCTACTCGCCATGATGCAGCACAACTATCTTCATATTTCGCAACACACAGTGATTAAGTTTTATTCAGAATGGGTAAATTTTCTTACAGAATGGTGATTATCTGAGCACTAAATACCGCGAACGTTAAAACGCACAGCGAAAAATGCTGAGGTTATCCATAAGCAACGCGAAAAAAGATCAAACTATATATAAAAAAATACAATGGATTATGTCACAAAACCGTGAGCAGACAGGGAGAAGCAGGGCTAAGGGGTATTTTACTGAGTGGCACCGGATAAGGCGTTAATGCAAAAAGGGCTAACCTTGCGGTTAGCCCTTTTTAGAATGTGGTCGGCGAGAGAGGATTCGAACCTCCGACCCACTGGTCCCAAACCAGTTGCGCTACCAAGCTGCGCTACTCGCCGAATGCGGAGCGCATCTTACTGCTGAGGTGCGCTCCCCGTCAATCCCTTATTTTCAAAAAGCCATTCAACTGGCGATATTCTCGCCAGAGCAGCTACTGCGCGGCTTTTGTGGTGTTATCAGGGAGTTTACACCAGTTGTTATTTTCGTTAATCCCGCCGTCAGGCGAGGTATAGCCGAGACAGCCCATAATGGTGTCGTACAGCTCAACGTGACGGCGCGGCACCTTGATTTCTGCCTGCTGTTTCAGATGGGCGAACATTTTGGCTTTGTCAGGGTTTTCCAGATACTTATCCGACATCCACATAATCATCGGTACCCGGAACTGCTCCGGCGGCGCCAGCTTACGCGGCGTACCGTGTAAATGCTCTTTCTCGTTGATGGACTCGCCGTGGTCAGCCGCGTAGATAACGATCGCTTTCTTATCGCGTAGCTGATCGATAACCCGGCTCAGGAACGTATCTACATACAGCACCGTGTTATCGAAAGCATTTACCAGCTCTTCCTTACTACAGCTGGCATTAATGCTGACACACTCCGGCTGCCACTTCGCATAATCTCGCGTGTAACGCTGGTAATAGCTGTAATGTGATCCTTTGGTATGCAGGATAATCAAATGCTTACCTTTAGGATGACTTTTCAAAGACTGTGACATCTCCTCGAGCAACAGCATATCATCGACGCTCTTTCCACGGTTACGCGGCTCGGCGCCAATCTGCTCGCGGTAGGCGATATTGTCCGCCATGGTGTTGGTGTAGAACCACATCTCGCTTTGCATGGCGAACAGATCAGAGCTAAAGCCAAGCTGCTTCAGCACAGCAAACACGTTTTGCTCTTTGAGGGTACGCTGCGGGTTTTCACTCGCACCGCCCTCACGCACAAACATACAGCGCAGCGAGAGCTTCGTGGCGGTATCGCAGGAGTAGCCGCGGTAAGCCACCAGATTCTTTTCCTGCGCCAGCTTCGGCGTGGTGTCGCGGTCATAACCGAGAATGCCCATATGATCCCAACGCGTCGTTTCGCCGATTACAAAGACCACATACGTATCATCCAGCCCGTCTGCCGGGGCCTGGTAGGTGAATTTTTTGGTCGGGTTGATCAGCGATTTCACATCACTGGACTCGTCCGCCTGCGCCCATGCATACAGGCCTAGCGCCGACAGCCAGTTAGAGGGCAGATACGAGTTGGCGACCACGCCGCCGTAGCTTGGCATATCCACGCCCGTGGCTTTTTCGACATTTCTTTGCTGTTTTTCCATCAGGCGAATCGGTGCCCACACCAGCAGCCCCGCCAGCAGAACAACGACGACGTTGCGGATACGCTGTCCCCGGGTACGCAGCTGGCGTAACAGGGTATAGCGGCAGGTATTACTCCAGATAAAGAAGAGCGGCACCAGGCAGGTCAGGATTGTCCACATGATGAACCCTTGTCCCACCACCTCTTTCGAGAGGTCGATGTCCGTGGTCATCACCGAGGCGACAATACCGTAGCCAATAACTACGTTCATGAAGGTCATGTAATAGCTGGCGGCGGCGGAGATAATCACCACCAGCGAGGCCAGAATTTGCCAGGTACGGCGGCCAAAGAGCGAGAGCAGGCGTAACAGGAAGAATGTCGCGAGGACGGAACCGAACACTTCAATTACGGCAAAAATTCCATTTCTTACGGTGAGGTGCTCGAAGTAACCTTCCACTCTTCTGAACAGCACCGCGCCATTCAGAAATAATCCGATATAGACAGCCAGCATCAAACACAATCTTTGCTGGGTAAGAGACCTAATATATTTCATGCAAACAACCCTGGGGGAAGGGGTATATAGACCCGCCGAATCTCATTGAGAAAGCTGACAGAGTAAGTAGATGCGAGAGAAACCGTTATCAGAAACGTCTACAAGCGCGATAAGTAGACCACAGCGGGAAAGAAAAGTGGCAGCAGAGAATGTGATCGTTGAAGATTTTTACAAAATAACAAGTCCGGAAGCGATGCTGAGATAAAAAAAGAGGCCCTGCGGCCTCTTTTTATCGAATCATGCATGCGCTTCTTTATACGCTTCACGCTGCGGCTGACGAATCGTCGTGGAGAGCGCGAGGGAAATAATCAGCAAGGCAAATATCACGCAGAAGGTCACGTAGAAGCCACCAAACAGCGAGGCAATCAGCGAACCGCAAATACTGCCGATACCAAAGCCGAGATAAATCACGCCGTAGTTTTTTGCCAGGTTATTCAGGCCAAAGAACTCGCTCACCAGCGACGGGAAGACGGTAATGGTGCCGCCAAAGTTAAAGGCCACGCACGCGATTGCCGCAAAAAATGTCGCCTCGTTCAGCGGCGCGAACAGCAGCGCCGCCATGCCCACCAGCGAGATAACCTGCCCCAGCGTAATCACGCGGATACGGGCGATTTTGTCAGACAGAATACCCAGCACCAGGCGCCCAGAGAGGTTAGCGATGGAGATCACCGTCACCGCATTCGCCGCCGTCGCTGCATCCAGCTTCACCATTCCCTGCGCGATATCTTTCGCCACGCCAATGACATACAGACCGCTCATGCAGGCCGTCAGGAACATCACCGCCAGCATCCAGTACTGCGGTTTACGCATGGACTGCGCGAGGGTGAAATCATTCTCCACCACGCCGTTAACGCTTTTTACCTCCTGCTGAGGAGCATCTTTCATCAGCGTGGCGCCGAAGAGGATCATGACCAGAACAATCACGCCCCAGATCATAAAGGTTTTCTCAAGCCCTACCGAGGCCAGCAGTTGGGAGTCGATGAATTTAAACCCGAGGCTGCCCAGGCCATATGAACCAATGGCAAAGGCGGAGATGAGCCCTTTACGCTCCGGGAACCACTTCACGCAGTTGGACAGCGTCAGCAGGTAGCCCGCGCCGTCCGCCAGCCCCACCAGCACCCCTGCGCTCAGCCACAGCATCATCAGGTTACTGGAGTGCGCCGTCAGGAAGAAGCCCACGCCCAGCAGGATGCCGGAGGCCATGGTCACGCGCTTCACGCCGAAGCGCTCCTGCAGTTTACCCGCCACGGAGGAGGAAATTGCTAACCCAAGGCTCAGCAGGCCAAAGGAGAACGCCACCTGGCTTATCGGTGCGCCGAGCTTATCGGACAGCGCGCTGTTAAACAGGCTCCAGGTATAGACCGAGCCCAGTGCAAACTGGGTAACGATGGTGCCGAATAGCGTCAGCCAGCGCGTGCGGTTATAGGTTGATGTGTTCATGGCAGTTGTCCTGCAAGAGAAATTAAGGGAATTCGCTGAGGACAACGATACAGAAAACCCTGCAACAGCTGGGGTAAAACGGCATGAGATGCAGGAGAAACGGAATGAAATGCCTGGAATCGGGAATGAATGACCTTGCCGGGAAAGAAAACGCCCGGATGTGAGTGGACACTATCGCCACAAGCCGCGCCATTATTGTATTAAATATGTTACCGCAGCGTTTAAAAAAATAACAACCCTAAAATCTGGCACTCAATCCCAGGGTATATAAATACTCTTCATCGGCCTGCTGGTTATAGCTTATCTTCGCCCAGGGGTGTAAATCACCGTACTGCGTATCGACACGCCACCCCAGCGAGTTAACGCTGGCATGCCAGAGGGGGTCGGTAAGCGACTGCGTGGTGGTTGTATCGCCATACGCATTCACCACTACAGGGGCAGAGCCATCATTGCGCCACGCCATGACGGGTCCGGTCGTGAAACGTCCCGCCACGGGAAAATTCCAGCCAACGCTCAGAACGGTTTCCGCATCCGAACCGGATGGGTCGTTCAGGGCAAACCCCGCAGCATTCTGCGAGCGATTAATGCGTTCCGCGAGAATATCTTCATAGCGAGGTTGGTGATCGGCATCCCATGTATAGCGTTCTGTCGTATTACTTTGTGCATCTGAAACGATATATTCCTGTTGCCACGCAAAAGCGGTGTTACAAAAAAACAGGCAGGCTGAGACGCCCACCAGGCCAGAAGCAGCATGGCGACCACTGATTTTTTTTATCATCATCAAAGCGACTCCAGAAAGAGCCGAGTTCGGCGATATATGTCATTGTTCGAAGAGGTATTAGGGCATATAGCCCTGTATTAACTATTGTCTCTTTAGCAGGCACGTCAAGCCGGGCAGATTGAAATTTTTGCGTTTACCGTATCAGGAAGGGAGAGAGCCTATGCAACGTTGCGGCTGGGTAAGCCAGGATCAGCTTTATATCGATTATCACGACAGGGAATGGGGCGTACCGGAAACCGACGGTAAAAAACTGTTTGAGATGATCTGCCTTGAAGGCCAGCAGGCTGGGCTATCGTGGATCACCGTGTTGAAAAAGCGGGAGAACTACCGCAACGCCTTTCACCGGTTCGATCCGGTTGCCGTTGCGGCTATGGGCGACGAAGACGTGGAAAGGCTGGTTCTGGATGCCGGCATCATCCGCCATCGCGGTAAAATTCAGGCGATTATCGGTAACGCGCGGGCTTACCTGGCGATGGAGCAAAACGGCGAACCTTTTTCGGCCTTCGTCTGGTCGTTTGTGGATAACGAGCCGAAGATAACCCAGGCCGCCACGCTTGCAGAGATCCCAACCTCGACACCCGCCTCAGATGCCCTGTCAAAAGCGCTAAAAAAACGCGGCTTTAAATTTGTGGGCACCACCATCTGCTACTCCTTTATGCAGGCCTGCGGGTTAGTCAATGACCACATCACGGGCTGCTTCTGCCACCCGGAGGGAGAACATGATCCGCAAATGGGAAAGTGAGAATACCGCCCGGCTTTTAAGCCTGTGGCTTGAGAGCACAACCGAGGCACACCCGTTTATCGATGCAGGCTACTGGAAAGCGAATGAAGCGATGGTGCGCGATGAATACCTTCCCGTTGCCGAAACCTGGGTATGGGAGGAGAACGGCGCCCTGCGTGGCTTTATCAGCGTGATGCAGTCCCAGTTCGTTGGCGCCCTGTTTGTCGCCCCGGCATTCATCGGAAAGGGTATCGGGCATGCGCTGCTGAACCACGTTCAGCAGCACTACCCGTATTTAACCCTGGAGGTGTATCAGAAAAACGTGCGGGCGGTGAATTTCTATCATGCTCAGGGTTTTCGCATTGAAGACAGCGCCTGGCAGGATGATACTCAGCACCCGACGTGGATCATGAGCTGGCAGGCGGATCGAACGCCGTCAGCGTAAGCTCTGGCCCCTGATATTTTTCGACCCATGCCAGCGCCGTATTGCCCGCGCAGCCGTTCCCCAGCTTCGAGCTGGGGAGATCTTTGGTCAGCACGTTTACGGCCCCGTTCTTACAAATGCCGCCCTCGTTCAGCGCCAGATCGGGCCATGCGCCCTGATGAATGCAGAAAACGCCAGGGCGGATCCCGTCGCTCACCACGGCACCCGCCAGCACCTGCCCGCGCGCGTTCCAGACGCGAACGAGATCGCCGCTGTGAATCCCCCGCGCTTTTGCGTCATCGCTATTCAGCACGATAGGCTCACGCCCGGCCACCGCATACTGCTCGCGCAGCGACGAATAGTTGAGCTGGCTGTGCAGACGATGCGCCGGATGGGCTGAGAGCAGCTGGAGCTGCTCCGGCTGCGCATTGCCATGCCATTCGTCCGGCTCCAGCCACGCTGGGTGCGGCGGGCAGTCCGCATAGCCAAAGCTGGCGATGCGCTCGCTGTGGATCACAATCTTCCCGCTTTCCGTTTTTAACGGGTGATTCTCCGGGTCGCGACGGAAATCCGCAAAACGTATAAACCGCGCGTTCTGCTCGCTTTCCGGCATTTCGATAAGCTGATTCGCCTCCCAGAATTCAGCAAACGGCGGCAGCGTCACGCCCTGCGCGGCACCGCGCTGGCCGGCAATCTGATAAAACGTTTCCAGCCATTGCAGATCCGTTTTACCTTCGGTGAAACGCTCGCGGCCGCCCGCTTCCCACATTTCGCTCAGGTCGGCAAAGACGTCAAAATCATCACGCGCTTCATCCCGTGGAGCGACGACGCGCTTCATCGGCACCATGTGCTGGTTGCTGTAATCCCCGGTCATGGTGAGATCGTTACGCTCGAATGAGGTCGTGGCCGGCAGCACGATGTCGGCATGCTTCGCTGATGCGGTCCAGAAGCACTCCGAAATCACCACCAGCTCCGGCTTCTGCCAGGCGCGGATCAGGCGGTTAGTATCCTGATGATGGGTGAAGTTGGCCCCGCCCGCCCACCAGACAAATTTGATATCCGGGAAATGGCGGTCCTGGCCGTTATGCTGATAAAACCCGCCCGGGTTCTCCAGGGCCTCAACGATGCGCGCCACGGGGATTTTATCTACGGCATCCACGCCGCCCTGCACCGAGCCCTGCATGGAAGCCAGCACCGCCGCTTTACGCGTCGGATTGCCGCCGTTCGCAAAGTGATAGGAAAGACCAAAACCGCCGCCCGGCGTGCCAATCTGTCCGAGCATGGCGGCAAGCGTCACCAGCATCCAGTGCTTCTGCTCGCCAAACTGCTGGCGCTGCATTCCCCAGCCGGACATCAACATCGTTGCATTATTATGGAATAAGGCCGCCAGTTCGCGAATTTTAACCGCCTCTACGCCGCAAATGCCCGCGGCCCACTCTGCCGTTTTGGCGACACCGTCGGATTTGCCCGTCAGATAGTCGGCAAATTTATCGAACCCCGTGGTACAGCGCGCGAGAAATGCCGTATCGTGCCAGCCGTTCTCAACCAGCGTATGGGCGATACCCAGCATCATTGCCACGTCGGTACCCATATGCGGCGCGATCCACTCGGCGCTGTCCCCGAAGAAATCCATGGTTTCAGAGCGCATCGGGTCGATACAGATGATGCGCTTGCCGCTTTTACGCAGCGCATCGAAATACCCGATGCCCTGTTCGTCGGACGCATTCCAGGCAATTTTCAGGGTGTTGAGCGGGTTTGCGCTCCACAGCACCACCACCCCGGTATGCTCCAGCACCAGCGGCCAGCTGGTCTGCTGCTGGTATACCTCATTGCCTCCTACGACATACGGCATGATCGCCTGCGCCGCTCCGGTAGAGTAATCACCCAGATGGCCGGTATAGCCCCCGGCCAGGCTCATGTAGCGCTGCAGCAGGGTTGCGGCCTTATGCAGCACGCCGTTAGAGCGCCAGCCATACGATCCGGCAAAAATGGACGACGGGCCGTAGCTGTCGCGGATGCGTTTATGCTGCGAGTGGATCAGCGCCAGCGCGTCGTCCCAGCTTACGCGAACGAATTCATCCTGCCCGCGAATGCCCTGCGGTTTATCCGGCGAGGCCAGAAAGCCCTTACGCACCATCGGCCAGCGCACGCGGGTTTTGCTGTGAACCTGGTCGCGAACAACGGTCTGTAACGAGTTGAGGTGGTGTGAAGGCAAAGCCCCGCGGGACGACAGCACAGTATCGCCATCAGTTTCGACCAGCATTGGCCCCCAGTGGGCGGCGGTCAGAATGGTTTTGATTGAGGTGCTCAAAGCGTGCGCTCCTGGTTGCGTGCAGGTGTTCCGGCCTTTCGATGAGGCAGTTTAAGGTTTGTGACAAATTTCAGAGTTATGCACTGAATTTTCTCCGTATCCGGACGTCATAATCCACTGCCACGTTCGTCGTGGCAAAGAATAAAAAGGATTAAGGAAATAAGATGAAAAAACGCGTACTCGTTATTGCCGCTCTGGTGAGCGGTGCACTGGCTGTTTCTGGCTGCACAACCAACCCTTACTCCGGCGAACGCGAAGCGGGTAAATCCGGCATCGGCGCAGGTATTGGCTCGCTGGTCGGCGCAGGCGTGGGTGCCCTCTCCTCCTCCAAGAAAGATCGCGGCAAAGGCGCGCTGATTGGCGCAGCAGCAGGCGCAGCGCTGGGCGGCGGCGTGGGTTATTACATGGATGTGCAGGAAGCGAAGCTGCGTGACAAAATGAAAGGTACGGGCGTGAGCGTCACGCGCAGCGGCGACAACATCATCCTGAACATGCCAAATAACGTGACCTTCGACAGCAGCAGCGCAACGCTGAAGCCCGCAGGCGCGAATACCCTGACCGGCGTGGCCATGGTGCTGAAAGAGTACAACAAGACGGCGGTAAACGTAATTGGCTATACCGACAGCACCGGCGGCCAGGAGCTGAACATGCGCCTGTCGCAGCAGCGTGCCGATTCCGTGGCCAGCTCGCTGATTACCCAGGGCGTTGAAGCGAACCGCATCCGCACCAGCGGTATGGGTCCGGCTAACCCGATTGCCAGCAACAGCACGGCGGAAGGCAAAGCGCAGAACCGTCGCGTTGAGATCACCCTAAGCCCAATTCAGTAGGTGGAAGCAAAACGGCAACGTTCGTTGCCGTTTTTAGCGTTTGCGCCCTCTCCCACGGGAGAGGGTTGGGGTAAGGGCATCAGGCAACACCTTTCATAATGAACCACTTGCCATCGATAATTTTCCCGCTAAGGTATTCTCACTCATTTCAGGGAAATCAGCGATGCGCAAACCAGCCCGGGCCACCATCAGCGACGTGGCGAAAGCCGCCAGAACCGGTAAAACCAGCATCTCGCGCTACCTCAACGGCGAGAAACACCTGCTTTCCGATGCCTTGCTGGCGCGTATTGAACAGGCCATTGCCGAACTCGACTACCGTCCCAGCCTTATGGCTCGCGGCCTCAAGCGCGGTCGAACCCGTCTGATAGGCCTTATTATCGCCGACATCACCAACCCCTACTCCGTTAACGTCCTCAGCGGCATCGAAGCGGCGTGCCGTGAAAAAGGCTTTACCCCGCTGGTCTGTAATACCAATAACGAGGTTGATCAGGAGCTGCACTACCTCGATCTGCTCCGCAGCTATCAGGTAGAAGGGATCGTGGTGAACGCCGTCGGGATGCGTGAAGAAGGGTTAAATCGCCTGCAACAGTCGTCCCTGCCGATGGTGCTTATCGACCGTAAAATCCCGGAGTTTGCCTGCGATGTAGTCGGGCTGGATAACACCCAGGCCGCCACCACCGCCACCGAGCACCTTATCGAGCAGGGTTTCGAAGCGATTCTGTTCCTGAGCGAACCGCTGGGCATGGTAAACACCCGCCGCGACCGTCTGGCTGCGTTTCGCGCCACGCTGGCGCGTTATCCCGGCGTAATCGCCGAAAATGCCGAAATTCCCCTGCACGAATCTGGCCAGATGGATAATACCCTGCGCCAGTTCCACACCCGCCATCGGGGCATGCGTAAAGCGGTGATCTCCGCTAACGGCGCGCTCACGCTTCAGGTGGCGCGCTCGCTCAAACGTATTGGCCTGCACTGGGGCAGCGACATCGGCTTACTCGGCTTCGATGAGCTGGAGTGGGCAGAAATAGCAGGCGTGGGTATTACCACACTTAAGCAACCTACCTGGCAGATCGGCTATGCCGCTGTTGAACAAGTGGTTCGTCGAATTGAAGGCACCAGCGGCGCCGTCCGCGAGCAGGTTTTTTCCGGCGAGCTGATCGTTCGCGGCTCTACCGCCCGTTAAACTCCCCTTCGTGACAGCGATCATAAATCCGGCATCCTGAACTTTTCTTTGGAACCGGTTCCATCTAGCGTAATACTATCGATTACGCGATGGAGTCAGGAAATGAGCAGGAAAATAATGGTGGTCACCGCCGCGTATGGCGCCGACCGGGTGCGTCAGGCGGGCGGCCAGCGGGCGATGCTGCCCGTAATTGCTGCCGCAGGGGCGGATGGCGTCGAGATCCGCCGCGAGCTGTTTTGCAGCGACGAACTGCTGGCGCTGCCTGCGCTTGGCGAGTCCATTGAACTGCTGGGTTTGCTGGCGTGCTACTCGGCACCGGCGCCCCTGTTTATGCCAGACGGAACCCTCAATCCGGATCTCCCGCGCTATCTTGCCGAAGCCAGCACGCTGAACGCGCTGTGGCTTAAGGTCTCACTGGGTCATTTCAGCAACAAACAGCCGCTTCACTCCCTGCGCGCGCTGCTGGATGAAAGCGGCATGACGCTGGTGGTAGAGAACGATCAGACGGACTGCGGCCAGCTCGCCCCGATGCAGCGCTTCAAAGCCGCCTGTCGGGTGATGTCGCTGCCGGTTACGCTGACGTTCGATATGGGCAACTGGCTGTGGGTCGGCGACTCTCCGGAAGAGGCCGCGCGCCAGCTGGCTCCGGCCGTCAGCTATATTCACGTCAAAGCCGCCGTCCCCCACAAGGAGCAGTTCCGCGCCGTTGCCCCGGACCAGAGCGATTCAGGCTGGCGGGATCTGCTTAATCAACTGCCTGCCGACGCCCCGCGCGGTATCGAGTTTCCGCTCGAAGGGACGGACTTGACCGCCGTTACCCGTCATTACGTCAACCTGCTGCGCGAGGAGTAAACCATGCACAAGACGCTGGATGTTATCACTATCGGCGAGGCCATGGCGATGTTCGTTGCCACCGAAACGGGCGAGCTGAGCGCGGTAGAACGCTTTATTAAACGCGTGGCAGGCGCAGAGCTGAACGTTGCAACCGGGCTGGCGCGCCTTGGGCTGAACGTCGGATGGGTGAGCCGCGTGGGGGATGACAGCTTTGGCCATTTCGTTCTCGACTCGCTGAAAAAAGAGGGGATTGATGCCGAAGGCGTCACGCTCGACGGGCGCTTCCCGACCGGCTTTCAGCTTAAGTCTAAAGTCGAAAATGGAACCGATCCCATCGTGGAATACTTCCGCAAAGGGTCGGCGGCAAGTCATCTCTCGGCGGAAGATTATCACGCCGACTATTTTGCATGCGCACGCCATCTGCACCTGAGCGGTGTGGCAGCCGCGCTGTCGGCCAGCTCGTATGAGCTGCTCGATCGTGCCGCGACCACCATGAAGGCTCTGGGTAAGACGATCTCGTTCGATCCTAACCTGCGTCCGGTGCTGTGGAAAAGCGAGGCGGAGATGGTCGAGAAGCTGAATCGTCTGGCATTCCAGGCGAACTGGGTTCTGCCGGGTATAAAAGAGGGAATGATCCTCACGGGCGAAAGTACGCCGGAAGGCATTGCTGATTTTTATCTCAACAGAGGGGTGAAAGCCGTGGTGCTGAAAACCGGTGCCGACGGCGCATGGTTTAAAACCGCCGACGGTGAGCGAGGCGCGGTCGCCGCGGTAAAAGTCGACAACGTGGTCGATACCGTGGGCGCTGGCGATGGATTTGCCGTCGGGGTCATCAGTGCCCTGCTGGAAGGCAAACCGCTGCCGCAGGCCGTGGCGCGGGGCAACAAAATTGGTTCGCTGGCGATTCAGGTGCAGGGCGACAGTGAAGGCCTGCCAACCCGCGCGCAGCTTAACGACTAAATCCCCTCACCCCGGCCCTCTCCCCAAAGGGGAGAAGGTACAAGTCATCACCTTTACCCTTTGGGGAGAGGGTTAGGGTGAGGGGTTAACAACCTCAACAACAGAGGCAAGCCTATGAACAGTTCGACCAATGCAGTAAAACGCTGGTGGTACATCATGCCAATCGTGTTTATCACGTACAGCCTGGCGTACCTGGATCGTGCCAACTTCAGTTTTGCATCCGCCGCCGGGATCAACGAAGACCTCGGGATCACCAAAGGGGTATCCTCCCTGCTGGGGGCTCTCTTCTTCCTGGGCTATTTCTTCTTCCAGATCCCCGGCGCGATTTACGCCGAGCGCCGCAGCGTGCGAAAGCTTATCTTCATCTGCCTGATCCTGTGGGGCGCCTGTGCATCCCTCACTGGGGTGGTGAATAATATTCCTGCTCTGGCCGCCATTCGCTTCATTCTCGGCGTGGTTGAGGCGGCAGTTATGCCGGCGATGCTGATTTACATCAGCAACTGGTTCACGAAATCCGAGCGTTCACGCGCCAATACGTTCCTGATACTCGGCAATCCGGTCACCGTACTGTGGATGTCGGTGGTTTCCGGCTACCTCATCCAGTCCTACGGCTGGCGTGAGATGTTTATCATCGAAGGGGTTCCCGCGATCCTCTGGGCCTTCTGCTGGTGGGTGCTGGTAAAAGATAAGCCTGCCCAGGCAAAGTGGCTTTCGGAGGATGAGAAAGCCGCACTGCAGGCGCAGCTGGATAAAGAGCAGCAGGGGCTGAAAGCGGTGCGTAACTATGGCGAAGCCTTCCGCTCCCGTAACGTCATCCTGCTGTGCGCGCAGTATTTTACCTGGAGCATTGGCGTGTACGGCTTTGTGCTGTGGCTGCCGTCGATTATCCGCAGCGGCGGTGAGAACCTGGGCATGGTGGAAGTTGGCTGGCTGTCATCGGTGCCTTACCTGGCCGCAACCATCGCGATGATCGTCGTTTCCTGGGCGTCGGACAGGCTGCAAAACCGTAAGCTGTTCGTCTGGCCACTGCTGCTGATCGCTGCCTTTGCCTTTATTGGCTCCTGGGCCGTGGGTGCGAACCACTTCTGGGCCTCCTATACGCTGCTGGTGATCGCGGGTGCTGCCATGTACGCCCCGTATGGTCCGTTCTTTGCCATCATCCCGGAAATGCTGCCGCGTAACGTCGCGGGCGGCGCGATGGCGCTGATCAACAGCATGGGTGCGCTGGGCTCGTTCTTTGGCTCGTGGTTTGTCGGCTATCTCAACGGCGCAACCGGCAGCCCTTCAGCCTCTTACATCTTTATGGGGGTGGCGCTTTTTGCCTCGGTATGGCTTACTCTGATCGTTAAGCCTGCTAATAATCAACAGCTACCCGTCGGCGCACGCCACGCCTGAATCCTTTTAAAATCAACGGAGATTAGCATGAAGCCGTCCGTCATTTTGTACAAAGCACTGCCCGAAGATCTGCAAAAACGCCTGGAAGAACATTTTACCGTTACCCGGGTGAAGAACCTCAGCCCGGAAACCGTGGCGCAGCACGCCGACGCGTTTGCCAGCGCCGAGGGCCTGCTGGGTTCAAGCGAAAAGGTGGATGCAGCGCTGCTGGAGAAAATGCCGAAGCTTCGTGCAACCTCAACCGTTTCCGTGGGTTACGACAACTTCGACGTGGATGCGCTTAACGCGCGCAACATCCTGCTGATGCATACGCCACATGCCCTGACGGAAACCGTCGCCGACACGCTGATGGCGCTGGTGCTCAGCACTGCCCGTCGCGTGGTGGAAGTGGCTGAGCGCGTAAGGGCAGGCGAATGGACGAAAAGCATCGGCTCCGACTGGTTCGGCGTGGACGTTCATGGCAAAACCCTGGGAATAGTCGGGATGGGGCGTATCGGTATGGCGCTGGCCCGGCGCGCCCATTTCGGCTTCAACATGCCGATTCTCTATAACGCACGCCATCATCACGGCGAAGCTGAGGAGCGCTTCAACGCCCGCTACTGCGAGCTTGATGCGTTGCTACAGGAAGCCGACTTTGTCTGCCTGATCCTGCCGCTGACGGATGAAACGCGTCATCTCTTTGGCAAAGCGGCGTTTGAAAAGATGAAGAGATCGGCCATTTTCATCAACGCGGGTCGCGGCCCGGTGGTGGATGAGAAGGCGCTGATTGAGGCACTGCAAAACGGTGAGATCCACGCCGCCGGCCTGGACGTGTTTGAACAGGAGCCGCTGCCCGTAGATTCTCCACTGCTGGCCATGCCAAACGTCGTCGCCCTGCCCCACATCGGCTCTGCGACTCACGAAACGCGCTACAGCATGGCGGCGACCGCGGTAGACAACCTGATTGCTGCGCTTAGCGGAAAAGTGGATAAAAACTGCGTTAATCCGCAGGTACGGCAGTAGAAACGAAAAAACCCGCCAGAAGGCGGGTTTTTGAATTTTGTGCTACTGGGTTGGAAGCTTACAGGCTTACAACGTTACCAGCTGCTGGACCTTTAGCGCCGCTTTCGATGGTGAAGGAAACTTTCTGACCTTCATCCAGAGATTTGTAGCCATCGTTCTGGATAGCAGAGAAGTGTACGAACACGTCTTTAGAGCCATCGTCAGGAGTGATGAAGCCGAAACCTTTATCAGCGTTGAACCATTTTACCAGACCAGTCATTTTAGCAGACATAGAAATTACCTTATTAACAAATATATTGTGCCTTCCGGCTTTGATGGATTGCGTTACAGATTTTTAAGCGATGAAGGAAGGGTCACTACGAAGGGTATCTATGGATAACAATCTGGACTGCTTTACTAAACTGCTTTAGGTCTGTGTAACAAACCGACGAACATAGTTATACCGATGTGGTAGACGAATGACAAGCGTTATTTTCATTACGCATAAAAAAACCCCGCCAGAAGCGGGGATTTTTATTATTCCGTAGCAGCGACCGCTGCGCTCCATGCCTGGCTAAAGGCCTGGTGCTGGGACGCCAGCGGCCCGATCAGCGTATTGTACTGGCTCGCCTGCTGGGAGGTCGGGAACTGGATACCATTGGAGACGAAGCTCACCTGCGTACCCTGTTCACTGATAAAGTCACCCACCTGCACCAGCTGCTGAGTAAAGACCTGAGCGGCCGGGATCAGCGGCTGCAAGGCGTTTGACGGTTTGGTCACCACTTTCTCATACACCTGGTCGTAGACCGGTTTCAGATCTTCGCCCTGCTTCAGCGCGGAGCGCGATGCATCAGCCTGCATTTTGGCATTTTGCAGCTGCTGGCTCAGTACCCCAAGCGCGCCATTGGACTGGCGCAGCGGTTCGCGCTGGGTCATATAATCCTGCGGTACGCGGATGGCATTTACGCTGTCCACGACCGGGCGGATCCCGGAATCCATCGCCTGGCTTACCTGCTGCGAATAGCCATACAGAATGGCGTAATCAGAGACGAATGGACCAAACTGTTTTTTCTGATCCGCAGTCAGCGTTGGTAAACGCTCGCCGCTACGCAACACTGTATTCTGGAGAAAATCGATAAACGCTTTGCGCTGATCGCCTTCCTTATCAAAACACCCGCTCAGGCTAACCACCATTAATAACGCCGCTACAGGCGCAAACCAGCGAGAGCAGGACTTTCCTGTCGCCATTTTATTACTCCTTTCACCCAAAAAAGCGCACACCGGCACACGCGTGCCTAACGCTGACAAGAATAGTCCAGGACAGCCTTGCAAGATAGACTTTTCATACAAAACGGGTATTCCCGTTTTATAGCTTACTATTTACAAAAAAATACCTGACCCGCCGATATATGACTAATCAGGTAATTAGCATAAATATCCATATAGCTGAAACGCGTAAAGCGATGGTGATCGCACAATTAATCACAGCCGTGACGATCCTGTGTCTGGTTTAGGGACTATTCTTAACAGGCTCTCTGATGTTCATGATCCCGATGTGTGATTTATGAGGAGTTCTCAATGGAATTAAAAGATCCTGAGTTTGAGCTGCTGAGCAGCCTGGAACAGATTATTTTTAAAGATGTACCGCCGACGTATATCCTGCAAACAAAGCCCAATCCTTTCAGTGAATTTGAGCGTTTACGCAAAGGGTCGGGCCTGAAAACAGATGAATTCGCAAGAGCGATGGGTGTCAGCGTAGCGATGGTAATGGAGTGGGAGTCAAAACGTGAAAAGCCTACTCCGGCCGAGTTAAAGCTGATGCGCCTGATTCAGGCGAACCCTGACCTTCGCAAGCAGTTAGCCTGATAACGTTTTTTTGCCCCCGCCCTTGCGGGGGCTTGTGTTTACAGACTTTCGCATCGCCATCCTGACTCTTCCCACACCAGCTCATGCGTCAGCTTCAGCCCTTTCAGAAAGGCTTCATCGTGCGATACCACCAGCAGCGCGCCGGGAAAATCGGCCAGAGCCGCTTCAATGGCCTGAACGGAGGCCAGATCGAGATGATTGGTCGGCTCATCCAGAAGCAACAGCTGCGCTGAAGCTTCACGCCACAACGCGCAGGCCAGCGCGGCCTTCAGGCGCTCGCCACCGCTCAGTTCACCCAGAGGAAGCGTTACTTTTTCCGCGCCCAGCTGAAGCTGCGCCAGCCGGGTACGCAGCGTGCCCTCCTCGAGCGGCGTATTGCCCAGGTTGAGGTGTGTCATCACCGACTGCGACAGATCCAGCCGGGAAAGTTGCTGATCGAGACAGGCGCGCGTGACGGAGACGTTACAGGTACCGGAAACGGGGGCAGTTTCGCCCAGCATCACTTTTAAAAGCGTAGATTTCCCACAGCCGTTAGGCCCGCGAAGCGCCACGCGCATGGGGCCGTCCATTCGCCAGTTTATCGGCGGGAGAGACACATGCGGAAGCACCAGATCCTGCAGCACCAGCACCTGCTTCCCTTGCGCAATTTGACTGCCCGGCAGGGTAAACATCACCGCGTTATCCGCTTCTACCCGCTCGCGTGCCTGGTTAACCGCAGCGTTAAGCGCATCATTTTGATCGCTATGCTGTTTTTTCCAGGAACCGATGCGCTCTTTCGCCGCCGCTTTGTACTTGACCCGTTCAAACGAGGCAATGTTGAGGCTATCGACCTTGCGAAGCGTTTTTGCTGAACGCCGCTGGCTGTCATCATGCTCTTTATGCATACGGGTGCGGGTACGTTTACGCTCGGTGGCGGCATGTTCCAGCGCAGCGCGGGCGGCCTGCTGCTCAGCGTCGCGCTGGCTTTTATAGTCAGCATAATTTCCGCCGAAGCTGCGCAAGCCAAAAGCACTCAGTTCAAGGATGCGCGTTACCTGCGCCAGTAACTCACGGTCGTGAGAGGCCACCAGCACGCCGCCCTGGTACCGGGAAAGCTGCTCGTAGAACCATTCCCGGCCCTGCCCGTCGAGGTGGTTGGTCGGTTCATCCAGAAGCAGGTAATCCGCATCTTCGGTGAACGCACCACACAGCAAGGCACGAATACGCTCGCCGCCGCTCAGCGCCGCTGCGGGTTTATTCGGATCGAACGGGGGAAGGTTTGCAGCGATGAAAGCATGGCTCAGACGTTCAGCCAGATCCCAGCGTCCCTCGAGCGTGTCGAGATCCTCGGGTTCATAATCACCGCTGTCGACGCGTTTACGGGCGGCGAAGATCGCCTCATGGCCAAGCAGCCCGGCAAGCGTGGCGTGAGGGGAAATATCCTGCTGCTGGGCCACGTAGGCGTGCGAGCCAAAGCGCTCAACGTGCCCGCTGGCGGGTTCGTCTATGCCAGCCAGCAGGCGCAGCAGGCGCGTTTTTCCACTGCCGTTGCGGCCAACCAGCGCGCAAACCGACGAATCCAGAGAAAGATTCAGTGGACCGAAAAGGATATCGCCCGTCGCAAACTGACAGGTGACCTGATGCAAAATAAAAGAGGGGGACTGCGCAAAATGAGCCATAAGCACTCCTGAATGAAATCAAAACATCCCCTGCCGACGCGGTGCGTTTAGCAAGGATCGAAATTCATCAGTCGTGTTTGTTCATTTTTGGGGGGCGCTCCTGAGGACGAAATTTATCCGGAACAAGGATAGCGGTAATGCGCCGCCCATTTCAAGGTTAAATTTTCGCCAGCGCTTTTGTCAGAGCAGAAAAAACCCGCCGAAGCGGGTTTCTGATTCAGATAAACGCAAACGCATCGCCGAACAGGCGATCTTCCCGCGCGTCACGTTCGTTACAGAACAGGTCGCGGGCAATTTTCGCCATTTCAAAGCGACCGGCAATGTAGATATCGTGCCCGGCCAGCGTTCCGTGATCCTGCAATACCGCTGTCAGCACGGTACCGCTGCGCCCGCGCCAGCCCTCTTCCGGCTGCTCGACAACCGGCTCGATGCGCAGGTGTGGATGATTCACGCTCAGCGCTTCCAGCTCAGACAGATCGTAAAGGTGCTTCTCTTCACGGCCGCCCCAGTAGATGGTGATATCACGATTCGGATTGCGCGCCAGAGCGGTCAGCAGAATAGAGCGAACATAAGAGAAGCCCGTGCCACCGGCAATCAGGATCAGCGGGCGATCTTCGTCTTCACGCAGCCAGGCCTCGCCGTGAGGGATATCGACCACGATTTCACGCTCTTTCAGGATGCGGTCCATCACGGCCATCGCGTACAGGTTAAGCTCAGACGCACCAATATGCAGCTCAATAAATTCCTTCTCTGCAGGCGTAGAGGCCATAGAGAAAGGACGCTTATCACGCTCGTCCATCACGACCATCAGGTACTGGCCGGCACGGAATGAGAATGCCGCTTCAGGAACCAAACGGACGCGATATACGGTGTCGGTAATAGCATCTACCGACGTCACTTTACAGCTTAAGGTTGTCATTCGCTCTCTCTGTCGGGAAGTCTATAGGGCTAAACGGTCTTATTCTGCCTTACCGTTATTCATTATGGCCAGCTCGTCCCAGATCGCGTCAATGCGCGCGGTCACGGCAGGATCTTTCTCGATCGGGCGACCCCATTCACGGTCGGTTTCGCCAGGCCATTTATTCGTGGCATCCAGTCCCATTTTTGAGCCAAGGCCGGAAACCGGCGAGGCAAAGTCCAGATAATCAATCGGCGTGTTTTCCACTAACACCGTATCACGCGCGGGATCCATACGCGTGGTGATGGCCCAGATGACGTCATTCCAGTCGCGGGCGTTAACGTCATCATCGCAGACAATCACAAACTTGGTATACATAAACTGGCGCAGGAAAGACCATACGCCCATCATCACGCGTTTAGCGTGACCGGCATACTGCTTCTTCATCGTTACCACCGCCAGGCGATACGAACACCCTTCCGGCGGCAGATAAAAATCAACAATTTCCGGGAACTGTTTTTGCAGGATCGGCACGAACACTTCATTCAGCGCCACGCCCAGTACCGCCGGTTCGTCGGGTGGACGGCCGGTGTAGGTGGAGTGATAAATGGCATCTTCACGCTGGGTAATGTGCGTGACGGTGAACACCGGGAAGTTATCCACTTCGTTGTAGTAGCCGGTGTGGTCGCCGTACGGCCCTTCGGGTGCCAGCTCGCCCTGTTCAATGTAGCCTTCCAGCACGATCTCCGCACTGGCCGGTACTTCCAGGTCATTGGAGATACACTTCACCACTTCAGTTTTGGTGCCGCGCAGCAACCCTGCAAAGGCATATTCCGACAGCGTGTCAGGAACGGGCGTAACCGCGCCCAGAATGGTTGCCGGATCGGCACCCAGCGCGACGGAAACCGGGAAGCGTTCGCCCGGACGGGCCGCGCACCACTCCTGGAAATCCAGCGCGCCTCCGCGATGGGACAGCCAGCGCATGATGAGCTTGTTTTTGCCAATCAGCTGCTGACGATAGATTCCGAGATTTTGTCGCTCTTTATGCGGCCCACGCGTGACGGTGAGGCCCCATGTTATCAGCGGTGCGGCATCTTCAGGCCAGCACTGCATAATCGGAATGGTGGTAAGATCAACCGCATCGCCTTCCAGCACTTTTTGCTGGCACGGCGCACCGCGCAGGCGTTTGGTCGGCATGTTCAGTACCTGCTTAAACTGCGGCAGCTTGTCGAACAGGTCGCGGAACCCTTTCGGCGGTTCCGGCTCTTTCAGAAAGGCCAGCAGTTTGCCCACTTCGCGCAGCGCCGTAACATCTTCCTGCCCCATCCCCATCGCCACGCGGCGAGGAGTGCCGAACAGGTTACACAGTACCGGCATGGCGTAGCCTTTTGGGTTTTCAAACAGCAACGCCGGGCCGCCCGCGCGCAGGGTGCGGTCAGCGATTTCTGTCATTTCCAGATACGGATCAACAGGAAGCGTAATGCGTTTGAGTTCGCCCTGCTTTTCAAGCAGCGCCAGGAAGTCGCGTAGATCGTGGTATTTCATGCAGTTAATCATGGCCTCTCTGTAAGCGCTTCATTATACGGCGTAAGCCCGCGTGATGCTGTAATTTTGTTAAATTAGCGTGAACTTCCACGACTTACTCGCTTTTTGCCCATTATAATCACCTTAGCGATCCCGCCAGGGTTTTGATATGCTTGCGCCCCGAACAATGGGAAGAGTGATTATGCAGGCCTGGTATTTACTGTATTGCAAACGCGGGCAACTTCAGCGCGCGCAGGAACATCTTGAACGTCAGTCTGTTAACTGCCTGACACCCGTGATCACGCTTGAAAAAATGCAGCGTGGAAGACGCACGACCGTCAGCGAGCCCCTGTTCCCGAACTACCTGTTCGTTGAGTTCGACCCCGAAGTGATCCACACCACGACGATCAGCGCCACGCGCGGCGTCAGCCATTTTGTGCGTTTTGGCGCCCATCCGGCAAAGGTGCCGTCATCGGTTATTCATCAGCTTTCCGTTTACCAGCAGCCTGAAGATATTACCGATCCGGAAACCCCCTATGCCGGCGACAGCGTGGTGATCACCGAAGGCGCCTTTGAAGGCTTACAGGCCATCTTCGCTGAGCCGGACGGTGAAGCGCGTTCAATGCTGCTGCTTAACCTGTTGAACAAAGAGGTGTTGCAGAGCGTCAAAAACACCGATTTTCGAAAAGTTTAAAACTGCACGCCGAACAGACGACGCACGTTGTCATCGGTTCGTGCTGACAGCCACTGGGCATCCTCTCCGCGCCAGTGCGCCACGCGTTCAGCTATGTGCCCCAGGTAAGCGGGTTCATTACGTCGCGATGCCGGTTTAGGCTGCATATCCCGAGGCAGCAAATACGGCGCATCTGTTTCAAGCAGCAAACGATCGGCCGGGATAACGGGCAGCAGCTCGCGCAGCTCAAGCCCACGACGTTCATCGCACACCCAGCCGGTAATTCCCAGATAAAGCCCGCGATTCAGGCAATCCAGCGCCTCCTGCCGGGAGCCCGTAAAGCAGTGCAGCACCGCGCCAGGCAGTTTATCCAGCCAGGGCTCCAGCAATGCCAGAAAACGTTCATGGGCATCGCGACAGTGCATAAACACCGGCATTCCCAACTCTGCTGCCAGGGCGAGCTGGGCGGTAAACGCGTTTTCCTGCTCTTCAGGCGTTGAGAAGTTGCGGTTGAAATCAAGCCCGCATTCACCAATGGCAACGACTTCCGGCGTTTTCGCCAGGCGATGAAGTACCTCAGCACTTTCATGCGTCCACTGGCTGCTGTCATGAGGGTGCACGCCTGCGGTGGACCAGCAGCGTTGATAGCGTTGCGCCAGCTGCTGTGCCTGCTCGCTCTCGTGCAGATTGGTTCCCGTCAGCAACAGCCCGTTAACGCCAGCGGCAAACGCGCGCGCCACCACCTCATCACGGTCTTTCGCAAACTGTGAGCTGGTCAGGTTAAGCCCAATATCAAACATGGTATTCCCCATATGACAACCGCCCTGACGGGCGGCTGATTTTATTCTTTAGTGGTCTCTTCCGACTCTACGTCTTCATCATCACGCGTACGCCCCTTACCCACGTAGAAACGTGCGAAGAACACGCCGACTTCAAACAGGCAGTACATGGGTATTGCCAGCAGCGTCTGCGAGAAAACGTCTGGCGGAGTTAACAGCATACCCACGACAAACGCCCCGACGAGGATGTACGGACGCTTTTTACGCAGATCGTCCGGTGTCGTAACGCCTACCCAGCAGAGCAGGACTATCGCCACGGGCACTTCGAACGCGACGCCGAACGCCATAAACAGCGCCATGACAAAGCTGAGGTAGCTGGCGATGTCCGTGGATACCTGCACCCCTTCCGGCGCGGTATGCGTCAGAAAACCAAAGGCCAGCGGGAAGACCACGAAATAAGCGAACGCCATGCCGATATAGAACAGCAGGGAGCTGGATACCAGCAGCGGGATCACCAGCTTACGCTCATGCCTGTACAGCGCCGGGGCGATGAAGGCCCAGACCTGATACAAAATAACCGGCGCAGACGCAATCAGCGACACCCAGAAGGTGAGCTTGATTGGGGTAAAGAACGGCGAAGCAACGTCCGTTGCGATCATCGTTGCCCCCAGCGGCATCTGTTTAATCAAGGGCGCAGAGACCACCTGGTAGATATCGTTGGCGAAATAGACCAGACACAGGAAAATGAGGAAAACCGCAATAATGCAGTTTAACAGGCGCTTGCGCAGTTCAATGAGGTGCGCGATGAGCGGTTGAGTATCATCTACTGCCATGTTTACGCTTTATCACTTGAGGAAGGGGATGATTCGGAAACGGGTGCGGCAGGTTTTACTTCAGCCGCTTTCACCACGGGCTCTTCTGACGGCACCTGCTTTTTCACTTCAGGCTCCTGCGGCGATTGCTCTGGCGAAGCAGCCTGATGCTCCGCGCTGGAAGGCGTTACCCCCTCGCGCTGCTCCTCGCTGCCCTTCACCACCGGGTTATGGATGGTGTTAGCTTCGTCGCTCGCCTTTTCAGGATCGTTAATGCTGTATGAGCGCTTCATGGATTCGGCTGCTTCACGCAGTTCATCCATCGACGCTTTCAGCTCCGGCGTCAGGTTGTCCATGCTCGCCTTTTCAACCTTTTTCAGGCTGTCCTGAAATTCCTGAAGCTTAAGCTCCTGCGCCAGCTCGTTCTGCACGGTCGTTGCCAGCGAGCGAAGCGCACGCACCCAGCCCACCACGGTTTTCACCGCAACGGGCAAGCGCTGCGGCCCCAACACGATCAGACCAATCACAAATACCAGCAGTAACTCACCAAAACCAATGTCGAACACGAATTACACCTGCTCTTTATCGTGACGTTTAGCATCGTCCTTTTTGGCTTCATCTTGCTTGTCGGCGATGGACTTAGCAGTGAAATCAGCATCCTGACCGGTTTTATCCTGCTTATTCTCGTCATCGCTCATGGCTTTCTTAAAGCCTTTGATTGACGCGCCAAGGTCGGAACCAATGGACCCGAGTTTTTTCGTGCCAAACAGCAGCACAACGATGACGGCAATGATCACTAACTGCCAGATACTGATACCACCCATGCGTGTTCCCCAGTGATAGATGATTAATTAGTCAGATCGCATTATACGTATGCAACCCATCAATAGCGACGCTAATTCAGCGCGTTTTTCGCCAGCCAGCAAGCCAGACAACAACACCGGCAGCCATAATCCACGCAGGCATCATTTCCCAGTCCGGGCGATTGATCAATAGCAACGTGCCGCTTATCAGCAGCGTCGCGCCAATTCCGAAGAGATAGCGAGACTGCCCCTGACGCACGCGGCTGGATTGAAGCTCGTGCGCGATTTTATCCATGCTGTGCTGAAGGTTCTTGCTCTGACGCAAACTGTCGTAAACCAGCTCAGGAATTTCAGGCATTTTTTCAATCCAGAACGGGCCTTTCTCCTTAAGCGAGCGAACCAGCGCTGGAATACCGACCTGATCCTTAATCCAGGATTCGAGGAAGGGTTTAGCGGTTTTCCACAAGTCTAACTGAGGATAGAGCTGGCGGCCTACGCCCTCAACGTAAAGTAATGTTTTCTGAAGTAAAACTAATTGAGGCTGCACTTCCATATTGAAACGGCGCGCGGTGTTGAACAGGTTGAGCAGAACGTGTCCGAACGAGATCTCCGACAGAGGCTTTTCAAAAATCGGCTCGCAGACGGTGCGGATCGCAAACTCGAACTCTTCCACGTTGGTATCTGGCGGAACCCAGCCTGAATCTACGTGCAGTTCGGCCACCTTACGGTAGTCGCGGTTGAAGAACGCGATAAAGTTCTCGGCGAGATAACGCTTATCCTCTTTGTTCAGCGAGCCGACAATACCGCAGTCGATGCCAATATATTGCGGATCTTCCGGGTGCTCATAGCTGACAAAAATGTTGCCAGGATGCATATCCGCATGGAAGAAGCTGTCGCGGAAAACCTGAGTAAAGAAGACCTGCACGCCCCTTTCGGCCAGCAGCTTCATGTTGGTGCCCTGTTTTTCCAGCGCCACCACGTCCGAGACCGGAATACCGTAGATACGTTCCATCACCATCATGTTCTGGCTGCAATAGTCAGAATAGACTTCAGGAACATACAGCATCGGGCTGTTTTCAAAGTTACGACGCAGCTGAATGGCGTTCGCCGACTCGCGCAGCAGGTTTAGCTCATCAATCAGCGTTTTTTCGTATTCCCGTACCACTTCCAGCGGGCGCAGACGGCGGCCATCCGGCAGCAGGCGCGGCACCCAGCGAGCCAGACGATAAATCAGCTTCATGTCCGCTCTGATAACCGGCAGGATATCCGGGCGAATCACCTTGATGACCACCTCTTTGCCATTCTCCTTCAGGCGCGCGGTGTGAACCTGCGCGATAGAAGCGGATGCCAGAGGCTGGATATCGAAATCATCAAACCAGGTGTCGATGGGAATATTGCCCATCGCTTCCTCGATTTGTTTCTTTGCCCTCTCCCCATCAAACGGGGCGACGCGGTCCTGCAACAGCGCGAGCTGGTCGGCTATCTCCGGCGGGAAAAGGTCGCGACGTGTTGAGAGCATCTGACCAAACTTGATCCAGACCGGACCCAGTTCCTGCAAAGCAAGACGCAGGCGTGTACCCAGCTCCTGATCCTTATGGCGATTCGGCATCCAGAACAGCGTGCGCCGCCAAAGCCGAAGCGGCAGGGTGATACGCATTCTGGGGATAAGCTCGTCGAGCCCGTAGCTCAAAAAGGTGCGAACGATAAAATAGAGGCGCCGAATTTCACCAGGCGTCATTTGCCCTCCAGTTTTTCCAGCCGTTTGGTTAACGCATCCACTGCGCGCTCAACTGCCGCGGTCTCTTCTGCAAACCAGGCAACTTCCAATGGCCCCGGCGCCATACGCCACTCTTCGGTCAGAACCTCAGCAGCGTAGCGCTGTTGACGCTGGAGACCTTTGCGCAAAAAAGCAGAACCCGTGCGCAGCGTTTTGCTTATCCCTTCAGCCGCGATATCGCCGATATAGGGCGCCAGCAGCTCCGCCGGGTCGAATTCAGCCTGATCGCTAAGCGCAGCGAAGTTCTGTACCACCTGAATATCGCCCTGGACTTCCAGTTCGCCGCTGCGAATAAGCGCCGTCAGCTGCTGGCGATCGCGCAGTTTTGGCAACACGCTCATGTGCGTGATCACCGAGCAGTCAGCCTCGCCTTCCCACTCACCCAGAACGTCAAGCTGGCGTTCGCTGAAGACCAGCACAAGCGGCGTCGAGAACTCTTTTAAAACGATACGCAGTACCTTTCCGTTAAGCCGCTGACGTGCGGTTTTGAGCGCCGGGGCGCGATACAGAAAGGCATTCAGTACATTCTCGATGCCTGCGGTGACTAAGGGTTTAATGGGCACGGGAAACCTCCACTCAGAACTTGTAACCACGATGCAGCGCGACGACACCCGCCGTCATATTGAAGTACTCCACGTTTTCAAATTCTGCATCCTGCATCATCGCTTTCAGCGTGTCCTGATCCGGGTGCATTCGGATGGATTCAGCCAGATAACGGTAACTTTCGGCATCGTTCGCCACCAGCTCGCCAATGCGTGGCAGAACGTGGAAGGAATACGCATCGTAGGCTTTGCTCAGCGGGTCGATAATCGGTTTGGAGAACTCGAGCACCAGCAGGCGTCCACCCGGCTTCAGCACGCGGTACATAGAGCGCAGCGCTTTATCTTTATCGGTCACGTTACGCAGCCCGAAAGAGATGGTGATGCAGTCAAAGGTATTGTCCGGGAAGGGCAGCGCTTCGGCGTTGGCCTGAACGTATTCAACATTGCCTACCACGCCGATGTTGCGCAGCTTCTCGCGTCCCATTTTCAGCATGGAGTCGTTGATATCGGCCAGCACCACACGACCGGTTTCACCTACCAGGCGGGAAAATTTTGCGGTGAGATCGCCCGTTCCTCCGGCTAAATCCAGCACCGTTTGTCCACGGCGTACGCCGCTGCAATCAATGGTGAAGCGTTTCCACAAGCGATGAATGCCGAATGACATCAAATCATTCATCACATCGTACTTCGCCGCCACGGAATGAAATACGTGGGCCACCATGTCAGCTTTCTGCGCTTTGGCGACAGTCTGAAAGCCAAAGTGCGTCGTGTCTTGTGAATCGTCAACCATCTCAGAGCCTGCTAATCAGTCAAATGTTCGTGAAGTGTAACAGATTGGGCGCATTTGCCCTACGTTTCAACCACCGCGAAAGAAACGCGTCGGCTGCGCTTCTGGTGATAAACTCGCCGCTAAATCGTTGTCTTCATTGCGGGTATTTTGCTCAGCGTCGCCTTCGCGCAGGCGGAACTCTTCGTCCTGCGCGGTCGCCTGCTCCACCAGATCCGGATTAATCTCGCGTTTAACCTCCACCCCAAGGCTGCGAAACGCCTCCGCCTGCGCCAGCAAATTGCCGCGCCCGGAGGAGAGTTTTTTCATCGCCTGACGGTAATTATCCTGCGCCCGATCCAGGCTTTGCCCCACCGAGGACATATCGTCCACAAACAGCCGCATTTTGTCGTACAGCTTGCTGGCGCGATCGGCAATCTGCTGCGCGTTACGGCTCTGGTGTTCATAGCGCCACAGGTTGGCAATGGTGCGTAATGCCACCAGCAGCGTGGTGGGGCTGACCAGCATAATGTTATTTTTCAGCGCTTCGGTTATCAGTTCGGGCTGTCTGTCCAGCGCCAGCAGAAAGGCCGGCTCAACCGGAATAAACATCAGCACGTAATCCAGCGATCGCAGCCCCGGCAACTGCTGATAGTCTTTTCTGCCAAGCTGACGAATATGGTTACGCACGGAGGCGATATGCTCCTGCAACGCTGATTCTCGGGTGTAGTCATCCTCGGCGTTGAAGTAGCGTTCATAGGCCACCAGCGTCATTTTCGCGTCGATGACCACATCTTTGCCCTGCGGCAGACGCACAATCACGTCCGGCTGCATTCGCGAGCGCGCGTCAGTCTCGATGCTGACCTGCGTCTCATATTCGTATCCCTCGCGCAGGCCAGAGGCTTCCAGCACGCGGGTTAATACGACTTCGCCCCAGTTCCCCTGCGCTTTGTTATCGCCTTTGAGGGCGCGCGTCAGGTTAACCGCCTCTTGCGCCATCTGGGCATTCAGCTGCTGGAGATTGCGAATTTCATGCGCCAGCGTGTGGCGCTCGCGTGCCTCCTGGCCGAAGCTGTCCTGCACCTGGCGGCGAAAGCCGTCCAGCTGTTCGCGCAGCGGCGTCAGCAGGCTGTTCAGGCTCTGGCGGTTCTGTTCATCCACGCGGCGGTTGCTGTGTTCAAAAATACGGTTCGCGAGGTTCTCAAACTGCTCGCTAAGGCGCTGCTCGCTGTTGATCATCTGGCGGATTTTGTCTTCGGCGTGCAGCTGGGTGGATTCGAGGCGGGTGGTTACTTCGCGAAGATCGGCCTCCAGCGAGGTGTTGATATCACGCAGGTTACGCAGTTCGTTATTGAGCAGTTCGCACTCGTCGCGCCAGTGGTCGCTCAGCGCAAGCTGCTGTTTCGTCGCGCTGAGTTCAGCCACGATCTCTTCGCGCTCTGCCAGCTGTTCGGCTTTCTGCTGCGCGTGCTGGTAGCTGGAAATGAGCCAGCCAATCCCCACGCTCGCCAGCGCCACTACCGCATAAATCAGGATTGAGATATCCACAATGCCCCCTGCATCCACGTATAACCCGCACAAAATAGAATTGTGCTGTATAAACGTCCAGTTTGAAAGGGTTTTCCTGCGAGGCGCTACGCAAAAAATAAAGGCCGAACGCGTCGGCCTTTTATCTCAGACGAGAGGATTAGAGGAGACGGCGAGCCGCTTCAACCACGATTTTCACCGCATGACTTTCGGTCTGCTTCATGGTTTCGGCGTTCGGGATCTCCTGCTGGGTACGGTTGACGATCACGCCCGCCACCATACCGGCACGCAGACCCTGGCTTGCGCACATGGTCAGCAGCGTTGCAGATTCCATTTCATAGTTCATCACGCCCATGGACTGCCACTCTTCCATTGAGCCTTTGAAACGGCTCACCACGCGGCCAGAGAAGGTGTCGTAACGCTCCTGGCCCGGATAGAAGGTGTCGGAGGATGCCGTGACGCCCACGTGAGTGGTGGCACCCACGGATTTCGCCGCTTCAACCAGCGCGGTGGTGCATTCGAAATCAGCCACTGCCGGGAACTCCATTGGCGCAAAGTGCAGGCTTGCCCCGTCCAGACGGACGGATGCCGTCGTCACCAGCACGTCGCCCACGTTGATGTGCGGCTGAATGGCGCCAGTGGTGCCAATACGCAGGAAAGTACGAATGCCCAGCTGCGCCAGCTCTTCAACGGCGATAGAGGTAGACGGGCCACCAATACCGGTAGAGCACACGATCACCGCTTTACCGTCCAGCTCCGCGCGCCAGGTGGTGAATTCGCGATGGGCTGCCAGCTTAACCGGCTTATCCATCAGCGCGGCGATCTTTTCCACACGCTCAGGATCGCCGGGGACGATAGCAAGCGTAGCCCCTTGTAAATCGTTTTTAGTGAGGCCGAGATGAAAAACATCAGACTTAGACATAGGTGACTCCTCTGTGGGTCGGTTAGTCAGAAGAAGTAAAACGGTACTTTACAGAAGCAACACGCATCATTTCGTGACACACCTCACCATGAATGAAAATGGTTGCAGTTAATTTCCACAAAATAGTGATTTACATCACATTAACAAGTTATAACGTAGGGTGCTGCACAAAAGATAGACGCTATGAGGCACTGTGGGTTGTTAACCTGGTGTCTATATTTATCTTTGCGCTAATCCATTCATTGGTACGGAGAATGCCATGACTGAAAAAACCGGTTTTGCACCTGCTGCTGCCCCGCATGCTTCAACCATCGTCTCAACCCCTGAAGAGGCTATTACCGCGGGCGAGACCTCCATTCCCTCGCAGGGAGAGAACATGCCGGCGTACCACGCGCGGCCAAAATCCGCCGAGGGCCCGCTGCCCATCGTGATTGTGGTTCAGGAAATATTTGGCGTTCATGAACATATTCGCGACCTCTGCCGCCGTCTGGCGCTGGAGGGCTATCTGGCCGTTGCGCCAGAGCTCTATTTCCGTCAGGGCGATCCGAACGATTACAGCGACATCCCGACGCTGTTCAGCAACCTGGTCAGCAAAGTGCCGGATGCGCAGGTGCTGGCCGATCTGGATCATGTTGCCAACTGGGCGGCGCGCAACGGCGGTGATGCGCATCGACTGATGATAACGGGTTTCTGCTGGGGTGGACGTATTAGCTGGCTGTATGCCGCGCATAATCCACAGCTCAAAGCCGCCGTCGCCTGGTACGGCAAACTGGTGGGGGAAAAGACCCTGAACTCACCGAAATATCCGGTGGATATCGCCACGGATTTAAATGCACCGGTATTAGGCCTGTATGGTGGCCAGGATACGGGGATCCCGCTTGATACCGTCGAGACCATGCGCCATGCCCTACGCGCGGCGAATGCGAAGGCGGAGATTGTGGTGTATCCGGATGCCGGACACGCGTTTAACGCCGACTATCGTCCGAGCTATCACGCCGAATCCGCGAAAGATGGCTGGCAGAGAATGCTGGCGTGGTTCAGCCAGTACGGCGGAAAGAAAGCGTAAAGCAGAAGCCCGGCGGCGGCTACGCCTTACCGGGCTATAGATATGACTAATGACTTAACCCTGACGCAAGTTCTGCGCCGCCTTCACCATGTTCGCCAGCGCCGCGCGCGTCTCCGGCCAGCCGCGGGTTTTCAGGCCGCAGTCCGGGTTCACCCACAGGCGTTCCGCGGGGATGCGCTGGGCCGCTTTTTGCAGCAGGGCTTCAATCCACTCCACGCTCGGCACGTTCGGGGAGTGAATGTCATACACGCCCGGCCCTATTTCATTCGGGTAGTCGAACTCTTCAAACGACTCCAGCAGTTCCATGTCTGAACGCGAGGTCTCGATGGTAATAACGTCGGCATCCAGCGCGGCAATCGAATCCATGATGTCGTTAAATTCGCAGTAGCACATGTGGGTGTGGATCTGCGTGTCGTCCTTAGCGACGGCGGCGCTGATGCGGAACGCTTCCACGCCCCACCGTAAATAGGCATCCCAGTCGCTGCGGCGCAGCGGCAGACCTTCGCGCAGCGCCGGCTCGTCGATCTGAATGATGCCAATGCCCGCCGCCTCCAGATCCGCTACTTCATCCCGCAGCGCCAGCGCTATCTGTTTGGCGATGGTTTCGCGGGTCACGTCTTCGCGCGGGAAGGACCAGCAGAGGATCGTCACCGGCCCGGTCAGCATGCCTTTTACCGGCCTGTCGGTCAGCGACTGGGCATACTTCGCCCACTCAACCGTGATCGCTTCGGGGCGGCTGACGTCGCCAATAACCACCGGCGGCTTCACGCAGCGGGATCCGTAGCTCTGCACCCAGCCGTTCTGGGTAAAGACGAAGCCGTCCAGGTGTTCACCAAAGTATTCCACCATGTCGTTACGCTCGGCCTCGCCGTGTACCAGCACGTCCAGCCCGAGGCGTTCCTGCTCGACGATCGCCTGCTTGATGTGTTCGGCGATACCGGTGCGGTAGTGGTTCGCATCAAGGTTGCCCTTTTTGAAGTCCAGGCGCAGGCTGCGGATCTCCGTCGTTTGCGGGAAGGAGCCGATGGTCGTGGTCGGCCACGCGGGCAGGTTGAAGCGGGCGCGCTGGGCTTCGGCGCGCACTTCATAGGGGCTTTGACGCTGGCTGTCCTGGCCGGTGATGGCCGCCAGACGTTTCTCCACCGCCGGGTTATGCACGCGCGCCGAGTGGCGACGTGCCTGGATCGGTGCGCTCCAGTCGGCAATCGCCGCCGTATCGCCGCTGTTCAGCGCGTCGCGCAGCAGGGCCAGCTCTTCACATTTTTGCAGGGCGAAGGCAAACCAGCTTTTTACCTCGGCATCCAGGCGGGTCTCTACGCTCAGGTCGATCGGGCTGTGCAGCAGGGAACAGGACGAGGCCACCCACAGCTCACGTTTGCCGACGATATCTTTGATTTGCGCATATTTCTCCGTCAGATCGGCGCGCCAGACGTTACGGCCGCTAATCAGGCCAGCGGAGAGCAGCCAGTCTGCGGGCAGTCGCTTGTGCAGTTCCGAGACATCGTCTTTACCGTGTACGAGGTCAACGTGTAGGCCCTGCACCGGCAATCTGGCGATGGTGCCGAGGTTCGGCGTCACGCCCTCGAAATAGGTGGTCAGCAGCAGCTTCACCTGCCCTGTGAGCGCGTCATACGCCGGCCTGAAGGCGTCGAGCCAAACCTGGGGCAGCTCGAGCACCAGCGCCGGCTCGTCGATTTGCACCCACTGAATGCCGCGTTTGCCCAGCTCAATCAGCACCTGTTTGTAGACCGGCAGAATGTCCTTCAGCAGGCTCAGACGATCGAACTGCTCGCCTTTCACTTTACCCAGCCACAGGTACGTTACCGGCCCCAGCAGCACCGGTTTTACCTGGTGGCCCAGCGCCAGCGCTTCGTCCACTTCATCCAGAAGCTGGGTCCAGGTCAGCCTGAACTGCTGGCCTTTTACAAACTCCGGCACCATATAGTGATAGTTGGTGTTAAACCATTTGGTCATTTCCGCCGCCGCCGCTGGCTCACCCGTTGGCGCACGGCCACGGCCAATGCGGAACAGGGTATCGATATCTACCGATCCATCGTTGTTCTGATGACGAGCCGGCACGTTGCCAAGCAGCAGGCTGGTCGTCAGAACATGGTCGTACCAGGCAAAATCGCCCACCGGCAGCAGGTCAATGCCCGCCTGCTTTTGCTGCTCCCAGTGACGAGCACGAAGCTCACGCCCCACCGCCAGCAGTTCTTCACGGGTGGCATTACCCGCCCAGTAGCTTTCTTGCGCTTTTTTCAGCTCGCGACGCAGGCCAACGCGAGGGAAACCGAGAGTGTGATTGCGGATTGTCATGGCATACCCCTTGTAGAAATTCGTTATTTAGACGTCCAGATGTTTACACTTCTATAATTGGCAGGTACTGTATATTCCTCAAGCGCAAAATGTTCATGGCGAAGTGAAGGACTTTCATGATCGAGATTAAACACCTGAAAACGCTACAAGCGTTGCGGAACTGCGGTTCTCTTGCGGCGGCAGCGGCCACGCTGCACCAGACCCAGTCTGCCCTTTCGCACCAGTTCAGCGATCTGGAACAACGCCTCGGCTTCCGTCTTTTCGTGCGTAAGAGCCAGCCGCTGCGCTTTACGCCGCAGGGCGAAATTCTGCTTCAGCTGGCTAACCAGGTACTGCCGCAAATTGCCAGCGCGCTGCAGTCCTGCAACGAGCCGCAGCAGACCACGCTGCGCATCGCCATTGAGTGTCACAGCTGTATTCAGTGGCTGACCCCCGCGCTTGAGAACTTCCGCCAGAAGTGGCCGCAGGTGGAGATGGACTTCAAATCCGGCGTCACGTTTGATCCGCAGCCGTCGCTCCAGCAGGGCGAGCTGGATCTGGTGATGACCTCGGACATTCTGCCGCGCAGCGGCCTGCACTATTCGCCGATGTTTGATTTTGAGGTGCGTCTGGTGCTGGCGCCGGATCACCCGCTGGCCGCCAAAACGCGCATTACGCCGGAAGATCTTGCCAGCGAAACGCTGCTGATTTACCCGGTGCAGCGCAGTCGCCTGGATATCTGGCGTCACTTCCTGCAGCCCGCTGGCATTAGCCCACAGCTGAAAAGCGTGGACAATACCCTGCTGCTGATCCAGATGGTGGCGGCCAGAATGGGGATCGCGGCGCTGCCGCACTGGGTGGTCGAGACCGTTGAACGGCAGGGTCTTGTCGTGACCAAAACCCTGGGTGAAGGACTGTGGAGCCGGCTGTACGCCGCCGTGCGCGACGGCGAGCAGCGTCAGCCGATTACGGAAGCGTTTATTCGCTCAGCGCGGAACCACGCGTGCGACCATCTTCCATTTGTGCGGAGCGCGGAGCGACCCAGCGGCGATGTACCCACAGCGAAGCCAGGATCACCGTTCCCCCAATAAGGAAGCTCGGCCAGTGCGGCTGTTCCTGCCAGATGGCGAGGTTCACCAGCAGCCCCGCCGGCACGTGCACGTTGTTCATGATCCCAAGCGTACCGGCGTCTACCTGCGTAGCGCCGTAGTTCCACATGAAATATCCCAGCCCTGACGCCACCACGCCCAGCCAGACCAGCACTCCCCACTGCACGGAGGTAGTCGGCAGCTTTTGCGGGTTGCCGAGCAGAAACCACGCCGCCACCGCGACGATCGCCGCGCCCGTATAGAACCACGCAAACGCGTTGTGCTGTGGCATCGGGCGGGTTTCCATCAGGCGCTTGTAGCCCACCATACCGATGGCGAAGCTGATATTGGCGAGCTGGACGAACATCAGCCCGGTCCAGAAGTGATCGCTCACCTTGTCGTAGCGAATGATCGCCGCGCCAACCACCGCCAGCGCGGCGCTCAGCAGATATCCCCAGCGCAGGCGGCGCTTGCTCAGCAGATCGTAAATCAGCGTGATATAGAGCGGCGTAAGCACGGTAAAGAGCAGAAACTCCGAGACGGACAGGTAAACGTAAGCCCTGAAGCTGAAGAGGTACATGATGCCGAGCTGCATCGCGCCCACCAGCATGTACAGCAGAATGGTTTTCAGCGTTTGCCCGCGGGTGCGCAGGAACGGCAGAAACACCAGCGCCGCCAGCCCTACGCGCATCAGCACCGAGAAGTAGCTGTCGACCGATCCGGCAAGGTATTCGCCAATCAGGCTAAAGGAGAAGGCCCACAGGATAGTGGTGATAATGAGTAGCGCCACAATGCTTGTCTCTGAGAAAGAAGGAGAGGCATTGTAGCGAACTCTTTAGTTGACATCTGAACAATAAATAACCGAATGAAGATTATTCAAGGAACAGCTTGCGCAGGTATTTTGGTACCGCGTTGTCGCCGTTGGTGCCGATGACCTCCAGCTCCGGGTGCAGATCCTTCAGGCGCTGGTGCGCGTTCTGCATGATGCAGCCTTTGCCCGCCATAGAGAGCATCTCGGCATCGTTCATGCCGTCGCCAAAGGCGATGCAGTCTTTCAGATCAAAGCCCAGGCGTTTTGCTACCGCTTCCAGCGCATGGCCTTTGGACACCCCGCCCGCCATCACTTCCAGACAGGTCAGCGTGGAGAAGCTCACGTTTACGCGGTCGCCCCAGCGCGCGTTAATCGCCTGCTCCAGCGGCAGCAGGGCTTCGTGGCTTTCACAGGTAAAGAACACCTTGCTGATCCCTTCAGGATCCAGCAAACCCGGCTCATACAGGGAATAGCTGAACACCGCTTCCTTGAAGAAGCGCATTTCGTCCGGACGATGACGGTTCATAAACCATTCGTCGTCGCGGTAAACGTTGGTAACGATATCCGGGTTGTTATGCACCACGCCAAACAGATCGGTGGCAATATCGCGATCCAGGTTGTGGGTGAAAATCAGGTTGCCGTCCGTGTCATGCACGCGCGCACCGTTGGAGGTGATCATGTACGACCTGATCTCCAGGTTATCGCGGATCTGCCCCACGTCCACGTGGTGGCGGCCCGTGGCGAACACAAAGTTCACGCCGCGGGCAGTCAGGAGTTTTAAGGTCTCTTTCGCGTAAGGCGACAGGGTGTGGTCGGGAGAAAGCAGCGTGCCATCTAAATCAGATGCAACAACCTGGTACATAGGGATTTAAACCTCTGGTAAAAACAAGAATCAGTTATGCCTGTTGAAAAATTCAACAATGGCGTTGAGCGCGACTGAGCGCATAGCGTCCTTTTCAAAAAGGATCTCATGGTACGCGCCGTTGATGACCAGCGGTTTACCCCCTTCACAGGGGTGGCCCGCGGCGGCGCGCAGTTCACAATAGCGGTCGTGCATGCGGTTATCTACCACACGCTCTTCTTCTGCCTGAATCAGGAGCGTCGGCGTGTCATCATCGCCAACGCCAGCCAGCACCTGCTCACCGGCATGAATACCTTCCCGCACCCAGTGCCAGGTGGGGCCGCCAACGCGCAGGCGCGGCTCGTCGGCATAGAAGCGCAGGTTGCGGCGATAACGCTGCCGGCTGTGGGTTAAGACGTTGATGGCAAACGGCAAAGCCCGCCAGCGCCCCGTTCCGATGGCGTAACCTTCGCGAATGCGCTGATGGCCCTCAGCCCAGTCGAGAAGATGGCGCACCATCCAGTCCGGAAAACGTATCACGATGCCATACATCGGCGCGGTAAGCGCAATGGCATCGCACTGGTGATCGTAGCGCTGCAAAAAGAGCGTAGAAATGGCGCCGCCCATGGAGTGCGCCAGAATATAGCGCTTGCGCCACGGGCCGGGCTGCACTTCCTGCTGCCAGAAGGCGGCCAGATCGTCGACGTAATCGCTGAAGTTATCCACGTGGCCGCGATGGGTATCCGGCAACATCCGGCCGGAGAGTCCCTGCCCGCGATGGTCGATAATTAACACGTCAAAACCCAGATGGAACAGGTCATACGCCAGCTCGGCATATTTGATGTAGCTTTCGATACGCCCGGGGCAGACCACAATCACCCGGTCATTTTTTTCATCACGGAAACGAACGAAGCGTACCGGGATATCCCCGACGCCCGTAAACTCATCTTCCTCACGCTGGCGCCAGAAATCGGTCAGCGGCCCCATGGAGAAAGCAGCAAATGCGTTTTCTCGCGTTTCCCAGTCCTTTTTCTGCTGCAACATCGGGTTTCCACCCCCCGTTTTCAGGGAATATTGTTTTTTTCGTCACCGGTCACAAAATGACTTAACAATAGCGTATTGTGGCATAAAAACAGACGTTCCGGGAGCTTCAAATGACCTTCGAGTGGTGGTTCGCTTACCTGCTGACATCCATCATCCTCAGCCTTTCACCTGGCTCTGGCGCAATTAACACCATGACCACCTCCATCAACCATGGCTATCGCGGTGCGGTGGCGTCGATTGCCGGCTTACAGACCGGGCTCGGCATTCACATTGTGCTGGTGGGGATTGGCCTGGGTACGCTGTTCTCCCGTTCGGTACTGGCCTTTGAGGTGCTGAAATGGGCCGGTGCGGCGTATCTGATTTGGCTCGGTATTCAGCAGTGGCGGGCGGCAGGCTCGATTGACCTGAACACGCTCTCCCGGACGCAAACCCGCGGGCACCTGTTTAAGCGCGCGGTATTCGTTAATCTGACCAATCCGAAAAGCATTGTGTTCCTTGCCGCCCTGTTTCCGCAGTTCATCGTGCCGCATCAGCCCCAGGTGATGCAGTACGTGGTGCTGGGCGCGACCACTATCATTGTCGACATCATCGTGATGATTGGTTACGCAACGCTGGCGCAGCGAATTGCGGCGTGGATCAAAGGGCCTAAGCAGATGAAGGCCCTGAATAAAGTCTTTGGTTCGCTGTTTATGCTGGTTGGCGCGCTGCTTGCGTCAGCGCGTCATGCTTAGCGAGAGAGGATAAGATGAATGCCGAAGCCGGCGAACAGCGCGCCGGCAAAGCCGTCGATCCACTTAGCGATGCGCTGGTAGCCGCGGCGCATCGCCGGTAAGGCGAACAGGCTGGCAACGATAGTGAACCAGGCAAACGTCTCAACAACGATCAGCAGGAATATCCCCCAGCGTGCGCCTGCGCCGACGCTGTCGCCGACAAACAGCGAGAACACAGAGCCGAAGTAGATGATCGCTTTCGGGTTCGCCAGGTTGGTCAGCAGCCCTTTCACAAAGCTACGGCCTCCGGTGGCCAGCTCTACCTTTGGCGCTTCCGGTTTTTTCGCTTCTTTCTTTAAGGCCCCGCGCAGCATCTGGTAGCCCATCCAGCACAGGTACAGACCGCCACCGACCATGATGATGTTATGCAGCCACGCCATCTTCGCCAGGATCAGGTTCAGACCGAGCAGCGCAACCGCTGCCCAGACCATGACGCCCATGGTAATACCGAGCACGCCCATCATCGCCTCTTTGCGGGAGCGGCTGACGGCCGTTTGCGACACGAAGAAAAAGTCAGGGCCAGGACTCATCAGCGCAACGATGTGCACTAACGCCACGGTGAGAAATAGCATTAACATAATTAGCTCGCGGGGAAATAATTCAGTGAGTCATCATCCTGGCACTTTTTAGCCCGGCTGACTACTCCTCATCATCACCATCAGCGTGGGAACGGATAAGCGCCATAAACTCTTTACCAAAGCGCTCCAGCTTACGCGTGCCGACGCCGTTGACGCTGAGCATCTCGCTGGCGCTGAGGGGCATCTGTTCGGCCATCTCAATCAGCGTCGCGTCGTTGAACACCACGTATGGCGGGATGTTCTCTTCATCAGCTATGGCTTTACGCAGCTTGCGCAGCTTGGCGAACAGCTTGCGGTCGTAGTTGCCGCCGTAGGATTTCTGCATCACGCGCGGCTTCAGGGCGATGACGCGCGGAACGGCGAGCTTCAGTTCAACTTCACCGCGCAGGACCGGTCGCGCGGCTTCGGTTAGCTGAAGCGCAGAGTGCTGGGCAATGTTTTGCGTGGCAAAGCCGAGGTGGATCAGCTGGCGGATGATACTCACCCAGTGCTCGTGGCTCTGGTCTTTACCGATGCCGTAAACCGGCAGCTTGTCGTGGCCCATGTCGCGGATACGCTGGTTGTTGGCACCGCGCAGCACTTCTACCACGTAGCCCATCCCGAAGCGCTGGTTCACGCGTCCGATAGTCGAGAGCGCTTTACGCGCGTCCATCAGGCCGTCGTACTGCTTCGGCGGGTCAAGGCAGATATCACAGTTGCCGCACGGCTCCTGGCGCCCTTCCCCAAAGTAGTTGAGCAGCACCAGGCGGCGGCAGGTCTGCGCTTCGGCAAACGCGCCCATCGCGTTGAGCTTGTGGCGCTCGATATCCTGCAATTGACCCTGCGGTTTCTCTTCCAGGCAGCGGCGCAGCCACGCCATGTCGGCCGGATCGTAAAACAGCATCGCTTCCGCAGGCAGGCCGTCGCGCCCCGCGCGGCCGGTTTCCTGATAGTAAGATTCGATGTTGCGCGGGATGTCGAAATGCACCACGAAGCGGACGTTGGGCTTGTTGATACCCATGCCGAACGCCACCGTCGCCACCACGATTTGCAAATCGTCGCGCTGGAATTTCTCCTGCACGTCGGCGCGGATGTGGTTCTCCAGCCCGGCGTGATAGGCCGCGGCGCTAAAGCCGCGGTTTTGCAGACGCGCGGCGGTGTCTTCCACCTTCGCGCGGCTGTTGCAGTAGATGATGCCGGACTTGCCGCGCTGCTCCTGCACGTAGCGTAAGAGCTGGTCCAGCGGCTTGAATTTTTCCATCAGCATGTAGCGGATGTTCGGGCGGTCGAAGCTGCTGACCTGAATGTAGGGGTCGTTCAGCCCCAGCAGGCGAACGATATCCAGACGCGTGGTGTCATCCGCCGTGGCGGTAAGCGCCATAAACGGCAGCTCAGGGAAGCGCTGACGCAGCTGGCCGAGAGCGGCATATTCGGGGCGGAAGTCATGCCCCCACTGTGAGATACAGTGCGCTTCATCCACCGCCAGCAGCACCGGATTCCAGTGCGCCAGGTGATCGAGGAAGTTGTCCAGCATCAGGCGCTCTGGCGCAATATACAGCAGGCGAACCTGCCCGGTACGGCACCCGGCCATCACCTCTTGCTGCTGCTCGCGGGTCTGGGTTGAGTTAAGACAGGCGGCAGCTACGCCGTTGGCGAGCAGCTGGTCGACCTGGTCTTTCATCAGGGAAATAAGCGGGGATACCACGACCGTCAGGCCGTTAAGCACCAGCGCGGGCACCTGATAGCAGAGCGATTTCCCGCCGCCGGTCGGCATCACCACCAGGCAATCGCGCCCTTCCAGCACGGTTTCAATGATGGTTTCCTGGCCAGGGCGGAACTGCTGATAGCCAAAGGTTTCATGCAAAACCTGTTTAGCCAGCGATTCCTGATTCAATACTTCCGCCTGCGCCACGTTAACCCCATATGCCAGAAATGAAACAGGCGCTATTTTCAGCGCCTGAGAGAGAAACTTCAACGTTTAACGAAAAAACATTCGAGCAGCTTAGAAAATATCGTTCAGCATCACGCCCACGCCGACGCGGGTCTGGTTGAAGTTATAGTCGATCAGCGATTCGCCGTAGCCGCTATATACCTGAGTATAAAGGCGTACGTGTTTCGTTACCGGGTAGCTCAGGCCCAGCTCAGCGCCGCCGTATCCGGTATTCCAGTTGTACTGACCTTTGGCGCTCAGCACCGCGTCACCCAGCTGATAGCCCACCTTAAGCTGGTAGTAACCCATGTATTTGGTGATATCCGGGTTGTCATCGGTATCGCCCACCACATACCACGGCTTCACTTCCACCATGAAATTGCCGTTCTGCGCCATCAGACGCGTATAGGCGCGGTTCCAGCTGCGTGAGGTTGGGTCGGAACGACCGTTGGAATCATGGTTGAAGCCCACCTCAACGTCGCGCAGCGTCCAGCCTGCAAACTCATAATCGGTGGCGAAACCGAGGAACAGCTGCGGTTCATAGTTGGTTTCGCGGAACGGTGAAGATTCGCCGCTGTTGGAGAGCTGCCACCAGGACTTCTGGGTGTACGACGCGCCAAGCACCGAGTTAGGCCCTAAAATCCCACGCCAGAACGGGAAGGCGAGGCTGAGCTGGAACTTCACCTCATCTTTACGCGCATTATCAGACCAGTTATAGGAGCTTATCGCCTCTTTGTTGAGATCGCTGGTCTGGGTGTAAATCACGTAGTTCGTGTCGTAAGGGTAAAGCGTGAACGGATTGTCATGCTCCTGAAGCATATTGGCGATGATGCTGCCCTGAACGGCAGGCTTATCATGCACCTCTTTGATCGTCGCTTCCTGCGCATATGCTGTGAGGGGCAGCGCAACCGCCGCCAGTAACCAACCCAGATACGTCCGCATCGGTGGTGTTCTCCTGAAATGGTGACATTTAATGAATAGTTTTGTCCGGGCATTCTACAGACTTCTGCGATAACTTCCGCTACCTCGTTTCTTAAAGTGGCATTCCTTAATCCTGAAGCATAAAATCAACATTTTGTTAACAACAAGGATGCCGCGTCTCATGTCAGCCACGCTAACTGCCGAAGAAACCTTAAAACTCGTGGGCGAGATTTTTGTGTACCACATGCCGTTCAACCGAGCGCTCGGTCTTGAGCTGGAGCGATACGAAAAAGACTTTGCCCAGCTGAGCTTCAATAACCAGCCAATGATGGTGGGTAACTGGGCGCAAAGCATTTTACACGGCGGCGTTATTGCCTCTGCGCTGGACGTGGCGGCAGGGCTGGTCTGCGTGGGCAGCACGCTGACGCGCCACGATACCATCAACGAAGATGAGCTGCGCCAGCGCCTTTCACGCATGGGCACCATCGATTTACGCGTCGACTACCTGCGTCCGGGGCGTGGAAATCGCTTTACCTGCACCAGCAGCCTGCTGCGCGCCGGGAATAAAGTCGCCGTTGCCCGCGTTGAGCTGCATAACGAAGAGCAGGTTTATATCGCCAGCGCAACCGCCACTTATATGGTGGGTTGAGGCGGCAAAATCGGGTAAAATTACTTCACTTTTTTGTAACGGATTTTCCCGATGGATGCTAAACAGACGCGGCAGGGCGTTTTACTCGCCCTTGCCGCTTATTTTATTTGGGGTATTGCACCAGCGTACTTCAAGCTTATCGCCTATGTACCGGCGGACGAGATCCTCACCCACCGCGTCATCTGGTCGTTTTTCTTTATGATCGCGCTGATGAGCATTAGCCGCCAGTGGTCAGGCGTCAAAACGCTGCTCAAAACCCCGAAGAAGGTGTTCCTGCTTGCGCTCTCCGCGGTGCTGATTGGCGGAAACTGGCTGCTGTTTATCTGGGCGGTAAATAACCACCACATGCTCGAAGCGAGCCTTGGCTACTTTATTAATCCACTGGTGAATATTTTGCTGGGGATGATTTTCCTCGGCGAGCGGTTCCGCCGCATGCAGTGGGTGGCCGTGATTCTGGCCTTCTGCGGCGTGCTGGTGCAGCTATGGACCTTCGGCTCGCTGCCGGTTATCGCCCTGGGGCTGGCATTCAGCTTTGCGTTTTACGGCCTGGTGCGTAAGAAAATTGCCGTAGAAGCGCAGACGGGAATGCTGTTTGAAACCCTGTGGCTGCTGCCGGTTGCCGCGATCTACCTGTTTGGCATTGCCGACAGCGCGACGAGCCACATGGGCAGCAACCCGTGGTCGTTGAACCTGATGCTGATGGCCGCAGGCGTGGTCACGACGATCCCCCTACTGTGCTTCACCGGCGCGGCAACGCGTCTTCGCCTCTCCACGCTGGGCTTCTTCCAGTACATTGGCCCGACGCTAATGTTCCTGCTGGCAGTGGTGTTTTACGGCGAAGTGCCGGGGGCAGATAAGATGGTCACGTTCGCGTTTATCTGGGTGGCGCTGGCGATATTTGTCGCCGATGCGATTTATACCCAGCGCCGGGTGCGTAAAGGGTTGTAATGCTGCCTCACCCTAACCCTCTCCCACCGGGAGAGGGAGTTCGCCTGGATCTTACAGCCAGTTCTTCCGCTTGAAGTACAGATACGGCGCCAACCCCGCGAGGATCATAAAGATAATCGCCCCCGGGTAGCCAAAGCTCCACTTCAGCTCCGGCATAAACTCAAAGTTCATCCCATAGCTGGATGCCACCAGCGTCGGCGGCAGGAACACCACGGATACCACCGAGAAGATCTTGATAATGCGGTTCTGCTCGATGTTGATAAAGCCCATCGCCGCCTGCATCAGGAAGTTCACCTTCTGGAACAGGGATTCGTTGTGCGGCAGCAGGGATTCGATATCGCGTAAGATCTCACGCGCCTGCTCCAGCTGGCCGCCCGGCAGACGCGCCTTGCGCACCAGGAAGTTCAGCGCGCGCTGGGTATCCATCAGACACAGGCGCACCTTCCAGCCGATATCTTCCAGCTCCGCCAGCGTGGACAACGCTTCGTCGTACTCATCGCCCTGATGGCCTTCCATGATCACCCGACTCAGCTTTTCCAGATCGCTGTAGATGTTTTCAATTTCATCCGCCAGCTGTTCGATTTTGGTTTCAAACAGGTCCAGCAGCAGCTCGTAGGCGTTACCGTCCATCATCGCCTGGCTACGGGCGCGCATGCGGTAGAGACGAAACGCAGGCAGTTCGCGCTCGCGCAGGGTAAACAGGCGGCCATCACGGATGGTGAACGCCACGGTGGAGTTCCCCGCGTGGTCTTCGGCATCTTCAAAGAAGAAGAAGGAGTGAATGTGCAGGCCGTCTTCGTCTTCAAAAAAACGGGCGGATGCTTCGATGTCTTCCAGTTCCGGGCGTGTCGCCAGGCTTTGCCCCAGTTCAGATTGTACGCGAAGGCGTTCATCGTCGTCCGGCTCGACCAGATCCACCCATACGGCATCAATGAGGGGCTGTGACTCTTCGGCTTCAAGCCGAGTCAGTCGGTTATTTTCGAGTTGAAATGCGCTCAACATGACCGGGACTCCCAATGCAAAAAATATCGGACAGTTCGGTGGGCACACAGAAACAAATTGGGTTTCAGACCATTAAACAGCCTGACTCAGCGCGACGGGAATGATGCAGTCGCTGACAACCACTAAGGCCATCAGCAAGAGGAGATAGCCTTAGGAGTTGTTCCTGGATGACAGGGAATTGAGCCAGTATCTACTGGGTGTGTCCAAGGCGAATGTCCTCTTAGCGTAATCGTGCGCGCATGTTACGCCAGCAATAACTGTGGCGTCAACACGCAACGAAACGCTGAAGGGCATTAATTGACCTTCAACGTATAAGGCTAGCAGATTATTACAAAATAGTGATATTTTTCTGAAAGTTACACACTTTCCAGCTTAGCATAGGCCGCTACCAGCCATTTGATCCCCTGCCCCTGGAACGCGACCTGCAAACGGCTGTGCTCGCCGCTGCCTTCCAGGTTCACGATGGTTCCTTCACCAAACTTCGAATGGCGAACGCGCTGGCCCAGCTTGTAGCCGGTGTCGGTTTCAGAGATTGGCGACCCCATACGCTGATGGCTGACCGGACGGCTGATGCTGGCGCGCAGACGCACCTCTTCCACGCACTCTTCCGGCAGCTCGCCGATAAAGCGCGACGGACGGTGATACACCTCTTTCCCGTACAGACGGCGGGTTTCGGCGTAGGTCAGCGTCAGTTTCTGCATCGCACGGGTCACGCCCACGTAGGCCAGACGACGCTCCTCTTCCAGCCGTCCGCCCTCATCCAGCGACATCTGGCTCGGGAACATGCCTTCTTCCATCCCGACGATAAACACCTGCGGGAACTCCAGACCTTTCGCGGAGTGCAGGGTCATCAGCTGAACCGCATCCTGCCAGGTATCGGCCTGCCCTTCACCCGCCTCAAGCGCGGCGTGAGAGAGGAATGCCTGCAACGGCATCAGGTCTTCATCTTCTTCGTTGTAGCTGAACTGGCGCGTTGCCGTCACCAGTTCCTCTAAGTTCTCAATACGGGTCTGGCCCTTCTCGCCTTTTTCCTGCTCGTACATGGTGCGCAGGCCGGAGTCTTTGATTACCCGGTCAGTCTGCACGTGCAGCGGCATGTCGGCAGTTTCCTGCGCCAGCGCGTCAATTAGCTCCAGGAAGCGCTGCAGCGCGCTCGCGGCGCGCCCGGCGAGGGCTTTTTCCTGTAACAGCTCGCGGCACGCCTGCCAGAGCGTAAGCTGGCGATCGCGCGAGGCCTGGCGCACCACGTCCAGCGTACGGTCACCGATGCCGCGCGTCGGCGTGTTTACCACGCGCTCAAACGCCGCATCGTCGTTACGGTTGGCAATCAGGCGCAGATACGAAAGGGCATCTTTGATTTCCTGACGTTCGAAGAAGCGCATGCCGCCATAAATACGGTACGGCATGCTCACCTGTAACAGCGCCTCTTCCAGCACGCGCGACTGGGCGTTGCTGCGATAGAGAATGGCACACTGCTCCAGCGCGCCGCCGTTGTCCTGCCAGGTTTTGATGCGGTTCACCACGAAGCGCGCTTCGTCGAGCTCGTTGAAGGCGCAGTAAATCGAAATAGGTTCGCCGTCGACGCCGTCGGTCCACAGCTTTTTACCCAGACGCCCGTTATTGTTTTCAATCAGGGCGTTGGCCGCGCTCAGAATGTTGCTGGTTGAACGATAGTTCTGCTCCAGTCGGATGGTTTGCGCGCCGGGGAAATCGTTGAGGAAGCGCTGGATGTTCTCTACCTGCGCCCCGCGCCAGCCGTAGATAGACTGGTCATCATCCCCTACGATCATCACCTTGCCGGTATCCCCCGCCAGCAGGCGGATCCAGGCGTACTGGATGTTGTTGGTATCCTGGAATTCGTCCACCAGGATGTTGGTGAAGCGCTCGCGGTAATGTTGCAGGATATGCGGCTTATTCAGCCACAGCTCGTGGGCGCGCAGCAGCAGCTCGGCAAAATCGACCAGGCCGGCGCGGTCGCACGCTTCCTGATAGGCCTTGTACACGTTCTGCCAGGTCTGCTCGACCGGATTGCCGAAGCTCTGAATGTGGTGCGGGCGCAGCCCCTCGTCTTTCTGACCGTTGATGTACCACATCGCCTGACGCGGCGGCCACTGCTTCTCGTCGAGGTTCATCGCCTTAATCAGGCGTTTAAGCAGGCGAAGCTGGTCTTCACTGTCGAGGATCTGGAAATCCTGCGGCAGGTTGGCGTCCATGTGGTGCGCGCGCAGCAGACGGTGCGCCAGGCCGTGGAAGGTGCCAACCCACATGCCGCCCTGGCTGGTGCCCATCAGCTGTGCGATACGGTGGCGCATCTCTGCTGCCGCCTTGTTGGTAAACGTCACCGCCATGATGGAGTACGGCGAACAGTTCTCCACGCTCTGGAGCCAGGCGATACGGTGAACCAGCACGCGCGTCTTACCACTGCCCGCTCCAGCCAGTACCAGCAGGTTTGTACGCGAGGCGGCAACCGCGTCACGCTGTTTGTCATTAAGGCTGTCGAGCAGGTAAGAAACGTCCATTGGCACCGTCACGTCATGTCGGGCAGGCGAATGTTTCCACTCGCCAAAACCCTGTTAATTTATACAGAACAATTGATGATTATATCAGCGTCGTGAGGGATGCCAACCGTGAAATTTCCACGTGCGGCAGAAGACGGCTGTCGGAAGTGGTCATCAGGTCGGCGTTTTCCGGCTTGATCCAGCAGGCCTGCATGCCGCAGCGGATCGCCCCGGCAACGTCCGTGGTCAGGTCATCGCCCACGTGCAGAATTTCACCGAGCGGCAAGCCCAGCTTTTCCGCCGCCAGATGATACATATCGTTGAACGGCTTCGAGCGTCCGTGCGGGCCCGCGCGCAGCACGAACTGAAAATAATTCCCCAGGCCAAACAGTTCTGGCTGGGCATTGCCGTTTGTTATTGCCACCAGCGGCCATTTCGCGGCCAGTTTAGCCAGCGTGTCGTGGGTTTCCTGGGGCACGTCGATGCGGCTACGCCATCTGGCGAAGTTTTCCATGGCCGCTTCGGCACCCACGGCCGCTTCCTGCGCGCTCAGGCCCGCGTTGAGCATTGCCTGCTCAACCGCACGACGACGCCATTCGGTTACGTCGTGGTAAATCTCCGGTTCGGTTTCCCGCAGGGACTGGCGCAGCAGCTGGAAGTCTTTGTTCTGCATCGCTTTCAGCGCAGGATGATAGTTCTGCACAAACGCCAGCGACTCCTGCTCGGTGCGCACGATCACCGGGCGGTTGTCGTAAAGGGTGTCATCAAGATCAAACGTCAGGGCTGAGATCTGGCCGAGTGGGCGGTAAAAACGCATTATTTCCCCCGTTTGGCGCGTGGATGCGCCGCGTCATACACCGAGGCAAGGTGTTGGAAGTCTAAGTGGGTATAGATTTGAGTGGTCGACAGATTCGCGTGACCAAGAAGTTCCTGCACGCCGCGCAGGTCGCCGCTCGATTCCAGCATGTGCGTCGCAAAGGAGTGGCGCAGCTTGTGCGGGTGAACGTGGCTGTTCAGCCCCTGTTTGATCCCCCACTCCGCAAAGCGCTTCTGCACGTTACGCGCCGAGATCCGCTTGCCGAGCTTCGATAAGAACAGCGCATCGTCTTCCGCGCCAAACAGCCCGCGCAGATCCAGCCAGTGCTCGATCCACGAGACGGCGTTGCGGCCAATCGGCAGGCGGCGCTCTTTGCTGCCCTTGCCCATTACCCAAACTTCACCCGTTTCCAGATCGAGGTGTTTTATGTCGAGATTGACCAGCTCTGACAGACGCAGCCCGGCCCCGTACATCACTTCCAGCATCGCGCGGTCGCGCACGGCCAGCGGATCGTTAAGATCGATATCCAGCAGGCGGTTTACGTCGTCAACGTCGATATTTTTAGGCAGATGGCGCGGAGCCTTTGGCGTGGCAATACCCTTTGCCGGGTTGGCTTTCAGGCTGCCCTGGCTGACCAGCCAGTCGAAGAAGCTGCGCAGCGCAGAGAGCCGGAGCGCCAGGCTCGCCGGGCTTAAGTTTTTTTTACGGCTACGCACGACGAAGCCGCGTACCATCGCGGCGTCGCACTGCTGCCAGCTTTTAAGGCCGATGTCGCCGGCAATCTGCATGATGGCTTCAAGCTGGCGCCGATAGTTCAGCAGCGTGACGGGGCTGAGCTGACGTTCCACGCTCAGGTAACGCAGAAAGCGCGTGACGTCAGCGGCGAGGAGATCGTCCATCATACGCGCTCGATCCAGCGCTCCAGCAGCTCGGGCAGCATCAGTGCTACCTCCTGCAACAGCTGCGTGCCTTGCCCCTGCTCATAGTGATGCGCGTCGCGGCTGGTAAATAACATCACCCCCAGATCGCCGTCGCGCCCCATCAGCGACATCGCCACCGAGCCGATGGCTTTAGCTTCAGGCAGCACCACCAGCAGCTCTGGCCCGTTCAGCGGCCCCAGATAATGGTGCTCGTGGCCCAGACGCTGAATGCGCAGCGGCTCAAACGCCTGACGGCTCAGCGCCAGGTGGGTAAAACCGGACGGCGCGCCAATACGCCAGCGGTCAGGGAACAGGCGGATAGTTGCGCCTGCCAGCCCCAGCTCGCGCGCCCAGCGGTGGAAGCGGTTGAGGAACTCTTCGAGGCTATGCGCAGAAGCCAGGCGCGCCTGCAGGTGCAGAAGGCGGTAGAACAGGCTTTCGTTAGTGCTGGCCTGCTCCATCAGCAGCGTCATGTTCTCTTCGAGCTGGCTGATGTGGTTGCGCGAGCGCGCCATGTGCCATTCGACCAGCGACACGGTCTCGCGAACCGGATGCGGCACGCGCATCCGTTCGACGACGCGTGCATTGCGGATAAAAAACTCAGGATTGTTCAGCAGGTAATCCACAACAGTGCTGTCGTCCAGCTCCGTTACGGGTTCCTGCAGTTCTTCCCCTGGTTGCTTCATAGATGGATAAACCCGTCATAAACATGTGTCGCCGGGCCAGTCATGTACAGTGGATGACCCGGTCCTTTCCAGGCGATATCAAGCCGCCCGCCTGGCAATTCCACGCGAACCTCTTCCGCCAGTAACCCCTGGGAGATACCAACAGCCACGGCCGCACAGGCACCGCTTCCGCAGGCCTGGGTTTCACCCGCGCCGCGCTCGTAAACCCGCAGGCGAATGTGTTCACGCTTCACCACCTGCATGAAGCCGATGTTCGCCCGCTCAGGGAAGCGTTCATGGCCTTCCAGCACCGGGCCAAGCGTTTCAACCGCGGCGGTGGCAACATCATCCACCTGAATTACGCAGTGCGGGTTACCCATCGAGACGACGCCGCACAATACTGTCTGCTCGGCGGCACGCATGATATAGGTCTTTTCCGCTTTGTTGGCGCGAAACGGCACGGCAGACGGTTCGAAGTTCGGCTCGCCCATGTTCACGCGCACCAGCTCGTCGTCAGTGACGCTGAGCACCATCCGGCCATTGGCCGTGCTGACGCGGATATCGCGCTTGTTGGTCAGCCCTTTCAGGCGAACAAAGCGGGCAAAACAGCGCGCGCCGTTGCCGCACTGGGAGACTTCACTGCCGTCGGCGTTAAAAATGCGATAGTGGAAGTCCAGGTCAGGATCGTAAGGAGGTTCCACCACCAGCAGCTGATCAAACCCCACCCCCACGTGTCGATCCGCCAGACGACGGATCAGCTCCGGGGAGAAAAAAACATTCTGCGTTACCGCGTCGACGACCATAAAATCGTTGCCAAGGCCATGCATCTTAGAGAACTGCATCATTTGCTCCATTGCGCGGGTACAGAACGTAATCGTCAGAGATTGACCTGAGTCGGGCCACCGTTGTTGCCGCGATCGTTAGTATTCGGCGTTGATGACTCGATACCACTTTGCACCGGTTTCGTCGGCGGTGGTGCGTTTTTATCCTCTGGCGGGAAGTACAGTGGCCCTTTCAGTCCACAGCCGGTCAGGCTAAACAGAGTGACAAGAACGGCAAGCGTTCGAAAAACGTTTTTCATGTAGAGGTTGCCCGTAAGTTCAAATCTGTTTCTATCATCGCAGGAGAAGACACAAAAGCAAGAGTTTGCCGCTTTCCTGCAACGGGAATTATTTAGCGTTATACTGCCGCCATCACGAAAAACAGGAACAACACCATGAACGACAGTGAATTTCATCGCCTCGCCGACACCCTGTGGATGACCATCGAAGAGCGTCTGGACGACTGGGACGGCGACAGCGATATCGATTGTGAAATCAACGGCGGGATCCTGACCCTGAGTTTTGAAAACGGCAGTAAAATCATTATTAACCGCCAGGAGCCGCTTCACCAGGTATGGCTGGCGGCCAAACAGGGCGGCTATCACTTTGATCTGAAAGGTGACGAGTGGATTTGCGACCGCAGCGGCGAAACGTTCTGGGATCTGCTGGAGCAGGCAGCGACGGCGCAGGCGGGCGAGGACGTGAGTTTCAGGTAGTTTTTTGCTGCCCGGTGGCGGCTATGCACCGGGCCTGCAACGGCTCGAACCGCAGGACGGGTAAGCGCAAGCGCCACCCGGCTAAAAGACTCAGGAGAAATACTGCTGCAACAGCGGTGCGGTATCCTGATTAGCAGGCACGGCGGGCGTAATCGCCTGCGTACGGAACGGGATAACCTGCGCGCGCCCGTCGACGTTCACAATCTGGTAGAACTGCGGCAGGTTGAAGTTGATGAAGCTTGAGCCGTAGGTGAAGCGGTCGTGCGAGGACGAATAGAAGCGGCTGACGTCGCGCACCAGCTCCTCTTTGCTGCCTTCACAGTGGTGATACACCTCGGCGCGGTTGGTTTCATCCAGGATGTAGATGTTAAACCCGGCGTTGTCGCCCGACTCTTCGAAGAAGAACTGAATAATCCCTTCACTCGCAAAGCCGTCCACCACCTGCGGCAGCTTGACGTGGTTGGTTTCCACCTGAACGGACAAGCCATGCAGCTTGTTGTGCGAAATCGCGCCGTAGAACTCAATGGCGTTTTCCAGCTTCTGCACCGACACGTTCAGACGTTCAAAGAACAGGCCCCAGGTCTGACCGGAGACGCGCAGCGCTTTGAAACGCCCGGTTTCCTGACGGGTGCTGGAGAGGCGCAGCTCGATGCACTCTGAAACCAGCTGCTGTACGCGGGTACGAATCAGGCCGCGCAGGTGCTGGCTGTAGCAGAACACTTCCACGCTGTCCGGCGGCGCGGCGTCCTGATGCATCTTGCCGAGGATGGTTTTCAGCGCTTCGATCATCGCCTGCTCGCCGTTGAAGTGCAGGGTACGCACTTCGTTCCACGAGTTGCGGTACAGCAGATCCACGCTACCCACCAGGCAGTTTTGCTGCTCGCCGAAGCTAAAGACGTCCAGCTTGCGGAAGTCGAAATGGACCACCTGATTGCGGAAGGCCGCCGTCGGGTCATATTCCAGGTTGACGATGATCGCCAGGTGGCGAATCTCGCATGGGCTATAGAGCGCTTTCGGCGTTGGCGCCGGCAGGCGCAGCGGGAAGTGGTGGGAGACATCCGCCACCATCTCCTGCAATTTGGCTAAATCGACCACCTCGTTGCCTTTGATAAACAGGCGGGTGCGCGAGGTCAGCAGGCCGTTAAACCAGGCCCAGGCCACCAGCTTGTTCAGGTAGCGGTTATACTCCAGCGGCTGATGGCTGATGATCGAGTCCATGCTTGGCGCACGGTTGTACAGATACCATCCGGTGCGGTTAGCGCGGCCCGGCGGCACGTAGATAAAGGTCAGATTCGGCTCAGACAGGTCAGGCGAAATCTGCGGGTTCACCAGGGTAACTTTGCCCGGCAGCGCTTCAAACGCGGCGTACAGCTTACGGGTCAACACCCCGATATCCTGCGGGCTGGCGGAAACGCTCAGGTTGTTTCGGCGAGCAAAGCGGATCAGGTTACGGTAGCTCTGCATCATCGCATCGAGCAATTCGTTGTGCGCTTCACGCACCTGATCGATCTTCCAGTTGGCGCGGTTGTCGAGCATAGAGAGACGCTCTTCGTCCCATCCCCACTCTTTTACCAGCTGGCTCACCACTTCACGACGCCAGCCAACGCAGGCGCGCTCGCGGCTCAGTTTTTCACAGACTTTGAGGTAGAAACACCGGCGCACCAGGTCAAGACGCGTGGTGTCATCAATGGCCGTCAGGTATTCGGTAACGCGTTCCAGCATCATGCAGTAGGCATCAAGCCCGTAGGAGACAATCTCTCCGTCGTGCAGACGCTGCTTGATATCTTTCGCCAGCAGGCGCGGCGTTGGGTATTCCCAGGAATAGGCTTCCAGCAGCAGGGTTTTCAGCACCGCTTTGTACGGCGAATCAATACTTTTATAGAGCTGCCAGAGGCTTGCGCCAAAGTACTCTTCGGCGGACAGGGAGCTAAGGCCGCCCAGATCCAGCCACTCGTTTGGCGTCAGGACGCCCTGCGAGTAGAGCGACATAACGTAGTCGTCGTAATGCTCTTCTTCATCGCACGGCACCATATTCCACAGAATACGCTTCCCGGCCAGACGAACGGCAGTACGGTAAAATTCATCCAGCAGCAGGATGTGCTGAGTCGAGCCGCAGTCTTCACCACCCAGACTGCCGCTTTCATTATGGCGGAAACGGTTTTCATCAATGAGGAAGAAGCTCACTTCCACGCCGAGCGACGCCGCCCAGCTCTCCAGCAGGCTGCATTTACGCTGCAGCAGCTGGCGCTCTTCGTTATCGAGCCATGACTGATGGCAGACCCAAATATCCAGGTCAGACGAACAGCTTTGCCCAACCGAGGACGTACTGCCCATGGAGTAAACCCCGGTGATCGGCAGCTCACCTTTCGGCGAGACCTGCGGCGGCATGCCGCGGTAAAGTTCAAGTTCAGTCAGGTAATGCTGTTGGGTTTCATCAGGCGTGAAGAGGCAAATGCCCTGGGGAACGTTACCATCGAGGTAACCCGGCATTAGCGGATGGTGATAGTGCAACAATGTCGGCAGTAGACTGTATACCTGCTGGAAAGCAGGGCCCATGGCAGCAAGCGCGCGATCGACACGCAGTTGGTTGATGGCATCCAGTCTCTGTTTCAGAGTCTCAATATAGAGGTACAAGACGTATCGCCTGATGTTTCCGGGTGTCGCACGCCAGTCAAAACAGAAAAAGCAGCGGACCCGCAGTATTTCAAAAAGATAACCGTTACCCTTCTTTCGCCTTTTGCTTTTCTGGTGGTACAGACGAAAAAATGGTCTAAAACGTGATCAATTTAACACCTTGCCGGTTGACCGTAAAGAAAGATGCGCTACATACAAGTGTAGCACCGTTCTGCACGTGTAAATTCCTGAATACGGCTGTGGCTGACGAGAACGCCGCCCGTCCCTCTCACTCTTCATCAACCGTAAAACTGCCATCCGAGTGTCAACAATGTTAGGATGGTTAGCGATTGATAATGACGGTAACAAGCATGTTAGACAATGTTTTGAGAATTGCCACACGCCAAAGTCCTCTTGCGCTCTGGCAGGCACATTATGTTAAGCAGCGCCTGGAAGCCTGCCACACCGGATTACGCGTTGAGCTGGTGCCTATGGTTACGCGTGGCGATGTCATTCTTGATACGCCGCTGGCCAAGGTCGGTGGGAAGGGCCTGTTTGTCAAAGAGCTGGAACTGGCATTGCTTGAGAACCGCGCCGATATCGCCGTGCATTCGATGAAGGATGTGCCCGTTGAGTTCCCGGAAGGGCTGGGGCTGGTGACCATCTGCGAGCGCGAGGATCCGCGTGATGCGTTTGTCTCCAATCGCTACGATTCGCTTGACGCGTTGCCGGCAGGCAGCGTGGTCGGCACGTCAAGCTTACGCCGCCAGTGTCAGCTGGCTGAACGTCGCCCTGACCTGGTGATTCGTTCGCTGCGGGGTAACGTCGGCACGCGCCTTGGCAAGCTGAATAACGGCGACTACGATGCCATTATCCTTGCGGTTGCAGGTCTGAAACGCCTGGGGCTGGAGTCGCGCATTCGCGTGGCGCTGCCGCCCGAGCTGTCGCTGCCCGCCGTCGGTCAGGGTGCCGTCGGCATTGAGTGCCGTCTGGACGATGCGCGCACTCAGGAACTGCTCGCGCCGCTGAATCATGACGACACCGCCGTTCGCGTAAAAGCCGAGCGCGCAATGAATACTCGCCTTGAAGGTGGCTGCCAGGTGCCAATTGGCAGCTATGCTGAATTAACTGAGGGTGAACTGTGGCTGCGTGCGCTGGTCGGCGCGCCGGACGGTTCACGGATGGTGCGCGGTGAACGCCGCGGCACGCCGCAGGATGCCGAGCAGCTTGGCGTGTCGCTGGCGGAAGAACTGCTGAATAACGGCGCACGTGAAATTCTGGCCGAGGTCTATAACGGAGAGCCCCCTGCATGAGTATTCTTGTCACCCGCCCTTCTCCCGCAGGAGAGCAGTTAGTGAGCCGTCTGCGCACACTGGGGCAGGTGGCCTGGAGTTTTCCGCTGATTGAATTCTCCCCCGGTCGCGAGCTGTCCACGCTCACGAACCAGATGAATATCCTCCGCGAAGGAGATCTGCTCTTTGCCCTGTCGCAGCATGCCGTGGAGTTTGCCCATGCGCAGCTGCAACAGCAGGCCGTTAACTGGCCCCAGGCCCCGCACTATTTCGCCATCGGGCGCACCACCGCGCTGGCCTTACATACCGCCAGCGGAATAGATGTTCGTTACCCGTTAGATCGGGAAATCAGCGAAGTCTTGCTACAATTACCTGAATTACAAACTATTGCCGGAAAGCGCGCGCTCATTTTGCGCGGCAACGGTGGCCGCGAGCTGCTGGGCGAAACGCTGCGGGAACGCGGTGCGGACGTGACGTTTGTTGAGTGCTATCAGCGTTGTGCAAAACACTATGATGGTGCGGAAGAGGCGATGCGCTGGCAGGCGCGCGGAATTAATACGCTGGTCGTCACCAGCGGTGAAATGTTACAACAGCTTTGGTCGCTGATACCGCTCTGGTATCGCGAAAACTGGTTACTCCGCTGTCGGCTTCTGGTCGTCAGCGAGCGTCTGGCGAACCACGCCCGGGAACTGGGCTGGCAGGATATTCGGATCGCTGATAACGCCGACAACGATGCGCTGCTGCGCGCATTACAATAACTCTCAAATGGGAAGCCATAATGACGGAACACGAAAAATCCTCCGCCGTGGTTGAAGAGACCAGGGAGACTGTGGACACCACGTCACAGCCAGAGACGACAGACAAAACCGTTGAGAAGAAAAACGGCAGCAACAAAACCAGCCTTACGCTGAGCGTTATTGCCATCGCGATTGCGCTGGCCGCAGGCGTGGGTCTTTACGGGCTGGTGAAAAAACAGGGCACGAACCAGACGGCCACCAGCGACGCGCTGGTGAACCAAATCACGGCCCTGCAAAAAGCGCAGGAGACGCAAAAGGCCGAGCTGGAAGGCGTGATTAAGCAGCAGGCCGCCGCCCTCGCCGACGCGAACAGCAAGCGTGAAGCGTTGACCAAACAGCTGAGCGAAGTGCAGGAAAAAGTCGCCACGATTTCCGGGACCGATGCCAAAACCTGGCTGCTCTCGCAGGCCGATTTTCTGGTGAAGCTGGCCGGACGTAAGCTCTGGAGCGATCAGGATGTCACCACCGCCGCCGCGCTGCTGAAAAGCGCCGACGCAAGCCTGGCCGACATGAACGATCCAAGCCTGATCGGCGCGCGTCGCGCCATTACGGAAGATATCGCCAGCCTGTCGGCGGTGTCTCAGGTCGATTACGACGGCATCATTCTTAAGGTGAATCAGCTCTCAAACCAGATTGATAACCTTCAGCTTGCCGATAATAACGACGACGACTCCCCGATGGATTCCGACGGTACCGAGCTGTCCAGCTCCCTGAGCGAGTGGCGTATTAACCTGCAAAAAAGCTGGCAGAACTTTATGGACAGCTTTATTACCATTCGCCGCCGCGACGAAACTGCCGTGCCGCTGTTAGCGCCGAACCAGGACGTCTATCTGCGCGAAAACATTCGCTCTCGCCTGCTGGTGGCGGCTCAGGCCGTACCGCGTCATCAGGAAGAGACTTACAAACAGGCGCTGGATAACGTATCAACCTGGGTTCGTGCTTATTACGATACCAATGACGCCACCACTACCGCGTTCCTTGAGGATATCGACAAGCTAAGCCAGCAAAATATCACCATGAACGTGCCGGACAGGCTGGAAAGCCAGCCGATTCTTGAGAAGATCATGCAGACGCGCGTGCGTAACCTGCTGGCCCAGCCGGGCGTTCCGGCGGAGCGCCCGGCTGAAACCCCTGCCGCCGCGCCAGCGCCTGAAAGCGCGCCGCAAGGAGAGTAATGATGCTAAAAGTATTCTTGCTCTTCATCCTGCTTATCGCCGGGATCGTGCTGGGGCCAATGCTCGCCGGGCACCAGGGCTATGTGCTGATCCAGACCGATAACTACAATATTGAAACCAGCGTTACCGGGCTTGTGATTATCCTCATCCTGGGCGTTGTCGTGCTGCTGGCGGTGGAATGGATCCTGCGCCGTATTTTCCGCACCGGGGCCCATACCCGCGGCTGGTTCGTTGGTCGTAAGCGCCGTCGCGCCCGTAAACAGACCGAGCAGGCGCTGCTGAAGCTGGCCGAGGGCGACTATCAGCAGGTTGAAAAGCTGATGTCGAAAAATGCCGACCACGCCGAACAGCCGGTGGTGAACTACCTGCTGGCGGCGGAAGCGGCACAGCAGCGCGGCGATGAAGCGCGCGCGAATCAGCATCTTGAGCGTGCGTCTGAGCTCTCTACTAAGGATCCTATTCCGGTTGAGATCACCCGCGTACGCCTGCAGCTGGCGCGGAATGAGAACCATGCGGCGCGTCACGGCGTCGATCGCCTGCTGGAAATTACCCCCCGCCATCCGGAAGTGCTGCGTCTAGCCGAACAGGCGTACATTCGCACCGGTGCCTGGGGCTCGCTGCTGGACATTATCCCTTCCATGGCGAAAGCCGACGTGGGCGATGACGAACATCGTGATGAGCTTCAGCGTCTGGCCTGGATTGGCCTGATGGATCAGGCGCGTGCCGATCTCGGCAGCGACGGGCTGAAAACCTGGTGGAAAAACCAGAGCCGCAAAACGCGCCAGCAGGTTCCATTGCAGGTAGCGATGGCGGAACATCTGATCGAGTGTGACGACCACGACACCGCGCAGGAGATCCTCCTCGACGGCCTGAAGCGCCAGTATGACGATCGCCTGGTGATGGTGATCCCGCGCCTGAAGACCAATAATCCTGAGCAGATCGAAAAAGTGCTGCGCCAGCAGATTAAAACCGTCGGCGACCGTCCGCTGCTGTGGAGCACGCTGGGCCAGTCCCTGATGAAGCACGGCGAATGGCAGGAGGCGAGCCTCGCCTTCCGCGCGGCGCTGAAACAGCGCCCGGACGCGTTTGATTACGCCTGGCTTGCCGATTCGCTGGACAAGCAGCACAAGCCGGAAGAGGCCGCCGCCATGCGACGCGATGGGCTTTTGCTAACGCTACAGAACAACGGAACGCAGCAGTAATTATCAAGGAGGCCAGACGGCCTCCTTTTTTTACGCATAAAAAAACGCCTGCTATAAAAGCAGGCGTTAAAACAGGTCTGTAAGACAACATATTTGGTGCTTCACTCAACGTTATGCCCATGGTGTCTGATGAGGCCGAAGCGACATCTGTCAGTGGACGATAAGCACCGTAAACGGCTCTGCGTCATTCCTGAGTATATGAGGCACTAAGGCGAACATACGAGATGGAATGAGCATCTACATGTATATTATTGCACGTAATGTGCCAGGTTTACACGCAGAACTTTTACATCGCGCAACATTTTAAGATTAAAGGAAATTATGCTGTTAAGCGCCGTCTGAAGCCGCACAACGTAGCGCCGCAGGCGGTAATTTGTCGCCATCAGGAGACAGCCAGAGCGATAAAATTAAAAAGCTTTTAATATTAACAGGTTAAATGTCGCTGAATCGCGACAATGAAAAAGGGTGCTGTCGGGGAAGGACTACAGGATGTAAAAGCGCAGAAAACAAAAAACCCCGCCGAAGCGGGGTTCAAAATTGGTCGGCGAGAGAGGATTCGAACCTCCGACCCACTGGTCCCAAACCAGTTGCGCTACCAAGCTGCGCTACTCGCCGATGTACTGCTTTTTTGAATTTTTAGTTCAATTCATTAAAAAGTCGTGGTGCGAGGGGGGGGACTTGAACCCCCACGTCCGTAAGAACACTAACACCTGAAGCTAGCGCGTCTACCAATTCCGCCACCTTCGCAATTCACAACTCTTTCAATAATGGGGTGGCTAATGGGATTCGAACCCACGACAACTGGAATCACAATCCAGGGCTCTACCAACTGAGCTATAGCCACCACTGTATTCTTTCACGCGGTTCTGACTACTTCTCAGACCACCGCAGCTCTAGCGCCGGGACTAAAATGGCGCGCCCGACAGGATTCGAACCTGAGACCTCTGCCTCCGGAGGGCAGCGCTCTATCCAGCTGAGCTACGGGCGCTTAGCGCCGTTGCGGGGCTGGATATTACGTACCTCCGTCCCCGCTGTCTAGTGCTTTTTTGAAAAAAATGCGCGTTTGGTTATGGTTTGCACATTTTGCCGCTTATTCCTCCACTTCCTGGGCGGAGCCACGGCGGCCCAGGCCAAAAAGCTTATAGGCAGCCGTCACGGCGGCCAGGAAGATCATCCCGACAAACAGCGACATGCGGGTATCTTCATTAAAGTACATTCCAATTAATACGCAAATCAGGAACGCCATCGTTAAATAGTTCGCATACGGGAACAGAATGGAGCGGAACGGATGGCTGGCAATCGCCTGTTTGTGCGCCTGACGAAAACGCAGCTGGCTAATCAGAATAACAAACCACGGTACCATTCCCGGCAGCACGCTGGCGCTATAAACATACACGAATACGCGCTGCGGATTCGGGATGATGTAGTTCAGGCAAGAGCCAATCAGCAGGATCACAATCGACACCGCCACGCCCGCCACGGGGACCCCCACGCGGGAGACTTTGCCCATCGCTGCCGGCAGCTGTTTGTTCTGCGAGAGCGCGTAAAGCATGCGTCCGCAGCTGTACATCCCGCTGTTACAGCCCGAGAGCGCCGCCGTCAGCACCACAAAGTTGATAATGGCGGCTGCCGCCGTGATGCCAATCTTAGCGAAGGTTAAGACAAACGGGCTGCCGGTAGTGCCGATCTCGTTCCAGGGGAATATGGTGACGATAACGAAGATCGCACCCACGTAGAAAATCAGGATACGCCACAGCACCTTGCCAACCGCGCTACGCAGCGTGACCTGTGGGTTTTTCGCTTCACCCGCGGTAATGCCGATCAGCTCAACGCCCTGATAGGATGCCACCACGATACAGAGCGCCGTCAGGAAGCCCTTCCAGCCGCCCGCAAAGAAGCCGCCGTGCTCTGTCAGGTTACCAAAACCGATGGCGTGCCCGCCGTTACCGAAGCCAAAGAAGATGACGCCGAGGCCCACGACAATCATTACGATGATAGTGGTGACTTTGATCATCGCAAACCAGAACTCGATTTCGCCGTAAAGACGAACGGCGGCAAGGTTCGCCAGCGCTACCAGCCCTACGGCGATTAGCGCGGGTATCCACTGGGCCATCTCCGGGAACCAGAACTGCACGTAGACCCCGATGGCGGTGATCTCTGAAATGCCGACGGCCATCCACATAAACCAGTACGACCAGGCCGTGAGATAGCCGAAAAACGGGCTCATATAACGGTGGGCGTAAACGGCGAAAGAGCCCGTCACCGGCTCCAGGAAAAGCATTTCGCCCATGGAGCGCATGATGAAGAAGACGAACAGCCCGGCAATGATATAGGCCAGCAGGACGGAAGGGCCCGCCCACTTCAGCGTGCTTGCCGAGCCCATAAACAGGCCAACGCCGATTGTTCCGCCCAGCGCGATCAATTCAATATGTCGAGCTTCCAGCCCACGCTGAAGCTCCGGTTTTTTCTCTGCCATAAATCCTCGGTTGTGTTTGCTGTTTCCCGACTTACTGCCGGTTATTATTTTTGAGGGGTACTGAAATACGGAGCGAATGGTTTCTTAAATTCTGGCAAATGGCAAACAATGCATTAAAAAAATGAATGCATTGCGCATAAACTCAGCAGTTTTGCGGGAGGCATTGCAGCGCGAACAGCAGATCGCGCTGCCTTGTGGTTACATTTTTCCGGTGTAGTGCCAGGCGAGGTAGCGCAGCAGACGAATCTGCCGTTTGATACGCGTCGGCTGGGAAAGCAGGCGGTACAGCCACTCCAGCCCCAGGTTTTGCCAGACCTTTGGCGCACGCTTAACGTGGCCGGTAAAGACGTCGTAGGTGCCGCCAACGCCCATATAAAGCGCATCCGGGCTGACCAGACGGCAATCACGCATCAGGATCTCCTGGCGCGGTGATCCCATGGCAACGGTGACAATTTTCGCCCCGCTGTCGCGCACGCGCTCAAAGAGCGCCTGGCGGTCTTCCGGCCTGAAGTAGCCATCCTGGCTGCCCACGATGTTAACGTTCCACTGGCTGCGCAGCTTTTGTTCCGTCTGCGCCAGCACCTCGGGCTTACCGCCTATCAGAAACACCGGCGTGCCTTCAGCCCCTGCGCGCTCCATAAGCCGCTCCCAGAGATCGGCTCCCGCCACGCGAGAAACATTAGCGCCAGGAAACTTTTTCCGGATTGAACGCACCACGCTTATACCGTCTGCGTATTTGAACTCCGCGGCCTCAATCAGGCCTTTCACTTCCGCATTGTCCTCAACCGCCAGCATTTTTTCTGCGTTGATGGCCACCAGCGTGCCCGATTTCATCTGCCCGTCCGCGAACAGAAAATCCAGCGCATGTTGCATATCACGCCAGCCGATAAGCTGTAGCCCACGCAGCGCATAACGCGGTGCTGAAGTTGTATCCGTCATGATAATCCCTACTCAGACTTGCGGCAGCGTTGTGCTGCCCTGTGGCTCACGTCTGTGCACAAGCCCTGCACTTTCAAACAGCCAGTACAGGAGTTTTGCCAGCAGCAGACAGATGCCGAAAACGACCATAAAGAACACCACGCGTGAGACGAACGAATCTAGCCCCTCGCGCGCCAGAACGATCATATTGAAAATGGCACCGAAACAGAAACTGTGCAAAACAGCGGCTTTGTAGCGGTTGGTCTCTTCATTGCCCAGCGTGTACAGCCAGTCGAACCATTTTATTATCAGCCCTACCGCGATCGCGCCAGGCAGGATAAACCAGTTACCGCCCATCACTACCAGCGAGCCGATCAGGGTTGGCGAAATCGCCAGACCGGAATGGTTGTTCAGCACTTCCCAGGTGAAATAGTTCGCCGTGTTGAGGACAATACCGGGGCGATCGGGCCACAGCCACGACGGGATAAAGACGTAAAAATCGCGCGCAATCGGCGCCAGCCCCTGGAATTCGATCTTGTCGTAGTTTTGCAGCAGTAACGCCAGGTTTTC